>JAMPIL010000010.1 GCA_023662725.1 Ruminococcus flavefaciens
TATTCTTCAATAAATTTCAGTGGTTATTCTATTAATGGTATAATAAAAGAAAAATTTTGACAAAAAAATATTTACTCAAAAATTCGAAAAGAGATGTTTTTATGAAAAAATGCAGAACTTGTCCCTATCATCTGGGAATTATAAAATGTACGAAAAGTCCTTGTCCTGCGTGTATTGAGAGCAGGAGGAAAACGCATCCATTTGAGATAAAATCAACAACTATTAAGGATATTTCCAAAAAATGAGCCGCATTTTTAAAGTTAATGAAAATATTATAGAATCAGATATTGATGTAAAGCAAATGGAAAAAATCATTCTTAAACAAGCTGCGTCAGAAAATTCTAAAAGGATAGTTATTCGACCCAAAATAAACATATTTTAAAATGCAACAACGCTTATTATATCAATATTAATACCATTTGTAATTCTGCTTTTTATTTTTCATTTTTGCTCATTCAGCAAAGAATTTTTAGTTTTATTATACACTTGCACCGCCCTGATCTGGATAGCGCTGAATGCCAAAAAGCTATTGATAATATTAATAAGTTTATATCAGAAATATGCGCCTGAATCAATTCGTTCGGCTTGTCTTTTTGAGCCCTGCTGTTCCGAATATATGAAGCTTTCAATTATGAAATATGGCGTAATAAAGGGATTATTTAAAGGAATAAAAAGGATTTTAAGATACCGATATCCTAACGGCGGAATTGATGAATCATAAAATTTCAGGAGGTAGCGTGAAAGAATGAATTAACACATCGTCAAACAAGAGTTTTACAAGAGATTCCTCAACAATAGGATATGTTAACACCCAAGGTGGAACGCTGAATCTTCGATCAGAGCTGTCAACTAATTCACAAGTTATAACTGAATTGCCTTATGGAACATTTTTCAACGCTTATAATGTTCTTGACAATAGCAGAGAATTGATAGACGACAAATGGATATTTATTAGTGTAAACCTTTCAGGAACATCATATTCAGGATATGTTTCTTTGGATTATGTTTCATGGGTTGACACATCTATATGACAAAAACATCCCGGAGCATTTGCTCCGGGGACGAATAAAATTAAAATTAAGGAGAATTAACATGATTTCATTTACAATACTCGAAGAATTATCCAAAGCCTGTGGAGAATTGGCATTTTGTATTGATGGGATAGACCATTCAATGCTTGAAAGTACAGAAATAATTTCCAAGCTGACCGAATCCAGACGTAAGATCGAAATTGCAGCGATACTTTACGGAAAGCAAACTATCTGTATCGCAGGATTACAAGGTGAGGGAAAAACTACACTTATCAAAAACTTTTACAACATCTCCGACGAGTTTTTCAACGTGACCGAAGGAAGAGGCGAAAGAATTCCAATAATTATAACTGAAAAAGATATACAAAATCCGGAAATGTATATTTGCAAAACCTGTAAAGCCAATAAATATGCAATTGAAGAAGAAAAAATTACAGATCCTGCTAAATTCAGAGAAATATCGTCCAAAAGAAACGATGATAATACTAACGACGTTTTATATATGGAACTTCGTGTACCTAAGCAGCATCTTTTTAATGACGAAAGCTGTTTTCTGCTTCTTCCGGGATTCGAAGAAGACGAAACAGACTGGCAGGATGTAGTTGAATTTTCTCTTCACTGCTCCGATGCAGCTATTATGGTTTCAAGCCATACCGGGCTGGCATCACTTCAGAATTTTAAGATGATGAAAGAGCAGAGCGATTTATTTAAAGGTCATATAATTTATGCTGTAACACGTTGCGATGAAAAAGGCGAAGACAAAAATGCAATTGCGGACATAAAAAGAACTTGCATTCATGATTTGAATATTCCTGAACAAAACGAAGACCGCGTAGTCTGCACAGGTGTGTACACTGACAAAGAGAAAAATAAACAATGGATAGATGCTCTTGAGTCCGCAATTGAAAATTATTGCAGTCAGGAGCCAGCTGAACAAAAGTGTGCGCAGTTTGTAATTGAAGAAGCAAATAAAATATATTCTCAGTGCAGGGATATATATAGGGAAATTGATAATAAAATAAAGATTACAGATATCTTGCAGGACGCTGAGATTCAAAGTTGGATCAATGTATTTGACCGTGAGTTCAAAAAATCGAAGAAGACATTTGAAAAGAATCTTAACAAATCAATTGGAATGCAGAGTCTATCCGCTAATGCGGTTATATGCCGCGAATATCAACAAAAATTTAATGTCAGCAAAATGCACCGTGCAGAAAAAGTAATAGGAATTGTCAAAGATGTGGGTCGGGCAATTGGACTTAACCAATATAATGATTTGAGTACCTGCCGAAATATTGTAGATAAAGCTGTCAGAGATAATAATTACGGACAGGAATATTGGTCTTCATGTGCTGTGAAAGCACTTTCAGAGTCTATACCAAACGATTATATGGTTGAGAACGGTCTGAATAATAATATTCGTCAGATTACGGTAAAAAATGAAGGCACAATAATGCTGCCGATAGAAATTATGATGAAAAACGCCCTTACATTGCTTAGCAATAAAAAAGATACATACCTGATAGAATGTAACGAAGAAGGATATGATGTCAAAAATATCATTAAATTCATCGTGAACTATGCAACCTCCGTTTTCATGCTTAATGAGATTAATATTGGTATCGAAACAGATCAGTCGCTCAGGGAAAACCTTGATAACGCTGTGCTTCAAAATTCTTTCTATACACTTGACAGTAAACCTGACAACATTAAAAATGATTTATCAAAGAAAATAGGATTAGGAGCGCTTCTGACTATGGGCGTCGACGGTATCGACGGACAGCTTGATATAATTGTCGGTTTAGCTTCAACATTTGGGATCTCAAGTAAAAATGCAGGAATGGGTATTCTTGTTTTGGGTGCAGGTGGATTTACGAGAAATGCAATGAGGGAAATCGATTGCTTAAAAATAAAGCTTGAACAAAGCTGCCTTGATGCTAAGAATAGATATTATGAAACTCTTGTAAAAGACAGCATAAAAAAATATACGGAATATATGGATAATATAAAGGATAAGTTGAGTGATCATCTATGCGGCAGAAACAGCAATAGAGATTTAACTTACGCTTATATAGCTAAAAACAGCCTCTCCAGAATACAAAAAAGCATTGATGAAATACGTTGGAATTTAAAGGAGACAGCATATGCCGGAAATGGACTCAATCTTAGATAAACGCAGCCGCTGGCAGAATGAAACTTTGAAGGAATTACAAGAAAAAATGTGGAACACAAAATCCATACATAATCTGAGTTCCGCACAAAAAAATGTAATGGTCTACGGTTTGCCTCAAGTCGGAAAAACAACCTTGATCCTAAAAATCTTAGGAATACGTGAAGATAACGGATGCTCACAAAATCTTGAAAAAATTCTTCGCGCCGGTATTGAATACGGGAATTCATCAACTTCTACTGCCATTATGTATCTTCACTCCAACAATGATGATTTCGGAATCAGCTTTAAAAAATTTGAGGAAGGTATAAAAAAACCGGAATATTTTTCGACTGAATCCGCTTTTGAAGAGAAAATCCGTGACGTACGCAAAGAAGTTGAATCGGGAAATCGTGAAGTTGATATAATGTGCATATATATTCCACGCAAATATTTCCGTGAAAACAACAATGCTTTTGGCATTGATATTCTTGACGTTCCGGGTGTAAAAAGCAAAAACCAAAAAGAAAAAAATCACCTGAATAAAATCATGAGTCATTGCTTCAGACTGTTAGATGTTTGTATAATAGTCTGCCAGTCATATAAAATAACCGAACTCGGCAAGAAGCTGGAATATATTTCTGATTATGCAAATTACTGGTTTGAACAGCCTGACAAGTTTATTATTGTAACAACATATTCATACAAAAACGAAACTGTGATAAGCAAAATCAAAGAAAATTCTGCATATTTAAATGGAATAAAGCGATTTTATGAGGATGAAATAAAAAAGATACTTGGAGAAAATAATAAAATAGATGTTTTTCCTCTTGAACTTGGCACTTCTTTACAATTTTTTAAAAATGATCATCCTGATTATGCCAAAGCAATAGATGAGACTTGCAATTCAATTCTTGAACAGTTGATTGAAACGATTAAAGCAAAAAAACACGATACTCTTGATAAAATAGTTTCCTCAATAAAATCTGAGCTTTATAGCGTTATTACAAATCAGAAAGTCAAATTAGAGGACGAGCGGAAGAATTTAAGAAAAAGAATTAAAGAACTCGATAAAGGTTTACAAGAATGTCAAAATAGGATTAAAAGTCATAGAACTGAAATTGAAAACCTTAATAATGAAAGAAAAATTCTTAGGGAATTGCGTAAGCTTTCTCCCGATATGCCAGAAAATTTCAGCATTAGTCCAAGCTATTTCAACACTTTCGGCAACTTCAAAGACAAAGATAAAAAATTTTCTGAAGACCTCAAAGAAGCTCTTCAAGAAATTCGTACTGCTTACATAAATAAATTCAATGAAAAAGTTCAGGATGATAATGAAAAATTAGATGCAAATTGTATCTCAATTTCAGATATCATAGATGACCAGCTGGACAACTTATTCTATGAACTTTATCCTGTTACCATATTGGATCGTTTAAAAAAATCACTAAATTCGATTTGCAATATAAGGTTAATGATTTATTTGCGGTGTTTTGCGAAGGGTTAAAAGATTCGGTGATTGAATATGCTGGTATCGATCAAGCAATCACCGAAAATGGCAATGAATTATCCCGGAAACAGTTTTTGATTTATTTACTGGAAAACAAAAAATATGAATCATCCTTACTTCAAGAGAAAGTAAAAGACGAACTTGCAGCTGTTAATGAAAAGATGGAAAATTTGAAAATCAAACATAAATACGACACAGAAATTTTAGATAGCTATTTATCAATAGGTCGTGAACAATTTCTAAAACAACAATCAGAGATTATTGCCAACATAAACAGCGAGGAAGCGTTAGCAACTGAAAAAACAATGTATCTTTTGCTGCTTAGCTTAATTGATAAGGATTATTCAATAATCTGCGAGAGAGGGAATTTAAATGAATGAAATAAATGATAAAGCTAAAAATGACATCAGGGATTTATTCAATGAGATCTTTGTAGGTGATCTTAAAAATACGATGAATGAAAATACTGAAGTTTCTGGAAAGTCTTTAAATTCATTGAGTGATCAAATCAAACGTTTTTCTTATTCTATCGATGATCTAATAAGAAAAACAGATAAAATCCAGGATGACATATCAGGAAGTATAGAAGACAATTCTAAAAAAATCAATTCGAAGATTTCATCAATATCTTCCAACCTTGAATCCTTAAATAAAACAAGCGATGAACACCATAACAAAAGCCAAAACAATTTTGATAGTATTCAGCAAATATTGGGAAATAATTTCTCATACATTTCAGACTTTATTGAATACGACAAGGAGATCAATGCTGATTATCATAATGAAGTCAATGGTAATGTCAAAAATATCCAGGTTTCACTTGATAACAGTTTTTCAGAAGTTTCAAAGAATTTTGAAATTATCAAAAATTCCAGCTCCGATTATCATGATGAAATTGATAAAAAGATTAATAACGTTGAACAGAATCTGAATAATGATCTTTTGAACATATCAAGCAAATTTGATATTGTAAACAATTCCCTTGTTGATTGCAATAAAATAAACCAGAATTACCATAGTGAAATAAATGAACAACTCGTTGATATCCGGAGTTCATTAGACAATAAATTATCAAAAGTTTCAAATAATCTGAACAATGTCAGTCAGAATTTAACTACTGATATAGATAAAATCTATTCATGCAACGATTATATGCAAACTAAATTGGACGAATTAACTGATCTCGTTGCCAAGCTGCATGACAACTCAGAATTGTCAGATAAAAAATATTTCAGCTTTATAAAAATCGCCATTATTTTAAGTTCTGCCAATCTTTTGGGAATAATTGCTATAATACTTATTAACCTTTTTTGAATGCTCATAAAATGATTTATCCCTTTCGTCTGAATAGCTGGATTTCAACTTTTTTATTTATATTTTTATAATAGACTTTAATAATTACCGAACTTTTATTAAATTGAATTACTGATGGACATAACGCCCATCAATCTTTAAATGTTCCAGCAGAAATGATATATAATCCATTTGACAAAGGTTCAGCTAAAAAATGGCTGGCAGATAAATAGACTGCAAGTGAATCAAGAACATTGAAAATTATTTGAAAACAGGAAATAAATTTTTGAGAGGTTTGGGATCATGATTTTTATTACCGGCGACATTCACGGAGATTATGATATACATAAATTTTCCGCAAATCGTTTTCCGATGCAGAAACAACTGACACGTTCGGATTATATGATTATCTGCGGAGACTTCGGATTGGTATGGGATAATTCTGCGGAAGAAAGATACTGGCTGGAATGGTTGGACGATAAACCGTGGACTACGCTCTGGATAGACGGCAATCACGAAAATTTCAATATGCTGAAGAAATATCCAGTTGAAAATTGGCATGGCGATAAGATAAAAAAAATCACAGATAATATTTTCCATCTTTGCAGAGGAAGCATTTTTAATATTGACGGAAAACGTATCTTTGCATTCGGCGGTGCAGAAAGTCATGATAAGCAGTATCGCAAACTTGGTGTTACAATGTAGAAGGAAGAACTCCCGAGTCAGCAGGAAATAACTCATGGCAGGAAGGTTCTGGAAATTGCAAATTTGGAAGTAGACATAATCGTTACGCATTCACTTCCAAGCAGTATACAACGAAAACTTTTTCACAGTTATGATTATCCTCAAAACAGACTGACGGATTTCTTTGATGAAATCGATAAGAAAACTAATTTCAAACTCTGGTTTTCCGGACATTATCATAGATCAGGCGTATATTATAAGAATCATATTCTGATCTATAATGATATCGTAAAGTTGACCGACACAGGTTTTGAAAGAGTTTATCTTAAAGGAAAAAGATAAAATTAAGGCATCAAAAAAGATATAACATTAAGTACGCTCTTTATAAAAGGGAGAATACACATCATGAATAAAAATAGAGGTATTTTTATAAGCGCAGCTACGAGTCGGGGAAAAATCCGCACTAAAAATGAAGACCGCTTTTATATTGATTCAATGGGAATTTTTCGTGGTGAAAGCAAAGTCACAAATATTCTGACTGATTCGGAATATCGAATATTTGCTGTATGTGACGGTATGGGCGGCGAAGAGCTTGGTGCGGAAGCCGCCGAAACAGCTGTTGAAGTATTATCAGAGTTTTCAAACAGCCTAAAAAACGTTTCAGATCAAGATCTTACTAAAGTCGTAAATGAATACGTCCATGAAGCAAACAGGCGTATATGCAAAATGGCTGCGGATAATGGAGCTGATGTAAGCGGCTGCACTCTTGCAATGGCTTTTATTTGCAAAAACATTGCCTATCCGTTTTATATAGGCGACAGCCGTATATATTACCGTACTGACGGTACACTTATACAGCTTTCAGAGGATCATACGCTTGCCATGTACAAATTAAAGATTGGCACCTATACAAAAGAGGAAGCTTAACACAGTCCTGATGCACACAGATTGACCGCTTTTTTAGGCGCCGCTCCAAACAACAAAGGAATTTACGCCGCAGTCTGTGAACCTCTTGATTTAAATCACGGAGAGCTGCTTATTTGCAGTGACGGTCTGACAGATATGCTCTATCCGCAGGAGATACTGGAAATAATAATTGAATATGATAAGAAACCTGCTGCTTATCGTCTTATGGACAAGGCTGTAGAACACGACGGTTTAGATAACGTGACCTGCATTATTATCAAAAAAACAAGCTAATCCTACAGTTTGGGTCACAGAATATCATAGAAAATGATATAAAAAATAGGAAGTATTTTATTATGAGCGATAAAGTCATATTACCATTACATTGTATTGATCCAAGCAGAGATGTTTATAATGGGAAAATATTATATAGGTCGAAAATATCATCAAAGAATAAGCATTGTTTCAGTTATAAAATATAAATATAAAAAGTCTCATCATTCTTCAGGTTTTACGGTCGTTGGGAAACTATCGATATCAATGGTACAACTGACAAATACTTTGTCCCTGCAGAACCCACCGGTAGTTTACCAATATTGAAAGATTGGTGTGTTGATAATCAAGAAGCAATAAAAGATTTGTTAAGAAAACATAATGTCACTGTTCAAGAATTAAAAAAGAATTTTTTCAAAGAAGAAAAATTTTATTTACTCCTTGAAGAAATTATTTACAATAGTAAGAAAAAGTTTGCGGAAAAAGAAGAGAATTTGAATAATAATTTTATAATTATGCCCGACCAAATGGTCGGGCTGAATTTTATTAAAATTTCCATTACATTTTTCTGACGTAGTTTCTCTCCCCGAAAAACAGGAGATGTTTTGTCTTTGCAAGCTGATTTTAATGTTTTTTCAACAGATATTATTCAAATTTAATACTGCAATAATTACCTGTAATATCGTAAATCTGCATAGCAATCTGTTTAAGCTCGGTAATACCGCTGTGGAAAAGTTTACCATTATTGTAATTCACCGAATTAACAATAAAATGGCTGTGATACTGCGAACCGCCCTGATTTTCCATGTGGACAGCAGTTTCAAGCTGATAATCGTTTCTGAAAATTTCTGCGATTTGTCTGGTGTATGCACAGGCAGTTTCCGCATCACAAACATGGTTATCAAAAGAAACAACAAAGTGCAAAAGCGGATTATCTCCTGTTTTCCCGAAATATTTCTTTACTGCATACATCTGTGAATATGCAGATTTCTGATTTCTGCTGCTGACGCCGTAGCCAACAGTTTCAATAAGTTCCTCTCCGGGTTCGAGTTTCTCCTTAAAACAATATCCAACCGCATTGCTGAGATAGCTTTTCCCACCATCAGTCACACGTTTTACTTTAAGTATATCCATAATTTTTCTCCTTTTCTTTCTAAGTTTTTTGCTTCTGTTTCGGAATGTTTTTCAAGCATTTTACAGGCAGTGTTCACGAAATCCTGAAACTGCACCATATCAGACGGTGTAACAGTTTTTTTGCTGTGCATAAGCCGTTCGTTAATTACAGCATTCGGCTTAATTTCACGTTCTTTTGCTTCCTGTTCGATATTCTCCATAAGGGATTTAGTCATAAGAACAGTTTTTCTTTCTGTTTTTAATTCCTCTTTTTTTCTCATTATAATTAATCCTTTGGTACAATATTAGCATAGTCCAAACTGCTGACTACAGTGGTGACAGGCTATGCTTATTTTAGTATAATGAGAAGGTAATGGACTGACGTTCAATCCTTGGAACTCAGCGTTCGTATTTGAAAGTGTCAGCCGCCTTCCTATTATCAAATTCGATTAAGCAGGTTGTACCTGCTGTGAAAGTTCATAGCAGCGTTCGTGTAACTAACCAAAATGAATTTAATAAGCTCCCAAGCGGACACATTACATATTTTTCAGAAAGTAGGTATCATTATGATTAGCGTGGACATTGATGTTTCAAAAGGAAAGAGTACAGTTTGCATCTTAAAGCCTGGTGGCGAGGTTATCAAGCCGCCTTTTGAAATTGATCATACTGCCGATGAACTTGATTCTTTGGTTTATCTTATCAATTCATTTGATGAAGAAACCCGTGTTGTTTTAGAAGATACAGGACATTATCATCTGCCTGTCGCTTCATATCTATCATCACATGGCATTTTTGTCTGCTGTGTAAACGCCCTGCGAATGAAGAAATATTGCTCTCAAAGCATTCGCCGTGCCAAGACCGATAAGATTGATGCCGTGCGTATCGCCTCATTTGACATCACATATTGGGATGAGCTTGTTCAGGCTTATGCTTCTCCCGATACATACGATGAGCTGCATTTTCTTGCCAGACAGTATTATCAGATCACCGCTATACTTGTAAAAGCGAAGGTTAATTTCAGTAATCTGCTTGATCAGATAATGCTCGGAATATCCGACATTCTTCAAAATAATAACGATAATCACAAGCTGACAGAATTCGTAAACCGATATATTCATTTCAATGCAATACTTGATATGGGCGAAAAGAAGTTTACTTCTGATTACTGCAAATGGGCAAAGAAAAAGGGATACCGTTGTAACGAACGTAAGGCTGCAGAAATCTTAGCCCTTGCTCAAAACGGTATCCCAACGCTTCCTAACTCCCAATCAGTCAAAATTGCCGTTAGTGAAGCCATTAAGCTGATCCACTCGACTGAGGAATCACGCAATACCATTTTAGCACAAATGCAGGATCTTCGCAAGACCTTGCCCGAATATTCTATTGTAAGAGATATGGATTGTATCGGTGATGTTCTTGCACCTCGTATCATAGCGGAGATCGGCGATGTGCGCCGCTTCAGTAATAAGCATTCGCTTATTGCTTATGCAGGCATTGATTCTCCGCCTTATCAGTCAGGAGCGTTCAATGCATCAGAACGAAGAATCTCCAAGCGTGGTAACCCTTATCTGCGGAAGACAGGTTATGAGATCATGCAATCACTCATCAAGCATAAGCCTGCCAATAATCCAGTTTACGACTTTATCCAAAAGAAACGCAGCGAGGGTAAGTGCGGCAAGGAAGCTATGATCGCCGGACTCAACAAGTTCCTTCGTGTTTACTATAGAAAAGTCATGGAACTCTACTCTAAGTAATGCTCTTTCCATAAGTGCATATACATCTGGCGTTTGAAACTCCGCTTTCTTACGTCAGCTTTGCTATATCTTTTTTATGCTCTATTTCCTTCCTCAATTTTGGTTATTTTGCCTATTGATTTTTCTTAGCAGGTTTCTTTATCTTTTTTAATTTTTCCAAATGATTCTCTCTGCACCGTTCTTCTGGTACAGCACTTGTTGTAATAACGTTCCCTGTTCTGCACCAGAAGCACGGATCTATTCGTCCTCTTATTTTTTCAAATCCTTCAACTATGTTATCACTCCCCTACTAAATTCAAAAGCTGTACCGGGAAATTTTCCTTGTACAGCTTTTGATTGTTATTTAAGATTTTTCAATTATACTCTTTTGGATTACATTATAACGTCTTTATATGTGACATTTGTATGATCGTAATCAATTTTGAAATAATCCATAAGTTCTTTGATATAATCCTGAGTTGAAAGAAACACATTAATTAATCTCTCATTCTTTTTTTTCATCTGCCACTCTTTCAAGCCCATATAGTAAAACATTTTATGAAATTCATCAATCAAAAAAGGAACTATATTGTTTTCCAGACACTGTTTTAACATTAGTAATCTTCCGACTCTTCCGTTACCATCATAGAATGGATGAATGCGTTCAAACTCAACATGAAATGCAGCTACATCATACAAATTCAATTTCTGCTTACAGTATTCAGATAATAAATCCTGAATTTGTTTTGAAACTTCTTCAGGCATTGCCGTTACTAATTCTCCAACAATATTGGCTTCACGTTTGTACTCGCCAATCACTGCTTCATTATCAATAACGCCTGTTTTTAACGTTTTATGCAAAACCTTAATATATTTTTCCGTTATAGGTTCTGCTATTGTTTCCAAAACAAAATCAAAGCACTTGAAATGATTTACTGTCTCAATAATATCGTTTACTCGAATAACATTTTCTTTATCAACACCGATTGTTTTTGTTTCAAAAATATATCTTGTTTGGTCGTGTGTGAGACAACTTCCCTCAATATGATTCGAATTATATGCAAAATCTATCTGTAATTTATGATAAATTCCACCTTTATACCCTCTGTTTTTTTCTGAAATAAGTGTATCTAAAAGTAGCTTCAATTTCAACGCCCCTTTACTGTAGAATTTTCCAACACATTCAAAATAGCACTAAATAAAATCTGAATCATTTTAAATTTCAAAGTATTTTTATATTATATCATACAAAATCAAAAAATGCAAGTATTTCAAATTCATGCAAGAACATAATACATTGCGGCTTCGCTGTCATATCGGATAGTGCATTTTCATATTCTGTATCATCATCAATATCTCTTGCTGATTAATACATTTTATTGATTTGCTTTTCGAGTGCTATAAATTTAGAATACAGAGCAATGCGCTCCTTGTAATTGTAAGCACGATTTCGAATAGTGTCTACCATGTTACTACCTCCAAAAATTTATTAATGGGATACGGTTGCTTCAGGTGCAGTCGCTCAAAAACCTATCCCCAAATTTCCGCTATGTGTACGGCTTCCACCGCTGCTTCATTCTCCATTGTGAAAAATGTTTACATTTCATTTGTTTGTCACTCCTTTTATATTCCTAATTTCAGTATTAAATCAAGTATTTGTTCTCTATATTTCCAGTGATTAACTGCTTTTCTTAAAGTCTCCTTTTCTTTCTGCGTGTATATTTTATACTTTGCACGTCCCAGCTCGCACTACTTCTCATACATCGCTGCAATCTGTGGCGTTTCTGCAAGCTCTGAAAATATTCTGTCCACAGTTTCCTTGATTTCTTTTGGAAGATAGCCGTACACTTTTTAGCCAATGACAGACTTCAATTGAGTTCGCAGAATCATAACCAGTTTTTCAAGATTTTTATTCGTAAAACTTCTGTTCTAAATCTGATTTGTAATTTCAGACATCTGATTTTTCGATAATACTTTTAACTCATCACGCCCGAGAGTCTGTTCCTGATAGATACTCTAAAATTCATCATGAAAAATATCGTTTGCGAAAACAGAACGGATTTTATCAATTCCCGCTTTTGTAAGATAACCCTGTTTCGGATTCGTAGAATAAAAAATCAGATGAATGTGCGGATGATGCGTAGTATCGTGAAAAGCAGCGTACTATTTCATATTACACAGCGTTTTCAGGTTCGCTGTCTATTTTCTGCATCTTTTCCTTGTAATAAACAAGACTCCTCTGAAATGCCGGTTTTCTTTACATTGCGCTGATACTTTCCTGTCATTTCATTTATCACCAAATCTCACCCCACTAAAAGCATAACTTTCTCAGCAATCAGACATATCAGTTCAGAATTTCTCGGTTTGCCGATCGGATAACCAAAAAACTTTTCAAAGCGTTTGGGATTTTTGTAATAAATGGATTCAATAACTGTTCTTATGGAACGTTCTACACAACGAACGTTGGTATGACAATGCTCAGCAACTTCCGCATACAGATTCATAATTTCCTGTCTGAATAAGTTACTATTTTTAACTGCCAGTTCTATAGATACTTTCAGATATTCATAACCTTTTAAGTTAGCAGGAACGCCTAATTCCAATAAGATTTTTGTGACACATTTGCTGATTTGCGTATCCTCATCTGCTTGTTTAAGATGATATTTTAGGATCTCGCATATACAATCTTCGCTGAGATCTTTTGAAATATATAAAATCCCGTCCTTTTCAATTATATATCTATTCGGATCGGAACGGTCGGTCAGGATTATTTTTGTAGCAGCATATGTCAAATCAACGTCCATATCACTATCGCACAGCATTACGCAATAGTTTTCATATTCACGTATATTGTGCGAAATCTTCACGTAATTATCTTTTGAAACGGCATAAAATCCAAGTCTGGTCATATGCGAAGCAATTTTTATAAAAGGATTGATACTAATTGTTGGAGTGCTTGTTTTCATGTTTATCATGTTAATGCATCATTTAATTTTGCAGGCAGTATTCACAATCATCATGCTCTTTTTTCAAATAACTATATAATATAACAATTTCTGTACAACAAAATCAGCCGATACGTTTTTATGTATCGACTGATTTTGATTTAAATGACAGATTGTTTACTTTTATCTTGCAACTATAAAATAAATATCATTAATTCAATATCCACTATTGATTAATTACCGTTTCCATATTCCCAAATTTGAAGTTGATTAGTTATACCTCATGGAGAATTGGCGTCATTTGCCGCCACTGCCTTCAAGTTACATGGACTAAATCGTGTACAGGATACTACTCTCTATTGTCATTAGCACTAAAATGCTTGCTATTCTTTTCATATCAATACTCCTTTTTAAATTTAATATATTAAAGCACTTCCTTTGCATGATGTAAAAATTATTTAAATTTTTGTGTCAGATTATTTTTTTCTTTTTCAAGAATATTTAACGCAGCAGCGTCACTAACAAAAAATTCATTGTTACAAACCTCTTGATAGGATGTTGTACTCGCATCTGATCCATCTTTTGAAATTATCATATTGTCATGATTTTTATATGAAAGAATAGTTGCCATTAAACATGGGACTGTTTTATATACCGCCTTTTCGCTTATCTTATCCTTCAGAAAAACAAGATATTCTTCATTAGAATTCATTAAATTTACAAATCCCATATTTACACTATCAGTATTATTCATATCCCAGAATATATTGGAGGAATTTCTCAGGATTTCAATTTCATCTCCAATATGTAAATTATCGCCCTTATAAACCTTCAATATTTTCACAGGCTCAGTATAACATAAAAAAGAAAATTTAACATCATCTGCCGGAGTGACCTTCAAAATGTAATTGCTTTCCGATTCGAGATCATTTTCTATGTAATCCTTTACATTCAAGGCAAGATTTTCACTTATTAAGCCAATCTCAAAGTGATTAAACGGCGCATCTTCTTTACTTATATCAGTAAAGCTTTGGCGGCAGATCAAACCTGCTGCAATCGGCATCAATATTAAAAGTGATAAAACACATAAAAATAGCTTATTCATATCTTTTACCCTCTGTCGATACTATTTTTCCATTATCCATATAAAAAACCTGATCAGCAAGAATTTCAATATCCTCTTTGTTATGGCTTGCAATTAACACTAATGCTCCCCTATCCTTCTCTCTCAATATAATATCACGAATTATCTTTACTCCGCTTTCATCAAGAGCATTTGTAGGCTCGTCAAGCATTATTATATCAGGTTTTTCCATAATTGCCTGAGCGATAATAAGCCTTTGTTTCATTCCAAGTGAATATTTTCTTACTACTCTTTTATCGTTGGGATCCAAACCAACGTCCGAAAGAGCTTTTCTTATTTCCGCATCTGTAATCTTTTTATTGATATCGGCAAGTAATTTCAAATTTCTGAAGCCAGAAAACTCGTTATAAAGTCCGGCATTTTCAATAATTAAACCGAGATTTTCTAACACATTAAAATCTTTATGCAGTACCTTGTCATCCACTGTTATCTTACCTGAATCAATATGCATTAATCCTGACAGCGCTCTGAAAAGCATAGTTTTGCCGCATCCGTTTCGACCAACAAAACCATATATTTTACCGTTTTCAAGTTCAAGATTTATATCATCAAGTATTATCTTATTTTTTATAGTTTTGGAAATATTTTCAGCTATTATTTTCATCTGTTACCCTCCCGATTCTTTGTTTGAATAAATAAAGTCTGTCTTCTCGACAGCAATCATTCCAATCAGAGTTACTATGACGGCAGCCGCAATAAGGATAACAACGGAAAGATTTAAGTCGAAGTTTATATTATAGATGTTTATTAGAGAATTTATATTTTTATTTGCACTGCTGTGCCATGATATTATAAGATGAGAAAACGGAATCGCTTTAAGGATTTTTACAGCATCAACATCCCCATCATAAATCTTATAAAGTTTCTCTTGAAAAATCACATAAAACGATATGAATAGTAACTGAACCCCAAATGATACAATAAAACCTCCGCTGCTTTTTAGAAAAAACGCTATAATATTCAGTAATAACGAAAAAATATAATTCCATAGTGAAAAAATAATAAGATAGTAAAAACACAGATAAATTGATATAATGCTATCATATTTTATTGTATACAGCACTTCAAATACAGTAGTAAAACTAAATACAAAAAAAATAAAATACAGAAGACTTATCAGATAAAGATTGGATATTTCCTTTATATACCATTTTTTACGGTTTGTACATCTTGAAAAATAGTAAACTGCACCTGTGCAGAAATGCCTGTATACCTCGGTTCCGGAAATTACTTGAAATATTATTGAAGGGAAAAAACAAAGTATAAGTTTATCGTAATATGAAGCGTTATTTGGCGTCAGAATATACTCGCTAAATGAAAGCTTTAAAAACACATCGCTCAGTAATATAGACTGTGTATTCACTGTATGCACCATTCCGAACAGAATTCCCAATATAACTGCCCATACAGCATATTTCATTCTGTACATTTACGTATCCCTGCTTACTTTCCATTTTGTTACAGCCACTGTGACAAGTAATATTATTACTGATATGATTAAATATAATTGTTCTATTTTTTCACTTGAATCAAAAGACATAAGATAATCTGTATAATTCATTCTTATTCCGATCACAGAACCTAATCCGTTAAAAAGTGTCATCAACAGATATACAGGAAGGAATATAAGTATTTTATATTTAAAAATTGGTGTCATAGATAATCCCAATGCAAATGTTGCAAAAGAAGCAACAACAAATGAAAACATTATTACAAATACAAAATAATATAAATATGGATTAAATTTCCACAAATCTGAAAACAAATATCTATTTTCCAAATTTAAGTAATATAAATCAAAGGAGGGGTAATTAGTTCTGTCTCCAACTGCGTTTAATGGGAATGTAATTATATTTAGCAGATATTCAAAGAATAGTGGTACGGCAAATGCTAAAAATGTCATCAAGAATACAGATATTATTTTTCCATAATAATAATTTTTTTTCCCAAATCTTGAACACAGGTATATCGTTGTATCATTATCTTTATCTTTCACAAATGAAAACGAAGCAGGAATTACCAATAAAAGAGGAAGATATTGCATAAAGTAAAATCCCCATTTTCCGTAGGTATTGAGCAAAGACATCTTCATTGGATGGATCATTCGAGAAATATCAAAATTATAAAAGTCGTGAAGATTTTTAAAGTAATTTATTATTACAAAAAAGTATATTACTGCGATCGATAATGCAAACCATTTTTGGCGTGATATTATCTTAATCTGCAACTTTATCGATTTATGTAACATAAAGACCTCCGATTATAAATATGAATAAGTCAATGCAAGTTTAAGACGGCTGCCTTAACCTGCATTGACGATTTCGGAATTATTTACACAATAAAAACGTTATTACATGGGATTATAAACAACACTTGCTGTTGCACCATAATTTGGACTATTGCCTCTGAATTTAAAATTAACAAATTCTGAATCAAGATAGCCTTCATAAATTGAAGGATAAGAAGCTTCATTGCTTTGTTCATCAAGTGTTAACACATTACATATCTGACGTCCATTCTCATTGTTAGCGCTTCCCTGAATATACCTGAAATTATCTTCGCCACCATAAGTGGGGTAAACAGATAAATTTCTCATTGCTATGTAGCTGTATTTACCCGTACGTGATTTGTTGCCAAGATATGACCATGTTTGATTTGCACTTACAGTAACCGTAGCATTAGCAGCTGAAACGTTTATACAATACAAGCTGGATAACGAGGCTATCGCAATAAGACTGACCATAACCTTTTTAAATATTTTTTTCACAAAACATCTCCTGAATGATTTGTCAGTAGTTTGTAAATTTGATTGCACTTAAATTTGAGGCTTGACTGACCACAGATAAAAACACTTCTCCAAGTCAATAAGTGAATCATAGCTCTGATCACACGTTGTTTGTTGTGTTATTTTTTAAGAGTTTTTTTCTCTTCTGCCAATTTTCTTACAGACTTCGGTTCATCAGGCTGATATGTATCCCACCAGGATGTCATTCCATTTGCTCTAATAGCTGTAGCCTCTGCCAGATCAGCGAGTTTCTTAAGAAGATTATCAAATTTCATGCTTAGTACTCCTTTCTTTTATAATACCTATATACATGAGCAAAGAAACATTACTTACAACAAGAATGGAAAATAATGCAAGCTCATTGTATGACATATAATATAAACATAACGAACCCAATATCAATAATATATACAAACTAATGCTAATGATTTTGTTTCTTTTTTTTGTTATGTTTGATAACGGTTTTTTTGAACATTCTATCGGAGAAAAAAATATAACTGTCAATAAATTAAATAATGAAATAAATGCATATATGATTATGTTGAATTTATCTGTGAAAACATAATATGTATAATTAGTTATCAGGAAAGAGCAACACAGCGTTAATTTACAAGCTATATGTGAATCGGCATGATAACCTCCGGTATACATTCTAAGAATAACAAATAATCCATAAAATACAATTGCATTTAAAAGGGAATTAGTTAATATCCCGCATATCAGAACTAATATTACACCGAGTACAGTTGATATTATCATTTCTAAACCATAACTGTAAACATCATATTTATCAATAGAAATAATTTTCCGATAAAATAAATAATCAGCTATCTCCAAACTCAGTCGATGAATCATATCATCACCCCTTGAGATTAGTATAGCTGATCAAAAATGTAAAGTCAATACATACACCCTAAAAAACAGTTTTTTGTCCTAAAAAGCAAAGTTGAAATCTAAACTGCAGATTTAAGAAGCATTATCTCAACGCTGAACCACTTGTCGTTTTGTGTAATGTTAAAAATTCCATCATGATTATCTATAATCTCTCGAACCGATCTAAGTCCGATACCATGTATATTCTTGTTCTTTTTTGTAGTAGCAAGCGTTGGGTTTATTGAAAGAACGTCTTTATCTACTCTGTTCTCAATTTTAAAACAAATATATCCGGCATTCTGAAAAATGTTAAACTTAATTATCGGCGTATCAATATTTCTTTCAGCCTCAATAGCGTTGTCGAGCAGATTCAGAAAAATCAAACATAGTTCCAGATCATCCATTCCGCCAAAATCAGCAAGATCATCAAGGATAAAACATTCAATCTTGATATCATACTTTTCCGCCTCATTTAACTTTTGATTTATGATTGCATTAAACATTTTGTTTTTAGTATTAATATAAGTTTTCGCATTCCCAAATTTATTTTCTTGAAACGAATGAAGATAAGCTTCAAGTTTTTCATATTCTTTTTCATTTATCATTTCAATAGCAATATTAAGATATCTTTTTATATCGTGTCGAATTTTTAATGTTTCATAATAATCCTGAATTATATTTTCTATATCCTTTTGCTGCTGTTGAATAGTTAGATTCTGCATTTCTATATCAATATTTCTTTGATTTATTTCTGAATAATAATGTATAATTGTGTAGACAGAAAAATCTATTATAATTATAGTTATCGTAATATATATGCTGAAAGTTGTATTTATATTTTTATTGTTCAGGCTATTTCTTATACATGTTATTAAAATTATAGAGATAAGCGTTATTATTGAGTATATAAGTAACTTTAGTTTATCTATTTTAAACCTATTTTTCTTTTCGCATAGTAAGACAACCTGAATAGTTAAAAATTGAAAAAATTTACTTAATATATTCGTGATTATTTTCAAGATGTTATTATTACTGATTAAGTTTGCAAAATCCACATTAGAAACCCATGAGATTATATAAATAATTAATAAACTTGGTATAATTGTTAATAAAATAGTTATAATAACTGTGTATATCTTTTTTAGTATATTTCCATTATAGAAAGTAAATAATATCCACTCACATACCACAAGGAAAATTGCTAATTGCAAATAGAATGGCGTTTTTAAAAACGTTATACACATATCAGCAGATAATAATATAAAGAATATTAAAATTAAAGAAGATATCGTTCGTAACCTACGCCTATTAAAATTCGATTCAAAAAAATATGTGATTATACAAGTGTCTATAATACAAAAAATGCTATCAATAATTATTTCTTTCATATTCATTCCTTCATTACAAGAGATTGATATTTAATTTTAAATTCTTTAACATTGCGAATAGTAATAAGTGCAATATTTCCATTCATAAAGTAAATTTTATTTTCATGTATTTTATAAATATGTCTATAGTTAACAAGATAAGATTTATGTGATCTGATAAAACCGTTGGAACTATACTTATTCTCTAATCGGTTTAATGTATAGTCAATGTTTCGTTTGATTTTGTATATTTTTCCTGTTTTTTCAATAACATAAATATCATGTCCAAACGATTCAAAATACATGATATCCATGAGCCGGATTTTTACATATGCATTTCTTTCTCTGTCAATAAATGCAAAACAATTATTTTCATTCAAGTATTTGGATAAAAATGCCTCTATAGCTTCTGGGAAATCAGATTCAAGCATATTTTTTCTCACAAATCTTAAAGGAGAATATTTGAATGATTCAAATACTAAATTTTCGTAATTTGAAATATATATAACAGAATAGCGACTGCATTTTAGCTTTAGAGAATTCATTCGTTTCACTAAATCAAAACCATTAATTTTGGGCATATCAATATCAACCAGTAATAAATCAAATGTCATGTCGCTGCTTAAAAAAACATCACCATCGATAAAAGTATTAATTGTATACTCTATGTCGACTGAATCCATAATTTTCACTAATAATAACTTTATTCTCTCCAAAAAAACATTTTCATCATCCACAATTGCAATTCGAATCATATAAAACACCTCACTCTTATTATAATACCATATTTTAACATGAAAATCAATATTTATTGTTGAAATTCGTACGATAATCAGAACATATATTCACTTTTAACATATATGATTAGAGTTCTGTTAAATTAAACTGTTTACCTTCTGTTGCAGATTTACATGATGGCAATATTGTGGCACAGAAATTAAAATCTGAATAAACAGCAAACTGCTGTAAATCAGGAAATGTTAATTTTCCCTTGATTTACAGCAGTTTTCTTTTACAATATATATTTTCAGTGAAAACATTATTTTTTCAAAAATAGTGGAATTACACATGAACGGAAAGACGCAGAGCAAACTATCCAAAGAATACGGAATATTGGTAAGTGCAATCTCACGTTGGATAAAGCTTTATTCAGAAGTCAAGGCTGACAATGATACCGTTATGACAGCAAAGCAGATCAAGGAACTGCAAAAAAGAAACGCTCAGCTTGATAAAGAAAACATCATATAAAAAAGCGCTTGCCATAATGACTCCACACTCCAGGAGAGAATGAATGCTGTGTACCTCCTACGTCATGAACACGCTGTCAAAACTTTGTGCCGTGTTCTCATTGTGAACCGCAGCAGCCATTACAAACATTTTAATTCCGAAGAATCGAACAAGGCTTGGTGCGGCGACATTACATACATAAAAGTCGGAAGAAAATTTTGCTATTTGTGTGTAATAATAGGTCTGTTTTCCAGACGTTTGATAGCACTTAAGATCAGTCGCAAAATTGATACCAGACTTGTTATAGACACATTTAAATCAGCATTGAAAAACAGAAATTATCCAAAAAATGTGATATTCCATTCTGACAGATATTCTCAGTACACAAGTGATATATTCAGAAAAAGACTTGATAAAGCAACTTTTATTCAGTCGTTTTCTAAAAATGGACATCCTTATGACAATGCTGTTCCAGAAGCTTTCTTCAAATTTCTTAAACTTGAAGAAATAAATCGTAACTCTTATCATTCGATTGAGGAACTGGAATTGTCTGTTTTTGAGTACATTCACTTTTACAATTTCAAACGTCCTCATTCTGCTAACGACATTTGATCTCATGTCAAATTCAAAAAAATTCATTAACTTTTTTCTCTTTTTCTGTCTACTTTCGAATATTTCCGCAAATTTTTTCTCCGATTCATTTATCACGGAAACAGCATTCAGCATTGCCTGACGCTCCTTGAATTTGAAAATTTAGTTGTAGTCAGGACCTGCTGAAAACGCCATATTTTTGGGATTTTCCAAATCAAGCTTATTATCCGTTTCAAATTTCGGCAGAAATTTATCTGCCTGTTACTCGTCGGGAATATCCACTTCTTCATATGTATGGGGGAGAATAAATCCGTCCAAATTCACCATAAAAGGCGTTGACGTTTTTTAGGCAATATAGTAGCTCATCAGTGCAAGGTCAAGACCCTCCTGCACATTTCCCGCATACGCCTGAATCCAACCGCTGTCAAGCTGCGAAATGCTGTCATGCTGGTCGCCGTAAATGTGTGCACTCCTGCCGCACTTGCTCCAATAGCGCATGACAGTGCGGAATGCTCAGACTCAACATGAATAAATTCGAATTCAAAACTTCTGCTTTCTACCATTTCCGAAAGCCGTTCAACAACAATCGTTTGCGGAGTAATGGGATATGACGAGATCACGGCAGGCTTTGCAAGTCTGATACCCTCTGCAAACGCTTCGTCACCTGATAAAAATTTCTTTATTTTCTCTCATCCTCCATTTCTATCGCATTTGGCTTGCAGATTTTATTACAGATACCGCAGCCCTTGCAGAAATCATAATCTATCACAGCCTTGTTATTTTTCATCTAATGTGTATACATTGCTGTCTGATAAATCGGGGAACTTATTGCACCATAATTTACTGTATAGTCCTCTGTTTCTTCTAAATGCAAACACTTTGTTTCAATTGGTCTTTCCATATTCCCCTCCTGCTGCTATTATATTTATTTTGCACATATACATAGTATGCTTTAAGGATATTATATCATGATATTGACACCATGTCCAATACATTTTCCCTATAACCTTTGAGCCGAAGTAAGAACTTGTTCTCATAGGATATTACACGAATTTTTTCGGCAACTTTTACCGATTGCTGTGTTGAAAAAATCTCACCATATGATAGTATGCTTTCGCTTTTTCGCCTTGCCCTCATTCAAATTATGCTCGAAAATCTACGCACAAATCCTATGATAACAAGTTCTAAAACTCCTCAATCTTCTGATTCAATAGAAAAAAATAAGCGTATGAAGATCCGGCTGATCCTTTTCATAGTAATACTTTTTCATCAGCGAAGCCTTGAAGCCGAGTTCGGTAATACTCTCCAGAAGCATATCGTCACTTAGCGTTGTATCAAATCGTACAGTACAATGCAAACCTGCATTTTCACCTGAAACCTCTGCATTTCTGAATATATCGAATTTTTTCATCTGTTCAAACAAATGATTTCTGCACTTTTTGTAATGAACACGCATTCTATTAATATGCCTTTCAAAGTGTCCCTCATCAATGAATCTTGCAAGAGTATACTGTTCAAAATTTGATACGGGACAGGAATAAAATCCAAAATTTTTTCTGAATTTCTCAAGAAGTGTCGCCGGAAGTATCATATAGCTGATTCGGATAGTAGAAGAAAGACTCTTGCTGAAAGTGTTCATGTAGATGACCTTATCCATAACGTCAATGCTGTACAAAGACGGAATAGGCTTTCCGGATAATCTGAATTCGCTGTCATAATCGTCCTCAATTATGTATCTATCCGGAGACTGTGATGCCCATTCAAGAAGAGCATACCGCTTACCTATAGACGTAACTGCGCCTGTGGGAAAATGATGAGAAGGTGAAATATGTATAATATCTGCCTTTATACTTTTCAAATGATCCATATCTATCCCATCATCAAGCATGGGTATATGCTCGCATTTTATATTATAATTCGTGTAAATATCTGCTATTTTGGAATAGCCCGGTTCTTCCACTCCGAAAACGTAATTATCACCAAAGAGAAGATTTATAAGCATATAGAGGTATTCTGTTCCAGCGCCGATTATTATCTGCTCCGGCATAACTTTTATGTTGCGAAAACGCTTCAGATGTTCAGCAATGGCATTTCTCAGTTCGTAGACTCCCTCAAACGGCGGTTTGGTCAGCAGCTTACGCTGATTACCTGAAAGCTCTTCACGCATCAGCTTTGCCCAGACAGTAAAGGGAAAAAGCTCGTTTTCCATGTCGTTGTCTCCGTCAGATTGAACTTCGCACGGCACTTCTTTTCCTGCTGTTGCATAAATATTTTTCTCAACTCTTCTCGCATAATATCCTTTTTTAGAAACTGACCTTATATAGCCTTCATCCACAAGCTGATTATATGCATTTTCAACAGTGATAATACTTACGCCCAACTGTGCTGCAAAAGTACGTTTTGACGGTAATTTTTCTTCCGGTTTTATTTCTCCAAGTTCAATATTCTCTTTAATTTTTTCATATATCTGAACATACAGCGGTTCAGATCTGGTATTATCAAGTTCATAATAAAGCATAATTTTCTCCAATCTGACCTTATTAAAAAATATTTATTTGAATCTTGAAACAAGGTCACAACTGAATTATACTATAATCAAGACATTTTGTCAATATATTCTTTTTTGGAGGAAAATATCATGGAAAATAATCGTTACCAACTTAATAAGGAACTGGCTCAAATGCTTAAGGGCGGCGTTATTATGGACGTTACAACGCCTGAACAGGCAAAAATAGCAGAAGCAGCAGGCGCTTGTGCAGTTATGGCTTTGGAAAGGATCCCTGCCGACATCAGAGCAGCAGGCGGCGTATCAAGAATGAGCGATCCTGCTATGATAAAGGGTATACAAAATGCTGTCAGTATACCTGTCATGGCAAAGTGCAGAATAGGACATTTTGCGGAAGCTCAGATACTGGAAGCAATCGAAATCGACTACATAGACGAAAGCGAGGTGTTATCCCCTGCCGATGACATTTATCATATCAACAAAACAAAGTTCAGCGTACCTTTCGTATGCGGTGCAAAGGATCTTGGTGAAGCTCTCAGAAGAATTGCGGAAGGCGCTTCTATGATACGCACAAAGGGAGAACCGGGTACAGGCGATGTTGTTCAGGCTGTAAGACATATGAGAAAAATTCAAAGCGAAATAGCACGTCTCGTTTCAAGGCGTGATGACGAACTTTTTGAGGAGGCAAAGCAGCTTCAAGTTTCATTAGATCTGGTAAAATATGTACATGAAAATGGAAAGCTCCCTGTTGTGAATTTTGCAGCAGGAGGAGTTGCCACGCCTGCTGACGCTGCGCTGATGATGCAGCTTGGCGCAGAGGGGGTATTTGTCGGCTCAGGTATATTCAAGTCCGGAGATCCCGAAAAGCGTGCAAATGCTATTGTAAAGGCTGTCACAAATTATGATGATCCCGATATTCTTGCGAAGCTTTCCGAAAACCTCGGCGAAGCAATGGTTGGTATCAATGAACAGGAAATCGCTTTGCTTATGGCGGAAAGAGGCAAATAATGACGATAGGAATTTTAGCTTTGCAAGGCGCTTTTCAGGAACACGCCAATGCATTGGAAAAACTTTCGGTGGAATATACATTTATAAGAAACATCTCAGATTTAGATACTAAACTTGATGGTATCATACTTCCGGGAGGAGAAAGCACTGTTCAGCGAAAGCTTGCAAAAGAATTGGGTCTGCTTGAACCTTTAAAACTACTTATAAAAAAAGGAATCCCGACGCTTGGAACTTGTGCAGGACTCATTTTGCTGTCACAGGAAATTGCCGGTAACGAAGATGTTGCTTTCGGAACGCTTCCGGTCACCGTTTGCAGAAATGCTTATGGCAGACAGCTTGGAAGCTTTTCCACTTTAGGAAATATAGGCAGTATTTCGGATTATCCCATGCGTTTCATACGTGCGCCGTATATTGAAAAAATTCTCTCCGATGACACAGAAGTCCTGAATGTTACGGATAATAAAATAACTGCTGTAAAATACCAAAATCAAATCGGGATTTCCTTTCATCCTGAGCTTACAAATGATTTAAGGCTGCATCAAATGTTTATGAAACTATAGGAATATTGCAGTTGGAAGATAATTTCAAATGATAATTTTTCAAGAAACAATTTACACTTTTCAGTATACAGTTCAGTTTTTTTAATAAAAAACGATTACTTGCTATCGTTTTATAATAGCCTGAAAAACCTTATTTCTTGGCTTTTTCACGATAAAAATGCACCTAACGATTGTATCATTCGTTAGGTGCAAATATGGCTAAAGACTCAATCTTTGATACAATGCAACCTTTTACGTGATATCGTTTCTTTGCTTGGGTTGCGTTTCTTTGGTCTTTTAGAATCTTGTCGCATTAAATCACAGACTTTAATTAATGCAAACGATAAAAATGGACACCTACATATTTGGCGGACAATAGTTGATTGCAGAAATTCAAACCCATGATATGGACAATATTAATACACATGCCATGTTAAAAAGGCCAAGACCGCTTTTGTATTTTGTGGACATAATAACAAGAGCAGTTGTTGGTGAATTTTGTTTGATTTCAGAATTTATACAGTTTAAAATTTAAGACTCAATATGTCAAAAAGATACAATTTTACGTTGTTTGCGACTATTCTATAATTTTCAACTTCACAGATTCATGATATAATTAAATCATTCATAACGTAATGTGTCAATAGGAGCCATTTTTGCCGCCTTATTTGCAGGATAAAATCCAAAGAAAACACCTATCAGCATCGAAAATATCAGTGATACAAAAATTGCTGAATAAGATGACTCAATAGAAATGTTTGTTTTTTGAATATTTATCAGAAAAAACTCATTTATTTCATCTTCGCATTCTTTTGAGTTATATTTCGAATTCCACAAAATCATTGCATTATCGTAATAAGGATTACTTATTCCTTTTAGTTTTTGAGCTGTGCTTAATGGTATAAACCGGGAGTAACTTTTTCATCGTTAGAGATACCAACCTCAAATTTTCCAAGCTTTGCCTCGGAGTATTGATAAATACCAACAATAACAAATTCTTGTGCTTCACCTTTATCAATTGAAAAAGATATTCTTTCTCCTAATGGATTAATTTCTTTGTAATATTCCTGCCTTTAATTATATCCACTTTTAATCTTTCAATAAATCCATCTGTAATACCTTCAATGGTTGTTTATATATATTTCTTTTGATGATTAATTGTTTCCGCATCACTGTAGAATTTATCCATAGCAATCTGATATTTTTCAGGATATTTTTTGATTAATTCATTAAGCATTTCATCATTAATATAATCATTTTCTGTTATTGAAAATTATTCATAATATTCTTCCTTAGTTATGCCACTATTTTTGCTGTAAGGTTTAGGTTTTAAAAAACGTAGAAGTAATTTGTGTTAATTTGATTAAATGTGTTCTCGAGAGTTTGACTAATTGAATTACCTATTGTTGTAATTGTTATTACAGCACTTATTCCTATTATTATACCTAACATTGTAAGAAATGAACGCATTTTATTTGCAGATAAGGCTAACTTTATACTTTAATCAATCTACTCCTCTCCGTCTTTGATTTCAAGCTGTAAATTTGTAATTGTGTTGATCACTACCGCTGCTTGCCTTAAACACTATGGAAAGCTTCATCATCATGCAAGGCAGCATTCAGTAGATTTTTATCTTTTGAAAATTTGATGTACTTCAAAAATCAGTGCTGAACTTATCAAGTTACTGTTCCGAAAGTTCCTGCGGTGCGATCGGCTTGATTCTGTAATCCGGAGTATATGCAAGAATACGTTCATCCTTTACAAGCATCATATCACGTATCGTCCTTGGTGCATCCCATTCGCTTGCACCGAAATACACGACAAGCGTAATAACGGACAGCAATTTATACAACTTATAAAATCCCGAAAGGTACTCCGCATTGGTGTCACCTATATTATTGGTATTTTTATGCGATTTACCAGCATCAGAAACATGCTTGGCGTACTGAAGTATATCGTATAAACCGTTTCTAACCGGCATTGCATAATGAATATCCTCTGTTTTTCAATGCCCAGAATCAGATATGCCGCATTCTCATCTGCCATAGCTGTTGCCATTTTCAGCACATCAGGGAATTTCTGCACCGGCTCGGATTTGTTGTCATCGCCATACGGCAGAACGATTTCAGACATATCCAGTTCATGCAGATTTTCAGGTCTTATTATCTGTTCGCCGCCATATATCAGAAAATTAAAAGTGTCTGCAAATACTTCTGTATTCTGCATATACTCCTTCGTTACTGTATCTTTCATACCCATGACGCATCACGTCCTTTCACACTTATATTATAGCACTTTTTTTCAACTGAAATGCAAGTCATTTATGTAAAATCATATCCGTATCAAATCATGCTCATCTATCAAGTTGATTTTCGTGTAATATATTTTGTAGTTCATCTTATTCTCCTGTCAGCGTTACGACAGTATATTCGTGTTTCAACACCTTTGTAAGCTTGTCAAAAACATCACTTGCCTTTATTTTCAGACTTGAAGTATTGATACACGGATGGCAGCCGAAATATTCTTCATTCAATAAATCCGAATCCACAAGCAATCGAACCTTATTTTCTGTATCATTCATCAAACCCAGAATTGTTGCCGAACCGGGGGTAAGATTCAGTAGTTCCAGCAGAGAATTTTCATCTGCAAAAGAGAGCCTTGAACATCCAAGCTGACCTGTGATTTCCTTTGTTTTAAACGGTTTGTCAGCAAGCATAACCAGTAAATAAACATCTGCTTTCTGTCTGTTGCAGAGGAAAAGATTCTTGCAGATTGATGCTATACTAAAAAAGTAGACACAAAAAGGCGAAAAAGGTATAATAATAAAAAGGAGAGAAAAGCATGGAAAACAACAAATATAATGAGTCCGGCTAAGAAAAGTCAATATACAGGAAGAGGAGTTTACAAAAAGTTCACAATAGTTAAAAAGGCATAGCAAAGCAGACCTTTGCCAGGAAGCAAAAGCCTGAAAAGCGGTGTTATGCTGCTGAGGAGTAATGATCTCAAAAGGCTTTTGATCTCTGAGAATAGCAAAAATGATGTTGCAAAGTCAGATGGCAGTAAGCCTGTATAATTCAGGAAAAAGCAGTACCAAGATACGGAATGAGCAGTTCCACGCTGCATAAATGGATAAAAAAGTATACTCAGGTCAAAGTTTCAGATACCGAAACGAAGACTATGGCAGAGATCAAAAAAATGCAGAAAAAATCAGCTTTACTTGAGGAAGAAAATATCATATTAAAAAAAGTAATGGCTATCTTCATAAAGGAATCAGGGAAAGAGTCGGATTAATTACTAAGCTCTCCAAAGAACATAATATTAAGCTTTTGTGCAAAGTTTTGAAGGCAGCCAGAAGCACATATATTCATACAGTAAAGCATGGCTGGACTTATCTTGCAAGCATTTTGGATATTTGTACACGAAAAATTGTCGGTTACAATTATGGAAGAAAAATGGATCGTTCTCTTGTCATTGTGACCGTGGCAGTCAGTATACTTCATCTGAATACATCTCATCTGCTAAAAGAATGGACTTCAGACTTTCTTACAGTAAAAAGGGATATCCTTTTGATAACGCACCCATGGATTCATTTCATTCTGTTTTGAAGAAGGAAGAAATCTATCTGAATCACTATTCTTCTTTCTATGTGGCTAAAATCAGACTCTTTGCTCCTCAATAGAAAAACTGCACCCAACAATACGGCTCTTATACGGGTCAAGAGCAGCTTTTTCTTCCATTCGGTAAGGCTCGTCCGGCGACGTTTCGTAGTCGAAAGCGACAACCGACGCATTGTCTATGTACTCTTGAATTTCCTGCACCGAAGTTATACATCTGTAATTTTCCATGGCACTCTCCTTAATTCAGATGCTCGATAACTTCCCCTGTTTCAGGGTCAATGTTCATTGCATCATCTGCTTAGTATCCGACGCTTCTGCTGAGAGTCTTGACCTGTTTTGTCATGGCAGAGATCAGCGAATATTCTTCCTGTGATAAAGCACGTTCCACTGCAAACTGTGCCTGACTGTAGCAGTCTGGAGGATTAGAGCCACCTTGATACTCGCTTTTGTAGTAGGCATTCAAGGAATGCTGATAGAGGATCACTGCCGAAAATTCCTTAACTGTTTCCGGCTCATCGGGGTTCTCACCGGGAATCTCAAACATGATCCCACCGCCTTATGGTATCTTGACACGTTCAAAAGTAGCCGAAAGTCCGTCCATTTCCTCGCTCATAACATTGGCATGATCAAAGTCCTGCAAAGTGAGAAATCCTGTGTTGTTTGTTTCTACCAATTCATTTTTCATAATTCTGATTCCTTTCATTTTGTAGATTTGCGGACAGACACAGAGGTCTGCTCATAGACGTTGACCAGACCGTTCAGCCAGTCGGGAACGGTATCCTGATTTTCTGCAATTTGCTCCTTGACAAAAGCTGACAGGCTGTTTGCATTGACAGTTTCATAAATAAGCTCGCCGAATCCGTTTTCTTTCAGAGTCGAGAAAAGCTCGTCCTTACAATATGCCATAGCAGACGCACAAGTTTTTGTTGTAAGCGAAAACATAGTTCCTGCACGGGTGAAGTTCTGTGTTTCAGTTTCTACCATAAGCTGAACCAGTGCATATTCTGTCTTGTCGATTTCGGCATTGATGTCCTTCACACGCTGCTCTGCGTCCTTTTTCTCCTCACGAAGCTGTTTCAGCTGCTCCGCAAGTTCATACATATTCAGTTCCATTTTAGTCCTCCTTTTCCTGAAACGGATTTATTACGTTACGATAATCATCAACCAGCGTTCTCGCTAAATCCACCTTGTCACGCAGGGAACGAAGAATTTTTGCATCAACTATATTCTTTGCGATGAAGGTAAATATACAGGCAATTTTCTGTCTGCGATACTCTGTGGATTCTTGCCTTTGCCTGTTCAAAGTTTGACATTGAATAATACAAACTGTAGAACACGATTGTTGACGCTGCAGCAAGTGTAATACCAAGTCCTGCAGCTGCGATTTGTCCTACAAACACACGGCAGTCTGCATATTTCTGAAATCTTCTGATTTCTTCGGCACGGTCAGAAATACCTCCACGAACAGAAGCATATCCGATATTTTTCTTTTCAAGTAATTTCTGAATATCGTTCAGCTCCGGCACAAATCTTGCCATGATAACCAGCTTTTTATCTTCGGCAAGCATAGTGTCAAGAATATCAGAAAGTGCTTCCAGCTTTGCGGTGCTGACAGAATTGGTATCTCCCTCATCATCGGTGAGATGACCGTCTGTCATCTGAGATAAGCGGAGCATTTTCGTCAGAACATTCATTGCGGAAACCTCAGAACCGGCAAGCTCTGCAAAGTTTTCTTTTTCAAGCTGTTTGTACAGCTTCATAGCTTTTGGTTCTAACTCTACGGTGCGAATTTCTTCCGTAATTTCGGGCAAGTCAAGACATTCCGCTTTTGTCACACGATAATCAATGGAGTGCAGTTTCTTTAGCTGTTCTTTCTTCTGAGAGATGCTGCCTTTCAAGACAGTGAGTGTAAAATGAAAGTCAGCAAAACGTGCAAATTCCTGTTCCCATACGCCGAGTATGGACAGAGGTGCAGTTAACAGAATTTTCTTAATATACCTGTATTGATGTAGGATTCCCGCTATTGCAATGCTGGTGATAGTCTTTCCGCAGCCCATTTCCATCAGCAGTGCAACACCGTTACTATGTACTTCAGACGGCAGGATTTCGAATCGTTCGCAAGCGAACTGGCAGGCATTCTACTGATGCTGATACAGATTTGCTTTGATTGGGATTTTCAGAATTTCTTTCATTTTGTGGTTCTCCTTATGCTTTGCATGGTCGATATGTATTTGTACCGAATTTGGCGAGTATTTACTTTAAGACCTGACTTTGATACTCATTGGCTTTTGGTATTAGTTCCTCTAAAACTATTATTTCTTCTCCTGAAAAGAGATTTTTATTTGGATAATACCAGTCAGGAAGACGAATACCGCCGCCATTTCCACTAATGCTCTCAAGAGGATATTCCAGCATGAGAGCACGAATGTCTCTGCGGATTGTTTTTTCTGACACGCTGAACAACTTCATCAAAAGCGGTACTGTACTCTTTCAGCGTAAAACCATGATTCTCATAATTTCCGCCCTGCGTTCCGTGACACTCATGCTGTTCCCCTCCTTTCTGCATCATCTATTTTTATTCTACAACCCAAACTGGTCAACCCGTGACCAGTTTGAAAATAATTCACATTTATAAATTTTAAGTTCTGAACCCACGCATATATTAACGATTTTCTAAAATAAAAAAGTCCGGCAAGCTACAAACTCAGTGCAGCTTGTCGGACTCTCTGATTTTATATCTTTTGATTATTTCACAAGTTCAGTCAGCCATGGAGCAACAGGTCGGGCGATGACTCTTGCATTCAAATATGCCATTTCAAGCGTCAGGCAAGTGTTGCCGAGATAATATCCGTCCATTACAGACAGCGTCATGGCAAGATCGGATTTCTTCATGTTGGTCAGATGTATTAGGATCAAATGCTGTAATTTATTCTGATAGCCCTGCGGAACAACAAGTCCGGGTTCTATCACAGCTTTTATTCTTGCAAGCTCTACTGCCGTTTCCAGCAGAAGTGGAAGATTCTTAGCCTTTCGGATTTTAGCCGGAATGCGTTCAAGGTTTTCTTCATCACCTAAGATATGTTCAACATTCACTCTGATGGACCATTACGGATTAAAGTTAATATCATTCTGTATTGTCGGATAACTCGGACGTTCCGGCAGCGGTTCGATGTATTTCATTCGTGGAGACACTTCATCGCAAAATCCACGAAAATACCATTTAAATGTGGTATCAAGTTTTTTATTGCGTTCAAAGCAGCCGTAAATCGCTTTGTAACGATGATTGTACAGTCCTGTGTGAAAGCAGGCATACTCGTTTTCAATGTGAAAAAACTTTGCTGCCTTATTCGGATTGGATTCTGTATTATAATCAATGCTCTGCTTGCGAAAGATCATATTGATATATCGCTCCAATATGGGCGTATCTGTATTTCTTGTTGCTGTTGTCGGTTTCTTAAACTTCCAAGGCTCCGGCAGTGCTATTTCAGCAAGTTCATCCAACTGCCCGTACCAGTCCGGTACATAGGCAAATTCAAATAAATCCATCGGTATCATTTTATCACCCTGCACTTTGGAAGTGCCTCAAGATACTTTGTCTGTATCTCTGCTTTCATATCCTCGTCTACATAGCGGCGTTCTGTACCGTCAGGTCTGACTTCAATAACAGTTGACAAGGCATTTATGTACCGATCATAAATATGTAAAATTGTTTCTACTGCCTGTGGTTCACCGCAAACAGCCTGTTGAATTAAGATATAGCTCAATTCAGGGGTCTCGTCCGTGATTTTCATAGTATCTTCGAACTTTGCTGAACGCACGATTTCTCAAGTTATATACCGTACGTCTTGTAACCTCCAGTCTTTTTGATATTTCTTCATCTGTCATCGACAGCCAATAATCCATTAGAAGAACATTCTACTGATTTTCTTTCAAATCTTCCAGAGTATGGTATAGAAGTTCGCTTTCGATGATACATGGATGATCTTCAACATATATCAGATATTGCTCTGACGGACGTTTGTCCTCCATTGTTAGTGAATTCAGCAAATACTGCACTGATATGCTTCCCGTGCTGTAATGTTTTCTTTGATTGACTGCTGCTCGTTTTAAATTTCTGCTGCAATTCCGTATGACCTTTTTACAGAAGAAATCAAACATTGCACATATTCGCTTCTCCGTTTCAGGTGAAGTCTGCGTGGTTCATCCCTCCTTTGCAGATATAAGCTTTTGGACATTTTTCACCCCTTTTGATATACCAGAACACATTCCGTACATCAAAATGAGAAAGTTTTCAAAAAAATATTTGTAAACTTTCTGTGAATATCAAAATAGTAAAAAAGAGCATAACAATTCAAGCTGTTTCGCTTAATCATTATGCTCAATAACAGCAAAAGCAGCCGTATCAACATACGACTGCTTTTCTGATTTGTCCCTTGTATCGGAATACGATACCCCTAATAATATCTATATAAATTCCTGATGTGCAGTATCAGAAAATTACATCGTTTAATGAAATATACGATTAAGTCCAACTCTTTCAATCAGTATCTGTACGCAGGCTCCTATAAACGCTCCGGCAATGCATCCCAAAACTAACAAGAAGGGAAGATAAGCGATCACAGCAGTTGTTTTCATCATTATTACTGCCACGGAAATTTGTCCAATATTGTGAAGAACTGCTCCAAGTATGCTGCAAATCCAGATATGCTTCTCATCAATTACACGCCGCATCAGCAGCATTCCCATTAAGCAAAGTACTGCACCGCCTAAACTGTAAAACATGGAACTGATATTACCTCCGAAAATCGAACCGAGAAGAATTCTTGTAATCGTTTCTTTCACTGTACAGTGATACATGGCATAAACAGTCACGATATTTGCAAGTCCCAATTTCACTCCGGGAATCGGAGTCTATATCATTATTTTCTACAAATTCTATAATAAGTCGATTAGGCAGACATACGATTGGTGCAGCACTTGATTTCAATTCCCCCATTTTAACGCAAGTCTGATCAAGACATTCTGCATCAATGGCGCAAATCTGATGCTCCTGAATCCGGATCACATTTTTACTTCCCTGATATTCAATATAAATCATCTGATCTTCCGCCTGCTCCAGATCAATCGTATACAAAATTTCACCGTCCTGAATAATATTGACTATCTGACCGTGAGGACGAAAAATCAAATATAGACTTCCAATGATTCCGACAGTAAAAATCAAGATGCAAACTGTAATCCAAATTTTTTATGTTTCATCGCCTCACCACATTTACTTCCAGATTGCCATATATTTCGTTCAGTGCAAAATTATCTTCCAACCCATCTGTGATATAAATTTCTCCATTCTCAGCCACAAGAACCATTTCAAAATTGTCATGTTGTTTCCATAGTTCCTCTGCCTTGTCCAGTCCCATGACCAACAATGAAGTGGAAAGTGCATCGCAGAGCCGTCCCTCTTTTCCAACAACTGTTACAGATACCAATCCGCTTTGTGCAGTTTTTCCGGTTTTTGGATCGAGAATGTGCCAGTAGCTTTCACCGTCATCACTAACAAAATATCTCTCATAACCACCCGAAGTGATCACTGCACAATCGGAAATTTCCAGTGTTGCAAAATTCCCCTCACCAAAAGGACTTCGCAAACCAAGCTTCCAATCTGTTCCGTAGGGCTTTGTGCCGATCGTCTGAATGTTTCCACCCAAGTCAAGCAATACGGATTCAATGCCGTTTTCCTTCAATACTTCTGTTACTAAATCACCTGTATAGCCTTTACCGACTGCTCCTAAATCTATCTGCTACTGTGATTTATGGCATAAATTTCGCTGTTTTCGTCTGTAAGAGACCATAGTTTTTACAATTCTGGAACCTTTTTTCCGCCTGATTTAACACTGATTCAGAATTTTCACTGTAGACGGTAATCGTCATATATGTATCCATTGCAAAGAACGATTTGCTTTTGGGGGCTTCCGATGATTGGGTTGGCTGATTGCCACAGGCGTTTAAGAAAGCGATACTGGTCAATAATCCTAAAAGCATATATTTTCGCATAATCATCACTCATTTTTAACTATGCAAGCTCTATTGTAACTTCAATTGTTCCCTCAAGCATTTGCAATATTTCTTGTGAACTGGTAATATGACCAAGGAGAACAAGATTGTCTATACTTTCTGACTTCTCTTCATCGTCTACAAAGATAACAAAATTTTTAGCAGGCGTCCAGAACGTTAAATCACCGTTTTTATAACCGTTCTGAACGTCACTTTCACTGTATGATATACCCAGTCTGCCGCCGCAGAAATCATTATCGGAATCATTCAGAGTTACAGTAAGCGGAAGCTGTTCAATTAGACTTTTTGCCGGCACTGAATCATTTAGATATGCATCAAGAACTGTATTTCCGATAGTTAAAGTAACTGAAGTCTGTTCATTTTCGGATTTTTCCACTTTAAAACTTTCAGTAGATAAGTTTATACTGTCACTGCTTGTGGAAATTTCAAAATTATCAACAGACGAACTCAAAGTGGAGGTATCACTTGAATCACAAGCTGCCAGCGGAAAAGTAAAAATAATCGCTGATATAAACACAAAACATCTTTTCATTAGTATTACATACCTTTCTTAATCAGTCATTCCAATATCTGAAAGCCATGATGATATATCATCCGTCATATCCTGCTGTCCTGTCCGAAGTGTAACTCCTTTTAAAACAACTGTACTTTCAGCGAGGCTTGAAATATTATTTTCACTTTCATCAATTCCGGCTCCCATTGTAGTACAAAATGGAATTATTGTTTTACCGGAAAAATCATATTCTTCAAGAAATGTGCGAATCGCCATTGGTTCAATATACCACCAAATAGGATATCCGATATAAACCACATCATAATCATCCATACTTTCTAAATGCGACGATAATTCGGGACGTGCATCAGAACGCATCTCCTCCTCTGCAACTGCTGAGCATTCCCGATGATCGACGGGATATGTTCTAACAGTCTTTATTGCAAACAAATCACCGCCTACAAGTTCTTGTATTTTCAGAGCCGCTGTTTCTGTATTGCCTATGGAAGGCGTAGCGTGCGTTGAAGCGTCAGCATCTTCGGGAACAATCTCATTAAGTGAAAAATAAGCAATCAAAATTTTTGACTCTTGATCTTCAATATCTGCATCTGTAGACTGAATTATTTCGCTGCTTAGTGTATCTGTTTGATTTTGTACAAGTGCCGAAGATTCCGACCTTGTTTCTTCGCTATTATGAATAAACTCAGCAGATAAATCATTGCGGTTCATAGAATCTGAATCTTCATTGCTGCAGGCAGCAAGCGAAATCAGAATCAATATCAACGTACAAATATAAACAACTTTTTTCATTTCTTACCACCCTTCTTTATTTTCATGATTTTTGACAAATAATATGTTATAGATGCAAATAATACTAAGACTGCAATATAATCTGCAAAAAAGAATAAAGCAGGTTCTTGGAAATCAAAAAACGCATATTCTATCAGCAAGAATAATCTGTCTGCAATTTGTCTTGCATTTAATGCATATATTCCGTATATTGCAGTCATTAGAACAAGAATACGGCTCATAGTTTCAATTGCTCTTTTATGTGTTCTGATTTTTTTATTTATTCTTCCAATCACCATACCCCAATGCATGCCTAAATGTGCAGATATCAGAATATAGCCCCATGCAGTAGAAATCATATGGAGTCTGCGTCCAAACATTCCCGCTCTTAGATTAAGAAATCCAAATACCTCTCTTGAAAGCATAACGTCACTTATCATCATGCCGATCATAGCGGCAAACAGTGAAAAATTTAAAATTGTACTTAATATACGAACAGCAGAATATTTTCCTTTGAAGATTCCTTTATACCACTTAATATTTAAAATATGATGCAAAATAAATAGTGCAAATAATATAATGCCAAGCCATTCATGCAGTTTATTTCCTGTTATATGATACGCCATCATACAAAGAAACAAAACGGTCATTATAACATCTGTTGCTATTTTCAGCAAATTTATATTATTGTTCATGGTTATTTCCTTTCAGTATTGAAAATTAAGTCCTCTGAGCCATTCAAGCAAATCGGATTTTGATTTGTCAACTTCAGGGCGATACGCTCCGAATTCTTTTAAAACAGTACAGTCATCAGGAAGTTCGTTGCCTATATCACGTAAACTGGCAGCAAATCCGCCTGTACCATGGGAACAGAACGGTATTATTGTTTTTCCAGACAAATCATTCTCGTCAATAAATGTCAGAATCGCCATTGGACATGAGTACCACCAATTGGGAAACCCAAGAAATACAATATCATATTCATCTATATTATCAACCTTTGCTATCAAGGCAGGACGGGCATTTGAATCATACTCATCAACTGCATGGTCAAGGCATTCATCGTAATCGCTTGAATATGCTTCTTCAGTAATAATGGAAAACAGATCGCCGCTTGTTTCCTCATGAATCCAGTTTGCCATTTTCGCAACATTTCCGGGCAGAAGTACACTTGCCGAAGTCACTGCATCAACATCTACGCTATCCGGGTTCTCTACATTGGTATTTTCTGCCCATGTAAAATACGCAATCAAAATATTACTGCGGTGAATTTCCTCATGTTCAGTACTGATTTCAGGCAGATTTTCAGTTGTTATTATTTCTTCATCTGACTGAAAAGATTCTGTTCCCTGATTATCGGTTTGGAATAACGTTTCAGTAGATTTCTGTGGTATTTGTTCCATCCTCTGCGAATTTTCATTGCTGCAGGAAGTAAAACTCACACATATGCCTAATGCAGTAAAAAATGAAATTAATTTCTTTATCTTATTCCAAAAATTCAAACGAAACTTCAATATCACCAACTCCGTCAAAAATCTCCACACCGGAATCAATACGTCCGACTTTCTGCATCTCAAACTGCTCGCCATTCTGTGCATACATGATAACAAAGCTGTGACGAGGAGGCCAATATACAATCTCGCCAACCTCATAACCGGTATACTGTACATCATCTGTTGGAAGTTCATTGGGGAAACGATAGCACATTTCACGTCCATAAAGGTCAAGCATTGGCAGCGTTGCAGGAATCTGTTCCGCAAATGCTTTTGCTGTAGAATTATCATATAATGTTGCAGTCAGTTCCTGCCCATTTACAGTAATTTTCATTTTCATTTCAGTAGCCTCCTCACTTTCTTCACCCTCTGACAATTGGGTTTTCTCATGTAATATTTCTGTTGTTTCCGTTTTTATGACCTTTGTTTCTTCCGTTGTTTGTGGAATTGTTTCAGAAGATTCCTGCTGCAATATTGCAGCAGAAGTTTCTGATTCAACTGTCATTATAATTTCTTCTGTTTCGTTTCCACAGGCTGTCATAAGACAAGCGATTATACTCATCACTAAAAGTGTTGATTTTTTCATTTGTAATCCCCTCCTTTATTCCGCCAATGCAATGGTAACTTCAATTGTTCCTGATAAAGCATCCAGCTTTTCCTGCGATTCTGTAATATGTCCCAGTGGAACGAGATTTCCTGTATTAGCGGATAATTCTTCATCGTCTACAAAGATAACAAAATTTTTAGCAAGCGTCCAGAACATTAAATCACCGTTTTTATAACCGCTTTGAACGTCACTTTCACTGTATGATATATCCAGTCTGCCGCCGCAGAAATCATTATCGGAATCATTCAGAATTACAGTAAGCGGAAGCTGTTCAATCAGACTTTTTGCCGGAGCAGAATTGTTCAGATACGCATTCAGAACAGTATCTCCTATTGTAAGCGTTACGGCAGTTTGTTCACTTGCATTTCTGTCGAGTTCCATACTTTTTATCCATTCTGAAAGTTCCTCACTGACATCGCTTTGCTCTGTACGCAGACGTAAACCGTCCTTTACATCGGAATCCGGACAAAGCGAGCGTATATTTTCCGTACTATCCTCGATACTTACCGCCATACTTGTACAAAATGGAATAATTGTCTTTCCCGAAAAATCATATTCTTCAAGAAATGTGCGAATCGCCATTGGCTCCATATGCCACCAGATTGGAAAACCAATATACACGGTATCATACTGCTGCATATTATCCACATGTGTTACCAGTGCAGGTCTTGCATCGGCTCGCGTTTCCTCCCCTGCAATAGCTGAACAATCACTGTGACCTACCGGATAAATTTCTTCCGGTACGATTTCAAACAAGTCACCGCTTGTTATATTTTGAATCTGTCTGGCAACAGATGCTGTATTTCCAACAGCAGGAGTTGCACTTGCAACTGCGTCTGCATCTGCATCCATATATCTTTCTCTTGAAAAGTAAGCAATCAGGGTTTTATTTTCTTCTGCAAGTTCAAACGTCACATCTGTATTTCCGATTCCGTTAAAAACTTCTACACCGGAATCAATTCGTCCGACTTTCTGCATCTCAAACTGCTCGCCGTTTTGGGCATACATGATTACGAAACTGTGACGAGGCGGCCAATATACAATCTCGCCAACCTCATAACCGGTATACTGTACATCATCTGTCGGAAGTTCATCGGGGAAACGATAGCACATTTCACGTCCGTAAAGATCAAGCATTGGCAGAGTTACAGGAAGCTGCTCTGCAAACGCTCTCGCTGTTGCGTTATCATATAATGTTGCCGTCAGTTCCTGACCGTTTACAGTAAGCTTGATTTTGATTTCTTTATTTGCATTCATGGAGTCCATTACATATTGTCTCATAAGACAAAGATCAAACGCGTCCCATCTGTCATCATCGTTTAAATCGTAGTCCTTGCCGCTTAGATCCGGCGTTTCTCTGGCAACCAGAAAATCCTGCAAATTACGGATATCTTTAATTGTATACTCTGCTGTACCTACTGCTTCTACTGTCTCCAACGTTTTTGGTATTGCTCTTGCTGAAACAACAGTCAAAGCACATAAAACAACTGCCGCAAAAATAGAAAAAAATTTTCTCATTTCAATCACCTCTAATATTATACTTTATGTTTCTTTTCCCAGATGATAAAATCCAGTTTATCAAGAAGTTTCTGCTTTTCATGAATATCATCAAGCAACTTCCGCCGATGTCTGCGAACCATACGAATCTGTTCTTCATCGTTTGGCGATGTTTCTGAAAGTTCAAGATAATCTTTGATTTCTTCCGGTGTAAATCCAACATCTGTGAGCAGCTGGATCAGTCCGCTATTCTCATACTTTTTCGATGCCATTTTTCACACTCCCGAATAAAAAAATATAAGTGTATTCAAAAGCAGGTCGCTTTTTGATTACACTTATATTATACACTACGCATTCAAATATGTCCAATGCTTATATTTTATACTTCAGTATGCCTTTATTGTATACTTTTCAGATGTTCCAGAAATTTGCCGGTCGCACTTGAAAACGGCTGAAATTTTTTCCAAACCAGTACTGACGTCATAGAAAGCTCCGGATAAAGAGGCTTAAATACCAATAAATTTGGATCAAATAAATCAACTGCGCCTTCAATCGTGAGAGCATAAGCGACTCCATGGGATACAAGCATAGCAACGTTGGTAATAATATTGTAAGTCGCAAAAATATTCAGCTGTGACAAATCATTGTCAAACCAGTTTGAGAGTTCTTTTTGCAAACTCAGACGATTTGATGTAATCAAAGGAAACTTGTATAAATCCTCTTTGGTGACATATTCCTTTTCCGTCAAATCGCAGTCAGCAGGCATTAAAATGCCCCAGCGTTCTTTTTCTTTCAGCCGGATATAATCATACTTCGCAATATCGACCGGTTCAAGCAGCAGTCCGAAATCAAGCAGACCTTTATCCAGACGTTCTTTGACATAGTCGGCATTGTTTGTATAAAGTTCGTACTGCACACGGGGATATTTCTTCTGAAAAGCTTTCATAACATCGGGAAGTATCTTAGATGAATTCAGACCTCCGCTTCCAATGGAAATGGTTCCGCTGACATCGTTTTGTCCCTCGAATTCGCTTTCAATTTTATCCATCAATTCGACTACTTCTTCCGCACGGCGACGAAGCATCACTCCAGAATCTGTAAGAGTAAGGTGACGTCCTCTTGCAAATAACTGCACACCCAGTTCTTCTTCCAGCTGCGAAATCTGACGACTCAATGTAGGCTGTGTTATATGCAGTACCTCAGCCGCCTTTGATATATTTTCTTCCCTGACGACCGTAAGAAAATATTGCAAAACACGAAGTTCCATTTCTTCACTTCAAGCTGTTATAGTCGTCATCAGATACAGGCTCAAGCCATTCGTTTGAAGTATCATCGCCGGGTACTTCCACAGCAAGATGCTGAAACCAACTGTCAGGAGCTGCACCATGCCAATGCTTTACCTCCGGAGGGATATTGATTACCATTCCTGGAGTCATTTCAATTGGTTCTTTTCCCCATTCCTGATAATATCCTCTTCCTGCGGTGCAAAGCAGAATCTGACCGCCTCCCTTTGTTGCGTGGTGGATATGCCAGTTATTGCGGCAACTCGGTTCAAATGTCACGTTTCCGATGCCGACCTGTTGTGTGGAAAGCATATTCAGATAGCTCTGTCCCACAAAAAACTTTGCATAGGCTTCATTCTTTTCCCCGATCGGGAATACGCTTAACTCTTTCATGATAAATTTCCTTTCTGTAATTATTTACCGCTGAATACAGGGAAATGACTATATTCCCCGTAATTCTTGATTTGCTCCATATGTTTCAGTGCTTCCATATCCGCGTCATCTATCGCAAAATCCACCTTTGCATTATCACACATATGAACAGGATTTCCGGTTTTCGGAAGTGAAATTGTGCCAAGCTGCAGTGTGTAACGAATACAAAGCTGCGGAACAGTCACACCGTATTTTTCCGCCATTGCAATCACAGCGTTATTTTTCAGGATTTCTCCGTGTGCGATCGGTGAATATGCTTCAACAAGCATACCCTTGCTTTCAGAATAAGCAATCAAATCTAAAGGAGTATTGCTGACATGGACAAGCAGTTGATTTGCCATTGGTGCAACGCTGCATTCAGACAGAATATTATCTATATCATCTTTTTCAAAGTTAGAAATTCCGATTGCACGGAGTTTTCCTGCTTTATATGCATCTTCCAATGCACGCCACGCCTCGTGATTTCCGTCAGAATAACGACTTCCGTTATGAAATTCATTCCACGGCTGAGGACTGTGGATCAGCATCATGTCGATATAATCCAAACAAAGCTTTTTCAGAGAGCCGTCAATTGCTTCCGCTGCTTTTTTATAGTCTTTTATTTCGGCAGCAAGTTTTGTTGTGACAAACAGCTCCTGACGTGAAATGCCGCAGCGGCGAACGCCCTCTCCCACACCTTCTTCATTTCCGTATGCCTGTGCTGTATCAAAATGGCGGTATCCGATTTTAACTGCTTCACATACAGCCTGCGGAGCGTCAGCATTGTCAATAAACCATGTTCCCAGACCGAGTTTAGGAATTTTCACTCTATTTGACAACGTATAAGTTTCTTCAAGAATCATAATTATTTCCTCCCGATATTCTTATTTGCAGACTTCATTGATGCAGGAAATCGCATTCAGCGTTCTCGGATATCCGATATACGGCAGACACGTTGTGATGCAGTCTATCAGCAACTGTTTTGTATTTCCAACGCTCAGATTTGCAGCAGCATGTGCCTTTGCCTGCGGTTCGCATCCGCCTATGGAACAAATCACCGTGAACGTGATAAGCTCACGCATTTTCAGATCGAGTGTTCCACGGGTATAATAATCGCCGAAACAATTTGCTGACAGACAATCCTGTATATGCTTTGTTTCCTGCGGCGCATTTTCACGCATCGTATCGATATGCTCCTTGCCGAATATCTGCTGCTGCACAGCGAGACCTTTTTCAAACCGAGTCTGCGGTGTAACCGTAGATTGGCTTATTTCTGCGGGATCAATATTTTCCGCAAGGAATGTTTCATTGACTACGGCAAGCGCTTCCTTTACTCTCGGAAAACCGATATACGGGACAGTCTGGTACAAAGCCTCCTTGATCTCAGTTACTGTTGCACCACATTTTAAAGCCTCTTTTACTTTTTCAGGAATCTCATTCAAAGTTTGAATTGCCGTAAGACAGGCAAGACATATCAAAGCATTCGTCTTTGTATCCTTCAGACCGTTTTCTGCAATCTCGCTGCTTAGAAACGCCTTCTGAATCTCCGTAAAATCAAAGTCATAATTTTCAGCCATACAAATTCCTCCGATTTCCTTTTTTATACTTATATTATACCTCAAATGCCGACAATATGTCAAATGCTTATGCTGAATACTTAAATATGCTTGACAGGTATAGAAAAATGTGGTACGATATATGTATCAAAGGTTTGGAGGCAGCGTCATGGAATTCAGGGTTTTAGAATATTTTTTAGCAGTTGCAAGGGAGCAGAGCATATCCGGTGCGGCAGAATTTCTCCATTTGTCACAGCCCACGCTTTCACGTCAGCTGAAAGATATGGAGGACGAACTGGGTAAACAGCTTTTTATCAGAGGAAACAGACATATTACGTTAACAGAAGAAGGAATGCTGCTGCGGAAACGTGCAGAGGAAATCGTGGATTTAGTGCATAAAACGGAAGATGACATTAAATTCTCTGATGAGGTGATTTCAGGCAGCGTTTATATAGGCGCAGGGGAAACGGACGCAGTACGATTGATTGCTAAAGCTGCACAAAAACTGCAAAAAGAATATCCGCTGATCCGATACCATATTTTCAGCGGCGACGCTCCAGATGTTGCCGAGCGACTGATCAAGGGACTGCTTGATTTTGGAATTTTATTTGACCCGATAGACTTATCAAAATTTGAACATATGAAAATGCCAATGAAAGATACATGGGGTGTACTGATGCGAAAGGATTCACCGCTTGCAGAAAAGGAATCTGTCACACCGCAAGACTTATGGGACAAGCCACTTATCGTATCTCGTCAGCAGGAGGAAACCAGTGCGCTTTCAAAGTGGATGATTAAACCATTTGCAAAATTGAATGTTGCCGCTTCGTACAATCTGGTTTATAACGCTTCTTTAATGGTGGATGAGGGAATGGGATATGCGCTTTGTCTGGACAAACTCATTAACGTATCGGGAAACAGCAATTTGTGTTTCAGACCGTTATATCCAAAATTGGAAGCAGAAATGAATTTTGTCTGGAAACGATATCAGGTTCTTTCTAAGGCAGCGGAAAAATTTCTGGAATACTTTTCGGAAGAACTGAAACAATTTCATCAATAAAACAAATGCCGCAAAGATTATTTCTCTGCGGCATTTATTTCCTTAATTTTCTGTCAGTGACAGTGTAACAGTTACATCACCATCACCGAGTATTTCCAATAAACTTTCTTTTGTGGCATTGTTGATTTTCCCAAGTCTTGTAAAATTCCAGCTGTTCGTATCGTAATATATAACAAACGAATTTCCCTGATACAGGATCAAATCACCCGGTTCAGTGGTGATCTGCTCGTCATTACGAGGCAGACTTGTTCCCAGCGAACCAACCTTTTCAAAATTTGAATAGTCGCTCATATTAATTGTCAAAGGATTTTCTTCAAGAATTTCTAAAAGAGCCTCAGTTGATGAGTTTTCAACCAGCGTTGCTGTAAGGTTATGCTCTCCAACATGAATATTTATAATCATGTCAGTTTCCTCCTGTATTTCAGAATCCACTTTTGTTTGTGATGCTTTTTCTTCCGATATTTGAACTTTCTTTTCTGATATAGTTTGACTTTCTGTTGTAGTGACAGCAAAACTTTGCATATTTTCAAACTTACTTCTGCATCCGGTAATGGTCAAGAATAAAGGTAGAATTATCAAGCATATTATAATGTTTTTCATTTACTATACCTCTTTAATTATATCTCTTTAAGTTTTACATGTACATTTCCGCTATCTAAACCTGCTATGCCGTTTTTCAATGGAAGCCAATTCAGTATTTTAGGAATCTGACTATTCCAAAATGCCCAGTTGTGCATACCTGTTGCTTCTTAATACGTTATGTCTATACCGTTTTCTTGTAGTAAATCCCTGAATATTCGATTTACGCCAATAAGGTTATCTTTCAGACCACACGCCATATACACTTTCGGAGAATTAGCAGACTTGCAGTAATTTCCGGATTGAATGAAATTTTCCAAAGCAACACGAGGGTTTTTATCGATCATTCGTGCTTCTTCAATATTTCCAAAACAACCGTCCTCATGAAACAAACAACGCCCTATTTCATCTGCCGGAGTTTCAAAAATATTCAATGCACTGGAAAGCGCCGCAATATATCCGAAAGTATCATGATATTTAAGACCGTTTCTAAGTGCTCCGAATCCTCCCATAGAAAATCCTGCAATAAATGTATCTTCTCTGTTATGAGACAGTGGAAACATTTTTCTTGTAACATGAATCAATTCTTTTCCGATAAATTCTCCATAATTATTATTGGGAATCGGAGAGTCCACATAAAAAGAATTGTCACCGGAAGGCATAATAACCGCAAGATTCTTTTCAGAAGCAAGTGCCTGTATATTTGACTGTACAGTCCAGTCCGTATAATTTCCAAGAAGTCCATGCAATAAGTATAATGTCTTGAATGGCTTCTGTTCGTCTGTTTCAACAACACCGCCAAAAAGTTTATCTACAGGCAGAATAGCCATAAAAGGAACTGTTCTTTTGAGTGCGTCAGAAATAAAATTCACCTGTAATAAAGCCATAAAACGCTCCTTTCTGCTTAAACTTGTTTCTTTAACTGATATACAAGATAGTCAAGGCAATCTATTTGCTTTTGTTCTTTGTGTATTTCGTCCAGTAAAAAGCGTCTGTGTGACTCCAGTAAACGAAATCCGGATCGCATACTTCCATTTTTCATGTCTTCGACAAACTCAGAAATTATATCCGTATCACAGCCGGCATCTTTCAGATTCTGAATAATGTCAATTTCAGAAGTATATTTTATCATTGTATTTTCCTTCCTGTTTTTCAATCTGCCAGCGACAGCGTGACGGTTACATCTCCGTCACCAAGTATTTCCAACAAGCTTTCTTTTGTGGCATTGTTGATTTTTCCAAGTCTTGTAAAATTCCAGCTGTTCGTATCGTAATATATAACAAACGAATTTCCCTGATACAGGATCAAATCACCCGGTTCAGTGGTGATCTGCTCGTCATTACGAGGCAGACTTGTTCCCAGTGAACCAACCTTTTCAAAATTTGAATAGTCGCTCATATTAATTGTCAGAGAACCTGCTTCGAGTATTTCTTTCAGAGCCTTTGCCGATGAATTATCACACATTTCTGCTGTAAGCGTTGTATTTCCAACAGTGATATTCATTGTGTATTCTCCTTCTGATTTCACATTATTTTCTTTCAGCCACTGGTCTATTTCCTCCTCATCATAGGAAGAATAGGTAACGTCAAGACCTTTTTTCATTATGCTGTCGGGAGTCAGCTTTGCGACCATGCTGATCGTCTGACCAAAACGTCCGCCGCCCATGGAACAGAACGGTATAATTGTTTTACCGCCATATTCAAGCCTACATCTTCAAGGTATGCTTTAAGTTCGGGAACTTCATTTGCCCTTATTTCATCTAACGCTTCTCCATATAGTCTAGTGGAATTTGATGTTGCAGAATACGGCACGGCACGTTCAATACGGAAAATATTAGCGTTTGTTTTTTCGGCTATCATTTTAGCAAAACCGTCGGTATTGCCTGTCTGAGAAAAATATGCAATAAGCACTTTACCATTATTACTGTCATTTGAAACAGATTTGTACTGACTGGTAACTGTTTCATTGGTGAGTTTGGCGCTTCTTACAGGACGTATGCCTATGCCGTAAAATGGAACATCGGCAGGAAAAGCACTTCTGTATGCGCTTCTGATATGCTTTGGCATATCATTCCAACCGCCGCCGCGTGCGATTTTGTAATTGCCTTCTTTTGCGCCTGTCGGGTCAGAAGTCTGATCATTGTATTCACCGTACCAATCCCATACCCATTCGGCTGCATTACCATGCATATTATACAGCCCAAAATCATTTGCATTATAGCTGTCAATATCAACTGTATGCTGTAAGTAGCCATTTACCCAGCGACCGCTTGCATCATTATTGTAGCCATAAGCATTATAACAGTTTGCGTCGTCATCGTTTACATAGTCGCCAAAAGAGAACGGAGTATCTGTATTTGCCCTTGCCGCATATTCCCATTCTGCCTCTGTCGGCAAACGATAGCCGTTCGCATTTTTATTCCATGTAACTGTTTTTCCTGAAATTGTGTAACACGGTGTAAATCCTTCTTTAACACTCAGCTTGTTACAGTATTGTACGGCGTCATACCATGTGATATTGGTAACAGGAAGATTATCTCCGACATTTTCACTTGGATTATTCCCCATAACTTCCTGATATTCCTGTTGCGATATTTCAGTTTTTGACATATAGAAATCGCCGACAGTTACTTGATGCTGAATCTCATCAAGACTGCGTTCAGGTTCGCTTTCAGGACTGCCCATCTGGAATGTTCCGCCCTTTATAAATTCATATTGCGCATTATTGTTTTTTATTTCTGCGATTTCAGCCTGCTTTTCATTCATCCAATCGCCAACACTTTCTTTAGTCGCAGTTGAAGCAAAACGCTTTCCTTCCAGTTGAGTGCCGATTGTAATAAGATTTGCAATATTTTTTTCACTTGTGGAAATACCGCTGCTTGCGGAAGTACAAAACGGAATGACGATTTTATCCGAGAAATCATAGCTTTCAAGGAATGTATCAATAATACGTGGTTCTTCGCCCCACCATATCGGGTAGCCAAGATAGATAACTTCATAAGCGTCAATAGAATCGATCGGGTCGGCAATTTCAGGACGAACAGTTTTACCGCTCTGCTCTCTGTTTGCACGGCAGGAAGAATTATTATAACTAATATCCTCATCGGTATATGGAATAGCAGCTTCAATTTCATAGCTGTCCGTATTTCCCAATTCTATCAGATATTCAGCAATTTTCTCCGTATTGTTTGTGCGTGAGAAGTATACAACCAGTGTGTCATTATTTTCCGAAAGCTGTTCAGAAAAATATTGTCTCATAAGACATAAATCGAAAACGTCCCACCTGCCGTCTTTGTTCAAATCATAGTCTTTACCGCTTAAATCCGGTGTTTCTCTGGTAAGCAGGAAATCTTGTAGGTTTTTAATATCTTCAATTGTGTATTTTATTGTTCCCGCAGCTTCAACTGGCTTATATGTTTTTTGTATACCTACGATTGGAACAAATGCAAAGGCACATAAAACAACTGCAGTAAAAATAGAAACTATCTTTTTCATGTTATCACCTCTCTGATAAACTGTTCCGCCAGATGAGCGCTTCCCGTAATCACTACTATTTTCATTGAAAATTCCTCCTGTTGATTTTTATTTGTTAAGATCGATTTATTCCGTATCAACCTTTTTTATGAATTTTGCAGGCACACCGCCAAAAATGCAGTTTTCGGGTACATCACAGTTTACAACTGCACCGCCTGCGATAATTGCACCATCGCCTATGCTCACACCGGGAAGAATGGTAGAATTTGAACCTATCCATACCTTGTTTCCGATGTGGATCGCCGACGGTATCAGATTTCCACGTTTTTGAGGATTCTGATGATGATTCAGAGTTGCAAGTACAACATTGTGACCGATCAGAACATCATCTCCAATATAAATTCCGCCCTGATCCTGAAACTTACAACCTGCATTAATAAACACATTTTTACCTAAGTGGATATTTATCCCACAATCAGAATAAAACGGTGGAAACAATCCGAGATTTTCAATTTTATGAGTTGTAAGCTTTTCCATAAGTTCCTGCAATTCACTTGGTTCATGATAGCTGTCATTCATCTTATGAGTTATCTTCAACGCTCTCTGAGAAAGACTGTGCATATGAATATGCACTGGCGAATCTGCCTGCATTTCTTTTCCGGTATTCATGATATCAAGAAATTCCTTATCTGTCACATCAATTCCTCCCTTTTTGTTTCAATTATATCATACCTCTCTACAAATTACAAATACTTATATCGAATAGAATACTATGCCTATAAAGCATATCAGAGCATCCAATATAAGTATTTGTATTTTTTTACGCTTTGTGCTATAATTTTAGCAGAGAAGCTGGATAGACTGTTTTGAAAAAGCTGAATTAAAAGGTACTGTTTTCTTTGGAGGTGTTAATTCTACTGCCGATATTGTAAACAATCAAAAGCTTGATGAAGCTTTTGATTTGGGAAGAAGTGTGTAAGATTCTTACTAATGTATACGGAGATGTTGGAATGAAAATTAGAGTATTACGTTATTTTTTGACCGTCGCAAGGGAGGAAAATATCACCAAATCCGCCGAAAAGCTACATATCACACAGCCTACGCTCTCACGGCAATTAAAGCAGTTGGAAACGATTCAATATTTGTGCGTGAGGGACTTGGCTTGATATTGACTTTTTACAAACTCGTTAATACTACAAACGGCAGCGGACTTATATTTCGCCCTCTCACTCCAAGGCTTGAAACAAAGCTTTATATTATATGGAAAAAATATCAGGTATTTTCACCGATGGCGGAAAAATTGATAGAGTTAATTCAAAATAGTTGATATAAGTTTTAGGCATTTCTTGTAATACAAAATAAGTATTGGACATTTCAGAGCTTCGCTGATATAATAATAGCAGAAGGAGTGATGAGATGATTTGTTTTGAAACTCAGCTGGAGGAATGTCTGATCGATGCTGGTTGTTCCAAAAAGGAGAGATCAGAAATTTTGCAATTCTATTCTGAAAGTAACATACAGCAGATGATTTCTCTGCTTCGTATGCACAGAAAAGTCACTCTTGATATGATTCATGCAGGCGAAAAACAAATCAGTTGTCTTGATTACCTTGTTTTTCAGCTTGAAAAAGAATTACAGAAATGAAAGGCGGTTATGATTATGGCAGAAACATTGAAATTAACAGCGGAATGGGATAAGGTTTTTCCGAAAAGCGAAAAAGCAGACCACAAAAAAGTGACGTTCATAAACCGTTACGGAATAACATTGGCAGCGGATATGTATACACCAAAAAATGCACAGTGCAAGCTTGCGGCAATTGCAGTCTGCGGACCGTTCGGAGCAGTGAAAGAACAGTCAAGCGGATTGTATGCACAGACAATGGCAGAACGTGGTTTTCTCACCATTGCGTTTGACCCGTCATTTACAGGAGAGAGCGGCGGTATGACGAGATATATGGCTTCTCCCGATATCAACACTGAGGACTTTATGGCGGCAGTTGATTTTCTTTCCGTGCAGGAAAATGTTGATGCCGAAAAAATCGGGATAATCGGCATTTGCGGCTGGGGGGGCTGGCATTGAATACGGCAGCTCTTGATACCAGAATCAAGGCTACAGTTGCTTCAACTATGTACGATATGTCAAGGGTCAATGCCAACGGCTATTTCGATGCTGAAGACAGTGAAGAGCAGCGTTATATCAAAAAGCAAGCGATGAATGCCCAGCGCATTGATGATTACAAATCAAAAAGCTATGAACTTGGTGGCGGAGTTGTCGACCCTCTGCCAGAGGACACTCCGTTTTTTGTAAAGGACTATCATTCTTACTACAAGACAGAACGTGGTTATCATAAGCGTTCACTCAATTCAAACTGTGGCTGGAATAAGATTGGTTGTATGTCGTTTATGAATCAGCCTATCAACTGCTATACCAATGAGATCAGAAGTGCAGTACTAATCATGCATGGTGAAAAGGCGCATTCATGTTATTTCAGCAAAGACGCATTTGCTGCAATGACAACTGACAGCAAGTATAACGACAATAAGGAGCTGCTCATTATTCCCGATGCTGTACATACCGATCTTTATGACGATGTGAATGTGATTCCGTTTGATAAAATGACTGGATTTTTTAATGAGGCTTTTAAATAAAATAAACAACCCACGGCAAAGCCGGGGATTTTCTAAATACAAGAAAATCTCCTGACGTTGTGTCAGGAGATTTTGACTTTTGAAATATTGTTACGGTCATATTTTTGTTACGATCCCACAATCGTTCCGCCGTTAGGGTGCAGCACCTGTCCAGTCATGTAACTTGCATCATCAGAGGCAAGAAACACATAACAGGGAGAAACCTCAAAGGGCTGACCTGCTCTCATCATTGGAACTTTTGAAGTCTTTGAGCCAAAAGTCCTGATTTCTTCCGTTGAATATGACGAAGGTATAAGCGGCGTCCATATCGGTCCCGGAGCGACGGCATTTACCCTTATTCCCTTATCTGCAAGTGACAGAGACAGCGACCTTGTTAATGCCGCAATCGCTCCCTTTGTAGAACTGTAATCTATCAGATCTTTGTTTCCTTCATAAGCAGTTACGGAAGTAGTATTGATAATACTACTTCCTTTTTTCATATAAGGAAGTGCATATTGTATCAAATAGAAAAATGAAAACACATTATTTCTAAATATGAATTCAAGCTGTTCATGAGAAATATCCAGAATGCTCCGCTGAATAAACTGAACTGCATGATTGTTCACCAGAATATCAAGTTTTCCAAAACATTCAACTGTTTTGTTCACACACATTTTTGCAAATTCAGGATTCTTCAGATCTCCTTGCATTAACAGACATTTTCCGCCGAGCTCTTTGATTCGTGCAGCCGTTTCGGCAGCGTCTTTGTCTTCGTCGTAATATACGATAACTATGTCTGCTCCCTCTTTGACGAAATCATAGGCAACCGCTCTGCCGATTCCGCTGTCTCCCCCTGTAATTAGTGCGACCTTATTTTCAAGTCTTTTATACGACTTGCAGCATTCAGAGATCGGTCTGGGATTCATAACATATTCCAATCCTGGCTGCCTGTTCTGATGCTGCGGCGGAAATGATAACGGAACATTTCCGCAATTGGTTAAATTGCGATTTTTATTTTGATGCTGATTCATTGGCTGATACCCCCTTGCTGCATTATATGCTTGAAATGATAAAACGGCTTAAAAATCACATTCATTTGACGGAGGCAGACAAGCATGATTTTTGCAGACAAAGTAAGTTGTTCTGTCATTCAAAAGTTGATATTCTTTGCATTCCAGAATGACTATTACGTTTGCCAATAGCGGAAGTTTTGGTTTCATTTCTTCTAATTCCACATTATCTTTCGGGACGACTACAATATGCTCCGGCGGATTTTCATATATCAGCTTTGCAATCAGAAACATACAATTTCCTGCCGGATAATTATTTGCTTTTACTGATAAAAAAGACAACTGATTTTCTATGAAATCTTTGTATTCAGCTTTGTCTGTAAGTTGATACAGTCTTACAAAATTATATGCCATGACCGAATTTCCGCTCGGCATTGCACCATCATAAGTTTCCTTTGGGTTCATAAAAAGTTCTGTACTTTTTGATTCCGACAAATAAAATCCGCCGTTTTCAGTATCGGAAAAATTCTTCACCGCTTCATCACAGAACTTTTCTGCCTTTTTAAGATAATTTCTGTCCAGAGTCGAATTATATAGTTCTATTAAGGCGGTAATATAGAATGCATAATCGTCTAAAAAGGCATTGTCAGAATGTTTTCCATTGCGATAGCTTGCGAAAAGCTGACTGCCGCTGCACATATTTTTCTCAATAAATTTTTGCGCATTGACAGCGGCATTCAGATATTTTTCTTTATGTGAAACTCTGTAAAGCATAGACATTGCTGTAATCACCAAGGCATTCCAAGAAAGTAAAATTTTATCGTCAAGATGCAAATTGGTACGTTTTTTCCGATAATCATAGAGCTTTTGAATTTCATCACTGAAATCTTTGTTGAAATCATTGCTTTTCAACAGATTTGGAATATTTACACCCTCAAAATTGCCGTTTGAAGTAATATCAAAAGTTTCTGAAAATTGCTTTTCTTTTTCTTCACCCAGAACTTTAAAAATTTCATTCAGCGTAAAAGTATAAAATTTACCCTCAACGCCATCGCTGTCGGCATCCAGTGCACTGTAAAATCCACCGTCTGGAGATATCATTTCACGCAGAATATATTCTGCCGTTTTTTCAGCCGTATCAAGGTAAATTTTGTTATTTGTCAGACTGTAAGCTGCGGAATATGCCATAACCAGTAATGCATTATCATAGAGCATTTTTTCAAAGTGCGGCACAAGAAAAAACCGGTCAGTTGAATATCTGGAAAATCCATAACCAATATGATCAAAAATGCCGCCTTTCCGCATTTGCAGGAGTGTTTTCTCCACCATTTTCATTGCATCTGAATTATTGTTCAGCTTTGCATACAGCATCAAAAATAATAAATTGTGGGGTGTTGGAAATTTCGGCGATGAACCAAATCCTCCATTGATTTCATCAAAACTGTCTGAGAATATCTGCATTGCCCGCTCTATCAAATTTTCATCATTTTCCTTTTTATTACTCGTCTCCATACTTTTCAAGTGTGTAATAACTTGTTCGGCAGAGTCTGAAAATTCACTCCGATTATTTTTCCATTGATTTGCAATAGCTTGTAGTAAATCGAAAAATCCAGGCGTTCCGTAATGCGATTTTGGCAGAAAATATGTGCCTGCAAAAAATGGTTTCTTATCCCATGTCATAAAAATACTCATTGGCCAGCCACCGCTTCCTGTGAATGCCTGACAAACGGACATATACACGCTGTCAATATCGGGACGTTCCTCACGGTCAACTTTTATAGAAATAAAATATTTATTGAGGATTTCCGCAGTTTTTTCATTCTCAAAGCTCTCATGCGCCATAACGTGACACCAATGACAGGTACTGTAGCCGATACTCAGAAAAATTGGTTTATCCTCTATTCTTGCCTTTTTAAAGGCTTCATCGCACCATGGATACCAATTCACAGGATTTTCTGAATGCTGTAACAGGTACGGACTGGTTTCATATTTCAAATAATTGGACATATTTCTTCCTCCTAATGCTTTTAGATTATTATAACATTTTTTATGTATATCATACTAAATAAAATGTAAGCGAAAAGAGCTTGCTTCAGTACATTGTGGCAAGCTCTTTTTACTAATTTTGGGATATCATACTTTTCACATACTGTTTCATTTCTGCTTTTGATTTGATAGCATATGTCCCTTGAATAATCTCCTGCTTTTTACTTTCAGTAAGATTTGAAAATCTCTGCATTGCTTCTGGATTCTGTGCAAGTGCCATTCCCAATCCAAGTAGTATTTCGTACACCTTAAAATTTTAATGAAACGATGGAGGTGTAACATTGGTATTGGGAAATCTGCTGTTTTCAGGCGAAGGTTCAGACATACTAAAATACATTTTTGCTGCTTTTGTCGTACCAAAATCACGATTGGAACCGGTGTTCTGCACTTTGTTAAAGGCTTCACGGAACATCGCATTATGCGCTTCTTCACGATTCAGCAGGAAATCAATGGTTTCCTTTACCTTTTTATCATCAATTTGCCTGTAAAGGTACTCATACACTACCTTGGCTCTTTGTTCCGAAGCAATATTTGATAGCAGATCAGCACACAGATCTCCGGTAACTGTCACATAATCTCCTGTCCATGAATAACCGGAAGCATTGATTAACCCAGGATTTAGTCCAAGCAGCACATGAGACTGTATTTCTCCTGCCGGCACTGACTGAGCATCAACGTCATGACCGTTCAGCAGATTGATTGTCTGTGCAACCATTTCCATATGACCCAGCTCTTCCGCTGCAATGTCAAGAAACAGATCTTTGATTTCCGGGTCTTTAATGCGGAAGCTCTGCGACATATACTGCATGGCAGCTTTTAGTTCACCATTAGCGCCGCCAAGCTGCTCCTGCAGAAGAGCGGCGTATTGTGGGTTTGGTCTTTCAACTGCAACCGGATGAAATAACATTTTTTCATGTTTGAACATAGAATCTACCTCCATTCCTTAGTGAAAGTGTTCCCATAAAACAATTTCTTATACAATTTCTCGATTAGTTACTCATCATAATGTATCACAATTTTCTTGGCAACAAGATAGATATTATTGTAATTTTATTTTAGAGAGAAGAATTTGCCTCTATTCAGTTGAATTGAACATTTTGATTTTTTCCCATACTTTTTGATTTTGCTTATTCAATCTGATTATTCTTCAAAGGGGTTAAAATTTTACTTTTGATGGGTTCACTTTGTTTTGATTGAAAATTGGAATCAGTGGCAATTTAAATATAATTCATGAAGTCTTAAATATAAGAACACCACAGAAAGCCTTATTCTGCGGTGTTTTCATTATAGGCTTTGTATCAAAGTTCGAGGTTACATATCAATTTTATTGTTTTTACATATCCTTATCATGTGGTTGAATTCAGTTCTTTTTTTCGTCTGAGTTCCTGAAATTCCCTCGTCAGCGAAAGTTCCAGCCAAAGTCCATTCCTTTTTTCTATTGATCAAATCCGTATAGTAAGCTATCTGAACCGGACATGAATTTTGTTGTTCCTCCTGTTCAGTTTATACTCGGCAGTGCGCCGCCACCCTGAATTGTTGGTATTTACTGCGGTTTATATCCGCCTGAGCTTTCACAGGAATTATCGTTACATTCGATGCTGTTGACATTTTTATTCGTACTCTCTGTTATATTTTTTGATATGTACTCCGTTAACAAATTCAACTTCAATCGTGTAAAAATGTCTGATCCAAATTCGTGAAATACACGCTTACCTCGTCGCTTGATTCTATCAGATTTGGATTCGCAATGACCGTGTTAAGAACCGTCAGAACTGCTCCCATTATCATCTGATCTGTCAGTTGATATTCAAATCTGTAACAATCGGGATTTCTGCAATCCCACTTTGCAGCACGGCTGTTGCCGCCGATTCGTGACAATCTATGACCGCATTCGGAGCAGTATGTACGGTTTCTTATTTCCTGCAAATTCTCTGAAATCATGCACACGGACGTTGCTTTTAAACCTCTTTTTTTCATTTGCCTGATCAAAAAAACTTTTCACTGATTATCTGCTGATATTTGTCAGTACAAAGATACTTTTCATTCTCAATTATCCGCTTGACCATATTTTTGTTCCAGCGGTCTGAAGCCTCGGAATATCGTATTTTTTCGAATTCCATCAGCTTTGCAATTTGCAGTAGGATGCTGCCGTTCAGATACTCTTCAAAGATTTTTATTACAGCTTTGGATTCCGTAAAATCAACCGTAATCTCGCCGTTTTTCATGCAGTAACCGAATGGTATTGTGCGATTTTTAGACATTATATCAGCTCCTTTCAAATGACAAGGATACAACAAAATTTTCAAAATTGCTATATCCAAAGACAACAAAAACGCGCCCTGTGTTTTGTTCACAAAGCGCATTTAATATTTATTTCATTTTGTCAATCATATCCTGAATTTGTTCTTCCGAAAATCCGGTTGCTTTCATTGCAGCAATCATTTTATTTTTTGCTTTTTCCTCGCCTATTGAAATGCCCTCGGCTTTACCTTCAGCTCTGCCTTTCTCAATTCCTTTGTTTTCCGCATCAGCCAAAGCCGAAGCCTCGTCATGGAGAGACTTTTCACGAATCTTCGCATCCTCGCTCATATCATAGATCAGGTTTACCGCCTTATTCATTATCGGCACATTTGTCTGTTTCAACACCTCAAATTCCTCCTCGCTTGACGCATTGAGAAACTGCATCCACGTTCAGCATATTTTCTCTTTAAATTTCAGACTGCCTATGACATGAAATTCCAACTCATTTTAACTTTTAACAACAATTTTCTCAATTAAAAATTCAAGCGACGATTCGCCGAATTTTGTCATTGGATTACTCTGCTTTTCAACGTAGTCAATCAGCATCTCTATATGATAAAGCGTTTTATCTTCATTGTCAAGATGAGTGTTTTTTAAGCTCCGATTGTAACTTATTGACTTTTAAATTAAGCTTTGCCGTCTGCTCAAGATACTTCGCATTGTCCAGAAATCCCATGGTTTTCAGTCTTGCAATTACATGAGTTTGTTCCTTGAGTTTTGCTATTTCTTTATGAATTTCCATCACATTTGAATTGCCGCTGAAACGCCGTAGTTTCAAGTCCTGCAAGGCTGCTTGCAGCAGTACAAGAACCTGTTTGTAATTGTAACGGCGATCTGCAAACGCAAACTGCAGTTTCATTTAAATGCCATTTTGCTCGCCATCAAAAATTACAACCGTAAAATATGGCAAATAGATTTCAGCAAGTAAACTTGCTTCATCTATAATTCGTTTTGCCTTATACAGTATTTATCCCCGATATCCGCTGTACACGGAACTTTAAAGGCGATCGGCTGCTTACCGATCTCATGGAAATCTCATTCCTCTCTGGTTTTCATAGAGCCTCCTCCATTGCTTGATTCTGTGGCTAGACGTAAGTATCATTATCCTTACACGTTTCATTGCCATTCCGAAAAGCTGTTCCGAATTTCGAAACTGCATATTTATCGCTCGTCCATTTGGAGTCATGACGTATGGCTTATGAGGCTGCCAAGATTTTATACCATCCGTGTGATTAACATACCTGCAAAGCTGATATTCAGTTGTCAAGTTGCCAAGGGATTGAGATTACTCTTTTGTTCTTTCACCCTATAGCCGACGAGAAAGGCGGTTTTACCCACTTACAATAAAATTTCAGCGATTTTTTACAATCCAATAAGATATTGTCTATTGTGGTTTCAGTAACTTTGACGATGTTTCTTTCTGAGTATACCCGTCAAATATGTATAACGTAAAGGCTTCACGCCAAATTTCAAGTAGTGACATTACTTTTTCATACTTCTCAGAGTCCTCAATTTTGTCTATCCAACCGAAGCGATTATCGGCTGAATAATCATCATAAACTTTCAGTTTCTTCACACACGGATTGTCAAAAAGATAAGTCGTTCTTTCTCTATAGCGGCGATCAGGATTGAATACTTCACGGTCAAACTCATAAATTGCCGCTATTTGTTCTTCTGTCATTCCTGATTTTCTGTATTCTTCAGCAGTTTTCTTCCACTACTCTTCAAAGATTTTTTCTTCCAAGCCATGATTATAGCTCACTTTTTTTACCTCCGATTTGAAATCAAACGAAGGTTATGGATATTTTGCTGTAATGCACAGCTTTATATTTAAATATCATTTTTGTATCATTTCTTCATACTTGAAAAGAGGACACAAAAATAAGGATACGAATATACCCGCTTTATTAGACAAAACGATTATATTTTTATCCTCAATTTTGGTACAATATTAGTATAGTCAAAACTGCTGACTCAGTGGTGACAGACTATGCTTATTTTGTTATAATAGGTGAATTGTCAACACTTTTTTGGACAGAAATTATTTAGCCGGGTGAAATGATTTA
>JAMPIL010000011.1 GCA_023662725.1 Ruminococcus flavefaciens
TTAAATCATTTCACCCGGCTAAATAATTTCTGTCCAAAAAAGTGTTGACAATTCAGCAACTGAAATAATGATAGATTCCACATCCGATTTAGTTCAACTAGGTATATATGATAATTAAAAGCACTTCTTCGGAGGTGCTTTTTTCATGGAAAGGAGTTGATGTTTATGAGCATTTTTCAAGGTCTATTCAAGAGCCGAGACAAGCCGACAAACAGCTACGATTCCCCGGCCTACAGCTATTTTTTCGGGCGAAGCAGCAGCGGAAAACGAGTCAACGACAGAACGGCATTGCAGCATACAGTTGTGTATGCCTGCGTGAGAGTTTTAAGTGAAGCGATAGCACAATTGCCGCTTCACGTCTACAAATATACCGAAAACGGAAAAGAGCGAGTGCCACAGCACCCGCTTTACTTTTTGCTCCACGACCAACCGAATCCCGAAATGACGAGCTTTATTTTCCGTGAAACTCTAATGTCGCACCTGCTGATTTACGGAAACGCCTACGCTCAGATAATCCGCAACGGTCGTGGTGAAGTTATGGGATTGTATCCGCTGATGCCTGATAAGATAAAGGTTGACCGTGATGAACGTAACCGCCTGATTTACATTTACAGCCGATATGATGAAGCAAATCCCAATCTGAAAGAACAGGGCGATATCGTTCTTACGGCTGAAAATGTGCTGCATATTCCCGGATTAGGCTACGACGGATTGGTGGGATATTCACCAATTGCTATGGCGAAAAATGCCATAGGAATTTCCATCGCCTGCGAGGAATACGGATCTACTTTTTTCGCAAATGGTGCAAGTCCGAGCGGCGTTTTGGAGCATCCGGGTGTTATCAAAAATCCAGAGCGTGTCCGTGAAGGTTGGCAGAGAGCTTACGGCGGTACGAATAATGCACATCGTGTTTGTGTGCTGGAGGAGGGCATGAAGTACACGCCGATTTCGATTCCAAACAACGAAGCACAGTTCCTTGAAACAAGAAAATTTCAGGTAGAAGAAATTGCCCGCTTGTATCGTGTACCACTCCATATGATCGGCGATCTGGAACACGCCACATTTTCAAATATAGAACAGCAGTCGCTTGAATTCGTGAAATACAGCCTTGACCCGTGGATTGTCCGCTGGGAGCAGAGTTTGCAAAAAGCACTTCTCAGCGATAGCGAAAAAGGTCAGTATTTCATTAAATTTAACGTTGAGGGACTGCTCCGAGGCGATTATGCAAGTCGAATGCAAGGTTACGCAACAGCACGTCAAAACGGCTGGATGTCGGCAAACGATATCAGAGAACTGGAGGATATGAATCGGATTCCTGCCGAATTAGGTGGTGACCTCTACCTTTGCAACGGTTCTTTTACAAAATTACAAGATGCAGGTGCATTTGCAAATAAAAATTCTAATGAAAGCGAGGAAACAACCAAATGACGAAATTTTGGAACTTCGTAAAAAACGAAGAAACATCAGAAACGGAACTGTACTTTGAAGGTCCAATCTCAAATGAGACGTGGTGGGGTGATGAGCTCACACCAAAAATTTTCAAGGATGAACTTGCAAAGCATCCCGGAGACCTAACAATTTGGCTCTGCTCGCCGGGCGGAGATGTGTTCGCAGCAAGTCAGATATACACCATGCTTCGCAATCATAAAAGCAAGGTGACTGTAAAAATTGACGGCATCGCTGCAAGTGCGGCATCTGTTGTTGCTATGGCGGGCGATGAAACGCTGATCAGTCCAACGGGCTATTTGATGATCCATAACCCCATGACTTTGGCAAGCGGAAACAAGTCTGATATGGAAAAGGCGATTGCTCTGCTTGAAGAGATCAAGGAAGGCATTATTAACGCATATGTCCGAAAAACAGGGCTTTCCCGCAATAAAATTTCAAAGCTGATGGACGATGAAACTTGGCTCAATGCTGAAAAAGCGTTGCAGCTTGGATTCGTTGATGGCATTCTTTTTGATGAGAAGAAAAAGCCGATTACTCCCGAAGAGAATGAGCCCGATGAAGATGAACCTGATGAAAAATCAAAGGAAGATGATTCTGACGAGGATGAAGAAAATCTCGATAAACCGCAGAAAAATACAACTTCCATGCTGTATTCCCCGACAAAAACCACTGCTTCTTTGATGCAGAAAATATCCGCTATGACACCGAAAGGTGTTCCCATAAATCAGCTTGAAAAACGGCTGGCACTTCTTAAAAATTGATTGGAGGAATGATTATGACCATTCAGGAACTGAGAGAAAAAAGAGCAAAGGCGTGGGACGAGGCACGAAATTTCCTCGATTCCAAGCGTAATGACAGCGGAATTTTGTCCGAAGAGGATTCCAAAACCTATGATGCAATGGAAGCTCAGATCGTAGCTTACGGCAAGGAGATCGACCGTCTGGAGCGTCAGGAAAAGCTGAATGCCGAGATGAACGCACCGACTTCCACGCCCATTATGTCCGTCCCTGGAGGACATTTTGCCGATACCGAAAAGTCGGGCAGAGCTTCAGCGGAGTACAATAAAGCTTTCTGGAACAACGTCCGCAACCGCAACTGGGTGGACGTTCGCAACGATTTACAGATCGGCGAAGATGCTGAAGGTGGATTTTTGTGTCCGAATGAATTTGAGAAAAAGCTCATCGAATCTCTGGAGGAAGAAAACGTTTTTCGTCCTCTTGCAACGAAGATCCAGACATCAAGCGGCGACAGAAAAATTCCCATTATTACGCAGAAAGGCGAAGCTGTCTGGATGGAGGAGGAAGAAGCCTATACCCTTTCCGATGATACTTTCGGTCAGCTCAACTTGTCAGCATACAAGGTCGGCACAGCAATCAAGATTTCCGAGGAACTCCTCAATGACAGTGTGTTCGATCTTCCTTCATATATTGCGAAGGAATTCGGTCGCAGAATCGGCGCAAAAGAAGAGGAAGCCTTTCTTGTTGGTGACGGAAAAGGCAAGCCGACTGGCATTTTCACTGCCGTTGGAGGTGCGCAGAACGGTGCAACGACTGCTGCGGCAAGCATTACTTTTGATGATATGCTGGAGCTTTTTTATTCCGTGAAGTCGCCTTATCGCAAGAAAGCAGTATGGCTTCTGAACGAGCGGACGTTGAAAATACTACGTAAAATCAAGGACAGCAACGGGCAGTATATTTGGCAGCCCGCAATTTCAGCAGGTGTTCCCGACACGATTCTGAACCGTCCTTATGTCACTTCCGTTTACGCACCGACTCCCGATTCGGGAAACAAGGCTGTCGCTTTTGGCGATATGTCGTACTATTGGATCGGTGCGACTTGTTCCTAATTGAAAAGATTAGGCACAGATATAAATATATTTGTGAACTGATGCTTTGATGTGTGGAATGACAGGGTAATGCCTTGAAACGCACACTCTAATCTCCGACTGGCATTTCCGAGAAATTGGATTTGTCAGAAGCTCGGTGAAGTCGGCGGAAGCATACCGTAACAGCATAACATCGTGCTGACGAAATCGTTCCAGAGGTGGAATGTGTATGTGACACGCCGGGAGTCTATAAAATATCTATGGTGAGAATGTCCGATGACGGATTGACGAATCTGCGAATGTACGGGTCTAAAAGTAGATTTCATAGAAATGTGAAACTGTCTTAAATGGCAGTCAGTGCGGTTAAGTAAAAATCGATCCTCTGAAAGACCGTTCTGCATTACAGGTGCAGACAAGCTGACAGGCTCAGAGCAGACACCTACGGATATATGCACAGATAAAAGTATCGGAACAAGGAAAGGTACAGGGTTGCAATGCAATATGAGGACGAAGAAAATAAGCCGCAGAACCTGTGCTGAAAAGCGAAGCTCGAACCATTGAAGTGCTTGTAATGAGCATGGAGGGATGGGCTTTAGTCGAAATCGTTATTTTATTGCTATTCAGTCGTATAAGGATTCGAGTATGACAAAAAGGGACGCTTTCCCCGAAAGGAGAGTGATGCCTTATGCCAAATTCTAAACCCAAAAATAAACCGCTATGTATAGAAACCCTAAGACACTCCGAATATTACGGATTACAGAAAACATTTGAAAAGCTATATCAGCAAAGCGCACAGGGAGAAATATTTTCCTCTCTTATGCCGTTGATTTTCAGCAAGGAAAATATTCTGCTCGCATACCGTAATATCAAAGCGAACAAAGGCAGTAAAACACCGGGAACTGATGGAGTTACCATGAATGAAATAGGAAAATTGTCGCCGGACGAAGTAACTGCAAAAATTCTTTACATAGTTAAAGGCAGCAAACACGGATACAGACCCAAACCTGTACGAAGAAAAGATATTCCAAAACAATCAGACCCCACTAAAACACGTCCTCTTGGAATTCCGTGTATGTGGGACAGATTGATACAACAATGCGTTAAACAAGTGCTTGAACCAATCTGCGAAGCAAAATTTTCAAACAGAAGTTACGGCTTTCGCCCCAACAGAAGTGCAAGAGATGCAATTGGCAGGATGAATTTCCTACTTCAAAATGCAAATCTGCATTATGTGATTGAGTTTGACATAAAAGGATTCTTTGACAATGTAAATCACAAAAAATTGCTGAAGCAAATCTGGACACTTGGCATCCATGATAAAGAATTACTGTATGTGATTCAGAAAATTCTGAAAGCCCCTGTTAAGATGCCGGATGGAAAACTCATTCTACCTGACAAAGGCACACCGCAGGGTGGAATCATATCCCCATTGTTAGCAAATATTGTTCTGAATGAACTTGACCACTGGATAGAAAGTCAGTGGGAAAATAATCCGATAGTAATCAAACACACACATTGCTACAACGGAATAGTTAACAAGGGGGCTGGATACCAGATAATGCGTAAAACCGGCATGAAAGAAATGTTCATTGTGCGGTATGCAGATGATTTCCGCATATTTTGTAGAAACAAATCAGATGCACAGAACATTCTTACGGCGGTAACGCTCTGGTTGAAAGAAAGACTGAAACTTGAGGTGTCCCCAGAAAAAACGAAGATTGTGAATGCAAGAAAATATAACACGGAATTTCTTGGCTTCAAAACCAAATTGTACAGTAAAGGGAAAAACAAATTTAAAGTAGTTTCTTATATGGGAGACAAGGCTCTGAAAAATGCAAAAGAAAAGCTGGTTCAACAAGCACACCGCATTGCAAAACCGCCCAGGAACTCAACAGAAGCGTATGAAGTTATGTTATATAACACGATTGTTATGGGTATTCAGAATTATTATAGTCCTGCTACCCTCATCTCTGCAGATTGCAGAGTATTGCATCGTGCTGTAATGACAACACTCACCAATCGCCTGACATCCGAAAGAGGAACACGTCTTGTCAGAAAAGGACGTAAACTAACAGATGTAGAACAGAAACGATATGGAAAATCAAAAATGCTTCGTTTCCTTGCTGGTACAGAAGAACCTATCTACCCAGTCGGATTTATCAAAAATCAACCCGCATTACAAGGGAAAAACATAAGTATATATACACCGGAAGGACGAGAATATTTCCACACAAACCTTCAAATCAATACGTCACTATTGATGAAACTGATGCAAAACTCACATCTATGTAAAAGTGTGGAATATGCAGATAACAGAATATCACTGTTTTCAGCTCAAATGGGGAGATGCTCAGTTACAGGCAAAGAATTCACCTGTACTGACGAAATACATTGCCACCATATCATACCCAAAAAGCTTGGCGGTAATGATAAGTATAGTAATCTTACTCTTGTGCTAAACAGTGTACACATTTTGATTCATGCCACCGACGGTGAAACAATACGCAGGTATCTCTCTATTCTGAATTTAGATAAAAACGGCAAAAGGAAACTAAACGCTCTCCGTGAAAAAGCTAATAATCCTCAAATTTGAAAATAACTGGTGAAGAAACATTGGTAGACTGATATAAGCGAAAACATATAACGATTTCGATGGCACGCCGTGTGCGGTGAAAGTCGCACGCACGGTGTAGAGTGGGGGAAAATTCCGAGATAATATCAGAGAATTATCTATCACTATCTGATCGTCAGGGACGTTCTCTCAAGAGACTCAACGAACTGTTTGCCATGAACGGACAGGTTGGATTCCTTGCTTCTCAGCGTGTGGATGGAAAGCTGATTCTTCCCGAAGCAGTGAAAACACTCACGATCAAGGGAACTCCCACCGCAAAGGCGTAATTTATGATTACATTAGCTGAGGCAAAAAATTATCTGCGTGTAGATCACTGCGAGGACGACAAACTGATTTCCGACCTGCTGTTGACGGCAAAAAAGCTATGTATGGACGTTGGACGCATGAGCGAGGAAAAGTTTGAGAGGAATGAGGATACTACCAGAACTGCGGTACTGTACACAGTTTCCTACCTCTACGAAAACCGAAATACTGCGGATTTTCACAAGCTGACTCTCACCTTGCGTTCCATTTTATTTGCACAGCGTGAGGGAGTGATTTAGTGGAAATCGGGAAATTAAATCAACGTATCACGATATTGGAACACAGCACAAAAATTGATAATATCGGCAATCACAAGGCTCAGTGGGACGAGTTATTCTCCTGCTGGGCTGCTGTTTCGGTGAAAAATTCGGCTGAAAATTCCGATAACGGCACGACAAAAGAAGTGCAGACCTTGCAGTTTATGATCCGGCAAAATAATATGACAACAAGGATTTCTACAACTGCAAACCGCATTTCTTTTCGTGGTGTAATTTATGATATTATCGGAATATCGCCGAATTATGAGTATCGTGATTATCTGAAAATTACTGCAAAAGCAAGGAAAGCAGGTGTGCAGGATGACCAGTATTGACGATATGGCTGACGAAATTATGAAAGGCTTACAGGAATACGCTGACCTTGCAGATACAGCTATGAAAAAGGCAGTTCGCAAGACTGCAACGTCTGTGAAAAAGGAGATTTCCGAAAATGCTCCGAAACGAACAGGAAAATATGCGAAAAGCTGGACGACTAAGAAAATCAAGGAGAATAGCCATTCCCTTGAAATAACTGTTCATTCCAAAGACCGCTATCAGATTGCACATTTACTCGAAAAGGGACACGCTAAACGTGGCGGCGGACGTGTAAATGGCAAGCCGCATATTGCTCCCGCCGAGGAAAACGGTGCGGATTTATTGGAATCTCTCATCGAGAAGGAGTTGTCATGAATTACGAAGAAATCAACGAATTAATGCAGGAAATGGGACTTCCTTTCGCCTATCATCACTTTGCCGAGGGAGAAAGTCCGAAGCCGCCGTTTCTGATTTTTCTTTCGCCGGGCGAGAATACTTTTTCGGCGGATAACCGGATGTATCACAGCTTTAAAAAGCTGGATATTGAACTCTATACCGATGAAAAATCTCCCGAAACAGAGGCGGAAATCGAGTCGGTTCTCAGACGGCATCATATTTTTTACAATAAAACTGAAACATGGATTGCATCTGAGGAGATGTATGAAGTGTTATACGAAATGGAGGTATAAGCTATGGCACTGAAAAAGAATAAGGTCAAATTCGGCTTGAACAAGGTGCATTGGGCGAAAATTACAGCGTGGTCTGATGATGGTGTGCCGACATTCGATACACCCGTGAGAATTCCCGGTGCGGTATCGCTTTCCATCGATGCCAACGGCGAAAACGAGAATTTCTACGCCGATAACACGGTTTACTACGTTATCAACAACAACGCAGGGTATACCGGAGACCTTGAAATCGCACTTATCACCACCGATTTTGCAACTGAAATTCTCGGTGAAATTCAGGATACAAAGGGAGTGCTTGTGGAGCGTAACGACGCTGAAACTGCACAGTTTGCACTTTTGTTTGAATTTAACGGCGATAAGAATCACATCCGCCACATGCTTTACTGCTGTACAGCAAGCAGACCGAAAACGGAATCTTCCACCACGGAGGAAAGCACAGAGGTCAAGACGGAAACGTTGTCTCTCAAAGCATCTGCACTCCCTGACGGTCTTGTCAAATCCAAAACCTGCGAAAATACGGATGAAACTACCTATAACAACTGGTACAAATCCGTATATATTCCGACTTTTTCAACGGCTGCTAAGACGACCACCAAAACAACGACTTAAGGAGGTACAGTATGGCTATCAAGAAGAATATTATGGTGGACGGAATCGAAGTACCGTTCAAGGCGAGTGCCGCTGTGCCTCGCCTTTATCGTCTGAAATTCGGACGTGATATTTACCGTGATTTCGCAGCTTTGCAGACAAATGTCAAAGAGGGCGATGAAGAAAACTCCACGCTTGATATTGAAAGTCTGGAGGTTTTTGAAAATATCGCCTTCGTCATGGCAAAGCACGCCGACCCGGAGAATGTTCCCGATAATCCGGACGACTTTTTGGAGAGGTTCAACACGTTCAGTATTTATGAGATTCTTCCGCAGCTTATCGAACTGTGGGGTCTGAATACCGCCACACAGGTGGAATCTAAAAAAAACATCGTAAAACTGACCGCCCGATGACAACACCCCTATTTCTCCTGAGATGCGTTCAGCTCGGAATTTCTCTTTCCGAGCTGGAGCTTCTCACTATCGGGCTTGTCAATGATATGTTCAGTGAACGCGAAAGAGATGACTATTCAGGATGGTCAGAGATAGCAGGTCAAGCTGACTTTGATGCGTTTTAACCTTGACTTTTTCTGATATCTGTGCTACAATTTTGGTGTAGAGGATGGTGATAAAAATGAATGAACAAGAACTCATTGAATTTATAGATATCTATAACCAGAGATTAGAGCAAATTCAATATGATATGTATATTGAAAGCAAACATATGGATTTACCTTGTGATAATCTGTTGGTTGCAATGCTCAACGAAGAAAATGATTTGCTATTATCACTTCTACATCAGCCATGTGAGCATAAGAAGCTTATCTCACTACTCGAACACTATTTAGATGATAATAATAATTCTGATATTAGTAAAAGGTGTAGGAAATTAGGGATTTCAGTTTCTACACCTCCGATATCTGAACCATTAGCTGAGTGGATTTTTAATTATAATTATATGTTAGCCTATCCAATGCTTGGAGATTTTGAGAAGGATGATACGCTGCTAAAAGATAATCCTGAGAAGATTCTTTCATATGTGTATATTTATTTAAGGATACATTATTGCCAACATGGTTCTGATTATTCGTTTCAACAACCTAAAATTGATGCGATATATGGAGAAACTTTTACAAAGCCATCTGTATTTGCAAAATGGGGGCTTTTGCCTGTTGATCAAGTTAGAACTCTATACGCATTTGATGAACCCGTAAGGATTTATGATAAAGTTTACAATAAAACCATTTTCATTTATATGAGTAGACCACTTGCGCTTATTATCGAAAAACTGACAAACGAAAAACACATTGGAACTTTGTCAGTAAGAGGAAAAGACTCACGTATATATGAAGGAGAAAACCATCTCGGCAACTTTTGTGAGGCTGTCGAAAAGGGACTAATTTTCTCTTTCAACATAAGCGAACTCCCACCTATAACAAAACTATATAGTGACGAATGCTTTGATAATGCATTGTGGGTACTGAAAGATTCTCAGAATCTTACGTTTGAAGAATTGTGTGACGATTTTCATACAGACGGTGAAACAATCGTGACACAGATGATTCACCTTGAATACAAAGATCGGTATATCACACATTTAGATCACGAATACATTTTTTATACACTTGAGGAATATGAAAAAAGAGTTAAAGACCCGTTTTCTAAAGGGCGGGCAAGAAAAAGAATCAAAACGTTTAAGATTGATAAATCTATGATCTCATTGGATTATCCTTGTAAAATGTATAGATTTCACAAGGATAATCAGGAAGAAATTACCGTACCATTTCTTTATTTTGTTATAAACAACTTTTTTGAGCACAAGGACCTTCTTGATGAATATTTTTCAAAATGTATATAAAGGAAAAAGCACTTGCTGATTAAGCAGGTGCTTTTCCATACCCTGCCGAAGGAGGTGAAACCGCATGGCCAGCAGGATCAAGGGCATCACGGTTGAGATCAACGGCGACACTACCAAGCTGTCAAAGGCTCTCGAAGGCGTCAACAGAAACATCAAGAACACCCAGACACAGCTTAAAGACGTAGAAAAACTGCTGAAGCTCGACCCGACCAATACGGAACTTCTGTCGCAGAAACAAAAACTTCTTGCTGATACCATCGGCTCTACAAAAGAGAAACTGAAAACTCTAAAAACCGCCGCAGAACAGGCAAATACAGCCCTCGCAAACGGAGACATCACGCAGGAACAGTACGACGCACTTCAGCGTGAAATTATCGAAACAGAAAACGAGTTACAGCGTTTGCAGACGGAAGCTGAAAAGTCAAAAACGGCACTGGAGAAAATCGGTGAGGCCGGACAGGTATTGGAAGATGTCGGCGATAAAATCAGCGGTGCAGGCGAAAAACTTCTGCCTATAACTGCAGGTGTGACTGCCCTTGGAACTGCTGCCGTGAAGACTGCCTCTGATTTTGATTCCGCCATGAGCAAGGTGGCTGCTGTGTCCGGTGCGACCGGAGAGGAATTACAGACTCTCCGTGACAAGGCTCGTGAAATGGGTTCAAAGACGAAATTTTCCGCAAGCGAAGCCGCCGAAGCTATGAACTACATGGCGATGGCGGGCTGGAAATCCGGGGATATGCTTAGCGGTATAGAGGGCATCATGAATCTTGCCGCTGCCAGTGGTGAGGACCTTGCAACAACTTCTGACATTGTAACTGACGCACTGACCGCTTTCGGCTTAACCGCCGATGACAGCGGTCACTTTGCTGATGTGCTGGCGGCGGCATCAAGTAATGCCAACACCAATGTATCTATGCTCGGCGAATCTTTCAAATACTGCGCCCCGATTTCCGGAGCGTTGGGATTTTCCTGCGAAGATACCGCCGAAGCATTGGGACTTATGGCGAACGCAGGCATCAAATCAACCCAGTCCGGCACGTCCATGCGTTCCATTATGACCGCACTTTCCGGCGATGTAAAATTCTGCTCCGACGCTTTCGGTGAAATGGAAATTGCAACCACCAATTCTGACGGCTCAATGCGAGAATTGTCCGATATTCTGGCAGATTGCCGTGTGGCATTCGACCAGATGTCGGAGTCAGAAAAAGCATCAGCAGCACAGTCGCTTGTGGGCAAAAATGCCATGTCTGGCTTCCTTGCACTAATGAACGCCGCCCCTGCCGATATTGAAAAATTGTCGGGAGCGATTGAAAACTGTGACGGCACTTCTCTTGCAATGGCGGAAACCATGCAGGACAATCTCGCAGGGCAGCTTACGATTCTGAAATCTCAGCTTGAGGAACTGGCTATTTCTTTCGGTGAAATTCTCATGCCTGCCATTCGTGCGATTGTAAGTAAAATTCAGGCTCTCGTTGACAAGCTGAATCAAATGGATCCTGAAACAAAAGAAACCATAGTCAAAATTGCTCTTGTCGCTGCGGCTCTCGGACCTCTGCTGATTGTGGTTGGCAAGACTATTTCAACGGTCGGAACGCTCATGCAATTTGTTTCAAAAATCCCCACCATAATTGCAGGTGCTAAAACTGCCTTTGCCACGCTCAGCGGAGCAATCGGCGGCATTTCCGCCCCTGTGGTCGCCATTATTGCGGCGATTGCGGCATTGGTGGCAGCTTTCATGCATCTCTGGAATACCAACGAAGATTTCAGAAACAGCATCATTGCGATCTGGGAGAAAATCAAGACGACTTTCTCAAATCTGACACAAGGCATCGTTGACCGTCTGAATGCTCTCGGCTTTAATTTTGAAGATTTCAGCGATGTTGTCAAGACAGTCTGGCAAGGTCTGTGCGATATTCTCGCTCCTTAGTTCGAGGGCGTTTTTACCTATATTTCGGATATTTTCGATGTTGTAGTTGATACGATTCTCGGCGTGCTTGACATCTTTATAGGTCTTTTCACGGGCGATTGGGAGCAGATGTGGAACGGCATTAAGGGCATTTTTGTCGGTATCTGGGACTTTATCAAGAGCTGGTTCAACAATATTCTAAACACGCTCAAGGGCATCGCCGATGTATTTCTCGGTTGGTTTGGTACGTCATGGGACGAGGTCTGGACTGCAATTAAGGACTTTTTTGTTGGCATCTGGAACAGCATCACAACTTTTATTTCTACTACTTTTTCCGCAATCAGCAACTTTTTCACATCTATCTGGACGGCAATAAAAGATTTCTTTGTCGGTATTTGGAATGCCATTTACGGCTATATTTCGGAGAAAATAACTGCAATTCAGACGGTTATAACCACCATATGGAACGCCATTTCTACGGCAATTTCTACGGTGTTAAACGCTATTTGGACGGCTATCAGCACTGTGTGGAACACGATTTATGAATTTATTTCGCCTTTGCTTGATGCTTGCAAGTATCTGTTTGAAACTATTTTTGAAGCTATCCATATTATTATTAGCAATGTTATGGACTGGATTTCAGAAAAGATTCAAACCGTCTGGAACGCTATAGTTGGCTTTATTACGCCGATTTTAGAGGGTATCAAAGCTTTCTTTGAAACGATATGGAATGCGATTTATACAGCGGTTTCTACGGTTATTGATGCAATTCACAGCACAATAACGACCGTGTGGAATGCAATATCTGGCTTTATTTCGGGAATTTTAAACGCTATCTGGTCGGTTATTTCTTCCGTTTGGAATACGATTAGCAGTACCGTATCCGGAATTCTGAACGCAATTTCCACGACTGTATCAAATATCTGGAATGCTATCAAAACGACAATCACAAACGTGATGAACACAATCAAGACAACCGTGTCTAACATCTGGAACAGCGTAAAATCGGCAATTTCTAACACAATTACAGGCATTAAGAACACTATCGTCAATGGCTTCAACAACGCTGTCAACTTCGTGAAAAATCTCGCATCTGAGGCATGGAGTTGGGGTGCTGACATTATCAACGGCATTGTGGACGGCATTAAAAGCTGCATCAGCAAGGTTGCCGATGCAGTTACGGGCGTAGCGGATAAGATTCGCAGTTTCCTGCACTTTTCCGTGCCTGATGAAGGACCTCTGACGGATTTTGAAAGCTGGATGCCCGACTTTATGCAGGGGCTTGCTGACGGTATTTCGGCGAATGCAGGAATAGTCAACGACGCGCTCAGCACGTTCGGCACGAATGTAACAACGGCTTTGACGGACACCTTTAAAAATGCTATGTCCAATATCGTGACAACGGTGCAAACGTTTATGGCGAATACTCTGGCGGAAGTCACCAACATCTGGAACAGTATTCAGACAAATATGAGTACAGTTCTTACAAATATCGGAAACGGCGTAAAATCGGGCTGGACGAATATTTTCAATGCAATCAAGACTTCCCTTGAAAATATCAAGACCGCAATCAACACTGGCTGGAATGCGGTCAAGAACGTTGTTACCACAGCAACAAACGGCATTAAAAATGTCATTTCGACTGTGTGGAATGCTATCAAAAACTTTATTTCTACTGGTCAACTTGACATTAAGAGCACGGTTTCTTCTACGTGGAGCAGTATTTCTGACGGAGTGAAAAATACCGTAAATTCGGTAAAATCCGCCGTTTCTTCTGCTTGGAATGCCATGCCTGATTCCGTCAGAGGTGCGATGAACAATGTTCGTGATACCGTTTTCAGCATCTGGGATAACGTGAAAAATGGCGTGTGGGACAGGCTCGGCGGTATTCGTGACGCTGTTTCAAGCGGACTGAATTCCGCTGCTGACTGCATCCGAAATATCGTAAATTCCTCGTGGCAGTGGGGTTATGACATCATGCAGAACCTCATAAACGGAATCCGCTACATGATTGGAAATCTTATCAATACCGTGGCTGATGTGGCAAACTCCATTTGGGAATATCTGCACTTCTCCGTTCCCGAAAAAGGTCCGCTGACGGATTTTGAAAGCTGGATGCCTGATTTTATGAATGGTCTTGCGGACGGAATCAACAAGAGCAAAAAAGTCGTAACAAAGACGGTCAAGGGGGTGGCGGATGCAATGCAGCTCACGATGAACAGCGGTATGAATCTTGACGGCATTACTTCTTCCATGAAAGACGGCAATCCTGCCGGAACGGTCATAAACAACTACAATAACGACAACAGCCGGACAGTGAATCAGACGAATAATAGCCCGAAATCGCTGTCACGGCTGGAGATTTATCGGCAGACGAGGAATGCGTTGAAAACGTAAAAGGAGCGATTTTTCGGTCGCTCCTTTGGCTCTGTAAATTGAGAATTTCACAAGACAATCTCATTTTAAAGATCTAAATATATTGGAAATTCATTTCCTTTAGGAAAGAACCACAATCTTGTAGATAGAAGATACTGTTGATCTTTTGACATACTGGTATTACCGTATTATGAAAAGGACTAAGAACGTTCTCGAAATCTGCTTCTGTCAATAGTTTACTACTATCATACTGACCAATCCATTCTTCTGCTGTTTTACAATTCATAATATTGGAGTCAATAGTTTGCACTATCCCATAAATTGAAACAAATTTCTCATAAAATGCATAGATATCCCATGTCGCCACCATTTTGGAGTATATTTGACGCAAATGGCTGCAATAGTAAAAAAGGTCTGTATATGGATGATTTGAAGGAACATTTTGTGTATTCAAGATTTGTTTTAATTTCTCTGAATAGCTTTCAAAAGCTTCAATTTTTTGTATCATTTCATCTGAGTTAAAATCCTTTGATAAATCTTTTTCTTTTGGATCGGACAGCTTAAAACATTCTTTAAGATAGGGGTCGTATTCATTTTCGGCACTAATATTTCTTGCGGGAAGAGCTAAATTGCCTATATAGAGATCTCGTTGTGCAGGATTTGAAGAAGCACCTTGGTAACTAACCCCATCGAATTCGCTATTTTTCTGTAACCATTGCATCAATAATTGCGGAAATATATATTCTTCATGGAAACTCACTTCCGTTTCTGTGGACTTGTCCTCAACGCTAATATGACAAGCTGCACGCAACGGAAAACTTAGTAGATACTGAGTAATAGCCTTTAATCGTTTCTCTTTTTCATTGATATTTTTTTCGTAGTCATAACTAGAAAGATAGTAGCTACCGCTGTTACCCAAATGCAGTACATTTAGTTCTTTTTGCAATTCATATATACAATAAGTGAATTTACTTGGCATACCACATTCAATCCATGCAGCTTTAACCATCTCATAATTGTGTGGTTTTAAATCTTGATAGAATGACAAGTATAGACATGGACTGTTGGGAATACTAAATCTCCCAGATGAAGCATATTCACGAAGTGTGAATGGTATATGAAACATATTCTTTCGTTCATAAGACTCTATCTTTGGACGGATTCGAGCCATTAGGCTTCCCTTATAAAAAGTATCTACTCTAAATGCATCTTGATTAACCAAGAACCGCATGAGATTATCGAATTTCTCTGACCTTGTGGCTTGATTGTCTTGACCGCCTAATTTCAAGATGTCTAAAATCATCGCACATTCTTTACTGATTATTGGCATATTTTCACTTAACAGATTATTATAAAACTTTGGTGGAAAATCGCCTGGAAAATCATTAGAAACTATCTCCTTTAAATCCAGATAAAAGCTTTTAAAGGATTTCCCTAGGCAATCTTTTATGGATTCATCCTTGCGAGAAATTGGCAAGCTGTATTTTTTTATAATATCATGCATATTGATGATTGATTTGCTGTTCATAACCTGTTTGCGACTCCTTTCACTAACTTCAAAATAATAGTTCCACAGTACAATTCTACTTAATTTACAAATTCCGATTTGTTTAATTTCAGTATATCACATTTCTCCGAAAAAGTCAATTTTCTGAAAGGAGGTCAACTTCATGCACTTCACCCTAATTTTAGAAAACGAAACCGGCGAGCAGATCAATATGACAACCACCGCCAACAAGTACATGACCTCCGAAATTGACGGTCTGTATCCACCTAATGGAACGATCAGCACATCCACCTATGCAGGCATGAACGGCAGCTATCTTAACAACGCCTTTATTGAAAAGCGGAATATTGTAATTCACTTTGAGATGCGTGGAATCGGCATTGAAAAGCGGCGGCATGAACTGTATAAAGTAGTCAAGCCATCTCGATATATCAAGATATATTACCGCACGGCTAACATTAATGTGTATACCGAGGGCTATGTGGAAACTTGTGAGATTGACAATTTCGAACAGTTCACAAGCGGTCAAATAAGCATCATCTGCCCTGATATTTACTGGTACTCTACCAACACGCAGATTGCAGAATATTCGCAGATTTTTGGTGCTTTTCATTTCATTTTTCCCGATGACGACAAGCCGTTTCCGCTTGGAAAATACAACACGCAGAACATGATGACGATTCAGAATGACGGTGACGAAACGGGATTCACGCTGGAAATCAGCGGCGGACCTGCGAAAAATCCGACTCTTTACAATGCTGAAACGGACGAATATATGCAGATTCTCGGCGATATTGAGGAGGGCGACATTATCCGTATCACAACGAAAACGGGTAATAAAACGGTTACTCTGGAGCGTGGAGGCGTGCAGGAAAATATCATCAACCGCCTTGTTTCCGGTTCAACTTGGCTGACTTTGCGTGAGGGTGAAAACAAATTCTATCTCCGTGCATCAAGTGGACTGCAAAAACTGAAAGTCCGTCTGATTCACAGAAACGCTTACTTAGGGGTGTGATTTATGCAGATAGAAATTTACAAAATGGCGGCGAATGAGAATACGCTTACTATTACGCTTGAAGCGATATGCGACAGTTTTTCAAGTCTGTTGTGGGACGTGGAGTATTACTCCTGCGGCGTATTTGAAGTATATATTGCCGCAAATCCACGGAGTATTGAGATATTCCAGACGGGTAGAATTATCGGGCGTGATGATGATAAGGAGCATTTCGGCTTGATTGAATCCGTGCTGATTGAAACTGACGCAGAGGACGGCGACTACTTAATTGTGAGTGGTCGCTTTTTAATGTGCCTGCTGGAGCGTAGGATTATCTATCCAACTTGCTCTTTCACATCACAAACAAGCTACTCAAAAATTGTGCAATCTGTTGTGTCACGAAATGCTATCAGCGATGATAACCGCAGAATTCCGAGTCTTTCGCTCGGTTCAATAAGCGGCGATTGTTGGGAACAGACCACTAAACTGCAAGTCAGCTACGATAATCTGATGCGGTGGATTTACACCATTTGCGAGAAAATCGGCGGCACTGCAAATATCCGGCTTTCAAAAATCAGCGGTGAACAGTATAAAATGGTTCTCGATCTTTCTGAAGGTACTGACCGCAGTATCATGCAGGACGAAAATCCGCACATCATTTTTTCGGACGGATACACCAATCTGCTGTCTTTCACATATTCTTCTGACATTTCTGCACAGCGGAATTTTGCCTATGTTCTGGGAAAAGGCGAGGGTGAGGAACGTAAACGCACCACATATTGCGACGGCAATGAGCCTTCATTCATGGAGCGTTATGAAGTTTATGTAGACGCAAAGGATATGGCGGATGAACAACAGGAAAACGGCGAATCTAAGCCGATTTCCGAGGAAGAATATATCGAACTTTTAAAAGAGCGTGGCAAGGAAAATATTGTTTTACCGCTGACTGCATCAGAATCTCAGATTGCTGTACAGTCCACGCAGTTTCGCTACAACACGGATTATTTTGTCGGTGATTATGTGACCGTTGAGCATCAGCGTTTTGGCTTGATACAGCCGAAAATACAGATAATCGGCATGATTGAGAGCTTCGACCAGAATGGCAGAAGCCTTACACCAACATTCAAGGAGGTATAACTTATGGCATTTTCATTTGGATTTTTCAACTCAAAAGGGCTCGACAGAACCTACACAGCGGAGAATTTCTGCGACTATCTTGGCAGTCTGATATGCAATGGCATTCAGGATAATTACGGGCAGTGTTTTTCTGTCGCTGCAAACGGCGATTTAACGGTAAGAATCGGCTCTGGTAAGGCTTGGATCAACGGTCATTATTTCATCAACGATTCGCCTTACACGCTGGATTTATCCCGATATGTGGACGAATCCATGAGCAAGTATCTCATCATCGGAATTTACTGCGATGTGGGCGATTCCTATCGTAAATGTGACATTGAAATAAAGGTAGGAACGGCCGCTACAACGCCCACAATCCCGACTTTCACAAACACTCAAACAAGAACATATCTCACGCTTGCAGCCATTCGCCTAAATGCCGAAACGATCGAAATTAAGCAATCGAATATCACGGATTACCGGGTAAATACGACAAAATGCGGCTATGTCAGGTGCATTTTGGGCAAGTGCCATGTATCGGAAATGCTCGATGAAATGGTGCAAATCAAGCAGGAGATCAGCGGTCTGAAAGACGGAACGCTGACTGCAGAAGTCAAAAAGTTGCGGCAATATTTATTCAATACCGCCGACCGGATCCGATTTACAGCCAATGCTGATGGTGCGCTTTTTTATTACGATTCTGCCGGAAACCCTCTCATCGGTGAACAGGAAATCGGCGGTATTCCGTACTATTTTGCAGCAAACGGAGTGCTGAAAACCGGCTGGAGAACTGTTTTCGGCAAGCGATATTACTATGATCCACAGACCGGAAATATGCAGCTTGGCTGGGTGGAATACAGCGACAGGCTGTATTATATTTCGCTGACGGAGGGCAAGCTCGTCAATCAGCATCGCACAATTGACGGCAAGCGGTACTGGTTTGACAGCTACGGTGTTGCTACTGAATCAAGGTGCGTAAATTATCCTGATGCGGACGGCGACGGTGCTGTTACGGCAACTGATGCGTCAATTGCCCTTTCATTTTCAGCAAATTGCGGTGCAGGAAATTACACCAACGACGAGGACGGCTGGGAGAAATATTTGAATGATAGAAACAACGGCGGAGGTGGTGACTGATGTGGAAATTTCTCGTAAAACAGCAGAAAATCGAGGTTCTGGAGCGTGAGATAATCGCCGACCATCAGATTTCTTTTGTCAATCTGAAATTCACCTTTGACGGCGACTGGAAAAAATTTCACAAGGTGGTGCAGTTTTCGCAGTGCGATGAGATTTACAATATCGTTCTCGGATTTGACGGAACGTCCTGTAAGCTGCCTGCGGAGCTTCATGCGGGTGCGGTATCAATGTCTGTTTTCGGTTATGATGCGGAATCTGACACGACCGTGAGAGCAACGACAGTTCCCATAACGCTGAATATTCGCCCATCGGGTTTTGTGGGAGATGATGATACGCCGATTCCGCCGACACCTGATTTGTACACGCAGCTTTTGCAGAAAATCACCAAAATACAGGCATGTGTCAACGGAAAAGACGGTCTATCGGCTTATGAGATTGCAAAAGAAAACGGCTTTGTGGGAACGGTTTTTGAGTGGCTGGAAAGTTTGAAAGGTGCTGACGGCTTGCCCGGTAAGGACGGAATCAACGGTACTGATGGAGTGGATGGAAAGGATGGAGCAGACGGCAGAAATGGCGTTGACGGAAGAGACGGCAGAGATGGTAAAAATGGTTCAAACGGACAGAACGGTTCTGACGGTGAAAACGGTTTATCCGCTTATCAGCTTGCCGTTCAGAAGGGATACACGGGAACAGAAGAAGAATGGCTTTTATCCCTCAAAGGCAGGAACGGAATTGACGGCAAGACTGTAGAACTTCGAGTGTACAACAACGAACTGCAATACCGATGGCTTGATTCATCCGGTCATGATGTGTCCATGTGGACGCATTTATTTTTGCTTACTGATCTCAACGGAAAATCCGCATACGAGGTAGCAGTGGAAAACGGTTTCATAGGGACTGAGAAAGAATGGCTGCAATCCATAACCCCCGATTTATCGCCGTATATCACAAGGGTGGAGGTTCTTAAAATAGTTGATGACAAGGTGCATTCTTCCGCACCCGACCTCTCACCCTATGTCACCAGAGTGGAGACACAAAAAATTGTAGAATCGAAATTTCAGTCTGTGGAAGCTGATTTAAACTCCTTGGAAAATAACGTAAATACCGAGATTCAGGCAGTCAGGGATTTTGTCGAGCCTGTCGTATCGCAGGCACACTGGCATCATAATCTGACGATTTTAAATGGCATTACAACAGCTCGTGTGGCAAAATGGGACCGTATATCAGAACTTGACGCAGAACTTCAGCAACTCCGTGATTCTACGCAATACGACCAGCAAAATCAGAATGACACTATTCTGATGCTTGAAAACAGAATCACCATTCTGGAATCTCAGATTTCAAGCGGAAACAACGCAGTTACGCTGTTTTCTGCTGATGTAGATGTTTTTGATGTGTACGATAAATCTATTTTGATTCTGATGAACAACGGAACATATTCCCTGATTTCATTTACGGAGCAGTATCCGGAATTTTGCTCTGCAAATACGGAATATATGCTGAATTACAGCTATGATGTACTTGGCTGGGACACTTCACTGCTTACTGCATCGGGAACTGCCGTTAGAATCACTCCAAACAGCAAAATTATCATGGAGTATATGGCAGGTGCAAACGAGAACGGAACATTTTATTTTATATCGACTGCCGGCAGAGCTGAATTAACTCCTATTGCCGACAATATTTTCAATAAAATAAAAGCTGGAGATTGCATAGAACTTTCATTTGAGTGGCTGTATTCCGTTGATTTTATCACTACTCTAATTTCTTGCAAGAATGTTCCGGCTGGTGAATATTATCTTGCATGGGTCGGCAGGAGCAATAACTCGCATCCGTTGGTGAAATGGATTCAGGTTTTGGGGTGACTTTTCCAGTGAGTTTGCGGTATAATTAGTGTAGTTACAGAGATGCATTACCTCTGCCAATTGAAATTATGGAGTTGAAAATATGATTTTATATAGACCTATCGGCACAGACGAACTAAAGCAGATTGAACAAGGAGGATATAGGGGATTTCCGCCACGACTACCTGAACAACCTATTTTTTATCCTGTACTAAACGAAAGGTATGCACAGGAAATAGCTGAAAGATGGAATGTTAAAGATACGATAGACCATAAAGGGTATGTCACTCAATTTGAAGTAGATGACGACTATTGTTCGCAATTTGAAGTTCATACAGTTGGCAGAAGTTATCATCAAGAATTATGGATACCTGCTGAAGAACTTGAAAATTTCAACAATCATATTGTTGGATTAATAAAAGTAATATCTTCTTTTTCAGATACTGAAAATTAATCGTGAAAATTTCAATTTACATAACTGAATACTTGAAAATAACCGTTTGTGGTACATTCCACAAGCGGTCTTTTTATACCCAAATTAAGAAAGGACTTGATAAAAATGAAAGAAACCATTTGTACAATCGCAGGACTGGTGGGCGGCTTCATAGCCGCTATTTTTGGCGGCTGGGACTCCGCATTGGTCACGCTCGTAATTTTTATGAGCATTGACTTTTTCACGGGAATCGTCACCGCTGCCATGAAGAAATCCAAGCACACGGAAAGCGGCGGCTTATCGTCACAAGCGGGCTGGTTCGGACTTGCCAAAAAGGTCTGCACCTTGTTGCTCATCGCAGTCGCCGTCCGCATGGATATTATGCTCGGAACGACGTATATCCGTGACGCAGTCTGCATCAGCTTTTGCCTGAATGAACTGCTGTCAATCGTGGAAAATACCAGCTTAATGGGAATTCCATATCCGCCCGCAATCAAGAAAGCCATCGATGTTTTGCAGACCAAGGTCGGCAGAATCGATGAAGAAACAACCAACGAAAACAACGAGGAGGAGAACTGATTATGGCAATCTTAAAACCCGATAAAACAACGATTCTCGGCGGTGTGACCGTCAACGAATATTTGCTTACAAAGCATAATCCCAATCGTATCGATATGCCCTCCGTTTCTATGGAGGGCAAAATTATTGGCGTGACGATTCACAATACATCGTGGATCACAACGGCAAGCGGCACAAATCCTGCCGAGCAGTATACGAGGGCAACCGTCAATGGAAATATGAACGATGTTCGTGTGCATTATTACTGCGACAACACTTGTGCATGGCAAAATCTTCCGTTGAACCTCTCCGGCTGGCACGCTGCTGACGGCTCTGGAAACGGCAATCGCAGGACGATTGCCATTGAGTGTATCATGAGTTCTGCTTACAACGATAAGGACAAGAAATCCGAGGATAACGCTGCGAAACTGGCGGTGGCACTCTTGAAAAAATATAATCTCAGCATCGATCACCTCTATACCCACACTCATTGGCTGAACGTCCGTGACGGCAAGAGTGGCAGCGTGGATTACCTGAATACGGCGAAAAACAGTTATAAAATGTGTCCACTGTACATTCTGCCGCATTGGTCTGCTTTTAAGGCGAAGGTGCAGTCTTACATGAATTCGGATGCATCTGTGTCAACAAGTCCGGCAACTGCACAGCTTTACAGAGTTCGTAAATCTTGGTCTGATGCAAAATCACAGATCGGTGCATTTACTTCTCTTGAGAATGCAAAAAATGCTTGTAAATCGGGATATTATGTGTTTGATGAGAACGGCAACATCGTATATCCTGCAAAGAAGTCCGTTGACGAAATCGCCCGTGAAGTTATTCAAGGGAAATGGGGCAATGGTACTGACCGTAAGAGCAGGCTCACAAACGCAGGTTATGACTACAACGCTGTGCAGGAGCGTGTGAATGAATTGATGAAATAAACTTTTATAGACGGCTGTCGATTCATTTCGGCAGTCGTTCCCATTTAGGAGGTATATGTATGGAGCAGCAAAAAATGTATGATGAACTCAATTACCATATGGCACAGGAAATCACTGAAAAGCTCTATGAATCGGGACTTATCACATTTGTCGAATATGACAAATTAACCGATTTGAACCGCCGATCTTTCTCTCCTCTTTTTGCAGACTTATTGCCGAAAACACTTGATAAATCCTCGCAGACGATTTAATATGTTCATACGAAAGGAGAAGTGAGGCATGAATATTTCGGTTATTGAAGCAAAAGAAATATCACATGATAAAAAGCTGAAAGTGGCTGCATACTGCCGTGTTTCAACAGAGTTTTCCGATCAGCTTGAAAGTCTTGAAACTCAGAAGGCTCACTATGAAACGATGATACGCAGAAATCCGTCCTGGGAGTATGCAGGGCTGTATTACGATGCAGGTCTTTCGGGGGTAAAAACCGCAGGCAGAGATGGCTTGCAGAAATTACTTGCAGACTGCCACACAGGAAAAATTGACCGCATTCTGACGAAATCCATAAGCCGTTTTTCACGGAATACCGTGGATATTCTTGAAATTGTCCGCATTCTTTTGGATATGAACATTTCAATTTATTTTGAGAAAGAAAACGTCGACAGTTCTGCAATGGACGGAGAGATGCTGCTGACAATTCTCGGCAGTATTGCAGAGAATGAATCTGTTTCCATTTCCCAAAATGTTAAGTGGTCAATAAAAAAGAAGTTTCGCAGCGGAACATTCAAAGCGTCATATTTGCCATTGGGATATACTAAGGACGAGCATGGCGATATGGTGATCCAACCCGAAGAAGCAGAAATTGTCCGATGGATATTCGAGTCCGCTATTAACGGCAGCAGCACACATAAAATTGCAAAAATGCTTCGTGAAAAGAATGTTCCCACAAGAAAAGGCGGTATGTGGAGTGCATCCACCGTAAGAGATATTATCACCAATGAAAAATATATGGGTGACGCTCTTTTTCAGAAAACATACACAGATGAAAGTTTTCATCGTCATACAAATAAAGGAGAAGTCGAAAAAACACTTGTACAGGGGCATCATGAGCCTATCGTCAGCAAGGAGACTTTTGACAAAGCAAATGCAGTTATGATGCAGCGTTCATCCGAAAAAGGCATAGTCAGGGGTACTGATAAATATCAGGCACGATATGCTTTTTCAGGCAAAATCATCTGCGGAGAATGCGGCGGTACATTCAAGAGAAGAATCCATGATCACGGTTCGGAAATTGCATGGACTTGCAGAACGCACATTGATGATATTCAAAAATGCTCCATGAAATTTGTGTCCGATAAGTTCATAAAAGCGGCATTTGTTACGATGCTCAACAAACTGATTTTTGCACATAAATTGGTACTTTTGCCATATATTGAGGAGCTGAAGCGAAAAGGAAAAAGTGATCATTTTGATGATGTGCAACGTTTGCAGGAGAATTTGCAGAAAAACACTTCACAGCGTGATAATCTGCGTCTTTTAAGAGCAAAAGGCATCATTGACGCCGCTGCTTATGGGAAGGAAAATAATTTTCTGAAAAAGCAGGCTGAAGAACTGAGAATGGAAATCGCACGTATTTCCTATGCAAATATGCACGCTTCCGAAACAGTAAAGGAGGCAGAAAAACTGCTGAAATTTGTACAGGAATCGCAAATGATGATGGTGTACAGCGATGAACTTTTTACAGCATTTGTTGAACACATCGTTGTTTTTGAGAGAAAATGCATAGGTTTTGAAATGAAATGCGGTCTGATGCTAAAGGAGGTGCTGGAATGAGCCATATTCCCTACGGCTACGAAATGATTGACGGACAGGCAGTCGTCATTGACGTTGAAGCCGATACTGTAAGGAAGATTTTCAGAAATTACATATCGGGAATGAGCCTGCGTCAATCAGCAGAATCTGCCGGACATCCAATTGCCCACAGCATGGTGAAGCGGCTGCTGAAAAGAAAATGTTATCTCGGCGATGCTTTTTATCCGCAAGTTATCGACAAGGAACTTTTTGAACAGGCCAACGCTGAGCTTAACAGACGTGCAGGCGAAATCAATCACAGGCTGCGAAAAAGAAAAGAGCCTTTCATTTATATGGACTTTGTGGCTGACGTTCCCATGGAGCAGTTCGAAGATCCGAAAGAACAGGCAGAATATGTATACAGTTTGATTGGAGTGAGGTAAATGGCGAATATTATCACGATCCCGGCAAAACCACCGAAAGGCAATACGGTAAAAAAACAGGAGATTAAAAAGCTCCGTGTGGCGGCGTATGTCCGTGTTTCCACCGATACGGAGGAACAATCTACAAGCTATGAGGCACAGTACGAACATTATCAGGAGTATATCAGCCACAATCCCGAATGGCAGTTTGCAGGTATTTACGCTGATGACGGAATTTCGGCGGTCAACACAAAGAAACGTGAAGAGTTCAACAGAATGATTCAGGACTGCATGGACGGAAAAATTGATATGCTCATAACGAAGTCAATTTCAAGATTTGCCAGAAATACCGTTGACTGTCTGAGATATGTACGTATGCTCAGAGACAAAAATATACCGATATTCTTTGAAAAAGAGGGTATAAATTCGATGGATAAGGGCGGAGAAATCATGCTCACAATTATGGCTTCCATGGCACAACAGGAATCGGAATCCATCAGTCAGAACGTAAAAATCGGCATTCAGTACCGCTTTCAGCAGGGAAAAATCATGGTGAATTGTGCCTGCTTTCTCGGCTACGATAAGGATGAGGACGGAAATCTTGTGATCAATCCCGAACAGGCGGAGGTTGTCAAGCGCATCTTTCTGGAATATCTTGAAGGTGCAAGCTGCCTGAAAATTGCAAAAGGATTGGAGCGTGACGGTATTCGCACGGCAAGGGGCAGTACTAAATGGCATGATAAAACAATTCGTCAGATTCTCGAAAATGAAAAATACATGGGTGATGCCCTTTTGCAGAAAACTATTACAGTTAATCTCCTGGAGAAAAAGCGCACCAAAAATACAGGTGCATTACCGCAGTATTATGTGGAGGATAGTCATCCTACGATCATTCCAAAGGAACTGTTTATGCAGGTTCAGGAGGAAATCGTACGCCGCAGCACAAACCGCAGCAATAAATGCGGTCACAGCTCCAATACCTGCTTTTCGCAAATGGTCTTTTGTGGTGACTGCGGTGAGCCGTTCCGCAGGGTACATTGGAATAATCGCGGCAAAAGGTCGATAGTGTGGCGATGCACTTCCCGACTGGATAAAAAAGAAGAGTGCATTGCACGAACAGTTCACGAGGAAACATTGGAAGCCGCCTTTATGGAAGCACTGAATCGCTTACAGATTGGCAAAACCGAATATCTGAAAAAGCTGCAGGACAATCTTGAAAATGCCCTTAATTCCTGCAATATCGAAGAACAGGAGCGTATTGATACAAGGCTAGGCGAACTACAAAGGATTCTGCTTGAAAAATCCAATCATCATGAGAATTACGATGATGTTGCCGAGGAGATACTTTCCCTTCGAGAAAAAAAGGAGAAGTGCCTGATGGACGGCAACGCTCGTAAGCAATTTGTAAAACGCATTAAGGAATTGCAGGAGATTATTCTTGAAAAGTCTACGGGGTTCCGTGAATTTGATGAAACGCTGGTAAAGCATCTGCTGGCAAAGGTTACGGTTTTTGAAGAACATATGATGTTTGAATTCAAGTCAGGAATTAGCGTGGAAGTGAATATGTGAGGATATGAATTGCCCCTCCGGCAGACTTTTGTTTCTGTCAGAGGGGCATTTTTGTTATTTAGGACAATTGCTCATAGTATTTTCTCATGAATTGTGCCATTAATCTGCGACGCATCTCTAGGAATGTACCATAATTGGAAACATCCATTTCCACGAAAGATTCAGGAATACAGTTTTCTTGCAAATTTTTTGCAAGATCCTCTTCTGACGTAATGCCGCCATAATGTAATCCTTCGCCTGCAATCTGTGATTTCATTCTTTTCATATAGTCATAGGGGGCATCGTCATTAATCTTGATATTGATTTCAGACTGTGTGTAAACGTAATTGGCAATTTGATTGTAATCCCTGCGGTTCTTTATTCCGTTGTTTTGCAAATATTTTTTGGGGAAAATATGGTGAATATCACCACGTTGCTGGATAAGAGACTTCACGTCAATCTGTTTAGATAAGAAGCCTCTGGAATTCATTTTAATCTGTGCCATTAAAAATACATGGAAGTAGGGACTGCTTGATACAGAGGTGTCCAAACGCTGTACCAAAACCGTATTCCAAAAGGCATCCGAAAGTTCACCGGCTTCGGTATTTTCAACATACTGCAACGGATCCTGTTCAGTAAATCGCTTGATATCGTAATCAAAGGTTGATTCCGGAGAACCGGAATATCTGCCGGTCAGCATTGTCAACACAATCCATTTGCGAACTAAATTTTCAATAATAGCAGAATTAATCCTTTGTTCTCTTAATGTAAGGTACAGAATATATCCGAAGTTCAATACGTTCTGAGAGCGTACCAAAGAAGAATCAATTATTCCCACTGACTTGATGATCATGACGTAACGCTTGAAGTTTGTTTCATTCACAAAAGCCTCAACACCTTGACGCAAACTCAGAAAGGAGTTTTCTGCAATACTTTCCAGATTCTCTCTTGTTTCAAAATTACGTCCCGAAAGAAGGTTTACCAAATCAGCAATTTTCCCTCGTTTGAATTTATGAGTGAACGACACACGCAAAACGTCCGTATAAGCGGGAACATAGATATCTTCGGTTTCATTGACCACCCACTTAATTTTCTGCATCGCCTCGCTGTTCGCAAAATCCTCATCATTTTCTGCAATCATTTCAAAATCAGCAGGTCGCTGCATAAAGTGACAGAAATAATCGATCATCTTTCGAGTTTCATTGCCGCCATATTTATCATCCGCAGAAATTTTCGACATAGCAAAATCACTTTGCGAAAGAACGACACCCTGGGAGTTGATTCGGATGAATATATCCGTGACTTCATCAATAGATAAACTCTGATTCAAGTCGATTACTCCAAGGCTGATATCCATGATTTTTTTTAGTTTTGAAATGACATTAGAAATGGCATTTTCTTGCCCTTCAAGACCATTTTCCTTGCAGTAGCTCAAGACAAACTGAAAATCATTAAACGAAGTATTAAACACTTGCGCAATATCCGAAATCCATTTACTATCTCTCTCAATCGCAGAGTTATAAACTTCAAAGGTCTCTAACTGCGGCTGAAAAGCAATGCGAATCCGCCTTTTCTTATATGTAGCATCAGTTACCATCATACCTGCTATTGCAGCCTGTAACGCGCTGCTGACCGTCAATCAGAATTTTCTTTCCAATTGAAAATCCTCCATCCTTTAGCCGAACATCAGGATTCTTCCACACAATAATATATCCCACAGAAAATCCATTATAAAGTGAATCAAGCAAGTCACGCACTTTTGAAGAATCCCATACAAAGGGACGTTGAATTTCCGGTATCGCTACTTCACCGGATTTAATCCAACCAATAATATTTTGAACTGTTGTACTGTACACATCAAATTGTGCCATTTTTGCTCCTCCTTCTCTCTGACATCAAATCTCCGATAACGACACCACAAAATCACTCTAAAAAACAGCAAATCTACGGTAACACATTGTTATCTGTATTTGGATAGGTTGCGGATTGGTTGTCAGGCATTTCGGAGATACATCGAATGAGATTGCATATTGGATATTATACAAGTCTTGTATCTTCCGAAATGGCTATTTTACGTCGTTTTCGGCATATTAGTCATTTACCCTCGACATCAAAACCACGCACTCAACGTGCCTCGTTCTCGGAAACAAATCAGAGCCGCATACTTTCTGGACAGAATAATTATTTTCAGAAAGCCACTTTGAATCACGAGCAGCAGTCGCTGGATTGCAGGAGATCATGATTATTTTCTCTGGAGCAGCTTTAACGATTTCAGACAGAGCATCTACCGAACATCCCTTTCTTGGTGGATCAATAACTATAACATCAGGTGAGCATCCGTTATTGCGAAGTTTCTCAAACACCTCACCTGAGTCACCACAATAGAATTCAGCATTGGCGATATTATTCATCAATGCATTTTCTTTAGCATTTTCAACTGCTTGTGGAACTATTTCAATACCGATAATTTTTTTGGAACGGTGAGCCATAGAAAGACCAATAGTTCCGGCTCCGCAATACAGATCTGCCACGATCTCATTTCCATTCAAACCGGCATATTCCAAAGCCTTTGCATAAAGTTTTTCTGCCTGAACCGTATTCACTTGATAAAACGAAAGGGGAGAGAGCAGAATAGTATTTCCCGACATTGTATCGAAAATAGTATCTGTTCCTGAAAGAGTAACACATTTTTCACCGAGGATAACATTTGTTTTATCTGGGTTAACATTCATAACAATACTTTTTATATCATGAAATTTTTCGGTTAAGACTTTACAAATCGATGAAAGCTGTCTTGAAATATCTTTCCGAACAACGAAACAGAGCATTATTTCTCCTGAATGAGTACCTCTACGCAGATAAATATGTCTCATAATTCCAGTATTTGTTTCTTCCGAATAGACTGAAATATGCTTCTCATTTATAAGATCAAGGGAAGTTTTAACAATCTCTGAAAAAATTTCCGGTTGAAGAACACAATCATTCACTTGAACAAGTCTATGACTTCTTGGAGCATAGAAACCGCATACAGCCTTTCCGTTGATAGAAGCAAGCGGATATTGAGCTTTATTACGATAATGATATGTTTCATCGGCACAGATAAACTCATCAAACTCCGGTTCAAGGCCGCCTATTCGCTTGAATGCATTTTCAATAATAAGACGTTTTACCTCACATTCGGCAGCATATGAAATATGTCTGAATGCACATCCGCCGCATTTGGAATAATAGTCACAGTCAGATTCAACTCTGTCCTCAGATTTTTTTACATATTCGAGAACGATTCCGAATGCGTAATTTTTCAGAACCTTTACGATTTTTCCGACGATTTCGTCACCCTTGGCAGTTTCTGGTACAAAAACCGCCATATTGTCCACTCTGCAAACTCCGTTTCCTTCCGAAGTGATATCTGTAATTATCGCTCTGAATTGCTGATTTTTTTCAGGCATTCAATAACCTCCTTTTTCTTTTCCATAAGCTGTTCAAATCTGTTAATATATTCGTATGGAAATTTATAATTATGGATTCGTGAAATTTTTCCATTCGGATAGACAAGCTTTGTTGAAGCAGCGCAGCCAGCGCCGAGAATAGTCTGAGTTTCGTCCATGATAAAGATATTGTAATAGCTTTCAAAACCTTTTTTGGCATATCCTATATTTTCCAGATTATCAACTGTATTTTTCTGACGATACATATAATAGGGGAGATACTCGTTTGCAATAAGATGTTTTATGCTGTAATTAACCATTTCAGATACAGGATTTTGAATGATGTTGTCGTGATTCTGCTCAAATAGATTAGCTGCTCTTTTTAATGTAAGAGTATGAACAGTTATACTTTCGGGATCAAGTTCAATTATTCTGTCGAGAGTATCACAGAAACTTTCAGCTGATTCTTCCGGAAGTCCAGCAATGAGGTCAGTATTAATGTTATCAAATCCGATTTTTCTTGCAAGTTCAAAAGCTTTTATAAAATCCTTGCCGGAATGTTTTCTGCCGATAATGCGAAGAACTTCATCGTTAAGCGTCTGTGGATTAACAGATATTCTTTTTGCTCCAAGTTCCTTGATCACACGAAGCTTTCCTTCGGTTATCGTATCTGGTCTGCCTGCTTCTATGCTGTATTCACGAACGTTATCAAGGTCGAAATTATTCTCAACGCACTCCATTATCAGCCTCAGATCATGTTCCGAAACAGAAGTCGGAGTTCCTCCGCCAAAATAAATAGTATCGATTTGGGTGTTAGTTTCTTTTACAATTTTTCCGATTATTTCCAGTTCTCTGCAAAGAGCAGCAACATATTCCGGTATCAGTTTCATAGCCGAATCCATTGAATGCGAAACAAATGAACAATAGCTGCATCTTGTCGGACAAAACGGAATGGAAACGTAAAGACTGACTGCATTTTTGTTGATCCTATCAAGAATAGGAAGCTGATTTATTGCCGTTTCATATGCAATTTTCAACTTTTCCTGGGAAATCTCATATTTGTTTTTCAGGATAGAATTTATTTCAGCATAAGATTTTCCGCTGCGCATAAGCTCAATTACTTTTTTCACGGGACGTATTCCTGTCATAAGTCCCCACGGAGGAATGATTCCGGTTTCACGGCTTAAAATTCTGTATACGAGTCTGCAAAGTTCATGTTCAATAAGTCCTTTATCAGATTCAGCATTTACATCAAGAGTTTTTAAAAGTGATATTTTTTTGCCGTTCAGCATTATCTCGACAAAAATTTCACAGTCGTTTTTAACTTGTGCAATAATATATGAATCGCCGCTGGCATCAGAAATATTATCCGAGAAAGAAAATCTTTCAGCATGAAAAAAGAGTTTAAGTGTTGCCTCTATCTCATATTTAAAAGAATTGCCGATTAAAATAACCGGCATTTTAAAATTTTTATTTACCATTTTTCCTCATTCATAACTTGAATTCATACGAAAGAGATGAATTCAAGTTTATAGACCTTTATATATTTTTCATGTATGGATTCATTTTACGCTCAAAATCAAGTGTAGTAGGCATATTATGTCCCGGCAGCACCTTGTAATCGCCCTTAAGAAGCGAGAGTTTTTTAAGCGATTTTTTCATATCAATAGGATTGCTTCCTAAAAAGTCAGTTCTTCCAATAGAACGGTTAAACAGCGTATCTCCTGAAAAAATAACATCTTCACAGATATAGCAGACGCTTCCGCCGGAATGACCAGGAGTATGGATGACCTTAAATGAAAGATCTCCGTCCTGAATAATAGCGTCTTCTTCCACTGCTGTCCACAAAGTTACAGGAATAAAATGATTATAGGACATTCCGGAAGCAAGAGAAAACTTCTCGCTTGTGAGCATTTCTGAGTCGCTCAAATGAATAAAAACCTCTGCTCCGGTAAGACGTCGAACCTCTTCAACTCCACCGATGTGATCGAAATGACCATGAGTAAGAAGAATCTTCGTAAGTTTTAATTTATTCAATTTAAGGAAATTCATCAGATAATCGGCGTCGCCGCCTAAATCGACAATGATGCATCTTCCGGGAGCTGTTTCAACAACATAGCAGTTTGAACGCAGTTCACCAAGATTCAGAGTATGAATTTTCATATTAACCTCCTATAGCGAAGCTCTTTCAACCGAAATAACGCCCTTGATCTTTCTTAATTTTTCAAAGAGATTTTTAAGTTGTTCGGTGTTTGAGATAACGATAGTACTTTCAAAAATAGCGTTTCCGTTTTTCAAAGCTCTTGAAGCGGAATGTACAATAGGAACCCTTGCCTCAAGAAGAACTGCCGTAATATCGTAAACAAGACCTACTCTGTCCGTAGCAGTTACCTCAAAACTTGTCTGAAGCTGAGAATTGCTGTGTTCCGACCACTGAATATCGCACCAACGGCTCATTTCTTCCGGATTATTACGGTTCAAAGCGGACTTATAGTTGATACATTTAGTAGTATGAACAGAAATTCCATGACCTCTTGTAATAAATCCAACGATATCGTCTCCGGGCAGGGGATTGCAGCATTGTGCAAATTTAACAAGAAGATCGTCAACCTGATCTAAAATGATACTGCTTTTATTATTTGGTTTCGGCTGAATAAGCGGAATGACGGACGGTTCGTTGTCTGCATAAAGCTTCTCGTATTTATCTTTAAGACGTGGGAGAATTTTTGAAAGCAAAACGCCGCCATAACCAACAGAGGCATAAAAATCATTAAGGGTTTCACAGTTATGACGCTTGAAATCATCGGCGAGGAATTCCTCATAATCTGATTCGGAAAGATTTATTCTATGACGCTTGAATTCACGTTCAAGAGCTGACTTACCTTCAATAATATTTTCTTCTCTGCGTTCTTTTTTGAACCATGAACGTATTTTCGATCTGGCTTCGTTTGTTTTAACAATATTGAGCCACGCTCTGTTAGGCCCTTTTTCCGGATCTTTGCTTGTAAGAATCTCGCATATCTGACCGGTCTGAAGTTTATAATCAAGAGGAACTATTCTGCCGTCAACCTTTGCTCCGACTGTTCTGTGACCAATTTCCGTGTGAATGCGGTATGCAAAATCAATTACGGTTGAATTCACAGGAAGATCGACAGATTTTCCTCTCGGAGTCATAACAACGATATCTTCCGGAGCAAGATCTGTTTTTATAATACGAACGATCTCTTCAACGTCGTCAGAAGTCTGCTGAGCCTCGATGACCTGTCTCACCCACGCAAGACGCTGCTCCATTTTATCCTTGCCCTTGATGCCTTCTTTATATTTCCAATGAGCAGCGATGCCGTATTCTGCGGTTTCATGCATATCCCATGTTCTGATCTGAACTTCAAACGGAATGCCCTCCGTTCCAAGAACCGTAGTATGAAGCGATTGATACATATTTGATTTCGGAGTTGAAATATAATCCTTGAAGCGATTCGGCAGCGGGCGGAACATATCGTGTATCAAGCCGAGAACATTGTAACATTCAGCAATAGTCGTAACGATAATTCTTACAGCGTATTTATCATAAATTTCATCAATATTTTTATGATGGAGGAAGATTTTTTTATAGATTCCGTAAATGCTTTTAACTCTGCCGTCTATTTGCGGAGGGTCAGTGAAATCCTCTGATTTAAAACGCTGAGCAATACGGCTTTTGATTATCTCAATAAAAGCTTCACGTTCTTCCTTTTTGTTTTCGAGAATATTCTCAATTTCAGAGTAAGCATATGGATCAAGATAGTGAAAAGCAAGATCTTCAAGCTCTTCTTTAACAGCCCGTATACCTAAACGATGAGCGATAGGAGCATAGATATTCATTGTTTCAAGAGCAGTATTGCGCTGTTTATCATGCGGACGATATTTCAGCGTTCTCATGTTATGAAGTCTATCACAGAGTTTGATTATCATAACACGGATATCCTGCGACATGGCAAGAAGAATTTTTCTGATATTTTCAGCCTGCTGTTCTTCTTTGGTAAAAACCGGAATCTTACTTAGTTTTGTAACGCCGTCAACAAGCATGGCAACATCCTGACCGAAACGTTTTTTCAAGCCGTCGAGAGTGGCTGGAGTATCCTCGACAACATCGTGAAGGAGTGCGGCGCAGATAGTATCAGTATCCATGCCAAGTTCTAAAAGTGTATAAGCAACAGCAAGCGGATGAATGATATATGCCTGACCGGAAGAGCGTTTTTGTCCCTCGTGAGCTTTAGCCGCAAATTCGTATGCAGAAATAATTTTGCTGAGATCATATTGCTTATCATCAGTAAGAATTTTCTGAATAATCATTTCAATTGTGAAATCGTCATTAAAATCAGGAATGCTTTTAAGATATTCCTCCGGACTTTTCGGAGCAGTCTCCTCTGTTGAAGGATTTGAAAAATTCATATCATCAGGCATAAGTAAAATCTCCTTTTATGCAAAATAAATCATTATTTGCCGATCTTATTTCTGAGAGAAATGAGAATCGGAGCTGAATTAAGGTCAGCTTTATGTGTAACTTTAACTCTGTAAACTTTTGAATCATCATAAGAAATCCTGATAAGTCCGAGTTGACGAAGCGCTTCGATAGAAACGCTGAATTTGCAAAAATTTATTTTAGGGTCGTTCAGCTTCAGATAAAGCGTATCGGAATTTATTCCGTTGCTTGGTATCATCTGATATATCTTTACAACATCGTCTCTTACAGGCATCATACTTGCGTAATATGCATGAGGAAGCTCTTCGTTTCGCAGAAAGGCTTCAAAAGCTGAAAATGCTGCGAAATATTTACTTTGCTCGAAATTGGCAGGGCGGAGTTCCTGAACGATAATGCTCATTGAAGTGTTTCCTCTGAAATTATTCGTGCCAAGAGTTACAATAAGATCGCAGAAATCTTCCTTTTTTACGCAAAGAGAATCAGGCGAACTGCGGAAAACAAGAACATCAAACTGGGCAAATCCGAGCTTTATTTTCAGCTTCGAGTGAACTCCGGCTGACAGTGGAACGATATCGGTTATCTCAGCATTTCCGATGAAGAACAGCGGTTTCTCATTATCAGCGCCAAACGGTTCAAGAACGCTTAATCCCTCGATATTTTGCAGAGTAAGTTCTGTCGGATTCAGCGGATAATCAGCAGAACAAGTCATAACAGGCATTGTTCTATGATTTTCAAAAGCATATCTTTCAAGGAGTATAGCGAATTTTTCAGTTTTACCCATTTTTATAGTAAAACCGCCTGCCGAGGGATGACCGCCGAATTTTTCAAGAGCTTTAGCAGCGCTGTTCAAAGCGGAAAAAATTGAAAAATCACCAAAGGAGCGAGCAGAACCACGAATCTCACCATTAGATTCCGAGGCGATAAAAACGGGTTTTCCGAAATGATCCATAATTCGTGAAGCAACAATACCTATAACGCCATGATGCCAGTTTTTTCCGCAGATAAATATAACTCTTCCACGAACGAGCGAAGGATCTTCTGCGATCATTTCAAAAATCTCGCTTATAATATCAGCCTCCGCTTTTTTTCGTTCATTATTCAGTCTATCAAGACTTTGTGCAATTGCAAGAGCTTCGTCATCATCATCGCAGAGAAATAGTTCAGCGGCAGTTTTAGGCGAACCAAATCTTCCGGCAGCATTTATTCTCGGAGCAAGACCAAAACCTATTGAATCGGAATTTAACGGCTTTTCATCAAGTCCGGCAACTTTTTTAAGAGCGATAAGAGCTGGACGGTCTGTATTCCGTATAAGTTCCATACCGTAAGAAACGAGGAAACGATTTTCTCCGGTAAGACTGACAATATCAGCGATAGTGGCAATTGCCGCAAGGTCTCCGAATTGTTCAAGAGCCATAATATAATCTCCGCCGTCAAGAGCTGCGACAAGTTTGAGAGCTATCCCTGCGCCGCACATAAATTTAAATGTTGAAAAGCAGTCATGACGGTGCGGATCAACGATAGCTTCGGCACGGGGGAGAACCTCGCCCTGTTGATGATGATCGGTGACAACAAGCTTCATACCGGATGAGTATATGTATTCGGCTTCTTCGATCGCAGAAATACCATTATCGACAGTAATGATAAGTTCTGTACCGTTTGCGGCTATTTTATCGACAGCTTTTTTATTAAGACCAAATCCTTCTGAGCGTTCGGGAATGTAATAAATAACATCTGCTCCTGCTTCAAGAAGATAGGAATAAAGTATAACCGTTGACATAACTCCATCGCAGTCGTAGTCGCCGTAAATGCAAATGCGCTGACCATTATCAATAGCGGCATTTATTGTATCAGCAGCTTCCTGCATATCTTTAATAAGAAACGGATCAGAAAGTTCATCAACGTTAAGCTTCTGCATAACGGAATCGGGTGATGAATATCCTTTCTGAACCAGAACAGCAGCAGTAAGCGATGTTATTCCACAGCCAATCATAAGCTTGGAAACCGCATTTTTATCAGGAACACTGATATTCCATTTTTTCATATAAAACTCCTATAGAAAATACTTAATATTCATATTATATCATTATTCGAGCAATTTTTCAATAGAGTTGAAGAAAAATATATACAAAAAAAGTTCAATTTAATGATAAAAACTTATAACCAGTACGATGACGGTCTCATTTTGTTTAAAATATATGTGAAAATCAGCGTTCAGCGTCTATTAATTCCGGATTCAAAAAATAATAACTGCTATATACCACAGCAGTTATTATTATCAATTATTCTGATTTGAGATAGCAGGAAAGCTTTTTCTTGCGTTTTTCCGCATACATAATATTGTCGGCGGCGGTAACAAATCTAAAAATATCCTCGTTCTCTTTGGGCTTTGCAATAACATAACCGGTGCTGGCACTTAAAATAAATGGATTATCGTTGTTTTTGTTGATTTTGTTAATGTTTTCCTTAATTTTATTGGTCAGTTGTTTTGCGTCGCTGTCAGTATATTTGGCGGCAAAAATAATAAATTCATCTCCTCCAAAACGACAGTATATTTCTCCGGAAGAGCAGGATTCTGTAAGAACATCAGCGATATTGCAGATGGCACAGTCTCCGACGCTGTGTCCATAAGTATCGTTGATTTTTTTAAGCCCGTCAAGATCAATGAACATTACCATAACGTCATCCTGATTTTCAACGCATTTACGATAAATTTCAGCAGTTGCCTTAACGAATCCGTTACGGTTATAAATTCCTGAGAAAGTATCCTGAGCATAAAGTTTTTCAAGTCTGCCAACAGCGTATTCAAGAAAAATAAGTTTTCGGATATTTTCCAGAGAATTGCTTATGCTTATACAAAGCGTTTCAAACATCGAGTTTGTAAGAGGAGTCTGAGAATTGCTTATAACCATATATCCAAGACAGCGTTCGCCGAAATGAAGAGGAATGTGGTAGTATAATTTTCCTCCTCTGTCATATTCAGCAACAGATGGAAGAATACTTTTTGTTTTGATCTTGGCGACATCATAAAATTTTCCGTCTTTATATGCGATCGACACAAACATTTCATCGGTATAGCGAGTGGGAACGTTATCCAAATCATTATTAATAACGGCTCCGGCAACGTTTGGACGTGTATTCCAGTTATCGCACAGGCAGAAGTAGAATTCTTCAAATCCGATTTCGGTAATATACTTTTTCAGAAGATTAATATATTCTTCAAAAGTATTGCATCCGAGCAGACCTGTAGATATTCTGTTAAGTGTAGACATGAAATTCTGTGATTCCTCAAATTTTATATAATTCCTGTAATTAAGCTCTTTAAATTCATTCAGATTATGAGAAACATTTTGGCAACATCCGCAGCTTTCTGTAAAACGTGCGGACATATTCAGTATTATATTTCTCTCTTGAGGCTGCTGAACAAGGTGATTGTAGAGCATTTTGCAGGCAAGACGTCCTGAAAGAGCGAGCGGACGGTCAACAGAAGTAAGTTCGACCTGATAATTATGAGTGCTATAAGTATTATCAAATCCTGTAACAGCGATATCATCGGGAACAGAATATCCTTCTGCCGTAAGTCTGTTTATAGCCGATGCTGCCATAACGTCATTTGCGCAGATTATAGCCTCCGGCATATCTTTATCACGTGTTATGAAATATTCAGCAGCCGTCTTTCCGGAATGTGAACGAAAATCGCCGTAATATATGCTGTCGCTACTTATTGAAATATTTTTTTCTTCAAGAACATCAAGAAAAGCGTTTAAGCGGTCAGCGCTTTCCGGATTATCAGCAGGACCGGATATATAGCCGAATTTTGACAATCCATGAACATTAATAAGATGTTCTGTAATTTGTCTCATAGCAGTTTTATTATCTATACCGATATAGTACAAATATGGAACATCGCTGTCAATACTTACAGCGGGAATGCCAGCCTCTTTGATGCGTGAAAGGATATCGGAAATAACCGGCTGATAGGCAATAGTATTAGTAAGCAGTATAGCACCGTCGAATTCTTTGAAATCGGGAAGACTAAAAATGTTGAACTCACCTGTATCGTGCCGTGGATTTATCATAGCGCCGCTGAATGAAACGAAAGCAGAAACATTGAAAGAAAAATCTGTGGCAGATGATGAAATGCCGTTAAGGATGGCGCTTTGATAGCTTTGGTTAATTTCTTCAATAATAAGTGCGATCTTATAGCTTGACATTTATTAGTAACACCCCTTTACGTATTATTGAGACGTGCAGAGAAATGGCTGCACACTGAAAATATTATCTGTAATGATGCAAATAAAATTATATTGATTGTACAATAGCTTTAAGTATAAATAATTTTAAATAATAACATTAAGTAAAACACAGATATATTTCATCAAAGCTTATATATATTTTACAATATTTTTCAATAAAAATCAATAGTTTTTTATTATAAAAATCTTTATTAGGATTAATAGTTTTTTAATATTTATGCTGAAATTTGTGATTTATATAAGGATTGACATAAAAAAGCCGAAAAATATTGGCTGAATTTAAGAAAAATATGACAGAATGCCGAAAATTCAGTCTTTTATTGACAAATCTCAAAAAAATGATATACTTAATATAGGTATTTCTGTTTTTATCAGCAGAAAATAGTAATTATTCTATCCGGATTTTCTATCCGGATAAGATGCGGAGGGAATATATGAATATCTGGCACAAAATAAGTCCAAAAAGAATCAGTCCCGACGACTTCTATGCAGTTATTGAAATCGGAAAAGGAAGTAAGATCAAGTATGAGCTTGATAAGGAAACCGGTCTTATAAAAATGGATCGTATTCTTCATACGTCAACTCATTATCCGGCGAATTACGGCTTCATTCCCCGTACCTATTCCGACGACAACGATCCGCTGGACGTTCTGGTGCTTTGTTCGGAAAAGCTGATTCCGCTTACATTGGTAAAATGCTATCCAATAGGCGTTATCAGAATGCTTGATAACGGACATCGTGATGACAAGATCATTGCTATCCCGTTTGAAGATCCGAATTATAATATGTATACCGATATTGAAGAGCTTCCAAAGCATATCTTTGAGGAAATGACGCATTTCTTTAGGGTATATAAAGAGCTTGAAAACAAAACAACAGCAGTTAATGAGATCGACCATGCTGATGTTGCAAAACAGATAATTGCACAGGATATAGAATCTTATATCAATAATTTCTGCAAGTAATTTCAGCCGCATTTGCGGACGTATTAATGAAAGGAGTATCGCACAGAAACTTTGTGCGAAAATATTTTATGACAGCTTCAAGTGAAATTTTATTCGGACGTGACTCTAATGTTGCTCCCATCGGAATAATTGCAATGAACAGCGTTACAGAGCTTGGAAACAAGATCAACGATTATCTTGTAGACTGGGCGGATAAGGGAGGAGTAAGCGTTGATACTTTCCTCCTTGAAAGCGAATGTCCCCGTTTTTCTTCAGGTGACGGAAAAGGTCTTATCAAATCAACAGTTCGTGGAAAAGATCTTTTCATTATCATCGACGTTGGAAATTACAACATAAAATATAATTATTTTGGAATGGAAAATGCTATGTCACCTGACGATCATTTTCAGGATTTAAAAAGAATTATTCAGGCGGCAAGCGGTAAAGCTCATAGAATCAATGTTATTATGCCTGTACTTTACGGCGGCAGACAGCACAGAAGAAGCTATCGTGAATCTCTCGACTGTGCTTGCGCTCTTCAGGAACTTGAAGCAATGGGAGTTTCTAATATAGTAACTTTCGATGCGCATGATCCAAGAGTTCAGAATGCAGTTCCGCTTATGGGATTTGACAATGTAATGCCGACATATCAGGTTCTTAAAGCTATGCTCAAAGATATTAAGGATATTAATTTCTCAAAGGACAAGTTCATGGTCGTAAGCCCTGACGAGGGTGCTCTTAACAGAAATATGTATTATGCTTCTGTTCTCGGAGTTGAAATGGGAATGTTCTATAAGAGAAGAGATTATTCAACTATCGTAAACGGACGCAATCCTATCGTTGCTCACGAATATCTCGGAAATCCTGTTGAGGGAAAAGACATTTTCGTGTCCGATGACATTATTTCCTCCGGTGAATCAATGCTTGACCTCGCTTATGCTCTTAAAGAGAAAAAAGCCGGAAGAATCTTCACATATGCAACTTATGCTATCTTCACAAACGGTCTTGATAAATTCGACAAGGCTTATGAGGACGGCATCATAGACGGTGTTTTCGGAACAAACCTCACTTACAGAACTCCCGAACTTCTTAGCAGACCTTGGTTCCACGAGGTTGACGTTTCTAAGTATATCGCATACTTTATCGAAGCTATCAACCATGATATTTCGATTGGTAAAATCATTGATCCGCATGAGAAAATTGAAAGTCTTCTTAAAAAATATAACATGAAGTGATTAAAATAAAAGCTGCGTATGTTCACGCAGCTTTTTTGTTTTGAGGTAAGATATATATTATCGTGCTGGCATATCTTTGATAAGAGGCTTTAATATCTTATGTAACTTACTGACATGAATGCCTGATGTTGGATATATTTTGGAAAAGCCCTTATTTACAGCGTTTTTTGTTTTTGAAGTAAGTAATACTGTTATTATTTCTTTCTTTTTATCAGTAAATATTTTTTCTTTTAAATTCTGATCGCAAAATTTCATTACTTCTTCTTCTCGTTTAGTAATTTTATTTGATTTTTCACTGATCTTATCTGTTTTTTCGGTAGGGATTATAGGTTCAGGTTGATTATATTTGCAAAGTTCCGTTATGCGTTTGATTTGTATTTTATTGTTTGTAAACAATTTAATAGGTTTATCATAATCTGTATCGTTAGATACTATAAAAAATTCAGACAGCTTATTTTCTTTGGACAGCAATTCAATGTCAAATAATATTTTACAGTCTATAGCATTTTTTATTGGCATATTTATAGGGACAAATTGAATATTTGCTTGTGACCGGTTTATTCTTCGATGCATTCCTATCGTCATAGTAGAATGTTCTCCGCTATAATATATTAATACATTGTCTGTTTCTGAAAGTTTAGCTATTCCATTCAGTCCATTAACACCTACATTTTCATAATCAACGTAAAAATATCGATTTTTTATATGTAACATTTTTTCCTCTCAACTCCTCGGCTTATTTAATATAATTTAATTATATCACAATTTAAAATATAAGTCAATAAAATGCTGCACAGCTTAAAAACCATGCAGCATAAATTTTTATTCAGTTCTGAGTGCCTCAACAGGATCTTTCTTAGCGGCAACGCTTGCAGGAATAAGTCCGGCAATAAGCGTAAGGATCATACTTATAGCGATAAGTATAACTGCTCCTGCTATCGGCACATGAGCCTTCAGCGTATCAAGACTTGTTACGTGGTGAATAATGAAGTTTATCGGGAGTGTAAGAAGAACCGAAACTCCAATACCGATAATACCGGCTGCAAGTCCGACAAGAAGCGTTTCTGCATTGAAAACAGTTTTAACGTCATGTTTTGAAGCCCCGATAGCTCTGAGAATACCGATTTCACGAGTACGCTCAAGAACGGAAATGTAAGTAATAATTCCGATCATAATAGACGAAACAACAAGTGAGATTCCGACAAATGCAATAAGCAGATACGAGATACCGCTTATAATTCCGGTTATAGATGACATAAGAAGCGCAACATAATCAGTGTAGTGAATTACATCGGCATCAGTTTGAGAATCATTATACTTTGCGATTTCATCAGAAATAGCGTCTTTATCCTCAAAGGACTTAGCATAGATTCTTATGGATGACGGATCTTCTGTATTTGCATAGCCAAGAATAAAAAGATTGTCCTCATATGTTAAATCAGAAATTTCTTCCGGAGTAAAAGTGTCGAATACTCTTGCATAAATTTCATCGGAAAGGTTTGCTGATTCAAGCTGAGCGATAAGCTGTTCGTCAGGAATTGAAGCAAGTTGAGCCTGAGCTTCTGCGGCATATGAATAGGGGAGTATCTGTGCAAGAATTTCCGGAGCATACTGATTGAATTCCTCATCACTCAAACCTTTAAGAAATTCCATAACAGCAGCCATTTCAGAGGATTCTCCCTGAACTGCCATAGCCTCTATTTGAGCAAAAAGGTCTTCACGGTTTTCAGGCTTCATGGAGTCTAAAATCATAAGTTGAAGCTGTTCTTCCGTAGGCTGAGAAAGCGCAAATTTTGCAACAGCAGCCTTAACAGCGTCTGAAGAATTATTTATGAATTCCTTAGCTGAAGCAGCTTTTTCTGCATCCGTAGGAGCAACATAATTATCGCTTCTGAATTTTTTTCCTGTAAGCAGATCATTTTCCTTATCGGCAACCTGAGCTTTAACAAGATCGCTTGAATTTGTTTTTTCAATAATGTAATTTGTAAGCTCGTTTGTATAGCCGATATAGCCGTTTATCATTGTAACGCTTGCATCGGGATTAGGCTTGATAAAGCCTACTACCTTAAGTTTAGTTCCGATATTCTCATTATCATAAAGAATTCCAAGTCCGGATTCATTTTTGGTCAAATCGTTGTAACCGTTTCCAGTAGGATTTTCCTGATAATACTCGCAGGGGAGAATGAGTTTATATCCCTGATTCATTATCTCATCGAAAGACCATTTTGTGTTGCCGTAATCTTCAATGACCTCGCCTTTCATAGCAGCTTTCAGAATATCCTGAAAACCTTCTGCTGATTTAAGTCCGAGAGCATATGTTACCATGTCCGGAATCTGATTTTCGTCGTTGAGAACAACAACAACTTCGTCATATTTTTTCGGCCATGAGCCGTAAACAACATCGTACTGATCTTCAAGAAGGGGATTGATTGGACTTCCGTCATCAGCGGGAAGCAGTTCTTCCCATACGTTAATACCGAACATATCCATCATACTGCTGCTTCCGCTTGCTCCGAACATTGACGCTGAATCCTGCTGGAAATTATCCATACCCATAGCATGGACATAAATCTCATTCAAATCGGATTTAACAATAACACCGTTTTCATCCTTAGTAAAAATCGGCATCTGAATATCATAGCTGTAAGAAATAGCATTTGTTCTTTCGTGTATATATTCGCTTCCGTCAAGGAATTCTTTGAATTTAGCCATGTTGTTTACCTGTTTTGCAGAAGAATTCATGGTGTTGAACATATTGTACATTGCAGTGTTTGCGTAAACCGTATTCGGTTCGTTCTGATCTTCTGTTTTTTCCGGCTCACCAAACATTGCTGAAAACATCTGAGCAGTATCGGCAGTTTCCCTGTCTATCTGAATCGGGTAAGAGGAAAGAGTTTCTTCTTGAATATGATTTATGTACTCGTTGATTCCGGTGGAAAGGGAAAGAATAAGAGCGATTCCGATAATACCTATTGAACCGGCAAAAGCAGTAAGAAGAGTACGTCCTTTTTTAGTCATCAGGTTATTGAGTGAAAGAGAAACGGCTGTTGGAAACGACATTGAAACACGTTTTTTCTTTCCTTCAATCTCCTGTTCATTTTTTTCAGGTTCATAAGGTGAGCTGTCATCAGTCAGCTGGCCGTCTTTTATCCTCACGATTCTTGTGGCATACTGCTCGGCAAGCTCCGGGTTATGAGTAACCATAATAACAAGCTTATCCTTGGCAATATCCTTCAGAAGCTCCATAACCTGGATACTTGTTTCACTGTCAAGTGCACCTGTAGGTTCGTCGGCAAGAAGAATATCCGGATTATTTATCAAAGCACGGGCGATAGCTACTCGCTGCATCTGACCTCCCGACATCTGATTTGGTTTTTTGTGAAGCTGATTACCAAGACCGACTTTTTCAAGAGCTTCCTTAGCACGTTTTCTTCGTTCTGACTTTGAAACACCTGAAATAGTAAGAGCCAGTTCAACATTTGAAAGAACAGTCTGATGCGGAATAAGATTATAGCTCTGGAAAATAAAACCTATCGAATGATTTCTGTAAGCATCCCAGTCCCTGTCTTTGTATTTTTTGGTAGAAACGCCGTTTATAATCAGATCTCCGGATGTATAATGATCCAAGCCTCCGATTATATTGAGCATAGTTGTTTTTCCGCAGCCGGAATGTCCGAGAATAGCGACAAATTCGTTTTCACGGAACGTAATATTAACTCCATTAAGAGCCGTTACCGTATTATCCCCAGCACCGTACTGCTTTACAACATCTTTAAGCTGTAACATACAATACTCCCTTTCATTTATTAAATTGAAGCGGAAAAGTCCGCAAAGTAAATTATAGCACTATGACGAATATTTGTCAATTGATTTGGTGATATTTCACAATACTTTCACATTTTTAAATCCAATAAAAGGAAAGCCGCTGAACCCAAAGTCCAACGGCTTGTTAACTGTTTTATTCTGAAATATCTTCAATATAATCGTAAATTTCCTGAGCAAGAACCTTGATGTATTCCTCGTTAAGAACATCGCTGAATCCGGCATTTTTAATTGCAGAACGAAAATTATTATCCTTTTCATTGCATGAAGTTCTGGCTATTTTTTCATATTTTTTCAAAGCTTCATCAGTATTATAAATACAATCTTCCCATATATCAAAAGCGGCAAGAGCAGAAACTCCGTAGCTTATATAATATCCGGGTGATTCAAAAAGGTGATTTACAATATAAAATTCGGTATCAGGAATATAATCGTCCATAATATCATGCCAAAGTTTTACAACATCTTCGGGAGTATAATTTTCACGATTTGCAAGAACAGTGTACTCAAATTCACCGATAAAAAAACCGGAAATAACCGAATAAAGCATATCGTAAGTTTTAATGATTTTCATTGCGTCGGCCTGTTCTTCATAGATCTCATCATAGAATTGAGTAAAAAGGAACTCGAAACTTTGCGATTGCGTTTCGGCAATATCAAGATTTGAAGCGGCAAGATAAGTAGGAATGTCATCATAGAACGAAGCGTAATAATGTCCGAATTCGTGTACCGGGGTAAGAAGATTATTATAATCCCCATCGTTGTAAATATAAACAACAGAGCTTTTGCTTTTAGGCATAGAGGAGGTGAATGAACCGTTATAGCATTCTTCCCCGCTTGCGATAGTATAAAGCTCATCTTCTACCATTGTATTGGCAGCGTCGGCAATTTCTGTTGAAAGTTTCGGAGCATATTCCTGGATCACCTTGAACGGATCGTCAAACAGTATTGGCTTTCTGGCAACTTTTCTTGCCTCGCTGTTTTCATAGAATGCGTCCAGAAGAGCATCTGAAGCAGGAATAAGTTCTTCTCTTATCACTTTACTGAGTTCCAGTATTTCTTCAGGAGTATAATCACGGTTAAACTTATCGTAAAATGTTTCGACATCATACTGAGCAAGAAGTTCAAGATATATTTCGGCGCATTTTAAAGCCTTTTCCTCCTCATCCATATCCTCGTTATAGGCGATATCATGATATTCATCAAGATTAGCGTCCATCAGATTGTAATTAACTCTCGTATAACCCTCAAGATGTTTCAGAGTAAAAGCAGGTTCAGTATATGTTTCAACGGCTTCTTCATCAAGGATAAGATCTTTGAAGAGGTGAGAATACTGCTCGTTCGCATATCCTCTGCAAAAAGCGTAAGTGATAAGCTCTACTGTGATAAACATATTTTCTGCTGCGTCGTCATACTGATTTTCGAGAGTTTCATTGTTCCAATCAAGATAATACGTGATCATGTGCTTGGTTGTATCTTCATATTTTATATCCATGTCATCAAGAAGAACAGTGATATCATCTTTTAATTCATCTTCATTATCGTCGTATTTAAGGTCATCAAGAAGCTTTTCCACGTGCTCTCTGACTTCAGCGACTTCATCAGAATCCTTGACAGATGAAAATTTATATTCTCCGTGAGTATCAATTTCATAATCGTCATTTTCATCTTTATCATCATGATTTTCTGTTTTTGTTTTTGAAGAATCGTCACCATAGCCTCTGAGAGAGCAGGAGCCAGCCGAAAGTATCATAGCCGCAGCTGTTAAAAATGCAAGTATACGGTATTTAATCATTTTATCTCCTTTCCGGATAAAAATTGTTTACAGCATTTATAATATCAGTCGGAGAATTTACTATTATGTCTGCGCAAGAAAGCTCATCCATTGTTCCGTAACCGTAACCGCATCCGATAGATTTAAGATTATTTTTAACCGCTGTTTCAATATCATGAAAGCGGTCGCCGATAACTATGAATTCGCCTTCATGTCTCGGAGCGATTTTGCGGAATATTTCATATTTGGGAATAAAATCAAATTCTTCGCAGCAGTAAAAATAATCGAAAAAACGGTCTAATTTGAAAACTCTTTTATGACGGTTGAGATAATGGAAGCGGCAGTTGCTCAGAAATATAAGCGTATGCCCTTGAGATTTTAGTGTTGAAAGCATTTCTTCTGCACCGTCGAATAAAGCTCCTTCACCGTTATCAACTCTTCCTGCCATATCCTCGCCAAGCATGACACGGGCTTTTTCCTTGATATCAGGAGAAAGTTCCGGATGAAAAGCGCTCCACATATCTGTAGAATTAAAGCCGAGCCAACAGCTTATTTCACTGTCTGCATATTCCTTATGGGGGATATATCCATTGTCAGCGAGCCACTTGCAGGTATTTCTGAAAGCAGGAGCATATGTTTTCATGGAATTATGGATAGTTCCGTCGTAATCAAAAATAAGGTTAAGCATCAGTCCTCAATCTCTCTGATAAGGTTTATCATTTCAATAGCGCCCTCAGCACATTCACTTCCCTTATTGCCTGCCTTAGAACCGGCACGTTCAATTGCCTGTTCAATGTTTTCGGTTGTGATAACACCAAACATTACCGGAATGTCGCTGCCGAGTGAAACTTGAGCTATTCCCTTTGCCGCTTCGTTGCACACAAGGTCGTAATGGGATGTACTTCCTCTGATTATTGCTCCAAGGCATATAACTGCGTCATATTTACCGCTTTTTGCCATTTTAGAAGCGATAAGCGGAATCTCAAATGCTCCTGGAACCCATGCAACATCAATAGAATCTTCATCAACATCATGTCTTTTAAGCGTATCGATAGCGCCGCCGAGAAGTTTGCTTGTTATAAATTCGTTGAACCTGGCAACAACGATTCCGATTCTTGTATTTTTTGCGATAAGTTTTCCTTCATAAGTTTTCATTTTTAAGTTACTCCTTTAATATGTTATATTTTAATAGTTGAGAATATGTCCCATTTTGTCCTTTTTGGTTTTAAGATAGAAAAGGTCATAAGGTGTGGCGTCCATCTGAATCGGGACACGTTCTTTTATTTCGAGTCCGAAACCGCTCAAACCGTAAACTTTGTCAGGATTGTTTGTGAGAAGACGGAGCGTTTTACAGCCAAGCTCACGAAGTATCTGTGCGCCGATATAGTATTCCCGCAGATCGCCTGCAAAACCGAGAGCAAGATTTGCTTCAAGAGTATCCATTCCCTGATCCTGAAGCTCATATGCACGAAGTTTGTTTATAAGACCGATTCCACGTCCTTCCTGTCTCATATAAAGAAGGATTCCACGACCTTCCTGTTCTATTTGATTCATAGCAGCAGCAAACTGTTGTCCACAGTCGCATTTCAAAGAGCCGAAAGCGTCCCCGGTAAGGCATTCCGAGTGAACACGGCAGAGAATGTCGTTTCCGTCACCGATATCACCTTTAACGAGAGCGACGTGATGTTCACCGTTAAGCTTATTTATAAATCCTATAGCACGAAAATCGCCGTATTTTGTAGGGAGCTTTGTATCTGCAACACGCTCTACAAGCTTATCGTGGCACTTTCTGTAGTCCTTTATTGCCTGTATGGTAGTGAACTTCATTCCCCATTCCTTGGCCTTTTCTTGAAGTTCTCCGGCACGCATCATAGTACCGTCATCACGCATTATTTCGCAGCAAAGACCGCATTCTTCAAGTCCGGCAAGGCGCATAAGATCAACTGTAGCTTCTGTATGACCGTCACGTTCCAGTACACCGTTTTTCTTTGCCGTAAGCGGAAACATATGCCCCGGTCTGCGGAAATCCTCAGGCTTGGAAGCAGAATCCACAACAGCTCTTGCTGTAAATCCACGTTCCTCGGCAGAAATACCTGTAGTTGTTTCAATGTGATCTATAGAAACTGTAAAAGCTGTGCAGTGATTATCCGTATTCTGATCAACCATCTGCGGCAGATAAAGTTTTCGGCAGATATCTTCACTCATGGGCATACAGATAAGTCCCTTGGCATTTACAGCCATAAAATTTACATTTTCCGTTGTAGCGAACTGTGCGGCACAAATCATATCGCCCTCGTTCTCTCTGTTTTCATCGTCAGTAACGAGAACTATTTCACCGTTTCTCAGAGCTTCGAGAGTTTCTTCAACTGAATTATACTGAAACATAAATACCTCCGTTTAAAAACCGTTTTTTGCAAGAAAATCCATAGTTATCCGGCTTTTCTCTGATTTTTTTTCATTAGGATTCAAAAGTTTCTCCACATATTTCCCAATTATATCATTTTCAAGATTGACCGTATCGCCAGCCTTTTTAGAGCTTAGAACAGTTTGTGAAGCCGTATGCGGAATTATGGAAACGCTGAAATCATTTGCCGTTACCTTTGCAACTGTAAGACTTATACCGTCAATTGCGATCGAGCCTTTTTCGACAATATACCGTAGTATTTCGGAGCCTGTATTTATCGTATACCATAAAGCAATACCGTCCTGTTTCACAGAAGATATGACTCCTGTTCCGTCTATATGACCGCTTACGATATGACCTCCGAAACGTCCCTGTGCCGACATTGCTCTTTCCAAATTAACAGGACTACCGGTTTTTAGTGAGCCGAGAGAAGAACGGCTGAGCGTTTCATTCATAACGTCTGCCTGAAAAGAATTTCCGGTAAGGTCGGTAACAGTAAGGCAAACTCCGTTTACCGCAATACTGTCACCGATATGAGTGCCGCCCAGAACCGTATCTGCATTGATCTGGATAAATGAGGAAATCGCACCTTTTTGAATCGATTTAACAATGCCCACCTCTTCAATTATTCCTGTAAACATTTTTCACCCTGCTTTCTATAAGAAAATCATCGCCGATTTGAATTATCTTACTATTTTCCAGCATAAAAGCTTCAGAAGGGAAGGCAACCCCTATTCCGCTGACAGGAGTTTTAGATGCAGCTCCTCCGAAAATTTTAGGAGCGATATATGCCTGAACCTTACTTACTATACCCGAATTTAGCGCCGACCAATTAAGCTGAGCTCCGCCTTCGAGTAAAATGCTGTCAATTCCCTGTTCACCAAGGAGCTTCATGAGCTTATTAAGATCAATTGCAGAATTATCCTCGTTTCCGCATTGAACGATCTGACATCCTGCTTTTTCAAAATCAGATATTTTTTTCTCATCATTGCAAGCCGCAGCAATGATAGTTGGGATATCTTTAGCGGTATGAACTACATTGCTGTCAAGAGGAGTTTTTAAAGATGTGTCACAAATGATTCGCACAGGATTACGTCCATTTTCAAGGCGGCAGCTGAGCATAGGATCATCGGCAAGAACAGTTCCGATGCCAACCATAATTGCGGAATGTTTCAGTCTGTCAAATTGAACATTATTGCGGGATTCTTCATTGGTTATCCACTTGGAATCTCCGGTGCGGCAAGAGATTTTTCCGTCAATAGTCATAGCATACTTCATGGTAACAAACGGCATATGAGTTGTTATATAATGGAAGAAAATTTCATTAAGCTCATCACATTCTTCTTTGAGAACGCCTTCTATAACTTCTATTCCATGACTTCGCAGAATTTTTGCTCCTTTTCCGGCAACAAGAGGATTAGGATCGGATGAGCCAATAAAAACACGTTTTATGCCATGTTCTATAATGGCTTCTGTACACGGCGGAGTTTTTCCATAATGACAGCATGGTTCAAGAGTAACATACATATCCGCACCACGGCAGTCAATTCCCATAGAATCACATTGAGAAAAAGCATTTCGTTCTGCGTGAAGTCCGCCATATTTCATATGATATCCAGAACCGATTATTTTATCATCACTGACTATAATCGCTCCAACCATAGGATTAGGAGAGACGAATCCCATACCTTTTCTTGCAAGAGACAAAGCCTCTTTCATAAATTCAGAATCAGTCATAAGCACCTCCGTTTGATAATTATCCTCAGAGCAATCACAATATAAAACAAAAAGCCCCGAAAAAATCGGGGCAGAAAATCCTTTTTACATAAAAATGTAATCACAGATCTATCTTCTTTCATCCGGACTTTAACTGTGCCTCAAAAATGAAACACAGACTATCCGCTTTAAAAAGCGAATAACCGTTGGCTTCGGAATTTCACCGAATCAGCCTCATAACGAGGGTCGCAGGCTTTACTGCCAGTAGGGAATTTCACCCTGCCCTGAAGATTAAAATCATTATATCACACCGATGCAGTCTTGTCAAGTATTTTTCAAAATAAAATCAGGGCAACAGTATTTAATTTTTGTTATGTTTATTAAGCGGATAAAGTCCCCTTTGTAAACTAAGAGTAAATGCTATTGCCCTGAAAAAAAATATAAAAACCTCTTGAAATTCATTAAAAGAAGTGGTATAATTTATAAATAGGGAGCTTGTGTTACAGGCTGAGAGGAAGGTAGCGAAACCTTCGACCTTGTGAATCTGTATATTAAACGGATTCTGAAACCTGATTTGGATAATGCCAACGTAGGGAAGCCGACAGATATTATGTAATGTATTATCAGGGAACTGCTGCGGCAGTTCCTTTTTGTTATTGGAGGTGTTTTTGTGGTTAAGGTAAATGGTGAAATGATTGACGCAGCAGGAAAAAATATTGCGGCACTGCTTGATGAGATGAACTGTATGATCGGTCGTGTTGCAGTCGAGCTGAATGAAGAAATCGTTCCGAAAAGCACATACGATGAAATAATTCTGAAAGACGGCGATTCGGTTGAAGTTGTTCGATTTGTTGGAGGAGGCTGATGAACGTTAATATCCCGACTAAAGAGGAAATGTATCGTGCACTTGAAGAGCGTCACGGTTCAGATTTTCAGAAAAAAATATCGAAAGCCTCTGCGGCAGTCTGCGGACTTGGCGGACTTGGCTCTAATATTGCAATATCGCTTGCAAGAGCCGGTATAGGCAGACTTCATATTATCGACTTTGATAAAGTAGATATCTCAAATCTCAATCGTCAACAGTATTTTGCCGACCAGCTTGGCGAATTCAAAACAAAAGCTCTTGCTGATACGCTTTCAAGAATTTCACCGTACTGCGAAATAATTCCTCATTGCGTCAAATTAATGGAAGAAAATATTCCGGATCTTTTAAAAAATGACGATGTTATCTGCGAAGCATTTGATTCGGCAGAACAAAAAGCTATGCTGGTAAACTGTATTCTTGAAAAACTTCCGGAAAAGTATCTTATTTCAGGTTCCGGAATGGCTGGAATTGGTTCGGCAAACCTTATTAAAACAAGAAAGATCACAAATCATTTTTTTGTTTGCGGTGATGAATCAAGCGACGTTGATGAAGCAGGAAGTCTTGTTTCCGCAAGAGTTATGGTTTGTGCTGCTCACGAGGCTCTTATGGCAATAAAAATTATAACGGAAAATATTTAGGGAGGTTTTTAGATGAATAAAAATGATGACAAACTTATTTTAGGCGGACGGGAATTTAACTCACGTTTTATTCTGGGGTCGGGAAAATATTCCATGAAGCTTATTGAAGCTGCGGTAAAATATGCCGGTGCAGAAATTATTACTCTTGCAGTCCGCCGTACCAACTCAAAAGAGAATGAAAATATTCTTGATTATATCCCCGAAGGAGTAACTCTTCTGCCAAATACATCCGGAGCAAGAAATGCCGACGAAGCTGTTCGTATCGCTCGTCTTGCAAGAGAACTCGGCTGCGGAGATTTTGTAAAAATCGAGATAATGAGAGACTCGAAATATCTTCTTCCCGATAATCAGGAAACTATTAAAGCGACAGAGATCCTTGCTAAAGAAGGATTTGTTGTAATGCCCTATATGTACCCGGATCTCAATGCAGCCCGTGATCTTGTTAATGCGGGAGCTGCCTCAGTTATGCCGCTTGCGTCGCCGATAGGTTCTAATAAGGGACTCTCAACAAAGGATTTCATTCAGATTCTGATAGACGAAATAGATCTTCCTATTATTGTAGATGCAGGTATCGGACGTCCGTCGCAGGCTTGTGAAGCAATGGAAATGGGCGCAGCCGCTATCATGTCCAACACCGCTCTTGCTACGGCCGGCGATCTTCCCGTCATGGCAGAAGCATTCCGTCAGGCAGTTGAAGCCGGAAGAAAAGCTTATCTTGCCGGACTTGGAAGAGTTCTCACAAGAGGAGCTTCACCGTCAGATTCGCTTACAGGCTTTCTGCGTGATTAGGAGAAAATTATGAAAACAGCATTAACAATTGCCGGAAGTGATTCGTCCGGCGGTGCAGGGATTCAGGCGGACATAAAAACAATGACTCTGAACGGAGTTTTTGCACAAAGCGCTATAACTGCTCTTACAGCGCAGAACACAATGGGAGTTCGAGCGATCAGCGAAGTTGCTCCTGAATTTTTAAAACAGCAGATAGATGCAGTTTTTGAAGATATACGTCCTGATGCAGTAAAAATCGGAATGGTTTCTTCTCCGGAGCTTATCGAAGTTATTGCGGAAAGACTCGAATTCTATCAAGCAGAAAATATCGTTGTCGATCCTGTTGCAGTGGCAACAAGCGGTTCAAGCCTTAGCAGTATAGAAGCTTATGAAGCGTTAAAAGCAAAACTTTTTCCGATGTCGATTCTGGTTACCCCAAATATACCGGAAGCTGAACTGCTTTCGGACATGAAAATTTCAGACGGCAATGATATGATATCGGCTTCAGGAATAATCAGCAAAAGATATGGCTGCTGCGTCCTCTGCAAAGGAGGACATAGTATAAACAACGCTAACGACCTGTTTTTTGAAACTGACGGTTCATATAAATGGTTTACAGGAAAACGTATAAACAATCCGAACACTCATGGAACAGGGTGTACTCTTTCCAGCGCTGTCGCCGCAAATCTTGCAAAGGGATATTCTCTTGAAAACTCCATAAGTAGGGCAAAGGATTATATATCCGGAGCGCTTGCAAGTATGCTTGACCTCGGAAGAGGAAACGGTCCGCTTGACCATACGTTTTATTTTAACAGCAATTATAAAGATTAATTGAAAGGAATAAATTATGAGAAATTACAGTACACAAATGGAAGCTGCTAAAAAAGGGATTATTACTCCTGAAATGAAAATAGTAGCCGAAAAAGAATACATCTCTCCGGAAGAACTTCGCTGTCTTGTAGCAAAAGGAGAAGTCTGCATTCCATGCAATATCAATCACAAATCCATTTCTCCCGAGGGTATCGGAAGCCGCATGAAAACAAAAATAAATGTTAATCTCGGAATTTCAGGTGACTGCAAAAATTATGACGTTGAAATGCAGAAGGTTGAAACTGCCCTTAAATTCGGAGCAGAAGCTATCATGGATCTCAGCAATTACGGAAAGACAAATACTTTTCGCAAACAGCTTATTGAAAAAGCTCCTGCTATGATAGGAACTGTACCAATGTATGACGCTATCGGCTACCTTGAAAAAGAGCTTCTTGAAATAACAGCTGAGGATTTTCTCAAGGTCGTTAAGGCTCATGCGGAAGAGGGCGTTGATTTTATGACTATTCATGCCGGAATAAACAAACGTGCAGTTGAAGCGTTTATGCGAGATAAGAGAAAAATGAATATAGTTTCACGAGGCGGTTCGCTGCTTTTTGCATGGATGATGATGACCGGTAATGAAAATCCTTTCTATGAGCATTACGACGAGGTTCTGGAAATCCTTCGAGAATACGATGTTACTATCAGTCTTGGTGATGCTCTTCGTCCGGGATGCATAGACGATTCTACAGACGCCGGTCAGATTTCAGAGCTTATCGAACTTGGCGCTTTAACCGAAAGAGCATGGGCAAAGGACGTTCAGGTTATGGTCGAAGGTCCGGGGCATATGGCAATGAATGAAATTGCTGCCAACATGAAGCTTCAGAAGAGGATCTGCCACAACGCTCCTTTCTATGTGCTCGGACCTCTCGTAACGGATATTGCTCCGGGTTACGATCATATTACATCAGCTATCGGCGGAGCTATTGCAGCAGCAAGCGGAGCAGATTTCCTTTGTTATGTTACTCCTGCGGAGCATCTCAGACTTCCCGACCTTAATGATGTAAAAGAGGGAATTATTGCAAGCAGAATAGCTGCTCATGCAGCCGATATCGCAAAGGGGATCCCTCATGCAACGGATGCTGACAACGCTATGGCAGAAGCACGTCATGCCGTTGACTGGGAGAAGATGTTTGATATAGCTATTGACGGTGAAAAAGCAAGAGAATACTTTGAAAGCACTCCTCCTACGGACAGACATACCTGTTCAATGTGCGGAAAAATGTGCGCTGTAAGAACGACTAATATGATCCTTAACGGAGAAAAGGTTGAATTCTGTACAGAAAAATAATCTCTCAAAGGAAGAAATAAAATGGACAATAAATATTTCGTTGATTCTGATAAGCTTTCCGAAGCTGCTCTGAAAAAAAAGCACGAGCTTGAAAACGATCCTGAATCACGCACAAACCATATGGAATATATGAACGGAATGGAACAAATAAATTCCGATATCTGCAGCAAGGTCATTTCGGAAATGGAAAGCTACGACTACGATTCATATACTGCGGCAGACGTTCGTGTTGCACTTTCTCACGAAAACTGTACAGTCGAGGATCTAAAGACGTTGCTTTCTCCGGCAGCCGAACCGTTCCTTGAAAAAATGGCTGAACGTGCAAGGCTTGAAACTCAAAAGCACTTCGGCAACACGGTTTATCTGTTTACACCGCTTTATATAGCAAATCATTGTGAAAATTACTGTGTTTACTGCGGATTCAACTGCTATAATGATATCAAGAGGATGAAGCTTGATATGGAACAGATCGAGCATGAAATGCAGATAATTGCTGACAGCGGAATGGAAGAAATTCTAATTCTGACAGGTGAAAGCCGTTCCAAAAGCGGTGTTGAATACATTGGGGAAGCCTGTCGGCTTGCGAGAAAATATTTTAAAATGGTCGGAGTCGAAATATATCCGGTAAATACGGACGAATACCGTTATCTTCACGAATGCGGAGTCGATTATGTTACCGTTTTTCAGGAGACTTATGACAGCGTCCGCTATGAGCAGCTTCATCTTATGGGACATAAAAGAGTCTGGCCGTATCGCTTCGACGCTCAGGAGAGAGCGTTGATGGCTGGGATGAGAGGTGTTGCCGGTTCTGCACTTCTTGGTCTTTCCGATTTCCGAAAAGACGCTCTTGCAAGCGCCCTTCATATGTATTATCTGCAAAGAAAGTATCCTCATGCGGAAATTTCTCTTTCATGTCCGAGACTTCGTCCGATCGTGAATAACGAAGCAATAAATCCGCTTGACGTTCACGAACGTCAGCTTTGTCAGGTTCTCTGCGCTTATAGAATTTTCATGCCGTTCTGCGGAATAACCGTTTCATCAAGAGAAAGTGAAACATTTCGCAATGGCATTGTTAAAATCGCTGCAACGAAGGTTTCTGCCGGAGTTTCAACCGGAATCGGCGATCATGAAAGCAAGTACACAGGAAAGGAGAACGTCAGCGAAGGCGGTGACGAGCAGTTTGAAATAAACGACAGCAGAAGTTTTAAAAAGATGTACGATGATATGTCTGGCAATGGACTACAGCCTGTGCTGAACGATTATCTCTATGTTTAAAATTATCTGCATTACCGACAGAAAAAACTGCTGCGAGGATTATTTAGCGAGAATTGAAAAAATCGCTGCTGCAAAGCCTGACAGAATAATTCTTCGTGAAAAGGAACTTATCGGAATTGATTATACCAGATTTGCGTCTATGTCAATGAAAATTTGCCGGAAATACGATACACCGTGCAGTATACACAGTTATACAGCAATTGCGGAGAAGCTAAATGCCAAAGATATACATTTGCCTATGGTGGTTCTTAGGAGTTTTCCTGATTATATAAGAAATGAATTTCAGGTCGTCGGAGCATCCGTACATTCGGCAGAAGAAGCCGCAGAAGCTGAAAGCTTGGGTGCTGACTACGTTATTGCAGGACACATTTTTGAAACGCAGTGCAAGTGCGGTTTAAGTCCGAGAGGACTTGAATTTTTGAAAAGCGTTTGCAGTTCGGTAAATATTCCGATTTATGCAATTGGCGGAATAAATCCTGAAAATATAGAATCAGTACGAAACGCCGGAGCTTCGGGAGCTTGTATCATGAGCGGGCTTATGACTTGCAAAGCACCTGAAAAATATATGAAAGAATTAAGAAATGCGGTGATAGAATGAAATTTAAATCAGAACAGCTCTCACTTTATGCGATAACCGACAGGAATTGTCTAAGAGGACGAAATATTGCAGAACAGGTTGAGCAGGCTATCCTTGGAGGAGTTACCTGTATTCAATTAAGAGAAAAAAATCTCAGTACAGAAAAGCTTGTCGAAGAAGCAAAAGAAGTTCTGAAAATCTGCCGACAATACGGAATTCCGCTAATCATAAACGATGACTATAAAACTGCTGTTGAAATCGGAGCAGATGGAGTGCACGTCGGAATAGAAGACGCTCCGGTTGCTGAAATAAGACGTTTCGCAGGATCAGATTTCATAATCGGAGCAACAGCTAAAACTGTTGAGCAAGCTCGGTTTGCAGAAATATCAGGAGCAGACTATATAGGCGTCGGAGCAGTTTTTCCGTCACCAACAAAAAAAAATGCAATAAGAATAACTCCTGAACAGCTACGTGAGATCTGCGCCTCAGTTAACATACCTGCTGTTGCTATCGGAGGAATAACGGCTGAAAACGTTTCCGAAATAAAAAACTGCGGGCAAAGAGGAATAGCCGTTGTATCAGCAATTTTTGCAGCAGAGGACGTTAAAGCGGCGGCAGAAGAATTTCGTATTATATGATTTCATAGTTTCTTATTTCGATTCAGTATCGAAAAAAATATAAAAAAGGAGATAAGAAATGTTTCGGGAACGTATATTTTCGGTGTTTCAGGATTACGTTTTCGCAAGAAAAGTTATGTTCAAAATCCCAAAGGGCTACGACATCGTAGCAAAAACTATAAGACTTCCCGAGCCGCTTGCCGATCAGCTTTACGAACTTGCGGCAAAGAACAACATTTCATTTAATCTTCTTATTAATGAATGTATTAATTTTTCACTTAATGAAATGGGAAGCCATGGTGAAAAGAATTCGTTTGATTCATTTATGAAATTAAAAATGCATTCATTTTGTACACGAAATTTAAATCTATATTTTTAACTTAAAAGGTTTTAAAATAGTATTATGAAATATATTTTAAACGAGGTGGCAAAATGTATAATAAAAAATTTATTATAAAAGGAAAATGCAAAACTGTAGCAAAAACGATCCGTCTTCCGCAAATAACAGTGGAACGTCTTGAAGATTTTGCAACAAAAAATAATATTTCCTTTAACAGCTTATTGATCCAGTGCATTACATTTGCTCTTGACAATCTGAAGCTGTAAGTTATGCATTTTTATATGAAAACGAATTCAATCTAAAAGGATTAAAGGGGATGTGACAGTTGTATTGCTTATAAATTTTCTAAATGAATATAACTTTTTATAAATAATTTCTCATAACCGGAACGTCGTCTCTGCGGTATGCAGGGACGTCTTTTTCATCATTTATATAGATAAATTCTTATTTATAACTCACTTTTGTAGTCAAAAAATAATTATATATGAATCTGTAATTTGTTTTGAGACCTGCAAATAAAAGTCAAGTGGTAAAATGAAAGTTTCACAAAACT
>JAMPIL010000012.1 GCA_023662725.1 Ruminococcus flavefaciens
ATGCATTAATTCAAAGCGTGGAAATAACGGATTCGGCAGTTCGGGGAAGTGAATTAAAAAATGGGACTCTACTTGATTGTAGAGTCCCGATAAAATATTTAAAAGGAGAATTAATTATGAACGATAATAATAAACAAGTATATACAGTACAGGAAATAATGGCAATATTGTCAATAAGCAAAAATGCTGCCTATAATTTTATAAAGAACGATCCTCCGTTCAAAGTTTTTAACATTGGAAACGTTTATAGAATTAATAAAAGGAGCTTTGATTGTTGGTTAAATGGTAATAGTGATGATTGACCAAACAGGTGTTATGTGGTATAATGTAACTACGGTTTAGCAGTTATATTCATATCATTTAATCTTTAGGGAGGATTACAATGTCAAGAGAATATAACAAAAAAGGAAATCCATTTAAGCGTGGCAAGACATGGACATTTATCTACTACGTTACAGACGAAAATGGAAAGAGAGTCCAAAAATGGAAAGGCGGTTATAAAACAAAAAAGGAAGCAGAGGCAGATTTGAAAATATATCAGGCTAAGGCAGAATTAAATCAGATTATCCCCACAAATTATTTGACGGTTGAAAAGCATATATGCAAATGGTTTGATCTGCACAAGAAAATGCTTGAGCCAAATACTATCAATGGTTATTACACTAATATTCACAAACATATTATACCGAGTATTGGTAAAATTAAATTGAAAGATTTGAAACCTACGACATTGGAGCAGTTCTATATTTCTCTTATGGAGGAAAAGGGTCTTTCTGCAAAAACGGTCAAATACATCCACAATGTTTTAAAAACTTCACTGAAATCAGCGGTTGATGACAGACTGCTTGATACAAATGTATGTTTAAAAGCCAAAACTCCTAAAGTTCCCAAGTTTAAGGGTGAATTGTTATCAAAGGAGCAGTTAAAAACTCTCTTTGAAGCTTTAAATGGTGACAGATACGAAACTGAAATTAAGCTTGCAGCTATTCTGGGATTGAGACGAGGGGAAGTGCTGGGATTAAAATTCTCCGATCTGAATACTGAGAAACGTACCTTACACATACAGAGACAGGTATCTATTACCAGAGATAACACTAAGGATAAACACGAAAGCTATTATGGCTTAAAGTCCTTAAAGAGTGAGAGCAGCAATAGAGTACTCTATATATCTGAAGATATAGAAGATTTAATTTTGCGTAAACAGATATACAATAATGCTCAGAAAGAAAATTTGGGTACAGAATATCATGATTATGATTTAATTTGCTGTAGTGATAATGGCGAGCCTATGAGTCCACAGACATTATATCATGCTTTTAAGCGCATTATCAAAGCTTGTGGATTTTCTAACAGTGTAAGATTTCATGATTTGCGTCATAGCTATGCGACACTCTGTATTGACTTGAATGTTCCCATTAAAGTAATATCTCAAGCGTTGGGACATTCTTCGACAGCCGTTACAGATGAAGTTTATGCTGACAGTATTGAAGCAAAGAAAAATCTTGCTGATATAATTAGCCAAGCAGTAAAGCCGGATGAGCAAAATTAAACAAAGAAATATTCTTAACCTTATTCAACATTATAAAGGTAATAAGTATATATAGTGTAAAATACTTTATAATTGCAAATAGCACATATAATCACAAACAGTCTTTTATAGCAACAAATTAGCAAAATTGATTAGCAAGCTCGAAAATACAAAAAAACAACCGTCTGTGAAAAGTTCACAAACGGCTATATATGGCGGACAGGGAGGGATTCGAACCCTCGATACGCTATTAACGTATACACGAGTTCCAGTCGTGCGCCTTAGACCAGCTCAGCCACCTGTCCACCTATTAAATTTACAGCCATAAGGCTGATTGGTGCGAGTAATGGGACTTGAACCCATACGTCGGTTGACACACGCCCCTCAAACGTGCCTGTCTGCCTATTCCAGCACACTCGCAAAGTACTTTTATATTATACATGATAAAAGCGGAAATGTCAATAGAAAAAATAAATTTTTATTTTTTAACTTTTGTTAGAGTGATTAGACAAAAGATCACATTTATACATGATGTGAATTGAAATAAAATTTATCTTCTGTTTTAGAAGTAAATATACTTTTTTTACAAAATCGATGTTTAAGTTGCGTTTTCGACGCTTATTTATTGGATTCATCTTGAAAAATCTTAAATTTTATTGTAGAATATAATCAGCAAAGATCAAAAAAATAAAGACAGCTCTGAACAAAAAGTGTACTGAAGATGTTGAAGAATGTTCGGAGTGTGTTCACAAAAAAATTAATGTGCGTATTTTTTTCGGGCATGATTTTGACGGATATAAGGCTGAAAATGCCGTTTAGCTGGGACTCTGCAAATGTTTTCAATGCAGTAGCTGCAAAAGTTTGCCCTGAATACGTGTGTTGCATTTTATGTGAATATGCTCTGTTTTCAAAGCAATTTGGCGTTTTTGCAATGCGCTGGCTAAAAAAGAAAGGGTTTAACAAATGAACAACAAAATTAAAGTACTTATTGGCGATGACACAGCAGAATATGGAGTAAAAATTGCATCACAGCTAAGAGAACTTGGAGTTTATGCCTACACACGCAGAAGAGATGGAGCGGTTTTATTAGACTCTATCATCAGAGACAAGCCGGATGTAGTTGTAACAGATCTGACTTTGCAGGATTCTGATTCGATATTGCTTATGGAACAATCTAAAAACCTGATGAAGGATCTTCCTGCTTTTATAATTATTTCTGATATAAGAAATAATTACATTGAACGCCAGGTGATTGAAAGCGGAGCATCTTATTATCTTGTTTCTCCGTTTGAAAATGACACTCTTTGCTCCATAATAAAATCAGTAGCTAAAAAGCCTGTTAATCCGAATTGCACTGATATTGAAATTCTTGTAACGGATATTATACATAAATTCGGTGTTCCGGCGCATATAAAAGGATATCATTATCTTCGCTCAGCTATTCTGAAATCTGCTACAAACGAAAGAATACTTGATTCTATAACGAAACAACTTTATCCTTATGTTGCGAAGGAATACCAGACAACTCCTTCAAGAGTAGAACGTGCGATACGTCATGCTATTGAAACTGCTTGGGACAGAGGCGGAGCTGATGTTATTAACTCGTATTTCGGATGCAATTCAGACAGCTATAGAGGAAGACCTACAAATTCAGAATTTATTGCCCTTGTATCTGATAGAGTTCGTCTTCAAATTAAAATGAATAATAAAAATATTAATATGTAATTTACATATAATGTATAATTTATAATAGACATTTATTGTAGAATATATTTTTTCAGACCGCTGCAAGTATTGTTTCAGCGGTCTGATTTTTATTTTATGGCGAATTTCACAAATTCTATTGACAAAATATTGAAATTGTGTTAAAATATGATTAACGTTCTTTGAATCGGCTATAATGAATTGGAGTGAGATATATGAATGGGGATAGTGTTAGAAAACTTGATAGCTTTTTTGAGGCTCTTTCTGCAATTGCAGAGGATAACTATGTATTTCTCTGCGATATGAAGAATAATTATTCAAGATGGTCTAAAAAAGCGGTCGATTATCTGGGACTGCCTGATGAATATATGCATAATGCCGGTGAGATATGGGAAGAGCATATTCATCCGGACGATCGTGAAAAATATCGTCAAAGCATTGATAATTGTTTCTCCGGAAAAGCGTCCCGCCATAATATTCAGTATCGTGCCAGAACAAGAGACGGAAGTTATGTTATCTGTACCTGTAAAGGAATTGTAATTAACGGAGCTGACGGCAAGCCGGAATTTTTTGGCGGAGCAATAAAAAATCATGCCCTTCCCAGTTATATTGATGCTGTTACAGGCTTGAGAAGTTTATACGGTTTTTTTGACGATATTGAAGCGTTTTGCCGTAAACAGCAATCAAATTCGATTCTTATGATCGGTATGAGTCAATTTTCAACTATAAACGATATATATGGATTCAGCTTTGGAAATCTTGTGCTGAATCGTTTCGGATACCTGCTTCAGGAAAAATTTAACGGCAGGGGAAGCGTTTACAAGCTTGACGGAACAAAATTTGCTGTCATTACTCATGATTTGTCTGTTAGTGAAATTTCCGGATTATATAATAAGATCAAGGAAGATGTTATTCATGATTTTTATGTGAATGGTGAAAAAATAATTCTTTTACTGAATGCCGGGATGGTTTTTGTCGATAATTTCAACCTTTCAGGCGATACTATCTGTTCTTGTATTAAATATACGTATTACCAATCGAAAAACAACAAGCTGGGTGATCTTGAGGTTTTTCGTGATACCCTCAGCGATGATAACAGGCAGTATATTGAAATGCTCAATGTTATAAGAGGATGCGTTACCGATGAATGTAAGAATTTTTTTCTTTGTTATCAGCCTATTGTAAATGCCAGAACGGAAGAACTTATCGGAATGGAAGCTCTTATCAGGTGGAAAAACGATACCTACGGAATTGTTCCTCCGGCACAGTTTGTGGACATTCTTGAGCAGGATCCGATTTTTCCTGAACTTGGAAAATGGATTCTTCGCCAGGCGATACTTGACAGCAGGAAATTGGTTGAAAAAAATCCGAATTTTGTAGTTCACGTTAATATTTCATACGCTCAGCTTGAAAAACGTGATTTTGTTTCGGATGTTTTGAGTATTTTGGAAGAAACTAAGTTTGCAGCAAAAAATCTCTGCCTTGAACTGACTGAAAGATGCCGTCTGATAGACATAAATCATCTCAGGGCTATGTTCAAAGTTCTGAGAAGTCATGGGATAAAAATTGCTCTTGACGACTTCGGAACGGGTTTTTCGGCTATCGGTCTGATAAGAACTCTTGAAGTTGATACCATAAAAATTGACAGGGAATTCATTAAAAACATCGAACGCAGCGATTCTGATAAAAAAACGGTTAATTTTATTTCCCGTCTTGCCGGAAGTTTTCAGGCGGATGTCTGCGTTGAGGGGGTTGAAACTAAGCAGATAAGAAATATTCTTACAAATTACGATATAAAAAGTTTTCAGGGATACTATTATTCTAAACCGCTTACCATGCACGATTTTTCTGAAAAATATCTTATTTCATAAAGAATGATAAGGAATCCTTCGTAGACGATAGCCTTCGTTTCGTTGGATTCCTTTTTGTCTTGCTTTAATATTCGTCATATTTACCAATGCCCTTTTCATCATTTTAACGAAAAAGACAAATGTGTGTTGTTAAAATCAACAAAAATGTGTGTTGAAAATTGTCTTAATCGCATTTTACGTTATAATTTTACTGTGTTTTTTTTCATTTTCGCAAAAAATACTTGCAGTTTTTTGTGAAATGTGATAAAATATAGTGATACTTGAAATTGACTATAGAATATACTCAATTTGCACTACTATTGTTAAAGGAGAATGATATGGCAAAGTTAAAGGCTGCTGTTATTTTCGGCGGTACGTCCAGAGAACATGAACTCTCTCTTGCTTCCGCAGCAGATGTTATCAGAAAAATTCCGGAGGATAAGTATGAAGTAATATGCATAGGTATTACAAAAAAAGGAAGATGGCTCTATTTTCCGGGAGATGCAGAGGAAATAAGGTCAGGAGCGTGGGAACTTAACCCCGATTGTACGTCTGCAATAATTTCGCCCGATCCTCTTCACAGGGGAATCATAACTATTGAAAACGGTGAAACTTCTGTAAAGAAAATAGACGTCGCTTTTCCGCTTCTTCAGGGAAAAAGAGGAGCGGACGGCTCTGTTCAGGGACTTCTTGATCTTGCCGGAATTCCGTATGTTGGCTGCGGACTTCTCGGCGCAGCTTCATGCATGGATAAATCACACACACATATGGTGCTCGATGACTATGGTGTTAAAACTGCCGACTGGAAGCTCATTACTCAGCGTGAGATGAGTAGGATCGAAGAAAAATGTGAGGAAATTTCGTCTGAAATGGGATTTCCGCTCGTTGTAAAACCAGCCAACAGCGGAAGTAATGCCGGAACAAGTGTTGCTGAAAATATGAACAGCTTTATAGCTGCCGTTAAAATAGCTTTTTCAAACGATAATAAGGTCGTTGTTGAAAAATATATAAAGGGAAGAAAGCTTGAAGCCGCAGTTTTTGGCTATGATACGCCTTTTTCTTCGTATATCGGAGAAATCGTTTCAGAGGACAACTCATATGATCCTACTGATTTCAGCGTAAGCACCGGCGATGATTTGATCGTTCCGGCTGATTTGCCAAACGATGTTCAGAACAGCATAAGAGAAACGGCTGTAACAGCCTATAAAGCGCTCGGATGTAAAGGTCTTGCAAGAGTTGATTTCTTCTTAACGGAGGACGGAGAGCTTCTTCTTAATAAGATAGGAACTTCACCCGGTTTAAGAAAAAACAGCGTTTTCACCAAGCTTATGAACCATCTTGGCATGGATCATGGATATCTTCTTGATAAGCTGCTTGAACAGGCGATCGAAAATGCTGAAAGAAGCTATTAAAAGGAGAGAAAAACTTGAAAAAAAATATCATGATCTCTCTTGTAAGCATTCAGTGGCAGAATAACGAAAAATGCGAAACAGAATTGCTTACTAAAGCAAAATTTACCCGTGAAAACGGATTTGATATAATTTCGTATGAGGATACGTCGGCAACAGGATTTGAAGGTTCTGTTACTACAATTAAAGTAGAAGGCGATAAATCCGCTTCAATAGTTCGTGAGGGAACAGCAAATTCAGCTCTTTCGCTTGAAATCGGAAGAAAGCATTTCTGTCAATACGGAACCCCTTATGGAAGCTTTCAGATAGGCGTTTATACGCACGCTATCGAAAATACGATCAGTAAGAACGGAAGAATATATCTTAAATATACTCTCGATTTGAATTCTTCTTATTTATCAGATAATGAAATAATTATGACCGTGCAGAATCAATGATCTGCACAAAGCAGAAAGGATAAATGTTAAATGTCAGATCTTATAAACAAAGCGTCGCTTCAGCTTCGTGAACTTATAGTCGAAGCCATCGGTAAGCTTACGGCTGAGGAAACTGTTCCTGCAGTTCCGGTTCCGGTATTCAGTATAGAAATTCCGGCAGATAAATCACACGGAGATTTTGCCGCAAATACAGCTATGGTATGCGCAAAGGCCTTTAAAATGCCTCCGAGAAAAATTGCAGAATTGCTCTGTGAAAAAATAGAGCTTGAGGGTTCGCTTTTTGAAAGAACCGAAGTTGCAGGTCCTGGATTTATGAATTTTTTCCTCAGCCGCAAGTGGTTTTCGGACGTTGTTGAAAATGTTCTCGCAGAAAAAGAAAATTTTGGTAAAACTGATTTTGGCGGCGGAAAAAGAGTTCTTGTGGAATTTGTTTCAGCAAATCCCACAGGTCCTATGCATATCGGAAATGCCAGAGGCGGAGCGATAGGAGATTGCCTTGCAAGCGTTCTTGATTGGGCAGGATTTAAAGCCGAAAGAGAATTTTATGTTAATGATGCGGGAAATCAGATTGAAAAGTTCGGAAAATCACTTTCTTTGAGATATATGCAGATCTGCTCAGAAAAAGGACAGCAGGCAGTATATGACTGTCACGGCGATACAGAAAAGCTTTGTGCTGATATCTATTCAAGAAGCGGCGAGGGACAGGATTTTGAAATGCCCGAAGACGTTTATCTGGGCGCAGATATTATTGAACATAGTGCAAACTATTACCATAAAAATATTTTCAGCCTTCAGGATCTCAGTGAAGATGAACGCAGAAAGGCTCTTGTTGATTATGCTCTTCCACTGAATATCGAGGGACTTGAACGTGATCTGAAAAAATACCGCATAGTTTATGATAACTGGTTCAGAGAAAGCACCCTTCATGCAAGCGGAGAAACTATGAAAATTGTGGACAAGCTTCGTGAAGCAGGATATACCTATGAACAGGAGGGGGCAATCTGGTTTAAGGCTACAGAATTCGGCGTTGACAAGGACTTTGTTCTTGTTCGTGCAAATGGTATTCCTACTTATGTCGTTCCGGATATTGCGTATCACTACGATAAGCTTGTTACTCGTGGATTCGACAAGGCTATAAACGTACTCGGAGCAGATCACCACGGTTATGTTCCGCGTCTTAAAGCGGCTTTAACTGCGCTGGGAGTGGATTCCGATAAGCTTGATGTCGTACTGATGCAGATGGTTCGACTTGTTCGACAGGGCGAAGTCGTAAAACTTTCAAAGAGAAGCGGAAAGGCAATAACTCTTGTAACCCTTCTCGATGAGATACCGATAGACGCTGCGAGATTTTATTTCAATCTCCGTGAAGCTAATTCACAGTTTGAATTTGACCTTGATCTCGCTGTTGAGAAATCCTCACAGAATCCGGTTTACTACGTTCAGTATGCTCATGCGAGAATTTGCAGTCTTATTTCTAATCTGAAATCCGAAGGAATAGAAATTCCGGAAACCGCTGATCTCAGTCTTCTTGATAATCCTCGTGAGATCGAGCTTATTCGCCATATCGCATCTCTTCCGAAAGAAATAAATCTTGCCGCAAAGCATTATGATCCGGCTCGAATCACAAAATATTCAATCGATCTTGCAACGCTTTTTCACCGCTTTTACGATGCTTGCAGTGTTAAAAATGCTGAAACGCCGGAGCTTATGAACGCAAGAATACTTCTTTGCCTCGCAGTCAGACAGACTTTAAGAAATGCACTTTCTATCCTTAATGTTGAACAGCCGGAGAAAATGTAAAAAATTACATTTTATGATATAAAAATTACGGTTTGGTTACAAGGAGAAAATGTTGATTGTCGTAAATTAACAAATAAAAAGCAGTAAAAATGTTGAAATTGCAGGTTTTGGGATAAAAGTTAACACTTTGTTAACAAATCGCTGCTGAAAATATGTTACAATTTGTAATATATTGCAGTTGCAGTGAAATACTGCCGCACTATTCCCGAAGGCTTGCTGCGAATAAAATTATAATAAAATTCAGAAGGGATGTAAATTATGTCCAACAGATTATTTCAGGGTTTAGTTCATCAGATGCGTGATACTATCGACGCTACTATCGGAGTTGTCGATGAAACAGCAACTATCATCGCTTGCAGCGATCTTTCAAGAGTAGGTACTACAAACGAATTCGTTTCGCTTGATTTAAGTGATTCGCACGATATCTTTATTCGTGACGGCTTCACATACAAGCCTTTTGGTTCAAGAGCAAAGCCGGATTACGCTGTTTTTGTAGAGGGGGTAGACGATGCTGCCGCTAAATATGCGAGCATCCTTGCGATAACTCTTTCAAATATCAAGCAGTATTACGATGAAAAATATGACAGAAACAACTTTATTAAAAATGTTATTCTTGATAACGTTCTTCCCGGCGACATCGTTATAAAGGCAAGAGAACTTCATTTCAATGCCGAAATAAGCCGTGCGGTTTTCCTTATCAGAATTATTTCTGCTAATGATATTTCCGCTTATGATGTTATCCAGAATCTTTTCCCGGATAAAAATAAGGACTTCGTTTTCAATATCACAGAAAGCGATATCGTCCTTGTAAAAGAGCTTAAAAGCACGGTCGATTCAAAGGATCTTGAAAAGCTTGCCCGTTCGATTGCCGATACTTTAAGCAGTGAGTTCTATACAAGAATAAATGTTGGTATCGGAACTTCTGTTGTCGGAGTAAAGGATCTTGCACGTTCGTTCAAGGAAGCTCAGATGGCTCTTGAAGTAGGTAAGGTTTTCGATACCGATAAGGTCATTGTGAGCTACGATAACCTCGGAATCGCACGTCTTATTTATCATCTCCCGACAACTCTCTGCGAAACTTTCCTTCATGAAGTTTTTAAGGTGGGAAGCATAGAATCTCTCGATCACGAAACGCTTTTCACTATTCAGAAATTCTTTGAAAATAATCTTAACGTTTCTGAAACTTCAAGAAAGCTCTTTGTACACAGAAATACTCTTGTATACAGACTCGAAAAAATTAAAAAGCTTACAGGTCTTGACCTTCGTGAGTTCGATCACGCTATTATTTTCAAAATTGCTCTCATGGTTAAGAAATACCTGTCGGCAAATCCAGTAAAGTTCTGATTTTAAGAACGTGGACGGAGCTTTCCGTCCTTACAGATTAAGGTAGGTGTAAACCATTGGTAGAACTTAAAAACGTATCTGTAACCTATTCCAGCGGCGTTGACGCTCTTAATAATGTCAGCCTGAAAATTAACGACGGCGATTTTGCTTTCGTTGTAGGTTCGTCCGGTGCGGGAAAAAGTACTATGATCAAGCTTCTGCTTAAAGAAATAGACGCAACAAGCGGTGTTGTTACCGTAAACGGCTATAATCTTGGCAAGCTTAAAAAACGCAAAATACCTGAATTCCGCCGTACTCTCGGATTTGTATTTCAGGATTTCCGTCTGATTCCGTCTATGACCGTTTACGAAAATATTGCTTTCGTTCTTCGTGTTATAGACGCTCCGATAAAATATATCCGCAAAAGAGTTCCGTATGTTATAAGCCTTGTCGGGCTTCATGCGAAAACCAATTCGTATCCCGATGAGCTTTCCGGCGGTGAAAAACAACGTGTTGCAATTGCAAGAGCGCTTGTGAACGATCCGCAGCTTATTATCGCTGATGAGCCGACCGGAAATATTGATCCCGAACTTTCCTACGAGATCGTAGAGCTTCTTAAAAGTATCAACGATCAGGGAACAACTATACTTATGGTTACTCATGAACATGATCTTGTACGTCATTTTGGAGGCAGAATAATCAATATCACTGAAGGTGAGATCGTATTTGACGAGGTTATTCTCGGCGCAAACGATGATATCACACTGCCGTCCGGCGGAGAGATTCAGCAGCCTCAGATGACTTTACAGGAAGTCGGAACATCCTTTGAGAATGTAGACGGACTTACTGAGGAAGAGTCGCTAAATACTGATATTCCGCTTGAGGAAATGAGCGCGGATGATGTTATTGCTGCAATAACCGGCGAAAAAACGTCAGGAGGTGCAGTATGAAGATAAGCGGTTTTAAATATCTTGCCAATCAAGGCGTTGAGAATATCTGGAAAAATAAAATGATGGCATTTGCCACATTTTGCGTTCTTCTTATTTCGCTTTTACTTGTTGGAATGGCGTCACTTTTTTACATAAACATGAATTCGATGATTCTCGGTCTTAATGATAAAAACGAGATCGTAGTTCACTTGAATGTAGGAACGCCGGAGGACGAGGTTAGAAAAGCTGAGGAAGACCTCAGAAAGATTCCGAATGTTGATAAGATCACATTTGTGTCAAAGGAAGAAGCTCTTGTGCGTCAGAAAGCAAGTCTTACAAGCGCTGAAAAGATTTTTAATGATTATATCGGCGATGACGCCAGCTTCATGCCGGATGGATTCAGCGTTACCGTTAAAAATAACGATATAATTGCAGACACAACTGCTGAGATAAATACAATGCCGGTGGTTCAGAAAGCGCAGTCTTCTCTTCAGGTTGCAGAATTTCTTAAAGAACTCAGAAGAGTAGTTTCGCTTATAGCCGGAGCGATAGTTATTGCGCTCGCAGCAGTATCCATAATTATGATCTCGAATACAACGAAGGCAAGCGTTTTTGCAAGACGTGAAGAAATTCAAATCATGAAATATGTAGGCGCAACCAACTCTTTCATCCGAACTCCGTTTTTTGTTGAGGGTATGGTGACAGGTCTTTTCGCCGGCACAGGAGCGTTTTTCATAACGTGGTCTGTTTATCAGGCAATTTTCAAAGTTATGCAGAGCGAAGAAACTCTTATGAATGCTTTCGGACTCGGTTCGCTTATTCCATTTGAGGATATAAGATTATATGTACTGATCGCATATCTTATCGCCGGTTCATTTGTCGGCGCTCTCGGAAGCGTTATCAGTACAAGACGACACGTTGATGTATAAGAAAATGGGGTAATTTATCTTTTGAAAGGAGGCGGCGTCTGAACAGATCCTATAAATTCGGGATCGGTTCTGATTTGCAGCTATTATGAGTAAATTAAGCATATTCAAAAAAATTCTTTCCTTTGTTACCTGTATGACAGTTTCTGTCGGAGCTGTAGTATCTTACAATGCTTTTTCCAATAAAAACGTTGCAGAGGTTTCAGCAAAAACAGTAAGTGAAATTCAGGAGGAAAGAGCTGCTAACGAGCAGAGAATAGCTGAATATGAAAAACAAATCGAAGCTCTTGCCGATAATGAGGCGAATGAAAAGCAGTATCAGGAAACTCTTATGGATCAGATAAAACTGATTCGTGATAATATTGCGCTTCTTAATACTGAACTTGAATCTATTGAAAATGATATCAAAGCTGCTCAGGACAATATTGAACAGCTCGATAAGACTATCATTGAACAGCAGAATGAGATTGATAACAGTGTTGAACTTTTTAAAGAACGTTTATGTGCTATGTACGTTTCGGGAAATGATAATCTTGCATCAATAATCGTAGGTTCTTCTGATTTTTACGATATAATGTCGAGAGTGGAAATGGCAAACAGAATGGCGGCTTACGATGAAGAGCTTATCAATGGTATTCTTGCAGATATTGATAACCTTGAAAAAAACAAAAGCGATCTTGAAAGCGAGAAGCTCACTCTTAATATGAAGCTTGAAAGTCAGCAAAAGAAAAAGGAAGAAAAGGAAGATTCTATTGAAGAATATGAACAAAAAATGGAGCAGACTCAGGCTGAAATAGACCGTATTAAGAAAGAGAAATCAAAGCTTGAGGGCGACAAGGATGATCTTGTAGCTAAAAATCAAGCGCTTCAGGCTGAAGAAGATGCGTTGATAGAAGAAGCTATCAGAAAAGAAAACGAGCGTATTGCTGAAGAAAACAGACGTAAAGAAGAAGAGGCACGTCGTCAGGAGCTTTTGCAGCAGCAAACGACCACATCCCCAAGCAACTCTGGAGGAAATCAGCCGGTTGTTACTACTCCGTCAGTACCTGATCCGCCTATTCCTACTCCGTCGGCGGGATTTATATGGCCCGCACCCGGCTTCTACTACATATCGAGTTATTATGGTTCAAGATGGGGAACGACTCACAGAGGAATAGATGTAGGCGATGCCGGAATTCATGGCGGAGCTGCAGTTGCTTCGCAGTCTGGTACGGTTATAGCGGTAAGTAATTCCTGCACGCATGATTATCCGAAGGATTATGGCTGCGGTTGCGGAGGTAACTACGGAAATTACGTTCTTATCTCGCATGACGGTACATATTCAACAAGATATGCTCATCTTTCTTCGGTTTCGGTATCAGTAGGAGATTATGTTTCACAAGGACAAACTATCGGATATATTGGTTCAACGGGCTGGTCTACAGGCGATCATCTTCATTTTGAAGTTTATGTAAACGGCGCTGCTCAGGATCCATTGAATTATGTAAGCAGATAAGTAATTTTTATTCAGGGCGGTTAAATAAACTGCCCTGATTTTTGCAGTGAAAATAGAAAGGTGCATAACATGAACAAAAAAATCAGTCTTGGACTTGCTTTGAGTCTTATAGCAATTGCTTCAGCAGTGACGTTTATATTAACTTCTTTTTTCTCTCTTCAAAGTTTTAATAAGAAAGTTGTTGACGTAAATGAAAAGGCTAAAAAATATAATTCTCTTCAACTTCTTGACACATATGTCCGAGATAATTACTTTGGAAAAATTGACGAAACAGAGCTTAATGACGGCATTCTTAAAGGATATGTTGCAGGTCTTGATGATAAATATTCACGCTATCTTTCCGCAGATGAATATATTGATGAGCAGAATGAAAATGCTGGCGAGCTTATTGGCCTTGGATTAACTCTTTCCGAGGATGAAAGCGGATATATTCGCATAGACAGTATTATAGCTGATTCTCCGGCAATCGAATCAGGAATTCAGAACGGCGATATAATTATATCTGTCGATGGAGTAGACGTGATCGAAACTGGATTTAATGAAGCTGTAGAGGCTATGAACGGTTCAGAAGGAACGAGCATCACTCTTACTGTCAGAAGAAATGGAGTTGACACCGATTATACTTTTACTCGCCGTTCTATTGAACTCGTAACTGTAACAGGCGAACTTATCGACGGTTGTATCGGTTATATAAAAATTGATGGATTTAAGCAGAATACACCTGAACAATTTATAAATACGCTGCAGCATCTTACCTCGAATGGCGCAAAAGCTCTCATATTTGACCTGAGAGATAATCCGGGCGGACTTGTTGAATCAGTTGAGGAATGTCTTGATCCGCTTCTGCCTGAGGGAGTTATTGCAATGGCTGAATATAAAGACGGACATTCCGAAACTATCGTTTATTCCGACAGTTCTGAGCTTGATATGCCAATGACAGTGATCGTGAATAAAAATACAGCAAGCGCAGCAGAACTGTTTGCAGCTTCTCTTCGTGATTTCGGAAAGGCTGAACTTGTCGGCGAAAAAACATATGGAAAAGGAGTTATGCAGATAACTACTGAAATGGAAAACGGAGGAGCTGTTGTTCTTACAGTTGCCGAATATAGAACGACTGTTTCTGAATGTTATGATAAGATAGGACTGAATCCCGATTATACGGTAGTCGATGACAATGCATATGATGATTATGATGTTCAGTATTACGAAGCAATGAATATTATAAATCGTGCTTTAGCAGATTAAAAATCGTCCGCATAAACTCAAAAATGTATTCTGATAAAAAAGACTGTTTCACTAAAGTGCAACAGTCTTAATTTTTATATAAAAGTATGTTCAATTGTAATAAAAGCATTTATTTTTTCGTTTTCATTAGAAAAAATTTTCTGTATATCGTTTGAAATTTCCTGCGGAGATTTTTTTTCACTAAATGGAATAACCAGTTCAAAAACCAAATTTATTTTACCATTTTCAGTTCCAAACTTAAAATCATGGAATGTATATTCTTTATTGTAATCGCGAATTATCTGTTCTGTCAAAAGCTTGTAGCGATTTGTTTCTTCATCGTGCAGTTTAACAGGATCGATATGAATACACATTGAAATATTCAGTTCAGATTCGATTTGCTTTTCGGCATTATCAACAGCGTCGTGAAGTATTTCAACGTCTACATCTGAAGGACATTCAGCATGAGCGGTAGCCATAATCCTGTTCGGACCGTAATCATGAACAATAATATCATGCACTCCTATGATATTTTCCTGCGAAAGCATAATTCGCTTCATATCATCAACAAGCTTTTTGGACGGAGGCTGACCAAGTAGCGAACCGGATATGCTTTTCAGAACATCGATTCCCGAAAAGGCTACAAAAAATGTTACAAATAAACCGATAATACCATCTATGCGGTTGATGCCTGAAATTTTGCAGATAAAAAGAGAAATAAGAACGGCTCCTGTTGCAATGCAATCGTTAAGACTGTCTTTCTGAACAGCTTTAAGATTGATGTTACCTGTTTTTCGATAAAATCTTCCATTCATGAAAAACATGAGAAATTTTATAATTATTGATGAAACAAGAACTAATACATATGCTAATGAGAAATTCATATTCTTAGGAGAAATTATTCTTTCAACAGAACTTTTTCCAAGCTCAAAGCTCATTAGAAGAATGAAAACTGCAATTATCATAGCAGAAATATACTCGGCTCTTCCATGACCGAATGGGTGCTCTTTATCGACAGGCTTTCTGGAAAGAATTGTTCCGGCAATCGAAACAATATTGGAACCGGCATCAGACAAATTGTTTGCTGCGTCTGCGGTTATTGAAACCGAACCGCTCATGCTTCCCGCTATAAATTTGACAATGCACAGGATAAGATTACATATTATGCCGAATATTCCGGCAAAAATACTTAAATTCGTTCTCTTGCTCATATGTTACCTCTAAAAATGGTTTTAATTTTCGTATCTGAAAATATTATATCATAATCATTATAATAATTCAAGAAAAAAATATACCCGAACTGCCAAAAAGCAATTCGGATATAATATATAAATAAACATTGTACATCAGAGAATAAAACAAATAAGTCCGCTGCATCCTTCGTTTATGACTCTTTCAAGCGTTTCCTGAATCTTCATTCTGGCATCTGTCGGCATTTTATAAAGTTTATTATGAAGTCCTTCGTTGACGAGTTCGTGTAAAGATTTTCCAAAAATATTTGATTCCCAGATTTTGGTTGGATTATCGTCAAAACCATCGAGAAGATACATAACAAGCTCTTCGGATTGACGTTCCGTTCCGACTATCGGACTTACAGTTGTATTGATATTGGCTTTCATAAGATGAATGGACGGAGCAGAAGCTCTTAGTTTTACACCGTATTTTCCTCCCTGACGGATGATTTTTGGCTCTTCAAGAGTAAGCTCGTCAAGTTCCGGCATGACGATTCCATAGCCGGTCGCTTCAACTTCTGCAAGAGCCGGTTCGATACGCTGATATTTTCTTCTGATATCGTTAAGCTCCATAAGAAGCGGCATAAGATCGCTTTCGCTTTCAATTTCAATGCCTGTCTCTTCGCCGAGAATTTTATAGAAAAGACTGTTGTCAAGCTCGGCATTTATTGTAACCGAACCTTTTCCAAGATCTATTGATGAAATTTCTGCTTTAATTATATGCGGACACTCCGACATTGCCGACGCCGCAATTTCTGCTTCACGTACTATCTTTATATCTCGTGCCGCATTTCTGATGCAGCCGAGAATTTCTGATTTAAGCCAATGTCCCTTTTCAAGAGTATTGATCCATCTTGCCGTTCTGATATTGATTTCCTTTATCGGGAACGAAAAAAGAATCTCACGGATAATTTCACGAATATCCTCTTCGTTCAGATCAAGACAGCTAACCGGAATAACTTTAGCGTCGTAACGATCTGTTAATTGAGCGGCAAGCGCTTTGGTTTCAGCAGAATCCGGAGTTGTTGTATTAAGTATGACCACAAACGGTTTTCCAAGTTCTTTTAATTCACGAATAACACGTTCTTCACATTCTTCATATTCAGAACGTGGGATATCTGAAATAGAACCGTCTGTTGTGATAACAAGACCGATTGTAGAGTGGTCGGTTATAACTTTTTGCGTGCCTATTTCAGCAGCCATATTAAAAGGTATTTCCTCATCAAACCATGAAGTCATAACCATTCTCGGCTGTTCGTTCTCAATATATCCAAGCGAACTCGGAACAATATAACCAACGCAGTCGATAAGACGAACGCTGAATGCCGCTCCGCTGCCCAGATCAACTTCAACGGCTTCTTCAGGAATGAATTTCGGTTCAGTCGTCATGATAGTTTTTCCGGCGGCGGACTGCGGAAGTTCGTCAAGCGCACGTTCACGCTTGAATTCGCTTGGAATATTCGGAATGACAAGCGACTCCATAAAACGCTTAATAAAAGTCGATTTACCTGTTCTCACAGGTCCTACTACACCAATGTAAATATCGCCTCCGGTACGCTCAGCGATATTGCTGTAAATATCTTTTACCATAATCTGCTCCTTAAAATGTGCATTTTTCTTTTTGTCTGCGGTTCATTCAAGTAACTATCGGAATAAGCAGCATTCCGCCGTTTTCAAGTCTTTCTCCGTCCAGCTCGTTTTCTTCCATAACGGCTGAAACGCTTGTGCTGTAGCGTTTTGCGATATCCCATATCTCTTCATTTTCAACTCCGAAATAGAGCTTTATAGAATAATCTCCGTCACGTTGTTTTTTAACAGAATCATCAACGTTTATCTCGGTCAGAGCTTTTATTGACGAACAATTTAAAACCGAGATTTTCGCAGTAAGATCAGCTTTAGCTGTAAGAATGCCTTCGGAAGAGATGTTATAGGAAACCTCGTTTACAGTAACTTCAGCAGATACCTCACAGCCCGCAATATTGTCGCCAAGGTCGATAGTCTCCTCAAAAGCTTCGTCTTTATCGGGCATAACGATCATTCCGGATGGATCCTTGGCAGCCATTGAATAGGTAAGCATCCCGGTTACAATAAGTGATTTGCCGTCATCCGCAATTCTGGTATTGATATTTTTCGGTGAACACCACATTGAGTAAACGGTTTGCGGTACATTTTCGCTTTCGGCTATTTTAGCAGTATGGCGGAAATTTTCGTTATATATAACAGGAATCTGCTCGGCACGAATCTCAGAAATTTCCGTTTCACACGGATAAACGGTAGAGTATGCGTCAGTTCCAAGCATTACGGAAGCTGTTTTTACAGCACGGCATATGAGACGGAGTTCAGTTTCGCATTTGAGAACTCTGTTTTCGCCGTTTTTTCCGGCAGTCGGAGTTATATCGCAGCTTATTATCTCAGGAGTAACAGAACACTCGAAAGAGTCGTCGATTTCGTCTATGTCGATTATCTGGCTGAACGGAAGAGAAAAACTCATCGGTTCAATTGCACCTTCGCCGTCTTTTTCGCAGGAATACAATAAATCAATTTCGATCTCACCCTTAGCAAGAAGCTTTCCGGAAATCATCTTCTTTTCACATTCTCCGGCTTTACAGCGGCAGCTTATTATGCTTAAAATATTGGGCTGAGCAGCCGAAAGCTCGGTTTCTTCGTTTATCTGTAAAATTTTGTCAAGAGAGATTTTCCTTGCGGCAAAACGCAGGGGAGTTTTTTTAAGCTGAATATTCATGCCGAAAGCATCCGAGACAACATCCTGATTTTTTTCGCACGATACCTTGATTTTAACCGAAACTGCACCTCTCATATCAAGACGTCGTTTATTTACAGCACGAAAATTTACGTGGTCGGTTTTAGGTGTAAGTATTACAGCAGGGGAATCGCAGCTTCGTTTAAGCTCGACAGTTTTTGAAAAATTCTGTCGCTGAGTTACACATCTGAGAACAGAATCTTCCTCGCCGCAGTAAAGAATCCTTATATCACAGCGTAATTCATAAGAAAGACGATCGCCGTTTACAGAAAAATCTGTGATGACCGGAATCACCTGACAGCGAATCAGTCTGAAGATATCCGGATAATAGTCGGGAAGAATATAATCAAGCTCAATATTTTGTTCCTGAATACCATCGAAGACACATTCAGCGGCGGGTACGGTTTCTCTGTTAATTTTAAAATCCATAATGAACCTCCTTGAAATGCTTTTGGCTATTGCCTTTATAAATGATATTCATTAATGAGTACAAGTATTCCGATGAATAAAACAAAAAACCTCTCCAAGACAGGAGAGGCTAAATTTTATTAGCTCATTTTTTCTTTTTTATACTTGTAACAAGAGTGCCAGCCGCCATAAAAGCAATTCCGAAAACGAGCATTATCGTAACGCATCCTGCTGCTGAAAGGTCTTTGCCAAATAAATCTAAATCAATTCCCATGAAGGTTTTATATTCATTAATCACTTCTGAAGGAGCGCCATAAAGAACTTCATCTGTAAGAGTGTCTGTCATGACTTGTCGGAACATTACAGTACTGTAAATAATAGGAGTGCATTTCAGAATAGAAGCGATTACGTCTGAAAATTGTCCGATAGGAAGATAAACGCCTCCAAGGAAACCCACAAGAGTTCCAATGACTGTTCCGATAGCTCCCCATGCGCTTTCGCTTTTGATAAGAGCAGCTAAAAAATACATAATAGCTGAGTATGTAAATGAATTAACAGCTATCATTCCGAAAATTTCAAGGTGAACAGCAGGAGAGAATATTTCCATTCCCTTAGTGCAAAAATAGATTTCAGAAAGTGCAAGAGTCAGTATGCAGACGATGACAGACGATATCCACGCCGATGCAATATATGAAGCAGAAATAACAGGTCGGCTGATAGGAGCGGTATATATCGAATTTATTTTTCCGGATGTTTTATCGCTTATCATTGAAGTAAGGGACGAAAGCGTTACCATTACAGCATTTATGGGAATAATACCTGCCGTTGTCCATGAAAGAACCAGGAGCTTTGCAGCTTTAGTTTTATTTCCTGCGTCCGGAATAGATTCAAAAATTTCATTAAGACCATCTATATACATATCGCCAAGAAAAATAAGCATAAGCCCGATAATTATTATCATTGAAAGCAGCGAGCTGAATACTGCCATTTTGTCACGGAAATAAAGCGAGGCGTTTCTTTTGGTAAGTTGGAATAATTTAAGCATATCAATATTCCTCCTTTGTTGCGTTAATGAAAACATCATCCAGACTTCCCTGAATCATTTCAAAACTTTCAAGATCTTCGCTTACACAATTAAGAATATCAAGAGCTTTCTTTGAAGTTTGTACCGGAATTTTAATACCGTAATTCGTATTTTCATAAGCAGAGATTTTCAGCTTGCTTATTATAGTATCTTTTTTATCCTCATTGCAGTAAATTTTAAGGTGATCCGAGGCGAATTTTTCTTTAAGTTCATATGGAATTCCCTGAGCGATGATTTTTCCCTTGTTAATAATGATGATCCTGTCAGCTTCAGCAGCTTCTTCCATGTAATGAGTAGTGAGAAAAACTGTCATATCGGTATTTTTTCGGAGCTGTTCGATAGTATTCCAGACATATTTTCGTGCCGACGGATCAAGACCTGTTGTAGGTTCATCAAGAATGAGAACTTCCGGAGTATGCATAAGAGCGGCAGCAATTTCGCATCTTCTTTTCTGTCCGCCCGAGAGATTCCGGTATTTCTTTTTCAGAATTTCGTTAAGCGAGAAAATTTCGCTAAGCTCTTTAAGTTTTTTTTCGGCTGAAAGCTTGTCTGCACCATGAAGAATGCCTCTGCACAATAAATTTTCCTTTACCGTAAGCAGATCGTCCAGAACATTTCCCTGATAAACAATACCGATTTTCCGGCGGACATTGCTGCTTTCATTTTTAATATCAAATCCACATATATTTATTTTTCCGTTTGTAGGTTCAAGGAGAGTGGACATCATATTTATGGTAGTTGATTTTCCAGCGCCGTTTACGCCGAGAAAACCAATAAGTTCGCCCTTATTAACCGTAAAGGAAATATTATCAACAGCTGTGAAATCGCCATATTTCTTCGTAAGTCTATCTATTTGAATTACATTCATGTTAAGTTCCTTTCTGTTGTTCCTTGATTTATCAAAAAAAGCAGCAACTTTCTACTGAAAATTGCTGCTTTTAATTGGTCGAGGTGACAGGATTTGAACCTGCGGCCCCTACGTCCCGAACGTAGTACTCTACCAAACTGAGCCACACCTCGACAACAAAATTATTATATCACAAAAAAAATAAAATGTCAATACTTTTCAGTGATAAAATATAAAGTTTTATTTTTTGCCTAAACTGATGATGGGTTATTGCTGAAAATTAAGATTTAATTATTGTATTTTAATATTGATTTGTTGCATTTGCACAGTTATTCGCTGATAAAAATGATGAATTTCACAATTTTATGCTTTGAACAAAAAACATCTTTGACATTTATTAACTTTTGTGATATAATAAATAAAGAATGCTTATAAAAGAATCCGGGCCTTTTAATAGTTGCGATATTCAGGCTTGCGGATATTGGAAAGGATATAAAATGTCAAAAATAATTGCTGTTACTTCCGGAAAAGGAGGTACTGGTAAATCCACTGTCTGTGCGGGATTAGGTTACACTCTTGCCAAGCAGGGACACAGAACATTAATAATAGAACTTGACTTTGGTCTTAGATGTCTTGATATAATGTTTGGCATGGAGAATAATATCAAATATGATCTCGGAGATGTCTTGAACGGCAAGAAAACTGTTCTTGAGGCAGTTTCGCAGGTTCCAATGGCTAATAATCTTAATGTTCTCTGCGCTCCAAAAACTCTGACAACTGTTACGGCTGAACAAATCGTTGATATCTGCCGTTCGATAAAAAAATATTTTGAATACATTATTATAGATACAGGAGCTGGTATAAACTCTCATGTATTTGATATTGTTGAGCAGACTAATCTTATTCTTGTTATTTCAACTCCGGATCAGGTTTGTATCAGAGACGCAAGCCTTATGTCTGATGAGTTTTATAACAGAGGAAATAAGAGTCAGCGTTTAATCATAAATAAGGTGAGTAAAAAGGTTATAGGAAACTCGCTTGTTTCAAATCTTGATGAGATTATTGATAAGGTGGGCGTTCAGCTCATCGGTGTAATTCCGGATGATTTTAAAATGACTGTTGCAACAGGAACAGGAAATCCTATTCCTGCTGATTCAGACGCTCTCAGAGCCTTTGATGCCATTTCTAAAAGACTTGGTGGAGAATTCGTTCCTCTGACAGTGAAAACTTCGTAATTCCGGAAAATAATTATTTAATATGGAGAAAGGGACGAATAAAAATGAAAATTGCAATTATTGCTCATGATGCAAAAAAGGAACTTATGGTACAATTTTGCAGCGCTTACTGTGGTATTTTGTCGAAACATTCGCTTATTGCAACTAATACAACAGGTAAGCAGGTAAGTGAAGCCACAGGTCTTCCTATAAAAAAATATCTCAGCGGACAGGGCGGTGCGGAACAGATACTTGCGCTTCTTTCATGCAACGAGGTCGATGTGCTTCTTTTCTTCAGAGATCCCATCAATCCTAAGGCTTCTGATGTTCATGGCATGAATCTTTTAAGACTTTGTGATGTGCATAATGTTCCCGTGGCAACGAATATTGCTACTGCTGAGGCGCTTATTCTTGCTCTTGAAAGAGGAGATCTTGACTGGCGTGAGGTCGGAACACCGACCATCTGATGCTTAATTGTCCCTTTTCAGGGACAATTTTCATGTTCGGAATCTGGCTGCGGCTAAAATAACCAAATACAGAAAGGCTGAAAAATTATGGCATTAAATATCAAACGCCCAAATGGTACTGAGGATGTTCTGCCCAAAGATGTACACAAGTGGCACACTATTGAAAAAATCGCAAGGGAAACGGCTGAAAGCTTCGGTTTCTCGGAAATAAGAATCCCGACTTTTGAAAATACAGATCTGTTCCTGCGTTCAGTAGGAGAAACTACTGATGTTGTTCAGAAAGAAATGTATACTGTTATGGCTAAGGAAACAAAGTTTACTCTCCGTCCGGAGGGAACAGCCGGTACTATCCGTGCAATGCTTCAGAACGGACTGCTTAACGAGGCTCTTCCGCAGAGAGTTTTCTATATTCTTTCATGTTTCCGTCACGAAAGACCACAGGCAGGAAGACTTCGTGAATTCCACCAATTCGGACTTGAAATGGCTGGAAGCGCTTCTCCGGCTGCTGATGCCGAGGTTATCTCCCTTGCCAAAACGCTCCTCGACAGACTTGAAATAAAAAATATCGAGCTTTACATTAATTCGATCGGTTGCCCGACCTGCCGTGCGAAGTACCACGATGCCCTCAGAAGTTATTTTGAAACGAGAAAAGACGAACTATGCGATACCTGCAAAGAAAGACTTGTTAAGAATCCCATGCGAATCCTTGATTGCAAAAGTCCTGTTTGTCAGGAAATAGGCAAGGACGCTCCGGTCATCATTGATTATCTTTGTGAGGAATGCAGCGAGCATTTTGAAAAGCTGAAAAAGTATCTTACAAATATGGGCATTGATTTCAAGGTCAATCCGAAAATCGTAAGAGGACTTGATTACTATACAAAAACTGTTTTTGAATTTGTAACAACGGAAATCGGAGCGCAGGGAACTGTCTGCGGCGGAGGACGTTATGACGGTCTGATTGAACAGCTCGGCGGTCAGCATATTCCGGCTCTTGGCTTTGCTATGGGAATAGAGCGCCTTCTTATAGTTATGGATAAGCAGAACTGCCGCTATCTGACTCCTAAAAAATGCGATATTTATTTTGCAACAATGGGCGACGCTGCTCTCGAAAAAGCAATGGAGCTTTCAAAAGAACTCCGTGAGTTCGGTTATTTTTCAGAATATGATCTTATGGGAAGAGGTCTTAAAGCGCAGATGAAGTATGCAAACAAAAACGGTGCGCTATATACGGTAGTTCTCGGCGATAACGAACTCGCTGAAGGAAAAGCCAAGCTTAAAGATATGGAAAAAGGCGATGAGATCGAAATTGCTCTCGACAGCAAATTTGTAGGTAATTTTGATTCAGCTTATTTTAATAAAATGATGGATAGTATTGAGGATGAGGAAACTGTAAACGCTTTCCAGAATTTAATTGAGGAGAGAAAGTAAAATGGCAGATACAATGAAAGGCTTGAAACGCACACATTACTGCGGAGAAGTTACAGAAACAGGCAAAGAAGTAGTGGTTGGCGGTTTCGTTGAAAGAATAAGAAATAAGGGCGGAGTTATTTTTATCGTTCTTCGTGACAGAACGGGCGTTGTTCAGCTTTTATTTAACGACGAAACGGACAGTGAAATTTTTGAAAAAGCTGCCGGATGTCGAAGCGAATATGTTCTTATGGCAAAGGGCATTGTCCGTGAGCGTGAGAGCAAGAACGACAAGTTGAAAACCGGAAATGTCGAAATTTTTGTTGACGATTTAAGAGTTCTCGCAAAGGCTCAGACTCCTCCTTTTGAAATAACAAACGAAACAAAGGTTAATGAGGAACTTCGTCTGAAATATCGTTATCTTGATCTCAGAAGAGCGCCTTTACAGCAGAATATTATAATGAGACATCAGATCGCAAAGGTAACAAGAGAGTATTTTTATGAGAATGGTTTTCTTGAAATTGAAACTCCGATGATGATGAAATCAACTCCGGAGGGCGCAAGGGATTACCTTATTCCATCAAGAGTGCATCAGGGAAAATTTTACGCTCTTCCGCAGTCTCCGCAGATTTATAAGCAGCTTCTCATGATTTCCGGTTACGACCGCTACATACAGCTTGCAAGATGCTTCCGTGACGAGGATCTTCGTGCGGATCGTCAGCCGGAATTTACTCAGATAGACCTGGAGATGTCTTTTGTCGATGCCGAGGATATTCAGGAATGCGTTGAAGGCTTTGTTCAGCGTGTTTTCAAGGAAGTTATGGGAATTGATATCCCGACTCCGCTTCCAAGACTCACTTTTGCTGATGCAATGAATCGTTACGGTTCTGATAAACCTGATACTCGTTTCGGCTTTGAGATTCAGGATATTACCGATACTGTTAAAGATATTGATTTTGTTGTTTTCAAAAATGCAATTGAAGAGGGCGGATCTGTTCGTGCTATCAACGTTAAAAACGGCGCTGCTACATATACTCGCAAGGAAATAGACAAGCTTATTGAACACGCAAAGGGAATAGGCGCAAAGGGACTTGCGTATATTCGTTGGGCTGATGAACCAAACTGTTCTTTCAAAAAATTTCTTGCCGAGGGCGATCTTGAAAAGATTTGTGAATCGGTTGACGCTGAGTCAGGAGATCTTGTTCTTATATGTGCTGATAAGACCAAAACAGTTTTGTCTACTCTGGGAGCGATAAGACTTATCTGCGGAAAACGTCTTGAGGTTATACCGGATGACGTTTACAATTTCCTTTGGATAACTGAAATGCCGTTCTTTGAGCATGATGATGATAACGATACATGGGTTGCGGCTCATCATCCTTTTACAATGCCTATGGAGGAATGCATAGAGTACCTTGACAGCGATCCGGCAAATGTTCGTGCGAAAGCTTGGGATCTTGTTCTTAACGGAACAGAGCTTTCAAGTGGCTCGATGCGTATAACTGATTTCGAGCTTCAGCAGAAAATGTTTGAAGCGCTTGGTATGACTGATGAAGAAATTCAGGCTAAATTCGGATTCCTCGTTGACGCATACCGTTATGCCGCTCCGCCTCATGGCGGAATGGGAATCGGACTTGATCGTCTTGCGATGATTATGTGTAAAGCTGATAGCCTTCGAGATGTTACAGCTTTCCCGAAGGTTCAGAACGCAAGCGAACTTATGTCGGAATGTCCGTCTGCTGTTGATGCGGAAAGCCTTGAGGCTCTTGCAATCGGTATCACTAAAAATGAAAATGAGACTGAATAAGACGTTATTCAACAATTTGTAAAATTATGACCTGTTTATACCAATCAATAAACATTTTGTAATATAATGCTATTCCATATTTGAATAATTGTTTCGACCATTTTCGCTTGACAATTTTTATTTATGGATGTATAATTAAGGCATAAATTGAATAAAACAATAAGGGAGCTGTCTGTAGAGATTGCTCCCTTTGTGTTTATTTGATGAAAAATGAAAGTTGGTCACTTTTTTATCTTGAAACTATTGACTTTACAAAAATTGTATGTTATAATGGCTTTATTAAATGACCAACAGTCATTTATAGAGGAGGGATATAATGGCATCGGAATCTGTAAAAAAAGTTCTTGAGGCAGAAGCTGAATCAGACAGAAAAATTTCAGAAGCACGGCAGCGAAGTGTTGATATCATCAGAGAAGCTGAACGAAATTCTGCTCTTGCTATTCAGAAAAAACTTGGGGAAGCATCAGCAGAAGTGGCAAAATTAAAAGCCGATTACGAAGAGAAACTCAAAGCATACACTGAAAAAGCTAATGCAGAATGTCAAAGAAAAATTTCTGATATTAAGGCGAAATCTGAAAAAAATACTAATAATGCGGTCGAAGCGATCATTAAAGATTTTTTCTGATTTAAAAAATATGTTATAGAAGGAGAGTGAAAGATGAAATATGGCGAAGCTGAAAATGAAAAAAATCGAACTCATTGCTCTGCTTACCGATAGTAAGAAGATCATCGAGCTTTTGCAGAGACGGGGAATCGTGGAAATTTGCAGTAATACTGACGACGAGCTTTTTAAAACAAACGTTACGTCGATTGTCAGCAGTTTTGAAAAGTTCAAAGTTACAGCGATTCAGGCTCTGGAAATTATCGATAGATACGCTCCCGAAAAAAAGGCGCTTGCAGATATGCTGAATGGCAGAACTGAAATTGACAAACACGATTTCGGAAAAGGAGCTATGGAACTCGAAACAATCATGAATTCTGCCGGTGAAATAGTCCGTTGCAGTCGCAGCATAATTGATTTTGAGAACACCATTTCTCAGCTTGACGTTAAATGCGATACGCTCAGAGAGTGGATAAATCTTGATGTTCCGTTGAATTTTAAGGGAACTTCTTCAACGTCCGCTTTTATCGGCAGCGTTCCGTTTATGATCTCAGCGGACGAAATTGAAGCAAAGTTCCCGTCGGGATGCAGTGCAGAAGTAGTTTCTTCTTCAAAGGAACAGACGAATATTTTTATAATATTCTCAAAAAATGCCGAGGAAGAAGCATCAGAAGTTCTCAGATCCATGTCGTTTATTCCAATTTCAATAAAGGAAAATATGATGCCAAAAGAACTTCTGCGTTCCTACAACATGGAAAAAGAGAAACTGGAGAAATCAATTGAGCAGCTGAAGAAGAAAATAATTCAGCTTGCGGAAAACAGGAAGAAATTAAAGTTTGCCGTTGATTATCTTCAGATGAGAAAGGATAAATACGAGGCGCTCAACGATCTTGGATTTACCAAAAAAACTTTTGTCCTTACCGGATATATTCCGGAAAAACACACCTTATCGCTGCAAAAAGAAATTGAATCAAAATTTACGGCTCTGATAACTTATTCAGAACCGGAGAACGGAGAGGATGTTCCGGTTCTGCTGGAAAACAGCGGATTTTCTGCTCCGGTAGAGGGAATTACAAAAATGTACGCAATTCCTTCTGAAAGGGACGTAGACCCGACTCCGGTTATGTCTTTTTTCTATTATCTGTTTTTCGGAATGATGCTTTCGGATGCAGGGTACGGACTTTTAATGCTTATCGGAACGACAATAGCGTTAAAAAAATTCAAACTCGAAACTTCAATGAGAAAAACTTTGACTATGTTCCGGAATTGCGGTATATCAACGATCATATGGGGAGCGTTATTCGGAAGCTGGTTCGGAGATATTGTTCAGGTTGTGGGGAGAGAATTTTTCCACAAAGAAATCGGAAGCATTGCGCTTTGGTTCCAGCCGCTTGATGACCCGATAAAATTGCTTCTTTATTCTTTTGCACTCGGTATTCTTCATCTGTTCCTCGGAGTTGCAGTTTCTTTCAGGATGACTTGGAAAGAAGGAAAAAAGCTGGACGCTTTTCTTGATACAGTTCCGGTTTATCTCACTGTTTTGGGAGTTGCACCTCTTGCAGCAGGCATCCTTACAAACGTTCCGTCAGCTCTTAAAACGATTGGAACATATATGATGATAGCAGGAGTTATACTTCTTGTTTTAACTTCCGGCAGACGTTCAAAATCCGTTTTCGGAAAGTTTTTCGGCGGAATTTATGCACTCTACAATACAGCAACAGGATATCTAAGCGATATTCTGTCGTATTCAAGACTTCTTGCTCTCGGTCTTGCAACCGGAAGTATAGCAAGCGTAATAAATCTTATCGGAACTATGCCCGAAAACACAGCAGTAAAAGCCGTTCTTCTGATTATTGTATTTATAGTCGGACATACGGCAAATCTGGCAATAAATCTTCTCGGAGCATACGTTCATACAGACAGGCTTCAGTTTGTGGAGCTTTTCTCAAAATTCTATACAGGAGGCGGACGTGAATTCGCTCCGCTAACTACAAACACAAAATACATTAAATTCAAGGAGGAAAATTTCAATGAATAGTTTAGGACTCGCATTAGCAATACTCGGAGCAGCTTGTGCAGCTCTTTTTGCAGGAATCGGTTCAGCAAAAGGTGTAGGACTTGTAGGAGAGGCAGCCGCAGGGGTTGTTTCGGTTGATCCGAATAAGTTCAGCAAGGTGCTTATTTTACAGCTTCTTCCCGGTACACAGGGACTTTACGGACTTCTTACAGCAATTCTTCTTCTCAGCAGAATCGGCGTTATTGGTTCCGGAGCAGCTGCTCTTACCGTATCGCAGGGACTTATGTTTTTTGCAGCGTCGCTTCCAATTGCTATCGTAGGACTTTTCTCAGGAATCGCACAGGGCAGAGCCGCCGCCGCCGGAGTTGGAATCGTTGCCAAAAAGCCTGACCACAGCGGAAAGGGTATCATTATGGCAGCAATGGTTGAAACATACGCTATTCTTGCTCTTCTTATTTCTATCCTTCTCATTTACAACATCACATTCTGAACAAGAACGGAGGTTTAAACTATGTCCGGACTTGATGAAATACTCAACATAATCAAATCACAGCAAAAGGAAAACGAAGACAAAATAATAAAATCGGCCGAGAACAAAGCTGATGAAATTAAAGCTGAATCAGATCAAAAAGCGGAGAAAGCTTATAGCGATTATATGAGAAAATCCAGAGCTGATCAGGAGAGGGAATATGAAAATTCCTGTTCATCGGTTGATGCGTCTATGAAGAGAGCGATTCTCAAGTGCAAGGTTGAAATGATAGATTCTGTCATTGAAAAGACATTGAACAAACTTAAAAATCTTTCTGTTGACGAATATTTCAAACTTCTTGAAAAGCTTATAATCAAGCATCTGAGAAGCGGCGAGGGAGTTTTGTACCTTTGCGAAAACGATTTAAGCCGTGTTCCTGACGATTTTGTGAAAAAAATAAGTATCCATGCTGAAAAAAAAGGCAGTTCAATAAAATTGTCCGATGTTCCGGCAGATATAAGCGACGGATTTGTTCTGCAATATGGTCTTGTATCTGAAAATTGCAGTTTTCGTGCGGTAATTGATTCGGAAAAAGACAGCGTAAGAGATATGGCAGCAAAAATATTATTCGGGTAGGTGATGAATATGAGCAGCACAAAATATGCGAGCGCCGTTGCGGCTGTTAAAGCAATGGAGAGCAGTCTCATCACTCAAAGCGAATTTGAACAGCTTATCAATGCGAAATCAGCGGCTGAAATGAACGCAATTCTTTCGTCCGGAGCTTCGGAAAAAAATTCTCTTAACGAGGTCTGGGAAATGCTTCAAAGTTTTGCGTCTGACAGCGAGGAACTGAAAATACTGCTTTACCAAAATGATTTTCATAATCTTAAAGCTGCGTTAAAGTCAATGCTTTCCAATCGGGAACCTGAGCAATATTATATCACGCCAACTAATCTTTATCTTGATGAACTCAAATCTATTCTCACTTCAAAGGAATACGACTATCTTCCGGAGTACATGAAGGAAACGGCTGAGCAGGCATACGAGCTTATTACAAGAACTCTCGACGGACAGCTTGCGGATTCTCTTATTGATTCATCAGCTTTATCGGCAATGCAGAAAGATTCAGACGAATTCGGAGGCGAATTTATACAGAAATACTCGCAGCTTATAACGGTTTGCGCAGACATAAAAACCGCATATCGATGCAGTGTAATGAATAAGCCGTATGCTTTTATAGAAACAGCGATCTGCGGAAGCGAAGAACTCGATAAGGAAGCCCTTGCGAGAGCGTCCCAGAGAGGAACGGAAAGTTTATTCAGTTTTCTTGAGACCACGCCATATAATGAAGCTGCTGAAATTTTAAAATCTTCTCCGGCGCAGTTTGAAAAATGGTGCGATGATATGATAACTGATCACGCTGAAAGCGCAAGAATGAAATCTTTTGGTATAGAACCTCTTGCGGCATATTTCATAGCAAAGGAGACTGAAATAAAAAATCTCCGAATACTCAAAGTCTGCAAGGAATGTAAAACCAATAAAGAAACTATCATGGAAAGGATGAGAAAGCTATATGTATAAAGCAGCGGTTATTGGCGACAGCGCAAGCGTTTCAGGATTTGCCGCATTGGGGCTTTCTGTTTTCCGTGAAACAGATGCAGATAAAATAAAAAAGCTTATTTCAAAGCTTGCGGCGGGAAATTTTGCTGTAATTTATATTACAGAACCTGCGGCAGAGCTTGTTAAAGAAACTATCAACAAATACAGAAACAGTCATCTTCCTTCAATAGTTCTTATTCCTGCAATTGAGGGAAACACAGGATACGGTATGAAATCTCTTCATGAAGCCGTCGAAAAGGCTGTTGGATCTGACATATTAAATTAGAAAAGAGGCGGATAAACTATAATGAGCAGTACTGGAACAGTTGTAAAAATTTCAGGACCTCTTGTTGTTGCAGAGGGGATGAGAGACGCTAATATGTTTGACATGGTTCGTGTAAGCAATAAGCGTCTTATCGGAGAAATTATCGAAATGCACGGCGATCGTGCTTCTATACAGGTTTATGAAGAAACATCCGGTCTTAAAACGGGCGAGCCGGTTGAATCTGCCGGAGAACCAATGAGCGTAGAGCTTGGTCCGGGACTTATCGGAAGTATCTATGACGGAATTCAGCGTCCGCTGGATGATATAAGAAAGCTTTGCGGAAATAATCTTCAAAGAGGAGTTGAAGTTGCTTCTTTAAAAAGGGAACGGCTCTGGAAATTCACTCCGTTCGTCAAAGCAGGGGATAAGGTTATAGGCGGAGATATAATAGGGACAGTTCCCGAAACGGATATAGTTCTTCACAAGATCATGATTCCAAATAATATCGAAGGAACGGTGAAAAAAATATCCGAGGGAGAATTTCACGCCGATGATATCGTTTGCGTAATAGAAACTGAAAATGGTGAGAAGGAGCTTTCGCTTATTCAGAAATGGCCGGTAAGACGTGGAAGACCTTACAAGAAAAAGCTTTCTCCCGATATGCCGCTGATTACAGGACAGAGAGTTGTCGATTGTCTTTTTCCTATAGCTAAGGGAGGAGTTGCTGCAATTCCGGGACCTTTCGGAAGCGGAAAAACTGTAACTCAGCATCAGCTTGCTAAATGGGCAGAAGCAGATATAATCGTATATATCGGATGCGGCGAGCGTGGAAACGAAATGACTGACGTTCTTAATGAATTTCCGGAATTGATCGATCCTAATACGGGAAAATCTCTTATGGAACGTACAGTTCTTATCGCAAATACTTCTGATATGCCTGTTGCAGCGAGAGAAGCGTCGGTTTATACAGGAATCACAATTGCCGAATATTACCGTGATATGGGCTATTCCGTAGCTCTTATGGCTGATTCGACTTCACGTTGGGCAGAAGCGCTTCGTGAAATGTCCGGCAGACTTGAAGAAATGCCCGGCGACGAAGGTTATCCGGCTTATCTTGGAAGCCGTCTCGCTCAGTTCTACGAACGTGCGGGAAGAGTTATTTCTAAGGGAGCTGACGGCAGAGAGGGAGCGCTTTCGGTTATCGGAGCAGTATCACCTCCGGGCGGAGATATTTCAGAACCGGTTTCACAGGCAACTTTAAGAATAGTAAAGGTTTTCTGGGGACTCGATGCAAATCTTGCGTACCAGCGGCATTTTCCGGCTATAAACTGGCTTACAAGCTATTCGCTCTATGCCGATTCGCTTGCGGATTGGTATAGCAACAATGTTTCAGCCGACTGGATGAAGAACAGATCGAGATTCATGAGCATTCTTCATGAAGAATCAGAGCTTAAAGAAATCGTCAAGCTGATCGGTATGGACGCTCTTTCTGCGAGCGATCGTCTTAAAATGGAAACGGCACGTTCTATAAGGGAGGATTTTCTACATCAGCTTGCCTTTCATGAGGTTGATACCTATACCAGCCTAAAAAAGCAGTTTTATATGATGAAGTTGATTCTTAATTTTAACGATGAAGCTGAGGAAGCTGTAAAAAAAGGCGCAGATATCGAAGCGATTTCTGTTCTGCCGGTTCGTGAGAAAATAGGAAGATTCAAATATATAGAAGAGGAAAAGACAGATGAAGAATTCAGTAAAATATCTGTTGAAATTTCATCACAGCTTAATGAGCTGCTGAGAAAGGAGGAAGAAAACTAATGCCAAGGGAATACAGAACCATTGAAGAAGCTGCCGGACCTTTGCTTCTCGTTAAAGATGTTGAGAATATTTCGTTCGGAGAACTTGCGGAGATAAGACTTACAAACGGCGAAAAAAGAAGATGCCGTGTTCTTGAGATAGACGGCTCTAACGCACTTGTTCAGCTTTTTGAAAATGCAGCCGGAATAAACCTGAAAGACAGCAGCGTTGTATTTTCAGGTCATCAGATGGAACTGGGCGTTTCGGAAGATATGCTCGGACGTGTTTTTGACGGCATGGGACACCCTATTGACGATGGACCGGAGATCATTCCGGAAATGCGGATGGACGTAAACGGATTGCCAATGAATCCTGTTGCGAGAAAATATCCGCAGGAATTTATTCAGACAGGCGTATCGGCGATAGATGGACTTAACACGCTTGTAAGAGGACAAAAACTTCCGATTTTTTCGGCAAGCGGACTCCCGCACGCTCAGTTTGCAGCACAGATAGCACGTCAGGCTCGTGTAAGAGGTAAGGATGAGCAGTTCGCCGTAGTTTTTGCCGCAATGGGAATTACTTTTGAAGAATCCGAATATTTTATCCAGAGTTTTAAAAGTACCGGAGCTTTGGACAGAACGGTTCTCTTCATAAATCTTGCTAACGATTCCGCTATTGAACGTCTTGCAACACCTAAAATGGCTTTAACAGCGGCGGAATACCTTGCATTTGAAAAAAATATGCACGTTCTTGTTATTCTTACCGATATAACAAACTATGCTGATGCTCTTCGAGAGGTTTCAGCCGCACGTAAGGAAGTTCCCGGAAGACGTGGATATCCCGGATATATGTACACCGATCTTGCCTCTATTTATGAACGTGCCGGAAGGCAGGAGGGCAAGGAGGGAAGCATCACCATGATTCCGATTCTAACTATGCCTGAAGATGATAAAACTCATCCTATTCCTGATCTTACCGGATATATTACAGAGGGACAGATAATTCTATCCCGTGAGCTTTACCGTAAAGGCATAAATCCGCCGGTAGATGTTTTGCCGTCGCTTTCACGTTTAAAGGATAAGGGAATCGGAAAGGGTAAAACCCGTGAGGATCATTCTGATACCATGAATCAGCTTTTCTCTGCTTATGCAAGAGGAAAAGATGCGAAAGAGCTTATGGTAGTTCTTGGCGAGGCGGCTCTTACTCCGACAGACCTTATTTATGCAAAATTTGCAGACGAATTTGAAAAAAGATATGTTTCTCAGGGATTTGAAAATAATCGAAGTATTGAAGAGACTCTTGCTATTGGCTGGGAACTGCTCCGTATTCTGCCAAAAAGCGAACTGCGCCGAATCAGAGAGGAATATCTTGATAAATATTATGATACTCAGGAATGAGGTGAGCGATATTGTCGAGACTTAATGTCAATCCAACGAGAATGGAACTTTCAAAACTGAAGAAAAAGCTTGAATCGGCAAGAAGGGGACATAAACTTCTTAAAGATAAACGTGATGAGCTTATGCGTCAGTTTATGAATCTCATAAAGGAAAACCGACAGCTCAGAAGTGAAGTTGAAGCGGCGATCATTGACGCAAACAGATATATGGCAGTTGCAGGTTCGGTCATGCAGAAAGAAGTGCTTGAAACTGCGCTCATGCTTCCGAAACAGGAAGTGGAGCTTGAAGTTGAGGAAAAGAACGTCATGAGTGTAAATATTCCGGTTTTTAATCCAAAATACAGATCAAGCGACACAAATGATATTTACTCCTACGGCATGGCGTTTACTTCAATCGACCTTGATGGAGCGGTAAATGCTCTCAGTGGGATTTTTCCTAAAATGATACGTCTTGCGGAAGTTGAAAAGGCTTGTCAGCTTATGGCAGATGAGATTGAGAAAACTCGCCGCCGTGTAAATGCTCTTGAGCATATTATGATTCCTGACTATGAGGAGACTATAAAATATATCACCATGAAGCTTTCGGAAAATGAAAGAAACACCACTACTTCATTGATGAAGGTCAAGGATATGGTGCTGAAACAAAGTCATAATTATGCTTGATAAAAATAAAAGGGACAGTTCAATATGACTGTCCTTTTTGGTTTATTATTTTTTACTGTCAAAAAAATCTTTAAAAATATATATAATCAGAATAGCAGCAACCACATAAACAATGTCATAACGCATTATCTGACCATACAAAGGAATATCCAGAATCAGCAATATCATACTGATGATACATAATATTACATTTGGAACGTAGATGAGTAAAAAAAACAGAAGTTCAAATACAGTCACCTGAAAATTACTCTCGATATTAAATTTTCTTCGTAAATAGGGAAACATAAGAAAGTAAATCGACTTTGGGACACTGAAACGTTTCTTATTAAAATCACGCTGAAAATTACGATATATGAAACATCGGATACCGAACATCCAAAGTACAATCAGCATAATGCAAAGCATTTTATCGGACATATTTTGCCTTTCAAAAAAGTCACCCTCAAATGAGAGTGACTTTAATATTTTATTTATTCTTTTTAGCTTCAATTTCAGCAAGAGCGTCTTTGCGTGAGAGATTGATCCTGCCCATACGGTCGATTTCAGTTACCTTAACGATAATTTCATCTCCTACAGAGACAATATCTTCAACTTTTTCCACTCTCTGCTTGTCGAGTTTAGAAATATGAACAAGACCATCCATACCGGGAACGATTTCAACAAATGCGCCAAATTCCATAAGTCTTACAACCTTACCTCTGTAAAGTGCTCCTACCTCAGGACCATTAGCGATAGTTTCTACTATCTGAATAGCCTTTTTAGTGTTGTCAGCATCAATACCGCTGATGAATACGTTTCCATCATCATTTATATCGATCTTAACGTCGCAGTCGGCGGAGATCTTCTGAATAACCTTACCGCCCTGTCCGATAACTTCACGAATCTTGTCAGCCGGAATCTTAGTCTGGAGCATTTTTGGAGCATACTTGTTTACAGTTGCTCTTGATTCAGGAATAGCCTTGAGCATTATCTCATCAAGGATATAAAGACGAGCTTTTCTGGTTTTCTCGAACGCTTCCTTGATGATAGCAGGAGTAAGACCGTCAACCTTAATGTCAACCTGAATAGCTGTGATACCCTTGTGAGTACCTCCAACCTTAAAGTCCATATCGCCAAAGAAATCCTCAAGCCCCTGAATATCGACCATTGTCATAAAATCGTCACTGTCGGGAAGGGTAATAAGACCGCATGAAATTCCGGCAACAGGAGCTTTGATCGGAACGCCTGCGTCCATAAGAGCGAGTGTAGAACCGCAGATAGAACCCTGTGAAGTTGAACCGTTAGAGGAAAGCACCTCGGAAACGAGTCTGAGGGCATATGGAAATTCTTCAACCGGAGGAATTACCGGAGCAAGAGCTCTTTCAGCAAGCGCACCGTGACCGATCTCACGTCTTCCCGGACCTCTGCTTGGCTTGGTTTCGCCGACGGAGTAGCTTGGGAAATTGTACTGATGCATATATCTCTTGGATTCTTCTTCATCAAGACCGTCGATTCTCTGAGCGTCGCTTACAGGACCGAGAGTTGCTATAGTAAGAACCTGAGTCTGTCCTCTTGTGAAAAGACCGGAACCGTGAACTCTTGGAAGAAGTCCGACTTCTGCTGCAAGCGGACGAATCTCATCAATGCCACGGCCATCAACACGCTTGCCCTCATAAAGCCATGCACGAACGATTTTTTTCTGAAGCTTATAAATGCACTCGTCTATCATAGCGATTTTTTCGGGATATTCCTCATCAAATTTAGCGTGAATATCGTCTACGATAGGAGCAAGTCTTTCGTCACGTACATTTTTGTCGTTTGTATCAAGAGCAAATTTAACACGTTCGGAAGCAAATTCCTCAATAGCGTCAAATAAATCGTGATCGACTTCCTGTGATTCAAAAGCAAATTTGGGTTTACCGATCTGACTGCGTATTTCATTGATAAACGCAACCATCTTCTTGATCTCTTCATGACCTGTAAGGATCGCATCAAGCATTGTATCTTCGGGAACTTCATTAGCTCCGGCTTCTATCATAACAATTTTTTCAGCAGTACCGGCAACAGTGAGAACGAGATCTGTTTTAGCTCTCTGTTCGAGAGTAGGATTGAGAACGATCTGACCGTCTACAAGACCGACATTGATTCCGGCAATAGGACCGTTCCACGGAATATCAGAAATGGAGATAGCTATAGAAGTAGCGATCATTCCGGCGATTTCCGGAGAATTATCCGGTTCAACGGAAAGAACGGTCATAACAACTGAAACATCGTTTCTCATATCCTTTGGGAAGAGGGGACGAATAGGTCTGTCAACGCATCTGGATGTAAGAATGGCCTTTTCTGAAGGTTTGCCTTCTCTTTTTGTGAAAGAGCCGGGAATTTTTCCAACGGAGTAAAGACGTTCTTCGTAATCAACCGAAAGAGGGAAGAAATCAATGCCCTCTCTTGGTTTAGCGCTTGCAGTAACGTTAGCCATAACAACAGTTTCGCCGTATCTTACCCAGCATGAGCCGTTTGATAATCCGCAGGCTTTGCCGGTTTCAACGATAAGCGGTCTGCCTGCATAGGTCGTTTCAAATGTTCTGTAATTTTCAAACATAAAAAATCCTCCTGAAATTTATTTATACCGGCTTTAGCAATAAACTCTGGCGCAAACAGATATTTTGCGTCACAATTTAATGCTAAAAGCCGTTTCCTTGTATTGACATTGATCAATACGCATAACACGTCTTGAAAATAAAGACGTAAAGGCAGAAAGGTACAACGACCCGTCTGCCTTGAATACAGAATTACTTACGAAGACCGAGCTTTTCTACGATAGCACGATATCTGTTGATATCCTTCTTCTTAAGATATCCAAGAAGGTTACGTCTGTGACCAACCATTTTAAGAAGACCTCTTCTGGAGTGGTGATCGTTCTTGTGGGTCTTGAGGTGAGCTGTAAGATCATTGATTCTCTTTGTGAGAATAGCGATCTGAACCTCAGGAGATCCTGTGTCGTTTTCGTGAGTTCTGTTAGCCTCAATAACGGCTGTTTTTTCTTCTTTCAGTAACATTGAAAGCACCTCTTAGTATAATATTCCGCTGACGTAGATAGGGGTGGATTATCATGAGGACAAGCCCGAATCCAAGTACACGGTGATATTATTATATCACAAATTCAAAACAATGTAAAGTAGTTTTGGAAAATTTTTTCAAAAAGATTTTCAATAGCGAACGGCTATAATAATATATGCTTGGTGGCAGTCTGTTCGCAGAAGTGTTTGTCATGCTCAACAAATAAAATCGAAGCTTCGGATGATTTTAGCAATTCTTCTATTTGTATTCTCGATAAAACATCAATATAATTCAGCGGTTCATCCCAGATATACAAATTTGCCTTTTCGGACAAACTTCTGGCGAGAGCAACTTTTTTCTTCTGACCCTGACTATAGCTTTCAACCGGACGCAGGAAAAGTTCCCGTGAAAAATCAAGTTTGCGGAGAATAGCTTTAAACAAGCTTTCATCCACACTATATTTTTGGGCATAATCGGACAAGCTTCCGCTTAAATTGGATGTATCTTGAGAAGCATAAGAAATTGTAAGACCGCTTCCAATTTTAAGACTGCCAGTATTTTCAATATTTTCGCCGCAAATGAGCTTTAGGAGCGTAGATTTTCCGCATCCGTTTTTTCCTGTAACAGCAATTCTGTCTCCCTGATTTATCTGAAATGAAACGTTTGAAAAAACTTCAATGCCATCGTAAAAAGCCGAAAGTTTATCAGCTCTTACAAGAATTTTCTGCGGATATTTCAAGGGAGATAATTTCAGCGATGATATTTCTTCTGCGTTTTGCAAAAGCTTACTCTTATCCGAGATATTTCTTTCAATACGGTTTTCCATAGACTTTGCACGATTCATTAATTTAGCGGCTTTTTTTGAGATTGAAACTCGTCTGGTCAAAGATTTTTCCACTTTTTTGGGATCAAATCCTATTTTCGTAGCGGCAATTTTATCGGAATGCGCAGCAACCTTTTTTGCTGTTTGTTCCAGCTGACGAATTTCTCTTTTCAGACGTTCGTTCCGGGTTTGTTCGAACTGTTCCAAACGTTCACGATTTTCATTCCACGAGCTGAAATTTCCTTTCTGAACCTCGATATTTGTTTTATTTATAACAAGAATGTGGTCTATGCAGGAATCAAGAAAATCTCTGTCGTGTGAAACGAGAATAAAACCGGATTTTCTTTTAAGATAAGAAGCAAGAATTTCTCTTGCATGAAAATCCAAATGATTGGTCGGTTCGTCAATAAGAAGAAAACTATTTTCTTTAAGGAACATTCCGATAATAAGAATTTTAGTTTGTTCGCCGTTTGACAGCGAAGCAAAAGGACGGTAAAGAAGTTCTTCATCCGCTTCCAGAAGACTGAGTTCACGTCTGATCTGCCAATCTTCCGCTTGCGGAGCTATATCATGAATAACATCCGCCGCGAAATAAGAAGATTTTGATTCATATGGAAAATACTCGAAATAGACTGATGAAATTATTTTTCCGGTATATTCAAGTTCTCCCATAAGAATTTTGAGAAGAGTAGTTTTTCCACGTCCGTTACGTCCGGTAAAACCGAGTCTCCAGGCGGTATCAAGCTGTAAATCAACATTTTCAAATACGTTTTCATAGCTGGAATCGTAGCCGAATGAAAGATTTTGAATTTTTATAATAGACATAAATATCCCTCCGTTTTCAAAAATAAAAGACCGCAGAAAATATCCGCAGTCTTTTGAATACAAAAAGATATGCCCACTACAAAAAAGAGCATCCTATACTATAATTCAAGAAAGAGCGAACATTTCCTGCTCGCATATCATTATACAGCAAACAAGCCCAGAAACTATTCTGCGCTGAAAACAGTATTCGGATATGCAAAAAATCAGCAAGAAATATTACGCATCTTTCCACCTCAATTCTTATAACAATAATTACAACATCATTATAACAGCAAATTTTTATATTGTCAAGAGAATAATTCAGTTTAAATATACGATTCACAAAAAGTTCATAAAAAAATTGTGTTTTAGGTGTCGAAAAATACTGATATTTTACGTTATTATTAATAAAGGTAAGTTAAAGAAAAACGGAGAAGGGGGAGAAAAAATGGAAATATGTCTGTCTGCATCGCAGGAATCTGCAAATCATATATCATTTGAGGAAATGTATATGAGCAATAGAAAAATTATGATGCATACTGCCATGAAGATACTTAATAATTTCAGCGATGCAGAAGACTGCGTTTCCGAGGCATTTTTGAGAGCTTCAAAAATTTTTCCAAAAATTTCTAAGCTTGAATGTCCAAAATTAACCTCGCTGCTCGTTATAATAGTTAGAAATGCCGCAGTGGATAAATACAGGGAAAATAAACGAATAACATCTGTTGAATGTCCGGAAGAAATCTCCGGAGCGGTCAGCATTGACAGCTATTCCTTTGATTCCGTTGTGAGCGTTATAAAGCAGATGAAAGATGAATACAGAGATATTCTTATGCTTCGCTACGTTTATGGGTACTCAGTGAAAGAAATATCGGATATATTGAATATATCAAATGATAATGCTTACAAACGTATTCAGCGTGCTAAATCATCACTTGCAAAACAGCTTGAGATAGGAGAGAAAACATGAGCAAGGATATTTTAAAAAAGGCCTTAGAGACACAGCTTTATGAATCTTTTAATGAAATGTTGGATCAGGAAATTCCTGATTATCAGTTTTCATCGGATTTTGAAGATAAAATGGATGAGCTCCTGTCCAACCAGCAAATCAAGCCTGTTAAAAAGCATAGAGGGTTGATAAGAATAGTCTCGTCTTTAGTTGCTGCGTCAATCATTCTCGGAATATGCGCCGACGTTAAATCAGAACCTGATCTGGAACGAAAAAAAAATTATGGCATTATTCCCTCGATAGAATATCAGGTAACTACCGCAGTTTCTGAAACATCTGAATCATTTATAACAACCGCCACGTCGGCTTTATCTGAAAGTACAAAAACAACTCAAACAAATGCATTAACAACAATTCTTTCGCCAATTGAAACTACTACGATCATGTCGATGAGTTCACAAGATATCGGCACGGAACATAATTCAATTCCGAAAACAACTGCTTTGCCGGAAAATCCGAGCAGATTTGATTCGGAAAATGAAAATCATCCGGCAGATAATAACAATAATACCGGAGATGATAAACCTCCGGAAAATAATGATAACATCGATAATGATCATGAATCGAATAATGGCGAATCTTTTGATGAAAGGGGTTACTATATGAAAAAACTTATAACTTTTGCTTCAGCCCTTACTATCATGGGCTCAGCTATATCAAGCCCGGCTTATGCCGCTGAAAACACCACTCCATGGTATTGGGTTTCTGAAAAGGATAAAGAAGTCATAAAATCTATGGAAAACGGCGATTTTAACTTTGATCTGGACAACAACGGAGTTTTTGATATCGTTGATGTTTATCTGCTTGATCGTGTTACCGATCGTTTTTGCTCTAATCATAATGTAGACGAGCAGGTAGAAAAAAACTGTATGGAAAATGCAGATTATAATTCTGACGGAACGGTTGATATGGAAGATGCAAGTTTATTGCGTGAATACTTTGTTTTGAATTATCCGATAAAATATGAGTATTTTTCTACTAAAAGCGAAATATGGTCTGATCAGGTAAAAATAGATGAAAGTTACTTATATTATAATTTTATTTTTAGGTTAGATGGTTGTGTTGATCGATATCATGCTTACTATAAAATATTGGAAGATTTAACAGACAGAGGCGATTTTAATCCGGATATAAACGGCGATGGTAAATTTGATATTCTAGACGTATGTGATTTATATATATATCAGTATATTTTAACAGATCACAATGGAAATCGTTCAAATCTTGATGAATCACATTTAACGCCTGAAGCAATGGAACAAATTGATAGGCTGTTAACAATTCCACGATATGCTGAAGTAACAAATAAAGATGTTCACTATGTTCTTATAAATGATTTGATAGCCTATTGTTTCTCTCAAAGTCCATATTCTGCGCAAATGCTTAATAGTGAATATTTTAATATGTATCGTTCCGGATATGATTTTGAGACGCTGAGTTGGTTTATTTATCAATATGCATCTATAAGAGAACTGGATATGGACAGTTACTTCATAGATTATGATTTGATAAACAAATATTGTGACAGAAGTTCAGATGAATTTAAATTTGTTGAGGATTCTCATCCGGATGTAAATATGGATGGCGCAATTGATTATTATGATTATTTCGATACTCTCATCTATTTTTATGATATTCTCGATAATACAAGTTGTGAGGATAGTATTCTTCCGGATGAAGTATGGCATAATATTGCAGAAAACTGCGACTATAGCGGAAACGGAACAAGCGGTGATATTTATGATCTGACTATTGTTCAGGTATATGTTCTGATCAATGCTCCTGATGCACCTCAAAGTTTTGAATCTGATTTCCAAGCTTATGTAAATAAACTTTCGGAAAAATCCGGAAAAAATGTTGACCTTGATAGTTATAACGGAGAAGACATTACTTTTAATTACAATAAGAAAATTGCTCTTTTAGCTGAAAATCCTGACAAATCTACAGAGGATGAAAAAAATGGTTATTTAGATCCTTCGGCTGAGCGTTCAGGCGATGCTAATTGTGACGGAACTCTAAATATGTCTGACGCCGTTTTAATAATGCAGGTGAATTCCAATCCGGATAGATTCGGACTTAACGGTTCAGACCCAACGCATATTACTGAAAAAGGATTGTACAATGCAGATATTTATTGTACCGGAGACGGAGTAACGAACGCTGACGCATTGGAAATACAAAATATACTTCTCAGCGAATAATAAATAATAATTCTAAGAACAAGATGAATACAGAAACTGCCGTACATTAGTGCGGCAGTTTTTTATTAATTATTATTTGCTTAAGTTAGTTTCAATTTTTCTTGCTTAGGAGTAATGCCTTTCCATTTTTTATAAGTTCGTATAAAATGACTGCAATCAAAGAAGCCTGTTTCTTGCGCAATAAAATTCAGGTCATAATCTGTATGAAAAAGCAAATCCTGAGCTTTATTCAATCTGATGCAGGTAATATATTCTTTGCAGGAGCGCCCATAATTTTCACGGAACAGTTTTGCAAAATGAGAATAGCTCATATGACACATTTCTGCCAGTTCATGAATCTCCAGCGGTTCTCCGGAATGTGTGTCAATATATTCCAGAATATGATAAAACGAAAAATCTGTATCGGTGTGATTTGCTTTTGAAGCAATGATTTCTTTTTCAGTTTTTCTTGCAAATTCTATCAGCAGCGTATAAATATTGGATTGAACCTGCAATGCGTAAAAATCTTTTTTGTCCGTATATTCCTGAATAGTACTACCTATCAAAAAGTCGACAGAGGCTCTGTCCAGCTGTTTGCCGTCTATTATCATGCAGAAGTCGGTTTCCTGTGTTCTTCTGGTAAATATATCATAGAATTTCGAGATGTATGCTTGTGGAATATTGATCGTATGTATATCAAATTTCAATACGGCATACTGAACTTCTGTATCCTGTGCTTTAGAGAATTCATGAAGCTGTAGCGGGTAAATATAACATAAATCGCCTTCTTTTAGAACAGTTTTTCGATTGTTACAGGTAATTGTAACGGAACCCTTGGTCATATAAATTATCTCACTGTAGTAATGCCAGTGAAGCGGAGAATTAACAGAATCGGTGTAAAAAATATCGTAAGGTTTTTTCAGAATATCAATATATTCAAATAACTGCATATCATTTCCCTCCCATTACTATTTTACAGCAATCGAGCAGGAAAGTCAATCTGAAATAATAGATTTATACAATTTTTTCTTCTCTTTTTCATAGAAATATGAAATAAAGAAGCGTATAATGTAATCATCGAAAGCAAACAAGAGGTTTGATACAGCAAGAGCCGGCTTACCTTGTAATCAGACTGAACTATACAGTGAAAGGATATTTTGATTATGGAAGCAAAGGTATTTCAGGAACATCTCGAAAATAATCTGATTCCGTTCTGGAACAGAATGAAAGATGAAATAAACGGCGGTTTTTACGGTTATGCAGATGCCAAGGGAAATCCTGATATGAAAAGCGTAAAAGGAGTTATTCTCAACAGCAGGATTTTATGGTTTTATGCTTCTGCATATCAGCTCCTCCGCAAACCCGAATTGCTTGAAATGGCAGATCACGCTTACAGATTTCTTGTGGATCACTGCTTTGATTCCCAATATGGCGGTGTTTATTGGTCTGTAAACTATGATGGAACTGTATGCGATGATACAAAGCACACATACAATCAGGCATTTGCGATTTATGCGCTGTCGGCATATTATCATGCGAGCAAAAGAAAAGAAGCTTTGAATTTGGCTTATGTTCTCTATCGTGTGATCGAGGAAAAATGCAGGGACAGCAAGGGTTATCTTGAAGCGTTCAAGCGTGATTTTACTCCATCGTCCAACGAAAAACTTTCCGAAAACGGCGTTCTTGCAGAACGTACCATGAATACGCTGCTTCATGTTCTTGAAGCATACTCTGAACTTTATTATGCAGATCATTTTTACGAAGTGGGGGATTCTATCCGCAGTATACTTCGTTTGTTTGAAAAGAAAATATATGACTCGGAAAAACAGATTTGTGATGTTTTCTTCGATGCAGATTATCGCTCTCTGATCGACCTTGAATCCTTCGGTCATGATATTGAAACATCATGGCTGATCGATCGTGGATGCAGCGTTCTTGAAGATAAAGCGTATCAAAAGGAAATGCTGCCGATGATAAACGGTCTTGCAGAAGCTGCCTATCGGAATGCCTTTGACAAGCGTCAGAATGCTTTGAATAACGAGCGTGAAGGCGATCGCATCGACAGTCAGAAAATCTGGTGGGTTCAAGCGGAGTCTGTAGTAGGATTCTACAATGCCTATCAGAAAAATCCGCAGAAAACAGAGTATCTGCACACAGCCGAAAAAATCTGGGAGTTTATTCAGCATCATGTCATTGATTATAAAAGCGGTGAATGGGTAGAAAGTATTCCTGCTGATCGTTTGCCGGATTCCGGTCAGGCGCTTGTACATCCGTGGAAATGTCCATATCATAACGGTAGAATGTGCATGGAAATGATACAGCGTTTATCACAGGTTTCATAATTACAAGGAGGAATTATTATGCAGAATACAGTTAATCATAATGCAACTCCCAAGGCAAAGGAACTGCTGAATTATCTTTCGGATATTGCAGGAAAAAAGATAATTACAGGTCAGCATACACAGACCAACCCTATGGAAGAAATTGATTATATTGAGGAAATCGTTGGAAAACAGCCAAAACTCAGGGGATTCGAATTGCTTTCTTATTCACCGAATATCAATTACGATGATGCGGATGAATCATGTCTGACTGAGATTTATGAGAATCGTGGAACAGTAGATACTGCATTGAAATGGGCAAAAGAAAACGAAGGAATCATTACATTTACATTTCACTGGTTTTCACCTATCGGAGGACGTGATAAGAGCTTTTATGCCAAAAATACGGATTTTGATGCTGCTTGTATACTGCTTGAGAATACACCGGAACGGAAAGCGTTTTTCCATGATATGGACGTGATTGCAGAACTGCTGAAAAAATTTCAGGAAGCGGATATTCCTGTTTTGTGGCGTCCATTCCATGAAGCGTATGGGGATTGGTTCTGGTGGGGAGAGAAAGGAGCTGAAACAGCACGTGAACTTTATAAGCTGATGTTCGATTATTATACTAATGTTCATAAAATAAATAATTTGCTATGGGTATGGAACTGTCCCTTAAAAGAGGGATATCCAGGAGATGAATATGTTGATGTAATTTCGACCGATATTTATCTTTCTGAATATTCTGCAACGGATTATCACGAAGATTATGAAAAAATGATTGTGGAAACTACGAAAAACAAGGTTGCTGCACTTGCAGAAGTAGGCTATATGCCGGATATTGATATACTGGAAAAGTCGCACACCCCATGGGCGTACTATATGACCTGGTCAAAAGAATTTTGTATCGGAGAGCAGTATAATCGTATTGAGCAGGTTAGAAAAATGTATAACAGTGACTATTCAATTACTTTAAATTAAGAACAAGTTCTAAAACAGAAAGGAATTATTATAATGAACTACGGACATTTTGACCTTAAAAACAAGGAATACGTAATAACGAACCCAG
>JAMPIL010000013.1 GCA_023662725.1 Ruminococcus flavefaciens
AATCATTTCACCCGGCTAAATAATTTCTGTCCAAAAAAGTGTTGACAATTCACATATTAATTATTGAAAGATTCGCTCCGGTAATGAAAACGGAAAAAGACTACCAGACATAGAAAAGTTAATTAAATTAGCTGACCTATACAACGTATCATTAGATATACTTGTAGGACGATATAAAAGAGCATAAAGGAGAATTCAAATGATTGACATTGAAAAAATAGTAATAACAATAATGGCGATAGTAGTTTTATTAACAATAATAGTCTTAATAGGAGAAAAAAGCACAGAACTAAAAGACAAAATGTATAAAGCAATGACGATACTAATTTACATCATAATAGCAATAATCCTGATACTGATAGCAATAAAGATACTGTTCTGGGCAGGAATTTTAACAGCAAGTAAAGCATGAAAATGTAACGAAGTTGTAACAAATCTCCAGAACAATGGTAACGGGGGGGAAGCGGTTCCCTTTCCCCGTTATGAAATTTGCGATTCTAAATAAAATTCCTGTTCGCCTGTAGGTGAGCCCCCTTCTAAAACACCCCCTACCCCTCTGAAAGAGGGGTAGGGGGTGTTTTAAGGCATTTCGTTTCGCTTCTGCGATTGCTCTTCTGGACGTTAAGGGGAGTTTTTCGGACGGCTCTGCCCTTGCTGTTCCGATTGTCTGGTGAATGGGTAATCAGAAGAAGCACATAGAACAGCAAGGACAGAACCTTATTGTAGTAATTTGTAAAAGTACGAAAAGCAAGTAGTCGTTTCACTCTATGAGAGAGTTTTAAACAATGAGACGGCAAGCAAGTTTTGAATTTTTAAACAAAAAAGCTCCGGATAACTCCGAAGCTTTAATTTACTGTCTAATTTATATTTTATTTGGTACAACTTTGTATGTATTTTCAACAGTTATCGACCATTTCACCTTTTGAAATTCTTTCGGCAAGATCATTAAGATAAACCCAGCGTTCCATTTTATATGAGAGCTGTTGTTCTGATATGTCTTTAATTTTTGATAGCTCCTGAAGTTTTATATAATCGGAAACATTTGCTGCGATTTCTTTTTCCGTATCAGCAATTATTTGTTCAAGTTTTGCAATATCATCATCTATGGTTTCGTATTCTCTTTGTTCCTTGAACGAAAATTTAAGTTTTGTTTTTCCTTTATATATATGTTCTTTTTTCTCCGATTTTGTCTTTGACTTTGGATTAGATACATTCTGTATTGATTTTTCAACGTAATCTGTATAATTTCCATTATATCTGGTGCAGCATCCATCTTTTAATTCAAATATCTCTGTTGTCATTTTATCAAGAAAATATCGATCATGTGATACCGCTATAACTGCTCCATTAAAATTCTCAAGATAATCCTCAAGAATAGTTAAAGTTGTTATATCCAGATCATTAGTAGGCTCATCAAGAAAAAGAATATTTGGAGCTGTCATGAGTATTTTAAGAAGATACAGTCTTTTTCGTTCACCGCCTGAAAGCTTCTCAATACGGTTCCATTGAAGTTCTGGTGTAAAAAGAAATCTTTCAAGCATCTGTGACGCTGTAACTGTTCCATCAGGAGTCTGAATCCTGTCAGCAGTTTCTCTTATATACTCAATTACACGCATTTTGAGATCCATTGTTTCACATTCTTGTGAATAATAGCCTATATTTACCGTATCGCCCTTAATTATTTTTCCTGAATCGGGAAGTATTTCACCTATAAGCATTTTTAGAAACGTACTTTTTCCAGCTCCGTTTTGTCCAACAATTCCTATCCTTGCATCTCTTGAAATAATGTATGAGAAGTCTTTTATGATATTTTTTCCGTCGATTGATTTACTGATATTTTCAATTTCAATTGTTTTTCTGCCCAGCCGTGTTGATACGGATTGCATTTGAATTGTTTCATTTTCAAAAGGAATATCACGATTCTTCAATATCTCAAAACGTTCTATTCTATCCTTGGCTTTTGTTCCCCTTGCTCTTGCTCCTCTGCTTATCCATTCAAGTTCATGCTGATAAAGCGACTTATTTTTCCTTTCTGCTGCCTGAGCATCAGCTTCACGCTGCGCTTTCTGTGTAAGATACACACTATAATTTCCGTTACATGAAAAAAGTTTTCCCTTATCTATTTCAACTATTTTCTTACATATTTTATTAAGAAAATATCTGTCGTGGGTTACCATAACGATAGCTCCATGATATTTTAAAAGTAAATTTTCAAGAACCTGAGCTGTTTCATTATCAATATGGTTTGTAGGCTCATCGAGAAGGAGAACATCACTTGGCTGAACTAATGCCGCAGCAATTCCTGCACGACGTTTTTCACCGCCTGAAAGCGTACTGATATCACGATCGTAAGCTGATAAACCAAACTTATCAAGAATAGATTTAGCTTCAAATTCTTTAGTTTCCTTTAGATCCTCAGGAAGATGTGAAAGAACCTGTTCAAGCACGCTTCCATGATTATCAAACTCCGGTATTTGCGGAAGATATGATATTCTTATTCCATTCGTTCTTATTATATCGCCTTTATCAGCCTCCCCTGTTCCGGCAAGGATTTTAAGAAGGGTTGATTTACCCGTTCCATTTATGCCTACAATTCCTACTTTATCGCCTTCATTAAGAAAGAATGATACATTATCCAGAATTTTTCTTTCCATATAAGTTTTGGATATATTCTTAGCTGTTAATAAAATCAAATCTCTATCTCCTTAAAATCTTCATGAGGAAGTAATTTTTCTTCAATTTTTATTTTACACTATTTTTACGAAATTGTAAATACTTTTTTATACAATTGATATCAATTTACTATTGTATTATAATAGACACAGCAGAATAATCAAATTTGAAAGAGGTTCAAATAAGACGAAGGAGATTCTATTGGTTTTATTTCTGAAATATATGAAGAATTTATTGTTTTAAAGCGTATTGATAAATACGGAGAAGATTTCGGAAAAAGATATATTGAAAAAAATGATATTTATAGGATTTTTATTGAAGGCGAATACGAAGAATCCGCCCGGATTTTGTATGATGATAAACATAAAAAATAAAGTATACGCAGATGAGCTAAAACAATATGTTTACTCATCTGCGTATTTCGCTTAGTTTATAAATTTTTTAATTCTTGAAAATCCAGCGAACGTAATTATATATATGCGCACGTATTGAATTTCCTCCATGATATCCTCCGGTTACATATTGCCAGATATGAGGAACTCCGTTGTTTGTAAGATCATCATTATATCCTGATGGTGTTGAATATACTACAGTATCGTTGCTTCCTGCGGTAAGAAGAAGGAGATATGGTTCAATATCATCGTATTTGAAATCAGCAGTGCTTACAACATCGTGTACTCCCGGCGCCGGACAAATTGCACCTACATATCCGAAGAGATCAGGACGCTTCATGCCAATTATAAGAGCTTCACGTCCTCCCATTGAAAATCCGGTTATAGCAGTATTATCACGTCCGGTTTTTACAGGGTAATGTGATTCAATATAGGGCATAAGATCCTTAGTAAGATCATTAATAAAATTATCATATGCTGCATTATTAGCATCATCCATTGCAGTACAGGCAGATTGCGTTGCACTCGAATAAATATCCGGGAACACAACTATCATTTCTTCTGCTTCTCCTGAAGCAATAGCATTTCCGATTATCTGACGTGTTCTCATACTTTCATCAGATTCATCTATAAGAGTATCTTCATTCTGCCAATATCCATGCATAGCGTAAAGAACAGGATATTTTTTATCCTCACTGTAATTCGCAGGAAGAAGAATGTTAAAATTTTTCTGCCGGTTACAGGTAGTTGACCAATAGCTTTGTTTGCTTACTGTTCCATATTGTACTCCAGGTTTTTCGTTTCTTTCTTCAGCCGGTTCTGTTTCCTTTAAAAGAGGAGCGACCTTTTCTGTATATTCTTTCATAGTCATTTTGTTAGCCGGAGCTTTCTCAAATTTGTTTATTACTCCAAGGATATACTCCTGAAGCATTACAAGATCCGCAACCGTTGTTTTGCCATCCTGGTTTACATCTGCGGCAAGAGCTGCAACATTGCTTTTAAAATTTCCAAGAATACCTCTTCTTGCTGCTGCGAGGTCAAATGAATCTATCGTGCCGTCGCAGTTTACATCTCCAAGAATAAACGTTATCTCCTCTGCGCCTTTTATCACCGTACCGGGAAGCGCTCCGATAGCTTCGTCAACATAAAAATTATTAGCGTTATTTTCTGTTTCAATATAAAGTTTCATATCAGATGCGTCTGCCGGAATAGTATAGTTGGTATTGGCGAGCTGAACCCATTCTCCTTTAACAGCTTTAGCCTGCGCAATAGATGAATAATGAGTTTCGCCGTCAGAACCTGTATATTCAAGCTTCATGAAGAAATTATTTACAGCGTCTCCGTCAAAATACATAACATCTGCACTGAAACTGAACTCATTACCCGGAACAAATACCTTGGGATTAAGCTTTTTCATTCCACCATTCCATGCTGCTGTTCTTTCCTGAACAAGAAGCGATTCATTTCCCTCATACGCCGTGCGTCCGCTAAGAATAACACTTGCTGAACCTCTGCTTTCCCAATCAAAAACATCTCCTTCAAACGTATCGTGGAAGAAATAACCGTTTTCATCTGGTTCGATACCGGGAGTTACTCCGTTTCCTTCAAGAGATACCACAAAAGTGGAAACGCTTTCTGCAGGAAGCTGTGCATAAAAGCTTCCGCCGGTATATTCAAGATTCTTTGTAAGAGCAATATTTTCATTTGCCGATGTTCTGTATCGATCAACATTTACTATGTTTTCACCGCTTCCGATAGAAAAGAGCTGAGCGTATCCCTCTGTGCTCTTATTAACGGCAACGATCGTTACCTGATTGTCGTCATTTTTATATGCAGAAACAAAAACATCTTTTGCCGGCTGTTCTGTAGCTTCAATGCGGATGTCGCCCGGACGTACAAACTTTGAATACTGAGCCATGTTGTAACCTCTTTTGGTTATTGCACCGTTTTCATCCATAAGACCGTAGCTTCTTCTGATGTACCACCATGTATAAACGCTCATATTTCCAACAACGAGAGCATTGTGGATGTTTTCAGATACTTGCAGAGCCTCTGGCCAACGATTAGCTGAATCTGCGTCACTGTTGGGAACGTAAACCTCTGTCATCCAGATTTCTTTACCGCAATTTTCAAGTTCGGGATAATCCATCCAATCTCTTGTCGTACCATACATATGAGTGCCGAATACGTCACAGTTAGCGAATGCCTTGCTGTTCGCCATGATTTTTTGATAAAATTTCTTTCCGCCGTCGTTCACCCATGAAGCGTTTAAAGGAGCATATTGAAAGGATTCAGGTGACATGAGTCTTGTGCTGGTTATCTTATCGCCATAGTTTGCAATAAAATCAACCGTTTCATCTGTTGACCAATATGTCCATTCAGAAGCATAGTCAGGCTCATTTTGAACAGATATAGAGTATAGATCAACGCCGTTGTTTTTCATATATGTACCAAAATCATTAAGATGCTGAGCATAAGCTCCGTAATTCGACTTAGGAATATGAAGCTTACCGTTGCTTCCACCAGATTCGGCAAGATTTGAAGGTGGTTCCCACGGTGATGCAAAAACAGTGACACCATTTTCAGATGCATATTTAGCGGTAGGAACAGCCTTGTTCCATTGATTCTTATCAGGGTTTACGAAAACACGAAGAATGGTAAGCCCCATTTCGTCAGCGCCATTTCCGAAAGCCGTTTGTCTTTGCGATTCCGTCATATCCTGACCTGTCCATTCCGGATGATTAATACCGCCAAAGCCTCTGATAGTCTGATATTCTGTTGTCGTATCAATAACAACTGTTTCAGCTGCGACGGTAATTTCTGTCGGTGCAATACAGAATCCGGTAAAAATTATAGCTGACGCTGTTATAGCAGAGATAAATTTTTCACCTATTGATTTAAGTTTCATAAAATCACTCCTTTTTTAATTTCAAAGCTATAATTATTATATCAAGTTCATAAATTATTTACAACCCAGAATATGCAGATTTGGTGGATATAATGAAGAATATACAAAGTAAAAAAACAGCTGTACACCCAAAATACAGCTGTTTTCTCTGATTTGTCCTTCCCTTACATATAAAGTTCGGAATTTATATAGTAAAGAAATATTAATGTGCAGAAAATATTCCTCAACTATAATTATTTATGACCGCATACCATAATGTAATCGATATGCGATTATAAGCTCATGAAAAATACCAATAATCAAGCTCAATATCTGAACTGAAAACAAGGTAAATATCTTGTTTTCCGCTTACTGACGAAACCGAAGGAACTGTTATTTCAATCATAGAACTTCCGGCTTCGAGCTCTGAATATCCAATAACATCGCCAACTGGTGAACCTGTACAGAATTTGATAACTCCGCCTTTTGATGCTGCAGCTCTTATGGTTATGTTATTGATTCCCTTATTGAGCTCTGCTCCGCTTACCTTTATCCAACTTCCCTTTGTTCCCTTAACTGTGGTGTTTCCAAGACCGCTTACGGAGATATCCTTGGACTGATTAGACATAGTTTCAGCTTCAATTTTCTTGTAGGGATCAAGTGGTTTAAGCTGTACAATACCTGTCATTGTTCCGGTTACAGAATTAATCTTCGTACCATTCATAGTTATTTTATCAACTTGCGGACTTCTGTAATTTCCATCAATTCCCATAGCTTTTTCAACAGGACGTGAGTGATAGAAAAGATAAAGCTGATTATTTAGACTTACAATTGAGTGGTGATTATTTCCCGTCATGCCAGGGAAGAAATTTCCCTGATTCTTGAATAATTCACCGCCATATGTATAAGGTCCGAGAGGGTTATCCGCAACCATATACTGAATACCTGCGCTTGAAAGACCATACTGATTTCCGCCTGTATTCCAGTTGGAACAATATGTATAATAATATTTGTTACCGATCTTATTGATTCCAGAATCCTCGAAAACATAAGGCGCATTTATAGTTACCGGTGTTCCGTCAAGACTTATCATATCAGTGCCAAGCTTAACAATTCGTGTTGTAGACGGCATAGCCTGCTGTCCGTCTGGCACACCTCCTCCGAAACAGAGATAACCTGTTCCATCATCGTCAACAAATACAGCCGGATCAAAAAGCCATGGAATATTACCGCAGTTCGGAACAGCTCTTGTTACAAGTTCATGACCAAGAGGATCGCTCCAAGGACCTGTAGGCGAATCAGCAGTTAAAACGCATACGCCGTTGCCTCCGTTACAGAAGTAAAGGAAAAATTTTTCTTTTCCGTTGATAGTCTTATGAGCCGCACATGGCGCCCATGAAAGTGAAGCCCATTTTGCTATACCGTTAGCTCCTGCAACTTCAATTGCACCGTGATCGGTCCAGTTTACCATATCATCTGATGAAATACAATTGATTTTATTTACCTGACCGTATGTATTTTCAGTTATCTGACTATTGCTGTCGTATTCAACTACGTCATTTGTCATGTAAACATAAACCCTGCCATTATATTCCATTACTCCGGGATCTGCTCCGAAGCGCTGAGTGTACAGAGGATTATTTTCGCCGTCTTTTTTATAGCTTGCAGCAACATTCATGTTCTTGAAAATTGCTTCCATAGCCGCTGTATCAATTACTTTTTCAGAAACGGGAAATTCCTTTATCATACCAAGAATATACTGCTGAAGAAGTACAATATCGTTTACTTCAACTTTTCCGCTCTGGTCAACATCAGCCGCCTTTTTGGTAAGTGAATCGTCAATCTGACCAAGCAGACATCTGCGTGCAATAACCATATCGAAAGCAGTAATTTCGCCGTCAAAATCTGTATCACCGAGAATAAGTTTTCTTACCGACGGCTGTCCTGCTCCAAGTATGCCTGTTCCTCCTACTGCACCGATAGCTTCATCAATATAGAAATTATTTGTTGAATCAGCAGTTTCAACATAGATCTGCATATCAGAAGCGTCAGCAGGAATAAGATAATTTTTATTTGCAAGCTGTAACCATTCGCCCTTGGGAGCAGTTCCCTCGGCAATAGTATCATAGTGAGTTTCACCGTCTGAGTCGATATACTGTAATTTCAGATAGAATGTATCCGTATCGTCACCGTCAAAATACATCACATTTACACTAAAGCTGAATTCTTCCCCCGGAACAAATGCTCTCGGATTAAGAGCTTTGGATGCGCCGTTCCATGAAGCATCCCTGTTCTGAACAAGAAGTGCTTCACTTCCAACATAAGAAGTTCTGCCGCTTGTCATTATTTCAGCAGCTCCACGACCGTTCCAACTGCAAGTATCTCCTTCAAATCCGTCGTTAAAGAACCAACCGTATTCATTAGGTTCTATTGGCTTAACCTCTCCTCCCTGATAATTACTGCCGTCGCCCCACTCGGACTGAGGTATCATGGAGGTGAGAGTATTATATGCAATCTTAGGCTGATTATTTGAATCATAAATAAGTGCGTCGCTCCCTGCCTTCAGCCATGAATTAGCGTCATTTGGTCCCCAAATTGCAACAAGAGTTACACGTCCGTCTGATTTCGGATTCTTATTACATTCCATAGCGTGCTGGAAAATAGCTTTATATTTATCTGCCTGCTCCTGAAGCGAATATTTTCCACTTTCAAGAGATATATCCAGTTCTGTTACCTGAACATCGCATCCGATAGACAGATATTTGTCCATTGCAGCAAGATAGGAGTCTGTTCCGGCAAATCCGGTTGCATTAGCGGGAACGTGGGACTGCATTCCAACTCCGTCAAGAAGTCCTTTTTCATAAAGAGACTTACACATATTGTAGATAGTGTCTCTTTTGTGATCCCAATACTCATTATAGTCGTTGTAATAAAGATCGCATCCTTCGGGAGCGTATTTTCTTGCATAAGTAAAAGCTTTTTCTACGAAACTGTTATTTCCATAAACCTGAACCCAACCGGACTTACCACCCTCGGTATTATTATCGCCCGGCTCTCTTGCTCCGCCGAAATTAGCGGTTCTGTTTGAATCATCGCTTATGCATTCGTTTGCAACATCATAAGCATAAAGATTCAGATCAGGATACTGCTGTTTTATAGCGGCAAACATATTTTTTATATAGCTTTCCATTCTCTGATCCATTACAGATGACGAAACCCAGTTTCCGTCCGCTTTAAAATTTTCTTTAAAAAACCAAACAGGAGTCTGGCTGTGCCAAACGAAAGTATGACCTCTCATTGCTATATTATTTTTTATACAGAAGTCCATAATGGCTGACGCATTATTAAGAGAAACTCCGATGTTTGTACCGCTGCACTGCGACTGAACAAGCGTAGCGTCTGGTTTCATTTCATTTTCACATTCGATACTGTTGAAGTCTTTTATCATATTTGCAGTTATTGCAGAGTTTCTTACAGTTCCACTATTGAGGATATTTCCAACTCTGAAATAATCTGCAAATTCATCTTTAAGACCTTTCTGCGAGCTTGCTGCATAAGCGGCGTTTCTGCTCTTTTCTGATGTAATTTTAACGGTATCAAAGGTGAAATCATTTGTACTGTCGGTAGTTATGGTCAGCATGAATTCATAGCTGTTTTCAGGAGCTGTATATTCTGCTGAAAGTTCTGTCCACTTCCCTGCCCTTGATTTTTTTGAAACCAGTTTCTTTTCAGTTTTCTCTCCGGTATTTTCGTCAATGCAAAGAAGCGTCATATTGAATGTTTCATCTGTTTCACTGTAAACCTGAACGCTGTAATTATACTTAATTCCACCGCTAAGGTAGAATCCCTTTGATGAAGAAGCTCCGTCATCTTTGGATAAACGACCTGTAACTTTCATTCCTCTTGACGATTTGCAGCCTGCTCCGTTTTCGGCTATAAGCTGAACCGTATCGGAATTGCCGTGCCATCCATCATAGTTTGCCTCAAAACTATCGTAAACCACTTCAATTGCCGATACCGGCATAACCAGCTGCGGCATAACGGCAAATGTACCTGTCATACAGGCTGCTGCGGTCATAACAGCATAAATTTTTTTCATTTTCAAAAGAATCAACTCCCTGCAATAATTATTTGTATCATTATTCTTTGATTATATTATACATCATTCACATTTTATTCACAACCCACATTTTGCAGATTAAGTGTAAAAAATGCAGGTTTTATTGACTTTTTTATTAAATAATGATATAATTTATAATATAAATTATTTTTTAAGAGGAGTCCGAAAATGCTAAACGGCAAATTATTTATAGGCATTATTACTGCAAGAGTTTCGGAATCAGAACAGCGTAAGCTTCTTGCCGGTATTTTGTCACAAGCTGAAAAATATAATATTCATGCCGCTGTATTCTCAAATATCTATAATTTTAACGAATATTATGCCGATGTTGAAGTCGAAAATAAAATATATGATTTAATAGAATCCGAACGTCTTGATGGTATCATTCTTGCTGCTGAGTCTATAATGAACCATGAACTGCAAACGTTTATATACAATAAGATTTGCAGCAGAAATATCCCCGTAGTAGTTACGGACGCCATTATAGATGAGTTTATTTGCGTTAATAATAATGTACGTTCAGACTTTCAGGATATAGCACGTCATCTTATTGACATCCATGAATTTAAAGATATCGATATTCTTACCGGATGTGAAAATCTCGAAACTTCTCACGAAAGAGTTGCCGGAGTTCGTGATGTTTTTGAAGAAAGAAACATACCTTTCAGTGAGAAAAATATTATTTACGGTGATTTCTGGAAAGATTCCGGCGAAAGGCTTGCTATGGAATATATCAGCGGAAAAAGAAATCTTCCGCAGGCTATAATTTGTGCAAGCGACTATATGGCATACGGTCTTATTGATACCTTTTTTGAAAATGATATTGCAGTTCCGGATGATGTAACGGTTATAAGCTACGAATATGTTGGAGAACGTTTTAACCATTCTCCGATATTGACAACCTATCATCGCAACAGAGAAGCAGTTGGTGCAAAAGCTGTAAGTATTCTTTACAGTATGATAACAGGTTCGCCAGAAGAAGAAATATCTCTTAATGGCTGCATGATATATGGAAATACATGCTCTTGTAAGATCGACAGAGAGCATCTCAAAATAGAACTTAACAATGTGAGAAACGTCCAGTATTACACTAATCTGAATTTATGCGGAAATTTTGAACAGCAATTAACTTCTTGCAGATCAATAAAAGATTATATAAAGGTTCTTCAGGATTTTTCTTACCTTATAAGAAACATAGCCGGAATTTATTTGTGTCTTTATGAAAACTGGTGCAGTTTGAATGAGAAAACCAATATTTATGTTAATACTAATGCTGAAATTATGACTTTCTACAGAATAATCAGTCCTGAATATTCCGATTCAAATCCACACTTTTTTAAGCGTCATATGCTTTTTCCGGAGGAACTTTATGGAGCAGGCAATGATCTTTTCATTTATTTTATTCCTATATTTTCCGCTGGAATTGAGATAGGTTACTTTATTTTTCAATATACAACTCCGGATACTTTCGATTCTATCTATATAGACTGGATACATGCCGCTGTGAATGCTCTTAATATGCTTAAAGTAAAAAATGATATCAATGTACTTTTAACATATAATAATCTCTCAGAATTTCATGATACCGCCACAGGTCTTTATAATCGCAGCGGACTTTTCCGTGAATTGAACAACGCCTTGAGCAACTCATCAAGTAACGACAAGATCTGTTTAGTTATGATAAAAACAAGTCTTTTTTTTGATGATAGCCGTATAGATGAAAAAAAGACATCAGTAAAAATTGATATTGAAATTGCAGAATGTCTGAAAAAACTTACTGTTGATGCTGGTTCTTTCAGCGCTAAACTTTCGGATAAAACTTTCGTTTTAGCATCTATTGGCAATCTTTCGGATGATTTCTCTGATTTAACAGCAGATAGGATAACGATTCTAATATCTCACTCTCCTGCGTATAGCAAAGAACGTAAAATTGATACTATAGTATCTGCCGGAATAGTTGCTCTGGTCGAAAACTGTTCTCCGGAAGAGCTTTTATTATTGCTTTCTGCTGAAATAAATAAAAAGTCTGTTTTTATTTCCGATAAAAAAAATATTATAGGTTACAATAAATATATTTCAGTAAGAACAGCTATGTATAAAAATCCGGAAAAAGTATGGAATGCTCAGAATATCTGCAAAGAATTCAGCCTTAGCTACGGTCATTTTCGTGCTGCATATAAAAATATTTTTGAAGTAAGCTTTCACAAAGATTTAATTCTCGCTAAAATTGCTATGGCAAAATATTTGCTTATGACAACCTCTCTGAGCCTTTCTTCAATTGCTATGAAATGCGGATATGAAGACGACAAATATTTTCTGCGGCAGTTTCGTCAGATCACCGGAATAAGTCCAAATACATACAGAAAAATGATTTGAATTTTATATTCATTATATAAGCCAAGCCTTTCAAAAAAGTTGAGTGAGGACTTGGCTTTTTTTGAAAGGCTTGGCAGATTTATTTCGTATTTATTTCATGACTTTTGCATTTTATTTAGTCTGCTTCGAATTGCAGTAAGAGCTTTATCCGGTAAAGTTATTCCTGATACTGCTGTTTCGATTGGACAAAATCCTGTATTTTCACGATTACGTATCGCTTCAGTCAAGATATCATAAGTAATTGGAATCTGATACCGATTCAAAGTTTCAAGCGCACTTTTGCTGATAACATTAGCGTGAAGTTCTTTTACCTCAAGCAGTATGTACAGAAATGCTGCTCCGTTTCCAACTACCTTATCCGCAGCAGAATATTCTTTCAGATTTTTCCCCTCATCAAGCCATTCAATCAGCGGAGAAACACCACGTTTCTTACTTATAAGAGTTTCTTCATTGCTGCAGCACACACAAGTGGATTCGGAACTTTTAAGCAGTTCTTTTGCTCTTTCAAGATTATTCATAACTATCTCCCCCTCATTTTATTTCTTTGCAGATTTATGCTTTACTCATACAGTATTTAAAATAATTTTAAACTATATTTCATCTGTCCATATAAGTTTTCCGGTTTTCACAGCGATTTCATAACGTGAAATTTTATAATTAAGACGTTCCAGTGTAGTATCAATTTTATTTTTCTGCTCCAAGAGCAATTCTTTTTGATCTGTTAGGAGCTGAAGTCTTGCGGCGAGCGTTGAATCACCTTCTTGAACCAGTCTGACGTACTCTATCATTGCCTCTACCGGAAGTCCGGCACTACGCATACATTTTGCAAGCTCGACCCAATTTATATCTTCCTCCTGATAGTCACGAATACCGCCCGCTGTACGAGTTACAGGCGGTATCATGCCTACACGCTCATAATATCGAAGAGTATCCTGTGAAATATCATACTTTTCACTTACTTCTTTGATTGTCAATGTATCTACCTCCACTCATATATTTATGTAATTATTATAATACTTAGAGTTGGCTCTAAGTCAAGAGTATTTTATATTTTCTACTTTGTGCATAAAACAACGTTGCGTTTTGTGTGAAAGTCGCTGAAATTTATTCAAATAATTTTCCAGGGATTTAAAAAGGAGTACAACTTGAAAAGCTGTACTCCTTTTGATTATTTTATTTCAATTCTTTTAGTCTGCGGCTGTTCCTTTTCCTTTTTTGGCAATGACAATTTTAGTATTCCGTTCGTATATTCAGCCCCAATGGAGTTTTCATCAATATTTGAAATATCAAAGCTTCTGCAATATGAGCTGTAATTTCTTTCTTTTCTGATATATTCTCCATTGTTGTTTTTTTCATTATTTTCAGCTTTATGCTCTGCGCACAAAGTAAGCGTATTTCCGCTGATATCTATTTTTATATCATCTTTATCCAATCCGGGCATCTCACATTCAAGCAGATATTTATCTCCCTCATCCCTGATGTCGGTGCGGCAATGACTTACAGTTCCAAAACCTTTGAAAAAATCCTTTTCAAAATCTCTGAACGGATTCCATATATCGTTTCTTTCAAACGGCATTAATCCAAACATAAAAATCCTCCTCAGGCGTACTTAAAAAACTAAATTTATTTGAAATGTGAAAAATTGATACGCCATAATATAAGTCTTTCCGGAAATCATAAATAAATCCCTCGTGAACACACTATAAAAGATTTCCTGTTATATATTATGCAGTAAACTTAAAAAACGGAGCACATATTACTGCACTCCGTAAAAATTAAAGAAACTGCCGTATATCAAAAGCAAGTTTTTCCTCAATACTTATAAGCTTTTTTGATATATTTTTTGATTTTTCATCAGCTGCCTTATACTGATTCATATAACGTGACAGCGATTTTATTCCCATATTACATCCGTCCGTAATGAAAGCTGCTACTGCGTTATCCGATGATTCAACTGCAAGCTTGACGTTTGTCTTAATCCACTCCATGCCCTTTGCCATAACCGGAGGCTCTTTTCCGTCATCATGGTAGCGATCAAGGAGATTCTGCATATCATGTTTAATTTTGATATGTTCTTTTGCACTGTTATCAAGAATCCCTTTCAGTTCGGAGTTTTTTACATATTTCATAGAATCGTCGAGCGACGATATTCCCATCTTGATTCCTGCATCACATTCCCTTAAAAGCTTAATTGTATCCTGTTCTATCATAATCAATATCCTTTCAGTTATGAAGTGTTAGTTTTGTACAATAGTACTGTTGTATGCACTTTTATATTTCTTATTATGTTCGTTTTATAATAAAAAATACCGGAATGTTACATAAATTTGAACCGGCGGCTCGGCTTTGTTCACGAAATATTTACAATTTTTCCCGCACATCTGCCGTCCATTTTGCGTTAAACTTTATGAACACACAAAACCGCTTTCAGAATCTGCCTTTAAAAGATATCCTGTTCTCCATTTGCATAAAATGAAATCTGGCTGTGAATTTTCTCCTTCTGCTTTTGAAGGCAGATTCTCATAAATTTTCAGGAGGTATTTATATGAATTATAAAAAAATAATATCAGCAGTGATGTGCTTATGCCTGACTGCTCCGATGACTGCAAATTTCCTGCCGCCAAAAACAAATGCCGTAGTTGTCGATGAGGACGTTAAAACGTCTATTTATGATATTTATATGTATAAAAATTACGGCGAATATGTTGAAATTACTGCAACTTCGACTAAAGCCGAAAATGAAATAATAGTCCCGGATGAAATTGAGGGAGTTCCGGTCAAAGTAATAGGCGAACACGCTTTTGCAGGCGTATCAAACGTTACATCTATAACTCTCCCGGACAGTGTTACGGAAATCGGCAAACAGGCATTTTCTATGTGCAGTAAGCTCGCTTCCGTAAATATTCCATCAGGAGTTAAAGAGATCAGCGATGAAGCATTTTTAAACTGTGCATCCCTTACTAAAATAATTTTACCGGAAAATCTTACAAGTATTGGAATTCGTGCATTTTTCGGATGTTCTAAGCTTGAAGCGATCGCTATTCCCGACAGCGTTACATATTTGGGCAAGCAGGCATTTGATTCCTGTACTTCGCTTTCTTCCGCAAATATACCGAAAGGCATCACTGTTCTTGAAGATATGGTATTTAACGGCTGTGCCATAACGCAGCTTATTGTTCCTAAAAATATTGATTTTATCGGGAAACAGGCTCTTCCGAAAACCTTGATATATCTTATCATAGTAAATCCCGATTGTCAGATAGATGAAGAATATCATATGTGGAATATAACAACGGACGACTGTCTTATTATTGCACCTCCGTACAGCAGTATACGAGAATTTGCATCGAAATATGGTTTTGCATCTATTAATCTTCCCGGTTCGCTGTGTGACCCTGTGCTTATGGGAGATGTTAACAACAACGGCGAAATAGATATCGCTGATCTCGCTATGCTTGAGAAGTATCTGCTCGGTAAAGGGGAACTGGATGAATGGAAGCTTGCCGATCTTTGCGAAGATGGTGTAATTGATTCGTTCGATCTTGCTCTTATGAGAAAAACTCTGATAAATACCGTTGGGTATGAAAGACCTCAGCCTGATGATACCACTGTAAATCTCAGTGAAAGATTTGAAGCTCAGTCTACTGAAGGCGCAAAAGCAGACGAAGAATTCATCATGGCTCAAACTAAATTTGCACTTGATCTTATGCAGAAAAGCGTCTCAGAGGATACAAATACGCTCATTTCGCCGTATTCCGTGATGCAGGCTCTTTCGATGACGGCTAACGGCGCAGACGGTGAAACTCTTGCGGAAATGGAAAAAGCTCTCGGAGGAATATCCATAGATAAGCTTAACGAATATCTCTACACTCAGCGCACATCCCAGCCGAACGATGAAAACTGCAAGCTTTCCACAGCCAATTCTATCTGGTTCAGAGACGATTCCGAAAGGATAAACGTTCTTCCCGAATTTTTGCAGAAAAATAAAACTTATTATGATGCCGATTCATTTAAAGCTCCTTTTGATGAATCAACAGTTAATGATATAAATAATTGGGTAAATGAAAAAACCTATGAAATGATACCCAAAATAATCAACGATATTGATCCGGATGTTGTTTCATTTATTATAAATGCAGTCGCTTTTGACGCAAAATGGATGAAGCAGTATGAGGAAAATCAAATAAGCAGCGGAAATTTTACTGCTTATGACGGAACTGTTCAAGAAGCCGAAATGCTGAATTCTATAGAATCTCTTTACCTTGAAGATGATAACGCTGTTGGTATTTATAAATACTATGCAGGAAAAAAATATGCGTTTGCTGCTCTTCTTCCTGATGAGGGAATTTCAGTGAGCGATTACATTGCCGGACTTACTCCGGAATCGCTTAATAAAATTCTTTCTTCTCCGAAATATGTAAATATCGAATGCTCCCTTCCTAAGTTCAGCTATGATTATGAAAATGAATTATCAGATGATTTGCAGTTGATGGGTATGAAGCAGGCGTTCAAGAGCGGTAGCGCAGATTTTTCAAGAATGTCGGAAATATCGCCTTACATAAGTAAAATTCTTCACAAAACACACATAGAGCTTACAGAAAGCGGCACGAAAGCCGCAGCCGTTACGGCCGTTGAATTGAGCAATGATTGCATACTTATACCAGATAAAAGTGTTGCTTTTGACCGTCCGTTCGTTTACTGTATTGTTGATACCGAAACATCGATTCCTGTATTTATCGGAACTCTTACGACTATTCCGGAAGAATAATTCTGCTGTAATTGCACTTAACCAGCAGTTTTATAAAATTGGGTTTCCTATATTGGGACAAATCAGAAAAGACCGTATCGTTTGATACGGCTTTTTCTTTACAATTTGATTTAAATATGATATAATTAAGAATATTCACAGAAAATTTACATTTTCATCCGCACATGGACTTCAGTTATTCCGTTAAAAATGTTGAAGGGAGGTTTTTGTGTGTCATTTGATATAAGCGATCAATACGATAAAATATATCGTTTTTGTTATCTGCGTGTGAAAAAACGTGAAATTGCGGAGGATATTACACAAGAAACCTTCCTGCGTTATCTTGAACATCCGCAATATCATAATATAAATAAAACTTTACAGCTTTTATATACGATAGCAGGAAATCTTTGCGCTGATGAATTCAGAAAACGACCTTGCTCTGAAATTTCTGAAGATATAGTTTCTGATGAAAATTTAGAAGAAAATGTTCTTACCAATTTATCTCTTCATCAGGCTCTTAACAGACTTCCGGATGAGGAAAGGGAGATAATTCTGCTGAGATATGTAAATGACGTTCCCATAAACGTTATAGGCGGTCTTTATAATATTTCACGATTTGCAGTAAACAGAAAAATAAAAAAGATTCTCGCAGCTTTACATAATGAACTCGGAAAGGAGGAGCTGCAATGAAAAAGTCCGAAATACAAGCATTGAAGGAAGCTTTCAATATTCCTGAGGCTGAAAATAAAAATAATTTTATTAAGCTTTATGAGAAAAATTATAAACAAAACAAACGCCATTTTTACCCGATAATGATATTCAGATACGCTTCTGCCGCAGCGATGGCTGCTGTTGTTATATGTTTATGTGGACTTGCCGGAAAAAATAATGATTTTAACGGCAAATTCAATAATGTTTCTATCGTAAAAGAAACTGATTCTGATAGTCATTCAAATACTTCATTCAATACAACCGATATCATCACTAATGCTTTGACAACAGAAAATGTTTCCGAAAGCTCAGTTACTGAACCGGTTACGGTTTCTTCGGAAATAAATACCACTACTGCTTTTATATCTCAGAATATTGAGATCGGAGACGAACCAATTGATGTACCTGTCTGCGAAATGCCTGAAAAGACATCGGAGAGCGCAACAGATGCGATCACTACAGTTTCATATGAAAATCCAACTACTGCTTCTGCCTCCATATCGACCGCAACAACAGTTGTTACAGAATTGCCGACTGTAACTACTTCCACAGAGCAGGATATTAATAAATATCCGGTTACAGACGGACCTGATAATATCAATGATCTTACCGTTATACCCTCTGTAAAGTACGATAAACCGAATGATTCAGTTTACCATATACAAAGTAATTTTCTACCAGACTTTGAAGGAGAAGATGATATTGACGGCGTTATTATCGCTTCTGTTGATGAGGTTATTTACACGGAAATCAACGGAGAACCCTATACTCAGGAGAATATTACTGTCATTGCATCATTGCAGGACGGCTTAAAACTTAATGACGGAGACAAAATTTCAGTTTTTATCAAGGGAGGCTATATGCCGGCTGATAAATTTGCCGAAAATCATAGTTGGATAAATATTCCTCCTGAATACCAGTATGTTTATTATTCCAAAGACCAAATTCAGGAACAACAGGTCGGTAAAAATTATATATTTTTCTTAAAGAAAAGCAATCTCATTCCGGAAGAGTCAATTTTTGACATCATAGCAGTAAAATAAAACCATTTTTGATAACTTTCTTCTTTTTTCTTGACAAATTTCAAAGGCTGATATATAATATTTATTGATAATACGTTCTTATTATAATTTTCTGACATAAAATTTTATATAAGAACATATGCAAACCTATATCAATGGGTTTTGAATTTTAAGGAGGGGTGTTATATGGAGGTTGTTCTGTGTTCTTTAATAGGCTACCTGATAGGTAACATCAACGCAGCCTACATCTTATCAAAACTGAAAGGATTCGATATCAGAGACAGAGGTTCAGGCAATGCTGGAGCTTCTAATGCTATTATCACTATGGGTAAAAAGGCAGGACTGATTTCGGCAATATTCGATATTTCTAAAGCGGCTATAGCTGCTTCTGTGGCAATTTATCTTTTCCCGAAAATAAAATTTGCAAAAATTCTCGGCGGTTCCGCTTGCATTTTCGGACATATTTTTCCCGCTTTTATGAAATTCCATGGCGGAAAAGGTCTTGCTTGTCTTGCCGGTATGATAATTTCATTTAATCCGCATCTTTTCCTGCTTCTGCTGATCCTGGAAATATTTCTCGGATTTGGAATTGATTACATATGTATTGTACCTATTTCCGGATCGATATTATTCACATGTATTTATGCATTTTTAACAGGAGATGTATATGGAACTCTTATTCTCGCTGTTGTTTCGCTTGTGATTCTCTACAAGCATATAGAAAATCTCCGAAGAATTCAGATGGGTACTGAAGCGCATATAAGTTTTCTTTGGAAAAGAGATCAGGAAATTGAACGGATTAAGCATAATACTAATTAAGGAAAAATGCTAAAATGCTTCTATAATCAGACCTTTTTTAACAGGTCTGATTATTCGCTCCCTTTTATTCGGGAGCTTTTTTATCGGCTTAAAAAAGTTTGAAAGGAGTTTTGTTATGCAGAATCAATCGTCATACGATATGACAGAAGGTCCTCTTTTAAAAAAGATACTTCTTTATACGTTCCCCATTATACTTACCGGAATTCTTCAGCTTCTGTTCAATGCCGCCGATCTTGTTGTTGTGGGAAGATACGGCTCTGATAATTCCGTTGCTGCTGTTGGAGCAACGGGAGCAATAATCAATCTTATTACCAATCTGTTTATCGGACTTTCAGTAGGCGCAGGCGTATCGGTTGCTCATGGACTTGGAGCAGGAAAAGCAGATGATGTTCATAAAACAGTCCACACAGCTATACCAACCGCCCTTATCAGCGGAATTATTCTTACTATTGTCGGGGTCTGTGGAGCAGAAACATTTCTATCGCTTATGGGAACGCCTTCGGATGTTATCGGACTTTCTACAACTTATATGAAGATATACTTCATAGGAATAACATCAAGTATGGTTTATAATTTCGGTTCTGCGATTTTAAGAGCAGCTGGCGACACAAAAAGTCCGCTGGTTTATCTTACCGCAGCCGGAATAGTTAATGTTATACTTAATCTTATATTTGTAATTCTTTTAAAAATGGATGTCGCCGGAGTTGCTACGGCAACCACTGTTTCACAGACGCTTTCCGCTGTATTGATAATCCGTGCATTAATGAAAAGAAACGATCCCTGCAAACTTATTCTTAAAGAAATGCGTTTTTACCGCCGCCAGATTCTAAGAATAATTCAGATAGGATTTCCTGCCGGAATACAAGGTTCGCTTTTCTCAATTTCAAACGTTATTATTCAATCTTCCATAAATTCATTCGGCTCTGTTGTAATGTCAGGAAACGCTGCCGCCGGAAATATCGAAGGTTTTGTTTATGTTTCGATGAACTCTTTCAGCCAGACTTCAATTAATTTTACCGCACGAAATTATGGTGCCGGTAAAATTGACCGGATAAGAAAAATTATGTTACTCTGTCTTACGTCTGTTTTTGTTACAGGACTGTCTCTTGGATGTATTGCCAGACTATTCGGTCATCCCCTGCTTTCGATTTACATTCCCGGAAAACCGGAGGATATAAGCTATGGTCTTATAAGAATGACTTTCATATGCATCCCCTATTTTCTCTGCGGACTTATGGACGTTACGACCGGTCTGCTCAGAGGAATCGGCTACTCGATTCTTCCTATGATAATCACTATCGCCGGAGTATGCATAATGCGAATCATCTGGATATACACAATTTTTCAGATTCCAAAATACCATACTCTTCAAAGTCTTTATCTTTCTTACACGATTTCATGGAGCATAACATTTTTGACCGAACTGATACTGTTCATTATTCTTCTGAGAAAAATAAAAAGAAAATCGCTCGCAAAATAGAATTATATTTCAAACTGCCGTATTCGTGCGGCAGTTTTTTTGTGGCGTTTTTGCTTTAATAAGAATATATTATATCATTAATATATTCTTACGGAGGTAATACATATGGATATAGCTGTGTTGATTTCAATAGCAGTAATGGTTGTTATTGCCGGAATTGAGATTTTCTGTCTTTTCTGCTGTTCAAAAGCAAGAGCGAAAACCGCTCCGGTTATTGCCGTTATACCGATCATGGCGGACGACTGCGAACTTGCTCAGAAACTGGAATACATGACCGTTCTTCTCTCGAAAGGTTCATCTGAGTTGGATAAGCTGATTCTTCTTGACATAGGTTCATCTTTGGAGCAAATTCGTCTTTGCAGCGAGTTTTGTCAAAGCTATTCATGGGCGGAAACTCTTTCATTAAGCGAACTTCAAAAAAAATTGCCGGAAATGTTTGCAATTCAGAGAAAAACATAGTATAATATAAAGTGTATGTTTTTATTCAGGAAGTTGGAGGTGTGATTTTTATGGAGGAAAAGCCGCTTCATATCGAAGGAACGGTTGAAACCGTTCTATTCAAAAACGAGTTGAACGGATATGCTGTTGTTGACCTTGATGCAGGAGGTGAAATGATCACTGCTGTAGGCGATCTCGGAGATGTTGAAGAGGGAGAAGGTCTTATTCTTGAGGGACAGTATGTAAGCCATAAAAAATTCGGAACTCAGTTTCGTGCGGAATACTGCGAAAGAAAACTTCCTGATACTGTTGTTAATATAGAAAAATATCTCGCTTCCGGCGCTGTGAAGGGAATAGGTCCTGGACTGGCAAAAAAAATCGTTAATGTTTTCGGGGATAAAACGCTTGATATTATGGAAAATGATCCTCACAGACTCAGTGAAATCAAAGGCATTTCCGCTTCTAAATGTGAAGAAATTGCCGCCGAAGCGAGAAAACTCTTCTCTTTAAGATGCATTATGACATTTCTTTCGCAATATGATATCAAATCTCAGTATGCTATGAATACATACAGAAAATTCGGCGGCGACGCTATAGAGCTTCTTAAACTGAATCCGTATCTTCTTTGCGGCGACGCTATTGAACTTGAATTTGAAAAAGCTGATAATATTGCTCTTGATCTTCATATAGAAAAAAACTCTGAAAAACGTATTATTGCAGGTATTCAGCATATTCTCAAAGCAAACGCTTCAATAGGTCATACCTGTCTTCCGCTTGCGGTTTTAAGTGAAAAAGCTCAGAAAGCTCTTGGCGTATCAGAAAGTGATTTTTACAGCGCTTATAATATTGCTCTCGACGATAACGAGCTTTTTGAATACTGGAAAATTCAGCGTGAATACGTTTATCTGCCTGATTATTTCTATGCCGAACAATTTATTACCGATAGAATCAACATTTTAAAGGACTTTTCCTCGCCGGAAGATTTTAACTGTGATACTCTTATAAATATTGAAGAGGAAGAGCATAATATAAAGTACGAAGCTCTCCAGCGAAAGGCTATTACTTCCGCTGTTTCACGGGGACTTATGATCCTTACGGGAGGACCGGGTACCGGAAAAACTACAACCTTGAATGCAATTATCTCAATTTTTGAAAAACAAGGGAGCAGGGTTCTTCTTGCCGCTCCCACCGGAAGAGCAGCAAAGCGTATGTCTGATCTTACGGGATATGAAGCTAAAACCATTCATCGTCTGCTTGAAGTAGTTTACGATGCGGGAGGCAGGCTCGTTTTCGCTCATAACGAAAACAATCCTCTCGACTGCGACGTTCTTGTTATCGACGAAATGTCCATGGTCGATGTAGTTCTTTTTGAAAAATTACTTAGAGCTGTACGACTTGGCTGTAAACTTATAATGGTCGGTGACATCGATCAGCTCCCTTCAGTTGGAGCGGGAAATCTTTTGAGCGATCTCATCGAATGCGGAAAAGTCCCGGTTATTGAGCTTAAAGAGATCTTCCGTCAGGCAAGGAAAAGCTGTATCGTAACAAATGCTCATAAGATAGTATCGGGCGAGTATCCGGATCTTTCACGAAAAGACAGTGATTTCTTCTTCTTTAAAAGAAACGACTACGATAAAGCGGCAGAGCTTCTTGCCAGTCTTACGCAAACAAGACTTCCAAGAGCTTATAATCTCAATCCTGTGGATGACATACAGATTCTGTGTCCGTCACGCAAGGGAACTCTTGGAACGGTCGAGCTGAACAGACTTCTTCAGGAAAAGCTGAATCCTCATGCTCCCGGCAAATCCGAATATAAAGGCTATCTTTATATTTTCCGTGAGGGCGACAAAATTATGCAGACTAAAAATAACTACGATATAGTCTGGAAAAGAGGAGACGAACAGGGTACGGGAGTTTTTAACGGCGATATAGGTCGTATAGTCAGCATTAAAGTTCCGGACAGGCTTGCTGTTCTCGATTTTGACGGCAGAAAAGCAGTGTTTACTTTCGATCAGCTTTCTCAGATAGAGCTTGCTTATGCGATAACAGTTCATAAAAGTCAGGGCTGTGAATTTGAAGTTGTTATTATGCCTCTGATGGATGGTTTCAATAAGCTGTCATATCGAAGTCTTCTGTATACGGCCGTTACAAGAGCTAAAAAGCTGCTAATTATTATCGGTCAGGAAGAGGAAGTTTATAAAATGGTCGATAATAATCGCAGCGCTAAGAGATATACTTGTCTTAAAAATATGTTGGGAGGTTCTCTTGATGAACAACAAGCAGAGCTTATTCTTAAACCGCAGTATGAGAAAATGAAGAAAAATGATTTAGATAAAATAGGCATAGGTCTTGCCGAAACTCTTAATGATGAAGATATAAAAAAACTTAATGAAAAGTTGAACAGAAAGGATGATCAAAATGGCTAATACCGATATAGGTATAGATTTAGGAACTTCTAACATCGTTATGACAATGGGAAATAAAGGTGTGGTGTTAAGTGAACCGTCTGTTATTGCTTACAATACACGAACTGAACGTGTGATCGCTGTAGGAAAAGAAGCTTACGAAATGATCGGACGAAATCCTGATTACATAGCTGTTGCACGTCCGATAAACGAGGGAGTTATTTCTGATGACGATCTTACGCACAGCATGATCCGTGAGTTTATCCTCAAAGTTGCAGGACACCAGCTTATCAAGCCGAGAATAATAATATGTATCCCCTCTTTTATCACCGATATTGAAAGCAGAGCTGTAGTTGACGCTGCTAAAAGCGCCGGTTCAAGGCAGGTTTATCTTATTCAGAATCCTATCGCTGCAATGATCGGAGCAGGCGTTAATATTACTAAAGCCAAGGGACATCTGATTGTCGATATTGGAGGAGGCACGACTGATGTTGCTATCGTTTCAATGAACGGCGTAGTTACTTCGTATACTATCAAAACTGCCGGAAATGCGATTGATCGTTCTATCGTTAAATATATGCAGAATAAATACAAGCTTCTTATTGGTGAAAGAACTGCTGAAAAGGTTAAGAAAGAACTTTGCAATCTTTATGATCCAAGCGATGAAATGACATATATCGTTAAAGGTAGAAGTCTGCTGAAAGGACTTCCGGCACAGGTACTTCTCAGCGAGACAGAACTTTTTGAGGCGATCGAGGACGATACTTTCGCTATAATGGAGGCTATAAGAAAAGTTCTGGAGGACGCTCCGCCTGAACTGGTCGGAGATATTTACGATAACGGACTTCTTATGACCGGAGGCGGCGCGCTTCTCGGAGGTCTGCCGCAGCTTATCAAACGTACTCTCGGCATAAACTGTCATATCGCTAAGGACTCCATAAACTGCGTTGCCAAGGGTACGGGAATGGCTTTCGGAAAGATGACCACTCTGCTTGATGGATTTGAAACGGCTACTGTTTACAAATATAGGTGACACCATGCTGAAAATATCAAGAGAAGATATTGAAGCTGCAAAAAAATCGGACAACCGTATAGCTTCGTATATACAAAAATCTGTAGGAATAAGTTTTGCAATATTGCTCGCTATTTCAACTGCAAGTTTTTCACTTTCTAAAAATCGTTTAATCATATCTGTTCTAATCGTTGCCTTTAACTGCGTCATTCTGTTTTATACACAGTATATTGCCTGTTATTTTATCTATAAAAAGCGTTACGGCAAGAAAACGAAAAGTATTATAAAATACGTCAAGAAATATAAAAAGCTGAACGATTTGCAGTTAGTTGAAATATGCTCCGACAGGTTTCTTGCGCATTTAAATACCTATATTAGTGAAGAAACAGATGCTTTTAATCTGTTTTCACTTAAAGTAACACGTTTCTATACTTATCTTAACAGATTGGAAAATGAAGCTGCATATAAAGAGCTTCAAGATATTGAAAAAAATTTTGATGAAAAGTTTCATTGTAAGTCAGATATTGTTTTTGTAAAATTAAATTACGCTATGCAGACCGATGATGACTTATTTAGACGGCTCGTTAATGAAAATCTTGAGCTTCTTGAAAAAGAAAAGGACGGATATCATTCGGCTTTGGCATATTCGCTTCTTACTGTTCACGAAAAAAGAATAGGTGGTAATTTCACCGAAGCTGTTGAACAGATAAAATTAAATGAAGAATATCTTTTCAAGGAAGTTGAGGCTTTCATTTATAAATGCGATATGCAAAAGAAAAACAAAACTTTTTTCATGTATGCAGCTACTTTACTAAATAAAGCCGAACTTTTGATGAATATAGATAAAAAAGAAGAAAGTGCGGAAACGCTTAAAAAATCTTATGAATATATTCAAAAATTATCATGCGGTATACCGGAAATTTATACTCAGAACCGTCTGAAACTTATGAGCAGAATTGATTCGGAGAATGAATATGTTTTACCTCAGACACTTGACTAATACTGAAAAAAGGGGTATAATAAAATAACAACAACGTTTAAGGAGTGTTTTAAAATGAGCGAATGTACACACGATTGCTCTTCTTGCGGTAGCGACTGTGCAAGCCGTCAGGAACCTCAGAGCATGATCGAAAAACCAAATCAGATGAGTAAAATTAATAAAGTTATCGGCATTGTAAGCGGTAAAGGCGGAGTAGGAAAAACTATGGTTTCTTCACTTCTTGCCGTTTCTATGCAGAGAAGAGGAAAAAATGTCGGCATTATGGACGCTGATATTACCGGACCTTCCGTTCCTAAGGCTTTCGGACTTCATGAAAAGGCTGATGCCTGCGAATTTGGCATTATTCCTTCAAAAAGTAAAATGGGAATTGACGTTATGTCCATAAATTTGCTCCTCGAAAACGAGAGCGATCCTGTAGTCTGGAGAGGTCCTGTTATTGCAGGAGTTGTAAAGCAATTCTGGACAGATGTTATCTGGAAGGATATTGATTATCTCTTCGTTGATATGCCTCCGGGAACCGGTGATGTTCCGCTTACAGTATTCCAGTCCGTTCCTGTTGACGGAATCGTTATCGTTACTTCTCCGCAGGAGCTTGTTTCCATGATCGTGGAAAAGGCAGTTAAAATGGCTAAGCTTATGAATATTCCGATTCTTGGAATCGTTGAGAATATGAGCTACTATGAATGTCCGGACTGCGGAAAGCGTCACAGCATTTATGGTGAAAGTCATATTGAAGAGATCGCCGCTGAATACGGTATTCCGGTTCTCGCAAGACTTCCTATCAATACAGAGCTTGCTAAGCACTGCGATCAGGGCACTATCGAACTTTATGAGGGCGACTGGCTTGACCATGCTGTTGATTATATTGCAGAAAACTGCAATTCTGATAAATAATTGATAATATAACAAGGCTGTTTCATTTAATTGCAACAGCCTTGATTTTATTCTTAGGGTAACATCATTTACTTTTCATGTAAATGATTAAGGGGACTCTGTCACCTTTAGTATCACTTGTCGGTTCGGTTGGTGCTTCTGTTTCGCAGATGTGTCAACTGGATACCCGCCCCCTGCCAAAGGGACGTACAGTCCTTTTGAAAACCCGGTATTAATCTTATCAGATATCCATAAAGGTTATCTGATAAGATTAGGGCAGTATGCCCGGACGGAAATAACTTCGTTTTACAAGGAATCAAAGAAACAATGTCCGCTGAATCAACATAAAAACGTAAATGCTTTTGCTATGATAATTTTAAACAAGAATCAAATTAATTTTATTTCAAGTAAAGCGGCTGATTCAGATAATTCGATTTCTATGTCGCCGATTTAAGGAAGATTATCAGGCAGAGCGACTATATATTATATTCCGAAAAAGCATCATAGCTTTCGGAAGCAATTATCTTTGTTTCAAGCTTTATTCCGGCGATTTTAAGCTGCAATACATTGTCTCCGAGAACAGATGATGCATAAAACAAAAGTTTGTTTTTTCCCTTGAAGAAAACATCTTTGTAAACCGTATGCCAACTCCAGCCATGAGTTTTTATATAATGGCGGCGTAGTTTTCTTGAATATAAAATTCGTATCCCAGAGCTGACATCACAGCTTTGAGCTTCAATAATATCCTCTCTTAGGGCTGGTTTTCCGCCTGGTATCTGAAGCCCTGACGTTAATTTTATATTCTCTGACGAAGTGCCTGCCATAAAAATATACAAACCTACCTCAAGAATCATTTTATTGCTGTGTAGATCATAAATCTAAAGAATATGCTCCGGAATCTCCATAACGATAGTTTGAAATTCTCCGGCTTTAATGTGTACTCTTTCAAATCCGCAGAGTTTCTTTATTGGACGCTTTACTGATGAATCTCTTACAGTAAAATAAAGCTGAACCACTTCGTCTCCTTCAATATCAGAAGTGTTTTTAACTATGACCGATGCCGTTATTCTTTAGAAGCACTACTTGTTCCAGCGATACACGAAGATTTATTCGGCGTGCTTCTTCATTATCTACTATATCTTTTGAAATTTCATCATACGGACAATCATTTGAAAACTGTCCAAGCCGTTCAACACCATGCTGATGAGTTGAGAGAAGCATAATTTTTTCATCAATAGAAAGTTGAGATGTCATTTCCTCTGCCATTTTCTGAAATTTTTTCTTTATTCATTTAATCACTCCTTTTCAAAATCAGATGCCTATACTGGAACTGATTTTTTCTATTATAATTTTATAAATCAAATTTGTCAATAAAAAAAGAACTGACGAACTTTTCGGTACGTCAGCTCTTAGCGGTTTTAATTAAATTTACCACGTTCCGGTATCGCCGCCTCCTGAAGAACTATCCCCACCGTCTCCTGTAGCCGGTTCTGGCGGAACAGGGGGATCTGTCGGAATATCAGGGGGGACATCAGTTATCGGCTCACTCGGAGGCTCAGTAGGATTATCTACTACTGGATTCGGATCGCTTGTCGGCTCAGGATAATTTGGTTCCTCCGGGTAATTTGGCTCCTCCGGATATTCAGGATCCCAGGCAGTTGTGACCGTCGTTTCGTTTCCTTCATAAGAATAATCTCCAGTCATAATGTGTCCGCCGGAATAAAATCCCGAACCGGTTGTAACATTTATTACAAAATCCTTACGGATAGTTGTTCGTGCGAGGGATGTTGTAGCAGATTTAGATTCGCCCTTTGAAACAAGAAGTGAATCATCTGATACAGTTGTTGTAACAACAGTCTGTGTATCAGAACTGTTATTTTTTGAAACGCTTTCACGTCCGAAGCTTGCTATTACCTTCTCAGAAGGCGTAATCGGAAACATAATAAAAAAGCACAGTATAAGCAACGTCATCATCACGAAGCAAAAACATGATACAAGCGTAATTTTTGTGGATTTTTTCAGATTGCCAAAAAATTCCTTGACCTTGTCCATTTTATAACACTCTCCTGAAAATATATTTATAATCATTAGTTATTATACAGTATATTTTCAGAAAAGTCAAGTGTAATCAACATTTTTTAAAATATAAAACAATTCAAACGCTGTCTTTTATTCGATTTATTGCACCTTTTTCAAGACGTGAGACCTGCGCCTGAGAAATTCCGATCTCGTTCGCTACTTCAACCTGAGTTTTTCCTTTAAGAAATCTTAGATAAAGAATATTTCTTTCACGGTCGCCAAGATTTTTTATTGCATCACGAATAGATATTTCATCCATTTTGCTTTCAACGTCGTTACGGTCGCCGATCTGATCCATAATATAAACGGTATCCTCAGAATCGGAATAAACCGGTTCGTAAAGCGAAACAGGATCGCTTATACTTTCAAGAGCGATAACGACAGACGAGCGTTTCTCACCTATTTCCTTGGCAATTTCCTCCATATTAGGCTCACGCTGAAACTCGCAGGTCAGCTTTTCTTTCGCCTGTATTGCCTTATATGCCAGATCACGCAAAGAACGGCTTACCTTTACATGACTATAATCACGAAGATGTCGTCGAAGCTCTCCGCTTATCATAGGGACACAGTATGTTGAAAAACGAACTTCCTTGGTTAAATCAAAATTATTTATTGCTTTAATAAGTCCGACAACACCTATTTGAAAAAGGTCGTCAACATCCTCTCCCCTGCCTGTAAAACGCTGTATTACGCTTAAAACAAGTCGAAGGTTTCCTTTTATAAGTTTATCTCTCGCCACCTTGCTTCCTGTTGCTTTTATTTCTTTAAGAAGAGCAATTTTCTCACTTTCTTTTAAAACGATCAGCTCGGAAGTATTTATTCCTGAAATTACAACCTTGTTATATGCCATAATAATATCTCCTCAAAACGAGTATTAATGATATTATTATGGGCAATTATTTCCGGCATAATCACTGGAAAATTATGGTGGCGGAGCTCAGGATCACTTCATATTTTCTTTTACGTAATCAATAAGCTTGCCGAGACAAAGCTCAAAAGCGCTTCCGTACCACATTTCATCAAAATTAGGAAGAGTTTCTTCAATACAGTCTACAGTATAGTTGACGGAAATATCAAGCGCTTGCTGAAGCTTCATTCCAAGAGAAACTGCCCCGGTAAAGACGCTTGCAAAGATATCTCCCGTGCCATGAACACTGCGGTCGATATGGTTGCGGAATGAATAATAAAACTTATCATTTGCCGAATCATAGGCGGCTGCACCCTCTTTGCCGTCATTAAAGTTTACTCCCGTCAGAACAGGAACACGGCATCCGAGTCCGGCAAGTCTTTTAAGGACATTTTCTGCGTGAATACGATCGTACTTTTCAGAATATGGTATTCCAAGAAGAAGCGAGGCTTCGGTCATATTTGGAATAATAAAATCAGCTTTTCCGCAAAGCACAGCCATTTCCTTGACAAAATCATCATTGAATCCGGCATAGAATTTTCCGCTGTCTCCCATAACAGGATCAACGATTATGAAATTATCCATTCTGCCGAAATCATCAAAGAAATCGGAAACGATTTTAATTTGCTCCTTTGAGCCGAGATACCCTGTATACAGAGCGTCAAATTTCAGCTCAAGTTTTTTCCAGTGTTCGGCAATAGCCGAAATATCGCCGGTCAGATCACGGAACGTATACCCCTGAAATCCGCCTGTATGGGTTGAAAGAACCGCAGTTGGTATAACAGCAGTCTCAATTCCCATTGCTGAAATAATAGGAAGGGCAACGGTCAGTGAACATTTACCAAAACACGATATATCTTGAATTGTTATAACTTTTTTCATTTTTATTACACTCGCTTTCGTCATTTCTGAATTAGTTTTCATATTACATTATACATTAATAAGTGATTTTCGTCAATGTCCAGTTTCAATAATTATTTCCATATCAGATATAATCCGCTTTAGCGATTTTAAATTTTAAAGCATTAAATTATACTATTGACATTATTTGTTTTCTGTGATATACTTTAAAAGTGTTATTATGAACTTTTAAAGGAGATGTGAAATTTGAAAAACACCTTTGGTTCAAGCGTCAGCGTAACCATTTTCGGCGAAAGTCATGGTTCAATGATAGGAGCTATTCTCGATGGTCTTGCTCCCGGAGTTGAGGTCGATGAAGCATTTATTGCTAAACAGATGTCTCTCCGCAAGGCAGTCGGTTCTATTTCCACAGCGAGACGTGAAGCGGATTCGGTAAAGATCGTCAGCGGCGTTTTTAATGGTAAAACTACCGGAACACCGATTACAATGATCATTGAAAATCAGGATACAAGAAGCCGTGATTACGGCGAACTCGCTTATAAAGCACGTCCCGGACATGCCGATTTTACGGCATTTATGAAGTACCACGGATTTCAGGATTTCAGAGGCGGCGGTCATTTTTCCGGAAGAATAACTGCCGGACTTGTTGCTGCCGGAGCTATTGCTATCAATGCTCTTAAAGCTAAAAATATTTTTATCGGGACACATATACTTTCTTGCGCCGGAATTACCGATGGCGGATTTTCTTCCGATATCAAGGCTGATATTGAAAAACTGAACAACTCGGATTTCGCTGTTCTTGATGATTCTGTCAAGGATAAAATGATATCTGCCGTTGAATCGGCAAGAAGAGAAGGAAACAGCGTCGGCGGACGGCTTGAAACGCTTGTTTACGGATTTCCGGCAGGAGTTGGCGAACCGTGGTTTGATACTCTTGAAAGCGTTCTTTCGCATATTATTTTCAGCATTCCGGCTGTTAAGGGAGTAGAATTCGGCGATGGATTCGCTCTTTCTGATATGAAAGGCAGCGAGGCTAACGATTCTTTCAGAAGCAGCGACGGAAAGGTTTACACCGAAACAAATCGCTGTGGAGGCATTCTCGGCGGAATTTCCAATGGTATGCCAATCATTATACGAACTGCTGTTAAGCCTACACCCTCGATTTATACTGAACAGAAAACTGTCGATCTGAATACTCTTGAGAACACTACCCTTCAGATAAAGGGACGTCATGATCCGGCAATTATCCACAGAGCCAGAGTAGTTCTCGACAGTGCTGTCGCTCTTGCATTATGCGATCAGCTTGCGCTAAGATTCGGAACAGATTGGTTTACAGAAAAAAATTAATGAAAAGGAAGTAATTTTATGGCTATGAATATTGTAAGAGAGCTGCCGCATCCTGATGATATAAAGGCTGCTCATCCCCTGACACAGGAACTCATCGACATCAAGGCTAAACGTGATGAGGAAATCAAGAAAGTTTTCACAGGCGAATCCGATAAATTCCTTCTTATTATCGGTCCATGTTCGGCTGATAATGAGGACAGCGTTCTCGACTATATCACTCGTCTGAGAAAGCTTCAGGATAAGGTTGAAGATAAAATACTCATCATTCCAAGAATTTATACCGGAAAGCCAAGAACTACCGGAGATGGATACAAGGGTATGCTCCACCAGCCTAACCCAACTGCAATGCCGGATCTTAAAAGCGGCATCATTGCTGTAAGAACTCTTCATATGAAGGCTCTTGAGGAAACAGGTTTCAGCGCTGCGGACGAAATGCTTTATCCGGAGAATTTCAGTTACCTTGACGATCTTCTCGCTTATATCGCTATCGGCGCCCGTTCCGTTGAAAATCAGCAGCATCGTCTTGTTTCAAGCGGAGTTTCTATTCCTGTTGGTATGAAAAATCCTACAGGCGGCGATATTTCAGTTATGATGAACTCTATCACTGCCGCTCAGCACAGCCATGCTTTCATTTACAGAGGATGCGAAGTCAGAAGCGAGGGAAATCCGTATGCTCACGCTATTCTTCGTGGATATGTTAACGATAAGGGACAGTCTTTCCCGAATTATCACTACGAAGACCTTGCTCGCCTTGCTGAAACTTATGCTCAGAAAAATCTTAAAAATCCTGCCTTGATTGTTGATGCAAACCATTCTAATTCCGGCAAGCAGTATTTTGAGCAGATTCGTATTTCTAAGGAAATTCTTCATAGTATGCGTCACAGCAGTGATATAAAAAATCTTGTCAAAGGGCTCATGATCGAAAGCTATATCGAGGACGGAGCGCAGAAGATCGGTGAAAATATCTACGGCAAATCCATTACGGATCCATGTCTCGGCTGGGAAAAATCCGAGAGACTTATTCTTGATATTGCAGATCAGCTTTGATTTTTTCATAAAAATAAGGACGGAGTAAAATCCGTCCTTTATTTTATCTGTTGCGAGTTTTTAAGCTGCGGTCTATCTCACGCTTTGCATCACGTTTTGCTGCATCATCACGCTTATCATAGAGTTTTTTACCTTTGCAGAGACCAAGCTGCATTTTCACCTTTGAATCTTTAAAATAAAGACTTAGCGGAATCAGCGACAATCCATCCTGTTTCAGCGTTCCGTAAAGTTTATTTATCTCACGGCGATGCATAAGCAGCCGGCGGACTCTTAATGGATCACGATTAAAAATATTTCCTTTTTCATATGGGGAAATGTGCATTCCTTTGACAAAAAGCTCGCCTTTATCAATAGAGCACCATGAATCTTTCAGGTTTACTCCGCCCTGACGAATAGATTTAACTTCAGTTCCGACAAGTTCTATTCCAGCTTCAAAAGATTCGAGAACAAAATAATCGTGCCGTGCTTTACGGTTATCTGCAATGGATTTAGTTCCTTTCGACCGCATAAATTCAACTCCTGTCTCAATTTTATAATATAGTATACACCAAATCATTTAAAAAGTCAATAGATTAATCACTGTTTTTTTCTGATCATTGATTGATAAACAGATGGAGACATTCCGGTATGTTTTCTGAAAATACGGCTGAAATAATTCTGGTCATAATATCCGCATTCCCACGCAATTTCTCCGATTGAAATATCTGGCGATTCAAGAAGCTTTTTCGCTTTTTTTATCCTTAGTTTTGTAATGTAGTTATTCGGTGTTTCAGAGAATGCCGATTTAAAAACACGCAGAAATTGTCTTTGAGAATAGCCGGAAATTTCCGATAACTGTTCTGTTGTTATTTGCGAGGAAAAGTTATTTTCAATGTATGCTGCAACATCGGCAAGCTTGAAAAAATCATTTTTGTCCTTTGCTCTTTCAGTCTTATAAAATCTCGAACAAGTTATGCAAAGACCGCAGAAACCTGAAAAGACAGCGTCTTTCCAGCCTTCCGGCTTTTTCGTGTATTCGTCATAAAGTAAATTGATAAGATTTTTAACTGATGAAAATTCCTCATGATTCAGATTGAGTTGACTGCAAAAACCGTAACTTTCGTAATATTGAGGTTCGATTACAAACAATGCCTGAAATCCGGCAAGACTTTTAATGTCATAAACGCTGCTGAAAACTTTTTCCGGCTTGAACATTATATTGCACAAAACCATTTTGTCCGGCTCGATAAATCCATGTGAAACCGATTGGTTTATGACAAAAATATCTCCCTCAGAGATTTTATAGCGTTCTCCATTCACAATATGGTCGGAAGAGCCGCTCAGCACTATTACAAGTTCAGAAAAATCCTCGTGAGAATGTTCATAGAGATCGGTGTCGTGAAAGCCGTACTGTATATGTATAGGAAAATCATCAGTTTCTGAAAAAAGTCTGAACGGAAATGATATCATGATAAATCTCCTTCTATGTTTTCATTTATATTGTAGCATATTTCATATCAGAATTCAATAGCTTTTGTCAGAATTGTGCTAAACTGATGTCGTTTTTCTTCTAACACAATATGCAAAAAGATGATATAATATAAGTAATATTACAAAAATCAACAGGAGGGATAAAATGAAGAAAATTAAAATCACAAGCCTGATCACATCTGCGGTTATGATGTTTTCAGCTTTAAGCACGTCTTCTTTTACAGTAAACGCTGACAATAGCAGTATTATGAGAGATATTTCAACTATGGAACTTGTCCGTGATATGGGAATCGGCATAAATCTTGGAAACACTATGGAATCATGCGGCGATTGGATTGCTCAGTGGGGAGACGGTACGGTTTCTTCCTATGAAACAGCATGGGGAAGTCCTGTGATCACTCAGGACATGATTAATGGTTATGCCGATGAAGGTTTCGGAGTTTTAAGAATTCCTGTTGCATGGTCGAATATGATGGGCGATAATTACACTATAAACAGCCAGTATATGTCGAGAATTCAGGAACTTGTCAATTGGACTCTTGATGCCGATATGTACGCAATTATCAATATTCACTACGATAACGGCTGGGTCAATTCTTTCCCCGATAATAAAGACGAATCTATGAAGCGTTATACAAGGATGTGGGAGCAGATTTGCGATGGCTTTGAAAATTATGGCGATCACCTTATTTTTGAATCTCAGAATGAAGAACTTGGCTGGGAAAGCCTTTGGAATCCCTGGGGAGACACAAATGGCAAGGTAGAATCCTACGATCTTGTTAATGAGATAAATCAGAAGTTTGTTGATGTTGTAAGAAGTTCCGGAGGAAACAACAGTGAGCGACATCTTCTTATTTCCGGTTATAATACGTCCATTGAACGAACCTGCGATCCGCTTTTTAAAATGCCGAACGATCCTATGAACCGCTGCGCAGTTTCTGTACACTACTACACTCCTGCTTCATTTGCTATTCTTGAAGAGGACGCTGACTGGGCAAAAATGAGTTCAACGTGGGGAACAGATGCTGATTTTGCGGAATTATATCAGCAGATGGACATGATGAAAACGACGTTTATTGATAATGGAATTCCTGTAATTATCGGAGAATATGGCTGTCCCATAAAAAACAAGGAACTTGATTCTGTACGTCTTTTCCTCAGTTCAGTCTGCAAAGAGGCTTACGAAAGACAGCTTTGTCCGATAATGTGGGATATCACGGGTAACCAGTATAATCGTGATACCTGTGAACTTAACGATAAAACGCTTAAGGAACTTCTTATGTCTATTCCAGCAAAAAATGAGTCGGTCAAATATGATATCAACAATGATGGAAAATTCAATATAGCTGATCTTGTAAGTCTTAATGTCTGGATAATCAGATCCGGAGATCTTAAAAATCCTTCGGCTGCCGATCTGGACGGTGACGGTGAAATCAATTCATTCGATCTTGTTCTGCTTAGACAAGCATTTGCAAAGCAGCTTTAATGAATAGAAAAAACTCCGCTATATGCGGAGCTTTTTTATTATTTGAAATTTTTACAGACATTGTTTCTATCATTAAGAACGTTTTCAACTTTCTGACAGAGAATAGCTGCATCCGATGAATTACCGTTCATTACTGCCGTTTCAAGCTGTGAAAAACATCCCATAAGATTCTGCTCGAGTGTATAAAGCTTTGGATTGCTGACAGGATCACTATAGCGGAACGATTCAGCCAGTTTCTCAAGTCGTGAACGAAGTTCTGTATCGCTTGTTTTATTGATAAGATTCTCAGATTTTGTGCGGAGCTGCTTTATGGTCATCGTATCAGCAGACTGAACCGATTCGATCTGAACGATCTTATTTCTCGCCATATCAACAGATATACTGCTTATAAGCGCAGCAGCAAGTATAATTACACATAGAATAAAAGCTATCCAAACAGGAAAGTCATCAATAAATCCAAGTCCGAACAGAGCAAGGCTTAGAATTGTCTGAATACCGAGGTAAATGTATCCTACTCTGAAAACCGGGAATCCAAGAACACGGCTTTTCAGGTCTGAAGCATTATCGTATGCAGTTTTGAAAATCGGCACTTGCAAGACTATCGCAATAAGCTCAGCGGCATAGGCTATCCAGAAAATTCCTTCTTTCGGAAACGGTACTGCAAATGCTATAACGGAGAAAACTATCGCTATTATTCCAAGAATTATCCAAATTCGTGAATTATTTTTTTTCATACTTATTCTCCCCTCTTCTTTCCGCAGTTATTGCAGAAATTTCCTGTTATCCCCTTGTTTCCGCATTCGCAGTCCCATGTTTCAGGTGATTTTGGTTTCTTTGCTCCGCAATTGCTACAAAAATTTCCGATTATACCTTTGTTTCCGCATTCGCAGTCCCATGTTTCAGGCGGTTTCGGTCGCCTTGCCCCACAATTGTTACAGAAGTTTCCAGTTACACCTTTATTTCCGCATTCGCAGTTCCACGTTTCAGCAGGCATAGGCTTTTTACTGCCGCAGATGTTACAGAAATTCCCCGTAACTCCATTATTACCGCATGAGCAGTTCCATGTATCGGTGATTGCATTGCTCATACTTCCACCAATCGCTGAGGCTGTTTCGGTAAACGGAGTCATTGCTTCTTTGGTCAGATTCATAACTCCTCCCATTGCACCAAGCGAGATTCCGAGTCCGGCTATATCCCCAAGACTTCCGCCGACTGTTCCTCCCATATTTTCGACTGCTCCAAGACCTACCTGACGAGCAGTTTCTTGCTGGTATGTATAACCTTTCATGCGCATTTCTGCCGCTTCAGCTTCGGCTCTGAGCTTCAATGCTTCAGCATCTCCTTGTGCGCCGATGATTTTCATTCTTGCAGCAGTCTGAGCTTCGACTGTCTGACGTTCTGCGCTTACTTCAGCTTCGGCTTTGCGAATCTGCTCCTCACGGATTTTCAGGTACATATCGGCATGCTGCTGTTTAAGACGACTGAAATTAGGATCGTCATCAGGAGTCATGATCGTTGTAACGTAAAATTCCGGCATTAAAAGTCCGTAATCAACAAGCATTTCGTTGATGCAGTCACGGAGATTTTCGGAAATCATGTCGAGCTTTTCGTCAACTTCAAGGATATTTATCTGACATTCCTTGATGATTCTGGCAAGATTGCTCTTTACTTTAGTCATTATCATCGCTCTGAATTTAGCGATAGTTGGCTTCATTCCGTAATTTCCGTCGATCACGTCTTCGTGAGTGAACTCTGCCGCCGTTCCGACAAGCTTGATGAGAAGCTTTCTTGAATCGCATACTTTCAGGCTGAATTGTCCTGAAGCGCCTATTTCAATGGGCAATCCGGTTGCAGGATCGAAAAATCTTACCTTTGAATCCGTTCCCCATTTAATTCCCATCTGGACAGTTTTGTTAATGAAGTAAACCTCGGAATGGAAAATGGTATCGGCATTTGTCGGCAGCTTGTAGAGCTTTTCCAGAAGAGGAAGATTCTGAGTAGCGAGAGTGTATCTTCCTGCTCCGAAAAGATCGAGAGCCTGACCGTCACGGAAGAAAATTGCTTCCTGCGATTCGTGAACTATGAGCTGCGAACCGAGGTTGAAGTCCTCTATCGGATGCTTCCAGACAAGAGTCTGATTATCGCCTTCGTACTTGATAAGACTTGCCAGTCCCTGATTTTTTAGTTTTTCCTTTTCAGCCTGCGACTGAACGTCGATTACGGTATCGCAAAGCGGACAGGTATACTCGGCGGCATTTTTGTCCGCAGAGAGATTACACGAACAGCTCGGACAGGTAAACTCAACCTTGTTGAAAATGCTCTCTCCGCTGTTGATTTTCTCTTTGCAGACTGGACATATAGCCTTTTCTCCCTTGGACTGGTCAAAAATGACGTTGTTTCCGCAGTGCGGACACATTCTCGATGTCATCTTATCGGTTCTTACGTTTATTGTATAGCCGCAGGTGCAGTCGATTTTCTTCCTTGCAAAGAAGCTGTTCGATGCCTGCGTGTATTTCCCGCATGACGGGCATTCTATTACGAATTTGGACATTTCTTTTACTCCTCTTCATTACAGATTGACATAGAATTTTCCGACCCAGCCAAGCTTTTTGAGTTCTTTTTTGAGGCTTTCATCGATGTACCAATATTTTGGATATGGATATTTGCGCTCAATCTCCATCTTTCTGCCGAAACCAACCTGGTTATTCCATGTTGCGCCGTAGCTTATCAGCATTTTTACTACTTCAATTTGATTCGCTCCCCTCAGTCCATTACCCATATCTGTTATTGCATACGATATCATGGATTTTCTAACAAAATTCCCCTTATCATCATAAGAAGATTCAACACGGTCGGCTTTAGCACCATTTTCAAGCAGAAGCTGTACAATATGCACATTTCTTGCGTTCCATATGGCATCTCCAAGAGCGCTGAATGCGACATCCAGATCTCTGTCTTTACTTTTCCGGCATCCGTTAGGATCTGCACCGTTTGCAAGGAGTAGCCTGACGATTTCTGCTTTATTATCGCAGATTGCCCTTGAAAGTATCGGTACCTTTACAGGCGGATAATCGTATTCGTTGTAGTAATCTTCCGTTATTGTGTTAGGATCAGCTTTGTATTTTAGCAGAAGCTCAACCATTTCAGCATTCTCGGTGCAGCATATTGCATCATCAAGGGCACACCGCTTTTCTGTGACACCTTTATTTTTCTTTACTCTTTCAGAATTCGGATCTGCACCAACTTCAAGGATATTCCGCAGGATGACTGCGTTATTAAGCTCAAGGATAACATAATTTACTATCGGACAGCTCTCCGTATCTGCATACTGGCTATCAGTAAGTTTGTAATTCTTTGTTAGCATTTCCGGATGTATCGAGAGAAGATATTTCAGTCGCGAGGTGAACGAGGATTCTGCGAATATATGGAAGCATTTTTCGTAGTTATCGGTGATATATCGTTTCTCAAAGCTGCTCGGCTCAGGCGAAAGCTGCATCAGTGTCTTGATGTATGAGCCGTTTTGCTCTACGCTTAATATCAGACCAAAATAGGCTTCGAGGCATTCGGAGTCCAACTGGAGAGCCTCTCTGAAAAGTGACTGTGCATTGGAGATATTATTATTCTCGTAGTCGAGGAATGCAAGCTTTATTATATTCTGCACCTTGTTCTGTTCCGAGAGTGTTGATGACTGTGTATGAGCAAATTCATTGTGTGCCTTGTTCATGATCTTTGCAAGTCCACGAAGAAGATCCTGCATATAGCCGACCTTTGAAACATCCTGCGATTGAAGCGCAACAAATTCATCGGGGAGGTCATAGGGAGTCATATCACGGTAACAAGGAATCAGAGTTTTCTTCTGTCCTTGTTCAATCAGAGAAAGATATCTGCTCCACTCGTTTTTGACCCAAACCGCATTGAAATGCTCCGGCTTTGTTCCCAGAACAAGCATGATCTTTGAGCTGTTCAGAGCCGCAAATATGTATGGCTCGTAAGCAGAACCGAGCTTATCTTCAAGCGTGATTCTGGAGAAAAAGACCTTATATCCCTGTTTGGTCAGCTCATTATAAATATCCTGAGCGATTACGCTGTCGGTAGTACGGTTTCCTGCATTGTCGCTTTCCTTGTAGCATATAAAAATATCGAAAGGCTCTTCCTTGGAGGAAATTTCGAGAATCTGCTTCTGTACATTATCAACATACATTGCCTCCGAATTATAGACCGCACGGGCTATCCCGTCGCAGTTTTTCACTGCGGACAAGTAATCCTCATCCTCTAAAATCGACTTGAACTGCGTCCTGTGACAGGTCGGAATACGCTTGTTTGTTTTCGGATCGACAACATACTCTATGCCATAACGGCAAAGGCACATTCCCCAATGAGCTTCGGCTTCATTCGGAGCTTCTGCGAGAATGTTTTCATAAACAACCGCAGCTTTGTCAAATTCCTTGTTCATACGATAATGGTTTGCACGGTCGAAAAGCTGATTTCGCTTTTCGTTATCTAATTTCGGTAAGGTCTGAGCTGTTCCGCAGTATTCGCACTCACAGACAGTCATACCCTCGTTCACATTTAATGTGCCGCCGCACATTTTACACTTAAATATCGCCATTTTTAATCCCCTTACAAAGTTATTTACACTATTATATCATAATTCACCAAAAAAATCAATCCTTTGAGCAAAAAAATGTTGACAAAACCAGATTAAAGTGTATAATTATAAGTAGTAGATAACTAATATTATTTGGTCAAAATCAAGGAGGGTTTTTATTGAATACTTTAAAAAAAATAATCGCATATTCTCTTTCCCTGATGCTTAGTATTTCAGGTTCTTCATTTTTTGCAGTTAATAGTAAAATTGTCCGGAATACAGTATTTGCGGAGGATAAACAATCTGACGACTGGGAATATAAGATATATGATAAAATAGACGACATCAGCTCTTCTCCGTGCGTAGAAATAACAAAATACTGCGGTAATGAATCTATCGTAGATATTCCGGTAAAAATCCAAGGATATCCTGTTGTTGGAATTGCCGGAAAACCATTTAGCGAAAATATCGTAACTTATGATATAAATATTCCTTCGTCAATAAAACGTTTTGAAGAAGGATTTCTTGATAATTCGAATGTTGTTTTTCTAACTTTTGAAAATCTTAAATTCAGTATAGAAAATGAAAATAAATTGACATTGATCAGTTATGAAGCCGATGAAGAAGAATCAAATGCTGATATTGAAGTTCCCTCCTCTTTAGCGGGATATACTGTAACAGCTTTGTGGGATTCCGTTTTTTCTGACAATAAAACTATCAAATCCGTTAAACTGCCTGATACTATAAATTATTTTGGCAGAAATATTTTCACAAATTCTGCCATTGAAAAAATCAATATCCCAAAATCGCTCCAAATGATCCCTTCCAACACATTTAAAGGCTGTTCCTCATTAAATGATGTTGAGTTAAATGATAATGTAATTATTGCTAAAAATGCTTTTAAGGATGCTCCTGTCATACTGCCGGAAAGCGCTTTATCTTATGAAGCAGGATTTTGTCCAAATTCATTCGACCGTGTCACTGTCAATAAAAATAATTTTAAATATACAATTTCTTATGAGAGTGATAATGGCAGTTACAGCGTTACAGTTGATAAATATGTTCCAGCTCTTTCTGATTCAAATAAAAAAATTGACGTTGAAATTCCTGGACAAGTATTCGAACTTCCTGTTACAAAAACAGGAGATTATTTCTGGGATGACTGCAACAGTTCTGGAATTATTCTCAATTCAATAATTTTCCCCTCTGAAATTCAAGAAATCAGACAATTCACATTGGATAATCCCTCGGAACTAAAGTTCGTAACGATCAACGCCAAAAATATTACAATAGAATCGAATATGTTTGAGAATACCGGAATCGAGGAAATAACTTTACACGGTTCATGTAATATAGAAGAAAAATCATTTTCAGAATGTGAGAATCTAAAAAAAATCACAATAACCGGCGTTGCAGAAAATATTAAAATTGCCAATCAGGCTTTTTTGAACTGTACCGCTCTTGAGGAGATAAGTTTTCCCAATAATTCTGATGTCGAGATCAAGACTTTTGCTTTCAGAAACTGCATTTCACTTAAAGACGTTGAAATTAACGGAAACGCTGTTATTATGGCAAATGCATTCAGAAACTGTGACAATCTTGAAACGATCAGCATCAGCGGAAATGCACAGCTATCTACAAATGCCTTCCTTGATAATAAGGCATTAACGAATATTTTTGTTGATACAAATAACACTTTGGATGGAAGCGCTTTCAACGGCTGTTTAAATCTTATGAAAATCAATTCCGTTACTGCTTTCGACAACCAAAATAATAATCTTGTTCCTGAACTTGAAAGTTTCATTTTAAACAATTTTAACGGAGCAGAAAATGTCGGATTTATTAATCTTTATATTCAGTCACAGGCAAATAGAATCGTTTCAGAATATACAAATGATAATATGAGCGATATTCAGAAGGCAAAGGTTCTTCATGATTGGATATGCAATAAGGTTTATTACGATAATGAAGATCCCGATAATCCTAAAACGCAAAACGATGGATCGGTTTTTATGAATAAATCAACAATCTGTGAAGGATACGCTAAAGGATATAATCTGCTTCTAAAAGCTGCCGGAATAAAATCTTTTTATGTGCACAGCAACAACCATGCCTGGAACATAATAAAACTTGGCAATCAATACTTTCATGTCGATACAACATGGGATGACGGAGATAAAATTTCTTATAAATGGTTTCTAAAATCCGATTCGGAAATACGTTCTGAAACTTCTTCACACAGCCAATGGTCAGCTGCCACACTCTCTCCGCTTCATGATTCGGACAATAATATGTTTTTGCCAGAATGTAAATATTCTATGGGTGATATAAATACTGATGGAAAAACAAATGTTGCCGATCTGGTTGTTCTAAACAGATATATTCTCGGAAACGTTCAATTAGATTCAGATAATTACATTCTCTCCGATCTGAATTTCGATGGCACTACAAATTCTTTTGATATGGTTTGTATGAGAAAGCTTATTTTAAATAACTGATATTTATTCCCGGAACTTGTCTGCATAAACGGAAAATGCTTCATGCAGGCAAGTTCTGATTTGTTTCGTCAATTTGTAATACTTTTTTCATTTTTTCTCTGTTGACATTTTTATTCTTTTAGTGTATAATAAATTTGTTAAACTTCATTATTTCCAGTTCTATCTATTGGGGGCGTAAAGGTTTCGACGAGGATGCTGAAGTGTGATAAGCGAGCGGAGCTGCGGTGTAATCTCCTTAAACTGCACCACGTTTTAAATATAAACGCTAGAAATAATATTACGGTTACTAGAAATAGTGAACTGGTAGCAGCTTAAGTCTGCTTCCGTCCTCCGACAGATTACCGCGGCTGTCGTTTGGGCGTCGATTAGCGGTGAACGATTCTCCGGTGTGTCCGTACCGCTGAATTGTATTCGGACTACCTCCTCTTTCTGCCCGTTTATCGGCGGTTTGCGTTGGGAATTTCTATAGGTAAAATACGCTCGTAGAAAGTTGCATGAATGTGTTTTCGGACAGGGGTTCAATTCCCCTCGCCTCCACCAAATCAAACATTATACGCAAAAGGCTACATTATGATAATGCTGCCACTGAAAACAGAAATCGCTGTCCTTTAATACAAGGACAGCGATTTTTACTTAGGAAAAAAATAAAAAAGTATTTCTTACTTTGTGGTTGGAGAAGATTTTTGTTGTAAAACGATATTTTTCCGGTTTGTTTGAAATTAAACGGTAGTAGATCTACAAAGCTTACTACCGTCATTTTTATGAAAGAAGTATTTTATAAGAAAAATGTTCTTGTGATCTTCTTTCCGACCAATCCGCCGACAGGATTTCCAGCACCATGGTTTGCATAATAATCTAAAATTGCCTGCGTATCCTCCTCTTGTTCAATAAAGCCATTTAAGTTTGCATCTGCAACGTCAGCGCATATTAAATTTGGAAGTTTAGAGCGTAAAATCTCATCATTATGCAACAGTGTATTTATATCTTTTATAGATGTACTACCTATCAGATACTGACTGCGAGCAGCTAAAAAAGATGTATTTGATGCATCATCTATACTAATAATTCCGTCTCCGTTTATATCTCCAAGTATGAAATTGGCACGAACCTGACCTCTTACTATTTTATCCGGAGATGATGTATTTGCGTTAACGGAATAGGAAATATTCTCTGCTTCAGATTTGTAAGAGAGCAGAGTCATCTGAAATCCTGTTCCGGTTGTGTAAGACAAACTTTCATTTGGTCTGAAATAAAAAACGTTAGAAAACTCATCTGTGAATTCTCCAAATGTGTTGCTATTTGCAGCGGCATATACAAAAGTATTTGTGTCTTTGTTATAAGCACCCTGACTTACATTAAAATGTTCTGTTTCATAATCTATTAATTCATAGCGATCATCAAAAACCAATTTTGTACTATAGCTGGTCATTCCCGGATTATTTGTCACCTCAAAAGTAACAGCTACATCTCCTGCGTAGATTTGTGTGTCTCCAATTTTAAATGCGTGATCCACTATCTTAGCTGTCAAATCGTATTGAAAATCAGAACCAGGCACCGGTCCTACAGAAGCAGCTTCAGTATTAATCTTGGGGATTAAAGCGGTACAAACACTTAATGTTGTCATACAAGCAATGGTTTTTAAAAATCTCATCATTTTTCAATTCCTTTCTTTGATTTAATGTAAATATAATTGTTATTGTATTATACACTATAAATGATTATTTGTCAATACCATTCGACACCAAACGACAAAAATCAACAAAAACAAGCTATGAAACAGAAGCCTC
>JAMPIL010000014.1 GCA_023662725.1 Ruminococcus flavefaciens
CCCGTCCCCGACAGCTTTTTTATTATATCACCTTTTACTGATTTTGTCAAGGAAAAAATAATTGCAAGTTCAAGCGCATTTTTGTGCATATTAACAAATACGACGCTCAAATCCACATAATTACGGCTTTCAAGCGTCATACTCATCTTTTTTCATATAGTAAATGGATACTTTCTTAATTAAAAATCATTCCTTTGGGAAAATTAAGCAAAGAATAATATATGCAAAAAATCCCAAAGGCTGCAAAAAAATGAAAAGCGCCCTGAATATCCAAGGGGTAACCTCAAGTCTTTTGCCGATCGTCGCACAAACTCCGCCAAGTATTTTACCCTCGGAACTGCGCTTGAACCCTTTAAAACTTTTGATTTTGTTTGGCATCTCCTCCGACGAAGGATCATGCGTTGCCGTCTTACTGTCAAATCTCTCTACCGTGCCGTCCATGTACTCAACAATTACATCGTCTGCGACTTCCAGCGTGCAATATGACTGAGCATGCCATAACGATTTTTTCTGAACTGTTACTTCATTCATTCGGAATGTATTTCCGACAGCATTCAGTATCCCGTTATCAGATACCTTCTTGTTTATAGAAAGCGGACCTTCAACTCTAAAGGTTTCCTCGCCTATTACATCGCCAACCATATTTTTACATACTATATGTACAGTAACATATTTTATAACTCTTGTTTCATCTGTATTTTTTACATTAAATTGAACGCCGATCCTGCCAACAGTATCTGGTCCCAGTCTCCAATCATGACTCACCCGACCATTAGCTGTACTTATTTCTTCGTGTCCGGCTTTAAGATATCTTATTAAAACTCCCATATTTATCACGCCTTTTCTTTTAATATGATTATATACTTCTAAAACCAAAGAGGATTTATTATATACACTATTATTTTACCATAAAAAAAAGCATGAACACATTATGTATAAAATGTAAATTTTCCGGAAGTCGCATTACGTAAAGCAACTGTAATATATTATTTTTTATCAATTCATTTCCAACAGATACTTAAACAACGTTCTTGCGCATTCTCATAAACTGAAACATCCATCCGGTCAGTATATTCCCACTGTTCCTCAAAAATCACCTCAAATATATATTCTTCCTCTATATACCGTTGTTTAAAAGCGCTATACACATCGCCGGACTCAAACTTTATATCTATCTTACCACTGCCCTTGCGTATTTCACGTCGGAGCATTTCATCTGCATCTTCAAGCGAATCCGCCAGCAAATTATTTGCCACATAAAAATTTTCTTCCGAATCATCACACACAAACGGTTCAAAATACTTACCGTCCGGAACATGAGTTCTGCCGAAATCCATATCATTACAAAGAAAATAAAGTCTTCCAGCATCTCCGACAACGCCAATATCATCCCACGTCACATCAATATTGTACCAGCTTCCATTTACCAGCACCTGATTCCATGCATGATTTTCGCCCTTATCAGTTATTCCGGTAACAAGAATATTTTTTATCCCAGCCTCTGAAGCAAGCAATCCAAAAGCCTTTGCATAGCCCTCACAGTTCGCCTTTTTTTCGACAAGACAGCCGTAAGCCGTGGAGTTATAGCCATTTTCATCACCAACGACATATTCGCAATTGTCGATCAAATAATCATGGATTCGCATTACGGCGTCATATTCTCCGTGAGCAAGCGTCACTTCTCCAAGAGCATTTTCCGCCGCCATATCAAGCTCCGACTGCATTTCCGGAATTTTCTCCTTATCCTCACGATAAATTATCTTTGCTTCTCGAATCTTTTCAGCAGTATAATACGTTGAATCAATGAAAAAAAGCTTCCCCTCCTGCTTTTCAAGAATGCAATAGATTTTGGAATAAACATTCCCGGAAATCTCATACGGAAGGGAAATTTTTTCATCGTGCTCCGAAATTCCACGAAGCAAAGCCTCATAAACCGCCTGTTCCTTTTTAGAAAGCCGTTCGTAGACCGGACGCAGCTCCGTCTCATCCTCTGAAAGATAAGCAGGTTGCGGATATTTAACAAGCAAACCCGTTTCCTTAGCGAACCTCACTCCAACAAATATCAGCGCAGCACATAAAGCTGTAAAAATTCCTATCCAAAGTCCGTTTTTCATATCGCCAAAATTACCTTGCCTTTTCAGAGAGCATTACAGTATTATTCTTAATTTTAAAAGCAGGGAGGTTTTCAACAAATCGGCTGAACTTTGAATAACCGTACGTTTTAACGCTGAAATTTGGCATTTTCGAGCAAAGCTGTTTTTTCAGTTCACCCAGATTATAGCCCTTATTGCCATTATTTTGGACGATAGCAATGAGCGTGTCCTCGATTCGCTGCAAATCCGTTCTGTCCGACTTTTGCGAAACAAGAATACTGCTTCCGACCTGACGAAAGCTAAGACAATCGAAATCTTTCAAGAACTGCGAAAACTTGGAATATCCGTAATTTCTCACATCGAAATCGGGATAACGTCCCTGAAGACGGCTTCCGAGCTCACCGATATTGATTTCCTCCTGAAGATTTGCATTTTCGGAAATTATGCGAATTATAGCGGATTCGAGAGTTTTCATCTCGACCTTCTCATTATCGCCGGAGCTTTGAACTTCTTCGTCGGCGAGAATTTCGAGATACTTAAAAGCGTTGCAGGCAGTGCTGAACGGCTTTGGAGTTTTCCTCTCGCCCATACCGATAACGTGCATACCCGATTCTCTCAAACGTATAGCCAGACGAGTAAAATCGCTGTCGCTGGAAACGATGCAAAATCCGTCCACATTCTGCGAATAGAGAATATCCATAGCGTCAATGATCATAGCGGAGTCGGTCGCATTTTTTCCGGTAGTATAGCTGTACTGCTGAACCGGAGTTATAGCGTTGTCCAGAGCCATATTCTTCCAGCTTGCCAGATTGACTCTCGTCCAGTCACCGTAAACACGTTTATAAGTGACGATTCCGTAGTTCGAGACCTCATCGAGGATATATTTTGTATATTTCGACGCAACATTATCAGCATCGATAAGCACAGCATAACGCATTTCCTTTTCCATACTTCACCTCTTATTTCTTTATAATATATAGTCTATATGCTTGCCAAAAATTCATATATAAGAAAAAAATCCCGAAACAAATGCTTCGGGATTTGTATCAATACCAAGGATATTTCCCCAGTACTATGGAGCGGATTACGAGGCTCGAACTCGCTACCTCCACCTTGGCAAGGTGGCGCTCTACCAGATGAGCTAAATCCGCAATTTATATAGAACACAGAATGTGTTCTATATGGTGCCTCCGGTCGGAATCGAACCAACGACACGAGGATTTTCAGTCCTCTGCTCTACCGACTGAGCTACAGAGGCAAAAAATGGCGACCCGGATGAGGCTCGAACTCACGACCTCTAGCGTGACAGGCTAGCGTTCTAACCAACTGAACTACCGGGCCAATGGTGGGGACTACAGGGCTCGAACCTGTGACCCTCTGCTTGTAAGGCAGATGCTCTCCCAGCTGAGCTAAACCCCCACACTTTTTTGCCGTTTTTGTGTCATCTCCCTGACGACGATATTAATTATATCACAACTATTTTGATTTGTCAAGGGTTTTTTGAAATTTTTTTCAGATTTTTTTGAAAAAATTTCAAAATGACGGTATATAGGGAAATTATTCACAAAAAAAGTTTATGTTTACATTATATAATGTAATAATCTATACCCTAACCACAAAAATATGTTATAATTTATTGAAATTAATCTCAGGAGGAAAAACAATGAAAAATATAATTGAAGAACTTTACTACGGACGAATTCTTTCATTTTCAGAATCATTCGTCCGAACTCCAAATCATAAAAAAATATTAGAAGAGCTTTTGGAAACCGAAAAAATTATTTTAAATAAATTTCCTGAAGTTGAGGAACTGCTTGAAAAATTTTCAGAAACACAAGCCGCCCTCTATGAATCAACATCCTACAATCAATTTTTTAATGGTTTCAGAATTGGTATGCAAATTGCAGTTATAGCACTCACACCGTCCGAAAGTGACGAATAGGTAATTCCTCACCCCACAATATCCTTATTAAACAGCCTCATAACGTCCATTTTAAGCGCACGGTTCTGTGGCTTTTCAAGATTCGGATCATCCTCCAGAAGTTCCCGTGCACAATTCTGAGCTTTGTTCATAAGCTCCATATTGCACGCAATATCGGCAATTTTCAGCGGCGGCAGACCATGCTGAGCGTTGCCGAAGAAATCTCCCGGCCCACGCATTTTCAAGTCCTCCTCGGAAATTTTAAAGCCGTCGGCAGTTGAGGACATAATTTTCATACGCTTCACGCATTCGTCGGAAGTATTGTCGGTAATGAGGATGCAGGAGCTTTCAAATTCTCCACGACCGACACGTCCACGGAGCTGATGGAGCTGCGAAAGACCGAATCTTTCAGCATTTTCGATGACCATAACGGCAGCATTAGGAACATCCACCCCGACTTCGACCACGGTAGTGCAGATAAGAGCCTGTATTTCGCCCTCACGGAACTTTTTCATAGTCCTGTCCTTTTCGGCAGCGCTCATTTTTCCATGGAGTAAAGCGGTGGAATATCCCTTTAAATTGCCGTTTGCAGCGTCCTCGGCATACGATTTAACGGCAAAAAGATCGTTCTCGCTCTCCTCGATCATGGGGCAAACCACATAAGCCTGTCGTCCTTCATCGAGCCTGCTGCGGACGAATCCGAACGCCCTGCTCCTGAGCTTGCCAGTAACGGCATAAGTTTTTATCGGTTTTCGACCTTTCGGGAGCTGAGTAATCGCCGATATATCGAGATCTCCGTAAATAATAAGAGCAAGCGTCCTCGGTATAGGGGTAGCGGACATAACGAGTTTATGCGGAGAATCGCCCTTTTCAGCAAGCGCCGCCCTCTGAGCAACTCCGAAGCGGTGCTGTTCGTCTGTGATAACAAGAGCAAGCGACTTATATTGAACGTCCTTTTGAATAATAGCGTGAGTACCTACAATAACGTTGATTTCGCCCGACTGAATTTTTTCTCTTATTGAAGCTTTTTTCTTAACCGTCATCGAGCCTGTGAGCAGACAAACGCTTACGCCGAACGGTTCCAGAAAAGCGTTTAGCGTCTTAAAATGCTGTGAAGCGAGGATCTCGGTCGGAGCCATAAGTGCGGACTGAACTCCATTTTTCGCCGCAAAATAGCAAGCCGCCGCCGCAACAGCAGTCTTACCGCTTCCGACGTCGCCCTGCAAAAGACGGTTCATGGGAACATCTCTGCACAAATCTCCGACTATCTCACGGACTGCCCTTTGCTGATCGTCAGTCATTTCAAACGGGAGATTGTCGGTGAATTTCTCTATTCCGACGGAAGAATCCATTTTAAAAGCATTGCTTCTGCGGCTTCTCGACTTCATCAGAGACATTCCCAGTTGAAGCTTTAAAAGCTCATCGAAAGCGAGCCTCCGCCTTGCATTTTCAGCCGCCATATCGCTTTCGGGGAAGTGGATATTTTCCAGCGCCCAGACCAGCGGACAAAGCTCATACCGCCTCATAACATAATCGGGAAGCGTTTCAAACGGCTCAGATTTCATAAGATCGAGAGCCTGCCGCATATTGGTACGCACCATATTAACGGACAGACCTTGCGTAAGATGATAAACGGGCTGAATAAGCACCTTTTGTTCCGCACTAATATAAACCGGAGAATTTATCTCTTTTCTGAGCAGATTGCCTGTCACCTTGCCGTACATATAATAAGTGCTGCCCTCTTTAAGGGTCTGAAAACCGTACACATTATTGTAAACAACAATAAGAATATCGTCGATGCCGTCGGAAGCCGCCGCCTTGCAGATAACGAGTCCGCCCTTTATCCTCTGCGGAGGAAGCTTGCGGAAAATAGTGAGTTTCAGAACGTTATACTCATTCAGTTCAGCCTGACAAACCGGAATATAAGCCCGAAAATCGAGATAAGCCCTCGGAATATGATAAATCAGTTCATAAGGAGAATTTATACCTAACTTGCGGTATTTCTCACCCTTCGCCGGACCGACTCCCTTAAGATATTCAATTTCGCTGAAAAGATTAGCCGCCATGATGTCTCCTCCAACCAAAAGAAAAAGCGGACAAAACCTGTCCGCCTTTAAATTTCATCGTAAATTATCTCTGTTCACAAATCAGCTTGATAGCAGTTCTTTCTTCGCCGTCGATCTGAATATTTGCAAAAGCAGGAACACAGATAAGGTCAACTCCGATAGGTGCAAGATAACCTCTTGCGATTGCTATAGCCTTAATTGCCTGATTTGCTGCGCCTGCGCCTACTGCCTGAACTTCAACAGCCTTCTGCTCTCTTATCACCCCGGCAATTGCACCGGCAACTGAATTTGGTGATGAATGCGATGATACTTTTAAAATTTCCATAATGGTAACCCTCCTGCGAGTAAATTTTGTACAATTATTAATATTTTGCCATATGGCTATAGTACATTACATATTATAAACCAAAAAAATAAAAAAAGCAAGTACCCAAAGCAAATTTTGTGTATTATCTTACAATTATTCGTTCAATTTTGTGCGTTTTGCCGTTTTTTTCGTCAAAAGAAGCCACAATTCCACATAAAAAACACTCTCCTTCAGCTTCCTTGAACCTGACAGGCATACGGAAACGAAGTCTGTCAACAGCCGGCTGAACCTCAACTCCAAGGCATGAATGTTCCGGACCGGTCATTCCGACATCGGTAATATAAGCAGTTTTACCGTTAAGAATGCATTCGTCAGCAGTCTGAACATGAGTATGCGTACCGAAAACTCCTGAAATTCTTCCTGCAAGATGAAATCCCATCGCCTTTTTTTCGGACGTAGCCTCTGCGTGAAAATCGACAAAAATATTCGGAACAGTGATCTGCTCAAGAATCTCGTCAATTTTAGTAAAAGGATTATCGAGAGGATCCATATAAACCGTCCCCATAAGGTTCACGAAAGCGACCGAGTACGCTCCCATATCCAAAATACAGACGCCTTTTCCGACGCATCCGCCCTCAGGATAATTTGCCGGACGGATAATATAATCCTCATCAAAAATATCGAGAGTCTCTTTACGTCTGAAAGCATGATTTCCGGTCGTGATGATATCTGCACCAGCCCTGACGATAGAATCGGCGGAATAACGTGTAATGCCGTTTCCCTGAGCCGAATTTTCACCGTTAACAACAGTCACATCTATATCATAAAGACGTTTTATCCCACTCAGCTTTGAAGCAAGAAAATCGCATCCTGCCTTGCCTACAACATCTCCTATAAAAAGTAAATTTTTCAAATTTATTTCACCCCTGTTTCAAAACAGAATTTACCAGTATTTCTGCATTCTTATAAAAAATAAGCTCCTTTTCCTCATTTGTAAGCGGCAAACGGTTTATGAGATCAATTTCATCCATAGGGTCGTCCCAAGGACAATCGCTGCCGAAAAGAATACGTCCAATACCATGTGATTTAATGATTCCGAGAAAACGGCTGTCGTCTATATACTTCGAAACAATGCCCGTATCGAGCCAGAGATTATCGAATTTTCCGGCGATATACTCTTCAACATCGTCCCAGAGCTTCATTCCGCCAAGATGTGCGGCAACTATTTTCATTTTCGGAAATTGCTCTGCAACGTGAGCGAAACTTTTCGGAGTTGCCTTGACTTCGCCCTTGCAGTACGGATCCCAGCCGCCGTGAAAGACCGCAATAAGTCCCAATTCTGAAATTTTCTCATATATGGGAAACATTCTCTTTTCATCGGGACAAAACATCTGATACTCCGAATGAAACTTAACTCCGCAAAGTCCGAGAGCTTTTATGCGTTCGATCTCTTCCACAGCGTCCTCTGCGTCGGGATGAACTGATCCGCAGCAATAAATACCGTCCCCCATGATCTCTGCCGCCCAATTATTAATGGTTTGCTGCTGTTTAGGCTTTGTCGTTATAGGAAGTATCATCGCTTTGCCAACGCTTCTTTCAGCCATCAACCTCTTTAAACCGCCCAAAGTACCGTTTGTAAAAGGCATGATCCCGCTTGTTCCTACAAGAGAACCGAGGGCTCTTTCAGCAAGCGAATCCGTAAAGGCATGAGTATGAAAATCAAAATATTCCATTATTTTCACTCCATAACGTGTTCCATAGCGTGGTAAAAGATTGTTTTAACATGAGCGTCGCAAAGGGAATAAAAAATTGTTTTTCCGTCCCTTCGGGTACTTACAAGCCTTGCCTGTTTCAGAACACGAAGCTGATGCGATATAGCGGACTGAGTCATTCCCAAAAGCTTTGCGATATCACAGACGCACATTTCGCTCTGACAGAGGACAAAAATTATGCGTATTCTTGTAGAATCGCCAAAAACCTTAAGAAGCTCTGCCGCCTCGTAAAGAACCGATTCATCAGGCATAACCTTCGAGACTTTTTCTATTATTTCCTGATGCACACCGCATCCGCCGCAAATATGTTCATCCATTATATCATCTCCCTAAAAAAGCTAAAAACCAAATTACAGCGCCAACCACAGTCAGACTGAAAACAAATCCGGCAATACAGGTTATCATAGAAAACCTATCAAAAACCCTGCCCCTTTTTTTGTTCAAAAAAACACTGCACTGCTTACCCTTTTTATACATTATTTTAAATTCACTTGGAAAAAAGCATGGATATTCCTTTTCGCCGATCACATAAAAAGCGGATTTAAATTTCCCGTCCGATGATTTATCAATTTTTGAAAAGACCGCAGTTTTCTTTTTTGAAAAAACAAGAATTACCGCAAACCTTGAAAAGATCAAAAAAATAGATATTATAATCAATCCGACAATTCCGCCGGCGGCATAAAGCAAAAAATCCGTTCCAACTCCAAAAATAAAGCAAATCACACCAATAACAGCGATAACGAGAAAAAATTCCATTATATTTTCTCCTAAAAAAATAACTATGCTAATATTATAGCATAGTTATTCAGATTCGTCAAACAAAATCAGAACATATTATATGGTAACAGCATTTTGCTTTTCTGCGTTTTAAGAAGAAGTTGTTCTCTTTATCTGCTGTTAATAGAATATTTACTCTCTTGGCATCCTGCCTAAATTATTACAAATACCCTTTGGCAGGGGTGTGGGGACAGCGTCCCCTTAAAAAACGCAGATCACCTGTTTCTTATTTTTGGGATACCGTTTCCCTGATGATTCTAAGAACCTGCGTTAACGCAAACGGAATTACAGCAAGTCCGACCATCTGAGCGAGGTTAACCGCCGTAAACGAATTGCTCACGCTCATAAACCCGTGGAACGGAACGATCATAAGAACGGCTACAAGCAAAACTGCACCAAGACAGAAAGCTGCGATTGAAAACATATTTTTAGTAAATCCAAGCTTTGCAAGGGAATATTTTCCCCTGCTGTCGAATCCTTCAAAGAGACGTGCAAGGCATAATGTTCCGAAAGCCATTGTGCTTGCCATAGCCGCCGAATCGGTACAGCTCCTGCCTATCATAAAAGCCGTCATAACGCAGGCAGCAATGATAACGCTATGGAAAAGAATATAAAGACCTGTTTCCTTATTAAGAATGGATTCTTTTGAAGAACGTGGCTTTTCGTTCATAACACCGTCCTGCATAGGTTCCATACAAAGAGCAAGAGCCGGAAGCGAATCGGTGAGGAGATTTATAAATAAGAGGTGAACCGGCATAAACGGTAGCGGAAGATTGAGGATAGTTGTGAGAATAACTACTAAAATTGCCGCTGCGTTTCCTGCGAGGAGGAATTTTATAGCATTTTTGATATTGCTGTATATGCATCTTCCGTTTGCTACTGCCTTAACTATAGTTGCGAAATTATCGTCGGCAAGTATCATTGAAGCAGCGTCCTTTGAAACCTCGGTTCCGGTGATACCCATAGCAACGCCGATATCGGCTTTTTTAAGTGCAGGAGCGTCATTAACTCCGTCTCCGGTCATTGAAACGACCATATCCTTTTTCTGCCAAAGCTCGACTATTCTGATTTTGTGCACGGGAGAAACTCTCGCATATACCGAAACCTTTTCCAGCTTAGCGGAAAGCTCCTCATCGGAAATTTTATCAAGCTCACTGCCGTCCATAGCTAAATCGCCATCTTTATATATACCGATTTCTTTGGCAATGGCAATAGCGGTCAGCTTATGATCTCCGGTTATCATGATAGGCTTTATTCCGGCAGAAATGCACTCTGCAACAGCTGCTTTGCTCTCTTCTCTCGGGGGATCGGTCATAGCGGTAAGACCGATGAAAATATAGTCGTATTCATCTTCAATACCGACAGGCTTATCACTTGAAAGGATTTTTTTAGCGAATGAGAGAACTCTCATTCCGTTTTCGGAATAATTCAGATTTGCCTTTTTTATTGCCTTGACATCATCCTCATTAATGGGACGCATCCGGCCGTCTGCGAGAATAAATTTAAGTCTCGGAACAAGAACATCCACAGCGCCTTTAGTATAAGCCGTTCTGGAATCGTCGAATATGTGAACAGTAGTCATAAGCTTTCGATCGCTGTCGAAAGGGATTTCGTCCACACGGGGATTTTCCTCACGGATACGAACATATTCATCATTGCCGAGATAATCGGAAAGAGCAGTTTCCGTCGGGTCGCCGAGCCACCCGTCGTCTGATTTTGCAGCGTCGTTGCAAAGAGCCATAGCGAGAATCAGTTCGTCCTTAGCAGCTTCACCGGTAAAGTTAAGATCACGCACCGTCATCTTATTCTGAGTAAGAGTACCCGTTTTATCCGAGCAGATTATAGAAACGCATCCAAGACCTTCAACAGCCTTAAGATCTTTAATGATAGCCTTCTGTTTGGACATTTTCTGAGTTCCGATAGCGAGAGAAATGGTAATAATAGAACTGAGAGCTTCCGGAATTGCAGCAACAGCAAGTGCTACAGCAAACATAAGAGCGTCAACAACAGGCTGTTCATTTATAAAGTAAGTCATAAGGAAAACAGCGATGCAAATTGCAATAACCGCAATCGAAAGTATCTTGCTGAACTTATCAAGACTCACCTGAAGAGGAGTTTTCTTCTTTTTGGCATTCTGCATAAGCGAAGCTATCTTGCCTATTTCAGTATTCATTCCGACCGCCGTTACAACAGCAGTTCCACGACCGTTTGAAATATTCGAGCCTGAATATATCATATTCACTCTGTCACCGAGGGCAAGTTCCTCCGCATCTATTTTATCGGAAGATTTTACAACATTAAGCGATTCGCCGGTAAGAGCGCTTTCGTTCACCTGAAGAGAAGCTGCTTCAAGAAGCCTTCCGTCCGCCGCAGCAACATTTCCCGCCTCGATAAGCAGAATATCGCCGACAACAACTTCCGACGCAGGAATTTCCACCTGAACGCCGTTTCTGATAACTCTTGCGCTTGGCGAACTCATCGCTTTAAGACTGTTGAGCGACTTCTGAGCCTTGATATTCTGAACAGTACCCAGAACCGCATTCATGATAAGAACGACCAGAATAACGATAGTGCTTCCTATTTCGCCGCTTATCATAGAAATGATCGAAGCAATGATAAGGATAACGACAAGCAGATCAGCAAACTGCTCTAAAAAAATCATTAGAATACTTTTTGGTTTTTCCTCGGTAATAGCGTTTTCACCGTTTTTAATACGGCTTTCATCAGCCTGCGGGGTTGTAAGACCTTTTTCCCTGTCCGAACCAAGCTCACGCAGAACATTTTCTGCATCCTGATTAAAATAATTCATATTCCTCTCCTTTTCCCTAAGAGAACAAGCTCTGTATTTCTTCTTTGCCGGCATCCGGAACGATCTTGCGTCTGCAAACAAAAAAAGACCTTTATTGCAGCAAAAGCGCAATAAAAGTCTTGCTAAAGCTTCAAAACGAACCGATCATTCTGAGCCTTGTCCGCCCGACAGCTTAAAGCCGTGGTTATGGCGATGCGGACACTTCTTCGGCAATGCCAAAGAGAAGCTACTCCCTTTTATTTTACATTAATATAATATCATTAAATCAACTGAATGTCAAGAAAAACGGAAAAACTTTTTATAGAATTATAACAATTATCAAAATATTTTTCTGTACAAAAGAACCATTTCAAACTTCTTAATGCACATCTATCCACATAAAAATTTGTGCACAATGTTCAATTCACAAGAATTATTATAAAAATTTTATTACATTTCAGAAACTTTTTGAATAAATACTTGAAATAAGCCATAATGAGTGATATAATGGATATACGCTTATTTTAGGAATATCCAGAATAAGCCAACACGCCATAATATAAACAGGATCTATAAGGAGATAACTTATGAAAAGAAAATTAATTGCAATTTTCGCCGCCTGTATCACGCTTACCTGTGCTCTTGCATCGTGCGGAGACACAGATGAAAGCGAATCTGAAAAATCATCCCGTAAAAAGAATTCATCATCCGATGTATCCGATAAAGATGACATTGACGATGAAGACAGCGACGATGACAACGACGACGATGATGACAAAAAAGAAAAAACAACTTCAGCGTCCGATGATGACAGCGAAGGTGACGATGTAACAGAACCCGATAAAGACGATGATTCAGACTTCGGCAACAGCGATGAAGCTATTGGCGGCGATATTACCGGATATTGGGAAATGCCCGATGAAGGCGACGAAACGATAGCAATGGGATTCGGCAAAAATGGAAACGGTTCTGTTTTTGTAGATGCAACGTCCATAATGTACTTCACAAGCGATCAGAAGCTTTGCATGGAAGGCATGGAATTTGACGCCGAATTCGACGGAAAAACAATAACTGTTACAGCCAACCCAAGCGATTTCGGCGAACCTGAAGATACAGATATGGATCTCACTATCCTCACGCTTGAAAGAACAGGGAATTCTGACGCTTCCGGCTTAGACGGAGAATATTCCCTCACAGGCGGAATGATGGGCGAAGTTATTATCAGCAGCTTTGCCGAGGAATTCAGTGCAGGAGCAGATATTCCGGTATATATGGTAATCGACGGTGAAAATTTCGGCATAAAGCTCGATAATCTGTTCACATATTCTACAAGCGGAAATATACTCGCAATTTCCGGACTCGATGCAATTTCAGACGAGTTGGACGGTATGGAAAGCGGAGAAGTTCCATATTCGGTAAACGGCGATGAACTTACTATTTTTGACGATAACGGAGATATAATTATAATGACCCGTTTTGAATATTAATTTAAAGGAGTAAATATTATTATGAAAAAATTAACTTCACTTTTTCTTGGATGCATGATGATCACCTGTGCTTTCACTTCATGCGGAGATAAGGACGAAAGCTCTTCCGAAAAGGCTGCTACAAAGAAGGATTCTATCGTAGGCACATGGGAAGGCAATATTGACGGCGCTTCCGGAAGATATATTTTCCAGGACAACGGCAAATTAACAATGTCTATGGAATGGAGCGAGTACCTTAACATGGACGGCAGCAGCTGTTATGTCGGCGGAACAGACGTTACAGATTATCTCGAATTCGACGGTTCCGAGTTTACTCTCGCAGAGAACGGAACAGAGATCATTTCCATGAAAAAGACCGAAAAAACTGACGCAGATAACTTTGACGGCGAATACGACGTTCAGGGTGGCTATCTTTCCGATGTAATCGAAAGCCAGTTTGGTGAAGATGAATTCAATATTTCGATTACTTTTGACGGCAAGGCAACATATTTCAACATAAAGGATATTGCGGATTACAGCGTTGACGGAGATAAGGTAACTCTCTCAAATATGCCTGAAGCAATGGCCGACGACGGTGAAACAACTGTTGAGATGAACTTTACACTTGATGGCGATTCACTTACCCTCACCGATCTTGATGACGAAGACGAAAAAATTGAATTTACAAGAGTAAAATAATCAATATATCAGACCGGAAATTTTTCCGGTCTGTATTTTAAGTTAACCTCTGAAAAACTGCTTTATCAAGCAAATCCAGATGAGTATGTCAGAATTGAGGATGTTTCGTCCCACTTCGGGAATGAGCGATTCAGCAAATGGTATGCAAATCTGATTTAGGAAAAAAGAGGTTTTCAAATTTTAATTTACGGAGGTGTAATTTTAAATGGACGTCGGCTCTGACGGCAGTTCTCCCGGGAACAGTAGATATATTCTTATTATATTCAGATTCAGACTACGCTATCTTTGTTAGCGTAATATAATATATGTATCAAACTAAAAACGATCTATCACGAATATAATGGAGGATTTAAAATGTTTACGCAGATAATTCTGCAAATTATTTTTATTGCGCTTTATGCAGTTTTCACCTGTGCAGAAACAGCAGTTATTTCCATCAATGACACTCTTCTTGAAAAGCTTGCGGCAAGCGGCGGAAAAAGAGCCATACGGCTGAAAAAGGTTATTGAAAGTCCTTCGAAATTTCTGTCGTCTGTCCACATTGCTATTTCGCTTATCGGATTTCTCGGCTCAGCGTTTGCAGCAGTTAATTTCTCAGGAAAACTTGCCGGACTTTTTGAAAATATCATTTCAGGAATACCCCAAACCGCAATGCTCTATATTTCGGCAATAATTATTACGACAGCCGCATTATTTTTCACAATAGTCTTAGGCGAGCTTGTACCCAAACGTCTTGCTATGAAAAATCCTGAAAAGACGGCATTAAAAATGAGCGGATTCATTCTTATTGCGTCAAGATTTTTCATACCGCTTGTATGGATTACAAATGTTTTTTCAGGAGGCATTCTTAAAATAATAGGAGTTGATCCCACTGAAAATAAAGATGCCGTAACCGAAGAAGAAATACTTATGATGTCCGATGCCGGAGCAGAAAAGGGCACTATCGACGAGGATGAAAACCGTATTATAAAAAATGTTTTTGCTTTTGACGACCTCACTGCTGAACAGGTCTGCACCCACCGTACCGACGTATCCGTTCTCTGGATCGAAGAAAGCGTTGAAACATGGGAAGAAACTATTCACCGCACCCGACACTCCGATTTTCCTGTCTGCGGCGAAAATGTAGACGACGTAATTGGTATACTTGACGCTAAAGACTATTTCCGCCTTGACGATAAAAGCCGTGAAAATGTATTGAAAAACGCAGTCCGTGAGCCTTGCTTCGTACACGAAAATATGAAAGCCGACAGACTTTTTGAACAGATGAAACGTACCGGTTCAGACCATTTTGCCGTTGTAGTTGATGAATACGGGGGCATGAGCGGTATTATTACGATAACAGATCTCGTTGAAGAGCTTGTAGGAGACTTTGCCGACGATGACGATTTTGAATCTTCTGCAAAGCTTGAACAGCTTGATGAAAACACCTGGCACGTCCCCGGAATCACTGCACTGAACGAGGTTTGCGACGAGCTTGAAATAACACTTCCTGCCGATAAATATGATACGTTCAGCGGTTATGTTATCGCCGAACTTGGCGAAATTCCCAAAAACGGAACTCAGGTCAATCTTGATGCCGATAATCTTCATATCGAAGTTATAGAAGTAAATCATCATCGAATTGAACTCTGCCGTGTTCAGAAGCTGGAAACAAGCACTTCAGATGACGAAAAAAATGAAGAATAAAAAAAGGAGCTGAAAACAGCTCCTTTATGGTGTCTTGACGCTACCGCTCACCGCCCGCCTTACAGGCATCTTTCCGTCTTTCTGCGTTAAAAATACTTGAAATATGAAAAATACACCTGCAATCCGAGCATTCGGATAGTGTCAACACACCCTAAAAATTAATGCCGCACAAAATTCACGTCAGAATTTTGATGCGGTCTTTTCTTTTTAATGATAATATGAGTCGATGCCAAAATATTCCTCAAGGCAAATTCCTCTTTTATAGCACTCAGTAGCAACCTTTGAACCGACATAACGGATATGCCAAGGCTCGTATTGATAACCTGTAATATCTTCTTTTCCCTTGGGATAGCGAATAACAAAACCATATTCATGGGCGTGTTCAGCAAGCCAGGCAGATTCCGGAGTAGCTCCGAATGCGTCGTCAATAGTATTGCAGTCTATTACAAGACCTGTCTGATGCTCAGAAAATCCCGGACGTGCAGAATAAGTATCAGCCACCTCAACGCCGTCGGATGCAACATAATTATTATAAATAATATCCTGATCGTAGTAAGAACGATAACCCGAGCCTATCCAAAGATTAAGCCCTTCCTTAGCAGCAGCGCTTGAAAGAGCCTGAAAATGTTCCGAACAAATTGGTTCGAGTCCCGGATTGAAATCAGCGGGCATACTATAAGTTTTATTTGCAATGAGTATACCATCTTTATAAGTAAGCCCGTCCATATCATAAACAGGCGGAGGAGGAGCCTCAGCCAGATTAACTGGCTGAGTAGTTCCGTTTTCATCATTTGAAGTCTGCTGCACACCGCCGTCTGCAACGACTACTTTAACCTGAATTTCCTTAGTCGGATCTGCTGCCGATCTGAGAGTGATGTAGCACTCTCCTGCTCCTACAGCAGTAATATGACCCCATTCGTCAACAGTTGCGACCTTTTCATCACTTGAAGACCATCTTTCATCGGCTTCAGACGAACCTTCCGGATATTCCTGAACATAAGGCATATCAGTTCCGCCGATATCAAGATAAATACTGTATTTATCAAGCTTAAAACCGCTGTTGTTGCTTCCATCAGGATTTGTGACCGGAGCTGTGGTAGTTGAAGTTGTCGTCATCGAACCATCCTGAGTAGTTGTAACCATTGTCGTAACGCTGTTCTTATTCTCAGTCGGCTTAGTATTTCCGCCCTTTTTCGTATCATCCTTCGAGCAGGCTTTAGCTATGAGGAGAATGAAAATAAGCACAAGAAGAGCAATAACTCCAAGAGCAATAAGCTGTCTTTTTCTTGCTGTTTCTTTTGAAACTCTTTTTCTTGGTCTTTGGTAATTATTATTGTCCATACTTGCATATTCCTTTCTTTTAATATGTATTTTTAAAATGGGATAAATACTTATATCCTTTTTATATTATATCACAGCCTCAATGAAATGTCACGCACTTTTACAGCTAATTTGCAAATTTCTTGCACTTTAACCTATAAATGAATAATTTTTTGTAATTTCCTACAAATCCAATTTCAAGCGTTTGATTAATTGCTGGATAAATAAGTAATTTTTATAGAAAAATTCCGGAAACTAATGACAAACCTGCCAATCTGTGTTATAATATAATAATATACATAAGAAAATATGGAGTGTGATAAAAAGAATGAACAAATATAAAAAGCTTGCATTTAATACAATGATTTTCGCAATCGGAAGTTTTGGCTCTAAAATTCTTGTTATACTGCTTACACGTTTATATTCAAGCAATATCAGTCCGGCAGACAGCAGCACAAAAGAACTTCTTGAAATTACAGCAAACTTCCTGCTTCCGATCTTCACATTCTCTATGACCGAAGCGGTTATCCGTTACGGTCTTGATAAAAAATACGATAAAGGCGAAGTTTTCACAACGGCAAGCTGTCTTAACGCTATAGGACTTATACTTATGTTTGTAATAGCGCCGTTGCTGAAACTAATTGACTTTATAGACGGTTATCTGATAATGCTTCTGGTGTATGTCTGCACATCTGCATTCCGTTCGCTCTGCTCTCAATTTGTAAGAGCGAAAGGAATGGTCAAGCTTTTCTCACTCGACGGAATCCTCGCAACGCTCACATTATTCATTTTCAACATCATATTTATTTCCCAGCTTCATTTCGGCGTAAAAGGCTTCCTGCTTTCAGTAATTCTCTCCGATCTTTGTTCGGCAATATTCCTGTTTATCGCAGCAAATCTGAAGGAAAACCTGAATATCCGTTATTACAACAAACGTCTTGCAACAAGCATGATGAAATTTGCCGTTCCACTCATTCCAACTGTAGTAATGTGGGTTATAACAGGCTTCTCCGATCGTCTTTTCATCCGCTATATGCACAGCGACACAGTTTCACTCGGTAAAGATGCAGCAGGAATTTACGGTTATGCGACAAAAATACCGAATCTTATATCAATGGTTTCAACCATTTTCTTTCAGGCATGGAATATGTCGGCGATCATGGAAAACGATTCCGAAGACCGCAGCCAGTTCTATGAAAAGGTTTACGGAGCATACGAAGCTATATTATTTATCGCATCCGGATTCCTTATCGCCGGAGTTCAGATCATAACGCCGTTTTTCGTAAGCACGAAAAATTTCGGAGCATACGGAGCGGTCTACAAATACACTCCCGTGCTTGTAGTTGCTGCACTGTTTATGTGCCTTGACCAGTTCCTCAGCAGCATCTATACTGCAACCAAGCATACCAAAAATTCTTTCTGGACAAGTTTTGTCGCAAGCATAGCAAACATCGTCCTCAACTTTTTTCTCATTCCCGAATGGGGCATACAAGGAGCCGCTATTGCAACATTCCTCAGCTATTATCTCTGCTTCTGGGCAAGAATCATCGACGCACGATACTACGTTCCTTTTAAATTCAACGGAATCAAGTCGCTCCTGAATACAACAGCGCTCCTTTTAATGTGCTGGATAATAATAGCAAAACCCGCTGTTTACGGTCTTTGGACAGTAATACTGCTTACATTTGTAATATGCAGCAATTACAACGCTCTCAGCGTAACGCTTAAAAAACTTTTTAACCGAAGATAATAAAAATCACCCCGATAAGACATTGATCTTTTCGGGGATTTTATCATCTGACCGATAAGCTGAAATTTATACCAATCTCATTAACTTACAGTTTTCTATTCCTGCACTCCAGAATTTTTCAATCGGTACACCTCTTACTTGACAAACAATACTTGAATTCATTGCACCATGCCCTACGATAAGTATATCCTTTTCCTGTTGTATCAGCGGCTCAATAATTTCTCTGAGGAATTCTCCGGTTCTTGCATATAGCTCATCAAAGCTTTCTGCACCTTCCACCGGAGTTTTATATTTCTCCGGTTCTTTAAAAAAGACATTTATCGGACAATCCGGGATCTGAAAACTATTTTCTATTCCTTCATACACTCCAAAACACATTTCAACCAATCTATCATCAGTTATGATCGGAATATTTCTGCCTTTCATCAGAATTTCTGCCGTTTCCTTAGCACGAATCAGCGGAGAACAATAGCACACATCAAAATGTATATCTTTATATTCCTCCCACGCTTTCTCAGCCATAAGCCTTCCTTCATCATTTAACGGAATGTCTGTTCTTCCCTGTAATTTACGCTTAGCATTCCATTCTGTTTTTCCGTGTCTTATTATATACAACATACTGTATCCTCCAAAAAGTCTGATTTGTCATTAAAACAATTATAGCATCACCCCACAAAAAAGTCAACGATAAAAGAAGAACGGCTTCTGACACAATTGTCAAAAGCCGTTTTAAATACTTCTTTTATTTTACATTAAGAGCTTTTTCAAGCCAGACGCTTGCGATATCAAGAGCCTCGTAAAGTCCGCAATCCTTTTCGGTGTTCTTCACAAAAGCTTTCATCGGATCAGAAGAATCTGTCGCCATCTGAATTACTCTTACCTTAGAAGCAATTTTCTCTCCGCCGGATTCTTTCGTGGAAAGTATCTGTATCCATATAACATACGGATCGGACATAAATCCATAATAAAGCTCATTTCCCTTTCTAACCAGAGGATAACCCTTATACATATAAAATTTTTCGTTCATTATTATACCCCCCATTTCCGTAACTTCCTATTAAGGAAGTCTCTTATTATTTCCAAGTTTTTATAAATTCTTCTCCGGTTTCAAGTTTCTTAATGTTTTCAATAAGATTTTTCACATAAGATTTACTTCCGAAGAATTTGCTTTCGCCGTCAACAGTTATAAGAACTGTCATAGCTGAGTAGTCGTAGAAATCGATTGCGTAGGTTTTATCGAGATAGCTGTCGTGATATTTCAGTGAAACCATTGGCTTTTCTGATGGAACAGTCACGTCTATTGCAAAATCCTCTGCATTAGCGGAAATCAGGTATGCATAAAGCTGTCTGTAGCGTTCAGCGTCGATATCTTTGCCGTTATAATCAACAACAAAATCCTCTGTTCTGCTTTCCGGACGAGCCTTATTCGGATCGATAGGATCAATCTTGAACTCAGCAGATTCACCTGTGTTGCATTCAAGGCTAAGCTCATCTATATTCCAAACAAAGTTTGCGATCATGATTCTTGAAGCAATATCAATAGGCATAACCGTAACCCATTTTGCGTTATCAGGAGAAACAGTATAAATAATGTCAGTACCATCGAGCATCGCATAGCAGTAGCGGCTATCGTCCTCTTCATCGGTGATGATATCGCTGAGCAGCAGAACATATTCGTTTCCGTCATCGCAGCTCATAGTCACACGGCAGAACGGATCGTCAAGACCTACAGTGGCAATATCCTCATCCGTACAGTTGAATGCATGGATTCCGGAAGCGGTAAGACCAAACATTCCGTTGGTTATATCAGTTGATTTTTCAACCGTAAGATATGCGCTTATCGGTTCGACCATTTCATGAGTAGCCGAAGTTCCTCCGGCATTGGAGTCGCCGCTTGTTTCACCGTATTCAAGAACGATATCGTAATCTAAATCTTTACGGTCAACAACAAGACTTTCGACTATCGGATAATCAGCTTCTGCCGGTTCTTCAAGAATAGTTTTCTTAATAAAGTCTTTTACCGGCTTATAATAATTATTGATCTTTGAATTTGAAACGGTATAAACAGTATTGCTTCCCTCGACTCTGAAATAAGTTTCGCCCTTATTTGCGGGATTAACGATTCCGACATAAAACTTTTTAACATTGCCGGATTCATACGTCAGCTCGGCAGAGATAACCGGATCATCAAGACCGAATTTTGCCAGATTTTCGCAGTTTTCTTCAATAACAGAAGCAGAAGTAAGTCCGTTGATGTTATTGATAAGCGTAGCCACAAGTGAATTGTCAAGCGGAAGACTTTCATATCCGTCCAAAGTATACTTAGCGGCAATCGTTTCTGTCGGGGGATCTGTCATAATAATATGAAGCGTGTCGGTCTCGTTTACAACGTCCAGACTTTTCACAGTTCCTCTTAAAGCCTGAACAGGATTTTCATCATTGGGATCCGGAGCTTCCGAAAGCGGAACAGGGAGCTTATCGCTGTCTTCAATAAGAATTATTCCCTGTCCGACAGCGCTTGTGAGCGAAATATCTGAAAGCGAAGCGCTGCTCTCTGAATTATCTTTTGGTTCAGTAAGCTTCATAACGGCAAGACCGCCACCGAGAACAACAAGAACTGCGCCCAATCCGATTATTCCCTTAACCTGTTTTTTCATCGATTTCTTCTCCTTATCAATACAACCAATCCAACAGCCGCAACAAGAACCGGAATCACAATAATTGCAACCTTAATTCCCTTATCTTGCTTGGCTGTAGGAGCGATAACAGCTCTCTGCAAAGCCTTTTCAGGAATAACAACTCCGTTTTCTTTACCGGTCATCGTATTGAAAATATTCAAAAGAACGTTAGCGTTATTGTAAGTGCTTGTCTGAGTAATAAGTTCTTCATCGAACATCATCGAGCTTCCTATAACAAGAACGCTGCTTGAAGTTGTTTCAAACTGATCTTCAATGCTCTGATAAGTTCTTTTTGAAAGAGCAACAACATCTCTTGCCCCGATCTCTTCTGAAACCTGCTCTCCTTCAGTAAGGACATTAGAAATATACGACATTGCAGAAGATTGGAGAACAGACGTAAGCTCGTTATCATTATTTTTCGTTAAAAGAGTGATCTCCCTTGAATACGGAGCAACTATCGGAAGAGCCGAATTAGGAATATATCCGACAGAATCGCTGTCGTTTATAGAAAGCTGAATGTTTGTAGAACTATTGCCCATTGCATAGTAAACATCGCCTATTATTCTGTTTTCTACCTGAATATTCCAGTCAGCCAGGAATTCGTCGATATTGTTAAGATTAGTGCTTGCAAGATCAGGAATATAGATCATATTCTTGCCGTACTTCTGATTATTGTACATAAAGTCCTGAAGCTTTTCAATGATCGCTTCAGTAAAATCATACTGTGGCATCGGAATAACGATAAGGTCGTATTTTTCAGTATCAAGCTCGTCCTTAGCTATATCAATATCAGTACATTCATAACCGTTCTTTGCAAGAAGAGTATTTTCAAGAACGCCTACCTGCTTTTCGTAATCAGTTCTGTAAACAGACTGATCATTCATTGTTTTTACAAACGCTACATTTACGATATGAGAATCGGTAACGTTCATAATTTCAGAGGTTATGTTGCTTTCTCCGGCAAAAACAAGCGACGGAGCATTCGATTGAAGCGTAGACTGATCGAACTGGATCATATTGATAATATCAGTTTCGCTTAATACCTTAACTTTATCTCCTGAAGAGAAAACGATATTGCTTTTTGTGATCTCACCGTTGTAATTATCGGAATACTGAGAAATAGCGTCCGGATCATTATTAAGGTCGACATATCTGACGTTGATCTTTCCGTTGCCACCCTGTTTTGAATACATTTCATACTTTTCAAGAATAACAGGAATCATATCATAAGGAAATTCAAGGTTCATACCGTAATAAGCCATGATCATTCTTTCATAATATTCAGAATAGGTATTAAAATCGCTTTTTGGCATAGTTACGAGAATATCCACATCATTATTAAGATTTTTAATAACGTCTACAGTTTCATCGCTGAGGTCGTATCTTTTATCGGCAGTAAGGTCGATTTTCAAAGGAGTTCTTTTCTCCATGACAGAAGCCATAACATTGATGACAACCACGATAGCAACTACAATTGCGATTGTAATAACCGCCATAGAGCCGTATTTTACTTTTCTGAGAGCCTTCGGCTTTTTTTCAGAAGTTTCGATTTCATTATTTTTCATCTTCATCATACCATCCTTTCCAAAAAGTTATCAGCTCCAGCGTTTTTTCTCTAAAACCTTAATAGTAAAGAAATTAAAGAGAAAAGCGGTACTGATGAAGAAGAGTATGCTTCCGGCGCTGAAAACACCGGTTGTGAATTCAACATACCTTGAACGGAATGAAAGAGCAGAAAGAACATCGAGAACCTTATCGTTTGAAATTCTTCCAAGGAACATATCGTCGTAAACATAAAGAATAAGCATAACCACAAAGCTTACAACAGCGGCGGTCATCTGATTTTCCGTAAGGGAAGATACAAAAAGACCGATAGCAATAAATGCGGCTCCGAGGAAAAGCATTGCCACATAGTTTCCGATAAGAGTCGGCCAGACAACATTGCCAAGATATTTAAGAATTATCGCATAAATAAATATAATGCTTTCAGCGATAACAAAAAGAGTAAATGCAGCCAAAAACTTACCGAGAACAAGTTCCCAAAGGCTTATCGGAGCTGTAAGGAGTCCCTGATCCGTCTTGTTTTTCTTTTCCTCGCTTAAAAGTCTCATAGTGAGAACAGGGATAAGGAAAATAAAAATAATAAACATTGAAACGAACATAGGTGAAGTATCGGTTATTTTCGAGCTGAGAACATCAGTATAAAAGAAATATCCGGAAAATGCATAAAATACCGTTAAGAAAACATATCCCAGCCCTGATGTAAAAAATGCACCCATTTCACGTCTGTAAATTGCGCCCATTATTCATCGTCCTCCTTTTTATACTCATCGCCGTCAGCATCGGAAGCTTCAGCGGCTTCGTCTGCCGTAACAAGATTTATTCTCGGACGGGGTTTACTTTCGGTCTTGTTTTTTTCGTCATTATTTCCCAGATCCTCACCCATAGTAATTTTAAGGAATATATCCTCAAGAGTAAGGTCTGAAAGCTGAAGCATAAGAATATTCCAGCCTTTTTCTCTGCAAAGCTCGTTGATGCTGCGGCGGACATCGGTCTGACCGTCGGTTTCAACGTCGAAATCATAGATTCCCTTTTCACGTTCCATATCGGCACGAACGTATTTCACTCCGTTGATCGCCTTTATAGCGGCAGTAATTTCAGCTTTATCGGAAGCGGTATGAGTTGCGCCTTCGATACGCAGAGTCATTTTATGCTCATTTGTAATATTCTTTGCGATCTCGTCCGCCGTACCGTCAGCAGCAACAGTTCCTTTGTTGATAATAATTATCCTGTCGCAAACCGCCTGAATTTCCGGCAGAATATGTGATGAAAGAATAACGGTGTGTCTTTTTCCGAGCTTTTTGATAAGAGTTCTTATCTCGATGATCTGATTCGGGTCAAGACCGACAGTCGGCTCGTCCAGAATAAGAACTGGCGGATTATTTATAAGCGCCTGAGCAAGACCGACTCTCTGCTTATAACCCTTTGAAAGATTTTTTATAATTCTTTTTCTAACATCCGTGATTTTACAAAGATTGCACACATCGTTAAGATGAGCCTTTCTTGGAAGCTTACACTTCTTCAAGTCAAACATAAAATCGAGATATGCGTCAACAGTCATATCGAGATAAAGCGGCGGGATTTCGGGAAGATAGCCGATATTAGCCTTTGCCTTTTTCGGTTCTTCAAGAATATCATTGCCGTTGATAAGAATATGTCCCTCTGTTGAGGAGATATATCCGGTAAGCATATTCATAGTCGTAGATTTTCCGGCGCCGTTAGGCCCGAGAAATCCGAGGATTTCTCCTTTTTCAACTTTAAAGCTGATATTATTTACAGCGAGTTTGTCGCCGTATCTTTTTGTAAGGTTTTTAACCTCAATCATCAGGTTCCCTCCTTAAATCAGAGTTTGTTCACATAAAATAAATATACGGATTTTCGAGTATAATTTTGCTGAATACGAGGGTGCGGATGTCCGGTGGACATCTCTGCGAAGCAGAAGCACCGACCGAGACGACAGTCGAGACTCGAAAATCCGCAGGCAGTCGCCTTACAAGAATTTTCAACACAGTAATCGGCAAAATTTGCCGAAAAGACGTGCATTTTAGTTTTATGTGAACACGCTCTATGATACTGTTTGGCAATTAAAGCCATTATATATAATGATACATAATCAATGTGATAATGCAGTGAAAGCATTACGAATATTGTATGTTGTCACAATTAAAATCCGTATTTAACGGCGAATCTGCAAGAACGGACTCGATATCGGATGCAATCTGCTTTTTCAATTCATCGAGTGAGCCGAATTTCTTCTCCTCACGAATATAGCGGTAAAATGTCAATTCTACAAAAGTGCTGTAAAGATCTCCCGAAAAGCCGAGAATATGAGTTTCAGCAAGCGGTTTATCGCAGTTTCCGACAGTCGGCTTTACACCTATGTTGGTAACGGAATCATAAAATCTTCCGTTTAACAGAGCGATCGTATGATATACTCCACACCTCGGAACGAGCTGTCTTTCAGCGAAATTTTGGTTAATGGTCGGGAAATTTATTGTTCTGCCGATATGATTTCCGTCAACTACCTCTGCGCAGAGCGTATAGGTATTGTCACATTGGTAAAGCTCATAAACCTTTCCCTCACGCAGCATATTCCTGTATTTTTCCGAAGAAAAAGCGTCCGGCGGAAGATTAATTATCCTGACCTCAAAGCCGTATTTCTCACCGAATAGCCGAAGTTCTTCGGCGCCGCAGCAGGCATTTTTCCCAAAACGGAAATTATCTCCGCAGACCACAGCTCCTGCGTTCATTTTCCTGCAAAGAATATCACGAACGAATTCCTCGCCATCTTTCGCCTTTATTTCGTCAAAATCAGGAGAATAAACGTACTCTGCACCAAGCATTTCAAGATATTCAAGCTTCATGGAATTTGTATAAATATATTCAAGAGGCTTACCGTGCTTGAAGTTCAGCGATTCTGCATTAAACGTAAAAACTGCCGGAGCAAAACCTCTTTCCGCATATTTTTTCGCCTCTGACAGAACAAGGCGATGACCGCTGTGAAGCCCATCGAAAAAGCCGAGAGCAACCGCAGTTTTTTCAGTGATACAGCCATTTTCTGCAATTTCGATCAAGTTTTAGTCACCTCGTTTATGAAAGATTCTTTCCTATTCTTAAAATATTGTTTTCCCAATCGGGAGAAGCAGTTCCGATGAAAGTCCCGTCAGAGCCGCATACTCTGTATAAGCTGCGCTCACGGTTTAAATTGTTGACTCTTGCAAGATCAAGCTTTACTCCATTGCGGTACATTCTCGTCTGAGCTTCATTCAGGCGCAGCTTCGGGAGCGTTTCAAAAACACGTTCTATCGGCAGAATAAGCTCCTCAAGCCTGTCGTTGTCTCTTGCCTGCTGAATCTGTTCAAAAGTGAAGCAGTCATCAAGAGTAAATCCGCCGGAGCTTGTCCGTATAAGGGAGGTCATAATACCTCCGCAGCCGAGTTTTTCCCCGATATCATTGATAATAGTGCGGATATAAGTACCCTTTCCGCATTTTATTTCAAGCTTTCCCTCACGTTTTTCCTCGTCGTATTCAACAATATTTATGCCGCTTACCTCTATTTCTCTGGGAGTTCTTTCAACTTCAACGCCTTTTCTGGCAAGGTCGTATAAACGCTGTCCGTTCACCTGAACCGCAGAATACATCGGAGGAAGCTGCATGATCTTCCCCGTAAACTGAGTAATCACCGCCTTTAACATTTCAAAGCTTACGGCCATATCCGATTCGGACAGAATTTCACCTGTGATATCCTGAGTATCGGAATTTTTTCCGAACTGAAATCCGGCAAGATAACTTTTTGAATTATCGGGCATTATATCGCAGGCTTTTGTTGCATTTCCGACAAAAACCGGAAGAACTCCCGTCGCCATAGGATCAAGAGTTCCGCCGTGACCGAGACGTTTTATTTTAAGGATACCTCTGAGTTTTGCTATAACGTCAAACGAAGTAAATCCGCTTGGTTTGTTTACGCACAATATTCCATTCATGATCCTATCGCCTTTTCAACAATTTCAACAAGCTGTTTTTTGATATTCTCGATATTACCTCGCATTGCGCATCCGGCAGCCTTGGCATGACCGCCTCCGCCGACAATCTGGCATATTTCGGAAACGTTGATATCGTTTGCCGAGCGGAACGAGCATTTGAAAACTCCGTCCTCACGCTCACGCATAAGGATTCCTACTTCACTTTCTTCAAGCTGGATAGTAAGCGGAGCAAAGCCCTCAAGCTCTTCCATAGCAACGCCCATTTCCTTCATCATATCCTGAGTTACGGCTACGATATTGAGCTTTCCGCCGAGGTAGCTTTCCATAAGCTCGTTCAGACGGCTTTCAAGCAGCATTCTTCCTTGGGATTTAACATCGAACATATAGCGGTTGATTCTCGAAAAATTGATGTCATATTTACGCATCATTTCAGCGGCAATTTCATGAGATCTCGGAGTAGTGCAATCATACTTGAAGCATCCGGAATCAGTAGCGATTCCGGTATAAAGGCACATAGCGCAATGTCTTGAAATATCAACCCCCATAAACTGAGCAAGATCGTAAATAACCTCGCAAGCAGCCGCAGCGTCGCCACGAAGGAGAGTTTTCTCCGCATAATCCTTGTTCGAGATATGATGATCTATACAAAGCTGAATTTTGTCGCCATAAACAGCTTCATACCGTCCCATAAGCTTTGTATCGGCAATATCGACTGAAATAAATGATTTCGGCTCAAAATCCTCGCCCGCTCCGACATTTGTCAGAAAATCGAAACGCTTCGGGAACTCATCGCTGCAAACAACCTTGCTTCTGATTCCAAGTTCTGTGAGAATGTCCTTCAGGGCAAAGCCTGAACCTATGCAGTCGCCGTCGGGATTCTGATGAGTAACTATAACGGCGTCCTCACAGTTTCGGAGAAAAAATTCGGCTTCACGGAAGTCAATATACATGGTCACTCCTCCTCGTCGATAAGCTCGCTGAGCTTTTTGCTTATCTCGGCGCTTCTTTCGATAGAATTATCGGCAATGAAGGTAAGTTCAGGCGATTTGCGCATTTTAAGTCTGTGGAAAAGCTCTCTGCGGATAAATCCTGATGCGCTTTTAAGTCCCTGAACGGATTCTCTGGTTTTTTCAATGCCCTCAAAGCTTGAAACGTAAATTTTACATCCCGACATATCTCCCGACAGATCGGTTCTTACAATAGTGAGCATCTTATCGATTCTCGGATCTTTAAGTTCACGCAGAATCGCAGTCATTTCTCTTTTAATATCCTCTGCCATACGGCTGTTTTTAAAATTAGGCATATTTTCCTTTCTTTTCAGACATACAGTCAGTTCTTATATGTTAACAGTAAAGCTTCTCTCGCTGTCCTGTATTTTGTCATATTTATCAGAATCTTCCGATACTTCGCTTTCAGACGGTATATCGGATGTTTCATAAATTTCAGAAGCCTTAGCATTCTCATTTTCATCTGATGCTTCATCGAAAAAGCCCTCGCTGAAAATAACGGACGAAAAAGCTTCATCCTCATCGCTGCGGCTGTAATCGGGAATATCGTCGTCGCCCTCTTCACCGTAATAAATATCGGCGTATTTATCATAATCAGGCTCAAGCTCCGTATCGCTTACCGGACGCTCGATTCCCATAAGATCGTCTATAACCTCTTCCGGTTCTTCCATTGCACTGCACTGACCGAGAAGAATTTTTTTCACAGATTCAAAAAAGTAAATATCAATCGGGCCAAAATCATCCCATGCCAACGCTTCATTGCAGTACTGAAGCATATCGGCCGTACTCATTCTGCTGTTATCCATAGTTTAACTCTCCCTGTTTTATTTAACCGAAATGTATCCGCAGATATACGGCGAATACATTTCGGAAAACGAATTTAATCCTCACGATATTCTTCTACGACATAAGTTTCAAAGATATCTCCTTCTTTAACGTCGCTGAACTTTTCAAGGCTGATACCGCATTCATATCCGTCGGCAACTTCCTTAACGTCGTCCTTGAATCTTTTAAGACCGGCAATTTTATCGTCAGCAATAATGATTCCGTCACGAACGACACGAACCTGACAGCCTCTTGTTGCCTTACCGCTGAGAACGTAGCTTCCTGCAACCATGCCGACGTTCGAGATCTTGTAAACCTGACGAACCTCAACTCTTCCAAGCTCAACGTCTCTGAACTTAGGAGCGAGCATTCCCTTCATAGCCGTAGATATCTCCTCGATAGCGTCGTAAATGATTCTGTAAAGACGGATATCAACGCCGTCTCTTGCAGCATTTTCAGCAGCAACAGGATCGGGTCTTACATTAAATCCGACAATAATAGCGTTTGAAGCGCTTGCGAGCATAACGTCGCTTTCCTTAACAGCGCCGACTGCGCCATGGATAACTCTTACTCTTACCTCGTTGTTTGAAAGCTTTTCAAGCGACTGCTTAACAGCCTCGACAGAACCCTGTACATCGGCCTTTACGATGATAGGAAGTTCTTTTATCTCGCCCTCTGCGATCTGACTGAAGAGGTTATCGAGGGTAACCTTTCTGTAAGCGTTGAACTGCTCCTGTTTAGCCTCGTGTCTTCTCTTTTCAACAAGCTCTCTTGCGAGTCTTTCGTCCTCAACGGCATTGAAGATATCTCCTGCGCTCGGAACGTCTGCAAGACCTGTTATCTCGACAGGAACGGAAGGACCTGCGGATTTAACTGTTCTTCCCTTATCGCTTGTCATAACACGAACTCTTCCGACGGATGTTCCTGCGATAAGAACATCGCCCTGTTTAAGAGTACCGTTCTGAACGAGAAGCGTTGCAATAGGACCTCTTCCCTTATCAAGACGAGCCTCGATGACCGTACCCTTTGCAAGACGCTCCGGATTCGCTTTAAGTTCCTTGACTTCGGCAACGAGGAGAACGTTTTCGAGAAGTTCGTCAATACCTTCGCCTGTTTTAGCGGAAACGGGAACACAGATAACATCGCCGCCCCAATCCTCGCATACGAGGTCGAATTTAGTAAGCTCTTCCTTTATTCTATCGGGATTTGCGCCCTCTTTATCCATTTTGTTGATAGCGACTATAATTGAAACTCCGGCAGCCTTGGCATGATTGATAGACTCGATAGTCTGCGGCATGATACCGTCGTCTGCGGCAACAACAAGAATAGCGATATCAGTGATGTTAGCGCCTCTTGCACGCATTGATGTAAACGCCTCGTGTCCGGGGGTATCAAGGAAGGTAATGTCCTGACCGTCGATATTCACCTGATATGCGCCGATATGCTGAGTGATTCCGCCGGCTTCACCTGCGGCAACATGAGCGTTTCTGATGCGGTCGAGAATAGAAGTTTTACCGTGGTCAACGTGTCCCATAACCACAACTACAGGACATCTTGGTTCAAGGTTTGTATCGTCATCATCGCTGTCATCGATAAGACGTTCCTCAATAGTGATGATAACCTCTTTTTCAACCTTTGCTCCAAGCTCTTCTGCAACGAGAGAAGCCGTATCGAAGTCGATCTCCTGATTGATGGAAGCCATAATACCGAGTCCCATAAGCTTCTTTATAACGTCTGTAGCGGTAACCTTAAGACGTGTGGCAAGTTCACCGACGGTTATCTCATCGGGGATAAGAACCTTGAGCTGCTGCTTTCTTGCGCGTTCAAGTTCAAGACGCTTGAGCTTTTCGGCTTCTGTTTCCTTTCGTGAATACTGCTGACGGTTTCTCTGAGCAGATTTCTGATTGATCTTCTGTTTCTTCGAGGAATAGTTATCGTTCTTGTGCTTATTTGCAGGAGCGATCTGTTCATAGCGCTCGTTATACTTATCAAGATCGACATAGCTTCCTCTTGTATCAACAGTTCTGCGCTGAGTAGAAGTCTGAGCCGTTTCAGAGCTGAATCCGGAATTGAACTTAGTACGCTCTCCTCTTTCCTGAGCCTTAGCCTGCGGCTTATCCTTCTTTTCGTTCTTTTTATTATTCTTAGGCTGAGCAGTATTCTGCGGTTGTTTTGCAGGTTCTGCCTTTACAATTTCGGGTTTAACGGATTCGATCTTTTTCTCGGTGGGCTTAGCTGTCTTATTCTCGGTATTCTGATGCTTATTGTTATTTTCTTTACGATTAGCCAAATTCTGCTCTTCCTTCTTTTCATTTATTGCCGGAGCTTCGTTTTTAACCGGCTGCTGTTTTTTAACAGCCTGCTCCGGAGCGTTATTCTTTTCAGGCTTCTTATCAGGACTTTTCTGAGTTTCCTTTTTAGCGCCTGTCTTTTTCTCAGCAGGCTTCTTTTTCGAAGTTTTTTCCTGTGCCGGCTTATTTTCCTTTTCAGCAGCCTCTGTATTCTTTGCAGGCTTAGGATCGTTCTTGGAAGCGAAATATCCGTCGAACGAGCTTACTTCATTTGACTTTGTATAATGCTCAAGAAGAATGTTCATCTCCTCTTCTGTAAGCGCAGAGCCTGCCTTTTTCTTTGTATCGCCCTTATCAGCGAAGTAATTGATGATTTCCTGTGAGGTAACGCTGAGATCTTTAGCAGCGTCGCTTAACTTTATCTTTTTTGCCATAGGCTGTAATACCTCCATATGTTTCTGCCGTATCCACCGGCAATATTATTCAGAACTTATATATCAACACATTAATCTGTGATTATTTTTTCAAATCCGCCTGCAAATCCGCTGTCGCAAACTGCTATAACGGCAGTGTTTTTACCGCAAAGCGTTCTGATCTCTTCCTTTGAAAGCTCCGAGCCAAAAAGCGGAACATGATATTTATCACAGAAAAAAGCAGTTTCCTTAACGGTTTTTTCCGAAGCGTCCGACGCTGTTATAACGCATTTTGCAGTATTGCTTTTAACGGCTTCAACGGCGCTGTCGAATCCTTTAACCGCTTTTCCGGCTTTAAAACAGATCGTAAGCAGATCAGCCGTTCTGCGTTTCTTTTCCAAGCTCATCCGCCATCACCTCGTAAACGCTTTCTTCTATTTTACATGAGAAAGATTTTTCAAATCGTCTGCCTTTTCTTGCCTTTTCGAAGCATTCGGTATTCCGACAGATATAAGCTCCCCTTCCGGACTTTTTTCCGGTGAAATCGAGACTTATCTCACCTTCGGGAGATTTCACCGCACGGATAAGTTCCTTTTTTGGCTTCATTTCATTGCATCCAAGACACATTCTCATGGGAATTTTCTTTGGTTTCATAAATTATTCCTCTTGCTCAGATGCTTCCTCTTCTGTTACGGAAACTGCATCCTCTTCGGAAGATACTTCCTCTGCCGGAGCTTCTTCCGAAATTTCAGCAGCGGTTCCTTCTGTTACAGAAGCTGCATCTTCAATCAAAGTCTCTTCATCGGCAGTTTCTTCGGGAACTATCTCTCTTTCCGGAAGCTTGAAATCCGGACTAAGCTCCGGAGCTTCTTCATTGGTGATAGTATCGAACTGCGGCTTTATGTCTATCTTAAAACCTGTGAGCTTAGCGGCAAGCTTAGCGTTCTGTCCTTTGTTTCCGATAGCGAGCGAGAGCTGATTGTTCGGAACGATAACAGTGCAGTTTTTTTCTTCGGGAGAAGTGATAACCGTTTTCAGAACTTCTGCCGGAGCAAGAGCCTTTGCGATAAACTCCTCCGGAACTTCGCTCCATGGGATAATATCTATCTTTTCGCCGTTAAGCTCGTTTACTACAGCCGAGATTCTTGAACGCTTTGCACCGATGCAGGCGCCTACGGCGTCAACGTTTGCGTCCTTGGACCAAACGGCAATTTTGGTTCTCGAACCTGCCTCACGGGAGATCGACTTGACTTCAACAGTTCCGTCATAAATTTCAGGGACTTCAAGCTCAAAAATTCTCTTAACGAGGTCTTTATGAGTTCTGGAAATTTTAACGATAGGCTTCTTGGTTTTTCCGACGATTCCGGTTATATAAACCTTGATAGATCTTCCCTCTTCAAAAGTTTCGCCCGGTATCTGCTCGTTTCTGAAAAGATAAAGCTCTGTGCCCTGATAATCAACGGTAACAGTGCCTCTTCCCGGCTCTATCTGAGAAACCTTAACAGTAATACACTCATGCTCTTTCGACTCAAAACGGCTGAGCATCTGTTCACGGTTTATCTCTCTCAGGTCGCCCTTGATAGACTGTTTTGCGGAAAGCGCAGCCATTCTTCCGAGCTTGGAAATATCTATTTCTTTAAGGATAGTTCCTCCGACATAAGCATTCGGATCGATAGTTTTTGCAACTTCGATATTCACTTCGTTTTCGTCGATAGGATAATCGTCGATAACTTCCTGAACGATATACATTTCAAACTTTTTTGTTATCGGATCTATCTCTACTCTTATGTTTTCCTCGCTGTGCGGATAAGCCTTTCTTGCCGCTTTAAGCATTGCTGACTTTACCTTTTCAATAAGAAGCTCCGTTTCAACACTGTTTTCCTCGCCAAGAGATTCAAGAGCCTTGAAAAAGTCGTTATTCTTGTTCATTTCTGTTAATTCCTCCGGTATATTTTTGTTTTATTCAAATTCCATATAAAGCTTTACGAAAGCAATATCTGAAAGGGGATAAATTTTTTCTTCTCCGCTGTCGATAATAACGGAAATGCCGTCTTTTCCCGCATCCTGCAAAACGGCAGTGATCTCTTTTTCGCCGTCCACGCTTCGTATAAAGCGTATGCGAACCTTATCTCCTCTGCAAATCTCAAAATGATCTTCCTTTAAAAGTTCTCTTTCAAGACCAGCCGAGCCGACCTCGAGCATATAGCTCTGAGATATGGGATCTGTTTCATCAAGTATTTTATTGATCGGAGCGGTCGCTCTTTCGCAGTCGTCAATACTGATCCCCTCATCCTGATCGATAAATACTCTAAGATACCACATTGCGCCTTCTTTTTCATAGCATACATCCCAGAGATAATATCCAAGCTCATCGGTAATAGGTCTGATAAGATCGTATATTTTCTGTTCAGTTGCGCCGAATTTTTTAAACTTCATAAATCCTGATCATTCTCCTTTCTATTGATGTACCAATAGTCCATATACAAACGAAAGACCGGAATGCTCCGGTCTTTTGCTTAAACTATCATCATTTAATATTATAACACCGTTTTACATAAAAATCAAGTCTTTTTTGAAATTTTTCCATATTATTCAATAAATTCATATTTAAAGAGGTATAATGCTATTGAAATTCACGGAAAATCATGGTATAATCTGTTAAGATGCTTCAAGAATCTGCTTTGAAAGGAGAAAATAAAATGCTTGCCAATTATCACACCCACACCTTCCGCTGCCGTCATGCCTATGGCGAGGACAGGGAATATATCGAACACGCAGTCGCTCATGGAATGAAAGTTCTCGGTTTTTCCGACCACTGCCCATGGATTTTCGGAGACGGATTTGTTTCGGGAACAAGAATGCTTCCAACACAGCTTGACGATTATTTTTCATCACTTACAGCTCTTAAAAAGGAATATGCGTCCGATATTACTATATATATTGGTTTTGAAGCGGAATATATTCCCGAACTTATGGAAACGCAGAATAAGCTTCTTTCGGATTATCCTGTAGACTACATGATACTCGGCGAGCATTTTACCGCAAGAGAGCCTTATTCAGAATATGTAGGCTTTGAAACGACCTATGCAGCTTTCTTAAAAAAATATGTCGATCTCGTAATCGAGGGCATGGAAACGGGAAAATATAAATATACGGCTCATCCTGATCTGTTTAACTTTGTCGGCGATAACGCTGTTTATTATGAACAGTATTCAAGACTTTGCCGCTATTTCAAATCAAAAAATATCCCTATTGAAATAAATCTTCTCGGTTTGAACGATAATCGTCACTATCCGTCTGATAAATTTCTGAAAATAGCCGGAGAAATCGGCAGCTCTGCGATAATCGGCTGCGACGCACATACTCCGGACGTACTTTCATGCTCTGAGAAAATTGAAAAATGCTGTGAAACAGCCAAAAAATACGATCTCGAACTTATAGACTATCTTCCGGGACTTGAACCGCTTGAACCGGAAATTTAATTGCAAAGGAGAAATTTTATGAGTATTTTTGATATCTTCGACAGAATTTCCTCGGATTCTTCCCGTGCAGGAGGTAAAATAGAATATATAATAGCCGGACTCGGCAATCCGGGAATGGAATACGACAACACCCGTCATAACGCAGGCTTCAACGTACTAGATACCCTTGCCTCGCAGCTCGGCGAAAATATAAATCGGCTGAAATTCAAGGGTAAAACCTCCGAAGCTTCGGTCGGCGGCAAACGCTGTCTGCTTCTTAAACCGACAACCTATATGAACAATAGCGGCGAATCCATAGTTCAGGCAATGGAATTCTACAAAATCGGCATCGACCATGTTATAGTTGTCTGCGACGATATTTCTCTTGATACAGGAAAGCTCCGCATACGCAGAAAGGGAAGCCACGGAGGTCATAACGGTCTGCGGAGCATCTGTGAGCTTACAGGCAGCGATGATTTCCCACGCATTAAAATAGGAGTCGGCAAAAAACCTCACCCCGATTATGACCTTGCGAAATGGGTTCTCGGAAAATTCGGCAAAGAGGATACCGAAAGAATGAAAAAATCCGCCGAAAATGCCTGTGAGTGCATAAAGCTGATGGTTCAAGGCAAAACGGACGAGGCTATGAATAAATTTAACAGCTAATCAAAAGAGAACGCTGACCATTTCCATATACTCAGTAAAGGCAATGCCGGTTTCTTAAATATCCACTCAATTATTTACGGAGATAATAAAATGTACCTATTCAAACAACTTTTCAGCGAGCTTTCCGGCTTTAAAAGCGTCACGGAAGCTATAAATAAAAAAATCTCACCTGTTTCCGTAACAGGCCTTTCGCACATACACAGAGCTAACCTTATCTACGCTCTTTCAGGAGACAAAATCAATCTTGTAATCACCGGATCGGAAGCCGAGGCAAAAAAACTCTGTGACGATATCAATATGATGTCCGGAACGGAAACGGCTGTGCTTTTTCCGTCAAAAGAGCTTGTTCTCACTCCCGTAGACAGTTCCAACCACGAATACGAGCATATGCGTATCGCTGCTCTCAGCAAGGCTATGCGAAACCAATGCGGAGTAATCTGCGCAAGCATCGAAGCCGTTATGCAGCCGGTGATTCCGGTCGGAGTTTTGATTGCCGCAGGAAAAGAACTTTCTGTCGGTCAGGAAATAGACCTTACCGCTTTCTGCTCAGAACTTTCAAAAAGCGGCTATCAGCGCTGCGAAAAGGTAGAGGGAGCTTCACAGTTTTCAGTCAGAGGTTCTATTCTTGATATTTTCCCTGTTCAGTCCGATAAACCTGTAAGAATAGAGCTTTTCGGCGATGAGATCGACAGCATATCGGAATTTGAAGTAGACTCGCAGAGACGTACCGATTCCCTTGACAAAATCGCAATTTCTCCGGCGAGCGAAATCCTTTACGACTGTCGGGAACTTGCGGAAAAAATTGAAGCTCTCAGTAAAAAAGTGCGTGGAAAGCGTATGGAGCTTGTCCGTGAAAGGCTTAATTCAGATATACAGCGTCTTGAAAGCGGCGAACTTCTTGCTCACAGCGTTAAATATTACCCTCTTATTTACGGGGAATCCTCAACTGTTTTCGACTATATCGACGGAACTGTTCTTTTCAGCGATTTTTCCGACGTTATGGACAGCTGTTCCGGAGTCATATCACGTTATAACGAGGATGTGAAGATCCTTATCGAGGACGGACAGCTCTGTAAAGGACTTGACGGATATATCCTTGAACTGCCGGTTATTCAGAATTTAGCAGATAAGCACGTCTGTCTTTACATGAGCAGCTTTATGCAGGGCGGCGAACGCATTGATTTCCGCCGTCTTGTAAGCTTTGAAGCCATGCAGACTGCTCCCTGGAGCGGTGAAATGAAACAGCTTATCGAAGACCTTCATTCGTTCAGGGAACGTGGCTACCGTATGATACTTGCGGCGGGAAGCGAAAAAACTCTCTCTATTATTCAAAGCGATATCGCAACAGAAGGCATCCCCTGCGATATTGCGTCCGATGAAATAAAACCGGAAAGCGGACGTGTTTGCCTTATGTCCGGAAGCTTCGGCGGAGGATTTGAATATCCCGAAAATAAAACTATTCTCATAACTCAGGGACGTTCAATGGATTCGGCAAGGAAAAAACGCCGCAAAAAGAAAAATAAATCCGAAGAAATACGCAGTCTCGCCGATATCACAGAGGGCGATCTTGTCGTTCACTCCGGACACGGTATCGGACGCTTCGTCGGCATACGAAAGCTCGAATTCGACGGCGTTACCAAGGACTACATTACGATTCAGTATGCCGGAACGGATAAGCTTTATATTCCCGTAACGCAGCTCGATATGGTTTCAAAATATATCGGTCCGAGAGATAATTCCGGAGTAAGGCTCAATAAACTCTCTTCAAATGAGTGGCAGAAAACGAGAAGCAACGTCAAGCGTGCAGTCAAGGACATGGCTCACGAACTTATCGCTCTTTATGCGAAAAGAGAACAAAGCGAGGGATTTGCATTTTTCCCGGATGATGAACTTCAGCGTGACTTCGAGGAACGTTTTCCATATGCCGAAACGGACGATCAGCTTCAGTCTATCGCCGAAATAAAAGCCGATATGGAACGCTCAAGACCTATGGAAAGACTTCTTTGCGGAGATGTCGGATTCGGAAAAACCGAAGTTGCGCTTCGTGCCGCAATGAAATGTGTTGTTTCGGGAAAGCAATGTGCGATTCTTGCTCCTACAACAGTTCTCGCCTATCAGCATTACCAGACCGCTCTTCGCCGATTCGAGCATTTCCCCGTTAATATCGAACTCCTTTCACGTTACCGCAGTCCGAAACAACAGGAAGAGATAATCAAAAAGCTCAAACAGGGACGAATCGATATCCTTATCGGAACGCATAAAATAATCCAGAAAAGCGTAGTTTTCAAAGATCTCGGTCTTGCTATCATAGACGAGGAGCAGCGTTTCGGAGTTGCTCACAAGGAAAAATTCAAAGAAAATTTCAACGGAGTCGATGTTCTTATGCTGTCCGCAACGCCGATTCCGAGAACGCTTAATATGGCTATGAGCGGAATCCGTGATATGTCGGTAATTGAAGAACCGCCGCAGGACAGACATCCTGTTCAGACATACGTTATCGAATATAATGCCGGAACAATAATTCAGGCAATCGTCAGAGAACTTCGCCGTGGAGGACAGGTCTACTACATCCATAACCGTGTGGAGACGATTCAAGCCTGCGCTGCAAGGCTTCAGGAATTCCTTCCCGAAGCGAGAATAGCCTATGCTCACGGTCAAATGAGCGAGGAAGAAATGTCCGACATCTGGGAGCAGCTTGTTGATCATGAAATCGACATCCTCGTCTGCACCACTATTATTGAAACGGGAGTTGACGTACCGAACGTAAACACCCTCGTTATCGAAGATTCCGACCGTTTCGGACTCTCTCAGCTGTATCAGCTCCGTGGAAGAGTCGGACGTTCAAACCGGAGGGGCTATGCTTATTTCACATACCAGCGTGATAAAGTCCTTACGGAAATTGCTACGAAACGTCTTAACGCAATGAAAGAATTTACTCAGTTCGGAAGCGGATTCCGCATTGCTCTGCGTGACCTCGAAATAAGAGGTGCAGGAAGCATTCTTGGAGGCAGACAGCACGGTCATATGGAAGCAGTCGGCTATGATATGTATTTACAGCTTCTTTCGGAAGCCATCGCAGAGGAAAAGGGCGAACAGCCGGAGAAAATTCCGGAATGTCTTGTTGATATCCAGATCGACGCTCATATCCCGGAAAAGTATATCTCAAGTCTTAATCAGCGTATTGACATCTATAGAAAGATAATGACCGTTAATCATGATGACGACAAAACCGATCTCATCGACGAGCTTATAGACCGTTACGGCGAACCGCCTAAATCCGTTATCGGACTTATCGACGTTTCACTTCTGCGAAACAAGGCGGCTCATCTCGGAATCACTGAAATATCGCAGAAAAATGGATCCATGTATTTCTATACGGAATATATGAACACCGATCAGATCGCTGCTCTTTCAAAGGCTTATAAAGGAAAGATCACATTCAACGGTCTTGGAAAATCCTATGTTTCAATTAAAATCTCGTCAAGAATCCGTCCTTTTGATATGATGAAAGAAACGGTTGAACTTATTTATGAGCATCGAAACAAGCAATGACCAACTCTGCGAATATGCATAATTATACTAACACGCAATTCATAGGAGAAAATGTGCGGTATGCATACATCGAATTGTGTAAGTTTGTTTAAATTGCTAATTTACTTTATCATTATTATGTGATAAAATAATGATATAATATTATATAGTGTGGCGGGTTAATAAGAATAGGCACTGATGTCGCTATGCACTGAAAGTTAGGAGTTTTAATTATGCAAATGAATAAGTTTTTTGCAACTGCTGCATCTGCACTTTCACTGTCTGCTCTCGCCGCAATGAACTTCTCAGCAAGCGCTGCTGTTACTGAGATTCCATACACTCAGTCCGATAGTTCTCTTTCAACCGATGCCGACGGTCGTTCACTCATAAGAAATATCTATAATACGTGGACTACAATACATACAACTGATATTGATGGTCCAAAAACTACAATTGAGGACAACGTTACAGTGGAATTCACTGTAAGCGGTATCGGCGATTCTTCAACTACAGACGACGGAACTCAGCTTAAAGCATGGCTTGCCGGTAGTATTGCTGGTAATTCTGTATGGAAGCTTGATGAAGCCGGAGAATATGCTATTGATATTAATGGAGATGGCACATACACAGCTACATGGTCACTTGAAAGTTCTGAAAATGTTGATTGTCTCATCGTTCAGACTAACATAAACATCTACTCTTTCGGCAACAATATTACAGGCATTGACGATACAACAGCTAATATTACTGTAAATAAAATTTACACCGGTAAGGAAGATGATCCTGCTGAAACAACTACAACAGCTGCTCCTGCCGGAAATACAACCACAACAACCACAACAACTACAGCTAAGCCAGCTGACGGCACAACAACAACTGCAAAGCCTGCTGCCAGCGGTGCAACTACTACTACTGTAAAGAAAGAAGCTTCCGCAGCTACAGGCGATATGGGCGTAGGTCTTGCCGTTGCTGCTGTTGCAGTTGCCGGAGCTGCTGCATTTGTTTCAAGAAAAAAGGACTAATTTAAATTCCGATAATTGCGATTTATATAATGCCCTCTGATTTCAGGGGGCATTTAACTTAAAAGGAGTTTTCAATGAATTTCAAAAAAATCCAATCGATGGCTGCCGCACTGATCTTTGTTTTCTGTCTGGTGTCATGCGCCGGAAAAAACAGCTCGGATTCATCCGAGACCGCTGTGACTACGGCTTATGGAACAGAGGATGATTTTCAGCCGATCGAGGTAACTTCCGAAGAGCTTGTTCCTCCGTCACCGGCAGATTCACCCGATGCTAACGCCGTAACCTTTGATGACGATGATTTCTCTTTCGCCTATATTCAGGATCAGGATCCGGATTCTGCTAAGGGAACACTTGTAATTGCCGAAGTTCAGGGAAATAAAATGCTGAAATTTGACGACGATTTCTCTGTTCCAACTAAGGGAAAGGTTCAGAAAATCATCATCAATGCCGCAGCGCTCCTTGGAACAGATAATCTTCCTAAGGTAAGAAGCATTGAATTTGATATGTATGCCGATGCAGAAACAGCCGCTTATATCAACGAGGACGGCGAAAATGTTAAAGTCCCCGGAACTATCAACGGCGGAGGCGGTACTGTAACTTCCAGAACCGACAGTGAAGGAAAAGGAAGATGGTACGATTTCGATGAATTTGAAGGCGGCGAATATAATTTTGATATGTCCGGAGCCGTTCACGCAGAATTCAAATTTCTCCTTTCAGCAAGCGGATTATGTTGGTCATCCGAAATGGAGGACGCAAATTTCCTCATTATGCGTTGGGGATCTGAAAATGACTCCAATTTGTACATTGACAACATCGTTTTCTATGATGAAAACGGAGAATCTATTCCTCTTATCGACCGTTCAGCTGTACCAACCGAAGAAACAACATAAAATAAACCCGAAAAGAATTTCAACGTTCTTTTCGGGTTATTTTCATTATATGAAATTTATCAGCTATACTTTATTTTTCGAGAACTGCTCATAGGCAGTATCTATTTTAGAACAAAGCTTTGCGTAATCCTCTTCACCGCTTATAATGCCGTAACAGGGTTTATTATCATCTATGCAGCAGCTTCCATAGTCATTGAAATAATTATCGCTGTTATAATAAAATTCGACAAACGGCAATATGTCTTCACGAATATCTTCATCCCACAATTTACCGTCACAATTTTTAAACAGATACTCAGTACCGCTTAACTGTCCATTTCTTACTTTAGCGCATTCCTCTTCGTCGGCATCCTCGCCTTCAAAGCCGCGTTCAATTATCCACCTTAAAAACAATCCGATATGATTGCCTGCAAAAAGCCAGATAATCTTTTCCTGTTCATCCGTAAGCTCCCCAGTAATATTGCGGTTCTTGCGGAAAAGTTCTTCAGCGCTGTCCCAATGCCAGTCTGCACGATCTATTGCCATAAAATCAATTCACTTCTTTCATGTAAATAAAAATCATTAACTCTCATCGTTATCAAGTTCTGAAAACATTTCCAGCATTGTGGGATTGTCTTTAGTAAGCTTTTTTATTGATATATCGTCTAATTTGTTGTTTGCTTTTTTAAAATGATCTATGCTTAAGAGAAGATTATCCCTAACACTTTCAAGAGTTTTAATGGTCTTGTTAATTTCAGAAATTGCCTTATCAAAACTATTGTTAGCATTTTTATAATGCTTTAAAAAAATGTCCTTGTAAGAATTTAATTTACTTTCAAAATTCGTGATATCAATACTTTGATTCTCTAATTCTTTTACTCGTCTTTTATATTCTATTGCATTTGACGCAGCATTACGAAGTATTGAGATAATTGTAAGAAAACATTGCGGACGTACAACATACATTTTCTCATATTGTTCATCAGAAACGTCAACTATCCCTTGATTATAATATTCATTATCAGCTTCAAGAAGAGTCACCAGCACAGCATATTCACAGTTTTTCAGTTTTCTGTCTTTGTCAAGTTCTTTAAAGAAATCTTCATTCTTATGCTTGGCAGCGGTAGTATCCATTTCATTCTTCATTTCAAACATAATAGATATGAGTTCATTACCGTATTCATCAATTTCACGATAAATAAAGTCTCCTTTACTATTATTCTTTACATCGTTATCCTTTTCAAATGAAACACGTCCCGGAGGAAAATATCCCTGAATTTTTCTGAATTCATTTTCACAATGCTTTTCAAGACTTTCGCCAACCATTTTTGTAGATAATCTGGCTTTAAAATCCTTATAATATTCGACCAGTTCTCTTTGTTGTTTAAGTTCAGCTTCATATTCAGCTTTTTGTGCATCACGTTCTTTTTCAATTTCAGCAACAGCCGTATTGATCGCAAGTTTTTCTTTTACTGATTGTTCCCTTAATTCAGAATTAAGACGCTGGATTTCAATATTCTTCTCACTTTCAGACTTCTGCATATTGATTATATGCTGCTGTTCAGAACTTTCCAATTCGGAACGAAGTCTTTCAATATCAATATTTAACTTGTTGATTTCTTCATTCTTTTGTGAAAGAGCTTTAGTAACCTCTGATTCAATTTCCGAACTATGCGATTGATTTATATTATCTATCTGCTGTTCAAGCATTAAAATCTTAGTTTCTTTTTCACTTACCGACTGCTGTAAGTCTAACGAGTGCTGTTTTTCAGAGCTTTCCAATTCGGCTTTAAACTTTTCAATATCAAGTTTTAATTTACTTATTTCGCTATCCTTGAAAGCTTTTATCTCATTAATCTTAATTTCTGTATCCTTAGAATGCTGAGCTTCTATATGTTTCTCGTATTCAGATTTATATTTTGCAATTTCTTTGTCAAATTCTTTGGTACGAACCTGACTGAGAATTGCTGCAAATCCCGCTTCATCCACAGTAAATAATTGTCCGCAATTAGGACACTTGATTTCATTCATATAACCAACTCGCACCCTTTCAATAAATTTGACATCAAGCATATTATTTTAATGACTTAACATGTTTTATTCTTAACCCAAAACAACAGAAATCGAATTCACATCCTTGAGAATATCAGCGGGAACATAGC
>JAMPIL010000015.1 GCA_023662725.1 Ruminococcus flavefaciens
AGTTTTGTGAAACTTTCATTTTACCACTTGACTTTTATTTGCAGGTCTCAAAACAGAAAGGGCAGGTACTCCTGCCCTTATCTTTTTTATATTACGCCATAAGCTTGACCATAACAGCCTTCTGAGCGTGGAGACGGTTTTCAGCCTCTTCAAATATCTCATCAGAGTGAGCCTCGAAAACTTTCTCTGTAATTTCCTCTTCACGATGCGCAGGGAGACAATGAAGAACCATAGCGTCCGGCTTAGCAGCAGCCATAAGCTCATCGTTGATCTGATATCCGGCAAAAGCTTTCTTTCTCTTCTCAGCTTCGCCCTCCTGTCCCATAGAAGCCCAGACATCGGTAATAAGTACATCCGCATCCTTAGCAGCCTGAACTGGAGAATTTGTCAGCTCAAAGTTGTCATAAGCAGCAGCAAAATCAAGAATCTCCTTAGGCGGCTGATAATCGTCCGGACAAGCAACAGATACTGCCATACCTACTTTAAGGCATCCGACAATAAGAGAATTAGCCATATTGTTTCCATCACCGATAAAGCACATTTTCAGTCCGTCGAAACTGCCCTTAAATTCACGAATGGTCATAAGGTCGGCAAGAACCTGACATGGATGACAGAAGTCGGTAAGACCGTTGATTATCGGGATACTTCCGTATTCGGCAAGATCCTCAACTTCCTTCTGCTCGAATGTACGGATCATAATACCGTCAAGATAGCGTGAAAGAACTCTTGCCGTATCCTGAACAGGCTCGCCTCTTCCGATCTGAAGATCGTTTGAAGAGAGGAACAGAGGATATCCGCCGAGCTGATACATACCTGTTTCAAAAGAAACTCTTGTACGTGTAGAAGCCTTCTGGAAAATCATTCCGAGGGTTTTGCCTTTAAGGTGGGGATGCGGGATGCCGTGTTTAAGTTCATATTTAAGCTGATCTGCAAGGTTGAGGATATCGATAATTTCCTCAGAAGAGAGATCGAGCATTTTCAGTAAATGTTTCATTATATTTTAGTCCTTTCCGAATTTGATAATCAGCTTTTATTCATTTCGCCGAAAGCTCTGTCGATAGCAACGGCAAAAAGCGGTATATAGTCGTCAAACGCAGTGTTTTCGATATCGAGATCATATTGCAGATCGCCTGATACAGCCGTTTTTGTCTTAATATGACCGACAGTTATATCATTGAGAATAATATCGAAATTTTTTCTGTCCTTGCTTGCGATAACAAATTTCATATCCTTTCCCTCGGCAGTGATAGTCGGATCGAGGAAGAGCGATTTACACTCCATTTTAAGAAATTCGTCGTCATTAAGGATAACCGTGAATGCCGGTTTTCTGTCGTCGCCGGTCTGAAGCAGCGTATACAAATTATAGTTGCTTGCGTCAAGAAGAATATAGCGTGGACTGAATCCTTTTTTCTTGACCGTATACAAAAGTCTTGACTTTTTGTCCTCAACGATATATTTGCTGCCCTTTGATGCTACTAATAACTCCATGCTCAGTCCTCCAGTATATTGATAAGTATATCCAGCCCGCCGTCGATCTCTTCATAAGATATGTTAAGAGGCGGAAGAAGTCTTATTTTTTCCTTTGCGGTAAGAACAAGCACTCCCCTTTCAAGAGCTTCTCTTGCTGTATCGGCAGCTTTTTTTGTTTTAAGAGCAATGCCGATCATAAGACCAATACCGCTTATCGCCTCTACCTCGCTGCATTTTTCAAGCTTAGACCTTATGTAATCAGCCTTTTTTCCGACTTCATCAAGGAAACCGTCTCCGGTAACTCTTTCAAGAACTGCAAGACCTCCTGCGCAGGCGATAGGATTTCCGCCAAACGTTGAGCCGTGTGTTCCGGGAGTAAGAACTCCGCTGCTTTTTTCCGAAAACAGACAAGCTCCCATAGGAACACCGCCTGCGATACCTTTTGCAAGTGTCGTAATATCGGCTTTTTTACCGAAAACATCGCCGGCAAGAAGCGTACCTGTTCTTCCGACGCCCGTCTGAACCTCATCAGCAATAACAAGAACGTCCTTTTCAGCGCAAAGACTGTAAACAGCTTCAACAAACTCCTGTTCAAGAGCGTTCACACCGCCCTCGCCCTGAACGTATTCTATCATAACAGCGCACACCGTATCGTCCAGTTTAGCTTTAAGATCTTCAATATCGTTAGCCCTGACATTAACGAATCCCTCAAGGAACGGGAAAAAGTAATTATGAAAAACGTCCTGACCTGTAGCCGAAAGAGTAGCCATAGTTCTGCCATGGAAGGAGTTCACCAGAGTGATGATATTATGTCTGCCCTTACCGTATTTATCGAAGCTGTATTTTCTTGCGGCTTTGATAGCGCATTCATTTGCTTCCGCACCGCTGTTTCCGAAAAATACAGAAGCATAGCCTGTTGCATTGCAGAGTTTTTCTGCAAATTCAGCCTGAATCTCGGTATAATAATAATTCGAGGTATGCTGAAGAGAACGAACCTGACTGCAAACGGCGTCCGCCCATTTTTCATCGCAGAAACCGAGAGAATTAACGCCTATTCCGCTTCCGAGATCGATATATTCCTTACCGTTTTCATCGGCGCATCGTCTGCCCTGTCCCTTTTTCATAGCGAGAGGATAACGTCCGTAGGATTGTGCCACATAGCTGTTAAATTTTTCTATCGTTTTTTCATTACTTCCCATAAATTTTCCTCCTTAGGGACAAGATATTCATTAACGTATTCTATTATACATAATAATTATAACGCTGAATGCCATACAAAATCAATAACCAGAGGGCTTTATTTCGTAAATTTTCAGTTTATAAGTAAAATAATATTTCTATTTCTTATACAAACTGCGTACCGATGCCCTCGTTTGAAAGAATTTCGATAAGGATAGAATGAGGCACTCTGCCGTCAATGATAACAGTTTTGTTCACGCCTCTTCTTACGGCTTCAACGCAGCAGTCGATTTTAGGAATCATTCCGCCGGAGATGATTCCCTGTCTTTTCAGGAACGGAACTTCGCTCACATTCACTTCGGGAATAAGAGTTTTCGGATCGTCCTTATCACGAAGCAGACCGGCGATATCGGTCATGAGTATAAGATTTTCAGCGCCCAGCTCGGCAGCAATTCTTGCAGCGGCAGTATCGGCATTGACATTATATGTATTACCGTTTTCATCTGTTGCAACAGTTGCGATAACGGGGATATTTCCGTTTGCAAGAGCGTCGAGAATAGGCTTAGTGTTGACCTTTGTTATTTCGCCTACATAGCCGAGATCCTGACCGTCGTCGGTCATTTTTTTCTCTGCCGTAAGCATTTCGCCGTCGATACCGCAAAGACCTACTGCGCTTCCCTTATGCTGAGCGAGAAGCTGAACAAGCTCTTTGTTCACCTTTCCGGCGAGAACCATTTTCACCACATTTATGGTAGCCTCGTCCGTATAGCGCAGACCGTTTATAAATTTGCTCTCGATACCGAGCTTGCCGAGCATATCGTTGATCTCCGGACCGCCTCCGTGAACGAGAACTACCTTAACTCCAACGAGTGAAAGCAAAACGATATCCGTCATAACAGCGTCTTTAAGCTCATTGTTGGTCATAGCGTTGCCGCCGTATTTGATGACAAGGATCTTATTGTTATATTTCTGAATATACGGCAAAGCGTCGATAAGGACTTGCGATCTGTCGCTGTTTGAAATTTTTTCCATTTTTATTTTTCCCTTCAAAATATATATCGCAATACTCCGACAAAAGCGTTTATCGTTCATAGGCATTGCCGGGGATTTTGTTTTCTTGGACTTCCTGCTTATGTTATTATTCTTTTCGGGCATTCTGCCCTAATTATTTCTTATACCCTTTATGGGTATAAGAAATAATTAATACCGGGTTTCCAAAGGGATGATATCCCTTTGGCAGAGGGTGCGGGGGACAGAGTTCCCCGTAGATATCCTTACGAACGGTAATCGCCGTTGATTTTTACATAATCGTAAGTGAGGTCGCATCCCCACGCAACAGCAGAACCAGAGCCGCTTCCGATTGAAATTCTGATAAGAATTTCTTCCTCTTCGAGAATCTCCTTTGCCTTTTCCTCGGAAAATTCTAAACCAGCGCCTTTTTTGCAAACGTCAACGCTTCCCTTTGCAGAACCGATCGAAACGTCAACCATATTTATATCAAAATCAGCGTCAGCATAGCCTACAGCGCAAAGAATTCTTCCCCAGTTTGCGTCCTCACCGAACATAGCAGCCTTGAAAAGACTGGACGTAATAACAGATTTAGCGACAATTTCAGCCGTTTTCTCTGTATCGGCGCCGGAACAAACGCACTCGATCAGCTTAGTAGCGCCCTCGCCGTCACGAGCCATAAGGCGGGCGAGATTCATCATAACTCCGTACAGAGCCGTTTCAAACTTCTCAAAGTCCTCGTCCTCATGAACGACAGGTTTATTTCCGGCAGTACCGGCAGCAAGCAGGCAGACCATATCGTTTGTGGAAGTATCGCCGTCAACGCTTACACGGTTAAGAGTAACCTTTACCACATCGCTGAGAGCACGTTGGAGAAGCTCTGCTGAAATATCGGCGTCGGTAGTGATAAAAGTAAGCGTAGTAGCCATATTCGGATGTATCATGCCGCTTCCCTTGAGCATACCGCCCATAGTGCAGATTTTACCGCCAAGTTCAAACTGAACCGCAAGTTCCTTCGGCATAGTATCGGTAGTCATAATAGCTTCAACCGCACGAGGATTTCCGTCATAGGAAAGTCCCTCGGCAAGTTCTTTCATACCGTTTGCAATAGGCTCGATAGGAAGTATCTGACCGATAACTCCCGTTGAAGCGACGATAACGTCGTCAGCGTTGATTCCAAGTTCCGCAGCAGCAAGAGCGCACATTTGATCGGCTTTCTCAACGCCGTCCGGATTGCAGGTGTTAGCATTTACGGAATTCACGATAACAGCTTTAGCCTTACCGTTTTTAAGATGTTCCTTCGTCACAAGGATAGGAGCTCCCTTAACCTTATTTGTCGTATAAACGGCAGCAGCAGTACACTCCTTATCAGCGACTATAAGAGCGAGATCATTTTTCTTTTTTGCAGACGGAAGAGCGTTATTGCTTTCCGCTGAATTTTTATCCATGTCAGTAAGCGGCTTATGAGCAAGTCCGCACTGGATTCCATTTGCCCTGAAACCCTTAGCGGCGCATACTCCGCCGTCAACGAATTTTAAACCTTTTACTTCTTTAAGTTCCATAATTTTATCCTCATACAAGACCTGTAGTCTCGTCTATTCCCATCATAATATTAAGACACTGAACAGCCGCTCCGCTTGCGCCTTTTCCGAGATTATCAAGACGTGAGCAAAGGAGAATCTGTTCGTCGTTTCCGAAAACGAAAACCTGAATTTTATTCTGTCCGCTGAGCGTATTAGAAGCAAGGAAAAAGCTCTTCTGCTCGTCTGCTGACATAAGCGGCATAACCTCGACCATTTTTGCTCCGTCATAGTGCTTTGCGTACATATCGTGAATCGACTCAGCCGTAACGGAAGAACCGAGCATCCTCGTCTGAATCGGAACGCTTACGACCATTCCGCTGAAATAATCGCAGATTATCGGATTAAACATCGGAGCGTACTTTAAACCTGAAACGGCCTGCATCTCAGGAAGATGCTTGTGCTGCTGCGAGAGCGCATACTGTCTTGGACTATTGAATTCAAACGGCTTTTCGCTTCCCTCGTAAACTGCGATAGCTTTTTTTCCTGCGCCGCTGTAACCGGAAGTTGCATAGGCGAAAACAGGAAAATCATCGGTAATAATATTATTTTTCACCAGAGGATAAACTATCGAAGCAAATCCGCTTGCATAGCATCCGGGAACGGCAACCCTGTTGGAAGTTCTGATTTTTTCCCTGTGCTGAGGAGAAAGTTCGGGAAAACCGTAAGCCCAGTCGGGGTTGGTTCTGTGAGCCGTAGAAGCGTCGATTATCCTGACTTTATCGTTGTCCACGAACGAAACTGCTTCTCTTGCAGCGTCATCCGGAAGACAGAGGAAAGTGTAATCCGACATATTTATAAGTCTTGCTCTCTCGGCGGAATCCTTACGCTTATCCTCGCTGATACGGAGCAGTTCAATATCGTTTCTGACCTCGAAACGCTCAAGGATTTTAAGTCCGGTAGTACCTTCCTGACCGTCTATATATACTTTAACTGACATATTCTTATCCTTTCGGGAGAAAATTTACTTTCATATGAATTTATTTAGGGGGACTCTGTCCCCCCTATCCCCCCTGCCAAAGGGGAGTACATCCCCTTTGGAAACCCGGTATTAATCTATCTTAATCCCCATTGAGGGGATTAAGATAGATTAGGGCGAATGCCCATAGGAAAGATACCCTTTAGCAGAGATAAAGAAACAGGATTCCCATACAATTCAAACAAAAGGCAAATATTATTTCGATAGAATAATAATAAGCCCTGAAAGCAGGTTATTTTCTCTTCTTCTTTTTATTTTTTCTTTTATTGGTCTTGCGCTGATATTTAAGGCGTTTCGGATCTTTAAGATCGGATTCGTCCTCTTTCATGGAGTGCCATACGCTGATAACGAGCGTAACGACAACGATAAAGACGAACCACCATATATAGGCTTTCGGACGAACCGGAATCCATAATCCCATAACAAGCATACCCACAACCCAGAGAACGCCCATAAAAATGCACAGACCAATAGTAAAAACAAGATCTTTTTTCTTCATATCAAACCATAAATGCTTCAAGAGCCTTTTCCGCAAGAGCTATCTGCTCCTTAACAGCGTCCGGAGAAGGACCACCCTCGGATTTACGCTCCTTAACGCAGGTATCAAGGCTTATAGCCTCATAAACGTCGTCAGCGAAAATATCGGTCATTTTCTTGTATTCCTCAATCGGGAGCGTTTCAAGAGTCAGTCCCTTGCCGATACATTCTGCAACGAGAGTTCCGGTGATCTTATAAGCGTCACGGAACGGCATACCCTTTTTAACAAGGTAATCAGCGCAGTCCGTAGCATTGATGAATCCACGGGCAGCAGCGTTTCTCATATTATCCTTAAGAACACGCATCGTTGCGAGCATAGGAGTAAACGTTTTCACGCAGAGCTTAACGTTGTCAACAGCGTCGAAAATAGCCTCCTTATCCTCCTGCATATCCTTGTTGTAAGCGAGAGGAATACCCTTCATCATGGTGAGAAGAGTGAGCAGATCGCCGTTTACTCTGCCCGTCTTGCCACGGATAAGCTCGGTAACATCGGGATTCTTTTTCTGCGGCATTATAGAAGAGCCTGTTGCGAAAGCGTCATCCAGCTCAACGAACTTGAATTCCCAGCTGCACCACATTATTATTTCCTCGGAAAAACGTGAGAGATGCGTCATGAGCAGCGACAGAGCGCAGTTCAGTTCAACGCAGTAATCACGGTCGGAAACTCCGTCAAGGCTGTTTGCCATAGGAGCAGTAAATCCGAGCAGTTCGGCAGTTTGTTTACGGTTGGTTTTATAGGTAGTACCTGCAAGAGCGCCGCAACCGAGAGGACTGTAATTCATACGCTTAGCAGTATCCTGAAGTCTTTCGAGGTCACGCAGCAGCATCCAGACATAAGCCATAAGATGATGAGCAAAAGTAACAGGCTGCGCTCTCTGAAGATGAGTATAACCGGGCATTACCGTTTCGGTATGTTCTTTTGCCATATTTATGAGAGTCTGAGCAAGTTCAACGGTGAGCTTTGATATCTCAGCGATCTCGTCACGGAGATAAAGTCTGAGGTCAACAGCAACCTGATCGTTTCTCGAACGAGCGGTGTGGAGTCTTTTACCCACATCGCCGAGACGCTTTGTGAGTTCAGCCTCGATGAACATATGAATATCCTCAGCGGAGGGATCAAGCTCCAGCTTACCGGAATCGATATCCGCAAGAATTTCCTTAAGACCTGCAATAATTTCAAGGCTGTCCTCCTTAGAAATTATACCACAGTCGCCCAGCATGGTTGCATGAGCAATACTGCCCTGTATATCGTGACGGTACATACGACCGTCAAAAGCGATAGAAGAGTTGAAAGCGTTAACGGTATCGTCAACCTGCTTTGAAAATCTTCCCGCCCACATCATATCTGCCATAATTTTTTCTCCTGTCGTTTTAGTGTTGTTAAAATAAATCAAAATTCACCTCATATTCATCGCTTATCAAAATACGAGGAAGATTGTATTTCTCACACATATTTAGATTGTGCTGATTGTCGCTTATTAGCTGTTCAATCTCGCAGTAATCATCAATACGGTGTTCTATTTCGTCGGCATGGCTTTTTATATTTGCGATATTGCGTTGGATATATTCTGTTGTCATAATCAAACAAATATAGCTAATACTTTTCAAGTAAACCTTGCTAAAATCTTTTCGCCAATCGAACGGAATATAGCACCCCTCAATGATAAGATTTTGATTGTTCTCGATAGCTGTTTTAATGATTTCCTTAATAATTGACCAAAGATAAGGCTCAAGTTTTTTATCATCTTCAGGTGTAAGATTTGTTTGCTTACTCCGTATAAGACCCATTTTCAAATGATCAACCGAAAGATAAGGAAATAAATACTGTTCCAATAACCTTTGTGCCAAAACAGTTTTACCGGTATGTGATGCTCCTGTTATAATTACAACCATTTATTCATCCTCATAAATTCCGATTTATCTTAACAACACAATTAAATTATAACAGGCAGGAGAATTTCGCCTCCCCTGCCTGAAAATATTGAATGAAATTACTTGTTGTTACGTTTCTGATCGAGCTTAGCCTTAACGTGGATCGGGAGACCGAAGAGGTTGATAAAGCCTTCTGCGTCCTTCTGGTTGTAAACCTCGTCCTCATCGAAAGTAGCAACTTCCTCGTCATAAAGAGTATAAGGAGAAGTTACGCCTGCGTTGATGATATTGCCCTTATAGAGCTTGAGCTTAACGTCACCTGTAACAGTCTTCTGAGTTTCGGTAACGAAAGCGCTCATAGCCTCACGAAGAGGAGTATACCACTGACCGTTGTAAACGATATCGGCAAACTTGATTCCGAGGTACTGCTTGATGCGAGCAGTTTCCTTGTCGATACAGATAGTTTCGAGAACTTCGTGAGCATGGTAAAGGATAGCGCCGCCGGGAGTCTCGTAAACGCCTCTTGACTTCATACCAACGAGACGGTTTTCAACGAGATCAGCAAGACCGATTCCGTTTTCGCCGCCGAGCTTGTTAAGAGCAGTAACCATTTCAACGCCGTTAAGTTCCTTACCGTCGAGCATTGTAGGAATACCCTTTTCAAAGTGGATAGTGATGTAAGTCGGCTTGTCGGGAGCGTCGATAGGAGAAACGCCCATTTCGAGGAAGCCCGGCTTTTCATACTGCGGCTCGTTAGCAGGATCTTCAAGATCGAGACCTTCGTGTGAGAGGTGCCAGATGTTCTTATCCTTAGAATAGTTTGTTTCTCTGTTTATCTTAAGAGGAATATTATGAGCCTCAGCGTAGTCGATTTCCTGATCACGTGACTTAAGATCCCATTCTCTCCAAGGAGCGATAATGGTCATATCCGGAGCAAAAGCCTTAATAGCAAGCTCGAAACGAACCTGATCGTTTCCCTTACCTGTACAGCCGTGACAGATAGCGTCTGCGCCTTCTTTGATAGCGATCTCAGCGATTCTCTTAGCGATTATCGGACGAGCGAAAGAAGTACCGAGCATATATCTGTTTTCATAGACAGCGCCTGCCTGAACAGTGGGGTAAACGTAATCCTGAATGAATTCTTCCTTAAGATCCTCGATGTAAAGCTTAGAAGCGCCTGTCTTGATAGCCTTTTCCTCAAGACCGTCAAGTTCTGTTCCCTGACCAACGTCACCGGAAACAGCGATTACTTCACAGTTATTATAATTTTCTTTAAGCCACGGGATGATGATAGATGTATCAAGTCCGCCTGAATAAGCAAGAACAACTTTTTTTATTTCCTTAGCCATAAAAATAAACCTCCTGAATTCAAATGCATCTCAGCATAAAAATGTTATAATAACATTATACACCGATTATTGCCAATGTCAAGAGCTATTGAATAAATATTCATTTTTATCATAAATATTCACAAATATACGCATATTATTCATTCAATAAATCATTATTGAGTATAAAAACCAGTTTTTTCCTTAATGAATGTAGAAAAAAATTTGTTAAAACCTTGTGCGTTTTGTATGAATTACCGATTTTTCGGCAAGTTTCTCTGAATGACTTGATATTTTTTAAGTATATGTTATAATATAGTATAGGTAATCTCTAAAAACCCTGTTTCGGCAAGAAAAACAGATAGGTGCGGCAGTTACAAGTAAAGCCCTCGAAGACGGGCTGCCGCCCTGCGAGAGGGATTGACGCAGTAAATGCCGTGCATAGCTGTTTTTTCTCGAAAAAGGTTTTTAGAGGTTACCTATAAAGAAATCAGGAGAATCGCTCCTGACAAATTTGATTACGGAGGCTATTACAATGAGTGATAAAGCTAAAAACGGAAGCAAAATTACTATACTCGGCGCTGGAAACGTAGGCGCTTCCATCGCATATACTTTCGCAGTTGCAGGAACCTGCTCTGACGTAGTTCTCGTCGACATCAACAAGGCTAAGGCTAAGGGAGAAGCTATGGATATTCGTCAGGGAGTTTCTTTCGGTCATAACGTTGAGATCTGTGACGGTACATATGAAGACGCAAAGGGTTCGGATATTGTTGTCGTTACTCTCGGTCTTGCAAGAAAACCCGGTCAGACAAGACTTGATCTTGCTCAGGCAAACGTAAATATCATCAAGGAAGTTATGCCGCAGGTTGCAAAGTACGCTCCGGATGCAGTTTACGTTGTTGTAAGCAATCCTGTTGACGTTTTAACATATACTATTTTACAGTGTACAGATCTTTCACCAAAGCAGGTAATCGGTTCCGGTACAGCACTTGATACATCACGTCTGCGTTCAAGCATTGCCGATCATGTAGGACTCAGCCCGAACAGCATCCACGCTTATGTTTTCGGCGAGCACGGCGATTCTTCCTTTATTCCGTGGTCGCTCACGAATATTGCCGGTATTCCTATGGAAGAATATTGTCAGGATCAGGATCACGTTAATATCAACGAAGATGAGATCATTGATGAAGTCCGCAAAGCCGGTGCAGAAGTTATAAAGAGAAAGGGCGCAACTTTCTATGCTATCGCAATGTCAGTAAACAAGATCTGCGATTCCATTCTTCGTGACGCAAACAATATCATCACAGTTTCCTATCTTATAGAAGATAAATACGGCATCAACAACATCTGCCTCAGCCTTCCGGCAGTACTTGGCAGCAACGGTATTGAAAAAGAGGTCTGCCCCAAGCTTACAGACGCTGAAGTTGAGAAGCTCCAGAAAAGTGCAGCAGCGCTCAGAAGCGTTCTTGATCAGATCTCATTCTAAAACAATTTCAAAGAACCTGTCTGTAACGGCAATGCCGTCAACTTAAGGTCTTTCGCTCCTAAACACCTTTGATAGGATGTTCATACTATTGACATTATTTTCTAATTATCCCTGATACCCTTTACGGGTGTCAGGGATAATTAATACTGGGTTTCCAAAGGGATGATATCCCTTTGGCAGGGGGTGTGGGGGACAGAGTCCCCCGCTTAAGTTGACGGACTTGTCACTTCCGGCAGGTTCTTATTCTTTTGGAGGTAATTTATTATGAGCCTTAACGATACTCCTTCCGGCGAAAGAATGCATATCGGATTTTTCGGACGAAGAAATGCAGGGAAATCCAGCGTAGTAAACGCTGTTACAGGACAGGAGCTTTCCGTTGTTTCCGACGTTAAAGGAACAACGACCGATCCTGTTGCAAAAGCAATGGAACTTCTTCCTCTCGGAGCAGTAGTTATCATAGATACTCCCGGATTTGATGACGAGGGCGATCTTGGCGAACTGCGTGTAAAAAAGACAAAACAAATTCTCAATCGAACCGATATTGCCATTCTTGTTATAGATTCCACCATCGGTATGACCGAAACGGAACATCAGCTTGTCCGGCTTTTCAAGGAGAAAGATATCCCATATATAATTGCCTATAATAAGTCGGATATCCTGAATAAATCTGTCGGCAGCGAGAACGAAATATCCGTAAGCGCAGCTGATAAAACGAATATTCAAGAGCTTAAAGAAAAGATCGCTGCACTTGTAAGAACCGACAATTCAGGAAAAAGAATAGTCGGAGATTTGATAAGCGAAGAAGATGTTATCGTTCTCGTTACTCCGATTGACGAAGCAGCTCCGAAAGGACGAATTATCCTTCCCCAGCAGCAGACTTTGCGTGACATTCTTGATGCAGGGGCTATTGCGGCGGTAACAAAAGAATTTCAGCTTGAGCAAACTCTTAAAAAACTCGCTTCCAAGCCGAAAATGGTCATAACCGACAGTCAGGCATTCGCCATGGTGAGCAAAATAGTACCGGAGGATCTCCCCCTGACTTCATTCTCGATACTTATGGCGAGATATAAGGGATTCCTTGAAACAGCAGTTGCCGGAGCAGCAGCGATCCCTATGCTGAAAGACGGCGACAGCGTTCTTATTTCAGAAGGATGCACGCACCACAGACAGTGCGGAGATATCGGAAGCGTTAAACTTCCGGCTCTTCTTAAAAAGACAACGGGAAAAAATCTCAATATCTGTCTTACATCAGGACGTGAATTTCCGGAAGATCTCTCGCCCTACAGCCTCGTTATTCACTGCGGAGGCTGTATGCTGAACGAGCGTGAGGTAACTTACCGCAGGAAAACTGCCGAAGATCAAGAAGTTCCTTTCACCAATTACGGAATCGCACTTGCATATATGAACGGAATCCTGAAGCGAAGTCTTGAGATTTTTCCGAATCTTGCGAGGAAAATAAAATGAGAAAACGCATACCGTATGTATTAGGATTTCTGATTCTAACACTTGCAGAAGTTCTTATAGCGTTGTTTATTCACGGCGGATTCGTCCGAAACTATCTCGGAGACGTTATCGTAGTCTGGGTAATCTACTGTTTTGTACAGGCTATTGCAGGCGGACGCTTCAACGGTTATATCGTAGCCGTGGGAGTTATGATATTTGCATTTATCGTAGAATTTTTGCAGAAAATAAACATCGTTGATATTCTTGGTCTTGGCGGAATACAGTTTTTCCGTACGCTAATCGGCACAAGCTTCTCACCTATTGACCTGATTTGCTATGCCGCAGGCTCTGCAATAATTTGCGTATCCGTATTCATAAAGAATAAAATCAAAAATAAACCGTAAAATCGGTACAATGAAAAAAGCTCCTGTAATATTACACAGGAGCTTTTATATTTATCAGCCTATTGTAAAGGTATCAATAACAGTTCTTCCGTCAGAATCATATACATTGATAACTCTCGGAGGATTTCCGTTCTTTGCTCTTTCCTCCATCATTTTTACCGCTTCTTCCGGACAAGAGGGCTGTTCGCCATCCAGATCTGCGGGATAGGCATATCCTCTTATTCCATTGTCTCCCAATACGGCAATTAGATCAGGATAATCACTTACATACATAACGTCAAGTGTACTTCCGAATGTCTGACCATACTCATTAACATCATACTTCGGCTGAACATGAGGCACAGGTTCGTTTGTTTCTGCATTATAAACCACAGGTTCGCCAACAACATTTTCTTTCTTTTCCGCAATTGCAAATGCTGTTGTAGCAACGGAAAAACCAGCCAAAAGCGAAATAGCTGTAACTACATTTAATATTTTCATAAACTTACCTCCTTAACGTCTCATGTATAATCATTTAAATTCGGGGTCTTATAAGTTCCATACGTGTAGTAGTCAGTCCCCATCCAAACTTTTATTTGCCCTTGTGAATATACCGCTGGAGAACCAGAAAAACCCCTTAATGTTTTCGGATTGTACATTGATATTGTATTGCTGCTGTTATATCGCCATTCACCATAATCAACAACATATCCATCTGCATCATATAGTTTTGGCTTTGACCCCATATATCCAGCCGGTACCGAAACTCCTCCAACAGAACCGATAATGGTAGCCGCAGTTGCATACTTTCCATTAGAATCTGAACCTGTAATTATTGAATTATAAACCCTGTAGCTATACCCAGCATGACTTACAGTAAAGGATGCACTGTTTGCAGATGACTGAGCATTTGCAGAAGCTGCAGGTCCAATGCTTAAGATTCCTATCAAAGTACCGCATATAAACGATTTGATAGAACTCTTAACGTTGTTTTTTAAGCTTTTCATAATCTACCTCCCTTAATATTCGTACAATTGTTTACGGACGTATGATATGATGTTTCTTTTACTATCTTTATTATACAATTTTATACTGTTATTGTCAATAGTATAAATAAACAGTTATACAATTATATTGCTGTTCATATTGCATATATTGTCGCATATATTACAAACATTCTATCAGTAAACAATAAATTCCTTTGCTGCATATAATAAATTGAAGTTGTATAAAATCAGCCTTTAAGGGCAATAATATTGACATCAAACAAGTTATTATAAATTCGGGAGATTAACATTATGCCAGTAAAAAGAGGAGAAATTTATTATGCCGATCTGAGTCCGGTAGTTGGCTCGGAGCAAGGCGGTATCAGACCAGTACTTATCGTTCAGAACGACGTTGGAAACAAGCACAGTCCAACAGTAATAGCCGCAGCTATAACAAGCCAGCGTGACAAAACTCACCTGCCGACTCATATTGAAGTTCAGGCAGATAAGTGCGGACTTGCAAAAGACAGCATCGTTCTGCTTGAACAGATACGGACCATTGACAAAAAACGATTAAAGGATAAAATGGGAGAACTTGACCTTAGGTCTATGAATAAGGTGAATACAGCGCTTTCCATAAGTTTCGGACTGGAGATTTAAACGGCACTTCCCGTTTTGAGAGATAAAAGGAATTTTGTTTCCCTTGATTCTTCGCTAAAGAGTATATCTCTCGGGCATCGCCCTGCTTATTTCAAATCCCTTATTGGGATTTGAAACAAGCAATACCGGGTTTCCAAAGGGACTGTACGTCCCTTTGGCAGGGAGTTAAGGGGGACAGCGTCCCCCTTATATCTTTCAATGCGAGAAAATACTGCTCACAATCGGAACGGCTGCGCTTAGTCCGAGGGCAATAAGCATTTGTTTCGAGGTAAGCATAACCGTTTCAAAAACTCCCTGAAGCTGAGGAACGGCTACGGCTGCCGCAAGAGCGCCGACAGAAACTGCTACAGCGAGCAGAAGTTTAACATTGCTGAAAGGATTAATGCGGAAAATCGACTTCTTCTCCGATTTGCATTCAAAAACGTGTATAAGCTGCGACATTACAAGCGTTATAAGAGCAGCAGTTCTTGCCGCTTCAACCGTTCCGCCCATGTTAAGAGTAACCGCAAAGGATGCAAGAGTCGAAAGACCTATGAAAATACCTCTGAAAATTATTTTTCCCATAAGACCGTCGGAGAAAAATCCCTCTGTAGATTTTCTCGGCGGTCTGTTCATTATATCCTTTTCCGGCGGCTCCATTCCAAGAGCAATAGCGGGAAGTCCGTCTGTAACGAGATTGACCAGAAGGATCTGAACCGGCAGAAGAATGATTGGCATTCCCATAATGATACCAAGGAACATCGTTAAAACCTCGCCAATGTTGCAGGAAAGCAGATAACGGACGAATTTTCGTATATTTGAATAAACGCATCTTCCCTGTTCAACCGCATTGACAAGAGTTGCAAGGTTGTCATCGAGCAGAATAACATCCGCCGCCTGCTTTGTAACATCGGTTCCCGTAATGCCCATAGCAACTCCGACATCGGCTTCTTTTATAGCAGGAGCGTCATTTACACCGTCTCCCGTCATGGTGACTATCTCACCCCTGCGTTTAAAGCTTCGGACGATTCTTAATTTGTGAACCGGCTCAACTCGTGCAAAAACGGTATATTTGCCTATTTCATGGTCTAATTCACTGTCGGAAAGCTTATCGAGTTCTTCTCCGGTCATAGCCTTGCCGCCTTTAAGAAGTCCTGCTTTTTTAGCTACGGCAACGGCGGTATTTTTGTGATCTCCGGTTATCATGACCGTTTTGACAGAAGCGTTGGCACACTTGCGTATAGCGGCTTTCGCCTCTTCTCTCGGAGGATCGATCATTCCGGTAAGTCCGAGAAAAATAAGGTTTCCCCTGTCAGGATCAAACGTATCGGAGACGCAGAATGCAAGCGCAAGAACTCTTAAAGCCTTATCGGACATTTCTATAACTTTAGCAGAGATCTTACGGCGTATCTCGGAATTCATTGGCTTTATCTCGCCGTTTTCGTCCATAAACTGGGAGCATCTTGGCATAATGACTTCTTCCGCACCCTTGAAATAAAGACGTTTATCGCTTCTTGTAAGACAATGTACAGCCATAAATCTCGTTTCGCTGTCAAAGGGATACTCCTCCAGTTTTCGACAGCGTTCTTCAAGCTCCGGCTTTTTTATTCCGATCTTTGCTGCGGCAACAAGAATTGCAATTTCAGTCGGGTCGCCAGTTACCTGCCATTCGCCCTTACCTGAAATAGCTCCCCTGCTGCGGCTTCTGGTCTGTTTTGACGCAGAAATAGAAGCTGTTGAACACATTGCACCGCATATGAGCGTTTCCGTAAGAGCCTTTTCATTTCGAGGATTAACGGCAATTCCCTCGCCGCCCTTGGTAACTCCGCCGCTTATACGATACCCCATACCACTGAAATAATAGCTTTCGCCGACTGTAGCAAGTTCAGTCACGGTCATTTTATTTTCGGTAATAGTACCGGTTTTGTCCGAACAAATTACGGAAGCGCAGCCAAGAGTTTCAACGCTGTGGAGCTTATTCACAAGAGCCTTTTGTTTCAGCATACGGTTCACGGCAAGCGCAAGAGCTATTGTAACAGTAGCCGGAAGTCCCTCCGGAATAGCGGCAATTGCAATAGTGATTCCGGTCATGAGCATATCAAAAACGTTCTCGCCCCTCAGAACTCCGGCTCCGAAAACTGCAACGCATACCACCAGACATATAATTGCAACGACCTTTCCAAGCTCTGCAAGACGTTTTTGCAAAGGAGTCATTTCCTTTTCAATACTGCTTAGCATTTCCGAAATTCTTCCCATCTGAGTTTTCTTACCCGTTGCAATAACCTTTGCAAGACAAGTCCCCTTTGTTGCAGAAGCTCCGCAATAAATGATATTCGCTTTATTAAGCGAATTATCGGTATCATTTTTATTTCCCGCAAGCTTTGCGACAGCCTCCGATTCACCTGTTAAAATAGATTCGTCGGTAAAAAATCCTGCTGCCTTCAAAACAGCGCAGTCAGCCGGAATACGGTCGCCGGCTTCCAGCTCGATGATGTCATCGGGAACGAGCCTTGCAGCTTCGACCTCTTTAAGAGTTCCGTCACGATAACATTTCGCCGTTGGAGCTGTCATAGATTTAAGCGCCTCAAGAGTATGCTCCGTACGATACTCCTGAATAAACCCAAGAATCGCATTAAGCAGTACGATAAGAATTATCGTGACAGCATCGGTTATCTCTCCGAGCAGAACAGAAACAACAGTCGCCGCAAGAAGTATCATAACCATAACGTCCTTGAACTGTCCGACAAAAATTCCGGCAGCGCTTGTTCTTTTGCTTTCCTCAAGGACGTTTTCGCCCTCTGTTTTCAGCCTTTCGGCTGCTTCTTTTTCAGTAAGTCCCATAATCTCAATCCTTTCAAAGGAAGTTTTGTCCTTAAAGAATATGCGAAAATGAGACAAGATATTCACAAAAAAATCAGCCGACAGCAATTAAGCCGCCGGCTGATGAATTATATTTTATCAATATTCAATTCTTACAATTATAATAATTAATCGTTTTCTCTCATTTGATCGATTACGTCCTGAGCCTCTTTTAGTATCTCTTCCTCTGTTTTAGAAGAGTTTAAAGTATATTGACGAAGTATCTTAGCTGCGTCAACACCGTCAACTACACCGTTGCCATCCATATCTCCGTATTCAACAATTGTATCACTGTATGGAATATCAGCAGGGTTTACATCGGATATCATTAATGTATAGTAGCGAAGCGTAAGAGTAGCATCAACACCGTCAACACGTCCATCAGCGTTTACATCGCCTACTTGAATTTCAGCGGAAGATTGGCCATTTTCTGTTTCTGCAAATGCTGCCATAGGAGCAACCGTAAGTCCAAGTGCCAATGCTGATAAAAAAGCTGTTAATTTTTTCATAATATTTACCTCCTGATTAATCGTTATATATTTCATAGATATCAACTTTACCTATGTTTCCGTCATAGCTCATATTAGATATTATTATTGTATAGTATCTAAGAAGCAGATCAGCATCTGCCTGTGAAATGAATCCGTCATTATTCACATCCGCAGCATATGCGCTTCTTAAGTCCGGAATTTCATTTGTAAAATTTCCGTTAATATCCTTTATTTTAATATCACCGCCGCTTAACTCACAAGCTCTTAGCACACGTGTTGCATCAATACCGTCAACTACTCCATTACCGCTAACATCACCAACAAGATATTCGTTGGATTCAAGCATTTCAGGAGTATTTATTGAACCTGTTCCTTGTGAGGGGTTATATATATATCCGTCATCCATAGTTGACACCATATCTGATATTGGAACAGTACGGAATAATATTTTTCCGGTTGAATTAAAAGGATTGTTAACTTCCGTTCTTTCAACATAAAAAGCAACAAAATGACCATTTAAATCTTCATCATGACTTTGCATATACGTACACGTTGCAATGTTATCATCAATAATCTTGTAACCGTACATTCCATCAGCCATGCCTTCCATATCTTCTCCTTCAGATGATTTTGCAAATCTTAATCCTTCATCAAGAACAACATGGAAACCGCAAGTTGCAAAAGCTGGCATATTTTCAATAACAACATCCGCTCGGATATCGCCGTCACTTTCAACAGTAAAATCCAGATACATTTTTGGTGCATAATCTGCCGCCTGAGCCGAAGACATATGAATCGTAGGTACTGCCGCTAACGTTACAACAGCTGCAAGACCCGATATGGCAGCGTGTTTAAACTTCTTCATAGTAATCACTCCTGAATTTTAATAAACCTTTATGATATAATATGCATAAAATGTATATTTTATCACAATTATATTATAACATATCCCATGCAAAATGTCAAGCATATGTTCTATTTTTCTTTTTGAATTACCGCCAATTATTTTAAAATATATTTGTCGATTATGCATAAATAAAAACTCTGCCGATAGCAATAAAGCCGCCGGCAGTAAGTATTATTTTATAACTTTGTCCACACCTTCGATAGTAAACTCAATTTTCAAACTATCCTTAGGCATATTGATCTCAATGTTAGGAGCTTCAGTGTTGTAAATGTTAACAATTTCAATATAAAGGTTACCGTCACTATCCTCTGTTATGATTGGCTTGTCTATTGCAGTTACATCATTATCATAGAAAACAGCTACGTCTGAAATTCTCAGAGCATTTGTAAACGGAACATCAGTGCTTACAAAGAGCATATTAAATCCATCCGAATCGGAAGAGAAATCATATCCCGAAACTCCGACAGAGTATCTTCCGTCCTCTTTGATCTCAGCGTCAGTGAACGAAGCTCCGGTATCAATAATATCGTCCTTACCGTCTCCGTCCTGATCTTCACCCCACTTAATGAGCGTATTGAACCATTCTGTTTTTGCACCGTAATTTGAATCGCCGTAAGCATTTCTGAAAGTGTACACCTTGGTCTGAATACCGAAATAAGCATTAATTGCGTTTTTTGATTCAGCCGCTCCGCTGCTTACCGATGTTCCTCTTCCTGCTTGCGGATTCTTTTCACTAACAGCGTTCACGATCGCTGAAATTATTTCCGGCTGAGTCTGGGTTGCATCATTTCTGTCGAAAAGACCGAAACCGTATTGTCCATTATAACCATTATCCCAATACACCGGAGTAATTCCGTTTGCAGCAGCTGTTCCGGCGAGAAAGCCATTGTAGTAAACTCTGTTTTCGGCTATCTGATTAGGGATTCCGGCATTTGCAAGAGTTTTGTCGATACATCCGAATTCACCGATAACTACCGGAACTCCTTTATCAACGAACTGAGTTTTCAGCTTCTTCATCTGTTCTTCAATGTGATCCTCTTCACCCCAAGTAACCTTATTTCGTGGATTCGCCTTATTCACATCAACGATTTCCTGTCCCTTGTCGCCCCAAAGGAAAGTTTTCTTACCTTCTTCGCCGCAGTAATCCCACGGATCGTAGCAATGAACCGAAAGGATAATTCTGTTTTCACCTGAGGTATTATTATCGCTTGGAAGTTCAAAACCGTAGTCGCCGCAGGTATAGTCGATATTAGTATTCCAGCCCGGAACCATAAGCCAGCGGTGTGTATTTTCCGAACCCGTTCCACGAACCGTATCGACAAAAATCTGATTATAAGCGTTGATATTATCGTAATACTCAGGAATCGGATCATGATATTCTCCATCAAATTCCTCATTCATACTTTCAAAAATAAGGTGTTCATCATAACCGGCAAATTTTTCGGCGATCTGAGTCCAGAGAGCCTGATATTTCTCCTTGATGTAATCCTGATCTTCACCGTTGCAAAGAAGCCAGCCTCCTGTAATAGAATTATAACCGTCGCCGTGAACATTGATGATAATGTTAAGATTCTGATTATAACAATACTGAACAACTTCTTCCACACGATCGAGCCATGCCTCATCAACCTTATAACCATTGCTGTCGTCGATCTTACTAAGATACGATACAGGAATTCGCACCGTTTTGAATCCGGCTGCTGCTACAGCGTCGATCATTTCCTGTGAAGCAGCAGGATTTCCCCATACAGTTTCGTTTGGATTCCCACCGGAATTGGCTTCGAGAGTATTGCCGTAATTCCAGCCGGCGCCAAGTTCTTCTGCAATGCTGTCGATCGAGATAGTGGGACTTACCTCTTTTGTTTTTTCTGCCGAACCGCTTTCAGAGTTGTCTTTTGACGAACATCCGCTGAATACTGCGGCGGTCATTGCAGCGCTGCACACAACTGCTGCAATTTTTTTGTAGATACTCATTTGTTTGCCTCCTGATGAAAATTTTTGTACATAATGCCTATAATATAAATTGCACTATCATTATATCACATACTCACAGGAATTTCAAGGACAATGGCATTTATTTTTATTAAGAGTTACCACGGGGGACGCTGTCTCCGCACCCCTGCCAAAGGGGAGTACATCCCCTTTGGAATCCCTGTATTAATAATTCCTGATACCAATAAAAGGTATCAGGAATTATTAGGGCAAGAATGCTCAGATGAAAATAACTTCTTTTGTCAAGGAATCAGAGAAACAAAGTTCGCTTAGTAAACACAACAAAAAGTAAATGCTGTTGCTGTTAGATTCAATAAGAAACAGATTCTAAAAATTTAAAGCGTGCGCAACTATCTATTACGCACGCTTCAAAAACTATTTTCATTGTTTCACGTGAAACATTTTCGCTCACCAATCAGAACATATTTTCTTATTTTTTATCCTTTTGCTTGAAAACCGCTGAAGCAATAAGACCGAAAAGAAGCGCAGCGGTGATACCTCCGGCAGCAGCAGTCATACCTCCGGTAAAAATCCCGATAAAACCGTCCTCTTCAATTGCACGTCTTATGCCCTCTGCCAGAGTGTGACCGAAACCTGTCAGCGGAACAGTAGCTCCTGCTCCTGCAAAATCGACAAGCGGCTTATACAGTCCGACGGCAGAAATAAGAACTCCTGCCACAACATATCCGGTTAGAATTCTCGCCGGAGTAAGCTTAGTGTAATCAATAAGAAGCTGTCCGATACCGCAGATAACTCCACCTATCAGAAATGCTTTTATAATATCAGCGATCATAATTTTTCCGCCTTTCTAATATGAACAAGATGAGATATAGTTGGGATAGATTCTCCCTGTTGAAGCGACATAGGCGACATCAGAGCTCCTGTTGCGGCAAAAAGGATATTTTTAGTCTGTCCGTTTTCCAGCATCGGAAGGAAATATCCGCAAAGAACGCTTGCGCTGCATCCGCAGCCTGAACCGCCGCAGTGAGTATCCTGAGTTTCCGCATCAAAAATCATTTCACCGCAGTCACGATGCTGAACGGAAATATCTATCCCCTGTTTCAGAAGAAAATCTACAAGGAGCTTGCTGCCGGTAATTCCGAGGTCACCGGTTATAATATAATCGTAATCCGAGGGAACAGTTTTAGTGGCGTCAAGATATCTTTTTATCGTACCTGCCGCCGCCGGAGCCATGGCGCTTCCCATATTATTGATATCGGTAACACCCATGTCCGTAATTTTTCCGATACATCCGCCGATTATTTCAGCTCCGCCGATATTTTTCGAGAGCAGAACAGCTCCGGAAGCAGTACAAGTCCATTGCGATGTTGGCGTACGCTGTCCGCCATATGAAAGAGGAAAACGAAATTGTCTTTCCGCCGTTGAAAAATGGGAGGAAGTAACAGCGGCAGCTCTGTTCACAGAACCTCCGTCCACGAGAAGAGAAGCAATAAGAAGTCCCTCTGCCATAGTAGAGCAAGCGCCGTAAATTCCCAGATATGGAATTTCAAGTTCACGCAGACCGTAAGTTGAACCGATACATTGATTAATGAGATCGCCGGAGCAAATTGCATCGACATCCTCTTTAACAAGTCCTGCTTTTCTTATTGCAAGACTGACCGCTTCAAGCTGAAAACTGCTTTCCGCCTGTTCCCATGTTTCTCTTCCGAAGTGACTGTCCTCAATAACCTCGTCGAAGTATTCTCCAAGAGGACCTTCCCCCTCCTTCTGACCGGCAACAGCGGCAAAGCTTTCTATTTTGGGTGGTTTTTCAATCTGAAAAATTCCGGCTTCAATATATTTTGCCATAAAATACCTCCATGTATAAATAGTGGGATTCCAAAGGGTGCATTCACCCTTTGGTCAGGTCAAGGGCGGAAAGCCCTTGTGGGGTATCGGGGCAAAGCCCCGCAAAGGACAGCGTGGAGTGAAAAAACAGAATTAAAACTTGCCATTCCGTCAAATTTAAAATAGAACATAATTACACGCTGTCCGCATAAACCAGTGAGCACAGCGAAGCGTATGCGAACGGACGGTTCTGTCAGAATCAACGGCTGCACATTCTTATACTCCGATACACATAATATTCAATGAAAATATTTTCTCCGAAAAAACATTTTTTATGCGTAAAATCTGAAAAGTTTTTATAAACTCTGTGAAATTCGTTGCAAAAAAAAAGCAATTATGATATAATGAAAGCAAGCGTTCATTATATATGATTAAGATGCCCTCGCAGATACGCAAATCATAGATTTGCTCCCTGTGGATCGGGCAATTATATCACAAACTCTTTGAGTTTATGATATAATGATTGTGGCGATATTCTATTTTAAAATAAACGAGGTACAAAAAATGTTCAAGCATAAAAAAATTGCAGCCTTTATTTTAGGACTGCTTATAAGCGTTTCAGCGGTTTCACCGATCTACGGCGCTTTTGCCGAAAGCGAAGAGGAAACTCCCGCAGCGACCGAAACTTCGGACGAAGAAGCTTCCGAAATCATCGTTTCCGGAGAATTTTCCTATTCCCTCACTCACGATAACACCGTCTGCATCGAGGACTGTTCAAGCGAAGAAGAAAATCTCGTAATTCCCGATACTATCGACGGTATCGCCGTTACAGAGCTTGGCAAACTTGCTTTCGGCAACGATATCGGCAAGCCATACGAAACAATAACTCTGCCCGCTTCCATTGAATATATTTCATCAGACAATCCATTTGCAGTCTGCGACACCCTTAAAGAAGTGATTGTTGATTCTTCCAATGAAAATTATATTGCAGAGGGCGGAGTGCTTTTCACTAAGGATAAATCAAAACTCGTCTGCTATCCGCAGAAAAAAACAGGAAGCAGCTATTCCATTCCCGAGGGAGTTTCCGTTTTAGGAGAAGTTTCACTTTATAACACACAGCTCAGCGAAATAACGTTTCCTTCAACTTTAAAAGAAATTCAATATTACGCACTGGGAAGCAATTCAAAACTTATCTCTGCTGATTTAAGCAAAACCGCTGTATCTTCTATTGGCTTATACGCTTTCACAGACTGTTCATCACTCAGCAGCGTTCTTCTTCCTGATTCTCTTTATGAGATAGCCGGAGCGGCTTTCAGCCGTTGTACAGCGCTTAGTGAAATAACTCTTCCGAAGAATCTCGGAATGATCGGACAGTATGCATTTATTAATACAGGACTTTCTAAAATTACTATTCCCGATTCCGTTACAGAAATCGGATACAGCGCTTTCGGCTATTCTCTTGACAGCGAAGGAAACGAAACTGTCGACAGCAATTTTATAATCATCGGAAGCTACGGCTCGGCCGCTCAGACATACGCAAATGATTCCGATTCCGAATACGATTACGCAAACAGCTTTAAATTCCGAAGCCCCGAACAGGACGCACAGATAACCGAGCAGCTTGCTCTTGAAAAAAGAGTTTTCGGAGATTACGAATATGCCGTTGTAAACGGAGAAGCTGTGATCACAGCCTGCGTTTCCGCTGATACCGTTCTCAATGTTCCCTCCGAGCTTGAGGGATTAACAGTTACAGCTGTTTATCCGGTAGCCTTCACAAGCTGTACATCCGAAGAGATAATTCTTCCCGAAACGATAACATATATTCGTGAAATGTCGTTTTACAGCTGCGCTAATCTGAAAAAGATAACTCTTCCGTCAAGTCTTACGGAAATCGGAAACAACGCTTTCGACACCTGCACTCTTCTTGAAACTGTCGATACAGGCGGAGCAGTTACAATAGGTCAGAATGTTTTTCTGGATTGTCCCTCACTTAAAAATCTCACTATCTCAGGAAACTGCACTTCTATCGGCGCAGAAGACGAAGAACCGTTTCTTTATTGCTCTGCTCTTGAATCGGTAACAGTAACCTCCGGCGACGGAATATATTCATCCGAAAACGGAATTCTTTACAACAAGGATAAATCCACGATAATCCTTTATCCACAAGCAAAAACGGATAAAAAGTATAAAGCTCCGAAAAGCGTAAAAGAAATCGGACAATCCGCTTTTTATCACTGTAAATATCTTGAATCGGCTGATATTTCGGGAGTTGAAGTTTTAAAGGACTATGCTTTTGAGGGATGTGAAAAGCTTAAAAAAGTAAAGCTCTCTAAAAATCTTACACAGATAGGAGCCGACGCTTTTTACGGCTGCAAAGCTTTAACAAGTCTGCGTTTTTATGATAAGCTCACTTATATCGGAGAAGGAGCTTTCGGCGAATGCTACAATGAAAATGCCGATACGGATAATATCGATCCGGAAATCACCGGCACAGACGAAAGCGAACCGCACGATGTGCTCATCGAGGGCTTTAAGATCTATGCCGATAAGGAAAGCATGGCTTATGAGTATGCGGAAAAGAGAAAAATTCCGATAGTAAGCGGTACCGTTCTTTTCCTCGGACTTAACATCCATAAAGGAATCCTGTTTGGCGGCGCAGGAGTTATTGCTGCGATTATTGCAGCATTCATAACAAAGCTTATCGTTTCAAAAGCCAAAAAGAAAAAATCTGAAAATAAACAAAAAGAGGATAAAAAAGATGAAGAATAAATTCAAAAAAATTCTTTCCGTATCTGCCGCTGCATTGTTATCACTGTCTATAGCGGCATCTCTTTCAGCATACGCTGATCCTGAAACAGCAGAAGAAGTTATAAGCGACGGTTCGTTTATTTATGACACCGTAGACGGCGGATACACTATTAAAAGATGTACCGCAACGATTATAACCTCCATTCCGGGTATCGTAAACGGAATTCCTATCGTTGAAATATCCGAAGGAGCTTTCAGCAACTGCGCCGGTATAACTGAACTAAACATTCCCCAGACCGTAAAAAAAATCGGTTCGGGAGCTTTCACATACTGTACCTCGCTTCAAAAAATCACCATCCCATCCTCGGTAACGGAAATACCGGATCAGGCATTTTTAGGCTGCTCATATCTTACGGATATAGAACTTCCCGATACCGTTACAAAAATAGGCGATTCCGCCTTCGCAGTCTGCTCCCGCCTGACTGATTTTGAACTTCCCGATTCTCTTGTCGAGCTTGGCGATATGGCGTTCAACTGCACCCCTCTCACCAATATTGATACGGAAGGCTGTGCCGGATTCGTTGTTGATGACAAAATACTTTACGACCGAAACAAAAAGGAGATATACCGTGCCTTAAACGATATATCGGGAGATATCTATATTGCCGATTCTGTTGAAACTATAGGCGGCGGAGCTTTTTCGCTCTGCTACGGAATCGAAAATGTTTTTGTATCCGGTTCAGTTCAAACTATAGGAGATAACAGCTTCCGTGACTGCGTTTCACTGAAAAAACTGGATCTCACCGAGGGACTTTCTTCAATAGGAACTTGTGCGTTTATAAATAATATTTCTCTTGAAACAGTAGAATTTCCTCTGTCGCTCCAGTCGATAGGAGACAGCGCATTCATGAACTGTACATCGCTGAACAAGGCTATTTTTCAAGACGGACTCAAGTCTATCGGAGCAAACGCATTTTACGACTGCGAGAATCTCATGCAGGTAAGTATCCCGAAAACGGTTGAAACTATCGGAGAAGACGCTTTCGGTAAAATTTCAGACGAAGAAGGAAATACCCTTAGTTTAAGCGGATTCAAGATGAACGTTTCATCCGGTTCTGCCGCAGAAAAATATGCAAAAAGCGACAATATCGAGCATACGGCGTCTGATAAAAGCCTAAAGAAAATCGCATTCATCATAATAGCTGTGGGACTTATAATTGCTGTGATATTTTTTGCGGTCGTGCTTATGGCAAGAAACCGTAAAAGCGCCACTGCTGCTGCCAAAAAAGCGCAGAAAGAAGCTCTTGAAAAAGAAGCCGAGGAGAATTACGTTAAGATCTTAGACGACTCCTCCGAAGACGATAATAAGAATTCCGATAAGAAAAAATCCGATAAAAAGAAATCAAAGTAAAAAACAGCTGCTGTACCCAAAGTACAGCAGCTTATTTTATGTCCGAAACAAACCTGCGTAACAGTATTTGCATTTACGCATTTTTCAGCATAGATTCTGTTTCTCTATTGTATTCTTTCAAAGAGCGGTTATCCCTTTCGGGCATTCGCCCTAATAAAAATAAAAGCCCCTTACGGGGTTTTTATTTTTATTAATATCGGGTTTCCAAAGGGGAGACAGCGTCTCCCCTTAAAAAAGTCATAAGCGTAAAAAACGGCTTATTCTTCGGGTTCTTTGATTTCGCCCACGATCGGGAGCGGATCAATACCCTGTCTTGTATAATAGTCGGAAAGAGCCGACCTTACAGCCTGCTCTGCGAGGACTGAACAATGTATCTTCACTGCCGGAAGTCCGTCAAGAGCCTCTACAACAGCGTCGTTTGTAAGCTTAAGAGCGTCGTCGATGGACTTTCCCTTGATAAGCTCCGTAGCCATAGAAGACGTAGCGATTGCCGCACCGCATCCGAAAGTTTTAAATTTAGCGTCTGTGATGATACCGTCGTCGATTTTCAGGTACATCTTCATAATGTCGCCGCACTTAGCGTTACCGATCTCGCCAACGCCGTCTGCATTTTCTATCTCGCCTACATTTCTCGGATTTGAAAAATGATCGAGAACTTTTTCACTGTACATCATAATTTTATTTCTCCTTTGTATATAATTAAGTTACTTTACTTCTTCGCCGTTCATCATTTTTTCCCAGACAGGAGACATTGAACGCAGTCTTTCAACGACCTTCGGAACAACCTCGAGGATATAGTCAACGTCCTCGTCAGTAACATCCTCTTCAATGGAAAGTCGGAGCGAACCGTGAGCGACCTCGTGTTTCAGTCCGATCGAGAGCAGAACGTGGGAGGGATCGAGCGAACCGGAGGTGCAGGCGGAACCGGATGAAGCGCAGATACCATACTGATCGAGCATCAGAAGCAGCGCTTCTCCCTCGATTCCCTCAATAGAAATATTAAGATTTCCCGGCAGACGCTTTTCTCTGTCGCCGTTCAGACGTGTGTACGGAAGCTGGAGAATGCCGTCGATAAGGCGGTTTCTTCTTGGAATGATAACTGCTGCCTTTTCGGAAATATTTCTTACGGCAGCCTCGATTGCCACTCCTAAACCAACGATAGCCGGAACATTTTCCGTGCCTGCACGTTTATTGCGTTCCTGAGCGCCGCCGTGAATAAGATTCGGAAGAGTGATTCCCTTTCTTATATAAAGAGCTCCGATGCCTTTCTGAGCATGAATTTTATGTCCTGAGAGAGAAAGCATATCTATACTCTGTTTTTTAACGTCTATCTCAACATGACCGACTGCCTGAACTGCGTCCGTATGGAAAACGGCGTTTTTCTCATGGCATACTGCGGCAATTTCCTCAATAGGCTGAATAGTACCTATCTCGTTGTTAGCGTACATTATGGTAACAAGAGCGGTATCCTCACGTATAGCATTTTTCACGTCCACAGGATCAACAAGGCCCTTATCGCTTACCGGAATATAAGTTATCTCAAAACCGTGCTTAGCGAGGTATTCGCAGGTATGAAGAACAGCATGATGCTCGAAAACGGAAGTAATGATGTGCTTCTTACCCTTTTTAGCCATTGTTTCGGCGATTCCTTTTATTGCCCAGTTATCGGATTCCGAACCGCAGCTTGTGAAGAAAATCTCTTTCGGCTCTGCGCCGATAGCCTTTGCGACCTGTGCTCTTGCCTCTTCAACGTCACGCTGAGCGTCACGTCCAAGCTTGTAAATGCTTGAAGCGTTTCCGTATGCTGTTCTGAAATGGGGCATCATAGCGTTGAGAACTTCTTCAGAAACCGCAGTTGTAGCGGCATTATCGGCATATATAAATCTTTTTTCCATTATAAAAATCCTCCTTTATTTTAGCGAATATATATCACGCTGTTCGACAGCAAGACGGTCGCAGCGTTCGTTTTCGGGATGACCTGCATGACCTTTTACCCAATTGAAAATGACCTCATGCTTTTCAAGAAGCGGGAGAAGCCGTTCCCATAGATCGACATTCAGCGCAGGTTTTTTATCGGATTTTATCCAGCCTTTCTTCTTCCAGCCGTAAACCCAGCCTTTTGTAACGCTGTCCACAACGTATTTGCTGTCGGTAGTGAGAATAACCTTACATGGTTCTTTCAAAGCGGAAAGAGCGACTATAACTCCGAGCAGTTCCATGCGGTTGTTAGTGGTATTGCTGTCGCCGCCGGATAATTCTTTTTCATTTTCGCCGTAACGAAGTACAACTCCGTAGCCGCCCGGACCGGGATTTCCGCTGCAAGCGCCGTCGGTAAAAATTTCAACTGTTTTAACGGGAATCATCTCCTTTACTAAGGGGGACGCTGTCCCCCTTAAACCCTCTGCCAAAGGGATAATCACCCCTTTGGAAACCCACAATTAAATTATTACAAATACCCACATGGGCATTTGTAATAATTGGACGCAGTCCATGGGGCAGCTACACTTTTGACAGAAAGCAAAGAGAAACAAGTTCCACTTAAAATACAGAAAATATTCTGTTACAATGTAGAAAATATTTCATTATCTATTGTAACTCATTTTCGCCTAAAAATCAACATTTGTTAACCGGAGTAAACTCAAATATTGTTTGCACAAACAAACAATATATATCCACCTCCTCCCCTGCCACTCCCCTCAGCGTAATATCGTCAAAAAGCGTCATTTTCTCAGTTTTGGAAAAAATATATAATTTGTTGCAAATATCACTTTTATTTAATGTAATAATATGGTATAATTAATTTGCAGAGTTCTGCAAAAAATAAAAATGCGAGGTAAGATCCCATGAATAAAATAGCTAATGAAATTTATTATATCGGTGTTAACGACCACAAAATCGACCTTTTTGAAGGACAGTTTGACGTTCCGAACGGAATGGCTTACAACTCATATATCATCCTTGATGAAAAAATCGCCGTTTTCGATACAGTTGACGGAAACTTCACTGACCAGTGGCTTGAAAATATCAGCAATACTCTTGAAGGAAGAAATCCCGATTATCTCATAGTTCAGCATATGGAACCCGACCATTCCGCCAATATTCTCAATTTTATAAAAGCTTATCCCGAAGCCACTATAGTCGGCAACGCAAAGACTTTTGCTATGATGAGCGCATATTTCGAGGACATTGATTCGCTTATCGCTGATAAAAAGCTTGAGGTAAAAGACGGCGATACTCTTTCTCTTGGCAGACATGAGCTGACCTTCGTTTTCGCACCTATGGTACACTGGCCGGAGGTTATGTTCACTTACGACAGCGCTGAAAAGGTTCTTTTTTCTGCTGACGCATTCGGAAAATTCGGCGCTCTCGATACTGACGAAGACTGGGCTTGCGAGGCTCGCCGCTACTATTTCGGAATCGTAGGAAAATACGGAGTACAGGTTCAGTCGGTTCTTAAAAAGGCTTCCGCTCTTGATATTCAGACTATCTGTCCTCTCCACGGACCTATTCTCAGCGAGAATCTTGAATATTATCTCGGACTTTACAATACATGGTCAAGCTACGGCGTTGAATCCGAGGGAGTTATGATAGCCTATACATCCGTTTACGGAAACACCAAAAAGGCTGCCGAGCTTCTTAAAGACAAGCTTCTCGAAAAAGGCTGCCCGAAGGTTGTTTTCTGCGACCTTGCCCGTGAAGATATGGCTGAAGCTGTTGAGGACGCTTTCCGCTATGGCAAGCTTGTTCTCGCAACAACAACTTATAATGCAGATATTTTCCCATTCATGAAGCATTTTATTCAGGATCTTATCGAAAGAAACTACCAGAACCGCACTATCGGTCTTATCGAAAACGGAAGCTGGGCAATTACAGCCGGAAAGACCATGAAGGCTATGTTTGAAAAATCTAAAAATATTACATGGCTCGATACCACAGTTTCTGTAAAAGCAGGCGTTAAAACTGAAAATATCGCACAAATTGAAGCTATGGCAGACGAGCTTATGAAAGGCTGAAAATAAATGAAAGTTACTCTTAATCCCGATAAGGAACTTGTAGCAAAAATCAAGGACGGACTTAAAAAGAAAGACGGCTACTGTCCCTGCCGTATTCCAAGAACACCCGAAAATAAATGTATGTGCAAAGAATTCCGTGAGCAGATAGAAGATCCCGAATTTGAGGGCTTCTGTCATTGTATGCTTTATTATAAGAATCTGGAGGATTAATCGAATGAACGAAATAATTATCACAAAGGAAAATTTTGATGATGAAGTCCGCAACTATAAGGGTATGCCGATTCTGCTCGATTTCTGGGCAAGCTGGTGCGGACCGTGCATGATGCTCGCTCCGGTTATCGAAGAAATAGCAGACGAGTATGACGGAAAAATAAAAGTTGGCAAAGTAAACGTTGACGAACAGCCCGAACTTGCCGCCGCTTTCAGAGTTGAAAGCATTCCCCTCCTCGTAGCAGTCAAAGACGGAGCTATCACAGCTCAGTCTGTTGGAGTCCGTCCAAAAGAGCAGATACTGGAAATGCTGAAATAAAGGAACGATATCAAAATGTATATCGTAAATTCTGAAATCGACGGCGGAAAAGCTTTCGACTGGGGACGAACTTCCGCTGATTACGCAAAATTCCGTGATATTTATCCTCAGATATTCTACGACAAAATTGTAGATCAGGGACTATGTGTAAACGGTCAGAGAGCGCTCGATATTGCTACAGGAACCGGAGTCATACCCCGAAATATGTACAGATACGGCGCAGAGTGAACAGGTACGGATATATCGACAAATCAAATCGAACAGGCAAAGCTTCTCGCAAAACAATCGGATATGAACATCGAATTTTATACGGTTTCTGCTGAAGATATCAGTTATCCCGACAATTCATTCAATGTTATTACGGCTTGCCAGTGCTTCTGGTACTTTGATCACAAAAAGGTTATGCCAAATCTTGCAAGAATGCTGAAACCCAACGGGAAACTGCTGATTCTATATATGGCATGGCTTCCGTTTGAGGATAATATTGCCGGAGAAAGTGAAAAACTGGTTCTGAAATATAATCCGAATTGGTCAGGCGCAGGCGAAATGCGTAAGCCTATATGGATTCCTGATGAAGCCAACGAATACTTCACGCTGACTAAACATGAAGAATACGACTTGAACGTCCATTTCACAAAAGAAAGCTGGCACGGCAGAATGAAATCCTGCCGAGGCGTTGGCGCATCTCTTTCGGAAGAAGAACTTCACGCATGGGAATTTGAACATAAGGCTCTTCTTGATAAAATAGCTCCTGATGAATTTGACGTTCTCCACTATGCGGCATTTGCAATTCTTGAGAAAAAATAAATTATCGTTTAAATTGATTTTACCTGTCCATAATATAATTATCTCATCATAATATAAAGGAGATTTCTATGGCAGGTTTCATTTTAGGAGCAATATTCGGCGGAACAATCGGAGTATTTTCCATGTGTCTCTGCACAGCCGCCAAAACCGGTGATTCTGATTCATTATAAAAAAGGAGCTGACAAACAGCTCCTTTTTCATACCTTGAAACTTACTTCCTCCTGCCGCAATTTTTATCAAATACCGGATTGCAGGCATAGAAATTTCGTGCATTCAGATTATCCTGTGTTATGCGAAGAGCTTCGCCGAATCTCTGATAATGGACGATCTCTCTTTGTCTCAGGAACTTAATGGGATCTCTTACATCAGGATCGTCTGCAAGACGAAGTATGTTATCATAGGTCGTTCTTGCCTTTTGCTCAGCCGCCATATTCTCATGAAGATCAGTTATTATATCTCCTTTGGACTGGAAATAAGCTGCTGTAAACGGAGTTCCCGATGCAGCTATCGGATAAATTCCCGTTGTATGATCTACAAAGTATGTGTCAAAACCGCTTGCTTTTATTTCATCTATGGTAAGGTCTTTTGTAAGCTGATAAAGAATCGCCGAAATCATTTCAACGTGAGCTAATTCATACGAACATTAAAGATATACGTATATAGATCATATATATCAATAAATAACTTAAAAAGAACAGTCGACCCTAAAAAAGGATCGACTGTTTTTTATTAGGAAAATAAAAGAAATCAATATTTTTCGAAATAATCAATTACTCCAGCTTCATATTTTTGAAGAAGCTCTACGTCTGCTTGATCTACAACACCATCAAAATTGACATCGGCAGCACGTTCTCCGTATGCATCGAGTTTATACTTTGTAGGGTTACCAAGGTACTGTATAATGGCAGCAGCATCAGCTAAGTCTACACACTTATCATTATTAGCGTCTCCAACCAGAACGGGAGTAGCAGTAAAACACTCAAGCCCCATATACTTACGATTTGCATCGAATGCGGCAGTTTTCGGTTCATTAGTAATCTGAAGAGCATCGGTTGTCCAGATAGTGGCTCTAAACATATTTCCGGGAGCAACAATAGCTCCGGGAGCACGAAAAGATGCATGAAAGCTCATGGTTTCACCTATGCTTGGACTACTGCCGCCTATAATGTCTCCGCCGAAAGCTCCGGTTTCAACCTTATCAAACTCTACATTACCCTTGAATTTAAACTCCAGATCAGCCCACATAACTCCGGAATTAGCCTCAACGTCGCAATATATAACATATGTATTCAATTTTTCGAATGAATCCGCCGCATCAACGGCAACACCGTTCACTATTGGCAAAGCGCAAAGTACGCCAGCAGAAACTGCGGATAAAACTTTCTTGAATTTTTTCATAGTAAACATCCTTTCAAAATTTCATATTAAGACGTTCACTTAAAAATTACTTATAGAGCCTGCTACATAATACTGAATAAGCAAAGCATCTTCATCATTAACAACGCCGTCGTAATTTACATCGGCAGCACGAAAAGCTTTACCAAGCGGATATTTTGTTGAATTTGCAAGATGCTGTTTAATTAAAATTGCATCGTTTATGTCAACAATTTCATCACCGTCTACATCGCCTATCATGACTATATCTGGAGTTGCAACACCTTTACCTAAAAAAACATGATTTACATCAAAAGCAGATGGATCATTTACTTCAACCGGTATTTCTTTCCCAGGCTCTTTCGGTTCGGTTATCACTTTAACCTTAAATACCGTTCCTTTCGCTGCAAGGGCGCCGTTAGCCTCATACTGTGTTGCGTAAGATACTTTTCCGTCAACTCTTTTTGTTATATAAGTTCTCATATCACCGTTACCAAGATTGCCGTGCATAGCCTGAGCCTCATCTTCTCCATTATGAATCACAATCATATTGCAATACTTAGCTCCTGAATTTTCTTCAACATCGCAGAATACCATATAAGTATCATATTGTCCTGGTCTGACAGCATTGGCAGCAACTCCATTCATCATTGGCAAAGCGCAAAGCACTCCGGCAGAAACTGCTGATAAGATTTTCTTGAATTTTTTCATAATAAAACATCCTTTCATATAATTAATGGTTAAAACATCCTTTTAAAAGTGATTGATCAATTTTACTTCATACTGTTGTATAAGCAAAGCATCGTCATCATTAACAACACCGTCGTAATTTACATCAGCAGCACGGAATTGTTTTTCTTTTAAAGGATAATCTTTGGGATTTGAAAGATGCTGTTTGATTAAAACTGCATCGGATATATTAACTTTTTTGTCACCATTTACATCTCCTATAAGCACCAAATCTGCCTTTACCACATCTTTATTTATAAAAATATGATTTGTATCAAAAGCTGATGGAGTAGTTATTTCCGGTGCACCCGAATCAGTTACGACTTTTACTTTGAATATAGTTCCTGAAGCTGACAAAGCTCCGTTAGCCTTATATTGTGTGTAATAAGACACTGTTCCATCGACTCTATTTGTTGAATAAGTGTTCAGAGATCCGCCGCCAATATTCCCTAATATAGATTTAACTTGATCTTCAGCCGAATGATATAATATAAAGTCACAATGCATAACTCCAGAATTAGCGGGAACATCACAAAATACCATATAAGTATCCAATTTTCCTTCACTGGAAGCCGCATTAACAGCAACTCCATTCATCATAGGCAGAGCGCAAAGTACAGCAGCAGAAACAGCAGATAAAATCTTCTTAAATTTTTTCATAATAAAACATCCTTTCACATTCAGTAAAAATTAATCTCAGAAATGCTTGATCATACCAGCGTCATATTGCTGAATCAACAATGCATCAGCTTTGTCTACAACACCGTCAAGATTAACATCAGCAGCTATTCCATTATCTTTGAGGGGATAACCGGTTGGATTTGTAAGATTTTGTAATATAAGAGTAGCATCAGCAATATCAACACATCCATCCTGATTTACGTCGCCTAAAAGATATATTTCGTTGTCTAACGCTGTCTTTGCCATACTATTGCCGTTTGCATTTTTTATAGCAACATTATCACATGATATGAAATCATAAATATCATCGATTGATACAGATAAATCTCCAAGGAATTTAGTAGTAGCCGCTATACCCTCTTCTCCAAAAGCACTTCCGGTATATGTTGTCTGAATTTTATGACTGGTAGTGTAATGAATTGAATTAAAGCTATTAGTACCACAAAGAGCAGTTTTCATACTTGGTTCTGCTATAAACATGGGATTATAATTGATTATACAGTCAAAATATGCAATCTTGGGATTCCGAACTATATTATACATTACAAAGGTATTTTTATAACCTTCTTCATTAGAAGCCGCATCAGCAGCAGCACCATTAATCATAGGCATAGCGCAAAGAACAGCAGCAGAAACTGTGGATAAAATCTTCTTGAATTTTTTCATAATAAAACCTCCTTTCAGAAATGAGTTATAATATTAGCAAGATATTGTTGTATCATCGTGGCATCGTCTTCTGTAACAACGCCGTCCCCATTGGCATCTGCCGCACGAATATTTTTTAATGGATTTCTTGAAGGGTTAGTGAGGTAACTGCTAATGGCTACAACATCGCTAATACTTATTATGCCATCGTCATCAACATCTCCGACAAAAACAACTTCAATTTTAACCGGATTATTACTCATCAATTTTAAGGAATTATCAAATGCGCTTGTACTATTTTTAACAATACCAGAATCGAAGTCATTTGCCGACAGAATTTTTACAGTAAAAGCAGTACCGGGAGAGATCAAAACACCGTCCGCCTGATAAAATCCACCATACTCCATGTAATTCGGGGTCTGAATCTGACTGGTATGAACATCACCTCCAAGATTTCCGATTTCCGTACTATCAACTTTCATGTTATTAAAATCTAAGCAAAACGAAATACGTCTTATGTTTGATTTCTCCGGAACATCATAATAAATTCTGTAAGTATTTCTATATGTATCGGATAAAACCGCTGCATTAACATCAACACCATTTACCATAGGCAATGAGCAAAGAACAGCGGCAGAAACTGCTGATAAAACTTTCTTAAAGTTTTTCATAATAATACATCCTTTTAATTTAATATCAAATGATTATATGATCAATCAGAAATGCTCAATATTTTTTACTGTATAATTTAAAACCATATCAGAATCTTCATTGGTTACAATGCCGTCATCATTAACATCGGCTGCCCTTAGGTTAATAGAAACGTTTTCGGCATCCATTAGATATCTGTTAATATTTATTGCATCCATTATATCAACCACACCGTCATTATTAACATCTCCCATAAGGACAACGTCAACAGTAATCGGGCTTGGTTTTATAAGGCTAAGAGATTTATCGAATCCCTGTGCCTGCATTCTTACCAAACAGCTGTTAAAATCATAATTTGTCGTAAATTTTGACGCAAACAATGTTCCTGGATTCATAAGAACCGTTGATGATTCAAAGAGAATTCCAAACTCCTCATAATCAGGAGTAGTTACCTTTGCGTCTGTCAGCGTTCCTCCAAGATTGCCTTTAATTATTGATTGTGCAACATCCATATCATTATAATCAATAACCAATGTCGCTCTTTTTATTCCGGAGTTTTTTGATATGTCACAATATACCTTGTAAGTATTAATTCTTCCGGATTCCGAAGCAGCATCAGCAGCGATACCGTTCACCAAAGGCATTGCACAGAGTACGGCAGCAGAAACAGCAGATAAGATTTTCTTAATTTTTTTCATAATAAGCATCCTTTCAAATTATAACTTGCGATACAAACTGTTTATTAAAAATGTTCAAGAACTCCTAAACAATATTGAATTAACATTTCCTTGTCTTCATCTGTTATTACACCGTCTCTATTTACATCAGTAGCACGAAAATCTTTTAATGGGTATGCTGCCGGGTCAATAAGATATTTGGTAATATAAGTTGCATCTCCTAAATTTACATCACCACTTCCATCAACATCTCCTAAAAGAACAGCATCTAATAATAATGACGTTGGTGACATATTGTTTCCATTTGCATTTTTTATAACAGGATTTCCATAAGATATAAGATCATAAATATCCGAAGTACCTAACGGAACCAGGAGTTTTGTCGTAGCAGCTGTTCCTGCTTTGCCAAAAGCTTTTCCACTGTAAGTTGTTTGAATTTTTCGGCTTGTAGTGTAATGAATAGAGTTAAAGTTATTAGTCCCGCAAAGTGCAGTTTTCATGCTTGGTTCTGCAATGACACTTGAATCATAACTGATTGTAAAATCAAAATATGCAATATTCGGATTTTGAACGTCATGATAAAGCACATAAGTATCATGAGTAGCCGCATCAGCAGCGATACCGTTCACCAAAGGCATAGCACAGAGTACACCAG
>JAMPIL010000016.1 GCA_023662725.1 Ruminococcus flavefaciens
AGCACGGATCTATTCGACCGTTTATTTTTCCAAATCCCTCAACTATGTTATCACTTCCCTATTAAATTTAAAAGCTGTACAGGATTTTTCCAAGTACAGCTTTTGATTGCTATTAATTTATTTTTTTATCCACTCGCTCATTTCCTCTAAATTCATGCTATAATACTTTTTCTTGTGAGATGTATTAACCTCATATATATTTTCCGGAATTTGTTTTAATCGTTTTCGCAGCGTCGCCGGCGACACTTCAATATATTTGCACAAATCGTTTATTGAAATTCCTTCATTTGAAAATAGTGCAGCCTGAATTAAAAGATCATATAATATATGCATTTCTTTTATTTCACTATCGGGCAAAAAACAAATCAAATCTCTATAGTAACCAAGTTTATCAGAACGTGTATTCAATGCTTCCAATAGATCGTTTTCAGATTCAAGCACAATTGACAAAAACATTTCAGCAAATGGAGTTAAATCTCCATGACTATTATAATGATTACACATCGTAAATGCTTTATAATACTTTTGAATATTTTTCCTAATTGTGTACGATATCCTATAACCTATAAGATTATTCAGATTTTTAGATAAAAAGTAACTGCTGATAAATCGGCTCGTACGACCATTACCGTCATAAAATGGATGAATATAACCAAATAAATAATGAAATACAGCTAATCTTAACAGGACATCGTATTTGTCATCATTGAGAAAATTAATGGATTTTTCCATAGCTGAAACAATATTCTTTTCTCCCATAATTCCATGATGAATTATTTTGCCGTCATTTCCTTGTATATTCACATTCTCTTTACGGAAAATTTCTCCGTCCGGAGAATTATCAATGTCATCTGTTTTAATTTCATCAAGAAAAATGTCGTCATAAATTTTTCTTACGTCAGAAGATGATTTTATAGAAATTTCCGAATCGTTCATAAGCGTCAGATACTTTTTAACAATTCCATCAAAACGATTTTTCTTATTATTAGCCGCAATATTTTCCAGCACTTCCCCTATTTCTTTTCTTGTACTGCGGACTCCCTCGATATCGTTAGTCTTAACGATCTCGTCAATCAAACAGCGACTTGCAAATTGGTGAACTGCAATAGGAGGAAGGTGATAGCATTTGTCATTTACTTTTTTATCTATACGTTCAATAGCTATGATAGTATTCATAACGTTAGCCGATTGACAAACAAATGCCTTGAATTTTCCAATTTCAATATCAATGTGTATGGTATCATCATCGTTGAACCGATTATTATACTCTACTTCATATCTATTTGGATCAGAATAAAAAAGCTTGTATAAAGTTGGTTTTGGCATTTTATCACTCCCCTTTAGATAGTAAATGATAAAAATAAGGAATTTTATCACTTACTATCATAGTATAACACATTTGAATAATATATGCAAGACTTTTTTCATATATTGAAATCAAAAAATGCAAGTACTTCTGATTCACGCAAGAACATAATACATTGCGGCTTCGCTGTCATATCGGATAGTTCCCCTACCGTCTAAATATCTGTCGATATAGGCTTCCGCAAGCCTCATTGATATAAAATAAATCATGTTTATACCTCCTTTAAATCAGCATATCCACTGATTTTATCGCTTGTTCTTATTATTTCAAAGGATTTTCCGTCAACGTCAAAACGTGCACCAACGGAATGCCAACACATTAAGCTTCGGACAGCTATTTCGCGTGTACACGCTTCAATTTGTTCTGTACGGATTTTTCCGTTTGGCATGGTTATAGTGATTCTGTATGTTTTCATCATTACTCCTTTGAAATTTCCGTATAAGTGCCTATCTGATATTTCAAACCGCATATTGATATGATGAGCTTGCCATTTTCAAATGTTATTCGTTTATTTTTTCGAATAATCTTAACCCATGCAGATTTTCTCACACTCTGCGGCAATTCATACATCCGCATATGTTCATATTCTCTCGGAATTTTCCAGTAAAGAAAAATAATTTCTGCCGTTTTACCATGTATATTTTCAACTTTGAATCCGTCTACCGTATAGCCGTCAATTTCTCGCTGCTTATCAAGCCATTTTTCCGATTGATCAAAATTAATAGTTGCCAATTTTGTTAACATTGTTAAACCTCCTATATGTTTTATTTTTGAAAATCTTCTAAAATTTTCCGTTCAAGTTCCTGCAAATATTCCCAAAATACTTTACTGTCTCGGCTGCTTTTGTAATATCCATATGTGATTTTTCCGTTGTAACTCCAATCCACATACGCAAGAGCTTTATTTATCCAGCCTTGTGTTCTGAGTGGTATATTAATACTACATTTTTTCATAAGATAAAGTATAACGCTTTTTCCGTCAATATCAAAATTCTGCACTTTGGTATGTTTCCGAAACGATTCAAGTACACAGTTGATTTTATTTTCAAACTCTTCAGCTCTCTTCTTCTCCTCTTCTCTCTCCTGTGCTTCACGTCCAAGACGTGCTTGTTCTATCCGTGCATTCTGCTGTTCTATACGTTTAATACGATATTCTGTATAATGTTCAGCAAGATCAGATTTTCCAAGTAGTTTACACAATTCAATATCAAGCATTGAAATATGCTGATGATTTGCTTCGAGCATTTCCAATCTTCTGTAAAATCCGTCAGTACCAAAATAATTATATTTATTAATTTTTCTGTAATTTCTTCGGTTGTCCACCAATCCGGCAACCAATCAATAGAGAAGCATATAATTTCCAGATCCTCAAACAGTCGATAATCATTATTGTATTGACCTTTTACGACTTCAATATATAGATTTTTATGCGACCGATCGTGGGTTATCTGCTCAAGACTGTAAAGCGTTTTGTAAGGCTTCACGACGGTGTTTCCGTCCTTTGCAAATACAATGCACTTTTTCCGCACAGACTGCAATTCTTCAAAATTGATCTCTCTGATTTTCATAAATATTTACCTCCAAAATAACATAACCATTAGAATTTTCCGTTTATTATCTTGCATCCGGCTACTTTAGGTATGCCGTGAGTAGCTTTAACGACTGCCATTAAGACAGCCGCCTATCAGCTTTATGCGATTTTAGAATTTTCGGATTATAAATTACCAATATGTTAATATAATTTAATCTACAATATACGCATATCCTGTTGTTTCTGTTTTTGATGATTGTCCCCACTTAAAACAATACTTGTTTGAATCTCCGTTAAGATTCCAGTTTAACGTTTCTTTAAGATCTGATAAGTTCATAAACCATTCTATGCCCCTATCATGAATCTTCTCTTTATTCCAGTAATTACCCGTACGAGTATCAAAGACTGAAACAGTTGTAATTTTATTGGTAAGTCTATCGCTAATCACCTCAACGATAAGCTTAGCTTTATTAACATACGTTTTTTTCATAAATATTTACCTCCAAAATAATATTAATGGGATGCGGTTGCTTCAGGTGCAGCCGCTCAAAAACCTATCCCCAAATTTTCCGCTATGTGTACGGCTTCCGCCGCCGCTTCGTTCTCCACGGGGTATATATCCGCTGTTTGTTATGTTCACTGTTGGTCATGAAATTTACTCCTTTCTTGCTGCTTGTTCAAGCTCGTTTTCGTACTGTTTAACCATTGCTTGCGCATCAGCCAATGCAATTTCCATTATACCCTTAAAGGCTTTTAAAATGCTTTCTCCGTTGCAATATGCTGTTGTGATTATATCATCAAATGTTATGCAAATAACCGCATCGCTGCTTGTTGTACCGTTCTTATTATCAATAATCATTATTTTATTCCTCCTTAAATACATATCAGGCATTTTACAGATTTTAAATTGTTCTTGAAGCTTGCATTTTCGCACCATATACCGCACGGCAGCTTGTAATCATAACACCATAATTTACAGGTCAAATCATTGTGAAAAATGTCCTGCTGGAAAATAGTCTGCTTTATTTCTTCGACTGCTTGCTTTATTTTCCGCTTGTTGTTATCGTTATAGCCTCCATTGTACAAATACGCATTGATAGTTATTTTTGCGCCGTCTGTGGTTTTCGCTGTCAATGTTATAATCCGTTTTTTCATATTGTTGTACCTCCCTTAGACTGATACAGTAAACTCTCTTTTGGAATATCCTGCGTTTATGCGTTTTTGTTCTTCTACGTTGATACATACAATTAACTGTCCGTCCTTGATGTAATAACTTGTATTGTCATACTTCATGCCGAAAATTTCCTTGAAATACTTCGATAATTCTGCAACTTTTGCAATTCGTCTTTTTATTAAGTCCTCATCATATTCAAAGCAGTCGCCAAAGTTGTACATTTCAGACGTTCCCCAGCCCTTACGTTTGCTATTTGTGAATACTCTGTAACCTGCCATGCTGTCCAAAATGACAACATTATCGAAAGAGCAGTTAAATTGTGTATTTATAAAATTTCGAATGTTTTCAAGAGTATAATCAGTTTTCAACATCTCGTCATAAGTGATGGTATTTATTCTGCTACCGTTGCAGTCGTCAATTTCAGGATTGTCCGTAATGTAATGTGCGGCATCAACATACATATATGTTGACAGTAATGTGATCTTATTTTTTTTGGCTTCTTTTGCCTGATACTTGTTTGGATGGCATCCGTTAAGTTCAAGATAGATCATTTTGCCGTCGTTGTTGTGAAATGCTGTTCTAATCCGGCAATTTAAGCCGTTGTATTCTGCATTTGCCCCGTTCCATCCTGCACCCTCAAAATATAATGTTTTATTCATAATATTTTACCTCCTTTTATACTCCTAATTTCAGTATTAAATCAAGTATTTGTTCTCTATATTTCCAGTGATTAACTGCTTTTCTCAAAGTCTCCTTTTCTTCCGCTAATTCATCGGGAATCAATTCAATAGCAAGCTTTAATAACAGGTTTTCAGCTTCCTTTTTTGCATCATGTGCGTTTGCTTCCGGACAATATTCTTTTCCTCTGCTGTCTGCTATTCCTGCTTTCTGATATTCCTCATAGCATTTTGCAAGAAAATCATTCAAGAAAATTTCTTCATTCATCATATAAGTACGTTTTGGCTCTGTTATACGCTTGGCAATGCCACGTCTGCCCTCATATTCAGGCATAATAAAATATTCATTTTCGGAAAGAATCTTTTTTTGAATATCTTCAGCAGCTTCTTTTATTGTTTCTTCTACTGCCTCGGCAATTACATATGCCTTTTGTGCTGCTCTGATTTCCTCGCCGTGGTTCTGTACTCGGTCAGTAAGGATTGATAATACACTGTTATTCATAATATTTACCTCCATCATTTGCATATAACGCCGTTTGAAGTCTCATAGTAGCCATCTATTTCAAGATCACGGGCGAACGCTTCATAGTCGAAATACCGCTTTGCAAATTCCGACAATTCAGAGCGTTCGTCAACAAGTTCATAAGCTACATCTTCTAACGTCATACCGCTATAATATGTATACTCGTCAATGTTTTCAATTGCATTTTCAAGCGTTCCGCCGTAAGCTTCCATAATTGCGTCGATCTTTTCAATGTCGTATTCGTCGAGATCGTCAAGAGATTCGGCGAGGTCGTTTAACTCCTCGATGTTGCTGTATTCGGAAATTTCAAGCCCCTTAATTTCTGTTTCGAAGTCGTTGATAAATGCCTCCATTTCGTCAACTTCTTCACCGGTTGAAGCTGCAAGGCGTTCAAGAGTTTCATCGAGATTACAAGGAAGATCAACCCAAAACCCGCCGTCTGCTCCATTTTTGTTGTAGTTTGCCCATGTGTTCAAAAATACGCTAATAGTTGTTGTTGTCATCATAATATTTACCTCCGTTTTAAGTCCGTGGGACTGTTGTTTTTTGGTTTTGGTGGTGCTTTTCGGTTCGTGCGCCGTAAGCTCCATAAATACCGGATTAGCTCCGGTTTTATCAGATATTTTTATAGCGGTTCTGATCGCTTTGCATTCGCCTTATTTCAGGCTTGACAATTTTTGAATTGTCTGTTATAATAATTTTGGATATTAAATTTGTATGTAACGGATGCGCCGTTACTCGCTCAATGTACATATTGTTATGTATAGTAGTAATTCGTTCCCCGCAGTTTGCACTAATGCTTTTACCGTCGATTATGGCGTTATTGTTCATTAGCTCCGTGCAAGTAGTACAATGATCATTTCTGATCTTCGTAATTGTACTTCCGCTGCTATTGCAGATTTATTTAATTTTCAAAGTTCTTTATTCAGTTAATATAAATAGTTTCCGTTTCCACACATTCACTATTTATAAGCTCTGAATACTTCCAGCGGCTTCTGTTACTCCGCTGTGTGTTCTTTCGTTTAACTTGATTTATATTATATCACGATATCTTGTTATTGTCAAGAGGATTTTTAATAAAATTATACACAAACATATCAAGATATCTTGTTATTTATTTGTGCATAATTCCCATATTGTTTGGAGGCGATACAATGGCAATGTCTGAAGCACATAAAAAGGCAAGTGCAAAATATGACGCTAAAGCTTATGAAAAAAAATTAGTTAGATTTAAACCAGATCAATGGGAAAAATTTAAAGCTTATACCGCTGAAAATGGATATACGGACAATGGTTATATTATATCTGCTATTATGTATTGTATCGAAAATAATATTGATTTAAAACAAGAAAAAAAGGAATGAGATCATGGCTTCAATTGATATAAATGACTTTGAATTAACTTATAAAAATCACAATACAAAACATACTAAAGTTAAAACTACATATACTTGTTTTGAAATTGATGGAAAAAATATTTTCAAATAGATACATATGGTAAAAGCACTCGAAAAGAAGTTGAAAAACTTAGTCAATCAATACAACTTGATGAAGAATCGGCAAAATTATTAGTAAAAATGCTTTGTAATTATTTTAACTTGAATTAATTCCCTCATTAAACTAAAACCCTCTACACCCTGACCGATACAGAAGAATAAAAAGAATCACCAAAGAAAGGAGCTGACCAGCCGTGACCGAATTTGAAAAAAATATGCTTGCATTCATGCAGGAAATAAAAACGGAGATTAAAACAATTAACAATCGTCTTGACAACATTGAAAGCGATGTAGCTGTAATGAAAACTGATATGGTTACAATGAAATCAGATATCAATACAATGAAGTCCGATATAACAACAATGCAATCAGACATAGAGGACATAAAGGAGAATACAGCCATCACCAGAACAGCAGCCAATTACAACGGCGAGAAAATAGAAGAGCTTGCAACAGAGCTACAGAAAGCAAATATAATTGCTTGACTGATATTGTAATGATGCTGAATATAATGAATGAAAAAACAATGATTAAAAATACATTGACCAAAATAGGCGATTACAAAGCAGAATATAATAATAAATTAGGTTTGAAATTGCCATTACTTGGCATATATCAAGATACAGGATTGTACAAACATATTGCCAATAGGCACCCTAATTGTTTGCAATATCTAAATAAGACAACTGATATATTATTAAATCCCGATTACATAGGGTACAATCAGAAAAATAAAAGCGTTGAATTTGTAAAAAAATTCAGTGACAATATAGAAATAGCCATAAAATTAGACTATCAAAACGGTTATTATTATATATCTACTCTCTTTGATATTACAAAATCAAAGCTAAGTCACCGCATAGCAAGCGGAGAATTCAAAAAATTTTAAAAAACCTCTTGACAAATCTAAATTTATAGTGTATAATATAAGCATAAAAACAATATAATAATTATAGGTTATTAAGGTAGTAAAGGCTCACTACACACTTTATTTAAAGTATCTGAGATGATGGATACGCCGCCCATCTAATAACCAAAACATCAAAGGGACTGCAATTTGTTTTGTAGTCCTTTTTTTATTCTCTTGATTGTTGGTATTGTGTTGTATGCTTCATACACGCTTGTAAACGCCGTTATTTGCCACGCTACGCAAAGTAGTATAATTATACTTGTAACACTACAGAATGTCACAGAACGCATTACAGGCAGCTTAAACGTGATGTTGTAATATTAGTTTGATACTTGATACTATTATTTGTTTCTGATCTTGGTTATTATTGTTCTTGTTGTATTCGTTCTGTCGATTGTGTGCGGACATATGACAATAGCAGTTACAACAATAGCCAACACGCTTTTAAATGCGTTTTAAGAGGCTTGTAATTATACTAATGATATAATCAAAATGCATTGTGACGCATTGTAGGGTATTTAAATGCAATTGAGTATATTTGTTGCATTTGAATTATCGTTTTTATTTCTTTCCAATACCTATCATTTTGATAGTCATTAAATTCATTATGCATTTAATGCATACTTAATCGATAGGTAATAGATAGCTCTGTATCTTAATTCTATAGCCTACTAAATAAGTAGATATTAACGTCAGCTAAATCTAATGAAGTTCAAACGAATTCATAGTAATATTATAGGTTTTAATTACTACTATTTCATAGTAATTAAATAGGTTATAAATCGACAGATTTTTAAGCATAGTTAATTAATAGGTATTTATACATTTGGAAATATTATTTTATTTATAGTATTTCGGTAGGCTTAATAGAATTTAATTCATATTAAAAAAGTAGGAATAGTTCGGTAGCAGTTCAGAAAACTCGAACCGATCAGAGCAATTTGAAAATGGTTTTCATTTTCGTTTTGTTGCATTCTATCCCCGAGATATTCAATATGATTAAAACAATTCGCAATAATAGTAATATCAACAAATGATTGCTTTTAAACAATTATTACATTTGGCTATATTCAGCCCTTTCTAACCCGGGGATAGTTTACATTTTAAGCTTAGTTAGTTAAATAAAAATACGTCTAAGGAGTTCCAATTCACTCATCCATTAAAAATGTCAACTCCAGTCAAATATCTCCTCTTTTTACACTAAATTCATCAAAATTTGTTCGGAAACTCGTTTCGGAGAAATCGCACATTTAAGCCAAAAATTAACTCTTAACATTCATCAAAATTCAACAATCATAAAATAAGCTTCCTATATATAAGGGAGTTGTTTTTTATGCCTATTTTTCGTTAAAAATTAATCCTGTATCACATTCAATATTATTAAGCGAGCAAAATAAAAAATCCCTTAAACAAGCCATTTCTACGAAATTGAATTAAAATACCCAAATCAGTATTTGTTCTGTTTGTTATTTGTACGAAAAAATGCGTATTTGTGCGAAAACTCGAAAAGTAAAAAATAATTGTCGCTTTTTGTTTCTTTTTGGCGACGGGCAGAGTACCCGATTTTACGAGTCAGGGCATGAGCAAAGCGAAATGCAATGACCGTATAAATCGAGGTAATCTGGATTGGTGAATCAAAAAGAAATATAATTCTTACAACAACAAGTGTAATAACGCAATAAACAAATGTTAAATCATATTAACTCATGTCTTGCAGACAGCTTCACCCCCACTGTTGCCGTCGCAAGCTCCGTCAACAACCCCCTAAGGGGGAGATGAATTTTTACTTTTCAGATAAACACTTATTTTTTTATGTTTATTTCAAGAAAGCACTTGACATTTTGTAATTTATCAGTTATAATATTCTCAGTTAAGAAAAATTATATGTATTTTTATAAGTCGCAGACTTTTTGTTTTGTAACTAAGAGTTTGACCACTTTGTATCTATCATTTATTAATATATATTATATATTTTAATGGGTTATCAATGGTCAAACTTTCATGCAAAGCTGTCAGCGACTGAATATGTATGATTATCAAAGACAAACATTAATAAAGGAGAGAATTTTATGAAAATTGAAAATTTAAACACAGGAATGAGAATTAAAAATTACAAGGAGATGTGTTTCCTTATTAAAGAAGATATTACTGGTGGCAACAAAAAGAAAGCACAAATTCAAAAATGGGAGCAATACTTCAGATATCACCGTGACGGATATGCTTTTATAATCGATGAAATATATGAGCAGCCATTGCCTGATCCGCCACGAAAATTACGCAGCGACAACATATATACCACATTAATCGAAAATATTTTAATGGACAGGTTACTTACGGAGCGCAGGATCAGGATAAAGAAAACTGAGATGTATCAGTTTTTAGGTTTTTACAATGGGAATTACAGCAATACTAATTCAAAGCATTTTAAAAGCATAATGCATCAATTTCAGGAGAACGGTATTATTGGACGTATAATGACCGAAGAGGAGGCACAGTCATATTATACTGACTTTTACAGCTTTGCCCAAAGCAAATTTAACGATATTCTAACGAGTGCATTAAAATCGATGCAACGCAGGAATTTGATTCTTTACAGAAAAACTTTCATAATAGTTGAAGAAATATACGGAAAACACATAACACGAGACGCAAATCAACATGAGGAAATTGAGATTTTTCATCTTATATCCGAGTTCTTAAAGAACAATCCTCGATATTATCGAATTAATCCATATATGATATATGCATATTATGCTGAATTAAATAAATGGATAAGGAAAAATAAGAAGGGATGGTATGCTGTTTATCCAGTAATGTGCATTTCGATTAACGATAATTTGCCCTATGTTCAAGAAAATACGAATGATGAGTTGGTTTCCCATAGTAAGCTTGAACTGAACCGTATTATTATGGGGAAACTAAATAAGCATTTCAGTGACGAATTTGAAAGAGCTAAGAACAATAATAGAGTTCTTCAAGAGGATTGGGCTCAATGGGGAGAATTCAATAAGATGAATTCTGAAAAATTTTACACTCCTGATTTTCAAGAAGTTCAATCAAGTTTAGTAGACTTGTTTATTAAAATTGAGGCGACTGATACATTAAATCAGGATAACATTCAAACGGAGGAATTTAAAATGAATACAAATATAAAAGCAGATTCTTGTGTTGTTGTAAATGACTTTCCCATGTCGATTAAGGAATATCATAATCAACGAGTGGTCACTTTTAAGGACATTGATACAGTACACGGTAGACCGGAGGGAACAGCAAGTCGTAATTTCAGAAGGAACAGAAACTACTTTATGGAAGGTGAGGACTTCTTTATACTTGAATTAACTACCGACGAAATTCGTCGTCAGTTCGGGGCAGGTAAAAATGCTGGAAAAACAATGACACTTCTCACCGAAAGCGGCTATCTCATGCTTGTAAAATCTTTTACCGATGATTTGGCATGGAGCGTACAGAGACAGCTTGTTAATACATATTTCAAAGCTAAAGAAATTGTTAAACAACAATTTGCTCAAGACGTTTGTCATACTTCTTTGATGAAAGACAAAATTTCTAAATGGAAAAGACAAGTTTCAAATCCACTTATTGAGAGACTACAATCGTTGTTACCTGATTGTAGTTTAGGACAAACATATGCTTGTATTTACCGAGAAATGAAAAAGAACTTTGATTTTGACGGTAATACTTGCAGACTTTCGTATAGTTCTAAATATAACATTCCAATCGAAGAATGTGCCATAATTGATGCGATTGCTATAGATAATGTTCTAAGAAAACAATTTTTGCAATGCTTATCAAGCTGTATTAGGTCGGTCTCAAAAGATCGAGTTGAAGCAGCATTAGAAACACAAGAAAATTGTTTGGAAATGATTGCGAGAAAGGAACAATGCAACGCTCAATTAGATAATGAGTTCAATGAAGTATTTCTGATTTCTGAGTGCAATCGTTAATCAAACGGAGGAACAAAAAATGGACAAAACGTCAAATAAATATTGTTTTTATCTTTGTAGTTACATAGAGCAGAAAGAAAGCGATTGTCGTTTTAACGATTATGACTACGGTTTTGACAACAGCCAATATAGCAGTCAACATGATTGCCGAGATAACTATTGGGGATTGTCTGAATATGAAAGAGAATTATTAGAAATGGAGGGAGAATGATGCCGAGTTTGAGTTTAAAACGCAGTGTACGGTCATTGGATGATCTTAACAAGATTTGCAAACAAGTTACTTTTAAAGACAAGCCGTCTGAAAATGATTTGCAAAATTACAACTGTTTTAAATTTGAAAAATACGGCTATGCCAAAGAAGTTTACCGAATACTGTCTGAACCGTTTGAGCTAACTGACGATGAGTGGGTCGAGATATGCGGAGGCAGCAGTCATTTCGGCGGCTGTCGTATTGGAAACAGAATTGAAGTTTACATTGACTGAGGAATTAAAATATGAAAATTTGGAGGAATTTTAAAATGAATGAATTAATGAATAGTAATACAAAGCCAGTTTACATACTCGGATGTGAAGCCAAAGATTTATATGAAGTAAAACAATTGCACGCCCCTACCGTTAACGAGCAGACCGGACAATGCCTTGGATACGTGTGCGAGAATTTAAAACGATTCAAAAATACGCTCGATTACAGTCTTGATCTTATTAAACTAAGAGAAATATCACAAAAACACTATGGCAAAAAGAAGTCGTTCTTTTACGATGATAAATTGGGCAAAGAATTTACCCGGCGTGTTGTCTGCGTAAATTTTGATTTAGCTTATAAGGAGTTCAATAAACACGGGGATATTTATATCAAGGACGGTTACTCAATGACTGATATTAAAGCCGTTGGTAAATACGGAGATGTTACCTTTTATAAAGATGGTGTGTGTATAGGAGTAAAAATTGGAGACATTACTGATGAAAATGTAAACGTGATATGGAATGATGTTCCTGAGTATTTTAAATACGATAAAATTAATCATAAAATTAAACTTTGCAAGACTATTCCGACGCTGATGAATCGCAGTGATCTGAGAAAAGACTTATATGAGAATGGTTTTACTTGCAATGGAATTGAATTTGTACGATATAAGCGGTCATCCGGTAGCAGCCGTGTGGGTAAATGCTTGTTTATAGATAAAAAACTATATCCTGATATGCACAAATGGGAGATGTGCAGACTTGACATCAGAGAAAGCGACGAGGTTGATCTCGCCGGATTAGAAGCGTACATATCACTTCCATCAAGCAGTTGTATCGATACTCTTGAAATAAAACCTGAAAATATACTTGTTATTGACGATTATGAATCAGAATTCGAAGATGACGTAATAGCCGTGTATGGCGAGGGAGAAAATTTTATTGCCAAAGAAGAAAAAGTCAAGATTAAAAATAGTATTTTTGACGGTCAGAGTCTCATGGATGAAAGCTTATATAGCGAAAAATACTCATGTAGAACAATGCTGCTTCTCCGCAATAGATTTTTCAAGTCGGCTTGTTTTAAAACCAAGATGCAGGATTGGTTTCGAGATAATAATATTACTGACGTTTCGCAGCTCAACGGCTACACTCGTGCCAAAAAAATAGCGGACATCAAGTTGATAACCACTCCGTCAAGTATCAAATATATCAAATTCGGCACGTTAGACCAATGGTTTGACAATCTTTATACAACATTCGGAATCGTCAAATACGAAAAGCCGACTCATTATATAGACGGAAATCTTGTTCAGTGTCATTATCAGTTATTAAATACGCTTCAGCTTTCAAGAGATGATGTCAAAAATTTATTGCAGCCCAATTTTGACTATCTGAACCTTATAAGAAAAGACACTGCCGTAATGCGATATCACTTAAAATATCCTTATTCGTTTGCGAATAATGACGAAGGCGCTAACACAAAAGACGAAATCGTTATGAAAGTTCTGGGTATGAATAGCAAATTTGCTGATACCAAATTATACGATGGATTCCGCAAAGATACTACAAAAGCTATACTGAAAAATTATCGAAACGGTCACATTCTTATAAATGGCAATTATGAAACTTTGCTCGGTAACGGCATAGAGATGTTACAGCACGCCATCGGAACATTTAAGGGAGAAAGCATTCTCGGAGTTGGCAACATATATACAAAGCGTTTCCCGTTTGGTAAAAAATTACTCGGCACAAGAAGTCCGCATATTAATTCCGGTAATATTCTTTTAGCAAATAATATAGCAAACGATTTAATAGACAGATATTTTGTGCTAAGTAAAGAAATTTGCTATGTAAATGCTATAGGTGAAAATATACAACAAAGACTTAATGGGTGAACAATCATGCCCCCTTATACAGTAATGTATATTGAATAATTTGGTGAACCTATAAATATAGGGTGTCTTGTTTGAAAAACAAGGCTAACGGCAGACATCTAAGGAAATCAACTCACCTTAAAAATAAAAAAGAGGTGGGAATATGAAAGAAATATGGAAAGACATAGAGGGATACGAAGGATATTACCAAGTAAGCAATCTTGGTAATATAAGAAGTTTGGATAGAACCATTACAAGAAGCGATGGTGTCACCCACTTGAGAAAGGGCAGTGCTATGGCTAAAAGAATTTCGAGTGATGGTTATGTAATAGCCAAACTTTCTATGAATGGGAAAAGCCAATCTATTGGTGTCCACATATTGGTAGCACGACACTTTATCCCTAATCCCGACAATTATCCTGAAATAAACCATAAAGATTGCAATCGTAAAAATAATTCTGTAGATAATCTTGAATGGTGTACTCATCAGCAAAATGTTAAGTATAGTGCGGATTTAGGACATTATAAGGGGAGAAATGGAGAGCTTAATCCTAATTACAAAAATGATACCCTTAAAAAGAAATATGCAGCAGATCCAGAATTGGCAAAACGTCTTTTGCGCAGACCAAGAGAACAAAATGGCAGAGCAGTTCCAATAAGAATGAAATCAGAATATGATACGCTTGATTTTAAATTCATAGGAGAAGCTGCCGAATATCTGAGAAATAACGGATACACTGCTTCCAAGGTCGATACAATTAGATCTCGCATAACTGAATCCATAAAAAAGCACAAAACATACTTAGGTTGTACATTTGAAAGAATATAAACCGAGTTGATTTCTATGACAATGCCGTGCGAAGTCTCACAACGAGAAACGTGTAACGACTATCCTTCGGCGGTGAAATTCCGCATCAGGAGTAGGGCTGAGTGAAATTCTTAGTGGGTGAAATTCCCTTAAATCGAAGTGCCAGACACGGAGAAATCCTTGATACCCGTGAACAGACATGGGGTGATGAAATAGTCTAATCCCACTTTTAAATAAGTGTTAAAATATTGCGAAAGCAAGGGTATAAATGGTGATTACGACTCCGACAGTATATTGCTTACAGATAACAAAACATTAATTGCCACTGCCGAAAAGAATTATCATAGATTCAAAGTACCGACTTGTTTTGTTGAAGCTAAAAAAATTGTCCATCATTATACAAATGAGGACAAGTCAAAACTGGATATAAGAACCAGTGTAAATAAAATAGGTGAAATTGTAAATCTTTCTCAGTATCTCAATTCTATCATGTGGGAAAATATTTACAATGATATACATAATGGAGCGGATGCTGGAACTGCATTTGATAATCAAAAAGAAATCTACCTTGATATCTGCATACTGGCAGTAAGTTCCGGAGTTGAGATAGATTCGGCAAAAAGGGAATTTGATGTAGACATAACCAAAATGCTTAATTTTCTTAAGAAGAAATACGCTGTTTATACAGATGTCAACAGTAAACGATTGCTTACCAAACCCATGTTTTTCAAGAATATTACTCTTGGCAACGGATATTCCTTGAATGAAAATCATTATTTCAGATATTTTGAAACTTCAATGGATTATCTGCAAAAAGAGATCGACCGCTTCAGGGCTGATAAGATAAAAAATAAGAATCTGCCATTTTATGAAATAATTAAGCCTATGGATATTGATTGGACAAAGGCAACTACAAAGAGGTATAAAAAAGTCAATAAAGTCATTGAAGAAATAAAAATGCTTCGTAGTAAAATACAGGAGCTGTATATTGATTATCATAATAAAAGTAAAGAAGAGAAATCAATAGTTGCCAAGGAAGTCAGCGTACTTAAATCCCAGTACATTGATATTCTTGATTCAAGACATTTTTCAGAGATTGAACTATATCTGCTTTTAAGAGAGATAGACAAAGAAAAAAACAGCGGTTATGCCAGAACAATCTTTAACACATTATTCTCAATGGCAAATCCCCTGCTTTATGACATGATAAGAGATACTTCAGAAGGTATATATAAAATAACAAAAAAGACCAATGAAAACAGCGTCACTCTCTTCGGATACACATATTTTAAGAAAAAAATAGGCTAAAAAGGGACTAAATTAAAATTTTTGACATGAGAAAAACGGCTAAACATAGCCGTTCTTAGACCTTTCGGATAGTGGGCATAATGGAAGGGTAATAAAACACCTCATTTTATACTATATCACAATACATTTTCAAAGTCAATACGGTATAGTAACCAAAATTCAAAACGAAAGAAGTGCATATTCATGTTTAAAATCACCAAAGACGAGGCTAAGTATCTCAGAGAACACGGAGTTACGGAGGGACTTGCGGCGACCATGCGTACAAAAAGCCAAAGGAAGAAATTCTACGCTGCCGAGGAACACAGAATCCTTGAACTGCTCGAAAATTACCGCAGAAATGTCTCTGTAAGGGAAACATATCCGGTTCAGTAGGGAGTGATAATATGTCAAAAATCGTAAAGAAGAGCAGCCTCTCAATCGAGGGAATTCTTAATGTCAACAAAGACGATAATACAATTCTCGTAGAAATTGAGGACGGCAAAACACTTGAACTGGCTGACCTTGCACAGGGATTTGACGGTTCAGAAGTAAGAATTTCAATAAATGAGATCACAGATATTGCGTGAAAACGCAAATAAAAATCGAAGGAGAATACATATGGCAATTAATACAAAGAAGTTTGCAGGAGTGGTTCAGACCACTCTTGCCGAAAAATACGATACAGCAGTTACAAAAAAGGACTGCGAGAAATTTGTAAACGCAGTTCTTGACTCAATTACGGACTGCCTTGCTGACGGAGAAAGCGTCAAGTTCACTGGTTTCGGTTCATTTGAAGTGCACGAACGTAAGGAAAGGACTTGTATTAATCCCAGAACAAAGGAAAAGATGTTCGTTCCTGAAAGCAAATCCCCTGCTTTCAAGGCTGGAAAGTCTCTCAAGGACGCTGTAAAAGGTGAATCGTAATGAGTGCGAAAACTTATACCAACATCGACGACTTGGTGAATTCTGTAGTTGTTTCTTATGCAGAAGCACGAGAAATTGCAGTCATAATAGACGTACATATCGCTATGCCATTTCTCAAAAGACTACTGAGCTGCACAGCAAATGGTTTGGAATTTGGCATCGAGGCATCTTGCGAGGACGTGCTGTTTGATGATCTCAAACAAGCAGAGGAATCGAATGCACCTTTCATGATTTCCATTATGAAGGACGGACTGGTTGTTACCGAGAGTTTTCATAGTGAGTACAAATCTGATGATTGTTTCGATATGTTGTATTTTATCGATGCAAAATATCGTAACCTCATACACAATCTGAATCCGGCACATTTCTCTCTTTTTGAGACCGACTTCGATCCGTTAGAGATGATGTAGAAAGCGACACAGGATTTTATTCTGTGTTTCGATGATTATTGTTGGTACGGCAACAGCTGTGCAGTGAGATAATATCGCCGTGGGTGGGCGATTTAATCAAGTACGCTCAATTTCTGAATATTGCTTGTTTGCAGTAGGGTGCAGCGAAACGTTGTACCCTACTACATTAAAAATCAAAGGAGAGTAAAAATGACAAACGAAATTATTATCAAAAACAATGAAGGTGTACTTACCGTATCAAGCTTACAGGTGGCAAAGGATTTTGACAAAAGACATGATAAGCTTGTAGCTGAAATTGAGCGTATGTACGGCGAATTGATAGGGTGTGCCCAAAATGGTGGAGACCCATTTTTCATAGAAAAATCGTATCAGCATCCACAAAACAAACAGTGGTACAAGTATTATGAAATTACTCGTGATGGATTTTCACTGCTCGTTATGGGATTCACCGGAAAGAAAGCTCTTGAGTGGAAACTGAAATATATTGAAGCTTTCAATCTCATGGAACAAAAACTGCTTGCTGTAAACGAAAAAGCAAATCTGCTTCTTTCTATTTATAACGGTGGTACGGAAGCTGTCATTGCGTCCAAACAGCTTGTTGAAATCGAAACCAAACCACTTGTCGAGCAAATCGAAAGAAACAAACCTATGGTCGAATTTGCGGATCATATTAAACAGTCCGAAGATAGCATCGATATGAAAGAAATGGCTAAATTTGCAAGTAAAAACGGCGTTAAGATAGGCAGAAACAATCTTTTTAAGTTCCTGCGGGAAAAGAATGTGATCATGTTTGACAACGAGCCTTATCAGAAATACATAGACAACGATTGGCTTGAATTAATTGAAAATACAGTTGTTTTGTCAAATGGCGAAATTAAAATAACCAAGAAACCTTTGGTTAAACCCAAGGGACAAATCGGAATAGTTAAGATGCTGAAGAAACATTGCGCATGAATTTTAAATAATAATTTGCCTTTTTTTGATTAACAATACACCACATTAAGGAGGTCGTTAATGCCGGAACGGAGCAGAAGAATTGAATTGCATGATTCAGAGAAATTAAAGCAGATAAATTCTGAAACTCAAAAATTCTTACAGAAATATCAAATCGATATGTCCTTGCGTGGACTATCTGAAAAAACACAGTATCACTACAAAATGGATTTAAATCAGTGGTTTATTTACATACTGGATAATCAGTTCAATCAAAGCGTAACAGAGCTTTCGGATGATGACATAACCGAGTTTTTATATTTCTGTAAACGAAACGGAAATAATGTTGAACGTATGAAACGCAGAATATCTGCAATTTCAGCGTTTTATAAATTTCTCAGAAAAAAGAAACTGATACAGGAAGATCCTACTGAATTTCTTGACAGACCGAAGAAAGGATTGCCAATTGTTGCTCAAACATTTTTGACTGAAGAACAGGTTGCTCTCATGCGTAAAAAACTTATTGAATACGGCGCTCTTCAACTCAGAACCTATGCTTTATTTTCACTTTCGACGATGGCAAGAGTAAGCGCTGTTGCAAATATAAAGTGGAAACAGATCGATTTTGATAATCGTATTGTCAGGAACGTTCTTGAAAAAGAGGGCAAAATCGTAGAATTATTCTTCAGTAAAGAAGTCAAAGAACTTTTACTTGAAATGAAGTCTGCTCGTGAAGCTGATGGTATTAACGACTTCGGCTGGGTATTCTTTTCAGGACATAATACTGAAACTCAACCTATAACTAACTGCACTCTGAATGAATGGTGTAAGAAAATCGGCAGAATGATCGGCGTTCCTTCACTTCATCCGCACGATTTCAGACACAGCGGAGCAAGTTTGCTGAAAAATGCCGGTATGCCTCTTGAAGATGTATCAGCTCTTCTTAATCATAACAGTACAGATGTTACCAAGAAATTTTATATAAAAGAGGATGTGTCCCGTATCAAAAAAATGAAAGACAAGTTTAATATTTAAAATCTACCAACTGACATAAATTCCTCCATTAAACCCGGAGCGTATTGTACGCTCCGATATGTCGGCGATGAGGTAATTACTCAAAGTCGGCTTCCATACAGCAGGGTTATCACTCTCCTGCCCTGCTGTTTTATTTTTTAAGGAGATAAATAATGATAAAGGAGATGATCGGAGTGGCAAGACCACGAATGAGCAATAGCGGCAATTTAAAAGCAACTCAAAAATCAAGTCAATCTGCAACAAAAATCAATAATGATGTTGAAATAAGCAAATTAACTTATGACGAACCTGAAAAACGACTTTTTTACTGCACAGCTTGTGGAAAGTCATTCAAAAAACAAGAAGCAAATTTTTGCAAATCCCAGTCGCCTTTATTTGTAAACAATAACGGATTTGTACATATATGTAAAAAATGCACAGACAAGCATTATTATAATTTAGTGGATTTTTTCAGCGATAACGAAGAAAAGGCTATGGATAGAATGTGCCAGCTTTTTGATTGGTACTACTCGGATGAAATTTTCACAGCAACACGCAAAATATCCGCTGACAGATCAAGAGTCTGCGCATATCCTGCCAAAGCTAATTTACCCCAATACGAAGCCCGAAATAAGACTTACGCTGATACAATCGCCGATAGAGCTAATAGTGTGATAAACAGTGTGGAGGATCTTGAAGAAATCAAAGCTGGGGGACAAGTTAATATAACTAAAGTCATGTTTGAAAGATGGGGGCAAGTTTCTCCCGACGATATTGTCGCTCTCGAAGATCATTACAAAATGCTGAAAAAGCAAAATCCCAATTGTGACAATAATCAAGAAATATTTATTAAGGATTTGTGTTATACAAAACTTCTTCAGCTTAAAGCGTTCAGGGACGGCAACAGTACCGACTTTGAAAAATATACCAAACTGTACAGAGATACATTCAAACAAGCCGGACTGAAAACAGTGCAGGAATCTGACGCAAGCAATGAAGAAACATTCGGAGTAACTCTGGCTGTTATATCTCAATATACTCCGGAAGAATACTACAAGGACAAATCGCTTTATAAAGATTTTGATAATATCGGAGATTATTTCAAAAGGTTTGTGTTAAGACCGATTAAAAACCTTATGTTTGGAAGTAAGGAAAGGGATGAAGAATACTATGTAAAGGACGATGACAATGAGCAAAGTTAAATATGCAGATGAAAAACAATCACAGCTTTACAAAAAATTCCCTTCTACGCATTATCTGAGCAATCCTAAAAACGTTGACCATGTTCTATTATGGAATACGTTTTTCAGAAGAAATTTACATAGATTTGCGATTGATTATTTAGGTATAAAACTTCATTTTTATCAAGCTATTATGCTGTATTTCATGGGTATATCTCAGTTCTTCGTAACTATCGCAACACGTTCTGCCGCAAAATCGCTGATACTTGCTTTGTACGCTTGTTGCAGATGCATAACTCGTCCAGAGACATTATTCGTTCTGGCATCCAGTACAAAGGGGCAAGCCAAACTGCTTGTTACGCAGAAAATACAAGGTATTTTTATGGCTCGCTCCCCTGCTTTGCGTAAAGAAATCGAGAGCATAAAAGACAATCAGAATGAAATAATTATCAGATTCAGAAATAACAGTCAGATTATTGTGGTAGCTGCCCTTGATACGGCAAGAGGAAACAGATCTACCTGTCTTGCAAGAGAAGAATTCAGACAGATTAAAAAGAACGTTGACGACAGCGTATTGTCCCCTTTCCAGGTCATCCGGCAAGCTAATTACATGACCGATGATTTCTATAGAAACATTTCTGAACTTCAAGAGGAAGCCGTTGATATTTATATCAGTTCAAGCTGGCTTGACGACGGTCATTGGATGTGGAATATTGTACAGCAGGCTTTTGATGGTATGGTCGAAGATAAACCTCTTTGTCTGCTTGCTTTTGACGAAAGCATTGTGTTAAAACATAACATTAAAACGATGAATCAGCTCAAACGTGAGAAAAAGAAACAAGATCCTCTTACATGGCGAATCGAATATCTTAACGAAAGGGTTAAAGAAAATACTCATGCCTTTTTTAGTTACGATATACTTGCAAAAAATCAAAGATTAAAAAAAGCGTTTTATCCTCGTAAGGCAGACGATGTAAAACTGCATAAAAAGAATCCCTATGAAATGCCCAGACAATCCGGAGAAGTGCGAATTGTAAGCTGCGATATGGCTTTTGTAACCAACAAGACAAATGATAACTCTATTTTTTCATGTATCAGACTTCTTCCAGAGTCAACTAATTATCAGACAGAAAACAAAACAGTAGAAATAAAAAACGGTTACCGCAGACAATTACCTTATATGGAGTCTGTACAAGGCGGAGACGTTGACAGACAAGCTTTGAGAATCCGTCAGTTATACGAGGATTTCGGAGCGGATTATATTGTACTTGATCTGCGCAATGCCGGTATTTCTATTTATGATAAGCTTGCAAAAGTAATGTACGACGATGAAAGAGACGTTGAATATGCTCCGTTGTGCTGCATGAACGACGATAATATTGCAAACAGAGTTAAATCGGTTGACTCAAATCCCGTTATTTTTGTAATTTCAGCCTCACAAAAGCTCAACAGCGATATTGCTTTGTCTTTTAAAAATGTTCTGACTTCCGGCATGATTGATCTGCTTGTCAGTTACAATATGGCTTCAGAAGAAATTCTGCCTAATATACCGGGCTATCAAAAAGCTGTTGCAGAAAGTGTTGATTCACAGCTATTCTTTGAAAAACCTTATTTTGAAACACAGGAACTTATAAGCGAAACGATCAATTTAACGTACGAAAGAAAGGAACAAACCGGAGCAATTGTAATAAGCGAACAAGGAAGTAACCGCAAGGATAGATATTCAAGTCTGAGCTACGGTAATTATTTCGCTTCACTGCTTGAACAGGATCTTTTGTCCGAAGATGATAATTATAACTTTGTACCATTGTACAACTAGAGCGTGTTTACATAAAATTAATGTGCGAATTTTCGAGCACAATTTTGGCGAATACAAGGCGAAAATATGCAGACAAGCTGTCGCTTGGCAAATATTTTCAACGCAGTAGCCGTCAAAATTTGTCGAAAAGACGTGCGTTACATTTTTATGTAAACACGCTCTAAGAAAGGCGGTGATAAAATTTTGAGTACAGATGAAAAAATAATCGAAGCAGAATCGTTTGACTTTGGCTTTAATACTTCTCTTGATGTCGGGTATTACATGAGCTGTAACTGGCTGTGGGACGCTCCCTGCGATATGTCATTGATAAACGAGTATATTAAACATCCGTATGAACATCAGAAAATACTTCGTGAGCTTGCATGGTGGGCGTACAATACTAATGGTTCAGTCAGTGCGGCGGTAGAGTATCTGCGTACCATGCACACGCTGGATAAGGTAGTTGTATGCAAATCAAGAAACTTGATTGGAAAGAAACCCATGTCGTTTCAAAAGAATAAGAAAAAAATGCTGTCGGTTTTGGAGTGTATCAAGTACAAAGAACGTATCAGGGATGCAATTCTGAAAAAGTGTAACGACGGCATTTATTTTTATTATTTTGAAGTCAGGCAATCCAATCTTTTTAAGCAAAAATATCTCAGTGACGTTGATGTTGCAAATATTGCCGACATAAACGAACTTGGAGTAAATGCAAGTATTATTTCACTTCCTGTTGATTATTGTAAAATCGTAGGACGAAAAGACAGCAGTATGGTAATTGCTTTTGATCTGAAATATTTTCAGAGTTTTAATGAAAACGAATTAAAAAGGCGGCTTCTGACATTCCCGAGAGAAATCCAAAAAGGTTGGTTAGCATACAAAAAATCAGGCTTTTCTTTAAACTCATGGCTTGTACTTAATAATAACCATACGATCGTTGATAAGTGCAAAACTCCCGATAACAAGCCCTATGGCATACCGTTTGCAATATGCGCCCTCGATGATATTTTGTATGAGAACTATTTTACTCAAACAAAAAGAACAGTTCTTGACAGCGTTAATAATCAGATAGTTTATGAAATATTCCCAGAAGGAAAAGATAAGGGCAAATGTTCTCTTACAAATACCTAACAGAAGGATCAGCACGATATTGTTAAAGACGCCGTAACTCATAAAAAGCACAGCAATGGAGTTGCTTTTTTCTCTCTTGCTTCGGGAACTAAACTTGATTCTATCAAGACTGATGTTTCACTGCTTGACGAGAAAAATCAAAAAGCAATTGAAAATGCCGTTCCGAAGTCTCTTGGCATTGCAGCGGCTCTTTTGAACGGTACTGACAGCGGAAACTACGCAACTGCAACGCTCAACCTTGAAATGATTGCGGCTAATATTTATTCGTGGATCGAGAACTTTATGAACGAGCTGAATAAATGCATTAACGCAAATATAATCCAGGACAGAAAATGCATCGTTTCATGCTATATTCTGCCGACCACATATGTAAACAGAGATAAGTTTTTTTCAGAAATGAAAACTCTGTACGCAGAATGCGGAGGTTCTTTGCAAGCTGTTATTGCCGCAAGCGGTATGGATGTTGAATCTTACCTGAGTCTGCTTGACGAAGAAAAGGACGGCGATTTTGACGATCGTTATCCGCCTCATCAGTCCATGTATACCCAAAGTTCAAAGGGTGGGCGACCGAGCGCTGATTCAAATAATTCAAACACTGTGCAAGGCAAATCCAACAACTCAAATGCAAATCCCAAACCGTCAACGTAAGAAAGCGAGGTGATACAAGATTTTTAACATTATTGAAATTTGTAAAAAACAGGATAAAAACGGCAGAAGAAAATTCAAAGCTGTTCTTCACGAAATTTTCAGCGATAACTGCGTCGGTGAAGATGGACTCGGTACTGAATATCAGGATAACGGCATTACATGGATTGAAAAATACTGTCAGAATGCGTTAAGCACTATTTCCGGAATGAGTATTCGTGTTCAGTTCCTTGATGAAGAACGCACTCAGATATTCGGTCACGGAGCCACCGACCTTACGGGAACTAAATCCGACGGATTAGCGTTGTTTGAGGACGCTACTGTTGTAGGTCATTTCGAAAAAGGTTATATTACCAATACTGAAATAGACGGTGTTACAAAAAGAGTATGCGTAGGCGAAGGCATATTGGATGAAATGTGCTACCCGAATTTCGTTCATTGGCTTGAAGATAAAATAAACGACGGCGAATCGGTATTTGGCAGTATAGAAATTTTCAAAAAACCGGGTAATAAAGGCATCGTATATCTTAAAGGACATAACGGTGAAGAGACCGGCAGAGTACCTGCTGAATTTATGTATTCAGGCTTTGCCATGCTTGACTGCTGCCGTCCGGCAGATAAATCAAGCCGATTACTGGAGTTAAATTCAAAGAAAACGGAGGTTAACAAAATGGATGAAAAAACTATAAATCAGATCACAGAAACAATAAGATCCGGCATTGCTGAGGCAGCAAATAAGTCTTGTGTATACGAAACAAAAATTTCTGAACTCAATTCTATTGTTGAGAAGAAAGATGAAGAAATATCCACGCTTAATAAAAATATTGCCGAGTTGACTGCTGTTCTTGAAAAGGTCAATAAAGAACAAGCAGCTATGTGGGCTGAAAGAGATGCAATTGAAAAGGAACTTGGAGAGTTGAGAGCTGCAAAGAGAGTTGCCGAGCTTAATACTGCTCTTGAACAGTTCACTGAAAATGAAACAAATGCGGCTAAAGACAGCATTGATAAATTCCGTGAAGATCCTATAAATTGCGGAATTGAAATCAATTCTATCGTGGAATCTATTAAGATACACAGTTACGATGCAAGCAAATCCAAGACGCCTGTAAGAACTGCTGAAATCAACTCAATGCAGAATGAGTTTTTAACAGAATCGATTTTCGGAGGCGTGGACTTCCCGGAAAATGAAAGCACGGATTCTCTTAATATGAACGAACTTTTTAATTGAGAAAGAGAGGTAATAAAATGATTAAATTTCATGAAATAGGAATGTATAAGAATGCAGTAAATATTCCTTATTGCAAAGTCCCCGATACGATTGCAGACGGAGTAAAGAACGGATATGCAGTAACTTATTCTGAAACAACTAAGACCGTTTCACTTCCTACTGCGACAACAGCTAAGGATAGCAATCTTACTATCGTAATGAATGTTTTGGACAAGCCTGAACTCAAGTCTCCTGACGATTATGTAGTCAACGTCGGCGAATACGCAAGACTTTTCAGACTTGATTCTCTTGCCAACAGAATGCTCGATATGAACGATCTTGCCCTGACTACTGCTTATGAAAACGTTGCTGTTGGAGATAGGCTCATTGCAGGTATCGACGGAAAATGGTCTAAGTCTGCTTCTGTAGACGGATATTCTGCATATCTTGAAGTAATTGAAAAGACAAGCTTCTGCGGAAACGGACTGCTTGTCAAGGTTAATGCCTGATCTTTAGAAACGGAGGTAAAAATAAATGAATACAACTGTTGAACTTAATAATGTACGTCCCTCTGAGTGCGAAGTAAAATCTCAGGCAGTTATGAAGAAAACAGCAGAGATTTGTTCTGCGCTTTTTAAGGGCGAGGATACTTCCAAATACGGAAATAATGTCGATATTGTTGCGGCAAAGCTTAAGTCTCTTGGTCGTGCTGCTGCGGACAATAACTCCAAGGCTATCGCCGAACTTAACACGATCGTAAAGTTTATAGTTCAGCCAAATCTACTGAAGTCTACGGAAATATTCTCTAAGCTTGGAAATTATCATAAGATCAGATATAACGAACAGGCTGTTGTAAGAACGTACTCTTACGAAGGAATTGACGCTCGCTGGCAGGCTGCCCACGGTGATGTGACTTTTGGTACGAAGGTGTGGAAACAGTACCCTATAACTACTCAGACAATCTCTTCCGGCATGGCTATTGATTACAGAGAGCTCGCAAGCGGTAATTTTGACGGAACTATGGGCGAGGAAATTTCTCAGGTTCAGATTGATATGAACAACAAGGCTGTGGCTTATGTTCTTTCCGTACTCCATAACGCACTCAAAAACAACACTGAATATGTCAAGTTTTACGAGGAATATGACACTATTCCCACAAAGTCTGCTGTTGATAATATGATAAAAAATATCAGACGACTCGGTAAGGTGACTATTGCCGGCGATTACTCTGTTCTGGCTGCCATTTCTGATTTTAACGGCTATAAGACTGTAGGTTCGGATTCAGTTCCTTTCTACAATGACGCACAGGTTACAGAAATGGCTCACACAGGATTGAACGGTTGGTATAAGGGAGCTGCTCTTGTGGAGCTTCCAAATCCTTATAACCTGACGAAGCCGCTTGCTGATAAGTCCGGTTTTGAGACTTATTATGATACGGACAAGCTTTACTTCCTTGCTGCCGGAACAAATTCACCTCTTAATATCTTCCGCAGAGGAGATATTATGAGTATGTCCGGCAACAGCGTTGATAACGGTGCGGTTATGACACGTTTCGATATGGAAATCGGCGCTGACGTAACCAAGGGCAGAGAATACGAGATCGGTATGCTTGCAAAAGCTCAGGCGTAATTGAAAATTATTTTATTCCGAGGGGATGAAACACTCCCCTCTTATGTTTTTAAGGAGGTAAATACTATGCCGGTTAAAAAGAACACAAAGGCTGAAACCGAAAACGCAGCAGAGGAGACAATTGTCGATAATATCACAGAGGAAATTCCTGTTAAACCCAAAAGAGAAATTGCCTATACTGACAGAGTTGTTATGACAAATACACGTTCATGGAATCTGAATTTCACATCTACCGAAACAGGCAGAGATATTGTTGTTCCGGCAGGAGCACAGCATTGGAGCAAGCTAACGGTCGCTGAAGTCGAAGGACAAATTCAGACAGGAAACTTCTTCTTTGTAGGAGCAGACGGCGAAGGAAACAACGCCTATATTGAAATTGAAGATGAAGATGTCAGAAATTTTGTATTTCATTTTGATGAAAATGACAGTGGAGACAGGATTATTCTTAACCTTAATAGCGTAAAGAAGCTTCTTGCTATATCTGACAAATCGGAATTTGAGAATGCTCTTGAAAAACTTGTGGTGACCGAAGGCGATAAGAGAATGATCATTCCTATGGCAATAAAAGTCGGTATCGACAATGTACAGTCTTACAAAGTATCGGCTATTGAAAAGATATCGGGATACAAATAGGCGGTGAAATAATGGGCGATACGTTACAAAATACTACCAACAGCGATGTATTTAACAGCTTTCACTCCCATCCTCTGACGAAATATCCTATTCCGGAAGGTCTTGAGGAGCAATGGCTGATTGACGCTGTCGCCGATTACAGTTTGTCAATCGCTCCCCTGTTTTATGATACTTCCGCCAAAGAATTTGATTCACATCTGCCGCAAGCTGTAATTGCTACACTTGGGCAGATGATGTACTGTTCCTATCTTGTCAGGACTCTTGACCGTCTGGAACAGTTGAACGGATTTTACGGCAAGGATATCCGTCTTACAGGTTCAGACGAATCCAAAAGAACAACCGCCGAAAATCTTGAAAGACAGCTTGAAATCACAAGAGACTGGATTCACAAGCAGAAAACCGTGAGTTATGGGTGACGCCAATGAAAGAATGGTATATGATCAATTCGCAGCCCACATTAAACAGCGGATTTGAACGCAGTGAATGGGACAGTTATGTGAGCGATTCCTTTGATGAAACCTTAACTGAAACTCAGCTTGGCAGACAGATATATATGTGCAGAGGACGGTTTGACGGAAATAAATTTGAAACTGAAATTTCTACCTGCGGAATAGTACAATCTGAAACTCCGGACGCTTATACACAAGGCTGGCAAAGGCAATTGCTTACAAGAATTTCAGACAGAATTCAGGATTATAAGTATATCAGATACGATGATCATATCTGGGTAATTATGACAATGCCATCGGATAATCAGATATACAACAAGTGTGTGATTCATTTATGCAACTACACTTTAAAATGGCAGGACAAAAAAGGCAGGATTTATTATTATCCTGCCAGTATACAGGATGCAACTCAGTACAATACCGGTATCGAAGGAACAAAGGAAATTCATACAGGTTATGTTCAGCTTATGGCTTGGGTATCTCTTGATAAAATTACTGCCGGACTTGAACGTGATATGCGTATGTTTATCGACGTTGATAAGGCTTCCCCTACTCCGTATGTTATTACAAGCAAGAGTACTGTTGCTTATTCTTACGGCGGCGATATGCGTGTTATGCGTATTACATTTACCGAAGATGAGCTTAATCGTAAAACAGACCGTATCGACTTAATGCTCTGCGACTACATTGATCCGGATAACATTCCTCGCCCTACTGTTCCGATAGAGATAAATTATTCGGGCAATCCCGAGATCAGAATAGGCGGACGGAAAACGTTCAGTACCGATGTTCCGGTTACGTTTTCAATGATTGCCGCCGATATGTGGAAGGACAAAATATTGCTTACTCAGATTGACGATTATTCCTGCGTTGTGAGGTGCCCAAATGAATCCGCTATGGTGGGAGCAAATATCAAAATTATAGCAAAAAGTGAAACCCAAACAAGCGAACTGCTTGTAAAAGTGATTGGAGGTGTTTAATATGGCTAATTCAAGTTGTGTTATCGACTGGAAAAATCAGATACTTTCCGATTTACAAAACGACAACGAAATTATTACGGCTCTGAATCTTCACGAAGATGACGATCCCGATGATCTTGTTTGGAGCAGATTGTTTCCCCATTATTACATACCCGATACTCAGGAAGAGGTAAAGACTTATATAATGGTTGAAATTGATATTCAGTCCAACAGGAGCAGATATGAGCCGATGAAATATGATTTATACGCTTATCCTACGATAACATTTACCGTTCTTTCGCATCAGAACGATATGCAGATGAAAATGGCAGGAGTATCAGCTACGAGAATTGACTACATAGCTATGCTGCTCGATAAAAAGTATAACGGCGCTGACGGCTTCGGACTTGGCAGATTACAGCTTACGAGCAATATTGCAGGAAATTTGAACGAGACTTATCGTATCAGACAGCTTACGTTCCGAACTGTTGATTTCAACGATAATTTATGTGGATGAGCGTATGAATACTGTTGACGAAATGAGATTATTGACCGGTAAATGCATCGAAATTGCCAAAGGAGTTACTTTATATCAGCCAACCATGAGGGAAATAGCAAAATTTGGAGAAAAGGAGTATCTGTCTATTGTGCAGATGTTGACAGCAGAACCTTTTGATATGCCGTACTACCTGAGTCGTGCAGGAATTGATTTTGCGAAAATAACGCCATTTGAGTTGTTTTGCTATTTGTCACGAGGGTTACCCCGAGAATCAACAAAATTGCTGCTGGGCAATCTGAATCTGTCAGATTTCAAAATCACCTGCCGAAACGGTGAAACGTTATTAATGGACAGCAATGGAATTATGATAAACTCTCTGACAAGAGAGATACTTGCAGACAACATACGGCGAATGCATTCTTTACCCAAAAATATAATAACTTCCTGTGAAAATGATTTTACTCATGATTTACTGATTCAACAGCAAAAGAAAGAAATTGACCGAGCTGAACGAAGAAGAAAAATGTTTGGGGAAAATTCAAATTACGCCGCTTTTATATCGTCTCTTGCTTGTGAATGGCAGAGTTACGATCAGGTACTCGATATGACAGTAGGTCAGTTTTTTGACGCTCTCGTCAGATTGGGATATAAAGTGACATCTCAAAATCTTTATATGGGTATATATTCCGGCAATCTCTCTCCAAAAGATATAAACAAAAAAGATTTGGACTGGATGCGTCCAATAAAAAACAAAACATTATAATGAAAGGTGGTAGCGTATGGCTATTAACAGTATTGCAATTAAACAGATTGTTGGCGCTTGGGCTTTTGACAGTGCCGATAAGGTAAAGTGGATGTGCTCACAGGTTGAAAATCTCAAGATTCAGCAGGACGGTCAAACAACAGAAAAGAAGGACGCTCAGGGATCAACTATTTTTAGTATTGACCTTGCTAAGTCCTGTCAGATTACATTTGATTCTTCCGTACTCGATTTATCTCTCGTAGCAGCTCTTAACGGAACAACGAGAACTGATGCGGATTCAGATCATCCTATTAACGTTCCTAATATCGAAAGATTTACTCTTAAAACTGCTGATGTTACAAACGGTTATGTATCACTCAGCGAAACGCCAATTTCAACAAGTGGCTTCTATAGAATTTCGTTCCATACTCTGACTACAGATAGTTCTCTTGCGGACAACTATGAGCAAGTTGCTTCCGCTGCTACTTCGACAAAATTTTACTATGATTCAGCAAATAACAGAGTTTACTTCCCTACCGATTCTGAGGTGTTTAAGGCTGGCTGTAAAATTGAGATTATCTATGAGTATCAGGTAACAGCCGGAGTTCAGGTAGTAAACGCAGCCGACAAATTCCCCGACGCTTCCAAGGTCAGATTTCTTGTTCTTGCCGTCGATCTTTGTGACCAGACCCGTGTTCGTGCGCTTTGGCTGACTGCAAATAATGCAAAACCAAGCGTTTCCAATACAGTTGGATTCTCTCTCGAAGATACGATTTCCGTAACGCTGAATTGTGCTTATGATTACTGCGATTCAGATAAGTCATTCTACGACATTTCTATTGCCGATAAGACTTTCTCTTGGGCATAAACGAAAGGAGAAAATAATGGCAGCTTTGATAGAGTGCTGGATTTGTGGCAAACTTCATGAGTATTGTTCGCACTGCGCCGCTTACCATGGGTGGAAATACGTTGCTGATACTCCGGAACATTATCAGATATATTTGACTATCGAGGATTATAATGACGGTGTAATCACTAAAGAAGAAGCGAAGTCTTTGTTTAACACTCATCATGAGATAAAAGCATCCGATGATTTATCATGGATGCTTCCTCATGTGGAAAAAAATGCTCGTGAGATCATTGGTGAAAAATCAGCTAAAGAACCAAAAACCGGCAGGAAAACAGTAGAAAAAACAACAGAATAAAAAGAATCAGAGCGGTTAATCAATATTAACCGCTCTCTGTTTTTTAACAATGAGGTTAATAATGGCAAGAAGTAAATTTAACGTTGATAAAAACACAGCTAAACGCACTTATAACGGAATCACATTTGATTCGGAATTGGAAATGAAATACTATCGTGACGTGGTTTTGCCTGGCATGGAAAGCGGTCATATCAAATATTACGAACTGCAAAAACCGTATGAACTTCAGCCTAAATTTGTTCATGACGGTAAAATTGTACAGCCGATAAAGTATGTCGCTGATTTTTACATAGAGTACGCCGACGGCAGCTCCAAGGTGATTGATACAAAGGGAATCCCCGACAGTACTGCGGTCGTGAAACGTAAAATGTTCTGGTATGTTTATCCTGACATCAGATATATATGGATAACATACTCAAAAATCGACGGAGGCTGGTGCAGTTACGAGTACGTGAAACAGCAGAGAAATTTACGCAAAAAAAATAAAAGAAACAAGGAGAAGAATCATGAATAAAATTAAACTTATTGATGTTATCGGAAAGAACTTTGCTCTTAAAAATAAAACTGTAAAAATTAATGGAACGGAAGTTGAAATTAGGACTTATCTTGACACAGATACTTATGCTGCCGCTATCAAGACCATTGCAGAAACTTGTTTTCAGCATGGTACATATTGCCCCGAATACCGTGAACTTGCCCGTAAATATGTTATGCTCAAATACTTCACAAACATTGAAGTGTCTGACGATATGGTAAAAGAAATCTTCAAAACAGCTCAAAGCGGAGTATGGTTTTCTAAGATTGAGAGTACAATAGTTTCATTGCCGGTGTGGGCTAATATTGAATCATCCGCAAACGCACTGATCGATTACAAAATCAAATCACGCAAAACCTCATTCGATGAATTATGCGACTCTCTAAAGGCTATAACTGCGGAAATGGCTGCAAATACAAACAACATTGACATGGACGTCATCAAAAACCTTGCCGATCGTCTCAATGGAATAAGCAACAAAGAAATCATCAAGACAATCGTTAAAGAGCATGAAAACGATAATAAGGTTGAAAAGGTTTAAATAAGGCGAATTTATGGGAAAAGCTAATATTCAGAAACAACTTCAGAAACTTGTCGCAAGTAAGATGAAAATGAGCAGCGGTGAAACCTTACAGGATCAATTGTCTCGTGAGGTTCGCCGTCTTTATGACTGTATACAACGTAGGATAAACGATTACTACGATTCGTATGAGCCGAAAATTTACCGCAGGACATATAACTTTCGGAAAGCTATGTACGCTGAAGATTTAATCGACGCATATGTAGAAGGCAATCAGATTAAATTGTCAGTCAGGTTTCACGATTCATTTGCATATCATCCCAACTTTGATAATTCTCACGATAGTTATGTTCCCATTCTCATGAACTATGGCTGGAATGCTCCAAAATTGGAGAAATATATCGGACATCCCGTTGACAGGTTTACACGATTTGAGGGTGCATTTTTTATCGAAAACGGAATCCTTGACTGGAATCATCAGAATAAACTCGGTATAACCATTGATGTGACTTCTATTTATAACGGCAGAAGGTTTAATTACTTTTAAAAATTTCTTCTCTTCATTATACAAAAAACAATGATAATACATATTGACAAAAGAATCTGCATATGTTATAATATGAATAAGTTAACTCGTGAAGGATTAAGGCTGGGTTCCTGAATAGGAGTAGGCAGTTATGCTTAGAATTCCTTTGCCCCTGGGGTTGACTTATTTTTTTGCAATTTTTCCTTAATGTTCTGAATTATATTTTCAGAATCTTTTTTTATTTCATTAACTATAAAATCTATAGTTTGTAAGGAATAACTATATTGGGGTTGAGAAAAAACCTTAGAAACAAAACATAGCTTTTTATTCTCCTTTATAGCATAATATTTACAGAATAAATCAAAATGGTACTTGTTAAATGACATATTAATATTCATTTTTTCAAGGCGTCTATTTATTTCGTTACAACATTTTTTCATAGTATATTTAAATGTATTATTCGGATCTTGTATTTGCTTTATTATTTTTACAGTTGTTTCTGCTGAATTATCTACTCTCACGGTAGCTGAAGCATTATCTTTATTTTTAGTAATATAATAATGATGATCAACACGAATTGCAAAATGTTCATTATTTTCTTCAATAACTGGTTTCAGTTCTTCATTAGCGTTAATAAGTCTGTCAGCAATTTCCTTTGGATATTTTGCCCTTATTTCATCACCATCCAAAGAATTATAACTAACGGTAAGAGTAAGAAAATTTTGTGGAATTATTTCAGTCATGTCCACGTTATGGAACGACTGCATTTTTTCAATAAAATTAAATACTGTCGCTTGAAATAAAGGAATATAAACCATTTCATATTCCTCTGTTATAAAATGTGTGCTTGTGTTACGAAGCTCAATTATCTTTTCAAGATTTTTGCGAAGTGGATCTTTATCATTGGTAAAAACCTTCTTTATACAATTTTCAAATGTAATTGTTCTATTATGATTATCCTTATAGTAGATGCTATCATCTCCCCAATTATTTATCATATAAGCCTTTAACATAAGTTCCCACGCATTACATACAAAAAAACTAAATCCTTCCACACGATATCGAATAGATGGTTTATTGTATACTTCTATTGCCAATAAAAAAGCTTCTTTTGATTTGTCAATTAGTTTTGTTGAAAGACTCATTTTCTTTTCCTTTCACTTAAGTGTAAAATTCAATATTTAAAATTATATTGTAATTATTATACTAGTAATCTGGTAAAAAGTCAAGTATTTTATCGAGTGATTAACAAAACACAGTATATATAATAATAGAACAGCACTCACAGGCAAAGAAATTTGCACACTTGTGAGTCTAAAAAGGCAGCAGTGATTATTTTCATTGCTGCCTTTAAATATATGTTATCTTAAAATTATAATTTAATTTATTTTATTAACAGTAACAAAATGATGATAAATACAATCCCTTCTCCAATTTTGAGAAGGGATTTTGTTATCTTATTATAAAATATTTATATTTAAATAAGCATAAAAGAAAGGTGGTAAAATGGCAAGAGATAATGAATTGATTATAACCGCCGGTTTGGCTATACCTGAAACGACGGAAGATATATCCAAGGACTTGAAACAAGTTGGTGACAGGCTTAATACCGATCACGCTTTAAAAATTGTTTGTAATATTGATCTCTCTAAAACGACTCAACGCATTCAGTCTCAGTTAAATACGATAAGCAAAGATTTCAGCATTAAGATCGGGAAGATTGATTTAAACTCAATACAAAATAATATTTCAAGACAAACCAATGGACTTGAAACCAAGGTAAGAATAACACCCGAGATCGACAAACGTTCTTTAACGGACAAAGCAAAGGATCTTGCGGAATCTTTGTCAAAAGAATTAGAAGATAAGTCGATCAAGAAGCGTACTCGGGAAATTCTTCAATATTCAAAAGAAGCATTGGGTGGAGAAAGAGCTACGGCAATCGAGGAGGCTAACGGTCAGCTCCAAAAATTCGCTATTTATGTTAATACATCAGAAAACGCAACTGAAAAACTCACATTTAAGCTTAATAAACTTAGCAATGCGTTTGAATATGTAGGTAAATCTATTCATGAAGCTAATAACTCAACTGATTTAAGAAAAAAGCCAGTAGACGTTTCAAGAGATATTCAGATAGGAGAACTTGATAAATTCTCTATGAAAGTTGCTTCGTCAGGAATTGTCAACGGCGAAGAATTTAAAAATAAGGTTCAGGACTTGCGGAAACAACTTGAAGATGTATTTGACACCACCAGTTTAAATGCTTTTTTAAATGCATTTTCAAGAGTTAAGGCTGAGTTTGAATCTTTTGAATCTGTTACTTCATCTATAAACGATTCAATTAAACAACTGGACAAAATGTCTGGTAATGTAAATCTTTCTAAAAATTTATCTGATCCGCAGGTTCAAAATCAGATTCAGTTAATCACAGAACTGCGTGGAGAATACGAAAAGCTTTTGCAGGATGTAAGTGAAACTAAAGATATAAAATCTCTTGCTGATATTGAATCGAAGGTTCATTTCCTGAATAGTCGTATTCTGGAAGTACGGCAATCTACTGATGCTCTATCATCTTCTTTGAAAAGTTCATCGGCATTAGAAACTCTTAATAATAGAATTCAGAAAACCGTATCTTCAATGGAAGTCTACGCAAATTCCAACAAAAAAGCGATATCTTCCACAAAGCTGATGTCCGACGGAGTTACGACTTTTGCTGAAAAATGGGACGAGTTGACTTCCAAAATCAGGTCGGGCAATCTCAGTGCCGATGAGTTTAAGCATCTCAACGAGGAAATTGCAACATTCAAGCAGGAAGTCAAGGCTGCTGGATTGGACAGCGGAGTATTCTTCCGCAAAATGGGCGATCAGATCAGATTAGTTGTTACTCAGTGGATTTCACTTAATGCTGTGATTGCAGCAGTACGCAACACAACAGAAGAATTAAAACAGATTGACGATATATTAACTGAAATATCGAAAACATCTGATCGTACAACAGAAAGCTTGAAAAAACTTGGTGACACATCATATGACACAGCAAATAAGTACGGAAGAAAAGCAAGCGATTACTTACTTGGAGTGCAGGAAATGAGCCGTGCCGGTTTTGGAGATCAACAATCTGAGGATTTGGCTGAATTATCTATACTTGCACAGGCTGCCGGTGATATGACAGCAGAAATGTCTAACGAATATATTGTTGCAACAGATGCGGCTTATGGATTAGAAGGAAGCGTAGAAAAACTAAATGCAGTTTTGGATGGACAGAACTATATTACCAATAGAAACGCTCTTAGTATGGAAAACCTTTCTCAGGCAACTAAGGTTGCGGCATCTCAGGCAAGCGCATCAGGTATAGCAATAGATGAACTTTCAGCCGCTGTTGGTACCATGGTTGCGACAACTCAGCAAGGCGGTGACGTTGCCGGAAGAGCTTTTAAGGGCATACTTATGAACCTACAGCAAGTTAAGGCTGATGCAAGCGAAATTGGTGATGGCGGAGAATCAATAACAGAGGAGTCACTTTCCAAGTATGAAGAAGCAACAAAAGCTCTTGGTGTATCTTTAAAGGAAGTTAAAAACGGAGTATGGGAACTCCGTGATCCAATGCAAATTCTCAAAGAATTATCTGAAGCAGTCAGCAAGGAATCGCAAGGTTCAATTAAGGTTGCAAATCTTATAAATGCTGTCGGAGGAAAGTTACGTGGCAATCAATTGATCGCATTATTGAATAATTGGGAAACGTATGAAAAAATGCTGTCTGAATTCAACTCGGATCAGGCAGTTGGTTCAGCTATGGAAGAAGCAGAGAAATCAGCGAATAACTGGTCTGGTTCTCTCAATAATCTGTCAAACAGTTGGTCTGAACTGGTGAGCAAATTCGTTGAATCTGACAATGTAATTGAAATAGTTCAATCGCTTGATAATGTTATCCAAAATTTAACTGATTCCGCAGTAACTGGAACACTCGGTACTATTGCTGATGTGTTTACTGGAATTATAAAACTAATCGGAAATGTATCTGATAATCTTGGCACACTCCCAACTCTTATGGGAGCAATAGCCGGAGGATTATCGTTCAAAGGTGTAGGTAGACCACAAACCGAAT
>JAMPIL010000017.1 GCA_023662725.1 Ruminococcus flavefaciens
ATATACGCCCATGCTGATGGCTCTTGTGACCTCAACATAGGCGTACATATTAGTGGTTGCGGCGGCTGGATTTGAACCAACGACCTTCGGGTTATGAGCCCGACGAGCTACCTAGCTGCTCCACACCGCGATATAATTTTCATTTGCCTTACGACTTAATTATTATATCACGATCTGAAGCAGAAGTCAACCCCTTTACATATATTTTTTTGTTTTAACAATGCATTTCGTCACTTCATATATATAAATTCAAAATTCATACAATAAATATATGAATTTGTGCCAAGCCGCTTGATAGTTCAAATAATTTATGATGCGATATGCATTATAATGTTACAACACATAGTAATAAGCCATCGTGAGTAAATATTATGAGCAAAATTTCAATCAAATTTACACAACAGACAAATTTAGAACCTGAATTATTTGACAATGCAGTTTTTCAAAAAATTCTAAATAGTCAGTTCAAATCCTCCAACAGGACGTATATTAAGGATTATACAGCTGTTTTCACCGAAAATCCGTATCATCTCTGATGAATAAGCTTCTGCCATATATATTGGAACAAACGCCTGAATCGTACCTGCGAATCCTCCTCCATGTACTCTGACCGCACCGCAGCCATTCAATACTCTTTTACTTAACATAATTGCAAGCGGTATTTCTTGAAATTCAGGTTTCTGAGAAGAGAAAAGATTTTGAAGCAAATATGCAGAAGAATCACCTGATTCGTTCACAAGTGAAAAAAACTCTTCTGTATCGCCGCATTTAAGAGCTTCTTTTTCTAATTCAGCCCTTTTATTTTCGGAAAAGAAATGAGCGGCTCTGAGAATCTCTCTGTCACTGCATTGCTGTCTTAACTCAGGTAACTTCTTATAGAACATCTCCTCGTCAACATCTCTCAGAACTTCTCGATCAAGTTCAACGGCAACGTGTTTCATTTCCTCCGAAACAGAACTATATTCCGCACTAAGTCCGGCATGACTGCCCTTTGTATCGGTAATACAGATACAATATCCTGAACTTTCAAAATCATATTTAATGGGAGTAATATGTGGTTCAGATGGATTTTTGAAATCAATAAAAACGAATCCGCCTACCGAACTGACCATCTGATCCATAAGACCGCTTGCCTTTCCAAAATAAACATTTTCTGCATACTGACCTATTTTAGAAATTTCATCCGCACCCATTCTTCCGTTATTATAGTGCTTGTCGATAATTGTTCCGATAAGAACCTCAAATGCCGCTGATGAAGATAATCCGCTGCCAGAAAGAACTTCCGAAGTTGTATATGCATCAAAGCCTCCTATTTTTATTCCGGACTTTACGAATTTTGAGGCAATTCCCCGTATAATCGCAGCAGAAGTTCCCTGCTCCCCGTCGTGTGCAGAAAGGTCATTAAGGTCTATCTCATCTTTCGGGAATCCCTCCGACTTTATTCTGATAACCCCCTCATCATGAAAAGAAACAATAGCAATAACGTCAATATCAATCGCTGCCGCAATAACGCAGCCGTTCTGATGATCGGTGTGATTTCCGCCTATTTCAGTTCTTCCCGGAGCAGAAAAAACGCCTATATCTCCGCATTCAGGATAAAGCCTTGAAAAATTTTCAGCCGCTGACAAATATCGTGCTTTTTGTTTTAAAATAACTTTTTCAGAAGAGCCGTAAAGCATCCGGATTTGTTCATCGAAAGCTCCTGAAGAAATTCCGTTGATAAATTCATTGATAACCATAAAAAAACTCCATTCAATTGTGAAATGTAGAGCGTGTTCACATAAAATAAATGTGCGAATTTTCGAGCATAATTTTAGAACCTGTATTCATAGAATAAGCTGCACGTCTTTTTGACAAATTTTGCTGATGACTGCGTTGAAAAAGTTCGCCATACGACAAGTATGCCTTCACTTTCTCGCCTTGTCATCAGCAAAATTATGCTCAAAAATCCGCATATCTTTCCTATGAATACAGGTTCTTAGCGAATACAAGGCGAAAATATGCAGGAAAGCTGTCGCTTGGCAAATATTTTCAACGCAGTAGTCGTCAGAATTTACCGAAAATACATACGTTGTATTTTTATGTGAACACGCTCTAATACTATTTACATTATATAACATTACAAAAGAAAAATCTATATCATTTTCAAAAAAATATTATAAGCTAAGAAAATATTTTTTTAGCTAACTATTGACTTTAAATATAGAAAATGATATAATAAAAACAATAAAATTATCAATACAATAAAGGAGAAAATAAGATCATGTCTGAAATAAAAATAATCGGCAGTCCTCTCCCGAATATTCCATGGCAAAATAAACCTGATGGATCTACTGCTCCGATGTGGAGATACAGCGAAAATCCGATTATCGACCGCAATCCGCTTCCTAATGTTGCCCGCATTTTCAACAGCGCTGTTATGCCGTATGAGGACGGTTTTATAGGAGTTTTCCGTGGCGAGCAGCGTAATGGTATCCCACATATTTACCTCGGCAAAAGCAGCGATGCTATACATTGGACATTTGATGAAGAGAAGATCCCCTTCACCGATCAGAACGGTGAACCATTTATGCCTATTTATGCCTACGATCCACGTCTTGTTAAAGTTGAAGACAAATACTATATTATGTGGTGTCAGGACGCATACGGTCCGACGATCGGAATCGCTGAGACGACCGATTTCAAAACTTTTAAACGCATTGAAAATCCTTTCCTTCCATATAACCGCAATGCCGTCCTTTTCCCAAGAAAAATAAACGGCAATTTTGTTATGCTTTCTCGTCCGTGTGATACTGGACATACTGCTTTCGGCGATATTTTCTTATCCGAAAGCAAAGATATGGAGTTCTGGGGACGTCATCGCCACGTTATGGGAAATTCCGGAAATTGGTGGGAAAACCTTAAAATCGGCGGCGGAGCTGCTCCTATCGAAACTGACAAGGGTTGGCTCATGTTCTATCATGGAGTTGTCAACACCTGCAACGGATATGTTTACAGCATAGGAGCTGCAATTCTTGATATCAACGAACCTTCAAAAGTTCTTCACCGATGTTCAAACTACATTCTGACTCCTGAAGAATGGTATGAAGAACGTGGATTTGTACCGAATGTCTGCTTCCCATGCGCAGCGCTGACCGATTCCGAAACAGGAAAAATAGCCGTTTATTACGGATGCGCCGACAGCTACGTCGGAGTGGCGTTCACTACCATACAAGAAATCTGGGACTATATTCTCAAATACGATCAGCTCAGCGAAACTGATACGGAAGAGGGAAAAAGATAAAATTCATAATTTTTCCATTGACAAATACGGAAAAAGGTAGTACAATATCTTTATTAATATGAAAGGAGTTATTGTGAACTGATATGGTTTATGATAATGATTTCTGGATAGCCTTGTCCGCTGTTATTGCAGTTCTGATAACAAATAACTGCATTACAAGATCAATGAACCTAAAAAAGAAAGGAAAGTTTAAGAAGCATGATAAAAACTACGCTTAAAATAGACGGAATGATGTGCGGAATGTGCGAATCTCATGTAAACAACGCTATCCGCAATGCATTTGATGTAAAAAAAGTCACTTCATCCCATTCATCCGGCGAAACTGAGATTATTTCAGAAGCCGCTGTTGATGAAGCAAAGCTCAAAGAAGTTATCGAAAAAGACGGCTATAAGCTTCTTTCCGTTTCCAGCGAACCTTATGAGAAAAAGGGATTTTCTCTTTTCGGCAAAAAATAAATCTGAATAAAATCAGCCTCCATGATGAATTTCATGGAGGCTTTTATATATCTACATCTTCTCTATGAACACAGTTTCTTATTTTTTCACCTTGAAAAAAATTCTCTGAATAGCCTTCATTCCAAGAGTGAGATAACGCATACATGGTTCTGCAATAATCGAGAAATTAATGCAAAGAAGGATGCATTTCGGTGACATTGCCGTTATATCGAAGAAATCGCTGACAAAAACCATACTGAAAACAAGTCCGACCGCACATATTATCCACAGCCACATTTTGTAAACATCAGTTGGTTTGCTTATTTCAAATACTATCATAAGCCCGACAATGCTTAGCAGAATCGTTGAAGCTGTAGCAATATCGGTCTGGCTAACTCCGAAAATATTTCCGAAATATACCATTGCCGCTACGATTATAGTATCCGTGATTCCCGCCGGCAGAGCCTTAAAAAGAATATTGCTGATGAATTTTCCACGGATAAGATCTTTATTAGGAACCTGTGAAAGCACAAGCGCCGGAAGTCCTATAGTGAAAAGGCTTATAAGCGAGATCTGCGACGGTTTCAGAGGATACGCAATACCGAAACAAATAGTCAGGATAGACAATACAAGAGAAAAAATATTTTTTACAAGGAACAAGCTTCCCGATCTTTCAAGGTTATTTACAACCTTTCGTCCCTCAAGCACAACATCCGGCATTTTTGAGAAATCCGATTCAAGAAGTACAAGCTGTGAAGCCTGACAAGCCGCATCGCTTCCCGAAGCCATAGCCACTGAACAATCTGCGTCTTTAAGAGCAAGAACGTCGTTTACTCCATCACCCGTCATTGCAACAGTTTTTCCGTTTTTCTTCAAAGCACGAACGAACTTTCGTTTCTGATCGGGAGTAACTCTTCCAAATACAGTATACCGCATAACAGCATCGTTGATCGCCTCATCGGTAGTAAGAGTTGAAGCGTCTACATAATCGGCTGCGTGCTTTATTCCAGCCTGCTTTGCAACTTCGGAAACAGTTACCGGATTATCGCCGGAAATTACTTTTATAGCAACTCCCTGCTCCGCAAAATACCGAAACGTATCGGGAGCGTCCTTTCTTATCGGATTTGCCAGAACAACAAAGCATATGGGAACAACATCTCCCGTAAGAGCCTTTCCGTCCGGTCTGCCGTTGTATTTTCCGAAAACAAGAACTCTGTATCCTCTGCGGCTGTTTGCGTCTATTATCTGAGCAAATTCGCCATAGCTACCTTTAAGGATGAATTCCGGCGCTCCAAGCACAAACGCTCCGGAATCGAAAGTAACGCTGCTGTATTTGAATTCCGAAGAAAATCCCGTATGCGAAATTGCAATCAATCCTGCCGGACGCTTGAAATGATTTTTAACCGCCCGCATTGTCTCGTTATCCGCATCCTGCGCCGCCGCAAAATCGCTCAGATACCCGTTTATCACGCTCTCCGAAAACTTATTTGAAGCCGGGATCACCGATGTAACCGCCATTTTATTTTCCGTTATAGTACCCGTTTTATCAACGCAAAGCACATCGACTCTCGCCAGAGTTTCGATGCATTTCATATCGTGAACAAGAACTTTTTCAAAAGCAAGACGCATTGCGCTTACGGCAAGAGTTGCGCTTGCAATAAGGAAAAGTCCCTCCGGTATCATACCGATAACCGATGCGACCATCGACTGAACGCTGCTTTTTACTACTCCGCTGATACGATACTGCTGCCAAAACATGAATATTCCGATAGGAATAATAATGATTCCGGCAAATTTGACTATTTTGTTCAGCGAGCGTATCATTTCCGACTGCTCGCCTTTTTTCGACTTTTTCGCCTGTAGAGTAAGCTGTGAAATGTACGATTCCTTGCCGACCTTTTCAAGTCTTGCCCTGCACGAACCGGAAACGATATAACTTCCCGACATAAGCCTGTCGCCGCACTTTTTGACTATCTCGTCCGACTCTCCGGTAAGAAGCGATTCGTTTACCGAAACGTTTCCGCCAACTACAACAGCGTCTGCGCTTATCTGATTTCCAGCACGAAAAACAGCTATGTCATCGAGAACAAGTTCCTTTGAAGGAACGTTTATCTCCTCGCCGTCACGGATAACCGACGTTATAGGCGCATTCAGCATAGTAAGCTTGTCCAGAACCGATTTCGACCTCAACTCCTGAACGATACCGACGAGCATATTTGCAATAATTACCGGAAGAAACGTAAGATCTCTGTAAGAACCGACTGCGATAATAAGAGCCGCCAGAATTGCAAACAAGAGATTGAAATACGTCAAAATATTATCCGCAAGAATTTCCTTAACCGTTTTGGAAGGCGATTCGACAGGTTTGTTATCGAGTCCTTCTTCTTTTCTCTGCGCAACCTGTTCGCTGGTAAGTCCGACATCAATATCAGCACGGATACGCTTGGGAGCGATTGCCGGAAGCGTTTCAGATTTATTTTCTTTCCTCATTTTTATACCTCTTTAATTTTTTATAAAATTATTATACCACGTTTTACCATATTTTTCAATTGTCCAATATAAAAAAGCTGTGATAGATTTATGAAAATATTCCGGTGTGCCAGAGAAAAATAAACCGTGCAGTCTGAAATTTAGCGGACTGCACGGTTTTAATTTTGGTTTATTTCATAGACAAATCTTTGTCAGTAAGTTTGATTTCTCCGTTTTCATTTTCGTATTGCTTGATTTTCTGTTTTACTAACGTTTCGATCATATTTGCCATTGAACGATTTTCACTTTCAGCAATCTTTTTAATTTTAGCATGATCATATAAATTCAGCCGAAGTGTAAAGTTTACTCTTGTATTATCCATAACATTACCTCCATTTATATTATAATACCACTTTAAAATAAATTTGTATACATCCTACTTGACACCATATTGGTATCATGATATAATATATTAAATGATATTTTATTAAGAGGTGATTAAAGTGTTTGAAATAAAGAAAATGACTGCATCAAACAAGACAGTTCGTATGCCCGATTTACTGATTGAAAAGCTTAAAAAACTGGCTGAAGAAAATGATATACCATTCAATCAATTAGTAGTTCAGTGCTGCGAATACGCTATTGAAAATCTTGCTTATAAAAATTGATTTCTGCATATCAAAAATTTTCGTCAACCAAATTTTACAAAAAGGTTGACAAGAATTTCCTGTTGTGATATAATAAATACTGTCGGAATCCGAAAAAATACATAAGGGAGATAATTTATTATGTCGCAATTGGCAAAAAATACGTCCGCTTCGCAAAGCAGACGTGCTTTCACAACAAAAGAAATGGTCTTAACCGCTATGCTCACCGCAGTTATGGCTGTATGCTCGTGGATATCAGTTCCTGCTGAAATTCCGTTCACGCTACAGACTTTCGCCGTTTTCTGCGCTATCGGTCTGCTCGGAGGAAGAAACGGTCTGTTTTCGATTCTCGTTTACATTCTCCTCGGAGCAATAGGAATCCCCGTTTTTGCAGGTCCATCGGGAGGAATCGGCATCATCCTGGGAAATACAGGCGGATATATCGTCGGATTTATCTTTATCGCACTCATCTGTTGGCTGACCGAAAAGCTCTTCGGCAACGGTCTTATCGTGAGAATTATTTCAATGCTCATCGGACTTGCCGTTCTGTACGCTTTCGGAACAGCTTGGTTCATGTTCCTGTACACAAAGAATACAGGCGATGTTTCGCTGATTCAGGTCATGAAATGGTGCGTAACTCCGTTTGTTATACCCGATTTGCTCAAACTTGCTCTTGCCGTAGTTCTTACGGACAGAATCAAAAAATATGCAAAACTTTAAGCTTCGTCCGCATCACGGACTCTGTATCCGCTTCTTTGAGGGAAAAGGCTACAGCAGTGATTTTACCCGAAATATGGCGGAAATCATAGTCATGCTCAACCGTGACAATCCCGTTATCCAGCTTCATACGGACACGGACATAATTTGTAGGAAGTGTCCAGGAAATATTAGTGGACGCTGTGAAAGCTTCACAAAAGTTCAGAACTACGACAATGCCGTCCTTGATTTCTGCGGACTGAAAAATGGTCAGCAGATAAAATGGAGCGAATTCAGTCATGCAGTCCAGACGAAAATCATCATGAAAAACAAAAGAGAATCCATTTGCGGTGACTGTCAATGGAACGAAATTTGTGCGAAAAAAGTGCCGGAACTTTAATTTGTTCCGGCACTTTTTTACTTTTCAAGAAAAAGTTTCAGCGCATCAAGCTGCTGATTAGCGCAATTTCTGCCCATACGGTAAACTTCGAGAAGAGCCTCGGAGTTATGCTCAACACGTTTAACGGGAAGCGATTCCGGCGGAGCAATGACAAACGCACGTCCCTCGGATTCGGCTTTGCGAATATATTTCAGTTCGCCGTTATACATTTTATGTCGATTTTCCATTGTTCTAATGAAGTTGGGATATTTTTTCAGAGTCATTTTCATAATCGGCATAAGCTTATTTTTTCCTTTTGTATAGTTTCGTGGCTGAGTTAAGATGACCACATTTTTGTCATACCCTGCTTTCTCCATAAATCTCAGCGGAATGGAGTCCGAAATACCTCCGTCAAGAAGCTTTCTTCCGCCTATTTCGACTATCCTTGAAGCCATTGGCATTGAAGCAGAGGCTCTGAGCCATTCAAGTCCGGTATCATCGAGTTTGTCGCAGCGATGATAAACCGGCTTTCCCGTTTCAATGTCAGTGCAGACGGCGTAAAACTCCATCGGCGATTTTTCGTAGGTTTCAAAGTCGAAAATATCAAGCTTTTCGGGGATTTCATGATAGCAGAATTCCGCCCCGAACATATCCCCTGTTTTCACAAGCGAACGAAAGCTGCAAAAACGCTTATCACGGCAAAACCTCGTATTATAGCGGATAACTCTTCTCGACTGACGGGATTTTATATTGCAGCCGAATGCTGCGCCCGCTGAAACGCCGACAGCTCCGTCAAAAAGAAGGTCCATATCGTTTTCCATGAGAACGTCAATTACACCGGCGGTGAAAAGCCCTCTCATAGCGCCGCCTTCCATAACAAGACCATATTTCATCAAATGACCTCCTTAAACTTGCTTAGACGCCGCTACAGGGACTGCCTCTCCCTCAACGCTTTCGCCTTTATATAGGAACTTGAGGATTATCGGTGTTGCAACCGATGAAACAATTATAAGCAGAATTACCGAAGCAAAATATTTTGCGTCAAGCATTCCCTCGGAAAGTCCTTTTTTGGCTACAATAAGTGCAACTTCGCCTCTGGTCATCATTCCGACTCCGACTTTAAGGCTGTCCTTGAGATTGAATTTCATCAGCTTGGCAGTCAGTCCGCAGCCGATAACTTTAGTTAACAGGGCAACGAGTACGAAGAATAACGAAAACAGCAGAAGCTCACTGTTAAAGCCGTTAAAAGTCGTATTCAAACCAATGCTTGCGAAGAAAACAGGTCCGAAGATCATGTAGGAATTTATGTCTACTTTTCTTGCAATATAATCGGAATCCTGCAAACTGCAAAGGATAAGTCCGGCAACGTAAGCTCCTGTGATATCGGCAATACCGAAAAATTCTTCCGCTGCAAATGCAAGGAACATACAAAGAGCAAGTCCGAGAATAGGTATTCTTCTCTGATGCGGATATCTTTTGTCAATATATTTGAAAATATAATATGTAAGAAATCCGAGTCCGAAGCTGAAAACGATAAACAGTCCTGTGCGTATTACAACGTCAAGAGGCTGTGAATCAGGATTTTTCAGTCCGATAACGAATGTCAGAACAACGATTCCTATAATATCGTCAATAATCGCCGAGCTTGTTATCAGCGTTCCCGTTGTTCCTTTAAGATGCCCAAGTTCTTTCAGCGTCTGAACCGTTATGCCGACTGACGTTGCGGTCATGATTGTACCGATAAACACGGCTCTGTAAAAATCTTCGCTTCCGACTGCACTGAATCCATAGAAACAGCTATACAAAAGTGTTCCTCCGATAAGAGGGATAAATACTCCCACGCAGGCAATAAGCAATGCCTTCGGTCCTGTTTTGAGAAGATCACGCATATTCGTTTCAAGACCTGCTCCGAACATTAGCATAACAACTCCGATTTCAGCAAGCAGAGCAAGATAATCTGAAGCTCCGACAATATTGAAGCAAGCCGGTCCGATAAGAAGTCCGGCGATGATCTCTCCAACTACCTGAGGCCCTTTAAGTTTCTGGGCAATAAGTCCACACATTTTCGATGCCACGATTATAATGGCAAGGTCTTTGAAAAAAGCAATTCTGTCCATAATAGCTACACTTTCCTTTATTCATTGTTTTTTGCAATAATCATTATATCACTGTGAAAGAAAAAATGCAACTATTTTAAAGCAGAAAATCAAATCAACAACATTGAGTTTTTTGTGCATATAATGTGGACATAACATCAACTTAAGGAGTTCTGCTACCTAACCTCTTTTCAAAAGAGAGTTCATTCTATGGACATTCTGCTCTAATTATTTTCAATACCTCTTTATGAGGGATTGAAAATAATTAATACTGGGATTCTAAAGGGAATGTACTCCCCTTTAGCAGAGGTACGAGGACAGCGTCCCCGTTTAGGCTGACATCATTGCATTGCTTATATAACCGAAAATGCCTGTTTCAAGGTTGAAACGGGGATTATGTCTATGTTGTAGTCTTTTTGATTTACAGAACTCATCGACTGTTTCGGAACAATGCAGGTTCTGAATCCCATTCGCTCAGCTTCACGAATACGCTGTGTTATATGCGAAACAGAGCGAATCTCTCCGCCAAGGCCTATCTCGCCAAAAGCAATAACGTCCTCGCTGACAGGCTTATCCATAATTCCTGAGAAAAGAGCCATAGCTGCCGGGAGATCGCCTGCCGGCTCATCAAGACGGAATCCGCCGACTATGTTCAGGTAAATATCAAGCGAACCCATAAAAATACCAAGTCTTTTTTCAAGAACTGCAATAATTATGTTAAGACGGTTGAAATCAAATCCGGTAGCTGTTCTTCTCGGTGCAGCATAGTTCGATTTTGAAGCGAGCGTCTGAACTTCTGCAAGAATAGGTCTGCTTCCCTCCATAACGCAGGCAACGCACGTTCCCGAAACATTATGAGGTCTGCCCGAAAGGAGCATTTGAGATGGATTCTCAACCTCACGCAGTCCCTTGTCGATCATTTCAAAAACTCCGATCTCGTTAGTCGAACCAAAGCGGTTTTTCACGGCTCTTAAAAGTCGGTAGCTCTGATGGCGTTCGCCTTCGAAATGCAGAACGGCGTCCACAATATGCTCCATTACCTTTGGTCCGGCAATTGCGCCGTCCTTGTTGACATGACCTACTATTATAATAGGTATCTCCTGACTTTTCGCTGTGTGCATAAAAAGATTCGTGCATTCACGCACCTGAGTAAGACTACCGGGACTTGAAGTTATTCTTCCGATACTCATAGTCTGGATAGAATCAATTATTACAATATCCGGAACGGCATTTACTATAGTTGCTGAAATCGACTCCGCATCGGTAGCTGTAAGGATATAAAGATTTTCCGTATCAACTCCGAGACGCTGCGCTCGAAGCTTGATCTGTCTTGCTGATTCTTCTCCTGAAACATAAAGTATCGAATGTTCCTCACCCAGAAACTGACAGATTTGAAGCAAAAGCGTACTCTTTCCGATTCCGGGTTCACCTCCGAGAAGAACGAGCGAGCCCTTTACAAGTCCACCGCCGAGAACTCTGTTCAGCTCCCCGATACCAGTATCGTAACGGACATCGCTGTCAACGCCGATATTTTCAAGCTCTAAAATTTTATCGGTCAGGTCGGCTGCTGCCTGAGCTGAAGAACGTCCTGATGAAGTCGGAGCGTTGTCTGCAAGTTCTTCTTCAAAGCTGTTCCATGCACCGCAGGAAGGACATTTTCCGTTCCACTTCGAGCTTTCATATCCGCACTGATTGCAGGTGTAAATATAACGTGATTTAGCCATTTTCAACTCCTTTACTGAAATGCTGAAATAATATATTCATCACTTAAAATAAATTTTCTTCCGCATTGAATAAAGCTTCCTGATTTTGAATTCTCTGCAACCGAACCTTTTGATTCCGCAGTCTCAAAAAGAACCGTTCGCTTCTCATCATCAATCGCCACTAAAAGAACGCTGTTGTCAACACTTTCAAGCTCAATTAATTCTCCGTCTGCATATGAGAATATTCTACAAGAATTTTCTCCGGAAATACTGTTTGAAACAATAAGCTCAGCATTATCGTCTCCATTGAGATCGAAAAGTTCAAAAGCGGCTTCCGAACCGCTTGTTTCAGCTATTTCGGAAAGTTTATCCTGATATGCTTTTTTCTGTGGATACGGCATTACTGCTCCCCAGCCTTCTGAACAAAAAAGCGCATATTCAAGAGAATCGCTTCCAAAAGTATATTTTCTTCCAACATTCAAAAACGGAAACGCATCATACTCCGCAAGAGCTTCTTCATACTGAGGCAGAGTAACCTCTTCATGGTTTATTTCATATGTAATAGCGGCGCCCATAGAAGCAGATGCAGAATTATTATAATAACTTATTTCCGTCTGAAGAGAATTGACAGATATTGTGCGGTATTCGCCTATAACAAAACCATTTCCCTCATGTTCATTACTTATTATTTCCGTTTCAGGATAAAAACGGAAACCTCCTGAATCTCCGTTTTCGCCAATACTTATAACATTACCCTCGGAAAATGTGAAAATCTCACAGTATGGAATTTTATCCTTATCCGATGATATAATAAGCTCCGGTATTCCATCGGAATTAAGATCATATAAATCAAACATCGAACCGCTTATTCCGACTGATTCCGAATAATTTTCAGAATTTCTGAATTCTTCCAGCTTAGATCTGTAAGGCTCCTGCCACTCAAAGGCGATGCTTTTTGGTGAGATCGTAGTTTCGGATGCAATATTTCCTACAACAGAGCTTGTTTTCTTTCCGGAACATCCTGATATTGAAGCGGCTGCAATAACAGCAAAAAGTACAGCCGTGGTTCTTATTTTCTTCAAAATAATATTCCCCCTGATTTTTTGCTTTATTTATTTTAACATATTTTCTATAATATGTCAAATAAAAGTCCTCTCTTATTAGCTAAAAAGCCTGTAAAGATTTAAGAATCTTTACAGACTTCTTTGTTTGATAAAGTCTTATTTAAAAAATCATTACATTCGTCAAAACGCCTGATAATCAATCGCTTTCAACGCTCTGAGAGCGATATCCGAAAAGTCGCTTCTAACCGAAGAATAAAGCGTCATTATAGTATCTCCGGCAGAAACTACGCTTCCGATATCAGCATTCATTTCAATTCCGGCAGACATATCTATCGGGGCATCTTTTGAAGTTCTTCCGGCGCCAAGCAAAAGTGAAACCATTCCGATTTCTTCACAGTTAAAACCGATTATTTTCATATCGTAAGCAGCTTTGATCTTATATTTATAAGCAGCTTGAGGAAGGAGTGATGTATTATCACAAATTTTCGGATCTCCGCCCTGCAAAGCCACAGTTTTTCTGAATATTTCAAGAGCTTTTCCCGATGATATTGCTTCTTCGGCAAGTTTTATACATTCTTCTGCATTTTCGCCTTTTCCCGCAAGTTTCAGAATAGCCGCAGTAAGTTCTATACAAGTATCGTAAAATCTGCCCTTTCTCTTTCCCTGAAGAATTTCGACAGCTTCTTTGACCTCAAGCGCATTTCCTATATTTTTTCCAAGCGGACTCTCCATATCAGTAACGATCGCCTTGCAGCGTTTCCCGGAAGATGTTCCGATTTTTTCCATAAGAGAGGCAAGCTTTTCAGCGTCAGAACGAGTTTTCATAAATGCTCCCGATCCGTATTTTACATCAAGAACAAGACAATCCGCATTCATTGCCAGCTTTTTACTCATGATGCTTGCGCAGATAAGCGGAATGCTGTCAACCGTTCCCGTTGAATTCCTAAGAGCATATATTTTCTTATCAGCCGGACACAGTTCTTCATTCTGAGAAATAATTGCAAAGCCTGTTTCATTAAGAATTTTTTTGAATTCAGTGATAGTCAAATCGGTTCTGAAACCGCAAATGCTCTCCAGCTTGTCTATTGTTCCGCCTGTATGACCAAGTCCCCTGCCGGACATTTTTGCAACACATACTCCGCAAGCCGCAGCAGCCGGTCCAATAATAAGACTTGTTTTATCACCTACTCCGCCTGTACTGTGTTTATCAGCAGTCAGACCTATATCAAGATTCAGAATTTCTCCGCTGTCACGCATTGCATAAGTAAGAGAAAGCGTTTCACGCTCGGTCAGTCCATTAATACAAACAGCCATCAGCCATGCCGACATCTGATAATCAGGTATAACCCCATCTGTGTAGCTTTTAACGAGCCAGTTTATTTCAGAATCTGAAAGTTCAATTGATTTTTTTGTTTTATTAATTATATCAATAGCATTCATTTTATCACCTCTTACCTATATTTTACTACATTTATCATAAAATTACAATAGTTTTGGTGAAAAAAATTTATTTTTATAATATTTTCAGCAAGACAAGGCATATAACAAAAGGCACTCCAAGAATTGTGCTACCACACAAATTAAAAATATTAAGCGGAAGATAAGTTCCGAAATTATCTCCGAATTTATTAAGCAGAAAAAGTGCAGCAAGTCCGGTAAATGCGCCGAAAAAAAATGTTTTAAGCTTTTTTCTTCGGCTTATGTAATAAATAAGCATAATTAACATTACTATTATGCTTGCGATCCAAAAAATCAAATCTATATTCATAATTTATTTTCATTCCTTAAAACAATATATATCCAAGAGCTATGATAAGCTTTTTATCCGCTCCTTCCTTAATAAGAAGCCAGATAAGCGCAGCAATGAGAAGTTTATCCGCATCTATCGAATCACCAAGAAAATCTTCAAGAAATTTATTTAGCTGCATTCCCGACTGCTTCTTTTCAGAAGGTTTGTTTTTATCAGATTTATTTTCAGCAGGAGGAGCAGTATCTTCCCGACTGTCCTCGGAATAATGAGAGGAGTTTACGGCAGAACGGCTGTACATTTCCTGCGAACGACGAATAGCATCCTGACGCATTTTATTCATTTGCCGATTGTTGTAAACCGCCATATTCTCCCCTCCTTATAGTACGCCGTTTTTCCTGCAACAGTAGACTGTGTTTGTCGCCTTAAAGCAATTCTTTAAGAAGTCCGCTTTCTTTAGCCATATTCCAGATAGCTATAACTTTCAGCAGTTTTACTGCCTTATCAATTTTTTTCTGTTTCTCCTCCTTGAGATGAGGTTTCAAAGCAAGAAGTAGCTCCGCATTCTTATCGTTCTGCGACATTGAACTCATAAGACCTGTCAGCTTCATCAGCGAGCCTATATCCGGAAATCCGCTTTCAGAAGATGACGATTCAACCTGTTCTGATTCAGTTTCGCCGACAGAATTTTCTTGCGCCGAAGAAGCTGAATCTCCCATCATCATCTGTGCAAGCTCGGAAAGCTGTTTGATGCTTTCTTCATCTGAAAGAATCTCGCCTATTTTTCCCATTACATCGTCCATTTTTAAAACCCCTTATTTCAGACTTGTTCAAAAAAATACGTATTATTTTTCACCGGAAAGCTTTTTATAAAGAGCGACGGCCTGCGGCGTACTCATCATTTTCTCAACCAGCTTCGGATTATTAAGCGCCTGCTGAAATTTTGCAGCGTCATTTTTGCTCATTGCTGAAAGCGTACTGTCAAATTTACCTGATTCCAGCTCGCTTTTAAGCTTTTCCGGAGAAACTCCGATCTTCTTGCTTATCGCATTGATAAGTCCGTTCGCCTTATTCGGATCAATATTGTTCTTATTCATAATTTCCTCCTGTTAAATAATCAGAATATATTGCAATTTTAACGGCTTTATGTTATAATATATTTTAATATATATTATTCATGGAAGGTGATTTTTATGCAGATTATTGTTATGTCTGATTCGCATGGGAACTATTCAGCTTTGGAAAAAGTTATTCTCAGCCACACAGAAGCTGATTGGATAATTCATCTCGGCGACGGAGAACGTGAACTTGATAACTTTTGCAGCGCTCATCCTGTAATTGCGCCGAAAATTGTCCGTGTTGCCGGAAACTGCGACTATTTCAGCAGTCAGCCCGATCAATTCATTCTTCCTGCGCTCGGTCATAAAATTTTTGCCGCTCACGGTCATAAGTATGGAGTAAATTTTTCTCTTGAACATATAAAAAAAATTGCTCAGACTCAATCATGCGACATTATTCTGTATGGTCATACTCACGTCCGCTGCAATAAATTCGAGGACGGCTTATATATAATGAATCCCGGAAGCGCATCTATTCCCCGTGATGGAAACAAGCCATCGTTCGGTCTTATCGACATAAGCGAAAAGGGAATATTAATGAACATAGCTGATATCTGATTTCCCACACATTTATTATATTCGCCAATATTCAAAATGTGACTGAAAGGAGTAAAATAAAATGTGTGAGGAATGTTATGCTAACGAAAATAGAACCACTCCGTTACTCAATCCTTTAGATTGTCTGGAAAACCACACTCAGTATATTTGCGGAACTTGCGGACGATGTATTTGCATCGAGCATGATTCTAAGCGTGCATTACAACGCTGGAACTTTCCGTTCAAGTCATTGGAGATTGCAAAATTATATTTAAGAACCGCTGATTATACAATGAAAAAATCATGTGGAATTTATGAATTAAAAAGCGCAAACGGCAGAATATCATACAAAATTTTTTCTGATATTGCAGAACTGAGATTATATCTTAAAAAGAATAAAAATAAAACTTGTGAAAGAAGTGCTCCGATTTTTACAATTTCAAAATACAAAGAATATGTAAATACAAACGTGCGAAAACTAACTTCTAATGAAATAAAACAATATATTTCTGAACGAATCGCTTTCCGTTCTTTTAAAAACGAATAATGCTATATAACAAAGCCACCGCATAAATGCAGTGGCTTTGATTTTTTATGCAAGCATTCCGTTTGCAGTGAAGGGGGCTTCCGCTTCACGAATGAAGAATCCCTGCTTAACTCCGCAAACCGGACAGGTTGTCGGAGGTTCGCTTCCAACATGAATATGTCCGCAGTTCAGGCACATCCAACGTTCTTCCGTGCTTTCTGAACGGAACATCATTCCGTCCCTCCAGAGTTTAGCGTAATACTCAAACCTTGCACGATGAGAATTCTCGATCTCGCCTATCATTTTGAATTTGGATGCAGCCTCTGTAAAGCCTTCGTTCTGAGCAATAAGTGCAAAATCAGGATAAACGATACCAAATTCATCACTTTCAGCCTTAGCGGCAGCGTCAAGAAGCTGCTGAATATCCGTATATGCGTCGGCAGGATATCCTGCGGTTATTTCGATATTCTCACCAGCTGCCTCTTTCAAAAGATTGAAGAAAATAATTGCGTGCTGCTCCTCTTGCTCTGCCGTGAAACGGAACATTCTTTCAAGAGAAACAAGATACTGCTTCTGAGCAATCAACGCAGACTGATAGTAACGTTGTCTCGCCTGAGATTCTCCCGCAAAAGCCCGCATAAGATTGATTTTGGTCTGACTTTCATTAAAGTTTGTTTTCATAAATAATACCTCCTTTTTAATTTTATTATGCTCATAACATAGATAAAAATACATTTAAAAACAAAAGGAGCGAACCAGAAGTCCGCTCCTTAATAATTTATACGTTGTTAACTTTTCTCTTAACGTAAGAGGTATGAAGAATTTCATGAGCCTTGTGGCTGCCAGATTCGCCAAGATATGTCTCGTAAACTTCCTTGATAGCAGGATTTTCGTGAGACTGTCTTATCGGCATGGAAGCGTCGATATCGTAAAGCACCTTAGCTCTTTCAGCCCTGAGGTCTACAAAATTTCTTACGCTCATTGGCTGCTGAGGCTGTCCTCCGCCGTTTACACAACCTCCGGGACATCCCATAATTTCAATAAAGTGATAGTCAGCTTCGCCCTTCTGTACTTTTTCAAGAAGTTCCTTAGCGTTTGCAAGTCCACTTGCAACAGCAACTTTAACGTCAAGATCGCCGACCTTGTATGTTGCTTCCTTGATTCCTTCCGTTCCACGAACTTCCGGAAGATCAGTTACGTTTTCACCTGTAAGAGTATATACGGCAGTTCTGAGAGCTGCTTCCATAACTCCGCCCGTAGCGCCGAAAATAACGGCTGCACCGGTAGATATTCCAAGCGGATCGTCAAATTTTTCGTCGGGAAGAGCATTGAAATTGATTCCTGCACGCTCGATCATTCTGCCAAGTTCACGAGTTGTGAGAGCAAAGTCAACATCCGGAACTCCGGCTGCACACTGGTCGTCACGTCCGATCTCAAACTTCTTAGCAGTACATGGCATGATAGAAACCATAACGATATCCTTAGGATCAAGTCCCATTTTTTCAGCGTAATATGTTTTAGCCATTGCACCAAACATCTGCTGTGGAGACTTGCAGGAAGAAAGATTTCCGGTCATTTCAGGGAAGTAATGCTCGCAGTATTTGATCCATCCCGGTGAACATGATGTGATCATTGGAAGGACTCCGCCGTTTTTTACACGGTCGATAAACTCGTTTGCTTCTTCCATGATGGTAAGGTCAGCTGAGAAATCAGTATCAAAAACCTTATCGAAACCAAGTCTTCTAAGGGCAGCAACCATTTTTCCCTCAACATTAGTTCCGATTGGCAGACCGAAGCACTCTCCGAGAGCCGCACGAACCGCAGGAGCTGTCTGAACGAGAACCGTCTTTTCAGGATCGGCAATTGCTTCAAGAACCGGCTTTGTGTAGTCTTTTTCAGAAATTGCTCCGACAGGACATACTGCAATACACTGTCCGCATGATACACAACTCGTCTCCCCGAGTCCCATGTCGAACGCAGAACCGATGTAGGTTTTAAATCCTCTCTCGTTAGCGCCGATTACACCGATTCCCTGAGTCTTGGAACATACAGCTACGCAGCGGCGGCAGAGGATACATTTGTTATTATCACGATACATATGAGCCGCACTGCTGTCAATCTCATATTCATTTTTTGCTCCGTCGTAAACAGAAGCGTCTTCAACGCCGTAATCCTTTGCAAGCTTCTGAAGTTCACAATTTCCGCTTCTTACGCAGGAAAGACACTTTCTGTCATGAGTTGAAAGAATAAGCTCGAGAGTTCTCTTTCTTGATTCGATAACCTTAGGTGTGCTTGTGAGGATCTCCATATTATTTGAACACGGATAAACGCAAGCTGCAACCAAACGGAATCCCCTGCCCTCGTTGACCTCGGTTACACAGATACGGCAAGCGCCGATCTCGTTGATTTCTTTCATATAGCAAAGTGTAGGAATCTCAATACCTGCAATATGAGCAGCTTCAAGGACAGTCGTGCCCTTAGGTACGGATACTTCAACACCATTTACTTTTACTGTTAAATTTTCCATCTTAATTCCTCCGCTTATTTCTTGATGATTGCCTTGAATTTACACGATTCAATACAAGCGCCGCACTTTATACATTTATTTGTATCGATTTCCATTGCAGCAAGCTTCTTTCCGGGAGCAATATAATCTGTTCTTGAGATTGCTGCTGCAGGACACTGCTTAGCGCACATTCCGCATCCGATACATTTATCCTTAACGATCTCAAAGCGGAGAAGATGCTTACATACGCCTGCCGGACATTTCTTATCGACAACATGAGCGATATATTCGTCACGGAAGTAGCGAAGCGTTGAGAGAACCGGGTTAGGAGCTGTCTGTCCGAGACCGCAGAGCGAATTAGACTTTATGTGATAGCAAAGCTGTTCAAGCTTATCAATATCCTCAAGAGTTCCGTTGCCCTTTGTGATCTTATCAAGAATTTCATACATTCTCTTTGTACCTATACGGCATGGAGTGCACTTTCCACATGATTCATCAACAGTAAATTCAAGGAAGAACTTAGCGATATCAACCATACAGTTGTCTTCGTCCATAACGATAAGACCGCCTGAACCCATCATAGAACCGATACCGATAAGGTTATCATAGTCGATAGGAATATCAAAGTTTTCAGGTGAAATGCATCCGCCGGAAGGTCCGCCTGTCTGAGCAGCCTTAAACTTCTTTCCTTTAGGAATACCTCCGCCGATCTCTTCAATAACTTCACGGAGAGTTGTACCCATAGGAACTTCAACAAGACCTGTGTTCTTGATTTTTCCTCCGAGAGCAAATACCTTTGTTCCCTTTGATTTTTCTGTTCCCATTCCTGCAAACCACTCAGCTCCGTTAAGGATGATCTGAGGAATATTGGCATATGTTTCAACATTATTAAGAATTGTCGGCTTCTGGAAAAGACCTTTTTCAGCAGGGAAAGGAGGTCTTGGACGAGGCTCTCCACGATTTCCTTCGATAGAAGTCATAAGAGCTGTTTCCTCTCCGCATACAAAAGCGCCTGCACCGAGTCTGAGGTCGATATCGAAGCTGAAATCTGTTCCGAAAATATTCTGTCCGAGCATTCCTGCTTCACGAGCCTGAGCGATAGCGATATTAAGTCTTTCAACAGCGATAGGATACTCGGCACGAACATAGATATATCCCTGTTTTGCACCTATTGCATAACCGGCAATGGTCATTGCTTCAAGAACAACGTGCGGGTCGCCTTCAAGAACGGAACGATCCATAAATGCACCCGGATCTCCTTCGTCAGCGTTACAACAGACATATTTCATGTCGGCATCAGGAACGATATTTCTTGCAAGTTTCCACTTCATGCCTGTCGGGAAACCGCCGCCGCCACGTCCACGGAGACCGGAATCAAGGATAGTCTGAATAACATCCTCCGGCGACATTGAAGTAAGAACCTTACCAAGAGCCTCATAGCCGTCACGGCCTATGTATTCATTGATATTTTCAGGATCGATAACACCGCAGTTTCTGAGTGCCACACGGTGTTGTTTTTTATAGAACGACGTATCATCGAGGGATTTTATAGCGTCGCCGTCAACGGTTTCCTCATAAAGGAACTCTTTAACCGGATTACCGTCAATAAGATGCTCGTCAACGATTCTCGGGATTTCGTCTACATCCACACGGGAATAGAACGATCCTTCGGGATAAACGATCATGATAGGACCTCTTTCGCAAAGTCCAAAGCATCCTGTTTTAACTATCTGTATTTTATCTGTAAGTCCCTTTGCAGCAAATTCTTCTTCAAGCTTCTCGATTATTTTCGGTGAACCTGAAGATGTACAGCCTGTACCGCCGCAGACAAGAACGTGTCTTTCATATTTTGAAGAAGCGTCGCCGTGAGTTCTGAGGGCAACTTCCCCCTTCATGCTGTCTCTGACAACCTTGAGTTCCTCAAGAGTTTTCATATGTTAACCTCCTAAATGGTATTGTATGTAGACTTAAGCGTATTTTTCAATGATTCTGTCAACGTCGTCAACGGTAAGACGACCGTAAACGTCTTCGTTAACAGTAAGAACAGGGGCAAGTCCGCAAGCGCCGATACAACGGCAGGCTTCGAGAGAGAATTTTCCGTCAGGGGTACATTCTCCGCCGCTTATACCAAGTTTTTCTTGGAGTTTATCGTAAATATCGCCCGAACCTTTTACATAGCAGGCTGTACCAAGACAGACAGAAATAGTATATTCGCCCTTTGGATAAAGGGAGAACTGTGCATAAAAAGTTACAACGCCATAAATTTTTTCAAGTGGAATACCGGTTTTATCGGAAATAATTGCCTGAACCTCGATTGGAAGATAGCCATAAATTTCCTGAGCCTTCTGAAGAATCGGCATAAGAGCGCCCTTGCTGTTTTTCTTCTCTTCAATTACTTTGAGCAGCTGAGCCTCTTGTTCAGGAGTACCCTTAAAAGGAACAGTTGATTTAGCTGAATTCATTAGATGAACCTCCTTGATTATATTGCTCCCCCAACCAACTCTTGAAGTTCATGTTTTGTTCGGAAAGCATAATACTGCGTCAGAAAAACTTGTAATACTATAATATTACTGCATTTTTTCTTACTTGTCTGCTGCCCCCTAACTTCACATAATTCTTTGGAAATTAATTTCGGGGGCAATAATTATGATTTAATACAATAACAAAATACTATTTCTGGAATATATATTGCATCTCACATATCTTTATATATTGTATCATATAAACCGATGAATTTCTATTTCTTTTTTAAACTAATTTGCACTCTATTTTTTGTTGATTCTGCACAAATTAGTTTTCACATACTAACAATTTTGAATAAAAATATATTGAAATGCGTCTTGTGGATAAAATCAAAATTAATATTCCTGCATATTTTTAAAAGTGCTTACTTATTATCCCAAATTTCACATCTTATTATGCTCAAATTTTATTGACAAATCAAGAAAATTATTGTATATTTATTTATGGGAAATCATATTCTAAGCATTAAGAATGTTCTGCACTGCATTCTTAAATAGTCGTTATGTGAAATATCACCAAATCCGGTATTATTTCAAAACAAAAGACTCTCAGCTTTATTTCAGGAGGTTTTTATGAACATACCACAAGATCCGGCTATTCTTCTGAGCTATATAAATACTATGCTCAGAGACGAATATTCTAATTTAGATGAACTTTGCAAAAGTCTCTGTATCGAAAAAGAATATATAGAAAACAAGCTCGCTGCTATAGGATATGTTTACAATTCAAATCAAAATCGTTTCATGTAATCGACGCTGTGCGTCAGGATGGAGGGAATATGAAACAAATATTAAAAAAATTTACCGCCGCAGCACTGTCAGCAATGCTTTCTTCTGCATATTTCTGCACTTTTTCTTCTTTTGCAGAATCAGACGGCAGTGAAGAAAAAAACACGGTTACCGTTCACTTCGATCTTTCGGAAGAAGGCGTTTCCATTGAAGAGGACGAAGACGGAAATCCACAGGAAATCACCGATATAACCGCTGATCCCAACTCATCTGTAAGACTTCCTGAACCGGGGCTCGTTAAGGACGGATACATTTTTTCCGGCTGGACGATTGACGGAGTAAGAGGATATACCGCTGGCTCTGTTATTCAGGTTCAAGATGAGGATGTAACACTTGCTCCCGTATGGTATTCTGCTGATGACAGAAATTATTATAATGTTGAATATTATGTGGAAGTTGATGGCGAGGTTATAGACACTTCTAAAAATCTTCCGTCTCTTGAAAGAAAAAACGGTGAATTTGTAAGCGTTTCACTTTTTGCTTTAGATCATCCGAATAATACTCATATCCAGATCGGCTGGATATATGACGGAACAGCTTTTCTCGGTCAGCAGCAAATAGTAATGCCTGATCACGATATAGTACTTACACCAAACTGGCTCAAATATTATAAACTCATTTACTCCGCCGGAGATGTTGACCGTCTTACAGGCGCATCGTTCAATGAATTCGAAAGAGCTGAAACCATGTCTACGGATACTCCTGAAGCAGGAAGATTCTCACGAAAAGGCTTCAAGATCATTGGTTGGCAGAGCGACTACGATGGAACTATCTACAAACCGCTTTCTAAATTTATCATGCCAAGCCAGGATACCACTCTTACCGCTATATGGGAACCACTTGAATATGTTGTGGTTTTCAAACCTGGAACCGGAAAAAGTTCAGACAATATTAAAATCAGCGGTAAAACAGACGAATCTATTATATGTCCGGATATTAACATTAAAAAAGACGGATATTACTTCGCAGGTTGGCAATATGAAGATAAACTGTTTAAGGCTGGCGAAGAATTTCTTATCGAAGGAGCTCCTCCCGGAATGGGAATCGCTTTAAACGCTGTATGGAAGGAAGGAACAGCTCCCCCTACAGTGCAATATGGCGACGCAAATGTAGACGGAAACATTGATATGTCTGATGCCGTTCTTATTATGCAGTCACTCTCAAACCCCGATAAATACGGTATCGACGGTTCAGATGAAAGCGCAATAACACAACAGGGAATGATAAACGCCGACTGCTGCAATACTGGCGACGGTGTTACAAATCAGGATGCCCTTGCAATACAGAAATATAAACTTGAGCTTATCGGCTCACTTCCATTAATAGAAGAATAATTGTATATAACTTGATGTTAAATCTATGCTGCTGCTTTTATGCGGCAGCTATTTTTATATGATTGACTATTTTATGGTAATATGATATAATTATGGATATAATACTATAGGCAACCTCTAAAAACCCCTTCTTAGAAAAAAACAGCTATGCACGACATCTGCTATGCCGCCACTTTCGGAATGCGTCAGCACGCCTTAGAGTTTTTTTCTTGCAGCTGCTACACCTATCTGTTTTTTCCTTTTCCAAATGGTTTTTTAGAGATTGCCTATAGAAATACTTTATTTGGAGGATATTATTATGATTACATTTGAAGAAGCAAAGGATATTCTTTCAAAGTACGGTCAAGAACACATTCTTAAATATTACGATGAAATTTCCGACTCTGAAAGATCCGATCTTCTTAAACAAATCGAAACGATTGATTTTTCGGTTCTGGAAGCCTTGAAAACCGATAATAATATTACTGCTGAAAGAGGCGAATTTGCTCCTCTCGGAGCTGTTACAGCAAAAGATATCGAAAAAAACAGCAGCGAATATTCAAAAAGCGGTATTGAAGCGATAAAGTCCGGAAAGATCGCAGCAGTTCTTCTTGCCGGAGGTCAGGGCACTCGTCTTGGATTCGATAAGCCTAAGGGAATGTTCAATGTCGGCATCACTAAGGAATTATATATTTTCCAGTGTCTTATAAATAATTTAATGGACGTTGTAAAACTTACAGGAGTCTGGGTACCTCTTTATATTATGACGAGTGAGAAAAATAATACTGATACTGTAGAATTTTTCAAAGAGAAGAATTATTTCGGCTACAACAGCAGCTATATTAAATTTTTCGTTCAGGATATGGCTCCGTCTGTTGACTACAGCGGAAAAATTTATATGGAAGATAAAGCGAAGATCTCGCTTTCGCCAAACGGCAATGGTGGTTGGTTCTCCTCTATTGCAAGAGCCGGTCTGCTGGATGATATCAGAGAAAAAGGCATTGAATGGCTTAACGTTTTTGCCGTTGACAATGTACTTCAGAGAATTGCTGACCCGCTTTTTGTCGGAGCATTGATAAATTCCGGACTGCAATCCGGCGGAAAGGTTGTAAGCAAGGCTGCTCCAGAAGAGCGTGTGGGAGTTCTCTGCCTTGAAGACGGTCAGCCTTCGATCGTTGAGTATTACGAAATGACGCACGAAATGCGTACGCTCCTTGATGAAAACGGAGAGCTTGCGTATAAATATGGAGTCATTCTCAATTATCTTTTCAATGTTGACAAGCTTGAATCGCTTCTTAAAGACAAGCTTCCAATCCATATCGTTGAGAAAAAAATCCCGCATATAGACGAAAACGGAAACCATGTAATCCCAGAATCGCCGAACGGATATAAATTCGAAGCTCTGGTTCTTGATATGATCCATATGCAGGAAAGCTGTCTTGCTTACGAGGTTATCCGCAATAAAGAATTTGCTCCTATTAAAAATGCCACCGGAGTAGATTCTGTCGAATCCGCAAGAGAGCTTCTTAAAGAAAACGGTGTACAGCTATAATCTAACTATTGATCAGAGGAAAAAATGAGTAAATTATTAAAGTATCTTAAAAACTACAAAAAAGAACTTGTTTTCGGACCATTTTTCAAACTTCTTGAAGCTATATTTGAACTTATTGTCCCTGTAGTTATGGCAAAAATAATTGATAACGGAATCGGAAACAATGACAGCGGCTATATTTTCAGAATGTGCGGACTTATCGTTCTTCTTGGAGTATGCGGACTCGGATTCGCCCTGACCTGTCAGTATCTCGCTGCTAAATGCGCATACGGTTTCGGAACTGAACTTCGTACTGCTCTTTATAAGCATATCAATAAACTTTCCTACAGCGGAATAGACAAAATCGGAACCGCTTCACTTGTAAACCGTCTTACAAATGATTCAAATACGGTTCAGAACGGCGTTAATATGTTCATTCGGCTTGCCGTAAGAGCGCCGTTCCTCGTTATCGGTGCGGCTGTTATGGCGATTACGATAGATGTTAAACTTTCGTTAATATTTTTTATTGTTGCTCCTTTTATTTCAGCCGTAATCTTCATGATAATGCGCAAGACAATTCCAATGTACAAGCAGACTCAGAAGCGTCTTGATAAGGCTTCAATGCTCACAAGAGAGAATCTCGAGGGAACAAGAGTTATCCGTGCATTTTCACGTCAGCAGGAAGAAATAGACGAATTTAAAGAAGCCGTTGACGATATTGCCGATTGCTCCGTAGCTGTCGGAAAAATCTCAGCAATACTCAATCCTGTTTCGTTTATGGTAATGAATCTCGGTATCGTTGCTATAATATGGTTCGGCGGAGTTCGTATCAACGGCGGCAGTCTTACTCAGGGCGAGCTTACCGCTTTCACCAACTATATGACTCAGATCCTGCTTGCTCTTGTCGTTCTTGCAAACCTGATAATCACATTCACAAAAGCTTTTGCATCGGCTAACCGTATAAGAGAAGTTTTCGAGATCGCTCCCGAAGAAATTGGCGAAAAAAAGAACATCGCTGCTTCTTCAGACAATATCCTCGAATTCAGGAACGTTTCCTTTTCTTATCCGACTGCCGGAGACGAATCATTAAAAAATATTTCATTCACGCTTAAACGTGGTCAGATGCTTGGCATAATCGGCGGTACGGGAAGCGGTAAATCAACTCTCGCAAGCCTTATCCCTTGCTTTTATAAAGCAAGCAAGGGAGAGGTTATTATTGCCGGAGTTAATGCGGATGAATATGATCCCGACTCTCTCCGACGCTCGGTTGGCTACGTTCCGCAGAAAGCCGTACTTTTTTCCGGAAGTGTAAGAGATAACATGAAGTGGCGGAAAAGCAACGCTTCTGATGAGGAAATAATTGCTGCTCTGAAAACCGCTCAGGCATGGGATTTCGTTTCATCAAAACCGTCCGGACTCGATACGCCCGTTTCTCAGGGAGGAAAAAATTTCTCAGGCGGTCAGAAACAGAGAATTTCAATTGCCCGTGCCTTGGTCGGACATCCGGATATAATCATACTTGACGACTCAACAAGCGCCCTTGACTATTCGACCGACCTCGCTCTCAGAAAAGCTTTGAAAGAGGATATGGCGGATACAACAATTATCATGATCTCTCAGCGTACAACTTCTCTTAAAGACGCCGATCTTATTATCGTTATGGACGACGGAGAAGCCGTTGGAATCGGTACGCATGACGAACTTCTGAAAAACTGCGGAGTTTATAATGAGATATATCTTTCGCAGATAAGTGAAAAGGAGGACGGAAAAAATGCTTAAAACCCTTAAAAGAGTAGCTTCATATGCCCGTCCTTACCTTAAATTTTTTATGATGACTATAATTTTCGCTGCTGCCGGAGTCTCGCTTTCTCTTGCTGTTCCGATATTTATAGGAGAAGCCGTTGACTGCTGCGTTGGTAAAGGAAACGTTGATTTTGACGAGCTGAAAAAAATCGTAATAACGCTCGCCGTAATCGTTGTCGCAAGCGGTTTGTTCCAATGGCTAATGAGTTTATGTACGAATAAGCTCGCATTTTTCACAGTTCGTGACCTTCGTGCTGATATTTTCAATAAATTGAAACGTGTTCCGCTTAAATATATCGACGGACACACAAAGGGTGAACTTACAAGCCGTGTTATCAACGATATAGAGATAATTTCGGACGGTCTGCTTCAGGGATTCACACAGTTTTTCAGCGGCATTATAACGATCATCGGTACGCTGATATTCATGATGACTATCAATATTAAAATTGCTCTGGTCGTTGTTCTGCTCACTCCGCTCTCGTTTATTGCGGCTTCTAAAATTACAAAAGCTTCTCACGATTCGTATGTGAAACAGTCAAAACTCAGGGGCGATATGGTCGCTCTTGCAGAGGAAATGGCGGGCAATCAAAAGCTTATTAAAGCGTTTGTCTACGATAAACGTGCTGAGGAAAGATTCGACGCTATTAATAAAGATTACGGCAATATCGGCGCTAAGGCAACATTTTTCAGCTCTATGACCAATCCGACAACTCGTTTCGTGAACGGTCTTATTTATGCGGCAGTAGGTTTGCTCGGCTCGCTTGGAGCAATCGGATATTCGTCTTTTGTAGGAGCGATATCTGTCGGAAAACTTTCAAGCTTTCTCGCATACTCAAACCAGTACACAAAGCCGTTTAACGAAATATCAGGAGTTTTTGCAGAACTTCAGAACGCTGTCGCCTCCGCTCAGAGAGTCTTTGATGTTCTTGATGAAAAAGAAGTTCCGGACGATTCCGATAAGGAAAAACTCGATAACTGCTCAGGCAAACTTAAATTTAAAGACGTTTTCTTCTCATATACTCCCGAAACCCAGCTGATCCGCAATTTCAACCTCGATGTACGACCGGGCGAACGAATCGCAATCGTCGGACCGACAGGCTGCGGAAAATCTACCATAATAAATCTGCTTCTGAGATTTTATGATATCAACAGCGGAAAAATTGAAGTTTCCGGCAAAAATATCTCCGATATTACAAGAGACAGTCTGCGCAGCAATTTCGGAATGGTTCTTCAGGATACATGGATATTCACAGGAACTGTTGCTGAAAATATTGCCTACGGTCTTCCTGAGGCGACTCGTGAACAGGTGGTCGAAGCGGCAAAATCAGTTTATGCTCATGGATTTATCAAAAGACTTCCAAACGGATACGATACGGTTATAAGCGAGGACAGCGGTCTTTCTCAGGGACAAAAACAGCTTATCTGTATTGCAAGAATCATGCTGATGAATCCGCCTATGCTTATTCTCGACGAAGCGACAAGTTCTATCGACCTCAGAACTGAACAGCGTATTCAGAAAGCTTTTACAAAGCTTATGGAAGGACGAACAAGTTTTGTCATCGCTCACCGTTTATCAACAATCAAACATTCCGATATAATTCTCGTTATGAATAACGGAAATATTATCGAACAGGGAAGTCATGAATCACTTATGAAAAACGGCGGATTTTATTCCGAGCTTTACAACAGTCAGTTTGCAACATCTTAATTTTCTAATAATAAAGGGCTATTGCAATTTCTTGCAGCAGCCCTGTTTTTTATTTATTGTATAATTTCCCCTGCCACGTATCAAGCTCGGCAAGACGCTTGTCTATTCCTCCGAGAACAGATATTTTATCTTCACTCCACTTTGGTGCAACAAGCTTTGATTTGTCACCATCGCCTGTAATACGTTCTATTACAATTTCAGGAGGAAGAAGCTCAAGCTGGCGAACGATAATGTCAATATACTGCTCTTTTGAAAGAAGACCGAATTCTCCGTTATTATACATTTTTTCAAGAGCAGTTCCTTTTATAACATGGAGCATCTGAAGCTTTACTGCCGATGGTGCAAGTCTCGCTGCCTCTGAAGCAGTTTCATACATCATCTCGAACGATTCGTTCGGCAAACCGTTTATAATATGGAGACAAGTTCGTAAACCTCTTTCTTTAAGTCTAAAAAATCCTTCTGTAAACTCTTCATGAGTACAGCAGCGGTTTATAAGAGAAATTGTGGAATCATGCATAGTCTGCATTCCAAGCTCCACGGTAAGATCGGTACGCTTGCTTATACGGCAGAGCAGGCTGATTACATCATCCGAAAGACAATCTGCTCTTGTACCTATCGAAATTCCGATAACATCAGGAAAATCAAGAGCTTCCATATAACACTTTTCAAGGATGTCGATTGACGCATAGGTGTTGGTATTAGCCTGAAAATATGCAATAACCGGAACATTATACCCGTTTTTAGCGTCAATTCTTTTTCTTTCCGATTCAAGCTGCTGTGTTATCGTGAGATTCGGCGAGGTAAAATATCCGCTTCCACCATCACAGAAAATACAGCCTCCCCTTCCCTTTCTTCCGTCAATATTCGGACAGCTAAATCCACATTCCAGAACAGCTTTAAATATTTTTCGTCCGTAAACTTTTTTGTTGTAATAATTCAACGTATGATACCGCTTATTGTCGCTTGAATAGATAAATGGATTTTTCATAATACTTCACTCCTCAGATAGTCTAATTATATCATAAGAACGTAAAGACTTCAAGATAATTCTTATCAGAAACATAAGAATATCATTCCCCTCACCCCAAAACAACAGAAATCGAATTCACATCCTTGAGAATATCAGCGGGAACATAGC
>JAMPIL010000018.1 GCA_023662725.1 Ruminococcus flavefaciens
CTGGTGTACTCTGTGCTATGCCTTTGGTGAACGGTATCGCTGCTGATGCGGCTACAGCGCAAGGCACGAGACAACGCTTAGTTGAAATAGCGGAACAGGAACTTGCACGAGGTGAAACCAGTGGTCAAAGGTACGGTACTTCCGGAGCATGGTGCGCTGCTTTTGCGAATTGGTGTCTTAAACAAGCTGGTGCTACTACATATAGTTCAAGTTTTTCAACAACATCACTGTTGATTGATTACAAAAATGCTGGTAAATATCATGCTAAAAGAACTACAGCTTGGTCATATGACGGAAAATCTCAATCCACTGTAACAAAAGATAAAAATTATACTCCTCAGGTTGGAGACATTGTTTTAATCGAAACTAACGACAATTACAGCGATGGTCCCGATCATACAGCTCTTGTTGTTAAAGTTGAACCTAAGACCTCAGGTGATAATATTGATGTTAAAGTGTATACTATCGAGGGCAATAACGGCGGAACTGTTGCGAGAGATTATTGGCAGAATCAAGTTTGGGGTTATTGTTCCCCGACATACAGTGGAAGCGGAAGCAGTTCTACGTCAGGCGAAACTATTGTAAAAAAGGGTTCGTTAGAAACGACTAAGATATCAATGACTGATGTATCTTATCCAGGTCAGTTAAAGACCGGTAGCACATTTGATGTAACCGGTCAGATAAGAAGCAAGAATACTTCTCCGATAACTAAAGTTGTGTCATATATATATCGCTGCGACAGTTCAGGTGACGTTCAGGTTGATACATGCACCCGAACTCCAAATACAGTAACATACAATATGAGCGCAATGGATGAAGGTATCTGGTTTCAGACTGCTAATCAGAAAGGCAAGACTTACAAGTACGTAATTGAAGTTACTCTCAAAGACGGCTCGAAAGCAAAATTTGAAAAAAGCTTTAAGACCGTTTAAATTCCCCGTGGGTTATATATCTAAAATGAATTTATTTTTCTAACTCTATTGTATAATAGTTCCTTTCTTAATAAAATCCAGTCATTCTTTTTTAAAGATTAGCTGGATTTATTTTTTATTTATCAATGTATATAATTTGTTTGTGAACAGCACATTTCAGATATATAACATCATAAAAATTATTCTTAAATAGAGTGTGTAATAGCATGATTTTTTTAGGAATTTTTCGAGATTTTTTCAAACTTGAATAAAAATGAAAAAACCTCACAGAAATCAATTCTGTGAGGTTTGGCGCGGATTGAGAGATTTGAACTCTCGCGCCGGTTTCCCGACCTACTCCCTTAGCAGGGGAGCCCCTTCACCACTTGGGTAAATCCGCAAACACATGAACGAGAGATAAACCCTCATTAAAACAAATGGCGGAGAGGGTGGGATTCGAACCCACGTGACCGTTAAGTCAAACGGTTTTCAAGACCGCCTCGTTATGACCGCTTCGATACCTCTCCATTTTTGTATTTTGCTGTTCACTTGAACCAGCTTTTATATTATATCATGCTCTTCCAGAAATGTCAACACTTTTACGTGACAAAAAATGTTGAATTTTTCTTTTGTAAATTGTACAAAATAGCTAAATTCAAAGAAAAACGGCTGTAAATCGCAATTTTTCAAAATTAAGAGAATGAAAAAATGAAAAAATTCAAAAATTTCCGTTTTTTTAAGAAAATGTACTTTACATATATTGATTTTTAGTGTAAAATATAAGTAGATTATTTTTGTGAGGTGCTTTATGGAACCAAAGTATAAAAGAATATTATTAAAAGTAAGTGGAGAAGCTCTTGCCGGAGATAATAAAACTGGTCTTAACTATGATGTAATTACTGAAATCTGCAAAAGTATAAAAAAATGTACTGATGCAGGAGTTCAGGTTGCAATAGTTGTCGGCGGAGGAAATTTCTGGAGAGGACGTTCAAGCGGCGCTATGGACAGAACCCGTGCGGATCACATTGGTATGCTCGCAACAGCAATGAATGCTCTTGCACTCGCTGATGTTTTGGAATCTCTCGGATGTGTTGTCCGTGTCCAGACAGCTATCAATATGCAGCAGGTTGCTGAACCCTATATCCGCAACAGAGCTGTAAGGCATCTTGATAAGGGCAGAGTAGTTATTTTTGGCTGCGGAACAGGCAATCCGTTCTTCTCAACTGATACAGCAGCTTCTTTGCGTGCTGTTGAGATTCAGGCAGATATTTTCCTGAAAGCTACTCTTGTTGACGGTGTTTACGATAAAGACCCTCACAAGTTTGATGATGCCAGAAAATATGATAATCTTACATTCAGTCAGGTACTTAGCGACGGGCTTCAGGTTATGGATTCAACCGCTGCAACGCTTTGCCGTGATAACGGAATGAAGATGCTTGTGTTTGACCTTACTCATCCTGATAATATTTATGATGCTGTAATGGGCGAAAACGTCGGTACTGTTGTTTCAGAAACTTAATTTTAAAATAAAATCAAATTGAAAGGAATTATTAATATGAAAGCTACAATCAATACAGCAAAGGAAAAAATGAGTAAGAGCCTTAACGCTCTTGGAAATGAGTTTGCCGCAATTCGTGCAGGAAGAGCTAATCCCGCCGTTCTTGATAAGGTTCTTGTCGATTACTACGGAGCGCCTACACCGGTAAATCAAATGGCAGCTATTTCTGTTTCCGAAGCAAGGATACTTGTTATCCAGCCTTGGGATAAATCTTCGCTCAAGCTTATAGAAAAGGCTATCCAGGCTTCTGATATCGGAATAAATCCTACAAACGATGGAACCGCTCTTCGTCTTGCATTTCCGCAGCTTACAGAGGAAAGACGTAAAGAGCTTTGCAAAACTATTAAGAAATATGGTGAAGAATGTAAGGTAACCGTTCGTTCGATCCGTCGTGATACAATGGAAAAATTTAAGGCTATGAAGAAAAATGCTGAAATTACAGAGGATGATCTTAAAGACTGCGAAAAGAAAGTTCAGGATCTTACAGATAAGTTCTGTGCTGATGTTGATAAGGCCGTTGCAGAAAAAGAAAAAGAGATCATGACGGTTTAATGGTGAAATATGGCTTTATTTGGTAAAAAAAATCGGGACGAGATTGCTCTTCCCGAAAATCTTCCCCAGCACGTTGGCTTTATTATGGACGGTAATGGCAGATGGGCAAAAAAACGTGGTCTGCCACGTTCGTTCGGTCACAGAGAGGGTGCAAAAAACTTTAAAAAGATTGTTCGCTACTGTAAAGATATCGGATTGAAAAATATCTCATTCTATGCCTTTTCAACCGAAAATTGGCAGCGTCCGAAAGATGAAGTGAATACGATAATGGAGCTTTTCCGTGATTATATCGTTGATGTAAGAAACTTTCTCAGCGAAAACACAAGAATGATCTTCCTTGGCGATAAAAGTGCATTTGACGAAGATCTTCAAGAAAAAATGATAAAGCTTGAAGAGGATACTGCTCATTATGACGAAATGACGCTGATGATGGCTGTTAACTACGGTGGTCGTGACGAACTTGCTCATGCGGCGAGAATTCTTGCTCAGAAGGCTGTAGATGGTAAAATACGTCCGGAAGATATCACAGAACAGTCTGTTGCGGACGAGCTTTACACCAAAGGAGTTCCCGATGTAGATTTGCTTATTCGTCCAAGTGGTGAATTAAGGCTTTCAAACTATCTTATCTGGCAGTGTGCTTATGCGGAATATTACTTCACAGATGTTCTTTGGCCGGATTTCGATTCAAAGGAACTTGACAAGGCTCTCGTGGACTTTAACGGACGCAGCCGCCGATTTGGAGGTGTCTGACAAATGCTTACAAGAATAATTTCCGGAGTTGTCGGTGTTGCAATAATGGCTGTCGTATTGTATTTTCACAATACGATATTGCTGCCTATAGCTGTTGCGGCAATGATAGCCGTCATGCTTTATGAGCTGCTGCGTGCTGTAAAGCTGGAAAAGTGTATACCCATATTGTCAGCAGTTGAACTTTGTGGTATTATAATGCCTTTTCTTTGTGATATGCGATTTTCTGCTGCTGATTCAAGACAAATGTCCTATTCTACGCTTTATCATTATAGAGATACGGATAATTTTGTTGAAAATCATGGGAAAGATGCAATCGAACAGCTTTGTATCAGTAATCAAACAACTCTGATAGCTTTTGCAGTTACGCTTCTGGCAGCATTTGTTATTTTTATCACATGGCTTAAAAAACATAAGGAAATCCGCTATGAACAGGTGTTTTCTGCACTTGCAGTAATGATACTTGTACCTCAGTCAATGAGTACAATGGTGCGTATAGATCGTATGGACAGAGAAATTGGTTTGCTCATGCTCATACTTGGACTTTGCGGCGCTTGGATAGCCGATACCGGCGCTTACTTCACAGGAGTTGCTTTTGGCAAACATAAGCTTTGCCCTGAAATCAGTCCTAAAAAAACTATCGAGGGATTTATCGGCGGAATCGTCACAACAGGAATAGTTTTTGCAGTTATTCCTGCAATTTATAATGGTAAATTTCAGCTTGCTTCGGCTTTGATATTGTTCATTATAGGTGCTGTCTGTGCAATTGTCGGAACGATAGGCGATCTCTCCGCATCAATGGTAAAACGTCAGATAGGCTTCAAGGACTACGGAAAAATCATGCCCGGTCATGGAGGACTTATGGATCGCTTCGACAGCGTTCTTTTCGTGTTGCCAACATTCTATGCAATGATGGCATTGCTTGAATTTAATTATCCGACATTTTAAATTTATAATTTTGAAAGGAGACTAAACGTATATTAAGCGGATAGTCCCTTTCGCATTTTAATAAGATTTTTTTCATATACTTCTTTAGGAAAAGGAGATTATAATAATAATGAATAAAACAGTTTCAATTCTCGGCTCAACAGGTTCTATCGGAACGCAGTCTCTTGAAGTCTGCGAGAAGCATGGTCTTAAAGTTACGGCTCTTGCAGCAAACAGCAACACAGAATTGCTTGAACAACAGGCGAGAAAGTTTGAGCCGGAGTGTGTCTGCATCTACAGCGAAAGTAAATTCAGTGAAATGAAAAACCGTCTTGCCGATACGGAGATAAAAGTTCTCTGCGGAATGGACGGACTTTGCGAGATCGCTGCACTCCCTCAGAGTGACATTGTTCTTAATTCAGTTGTGGGAATGGTTGGACTTCTTCCTACTCTTGTTGCTATAAATTCAGGAAAGAACATAGCTCTTGCCAATAAGGAAACTCTTGTTGCCGGAGGAGAACTTGTAATGAGTCTTGCTCGGAAAAAAGGTGTTAAAATTTATCCGGTAGACAGCGAGCATTCAGCTATTTTCCAGTGTCTTCAGGGAAACAACCGAAGCCAGCTCAGCAAGATAATCCTTACGGCTTCCGGCGGACCTTTTTTCGGTAAAAATTATGATGACCTCCGCAGCGTAACAAAAGCGGACGCTTTGAAACATCCCAACTGGGATATGGGAAACAAAATTACCATTGATTCCGCAACGCTGATGAATAAGGGACTTGAATTTATCGAGGCAAAATGGCTCTTCGACCTTGAACCGGAACAGATCGAAATCGTCGTTCATCGCCAGAGCGTTGTCCATTCAGCCGTTGAATACAATGATTATTCAGTAATTGCACAGCTTGGAGTACCGGATATGAAAATTCCGATACAGTACGCTCTGCTTTACCCAGAGCGTATGCCATGTCCGACGGGAAGGCTTTCTCTTACCGATTACGGCAGTCTGACCTTTGAAAAACCTGATTATGAAACTTTTAAATGTCTGACTGCTGCAATTGATGCAATAAAACTTGGCGGAGCGTATCCGTGTCTTGTAAATTCTGCCAATGAGGAAGCGGTTAAGGCTTTTCTGAATGACGAAATAAAATTCATACAAATCGGAGAGATAGTATCATCGGTTCTGAAAAACTTTAAACGTATGAATATTTCCGGCTATGACGATATTATGAAAGCAGATAAACAAGCGAGGGAATTTGTCAGAAACTCGATTGTATCAATGAATTGAAGTGATTCTGCATTTTGAAAGGATAAATATACATGGGTATTATTATTGCGATTATTATATTCGGACTTATCGTAACTGTTCATGAATTCGGTCATTTTATATGTGCTAAGCTCAGTGGAATAAGAGTTCTTGAATTTTCTATAGGAATGGGACCGAAAATCATTCAAAAGAAAAAAGGGGAAACAATGTATTCGCTCAGACTGCTTCCTGTCGGAGGATTTTGCGCTATGGAGGAAGACTGTGAAACTGACGATGCAAGAGGATTCCGCAATGCAAAGCTTTGGAAAAGAATGATAGTTCTTGTTGCCGGAGCTTTGATGAACTTTGTTTTGGGATTTATTACACTGATCATAATGGTAAGCATGATGGAGGAAGTTCCGACTACGGAAATAAGCGGTTTTGCCGGAATACGCAATAGTGACGAATCTGTGACTTATTACTCTGAAAGCTATCATTCCGGATTAAGACATGATGACCGGATAATTAAAATCGACGGAACACGTGTTTTCAGCGTTCTTGATCTCAGTTATATTTTCAATACCAGTCCAAGCGGAAACGGCACAAGAAACGTTTCTGTAAAGCGTGATGGTGAAACGGTAAATTTCTCAGATGTGAAATTTGGTTATACTGATTCTCAGGAAGGCGCAGACGAGATAGACTTTGCTGTGAAATATGTGAAAAAAAATCCGCTTACCGTTATGAAAGGTTCGGGAGATATATTTATGTCCATGAGCCATATTGTAACGATGTCACTGAAACAGCTTGTAACTGGAAAAGCCGAAAAAGAGGATGTTTCCGGACCTGTTGGAGTAGTAAACGAAATAAATGAAGCTGCTAAAGAAAGCGAGAGTAAGAGCGATGCTATTTTCAACCTTTTGTATATAACATCACTTATAACGATCAATGTTGGTATTTTCAATCTGCTGCCAATTCCCGGACTTGACGGCGGAAGACTTCTTTTCTGCCTTATCGAACTTGTACGCCGCAAACCGGTAAAGCCAGAGCATGAGGGATATGTTCATCTTGCAGGAATGATACTTCTTTTCGGAATAATGATATTTGCAACGTATAATGATATAATCAGACTTTTTACAGGAGGTTAAAAATGAGAAACGTAAAACCGGTAAAGGTCGGGGATTGCATTCTCGACGGACAACATATATATATTCAATCCATGCTTAATGCCCGATCTGATGATATTGAGGGAAGCGTTAAGCAGGCAAAGGAACTTGAAGCTGCCGGATGCGAGATAATCCGTGCTGCCATTCCTGATATGGATGCAGTAAAACTCATTCCTGCAATAAAAGAAGCAGTTAATATACCTCTTGTCGCCGATATTCATTTTGATTATAAGCTTGCGCTTGAATCGGCTGTTGCCGGAGTTGACAAAATAAGGATCAATCCCGGCAACATAGGCGGCATGGACAGAGTAAAGAAAGTCGTTGACGTATGCCGCTCACGAAATATTCCTATTCGTATAGGAGTTAATTCCGGTTCGCTTGAAAAGGAAATCCTTGCAAAATACGGCTCTCCAACTCCGGAAGCTCTCGTTGAAAGCGCCATGGGACACGCAGCAATGCTTGAACATTTTGATTTCAGTGATATCGTTATCTCTATAAAATCATCTGACGTTGGCAGAATGATAGCTTCATACAGGCTTGCCGCTGAAAAATGTCCATATCCGCTTCATCTCGGAGTGACTGAAGCCGGAACAGAACGAATGGGACTTATCAAATCAGCAATAGGAATCGGTTCGCTCCTTTGCTACGGAATCGGTGAAACTATCCGAGTTTCCTTAACAGACGATCCTGTTAAGGAAATTGAAGCAGCAAAGGATATTCTTAAAAGTATCGGCAAAAGGGGAGGAGTAAAAATAGTTTCCTGCCCTACCTGCGGAAGAACACGCATAGACCTTGTTAAAGCCGCAAAAATGGTTGAAGAAGCCGTTAAAGATGTGGATAAGAATATTACTGTTGCCGTCATGGGATGTATTGTCAATGGTCCGGGAGAAGCAAAAGAAGCCGATGTTGGTATCGCCGGAGGCAATGGCTGCGCTGTTATTTTTAAAAATGACGGTACTCAGAGAAAAATCAAAGAGGAGGATATTGTCAGCGAGCTTCTTGCAGAGATTGACAAGCTTTAACCTATGAATATAAATCTGGCTGAATTCCTGAAAGAATGCGGGGCGGATATTCCTCAGAGCATTCGATCCGGAGAAATCTTCAAACTTACATATTCTGAAAGACTGGAGCATATAACTTTTCTCGCGCATTTTGAAAAGCTTGTTCCGTCCGATGATATTTTCGCCTTTGAAAAAGCTCTTGAAGAAGCGATAAAGGTAGAAAAAGTACGTCTTACTTGCCGATATCCGGAAGATATTTTCGGGATAAACTGCTATGAAGAGCTTATAAAACTCCTTAAACGAGACATTTCTGTCGTTAACGGTTTTCTCGATGACGCCGATGTGCAACTCAAAAACGGAAATCTTAATATAAAGATCGTTCACGGCGGTATGGACATACTCAACAAATTTGATTTTTGCGGACAATTTTCAAGGTTGATTTATAATCAGTTCGGACTCAGAGTTCAGGTTTCGCTCATAGGAGAAAAGTCTGTTTCTTCAGATGAATATGATGAAATGATCGAACGTATTGAATCAGAACTTCCGGATTACAGCGAACAGCTTGTACCTGAAAAAACAAAGGACGAGCTTCTTGGAGAGGAAATAAAATCAGTTGTACCGACAGCAACGGTTGACATAGGCGCTTTGAATACAGAATTTGATCCTGAATCTGCGGAAATAATCAAGGGCAAAGCAATTCGTGAAAAACCGATTTCAATAAATGACGCAGTTAAACGACTTGGTGAGAAACTTGCTGTTGTAGGAGATATTTTTGCTTCTGAAATAAAAGAGCTTCGCAATGAAAAAACTGTTGCAACCTTTGATATAACCGATTACAGCGGTTCACTCAAGGTCAAAATCTTCGGTACTAATAAAGAGATCGAGGACATGAAGCTTTCTTCGATTAAAAAGGGAACGGCTCTTCTTGTATGGGGAAAGATCGATTACGATAGCTTTGCAAGGGATATAACAATTTCACCTGCATCAATCATAAAGGTGAAAAGAATTCCCAAAAAAGATAATTATCCTGAAAAACGTGTTGAGCTTCATTGTCACACCAATATGTCGGCTATGGACGCTGTTACCGATCCTGTAACTCTTATAAACAGAGCAGCTTCCTGGGGACATCAGGCAATGGCTATAACCGATCATGGATGTGTTCAGGCTTTTCCGGATTGTATGTATAATATGCCGAAAGATTTTAAGGTCATATACGGTATGGAAGCCTATGTTGTAAACGATCTTGAACGTCCGCTTGTACTAAAAAAACCGGACAGCAGAAGCATTAACGATGAAATAATTATTTTTGATGTTGAAACAACAGGTCTTAGCTTTTCGTCGGACAGGCTTACTGAGATCGGAGCTGTTAAACTGAAAAATCTACAAGTTGTAGACAGTTTTAACACTAAGGTAAATCCCCAAAAGCACATTCCGGAAAAAATTACTGAACTTACCGGAATCAGTGACGATGATGTAAGAAATGCTCCGCTCGAAGACGAGGCGGTAAGAAAATTCATGGAATTCTGTGGAGAAAAACCTGTTCTTGCTGCTCATAACGCAAATTTTGATACAACATTCATTAATGAGGTATGTAAACGACACGATATTGATTTTGAATACAACTGGATAGATACGCTGGTTCTTTGTCAGTCTATGCTTCCTGAAATGGGACGGCATAAGCTTAATCTTGTTGCAAAACAGCTGAAACTTGGTAAATTTGATCATCATCGTGCCTCTGATGACGCTCTTATGCTTGCAAAAATTTATATCGAACTTATCGGACGTCTTGTAAGTGATAAGGGAATTAAAATTCTTGATGAGCTTAATTCAAAAGCAGGCGAAATAAACGTAAAAAAACTTAAATCGTATCATCAGATAATACTTGTAAGAAATCAGGCGGGGCTTAAAAATCTTTATAAGCTCGTTTCACTGAGCAATCTCGAATATTTTTACAAAAAACCGCTTATTCCAAAATCAGTGTTACAGGCTCACCGTGAAGGACTTATTTTCGGAAGCGCCTGTGAAGCGGGAGAACTTTTTCAGGCGATGATAAATAAAGCATCTGACAAAGAGCTTGAGCATCTTGCAGAGTTTTACGATTATCTTGAGATTCAGCCCATAGCCAACAACGAATTTATGGTTCGTGAGGGTACAGCCGAAAACGATGATGAACTTCGTGACTACAATAATCGTATCATTGCACTTGGCGATAAGCTGGGAATTCCGGTTTGCGCAACCTGTGATGTTCATTTTATCGATCCGAAAGACGGCATTTATCGTAAAATAATTTTAACAAGCATGGGTTTTAAGGATACAGAAAATCAGGCTCCGCTCTATCTCAGAACAACTGAGGAAATGCTTGCTGAATTTGAATATCTTGGTATTGATAAAGCAAAAGAAGTTGTTATAACCAACACGAATAAAATTGCTGATATGGTTGAAATAGTCAGACCTATCCCAAAAGGAACATTTACCCCAACTATTGACGGAGCAGAGGAAGAACTGACGAAAATCACAAATGAAAAGGCAAGAGAAATTTACGGTGATCCGCTTCCTGAACTGGTAGAGAAACGTCTTAACAGAGAACTTTCTTCCATTATCAAGCACGGATTCTCGGTTCTTTATATCATTGCTCAGAAGCTTGTATGGAACTCTGTGGAAAACGGATATCTGGTTGGTTCAAGAGGTTCAGTAGGTTCGTCGTTTGTAGCGTCGATGGCAGGAATTTCGGAAGTTAATCCTCTTCCTCCGCATTATGTATGTCCGAAGTGCAAACACAGTGAATTTCTTTTGGACGGAAAGTATGGTTCTGGGTATGATCTTCCGCCGAAAAAATGTCCTGATTGCGGAGAAGAGATGCACCGTGACGGACACGACATCCCATTTGAAACATTCCTCGGATTCGATGGAGATAAGGCTCCTGATATAGATCTTAATTTCTCCGGCGAGTATCAATTCTGGGCTCATCGCTATACCGAACAGCTTTTCGGAAAATCAAACGTGTTCAAGGCAGGAACTATTTCTGCTGTCGCTGATAAAACGGCATACGGATATGTAAAAAAATACTGCGAAGAAAACGGTATAACGCTCAATAATGCGGAAATGACACGTCTTTCGATAGGATGTACCGGAATAAAAAGAACTACCGGACAGCATCCCGGAGGAATGGTCGTAGTACCGTCAGATTACGATGTCTACGATTTTACACCTGTTCAGCATCCTGCCGATTCAGCCGATTCTGAGGTTATCACCACTCACTTTGACTTCAATTCGCTTCACGATACAATACTTAAACTTGATGAACTTGGACACGTTGTTCCAACTCTTTATAAGCATCTTGAAGACCTTACCGGAATCAAGATAAAAGATGTTCCGACCACTGATCCGGATGTTATAAGAATGTGTACTAACTGCGATGTTCTTGGAGTTACTCCCGAGGAGATATACTGCCAGACCGGAAGTCTTGGAATACCTGAAATGGGTACAGGCTTCACGATACAAATGCTTCTTGACGCTAAACCTACGAAATTCAGTGATTTCCTCCAGATTTCGGGACTTTCTCACGGAACTGACGTTTGGCTTGGAAATGCAAAGGATCTCATTGACCAGGGTATCTGCACTATTTCGGATGTTATCGGAACTCGTGACAGTATCATGACTTACTTGCTATATAAAGGAGTGGAACCGAAACAGGCATTCCAGATTATGGAGTTCACTCGTAAGGGAAAAGCTCCGAAAATGTTTACACCGGAGCTTATGCAGATGCTTCGTGACCATAATGTTCCGGAATGGTATATTGAAAGCTGTCTTAAAATCAAATATATGTTTCCGAAGGCTCATGCTGCAGCTTACGTTATTGCAGCAATAAAACTTGGCTGGTTCAAGCTCAGAAAACCGCTTGAATACTATGCGACTTATTTCTCTGTTCGTGGAGAAGATTTCGACGCCGAGCTTGCTGTTAAGGGAAAAGCTGCTGTCAGAGCAAAAATTGACGAGCTTAAAGCTCTTGGAAACGATCGCTCTAAAAAAGAAAGCGATTTATATGATATCCTTCTCATAACTAACGAAATGCTTTCAAGAGGCTATGAGTTTTTGCCGATAGATTTATTTAAATCTCATGCTGTTGATTATCTGGTTGAAGATGGCAAACTAAGAATACCGTTTTCAGCAATGAGTGGTGTCGGAGAAAATGCCGCAAGAGGACTTTACGATGCCGTTCAAAAAGGCGGATTTATTTCGGTAGAAGAACTTCAGGAAATGAGCGGTGCGTCAAAAACAACAATTGATATGTTGAAAAGTATAGGAGCATTCGGCGAATTGCCTGATTCTGCTCAACTTTCATTATTTTAACTTGACTTTTATTTAGTAATATGCTATCATATTATCATGTTAGCAGACTAAAGTGGAGTAACATATAAAGGAGGATAATTATGCGAAATTACGACCTCATTACTCCGGAGGGTACAAAAGACCTGCTCTTCGGTGAATGTATTATAAGAAGAAACATAGAAAATTCCTTGCTTGAACTTTTCAAAAGCAGAGGATACAGTGAAATGATAACTCCAGGTCTGGAATTTTTTGATGTTTTCAATCTCAATTCCAGATATTTCCCACAGGAGAATCTCTATAAACTTACAGACAGCAAGGGCAGACTCCTTGTTATGCGGCCGGATTCAACTATGCCTATTGCAAGAGTTGTAGCAACAAGACTCCGTGACGCAATGCTTCCGCTGAAGCTGTGCTACAGTCAGACCGTTTACCGCACAGAACCTGCCTTAAAAGGAAGAAGTGACGAGATAGCTCAGGCCGGAATTGAACTTATCGGTTCTGAATTAAAAACAGCAGACCTTGAAGTAATCTCCACTGCGGTAGAATCACTTAAATCTTTCGGAACAGAATTTTCTCTTGAGATCGGACACATCGGAATTTTTAAAGAACTGGTCGGTAAACTTGATGTGTCAGAACATACAAAGGAAAAAATCAGACAGCATATTGAAACTAAGAATTTTCCTGCACTGAACGATTTGCTTGATACTCTTGGAAACAGTCCCATAACCGTTGCTCTTAAAAAACTTCCGGCTCTTTTTGGCGGAGAAGATGTTTTTGAAAAAGCAGAAGAGCTTATGCCTGATGAAAATATCAAACGTATACTCAACGAGCTTCGTGAAATCTATCGTGACGCTTGCGAAATATGCGGAAACGACGGTAAAATTACAGTTGATCTGGGAATTGTAAATAAAACGGATTATTATACCGGTCTTATCATAAAGGGATACCTTCAGGGACATGGAGCAGAAATTATTTCCGGAGGAAGATACGATAAGCTTATTTCTGAATTCGGTTATGATGTTCCGGCAGTAGGCTTTGCAATAAATATTAATGGTGTAGCAAAAGTTATTGAAAAGAACGGAGTTCTTCCTGCTGCTCCAAAAGCTGATATTCTCGTTTTCGCCGAACAGGGCTGCGAAGTTGCCGCTATAAAGAAAGCTCAGGAATATCGTGAAAAAGGATTTATCGTAGAAAACGCTCTATTTGAGGATATTGATTCTGCAAGAGCATATGCAATGGAAAAGAAAATTGCTAAAGTCGTTGTAATAAACGGCTCAGATAAGGAGGATTAAGAATGAGTAAACCTATCAGAATCGCTCTTACAAAAGGCAGACTTGAAAAAGATACAGTCGGCTTGCTGGAAAAGCTCGGATTTGACTGTACGGCTGTTCGTGAAAAGGGAAGAAAGCTCATTCTTCCTGTTCCGGATGCCAATCTCGAAGTAGTTCTTGCAAAGGCAAACGATGTTATAACTTACGTTGAGCATGGAGTATGCGATATGGGCGTAGTCGGAAAAGATACCATTATGGAAATGGCCGGCAAATTTTATGAACTGGTCGATCTTGGATTCGGAAAATGCAAATTTGCTCTTGCAACGAAAAAGGGCTACGATTTTTACAGCGGTTACGGAATCAAGACTATAGCAACAAAATACCCGAATGTTTCACGTCGTTTCTTTGAAAAGAAAGGCATGGATACGGAAATAATCAAAATAGAAGGTTCAGTTGAACTTGCTCCGCTTCTGGAGCTGGCGGACGGTATCGTTGATATCGTTGAAACCGGAACAACTCTTAAAGAAAACGGACTTGAAGTTATAGAGGATGTTGCTCCTATCTCTGCAAGACTTATCGCCAATACAGTAAGTCTTAAACTGAGACACGCCGAAATTGAAAAACTTATTAATCTTATAGAGGAGAATCTGTAATGAAAAGGATATATGCAAACGGTACGGATGAGATTTTATTCCTTGACGAATTAAAAAAAAGAAGCGGAGAGACCAATAAAAAGGTCGGCGAGGTAGTTACAGGAATTATTGAAGATGTAAGAGAAAACGGTGATGAAGCTGTTAAAAGATATACGCTCAAATTTGACGGAAGTCTGCCGCAGTATTATGAAGTGCCAAGAGAGGTCATCAACGATGCTCTTACAGAAGCAGACGAAGCTTTCGTAAATGCGCTGTTAAATGCTCAGGCAAATATTGCCGAGTTTCACCAGCGTCAGGTTCAGCAGAGCTTCATTGCTCCGAAAGAAAACGGTGTTATTCTCGGACAGAGAGTAAGAGGTCTCGAAAGAGTTGGATTGTATGTTCCCGGCGGTACAGCAGCATATCCGTCAAGCGTGCTTATGAATGCGGTTCCGGCTAAAATTGCTGGCGTTAAAGAGATCATAATGGTTACTCCTCCTCTTAAAGACGGAACACCAAATAAGGATATCCTTGTGGCAGCCGCTATCTGCGGAGTAGACAGAATATTTCTTTCAGGCGGAGCACAGGCAATCGCAGCTCTTGCTTACGGAACAGAAGAAATTCCGAAATGTGATAAGATCGTAGGTCCAGGAAACATTTATGTTGCAACGGCAAAGAAACTTCTTTACGGAGTTGTTGATATCGACATGATAGCCGGTCCGAGCGAGATCCTTGTTCTTGCAGATGAAACGGCAGATCCGAAATTTGCTGCCGCTGATTTAATGTCTCAGGCAGAACACGATGTTCTTGCTTCTGCAATAATGATAACGACCTGCGAAGAGCTTGCCGATAAAACTATTGCAGAAATTGAACGCCAGAAAGAATATCTTTCAAGAAAAGAAATTATTGATAAGTCGCTTGAAGATTACGGTGCAGTTATTATTGCTGAAAGCCGTGAGCAGGCGGTAAGGCTTGCAAACGAAATTGCTCCCGAACATCTTGAGGTTCTTATGGAAAATCCTATGGAGCTTATCGGAAGTCTTGATAATGCCGGTTCTGTATTCCTTGGACACTATGCATCCGAGCCTCTTGGCGACTATTTTGCAGGTCCGAACCACGTTCTTCCGACAAGCGGAACAGCTCGTTTCTTCTCACCGCTCGGAGTAGCAAGCTTTACAAAGCGTTCAAGCTATATTTATTACACCGAAGAAGCGCTCAGAGAAGCTAAGGACGATATTGTTCTTATCGCAGAAAGAGAAGGTCTTACAGCTCACGCAAACGCTATTAAAGTAAGATTTGAAAATGATTAAGGAGCGATAAAAATGAGTATTTCATGGGAGTCTAACGTTCGTAAGGTTATTCCGTATACTCCGGGTGAACAGCCTAAAAACACAGATGTAATAAAACTTAACACAAATGAAAATCCTTATCCGCCGTCTCCAAGAGTTAAAGTCGTACTTGATAAGTACGACTGTGGAAGAATGAGACTTTATCCCGATCCGGATTCAACCGTTCTTGTTGAAGCAATTGCCGATAGATACAGACTTGAAACATCACAGGTTTTTGTCGGAGTTGGCTCAGACGATGTTCTTTCTGTTGCTTTCCTTACATTTTTCAATTCCGACAAGCCGATACTTTTTCCCGATATAACTTACTCTTTCTACGATGTGTGGGCGGATGTTTATAAAATTCCATATAAACAGATTCCGCTTACCGATGATTTCAGAATCGATCCTCAGGACTATAAATCGGAAAACGGAGGAATCATCTTTCCGAATCCGAATGCACCTACAGGATGTGAAGAAAGCCTTGAGATGATCGAGGATATCGTGAAAGCCAATCCCAATTCAGTCGTTATCATAGACGAGGCCTACATTGATTTTGGAGCGGAAAGCGCTTTATCACTTATTGATAAATACGAAAATCTCCTTGTTATACAAACTTTTTCAAAGTCACGTTCAATGGCAGGAATGCGTATAGGCTTTGCTATAGGAAATAAAAAGCTTATCAAGTACATGAACGATGTGAAATTCTCTATCAATTCATATACGATGACTCCTCTTACTCAGCTTTGCGGAGCAGAGGCTGTACGTGATGAAAAATATTTCCAGGAAACGGTGAACAAAATTGTTGCAACACGTGAAAATTCCAAAACGGAACTTGCTAAGCTTGGATTTACATTTACAGATTCAAAGAGCAACTTTATTTTTGCAAGCCACAAAAGTGTTCCGGCAGAAAAAATCTTTAATGAACTGAAAAAACGTGGGATTTACGTTCGCTATTGGAATAAGCCGAGAATCAGCAATCATCTGCGTATAAGCGTTGGAACTGATAAGGAAATGGAAGCTCTTGTATCTGCCTTAAAGGAGATAATTTATGGATAAAATTATGAGAAAAGCCGAGATAAGACGTGAAACAAAGGAAACCGATATTTACGTTTCAATCTGGCTCGACGGCAAAGGAACAGCCGAAATAGATACCGGAATCGGATTTTTCGACCATATGCTTACTGCTCTTTCTGTTCACAGCGGAATCAGTATGATCATCAAGGTAAAAGGCGATATTCATGTGGACTGTCATCACACCATAGAAGATACCGGAATTGCTCTCGGACAAGCTCTCGGAACAGCTCTTGGAACAAAATCCGGAATAGTCCGCTACGGAACAGCTTATATACCTATGGACGAGTCTCTTGCTATGGCAAGTCTTGATTTAAGCAACAGACCGTTTCTTGTATTCAACTGCGAGTTCACAAATCAAAGCTGCGGCGGATACGATCTTTGTATGACAGAAGAATTTTTACGTGCCTTTGCATTTAATTCCGGAATGACTCTTCATATAAATCTTCTCTATGGAAGCAACGATCATCATAAAGCCGAAGCAATTTATAAGGCTGTTGCTCATGCATTAAAGACGGCTTCTGCTTATAATTCTGACGGTTCAACGCTTTCGACGAAAGGAGTTTTGTGATGATAGCTATAATTGATTATGGAGCAGGAAATATTTTCAGCGTTAAAAATGCTCTTGATTACCTTGGACTTGAAAGTCATCTTGTTTCAGATAAAGAATCAGTAATTTCTGCCGATGCTGTTATTCTTCCCGGAGTAGGAGCATTTCCGGCTGCAATGAAAAAACTTGAATCAACCGGTCTTATTGATACAATAAAAGAGGAAGCCACAAAGAAACCTTTTCTTGGAATCTGTCTTGGAATGCAGCTTATTTTTGAAAAAGGATACGAATTCGGCGAGTGCGACGGTCTTGGTCTTATAAAAGGCGATGTTAGAAAAATGGAAGCTCCTGAGCTTATAATTCCTCATATGGGCTGGAATAAGCTTGAAAAGCTCAACGATTGCCGCCTTATGGACGATATTGGCGATAATGAATATGTTTATTTCGTTCACTCGTACAAGGCTCATTGCGATGATAAGGATATTTCAGCATACTGCGAATACGGCGGGTGTGTTCCTGCACTTGTTCATGACGGAAAATTTGTCTACGGAGCGCAGTTTCATCCGGAAAAAAGCGGCGGGACCGGATTAAGAATTCTTAAAAATTTCGGAGGTCTGATATGATTATTTTACCTGCAATTGATATAAAGGACGGCAACTGTGTTCGTTTGTTCAAAGGAGACTTTTCTACAGTGGAAAAGGTTGCCGATAATTATCTTGAAACTGCACAAAGCTTCGAAAAAGCCGGAGCAGAATGGATACACATGGTCGATCTTGACGGCGCAAAGGAAGGCAGACCGGTTAATACAAAAATCTATACTGATGTTGCGGCTAAAACTAATCTTAAAGTTGAGATCGGCGGCGGAATCCGCAATCTTGAAACTATTGAAGAATACCTGAAAATGGGAATTTCAAGAGTAATTATCGGCTCGGCTGCATTGAAGAATCCAGTTCTTGTAAAAGAAGCAGCAGAAAAGTTCGGAAGCGAGAAAATTGCCGTTGGCATTGATGCTGTAAACGGTATGGTAGCAGCCGAGGGTTGGCTTGAAGCTTCTGATGTAAACTATATCGACCTTGCCAATAAGATGATAGAAGTCGGAGTAAGATATTTTATCTTTACCGATATAAGCAAGGACGGTACTCTTTCCGGAGTAAATAAAGAACAATTAAAGGCTCTTGCTGATGCAACTGACGGAAAATGTAATATTATCGCAAGCGGCGGAGTTCATACTATGGATGATATTATTGCCTGCAAGGAAATGGGACTTTACGGAACTATCTGCGGAAAGTCGATTTATAAGGGTACATTAAATCTTAAAGAAGCTGTTGAATATGCAAGAGGTCTGTGATTGAATAAATAATATAAATTGGAATTTATATGTCATTTTATTAAAGGGAGAGCATTATATGAGTTATTTTAATTATGGTGGGAAAAAGCTGTACTACAATGAAAAAGGCTCAGGACAGCCCTTGATATTTCTTCACGGAAATACCGCTTCTTCTCAGATGTATGCACATATAGCAGAGGAATACAGTCCAAACTTTAAGGTTGTCCTGATAGATTTTTTAGGTCACGGAAAATCAGACAGACTGGATGTGTTCCCGACAGACCTTTGGTTTTATGAAGCTCAGCAGGTAATTGCATTTCTGAAAGAAAAGCAGTACGGAGCTGTAAATATTATCGGGAGTAGCGGAGGTGCTATGGTTGCAATAAACGTTGCGCTTGAAGCTCCTGAACTTGTAAAAAGAGTAATTGCGGATAGCTTCGAGGGAGAAACTGCAACCGATGTATTCACTCAGAATCTTTTGAAAGACCGTGAAATGGCAAAAAACAATGCAGGAGCACAAGATTTTTATGAATATATGCACGGCGCAGACTGGGAAAAGATAGTTGACAATGATACTTTTGCAATTATAAGGCATCAGAAAGAGATAGGACATTTTTTTCACAAATCATTGAATGAACTGACTGTGGATATCCTTCTGACCGGAAGCAAAGAAGATAAGTTTATGTATAGTATTTCTGATGATTATTATGAAAAGATTTATGGAGAGATAGTCAAAAAGTTAAAACACGGAAAAATTCACCTGTTTTCTAAAGGCGATCATCCTGCAATGATAAGCAATTTTCAGGAATTCTATGATTTAAGTAAAGAGTTCTTAATGCTATAAATTCTGATTTATAATACTAAAAATAAAGGAGGCTGAAAAATGCTTGCAAAAAGAATAATCCCATGCCTTGACGTTCGTAACGGCAAGGTAGTTAAGGGAGTAAATTTCGAGGGAATACGAGATGTAGGCGATCCTGTTGAGTGCGCAGAGGAATACAACAAGCAGGGTGCAGACGAGATAGTATTTTATGATATAACTGCTTCTTTTGAGGGCAGGGGAGTTTTCCTTGATGTTGTAAGAGAAACTGCCAAAAAGGTATTTGTTCCACTTACAGTAGGCGGAGGAATCAAAACTGTTGACGATATCCGTGAAACACTTCGTGCCGGAGCAGACAAGGTTTCCGTTAACTCACAGGCAGTTAAAAATCCACAGCTTATCAAAGACGGAGCTGATATTTTCGGAAGTCAGTGTATTTGTGTTGGAATTGATGCTAAAAAAATAGCCGATCACAAGTGGACGGTTTACATAAACGGCGGACGTGTTGATATGGGAATCGACCTAATTGACTGGGTTCACCAGATCGAGGAACTTGGGGCAGGGGAGATATGTCTGAATTCCATTGACGCAGACGGCACTAAAGAGGGCTTTGACATTGAAATGCTTCAAGCTGTGTGTGATAACTGTAATATCCCTGTGATCGCAAGCGGCGGAGCAGGTAAAATAAACGACTTTGCTGAAGTTTTCGAACAAACCGGAGCTACTGCGGCTCTTGCGGCGTCGCTGTTCCATTTTAACGAACTTACTGTTCAAGAAGTAAAGACATACTGTCGTGGTAAGAATATTACAGTAAGATGATAAAATGTTTGAATAAGAAAAATACATACCCAAAGTAATTTATAGCGTGGTGGTAATAAAATGATTAAAATTGAATTAAACGACCTTGACAAATTTTTTGAAAAGGGAGAACTTATCCCTGCGATTTGTTATGAGGTCAACACAAAAACAGTTCTTATGCTTGCATATATGAATAAAGAGAGTCTGAAAAAGACTCTTGAAACAGGCTATACATGGTTCTGGAGCAGATCGAGACAGGAATACTGGAATAAGGGAGCGACTTCGGGACATTTACAGAAAGTCGTTTCCATTTACGGAGACTGCGACAATGATACGCTTCTTGTAAACGTTGAACAGACCGGCGTTGCTTGTCATACCGGAAGCTATAGCTGTTTCTTTAATGAAATTTATAATAACGAGGAGAAATAATTATGACAGTATATGAAGAAATCTTTGAAGTAATCAAGGAGAGAAAAAAGCAGTATGAAAACGGTACTGCTGCAGAAAATTCGTACACCTGCTATCTTTTTGATAAAGGAGTAGATAAAATCTGCAAAAAAGTCGGCGAAGAGGCTACCGAAACAGTTATAGCTGCAAAAAATGGTGACAATGACGAACTTATGAACGAGATAAATGACCTTCTTTATCACGTTATGGTTCTCTGCGCACATCAGGGACTTGAATGGTCTGATGTTGAAAAGGTTCTTGATGAAAGAAATGAAAAAATCGGAAACCTCAAAAAGTTCCATACAGTTGACAAAAATTCATAATATTAATACCGCACAGAGGTTTTAGGCAAACTCTGTGCGGATTTAAAATAATAAATATTATATGGTTTGCAGTTCGTTTCAATATTTCCCAGGAGTTCCGATTTTTGAAAGCGAAGATCTTGTGAATTGGAAACGAATCGGGCATTGTCTTACAAGAAAAAGTCAGGTAATGCTGGAAAATTCTGTTTCTTCCGGCGGAGTTTTTGCTCCGACTATTCGCTTTAACAATGGTACATTTTACATGGTTACAACAAATACGTCTGTTTCCAAAAATTTCTATATAACTACAAATCTTGGATTCCGCCAGATTGATCAATGGATGCCTTATCTTCATCTCGGATGTGAAGTTTTTATGACTCCGATTCATTTTGATGAAAACGGCTGGTTCACGGCTGGAGATAACGGTACAACAGCTCTTGAATACGAGATAAACGGTGCTTTCAAACAGAATTTCAAACAAATTTATACATTTGAAAACACGTCTCCAAATGTTGAATGGTGCTATATGCGTCATCTGAATCATTCCAAATATGAACTTTCTCAGAAAAAATTTATTCTTCATGGCACAGATAAAACTATTGACGATATTGCTTCACCAACATTTATCGGATTAAGACAAATGGATTTTAATGGTGGTATCACTTGTGATCTTTCCATAATTGACGGAGAAGCAGGTATAACGCTCTTCATGGATGAACAACAACATTAAGAGGGATGTATAGCAGAATTTACAAATTTCAGAACAGAATATAAATAAAAATTGAGCTGTTGCATTAATTGCAGCAGCTCTTTTAATTTTTATAAAGTAAGCTGATTGGTATCTCCCAATTCCTTTGCCGGTTTTCCGGACGAAGGAACATTTTTTGAACGATATTTCTCAAACCCTTCTTTATTTTCTTCATTGATTATTGCTGCCGAAGCAAGAAGAGCCTTTTTTCGAAGCGTCATGACTTGAACTCCCTGAGAATCTCTCGTAGATTTTGGCATTATCATTCCTGTATTGAAAACAAGAGCATGGCCGCTTGTGCTTCTTAACAGAACATCACAGTCGTCACCGACAAAAAGTGCTGCAATAAGAGGGGATTTGTCGGAATAAGCCTTTGCAAGCTTTTTTCGGTTAGTTTTCGTTTCATAAGATTTAACCGGAACTTTGGTCGCTTTTCCATTCTCAAAGAAGAATACAATATATCCGCTATAATCAATTGTAGTAACGAGAGTTTTTAGATTTTCTCCTTCATCAAAATTAAGCTTAGCCGGAATATAATCTCCCATAACGCTTGCCTTTGTATCATCAAACGCACTTGCCTTTGACTTATAAGCCTGAGCCTTATCAGAGAAGAAAATAAGTTCAGTTTTGTTTGTAGCTTCAAAACTCTGAATGATGAAGTCACCCTCTTTTAGCTTGTGCTCACTGCTCATTCGCAGCGATTGAGGAGTAATTTTTTTAAAATATCCGCTTTCCGAAACAAAAATATTAACAGGGTAATCAGGAGTTTCGTCAATTTCAACTTCATTAGCAATATCAGATTGATAGAAAAACATCGTCTTTCTTGGCTGAGCATAGTTTTTTATCACTTGACGAAGTTCATCAATAATAATTTTTCTGATTTTTTTCTTATCACGAAGAATTTCTTCCATTTCTTCAATATCTTTTTTTAGTTGGTCTACTTCATCTATGCGGCGTAAAATATACTGTCTGTTGATATTGCGCAGTTTTATTTCTGCAACGTATTCTGCTTGTATTTCGTCTATTCCGAATCCGATCATAAGATTTGGCACAACATCAGATTCACTTTCAGTTTCACGAATGATCCTGATTGCTTTATCGATATCAAGTAGGATTTTTGATAGAGCTTCAAGCAGATGAAGTTTTTCTTTTTTCTTCTGAAGATCAAAGTATGTGCGCCTTTGAATACATTCTTCACGAAAAGCGATCCATTCAGTAAGAATTTCACGTATTCCCATTACACGAGGTGTTCCAGCTATGAGAATGTTAAAATTACAAGGATAACTATCCTGAAGTGGAGTGAGTCTGTAAAGCTTCTGCATAAGCTTATCCGGATCTGTACCACGTTTAAGATCAATAGCAATTTTAAGACCGTCAATATCTGTTTCATCACGAATATAAGAGATCTCACGAATCTTACCTTGTTTAACGAGGTCAATAATTTTATCGATTATAGCTTCGATAGTTGTCGTATACGGAATTTGAGTAATTTCAAGACAATTTGCTGATTTATCGTAGCTGTATTTTGAGCGGACTTTAATGCTTCCACGGCCTGTTTCAAAAACCTTTTTCAGCTCTGCTTCATCATACAGCATAAGACCTCCACCAGGAAAATCAGGTCCTTTAAGCGTGCTTATTATGTCGTGATCGGGATTTTTCATAAGAGCAATAGTTGTTTCACAAACTTCTTCAAGATTAAACGGACAAACATTGCTTGCCATTGAAACGGCAATACCGGTATTTGAGTTTACCAGAACTGTTGGAAAAGCTGACGGAAGCAGAGTAGGCTCCTGCATCGTGTTGTCATAGTTCGGAACGAAATCAACAGTATCCCTGTCTATATCACGAAAAAGCTCATTACAGATTTTTTCCAGTTTTACTTCAGTATATCGTGGAGCGGCAAAGTGCATTTTGCTTGAATACTGCTTTCCGAAATTTCCTTTAGAATCTATATAAGGATGCAAAAGTGCTTCGTTTCCTCTTGTCATACGTACAAGAGTCTCATATATCGCCTGATCGCCATGAGGATTAAGCTTCATGGTCTCTCCAACGACATTTGCTGATTTAGAGCGTTCCTTATCAGGATTAAGAAGACCTCGTTTATACATCATATAAAGCAGTTTTCGATGAGACGGCTTAAAACCGTCTATCTCCGGAAGCGCTCTTGAAATAATAACGCTCATAGCATACGGCATATAGTTTTTTTTGAGAGTATCGGCGATCTTTTCGTTTACAATACTGCCTGAACCTTCAATATATGCTTCGTGCTTGAAAGTATTTTTTTTCTTTGGAGTTTCTTTTTTTCTTGGCATTAATTATTCTCCTTATTTTACAGAAATTCCTATCATTACAGTTTCTTTGTCAATATTGTTCCAAACAGAATGAGGAGTTTCACCGTTTACCAAAAATGCTTCATCTTTTTTAACGATAATTTCTTCATCGTCAAGCAAAATTTTAGCCTCACCCTTTGTTACAATAAATAGGTGATTATGCGGATGTGTATGTTTCTCAAGAGGACCTCCACCGTTTAGATTCAAATATGCAATCGAGCCGTCAATTATTTCTCCCACTGAATCAAAAAGCTTTTTTGCTTCAAAGTTTATATGATTACGAGGAGTTATAAATTCATTTTTCATTTTAAATAGTCCTTTCAAAAATGCTGTTATCAGCTTATATCAGCAAGCTCAAGATAATCTGAGCCATACTTGGAAATATAGTCTTTTCGTCCCTGTAAATCATCGCCAAGCAGCATTTCAAATATTTCAGCAGATTCTTTTATATCATCAGCGTTAACTTTGATAAGACGGCGTGTTTCAGGATTCATAGTAGTAAGACTCATCATATCCGGCTCATTTTCGCCAAGACCTTTTGAACGCTGGATAGTATATTTTTTATCGCCAATAATATCAATGATTCGCTGCTTTTCTTGTTCTGTGTATGCAAAATAAGTTTTTTCTTTTGTGTTGATTTCAAAGAGGGGAGACTCAGCAATATAAACGAATCCATGCTCTATCAATGTAGGAGTAAGTCTGTAAAGCATGGTTAGAATCAATGTACGAATCTGAAATCCGTCAACATCAGCATCAGTACATATAACGATTTTGCTCCATCTGAAGTTGTCTATGTTAAATGTAGAAAGTTCTTTATTAGCTTTGGTTGAAACTTCAACTCCACAGCCGAGAACTTTTATCAAATCAGTTATTATTTCACTTTTAAAAATTTTATTATACTCGGCTTTAAGGCAATTAAGAATTTTTCCACGAACCGGAATTATAGCCTGAAACTCTGCATCACGAGCCAGTTTTACCGAACCGAGAGCCGAATCTCCCTCCACGATATATATTTCACGCCTTGAAACATCTTTGGTACGGCAATCAACAAACTTCTCTACCATGTTTGATAAATCTATAGTTCCCGAAAGTTTTTTCTTCATATTAAGACGAGTTTTTTCAGCATTTTCACGGCTTCGCTTATTAAGAAGAACTTGTTCAGAAATTCTTTTTGCTTCATCCGGATTTTCAATGAAATAAATCTCAAGCTGATGTTTTAGGAATTCTGTCATAGCTTCGTAAATAAATTTATTGGTAATAGCCTTTTTAGTTTGATTTTCATAAGAAGTTTGAGTTGAAAATGAGGAAGAAACTATTATAAGACATTCCTCAACGTCGTTAAAAGTGATTTTTGCCTCATTTTTCTGATATCCATTTACTGATTTAATGTAAGAATCGAGCTGTGAAACAAACGCCTGTTTTACAGCTCTTTCAGGAGAACCGCCGTGTTCCAGAAAGCTTGAATTGTGATAATATTCTATTTTCTTCACCTTATTGGAAAAAGTAAGAGCCACATCAAGTTTAACCTTATATTCAGGTTTATCTTCACGGTCTTTTCCTTTTTTTTCGGCTGACCAATGCTGAATTGATGTCATAGCCTTATCTTCAGCTATTTCCTTAACGTAATCTGTGATGCCGCTTTCATAAATAAATTCCTGTTCATTGAAAGATCCGGCTTCATTTTCAGTACGGAATATAAACAGGATATTAGGATTTACAACTGCCTGCCGTTTTAAAATATCGCAGAAGTATTCGTCTGAAACGTCAATATCGGTAAATACTTCAAGATCGGGACGCCAGTGGGTTTTAGTTCCTGTCTGCTTTTTTTTGCAGACTTCTTTTTTCAAGCCTCCAACATTATTTCCTTTTTCAAAATGAAGATTATATTTAAATCCGTCACGTATAACCTCGACGTCCATAAATTCTGAAGAAAACTGCGTTGCACAAAGACCAAGACCGTTTAATCCAAGTGAATACTCATAGGATTCAGCAGTATCATCATATTTTCCTCCGGCATAAAGCTCACAGTAAACAAGTTCCCAGTTAAAACGTTGTTCACTGTTATTATAATCGACCGGACATCCACGTCCGAAATCTTCCACCTCAATATCATGATTTCTATAATGAGTCACAATAATTTTATTTCCATAACCTTCACGTGCTTCATCAATAGAGTTAGATACAACTTCAAATATTGAATGTTCACAGCCGTCAAGTCCATCTGAACCAAATATAACGGCGGGACGTTTTCTTACCTTATCTGGACCTTTAAGCATGGTAATGCTTTCATTGCCATAATCATTTTTTTTTGCCATTTATCTTCTGCCTTTCGGTTTTGTTTCAAAACATACATTTTAATTTTAACATAAAACAAAAAGTTTTGCAAGCATTTCTGACAAAATATTTTTATTAGTTGCATTAATTACTTTTTTTATCTTTTGATTTTATAGAAGAAAGGGGATTGCTTTCCACTGCATTTCTGACCTTTTCTTCGTTCAGATGAGTATAAATTTCTGTAGTTGATATACTTGAATGACCTAAAAGCTCTTTCAATGTAAGAATATCAGCGTCGCCATATTGATACATGAGAGTTGCCGCAGTATGCCGAAGCTTATGCGTTGTTATACCTTTTCCATCAAGATTGGCTGCTTTGATAGTTTCTTCGATAATTTGCTGAACACGGCGTTTTGAGATTCTTTTGTTTTGATTACTGATAAATAATGCGGGTTCGTTTGCAGCTTTTTTATTTTTTTTTCTTATTTCAAGATATTTATTTAAAGAATCAATGCAAGCTGCATTGAGATAAATAATTCTTTCTTTTTTTCCTTTTCCGAGAACTTTCATTCTATTTTCATAAAAATCAATATCAGAAATATTAATTCCAACAAGTTCACTTAATCGTATTCCGCAATTAAGAAAAATCGTTATTATACAATAATCACGAATTGACGCTTTATTATCTGATGCTGTAAGCAAACGCTGACTTTCATTAAGTGATAAGAATCTTGGCAACGCTGCCTTAGGAACAGGAACATCCAGATCTTTACATGGATCATTTTCAATAATATGCGCCACCTTAACAAGATACTTAAAAAAGCTTCTGAGTGACGAAACTTTTCTATACCTAGCTTTATCAGAATTATTTCTTTCATCTGCTGTGTAAAATATAAAATTATATATATCAGTAACGGTAATTTGTTTCAATTCTATTTCACTCATATTGTTAATATTTACATCTTCAATTAGTTTATCAGAATCAATTTTATTGTGTATAAATTTTAAAAACATTTTGGTATCAAGGTAATATTCTGATATTGTCCGTTCCGAAAGAAGTTTTACTATTTTTAAATAAATGAGATATTCATTAAAAAATTCAGGATTTTCCGTAGTATTGTAATTTTTCATTATTTTAATCCTTTCTTGATTATTTACTGGCACATAAAGTTGCACCAAACTTATATTTGGTGCAACTTTGTGTGCCTTTTCAACAACTGCCCTTTTATATTC
>JAMPIL010000019.1 GCA_023662725.1 Ruminococcus flavefaciens
AAATCATTTCACCCGGCTAAATAATTTCTGTCCAAAAAAGTGTTGACAATTCAAACTCTTTGAAAGTATTAAAATATCTTTCAATATTTTTAGCTTTAGCATTCTTGACAAGTGCGTTAGTCATCGTTACGCCGAGCAGCGAAAGAATCGTCGGAGGATCGTCGTCCTTGTTCCAGCGAGCTTTGGTTCTATGTCCTCTTCCGGCTATATCGTGAGTGAGAAATTCTGAACCGTTATCGAAATATACTCCCAGCGGAACTCCGAAACCGTTCAAAACTGCCGCTCTGAATGCGAGTAATGTGGACTGGGAGCAGGGGTTATCGCATAAGTTCCAACCTACAATAACTCCGCTTTTTGCGTCCATATACGCCGTAAGAGATAGTCTGTGCGGCTTTCCCTCCGGAGACATTGAGATAACGTCAAGAGTGTGGTTATCTGCGATCCATGCAGGCTTTTTTGCCGTATCGGGTAAACTCTATCACGCATTTAGGGATTTCACTTTTTATTCTGCGCCTGAAGGTTCTGTCAGACGGTATTGAACTGTAAAGCTCCGGATAATTCACCATACACCAAGCTTTAAGATCGGTATAACATCGGCTCACGGTCGGTCTGCTCCAAACAAGATAAATTCTTGTGAACATTTTCCAGACATCCTCATTCATGGAGGTCTGACCTCTGTTCCAGCCGCCTCGCTTATCGATCAGACCATCGTAGTCGTTTTCACGGAACGCCGCATATTTTCTGTAGAGGATATCAATGCTTATATTGATTCCCTCATGCTCAAGTCGGCACTTTCCAATAAAATCACTGTCAAACGAAGTCTTATTCTTGTATTTAACACGCAGTTCCTGCCACTCTCGGAGTATATTGCACCACAAGGCTATTTCAGCACGTTCATCTGCGGTGTACTCTTCAAATGGTCTTTTAACAGCCTTTTTATGCGGTTTTAAGACTTCCGTTTCTATGAGCTCCGGTGCTGTTCCGGCTTCTTTTTTAAGGTTGTTGTAATACTTGGCTTTCAGATCTTCCGGAAGCGTTGATACTGGTATCATGTAGCGTTCTTGTTTTATCTCGGGATCAATTCGCATTTCAGCTTGAATCTTGCCTTCTTTAATAATACGTTTAGCGTGTCGTTCTGAGCATCCTTTAAGTTCAGCGAGTTCTTTAACTGTTAAATAATCCACGTTTTCCTCCTTTCTGCCGGAGCAGGACGCTCCGGTAAAAATTTTTCTTGACAAAACTTGTCGTTTGTGATACACTTAAATTAAGCATTAAGAAAAGTTCAGTTCTTCTCTTAATGATTTGATTTCCAGTTTCAGGGATGCGATGAGGTTTTCCAAATGGTAACCGCCCTGAAGCTGGATTTTTTCTAAGTGTCTGATCGCAGTCTTGTTTGCGTGGATGAAAGTCTCTCTGCAAACCTTAGCTCCTGCGGCTGAAATACCCATTTCAATAATGAAGTCGGCGGTTGACTGTTCCAGCTCCTGCATTGTGATCACGATCTTGCGTATTGCTTCCGGCTTCAGATCACAGCCGGTCATGTTGCTGAGCGACAATACTGCTGTCGATATCTTCGTGAGATATATGGACGCTTCGTAATTGAAATCCATCTTTTCACCTCTTTTCTTTTTTCAAGATTCTTATAGCTTTTCAGGTTCTCGAAATATCAATAACTGCTGCACTTGCTCTTGTCATGATATTTCTGCTGTCTGCGGTCTGCCATCGTCAGCGTTGGGCGACCATTCCCAACGGACAGCGGAACTTGTCCGCTGTTTCGGCTATTCTTCAATATATACTCCGCATTCGCCGAGCAAGTCGATGATATTCCTTGTATATCCGACTATGCCCTCGTATCTGAGCCATGTATCAAGAATTTCATCTGTTGAAAATTCTTCCTTTATGATCTCAAAATCAGTACAGTCAGAATCGTAAGTTTCATTGAAGGCTTCAAGTATTGATTCCTGCATCAGCTTGCCCTCCTTTCTTCCGTAAGAAATGCGTTAGGCGCAAGGTCAAGGGAAATTGCAAGAACTATGAGCGTTGTTGCTTTGGGAGCAATTATATCGTCTTCAATTCTCGAAATAGTTGCCTGTGTGAGTCTTGCCTTCTTGGCAAGCTCAACCTGAGTAAATCCAAGCTCCTCACGGCGGTTTCGGATTTTGTTTCCTAATGTCATATTATCAGTCCTTTCTATTGTAAATGATTTGGTTTTGGTGTATAATGGTTGGGGAAGGAGGGGAAAATTATGTTTAATAAAACTATATCCGGTTTTTGCCCTACATTAAATAAAGATTACTCAATTGATGTTTTTTATGAAGTAATTCAAAGCAATGGACAACCACCTAAATTTGTGCAAGTCGGAGCAGATTGTGAATATGCTTCTTATATTAGGTGTCCGAACCGAGAAGAATGTCCATTAAGAGCAAAAGCACCAAAACAAGTAGGCGGTGCTTGATCTTGTGATTTTTTAAACTACGATAAGTTACTTTTTCTCTTTGCATCCATCCGTCTTTATCGAGCCACGATATAACAGGTGGATTTTCTTTTGTGATTTCAATTTTCACTTTATCACACTCCTGTTTGATTATTGCTGTAGCCATTAAAGCACACCAGCACCGATAAGAGCATCCGATACTCTTGAAAGGAAATCCTGTGCCTCACGAATTGTCATTCCTTTTAGTTGTTTGGCAATTTTTGAGGCACGTTCTTTTTCTTCATCCGTTTTAAAAGCCGGAAGATAAGTCGTTTTCCCTCCAAAGCTTTCAAGACGTTCGCTTCCTGCTGCGTTTCTGATATCAAACTCTTTTTTTACTTTGATTTCAGCCTTAGCTTTCTGCATTCTGTCCAACATATTGTTAAATGCCCTATGTCCACGATCAAAAATTACTTGAGTCGGCATTCCGTGGACGCATATGTTCTCGCTAAGAATTTCAATAGTGCTTTTAGATTCTGCCTGTTCCGCTGAAACTGGAGCAGGTGATTTTTTACACTTTTTTACTTTCACCAAAACCGCTCGTTTGTCATTTCGACGAATTTCGAGTTTCTCCATATTTTTTCCTCTTTTCTGTTTACTTTTCAAGTTTCTTGTGATACAATTATCATAAGGCTTTTTATGCCCTGAGATATTCGTTAAGTATATTATAATCCACAAATGTAGAATTGTCAATATTAAAAATCTACATTTGCAGATTTTTGGCATATTGTACATTTATAGGAGGGTTGCGTTGTGACAATCTCACAAAGAGTATTTCATTTATTGGAGAAACAAGGTAAAAAACAAACCGAATTATCTGAATATACAGGTATATCTACATCAACTATTTCAGCGTGGCATAAGAGAGGGACTAACCCAGCGGCTGATACTATATCCACAATTGCGGATTTTTTTGAAGTGTCTACAGATTATTTACTTACAGGAAAAGAAAAAAACTCTTCATCCTCTAAATTAACTGACGAAGAGCAGGAAATGCTTGATTTATTTAATGCATTATCTCGTGACAATAAGATAAGAATTAAAGAAAGGGCTACTGTTCTTGCAGAACTCGAAACCCAAATCGAAACCGCTGTAGAGGAAGAGTCTGAAGAACATCATTTGGAAATTGATTGTAGCACATACCGAGTTTCAGCAGGAATCGATTTTGAGCTTGGAGAAGGCGATGAATGGTATGAAATCGAAGTTCCTGATACTCCTGAAGCACGAAAAGCTGATTTTGCTCTAAAAATAAAAGGAAACAGCATGGAGCCTATTTATTTTGATGGAGATATTGTTCTTGTAAAAAAACAACCGTCCGTAGATATTGGTGAGATTGGCATATTTAATATAGAAGGAAACGGTTATATAAAAAAGTTCGGCGGCAACAAACTAATTTCACTGAATGCTGAATATGATGATATACATCTTTCTGACTACGATGAAGAACGTATTCACTGTTTTGGAAAAGTGATTGGAAGAGTATAACTTGTCATGAATTATATACATATTGTATAAAATATAGGGTGGGACATACGTCCTACCCTATATTAATTTATGTCCCACGTCCCACCCTCACTTCTATAATCATCTTTACTCGTTTTCACATGGAGTGTTTAAAAATTCTATTTACTATTTAAATGCTTAAACTGCGATATATAGGCATTTATAAGAATATATATAATCAAAGTCTTATTTTTAAAACGCTATTTTAATGATATTTGATGAAAAATTAATAATGCGCCGAAATTGTGGAAAACTCCTCAAATCGGCGCATTTTTTTGACACGTTAATTTTATTGACTTCAAACTTTCACAAAATATTGCATTGATATTTCGGCTATATACCGTAGTTTTTCACACGTTTTACGGATTCTACCGTTTTTATCCGCCTTTTTGCACATTTTGTATTCTGCTTGTCAAATCACAGAGAAGCAGATTCATCATCGACATATCGTCTGTCGGATCAAGGACGTCAGCGTTATCGAAAACATTATCCTCATCTGCAAATGCGGACATATTCTCGGTCAGGATCATCACCTGAATATCAGTCTGATCTGCCACCTCGTCTGATTCATCTGCAACAGATACGCTGTCGGAAATATCGGAAATTACTGTGCTGTCAGATTCTGTGAAAATGTCAGATGTCAGGCTTTCGTCTGTGTATAGTTCACTAAGAATATCGGCACTTTCCTAAACAAGGTCATCTTCACTTGTTTCCGGAATATCAGGCTGCTTGCTGAATTCAAGCTCCCATGTGTCCTTGTTGACCGATGCAATTGCTCCGTCTGCGAATTCAAAGGAGTAGGTAGCCTGTCCCCACTTGAAGTTGCTGATTATGAGCGTATCCTCAGTTTCATTAATTGAAACAACAAGATTTGAACCCCACTGGTCTATGATCGTAACTTCATCGGAGTTGATGTCAGTCAGCTTCACGATACTGTGATCGCTGCCCCATTCATTTATGGTGTCATTGCCATAACCCTTTGCGAAAATATATGTATCCGTGCCATTTCCACCGCAAAGAGTATCGTTGCCTGTTCCGCCATCCAGAATGTCGTTACCATCGTTTCCATAGAGCGTATCGTCTCCGTCCTCGCCGTAAAGCTCGTCATTTCCGCTTCCGCCGCTGAGTCCGTCGTTTCCTGCGCCGCCGTGAATAATACCGTTGTCCCCATTCTGTATTGCAAGCCAGTCATCACCGTCTGTGCCATAGATAGGAGCGTATTTCGCTGTGATGTCATACTGACCGAGAACTGTACCGTCATCAAACACAAAATTGAAATCACGGTTGCTGTGTGTTTATCATTGAAGATGCACGGTATCCGTGAATAATAATTGTATTGTTACCCGAAGACGCATTTATCGTATCGGTATCATAACCCTTTCCAAATATGTATGTATCATCTCCATGATCTCCCTGCAAGTAGTCATTTCCTGCACCGCCGTCGAGAACATCAGCTCCGCCGCCTCCGTAGAGGAAGTCGTCTCCGTCTCCACCGCTGAGATAGCTGCCGTCATCTCCATCATAGATAGTGTCATTACCATTGCCGCCGAACAGTACATTAACACCATTTCTGCCAAGAAGAAGATCGTCTCCGTCTCCGCCGTACATGAAGTCCATGTCCTTGCTGCCTGCAAGCGTGTCATTTCCTTCTCCGCCATAGAAAATGTTGAATCCATCTCCGGGCTCGTAATAATCGTCTTCATCAGTACCCTCAATAACATTTTGATTATTGAAAGGATTCTCAATTGCAGAGCCGCCCTCGAAGACATATCTATACTTCAGAGGATTACTCATAAAATCAGGAGTAGAGATCTTCTCACCTGTCTCCTTATTTGTAAACACGAAGCCAAGCTTAGCGTCTATGGAAATTTCGTAATCGTCTGCCGCAATACCATCGATAAACATAATCTTTGTATTTCCGTCAGTGTCTCTGATAATATCGTTGCCATGATTCTTGCCGATGTAGTAAGTATCATCCCCTGCTCCGCCGTTGAGGACGTCGTCTCCCTCGCCACCGTAGAGGTGATCATTGCCGCCGCCTGCCTTGATGGTGTCGTTACCGGAATCACCCCAGAAAATCTCATATGCATTTGTGCCATTGAGATTATCAGCATCAGCAGAACCGAACTTAACCTCTGAAATATTAATTATATCTGAGATATTGGCGTATCTTTCTGTAAGTGATCCAAACGTGTCAGAGAAGCCGGCGAGTTCGGCAGTATTATATACAGTATCATATTCTTTCAGCCATGAAGCAATACCGTAAACGATATTGTCAACATCCAAACCATAATACATATCCAGACCGATCATGTAGTTAAACAGTGAGAAATCAAGATTTCTGTTACCAGATTCATCGATCTCTGCATGAATCATATTGAGATAATCTCCTACAACTGTCTGCTGATTGAGAAGGTTGAAGTACATATTTTCAATCTTGTAGTAAACGTTTTTCAGAATAGGGGCTGCCACGCTGTTAGGAACTGATGAACCATCAGCGCCGACGAAATTGTCGCCCATAAACTTCTCAATGACGTGAAGATCACTAGCATCGATATTACCTCCTCTTGAACCGCTATCAATTGAAGTAGAATCTGTAATGAAGTAAAGTATCTTCTTAATAAGAACTCTCTTCTCAAAGTAATTTGATGAAGCCTTGAATGCATCAACAAGCGCACCCAACTCGCCTGTTTTGTCATCTTCGATAGCGGAAGAAAGGTTCTTTACGTTACCAAATGACTCAACGGAATCAGCAACGATTTTATTGCCCTCATCATCTCTTTCCTCTGTATCATGGGGCTTGACTTCAAACCAGTGTTCGGCAATTTCACGTGTTGTACCATCAGTAAAGTTAACTATCGAGGATTCTGTAACTGCAGTTCCTGTTTCTGAATCAATAGTATCTTTGTTAATGTGGTCAAGGCTGATAGAGGATATTCCAAGTTCGTCAAGAGTTTTCAATTCATCCGGAGATGAAATTCCATTTTGATCCGAATCAATCCAAACTCGTAAATTCTCGAACTGTTCATCGTCCTTATTGATTATTCCGTCATTATTTGTATCAAGATCCTTTAATGCTTCAAATCCGGATGATGCTGTTTTTCCATTGGACATAATTACTTGGTCGCCAAAAAGCTCTCCGCCATCATCAATGAAACCATTTCCATTTCTGTCCAGTGCAAGAAAACCGTCTTCTTCTCCTATCCATGCAGTCTTTTCTGCAAATCCGTTTTTATCAAGATCAAAATGTACGCCATTTTCTACGCTTGTCAGTTCAATTCCGGGTTTGCCAAGATCTATTACAAGTGGATCACGAGGAGGAGCGACTTCCTTTGCATCACCATATTCATCACTTCTGAGATCAGGATACTTATCAAGAAGATCGTTTATTACATCCTCCATTTCATCGAAGAAATCATCGTCCTCATCAATATGATCTCGTTCTGCTTTGTACTTATCCATGAATTCATTAAAATATTCACATGCAGCTTCGGGATCTTCCTTGTACTTACTTTCCATAAAAGCATAGAAGCCTGCGGGAGTTATATCATGAGTGTCAATCCTCTTTGGATTATATGGAACAAGTATACTGCCACTGGGTGAACGAGGCAAGTCAACAAAATTATTCGAAAACGATGGCTTAGATACTGGTTCCCCTTTATAGCTCGGAAGCCCCTTTTCATGAGGTTGGTAAAATTCAGGTTCATCATCGCCGTTTTCTTCTCCGGAAAGAGGTATGTCATTCTCTATCATGAATTGTCTAATCTCAAGAAACACACCATCAAGATACTTTTCATTTATTCTGGCACGTCGTGCTAACTCCATCTGCCAAATATGATTCTCATATTCTTTAATAGCAAGTTGATACTCATAAGCATATCTCCATTCAAGATAAGCGTCTATGAATGTCACATCACGTATTTGTTCTGGATTTTCTTCAATTATACGAACAGTTTCGGCATATGTTGGTCCGCATTCCAACACCTTGCTATACTCAGAGTCGGAAAAAGCTTTGTCCCATTCTATATCTACAAAATATAAAATTTTCTCACAAAGTTCAGGAGCTGATACAACATAACCTAACGCAATGCCATTAAGTGCAGTAAGTTGATTATGATCTTTTCCCGCTTCAATTACACTCGGTAAAGTGTCCTTAAGAATATCAATTAGAACACCCACAACATTTCCATAGAAACCACCAGCAGGAATTTTATCTATAAATCTGTAACGCTCTGTTTAATATCATCAACACCTTGTTCAATGAGTTCCTCAGACTTCGCATTCAGAATTTCATATATTTCGTCTTTGTTTTCTTTAATGTACTCTTCAAAGCTTTCTGCTTCTTCAAGTTCACGCAAATCTTCGGCTGCTTTTATAATATCCATTGTGAACCTCCTGAAAATTATTTTTCTAAATTTAATAAGTGTATTGAAGTCAACATATCTTCATCATCTGCAGGGCTAAATGTAAAAATATATTTTCCCATATCGCCTTCGTAAATAATCTGGTCATATCCCACACCTTCTCTATAATCGTCACCAAATGTATCAAATAGTTGACTATGGTCTATAACGAGACTCAAATCGCTTACCGTAATTTTTGACGTACCGAAGAAATCCATATCGTTGCTCAAAACTGATATAGAAGAAACTGTAGTATCTGCATTTATTGCATCAACTGAATCACATCCTGTAAATCCGAACATTCCAACATCATACCCTTTATATTCTACAAAAGCTGAAACAAATTGTTTTTCAGAATTAACAAAAGCACTTTCATATTCAATCGAAAAATCCTCGCCAAACTGTCCCCATGTAATCGGATATGATAGCTTCTGACCACATATATATGTTGATTCGACGGTTTTCACAAAATCAAAATCCGATTGAGCTTCTGTTATCGGCTCAGTAATATCATCTACCGCTGTCTGCGTAGTAGCAGATGTTTCGAGGCTTTCAGTTATTTCTGAAATTTCAGAAATTGTGCTGACTTGGCTATCTGATGGTGTATCTCTGCCGCAGCCGCCAAGGATCGACGAAAAAAGCGCAACCGTCAGAAAAGCACCAAGTATTTTTTTCTTCATTTATTACCTCCTATGTAATATACTCTTTTGTTTCATAAAACGCAAGTGGAATTTCGCAATGTGTCATTAGACTTGCTTTAAAACATTGGCAAGTTTCTGAATTTATTAAAAGTATTTTCTATTTTTTATTCAGATATGAACTGATCGAAATCAAATGTATATTTCATTATCTTACTTTGAATTACACCTTATGTTTTTTAAATAACAGAGATGCTCCAATAACAGCTAAACCAATTGCAGCTATACCGAATGCACCTTTATCTCCTGTTTTAGGTGAATCATTATTTTTCACATTATTCGCACTTGTTGAAGTTACAGCATTACTCGTAGTTCTGATATTTTCAGTGGTTGTAGTTATTGTTGTATTAGATAATATATCATTATGATTATCCGAAGAATCGATTACAGAAGAATCTGTTTCGTTCGGAGCAGACGTGCTTGATGGTTCTGTTGTTTCAACTGACACAATCTCACCAGATAGATATTTGTACATATCATAGTAGCTGTATTTATTAACAGGATCCCGATCAATATAGTCCGAAATAAGCGAATATTCCGCATTCATTTCTGCTTCTCTGCTTTCAAACTCCTCCTGTGACACTTCTTCACCATTTATGGTATAGATGTCATGAGTACTATCAGCCATAATTCTTCCGTCATGGTAAAATTCATATATTCTATTGCAGATGCCATTCTCCAATTTTATAATATTGTAAAAGGTTTCATAGCCTGCACTTACACCATAGGCTTCTGAAAAATATCCGTTTTTTGATGAGTGAAGCCAAAGTGTGCATCTGTAGGATGCTTCTAAGCATAAAACAGGCTGATTATCATAGTAGGTATACAGCTTGACTCCTTCTGCAAAATCTCCTGTTTCAACGTACAGCTCAGGAATGTCATCCTCATTTATATAGAACAGTTCAAATGTTGCATCAGGATATGATTCAGGCGAGTAGTTTGCAATAACCTCAAGGTAATCTTTCTGCCAGGAATCTTTCGAAGCATAAGCATTATAACCAGGTGCTGATGTTAGTCCTATACCTGCAGCTATAACAGAGACAAGACTGATAATTCTTCTTAATCGTCCCACTATAGTTACTTCCTTTCTCATTAAGATATCAAATAAGAATAAATTGCTCGAGCATCATCAGACCTATTTTCAGCCTGATACGATGTGTCTCCGGGTACCTCATACTTCCAGCACAAATTGGAGGCAGCGTTATATGCCGATGTTGAACTCTCAACAGGATTGTTAGCTTTCCAATTAGTATAAACAAAATTATAGTAATTATTCAGTTCTCTTGTTATCATCAGCATTTCAGCATTTGTAGCCTGCGCTTTTGTTATTGTACTGCTATTATTATTAACTTCTCTATAGATTTTTACAAGGTCATATGTCCTGTTAAATGTCCATTGAATACTTCCTAATCCAAAGCCCGCTTTTGTTCCGTTTATCGTCCAGTTATTATTGTTAAGATATGTAAGAATATTGTATACTTCAGTTACATTAATTCCACTGTCGTAAATATATCTGCCACTAAATCTATTTGTGTAATCATAATTACTAACCATGTAGTTCATATAATATTGAGGATTATTAAAGTTGTAATACTCAAATATTCCAATATTCCCTTCATGGCAAATATTTCCTAACATACCAGAAACAAATGAAAGTTCATATCCATTTTCAAGCATAATTTGAGCAGCAGCAACGCATGAATCAACTTTTTCCGTTCCATACTGTGATATCGTTGGGCAATTTCTTATTTTTTTCAAAATTTTATTGATGTCATCTGTTACAATTGGATTTGATGTTGTAGAAGTTACACTAAACGGCTGATTAATAAGAGTTTTTGTATTACCTGATGCATCGGATGCAATGACTCTGAAATACCTTACTCCGCCTGCTGGTACTTTGTTAAACTCTATAGCATAATCCAAAGTTTTTATGTCAAATTGACGAGAATCTGGAACAGCAGATTTTTCTGTGTAAGCAATACCACCGTTTTCTGAATTATATACACCAACAGTTACAGAAGTAATGTTATAGTTAGAAACAATATTTCCTGAAATTGAAACAGGCGTTCCTTCTACAATATCCGGAATTTTAGTTGCATTTTCAATCCTCAATTCAGATGTTGCAACAACGCTAAACTGCTGATTTATTAATGTTGCTGTTCTTCCTGAACTATCAGTTGCTGTAATACGGAAATAATATGTTTGTCCTCCCGGAAGTGCATTGAACAAAATGTAATCGTCAAGTCTTGATATATTGTAGTATTTTGAATTTGGATATGCTGTATTGGGAGAATACGCAGTACCTCCATTTTCTTCTGTATAAATACCAACTGTTACTTCTGTAATATCAAAGTTTGACTCTATTTCGCCATAAATTGAAACAGGAGTTTTTTCATCAATATCGGGAATTGTTACATAGTTATTTATGGAAAGTTTAGAATTATCCGGCACGGTAGGATCAGAGTTGTATTCATAATAAACAAATGAGACTTCTCCTTTTATTTTTCCATTTGCCATTACTTCATAATCTGTTGGATCATCAAATAAAAATTCCTGACCAGGATTCAAATATGCAATTCTTTTTTCTGTTTTGCACTCCATAATCATTTCAGAACCGTCAGAAACACCGTCGCCATCAGTATCCGGATTATCAGGATCTGTGTAAAGAATACGACCATTTTTCGTAACCATGCCAGCGGTTTCTATAATATCCGGAATACCATCTTCATCTGAGTCAACAGTAGAATCAAGTTCGCATATTATTCCTGAATTAAGGTACGAATATTCTAAATTGAAATCCTGCTCATCAAGTGTATCATTCCATTGTCCTCTTTCAGCACCTAAGCTAAGCGCAATTGAAGGAACAATGTTGTACATATGAGCAACAGATTCATTTTCATACTCATTTGGTTCTCCTGGTGCCCAGTTAGTGTACGGCATACCTTCGCCGTTGATGCTTTCCCAATATGGCTCAGTATCATCATAATTTCTTACAAATCTGTAACCCAACCAGTAAGTGTAATTATGACCATACTGTGATAAAAGTCCCATAATATAGTTCTGTTCAGCTTCAGAGGAAATCGTAACAAGATGTCCTCCCATATTTTCACAATAGGCTTTTGATTGCGCCCAAGTTAAACCTGTATCATTGATTACCTGATATACACTTTTGTCATAAACAATACTTGATTTGTAAACCTTATGCCACTGATCAGCATCTGCCAACACAAAATTACTATAAATATTTGGCACAGTAAACCTTATTGTGAAATCAGAAGAATCATAATATGTTTCCAGCTCATAAAGCTGATCATCTTCAAGATCATGAAATAAAACAACAAAATCATCTGATTCCAATGAATCAACACTGTCAGCATCTAACTGCAGCTTTATATCTGCACTACCATTGATTAATTGTTCAGATTTTGGTAAAATCGAGATAGGGTCAGAAACATTTCCAACTGCACCAGAAGCTAACTCGTCTGTAATCGTAGCACTTCTAACAATAATCTGATTCTCAATATTGTCACTTGTTTCACAGTTTATTGTAATATTGTTTATCAAATCATTTACACCAGAGATATCTGATAAGTACTCTTGTTCAATGATTTCCTTTCCGTCAACGATTCCATCATCATCAGTGTCAGGATCGAACGGATTAAAGTATATCCCATATTTCTGATAAAAAGTTCCGTTATATCCCTCATCACCATCTTTTAAACCATCGCCATCCGTATCTGGATTAAGGTAGTTAGTGCCATATGTATAAACTTCTTCGTAATCACTTAATCCATCATCATCTGTATCGCTTAAATAAGGATTTGTTCCGATTCTTAATTCAAAGCAATCGGGAAGTCCATCATGATCTGAATCAAGAGTTTCTGCCAAATCAAAACATTCTGATATAGTATTAATGAGTGAATCATCCGGCACAATTTCTGTTAAAGATGTATTTGAAATGGCCGGATTACCATTTTGCACACCAGTAAAGCCTAATTCAACACTCGAATTAGCCGGTATAACGCTTGTATATGTTCCTTTAAGCATATATTTATACGGCTCTATATTCGATACCGTTGCCGCCCAGCTATTGGAAATTTCAGTGATTGTGAAGTTTGTATCAAATGTCAATTCCCATGCTTCAATTGGTTTGTCTGTATTATTAGTCAAAACAATAGAACCATTAAAGTTATTATCCCAAGTTTCATTTACATTCAACGCTACAGAATAACCATTATCTTTTGATGCACGTTTCTGACATAATATAAAGTCCGTTGGTATAGCTGCGCAATCATCAATATGATAGCTGAAAGTTATAGAATTTGCAGGAGCTATGTTGGAGTTATAGCCGGCATTTTTGAAGAAAAATGTTCCCTCTGAGGTGGTACTGATTTGTGAGTTATAGTTACTTGTAATCTCTCCGTTGGGATTAAAATACAGCATCCAATCCTCAATCGTACTTTCACCTGTGTTCGTAAGCGTAACATTGACAGCCTCAGTATTTCCCCACGAGTTTGCCACTTCATAAGTTATGGAATATCCGTTGAAATTAAATGTCTGAGATGTTGAATTGGCTGCGTGAATTTGTAAATTAGGGAGAGATGCTGCCATAAAAGCAACGCTCAATGAACCAGATAATATTTTTCTAATTCCTTTTTTCATCTTTTTCCTCCAGTTACAATATATTCGTCGTGTAAAACTTTACATCCAGCAAGGTTTTACTTAAGCTATAATGAAATCAGTAATTGGACTGACGAATACCTCCATGTGACAAAGCATCCGAAGAAATGACAGTCATCCATGCTTTCATTATGGCGTTCTTTTTAAGCAGGTTGTGCCACAGGAAACTGTGAGTTCGTGTCACCCAACTGATTGAATAGGTACATGACTACCGCTGCTAACAAGTTACTGCGAATCTACTATGCCAAGGACAACGAAGTCCTGAACGCACAGGAGCATCCATCGGGCTGAATCATCTATTCACGAGTTCTTCACCATCGGCACGACATCGCCAGCATTTTTATGATGTTCTGTCAAGGTTGCCGGTCGGCTACAACTGCATTTTATTTTTTCAGACCGCTTCGGCAGTCTCATTGTCGTGCCTGATTTTTGCTCTGTGAAAGTTTTGTGAAACTTCCACTTTTGTTATTGACTTTTATTAGCAGATCAATTACCTATTTTTTGATTATTTTATCATCATGTCGATTCTTTACTTTACCCAGAATCAACATAATCGCTTCTGTAATAAGAACAATTGGAATAATCGCCTCATATTTGCACAATATTAAGCACATAAAAAGCCACAAGCATATCTCAACTGCCAGAATAATGAGCGACTTTTGTCTGTACACGTTTTGTTCACGTTCATCAAGAGGCTTATTGCTGCTCTCAATCGGCGCAAAAATAAAACATATACAAGAGCCTATAAGAAGCATAATGACGCAGCAGCTTATTGGCAGGATTTTAAATTTCAGAAGACACATCCATATCACCATTATAAGTGACGAAACTATGTAGCATTTTTCAGACGAATCCGAATGATGTCCTCCGGCATAGCTTCTCAGCGGCATATATGCTGCAAGAAGCAGAATGCTTTCAAAAAACATACCAAATATTACACCAATTGCAATTGATGTAAGAAAATTCAATGCCAATATAAATCCCTGCTGAAAACCGTACTTATACAGTTCACGCTTTTCCGAATTTATAATATTGTCAGCTTCAAGCTGCTGCGTAATACGCTCTGCAAGTTTAACAAACATTAGAACTTGCGAAGATCCTTTGCATCAGCTGGCAGTTCAGGCTGATTGTTGATCCAGAAGCATGCGCTATTAACATTCATAGCGGTGATTGTCAAAGCAAGAGCAGCAACTGCATGACCATACTTCTTAAGTAACTTAAGCATGATTGACTTCATTATTAATCCCTCCCTTCTGACTACGCCAAGATTCTGTTTGCATTTATTTTGCTTTATGCAAATCTATTATAGCATAAATAAATATTTTTGTGTTTTAATATGGTATGAAATGGGTGGTTTAATGGTATGAAAATCTTCCCTTCTTTTAAATTCAAATAATTTCTATCTTTTTATGCTCAAAAAGAATTTTACGATAAACAAAAAGCAGTGCCATTTGTGAACTGACACTGCTTTTTCCTTACTTTTTCTTTTTATTGTATATAACGGCTTTCGCTACATACTTGTCGTCTATAATATCATTTTGAAGCTTTCCGCTATATTTTTCCAATGAATTCCTTATGCTTATCAAGCCGTAACCGTGTTCATGAGGATTATCATACTTCTTTGGTATTTCTGAAAATGTGTTCTCAATCTTCATTACTATCATTCCTATAGAATAATTTATATCTATATTTAAAATTTTTATCTTAGCATCCTGAAGTGCGTTTAAAGCGTTATCCAATAAGTTTCCAAGTATAACGGTTAAATCAAATGAATCAACACATAATTTTTCCGGCAAAACAATATGAGAAGAAAATTCTACATTCATTTTTTCTGCCATTGATAGTTTAAAATTCAACAAGCAATCGAAATCAACATTTCCGGTTTTTACATATTCTTTGTCCAAATTGGTATTTTTTGTCATTTTTTCAATATATTTGCTTGCTTCTTCATATTTTTTGTTGTCAAGATCATATTTCAAATGCAGAAAATGATTTTTCATATCATGCTTAATGAGTCGTATTTGCTTCTGTGTTTCATTCATTATTTCAATCTGATTGCGATAAGCTTGATTTGAATTTTGAATATTATTAAACGTAATCTTTAATTGCATATTTTCAATATACTTATCGTATAAATAAAAGTTCAAAAAGTTTATCATTAAGAGAATCATTGAAACAATAAAACTCCTGATATTGTACTGCTGTTCTGAAATCTCGCCGATAATTATTGTTCCAACAGATATTATAATTAAAAATATTACATAATCAGAGTTAACAATATTTTTTTCTCGGCTGTTAAAGTAATGTCTAAACAGAAATACCAACCCTAAAAAGGCAATACTTTGAGGGGTATTGGTTCTTATTAATATGAATTCGGGATTAATACATGTAAAGAGCCAGTCAAGAAACATTCCCACCGCACTTACTCCAAATGTTATAAACACATATGTCTGTATCGGCTTTTTATATTGCAGCATAATAAAAAACATAGGCAATATATTGCTGATAAGAGTTAAAATCATATTATCAGCAAACAGATAAATTCCGCTGTTTATAAGGAAGTAGGCAAAGTATGTGAATATTTCTAACCATTTTGTAAATATACTTTTTCCTAAAACAAATGTAAAAAGTATATAAACCGCATACATATGAACTGCATTTGAAAGCATATATACAATTGTCTGCATATTATATACCTCCGATTTTATCAGATAAAATATCCATTACTTTCTCTTGATAACCGGTGCTGATTTTTAATCTTATTCCATCAGTCAAAATAACCGTTTCAAAATCCGTTTCGATAATATGATGGATATTTACTGCTGTTCCACGCTTAATAACTATCATACTGTTTTTCATCTCACTTTCAATAGCATCTGAAAATTTGTAATAACATGATATAACGTCATTAATTGTATAAAGATTCAATTTTTTTCCTTTACTTTGTATATACATAATCTCACCTACTGCAATTTTGTGTTTTATTTTATCAAGAGAATAAGTGAAAAACATATTGCTGTTTACATATTGTTTTATGTATTTTGAAATGCATTGAAAAATTTGCTTTCGACCAAAAGGTTTTACAATAAAATCAAATGGCTGAACCTTGAATAACTGCATAGCATAAGATTCTTTTGAGGAAATAAAAATAATCTGAGTTCTTGAATCGTTAAGTAAATCCCTGATTACATGGCTTAAATCAATTCCGTTCATTTTCGGAAATTCAATATCAAGAAATATAAGATCATAATTTTTTTGTTCTTCTATAGATAGAAGTAAAGACTCGCAAGACATAAAGACGCTTTTTTCAAACTCAAAATTATACTTTACTTCATAATCAATCAAATAGTTATGAAGCAAATCACAAATCAAACTATCATCATCCACAAGCGCAATCCTTATCATATAAATCACCCCACTGTAATTATAATAGCATATTTTGACAAATAAATCAATATATATTCAACAAGTTTTGTGGTATAATATGATATGAATTACAAGATGATTTTTTCGTCAAATCCGCCCATTAGTCAAATTGAGATCTGAAACAACGTAATATAGCCGATATTCAAGAATCAAGTTACAAAAAATTGACGGCTGAAAAATTAAGCAGTCAGTTGTAATCTGCTAACATAATTTTTCTTCATCTGCATAGAGGAGTGAACATATCTATTCAGAGTGATACTTGCATCCGCATGACCGAGCAGTTCGCTGAGAGTTTTCGGATCAAAACCTTTTTCAATACAAACGGTTGCATAGGTATGACGCAGAAGATGAAAATTGACATTTCTGATTCCGCAGATTTTCAGAATTGTCTTGAAACGATTCTGCATTGTTCTCGGTTCAGTAGGCTTGCTTTTACCTGTGATGATGTAGAATTCGCCGCAGTTTTTAAAATTTCTGAGAATATCCAAAACAAAGGCTGGAATCGGAACAGTACGCACTGAGGTTCTGCTTTTTGGTGTTCCGATAATTACCTGTGATTTGCCGTTTTTGCTGACACGCTGAACTGTTCTTTTCACAGACAAAACTGTATTATCAAAGTCAATGTCCTCCCATTTCAAGCCGCAAAGTTCGCCTACACGAAGTCCTGAAAAAAGGCATAGTAAAATTGCAATATTTGTTTTATTTTGATTGTGCATCAAATACGATTCCAGTCTTTTTCTTTCGGCAGATGTTAAAATATCAGTCTGCTTTTTCTCAATTTTCGGCATCGTAAAATGAGTTCTTTTGATACCATATTCCCTTGCCGCATAAGCCTCGATACTGCGATATACCGTCATTATATCACGAACGGATTTTGCAGAAAGTCCGCCCTTGCCATTCAATCTGCCGTGATTTAATTTGTGGTGAATGAAATTATTAAGTTGGCTCGTGGTCAGATTTTGCATATATTCTTTGCCTAAAATCGGGAGAATGTGATTACTCACGACGTTCGTATAGTTAGCGTAGCTTGACTCCTTAACACGAAGCTTTGCCGAAGAAAGCCATTGTTCAGCAACTTCCCGAACCGTCAATTTTATCGCAGAAACCGGCTTATTCTGCTTAATCGAATGCATCTCTGACATCTTTTCCTTAACTTCGGAAAGTGTTCTTGCGTAAACAGATTTATACTTGATTTTTCCGTTATCCTGATAGCCGACAGGCACACGTCCCTCAAATCTTCCGTCCTTGCGCTTATAAATATTACTTCCTCTTTTTGCCATAAAAATCCTCCGTTCCGACTGAAATATGACGGTTTAACGACTTTAAATTCATGTTAAAATCTCATTTTCAGTACAAATTTTTTCAAAAAACTCTTTACTTTTACAAAATTTATGATATAATATTATTAGAATCACTGCAAATCCGTACCAGAAACCACCTCGCAAATGGGCGGATTTGACGAAAAAGCGTACCGATTTCTTTAAAATCCGATACGCTTATTTTAATATTCCTGAGTCTGACCACGTTCTTCCTTAATTCCAAGAGCCTGATTTTTCTCCTTAATCATTCTTCGTAGCTTGCTGTCAATCATTTTTCTGCCCGAATTAAATTTGTTATGGTAGTAATCCTCGATACACCTACTGAGATTTATAAACAAACTAAATATGGTACTTGCAAGCATTTCATTTTCAAACTTTTCCTGATTATCAATGATATTTTGAGCATACTCGTTGCCTTGTTCTGCAGATAAATTCAGAAATTCCACAGCTTTTTCTTTGTCCTTTTCCAAGCCATTAGCACCCAAAAGATAAATCCTGCCCAACTGATAGCTTGACCACATATTTTTATCTGCAGACTTTTTAAAGTATGAAATCGTTTTTTCAATATCGTATTTTTCTTTTTGCAGATATAGCTTCCCAAGCGTGTACTGCGTAAACTCGTTATCTTCAGCAGACAACAAATATTTTTCTGCCTTATCCAAATCCTGATTTATAACTTCACCATTGAGATACAGATTTCCCAGTTTGTAACAAGAAAAAGCATCACCGCCGTCTGCACACTCTGTCAGCAATGAAATGCCTTTACCAATATCCTTTTCCAGATTTTTACCGCTGATATATTCCCAAGCCAACAGCCGTTTCGCATACTGATTTCCCTGTTCTGCCGACTTTTCAAAGTATTCGATAGATTTTTGATTATTGATTGGAGTACCCAATCCGTGAAAGTACATCATACCGATTTGATACTGCAAGTAAGACTTTATTTTCTTGGCTGATGGTTCAATTTGCAGAAATCCCTGCAACGCTTTCTCATAAAATTCAAATGATTTTTCATCATCTTTTATACTTGATTTTTCCATAGAATACAGCCTGCCTAAATCGTCAAGCGCAAGAACATTATTCGATTCTGACAGCAATAATTGTTCTGCTTTTTTGTAATCCTCTAACGTTGATTCCTTGTTGAAAATCAACTTATGAGCTTCTTTATACGAATCGCTCCATTTAATATATAACTTGTTCTGAGGAGAATTTTCAACGCTGTTATCAACAGTTTCATTGATCACTTTCTCATCAATTGGTAGGGGAATATCAAAATCAGGTTCAGGCATTTCTATTTCAATATCAGACGTTGGAAATTTCATTTTTATCACAGTCTGAATGATCATATTTTTAACAGATTTAAATTCCTTGTTATCAACCAAATTTGGAAACTGAACTTTTGCGGACGAATAAACATCATGTTTCTGCTGCTCCATTTCACACCAGAGTTCATACATTTTCTTAATAGATTCGTTGCCTGCAAGTTTTGAAAAAATTTCATCAACTGTTTTCTTAATATCAGATTTTAGATAACCATACACTTTTTTGCCCTTTGATTCCGCAAACTGCTCATGCAACTTCGCAACAAGATTTATAAGTGCTGCATCAAAATTATTATTCCGAGAAATATTATCCGCAAGCTGTTTCATCAACTGCTTCGACTCTTTTTTCAGCAGATTACGCAAGTCGGTCTGCTGTTCATAGATATGATGCAACTCATCTGAATAGATATCATTTGCAAAACCGCTGCGAATTTTTTCCATGCCATGATTAGTCAAAAATCCCTCACGTTCATTTGTGGAGTACACAATAATATGAACATGGGGATTGGTTTTCTTATCATGGAATGCCGCATACCACCGCAGATTTTTCAAATCAATTTTCTGCTGTTTGGCAATATTCGAAATCTGTCTGCGAACCAGATCTCGTCAAGCGTTGAGATTATCATAGCCCATTTTCTGAGCGTCATCTCTGCGGAGAGAAACAACGTGCGTCCATACATTTCCCTTGTGTTCAGAAATTTCTTTTGCAATTTCATTAAGATTTATCGGAGCGTCCGTCTGTGAAAAAAGTCCATGAGAATTCGGACGGTTAGCAATGTAACCTACGTAATTTTCACGCTCATTAAAAGTTTGGACAACTCCCTCACGAGTAGCAATATACTTCACATAATTTTTCAGATTCTTTTTTGAACCGCATAATATTAATATATCAAATCGCCAACTGTCATTTCTGGAAGAAACTCAAAGTAAGAATCCTGAACCGCTTGTATTTCAACGTCAGCTTTTTTATGAACATGTTTATCAAATGCAACAATTCCAATAGCACTGAGTATTCCGACAATAACAATAATAATTATTGCAATAAACAGCGGTTTATTTATCTCTTTTTTTCACAGATACTTTTTTGCTTGTGACTCCAGACTGCTCTGATTTTTCATTACTAATCGTTGAAGTTTTGATAACAGCTCCGCAATGTTCGCAAAATTTTGCATCATCGTCTATCTGTTTTCCGCAATTAGGACAAAACATAAGCACTCTCCTTATACGATTTTTGCTTCATTTTTTAAATAGATAAGGAACTGGTCTATTTCCTTGTTTTTCGGTACAATCTTTACCTTAAAAACTTTATTGTCAGTTGTGGTAATGGAAATCTGACGGCACTTTCTCCATACTATCGCTAATACTGCCAATATAGCCGCTATTATTGCATAACCAGCTCCTCCGCATGCGATGCATATAATCCCTACCATTATCAAAACTACAATGCAAAAAATCGCATAAGCGCTTATCTTAGTTTCGTCCTTTATTTCCTTAATCATGTTATATGGAATTTGAGTTTTTCTCAATCCCTTACAGTACAAAAGATTGTCATCATTGAATCCTACTGCCCGCCTGCTGATTCTTAAACATTGCAAATTTACTCCGATGTAGTAATCAAATGTATATGCCTTCCCAATATATGTATCTCTTGAAACGGTACTGCTATATCCAGCAGTAATATTATCCAATTGAGGCAAAGTTTCTGAATCAGTTTTGCTGTCAATTTCAATCTTTGACCCACACTTCGAACAAAACTTTACTCCATCTTTTAATTCATTTCCACAATTTTTACAAAACATAATAATGTTCCTTCCTTTATATCAAATTATTTCTTATCTTTCAGTTCACCGCCATAGAAATCTTCACTATGGCAATAAACAGTGTTTTCAAAAGTAATTTCTTCGTCATCTGTAAAAGTAATAGTAATATATTTAGGATATACAACTGCTGTTCCAGTCGGCATCTCAAAAAGATATTCCCAGTATGCCGAATCCATGCTGCCTGCATATAAAGGACCAGTATAATTCATATTTAAGGCATAGTCATCAGAGCCATTATCCAATGTCAAAGCTCCGCCCATTCTATCATAAAAGTATGTTTCAAACGTAATATAGGCTATATCCTTATCCGAAATATTCTCAAATTCATATTTTATAGAATTAATAGACGAATCAAACGAAATTTCATTAATTCTGATTGCTGGTTCTGCGTGTGAAGAAATTATACTTTTTGCATCTATACGCTCTGACGCTTGTTTACCTGTTCCATCTTTATTGTCGAACCAAAAACCTACAGTGGAAAATACCCATCGAACACCTGCTATTGCTGCCAAAATGAAGACAATCACAATAACAATTGCTAAGATGCCTGAAATTATACCCGATTTCTTTTTCACTGCTGTACCATTATCTAATGACACCACATTTGCATCATTTTTAATTGTTTCATTATCAACTTTTTCGGGTAAATCAGTGTAAAGCGTTTGTTCTACCCCACACTTAGAGCAAAACTTCACTCCATCTTTGACTTCATTTCCACAATTCTTGCAAAACATAACAACCTTCCTTTTCTTCTATTAAAATATGAGCTTAAATATCACACTTCACCATTATAACACCAATAGTTCTGTTTGTCAACTCTTAAAGTTTATTTTATCCTAAAAATTTTTCATGTACAATAGAGTTGATACTATATTAAACAGGAGGATTTTCAGGTATGAAAACGATAAATTATCATGAAATGGGCAGCCGCATCCGAAGGCAAAGAGAACTTTTAGGGTATACAAGAGAACAGCTTGCAGAAAAGCTTGACGTTTCCACAAAGTTCTGCTCTGATATTGAAATTGGCGTGAAAGGTGTTTCTATCCAGACTCTTGCCAAGCTAACTGATTTACTTAATCTCAGTGCGGATTACATCTTGTTCGGAGAATGCACACAAGGAGATTCTATGGAGTCGGAAATGCTTTCCCTGTTCGCTCAGAAATGCCCTGAAAAACATAGAAACAATCTCATCGCCATTGTCAATGCATTTGTTAGTTCTGTCTCTGAGGAGTAAAAAGGCTGCATATTTCTTCTTCCGATAACTCAAGATTCAAGTCCAAAATTTCATAAAGTCGGAGCAGGATATATGCGTTGACCTTTGGAATTTCACTTACTTTTTCGGCTTTCAATGTTTCACCGATTTTTCTGAGCCATATTTCAAGCTCACCGCTTCCGTAATTGTAAATCAATTCATCAATACAAAAACACCGCTTCAAATCATGCAGCGTTTCAAGATGTTCACCGTTCATAAACATACAGCCACCTCCTGAAAAAAGAATAACATAAAAATTCAGATAAGTAAACGTAAAACAGTTCCGAAATTTTTTTATTTTTTCGGAACTGTTTTGTATTGACAATTAAATTTTAAGGAAATTCTCCGCTGTCTGGAGCATTTTATCTTTTAATTCAAAGGCAGCGTCTCCATACAGCTGAACTTCATCATCGTTCATTTCGTTATAATCCATATAACCCAGAATATCGGGAAATGATTTTGGCATGACCGTCTGGATTTTCCTGCTCAGACGCATGGGAATATCTTCATTCGGCGCACAGTTCATGTAATACCACTCGCTCAGCGGTGATAAATTCGCAAAGTAGAAATCGCATAATTCCATATCCACATCATTGTCATCTATATAACTTCTTTGCAAGTGGTCATATAGCTCCAGTTCTGACTGGTATCGATTAAAGTTTTTCCCGTTATCCTTGTAAATATTGTAATCTTGATACTGGAATACTGATTTCAGATTAGGCATAAAATGTGGTCTGTTTTGCATCATTCCAGTTTTTCTTGCAAGCACTGCAAAGATGATATATGGCTTAATGCGTCTTAATGTTTCATCACTGTTGATATAGGTAATAAGAGCATTCAGATTATCTTTATATATCTCGCTACCTGCACTTTCATACAAAAACGTATACTGAATTGTAAGGTGATACAACAGGTCGGCTTCTTCCGCATATTCGTTATGCTTCAGCATCATCGGATTTTTCAGATGCTTTAGCAGTTCTTGATATTTTCTGAAATTCTCATTCTGGGATTTACAAAAATCCATCAACTCCTGCAATGATTTCTGTTGGTCAAAATAATTTCTTATGAGCTGTTCTTCTATACGGTGGGGGTCTGTACTGATGAGCAATCCGAAATTTGTCATCACACACAAGTATAAATACTGCAAATCGAGATTATCAAACTGCTGATAGATACGCTCCATCAGGTCGCAGCAAATCACAACAAGGTTCTGACTTCTGATAGAATATCTTGCAAGCATCGCATAGAATTCTTCCTTGAACTGTTTCGCCTGTTGTTGTGCTTCGGCAAATGTGAGATTATTTCGTTTCAGCAATTCATCAAATTCTACATACTCGTCCGCCAGTTCATCAATATACTTATATAGTTCGTAATCTATATCATCATACATAACTAAACTCCTCTTGATATTCTGTCAAAGTCACGCTTAATTGCCTCACCCTCTTCACTGTTTAAAATTCTCATATCGTCAAGATGCAGCATTATTAATTCCTTGAACATTTCATCACCCGTTTCTTTTGCAAGTTCAAGTGATAGCTTTAAGCTACGAAGTTCTTCATTTTCAGTAGTATTCTCAATTCGTTTTATGGTATGTTTAGGGACAAATTTATTCATTTTCCACCTCTTCTTTTTTCATCATTATACATCATTTGACTTGTGAATGCAAGCGTAAAAATCAGTTATTTTCTGCTCCAATGTGTTTAATTTTTTCAATGATAAGGGGTCAAATTGGGGTCAAAATTACTCTCTAAAAAACAGCGACCCACGTAATTGCCCGTATTACGTGGGTTTATGTACTTTATTTTTCTGATTTTTCTTCATTTCATCGGGTTATGAGGGATAAAATCATCTTTTCATAAGCTTTCACAAGTTCTTATAAACAGCTATAAACAGGCACTTTTATACATTCATCTTATTGTAACTTATTATAAATTCATATAGTTTTTATTGCCCTCAATGTCCTAATGTTGTCCTCAAAAAAATTCTATGCTTTGAGCTGGTGATGCTTCCAAACTTGACAATATACAAAAAAAGCATCAGGTTTCTTCGGACAAATTTCGTACGAAGTAATTGTCCCTTTCACGACTTCCTCTCTGTTCGTTCTTTGCTTAAATCGTTTACATGGTGCTTCTATATAGCCATATTTACATAGATGATATCCTAAAACAGGACCTCATCTATTTATCATGCCATACCGCCCACCAAATCAGCAGTTAACTGCTGTCTATACTTATCATAGTATAATTACATTCCTAAAATCAAAATAGCGTAAATCGTATTGTAAAGCGTTTAAGAACCGCACCAATTTTCTGACATATCCAGATAATATGCAAAAGCAGACCGTCTCCGATCTGCTGATATGTAATCTTTAATTTCGTTGCAGTCTCATTCCAGATTCAAAAATTTCGTGTGAAATCTCCCATAATTTTTTATTCATGATTTTCCTCCAGTAACTACTTGACAAGCTGCAAAAGGAATGCTATAATAGATTTAGCAAAACCCTTTGTGGCTTTTGTGTGGATAACGGTGGTTCTGACTTTCTCATGGTGCGGAATCACTGTTATTTTTTTATATCAGACTTTAGCTTGTTAATCCCTCTACGAATTGCTTCGGCTTTTTCAACTCGCTCTTGTTTACAATAGATACTTAATACCTCAGAACACTCACTATCAAGGCGAACTGTAATTCGTTCACTTTTAGGATTATCACTTTTCGGTCTGCCTGTTCGTGGACACACTCTTATCACCTCACTTTTTGTCTGCCACTAAATATATTATACTTCATGTCTGCCAAAATGTCAATACCTTTTTGAAAATTTTTCTTGACATTTCAGAGCAGGAATGCTATAATATCATTGCGATGAAACTTACTCCGAGTAGGTTTTCTGCCTCTTGTGTATTCCAGTATACAAGGGGCATTATATTTTTACTATGATTCTTGCACCGTAGTTCTCACGATCTGCATAACCTCCGACAATACTAAGGGTATCGGAGAACACCTGTAAGCCCTTATCTATAAGAGAAGCTACAACGCTTGCTACGGCTTTCGGAAGATAGCCTATTACTGCACTGACCTTGCCTTTTATGGCTGCTGTAACGACTACAGCGTTACTGTCAAAGGCATTGGAACGGTCACGCACCAGCTTAACCGATACATCAGCAGGATTATACTTAATGAGCAGGCCAAGAACGTTCTGACGATTGTCAAATGAAGTTCCGACAACCTTTGTGCTTACTGCATGAGTTTTAATAAGCTTCCATGCTGTTTTCATTGCACAAGCTCTGATATATCCCTGACCAACAAGGCGGTTAGCTATCTGCATTACCTTTCTTCTGAAATCCTTTAACATAACTCTGTACCTCCCTTTTATTCAGCTCCGGAGCGTTTCCGTTTCCCTTACTGTAATTATATTATAGCATATCGCCCCCGATATATCAAGTGGTAATTTGCACAAACTTGTACCCGATATATCGTTTAAAATGCATATTGTGCCCGATACAAAAATATGATATAATATAAGAAGAAAGTTGGTGATATAATGGCAGTAAGCAAGGCACAGCAGAAAGCAGTAGCAAAATATATGAAATCTAACTATGATGAATTAAAAGTTAGAGTACCAAAAGGAAAAAAAGAGATTATCAAGTTCGCTGCAGAACAAAATGGAAAATCCCTTAATGGCTTCATAAATGAGGCTATTGACGAAAAAATAAACAAGTAAATCTAAAGGAGGCTTTTATGAGTACAAGAGAACTTGCCTATAGTATTTTAGATGCGCTGACAGAAGAACAGTTACAAGCTTTTGTAACATTGTTTGGAAAGTCGGCAAACCATATTCCAGAGGTTAATCCTGATGAATGGGATAAAGAAATGATTGCGGATAGCAAAGATGATAACGAAGAATCAATACCGCTTGACGAATTTGCAAAAGAATTGGGGTTTAATCCGGATGAATTACGAATATAACATCAGAAAAAAGGCTATGAAATTTATCCGCAAACAAGAAAAGAAGCAGCAGGAAAGGCTTCTTAAGGCTATTTATGCACTTCCAATTCTCGGAGACATAAAGAAAATGTCTGGTGAAGATAACCTCTATCGGCTGCGAGTAGGTGATTTTAGATTGCTTTTTGAAATATCACCAAAATCAGATAAAGTTACCTTGATTGATGTGACTAATGCCGATAATAGAGGACAAATTTATAAATAACAAACAAGGAGCAGGAAATCAAACTTGCTCCAATTTTTATTACCATGACATCATATTAGCCACCAGAACCGCCGTTAAGGCACGTCCAAGTCATCCACAGTATAATTTTACATTACTTTTGTTGCAAGCGATTACGGAGCATTTTAAAAGCGATTAAGCTTAATCTCTTTTTTATAGTGAGTAAGTATTCATAATTTCATGAATAATCTAATGATTTATTCATCGTTTGCATCTGCATCTCCAAGCGAACTAATATCTAATACTCTTCTGTTTCTGTAAATGGATTTCATAATCAAGTTTAATGTTTTCTCTGCTTCTTCCTTGCTGATATATCTTTCAATAATGATTTCCTCGCCGCCGTTATCGGCATACAGGACCCATTGAACGTTTGTCTTTTGA
>JAMPIL010000001.1:0-172941 GCA_023662725.1 Ruminococcus flavefaciens
TTTATATTATACCACGGCTTAATCTTTTCTGTCTAATTTATTATAGACGATCCAGTTTGTCAAAGCATTTTGCTCATCCTCCTTTTTGCTTCGGCGCAAAACAGACGCACTCCTTTCCGTCGATGCCGAAGCTGACCGACAGAAGTGTAGTGTCTGGGCTTATTCCACGATGTCCGTCAGCCATCCGGTCACTGGTCTGGAAAGTAAACGGGCATTAAGATATGCCATCTCCAATGTCAGACAAGTGTTTCCGAGATAATATCCGTCCATTATGGAAAGTGTCATTGCCAGGTCAGGTTGCTCCATGTCGGTCAGGCATATCGGCAGCAAATATTGAACTCGTCCCTGGTAGCCTTGCGGGACAACGATGCTCGGCTCGACCACCGCTTTCCGCCGCGCCAGTTCAACTGCCGTTTCAAGAAGCAGTGGCAGGTTGCGCGCATTGCGGATTTCGGCGGGCAGTCGGGCGAGGTTTTCCTCGTCTCCGAGGATATGGTCAATGTTGACCCGTATCGGCCACTCAGGATTGTAATTGACGCCGTACTGCGTCATATGGTAGGTTGGCTTTTTAGGCAGCGGTGTGATATACCGAAGTTGTGGTGACAGCTCGTCCGCAAAGCCTGTAAAATACCAGTCAAGCATAGAATCTTTCTTTTTATTTCGCTCGAAGCATCCGAAGATTGCTTTATATCTGCGGGTATACAGACCCGTATGAAAGCAGGCGGCTTCGTTTTCGATGTGAAAGTATGAGGGTGCTTGTCCGGCGTCGGTTTCTTCTCTGTAATCGATAAGTTGTTTTCTGAAGATTGCGTGAATGTATCTTTCTAAAATCGGGGTGACCGGATTTTTTGTTAAGTAGATCGGATTTCTAAATCGCCAGGGCTCCGGCAGTGTCATCTCCGCCAGTTGGTCGAGATGCAGATACCACTGCGGAACATAGGCGAAGGAAAACAAATCCAGCGTCAGGTTCATATGAGTTCCCTCCATTTGGTTTGAATTGCGTCCACCAGCTTCATTTGCACCTGGATTTTCATATCCTCATCTATCATTTGAATGATTTCCCCGGAAGGGAGCAGCCGCTCGTAACTCACAACGGAATTGATATATGGGTCATAGATACGGAGGATTTTTTCAAGTGCTTTTTCATCACCGTGGACGGCTTGTTTGATTAAATCGTAGGTTAGTTTAAGGGTCTCTTCCTCGTCCTTGCAGTTCATAATATGTACGGATTCTTCTAAACGCACGCTGTCTGAGGTTATACACCGTGCGTACCGTGACCTCCATTCTTTTCGATATTTCTTTGTCCGATAAGTCGAGCCAGAAGTCATAGAGAAGAACCATACGCTGATTGTCGGGTAAGGATTGCAGTGCTTTATACATACGGTCGCTTTCCACGACACAAGGGTAGCTGTCCGCATAAAACACCAACTGCTCCGACTCATAGGTATCCTCGTGGGAAAGTAGTTCAATAAGGTATTCCACCGCATCCTCGCCGGTGGCGTCATATTTTCGCTTGTTTTCCGCTGCCCGTTTTAGATTTCTGCTACAATTCCGTATAACGGTAACGCAGAACGAGTCAAACATTGCACAGATACTTTTTTCTCTGTCAGAGGGAGTTCTCATGTTACATCCCTCCTTTACCGCAGATGTGAGCTCGTGCTTTCTCGCCTCCTCGCTTATCTAAAACACATCTTGCATTGGCAAATCGGAAAGGTTGAAGGAAAAAATTTATATTTTTTCAAAGATTTTTTGTTCGGTCGAATCGAAAAAGGGGATATATGACAAAAGGTCAACCCACACAAGGCGGATTGACCTTTCAGGCAAGATGCTTCGTCTTGCGAAATTCACTTTTTATATTTTTCACAATCGCATATATACAGGCTTCAGCACCATATCATGATTTTGAGAATCTCTTTATCGGTTTCTCTCATGCCATCTCTGGCAAACTCCGACACATTTTTATTTGTCTTTTCATGTCGATTGTAACGATTCCGTCTCCGCTGACGAACTCTCTGCCATGCATATACATCTGTATACCGAGAAGCCCAGCTGCCACGGGGTCGCGTCGCAGAAAGTAGATGTATCTCATCAACTTCTCAAAAAGCCCCCTGCCAAAGAGCAATCCACAGCAAATGGATTCCGGTTCTTGACAGGGGACTTATATTACTATCGGGATGCTTTGGGTCATCCGCAGTATATCAGGTATTGAATTTAGCCGTACCAAGAGATTGGACAGTAGCGGGATCGCGGTGAGCCAACTTGCCGAAATAAACACTGGTTTCCTCGTTCAGAAAAGCGATGGTTTCCATATCCTGTGGACTGAGTTCAAAGTCAAAAATATTGAGATTTTCCAGTATATGCTCCTTTTTCGCAGCCTTTGGGATAGCTACTATTCCGCGTTGGATAACCCAGCGGAGAACAATCTGCGACAGAGAACGCCCATGCTTTTCTGCAATCGCCTGCAAGATTTTGTTCTCAAAAATATTGTTCCTGCCGGTCGCAAGAGCAGACCATGCCTCGGTCTGAACATTGTGTTCCTGCATAAACTTATGGTTTTCGATCTGCTGGCAGAAAGGATTGACTTCAATTTGGTTGACCGCAGGAGCGACACGGTTATGGAGCATCAAGTCCAACAGACGGTCCGGGAAAAAGTTGCTCACGCCAATAGCCCGTATTTTGCCTTCCTCATACAGTTCCTCCATAGCCCGCCATGCTCCGTATACATCCCCGAAATTCTGGTGCAGGAGATAGAGGTCGAGATAGTCCACGCCAAGCCGATCCAAAGCACGCTGAAATGCTGCTTTTGTAGACTCGTACCCATAGTCCTGTACCCACAGTTTGGTAGTAATGAACAGTTCCTCGCGGGGAACGCCGCTGCGTTTGATTGCCCGGCCCACATATTCCTCATTCTCGTAAGCCGCTGCCGTGTCGATCAGCCGGTATCAGGCAGTCAGAGCGTTGTAAACCGCATCTTCACACTCCTGCGGGTCGGTCAGTTGAAAAGTTCCAAATCCTAAAATCGGCATTTCCACGCCGTTGTTTAGCTTTACAGTTTGCATTTTTGTTGTCCTCCTATTGCAGCTTTACCTTACCTTTATTTCGTGCAGACTCTTTACAATCTCTACATCGCGCACATCTGCGATAGAACGGTTGCAATCAAGTGCTTCAATCTGTTTCATTTCCTCGTCCGTCAGGGAGAAATCGAATACATCAAAATTGGAATCTATCCTATTCTTGTGAACAGATTTCGGGATTGTCACGATTCCACGCTGCACATCCCAACGGAGGATTACCTGCGCCGCACTCTTTCCGTATTTTTCCCTGATTTGGACAAGCACCTCGTCAGAGAGGATAACGCCGCCCTGTCCACCAAGCGGACTCCATGCTTCCATCTGAACGCCATATTCCCTCATGATCTCCTGCGATTTCTTCTGTTGGAAATACGGATGGACTTCCACCTAATCTACCGCCGGCACGACATCGTTATGAAGGATCAGATCCACAAGTCTGTCACTGTTAAAATTAGCTACGCCGATTGCTCGAATTTTTCCCTCCTTGTAAAGTTCCTCCATTGCACGCCATGAGCCGTAATAATCCCCGAACGGCTGATGGATCAGGTACAGATCAAGATAGTCGAGCTGCAGTTTTCTTAAAGATTCTTCAAATCCCTTTTTCGTGTTCTCGTACCCGGTATCCTGAATCCACAATTTTGTCGTGATAAACAGGTCCTCTCTCGGAACACCGCTTTTCTTGATCGCGCGGCCTACCGCCTCCTCGTTGTAATAGGACGAGGCTGTATCAATCAGACGGTATCCTGCCTGTATTGCGTGCAGTACGCTCTCCTCACACTCAGTAGGGTCTTTTGCCAGAAAAACACCAAGCCCTAATGTCGGCATCTTTACACCGTTGTTCAAAGTTACAAATTCCATTTTGAAATCCTCCATTAATTATGATTTTATAATTTTTTCTTACTACATATCCTTAAGTTTGGCAATATCCGCGTCCGTGCGGTTGCCATGAATTGCGATCTTGGAGAGTTCCGACTCGATCTGTTCAAACTCGCTGTCGGTCAGTTCCACATCAGTGGCGCCGAGATTTTCAATGATGCGTTCGTCACGGCGCATACCGGGAATCGGAACGATAAAGTCCTTTTTGTGGAGCATTCACGCCAAAGAAATCTGGGCGGGCGTGGCATTCTTTTTCACCGCGACTTTATGAAGCAGGTCGAGCAAGGGCTGGTTCGCCTCCACATTTTCCTTGGAGAAGCGGGTAATTACGCGGCGAACATCGTCTCCGAAATAGGCAGAACTGCTACTGTACTTTCCAGAAAGAAAACCGCTTGCCATAGGGCTGAACGCCACGAATCCGATTCCCAACTCCTCACAGGTGGGTATGACCTCTTTCTCAAACATCCGCTCCATCATAGAATACTCGCTCTGGATAGCGGCAAGCGGCACAACGGCATGGGCACGGCGAATCTGGTCAGGCGTGGACTGAGACTGGCCCCAGCCCCGGATTTTTCCCTCTTTTATCAGTTTGCCCATTACCTCGGCCACTTCTTCCACCTTGTCATCTTCCTCAACCCGGTGCTGATAATAGAGGTCGATGTAGTCCGTTTTCAGACGCTTCATGGATTCATCCAAATGGCGGCGGATAACCATCTCTGTATCACCATCGGTACTGTTTAGGTGCAGTTTCGTTGCCAGTACGATTTTATCACGGAACGGTTCGATTGCCTCGCCTACCAAAAGCTCATTGTGCCCCGCACCATACCCCTCGGCGGTGTCAAAAAATGTGCAGCCCAATTCATACGCCTTGCGGATTAGGTGGATAGCTTCATCATGCTCTGGCGTAGCCCCATAGCCGTGAGACAGTCCCATACAGCCATAACCTACGGCAGATACCTCCAATCCGCTTTTTCCAAGAAATCTATTTTTCATATTATCCGTTGCTCCTTGCTGTTCAATGTTCTGCACACCAGTCTTTCTAATTTTTTATATTATATCAGAGATTGGCTTGCATTTGAAGTCTCGATGTGCTATAATGGCATTAACGAAAAGGTTCAAACAAAAGGAGGGATATATGTGTACGACAAGCATTTAGATACTTTTTTGATGGTTGCAGATTGCGGCAGCTTTTCTAAAGCTGCAGAAAAAGTTTTTATTTCACCAAACGCAATCATTAAGCAAATCAATCTGTTAGAGAACGATTTAGGCGTTACATTGTTTGAACGCTCAAATCATGGAATAAAGCTGACAGATGCCGGAGCAAGTATTTACCATGACGCAAAGCGGATTATAAGCCTTTCAGAACAATCCGTTCAGAAGGCTAAACAAATCGAACGGGCAAAAAAGCAAGCGATTCGCATCGGGACATCTTTACTGCGACCTTGCAAAACGATTGTAAATTTGTGGGCTGCTATCGATAAAAATTATCCGGGAATTGAATTACAGATCGTTCCGTTTGATGACACCTACGATGAATGGTTAAATTTGCTTGAAAACCTGGGGAAAGACATTGACGTTGTGGCAGGTATCTATCCGTCTACTATGTGGAAACGTCGCTGTCAAATTCTAAAAATCACAGATGTACCCCTCTGCTGTGCTGTTTCCCGCAAAAACCCGCTATCATCCAAAAGCAGTTTGAGTTTGCGAGATTTAGATGGGGAAACGCTGTTAATGGTTGAACGCGGCGATACTCTTTACATTGATGCTTTGCGGGATGAAATTGAGCAGCATCATCCGAACATTCATATTCAAGACGTCCCATCTTATGATACAAAAGTATTTAACCAATGCGAAAGCTCCGGTTGCATCATGATTACAATTTCAACTTGGGCAGAATTGCACCCATCTCTTGTCACTATTCCATGTGATTGGGAATATACCGTGCCCTATGGAATTGTATATTCACAACATCCGTCTGATCTTGTGTTAGAATTTATTGAAGCGATAAAGCAGCATTGTGAGCGAACTGTATAAATACGTTATATTCGTTTTGAAAACTATATCAAAGAGTTGAAATCAAACTTTCTGTAACTTTTAAGACTGCGCAAGAAATGATATAGCGCGGTTCACTTGCCGACAAACCACCTCAGCGAATCTCCTTGACCACTCATCTCCAATTTTTCCACCGCATATTTCAGCCATTCCTCCGGCGTCGGTATATTGCCCTTGCGGGGAATGGCTTCCCACGATTTTCGCTTTTCAGGGTCGAGATCATTAAGCCCTTGTTTTATCCGATTCGAGATAATTTGCTTCATCTGCTCCACCGTAATATTTCTTTCATGAGCCAACCGCTCAAAGAAGTTATCTTGATTTTCCATTATTCAATCCTCCTGCTTTTCCAATAGTATTACCACTATTCCTCAAAAGCAACCTTAATATGACCTTTTTGGGAAATAGCGCATCTACCTATTGTGACTATTATACCACCATTTTGGGGATTATAATAGATACAGATTGGTAGGTGAGGGTATGGACGCACAAAAAAGAATTAAGCAATTGATGGAAGAGCGAGGTTGGACAGATTATCGGCTTGCAAAGGAGTCGAATCTTTCTCATTCCACCGTTACAAATATGTTTAACAGAAACAATGCGCCGACATTGCCTACATTGGAAGCAGTCTGCAAAGCGTTTCAGATTACCTTAGCACAGTTCTTCTCCGAGGGGGACGAACCGAACGCATTGACACCCGAACAGCAGGAGCTCTTTTCAAAGTGGAGTACCCTGACGGATAAGCAGAAACAACTACTACTTGATTTGATGAATACGATGTAAAAAGCACATTGAACCTCCGAACAGGGAGATGCAATGTGCTTTTTCTTTACCGTTTTTCTATCTTTTAACGATTACCTCTAAAATTTAACGAATACCTATCTTTTAACGATTACAAAGTCTATTTGAGCCAAAATTCGCACCAAAAAACGAAAAAAGCCGCCACAGCAGGCTGCTGCGACGGCTTCATTTGACCCTGAGAAGTCCAGAAATGCCCATAAAATAAGGCTTTTTGAGCAAAAATAAAGAACGCTAACTTTGTATCAAAATTAGCGTTCTTATTTGTGGTGAGTAACCTACTACTATTTTGATACAAAAACTCCCGAAAATACGTAGGTTTTCAAATGTACTATCATTTTGATACAATTTCTCTGAAAGTAGACTAAAATTGTAATTTCACATTGATTTACTATTTTTTGTAAAACTCTTGCATTTTTGTGAAAAATATGGTATAATTACCGTAGAAATGTCAAAAAAATCTTTTAATCTGATTACTAAAACAAAGGAGGAAAAATGGGAAGAAAAAATCCAATTATCAAACCGGATATTAATTATGAGCAGTTAGCAGATTCAATTGCAAAAGCTATTACAAAAGTAAAAGAAAAGGAAATTAAAGAAGCTGAAAAAAAGAAAGAAGAAGAACTCAAAGAATGGCATGAAACTATCGGATTAAAAGAATATCCGACCAATGAGAAGTGGGTAAAAAGAGTCTATCATAAATTTTTGAATAATTTAAAATGCTTTAAAGCTTTTATTTTCTATAAAAAAGAATATGTAAAGACACCTGTAATGAGTTTTGAATTTATGCGAATGATAATTTCAGGATTTTATGGATTACTCCAGATTGCACTACTATTTATTGGGATGATATTGATTATAGGTGCTTTCATATCTCGAGACAATATGATTGGCAATATAATTACTGGAATATTTATTTTATTCTTTTCAGCATTTTTCCGTATCGCACGCTTAGAAATAGAATGTACTGATAATAAAGAAATGCTGAATATGATTTTTTCAGCATTAATTTCATTTGTATCTATAGTTATAAGTATTGCCGCACTTGCTGTTGCAATAAAAAGCCAACATTTATAAAAACAAATTACTTAAAACATCCAGTTTTTGAAAGGAATTATATAAAAATGGACGAAAGAGATTTTGATTATAACAATGAAGATATGAAATGGTTTCTTGTATTGTACATTATTTTACTTTCTCAAAATGAAATGAACAAGAATTGGAATGAATTTAAAAATGAACTTACATATCAAAATAGGTTTAATTCTTCACATCCTATTGTAGAAATGGTGCGACAACTATCCACTGATGCTACTCATAATTTAAAAAAGGACACCATTTTATATAGGGCTCGGATTTTCCCTCACAATCAATATCATAACATTATAAATTTATATTGTGATCTTTTAAACAAAAATGAATCAGAAGCTAAAGAGTTTTTGAGTTCTATAGATTCATTGGAAAATTCCTATTTTTCTCTTTCGTTTAAAGAAGGGGAAAAAATTTCTACGGAAGAATTAAAAAAAGCATATGAGCAATGGATAAATAAACCATATAAAGGCTTTGATTCCAAAAATTCCGGAATGCCTCCAGTTGAATTTATAAAAGCTGGACGAGCTAATCCAAATCATATTGGTTATTTATACTTATCTGAAGATGAGAATACTCCAATATATGAAGTACGTCCTACAATCGGACAAATAGTGAGTATTGCACGCTTTCATGTACAAAAAGATTTAAAGATTTATGATTTCACAAAAAGTATACCTATTGAAACGGAAGGCTGCATTAAAGATCTATCAATGTTATTTCCCTATCTTGGAAATAAATTTTCCAAACCGTACAATGGACAACAAGAAGAATATTTGCCAACACAATATTTAGCAGAAACAATTAAAAATATGGGGTTTGATGGAATACGTTTTAAAAGTTCTCTTAATGCAAACGGAATCAATATTGTTTTATTTGATGAAAAATATTGTCAGCCTTTTTCCTCAGATCTAGTAGAAATTAAAGGAATGAGTTTAGATATTCAAAAACCAGAGGTATATTCGTCTCCTGTTTTACAGGAAAAAGAATATGAAACAGTTTAATAATCATAAATTTTATTATATATAAGCAAAAGGGAAGAAACCATGAGCGAAAGAAAAGTAACACCAATCCCAGTTATTCCCAAACTTGAACGGCTTCGCAAAGTCGGTATATATTGCCGAGTAAGTTCTGCCCGTACCGATCAGCTTCGCAGCATGTCGGCCCAAGCATCTCATTTGACAAAAACAGTATTAAACAGTTCAAGATGGCGGCTTATTGATATTTATCTTGATTTCCGTTCAGGACTTGATGATAACAGACCGGAACTTCAAAGACTGACAAATGACTGCAAGGATGGTATCATTGATACAATTCTCACAAAAAGTGTCAGTCGGTTCGGTCGTAATACTGCTGAAACGATAAATCTGTTAAGAGAACTTAGTGCAATCGGTGTAAGAGTAATATTTGAAAATGAAGAAATCGACACTTCCAAATATGAAAGTGAATTTCTAATCACACTGATTGAGGCTTTTGCTCAGGAAGAAAGTTATAACCGCAGTGAAAATATTCTCTGGGGTATTGAAAAAGGAATGAAAGACGGTACGTCACAACTTTATAACAGAAAATGCTTTGGATACAGGAAAAATAAAAACGGTACTTTAGAAATATGTCCTGAAGAGGCTGAAATTGTACGACTTATATTTGAATTATATCTTCAAGGCGGCAGTATTCTTTCTATTATTAAAGAACTTGAAAACAGAGAGATTTTGACACCTTTGGGAAAGAAAAAGTGGTGTAATCAAGCTATTGTAAAAATACTGACCAATGAAAAATATATAGGCAATGTATTGCTCAAAAAGACGTATACTGATGGTTTTCCGAATCGGAAACGGAAGAAAAATTCCGGCGAGAAACATCAGTATCTGGCAGAACAGGTGCATCCGGAGATTATTTCAAAGGAAATGTTTGACGCAGTTCAAAAAGAACGTCAAAAGAGAAGCAATATCGTAATTAATGAAAATGGTGTAAAACAAAGAGCGAGCAAACGGTATTGTTCCAAATCTGTCAACGCTGAAAAAGAATCTAAAGAAAATTCAGAAGAATCATAATATAAAATTCCTTCACACTTCATAGTTGTGAAGGAATTTTTTTAGCACACTTAGACTACTTATCATTATGCATAATGATAAGTAGTCAGCAAAGAAAACTATACATATAATATAAATCCGAATACTTTTCTAACATCTCTAATTCTCTTTTTATTCAGCTCCTTTATGGTAATTATACTTAAAAACTCACTGTTTTCGTAGATTTCATGCGACAGAAAACTATGGGGTGCAAATGAGTCAAAATAGGTGCAAAAGAAAACGCAAACCCCTGAATTTCGATATTTTACCCCATTTTCAAGGCAAATATTCCTCCCCTATTCAAGCAACAGAAAACGGCACTTCTCAGAAAGTGCCAATACTACGTTGTTTTCAGGGCATAAAAATGCACCCCTATTTTGTATCAAAATAAGGGTGCAGGTATGCCAAAGAACGCTTATTTTGATACAATTTCGTTTGCGTTTTATTTTGCTTTTCACGTTTTCTTTTGAATATTTACATCCTTCTACTACCATGCTATACTAAAACATTCGCATATGCTCATCAATGAAGCCGCCACCTCACTTCTTTTAACCCAACACAACTTCATATTGATGCCAGAATCATTTGATATTCTATTATCAGATATCTTGATTCGGAACTCAGAAACTTTGCCAATATATTGTCTTCCAGATTGGAACTCAATATCAAGATCTATACCATGAAATGAGATTTACGCTATCTGCAAGCAGCGTAAGAAATTTGCGGTTCCTGAAAAGGAAAGAGTGTCGATTTTGATGACAAGATTATGTTTGAGTTCCCATATGATAATCGTTTCTTTCACTTCTTCTGGATGTCAAAATGTCCTCGTGTCATAATCATTCCCCTCTGTTAAAATCTACTGAAATCTGCATTATATCGTAAATCTGCCGCAGTGCATATACCTTATGATAAGCAAAAAAATTCACTTGCTCATGGGTATATCTGGCAGTTACGCTGTCACGCTCTTGTGCTGTCAGGTCTGAAAAACACATAGTTTCAACTAACTACATAGCCCAAATTGGAGAAGCCACAGTTCATATTTGACTGTGAAATATAAAAATATAAGAAATTTCGCCAGCTGTACAATAGCTGTATTTGACCCAAAAACAGCAAAAATAAGCGCTCTCAATCTCTTGAAAGCACCTATTTTACGTTGCCTTGCTACTATAAAATAGATGAATATACCTGTTTATCAACTCTTTACATAAGCAATTGATATTTATATTCAAAATAAAATAACATTATTCCGAATTCCAAATATGTGTTAGTACAAAAGTTGAATTTGGAAGATACTCCAAACATTTCCCAAAGCATTTAACAACATCATGTAATGTCATCATTACATATCTAGAATCAAAGTGTTTCTTATTACTTACACCATAAAGTGCACTTTTTAAAATCTGAACCTTGCTATCTAGTTCTGGATTACCACTATACTTTGCGATTTGTATATATATTCTATTTACATTCACTCCAACTTTTTGGTTTGGAAATTTCTTTTCTAATTCTATGATGTCAAAATCTTCTAACTGTAGTGCATTTCTACTTCTAAAAACTTTATCGTTTTTCACTAGAACTCTCTCCCCGCTGTAAAGTGTTTTTTGCCCAACCACAAAATTTATCTATATCTATGCAAAACGTATCTATGTATCTGCTAATTACCTCTTCCAATGTTTGTTTTATAGAAAAATAATCCATACAATAAAGTAACTCATCAAACTTCTCATTATTTGTTGTTACACCAAATGTTAAATACGGAATTTTTTTAACTCTCACTTGTTTTTTTTGCAAAAAGTTATTCTTATCAAACAAAGGAACAACTGTAATAAAATTCTTCCACTTTTCTTTTAATTTATTAGTGGAAAACTCTTCATTACATGAATATATCAAACTACATTCACCTTCATATGACTTTTCAATTAATTGTCCATACTCAATTTCAGAAACACTATGTTGGCTTTGCTCATCTTTTTCATAAAATGAAGTGCAAAGTTGCAAATATCTAAATGATTTTTTATCGGCTAAAAATCTAAAATGGAATCTCACAATGTCGTTTTCATCACATTTACCTTCCAATAATATTTCACTCATTTTATGACACAATGTTTGCAAAAATCCCAGAAACATATCAAATAATAAATTATCATTTCTTTTTAGTACTTTTGATACCTCTGCTCTAATTTGCTCTGATTCGTTTGCTAAATCAGCAATAAAATAATTGTACAACAATTCATCAATTTCATTAATTTCACTAATTTCATTAATTTTGTCATCTATGTCAACACTTTCAAATACCTCACTTTTATCTTTTGCAATTTTTTCACCAATTACCTCTCGAAATTGTTCCATTCTTTTCATGTAATCTTTGATAGATTCCATGAATTCTTTTGAAATATAATATGCTTTTGACGAACGAGAATCCCCGACACTCAAAGGAATATACGTTTGTGCATTCTGTGATTGAATAGGAAACACCAGTTTTGTTCTATCAGTATATTGCTTAGATGTGTATATTCTAAAATCAGGAAAAAATGAACCATCATCATGAGTACTTCTCACATAAACATCAACAGAATTTGCATTCATGTTAAAAATATACATAGAATAAGTATGATCACCAACATGAGAACTATTAGAAGTTTCTGGCCACCCTATTCCCGTTACAAATGTATTAATTGAATGCCGATTATTAACCCAATTATTTACTGTTCTATCATGAGTATGTCCACATAAATAAACATTAGCATCTAAACCTTCAAAAGATATCATTTCAGAAAACATTCTATCCTCTTCTTTACCAGACAATGCGCCTAAAGGATGATGCCCGATAACAATAGTTAAGTCAATATCATCACCCATTTCACGACGACTAACTAATTGCTGAAATTGTTCTTTTATCATATTAATCTGGAATTCCCCAAGGATGATATTTCTGTTATCTTCATCATCCAAACAACTCCAAGCAGTATTTAACAAAACAAAGCAATATTTCCTTCCAAAAATTTCGACTACATCTACACCGAATGTATTTTTTACAAATGATTTAGATTCAACATCATTTGACATTCCGAAAATGTTATAAATCTCCTTAATTAATTCTATGTATCCGGTTCCATTATCTTGCTTATAACTTTCCAAATGATGTTCCCAAAAATTTTCAAAAAAACCTAAGTTGAATTTGGAGCAAATTTTTCCATTCAAATTTTTATATTCCTGTTCCATAGTGCGATATGCAGGTATTAAAAATTTTTCTTTCTCACTTCGATATTTGTCATGATTTCCTGGCACAATATAGATACCAACAACCTTATTAACTAAAACCATATGCAAATCATTGAAGAATTCTTTCGCATGTTCCACAGCACTAGAATTTTTTGACTTTAGTGGCCCTTGATGTAGTATATCTCCTGTAACTACAACTATTACACTATTATTTCTTACATATTGTATTTCTTTTTGTATATCATCTATTAATTTATGTAGAAGTCTAGAATAACTAATACCAGAAGTATCAATATGTAAATCTGAAAGATGTAAAATTGTCATATCATTCATAACATAAATCATCCTTATTTATAAATTAAATAGCTATTAATACGGTTTATATTTCTTCCATTAACCATACTTTCAGCAATTTGTTGAAGTGTCATTCCTTGATCATACATATTTTGTAACTTTGCTTCATTTTCTAAATGATACTCTAAACGAGTTTGACGCACTGCTTTAGGATCTTGCATAGGATCATTATTATAGCGATAACCATTTGCATTATGCACCCAAACGCCACAATCACCAACAAAATAAGTATGAAAATCCTCCACCTGAAAATTATAAACCAAAATAGATTCTTCTGCCAATTCTATGTAATAATTTTCAATCAGCAAATCCTCGCCAATTGCACTGACAAGCTTGTCACCAACAAGAAGATTTCCTGCTTCAATAAAACCTCAACCTATTATATAGAATGGATAGTCAACTGTTGTTACTACTTCTTCACCTTTTATCGTAAGATGAACAAACTTGTCTACTTGACGTACATAGGTTTCTAGCACAGACTAATAAACTGTCTGCATTGTATCAGGGTCAATTAGGAATTTTCGCTTATTACATACAATTAATAAATTTAACACCTGTAATTTCTTTTTCAAACACTGTATTTTGAAATTTACACTGTTCAAATACTACATTTTGAAATATGCAGTCTTTAAAACTAACAGTATCAAAATCGCAAAATTTAAATACAACATTTTTTATTTCTGCATTTTCCAGTCTCGTAAAATTACATTTAGTAAAAATACATTTCTCAAATTTACAATTATTAAGACTGATATCAAAAAAATCTGTTCTAAATGCATTCAAATGATGAAAAGAAGTGTTACAGACCTCAATATAATCCCATGTTGCTTTTTGAAGGTCATTATTAATAAATAAACAATCAACAAGTTCACTCCCACTAAAATTCGAACGCGAACAATATACTGAATCAAAATTACATTTAACAAATTTTACTCCAAGAAATTTACTATCATTTAATTCACATCCAGTAAAGTTAAAGTTTTCAATCTTTATATCCTCATATTTTAATGAACACTCCTGATCGCTTTTTCCTCTTGAATATTCAGAAAACGATTGTATTTCTTCTTTAAAACTCATAATACACCTCCATATTTCACGGCCAGAAAATTACATTATCAGTCAACCCATTTGTATCAACAGCATTTCGTAATGCTTCTATATGCTCAACTGACATATTTGTTGTATCAACAATTACATTCTCACCAGCATTAAGTTCTCCGTTTATACTTTCCATTGCTTTGTTTAATGCAAATCCACCTTTTCTAGCTGGATAATTTGAATTAAATGATTTGATATCCCATTTCTGTCCTGAATAATCAATAAATTCAGCCTTACCTGTAGGATCTCTTACTATTTTATCAAGCCTACCTGCTTTTTCTAAACTTAATCCAATATTTCTTTCCATTTCCCCCTGTTTGATATCATCTGGTCTTAATGAATTTTTATGCGCAGGATCCTTGGCTAAATCTTCATATTGTTCTAGAGTTCGGTTTCCTTTATAATCTCCAATATCTGTTTCATATTGTGCATTATGTACCAAAACACCATTCTCACCAACATGATATGTATGAAAATCTTCCACTTGAAAATTATAAACCGAAGCATGCTCTTCTATCAATTCAATGTTATAATTTTCAATCAGCAAATCCTCACCAATTGCACTGACAAGCTTGTCACCAACAAGAAGATTTCCTGCTTCAATAAAACCTCTGCCCTTTACATAAAACGGATGATCAATAGTTGTGATTATCTCCTCTCCGCTGATAATGAGATAAACCAGTCTGTTAACTTTACGAATATAAGTTTCACGAACAGGCTTATATTCTGTTGTCATCGTATCAGGATCAGTTGAGAGTACACAATCTCCGGCTTTTATTGTTTCGATTGCTGCTAAACCATTCGCTGTTGCTACTAATGTTCCGGCTACAAAACAAGCTGCAGTCTTTACATACCCACCAGAATAAGCCGCAGCTCCGGAAACAACATACTGAAAAGCATTGTAAAGTGAATATACAAAGGTTTAATTTATCTCAATTTTCACATAAGCGCATACACAAATCATCTAAATTAAACCTGCTAAATCTGTTATTAATGCAATATGTTCTTTGGTTCTAACTTTTTTAATGTTATCAACATTTTCTTTACCACCTAAAGCTAATATTGGAACATATCCAAAGCATTCATCCATTGAAAGTTTTCCATATCTTTTCAACGCTTCTTGATATTTATTTAATTGAAAGAACTTATCTGTAAAACTACCATCATTCAATAAAATTAAAAATAAATCAAAGTCACTGATCATAATATCGCTTTTCCCATAACGATACTCGACAATTCCAACGTATTTATTTTTTTCCCACGTAATAATGTCACCAAACGCAGTAACCATTATAGGAATTGCAACATCTCCTCTAAAATAAGAGCTTTTTAACAAATCAATGTAATCATCAGGGTTAATTATTCTAACATACCCACCCAAAAAAGATCCAAGCCCACATTTCATCCATATTTCTATTAAACTCTTAGGAATTTTTTGAGTATATCTATCAATAATCATATTATCTACAGAACTATAGCTTATATAATCTTTAATCATATAAAATCCACTCCCAAATATACTATTCTAATTTTAATTCAACATCCAAGTAGGTTTCACTCTTCTCAACTTCTGTTAATTTAGAAGCCAATTCATTTACATATGCATCTAAAGTACCTATCCTTGATTCTGCTTTCCATTGTGATCCAATAGACGAATTAATTTTCTTATCTCCCAATCCTGAAATGCTATTTGCCTTCCCTCCTGCAATCTGGTCAGGTGCATGCAAAGCTGCCTGCCCTTTTGACCAATTTGCTGCTTCTGCACTTGCTTCCTCATATGACATACCATTCTTTATATTTTCAGTTATTCTATTCGAAATTGCTTCTTGTCTAGCAGCCTGCTGATAACTTGAACTATCAGATGCACGTCCATTTGCTTCATATGCTGCACGATTTTTTTGATATTCTTCAACAGTCATTTTATTCAATCCATTTTGCTGATCTAATAACTGTTGATTCAACTCATCTTCATCATAACCAGGCTTATTTTTGAATTCAATCGTACAATTGGCATTATGCACCCAAACACCATTCTCACCAACATGATAAGTATGGAAATCTTCCACTTGAAAATTATATACTGGAATAGATTCTTCTGCCAATTCTATGTGATAATTTTCAATCAACAAATCCTCGCCATTTATGCTGACAAGCTTGTCGCCAACAAGAAGATTACCTGCTTCAATAAATCCTCTGCCTTGCACATAAAACGGATGATCAATAGTTGTGATTATCTCCTCTCCGCTGATAATGAGATGAACCAGTCTGTCAACTTTACGAATATAAGTTTCACTAACGGGCTTATAAGCTGTTTTCATTGTATCAGGATCAGTTGAAAGTACATAATCCCCGACTTTTACTGTTTCGATAGCTGCTAAACCATTTACTGTTGCTACTAATGTTCCTGCTACAAAACAAGCTGCTGTCTTTACATATCCGCCTGAGAAAACCGCAGTTCCGGAAACCACGTATTGAAAAGCATTATAAATTGAATTTGAATGTGCTTTATGATTCAGATCTGATATGAATCCACCGATATAAGGATTAACCAAACCAAGATATATCCCTGTATCTTGAAAAAGCCTGTTCTGAAAATCATTTGCAAGTGCTGTAATATCAAATGCCATCATGCCTAACGCAAACTTGCTGGAAACAGAAAACGCACCTGCCATAAAAGCGCTGCATCCGAATAATTTTCCTGACAGAGAACCTACTCCTCCCAAACCTCCAAAAGCCGCACCTAAAAGTGCACCATCTTTTGCACCATTCAACATTCCGCCCAGTATACCTTCAACTCCGTTTTGGGCATATCCGGATATTCCTCCAATAACAGCTCCTATCACTAAGCCGGAAATTAATCCTTTAAGCATATTTTCAAGGATCAATGCTCCAAAGCCTTGTAATCCTGGAACACAAAAGCATACAACTGCCACAATTATCTCTATGACAATCATTATTTCTTTCCAATGCTCTTTACACCAATCTCCGACTTTTTTCAAATCGTCACAAAATCTTTCCCAGTCGGACTTTTCACTGTCTGGCTTCAGATAAGAATACTCTTTATAGAATTCATCTTTCGCTTTTGAAACAGCATTCGCTGCGGAATTGTCACGATTGATTGTAAGGTCTATGAATGCATTTACTTCCTTTTGTGTCGCTTCCAGACCTGCAATCTGCTGTTCCTGTGTCTGAGAAGATGATGAGATACTGCTAACAACATTGTCACAAACACTGCTGTTGATTCCAAGAATTTTGGATTTTAACGCAGATAAATCTAAGCAAAAGTCGCTGACTGCATTCTTTGCTTGCTCTATGTAATTAGACATACTGTTGATCTTATCTTTATACAGCTCAATTATCGCCATAAATTCATCCTTTCCTAAATTATACAACATTGAAAGTTGTTTTGTCAATGGCGTATAATTTATTTAAAAAGTAAATGTGCCACGAAAGAAATTCCGTGACACATTCGCAAATTTTATTTGTTAACGGCTCTCTTCTTTTTTACAATTATAATTACCACACCTGCAATAACGCCTGCTATAAATATACTACATAGGATTCTGAACCACAAACAGTAAAACAAACCTACCTGAATGGATGAAATTTCTTGTACGGTATAAGTATTGCCAGCCTCATCAACAAGAACAAAGCTTAAATCATGCCAGCCCTTTTCCAAAGTGTAGGACAATGTATCTGTTTCATCTGAATAATCAAAGTAATCTGCTGAGATTGCTTTCCCATTGTCATATACGATACACTTTGATTTATCAAGTGATTCACTAATATTAGATAGAGTAATCGTCTTTGTTTTACTTGTATATGATTTCCAGTCCTTTAAATCGGAAGGAACAGTGCAAGTCGGCGCAAGTGCATCAATACGAATCCATCCCAGTGTTATGTGTGATGTTTCTTTATTGTAAGTATTTTCTGCCCAAAGATAAAGGTCTTTATTTGTTCCCTCAGGATAATTGTCTGCAAAGTATTCTTTTGGCAAGGTATAGTTATACACACCCACTGCATACATACCTTCAGAATTTTCAGCGGTTATTCCGGTATCTTGGGATTTACCGTTTTCATCACGGAGTATAATGCTTGTTTTTGAATTTTCCTGTGCAAACACTGTAATATCCAAATCACTGAAGGCGTCAGGTCTCTTGCTTATCGGTGTATTCTCATCCTTTTGTAATGAATACCATCCTTTCGATTCTGCTTTATTACTATTAGAAATATAAGCAAGAACATCGGATTCCATCATCAAAACAGAAGTATTTCTGCAAAGAACACTTCGATTTCCCGCCTTATCTACTGCTGTAAGATCTACCGAATATACACCATCTTTTTTGAATTCAGGTAATGAATAAATTTTTTCTGAAATGTTTCCGCTATCAGTTTCAGGAATAATTGTGCCTATTTCCTTTCCATTTGAATATTCAGGAGTATAAACAGTCAGGTCATATTCAATATGATCAAAATTTGTATCGGAAAATGTAACAGAAGGAATAAAATTTTCTTCTACACCTGTTTTTTCGTTATAGATTTCCAAATTTTTATATGATTTTTCCTCATCCTTTGCATAAACCCCGTTTCTCTCTGCAATAATCGGATTTGTAAAGTCAATTTCAAACACGACAGTTTCCTGAGCTATTGTAGAATTTGATGCCAAATCAACTGGAGTTACTCTAATAAGATATACACCGTCATCATTTTCTTCAAACGGAATTTCTAATGTATGCTCATCACCATTATCGCTCCATCCGGAAACTGTAGTTGACTTTACACCTCTTATGTCGTGTTCACTGCCTGGTTCTAATCTGAATATCTCGGCATTTGCGTCCTTGGCTGAAAAATTATGTTCAATAATTGTGATTATTGCGGTTTTATTTATACTGTCGCATCCGAAGTAATGTTTTTCTTGTTCTGTCTCAAACTCATCGAAATTTGTTTTTATAATAGGAGATGTTTTATCTATAACAAACATTGATTGTGTAAAGACTTCCGCAGTATTGCCTGCCATATCTGAAAAAGTAATGGAATAACTATAATCACCATCAGTATTGATCGTAAATGTTCCTATATGCACAGCAGCATCGTCTTCTCCTGTTGAAGCCCAATTACCAATAATCTGTTCACTTCCATTCAGCATAAATTTTACACCAGAAGCATCAAAATTTCTATCAGTAATTGATATAGTCACCGTCTGATCTGTATTGTAATACATCGAATTGTACGGTGTCTGGTTACTAAGTGCAGCAGTTATGGTAGGAGTTGTTGTATCAATACTGTATGTTTTTGAAACCTCACTGGAATTACCTGAACGATCCGTAAGTTTTATAAGAACAACATTACCATTTGAGTTGTCATCTACGGAAAGTGTAAACTGCATTGATGCAACTAGATTGCTTTCCATTTCTACAGTATCAATAGTTACTGCATTTGAATTACTCTCATACCTTCCATCATTTGCAACTATAATTACACCTGATTCACCGTCATTTGCAATAGACCATTCAATAGTAGAAATACCAGAAAATGTATCCTTTACTGTAATAGTAAGGGGAATATTTCGATTGTACAACGGCACATTTGCAGCATCTACTTTGTCAGTAGCAACTATTTCAGTAATATCAATCGATGATGTTTGATTATGGATTGCGTCATCTTCAATGATACTACCATCTGCATTCACCAGACCTGAAGTATGTTCTACATTATCAACTGCTTCAGCGGCAACTGTTCCTTTAAATCCCATAGGAATTGTAAATACAGCATATGTTCCAGTTTCATCTGTAATATACGCTTTTTCATCTGTGCTGTATAAAGTTTTGACAGCAGTTGCTCCATTAATATTAGAGAGATATAATGTCACTCTATTGATACCAGACGCTATGCCAGGATCGTTCACATAAACCCTTATGGAAGTTTCTTCTTTGAAGTAGTACCCATATGTTGTCTTTACAACCTCAGAGCCATAGTCCTCCTGATCTCCGAATACAAACTTAGAAATAGCAGGCTTTTCTTTATCAATATGTACTTTTAATTCAGTACGAACACTGCTATTGCCAGCATTATCATGAGCAATTGCGTTAATTATATAGTCGTTTGCATCAATTAACTTATATGTGTAGATGGCTTCATCCTGAAAACGATTTGCGTTAAATGTGACACCTTCAAAGTCAGTTTCTTTCTTTGATATTCCATCATTTTCTTGAATTTCAACATAATTCAAGCCGCTATTTGAATCACTTGCTGAAACCACATATTCAATGTCATCACCATACCAAGTTTCACCACCAACAGTATACTCGATATAAGTAGAAGGTACAGTTACACTTACTGAAGGTATGTCTTTCTCAAGTACTAAGGTTACTCCATCTGTTGTAATTTCATCTTCAAGTATAAGTTCACCAACGTTTAAAGATTCTGCTGTATCCTTGGTTGCGAAATAAAATGTGTTTGAATTTCCTATTTTATCATATACAACAATATAAGGGACAGCTTCATTATCAATCGGAAGATCCTCAAATCTGTATAGGCCATTTTCTTCATCAATCGGCGTCGCACTATATTTGTGTAATTCGCCATCAGCCGTTGGTGCCCAATACAAAAATACCTTCTTTGGGTCAACACCAATACCAGAGTCGTTATCATGAACGTTAATATCTATGGATATAGTTTCCTTTCCGAAAATACCGAATGTCAAGAACTTAAGCATAGATTGATTTACTGTGTAATTAAAATTATCAATTAGTGGTGGCGTTGAATCTACCGTGAAATTGTAAGTATTAACATTGTAGTTGCCAGCTAGGTCAATAAGTTCAACTTTAACTACATAATCTTTGTTTTCTTTGTAATCATTAAGTTTCAACGAGTATTCTGTTGATGGAATTATCACATTGTATTGAATGGTACTTGTTACTGTTTCTGTTTGTTCCTCACCATCTGTGTCGGTAACAACAGCGCCACTATGATCTGTTACAACTACTGTTTCAGTTATTGTTTCCGTAGCTGTTTCTTCGCACACAACTGATGTGACGCAAGCATCATCCACATAGACCTTGTACTCAGCGATACCCACATCATCAGACATAGAAATTGCAATAGCGTTATCTTCAGTAATCTCACCAAAGAAGCTATCCCCTACGGGTGTAATGTCGGGTTTAAAAGAAATCTTACAATCTTCGGCACTCTTAGGATCATAGAGAACTGTGCATTCTACATCATCGATTGCAAGCTTAATTTCATCACTATCATTTTGATCATCTGATGCAATTACAGAAATGGCATTTGCCTCATTTTTCTTCATGCTATCATCAAAATGTGAAAGCTCAATATAATATGTTTTTTCAATAGAATTTGATGTATCGTTGCAAATCCAATCTTCTGATGTGATAGATTTAACCTCACCATTTATATTAACAATAATTTCCGTTAAATCTTCTTCGTTGATCGTAACGCTGAGAAAATATTTGTCATTTGCATAAATATGCCTAATCAGATTTTCTAGTGCTTCATTGCCAAAAGTAAGACACTCAAGAATGGTTGCTCCTTGCTGTGCTTCGCTTGTAATAGCTACTTCAATAATCTGAGGAATGGTTGGATCATTTGTAACGTTCTCTATTTTTTGTTCGTTTACATTTCCAGCCATATCTTCAATGTATACTGTGATTGTAGCTTCTTCAAGCCAGTCAGCAATTCTGAATGAAAAGCCGACAATATTACCATAGACATCATATTTTATCTGATCTTGACTAAGAAGATTTGTATTCCAATCGTTAATCTTATAATAAATCTTATTTATACCTGAGATAGCATCCGAAATTTCATTCTCATTACTAATTACAAAATATTTTGTATTCCATTCCTCTTCAGTTTTGTTATCTAAGTTAAAAGGTTCTGGTTCTGATTTATCAAGATGATACTGATAAACTTCTGAAACCGATGCTCCGCATTTTCCATCTGGGTACACAGCCCAAAATACAATATAATAACTTCCTTCTAAGAGCTTGTCTACACCTTCCCAATTTTTTGCATCTTTAACATCAGGTTTAATTCTTTCTGTTTCAGTAGTTATATCATAAGTTTGATATAAGATTGTTGCACCTTCAGAAGCTGATATCTGCCAATTTTGAAGATCATCATACTTAATCCATTTATCTTGAATCGGAATGTTAACATTAAGATTTGGAGGAGATGTATCCTTAGTTGTAGTTGTTGTCGTTTCCGTTGTTGTTTCAAGGCTTGTAGTAGTTGTTGTTTCCTCGCCCACCTCGTCATCAACTGTATTATTTGTATCAATTGGCATTTCAACATTCGTAGTTTCAGATTTATCTGCAATCGCTACAAATCCACTATTAAGCGAAATGCTCATAAACATTACAATCGCTGAAATACCAGCAACGATTCTCTTACGTAGTTTCATTTTCTTGCTCCTCTGCATTTTCTTTTAGATTTTTCCTCCAGAAACTTATTGAAGATATAACAAAACACACTATGCTGCATAATAAAGCATATTTGTATTTTTATACGCTATAATATCACTTCTTCTCGTCACTCTGTTTAACCAACATACTATGTAAAGCTTTATAAGAAGTTCCATTGGTATATTCTTTTTTGAAAAGGTTGTTTCCTTTTCTCTTATATGGAAAAAACGCCATAGCTCCAATAACAAAAACAATAACTGCAACAACAGCAGCTATAATGATATAAATCCGCCACGTTCGATAATCAATATCCAGTCTGCCATAAATTCCTGTTACCGCCAGTACCCCCAATATCAACAGTATTACGCAAAGAGACCCCACCAAACCCACTAATCCACCATAAACTATGTATCCTGCTATGGGATGCTTTTGAAAACGCTTATTCAGATAAACTTTGATTTTTTTTACACTCTCCATAATATTCACCTCAGTCGATCTTTTCCAGGCGATCTAAAAATTCTGCAATTTCTGAACGACTTATACCTTTCGTATCGGATATAGCATTTATTGCTATATCGCCCTTGTTGTTAAGCGCAATAGCAAGGTGTCCCACAGAATATCTATATACGGGATTATTTTCGTTTTCCTCTAGCAGAGTATATGCATCGCTGTAGTTGTAATTGTTAATGTTCTCTACACTATGGATAGCAAGAGCTAATTCATATGCAGTGCTCGTTTCTGACAATTCCAGCTCACTTATTGCTGTTGAAATAGAGGAAAGTTCAGCCGCATTTGCCTTTTCCATTATTTTATCAACATACACTATTTTTTCACTGTCATCATCAAACTGCTCCAGAAGTGACACCATAAGAGATGCTTCCATTGTACTAATGACATCGTCCTTAGACAGATAATTAAAACATTCATTACATACGACTTTTTTCCGTCCATCATCAGCAAGTTCCATTCTTTCAAGTGATATTTCGGATATCTTGCCAAACTGCGTTGCCTGATATGTTATGGTATTTTCATTTTGGCTGTTTATTCCTTCCAAAAGCTCCTCCCAGTCACTTGTAGCGATCTGATAACCGATTACCTTATAGACAAATGAGAATAATAACAGCGTTATGATGCAGCCGATGCATGCACCAAAAATAGTTGCAGCATTTCGCACCTGCTTGTTCTCTCCTTTTTTTACAGAAGGAATACTATCTCGGGCATCGTCAAGATCATCTTTCAGATCTTTATAATAATGGTAATAATCATCACTTTCAAGATATCCTGTTTTACGCTGCCTTGTACATTTGCTTATAATCTTTTGCAGTGATAAATGATATCGTCCACCTAAAGGTCCAGTACATTCAAGAGATAAATCTCTATTAAAATACGCTTCGTCACTCAGAAGATTTGCTTCATAGAAATTATGCGGAGATTCAGCAAACAGCTCATTATTTGTCATAAGCTCCACAATATTCATACATTCCCAAAATGTTGCTCCAAATGAAAATATGTCGCTTTCTATTGATATTTTTCCAATTTCATATCCTTCTTGTGAGAATGGAAACTTCGACTCATTGTTAGTAGCCGCATAACATTCAGGTGCAGCGTAGCCTATTGTTCCATGTGAGAAGAGAGAATTAATATCTTCTGCTTCATTATAGTTTACACTTTGAAGATTATGATATACGAATGTTGTATCATCCGGTAAAAATATGGAACGTCCAAAGTCTATCAAAACCAGTTCTTCACTCTGACGTGTCACCATGATATTTTCAGGTTTAATGTCAAGATGAAGAACCTTTTTCTTTGAAGTTGTGCTGATAAACATCAATATTCCGCATAGGCTTTGCATGAATCGAAGTAGTTTTTCCTGATACCGAAAAAAAGTTTTTTCATCCTTATATTTTTCTAATACCTCTTGTTTTTCGATATCTGAAAAATCATGAAAGTTTACCCACCTATTATCTTTATATTTTTCAAGTCCCCAAAATTCTCTTCTGCAATATTGTTCCAGTGACCAACCATCAATAAACTCTTCAATTACACAAAAGCAAGGCAATATATCTTCTAAACCATTGGGATTGCTGCTACGAATAAACACTTTGGTTCCCGGGATTTCCAATTCAAAGTTTTCACCGATGTCTTCCACAACATCATATATTCTGGCAACGCTTCTGCATTCTTGAAGTTCTTCAAAGATTTTAAGTTCTTGATTCTTAAATCTGTCGAGTCTTTCACTTGATTTTGGCTTAAACTTTAATACGCAAGAGAAAGATAAATCAGACTTGCCGTTTTCATCTATAGAAACTTTTCTGCCTTTAAAAACAAAACTTTCAGTTCCAGAAGCAATAAAACCATCAGGAAAATCCTTTTTATCAATTTCATAAAGAAATTTTGTCCCTTGTATTTGAGTACTCATTTCGCATTTATTCCTTTTTCATCTAATTCTGGAAGTTTCAGCAAGTCAAAAATTGTGCCGTCACTCCCCTCATTCAATATATTCAGCTTGACTCGACTATCTTTTGCCGACTGTTCTTCTTTGATTTTCACATTAGCGAGATTCATTGACTTTTCTTCACTTTCTTTGCTCAACTTTCCTCACCATCCTCAGTTGTTGGATTTTCATTAAATGCGGCTAAATCAGCATCCAATTGTAAATATACATCTTTTGTACTCTTTAAAGCATCATTATTGATAGCATTCAGTACTTCAGCCACACTTTTGATTTTTTCTAGAATATGATCGACCTCTTTTTTATACTGATCTGCTCCCGCCCCCTTCCACTGGGTAAGCAAATTATCATTAATTTCCTTGAATTTTCTTTTTATTCTGTCGAATTCCTTTATTGCATCTTGACTATCTGCTTCAAACTGAACAAGCTTTTCGATATCGGCACAGCGAATATTATTACCATCTGCCATAACATTTTCCTCCAATTATTACTCTGTCTTAATAAATTTCATCTTAACAAGTCTATCTGCTTCAATGTCATAAAAATATCCGTCACCTTTTTCACAACGAGCATACTCTTCTTTCAACCCCTTTACATCCATACTTCCAAAAACAGATTTTTGACCTCTTTCAGATGCAAATTCTGCTATATTATCCAAGAGAAAAACAGAATTAAGTGTATTATTAAAGAAATTATTCATTTCCTGATCTGTAATCTTTTGAATATCTGTGAAGATGAATATCATATCTTCTTCTTCAGCAATAGCTGCAAGCTTTGGAAGTATATTATTAATAAATTGCTTTTCTCCGTTTGCACTCAAATACAACATTTTGCTTTGAAGAATAAACACAGTCGGCTTAATTGGCTTTCTATTTTCATCATAAGAAGGCATTAACCTCGCATTTGCCTCTCCATATATATACGTTGCAATAGGTGAATGAAGCTGATTATTTGACAAACCATTCCATGTCAAATCCATATAGTTATCATTTATGAAATGATAAAACTGCTGATATGGAGAAACTGTTTTACTAATGCTTCCTTGAGTCTTCTTAGAGTCAATAACATCCATAAAACCATTTGACATATCAAATGAAAGGGATTCTGTTTCATTTGGCGGCAATTTCATATTCTTTTTTGACTCTATAAACTTTCTGCAATCCAGACCAAGAGATTCGCATTTTTTATAGAATTCTTCCAACTGTTTTCTTCCGTCATCAAAAAAGATAAATCTTGCATAAGATTTCTTTTTGAATAATTCATTAAGAATCAGACGAAGAAGGTTGCTCTTTCCGTATTCCTTTTTTCCATATATACCAATCACTCTTGCTTCTGAAAAGTCTACTGTCACAGGATAAAAGTCAATATAATCCAATCCCACTGATACAAGACAAGGATTCTCTTTTGGCTTTTCTTCAGAAGTTGTTGGCGTTTGCTTTAATCTGTCATATTCACTGAATGTCAAATCACCTGAAAAAGTTAAGTACTTTTTCACGCACCTGGTATAAACATTTGAATTTTCATCAAATTTAAACTTATCTTTTAAGGTTTGAATATAATTCGTAGTATTATCAAGCGGGTCAGCTATATAACACTGTAATTCATAGGGTGCATTCATTCTGAAGGTACCTTCAATACCATCAGGTTTTATTGTTACATTCGCAAATCCTCTACCAGCAATTGCGCCTATTTCTGTCACCTTTGCATTAAAAATATCCATATATTTATCTGATGGCATTTCAAGTGCAATTTTCTGACCGAAACTGTTCAAATAAGATGAAAGTCCTTTAGTATCCGAGGCGGTGAACACTACTGTAATACCTTTTGATAAACCATCACGACATATCTTAGAAAATTTCTCCTGATATGCTAAATATCTTGGTTCATCCTGAAAAGCATTGAGATTATCGATGATAAATGTTGTGTGAAGCATTTTCTTTTCACCATTGAATGATGAAAAGCTTATACCATCAAGCTCTTTTGTGTTATTTTTTATAATTTCTTCCAGTATCTTAAATGCTCTTTTCACATATTCCTCATTAGAGTTATCAAAACAAGCTGAAACCAAAGGAAAATCTTTGTAAGAGGCTAATGCACCACCAAAGTCAAGAATGAAGATTTGTTCATCATCTACATCATTTGTCATATGTAAAGTTTGAATCAGTAACTTAAGGAAGTTTGTTTTTCCACTCATCGAAGCGCCAAACAGTGCTATATTTTTATCAAGTAAATCAACTTGAAATAATGGCTGCTTCTGCACAATAGGAATATCATACTGTCCTAAGGTGCATATCATTGTTTTTTTCTCTTCCAATTCACATCCTCCATTCTGTAGTATTTTCGAGTTTTGTTTTCAATGGTGGCATAAATATCTTTTCTGGCGTTGGTCTACCTTCATTTATGGCTATGATCGTATCAACAACAAATTTCAATTGAGTAGCATTTGGATCAACGTTCTTCTGAGCTTGCTTTTGTGCTTCATTATCCTTCTGCGAACGATAAAACTTGTCGTTGAACTTTCCGCTGTTAGGAACATATGTAATATTAACAGGGCTTTCAATGCTTAAGTTTTGATTTGCACCAGTATAAGCTGATTGAAAATATTCAAATCTTGATCCCGTACCAACAAGCAGATATGCACGTCCGTTTAGAGGCATGGTTGGTGCAGCTGCAACCGGACTGTCGATCATTTCCTTAGAAGCTTGTTTTGTAGCTACCTTCAAGCATATTCTGGCTTTTGAGTTAACACGTATGTCATCCGTAATAGCACCTTCAATATTCTGAGAAACAAGAATAATATGAAAACCAAGTGTTCTTCCTACGCGAGCAATTGTGGTGATCTCAGCAATAAAATCAACATCATTACTCTCATTAGAAAATCTCTTTAATTCTGTAAACTCATCCACAACAAGAACAAGATGCGAAAGATGTTTAATCCTTTCTATCCCTTTAGCCTTTAATACTTCTATCTGCTTGTCATTTAGTTTTCCAATTTTTTCTAAAACAACTTGTATGCTTTCAGAATATTCAGATTCCTCTATTGCAATCTGCCTGGATTTCAAGTTTTTGTAAATAATATGTGCCTGTTGTAATGACAAATTTTCTTCCTTATTTATAAGGTTATCAATTTCAACCATAATTCTTCTTGCACGAATATATGCATCTGCTGTATCAACACCAAATTCCTGAAGCAACAGCTTTCTCTTTTTTATTTCAGCGTTTAATGTCTCAAGAAATCTCTTCAACATATAAGCTGAAGAAATTCCATCGCTTTCACCTGCTGTATCGGTTACGACGCCTACACAATGAGGCAAATCTCCTAATCGATCTGAGAAACCTCCGCCTTTCATATCCACAAGCATTAGATTCAAGTCCATTGGAGAAAATTTCATACAAAGTCCTATTAAATATGTAATGATTGTTTCAGATTTACCCGAACCTGTTGTTCCTGCAACAAGCATATGCGGACCATCAGCTTTTTCATATAAATCAAGATGCATATTACCATGTTCATTTGCACCAATATTGACACGAAGATTTCTGGTTACATCATATTCTTCTTTTGAGCTTGACCAAAATTTCAGTATTCTATTTGCTATATTTGTGGTAGATAATGGATTAGAAGAATTGTTTCTTCCAATTTTTGTATCTGCACTTGAAATATTGTGAAGTTGAAAAAGAGTTACCATACTTGGAACTTGTCCATTTTCGGCAATACGAGTATAGTAAATGGCACTCAGTCTTTTATAAGCCAGTTCATATTGCTCTTTATATTCACCAGCTTTAAAGATAAAGTCATTCCAAAAATTAGGATATTTCTTTGTTTCCGTAACAGTTGCAAGAATATTTTCACGTGTCATTACACGGTATCTTGGAACAACATAACCATATCCGGTATTGTTATTGCCGATATTCAAATAAATGATATCACCACAATAACGTGGAAGTTTATCTTTATCATCCCGGCAAAATAAAAATGTCAATCCTAACTTATTTTGATAATCCTCCCCTTCCTTTGGAGCTTCAGGAAGATATTTTGAAAATCCCGTAGACTTTATCCCATAATCACCAAAAATAACACAAACAATTTGTGTGAGTTTTTCAGGAACAGAATCATTTTCTTCATCAGACTGTTTCTCTTTTGCCCTTTGATTCATAATGTTCAGAAGCTGTCCATACACTTCACCGGCGCTTTCTTGATTGAAAATGAATTGAGAAGTATTTTCAAGCAGTTCATTACAATGAGGAAGAAATTTATATGCTTTCACTCTTTCCTCCTGTTCCTCAACACTTAATTCATCCTCAAAGAAGAACACAAATTGAATATCCTCCGGAGAATGATAATAAGCAAGATCTAATATCGTGTGTTTAATAAAGTCGTGTGCATACAGATTGTCATCAGAAATAATACCTACAGCACCTGCATTTCTGATATCAAGCATATATGGCGCTTTTACTCCTGCGCTTCCCCAAGTTTTTCCATCTAAAAATCGAAAATATTCTGTTGAGAAATGATATGATAATTCAGAAAGCAAGAACATATCCTCAGACATTTTTTCACTTTTTATAAGCTCTTCTTTTTTTAATGCATCTTTTCTTTTGATTTTATCCTTTGGAATATCGATATATATGCCTGAAATTCGTTTTTCCTTACCATTCTGAAAGTTTTCATAACATAAACGATAATATACATCAGAAAATATTTCATCCTTTTTGTCATATTTTATATTGAAAAGCGGCTTCACATTCTCAGACACGCCAAGTGCAATACGCATAAAATCATTATCATTTTGTGAACGTGCAAAAATGGCTGAATCAAGTCTTGCAAGATTTTTAAAAAGTTCGGACACATCTGGATACAACTGCCGAAGATATGTTACATCAGCTTGCTGCCATTTGCCTATATTATCTATGACACGCTTTATATAATTTTCATAGTTTTCCTTCCATTCATGTTTCTTTTTGCGGTTTGTTTTTCCTTGTTTAAAGTAGTTGTATGTTGTCGTAACCAGTGTCATTACACCTGTTGCAGCTGTCATCATCCACATGGTTCCGCCTAATCCCGAAGAACTTGACATAAACGCACGTACACCAATCATACCGCCTGTGGAAATAACTGTGGGTATCAAAATATCAGCCAGTGAACGTTCTTCTTTTTGCGGTACTTCGCCTGGTGGCAATATTTCGATATCAGATGATTCAACAGCCTCTAAAGTACGGCTGCTTATATTATATTCCAGAGAATTGTTATCCGATTTTAATATATAGCTGCTAGGCACTTCTTCAAATAAAACCGTTTCTTTGAAGCTGGAATCCATTGCTATCATCAACACACTTGAAGTTACAAATCCTAACTCAGTTAATGTGACTTTGGCATTCTTCAATTCTTTTTCACAATTAATAACCTTAAATTCACCTTTTCGAGTAAAGTTAACCGCTATTTGATTTCTCTTCTTGATATAATTCTTATACAAAAGAAAATGGCTTATGAAATGATTATGCAGTCCATAATAAAGTCCTTCTAAAAATGCTTTCAGCGTTATATCATCTTTCACAAGAAAAGCAAGACTGTCTTTGGTGCCAGCTAATTCTCCATATATATCGTCATTTGGAAAATTAAATTGTACTGAAATCATTATTTCATTATTTTTCATAAGCTATACTCCTTATAATTCCCTATGTACTATATTCAAAATGTTTTTTACATCAATTTCAGAACAATTCGGTGTATTTATATTTACCATTGGAATTTTATCCTTTTCAATCGTTACTTTCTTAATAGGTTTGGCTAAAATACATGGTTCTTTAATCTTCTGTGGCGCTATTGCAGTTACGTTTCTACATGACAGAGGTGTAAACTTATTCACAGACGGTATCGAAACAGCTTTCAATGGTGAAAGAGCAACCTTATATTTCGGCTTCATGTAAGATTTTATACTTGATATAGACAACATATGCTTCTCAAATGGCTGCACTTTTCCTAACGAAGTAGAGCTAATCTGCCGATGTATGGCTGAAAAATCACAATTAACCGCAGGTATCTGCACTTGAGGCATATTTTGAATTTTATGTTTTTGTTTTTCAAATGTAATTTCAGGGATACTAACATTAATCTTTAGAATATCTTTTACTTCACATTTAGGAGCACTGAAAACTTTATTTGAAACTTCGGCTTTGGAAAGAGATGGCATATCTTTAATTTTGACACTACCAGCAAAATTGAACTTGACAGATTTGGGAAGGGGGATCAAAATTTGAGGAGCATCAGTGAATTTTTTTTCATATTCAAAATTCATAGGCAAAATCTCTGGAATATTTTTCTTTGGAATGCCCGTTATTTTTCTTGGCATCATTTCGGTGAATTTGCATTGCGGAACAGCAATTGTTTTATTACAGTTCGATATGCCATGAATCAAATGCTTTGTCTTTTTGGAAAATGAAACTGAAGGGATAATTAAACTCGGCTTTGATAGAGAAACTATTCGCTTCTGCATATTATGATACGGTTTTAACGAAGGAAGAGTGACCTTAGTCATAGGTTTTATTCTTACACATACAGCCGAACTTTCAGACATTCTTTTTCTAATTTTCACAGCACTTAAAGATCTATTTTCTAACTGTTGTAAAAATAAATTTCTATTTGTTTCTGATTTCGGCAGTTTTATCTTAACAATTCCAATCGACTGATATTTAGGAATATCCAACTTTGGAACCGGTTTTATTCTTTTTAATTTCGGTTTTGTATATTGAATATTTGCATTTTCAATCTGTTCAAGTTTCTCAACAAACGCAACTCTCTCACGGTATATTTTTAATTGTTTTTCGTACTGCTTTCTCTCCGATTCATTCAGCAAAGAAATTTCGTCTTCACTTAATTCTCTAAATGCCATATAAATCCACCTCCGATATATGAAAAACAGCCTCAGCCATAAGAATAGCCTGAGGCTGTTTACAATCATAAATTATTTCTCCGTTCCGGATTCAATAATTTTAGTTACCTCTGATACTTGCTGCTATTTGTGCATCTGTATCATCAAAATTAGTTGCATTCGCTTCCAAAAGAGACGCAAGTCCCCTAACTGCACCAGGTAAGTCTGCTGTTACAAAACCTTCAACATTCGTATTAAAGAACTCTTCCAAGGCATCTTTTGAATCGCCTTCCATTTCTTCAATTGCTGCCTTGAATGCAGTTACAAAGGTAGTTCCCGCATCTTCATACTTTGTGCCAAAATCATTCAGATTTTTAACGCTTGCATCCATAGATGCTTTTACAACTCTACAACCTGCCATGATAAAATACCTCCTTATTATTGCTGATTACTTGATGTATTCGCTGTACCCAGTTGTTCGTCAACACCCTCTGTATCCGGTATTGCGGATTTTATGCTGTTACAAATCTGTTCCAACGTATCCAATATTTTTGTAAGGCTTTCGCCTGTTGCCTTGCTAATATTATTAGTGTAAAAGTTTTCAAACCCTTTTGATGCAGAGCCTGTAAAGTCACTCGATATAAGATTAGTTACCTCAGTTCCTACACTCGTATGCAGAGTTCCTGTTGTAGTACGATATTCAGTAATCGCCTTAATAGCTGCATCCATCATTTCCGGTGTAATATTTACCGTTCCGGTTTTTCCCATACCTGCCATAATTGATTCCTCCTAAAATTATATTATCCGTTCAGTTCTTCATACTGTACGAATATATCCTTGTAATATCCTGAACCAATAATTGTGTTCAGCGTATTTGAAATATGCTGAATTACTACACTCATATCTTCAATTGGCTGTAATAATACATCCTTTGCAGTAACCTGAATTTCCTCTCCAGCTGTAGTATCCAATGCACTTGATACATTTTCATACATTTTTTCAAGCTTGGCTTTCAAATTAGCAGCGTCTTGTTTCAAAATAGCCATTTCTTGTGAAGCTGCCGTAAATGCAGTATCATCCAGTACAATATCATGAAACAGAAATGCCATATTATGTACCTCCGTTCCTTGCCTTGTTTATTTCTTCCAGAAGAGATTCTTGCAATTCCTTCTTCAAGTAACCACACTTTTCTTCTGCTTCTTCATACTGCTTGATATCAATAAGACATCTTACTCGCAGCATCATAGCATTAAGATCTGTCGGATCCTTCAAAATTGCATTACGTAACTTTTTCTGAACTTCTGTATATTTATCCTGCCATCCGGCAAGATTCATATCTTTCATTGCCTTTGCTTCTGTATACCAACCAAGTTCAACAAGGTAGTCTTGTGTACTCTTCTGCAATTCAAGAGCATAGTACATAACTTTCCTGAAATCTTCTTTCAAAGTATATGCACCGATGTATATGCGATTGATTCTGTCTTTGTTTTCCGGAGAAACATCAATTTTCTCACTTTCAGAAAGCCTATATTCATCACTTCGTGCATTCTCATTTTCAACCGGCGAAAGATATGTTCCATTTTTTCGCATAGCTTCCAATTGTTCTGTGCTTAACTGCTCATAACGATACAAGTTTGCATTCATCTCATTTAAGATTGAATTCGAATCTGCTTGTTTCGGGTTATACTCATAATAAAAAACTCCGTTATTATATGAGAAAATAGGATTTTCTGCACCTTTCAGGCATATAAGTACACCGTCAGCATCTTCAATCTGTAAATACAAATCAGCTGCTTTCAGGTAACATTCTACCACTTCCTGTAATGCAGGCTCCTCTGTTTTCATATAATGCTTTATATACGTTAATGCTCTCTGAAAACGATTTAAATCATGATCTTTTTCGTATGCAGTCAGCTCAAAATTAACCATATCTTCGCAGAGTGCAAAAGGAAAATTCATGAGATTCTTTCTTGCATAAACAAGTTCCTTAAATGCATCTTCCAAACGATTCGCCTGTTTCAACATGATATATGCAACCTGATATCCTGCATAATCAGACGGTGCAAAGAGCTTCATTTGATTTGCAACATTCAGTCCGTTTGTAATTTCATCTTTTATACCGTAAATTGCAGCCTTACGTTTCATGACATCCATATCAGCCGGTACAAGCAATTCGGACTTTTTCAAATTGATCAGTGCATCATCTAATCTTCCAAGCTGCTGATTGACTATACCAAGAATATGATACATCTGTGCCGCTGCGTCTTCATTTAAGCCAAGTTCATCTGCTTTAGCGAAGCTCTGCATAGTGTCGGCAATTTTATTGATACTTGCCTGCGCATATCCGAGATTGAAATAACGATTTCCGTTATCCGAGTCGCAATTTACCGCCTGTTGGTAGTATTCTATCGCATCTTCATAACGACTAAGAGACATACATACATTAGCGGCACACTGATAAGCATCTGCACATTTCGGATCAAGTTTAATTGCAGATTTTGCAAGGCTGAACGCTTCTTGCATCTTTCCATTTAAAAAAGCTACTTGTGCGTTAGATATGAGCTCGGTTAATTGTTCTTTGCTGTTTGTTAACATTTTATCACCCCATTATTCTGTAAAATGAGCCATATCATACGGATAGTACATTTCGTTTTTAAGCATCTCATCTCCAAGACCTAATCGCTTAATAATAGCAGCGGCTTCAAAGCACCAATATCCATAATACACGTTAACTTTCGTTGATTTATGAGAATCAAACCAAGCACTATGATCATGATCGTTATACCATCCATGCAGATATTCTAGTAAAACATCTATATTTCGGTCACCAATAAAATCCACTAATTTTCGATAAGACTCAGAATAAGATAAATCTTCCTTGTCAAGGCTGCTGTTCTGATCAATCAAAACAAAATCTATCAGATAATCATAATGTTTAGCATTTTTTAATTTCTCTCTAATTCGTTCCTTTAAATTAGTATCAACATTCAAAAGATAGGCTAATGAAGCAAATCTTAGATTATCTTCATATGATTCCAAATTCCACGCTTCAACAAACAAGTCTATTAAAGCCTCGAATTCATTCTTCAATAATTCAATGGAATCTCCTCTTGAATATTTAGCTATAATAATTCCTATTTTTATTTGTATCAATTTATCTTTTACGGGAAGAATTCTGTCATCCTTGACTGATCCCGACTTAATTTTATTTTCAAATTTTTCAACTCTATCGCTATCTTCAAGAATAAAAATATCAAAATATTCCCTTGATTTTATAAAATCCCTCATTTAATTTTCTCCTTATTATAGACTCTTCACAGTAACTTCTCCAACATTCACTCTAATAAGCTGTCTGTCATATCCTTCTAACAAAATTTCGTCTGCAAGATCTTTTCCAACAGCAGACTCTAATCTATCAGTAATCCAGCGTTCAGACATTTGTTTTCCGCTACTTTTTGTATTACTTAATTGCGAAGATCCGTATTTAGCTTCAGCTACCACATAAGGCGGTTCACCATCAGCCTTATGGTATACACCATCTATACCATGATGAATAGGATCATCCAATGATTCTATGGAATCAAGGCTCACCCTTTCATAACCTTGCCCCTCATAATATTGATCCATTTTCATCTCACCATAATTGCCCTTTTGTTTGTTGGTTTTAAGTTCAGTTTCACCAGATTCTACCGAATCAATATACTCTTTGGGAGTGCACTCCGCATTATGCACCCAAACAGCACAATTACCGACAAAATAAGTATGGAAATCTTCTACCTGAAAATTATACACCGAAACAGGCTCTTCTGTCAATGCAATGTGATAATCTTCAATCAGCAAGTCATCGCTGTTAGCACTTATAAGCTTATCTCCAACAAGAAGATTGCCTGCTTCGATAAATCCCCTGCCCTGTACATAAAACGGATGATTATATTCAAAGAGTATTAGCTTTGTTTGGAATGCTATTTAAATTACTTCTTTTTTAGTAATATGCCATCGTGATTTCCAAGATACGATACATTGTACAAATCGTCACACATTACAATGTCAAGTCCTTCTTCCTTATCTTCATCGAAATTTTCAGAAATAAACAAAACAGCTTGACTTTTGGTGAAAAGGTATATCTCATGTGCTTGTTCATCTGAATAATCAGTAAACAAAGCCCAAAAATTATCTCTTGAACTCATTTTAATATCGTCAATCATTTCTTCCTTTGATATTACATCAAGTTTCTTCCATAATTCAAGCGGAGTAACATTTTCAGGATTTATTGCAAAAATTATTTTTTGTGATTCTGCCGAAAAATTATCATTTAAGGCAGTAAGCATTGGTTTAACATCTAATATACTCATAAATATTCTCCATTTTAAGTTTTATTAAAAAATATATGTCCTGTGCCACTAGAGTCTCCACTAAGCCAATCCTTCCACTTGATATGCGGAAGATTATTATGGGGTGCATGAATGGTATTACTCTCATTTGGATGAACTGAGTATCCCTTTTTTGCATCTTTAAACGCCTTAGAATATCGCTTATATCTGTTCATGTTTCCACGTCCTTCTTTCAAAAGTTCCTTAGCTTCCCCAATAGTTTCAACTCTAAAATTATTACCTTTTCCGCCAGCTTTTATCTTTGTGACCGCATCATTCCATTCTTTTGTACCTTTTTTTATAGTCTGCAATTCAGTTGCTGGTGTACACTCCGCATTATGCACCCAAACAGCACAATCACCAACAAAATATGTATGAAAATCCTCTACTTGAAAATTATAAACCGAAATAGGCGCTTCTGTCAATTCTGTGTAATAATCTTCAATAGTTAAATCATCACCATTCACACTAACAAGCTTATCTCCTACAAGAAGATTTCCTGCATTTATGAATCCTCTGCCCTGTACATAAAAAGGATGATTATCTGTTGTAACGATTTCTTCACCATTAATAGTAATATGTACAAGCTTGTCTACTTGCCGGACATAAGTCTCAAGAACAGTTTTCTCCGCAATTTCAAAAGTGTCCGAATCAGCTGTCATAATCTTGTCACCGACAACGATATCTTCGATTTATCACCTCATTTATTCATCTAAATAAAGAAGATTTAGGAATTCTGAAAATGATGATGCAATTTTATCCATTAACAGATTTCCTGTTTCTGCGTCCTCATATTCATGGTTACAGAAATATATATTTCCATAAGTTTTGGGATTTAATGAAATACACACATAATTCCCAGCTGGATCTTCAGCAATAGCTAAATAATCTTTAGTTAATGCTTTATCATTCCATAAAGTAAAACAGATATTTTTCAAGTTATATACCTCATAATTTTCTTCTTCATATATAATGTAAAACATTTGTATCAAGCTACGTGAATCTTTGTCATTGACACTATTATGATAGTTAAACATCAAATCATCTTCAGGCATTCCTCCGTTATGTGCAAGCATAAATGCTTTATAATCAACTGGTAATTTAATCTTTAACTCATTTTCAAATATCTGAAGTTTTTCTTCATTAAGTTTTAAACCGCCATCCATCAGAATCATTTTTTATTCTCCTCTTTCTTATAAACTATTTCTTGCTATAGATGCTCCACCAGTATGTGGAAAATTGCTATGCACGTCAGTTCTAACAAGTAGCATATGCTCTCCATCTTCTATATGATGCCAAGTATAGCCTGCTGGAGATTTTGACCCATTTCTTCATACATTATTGATTAAAATAATTAAATCAATCATAGTAGTGCTGAGTGTAAATGATTACATTCTCTACACAATTATCGAGACAAAATAATCCTAAACCAAGCTTATTACTATTATATCCTTCACTATCTTCAAGCAAGTCATCTGTTATAGATTTTAATGCTGCAACAGTTTTTTCAATATCATTACTTAACTCAATCTTTTTTCCATAACAATCTAAAATAATAATATTCTCTGTATATTCAGGAAAAATTTCTATTGCCTCAAAAAGGCCATTAGAATTGCTAAATATATAGAAAAAGCCATAATCATCTAAAAAACCATTTGCTAATGGATAACCATATGGTTTTGTTGATAACGGTTCTCCTAAAACTTCTATGATTTTCTTGCGTTCCATTCCAAAAACGCACTCTCCAATTTGGTTATATGGTTTAAAAGTATACTCTAAAATCATTTTATTTTACCCTCCTTAATCAATTCGTTTAAATATTGTTGTGCTTCATCAATACTTGAATCGTATTTTCCAGGAAATTTTGATTTAATATCAGCAACATCCATATCAAACGCTTCTTGAAATTTTCCGTTTTTAATTAGTTCATTTTGTTTTGCACGATATTTTTTAGCTGCTGCACCTCTGCCATAACTAGCAGTTTGAGTATGGTCACCATTCTCCATTGATATAGCTGGACCATTAACTTTATCCTTATTACCACTTTTAACAGTTCCTATTTTATCTTTCAAATCATTTGGATAAGCATCATCTGCTGGTATATGATGTGCATCACATTGTTCTCTTTTACTCTTTCCCTTATTTCCAGCTTTGTTTTTTTCCTTAACGTCTTTATAAGAACCACCACACTCCGCATTATGCACCCAAATAGCACAATCGCCAACGAAGTAAGTATGGAGATCCTCCACCTGAAAATTATACACTGAAACAGGCTCTTCTGTCAATTCAATATGATAATCTTCAACAATTAAGTCCTCACCATTTACGCTGATAAGCTTATCTCCAACAAGCAAATTGCCTGCATCAATAAAACCTCTGCCTTGCACATAGAACGGATGATTATCGGTTGTAACTATTTCTTCACCATTGATAGTAATATGTACAAGCTTGTCTACTTGCCGGACATAAGTCTCAAGAACAGTTTTCTCCGCAATTTCAAAAGTGTCCGGATCAGCTGCCATAATCTTGTCACCGACAACGATATCCTCGATTCGCTTAAAGCCGTCCAATGCAAGTACATATGTACCTGCAATAAAACAAGCCATTGTACTTGATGCTCCGCCGGTAAATGTTGCAATAACTCCAGTTGCTTCCTGGAATCCATTATACAGCTTACTTTGATGAAGCTTGTCATTTAATGCTGTTAGAGGATTATCTGGGTCTATCATTCCCGCACACATTGCAAGCGTATCAAATCCGCCCATTACACTGGACATTCCTCCGCTAACTTTTGCAGTAATCTTAATCGCTTTTCCAAGCTTGCTCAAGCATGAAACAGACTTGCCAAATAACGCACCAGCACCGCCAATGCCTCCCATAATAGCTCCGCTTATCGCACCTGAAAAAGCACCTTCTTCAAAACCATCAAGGAACGATCCCCCAGACAGTACACTGGAGATTCCGCCCATTAAACCACCTGAACCAGCACCCATCAATGCACCAATCGCAGCAGCACCAAGAATACCGCCCACACCTGTACATATCAGGGCAATAGCAGCAATGCAGATAACAACTGTAACAATCAGCTTCCAATGTTCTTTACAAAATTCACCAACTTTTTTCAGACCATCACAGAATTTTTCCCAATCGGATTTTTCGCATTCTGGTTTCAGGTAAGAATATTCTTTGTAGAAATCATCTTTTGCTTTTGATACAGCATTAGCTGCGGAATTATCTCGTTTGATCGTAAGATCTATGAAAGCATTTACTTCCTTTTGTGTTGCCTCCAAATCTGCAATCTGCTGTTCCTGCGTCTGAGAAGATGAGGAAATGCTGCTGACAACATTATCACAAACACTGCTATTGATTCCAAGAATTTTAGATTTTAATGCAGATAAATCAACGCAAAAATCACTGACTGCATTTTTAGCTTGCTGTATGTAATTTGACATACTATTGATCTTATCTTTATACAGCTCAATTGTTGCCATTTCGTCATCTCTTTTCTTTTATGCTTGCTGAATTATTTTTTCATAATATGCCATATTTACAAGTGCTGTTTGCTTACTTGATTCATACTGGTCAATCATATATTGCGCATTGCGAATCTCCATATCAATTTCCTGAATCTGAGAGTTTATCATTTGTAATTCTTGATTCAATGCTTCAATCATTTGAGAAACAGAAGATTTTCCTGAACTTATGAAATCAAATACTTCTGTTAACTTAGAATTCGCCTTTGTAGCATTTTCTCCAAATGCTTCTTCTAGATTGAAAGCGTTTACTGTACTGGAACTTACCATGGTGCTGAAATTAGTTGCAGCTTCCTGAACTTTACTATTAATTTTGGTTAGATGTGAGAAAAGTCCATCTCTATTTCCAGTAGTATTACTAATTGAATCATATAATTCCTGATTTCTCTGTATTTCATTTTGTTTTTCATCCGCCAAAACATTTTTATTCTGTCGGTCACACTGTAATTCACCTATTCTATTTTGATAGGTTTGGATATAACTACAGTATTCATAGTAATTGCGTTGTTCCATGTTATAGTACTCGACAGCTTCTTCCGGTGTCATTTTATCCCCCTTATAGGATTCTTTATTATATCGTAAAATTAAATAATAGAAATCAATGTATCATTCTTATCTATCATATAAATTTTATTTATAAACATATTAAATTGCAAAATAATGATTTATATTCACAAATTGATAAATACGCACTTTTCAGCATACTTTTCTGATAACATGCAATCAAAATCAAGCATGCTAGAAAAGACGTATATATCACTTGTGAAAAAAATCTTACTTTTTCATCTGTTTTAAAGCAGCTGGCTCTTTTGGCTGATGAGTACCACCAACTGAAACTTGTCCAGCAGCTTTATGAGCAGCATTCATAGCGAATGTTGTCACCTTCTGAGCCATTTTCTTTTTAAGATTCATTATTACTCCTCCTTTCAGCTATAGTACCAATTGGCAAAAGTACAACAACCGACAAAAGTGTCAATGCCGTAATAATACCGTAATATGGTTTCCAAAGATATAAAAATACAGAAACTGCAAAGTCTGCTATATAAATATACTTTGCAATTGTATGACATTGCTGTAATTGAACCTCAGTAACTGGTTTGTATTTATTTTCAACAGGACCTAAATACCACACACCTAACCCGCTCCATAAAAGAATTAAAATAAGTATGCTGATATTAACCCAGTTTAAAAGTATTTGCCCTAATAGCAGTACCGAAACAAATATTCCACAAAACGTCAGATTACAACGTAAATATGTTGTACAATGATATCCACCAATGTAGTGACGAATAGTTGTAAATACAATCCCAAAAATTACAGCAGAAATAACGCTTTTAAATACCAATCCTATTGCAAGCAACAAAACATAATTTACTATCGTTGAAAGCGTAATCTCAATTCCATAAGCACAAATCTCCTGAGACTCTGTTTTATTCAATTCAGCATTATTATGTTCTAATTTTTTCACTATCCACCATGCAACATTATGATACATAATCAAATTGATGATAACACATAGTTAATCATCTATTCCTTTCACCTTTTTTCACTGAAGAAAATAATGCTATTTTTTACAATTTTCATTGTATATCGATGAAATGTGAAAGTCAATTACTTTGGCACGAACTCCCGTAACTTTGGCACGAAAAAAATTTGTTACTTGCACCTTATGTGAAAATTTGTTATAATAAAAAAAGGAGGCGATAAAATGCTCAGAGCAGCAATTTGTGATGATGAGAGCGTCATACTTTCCATGATGAAGTCCAGTATTGAAAAAACCTTTTTACAAGAGAAATTCGATTGCAGTATACAAGCTTTTTCTTCCGGTGAAGAATTATTGAAAAGTCATAAGGCTCAACCATACGATATTCTGTTTTTGGATATTTACATGACCGGATGCAGCGGATTCGATGTTGCCAAAACAGTCGGCAAGCTAACACCAAATACACTATTAATTTTTGTAACTTCACAAGATTCTATGGTATATAACAGCTTAGATTACAGACCATTCCAATTTGTAAGAAAAAATCGGATTCAAAAAGATAATAGTGAACTTGTTATAGTTACAAGAAAGTTGATTAAATATTATCGTGAACATAAATCCATTACATTGTATTTAGGAGTGGGAGAAAACCGCTGCGTTTCTTTTCAAGAAATTTCATATCTAAAAAGCAGTCTGCATTACATAGAATATCATCTTACAAGTGGTGAAGTATTGCGTGTGCGTCAAAAAATTACTGATGCTGAAAAGGAACTTAATTCTTATGGATTCGCTAAAATTCATAGACAATATATCGTAAACCTAAATGCCATTGAACGTATCAGTACAACGAATTCGTTTCTGCGTCTGCATTCTGGAAAAACACTGAATATCAGTAAAACATATTTGGATTCAGTAATGCATAAATACCAACAGCAAATGAGGAATATGCCGTGATAAATATCTTTTGGAACATTTTTGAATTAGCTGTCAATATTTTTGAAGCAGCAAATGTTATGTACTTTATATGTACATTTCTTAATGGTAATATTCGTCATAAAGGAGAATATAGATATTGGATCATCGGAAGTTTAATATATGCTACAACTACAACAGTTTTAAACACTATTTTAGACTATGAAGGTATTTTATTATCTATATATGTTGTCATAGCATTCCTGTATTCACTATTATTTTTAAATGGTACTATTTTACAAAAGCTTTTCATATCTGTTTTTCAATTAGCTTGTCTTATGCTAGTATCTACTATTATCACGAATTTAGTAACATCTGCTATCAAAGCACCTTTGACTCAGGTCTATTCCGAATCAGGTTGGATCAGACTGTTAACGGTTATTCTGGTGCAAATAACAGATTTTTATCTATTTCAAATTTTGATACGAATATTCAGAAATAAAGATATTCATCTCAGAAAAACAGAATGGATTCTGCTTTTAAGTATCTTTTTGTTATCAACTACCATCATTGTTTTAATTCAACTTGTGCAGTTGAAAAATAATCTTACAACAAGCACAAGAATACTTTTACTGTTTGCAGATGTTTGTATTGTTATTATTAATATAATTACAATCAAAATAATTACGCTTCTTAACCAACAGTATCAAACCAAAATGGAAAATGAACTTCTTCATACTAAACTTCAATATCAGACTCAATATACTACAGCAGTACAGCAACAAGAGGAATCTGTTAAAAAGCAGCGGCATGATATAAAAAACAGCATGACAGTACTACATAAACTTGCAGAGCAAGAAGATATTAACGGAATAAGAAAATACATACAGCAATATATAGAGCACTACCACACTGACATTGCTTTTGTTCATACAAATCATGCTATAGTAGATGCAATTATCAATACAAAACTGAGCTACGCCAATGAAATGGGTATAAATACAGTATGTTTAATTGACAGTAATCTTCCGAAAATTTCAGATACGGATTATTGTTCTTTGCTTGGAAACATGCTGGATAATGCAATTGAAGCATCACAAAATAATAAAGAATCTCCAGAAATTATATTGGAAATGGTAAGTACAAATACACAATTGCGTATTCGTGTTAAAAATAAGATACAAAAAAGCATTTTAAATACGAATCCGTATCTTCGTACAACCAAATCCGTTCCTAAAAAACATGGTTATGGCATATCAATTTTAAAAGAAATAGCTGCAAGATATGATGGCTCTACTGATTTTTTTGAAGAGGATTCATACTTCATAGCACAAATTGTTTTATATACTATAACAGAAAAAACAAGTGATTTAAAAGAACATGTTTACAAATAAAAGCGAAAAACAGAATACTTTCAATATATCGCATTTTAAAAGTCTAAAGCATAACCTTCGGCATGTAAGGCCGAAGGTTATGCTCTTTTTTTATATCCTCAGCTTTTGTTCACGAAAAGTTTACAAATCCCACCTTCCGATTTTGCCCCCTTAATTTGTCTTAATATTTCTAGGAGGGCAAATAAGGCTCATTCTCAAAACTGAATATGGAGGGAGGAAAAGCTATGTCTAATCCCTCGCATAACGATAGAATGGAACTTGAGATTTTCGATAGTTTCAGTAAAACAGTGATGGGAAATACAGGCAGAAATATAGCCTCTGCTTCTAAAATCATAAAGACAAACGAAACTGTCAGTACAGATACGGTGCAGTACATACTGGAAACACAGGGTGAAAGAGAAATTTATCCGTCTGAACATATTATCAATGACGGCAACGGTCACAGCTGTGTTGTTACAACAGAATGGCTGTATCAGGCAATGATCCTGCTGACAGCAAAACAGAAGGAAGTGATAATTTTGGAATTCTGGTACGGAATGTCTGTTTTTGAAATTTCCGAAGCGCTGCATATTTCCAAACGTTCCGTATTTGAAAGGAAAAGAAACGCATTTACAAACATCAGAAATTACTATGAAAGGAATCAAAAATAATGGAACTTGATTATAACACTGTGCGCCGTGCCATCAAAGGCGACCGTAATGCGCAGACCAAACTTCTGAACCACTATGACGGTTACATAAACGCCTTGTCAACTGTTATTGAAGTCAGACCTGACGGTACAGAACGCCGCTATGTAGACGAGGATATGAAAGCAGAGATACAGACAAAGTATCTTGAGGCACTTCCCAAGTGCAGGGTGATAAAATGATACCGACAGATTTGTTTGAATTTGCCTACGTACCAGACTGGTACGGGCAATTGGACGAGCTCGCTGCAATGGTACTGCCTGAATCATGGCGATTTAAAAAATTGACAGCAGCAACCCAAAATACAGATACGCCTATATTAGAGCGATATGTCAATATGATATTTCGTAAGCAAAGCATTGATTACAATACAGAATCTGATTCGGACAAGGCAGCAAGATTTTTTCACATTGAAAACGAGTATGCCTGCTTTCATACAGGACTGTATAATCATCGATACAAGGCGATTTACGATGCTTTGAACGCAATAAAAAACTTGATACCACATTTAAATGGTATTTTCGTGGATTTTGCGATGAAGTGTCTCCACGAATGAAATACATCGAACCGCTGCCGGAACGTCCGAGTTATCCGACAATACAGAATGGTATTAACTTTAATCCGGAATGGTCCATCAGAGTGAATGTGGAACATATCTTAGGTGATGAAGAAAACTTTGAACGCATTCCGGCTAAAATCCGAAAGGCTAAGAATCTGCCGCTTCTTCTTGAAACAGCAGTAGAGCTTGCAAGAAGAAAAGCCGTGATAGAACCCGGACTTGTTGTTCCGCAAGGCTATCAGAATAAATTACAGCACTTGATTCCAATTTATCTGACCAATATGAAGAAACCCGACCTTGCCATGACGCTTTCCGTTATGGACGGTTATTATCTTGGAAACACCTGTCTGACGCTTGAAATGGCATATTTGAATGCAAGAATGATTGCACGTCCGACAGCCGGATGGCTGACAGACTTAGTAAAATAATCACTACATATAAAATCAGAGAGTCCGACAAGCTGCACTGAGTTTGTAGCTTGCCGGACTTTTTTATTTTAGAAAATCGTTAATATAAGCGTGGATTTGGAGTCTAAAATTTATAAATGTGAATTTTTTGTGAACTTTTCTTATTTAGGAAATGGGCTTTCCTATATAGGTTGTACAATTAAATGTAGGAAATATACAACGAAGGGAGGGGAAAAGCTGTGAATGCAGTCGAACGCAGAGAAGAAATCATGCGTATTTTAATTATAAGACGTCATGAACCTATGCAGGTTCTTTCTCACTTTGCAGGACTTTGATCTTGCCAATGTTATGAGCGAGGAAATGGACGGTCTTTCCGCTACTTTTGAGCGAATCAAGATACCGTCAGGCGGCGGAATCATGTTTGAGATTCCCGGCGATGATCCAGATGAACCGGAAACTGTCAAGGAATTTTCGGCAGTTATCCTCTATCAACATTCCCTGAATGCCTACTACAAAAACGATTATCAGGGCGGCTCGAATCCTCCCGACTGCGGCAGCTATGACGGTCACAACGGTGAGGGGGATCCCGGCGGCAACTGCGATGTTTGTCCGCTGAATCTGTATGGTTCAGGTAAAAACGGTGCGAAAGCCTGCAAAAACCGCCGCCGTCTGTATCTGCTCCGTGAGGGCGAGATTTTCCCTATGATTCTATCTCTGCCCACCGGTTCACTAAAGGCATTTACACGTTATTTAATGCGAGTGATTCCAAAGTACAAAAATTCCAATGCTGTGGTGACCAAATTTACGCTGAAGAAAGCGTCGAGCAACACAGGCATCAACTATAGTCAGGCACAGTTTGCGGTGGAACGTGCCTTGTCGCCGAAGGAATATCAGCTTATCTCTGCTATGACGGAACAGGTCAAGGCACTCAGCAGAAGCGTTGGCTATGAAGCGGAGGATGCATTAAATGTTGACCCCGAAACAGGCGAAATCATCGAGCCGCTGAATTAAGGAGAATGTTATGGAAAATTACAGATGCGTTACTTCGGTGCAGGAAATTCAGGAGTACATAGGCAATGCGGCGGTGGTTGCTTTTGACTGTGAAACATCGCCGGACAAGCCTTACCGAATGGAAGAAAAAGCTGCTCTCGATCCGCATAAAAGTCATATTGTAGGATGCAGTTTTTCTGTGAAAGAGCATACAGGGATCTATGTCCCTGTTGCTCATAAAATTGGAGAAAACATTGATAACACGCACTTTTTCAATTTCCTGCACAGCTTTCTCATAAATAAAAATATCATCAAAATCGCCCACAATATCGCCTTTGAATCTGCGGTGTCCTGTCATCAGGACATCGTGATTCAACCGCCTGTTTATGATACGATTTGTGCGGCGCAGATGACCTTGAAAAGCAATTATGAATTCCGCAAACTTGCCGACAGTGGTCTGAAAAGACTGGCGGCGGAGCTTTGCCATGAGCCCTTGCCAACGTTTACAGATGTTACAAACGGCAGGCATTTTGATGAACTGGACGCACAGGATTCTGAAACGGTGTGTTACGGCTGTGCGGACTCTGATTTTGCACTTCGCCTGTATCATATCTTCAACAACTGGTTTGACCGTTTTCTGCTGAAACATCGGTATATTGTGGAGCAGATCGAATCTCCTACAGCGGTGTATCTCGGCATTATGAAGCATAACGGTGTGCCGGTTGATGAGGATTTAATGAAATCTCGTCAGCAGGAGGCGGAGCAGCAAATGCAGCGTATTCGGAACTGGTGAAAGAGGTGGAACAGCGTGAATAAACCGCTATTTTTCGTATGTTCCCTGTCCGGAGGAAAGGATTCCACAGCCATGCTGCTCCGATTACTCGAAGAAAATCGTCCGGTCGATATGATTCTGTTCTGCGATACAGGGCTTGAATTCCCCGATATGTACGCACATCTGGAGAAACTGGAAAAATATATCGGCAGACCTGTCACAAGAATCAAGGCAGAACACAGCTTTGAATACTATTTTTCTGAAGCGCCGATAAAGCGAGGAAATCCTGAAAAATTCCGTGCTTTATTCGGTAAGGATTACAACGGCTACGGCTGGATGGGTCCGAAAATACGGTGGTGTACCAATCGTCTGAAAGACCAACCGAGAGAGCAGTTTCTCCGCAGTCTGCGTGAAAAATATGATATTCGCCAGTATGTCGGCATTGCGGCTGATGAACAGTATCGCTTGGAACGAAAAAATAATCAGCGTTCCGAGTGCATCCACCCGCTTGTTGAGTGGAACATGACAGAAGTTGATTGCCTGCAATACTGTAAAGAGCGTGATTTTGACTGGAACGGATTGTACGATAGATTCGAACGTGTAAGCTGCTGGCTTTGTCCGCTGCAATCGTTGTCAGGACTGCGGAAACTATGGACGTTTTATCCTGATTTGTGGGCAAAACTCCGTCATTATGATAAAATGACATGGCGAAAATACCGTGCGGATTACTCCGTAAAAGAACTTGAAATACGCTTTGCTTTTGAGAATGAATGCCTTGCAAAAGGTGTTTCAGTCAGAAACAAAGCGTTTTTTACTGCGCTGAAAGAGAGGTTGGAATCTGAAAATGAATAATAAACTCACTCTCGGAAGCCTCTTCGACGGCTCAGGAGGATTTCCACTTGCGGGACTTCTCTGCGGCATCACACCGAAGTTCGCATCGGAAATCGAACCGTTCCCGATTGCCGTTACAAAAAACGTCTCCCCATGATGAAGCACGTGGGAGACGTTTCAAAAATCAAAGGAAGTGACCTTGAGCCTGTGGACATTATAACATTTGGCAGTCCGTGTCAAGACATGAGCATTGCCGGAAAACGCTCTGGACTGGAAGGTTCACGCTCCAATCTCTTCTTTCAAGCTATCAGAATCATCAAAGAAATGAGGTGTGCGACCAATGGCAAATATCCAAGATTCGCAGTGTGGGAGAACGTTCCTGGATGCCAGTCCTCCAACGGCGGAGAAGACTTTCGCCGAGTCCTCGAAGAATTCTGCTGGGTTAAAGATGAATCCATATCTGTTCCTAAACCTGCAAAATGGACAAAAGCAGGATATATCGTGGGAAACGATTACTCCATTGCGTGGCGTCTGCTGGACAGTCAACACTTCGGAGTCGCTCAGAGACGCAGACGTCTGTTTGCTGTCGCAGATTTTAGAGGTCGGTGTGCCGCCAAAATATTATTTGAGTCCGAAGGCTTGTCAGGGTATTCTCCGCAGAGCTTCCGTTCGTGGAAAAGAGCTGCCGAGGGTACTGAAAATGGCTCTGAAACGGCAGGCACAGTCTGTATGTGCGACCAAGGTGGAGAGCGAATCGACATTCTGATGGACAAAACTTCCACTCTAAGAGCCGAGGCACATCATCCACCATGCGTAATGGAATCCGCCGGATTCTGCACAGAGCATTCCGCAAAAGCACATGGTATCGGCTATGAAGAAGAAATTTCCCCAACGCTGCGTGCAGGAGTTGTTCCTGCGGCAATTGCTCTTGAAAATCATCCTGCTGACAGCAGAGTGAAAATTTCTGATGATGATATCTGTCAGACGCTCACAAGCCGATGCGGAACTGGCGGTGGGAATGTCCCGCTTCTGCTGGATACTCCGAAAACTATGAAAATACGCTGCGGAAAATCCGGAGGCGGCAAGGGCATTCTTCTGCAAGATGATAAATCCGCTACTCTCGCCTGCAATAATGACCAGACACTTTTCGTTCCGAAAGCATACGTCATCTGCTCCAAGCACAGCAATTCCATGATGTCAAACAATCCAAACAGCGGATTTTACGAAGCTGATACAGCTCGGATAATTGATACGAGCAATCAATCGCCTTGCAAGAATCAGGGTGGAATGGTAGTCATTGAGGGCAACGGCTCTCGTCCGTCACATCATGGTGACGGCTACAAAGAAGCCGATACAATGTACACTTTGAATTGTACAGAAAATCATGCAGTTGCATATGGCATCGGCAGACCTGCATTCAATCAGGGATATAACGCAATGTTCAGTTTTCAGATTGAGGAAGAATCGCAGCCTACAATGGTTGCAAAAGGTCCGGGAGCCGTTGCTGCACCTGTGTATTCCACAAGTAAAAGTTCCTACCATACCATTGCCGAAGAAGAAAAAGCAGGAACACTCGTTGCATCGGATTACAAAGATCCTCCGACTGTCAATGACAACAGTTCAGAAACCGAGTATATTGTGAGACGACTCACCCCATCTGAATGTGCAAAATTACAGGGTTTCCCATCTTGGTGGTGCAAAGGACTTGAAAATCCCGATCCTACTGAATCCGAGATAAATGAGTGGATGCAGATTTTTGAAACATATCGACTTGCAGTAAATCCCGACAGCAAACCGAAAACACGGAAAGCCATAGAGAAATTTCTCAAAAATCCGCACAGCGATTCTGCCGAGTATCGCCTTTGGGGAAATGGCGTGTCACTTCCGGTCGTATGGTTTGTTTTGGCTGGGATTGCCTATTATGCAAACCTTGGAGCAAATTGTGAACGAAGTGATACTAAAGCAGAAGAATAGCTTCGGAGTTGTTTGTTATAGTGAGAATCGTAAAGTATTAAACTGTTATTTCTATCTGATTTCCTTCAATTCCGACAACGCAGCTTTCATAGTACCCATCGCCCGTTGTTCTTGGTCCGGATAAAACTTCATATCCATCATCATTTAGTTTCTGCGTTAATTCATCGACGTTTTCTTGCGAACCGACACTAAAAGCTATATGAATCAGTCCGGTTCTTCTGATTCCCTTTTCTGAATCCTGCATATCAGGACAATTCATCAGTTCAATTCTTGCTCCGTCGTCAAAAGTCAAAAAATAAGAGCGAAAATTTCGTGTTTGATTATAATAACCATCATTTGCAGTGGCGTCGAAATACTTGACGAAGAAGTTTTTTGCACGTTCAAGATCATTCACATACATTGCAATATGTTCTATTTTCATTACTTACCTCCATTCACACAAACAATTCTCATTTCAAATATGTTAATCCAATTGTATCACATCTCACCCGAAAAAGCAACAGTTTTACGTCTGATATTTTGTCATATCTCACACTTGCTATCTGTGAAAAAATGCGGTAACATGTGATTACGAAAACGCCGCAGAGACGGCAAAAAAATGGAGGTAATCACATGAATATCGAATTCAATCTCACAGGGGAGGAACGTAAAAAACTGGTCAGGGCAGTCAGCGAAATAGCCGAAATTCCTGCCGAGTATCAGTATATGCCGACCTGTGCATACACCATCGGCGAGCATTACACCGTCACCAAAGACGGAACGCTAATCATCAGCGATGATGTGGACGAAAAGAAAGTCAGCAATCTGCTGTCAAAACTGGAACAGCAGGGCTATTCTGCGGCATCGGACAACACGAGGCTTACTGTTCAGATGCCGAGGGATTCCCTTGATGAAATAACCCTGAACAGAATCAGGCGGATTCTTGAAAACAAAGGTGAACTTTTCAAAGCAGCATTTAAAACTGACAGCCTTGAAATAGAAATTAGCGAAAAATCGGTAGATTTCCCTTGGTTCACGGCTGAACAGGACGGCGATGCGGACGCTTACAGCACCTTTATTTCGATGCTCTGCAAGTTTGCAAAAAATCTGAATCGCATCAACAACAAGCCCGACACCAGTGACAATCTAAAATACGCATTCCGGTGTTTTCTGCTGCGAATGGGTATGATCGGGACAGAATTCAAGGCAACAAGAAAAGTTTTGCTTCGCAATCTCCCCGGCAGTTCAGCGTTCAGACATGGAGGTGTAAACAATGCGATTTCCGAATGAAAAGGAGCTTGCAATGCTCCGAGAAAAATATCCCACAGGAACAATGGTACGGCTTATGGATAACGAAACCCTAATTTGTACTGATTGCTCAACCCGTGAAGCACTTGATGCCATCGGAGTTTCCGCCGAGGAACAGGAAAAAATCATCAGCATTATTCATCGGAATTACGCTGAATAATCGCTACAAAGCCGCCACGTTGCCGCACGTCCGCCGATTCAACTTCCTCCGCAAAGTTATGGGATTTACGAATCGGCGGCACACGGCGCGTTTGTGGGGCTGTTGTTGCAAGGCATAAACTACACAATTATGGTGTCTGTTTTTTCTCGATATTTCGTTGATTTTAGTCGCTTGATAAGTGTAAAAAACTATGGTAATATACTACACAACGAAAGCGGAGAACCGCACCGAAAATTACGAAATTTGGAGGAAAATCACATGAAAACAATTGAGCTTTTTGAAAAGGCAATGACTGAGGGAAACGAGTTCTTCAAGGAAAACGGCATCAACTTTACGCTTTTCGCAGCCTACAGACAGCAGAAGAACAGCGGCAACGAGCTGATCGACTTCTCCGAGGTTATCTGGACACAAGACATTGAGCCAATCAGCGAATTTTTCAAGGCACAGGGCATTACGGAATTTACGATTTCAAGCACCTTCAGCAGCCTCATCGAAACCCTCGCAGCCTTTGAAAAGCAGGGATTCTGCATGAACGGACTGACCGAGGTCAGGGCAAACTACACCGACTTCACCACAGGGGAAAAGAAAATCATTCCCGCAATTCACATGAAACTGAGCTGAAGCAACGAGCCAAGGGACGGCAGTTCCGCCCCTGATTTTCGCCCACAAAGCCGCCACGTTCGCTGTTTTGATTTTCCTTGCAAGGTTACCCCTTATGCAAAACGGCGGCACACGTTGGCGACTGTGGGGCTGTTACGGCGAAGCATATATTACACAATTATGAGGGTTGATTTTCCTCGATATTTCGTCAGATTTAGCCGCTTGATAAGTGTAAAAAACTATGGTAATATACTACACAACGGAAGCGAAGAACGCACCGAAATTTAAACCAAAACGGAGGAAACAATTATGAAATGGGAACAGGTTACAACAATGGAGCGCCTCGAAATGAACGGATGTGCAGAACAGGGTGCAGTGCTGAAATACGGCGAAAAGGTTCTGGTCTGCGGACTGACCTGCAGAGGTTTTGAGGCGGCGGTTTACGAGTTCATCGATGATGAGGAAGAGGCTGGACTTTCCTACGTAGAATGCCGCATCAACCTCAGAACAACCGCACCGACGCCCTTTGACGACGGCGGTGATGCTATAAAGTGGTGTTTCGATCACCTGAACGACTAAGGACAAGGGGCTGAAAAATGCCCCTTTTTCGCTTTCCTTCAATGGTGTATATCACACAATTGTGAGGGCTGTTTTTTCCCGATATTCTGTAGTTTTAGCGGCTTGATAAGTGTGCGGTTGTATGGTAATATGGTTACAACGCAAGGGGAAAAACCAAGCGAAAAAACAAACGGAGGAATCGAAAATGAACAAGAACATCGAAAAGGCACTGGAGAAAATCGCAATGGAAGAAAGCTACAGCATCGAGGTGAGAGGCGGACTTGACAGCCGCAACAACGCCGACGAGGATTTCAAGGAAATCAGCGTGACAGCACTCCGCAGAATGCTCGAAAGAGCCTACGAACTGGGCAAAAACAGCAAGTAATCAAAAGCGACAGCCCTCGCAAGAGGGTCTGTTGCTCGTACTGCCGTTTTTCGTTTCCTCCGGCAGTACAATTTACACCGATTTTTAGGCTTATCTTTGTGCAGTTTATTGTTTCAAAATGACTTGATTTACCTGCTTTTTTATGGCATAATAGAGTAAAATGGAAGAGTGATCTCAATTAAAAATCGCCCCAAGGGGTGTTTAAAATAACGTTTCAGACCTGATTTTTCAGGTCTTTTTTCATGCCGCAACGGAGGTGAACACAATGGCAAAATTCAAACCGACACGCTTTATGGCGGAGGATTCAAAATACAGCAAAAAGGCGGCAGATTACGCCGTCAATTTCATTCAGTGCCTTTCACATACCAAAGGTACATGGGCAGGGAAAAAGTTTGAACTGCTCGACTGGCAGGAACAGATTATCCGTGATCTTTTCGGTGTTCTGAAACCGAATGGGTATCGACAGTTTAACACGGCTTACATCGAAATCCCGAAGAAAAACGGCAAACAGCTGTCACTTGATACGCTGATTCCAACGCCTGACGGATTCACGACAATGGGTGAAATTCAGGTCGGCGACACGGTTTTTGACGAAAACGGAAATCACTATCACGTTGTTGCGAAAAGTAAAATTGACTTTGAAGAACAGGCTTTCAGAACAATATTGTGACTGCCAAAAACAAGGATGCCTTTGACAAACGTCATGATGAACTGGTTCAGCAATACGAAAATCAAAAAGCAGTTTATGATAAGCTTATGCAGAAAAAAGACGATCGGCAAAATAAGATAAAGCAGCTTCAACAGCTTATTCTTCAGCTTGATAAAACAGATTATCCTGTCGATTCTTTTGATGAGAACCTGTGGAGAACTATGATCGATAAGGTTACCGTGTTTCATGACAACAAAATGATTTTTCAGTTTCTTGATGGAACAGAGATTGAAGCCTGATTTACCGCCACAGTAGTCAATGCGATTACTGCGGCGGTCTTTTTTATATTCTGATGAAAGAAAATTATGGTGAGATTTGAAATTTGCCTATTTTTCAGCATTTTTGCTTGCGATGAAAAACTGTGGGGTGCAAACAGGTCAAAATGGGTGCAAAAGAAAACGCAAACCCCTGAATTTCAGTATTTTACCCCATTTTCAAGATCTATATTACTCCCCTGCTCAGGCAACAGAAAACGGCACTTTTTGAAAAGTGCCGATACTGCGTTGTTTTCAGGGCATAAAAAAGCACCCCTATTTTGTATCAAAATAAGGGTGCAGGTATGGCTAAAAACTCAATCTTTGATACAATGCAACCATTTGAATGGTATCGTTTCTTTGCTTGGGTTGCATTTCTTTGGTCATGGTTGCATTTTTCGTGTCCACTTTTCGGGGAACAGTTTAGTTTAAATGGATTCCGTCATTTTATTTTGGCACTGCAATGGGTACGATTGCCGGTGCTGTTGCTGCACATTTCTCACGGAGCTTCCGCGGATGATAATAATAGGTCATGACATTGATCCCGTTCTCTTCACACCACTCCTGTACTGTCTTTCTGCTTGCCTGCTACACTTTAATCTGCTCCGCCCAGTCACGCATCCTTGCCTCCTTCTTCACTGCGGTAATGGCGGTGTTATTTCTCCCATGTTCTTATCATCCTGTGTCTAATTTGATCCAACACACTCTATAGACTTACTTAGACTTTCTAATCTGCTCTATAGAGGTGCTTGGTCTTTATTATACTCCAAAGTTCAATTATTTGGAATACGGGGAGTTGTTTTACGCTTACAGATAAACTCCAAAATAGTTAACCGAAAGCAGGGAGCACCTTTAGAATGGTACTCCCTGTTTTCGGTTAACTTACTTTGTTTTGATTTTGAATAGATATATGCTTTATTACAACGTATATAGCTTTAATTAAGTAATAATTTTTTGATATAAATAAAGTTACATTCTAAAGTCGCTTAATCGAAGATAGTTAGAGCCAAGCATTTGTAAATGCGCTACTCGATCATTTGAAGTTGGATGTTTAGAATACAATGCCTTTAAGAATCCATTTTCTGGTGCTGAACACAAATGATTATCCAGAACGTATGCTAATGCATCTCCCCATCCCAATCTATAAGCATATTTGTCAGCAACAAATTCATTTTGCCTCATTGACCACATCAAGAATATCATGCAAAACTTTGTCCATGCCCATATTAAAAAAGTAGGTATAGCACCAACAATCGTTAAAATTAGTATCCCAGATATTTTTTTTGTTGAAAGCCCTATCAATGTAATAATTGAGGTAAATATCCAACACATCAATTTTATTATTACCAAGAATCCAGAAATAAATAGATTACCTCCACCTATTAGTAATTGTATTACAGAATGGCTATATACAATGTGCCCGATTTCATGAGCAAATACAGCCATGATTTCTTCATCTGATAAATTTAACAAGCCCTCTGTAACGCAGATAGTTCTTCTTCCGATTGCAAAAGCATTTGGTGAATTATCATATATTATTTTCAGTCTAATAGAATTTACGATTGTTGGATTTCTTTTCTTTGCAGCACTATATACAACCTCAAGTAAAGGAATAAGACGGATTTGCATATCTTTACGTTTAATTTCTTTTGCACCTGCAAAAAATGAAAGTGACCATTCTCCGATAGGCGATAAACCAATTATTATTGATAAAACATAGAATAAAATAATAGGCGATATGGTATTAAAAGTTATATTTGTTGGACAAAAAACAATAATAATTAACCAAATGTTTAATAGGAAGAAGATTAAAGTGCCTAAATTAGCTATCCGAACGATTCTGCCAATTCTATGCCATATATCCATAAATAGCCTCTTTTTTTAATACATATATTCGTTATTGATTTCGACACCGAGATTATCCATGAGTTTATCTTCTCCCGTTTCTAAACATCGCTGCATTTCCTTTTTTATATCATCTAATGATATTCCGTCTGGAAGCATGGCTCTTGGAATACTATGTCCGAACATCTTTATATATTGTTCTTCTATATTATAGTATTCTTCATCAGTTTTTGGAGCAGCACTCTCCAAAAACGATATCATGAATTCTTCTACATTTCGTTCATTACTCATATTATAATCCTACCTTTCTAATACCCGTTCACGTTGAACAGGTAAAATCGATTCAATCATAGAACTAAAAATGCCAAATGCAGTTGGAAAGAAGTTTGAAAGCATTTCTAATTTTTCGGTATCGCCCATAGATGCTTCAAAGAAATGCGCAAATGCTTCGGCTTGTAAATTCCCAGGACGTTCCCAATACTCTCGTGAATGACCATAACTCCCATGCAACTGTCCTTGTGTTGTGGCATCAATTAAATCAGAAAAAGAGTGTGCTCTGTCAGATCTGATTCGAGTTAAAAACGAATGCTGTCGTTCAGGTGGTAACGAGTTATAAAGTCGCAAGATTGTTTGTCCGTCATGATTTAATGCATCTGCAAATTCTTGTGAATTTGAGAGATTATATTGGTATCCAGTTGATGCGTGATCTATCATGTGGGCAAGTTCGTGAAAATATGTTGTACCAGCACCTCGCGGATTATTCACATCACTACTTGCATTATAATATACACTTCTGGGATGTCTGTAGAATTTCACTAATATCTGCGTTTACTATTGCCATGTATTTTCACTCCAATATTTATAGCAAACGCTTAAGATTTGCTTAAGTATGTATCTTTCATTCATAATCAGTCAAAATATTCTAATATAGAAGTCTTGGGGCAATATTTAACATCATCTACAATATTAAATTTGTACCATTGATTTTCTAATATATAAAATGCAATATAGTCATTGTCACCAATATCTATTATGGGAATCATACTAATACCAATGAAATCGACTGCCATATCTTCAGAAGCTTCAAGAACTTCTATAAGACTCAGTATTTTGGCAAACCTACCTTCAAAAAAACAGGTTGTGAATTGAGTGTAGAAATAATTGAACGAATCTCACCGCTTAAATTTGTAGCATATAATTGTTCAACACTTTTTAAATTATCGTTTTCTTGCGAGCGACTAAACGCCTTGAGTAAATATTCTTTAACTTTCAAAATTTAGCCCTCATTTCTAATAGAATTAAGTAACCGACCATAAAACCCTGTCGGTGAATGGACACCTTGTTTGTCGTAATGGAATAATGCGTGTAAGGGTGTGATATTAAATGCAGAATTTTGTCCTCCAAATGTAAGTGGATGAATATGATGAGCATCGTACCTATCACCTGCTTTGTGCAACAAACGTCCTTTGTGCGTGTACACATCATGTGAATATGTTGGCCATTGGATTTGATGTAATTTTTCCCACTCATTTATCAGACTATCTTTTATATTATCAAATTCGTTGCGCATATTGCTGGTGCTTTCGGGTGATTGCTTAATCCATGTTGTTGTATCTATATCCAAAGATATGGTTTCCGGATATTCACTTTGTTCTTTCAAATCGGAAATATAATCATTTATCAATTGTTCGATATCAGCACTATTTTGCGATTCCGTCAATGAATTAAAATTTGTATTAGCCGCTGCAGAATTGCTCGAATACGTTCTGTTCAAATTAACGTTCTCGTATTCGTTTAAATATTTTATTAGTGAAAACAAAAACTTTTCTCCCTGATGTAACGTTTTCAAAATATTGTTAAATGTTTTGTAACAGTCATTAATAACAATTCCGAGTTCATAATATTTTCTATCTTTCCACTCAACTCCAAGCTGCTGATATTTTTTTGATATTAATTTTTTTGTAAATTCAATACTTGAAATTGCAGTTTTTATTTTTTTATATGATTTTACTACTTCACTGGTATCAGCGTTAACAACAGACATATGCATCACCTATTTATATGATTAACTTATTAAATATTATGTGCTGTATTCAAAGAAAAACTATGCATCTTGAATATGTGGCATACGCATTTTTTGTATGCGTATGCTACGATAAGACTAAAAAATCAATTTCAATTCATGTGCTTTCGGAGAAATATACGGTTTTAACTGGAACGTATTTTTTACTCCGTCTGTATAATATACAGTGTTGTCCTTTAAGCCTGTAACAGAAACATTGTCAACAAGATTGTCAGCATCATTTGAGTTGAGTGAGAAAATAATACGTTCAGGGAATTTAGATAACACATTTTCGCCATAATACATACTTTCTCTAACTGTCTGATACTCTAATGATGTCACAACAAAATAAATCCCAAATCCTGAGCCGTCATCAATTAGTTTTATAAGTTTTTCCCCAGTTGACATATTCTCTGAACTGATGCTATTAGAAAACATATTATTAACAGATGCAAATGGATCAGAAAGATTAATTTCAGGTTCTTTAGTAGGAGTGTCAACATAATCACTTTCATCAATGTTTTCACCCTTTAGCATTGATTTTACTATGTCTAAGGACTGAAGATTCTTTATTACAATAAAAATAGCATCATGTTCATTTTGCTTTTTGCGAGAAATGTAACTTAAAAAAACTTCTCTAATGAAATGGATAATGTCAGAACGATTTAGTGCTATCTTTAAAGATGCTCCCAATGAACATAATTCATTGTAAACATCACTGGAACCTTCATCACCCACCATTTTATCTCCATCAATAACATATACTGTCGAATTTGAATTCAATAATGCAGAAATAATAAAATTGTTAGTAATAACACTTGCCATTCGCTCATTAGCACCACAAACTAAAAGATTATGTTTCTTTTTACGATCCATAACAATTTCAAATGGCGGAGCAACTTTTATTAAAGATCCCATATGTATCTTTACTGGAAGTTCCGATGTTTTCTGAATATTAGCTAAACGGAAGTAATCCAGTAAGTTTACAGTGCGTCCACCTTCAAAGGTTTGTAAATTGTATGGATAGCTTGAAAATGTGTTGCTTATGATATTGAGAAATTCTTGATGCGTATCATCATCACAATATGCTGCTCTAAAGCCAATATTTGCTTGCTCTGTAAAATCAAGGTTCATAACAGCGGTACCAATAGGACCTTTCATCATTTCAAGAGCTTTTGTTTCGTTTTGATCAGAGAAAAGATATCGGGCATCATTTTCACCGCATTTCAGACCTATTCTTATTCTCATTTGTTCTATTGTTCCTTGAGATAATGTTAAATCTGAAATAACTTTAGTTGATTGTGTTGCCATAAGCAAATGAATTCCAAACGCACGACCTTCCATCATCTTTGGAACCGTATGTACATCTCTCGATGTATACAGCTCTGTCGTTGTTAGTTCAATTAAACTCATTGATTGTTGAATATACTCATTAATTTGCATTCCATATTTAGGTAAAGTACTTGATTTATCTCATCAAAAGAAACTGCTTATCAATTCTCTCTTTCATTTTCTTTCGGAAATCTAACGGCTCTAACACTTCCAAAACGGGTCCGAATGAAAGAAGCCGAATCAGTATTTCGGTTTCATCTTTAAAATTGTATTTCATTCTTACAAGACATTCTTTCGTTTCTTCATCATATTCGGAAATTCGCTCCAGTTCTGCAAATTCCATCATAAAACGATTGATAGCGTTTCTTTCTTCTGTAATCTTAATCACTGTTTCTCTTTTTTCATGAACTCCAACGTAGTTTACTGCTGGTGTAATGTCTGTACATTCTGTCAATATGATCTGTGAAAGATTGATAATTCCGATGTCAATTGCGTTTCCCTTCCGATATCGTACAACATGAACCCGAAAACGATCATTTTTCGAGGAATATTCCATTTTAACAGGAAGAAAATAATGCGTCACTCTATCACCTTTTCTTGTGTAAAAGCTGATTTTAATTAGCGTATGATTATTCAAAGATCGTAATATATTGCGAAAATGATTGATGTACTGTTCTTGTTCATAATCATCACCGTCCGAAAAGCGATCGAAAAAATGCAAAAATTGATTCTCATACAATGGTTCTACGCCCAACAAATTATATAGTTCTTTTTTCTGTTCTTTACCCAAAAACAAGTTGCTTTTCTTATCATGTAAAATCGCACAAAGCCACCTCTTTTCAAGAAATGTAAGCGGAATATGCGGTTCTTTTTTTAATATGGACCGATACATTCCATTCTTCTCTGCCAATAATCCGTAATGATCTTCACCGATCAATTTTGGTTCAAGAAACAGAACTGTTTCCGAAAAACCATTTTTACAAATGATATCCAGAACTTCAGCTTTTGTTACAACTTTCTTTTTCAAAATCTTTTCTGTGATTTGATAGTATGTACTGTATATTTCAGAAAAAATTCTCATTTCATTCTTCACCCCTATACATCCTATGCATCATTTTAATATCTCTATCAAACTTTTCCTGCAATTCCTGATTTGAGGTTTCAAAAACAATAATTCTGCCGATAAATGTCTTTATCCACGGAGACGCTTCATTTGTATCAAACAGATCCACATCATAGGCATATCTTCCGTCAGAAATTTTTGTAACAGTACCGTTTCTTCCTTCACGAATCAAGCGATTTATTACAAATTGTTCAGAAGCATCATTTATCAGAAGTTCCATGTGGATATGCTCAGTCTGACCGTATTTTCTGACATTTCCAAAACTTGTTCCCCAGAGATATTTCACGTTATTCTCATAATATTGATAATATTTGTCATAGTCTGCACACAGTGATTCTTTCATCACTTTTTTTACAGCGTCCAGACGTACAGAAAACAGTCTTTTTTGCAGAATACTATACATAATAATATAGTTTCTGCCCGTTTGTACGGAACTGTGTATTTTCAAAGGAACAGCCGTAACATTATAAACATTATGCCGCTTAATACCAACACATGAAAGCGTAACTTCATTTTTGTTCTTCATTGCATCAAGAATGAAAAGCAACATCTCATCATCCAGCGTATGCACCATATAAGAATGCTTGCGTGTGAATATTTTGTTTGTATGGTTCAATTGATTCATCAGAAAGCTCCCTACAACGCCAAACGGAATTTCTTCGGAAAAGAATGCGATCATATCTGTGATTGCATGATATTTTTCTGCTAACATATCAGCAAAAATATCTGATTTTGAAAAAAGAATCTTATTCCCGTTCTTCTGCTGCTGAATCAATCCCTCTTTTACATATTCTTTAAGTTTAAGACGAACGATCTGCGTATCGAATACCATACCGTATTCCGATGATATTTTATCTGTAATTTCAGTAACCGTCATACTCCCACTATCCAGTAAATCCATGAAAATAAAATGAAGTCTGATATCATTATCCGTATAGGATTTGGATTTATAACATTGATACAGCGGATTTTCATACATATTTCTGCTGTCGATCTTTACAGACACTTTTTTCTTATGACCTGTCAGTTCTGTATGAATATGATTAGAAAGCCAACTTTCAATTCTTCTTTTTCCATTATCGTATGTACGCTTACTTTTTGCTCCATAATTATCTCTTGTACGAAATCCAAAAATATAGAATTCACGTACATAATCACGTATATGTTCAAAATTCTTGATCAATTCCGAATAAACAGCCATATGTAATTCAGCTCCTCTCCTTTTATAATTATATCAAACTTCATTTCTTTTATCAATATGACAATTTAACTTCGCACCTTTTTTTATATGATATTTTTTCCAAAATCAGATATAATCAATACATCAAAGAAAAGGAGGACATAAAAATGTTTGAATACTATGATAAAAGCAAAATGCTGATACCAATCAAAATCTGGACAAAATCCATTGTTGGATGCATCTTGCAATGGATTTTGCTTTTGAAAACAGAGCTGTTATGCTTGAAAAAGTAAAACAGATTTTTACGGAGCAAATTGAAAAACACACTGCACTTCATCCGACTTACACAGATGAGATAAACTGTCATCACAATTACGCAGCAATTGAAAATCATTACGGAGAGAATGTGTGGGTACACCGAAAGGGTGCGATTCATGCTAAAAATGGTGAAATTGCAATCATTCCCGGTTCTATGGGTTCTAATAGTTATATTGTCAAAGGACTTGGGAATGAGGAAAGCTTTTTGACCTCTTCCCACGGTGCCGGCAGAAGTTATTCCCGCACCGGAGCAATGGAAAAGTTTTCTGTAGAATCTGTTATGGTCGATCTGAAACAGCGAAACGTTGTGCTTGGCAAAAACAGCAAAAAAGATGTCGCTGAGGAATGCAGATTTGCATACAAGGATATTGATACAGTCATGGAAAATCAAAAAGATCTTACCGAGCCAATTAAGAAATTGTTTACAGTTGGCGTGGTAAAAGGATAAACAGGAGGTTATTATTATGAAACTTGCTACCGCTTTGTCAGAACGTTCTGACATTCAAAACAAAATCAGTGAAATATCTGTCAGATTGAATAACAACGCAAAGGTACAAGATGGAGATACTCCCACTGAAAATCCTATCAAGCTCATTGAGGAACTTGACAGTATGCTTATAAGACTCGAATACCTGATGGCAAAAATCAATCTTACAAACAGCAGAACGGTATACGATGGAAAAACCATCACTGAACTGCTTGCACGCAGAGACTGTTTGAAGAAGAAAATAGAAACAATCAGGAATTTTCTTAACAATTCAAGCAACAGGGTAAATCGTATGACAAGAACAGAGATTAAAATTATCAGCACTGTTCCCGTTTCTGAAATTCAAGAAACTCTCGATTGCCTTTCCAAGGAATTGCGTCAAACAGACGAAAAAATTCAGGAATTGAATTGGACAACAGAACTGATATAGTGTTATGGGTGGGATTTTTTACAGAGTGGATGCATCTCCGTCAGCAGAGAATGTGCTGAATCATTGGCGAAATCGGGACAGATTTCAGAGGTTCGACTCCTCGTTTTAAACGCATTGTCCAGCAATGTTACATGCGTATCGTTAATTATTTTATTACTACCTCGCATCGGCTGTGAAAATGGGTGGGGATTAGTAAAGGCGGAAATCAAGTAGATTTCCGCCTTTTTATTTGAAATTATCTATATTGTATTTGCGAGATTCTGAAATAGCACCTTATCACTTTATTTTTCACATCAGAACCCTACTTCTCATTTTCAATTTCGTCTGTAAGCCTTAAAATCTCCGGAGCTATTTTCTCACGTTGTTTCTGTGTAATTTTAATGTATATCGGATAAGCCGCCGTAAGTATTGTCATTCCGGCAACTCCGACGATCACTCCGGGAATAAACTCAGACCATTCAAGACACAGACACATCCCGAATCCCATTATCAGTGTTCCTGCTATACCAACAATAATCGAAATCATAGTTCCGGGACGTGTCACGCTTTCGTCAAGACGGCGTAGTCTGTCCATTTTGCTTTCTTTCTGCAGTAAATACTTTTTACGGATATTTTCCAGTTCCGATTGCTGTTTTGCAGAGTATGTGTATTCAAATTTATCATTATTTTCCATTTCAAATGCTCCTTTCAAGAGACTTCAAATTTCGATTCGACCATACTATCATAAAAACTGCCATGCATAATACCATTGTGCAGACAACACCGCCTGTAATGGTATTCATCAAACGCTGATAGTTTTCTCCTCCGCCGAATGCCGAGAACATTGCAGTTTGTAGTGCAAACATTGACATCAAAGCCCCTGCAAGACTGAGTATTTTTGCCGATGAAAGTATGGGATTGTTTATCTTTGCAAATTTTATGACATTGACCACTGCGTTGATAAAACAGTAAAACGCATACAGTGCAGAAATATATATCATATATCCTCTGTACTCATATCCCCTGTTCCGCCATATCATCTGAATAGTCATGCCAGTCATAGCTATGTTCAGTGCAAGCATCATGGTTCCGCATGATCTTGTACTTTTGTATTCATGAACTTTTCTTTCAAGAAGGTATTCTTTTTTGTCGGTAATGCGAACATTTCTCAGCAAAGTAAAACGTATAGCGCTAAGCATCACATAATAAATTCCGATCGCCCACAGCCATGCTGAACGGAATATTGCTCCCGTAGCACACTTGAAAACTGCATAGAACATATTGATAGCAAGTCCGCTGTAAAGAGACACTTTCGCTCGGAATTCACGGTCATTCAGGTACATTGAAGTATATTTATGACGATTCATAAAACTGCGAAATTTCACGATAATTCGCACTTCATTGCCGTGAATCAGTTCCTTACAGCGTCTTATTGCTCTAGGAAAATTAGCACATAAAACTGTCAGAGCATACGCTGAAAGTACAAAAGAAACATAGCAGATCGGATTCGTTCTGCTCCAAAATATAAGTGCAATAATCACAGAAGGAAATCCGATCAGCGAACTCAATATAATTATCCACACAGGCGGAAAAAGAAGCTTAAAAACAATATCCTTAAACTTTTTCATTTACACCGCACCTCAGCTTTACTGTAAACGTACTGCCTTTTCCAAGCTCACTTTGCACGGATATTTCTCCCTCTGTTATATCAACTACCCTCTTGACCAATGCAAGTCCAAGTCCGTTTCCTTTAGCAGCATGAGAGGTATCCCCCTGATAAAATTTCTCAAAAATATGCTTTCCCGTTTCAGTAGACATTCCACAGCCCGTATCATTCACAGTTACAATTGCATATTCATTTTCTTTTTTCAATCCAAGAAAAACGGTTCCGCCATTATCTGTAAACTTTATCGCATTGGAAAACAAATTGTTCCACACAAGACTGAGCAATTCACTGTCTGCATTTATGATAACGTCCTCTTCAATTTCCGTATCGATTTCAAGATTTTTCTGTTCCCACACTGTTTCAAAACCAAGCAGACATTCGCATAACTGTTCCGATAAATTATATGGCTCGGATTTGGGATAGATCTGCTGATTTTCAAGCTTATTCAATTTTAAAATATTTGTTATCAAATCAGCAATTCTGCGGGAATTCTCAGTAACAGCTTTTGCGTACTCTATCCGTTCATCTTCAGTTAGATCAGAACTTTGAAGCAGTGTGCCGTAATTATTGATAGCCGCTAACGGCGTTTTCAATTCGTGTGAAACATTAGCGATAAAATCTGTTCTCAGCGTTTCAACTCCGCCGAGTTCTTCCGCCATTTGATTGATCTGGTCTATGATAATATTAAATTGATTTGTGTTGGTAAGCTCCCGAATATTAGGTATTTTCTTGTTGAAATCACCACTTGTTATTTTATCCAATCCTTTGATGATATTTTTTACAGGACGTTCAACGGTTATCTTTCGTCGGATCGTATCTATGCTCCAAAACAGAAAGGTGAGAATAAAAATGTTTAAAAAAGTAAGTTTCGCATTTTTTTCCAATATTTCACGTTCAAGATTCATTGATCGCAGAAATATCAGAAAAGAACAGGTTATTACAAAAGACATCGAACCAAAGAAGCATACAAATCTCATTAAGTCAAAAGCAAATTTGTTCAGACTATTTCTCTTCATTTCAGTACCGCCTTGTAGCCTAAACCATGAACTGTAACAATTTCAAAATCATCGCATTTTTCAAATTTTTCTCTCAGCTTTCGCATATATACGTCGACTGTTCTGGAACTTGATTCAGTTTCAGCATCCCAGAATTCATTCATCAGCTGAGAACGTGTAAAGGTCTTTTTCGGATAAGACAACAGCTTATACAGCAGATTGAATTCACGGACAGTCATTGGAATGTCCTCACCGTCAAGAGCGGCAGAGCGTTCCTCTGCATCAAGAACCAATTTTCCTACCGTAATTTTTTTGGCAGTCGAGATTTTAGCTCTCCTAAGCAATGCACCTATTTTTAAAAGAAGTTCATCAAGGTCTATCGGTTTTACCATATAGTCATCAATTCCTATCCGATAACCACGCTGTTTGGAATTGAAATCATCTCTTGCTGTCATAAAAATAATCGGAATTTCCTGATTCAGTGAGCGTACAGTTTCGGCAAATTCAAATCCGTCGATTTTCGGCATCATAATATCAGATATGATAAGGTCAAACATATTGCCGTACATTTCATTATATGCGTCGTTTGCATCAAGACAGCCAATTATTTCGTAACCGTTTCTGTTAAGATAGGTGCAGACAGTTTTATTCAACTCTTTATCATCTTCTACAAGCAGTATTTTAAACATTTGCAAACCTCCATTTTCTGAATTTGCCTTATCATAACATACTATTGTTAAAGTTTTGTTAAAGAATTGATGTTCACAGAAAATTTACAAACAAGCCTGCACGAATTTTCATGCAGACTTGTTTCTCATTTTTTTAAAGCGTTAATTCTTTCCTGCGCTGCCGCTGTTCTTGCTTTTGCTTCGGCAATCTGTTCATCACGTTTTGCCTGCTCAGCTGCCTTGCGTACAGAAGGCTTGCTCATAGCTTTTGCCTCCTGAAAATTCGCCTTTGCTTCAGCTTTTACTGCGGCAAAATTTGCTTTGTCTACTTCATGCTGTGCTTTTGCACTCTCTGCCATATCCTTAAATGCATTTTTGAAAAACTCGCCCATTATGATTTCCTCCAAAAACTTAATTTGATTTATATTATTTAATACCCTTGATCATTGGAATCAGTCCCAGCAGAAGAGCAATGCCCACAATACCAACAATGATTCCAAGTATCATAAGACCTTCCCAGACCATTGTCATGCACATTCCAACACCGAAAACAATATTTGAAACTACGCCATAAATAGCGATTCCTACTGTTTTGCCGTTAATTTGAATTGCAGGAGCATTTGTCATTTTTCTGCGGACAATCACCATAGCTAGCAAAACGACTACTCCTATCGCACCGCATACAACTCCGGGAGTGAATGCTTCCCATTCCGGTAAAAGCGCCATGCACATTCCCAATGCAAAGATAAGTCCTCCGATCGTTGACATGACAAGTGTTACAAAGTTTTCCTTTTTCATAATAAGTACCTCCAGTTTATTTTTGTCTCAGACGTTTCCTCATCTGTTGTATATATTCTAAACCTCTATTGTTTGCGTAATGTTTGTGAGATGTTAGAGAAATGTTAAAATGAACTTAAAATAAATTCTCTTCGGAAAACAAACTGTCATTCACGGCAGATTATCTTTATTCGCCAATAAGTATTCTATGAAAGACTTTGCTGCAACAGGCAAACTGTTTTTATCCTTGTATCCGATCGCAAGCGTTCTGTAAATTGGCGGATCTAACGGAATACATACGATGTCATAGTTGTTTCGTCTTAACATCAGTTCTGCAAGAATACTGATACCCAGTCCGGCTTCTGCCATTGTCATGATAGCATAGTCATCATGAATCGTATATTTGATATTCGGTTCAAGACCTGCGGCATGAAATGCATTCAACGGTTCACTGTAATGACCTTCTTCCAGAAGAATAAATGGCTCGGATACGATTTTCTCCAATTGTATGGTTTCGTGTTTTGCAAGACGATGGTCTTTCGGGAGTACAACAAGCATTTCCCCATCCTTGATTGTAATCGTTTCAAGATCTGTTACAGCCGGAGGTGTGATAAATCCAAAATCCACAGCTCCGGTTTTGATCCATTCCTGTATGGAGGTATAATCCCCTTGATGAAACAAAAATTGAACTTTCGGGTACAATTCTTCAAAACCTTTGATGAGTTTTGGCATCCAGTGACAGGTAATGCTTGAAATTGTACCGACACGAATGATTCCTGTTTCCAGCCCTTTGATTTCATTGGCCTTTTCCTGCATAGCACGATACTGTAAAATACTCCGCTCAATAAACGGATACAGTTCTTCCCCCTCAAGCGTAAGTTTAACTCCCGTTCTTGAACGTCGAAGCAATTTAATCGACAATTCTTTTTCCAGAGAAGCGATCATCTGACTCATGGCGGACTGCGTATATCCCAAAGCATCTGCGGCTTTTGTAAAACTGCCAAGTTCTATGATTTTTTCAAGTGCAATATAACGATTCACGTATGACAAATCACCTTTCCTAATGTTTATATTAAAAACATTCGCTTTACTTATTATACTATGTATGCTACAATAAAGTCAAGCAAACTGTATTGCAATTTTAAAGTGGAGGTATCTTTTATGGAAGTCATTGAATATCAGAAAAAATATAAGCAGGACTTTATCAGACTGAACACAGCGTGGGTGGAAAAATATTTTGTCATGGAAGAAACTGACCGTGAAATTCTATCGAATATTGATGGTTTCATACAAAAAGGTGGCATGATATATTTTGCGGTTGAAAACGATCAGGTGCTTGCAACCTGTATGGTAATCCCCGAAGATAACGATATATGGGAAATTTTAAAGCTTGCAGCAGATGATCATTACAGCGGTCACGGTGCGGGAAGTGCAGTTTTCAAGGCCTGCATGGACTACGCGATTGCACATGGAGCAAAAAAACTTACGCTGATTTCAAATCACATTTTAAAACCTGCATTGCACATCTATGAGAAATTCGGTTTTCGGCAGGTGGAAGTAGACAGAACAGAATACGAACGATGCGATGTACAGTGCGAATATATCGTTCCAATCAATAAATCAGAAATTAATGAAATATTCACGTCAAAGGAACAGTTTATCATGGTAACTAAAAAAGAAGATGCAAAGAAAAAAACGTTCAAAGGCGTTTCGCTGGATTCACTGGCAGTCGGAGAAAAATCCATTGTCTGCAAAATGAATTACGTTGAGGGGAATTTTGCATCGCTTCATCAACATCCTCACGAACAGAGCGGATATGTAATTTCGGGTAAGTACCGCCGCATGACGGTTGACGAGAAAGAATATGAATTGCAGCCGGGCGATAGCTATGCAATTCTGGGCAATGTGCCGCATTCCTTTGAAGTAATTAAAAGCGGTGAAGTCATCGATGTATTTACCCCGATCAGAGAGGACTATTTATAAAACAGATGATAATGACTGATGCAATGGTAATGGAATATAATGATGAAAGTGTAGTAATAATTCTTGTTTTGTGACTATGTCACGGAATAAATAAATCTCCTCCTGTATAATTTAAGTATGACAGGAGGAGATTTATTATGATAAAAAGAAAAGCAGCAGTCAGTATCCGTGAATGCGTCGCCTGCGGATGCTGCATAAAGGTTTGCCCGAAAAATGCAATTGTCATTCCGAAAGGTATATATGCCGAAATTAATCATGAATTGTGCGTCGGCTGTGGAAAATGTGCCAAAGAATGTCCTGCAAGCGTGATTACATTGGAGGTGACAGAACAGTGAAGCAAAAGAAAAAATGGTATGACTATCTTTGGATATTCTCGCTTACATATCTTATTTTAGGATTTTTCAATATTCTGTTTGCATGGCTCGGATTGCTTTGCTTTTTCATACCGATTATTATATCAGTTGTAAAAGGCAACAAGGCATATTGTAACAAATATTGCGGACGAGGACAGTTATTTGCTTTGATAGGAGGCAAATTCGGACTTTCCCGTAAAAAAGACATTCCGAAATGGATGAAATCAAAATATTTCCGATATGGATTTCTGATCTTCTTTTTTGCGATGTTTTTCCTGATGCTCTGGAATACCTATCTGGTGTTTTCAGAAACCAAAGACCTGAGCCAAACGGTAAAGCTGCTATGGACATTCAAACTTCCGTGGCACTGGGCATATCATGGAACGCTTTTTTCGCCGGGAGTGGCACAGTTTGCTTTCGGATTTTACAGCGTAATGCTCACATCTACCGTACTTGGATTTGTTACCATGATTTTATTCAAGCCACGTTCATGGTGTGTGTACTGTCCTATGGGAACGATGACGCAATTGATCTGCAAAGCAAAAAATGTGACCGTGTCACAGAAAGAAAAATAAAAACAGGGTATACTAAAGATGTAAATAAAAATAAAGGAAGGTAATTCATATGTCAGTTTTAAGTGTAAATAAAATCAATTTCGATTCCGTAAAGGGAAGCGATAAGCCGGTTCTTCTCGATTTCTATGCCGACTGGTGCGGTCCATGCCGTATGGTTTCCCCATTAGTGGATGAGATAGCAGAAGAAAATCCGCAGTATCTGGTTGGAAAGATCAATGTAGATCAGGAACCGGAACTTGCACAGGCATTCGGCGTGGCAAGCATTCCCATGTTAGTCGTAATGAAAAACGGCAGAATCATTCAGAAATCTGTCGGAGCAAAACCAAAGCCTCAGATTCTTGCCATGTTAGAGGGCTAATTGACGCAAACGCTTTTTATCAAGAATTTTTATACCCTTGCGTGAAACTTCAACTATCCCCTCGCCTGCAAAATATTTCAGCATTCTTGATACGACCTCACGGGCAGATCCTATATATCGGGCTATCTGCTCATGAGTAAGCGTAATGGTATCGGAATTGATTCTGGCTGTCTCATCTGAGAGAAAAATCGCAAGCCGTCTGTCCATACTCATAAAGAGAATCTGTTGCATGACCCACATCACATCCGAAAAACGGCTGACGGCAGTTTCCAGTGCAAAAATTCTGATCTGCGGATTACGTGAGGATACTTCTGCAAAGGAAGAACCGCTGATGACGTAGCACTCGCTGTTCTCCTCTGAATCAACAAACACGTCAAAGGTAATTGTTTTTAAGACACATGAGGCGGATAGCATACACATATCCCCCTTATGCAGACGATACAATGTAATGTCTTTGCCGTCCTCCGACATGATGTAAAGCCGCAGACTGCCTGAACGCACAAAGATAACGCCGGAGCATTCGTTCCCACTATGAATATTTGCGCCTTTGGGATATGTCTGAACAAAGGAATTGCAGCAGATACATTCACGGTCAGATTCTGATATTTCGTTCCAGAACGGGAATATTTCCCGATAGACAGCTTCAAACAAATTTTGTTCCATTTAAAAAAACTCCTTTCAGAAAAGAGGTACAATATATATGAAAACAGTAATTATCGGCGGTGTCGCCGGAGGTGCGTCTGCGGCAGCGAGACTACGCAGACTGGATGAATCGGCAGAGATCATTGTATTGGAGCGAGGAGAATATGTCTCCTTTGCCAACTGCGGACTGCCGTATTATATCGGTAATGTCATCACTAATAAAAATCATCTGACGCTGCAAACACCTGAAAGTTTTCGAGCAAGATTCAATATTGATGTTCGTGTGAACAGCGAAGCGTTGAAAATTGATCCTGATACAAAAACCGTTTTAATTAAGAATTTGCAATCAGGTAGCAGCTATACAGAAAGCTATGATGATTTGATTCTTTCGCCCGGTGCTGAACCTATCAGACCGAATATTGACGGAATCGACAGCAATTTCGTGTTCACACTTCGTAATATTCCCGACACTTTAAAAATTAAGGAATATATCGAAAGGACAATGCCAAAATCAGCAGTTGTGATGGGCGGCGGCTATATCGGCGTTGAAATGGCAGAAAATCTGAAAGAGGCAGGACTTGATGTATCTATTGTAGAGCTTGCCGATCATCTCATCGCTCCTCTTGATTTTGATATGGCAGCGGATGTGCATCGTTACATCAAATCAAATGGAATCAATCTGTATCTGAATAACGGTGTAAAAGCAATTGACGGTCACAAGGTGATTTTACAAAACGGAGAAATTCATGCCGAAATGGTGATTCTGTCGGTTGGCGTTCGTCCCGAAACAGAATTAGCAAAAGAATGCGGCATTCAGACCAACCAACGAGGAAGCATCATTGTTGACCGAAACATGAAAACCAATCTTCCTCATATCTATGCAGTTGGTGACGCAGTGGAGGCGGAGAACTTTGTTACAAAATCCCCTGCATTTATCCCGCTTGCAGGACCAGCTAACAAACAAGGACGTATTGCAGCAGATAATATTGCAGGTTTATTCTCAGAATATAACGGTACGCAAGGCTCCGCAGTGCTAAAGCTTTTTGATATGACTGTTGCCACAACAGGCATCAATGAAAAAATTGCTCAATCAGCAGGAATGGATTATGACAAAACCTATATTTACTCCGGTTCGTACGCTTCCTATTATCCCGGGGCAAACAATATGTCAATAAAAGCGCTCTGGGACAAAAAGACGCTGAAGATACTTGGCGCACAGATCGTCGGATTTGACGGAGTAGACAAGCGTATGGATGTGTTGGCAACGGCAATCCGTTTCGGTGCAAAAATCACTGATCTTACAGAACTTGAGCTTTGCTATGCACCGCCTTTTGGCAGCGCCAAAGATCCGGTCAATATGCTCGGTTTTGTTGCTGAAAATGTCGTTACCGGAAATATAAAGCAGTTTTTCTGGGATGACGTTGAAAAACTGCCGCGTGACAGCAGTGTGACGCTCCTTGATGTAAGGACTTACACAGAAGTACAGCGAGGTAAAATAGATGGATTTACCAACATTCCTCTGAATTCATTAAGAGAACGCATTTCAGAAATTCCAAAGGACAAGCCTGTTTATGTTCATTGCCACAGCGGTTTACGCAGCTATATTGCCTGCCGCATCTTAATGGGAAACGGTTATGATTGCTTTAATCTTGCAGGCGGTTGGCGGCTTTATGAATCTGTTATCAATGAAAAAACTGTTCCTGAATACATCTGCACGGAATGCAAATAGTATTCGGATCCTCTATTATATAATCATACACCATTTTATGCAAATTTACAATGATCTGCTGCAATAAAACTTGACAAGAGAAGTTCAAAGAAGTCAAGTCCTTTATGTTTTCCGGCTTTCTGCTCATTTCTGATGAGCGAAAGTGCGGTCTTCGAGAGTTTTTTAGTAATTACCAGAACATTGATGATCAAAGAAATCACAGACAGTATGGCAATACTGTAGATCACCAGATACAGCGGATATATCGTGTCAAGTTTGGAATTGAAAAATATCCTTGAGTATTCTCCAGCTGCACCGAGAATCTTCGGATTTTCCTCTGCTTTTACAAATGCTGTTCCAAATAGACTGCTATCAACGAAAAAATACACTGATCTGTCCGTCCTCCACCAAATTCTGTTCTGCCCGCTGCTTTGAGCCTGTGATGATCGTTTCTGCCGAACCTACCATTGAAACTACAATATATATTCCCATAACGATCAGCAGTATCAACACCAAATAGCGCATGAACTTACTATTCACATCACGCAATATACGCTTTCGAAGCACTCTTTTCATTACAAATCCTCCGGTTCTGCCGCAGGTATACGGATTTCATTGAGATAGTCCTTCTTGATCAGCCCGTCTTTCACGATAAGCACCTGATGCACCATATTATTTATGGAATTGTTATGCGTCACAATGAGCATTGTTGTAACACATTTTGTGTTGATCTGTTCTAACAGAATGAGAATATCCCTTGATGTTTTGGAATCCAATGCCCCTATCGGTTCATCACATAAGAGCAGCTTTGTTTTTTTAATCAAAGCTCTTGCAATAGCAAAATGCATACATTCATTTGCTGATCCATGAACCTGATGAGCAAAAGGCAATTAGCCATATGCATCGAATCATAGATTATCTGATCAAGGGATTGAATTAATTCTGTGTTCAATATTTTAAAATGCCGTGCTATGGTACGGCATTTAACATGATATGGATGATCTTTTAGAAGCGCTGAAAATGACAGAGCATCAGAACAAATTTCCGTCCTAGCCTTCCGACGGACAGCAGCAAAGATCTGTATACATTTTTCAGAAACTCTGATTTTGCACTTTTCAAAGGCTTTCCTTTCGTTTCTCTGTCAGCTCTCGCATATACACCTCAATTAGAATAACATAGTTACATAACAACGTTATTCTAACACATTTTTTAGATTTGTCAAACAACCAAATCAAAATCTTATCAAAAAGCTTTTTTACACCGAATTCTTCTCATGAGTATGACTGAGATCAAACAACTGATTCCTTCTGCAATTATGAATGTCGTCCAAACAAGCCATGTCATATTTAGATTGTTTCCGATTATGCAGGAAAATCCCCATGCAACCGGAATGACAATCAAAAACTGCCTGCATACGGATACCAAAAGAGATTCCTTTCCGCTTTCCAGAGCCTGAAAAATTCCCTGATACGCAATATTGGCGCCTGCGAACACAAAGCTTATGGAAATCACACGCATCGCACTGACACAAATGGCTTTTGTTCCGCCTGACAATCCGAACAGTTCAGACAACTGTATTGCTAATAGTTCCATTAATGCTGTTCCAATCAGCATAATTACAATTGTATAGAATAATCCGTACTTGATTCCGTCCTGAATTCTTTGCTTATTCCTGCTGCCATAGCTGAATGAAATAATTGGCGTAATCGCATCACGCAGACCAAATGCGGCGAACAAAATAAACTGCTGCACTTTATAGTAAATTCCGTAAGCCGTGACAACGGATTCATCAATTCTCACAAGAATCAGATTCAGACCATAAGTCATCACTGACATCAGAGCCTGTGCAATGATAGCAGGGATTCCGATTGCATAAATACTCTTGATGATACACAGAGACGGACGCATATAGATAAATCCATTCTGGATATCCTTGTTCTTTTTGAGATGAAAAATATATGCCAACACAAGTGAAACGATTTGACCGATCACCGTTGCATAAGCTGCACCTTTCACACCAAAAGCAGGAACTCCCAGCCAGCCATATATGGGTCTAAAATCATATTAATGATCGCTCCGGCAACCTGTGCAATGGTGGAATAAAGGGAATTTCCTGTAGCTTGCAGAAGTTTCTCGAATATGGAGAAAAATACGATACCAAATGAAATGACACAGCAGATACGAAGATAACTGACCGCCATATCCATTACAACCGAATTGGATGTCTGACTGCTGATATATGCCTTTACACCGACTATGCCAAACAAAAGAAATATTACATAAATAACGCAGGCAAGAAAAATTGCATTGCCGGCTGCCCGACTTGCTTCGTCCTTTTTCTTCTGACCAATCTGCATGGAAACGACTGCCCCCATACCCACTCCAGTTCCGATTGCAATCGCAACCATAAGCATCTGAATCGGAAAAGCAAGCGTCAGGGCATTCAGAGCATCTTCGCCAACATCCTTAATCCTACCGACAAATACACTGTCTACAATGTTATAGACTGCTTGCAGCATCATGGATAAAATCATCGGGATTCCCATAGAAATCATCAGCTTGCCTACTGGCATATCTGCCATTTTATTGTTTTGTTTCATGAACTTCACTCTCTTTCTGTAACATAAAAAATAAGCGTAAATCCATTATCTGGATTTACGCTTACTGCCACTCGACTTTTTTATTTTATCACATATTATTCCAATTGTCAAGAGTAAAATCTGATCATAAACAATTACTTACTGTGATTTTCTGCTCACTGTGGATGCTATCATTTTATGATAATGTTTCCCTTCTTTTTATAATAAATTGCACCTAACGATATATCATTCGTTAGGTGCAATTATGGAGGCGCCACCCAGATTTGAACTGGGGATCAAGGTGTTGCAGACCCACGCCTTACCACTTGGCTATAGCGCCCTCCATGGAGCGGATTACGAGGCTCGAACTCGCTACCTCCACCTTGGCAAGGTGGCGCTCTACCAGATGAGCTAAATCCGCATTAATGGCGACCCGGATGAGGCTCGAACTCACGACCTCTAGCGTGACAGGCTAGCGTTCTAACCAACTGAACTACCGGGCCAATGGTGGGGACTACAGGGCTCGAACCTGTGACCCTCTGCTTGTAAGGCAGATGCTCTCCCAGCTGAGCTAAACCCCCACACTTTTTCGCCATTTCGTTCGCCAGAGAAGTTCATTTTTGTTCTCTCCCCTGACGACTATTATATTATATCACAACGATTCTGATTTGTCAACCCTTTTTTTGAAATTTTTCAAAAAAATTTTTTCATCCATCTGAAACAGCTATAAAACAGCGAAAAATAGCCGTTTAGCACTAATCATCAATAGAAATAAATTTCATGGCATATTCGATAGTCTCATCGTACGAGCCTCCTTGTAAGTAAATGCTGCACACTGCATTAAGAAATGCACTTTTGATCATGCCGTCATATGGTGTAATAATTCCATTCAAATCAATTGCTTTGGCATTTTTATCAAGGACTTCAAAATAATTCTGACCTCCAAGATCATCCGTAATCCATTCGTTAAGAACTGCCTTATTATTAATAATTTCTTCCATTACTACAACATTATTTACATACTCAGGTTTACTAAGAGCAAATTCTTTCATAGCAACAGAATCAACTGTCGCATTATATATAAACGACTGCGCCTCTTCGGCATTATCCGTTGCAGGATTTACAACTATCCATGTTCCTCCCCAGAAATACGGTGACGGTCCTTCGCAGACAGCCCATTTTCCATAAGATTCAGAAGAAATCTGTCCAAAGAATGACCATTCACTGAATCCCCATGTCGAGACAAAATATCCCATGCAAGAACCCTTCTTACTTGCTTTAAGCCAAGAGTCCGACCATTGATCGTTATGAGTTACTCCGCCGAAATCCCAAAGCGCTTTTGCATAATACGCAAACTCCTTGCACGAATCGCCAAACACAACTTCGTTATTTATTATCCAAGGCTGAGTCCTGATGTCGGAAAATGCCTGCCATAATCCTCCGACTGAATCAGCAAGAGCAACCTTTGCTTCACTGTGAAACGCAACCTCCATAGATGTAGAAACGAATTCGTCCCAATTACAAATCTTAGCCTGCATTTCCTCCGAAGTTTTTATTCCAAGGTATTGCTCAGCAAGATCGGTTCTGTAAGCAAATGCTCCTGGTGCAGCCTGCCATGAAGCTCCGACTATTTTTCCTTCATTTTTACCGCTTGTCGCTCTTCCTATCTCCATTGTATAATCATACGCATCGGCAAAATCATCGTCGCTGAAACCGAGCGATTCAAGCGGTGCAGTTCTTGTATCATCATTGATATATTTCAATGCCCAATCAGCCTCACAAAAATATAAATCGAGATCTTCACTGGAGATAAAGAGCTGATCATACCTTTCAGAAGCATCACCGCCACCGCAGTCAAAATTTATGAAATCAACATTTTCACAAGAATAGCCAGTATTCTTTTCCCACTGTTGTAAAAGAACCGGAACATCATCAGGATTCCATGCCGCAACTGTAAATGTATCCCCTCCGGTTTTGAGCGTTACATTTCTCAGACCATTTACCGTCTTATGTGGGGGAGCAGATGATTTGGCTGTAGTTGTCGTTGCTTCAGGAATTATTTGCGTTGCCGTTATCGTCTGAGCATTCGCTAATTCAGATTCTTTTCGTGATTTTTCAATCATTTTCAGCTCTTCATAATACATTTCCCCCAGAGTAAAGTTTCCAGAGTTCTCAATTGTTCCTGCCAAATACGCAGGACTTTCCCAATCCTTAGAATAATAAACCTTGATATTTCCCCTATCAGCAATTATAATCCATTCAAGATCAACATCATGATTCTTCATAAGCTTCTGACGATATTTCTTAGCTTCGTCATTAAGACAATATTCAGGATTATTTGAAATAATTCCTGTAAAATCGTCGTCTATTATATTATATGCAGCTTTGGCGAGATTGTCAATTTTTCTTTCTTTTTCCTGCCATGTATCTCCGCAGGCAGTTACAGATACAACAGCTATACAAGCTGCGGTAATTGCTGATATTCTTCTATTCATTTTTATTCCTCCAGATTAAAAGGGGTACAATAAATGTACCCCTTAGTACAGAATTCTATTCCTCAGAATTAAGAGCAGAAATAACCTCGGTAAGCAAATTTGACGGAAGCTGTTCATATCTCATAAAATCAAATGTGAAACTTCCAAGACCTCTTGTTGTCTGACGCAGATACATTGCAAAATCATGCATTTCACGCATAGGAACTTCTGCCTGAATCATTGTAACGCCGTGAGAAACGGGTTCCATTCCAAGCACTCTTCCTCTGCGTTTATTGAGTTCTCCCATAATATCGCCCGTATTTTCATCCGGAGCAGTAACTTTAAGTTCGCCGATAGGTTCAAGCATTACAGGATCAGCCTTTTTCAAACCTTCTTTATAGGCAATTGAAGCGGCTGTTTTAAACGCCATTTCTGATGAATCGACAGGATGATATGAGCCGTCAACGAGAATGGCTTTAAGTCCGACTACAGGACATCCGGCAAGAACTCCTTTTTTAACAGAATCTTCGAGTCCTTTCTGAACTGCCGGGAAGTAGTTTTTAGGAACAGCTCCGCCGAAAACTTTTTCTTCAAAAATAAGAGAATCACTTACACAAGGCTCGAATTCAATCCATACATGACCATACTGTCCATGACCGCCCGACTGTTTCTTGTGTTTGCCCTCCACTTTGACCTTCTGACGGATAGTTTCTTTATATGCAATTTTCGGAACGCTTAATTTAACGGAAACTCCGAATTTTCCGCTGAGCTTCGACGCTGCAACTTCGAGATGCTGCTCGCCAAGACCGCTGAGAATCTGCTCTTTTGTATTCTCATCCTGAACGTAACTGAGAGACGGATCTTCTTCAAGAATTCTCTGAATACTTGCCGATATTTTGGCTTCATCCCCCTGAGCCTTTGCCTTTACAGCCATTGAGTAGCACGGCTTCGGGAAATCCATTCCGGCAAATTCAAGTATTCTTGAAACATCGGAAAGAGTATCTCCGGTGTTAGCGGAAATTTTTGAAGCAACAACGATATCTCCGGCGTAAGCGCAGTTCACTTCTGTCTGCTTCTTTCCGCAAACGGAATAAAGTTTGCCTATTTTCTCAGTATTTCCGGTCGAGGAATTAACAACATCGCAGTTTGAAGAAAGCTTTCCGGACATTACTTTTATCATCGACATTTTTCCAACAAACGGATCAGCAATAGTTTTAAAAACATAAGCCGAAAGAGATTCATCAATATCGCATTTAATCTCTACAACATCCTTGGATGGAGTATAAGCCTCTGCAGGATATACTTCATCCGGTGCAGGAAGAAGAAGCTCGATTTCTTTAAGGAGCATATCTATTCCTGAAAGATCAGCAGCAGATGCGCATACAACAGGAGTGATAATTCCTTTATTCATACCGTTGTGAATGCCGTCGATAAGTTCTTTCTGAGTAAACGGTTCACCTTCAAAAAATTTCTCCATAAGCTCATCTGAGGTTTCTGCAACAGCTTCTGAAACAGCCGCAACAAGTCCCTCAATACGGTACTCAAACTTTTCAGATATTTCAGCAGTTGGCATTTCAGTTTCGACAGCATTTCCCTTACCGTCATATTTATAGGCTTTCATTTCTATAAGATTAACAAATTCAACGATAGAACCGTTGCTTATTACAGGAACAACTACAGGACATACTGTCGGACCGAAAACAGTTTTCAGTTCCGTAAGAACGTTGAAGAAATTAGCGTCCTTGTCGTCGATTTTAGTAACTACGAACATCTTGGATTTGCCCTGTTTAACAGCCTCGTCATAGGCTTTTCTTGCTCCTATCTTTACGCCTGATTTAGCTGAAACAGTAATCATAACCGTATCCGAAGCACGAATTCCTTCAACCATTTCGGCAGCAAAATCAAAAAGACCAGGAGTATCAAGAATATTAATTTTGTAGTCGTTATATTTAAAAGAAGCAAGAGAAGTTCCAATTGAAATTTTTCTCTTTATCTCTTCGGGATCGTAATCACATACAGTCGTTCCGTCAGCAGTTTTTCCCAGACGATCTGAAGCGCCTGATTTATATAAAACTGCTTCTGCAAGAGAGGTTTTTCCGGAGCCATTATGTCCGGCAAAGGCAATATTTTTTACTTTATTGACATCATATTCTTTCATTTGAAATTTCTCCTTGAGATTATTTTATTTACAGATTATAAATTCATTTTATAAATTTCATGCACTGTACACAACAATTATAAAACTTTTTTAAGTAAATTGCAATAGTGATTCAATATTTTCTACATATCACATTACTAAAGGTGTATTTTATTGTGCATTACGCACAACAGAAGAGTTCTTTTTTATTTCAAAAGGTCTTATTTTTCCCAAAATCATAAATACGACGAAATATCCTAAGCCCCATAACAGAGTGAAAACTATCATTTTTAAAATATTGCCATCAACTGCTCCCGCAACACGCATGATAAGTTCGGAAGCGCACATAGTCAAATAAGCGTAAAGCACGGGAACAGCTATCAATTTCAGAAAGTTGAATTTCATTCCGGTCGTTTTCATAAGCTTTATAAAACGAGAACAGTTTCCAAGAACGTTGCTTGTATAATACGACGCTGCTATTCCATAAAATCCGATTTTCGGTACAAAAATAAGTACAATAGCAATACGCACTGTATATTCCGCAAGATAATTCAAAGACGAAAAAGCCTGAAGTCCCATTCCTTTTATCATTGCTTCGAGAATTATTTCCATATAAATAAATGGAACGACCGGAGCTATTACCGTTATCATTTTTCCGGCAGTATCGCCTCCGCCGAGAAGCTCGCCTATAGGATTTCCAAAACGCATCAAAACCGCAGCTGCGAAAATTGAAAACATAAGAGTCCATTCCGTAAGGCGTTCAGTAAGACTTTTTATCCGCACTCTGTCCCCTGCTGCCGATGCTCTCGCCGATTCGCTCACTATTATTCCGGACATTGAACAAAGTACAACTGACGGAAAAAACAATGTCGGAATTACAATAGCTTCAAAAATTCCAAATCGGCTCAGCGCCACTGAAACCGAATCTCCGTACTGACGGAGGCAAAGCGGGATTAATGCGTCGTTTGCACTGCTAAGAGCGGCTGTAAGAATTCCGCCTCCCATTATCGGAAATGCAAATGCTGCATATTTTTTAAAGCCAAGAGAACCTTTACCGTTTGAACGCTCATGATTTTTAGCAAATGCTGTAAGGAAAAATACAAGTGAAAAAAGGTTTCCGGCTATGATTCCAGCTATCATGATTTCACAAACTATACTTTCAGACGGATTATCAGAAATAAGAGTTACTGCGATTATCACTGCCGATTTAACTGCAAATTCAAGAATATCGCCAAGAGCAGTGATTCCGGCTTTTCTTCCGGCATTGAAATATCCTTTGAAACATGATGCTATCGCTCCGGAAATAAGAGCAACAGGCATAAGACGTATAGCACCTGACATTTCCGCGCCGCTGAAAAATCGTCCGCTGATCGGTTCGGCGAGCAGAAAAACTAAAGCAGATACTGCAACGCTGAGCATTGTGCAGAGCTTTATACCATGCATAAGAATCCTATTTGGATTTCCACCGATTTTTCCGTGTTCTTCCGAAATAAGACGGCTCATGCACAAAAATGCGTTGCCGTTTGAAATTATTCCCGCAAGATTCAGAAAAGAACCCATTAGCGTAAGAATTCCAATAGCCGAAGCTCCGAGCTGTTTTGTTATAAATACATTAAGCAGCAGCGCTGCCGTGTCAAGAAAGAGCTGCATTGCGGTAAGCATAGCTGTATCACGTATAATTTTACTTCTGAAAAACATATCTTCCTCCCATTAAGAACAAGTTCTGATAACTAATTCTATGAGGGAAGTCCAAATTAAATTACAAAAAACTGCTGCATTTTCATGCAGCAGCAATTTTATTTTAAAAGTCTTTCAATCATTACATTTCGGCAATCTTTTTCAAGCTTGTCGTCAAGAGGCGCAAGTTCAACAGGAACGTTCTCTCCTCTGTTAATACAGTAATTTATCATATAATCCGAAATTTCCGGATTTTTCGCAAGACACGGACCATGCAGGTATGTTGCGATAACATTTTTTTCAAAATACCCCTCGGATTCACTTGCACAGCAATTTCCGTTTCCGTAAAGAACTTTTCCAAACGGAGTTTTAACCTCCTGCGTCTGTCCGCCGTGATTTTCAAAACCTACTACTTTCACCGGCTCACCAGTGATATCGGTCTGAATGACTATATTACCGATACATCTTTTTTTTCGACTCGTGGGAGCGATCGTATAATAATCGAACAAACCAAGTCCGGCTATTTCATTCCCATCAGCGTCACGGTAAAATTTTCCCATAAGCTGATAGCCTCCGCATATCAGAAATAGGAAAACGCCTTCATTATAAGCCTTAACGATTCCCTCTTTGCATTTAAGCAGATCGGCAGAAATATGCTGCTGTTCAAGATCTGCTCCGCCGCCGATATATATAAGATCGTAAGATGAAAAATCAGGCTTATCCGAATCGACCGAATACTTATCTATCTCACACTTTATTCCTCTCATGGAACTGCGGTAATTCAGGATTTCCATGTTTCCGCTGTCGCCGTAAAGATCGAGCATATCCGCATACATATGAAGTATTTTCAATGTTTTCATTCCGATTTACCTCCATGCTTTGAAATATAGCGTTTTAAAGCGCTTCTCGTTGGCTGAACGGCAGTATAGTTTGCGATAACATATTTTCTTCCCGGAGTTTCCGCCAGACACTCGACAGCCTTGTCAAGATCCGGACGCACCACTATTTTGGACGCTTCAAAACCGGAGCATTTGATTCTTACGGCAATATCGTACGCTCTTGTTCCGGATGTAACCACTCTTGTAACTCTTTCAAAAATACTGAAATTTATATCCCATATCCATGAAACGTCAAGACCATCAGCAACATTGTCGTTCAATACGAAAAGAAGCTCTTTTTCACCGCTTGTTTCATTCATAACACGAAGAGTCATATTCGCTCCAACAGGATTTTTCGCAAGGTTAAGAGTTGTTTCCCTGTCGCCGAGCATAAAGTTTTCCATACGTCCGTTATTGACCGTATACGTGGAAATAACACTGTTTGTTATTTTCTGATCAATACTATAAAGCTTAGCTGCCGCCGCAACCGCAGTCATATTATAAACATTATAAATGCTGTTAAGTCTTGGAGAATATTCAAATCCATCCGCAGTGAAAACAGGTTTTTCAAGATCAATTTTTTCCGCAGTTATATACGGTTCGTAATTGCCGAACCCACATTTTTTACAGGAAAACTTTCCTATGTGAGAATATTGATAATACTCATATTCCAGCGATTCTCCGCAGAACGGACAGAAACGACCTTCAGAAGCCTCAAAAGCCTTGTCAGTTGCAAAAGCGTAGGGCATTGCATGAAAATATTTAATGTTTTTATTTTCAGGATTTGCCTTACCGAGACGAGCTGTATTCGGATCGTCGCCGTTAAGTATAAGATTTCCCTCAAAAGTTTTGCAGAATCCGTTTATTTTCTGGATAAGTGTTTCCATTTCTCCGTTTCTGTCAAGCTGATCCCGGAAGAAATTCAGAACGACCAGCGTATCAAGCTTTAATTGAGAATAAACTACTGGAACGTGTGATTCATCCGTTTCAAGAATAAGATAATCGGCTTTGACTCTTCCCTTCATATCACAGTGGCGAAGAAGCAGAGAGCATATTCCGGTATCGAGATTATTGCCCTCTTTATTGATTATGATATTTTTTCCGCTTTGCTCAAAAAGCTGTGCGATACAGTTTGTAACAGAAGTTTTTCCATTAGTGCCTGTAACAGCGATTATAGGACAATCAACCTTGAACATTGAAACACATTTGTGTCCTGAAAGATGCCACAGGATGATTCCCGGAAGATTTCCGGCATTTCGTTTAAGAAGCCGCAGCATTTTAACGATGATTTTTCCGATTAAAATAAGTAATCTTTTCACATCTGTCCTCCAAATTAATTAACTACCATATAATTTAATTCTGCTTTTTTGAAACGATAACGCCGCCGGTTTTGTAAATGCTGTTTTCCGGAACAACTCCCCTGACGCTGCTTGTAGGATAAATATTTGAATTTCTTCCTACTATCGTTCCGGGATTCAAGACGCTGTTGCATCCAACCTCAACATAATCACCGAGCATTGCACCTATCTTTTTTATTCCTGTTTCAATTGATCCGCCGTCTGATTTTATAACTACGTTTGTTTTATCCGATTTAACGTTCGACGTTATCGAACCTGCTCCCATATGCGATCTATAACCAAGAATACTATCTCCCACATAATTATAATGGGGAGTCTGAACATTATCGAAAATAATAACATTTTTTAACTCTGCCGAGTTTCCGACAACGCAGTTTTTTCCGATTATCGCACTTCCTCTGATAAAAGCGCAGTGACGGACTTCTGTTTCTGCTCCGATAATACATGGCGAACCTATATATGCGCTCGGAAATATCTTGGCAGTTTTATGAATCCAGACATTTTCGGACGGATTATCATATTCAGCGGGATCCAGCTTATTTCCGATTTCAACGACCAATTTGCTTATCCCTTTAAGAGCCTCCCAAGGGTAGGTGAAGCTTTTAAGATAATCGGCAGCGATAGTATGTTCAAGATCAAAAAGTTCCGCAATTGTAATATTATTCATATAAAATGCTCCAATCTTAACTAAAAGAATTATTCAATTCATATTTTTATTTGGCAATATCGTAAGAATATTTTTACGATTTTCTTTATAATATTATAACCTTATTATTAAAAAAAGTCAAGAAAAACGCTGTTTTATCAGAAATATAATAAACGCTTTACATTTATTTCCCGATGTGGTAAAATAAGGAAGATATTTTTTACGAAAGTGTATTTATATGAAAAATAAAATTTTGAATCTTATTAAAAGTCCATCGTTTTCCGTATTCCTCTTCACTACGGCTATGCTGGCAGTTTTATGGGCTTACGGCTATAAAAAGAACAATGAAAACCTTGCCGGAAATACTAATCCGACTGATATAAAAGTTTCAGCAGAAATTGTTACGTCCCCTACGAACGATACAAATATGAATCCAGTTACATCAGTTTTAACATCAAATTCGAAAACAAACACTACCACCTCTATTTCAACAGCAGCGACAACATCTTCCGCTGTTGTTTCAACTCAAATTACTTCATCTGCAATTATTACGGAAACCGCTGAAACTGAATCGGGAACAGAATCCGATGAGATTCCTTCTCCGGGACAACCTCTTTCACCTTACCTTTATGCAGGTGAATCTCCTAACAGTGAATTTTATCAGGAACGTCTTGCAATTGCCGGAGATTCTATTGCTTCGGGATTTAATATTTACGGATATATTCCGACAGAACACAATATCGCAACAGAATCTGTCGGAATCTGGAGCTACGGAAATTTTACATTCGACTTCGGATACGGTGAAATGGGACTGGTGGATGCGGTAGCCTATATGCAGCCGAAGCTTCTCTATATTTCCATGGGAATGAACGATATGCCTAATAATTCGCCTGATTGGTTTGCTGATGAATATTATAATTTGATCGCACAGATTCTTGAAAAAGTTCCTGATACAAATATAGTTGCCGCAGGAGTTACTCCAGTTGCCGATTATGTTTCCTATACCACAAACGAAAATATCCGAAGCTATAATTCTGCTCTTGAAAATATGATAAACAACATCGGCTCGCCGCAGATCTATTACTTCGACGCATATTCCGTCCTCGCCGACAGCGGCACGTTTGCTCTGAGCAGTGAATATTCTGCCGGAGACGGCATTCATATCTCATCAGACAGCTATAACGTTATTCTTACGGCTCTGTTTAATTTTCTTGACAATACTCCTGTTATGGAGCAGATCATATCAACTGAATCATAATCATTATTCCTTTATTCAAGAATGGATCTTATGCGAAACATTAGTTGAAACAGACATAAAAAAACACCATTTTTTGTGCAATCTGCTATTAAATAGACTATCCATTTTTTGCATTTCGTGCATTGACGACTGTAACTTATAGTGGTATAATACAATTGTAAAAAATATTGAGCGTTTACGCTCTGAAGGAGGAACTATTTAATGATAGGCAAAAAAATAGTCAGTACGGTTCTTTCTGTCACGACGATGATCGCTGCGATACCTCTCGGCTTCAAAACCGAACGTTTTGAAGTTTTCGCAGCAGAAAGTTATCCTGTACAGAAATTCCTTATGGGAATATCGAACACCGACCGCAGCGTTAATGCGTCGGGAGCTAATCTCAAATCCGATGTTTCAAATGGAACAAGCTCTGAGGAATGGTCGCTTAATTATGTAAGCGACGGAGTTTACGAAATCGTCAGCGGCGCAAGCGGAAACATATTGACAAGCAGCGGTAATGGAGTAACACTCGCTAAAGATACTGATTCCGATTCTCAGCGTTGGAAAATCGAAGGAGTTCAGAAGGATTTTGACGGTTATTATCTTTATTATAAGGTAGTAAGCAATGCCGATTCATCGAAAGCCCTCACATTTAACCCTAATTCCAACAGTTTTACACTTTCTTCATATTCTGGAAACGAATATCAGAAATACAAGATAAATCTTGACGGATGCGAGGGATTCGCTGGCAACTCCATGTGTCAGGAAGGCGAAAAAGCTTGTGCGGTAGGAGGACTTTTCGGTAAAACTGTTACAGTAAGCAATGTCAGCGAATTAAAAAATGCTCTTGATTCTAAAGAGGCTCTGACTATCGTTGTCAGTGCAGACATCGACATGAAATCTGAGGGAAATACACGTATACGAGACAATAAAACCATTGTAGGTTCTTACGGAGCAAACACGATATACGACTGTCAGCTCCGTACGAACGACGCATATGGCGCTGCTGATGACAATCCGAGCGATAATATCGTATTCAGAAATATTGACTTTCAGGCAGTAAACGTGAAAAACAGAATACTTATCAATATATGGTCTTCAAGAAATATATGGATAGACCATTGTACTTTTAACAGTCGTTTAAGCTATGATAAAACCGGAAACGGTCAGGACGAGGTTGGTAAATTCATATGGATAAATACTCCTTATGATTCATACCTTGACGCTAAAGACAGACTTCGCAGTCCAGATTATATCACTATCTCCTACTGTTCTTTCACTAACCGTTACTGGACTGTAGCTTATGGTACTCAGAATGACGAAACATCAAGATGCAGGACAACTCTTTGCTATAATAAATGGGATAAAAATGTAAGAAGATGTCCTCAGATCGGCAACGGAAACGGTCATATATACAACAACTATTTCGAGGGCAGTGACTTTGGAAACGGAAGCGGAACTTCTCAGATAATAGGCGGCGACGGTTCAAATATCGTCAGTGAAAACTGCCGCTTCCAGTCATATGAAAATACTTATCCATACTGCATATCTGCCGGCGGCGGAAATGATCCATATCGTGACAGCGATTCATATTACTCTAAAACAAGCGGAGATGTTCCCACTGCCCTGAAAGTTTCGATAAAGGTTGAAAGCACATGGCATCCAAATAAGGAAAATTACGGATACTCGCTTATTTCTGCTTATAATACCAAGGGAACGGACACAAAAGATTTTTGCAACAGCTATGCAGGAGCTTTTAAATCCGAGGACAAAATAAAATATATCAATGACAGCGATATGTCAAAATATATTTCTGTAAAATATCCTTCTCCTTTCCTTAAATCGCTTGCAGTAACCGAAAACACTGCCGCCGTTATGAATACATCAGTAAAGTATATGTTCAAAAATGCCGAAAGCGGATTATACATGGAAGTGGACGGAGCAAAAGCTGAAAGCGGAGCAAATGTTCAGCAGTGGGGAGCTGATAGCGAAGCTGTTCATAATACATGGAAACTCAGAGACGCAGGCGACGGCTATTACTACATCCGTTCATGCGTAGGAGACGGCAAAACATATTATCTTGATCTTGCATATGGAAAATCTGACAACGGAACCAATATCGGTATATGGACAAACGACGAATCGGATGCACGAAAATTCAAGTTTGTTGATAACGGTGACGGAACTTACACCATACTTACAAAATCCAGCAAGGATGCAAGTTGTATAAGCGTTGAAAACGATTCTTTGCAATCCGGTGCAAATGTTATTCAGTGGCAGTGCAATGGCAAGAATTCACAGAAATGGATAGCTGAAATTATTACCATACAGGACGGCGCTGAGATCGATACAAACAAAAACTATATGATCCAGAATGTAAACAGCGGTCAGTTTATGGAAGTTCAGGACGGAAAAGCTGAATCGGGGGCAAATGTTCAACAGTGGGGAGCTGATATAAACAGCCCATCAGCTCATAACGTATGGCGATTAAAGGCAGTTAACTGGGGATATTACTACATTTATTCCGGTACAGCAGACGGCGACACGCTTCTTCTTAACTGTACTGACGGAAAAAACGGTACAAATATTTATATCGATGAATTCCTCAAATCCAGCACACAATATTTCAAGTTTGTTGATAATGAGGACGGAACTTATACGATAGTCACACGTTCATCAAAGGATCTATCGTGTGTAGAAATTGCCGACGCTTCTAAAGCGTCTGGAGCAAATGTTCAGCAATGGCAGTGGAATGATAACAACTGTCAGAAATGGAAGCTTATCCCTGTTGATTATACCCTTCCCTGCCAGACAACAACAACAACTACTACTACCACTATAACAACTTCAACAACGACATCCACATCAACTACTACAACTGTTCCCTCGGACGTTAAAGGTGACGTTAACAATGACGGAATATTCAATGTTGCCGATTTAGTTATTCTTCAGAAATGGCTGCTTGCTGTTCCTGATGTAAAGCTTGAAAATTGGAAGGCAGCGGATTTATACGAGGATAACAAGCTTGATGCATTTGATCTCTGCATGATGAGAAAATTATTGCTTGGACAAATAAAAGTATAAATATGTTTATCATACAACGATAAACATCAAAATAAAAATGGCAGTCATGAGAATTCATAACTGCCATTTTTATGTGTAACAAATAAACCTCGTTCATTTTCAATAGACTTATGAAGGTTGACAATTTTGTTAATATGTGCTATAATAGGAAAATTTTTTTACCGGAGGTATAAAATGATATTAACTACTAAAAGATTGATACTTCGTCCATGGGATGAAACTGACGCTGAAAGCTTGTATACATACGCCAAAGATCCTTCGGTTGGACCGATCGCAGGCTGGCCAGTACATACAAGTGTAGAAAACAGCCTTGAAATTATCAGAAATGTATTGGCAGTTCCTGAAACATATGCCATATGCTTGAAAGAAGATAATAAAGCAATCGGCAGCATCGGTCTTATATTAAACGGTTCTACTGATATGACCGAAAAGGATGACGAATGCGAACTCGGATATTGGATAGGAAAACCATTCTGGGGCAATGGATATGTTCCTGAGGCAGCAATTGAATTGATCAGACATGGATTTGAAGATCTTGGCATGACAACGATCTGGTGCGGTTATTACGATGGAAATACAAAATCAAAACGAGTTCAGGAAAAATGCGGCTTTATTTATCACCACACTACAAAAGAACTTGAAGTTCCCCTTATGAATGAAATTCGCACCGGTCATGTTTCAAGTCTGACGAAAAAACAATGGCTTTCAAATGCTTCAAGATAAATAAAAACCAGCTTAAAGTCCTTCTGCTACACCTATTGATAATAGCTCCGCCCATTAAGCAGAAAAAAATCAAATTAGAGCGTGTTCACATAAAATAAATGTGAACACGCTCTAATTATTAAGATAACCAGTATTCAAAAGAATATTGGTTATTTTTTTGCAACCTGCTGCAATACCGCTATATGTGAATTTGTTTTCATACATCATATCTCTGTTCTATAATTTCCCTAAACAGGCTGTCTATATAATTATAACGTACACAATAAAAATTGACGATTTTAAGTGCAGTTTTGTTCTGCAAGAATATATGATAAAAAATTGGAAATATATTGTAATTTGTCGAAATTTGTGGTATAATTATTTTTGAAATGTATTTATAGAAAAGATGGTGATAAAATATGATACGTAAATATCTGGAAATAAACGTATATGAAGCTTTTCAAAATCGTATGGAATATGTTTTTCAGGAATTTGAAAATATATATGTATCTTTCAGCGGCGGAAAAGACAGCGGACTGCTTTTAAATCTCGTTCTTGATTATATGAAGCAGCACAACATACATAAAAAACTCGGAGTATTTCATCAGGATTTTGAAGCTCAGTATTCTTTCACAACAAAATATGTTGAAACTACATTTGAAAAAAATATTGATTTAATTGAACCATACTGGATCTGCCTTCCAATGGCAACAAGAACGGCGCTCAGCAGCTATGAAATGTACTGGTATCCATGGGATGACGCCAAAGAAGAAATATGGGTTAGACCTATGCCGGATAAACCCTATGTTATTAATCTTAAAAACAATCCTTTTTACTATTATAAGTATAAAATGCATCAGGAAAATCTTGCCAAACAATTCGGAAGGTGGTATAAAGAAATACATGGCGGTGGAAAAACCGTGTGCCTGCTCGGACTAAGAGCCTCGGAATCTTTACAGCGATACAGCTCGATCGTTAATAAAAAATATGGATATAACGGAACTTGCTGGATATCTAAAATGTTTAAGGATGTATGGTGTGCTTCTCCTATATACGATTGGACTATAAATGATATATGGACGGCAAATTATAAGTTTAATTATGAATATAATCATATTTACGATCTTTATTACAGAGCTGGTCTGAAACCTGAACAGATGCGTGTAGCTTCACCTTTCAATGATTACGCAAAAGACAGCCTTCATTTATACAGAGTTCTTGAACCGGAAACATGGGGCAAGCTTCTCGGACGTGTGAAAGGAGCAAATTTTACCGCAATATACGGAAGAACTTCCGCTATGGCATATAGGAATATCAAGCTTCCGGAAGGTCATACATGGAGGTCGTATACAGAATTTCTGCTTAATACTCTCCCCAAACGTCTCAGAAAGGAATATATCGAGAAGTTTAAAACATCTATAAAATTCTGGCATGTAACAGGCGGCGGTCTTTCAGAAGAAACTATAAAAGAACTTGAAAACAACGGTTATAAAATCAAACGCAATGGAGTTTCAAACTATACGCTTGATAAAAAATCAAGAATAATCTTCATTGGAAACATTCCTGATGATACCGACGATATCTTATCAACAAAAGATATTCCCAGCTGGAAGCGTATGTGTATATGCATTCTTAAAAATGATCACGCTTGTAAGTCGATGGGATTTGCAGAAACAAAAAAACAACGAGAACGTATCGAGAAAATCAAAAAAAAATATAAAAGTCTGGAGGAATTATAATTGAAATTCATCAGCCCCGTTTATAATGTAAAAGCCGTACCTATTGAAAAAGTTATCCCCAATACATATAATCCTAACTCAGTTGCGCCGCCGGAACTTAAATTGTTATACGACAGTATCAAAGAAGATGGCTACACAATGCCTGTTGTATGTTATTATTCCCAGAAAGAAGATTTGTACATAATTGTTGACGGATTCCATCGTTATCGTGTAATGCTGGAAAATAAGGATATTTACGAACGTGAGAACGGAATGCTTCCTGTTTCAGTAATCGATAAACCTCTGGCAAAAAGAATGGCAAGCACTATACGTCATAACAGAGCAAGAGGTTCACATAATGTCGATTTAATGGGAAATATAGTAAAAGAACTGCACGATCTTGGAAGATCAGACGCATGGATATCTAAACATCTCGGCATGGACAAAGACGAAATCCTGCGCTTAAAACAGATAACCGGTTTGGCATCTTTATTCAGGGAAATAAATTTTGGAAAGGCTTGGATCCCGGAGAATGAATCATCTGATTCAGATTCAGAAAACAAAGAGGAGCTGCTTGTATAAATTCTGATATTTTGTAAAACAATACTGCTTATTCCAGAAGTTGTCAGCATTTTATGTGAACAGATTCTTATATTCTCCGCTTGATTTGAAGTCTTACTTGTGTTACAATATAATCATCTGATCAAAGGAGGAATTCTAAATGCCAACGATCGCAGTAATCGATGATGATCAACATATAAATGAAATGCTTACAGATCTGCTTACACGTGAAGGATATTCCGTCATAAACGCATACTCTGGTACGGAAGCGGTTTACCTTTTATCCCAGAATGTTCCCGATTTAGTTTTGCTCGATCTGATGATGCCGGGACTTTCCGGAGAAGAAGTTCTTTCACAAATAAAAGAAATCCCCGTTATCGTTATGAGTGCAAAGGCTGATATTCACAATAAGGTGGAACTTCTTTTAGGCGGCGCAGCAGACTATATCACCAAACCGTTCGATACACAGGAATTACTCGCAAGAATTACAGTGCAGCTTAGACAGAACAGAATTAAAAATTCGGATACACTGACATTTGCAGATTTGATTTTAAACTGCGTTTCTCACGAGGTCATGGTGGGAGGAATTGCTGTAAGACTGACAAAAACTGAATACGCCATTCTCAAACTGCTTATGCAGAATCCTGCTCAGGTAATCACCAAATCGTCTATACTCGATAAAATAAGCATAGACACTCCCGACTGCGTGGAAAGTTCGCTTAAAGTACACATCAGCAATCTTCGCAGAAAACTGCGTGAAGCTTCTTATAAAGACTACATTGAATCAGTCTGGGGTATAGGATTTAAAATGAGAGAATCTTAACTAAATCTTAACTCTTTTCTTTACCGCTTTCTTAACAATTAAGTGTTAGAATATCTGTATCAAGAAAAGGAGGACTATTCAAATGGAATATGTTTTAACAACCAATTCGCTTAGCAAACAATATCGTCATTTTAAGGCTTTAAACGGTCTTTCCATGCATGTTCCGAAAGGCTCTATCTACGGCTTTATCGGTAAAAACGGCGCCGGAAAAACTACACTAATACGATTGATATGCGGATTGCAGGATCCAACCTCGGGAGAATATTCTCTCTACAAAATAAGTAACAATAACAAGTCGATTGAAAAATCCCGCCGCCGTATGGGAGCTGTAGTTGAAACGCCGTCTATTTATCTGAATATGACTGCGGAAGAAAATATAAAAGAACAATTCCGCATTATCGGTCTGCCTTCGTTTGAGGGAGTTACCGAACTTCTGGAACTTGTAGGACTGGAGAATACCGGTAAGAAAAAAGCTAAGAATTTTTCTCTCGGTATGCGGCAAAGACTCGGTATTGCAATTGCCCTTGCAGGAGATCCGGATTTTATTGTACTGGACGAACCTGTTAACGGTCTTGATCCTCAGGGAATTATTGAAATGCGTGAACTGATTTTAAAACTTAATCGTGAACGACAGATAACATTCCTGATATCAAGTCATATTCTTGACGAGCTTTCACGTCTCGCTACACATTACGGTTTTATCGACAACGGAAGAATGATCAAGGAAATAAGCGCCGAGGATCTTGAAAATGCCTGCCGCAAATGTTCAAGAATAAAAGTTTCCAATATAAAAGCGCTTGTTCGTGTGCTTGATAAACTTGGACTGGAATACAGTGTTCTTGATGATAACAGCGCAGATATATTTGCCAAAATAAACATAACAAAACTCACGCTTGCTCTTGCTGAAGAAAATTGCGAAGTGCTTTCACTTGCCGAACGTGATGAAAGTCTGGAAAGCTATTATGTAAATCTGATTGGAGGCAGGAACAATGAGTAAATTATTAAAATCCAATTTCGCAAGACTCTGGAAAAGCAGAATTTTCTGGCTTGGAATGTTGTTTTCTGCCGGACTCAGCGCTTTATTAATTTTTGCAAGATATGAAGATATAAAACGACATTACGAAATATATGCCATTCAGGACGCAAGCTACAGAAATGCTGATTCATTGATATTCATAGGCGGATTATATTTGATATTTGCCGCAGCAGTATTTATAGGAGTTTTTGTTGGAACTGAATATTCAGACGGAACGCTCAGAAATAAGCTTATTATAGGTCATTCCAGAAGCTCTATCTACATTTCAAATTTAATAGTATGCACAGCTGCCGGAATTATTATGCACCTGACATATATAATCTTAACAATTTTGCTTGGAAATCTGATTCTGGAAGATTCAACGTTAAAATTCAAGGAATTTTTATTACTCATACTCATGGGAACGGCTGCGATGATCGCAGTATCGGCGCTTCTGGTAATGATATCAATGCTTATCCACAGCAAGTCAACAGGATCTGTAGTTATTCTGATCTTAACAATGATTATGCTGTGTGCAACAATGTCCATTACACAACGTCTTTCGGCTCCCGAATATTACGACTCGTATTCATACATCGATGAAGCTACAGGAAAGCCTGTAGTGGTAGAGAAAGAGAAAAATACGCACTATCTCACAGGAACAAAACGTAAAGTTTATGAATTTTTAGATGACTTCATTCCAACATCACAGCTTTATAAAACTGCTTCGCATGATTCATCAAAGCTTGACATTACGCTAATCTACGACGGAATCATAATTCTGATTACAACAACGGCTGGCATCGCTGTTTTCCGCAGAAAAAATCTGAAGTAATTCCGGAATGAGGTGAAAATAATGATTAGACTGATAAAATCAAATTTTTCAAGACTCTGGAAGAGTAAAATTTTCTGGCTTGGTATAATTTTTATGTTCGGAATGGGAATATATGCCGTTTTTTCACAATATACACTCATTAATAAAGAACTTGGATATGATTATTCCAGAATGGAGGAGCTTTTATTTTCGGGCGGTATGTTTATGATCGTGATAGCTGCGGTTTTTATAGGACTGTTTATCGGTACGGATTACAATAACGGTACTATAAGAAATAAGCTTATTGTTGGTCATACACGAATAAAAGTATACTTTTCAAATTTCATAGTTTGTATTTCCGCCCTGCTTATGATGCACTTTGCTTATTTTGTACCTGTCATCGGGATAGGATTTCCGCTTGTTGGAAATTCAGCATCCGTAAGTTCGCTAATTATATTAAGCTTAATAAGCGTAGCAACTCTTACTTCTCTATGTAGTGTTTTCCTCCTGATTTCCATGTTGATTAACAGTAAATCCAGCGCTTCAGTGATAGCAATTATTATATCAATTTTATTTATGATGAGCGCTATGATGATCTATAGCAAACTCAATGAGCCTGAATACTATGAAAATGTTGATATGATCTATACCGATGATTACGGCAATACACAAGAAAAACATATCGACAAAGAGAAAAATTACGATTACGTTGATGGTACAAAACGTAAGGTATATGAGTTCCTGTACGATTCTCTTCCCGGATGTCAGATGCTTCAAATCACACAGCAAAACCCTGAAAATCCGGAACGCCTGCCGATTTATTCATTTTCAATTATTGTCGTTACAACAGCCTGCGGAATATTTTTCTTCCGCAGAAAAAACCTGAAATAAGGAGTTGATTTTCGTGTTCTGGTTGACGTGCCTTTGTACTTTGCTTATAGCAGGAATAGTGATTCTGCTGATAAAAATATACTTTATGAAAAAATCAGCAAGAGAGATAAAAGAAAAAATTGCTGAAAGGATGTCAGCCGACACAAATACGCTAATTGATATTTCAAGCAGTGACAGAGATATGCGTGAGCTTGCCGAAAGTCTGAACGTTAAGCTCAAACAGCTCCGCCGAGAAAAACTTCGCTACCAACAAGGTGATACCGAACTGAAAGAAGCGGTCACGAACATCTCCCACGATTTGCGTACGCCGCTGACTGCAATAAGCGGATATCTTGATCTTTTAGAGAAAGAAAAAACGTCTGATACAGTCCGGAAATATATTACACAGATCGTCAACCGTACAGACGCTATGAAACAGCTTACTGAAGAACTTTTTCGCTATTCGATCGTTGCGTCGGTTCGGGAAATGAATATGGAACCGGTTTGTCTGAACAGCATTCTTGAAGAGAGCATCGCTTCGTATTATGGTGCAATTGTTCAGCAAGGAATTAATCCCAACGTTGAAATTTCCGAAATCCGTGTGGAGCGTACACTCGATAAATCTGCACTTATGAGAATTTTCGGAAATATCATCAGTAATGTTATTAAATACAGCGACGGAGATTTATTCGTTAAACTTACAGAAAACGGAGTGATAACATTTTCAAACACGGCTAAAAACCTGAATGCCGTTACGGTTGGACGTTTATTTGACAGATTTTATACGGTTGAAACTGCCAAAAACTCCACCGGATTGGGATTGTCGATAGCAAAATTATTTACAGAGCAAATGGGTGGAACGATCAAGGCAGAATATGTGAATGAATGTCTTGTGATCACTATATATTTTGAATAAAAACTAAGGAGATGTTGAATTTGAAAACATCTCCTTAATTTATGTGTTTTTTACACAATATGATCATTTCATCCCAAAATCTCATGAATTTTCTTTTCGATCTCCTTGATACGTTCATTCAGAAATTTCGGATTATCTTTAAACCACTTGATATTAAGCGGTGACGGATGTGGAAGAACATAAGCAGGCTTACCGTTTATAGCGCAATCCTTGAATACTAATGACGTAAAATCTTCATCGGGAAAGAAAAAATTCGCCGCTTTACTGCCCACAAGAATAAATATTTTATTGTTCACCGATTCAATTTCTCTAACCAGCCAGGTTTTCGCACAAATCTTAGGTGGAAGCCTGTCTCCTCCCTTTAACGATTTTCCGGGATAGCAATGAGCCACTGATGTAAGATAAAAATTATCAGGATCATAAAACATTTTTTCAGAAATATTATACCACTCGTTTCTCAGTCGATTTCCGCTTGCATCGTTCCATGGCTTTAAGGTATTATGCACATTCTGCGACGGCGCCTGACTGATGTGTATTATCTTGGAATTTGCATTGCCCATTACTATGGGATGCGGCTCAAAACCAAATTTTTCCTGACACTTACGGCAGTTCAGTATTTCTTGTTTCAACTCGTCAAATGTATTTTCCGATGATTTAATAATTGTCTCGTTTTTATTCATGTTGTTCCTCTTCTTTCGATAACTTCCAATAGTATCTTCTGTTTGATATGGGGAAATCCTCCATTACGCCATGTTCGGGATCGAAAAAAATTCCTCTGCAATAAAGCGACCAATGCCAGCATCTTGGGGTTTCAAGACTTAAAAGACAAAGTTCCGGAAGATCGTTTTTACTTCTTACAGGTATACGTGCATCAGAAACCTTTACTCCGAAATTCCTTAAAACCGACTTCATTTCTTTCAGATTCGTTTCCCTTTCATTTCCAAGATATTCAATTATTTCATCAACACTTTTGTCAAGAACCATTGCAAGCACAGCCTGTCCGCACTGTAAATCAGTTGGTTCGTGTATGTATTTTATTTCAGTCATTGTTAATTTTTAAAGGTTGTCTTTTAAAAACAACCGTCTCCCTTTTTTTATTTCACTATAACACAATCCATTGTAAAAGTCAACAAATTTTTCTGCAAATTTTCTCACCTTATATCAAGACTTTTTATGACAAATCTGAAAAAATATGTTATAATAATAAAAAACACATATTAGGAGTCTTATTTATGAAAGTTCTGATTATTGAAGATGAAAAAAATCTTTCTATGGCTTTAAAGGAACTGCTGGTCTGCGAAGGTTTTCTCGTTGATACTGCTTTTAACGGCATAGACGGTCTTGATAATGCTCTGAGTGGAATTTACGATGTTATCATTCTTGATATCACGCTGCCTAAAATGAACGGTGTGGAGGTTTTGCAGGAAATACGAAAAAATAACATTTCCTCATCTATACTAATACTTACTGCAAAGTCTGAAACAGAAGATAAGATAAAAAGCTTTAAATCCGGAGCTGACGATTATCTCACCAAGCCGTTTGTAACCGAAGAGCTTATCGCTCGTGTGTGGGCCCTTTCAAGAAGAAATGCTATGGAATATGTTACTGAGATTCTCCGTTTTGCCGATATTGAACTCGACCGTACTCATCATGAGCTGAAAAAAGACGGCAAAGGCATTAAACTAAGCACAAAGGAATATCAGCTTATGGAACTTCTTATTTTAAATAAAGGAAACGTTGTTAAGCGTGAGTACTGTATAAATAAAATCTGGGGGTACGAATCAGATGTTGAATATAACTCAACAGATGTTTATATTTCGTTTCTCCGAAAAAAACTGAATGCTCTCAAATCTGATACAGTTATAAAATCTGTAAGAGGGATAGGATATTCTCTGGGAGAAAACAAATGAACAGCTCACTTAATAAGCTCAGGAAAAAATATATCATAACGGCTTCACTCATAGTTTTTGCGGTCGTTTTGCTAATGATCATAACTCTGAATTTTTTAATGAGATTCAGCTATAAAAATGAAGGAAAAATTATCGAAAGCGTTATCGAACAGGCAGCGGTTTCTCATCTTAATCAGCCTGTTAATGAGCATTTTGATCTGAGTGAAGCCGATAAAACTGAAAACGGAGATTATAAAATTACCAGAAGCGTAAAAGATATTTCAAAAATCACCGTTTATGGAAATATCAGCTACAATGGTTCAGTTGATTGGTACAGCGCTGGCGGAGGTCTTCTTTTTGAGGCTGAAATAGATGGCAGTCCGCAATGGGTACATAAAAAATATCAATTTAACGATGATACTACAAGTATCTCAATAGACTTCAATAACTACGATAATATAAGAATGGGTGAAGATACTATTTCTATTGATGAATCACAGATCGTAAGCGATTATTTCCTCCTTTCAGTTATATGGTGGAAATCATCAAGTAATGGCGGAGATGACGAAAATATTAAAATTACTGTTGACAGTATAGACATCAGTTATAAAAATGAAGCAACTATCCCCTCTTCAAACGGTTCTCTTATAGCACACAGCAGCTTTTCCGATATTTTTGAAAATAATATTCCGGAAGTTCTGAATAACACCGGCTCGTTTTATCTTATTGCCAACAGTAATGATCGTCTTTTATCGATCAATGACGGCAATCTTATGAATCCTTTAGAAAATTCCGAAGCAAGAGAATATGCTAAAACCATTCTTAAATCTGATAAGAAAAACGGAAAAATCACTAAAGACAAAACTGCTTACAGCTACAGCATTCATCAGGAAAACGGAATGAAAATCATAATCTTTATTAACGATAGCTTCACTCATACAGCAAACGGTAATCTTCTTAAAATTTCAATTCTTGTCGGAGGGGTTATTTTCTTTATCCTCTTCGTGTTTATCGTTATCGTCTCAGGATATGTTATAAAGCCTGTCGCTGACAGTATGGAACGGCAGAAGCAGTTTATCTCGAATGCAAGCCACGAACTTAAAACTCCTATTACTGTTATCTCCACTACTATTGATATTATCGAAAATAAAAACGGTAAAGATCGCTGGACTGAATGTATAAAAGAACAGGCTGTTAAAATGCAAAGGCTTGTTAAAGAACTTCTTGATCTCTCTAAACTGCTTGAAATTAATACAGCTCGCTCCGGTTTTAAAGTTAGCGATATAAGCAATACTGTAAATAATTCTCTCCTTTATTTTGAGAGTCTGCTGTTTGAAAGCGGAAAAACTCTTGAACAGGATATTGAAGAAAATATCAGGATTAACTGCGATGAAAATAAAATTTCTCAGCTGGTCGGAATCCTTATGGATAATGCCCTGAAATATTCCGATGAGAAGAGCAGAATCTGTTTCAGACTTAAAAAGAATGGCGACTATGCCGTTATAAGCTGTTCTAATCCATGCTCTGACTTTTCAGCAAGCGATACTTCAAAATTATTTGAACGCTTTTTCAGAAGTGAAAACGATCTCATCCACGAACAGGAAGGATTTGGTCTTGGCTTGTCAATTGCTAAGGCTATAGCTGAACTTCACGGCGGACAAATCTCGGCTGCTTACGAAAATAACATTATAACGTTTACTGTTATACTCAATACTTAAAAAATCAAAAGGTCTGACGCATTTGACCGGATGCGGCAGACCTTTTGGTTTGATTATTGTTTTGTCCCCCAAATAAAACTCTGCGAAGAGAAGGATCGCTCTTAGCAGAGCTTTATTTAAGTGATAAATTTTTCAGGGTGTGAATTCTGAAATATACCACACCCTGAATTTTAAAGAAGTTCGGATATGTAAACTTTAATTACATTTTGCGTAAAGCTGACCGCCGTTCATTTCTTTTCCATTTACTGCAAAAAGTTCTGAAACGGTCACTATCTGCCATCCCTGCGATTTAAGGTAAGGGCAAAGATATTCCATTGCCTCTGCTGTTGTATCATACGTTTCATGACAAAGTACAATTGCATTATCAAGCGAACCGTTGCTCATAGCATTTTTTATGGTATCAATTATCTGATCGCTCGATGCGCCGTTCCAATCCTGTGTGTCGATCGAACAAGTTATAAGCGGAGCATCATACAGCGTGCTCTGAACTGTGCTGTTTGAAGCAAGATATGGCAGTCTTAGAAGTTTAGACGGCTCTGCGCCTATTATAGATTTAAGCTTCTGTACGCAGGAATCATATTCGCTTCGGATCTCACTTTCTGAAAGATTTGTAAGATATGGATGAGAATTTGTATGATTAGCAATTTCCATTCCCATATCATACGCTTTTTTCACTTCATCCTGATTACTTGCGTTTGTCCAGTTTCCAACATAGAAAAAAGTAGAATGAAAACCTGAATCGGAAATAGCGTTGAGAATTCTCATAGATGATGAATTTGAAGACGTTCCGACTGCTCCGTCATCAAATGAGATTGCAACCATTGGCTTGGATGGATCTATCCATGAAATATCAACTCCATTATTTCCTGAAGATCCAACAGGAGGAGTTATAGGCTCGGAAGATTTTGAATTCACTGCTTTTCTGAGGAGAGCAAGATCAAATGAATCGATAATAGCATCACCGTTCATATCAGCAGTTTCGGGATTGACACTTGCTTTCATACCAAGGATAAAATTCTGAAGCTCCTGAATATCAGCAGCATCGATTTTTCCATCATAGTTTACGTCGCCCATTTTATACTTTTTATCCGAACCAATAAAAATTCCGTCTTTGGCTCCGATAGCCTCATCCATATAGAAATTTGTTGTGCTGTCCTCTGTTTCGACATAGATAAGGAGGTTTTTGGCTCCGGCTGGGATAGTATAGCTTGTGTTTGCAAGCTGAACCCATTCGCCGTTTGCACCGGTTGCTGTGGCAATTGTATCGTAGTTTTCCTCGCCGTCTTTTGTATACTGAAGAGTAAGCTTGAAATCTTCTGATGCAGTTTCATTCTGCATCGCCATTACGCTGAAACTATAGGAATTTCCCGGAACAAAAACAGAACTGTTTAATGAACGTACTGCACCATTCCATGAATCTGTTCTGCCGGTTACGTAGAGAGAGTTGTTTCCGTCATAAGTTTTGGAACTGTCTGTTTTAACAGAAGCATCACCTCTTGCTGCCCAGCTGTCGGTATCATCTTCAAAATCGGAGTGGAAGAAGTATCCGTTTTCGTCAGGTTCTACGATCACTGGAGGTTTAACTGTGCCTCCGTCGCCGTCACCATTACCAATAACAAGACCGTTTTTAATAACATTAGCGCTTCCGTTTGACTGATAGCCTTCAATATTGAGAGCAACTTCGTACATTGTTCCACTCATATCAAGACCGGCTTTTTCCCATGCTTCAAAGTGTTTGGAAACGCTGATCCTGCCCGTGATTTCCTTCTTAACATTGTTCTGTGCAGGATTATCCTGACGAACGCTCCAATACTGTTCAAATGTTTCATTTCCATGAATAGACGGTTGATTTTCTCTTACAGTTTTATAAATATCGTATGTGTTGCCGTTTGCTTCAACTGTACCAAGAGAATTAGTAGATCCTGGTGGCCTCCAAGAACCCCATGCTTCCACGATGTAATATTCAACGGTAGGGTTTTCTGTCCAACCGTAAACACACATATAGGAATTTCCTTTTGGCTCGTATTCGACGTCATAATCAATGTAAATACCGTTATATTCGCCGTATTTCTTTGTTTTCTCAAGCTTTTTTCCGGTACGGAAGAGACAATTTTCGATTCCGCTCCAGCTGCATGAGAATGCTCCGTCGCTTCCAACCTGCATTTCAGCGCTGCCTTGTCCCCACTGGTTCCAAAGCTCGTAGTCATATCCGTCCTTATTACCGATCTGCTGCTGATCAGCAGCGGCGGAATTCAACTGCGATGCCGGCATGGTAAAGAAGCAAACAGCTGTCATCAGCATTGTTACAAAACCGCTGACAGACCTTTTGATTGCGCCTTGTCTCATGTGAATTATTCCTCGCTTTCATTAAATTGGCATGTAACTCTGAAAATATTTTTCAATTGAGTTTCTGCCTTTACTTGATGATTTTATTTTATCACAACATTATTGAAATTTTATTGAATTCAGAAAATTTATTGAAGAAAATTATATATTGTTCATAAATTGAATTTTTAAGATATACCGCCGTTTTTTGATACTATAAAAATTAAAACGGCTGGATTTCTAACCCAGCCGATACTTTAATAATATTCAATTGTTTAAATAATCAGAAAATCTCTTTCTTCATCGGATATCACCTTTTCAGTAAAATCAGATTGTATTCTGAGTCCGTCCGACTCAAAACTTATCCTAAAATAACTGATAAAAATAGCTTAATTTCTCATTGGACTCAACCTTTACATTATTTTTGATGAAATATATCTAAAGACTCATTGTCGAAATTTCAGATAATCCTGTATCCAAATAGACTTTAGACATGAAGCCGTTTCAAATCAGCAATGCGTCAGCACAGTAAACGAACATTATATTTGTAGTTTCAATCAATGGAACAAGCCGAAGCCTATATTCCCAACTTTTATACGTTTACTCAGCAAGCCCGCCGGCTTCACGCTGCTGTTCTGATGTTTCTTCCATTGGACTCAACCGCCTTTCCGCATCAAATAAATCTACATCAAGTTTTATAAACTCAGACCAAGTAAATTCAGCTTTGGGATTTTTATTTCCCTTTCGTTGTTTATATAATACCATATAATTTGTTGATTGTCAATAGTTTCTTTCAATATTTTTTGTTGATTTAGAATATTTGTAACAATTAACAATGTTGAAAGAGAATTATAATACAATTTGCACAAACGTGTCTATACCTCTTATTTCCTCTTGATTTTTTCGTTTTTATAGTGTATAATAAATATGAACTGAAATTCTTTTAAAGTTTTTCAGAAAATTTTTATATGGCTTGATGCCGGAAATGGAGCATTTTTATGTCTGAAATGAACGAATACACTCCCGAACTTTTTGAACTTGTCGATGAAGAGGGCAATAAAAAGAACTTCGAGCTTATTGACGCTGCTGAGCTTAACGGTGAACAATATTTTGCAATGGTGCCGGCTATAGAGGACGACGATTTTCTTAATGCCGATTGCGATCTTGTAATATTAAAAGCAATTGAAGATAACGGCGAAGAAATTCTCGCTTCTATTGATGATGACGATGAATTTGAAGCAGTTTCAGAATTCTTTCTCCAGAGAATGCAGGAAGCTTTTGAAGAAGATTCTTTCGATGAAGAATAAAATTCTTTAAAAGTTTACAACTTTACATAATTTAGGTATTGATTTTCTGATTTATTTGTGCTATAATATATATGTCAATTAAATATTCTGCCTTGTTCGGGTAATTGTAGTTTTTATAATCCAACACTTTTTTTAAGGGAATTCAGCTCCGGCTGTGGATTGCAGACCTCCCCATCGTGGAAGAAGGGAGCGTGAAGCATTCGGGCGACTACCCACCTTGCGTAAACGCTTGGTTTTATTTCGCTATATGACGGCAAGGCGGAATTTTTTCGACTAAATCAAAAGGATGAACATATTAATTCGATACTCATAAAAAATTTTAAGCCTCGAAGCAATTATTGATAACTGCTTCGGGGCTTATTGTTAATATTTGATTACTCGCATAAATCAGAATTTATATTATTGAAATGATAATCATAATTATTGATTTACCTATTTTAAATTTCGTATAATAAATAGATTTCAACAGTACTATATTGCCTTATCAATTCCTTATCCATGTTTGAAAGCTCTTGTTCTGGAAAATTAGCCACCAATGAGCAAAGATAAAGGTAAGCAGGACTGTACCTTTGAGAAAAACCCTCTCGTCCGAATTTACCTTGTATAATATCAAACTCATGCTGAATTTGACTGGTACTATTGCAGTCATGCAACTTCACCACATTATCTAAATTATTTTTACTTGTATTGTCAATGATTGATTTAGCTGTATTAACTGCTACAAAAAGCCACTGGTCTAAATTTGTCAGTTTCTTTGGCTTGTCTTTCAGTTCTGCTTTTATATTGACATAAATTTCATTTTCCATACTTAATTTCCTCATACATTCTGATTTATCGCAGTAAATTTCAGCGAGCAAAAGCAGACTGGTGTTCCGCAGAGAGTAACGAGCTTGCGAGTGGGAACGTGATATTCGATCAAGCTGGCTACAGCTTGAAATTCCAATTTATCTTAGTAACAGTTATACATCAAAGCCATTAAACGCCATAGCACTTCTTACCGAAAATCATAAGTGCTATGGCGAAAACTTCTTTATGGACCGCCTGTCTTTAAGTTCGTCCTTTTTACATAATTATGGTTTGATTTCAACTGCCCTGCCCTCTTTAAGACTTCTCTGACAGTCTATATAACGCTGGTTTGAGCTTCCACGGAATTTCAGATTCCAATCCTTTTGCGACAAAATAAATTTTCCGTCTATAAGAAAATCCGTAACAGAAAGCAAATCGTTCCAGTGATTTTTTTCTCTGTTTTCGTAAAGCTCCTCAAAGGTATAGCCGGTGTAAGTGATTATATTTAATCCAATCGCTTTAATTTTTCTGCCAATATCCGCAAGTGCCTCCGCTTGACAAAAAGGCTCTCCTCCGCTGAAAGTTACACCGTCAAGCAGGGGATTTTTTTTTATTTTTTCAATAATTTCATCGGCTTCAACAATTTCTCCGCCGTTGAAATCATGCGTCTGAGGATTATGGCAACCCTCGCACTTATGAGGACAGCCTTGCGTAAAAATTGTAAATCTGATTCCTGGTCCATCAACAATAGAATCATTTACAGTTCCTGCGATCCGTAATTTCATTTTATTCTCACCTTAAATATTGTGCTTGACTCTATCATGTTCTTCGGAACGTTTTCCATTATTAAAACGATCAAGAGTTCCTACAAGATAGCCTGTGATTCGGCGGATTCTATCAAATGCAACAGCTCCGCTGTGCTCTTTTCTTCCGCAACACGGACACGTTTCGCCGATAATTCCAGTGTAACCACAGCATGGATCTCGATCTACAGGATGATTTATAGCTCCATAACCGATTCCAGATTCTTTCATGCAGCGAACGATTTTTTCAAATGCCGAAAGATTTTCAAGCGGATCTCCGTCAAGTTCTATGTAGCTGATATGTCCGGCATTAGTGAGCTCGTGATATGGAGCTTCGATTTTGATCTTTTCAAATGCGCTTATAGGATAATAAACCGGAACGTGGAATGAGTTCGTATAATAATCACGATCGGTAACTCCCTCGATAATACCAAATCTCTGTGCATCCATACGGACAAAACGTCCTGAAAGTCCCTCTGCCGGAGTTGCAAGAAGGGAGAAATTAAGTCCGGTTCTTTTAGATTCTTCGTCAATTCGCACTCTCATGGCAGTAATGATCTCCATTCCCAGCTCACGTGCTTCTTCGCTTTCACCATGATGAGCGCCAATAAGAGCTTTCAGCGCCTCAGCCAGACCGATAAATCCGACGGAAAGCGTACCATGTTTCAAAATCTCATCAACGGTGTCATCTGCTGAAAGCTTGTCGGAATCTATCCAGATTCCCTGTCCCATAAGGAAAGGATAGTTGCGTACACGCTTCTGGGACTGAATCCTGAAACGGTGCATAAGCTGATCTATAGCCAGATTCATCATATCTTCCAGCATTTCAAAGAATAAACCAACATTGTGATCGGCTTTTATAGCAAGTCTTGGTAAATTTATTGAAGTAAAACTGAGATTGCCTCTGCCTGTAACAATTTCTCTCGACGGATCATAATTGTTGCCGATAACTCTTGTTCGGCAACCCATATAGGCGATTTCTGTATCAGGATTGCCCGGTTTGTAGTACTGAAGATTATATGGAGCGTCTATAAATGAGAAATTCGGGAAAAGTCTCTTCGCCGAAACACGGCAGGCAAGCTTAAAGAGATCGTAGTTCGGATCTTCCGGATTGTAATTGATACCCTCTTTGATCTTGAAAATATGAATCGGGAAAATCGGAGTTTCTCCGTTTCCAAGACCTGCTTCCTGAGCGAGAAGAACATTTTTTATGACCATTCTTCCCTCAGGAGACGTATCCGTTCCATAATTTATCGAGCTGAAAGGCGTCTGCGCTCCGGCACGGCTGTTCATTGTATTGAGGTTATGAATAAGCGCTTCCATAGCCTGATAAGTAGCTCTGTCCGTTTCTTTTTCAGCGTTTCTTGCTGCAAACTTCTGAATCTTTTCAGCAGTTTCCTTGTCCGCATGATCAAGGAGCAGTTCAAATTCCTTTTCCTTGTATCCGTTATCATTGGTTAAGATGGGAATGAGATTATATTTTTCACGAATCTCTTTTTTAATTGAATCTGCAATTTCAAATTCATTTTCCGCTCCACCGATGAGGGACAGCGCTCTTGCGATATTCTGAATATATCTTGAAGCGTAGGTCTTTTTTACTCCGTCTGCCATAGCGTAATCAAACGTTGGAATACTCTGTCCGCCATGCTGATCGTTCTGATTGGACTGGATAGCAATACAGGCAAGAGCTGAATAGCTTGAAATATCGTTAGGCTCACGCAGATATCCGTGACCGGTCGAGAATCCATTGGTGAAGAGTTTTTTCAGGTCTATCTGCGAACAGGTAGTTGTCAAAGTATAAAAATCAAGGTCGTGAATATGTATATCACCTTCACGATGAGCTTTAGCGTGTTCCTCTTCAAGAACATACATCTCATAGTATTCCTTAGCAGAAACAGAGCCGTATTTAAGCATAGTTCCCATAGCCGTATCGCCGTCGATATTTGCATTTTCACGTTTTATATCGCTGTCTTTTGCCGAACTGAAAGTAAGTTCATTAAGAACGCACATAAGATTCGTTTTCATCTCTCGTGAACGTGTACGCTCATAGCGATAAAGAATATATGCCTTTGCGGTTTTAGCGTGTCCTTTTTCAATAAGAGTTTTCTCAACAAGATCCTGAATTTCCTCAACAGTAGGAACTTTGCCCTTGTTCTGCTCTTCATAGATTCTGCAAACCTCAACAGCGGTATCAACAGCGGTATTGAAATCAGTTCCGCCGCATGATTGAGCTGCTCTGAAAATAGCGTTCGCAATTTTTTCTATGTTAAACGGTACTTTTCTTCCGTCTCTTTTAACAATATGAATTATCATTGCCTATTACCTCCGAACACAATATATAGTAGTCTCATTTCTGTCGTCATATATAAGTATAATGCAAATACGCCTGCTTGTCAATTGTACAATTAAGCAGTAAAAAACGAACTTATCGCCAGTTTTTTTGGCTATTATCACCTAAAATTTGCTTTTAAAAATGGATTTTGGCGATATATCGTCATTTCAAAAACGCTTCAATGAAAAGCAAACGCACCACTATATATTGTGGTGCGCAAAATCAAGTCAAGCCTTAAAATTATGCTGTATGAGTTCTTATATAATCGCTTATCGCCTTATATGCCGACTCGCTCAATTCACCTGTTTCAGTGTTCCAATATTCTTCTGAAAGATTTCCCTCCGCCGATTTGAGCGCTGTATTTGTATCAATGCAGTAAACTCCGGTATTTTTTGCTAAATCAAGCAGACGGCTGTTATATTGATTTATCAGATCGTTATTAATTGTTTCCGCATTAATATAAACTGGAGGAAGCTGCATGATATAGATTTTGGTATCAGGCAGATAATTATGGAGACTATTCACAAGAGTTGTATAAGCTGTTATCATTTCGTCCACACTTGATACTCCGATATCATTTCCAAGCATTATATATAGATTAGTCGGCTTTTTTAGCTGCATTGTCTGATAGACAGTTACAGTTCCGTAAGTTGATTCAACTTTTTGTTCGTTACACACAGCTGCCCCAAGCTGTTCGCTTCCTATAACATCTTTAAGCGATGTATGATCTGCCATTCTGATGAGTGTTGAATCCGTTATAAGGCAGCAGCTTTCAAGATAAGATACGTCAACTGCTTCGGACTGCGGTACGGGATTGGTTATTGACGTACTCCCCTGCTGTTCCGGTGTTTTTTCAGCTCCATCAGAAGGAACTTCTGTAGAATCATCCGCATCTTCATCGTCGGAATCAGGCTGTTCCTGTACAACGTTTTTTTCTGAGCCATCATTTAAAAAATCGTCATTCAAATTTGCTGCAAGCATATACAAGGCAAAACATCCGGCAAAGGAAAGCACAAAAATGACCACAAGAACTCCAAAATTGAACTTCACCCTTGGTCTGCCTCTTTTTTTATTTGATATATGCTGAACCGTTCTTTTCTTCGCCATAAGTCCTCCTTAGTAAAAATCAGTTATCCTTATATATTATACCCTTTATTTGAATTTTTTGCAAGGCTTTTTTTATATTTTGTGCATTTTTCTTTTATAATAGTTTCTTAGCATTACTTGACAGATTATAAAATGTATGATACACTTAAAAGTGTTAGCTAAAATTGATCATGAGGTAAAATTAATGATAGGCGATATTGTTACAGTTAATATTGACAGACCACTCGGAAGCTATCATCCAAAATATAAGGATATGTATTATCTTATCAACTATGGCTATATCGAGGGAATTATTGCTCCCGACGGAGAAGAGCAGGACGCTTACATACTGGGAGTAGATGAACCTGTTGAAAAATTCACAGGCAAAATTATTGCAATAATTCATAGATTTGATGATGTGGAAGAAAAATGGGTGGTATGCCCTGAAAATATGTATTTTACTAAAGAAGAAATAATGGAACAAGTAAGATTTCAGGAAAAATACTATCAATCAGAAATTATAATGTAAATTATGATCAATACCGATTCTGATTTTTTTAATAAATCATATTTAACCAGGAGGTCATTATGAAAATTGAACATATTGCAATGTATGTGAACGATTTAGAAACCGCCAAAGAGTTTTTTATAAAATACTTTGATGCAACAGCAAATAATGAATATCATAATTCAAAAACTAACTTCCGCTCTTTTTTTCTTTCCTTTAACAACGGAACAAGATTGGAGATAATGAATAAACCTAATATGCTTGATAACGAAAAAGATGTCAACCGAACCGGTTATATTCACATTGCATTCAGTTTAGGAAGTGCAGAAAAGGTTGACCGATTAACCGCCAAGCTGTTATCCGATGGTTATGAGATAATTAGTGGTCCACGAACTACCGGCGACGGATATTATGAAAGCTCTGTGATAGGTTTTGAGGGAAATCAAATTGAACTTACAATTTGATTTCTGATACGAAACTTGTTACAATCTTTATTATTATCTCTTGCAATTTTATCAAAAATGAGATATAATAGATTATGGATTTTTAATACCAATTTCTGGGACTTTCAGGAGGCGAATTAAAATGATTTGCGGAAATTGCGGTAAACCTATGGTAAGCGGTGAATTCAGAATGAAGCAGAGAAGTGTAGATAAAGGATTTTACCGTGCCTACCCTGTTGCCGCATTCTATCATGAGAATGTAAAGCTCTGTGAAACTCCGCTCGACAAAACTCTTGGGTTTTACTGTACTGAATGCGGTACGCTCTCCGGATTTTTTCGGTATACCAAGCCTGTTAATTTCGCCGGAAGATTTAAAGCCGATCTTGATACGTCTATTGACAAGCTTCCAACGAAAAAATGTCCTGAATGTGATACTGAAATGGATATTGATTATCCACGCTGTCCGGATTGCGGATTTGTTTTTGAAACGAAATGAGTTTATATACTAAACGGAGGTAAATTTAAAATGACTTACAAAGAAAGTTTTATCAGATTTATGGTTGACTGCGGAGTTCTTACATTCGGTGAATTTACGCTTAAAAGCGGCAGAAAAGCTCCTTACTTCATCAACTGCGGAAATTATAAGACCGGAGCTCAGCTCGCTAAACTCGGCGAATATTACGCTGAATGCATACATGAAAACAACATTCCGGTTGAAACTCTTTTCGGACCTGCTTACAAGGGAATCCCTCTTGCCGTTTCGGCTGTTGTAGCTCTTAGCAATAAGTTCGGAATCGACGTTTCTTACTGTTTCGACCGCAAGGAAGCAAAGGATCACGGCGAGGGCGGTATGTTCGTTGGAAAAACTCTTACGGACGGTGAAAAAGTCGTTATTATTGACGATGTTATGACTTCCGGAAAGGCTCTGCGTGAGTCTATGCCTAAGTTAAAGTCTGCTGCTGATGTTGACGTAACCGGTATGGTCATCACTGTTGACCGTATGGAAAAAGGTACGAGTGAGCTTTCAGCCGTTCAGGAGGTAAAACGTGATTTCGGAGTTACGGTTTATCCTATTGTCACCATGGTTGATATCATTGATGCTATTAAAAACGACATAGTTCCCGGTAAGGAATATCTTGATAAAATGCTTGAATACAGAAATACTTATGGTATTGCAGAATAAATTAACATAAACCTTCTCATATGTTATAAATTTTTAGCCCGAAAAAGGTTTGATTGAACCGATTTCGGGCTTATTTTTATATAACATTTTACTAAAACAAATCAAGATTTATTTGTGTTTCAATATAAAAGAACACTGGGATAAGTTACACGATGCGTAGAGATTACATCTTCATAAAAATAAGATTAAACATTTCTTCGGTTAATCCATATCTTTCAAAAAATGTCTTCATTTCCTTTTCCACATCTTCAAAGCATAAATTATATTTCTCATAGAAATCCTCGCTTTTCCCGCATAGATACGAAAAAAAGTTAAAACTGATAAGAAGATCATCTTTATTTTTTCCAGTACAATTGTAAAGCTCCTCAATAGCTTCGTAGATTTCACCATTGTCTATCATTTGGAGAAGCTCATCAGATTTCTCCTTTTTTTCAAATTATCTATTGACCATGATTCAGATGCCCCCACATCCTTACCAAAAATAAATTTCATTATAGCTGCAACCATTTGGTGAATCTCCCGTAAAATGAAATCTTGTTCAAACATAATTTTGCCCTTTCTATCATCAAAAGATTTTACCAAATCATTCTTATAGAATATTGATTTTGTAGAATTACATCGCAGCCATGAAAATATCAAAAAATCTGAAAATTTTTGTAAATAAATGTAATCCCCAATTTATCTTGCTATCCATTATACAGCAACTTCTTTGATTTGTCAAGCATAATATAATAGTACCTCCAATCAGAAGATCGAAGGTACTATATTTTAATTTATTAAATTTTATCAATACTCTCTTAGAAAAGCATTATCAAAAATTGTGAAACGAGTACGACCGAAATAAGTGCAACGGGATATGTTGCTGCGTAAGCTGAAGCAACATTTTCCGTTCCAGAGGTACTGATGAGTGTACCAAGAGCTGGAGTTGAGGTCATTCCACCTGTAAGTGAACCAAGATTATTGAATAAGCTAAGCTTGAGAACATATTTTGCAAACAAGAATCCAAGAACCATTGGTACGATTGTCATGATAATTCCGTAAATAAAATAAATAGCATCAAAATACTGAACAAATTTTGCTCCTCCTGCAACACCTGCACCGATAAGGAAGAACATCAAACCAAGTTCACGGAAAACTTTGAGAGTTGAATCCTTAGGCATTATAGAAATTTTCCCACATCTTCCAAAATGACCGAATATTAGAGAAACAAGCAAACATCCGCCTGTTGTTGAAAGAGAAAAGTTCTTAAACTTAAATGAACCTATAACAATACCTATAACAGCGGCAAGCGCAAATGGCATAATACCAAAATCATCCATTTCAATAAGCTTTCCGTTATACGCTTTTTTTCCCGATTTTGAATCGGCAACCACAAGTTTTTCACGTTCAGCTTTTATATCTGCTTTAAGGATCTTAGGTATAATCTGAACAAAAAGAACAACACCGATAACACCAAAAATATAAGCTATAGCATAACCTACTGAAACGATGCTTTGAAGCTCTTCTGTTCCCACGGCGTCTTTTGCGGCAGAGAATCCAGGGGTGCTTGTGAGAGCACCAGATAAAATTCCTGTAAGCATTGCAGTAAATTCATCATTTGAAAGATCAGTAAAGTTTCTGCCAACAAATATACATCCTGCGCAAGCAAGCCCGCCGCTTAAAATAATGATAACAGCAAGCACAACATATGACTTGAAATTTTTCTTAAAATTACCAAAAAAATTTGGTCCGGCGATAAAGCCTACTGCGGTAACAAAAAGAATAAGTCCAAGATTATCGACAATCTTCAACGCATTGGTCACAAAATCCGTATTAATCTCATTGGAAAGGTCTTTATAGAAAAGGCAGCCGTAAATAAGAGCAACTATAAAAACTCCGGCTGTTCCAAGAGATACTCCTTTGATAGTGATTCTACCAAGTATATATCCCAGAGCCGCAATGGCGATTACTGAAACCATAAGGAAAGAAACACCATGAATCGAAAGGATTCCGTTAAAAAATTCCATTTTTTTATCACTCTGCTTTCTTTTATACAAATTTGTGGGACGCTTTTTCAGAGCGTCCCATTAATTCATTTAATTGTTTTTTATTTTGATTTTCTTGCATAATGCGGAAGGAGCATTGGTGATGCAGTTTCATTCTGAATTCCTGCCTCAGCAAGTTCCTTGTTGAATTTATCAACATGAGCAAGCGTGAGTTTTTCAGGAACAGCTGTTTCCTTTGCCTTTGCAGCAGCGTAAATTCCAGCATTTCTGCCAAATACAATAACATCAAGAAGTGAATTTCCCATAAGTCTGTTTCTGCCGTGGATACCTCCGGCAACCTCTCCGGCTGCATAAAGATTCTCAACGCCTGTAGCACAGTCATCAGAAATATCAAGTCCGCCATTCTGATAATGAAGAGTCGGATACACGAGAATAGGTTCCTTACGGATATCAATTCCATATTTTCCGAACATTCTCATCATTGCAGGGATTCTCTTTTCAATAGTTCCCTCGCCATGAATAAGCTCTATCATTGGAGTATCGAGCCATACAGCCTTGCCGAGATGCGTTTCAATGCCCTTGTTTCTTGCTGTACATTCACGGATGATCGAAGACGCTGTTACGTCACGTGTTTCAAGCGGATTCATGAAAACCTCGCCATCAATATTAACAAGCTTTGCTCCGAGTGAACGAACTTTTTCGGTTACGAGAGCACCGAAGATCTGCTCCGGATAGCCTGTTCCTGTAGGATGATACTGGAGAGTATCAGCATAAAGAAGCTTTGCCCCAACTCTGTAACCCAGAATAAGACCATCAGCTGTTGCACCGTAGTGATTTGAAGTAGGGAAGCCCTGATAGTGAAGACGTCCTGCGCCGCCTGTTGCAATGATAACCGTTTTAGCTCTTGCAACAAGAAGCTCCTTTGTTTCCATGTTCATAAGAACAGCGCCGGCTGCCTTTCCGTTTTCATCGAGAATGATCTCAACTGCGGCTGTAAAATCAACTACTGGAATTCCTCTGTTAAGAACCTCGTCACGAAGAGTCCTCATAATCTCTGCACCGGAATAATCCTTAGCAGCATGCATTCTCTTTCTGGATGTACCACCGCCATGAGTCGTAACCATAGTTCCGTCGGCTTCTTTATCAAATTCAACACCAAGTTTATTGAGCCACTGAATTGCCTCAGGAGCCTTTGTAACAAGCTTCTTAACAAGCTCCGGCTTAGCAGCAAAATGTCCGCCGCCGAATGCATCGAGGTAATGAATAGCAGGAGAATCGTTTGGCTTGTCAGCAGCCTGAATACCGCCCTCTGCCATCATTGTATTTGCATCGCCGATACGAAGCTTTGTAACGATCATTGCCTTGGCTCCGGCTTCATCAGCTTCGATAGCAGCAGATGCACCTGCACCGCCGCCTCCAATAATAAGAACATCGGTATCGTAATCAGGATTGCTTAAATCAACGTCCGACGAGCTGATTCTGCTTTTGCCCTGAAGAAGCTCTGCAAGCTGAGTAGGAACCTTATCGCCCTTATTTACGCCTGCTGAAAGCACTGTAAATTCATCCTGCTTATAATCAGGGTGAAATGTTGCAAGAAGGGTATCCTTTTCTTCTGCTGTCATTCTTCTCGGTTCGAGACTTGCGTTTTCTGCTCTTTTTTCAGCAACGACCTTTGCAAGCTCATTCAGCTTTTCGATTTTATACATATCAATACTCCTCCTTACTTTTCGATCTCACGAGAGTTATACAGGTCTTTAACTTCCTGTATATTATCAACCGACTTAGCCATAAGCTCTGCGATCTTTTCATCAAAGATACCTTCGTTGATCTCTTTTACACGATCAGCAAGGTGCTCGCATTCAGGAGCGATATATTTACCGTTAAGTCTTCTTGCAAGCATAGCTACCTGCGGATGAGAAATTCCTGCAGGACAGCGTGAGGAACATACTCCGCACATTACGCAATCGAAGGATTCTTCTGCACACTTATCATACTCGCCTCGCTGAGCGTATGCAATATACTGCATAACGTTAAGTTCCTGAGTACAAGCTTTTGTGCAGGCATTACAGCCGATACAGCAGTAAATTTCCGGATAGAGCTGCATCATTATCTGCTCTGTAGGCTTGATCTCATTTATGTTATAAACCTGCTTTACAAGCGGGAAGAAAGGAAGTGTAGCAACATACATTCCCTCCTGAACTTCTGTCTGACAAGCGAGACAGGCATGAAGCTCCTGCTTATCTTTCATTCTGTAAATAGTTGCACAAGCTCCGCAGAAACCGTTGCGGCAGCCGCAGCCTCTTACAAGCTCATAGCCTGCATATTCCATAGCTGTCATTATTGTAAGACCTGCCGGCACCTGATATTTTTTGCCGAACAGATAAACATTTACCATATTTTCCATGCTTAGATGCTCCTTTTTAATATTCGTCAGGCAGTTCGCCCAGTTCGTCGTAACGGAAAACAGGACCGTCTTTGCAGACATACTTATTTCCGATATTGCAGCGTCCGCACTTGCCGACTCCGCATTTCATACGAAGCTCCATAGTTGTATAAACCTGAGTTTCAGTGAAACCAAGCTCTTTAAGACCGTTAAGTGTGAACTTGATCATGATCGGAGGTCCGCAGATAAGAACAGTTTTGTTTAAGGACGGATTAAGTTCTTTTACATAATTGGGAACGAATCCAACGTGACCATCCCAGCCTTCCTGTTCTCTGTCTATAGTAAGATTTACTTCGATTCCGTCATCGTTCATCCATTCATCAATGATCTCTTTGTAATCAACGAGATCGTCCATAGAACGTGAACCGTAAACTATCTGAACGTCACCGTAGTTTGCTCTATTATCACGAACATAATTTATTACCGAACGGAGCGGAGCAAGACCGATTCCTCCGGCGATAAACAGAAGGTCCTTGCCTTTCAGCTCTGTTTCAACAGGGAAAGCGTTGCCGTAAGGTCCTCTTATAGTGATCTGCTGACCAACATCCATAGCGTGAAGCCAATTTGTGAGACAGCCGCACTTTTTAATGCTGAATTCCATAAATTCCTTATTTGTAGGAGAAGAGGTTATCGAAAACATCGCCTCGCCTACTCCGGGAATAGAAAGCATTGCGCACTGACCGGGCATATGCTCGAAAACTTTTCCGCCGACTGTTCCGTCTGCGCTTATTGCGTTGACTCTGAAAGTCTTTACATCAGGAGTATCAATTCTGATATCAGTAACGACTCCGATATGCGGGATTAATGTATCATTAGCGTTCATTACTTAACCTCCAATGCTTTCATTACCTTAACGATATTCATTGAAATAGGACACTTTGAAAGACATCTTCCGCATCCTACGCATCCGAATTCGCCGTTGTTGTTTGCAGGGAAATACACAAGCTTGTGCATAAATCTCTGACGGAAACGCTCAAGCTGAGAAATTCTCGGATTTCCGTGAGCCATTTTTGTAAAGTCAGAATACATACATGAATCCCAGCAGCGGAAACGCTTTATGCCGTTTCCGGTATTGAAATCCTTTATATCATAGCACTGACAGGTCGGGCAGACGAACGTACAGGTTCCGCATCCAATACAGCTCTCGGAAAGCTCAGCCCACTTTTCAGATTTAAAATATTCATTAAGCTTGTCGCCGCCGAACGAATCTGTTGACAGATTTGAAAGCGGAAGAAGTGAAAGAATTCTCTTTGTTTCAGCCTTAACGCTTTCAAGGCTTGAAGCGTCTCCATCTTCAAGGAGAGAAGCGACTGAATCGACAAATGCTTTTCCTTTTTCTGTATTCGCTTCAAAGTATATATAACTTTCGTCATTCCAGCAGGAAACATCCCCTTCCGGAGCAGTCGGATCAATTCCGAAAGCTGAACAGAAGCAGGTCTCAGCCGGACGTGTACAAGCCATTGAAACTACAACGCCGTGATCACGTCTGTTTTTATAGAAGCTGTCCACCGGATCAACAAGATAAACTTTATCAAGAATAGTAAAACTTCTTGCATCGCAGGCACGAACACCGAAAATCACGAAATCTTCAGATTCTTCACGAACATCGTTTACTTCGATCTGCTTGCCTTCCATTTTAAATTCAACAAGATTCTCTGTCTGAGGGAAAAAGAAATCCTTTGCACTTCTGAGAGTGTTAAGAGAATTGCTCATTTTCATTCCGCTCTCATATTTTTTATATTCAGCAGCTCCGTCCTCACGGTCAACAGGAATATAAAGAGTCTGTTTTTCAGCAATTGCATCAAAAAGGCTGTCAATTTTATCAATCGCAATTCTGAGCATTATTCGACACCCCTTTCGTGAACGATACTTGCTTCGCAGTCATCTGTAGTATAAGCATTGAGAGGAGCTTTTGTTGTAGTATCCTCGCCTGCCTGATATTCGCCGTAAAGCGAATTGATATCCTTGATAAACTTTCTGTTAAGGAGATGAAGAGGAATATTCTGAGGGCAAACTCTTGAACATTCGCCGCAGTCTGTACATCTTCCGGCAACGTGGAATGCACGGATAATATGGAACATATTCTCTTCAAAGCTATTTGAAGCAGCTTTATTTTCAATTCCTGAATCAGGATTATCAAATACGCACTTTTCGCAGGTGCAAGCCGGACAGACGTTACGGCAAGCATTGCAGCGTATGCATTTAGAAAGTTCAGCTCTCCAGAAATCATAACGCTCCTGAGCTGTCATATTCTCAAGCTTTTCAACCATATCGAAACGGTTGGATTCAAGAACATCGCCGTCCTCGCCGATAAGTTCATCATAAGTAACGTGCTTTTTGCTCTTGCAAGCTGCACACTTATCGCTTATTGCTTCATAGAAAGGCATAGTCTGCTCGCCGTAAACAGTTTCGATTTTCAGAGTATAGTTCTCATTCTTGATTCCTGTGATACCTGTGATCCCATTTGCCTTTATCTTGTCAGCATCAAGCTTAGGACCGCCGGGAATTCCCACAACATAAATGTTGTCACGATCAACTCGATGTTCTTTTGTGAGCTGATTAAGGCTGTATGTATCGCAGGGTTTGAGGAAAGCGAGGATCTTGCCCTCTTTTTTGCTTTCTTTCACAAGGTATTTTGAAACGTTTGCAGCAGTAAATTCATCGTAAACGAAATCAGCGTCAATTTCCTCTGCTGTTTCAAAAATTGCCGGAGTAATATCGTATACAAATTCACCCTTTTTCCAGCCGATCACACGATTCACTGTTCCGTCAGCCAGAAGCTGCTTTGCTTTATTAATCATTGCTTCTTGCATCGTAAATCCTCCAATCTGCGGTTAGGTCCGAGCTTTTTAACGGCTTCGGTAAACTCGTTCATAGTTGCTGCGAATTTTGCGCCTTCAGCAGCAGAAACCCATTCAACTCTTGTACGGTCACGCTCGATTCCGAGGTAATCAAGCATACTGAAAAGAAGAGTCATTCTTCGGCGTGTAAAGTAATTTCCCGAAGTATAGTGGCAGTCGCCGGGATGACAGCCGCAGAGAATAACTCCGTCAGCGCCTCTCTGGAAAGCACGAAGAATAAACATAGGATTTACACGGCATGAACATGGAACTCTTATGATTTTAACATTTGTCGGGTAATTAAGTCTGTTTGTGCCTGAAAGATCGGCTCCTGCATAGGAACACCAGTTACAGCAGAATGCAACGATCAGCGGCTGAAATTCTTTATTATCATTTACTTGCATATTGCGTCTACCTCCGCCATAATCTGACTGTTAGAGAAGCCGTTAAGATCCATAGCTCCTGATGGACAAGCTACCGTACAAGCGCCGCATCCCTGGCAAACAGCAGGATTAACGCTTGCAACTCTGCGTATTGCAGTTGTACGGTCGGGCATTCTGAATTCCTTATCCTGATATGTGATAGCTCCATATGGACAAACCTTTTCACATGAAGAACATCCATTACACATAAGCTCGTTTGAATGAGCAACACATGGATTGCAGGTGATGCTGTTTTTACAGAGAAGTCCGATAGCTTTTGCAGCGGCAGCGCTTGCCTGAGCAACAGTTTCAGGAATATCCTTTGGTCCCTGACAAGCTCCGGAAAGGAAAATACCGGCTGTTGCACTTTCAACAGGACGAAGCTTTGGATGAGCCTCTGTAAAGAAATCGTTTGTATCCATCTGTGTTGTAAGCATTGTTGCGAGTGGACGAGCTGTTTTGTCCGGCTCGATAGCTGCAGCGAGAACTACCATATCAGCGTCGATATGAAGCTGTTCGTTTGAAAGCAGGTCAGACGCCTGGACGTCAAGTTTTCCGTCCGACTTAGGAGTTACCTTGCCGACCATTCCCTTAACATAGTGTACATTGTACTGTTCAACTGCTCTTCTGTAGAATTCATCGAAATTCTTTCCGGGAGTACGAACATCTATGTAGAAAACATAAACCTCTGTATCCGGATATTTCTCACGGATGAGCATTGCGTGCTTTGCGGTATACATACAGCAAATTTTTGAGCAATAAGCCTTACCCTTGCTGTCGTCGCATCTTGAACCGACACACTGTACGAAAACGATAGTATGCGGATGAGTTTTATCAGAAGGACGAAGAAGCGTTCCGCCGTTAGGACCTGCGGCATTCATAAGTCTCTCAAGTTCAAGAGAAGTAACTACGTCAGGACTCTGAGAGTATGCAAATTCATCATATTTATCAAGTTTTATAGGATTAAATCCCGTTGCAACAACAATCGCGCCGTATTTTTCTTCAATAAACTTATCCTGCTGCTTGTAGTCAATAGCTCCTACGGAACATACCTTTGAACATACTCCGCACTTGCCGTTTTTAAGCATCATACAGTAATTCGGATCAATTGTAGCAACCTTCGGAACTGCCTGTGCGAAAGGAATATAAACTGCTCTTCTGGTATCAAGTCCCATGTTGAATTCATTAGGAACTTTCTTCATCGGACACTTTTCTGTACAAAGTCCGCATCCGGTACATTTAGTCTCATCAACGTAACGAGCTTTCTTCTTGATTGTAACGCTAAAGTTTCCAACGAATCCCTTAACATCCGAAACTTCACTGAAAGAGTGGATATGTATTTTTTCGTTCTGTGAGCATTCAACCATTTTAGGTGTAAGAATACAAGCGGCACAGTCAAGAGTCGGGAAAGTTTTATCGATCTGGGCCATTTTACCGCCGATAGTCGGTTCTTTCTCTACAATATCAACCTCGAAACCTGCCTCGGCAATATCAAGTGCAGTCTGGATTCCGGCGATTCCTCCGCCGATAACGAGTGCTCTTTTAACAACAGGACTCTCTCCTGCTGTAAGAGGGGCGTTGAGGTGAACTTTTGCGATGGCAGCTCTTCCAAGGATTACAGCCTTTTCAGTTGCTGTAGCTATATCCTTATGAATCCATGAACACTGCTCACGGATGTTTGCTATTTCAACAAGATACGGATTCAGTCCGGCAGCAGCAGCAGCCTTTCTGAATGTATTTTCATGCATTCTCGGTGAACATGAACAGATAACAACGCCTGACAGATTATGTTCTTTTATAGCGTCCTTAACGAGATTCTGTCCGGATTCTGAACACATATACTGATAATCCTGGGAGATAACGACACCAGGTTCATGTCCAAGAGCTTCTGCAACAGCCTTAACATCTATTGTAGCTGCGATATTTGTACCGCAGTGACAGACAAAAACACCAATTCTCTGCATAGTATTATCTCCTCCTTACTTAGTGTATTTTCTGAATGCTGTAACGATTGCCTGCTGTGGCAGATCATCATCAAGCATAGCCGGAATCTGATCCGGGATAAGATGATTATTACCCTGCTGACGAACTGCTGCAAGACGAACAGCTTCAACGACCTTTGCAGGCTCGACATTTCTCGGGCATCTTTCAACGCAGGCAAAGCAGGTCAGGCACTTATAAAGCGACTTTGAATTCATAAGCTTTTCAATATCGCCCTTTTCAACCATATATACAAACTGATGCGGATGATATTCCATCTCGTCATACGAAGGGCAGGTTCCGGAGCATTTTCCGCAGCGCATACATTTAAGAACGTTAACGCCGCTTGTTCTGAGAACCTGTTCCTGAAGATTCTTATTCATTATTTGCCTCCTTTAAGCCAAGAGCCTCGGCAAGAAGTTCCGTAAAGTAGTAAACAGGAAGTGAAGAACCGGAATTCTTCTTTAAATTATAAAGACAGAGCGGGCAAGCTGTTATTATCATATCAGCACCATGATCTTCGGCGCTGTTCATAACTGCGCTGCTTCTTTTTGCAGCCTGAGTCTTATCTTCCATTGTTATGTATCCGCCGCAGCATTCGTTTCTCTGAGCGTAAATAACAGGAGTTCCGCCAATGGCCTTGATGAAATCTTCCATTATAGTAGGATTTTCAGGATCGTCCATAGCAAGAGCTTTGGATGGACGAAGAAGCAGACAGCCGTAATATGCAGCTATCTTTTTGCCCTTGAACGGATTTACAACCTTTTGTGCAAGATTATCAAATCCAACAACGTCACGAAGCATTTCGAGATAGTGATAAACGGTAGTTTCGCCGTTATAAGGCTCGTCAAGCTTAAGATAATTGTTTATCTTGAAAGCCATCTGCTCATCACGGGAAATATCGTAATTTGTCTGTTTTATTACATTGTGACAAGCTGAACAGACCGTTACAAGAGGTCTGCCGAGTTCCTTTGCCGCATTAAGAGTTCTTACAGCGGAAAGTTTTGTTGCGTTTTCGTTAGTTGCGGTAGTGTAAGCACCTCCGCAGCACTGCCAGTCAGACGGCTCTTCAAGAATGATTCCAAGAGCCTCGGCAGAAGACCTTGCATATGCGTCAAGATCTTTAGCCTTAGTTCTGAGCGTACAGCCGGGATAATATGTGAAAGTATTCATAAGTACGCTTCCTTTCGTGTGAATATCTTAAAATCTGTAGCAATAAGACGATACATAATCATCTGTTGATAAAGATTTTTAAACCATTTCTTCGGGATGGAAAACCTCGTCAAACTTCTCCTCGCTGAGGAAACCAAGCTCAACGCAGGCTTCTTTAAGGGAAATATTATCCTTAAATGCTTTTTTTGCAGTCTTTGCAGCATTCTCGTATCCAATATATGGATTAAGAGCTGTAACGAGCATGAGAGAGTTATGAAGATTGTGGTGCATTTTTTCTTTGTTAGCCTTGATTCCTACAGCACAGTTTTTGTTGAAGGAAAGTATAGACTCAGAAAGAAGTCTTGCGGACTGAAGGAAATTATATGCGCATACAGGCATAAATACATTCAGTTCAAAATTTCCCTGTGAAGCGGCCATGCCAACTGCAACATCGTTACCCATTACCTGTACGGCAACCATAGTAACCTGTTCGCACTGAGTCGGATTTACCTTGCCCGGCATGATAGAAGAACCAGGTTCGTTTTCGGGAATAAAAATTTCTCCAAGACCGTCACGAGGACCTGATGCAAGCCACCTTACATCGTTTGCAATCTTCATCATATCAGCTGCAAGTGCCTTGAGAGCACCGTGTGCAAATACGATCTCATCCTTTGAAGTAAGAGAGTGGAACTTGTTTGGAGCAGTAACGAAATTCTTTCCTGTAAGCTCACTTATAGCCTCTGCTGCTTTTTCAGCGAATCCCTTAGGAGCATTAAGACCTGTTCCAACGGCTGTTCCGCCGAGAGCCAGTTCTTTAAGCTCTTCGCATGATGAAAGTATCATTTTTCTGTCTTTTTCCAGAGAAGCTCTCCAACCGCTTATTTCCTGGGAAAATTTAATAGGAGTAGCATCCTGAAGATGAGTACGTCCGCTTTTAACAATACCCTCATTTTCCTCTTCAAGTCTCTTAAATGTATCAATAAGAGTATCAACAGCAGGAATAACCTTGTCCTCAAGCGCAATAACAGCCGCAATATGCATAGCAGTCGGGAACGTATCATTAGAGGACTGACTCATATTTATATCATCATTAGGATGAAGAAGCTTTGCTCCGGCAATTTCATTTCCACGGTTTGCAATAACCTCATTAGCGTTCATATTAGACTGCGTACCGCTTCCGGTCTGCCATACAACAAGAGGAAAATGCTCGTTAAGAGAGCCGCTTATAACCTCGTCGCACGCCTTTGAAATGGCTGAAAGCTTTTCATCAGTCATTTTTTCAGGTTTAACACTGTGATTAGCGACAGCTGCCGCTTTTTTCAGAATTCCGAATGCATGAGTAATTTCTCTTGGCATTGTTTCAATTCCTACACCGATAAGAAAATTTTCATGGCTTCGCTCTGTCTGAGCTGCCCAATACTTATCAGCAGGAACTTTAACTTCACCCATAGAATCGTGTTCAATACGGTATTCCATTGTAATATCCACTCCCAAAATTGTTTATTCTGTAAAAATCGTTTAATTGATTTTCAGCATTTTACTACATAATATAAGTATATCAGCAAGACCGGATAATTTCAAATTCAGTTTAAGAATATTGCTATTCATATAATAATATATAATTAACAATAATTATATTCTCCGAAACAGAAAACATTATGTTAAATTGTACTATATCAGTTTTAATATTCCAATGCAACTTACGATTTACTATTCTGAATAAATTTTTTCACTCTCGGAATAGTACTGTCAACAAGCAAAAAACTGCATTTATCGTTAGTTATCCAAACCTGATCAAAACAATATATGCTTAATTCAAAATTGAATCATTTCATCATATCATTCATTCACATTGATTAATTTACAGCATGGTATGCCGATACGGAATATTAAAATATACAATAGAGAATAATCCGGCACTGTGATTGATAAAAAATTCACATTCATTTTATGTGAAACCAAAGATATAAATTTAATATTTCATCCGAAGTTTGATTAAGGAATTGTTATTAATAATCAACATTCATTGAATTCAACCTGTACGATAAAGTCGTCAGACTATCTCCGAGATGAACATTTTCAACTGCTGCTTCTTTATGGAAAGCCCTCAAATCGTAATGAGTAAAGTTCCAGAAAGCCTTTATTCCACATTTTATAAGCCTTTCTGTCATCTGCTCTGCATCCGACGTAGGTATACACAAAATTGCTGCAACCGGAGAGACTTCAGCACAGAAGCTTTCTATCTCATCTGAACTTTTTATCGTTATATCTCCAATTTCTTTACCAATCAAAATCGGATTAATGTCGAATGCTCCGATAAGTTCAAAGCCCTTGCTTCTGAAATCAAGATGTGTGGCAATTGCTTTTCCGAGATTTCCTGCACCAAGAAGGATCATCGGCGTCAGATTATCGAGTCCGAGTATTTTGCCGATCTCCTCACGCAGTGCGCTTACATTATAACCATAGCCTTGCTGTCCGAATTCACCGAAACAATTGAAATCCTGACGAATCTGCGAAGCAGTAAGTCCCATTTTTTCAGACAATTCTCTTGATGAAATACGAACATAGCCCTCGCTTTTAAGCTCGCCGAGAAATCTGTAATATCTCGGCAGCCTTCTGATCACCGAATTTGATATCGAGTTTTTTGACATTATATGCCTTCTCTCTGTATCATTACATTAATTTATCAAGTCTCACCTTAATTTCGTCAAGGAACGCTTTTGAATCAACCTTTTTCTTATTCTCAAGCTTTGAAATAAGGAAAAGATCACCGGTCATAACTCCCTCTTCAATTGTCTGAACAGTAGCCTTCTCCAGTTTATCAGCGAAATCGCAAAGTTCCTGATTTCCGTCAAGTTCGCCTCTTTTTCTGAGAGCGCCGCTCCATGCAAATATTGTTGCAACAGAGTTGGTGGATGTTTCCTCGCCCTTGAGGTACTTGTAATAGTGACGCTGTACAGTACCATGAGCAGCTTCGTATTCATAAATTCCGTCAGGAGAAACAAGAACAGATGTCATCATAGCAAGACTTCCATAAGCCGTTGAAACCATATCAGACATAACATCGCCGTCATAGTTCTTACAAGCCCAGATATAGCCTCCGTTTGAACGAATAACACGAGCAACGGCGTCGTCAATAAGAGTATAGAAATACTCGATGCCGGCAGCTTCGTATTTTTCTTTATACTCGTTATCGTAAATTTCCTGGAAAATATCCTTGAATCTGTGGTCATACTTCTTGGAAATAGTATCCTTTGTTGCAAACCATACGTCCTGTTTCAGATCAAGTCCGTAGTTAAGACAAGCTCTTGCAAAGCCGGCAATACTTGCATCAAGATTATGAAGTCCCTGAATAATGCCGTCGCACTTTGAAAAATCATGAATAAGCTCACGAGTTTCGTTGCCGTCCTTATCGGTTACAACAAGTTCAGCCTTGCTTCCTTGAGCAACCTTCATTTCTGTATTTTTATAAACATCGCCGTAAGCGTGACGAGCGATAGTTATGGGTTTCGTCCATGTAGGAATGTATGGTTCAATTCCCTTAACGATGATAGGAGTACGGAATACCGTTCCGTCGAGCGCAGCACGGATAGTTCCGTTAGGCGATTTCCACATCTGGGTAAGGTTATACTCAGGCATTCTTGCAGCGTTAGGAGTAATGGTTGCGCATTTTACAGCAACGCCGTACTTCTTTGTAGCCTCTGCGGAATCAATAGTAACCTGATCCTTTGTCTTTTCACGGTAATCGAGTCCGAGATCGTAGTATTCCGTATTAAGCTCTACATATGGTTCGAGAAGAGTTTCCTTGATCCATTTCCAGAGAATTCTTGTCATTTCGTCGCCGTCCATTTCGACAAGCGGAGTTTTCATAATAATTTTTGCCATCGGTTTTTACCTCCTGAAAATATTTACTTTGAGATTACATATAATGGAAACACCAGACAAACAGCTAAAAATACATCAACCGAAACAGCGATGATAATATTCCTGAGTATGACGTATTTCAGCATCATTCTGTCATATTCATAATTTTTCCATGTTCACAAAACCAGACTGCATAATATACCTAATATCACATAGCCTGAAAAACCGCATCTAAAAAGTCTTGCCAAGGCAAGTCCTAAAATTATACCTAAGATCTAAGGAAGAACCAGCGGAAAATTCCAGTATTGCTCCCTCTATTATTTCCAAGCGGATGATACTGTTTCAGAAAATCTTTTTTCTCCTGAAAATCACTGAAACCTTCCTCTCTTCTTCGGTATATTTCTTTATCTTTTAAAATATCTTTTATTATTTAAAAATCAATCATTGAAATCTATTAATCCATTTTCAGAAAATTCTTGTTATGATAAAATTTTATGTCCATTCATCCGTGCAATATCTGAGATTTTTGCATACACGTCAGAAGTAACTATAATAATCTCATAACTATCGCTGTCAATATCAATCATACCAATGAATGCTTTGCCGTTTAAATCCATATTGATTGCTTTAATCCATGTTTCAGCATCATCGCTTTGATGCATATTAACCACCTGAACCGAATCAGCTATAACAGGATATTTTTTTAGCTTTTTAAGTGCAGATAAAAAGTCGTCCAAATCACATTTATAATCAATTTCAGACAAAAATCCATTATCAGAAAGTTCTTCGATCAGCGCCATCCAGCAAATTTCATCAACATCGATTGTTTCTTTTGGCGAAACACATATTCCTCTTTCAAGAAATCTATTTTTCATTCCCTCGCTATAAACAAAAGGATCAGCAATACATTTAGTAAGATTTTTTACAACATTACAATCGTTTTCTGAAATTAATTCAGCTATTTCAATAATATAAGAAAAGTCTTCCGGAGAATATGATTTATGCGTTTTAAATATTTTACTGAATATCCCCATAGAAACCTCTCCTGTTATAATTATTTCATGGATTCTCTTGTATAGTCAAGAAGTCCGCCCGCAAGCATGATATCCTTTGTACGTCCGGAAAGCTCGCAGAGAACAGGAATTTCCTTTCCGTTTGTTTTATCAAGGAGAGTAAACTCTGTTTTTCCCTCTTCAACAGCCTTGCGTACGTCTGCAAGCACAAGCTCATCGCCCTGACTAATAAGGTCGTAATCTGCTTCATTCACGAATGTAAGCGGAAGAATACCTGCGTTGATAAGATTTGCACGATGAATACGAGCAAATGATTTAACTACAACAGCCTTAACTCCGAGATAAAGCGGAGCAAGAGCAGCGTGTTCACGGGATGAACCTTGTCCGTAATTTGAACCGCCTACGATAATGCTCTTACCGAGTGATTTTGCTCTCTCAGGGAAGCTTTCATCGCATACAGCAAAGCAATGCTGGGAAATTTTCGGAATATTTGAACGAAGCGGAAGAATCTTTGCTCCGGCAGGCATAATATGGTCTGTTGTTATATTGTCGCCGACTTTAAGAGAAACAGGAGCGTCGATAGTATCCATAAGAGGAGCAGTTTCCGGATATGGTTTTATATTTGGTCCACGAAGAATCTCAACGCTGTCCATTTCATCAACAGAAGCAGGAGGAACAACCATATTATCGTTGATAGAGAAGATTTCGGGAAGCTTGAATTCCGGCATATCGCCAAGTTCACGAGGATCTGTAAGATATCCTGTGATAGCGGAAGCGGCAGCCATTTCAGGTGAAACGAGGTAGATCTGTCCGTCCTTTGTTCCGGAACGTCCCTCAAAATTTCTGTTGAATGTACGAAGCGAAATTCCCTTTGAATTCGGTGACTGTCCCATTCCTATACATGGACCGCAGGCGCTTTCAAGAATTCTCGCACCGGCTTCGATAAGGTCGGATAATGCGCCGTTCTGAGCAAGCATATTGAGAACCTGCTTTGAACCGGGAGCAATCGAAAGAGAAACATCAGGGTTAACTGTTTTTCCTTTGAGAATATAAGCTACCTTGAGCATATCAAAGAGAGAAGAGTTTGTACATGAACCGATACATACCTGATCGATTTTAAGTCTGCCGATTTCCTCTACGTTCTTAACGTTATCAGGAGAATGAGGACAGGCTGCAAGCGGAACAAGTTCGCTGAGGTTTATTGTAAGTTCTTCATCGTATACAGCGTCTTCATCAGCCGCAAGAGGAGTCCATACCTCTTCACGGCACTGAGCCTTGAGGAACTGCTTTGTGATCTCATCGGACGGGAAGATCGAAGTTGTTGCGCCAAGCTCTGCACCCATGTTTGTTATAGTTGCACGCTCCGGAACAGAAAGAGTTTTAACGCCTTCGCCGCAGTATTCGATAACTTTTCCTACGCCGCCTTTAACAGAAAGTCTTTTCAGAACTTCAAGAATAACGTCTTTAGCAGCAACCCATGGCTGAAGCTTTCCTGTGAGTTCAACCTTAACCACCTTCGGGCAGGTAATGTAATATGCACCTCCGCCCATAGCAACAGCAACATCAAGTCCGCCTGCTCCGATAGCGATCATACCGATACCGCCGCCGGTAGGAGTATGGCTGTCTGAACCGATAAGAGTTTTTCCGGGGATTCCAAATCTTTCAAGATGAACCTGATGACAGATACCGTTTCCGGGACGTGAAAAATAAATTCCATGTTTCTTAGCAACACTTCCAATAAAACGGTGGTCATCAGCATTCTCAAAACCGCTCTGGAGTGTGTTATGGTCTATGTAAGCGACAGAGCGCTCCGTTTTAACACGAGGTACTCCGATAGCCTCAAATTCGAGATAAGCCATAGTACCTGTAGCGTCCTGAGTAAGAGTCTGGTCGATACGGATTCCGATCTCCTGACCCTTTACATACTCGCCGTCAACAAGATGAGCCTTGAGGATTTTTTCTGTTAAAGTTAAACCCATTGAAATCATTCCTTTCAATATACATAAAAATACATATTTATTTTACACTATTTTTTTCACTTTGTCAAGATTTAAACAAAGTAAAAATAAAAAAGAGGTTACGTACAGCAGCCTCTTTGTATGTAAATAATATATCACATTTGTCCGGAAATATCAAATCCTTCCTGTTTTCTTATTCGTTTTCTATGACGTTTTTCAAAGTTTATAAAATGCACAAGTACACCAATAGTTATAGGTATGCCGATTAAACCTATATTTAATTTCCATAAAACAGCAAGAAGATTTATGAAAAATCCTGCTACAGTTGTCGATAATCCGAATGCAGAATATATACAAATTATAATAAATAATGCTGTTGGAATATTAAATACAGAAGATGCAATAATATATCCCCTGTAACTTACAATAGATTTATTCTGATTGATTTTATCGACTATAAGTGTAATAATGCACCCTATCACACCGACCTGAATCAAAAGCCATACTATCACGCTGAAAGCCAGCATTTCCGTTGACATTATATAATGCGGCTTTATTTTGTTTTTCTCTGCGTCATAGAAAGTCGTATCATTTATATAGAAATTGCTTAATGAAACAAGCGATATCTTTTTCGATATTTGCAGAATATTCCCTTCCTTGTCAAATATGGCAACACGGCATTTTTTATATTTATTACAAAACTCCAAAAAAGCTTCCTCACCATATGGATCGTCGTATTTACAAAGCCATTCGTTCGGCAATCCGATATGCTGACTGACCGTATAAGGTGTTCCGTTATATTTTTCATTATAATCAGGAATGCCTTCAGAATCCTTTATCATAATATCTAAACTTGCATTTTTCATGTGCATCAGCATACTCCGGTAACCATCGTTATCACATAATACGATCTGGCTGTTTTCGGGAATACTTTCAGGAACATCTATAGTAAAATTTCTTATCGGATCTTTTGCTGATCTATTGATAATACAATTAAAATCCGTATATCTTTCGTCTGTTTCATCAAATGGAATAAGCAGATCAACGTATTTATCTGACATATATTCGCCATTAAACTCAAAGTCAAAATTTGTATCGTAGTATGCACAACCGCTAAAAATAAACATGATTCCTGCTAAAATAGTTATTGCAAAGAAAATTTTAATATATCTTTTCACACAACCACCGTCCTTTGTGTATATTTTACACATTTTCCCTATAACTGTCAATTAAAATACTATTACAAATAATAACAAAAACAGCCCCGATTTCTCGGAGCTGTAAAACATTTGTTATATATCGTTTCTGATGATGTCGTCAAGTGTTTCACGCTTTACAGCGATTCTTGACTCGCCGTTATTAACGAAAACAACTGCTGGCTTCTGGAGTCGGTTATAATTAGAGGACATGGAATAATTGTATGCTCCGGTAGCGCATACAGCTATTATATCTCCTGATTCGGCGTGCTGGAGCGGCATATTTTCACCGATAAGATCTCCGCTTTCACAGCATTTCCCGGCAATAGTTACTCTCTCGCTACGCTCTTCATTTGCTTTGTTTGCAACAATAGCTTCGTATTCGGATTTATACAGAATATATCTCGGACTGTCAGCCATACTTCCGTCAATCGATACATAGGTTCTGATATTTGGAATCTCCTTGCGTGCGCCGACTTTATAAAGTGTGATTCCGGCAGGAGCAGCAATGGATCTGCCCGGTTCGATATAGATAAATGGCTGAGTGATTTCAAGTCTTTCGCATTCATCCTTAACAATCTTTGAAACACGTTCCATGTATGTCTCAAACGGAGCTGGGTCGTGTTCGTTCAGATACTTGATTCCAAATCCGCCGCCGAGATTAAGTCCGCCGATTTCATAATTCAGCTCATTCTTTACCTTTGCAATGAATTCAAGCATAACCTTTGCAGCTTCTTCAAACGGATCAATGTCAAAAATCTGCGAACCTATATGGCAGTGTACGCCCATAAGCTTTACGTTTTTGCATTCTATTACCTGTTTTACCGCCTCAAAAGCCTCACCTGTTTCAAGAGCAAAACCAAATTTGCTGTCTATCTGTCCTGTCTTGATAAAATCGTGAGTGTGAGCGTCTATTCCCGGTTTGATGCGGAACATGATATGTGGAACAGCATTCTTTTCCGCTGCAATATTTTCCAGACGAAGCAGTTCGCTGATATTATCAACGATAATATGTCCCACTCCGCATTCAACAGCGTAACGGAGCTCTTCATCGGTTTTGTTATTGCCGTGGAATCCGACTTTTTCCATGGGGAATCCGGCCTTAACAGCGGTATAAAGTTCTCCGATTGAAACGGCGTCAAGCCCCATTCCTTCGCTTGCAACTATTCTGCACATTTCAAGACATGAAAACGCCTTGCTTGCATAACACGCAAGACCTTTGCCGTCGTAAAACTTTCTGATACTGTCGTTAAAACGGCGGCAAGCGCTTCTTACGGTCTGCTCATCCATTACATAAAGCGGAGTGCCGTATTCAGCGGCAAGCTCAACCGTATCTGCTCCGTCGATGGTGAGATGTCCTTTTTCGTTTAAGTTAAGATTTTCAGATACAAACATTTTTACTCTTCCTTTCGGGTTATATAGAATCCGACGAATTATCCGCAGATTCATCATCAACAGCGACGTCATTGTCGTCTGCGATTTCCTCAACTATACGTTTAAGCTCGTCAACGCCTTCAAAGGTCTGAGAAGAAAACGGTATCACATGCATCTCCTCAAAATACGGTATTTCTTCTTTGAAAGCTTCCATACGCTTGATTCGCTCCGTTTTTTTAAGCTTGTCCGCCTTGGTTAAAACAAGCACAAACGGCATCTCCGTATCTATAAGATAATCTATCATATGAAGATCGTCCCTTGTCGGAGCATGACGCATATCCACAAGCATAAACACAAGCCTTATATCTCTGTCAGAGCTGAGATACCCTTCGATAAGCCCTGCCCAGCGGTCTTTATCAGCTTTCGAGACTTTTGCGTAGCCATATCCCGGAAGATCCACAAAATATATATTCTCAAGACCGTAAAAATTTATAGTTGCCGTTTTTCCCGGAACAGAACTTACTCTTGCAAGATTTTTCCGATTGAACAGCTTGTTGATAAGCGTTGATTTACCGACGTTTGAATGACCTGCAAAAGCGATCTCTATCCGCTGGGATTCAGGTATCTGGGAAAATTTTCCATATGATGCGGTAAATTCCGCCTTATTATAGTTAAGCTTCAAGACTTTCCCCTCCTTTTGCATCTTACTGCTCATTATTTATAAGAGCCGTATCAAGAACATCGGTTATCCTTTCAGCGCAGACAAACTCTATCGCTTCCTTAACGACATCATCGACTTCTTCAAGATCAGGCTTGTTTGCTGCCGGAATTATAACTGTTTTTATTCCTGCTTTGTAGGCAGCCATCGTCTTTTCACGAAGTCCGCCTATAGGAAGAACCTTTCCGTGAAGTGTTATTTCGCCCGTCATAGCCACATCAGCCCGAACCGGAATCCCCGATAAAGCCGATACAAGAGCAGTTGTCATAGTTACTCCTGCCGATGGACCATCCTTTGGAACGGCTCCCTCCGGAGCATGAATATGCAGATCGTTTTCTTTATAAAAATCAGGATTAATACCATATTTTTCTGCAATTCCTCTTACATAGCTGACAGCTATTTTCGAGCTTTCTTTCATAACGTCGCCAAGCGAACCGGTAACTTCAATTTTTCCACCACCCTTAAGAACGAGAACCTCAAGAGGCATAAGAACTCCGCCGACGGAAGTCCACGCAAGACCGTTTACGACGCCAACCTGATTTTCTTTCGACAAAATATCCTCAAGATACTTTCTTACTCCAAGAAGCGTTTCAAGATCCTTTGATTTAACCGAAATACGTTTTGCTTCACCCGATGCGATTTTCTTTGCCGCTTTTCGGCATAGAGACGCAATACGGCGTTCAAGTGAGCGGACTCCTGCCTCTTTCGTATAGAATCCTATCACATCATGAATTGCTTCATCAGCTATTTTAAGCTGCGAAGCTTTCAAGCCATGCTCTTTAAGCTGTTTAGGTATAAGATGCTCTTTCGCAATGTGAAATTTTTCTTCCGCAGTATAGCTTGGAAGTTCGATCACTTCCATACGATCAAGAAGAGGCGCCGGAATCGCTGAGACATTGTTTGCAGTAGTTATAAAAACCGCTTTGCTCAGGTCAAACGGAACTTCGATGTAATGGTCACGAAAAGCGTTATTCTGCTCGCCGTCAAGAACTTCGAGCATTGCTGACGAAGGATCGCCCTTAATATCGCTGCAAAGCTTATCTATCTCATCAAAAAGAATAAGCGGATTTGCCGTTCCTGCCTGCTGAAGAGCTGTTATTATACGTCCCGGCATAGCTCCGACGTAAGTTTTTCTATGACCTCGGATATCGGCTTCATCACGAACTCCGCCGAGAGAAACTCTTGCATATTTCCGTCCCATAGCCTTGGCAATTGATCTTGCTATAGATGTTTTTCCGATTCCGGGAGGTCCGGCAAGACAGATTATCTGTCCCTTTATTTCCGGATTCAGCATATGAACCGCAAGAAATTCCAATATACGTTCCTTGACCTTTTTAAGACCATAATGTTCTTTTTCAAGAATGGCTTCCGCCTTTTCAATTGAAAGCTTTGCTTTAGTATACTTTCCCCACGGAAGATCGAGGACAGTATCAAGATAATTTTTTATAACAAACGCTTCCTGAGAAGCAGAAGGAAGTTTAGTAAGCTTATCTGCTTCTTTAAAAAGTTTTTCTTTACTTTTATCGTCGAGCTTCAGAGCCATAATATCATTTATGTAATTAAACGCATCTTCGCCGTCATCTTCGCCAAGCTGCTCCTGAATAACTCTAAGCTGTTCACGCAGATAATATTCACGCTGTCCCTTATCAATGCTGTTTTTGGTCTGCTCATTTATAAGATTTTCCAGTTCAAGTATCTCCACCTCGGAAGTAAGACAGGCATATAGAACTGAAAGCTTATTCATGATGTTTGATTCTTCAAGAAGAGTCTGCTTGTCTCTGTAATTGAGTCCGCAGTTGAACGTTACCGTTTCAAAAAGTTTTATCGGAGAATCCTGAGTCATTACAGATGCAAGAAGCTCTCTCGGCATTTTCGGGAAAAAGGTTGAATATTTTTCAAAAATATCTTTTACTGAGCGCATAATGGCTTCTGCTTCGACTTCGTCATATTTTGCTCTTGAGTAAGCCGGAGAACGTTTTATTTCAGCTCTTAAAGAATCACCATCGTCAATAAGGCGAACAAGATTTGCTTTATAAACACCCTCAACAAGAACTTTCATTGCATTATCAGGCAGCTTAAGAACCTGCTTTATTTCTGCGACAACTCCTACCTTATAAAGATCAGAAGCTTTTGGATTTTCAACATAGACTTCGTGCTGAGCTATAAGGAAAATTTTCCCTCCGTCTTTAACTGCACGTTCGATAGCTTTTACCGACTTTTCCCGTGAAACGTCAAAATGCATGATCATCTTAGGAAAAGCAACAAGCCCTCTCATTGCAATTGTATGAAGTACAAGACCATTTTCAATGTTTTTATCACTTTTTACGGTCTGTTCCATATTTATCACCACATTTCTGCTGTATTGATTATAAACGATATTTTTTATTATACTATATTTAATTTAAAATTGCAAGAGCAAATTCAATTGAGAAGTTGGAAAAAGTGCAGTGATAAAATAAATTGTTCTGTTTTTTAAAAAAAGTATTGACATTTGTATATTTAATATGCTATAATATTCATGTCAAATATCTTATTGGTATTATGAAATTGACAGATGAGACAGAGTTCAAACTCATTTCAGATTTTTATTGACACATCAAATTTTTCTCTTTTTTGTTATGCTTACTTATTTAGCTTGGTTTTCATAAATTTAATATTTGCCGATGTGGCGGAATGGCAGACACGCTTGACTCAAAATCTACTTCGCCGTTTCTTACCACCGTTCCGTAAACCCTTGATTTTACAAGGCTTTTCGAAAACTGAATATGTAACTTGATTTTTATGTCCCTCCACGATGTCCCTCCGATTTCTCGGACAGGACATCGGGAGATGACTTGAAAATATAAATGCCGGTGTGATGGAATTGGCAGACGTGACGGACTCAAAATCCGTTGATGGCGACATCGTGTGGGTTCGAGTCCCACCACCGGCACCAAATCTTAACAGCTCGTAAACCCTTGATATATCAGGGGTTGCGGGCTTTTCTTTATGCTCTGCTCCGTTATGTAACGCCCCTCCAACAACAGCAAATTCACCGTTTTGTGGCTCATTTTTAGGAGGAACATTGGTATAATTTTTTAGACGCTCCATGAACAGTGCCACATCTTCTTCATCTCGCCTGATCGTGGCGAACTTTTCTTCAAGCTCCTCCACTTCTGTAGACAGCTCTTTCTGCTCAGCTTCGTATTTCGCCATGAGTTTCATCGCTACGTCCTCAGACACTTTGCCAAGGACTTTATCCTCATAGATGTTCTGTATAAGCGTATCAAGCTCCTGCAAGCGGTATTTGCCCTCTGTCAGCTTCTTGGTGTCAACGGCATATTGCTGATCATTGTGCTTGGTTTTGTGTGCAAGGAATTTCGCCCTTGCAGCGTCCTCATCCTCCACAACAAGGCTTGCAAGACTGCGAATATCTTCAAGCACTACAGCGTCCATATCGCACATCTTTATGTAGTGGCTCGGACAATAACGCTTCCCATACTTCATATAAGATGTGCAGTTATAATTGTGACGAATATACATTCTCGGTTTCTTTTTGCTGCCATTAATGGTATTGTTCCACGAAAGGCGGACTTTGTTTCCGCAATCCTTACAGTAGATCAAACCGCTTAAATTCGCCACATATCCGCTGCTGTTTCGCCTGCCCTGAGATACAGACTGCTCCATTTCTCTTACTCTGTCCCAAAGCTCCTGCGAAATAATAGGTTCGTGAGTATTCTCCACAATGACCATATCTTCCTCATCGTTCTTGATGACTTTATGATTCTTGTAGCTGACCGTTCTTGTACGGAGCTGAACAAGATGTCCGAGGTAAGTGTAGTTGTGAAGTATCTGCCTTACCGATTCAGGACTCCACAAGTGTCTTGTACGTCGTGGATTAGGCTTGCCGAGTTTAGCATAATAGTAATCCGAAGGTATCGGTACACCATCCTCATTTAGCTTATCTGCGATATGGTGCGGAGTGATACCGCTCGCACGCATTTCAAAGATGTTACGGACGATAGGTGCAGCTTCGGGATCGATCACAGGCAGATGATTCGGATCATCGCCCTTTGTATAACCAAACGGCGCACAAGTCGCACGATATTTGCCAGCCTTTGCATTTGCTTCGATGACAGCTTTGATCTTCTTGGAAGTCGAAGCGGCGTGCCATTCGTTGAACAAATTCACAATAGGCATCATATCAAGCGCCGTGCTATCCTTATTGGCGGTATCCACATTATCGTTAAGTGCGATGAAGCGGATATTGTAACTCGGAAAAATGTAATCCACATATCTGCCGACTTCAATGTAGTTCCTTCCAAAACGAGAAAGATCCTTACAGATGATAAGATTGATTTTTCCCGACTGCGCATCGGACAGCAATCTCTGGACCGCAGGTCTGTCGAAATCCGTACCACTCCAACCGTCATCAACATAGGTATCAACGAGATTCCAGCCCTGCTCTTTTACATATTTGGTGAGGATAAGTTTTTGATTTTCTATTGACAGGGATTCACCTGCTCTCATATCCTCCTGCGAGAGGCGAACGTAAATTCCTGCATTGTAAATGGTCTGCTTTGCCATAATAGCTCCTTTCAAATCAAAGCAGTACCATACCGACACTTTTAGTATAGCGCAAAATGTCGGTATAGTCAATGCCTTACCGACAAATTACGCCAGTGTTTCTTTTACGGCTCTTTCAAAAGCGAGCCTGCCGATCACTTCGTCAATATTTTTCTCTCCGACGAAGCGGCTGTGAACGATATACTTCTTTCCGTCGATAACATATTCTGAAACTTTCTTAGGGAAATCCTTGTACTTCTCGTTCAGCTCAAACATCTTTCCTGCCTTCTCTTTCTCTACGGCAGTAGTCTTGTTATCCAGTTAAATTAAGTCCTTTCCGCAGCTCGATCCATTTCAACTTCCTGCTGCTTATAAATGTTGCTCCCCATGATTATGGGGAAAAGTCCTCACGGATAAATAGTCCGTTTAATTCTCGTCATTATCCGAGCTGTCATAAAACGAAATATCATCGTCCTCATTTTTGTTGTCGGACGAATGATCACTGTCAGCATTTTTAGCGCCGACCAGTTCAAGCAGCTCGGCATCGGACAGACCGCTTGCTCTCAGCTTCTGCAAAAGTGAATGCTCCGAGGAAATGATCTCATCAAGTTCTCTCGGCTTGCAGTTGTACTCCTCAGCCATAGCAAGACGAGAAACTTCTTTCAGCTTGTCCTCCGCTGCTTTCTTCTTTGCCGTATCATCAGCAATACGTTTTTTGTAAAACTCGATCTTCTCAATGAGCTGTTCTTTCTTTTCTCTGTAAATGCCAATGAGAAAAACCTCCTTCATAAATTTTTGTTCTAAGCAAGTCAGCACACCTGACTAATGCTATGCTACCATTATAGCGCACTCATACCATTAAAAACAAGCCGCAATACGCACAAACTTTTGTTCATAGTTTGTTAATAAAAAACCGGGGAATTTTTGATTTTCAAAAATCCAAATTACGCTATTTCGCAGAAAATGCCGTTTCGTCATTTTGACGGAGTGATTTTTGGCGCTTCAAAGAAATTTAGAATTTTCTATTGACGAGAGCAGAATTATCCAGTATAGTGATTATGGGGAACTCAGAAATAGAGAAAGTCGCATAGCTCCAATTCTCGTAAAACGAGAAAAATGACCGAGCCTATGGCTCGGAATAGACGAACGCACCGGAGGGGCGTTCTCTCTCCCAGCAAGCACTGCACGATGTGGGCGCACACAGCGACGTCCACACCGTACATAACTTGTTAGAGGGTTTCACCCCTAAGACCCCGATTTTTTAAAAAAAGAAAAGGAGATTCAGAGAAAATGAAAGATAAAAACAAACGTACTTTGTACCTGAAAGTCAGAGTAAGTCCAGAAGAAATGAACGCTATAAAGAAAAAGTTTGCAAATAGCGGAAAGGACAGTTTAAGCGGTTTTGTTCGAGCCATGATCTTTGAGGGCTATATCGTCCAAATGGACGGAAACGAACTTCGACAAATTCATAAGTTGGCAAGTAACATTGCAAATAATATCAATCAGATAGCTGTCCGTATAAACAGCACGGGCAATATCTACACTGATGATATTGCCGATATCAAGGACGGAGTGAATAAGCTCTGGCAGCCGCTTCGCTTCTTGCAGACTGAGCTTTTGAAAGTAAAGCATTGATAAGCAATCGTTCAAATAAAAATGCAGTCAGGAATAATCCCAACAGCGCTAAAAGCTGATATTATGCGCCTTGAACTGGACAGGCTTTTGAAATTGCTGCGCCCTGCATAAGAATTATTACAATCATTCCACATAGCTGGACTCTGGAAGTTTAAGCTGATATAATAGATTCACTATAATACTTCTGGAGGTAACGGTTATGTTCAAAATTTCTGAATTGGCAATGCCCAAAAATCAAAAGATCACGACCATCTGCAACGGCAAGCGTGAGGTCTGGACGGATTACGAACAGGCAAAATCATATTTCCTCGAAATGATGATGTCCACCGAGGGCGAGGAACGTGAACGATATGAATGTATTTACATTCAGTTCATACACGGATTAAGTGAGTGTTCGGACGAATAAAACGCAGAAAAGCGAGTTGCCATATTACGGCAGCTCGCTTTTGCTATTCTATAAGTACGGTATATTTTTAGGGAGACTATGAGAACATATTGCACAACAGATTTTTTTTGATTTGAAGTACAATCTATACACAGACCATTTTCTCCATCATTTTCAAGTGAAATCACTTTTCCACAATTAGGACATATTCTTCTTTCATAACGATCAATTCTACTGTCTCCACCTAAATATACATGGAATTTTAACGAAGAAATAGAATTATTCTTTCTGTCTATGATTACACCCAAAGCAAATCTTGCATGGTGTATTTCTATATTAGTGATTATATCAAGAAATAGGTATTCCTTTTCTTCCGAGTCCCATACCGCGTTAGCATAATCTTCGTAACTACATTCTGCTTCAATTTCAACGATACAACTTAAACGAGCAGTTATGGATTCATCGTCAAAGTGATCAATTGCAAATACTCTTAAATGTTGTATTTCATGTCTAGTGTAATATATTTCATCATAGTCATAACCACTTGAGATACCATCTTTATCATACTCCATGCCTTCAAGGGAAATTTTTGTTTCATCATATAGAGCATCATCCAATTGTTGTTTTATATTTGGTATTACGGATTCAATTGTAGAATGAGCACTAGCATATTTTTCTTGATATTCAGTTTTATTTGCAATTATAATTTCATATAGTTCACCAAGCGAAGAAATAATAGTACAATAAGGAACATCTTTCAATGCACGTTGTAATCCATTATCTCTAGTTACAACATATATAGGCTCATTTTCGTTAAATCTTTGTTTGATCTGTGCAGCAATGACCGCATCTGGAAATTCGTTCTTTTTCTTTTCTGAATCCTCAAATGGTGGGATTTTATGAAAATAGTTGAAAAAAATATCATCTATATTAACTGATTCTGACTTTAGCTCGATTATCTTTAATGACTTAATATAATTATCGAGGTAGTCGAGAGATGCTTTTTCTGCATCTGTTTTGTTAGGTACTTGAAGAATATAGAAGTAACCAATAGCCTCAATAAAGACATCTGATACTTTGTGATATTCTTTTGTTTTATCACCGCTTAATACCCATTTTTGAATATCATCATGAACACCTCGTATTTTTGAAGATATTAGTCGAGCGTATTACGTGCAGTGTTGTTTCATTTCTCCTATAACTATGTTGCTTAGAAACACCCTAATATCGCCATGATTTACATATTTTACTAATTGGGATATTGGAGAATTTTTACTTAAATCGAATTGACTCTCATCAAAGATATTTGTATCAAAAGTCACGTTCAGTGGTTTTTTCATGTTATATCCCTCTTCCATTCATAAGCATACAAAATTTTACAAATCCATCATATCCAAGCAAATCTTTAACTAATTGCTGCTGTTGCTGAGGTGTTAATTTTTGTAAAGAGTTATATGCCTGTATAAAATCTTTAAGTGCTTTTTGATAACTGTCATTCGGATCTAAGTCAGGCTTTATAGTATATCTGTTCATTAAAACATCTCTCCTGTTTTACTTTTTCAACAACCTATTGATGTGGTTGAGTATCATAAGCTGATCTCCATCATCAAGCTGTTTCATACCCTCAACGGCTTTCTGTATCAATTCAGGGTTAGATACACTGTCATCGAAGAACTCCGCAGGAGTGATACCGAAATAGTCGCATATTGCAAACAGCTCAGATAGCGGCGGTAGTGACTTGCCCGATGAAATATTGTAGATATATCCTCGACTATGACCGAGATCATAGCTCATCTGATACTCCGATACGCCCTTTTGCAACCGGAGCTGAGTAATTCTGTTCCTTACAAAATCGTCTGTCATTGCTAAATCACCTCTTACTACTATAATACAGCAAAAGAAATCCGCTATACTCAAAGGAAATATGTCGTTTTCTCTTGATTAGTCTTATAAAGTATGTTATAATCAAGATATATTAGATTATTCTTGTGCAAGTGTCATCAAAAAAGCAAGTAACAACATTTTTAGGTGTTAGCTATGGATATATACACAGTTAGTTTCTTTGGGCATCGTGAGATAGAAAGGGCATCGGAGTTTGAGAGCCAGCTTGATAAGCTCCTGCATGAACTCATCACACAGAAGCAGTATGTAGAGTTTCTCATAGGTCGGGACGGAGAGTTTGATCTGTTTGCGGCAGCAGCTATTAGGCGAGCTGTCAAGTATCATGGTTATGGGAACACTTCGTTTATTCTCGTTCTGCCGTACATGAAAGCCGAGTATCGGGACAATGAACAGTGCTATCTTAGCTATTATGATGAAGTGGAGGTATGTTCCGAATCTTCAAATGCGCACTATAAGTCTGCTATTCAAGTGCGAAATAGGTGTATGGTTGACCGTTCTGATCTGGTTGTGTGTTGTATTCAGCATTATAGCGGAGGAGCTTATAAAACTTTACAATATGCCATAAAGAAGGGAAAACATACAATAAATCTCGCTGAAGAAAAGAGCCGACTTTGATTCCATTGGGATCAAAGTTGGCTCTTTTTTTATGCTGTGTGTAGAGATTGACTTTTCAATAGAAATGTGATATAATAGAATGAAATATATTGTGCATTTGCGACAAAGCATATGGACTATTATGGTACGGTAAAACGGTAGGAAAATATTCCTGTTTCTATAATTTATTGATAGGGTGAGAGTATCAAATGAACGGATGCAAATTTATCGAAATGTTTAACAAACTTAAAAAGTCATCAAGTGATTCCATTGACAATATTCTGAGCTTTGATGAGTTTAGAAAATATATGCACGTTATAAGAGCTACAGAAATAGATTTAAAGGTTATTCTTGCTGCCGTTAATTCATCTGATAAAAAAACACTGGTATTCCTATGCGGTAGTGCAGGTGATGGCAAATCCCACTTGCTGTCATATCTGAAAAATTCTGATTCGGATAATTTATTGGATGGCTACAAAGTTTTTAATGATGCGACTGAGAGTAATGCACCTAGCAAAACGGCAGTCGAGACTCTATGCAAACGTCTTGAAGAATTCAATGACGATAATATTGACAAACCTGGATCAAATGCAATTATTGCAATTAATCTTGGTGTTTTAAGTAATTTTATCGAATCTGAATACGCTTCTGGATTTGGTTTGCTAAAGGAATATGTAAAGGGTTCCAACATAATGACCTCTGAGGTCACTAAAACAACATATGTCGAGGATAGTCACTTCCAACATATCAGTTTTTCAGACTATCATATGTTCTCTCTGAACAAGGGCGAAATCACCCCAGAGTACATTGAGGCTTTATTTGAAAAGATTGCATCTGATGATGAGAACAATATTTTTTATGCTACATATGCCTCTGATTGTAGTACCTGTTCTTTATGCTCACAATGTCCAATTCGTACGAATTACGAATTTTTAACCGATTCAAAGGTTCGTTATTATATAGCTCTTATGCTTGTGAAAGTGATTCTTCAAGACAAAGAAATACTAACTACCCGAGAGCTATTAAATTACATATATGACATAGTTGTTGCACCGAGATTTGATTATACGAAGTTCTATAAGTGTTCTACTAATCCTTCTTCATTCCTAAAAGAATATTTGAATTGTATTATGCCTTCATTATTATTTGATAACGTTGACATATCTGTAATCATGAATAAGACACGAAAATACGATCCTCTTCTAAACAGAAATGAAAAGGAAGATGATATTGCCATTGAATACTATGTGTCAGAGGATATTACAAAAATAGTAAAAGCAATTGTTGAAGGATCGCCATACTCTGCTATATTGTGCGATCCGGCTTATATTGACATTCTTAACGAGGACAAAACTATAAAAAGCAAGTTATTCAATGTACTCATTAGAATAAGAGACTTAATGAATAAGACTGGTTATGAACCGATGTTTTTAAAATATATTTCAGATCTGTATAACTACAATATTGGAAGAACCCCAAAACTTGCAAATCTATACTCTGATATTAAAGATGCCGTGATCCATTGGTGTGGCAATGAGGACGACGACAATATTTGCATTGATGACAGTCATAAAAGCTTTTCGATTTATGAAGACATCAAGTTTGAGCCATTTTTAGGTAATATTCCTTCCACGTCTGAAACTGAAAAAATAGAGAAATTTTTGCCTTTTATCGTAGCTGAATTTAAAAATGGAACTGATACACCTATTCATATTGATATTGATTATTCTCTGTATGAGATGATAGAAAAAATAAAATCAGGATATGTTCAGACTGCTGAAGATAGGAATAACCACGCTGATTTTATCAGTTTCATTTCAAAAATACTCAAAACCGGTTCTTCAAACGAATCAATTACAATCCTGTCGGAAGAAGGACGAAAGGCTATACTTGAAAAGACTATATTTGGAACATATAAATTCAAGGTGGTGAAATAATGACTGATTATTCTTTCAACGAAGCATTATTTAAGAAAAGCTTTAGTGTAAAAGAAGATAAGACTGAAAACACTTATCGATTAAACCATACTACGGATAAGAGCTTTAAGTTATTCCCGTATAAAGCCACACCTAAAACTGCATCACCCATTGTTTATGATTTGGGAGATTGCATAAGTGAATTCTTTAGGAACGCACTTGAAATATCTACCGAACCTGTAAATTATGATCAGCTTTGTGATAAGCTCATAGACAATATCGATATAGAAGATGATGATATTGAGTTGTTCAAGGACATCATCAGCTCATTGTTTTTCAAGAACGGAAATTTCTATGCCTACAATATTGGATTGTATCCATATCAAACAATAGCTGATAATAAAAGTTCGGAAAGAATTGCAGAATTCCTTTATTGCGTACTTGGCTTAGACAATATTGATAAAGAAAATATAAAAGCTGCCGGAGATAAATACCCTTTCAATGTTTTAGAGAGAATGGTAGTGGATTCTATTGAAACTCAAAACAATGAGCCTAAGATGAAAAACGAAAAGTATTATCAGATTATTAATAGTATTCAAAAACAATTCAAGGCTGATTTTGCTTTTATGCTTTCTTCTGGAATGACTTCTGTAGAAGATCTTACGAATGTTTTGTCGTTCTATTATTTTTATTATATTTCACAAACTTGCCTTGCACTTGATCAATTTGGAAACGGAAATCGTGATCAGATACAACCGCTGTACTTTGCACTTGACTGGGAAAAAGTAAGTAAGAATAGAAGATGCTGTGAAGAAGGCTGGGCTAAGTTACAAAATAATATTTCCCAGATGTTCAGTCATGCTATTACATTAGAAATAATCAATCAGAATGAAAGTGCTGAAATGCTTGATTATATAGACTTTAAATCCATTGCCGATTCAAGTGACGAAGATGACCTTAAAATAGCAGTCGAGATTAAAAAAGCTGAATGTGCTTATGTTTCCTGTATAGGAGATTGCCCTAAAATAAAGGATCTTCCTTGTGAAGAAGGTGTAAATCGCACAGACGGTGCTATTCGCCACTTGTTTAAATGTATAAACACTCAATTTGCTGAAACTGACAGAAACCGTGCGAGTCAGTTATATTCGGAGAAATTCTCCGAATTCTGTAAAGCAAGATTTGTTAAGAATAGGAAAAAGTCAGGCTTGACGCTTAACTTAACTGAAAGAGACATTATTTTTCTTACCAAACTTGCTATTCAACATGATGAAAAGATACGATTGAATGACTTGTATAAAGAATATGAGAGTAGGGGCATATATTTGGATTCCACATCTAAAAGCCTTTTGCAAGAGTTCTTTACGAAGTTGAATCTCATAGACAAGAAAAGCGATAGTGGAGATGCTCAGTATGTTAAACGAATTTTATGATTTCATAGCTAAAAAGATCGATGCATATTTTCAGACCACCTCTGCCGAGGGAAAATTGCTTACAGGAGAGACATTTTGCTTAAAACTTGATACCGATGAAATGGTTAGCAAGGTATCTGAGGTTTTACAGGAAATAGCCATGTCTAAAGGTATATGCGGAGAATTTACTCTTTCTTGTGAAAATGGTGAGACTTACCGGACATATACGTTAAAATTAGGTAATGCTGAGATTATCATTGCTCCTCAGATCAATGGTATGACAAGTGATTTTCTATGTGCAACTCTTAGAAACGAAGCCAATAGTGCTCAGATGCCTATTCTTATGATTTCCGCTAATCCTATCGATAGCGCTATAAGCGGTTCTAAGAATATGGCTTCAAATGGTATGCCTTTTTATGGCGATGAATTGATGAAGGAAATTCGTGAGATGGTCAGCGGTAGCACACTGCTAACTACTGTTGAAAAGCGAATTTTAGCATATGAACTGAAAAGAAGAGACACCGATGTTTTTAGCGATAAGGCATCATTATACGAATATAGCGATCTTCTTGCAATTATGTCTTCTGGAAGAATACAACGAGAAAGCTTCAATGGCTTCAGACTATTCTATGTTGATGGTAAAAAAGAATACATCAATGAAGGAGAATCAGCTGTCGATAAAGAGATCAAGGAAAACAACAAGATATTTGATAAGATTGATGTTTGTTTCAGATTTGGTAATGTTTCCTCTGAATTATCCAAATACTTCGATGATGCATTTATAACAAGGATGGATTCTGCTCAGAGGAAAGATCCTGAAAACTGGAGCATAAAATTCTCTTATGCAGAGATAGCCGCACAACTTCAGAAGCATAAGGCTAAAATTGACAATCCTCTTAAAATTGAAACAGAGGATATTACGGTATATGGTCCACTTCCAATTGAATCTCTTGCTTATGGAATCGAGTGGTTAGTACGTAATGAAGGCTCACAGACAGCTAAAAAGAGACAAAAGAATATTGTCATTTTTAATAAAAACAAACTCAGTGAACTGCACATAAGATTTAACTGCAATGCTCGTGTTTTGCAGAGCGATGTGCAACATGGTAATCTTTATTATGAGAAAGAAGGCAAGGATTTCATTTTTACAATCCCAACATCAGGGATCTGTTTTAATAAAATCGAATTGCATGATTCTGCTAATGATATTAAATACATTTTTAAGATGTGTATGATTGATCTTGCATCAGATTATATGCTATCTGTAATCAAGCATTGTTACACAGTTGATTACACGAAGAAAAAGGATATCAGAATTCGTTTGTCGGGTATAGGTAATGATCTAATATTCAACGAAAGCGTGGGTGCAGTTAAGACAGAAAAACTTGACGATGATACTTCATACTATTGTGCATTCAATCAATGTCTTCATCTTCACGCAACAGATGAGGAATTATCAAATTATTCCTCTGGTCTTCGTATTGATATAGATTTTTCTGGCATAACTGTCCCCTTCCTTATGGTTCCTGATGAAGTTAAGAGCAAAGAAATCACCGGAAAAGGTATTCTGAGGGAAAAATGTGCTATAAAACAGAGTCTCGAATTTAAAGCAAACAAGATTTATTCAGATACACAGGAGTATTTTGCCAAAGCTAACTTATTAAGAGAGTTGCGTGCCGAAGAAAAGATAATAAACGATAACATCTTAGTAGGAAAATGCAAAAAAGATTATCTTACCGATCAGATAGCAATTACTGCGGACGAGTTAAAACAGAATGAGCAATTAAGGCAAGCGTATTTAGAGTTAGTAGGGTTAATGAAATCATTAAAAACTCTCCCTACCCTGGCGTACTATAAAGACGCATTGCGTGAAGCTGCTCAAAGGTATGTGGACTCATTCATAGCTCTTTTCTCAGATTTATCTGAAGGTTCAACCTTAAATGAAGAGCAAGAAAATGCCTTGTCTCTCGGTACGATCACAGTAGGTAATAATGACGAAATTATATTAACTCCTTTTCATCCTATAAATGTAGCTTATCAACTTGCGTTGTGTTCAGAACAAGGTATCGAAGAAGCGGCTGATGTGATAATTGAGCGTTTAAACTCTTTAAATCTGTTGCCGTATATAAAAAGAAAAAAAGCAATATTCAAAGTATCGGATCAGCAAAATTCTCTTGAATGGAAATACTATGCATCCGTAGAAAACAAAAAATATCGTGGCAGTTGGCGTTTCGTACCCAAACTTATTGAAGAAAAAATAACCGAGTTTATATCCCATTTCAAATACATCTTCAGTGATATCAACAACAAGACGATAAAAATCAATCTTATCAATATGGGCGATTGCAGTGAAGTCTTTATTGGTATAGCACAGTATTTTATTCATGCCATTAATCATAATCCAAATGTTGAAGAACTCACCAAGTTTGAGATGCACATTTATTCAGATAACCGCCTGGATAATGCATTTTCAAACACACGAGAATACAATACCCTTAAGCAGTACCTATCCAATTATAAACTTGAAATAGCATCCGGAATTTCGATGAATACACTAGAAGGTATTTTCTCAAAAAATGTTGAGTGCTATTTCCATGATGACCGTGGCAAAGCCTACAATTATGCACACATTTCGTTCTATGAGATGGAATCTGAAATAACTTCAGAGCAAGCGTTTATGTCTGATATCGAAACAGGAGTTTCACTTAATGGAATATTATCCGGTATCCCTTCAAGTAAGTATTCAACTAAATACAGAACAGGATATGGATCAAAATATGCTCCAGATTATGAACTTATCAAACTTTCTAATATGTACAATTCACTTATTCAAGTAGAAACTACAGGCAATCCATATTACAAGGGGTTGAGTATCTCTACTCAGATCGATGAAAAAGCAGAGAGCAAAATGGACGAAATCTATTCAGCTTCAAACTGGGTAGTATTTGTTGAACCCAAAGTGGATCTTGATTTCTTCTGTGAAAAAGAAGCTAACAGTGATCTGCTGATTATTCATTACAGCGACCAGTATACAACGAGCAGCGGTTATGATGCTATTACCGTAACTCGTAAATCTAAGCAGTATGCCGCTGTAATACATAATTATTTAAAAAATCGTGGTGTTGATACATCGACTGAAGATATACATAGAATCATCAATCTTTTTAATGCAATCAATGGAGATTGGCTTTTACGATTGGTTTCATCAAAGAAATCCAACAAAGACAGTACGTTCAGCAGAGAAAAGATCAGCATTGTAGCAGCTATCAAGCTGTTATTAGCTATACTGCGTCATGATGACATAATCTGGATTCCTATTTCGTTGGAAGAAATGTTGAGAGTGTCTGGCGGTGCTGGATTATCCCAGGGCGATTCGATACTGTCCGCTAAAAACCTTGGTTTTGAAAAGGGTCCAACAAGCGATGATATATTATTTGTTGGAGTAGATAAGTCAGGTCAAACACCTAAGATATACCTTTATCCTACCGAAGTTAAGACAGGAATAAACGGTAACGACGTTATTAAAAAAGCATTTGAGCAAGCTTCAGCAACATCTAAAGGCTTACAAAATGCCTTTGGAACAGGTGATATTACGAAGATTGTACCAAAGGTAAATCGTAACTTCTTTATGCAGCTTATTATAACAAGCTGTAAAAAGATGAAAGCATATCACGTTGATGATTCGCAGAATTGGGACATTGTTCTTGATCAGTTCAGAGAAGCACTGCTGAACGAAAACTATGAGTTATCCTGTAATATTCAGGAAGTTCTAGGCAAAGGAGCAGTATTATCTTTCAGAACAGGAGTAATAGGTAGAAGAACTTCGTTTATGTATGATATTATTAACTTTATCGAAGTACCAGAGACTGATGAATATGGTCTTATACTTAAATCCGTAGACGAGATCGCACAGGAAATCCGTTCTGAAAAAGACAGCGAATTAATGACTCTTGATAATGTATCTCTTGAAAATCTTACCGGAGATACTTCAAAACTTGTTGCTACTGATTTGTCTGATGTTCAGACAACGTCTGACAGTGAACATAATAATGAGCCAACCAGTAGTACCAAAGATGATGAGGATTCCAATGAAAACACAACTGCTTCAGAAGATACAACTCCTTCTACGACCAACGAACCTGGCATGAAAATTCTATTTGGCACTAATGAGCAGAATGGTGCTCAGGTTGTTTGGAAACCAAATGATACAGCTCAGTTGTTTCATACGAATACCGGAATTATTGGAACTATGGGAACGGGTAAAACGCAGTTTACAAAATCCCTGATAACACAGCTGTATCAGAATCAGGCTGATAACGTAGATTCAAAAGCACTTGGAATTCTTATTTTTGATTACAAGGGCGATTACAACGAGAGTAAACCAGATTTTGTTGAGGCAACAAATGCGAAAATCTATAAACCGTATCATTTACCGTTTAACCCATTTGCACTCACAAGATCGGCAGTATTCAAGCCATTGTTGCCAACTCATACAGCCAATGCTTTCAAGGACACACTCTCTAAAGTATATAATCTTGGACCAAAACAGCAGGCAACACTACTTCAATGTATTATGGACGCTTACTCAGCAGTAGGAATTAGTCCGGGAAATCCGACAACATGGGATAATGAAGCACCAACATTTTATCAAGTATATCAAAGATATGTAAATGACGATGATATCAAAAAAGGTGATTCACTAGCTGCGGCGTTATACAAGCTGAGTATGTTTGAAATATTTGAAGCAAATCCCAGTGAAACAAAGTCTTTGTTTGAGATATTACAAGGCGTAGTCGTAATTGATATGTCTGGATATGATCCGGATATTCAAAGCTTAATTGTAGCAATTACACTTGATTTGTTTTATTCGCAGATGCAGGCAGCTGGCTCAAGCAAAATGGATGGGCAATACAGGCAGTTGACAAAAATAATCCTAGTAGATGAAGCAGACAACTTCATGAGCGAAGGTTTCCCTTCACTTAAGAAAATCCTAAAAGAGGGACGAGAGTTTGGAGTTGGAACCATTCTCTCTACTCAGTTCCTCAAGCACTTCGGAAGCGGAGATGATGATTACTCAAAATATATCCTTACATGGATAGTCCATAATGTGTCTGATCTTAAAAACAGTGATGTAGATTTTGTATTTCATACTGAACCTAAGAGCAATGAAAGCAATATGCTCTTTAATCGTATCAAGGGATTGGAAAAACATCATAGCCTAATTGCAATCGGAACAGGTTCGCCTATTTATCTGCATGACAAGGCATTCTGGCAACTGTACAATGAACTCAAAAGAAAATCATAGGCAAAACATTTGATTATTGCAGAAACCGATTGACATAAACTCAAAAATGTGATATACTTAAGTATATACTTAAGTATATCACATTTTTTGTGAGGTGTCAAAATGAATTTTGCATATCGTTTTCCTGCTGTGCGTGGAATACAGTCCCATAGAGAGTATTATATATCTATGGTTCCGATGAAATTACTGTCGAAATTATTTCCGGAAGAAGAGGAAACTCTGTTGCCAGAATATAGAGCACAGCGAAAAATCAATGAATTAAGAATTCCTGAGATACGAGATTACATTATAAATAATCGTGATTCCTATGTCTTTTCAGCGCTTTCAGCATCAATAGACGGAGAGTTTGAATATAAACCCTCTGATGTTAATAAGGATGTTGGAATATTGGAAGTCAATATGGAAGCAACATTTCTTATAAATGATGGTCAGCACCGAAAAGCTGCTATTGAAGAAGCAATCAAGGAAGATCCTACCATTGGAGATGAAACAATTTCTATAGTTTTCTTCAAAGATGAAGGACTATTGAAGAGTCAGCAAATGTTTACTGATCTGAATAAACACGCTGTAAAAACCTCAAATTCTCTCTCAACGTTGTACGATTCAAGAGACGCTTTAGCTGTAGCCACTAAAAAGGTGATAGAGAGTGTTCCGTTCTTAAAGAAATACACCGATAAGGAAAGAGATAATTTGGGTAAAAACTCTTTGAATCTATTTACTCTTACAAGTATCTATAGAGCTAATTCAAAAATCTTGCATAGCGACTGTACCGAAGAGGATACGAGGTTTCTCATATCGTTCTGGAATGGTATTTCAGATAATATTCCGGAATGGACAGAGCTGCAAAAGAAGCTACTGACTAAAAAAGATCTCAGAGAAAACTATATTACCACATTAGCAATAACGATGTATGCGTTTGGAAGGCTTGGCAGATATTTTTATGATAATCGTTCTATTGATATGAGTGATTATCTCCAGAAACTACAGAATATCGATTGGCTTCGCTCGAATCAGGACAACTGGCTGGGCAGAGCTATTCAAAATGATGGTAAGATTAAGAATAATGAGCAAGCTGTTATACTCACCTGCTCAAAGATTAAGCAGCTGATAGGTATTCCGCTGTCAAAAGAAGAAAAAGCAAAAGAGCAACAGCTGATAGAAAAGAATAAATCATAAATAATAGGAGTTTATATCATGGAAGAAAATACAACCTGTAAGAGTTGTAACTCTGAAACTACCATAACAAAGGATAAAATAAATCAGCTGCAACAGACAATTCGTGATCTGTATCTTGCTGATGATATTCCATGGGTTATTGGTTATTCAGGTGGTAAGGATAGTACAGCCACATTGCAATTAGTATGGCTGTCATTGAGGGAACTACCAAAAGAGCAATTAAAAAAGACTGTTCATATCATTAACACTGATACATTGGTTGAATCACCCGTTGTTGCAAAATGGGCTCAGAACTCTCTGAAGCAAATGGAGCAAGCGGCAGAAGAACAAGGATTGCCTTTTATTACACATAGATTAACCCCTCAGGTGGATAATACCTTCTGGGTAAATCTGATCGGCAGAGGTTATCCATTTCCAAGAAAGCGTTTTCGCTGGTGTACAGATAGGTTAAAGATAAGACCTGTAAATGACTTTATCAAAAACTGCATTGCTGAACACGGTGAAATCATTCTCGTGCTAGGAACACGAAAAGCTGAAAGTGCAAACAGAGCTAAGACTATGGCGCATTATGAAAAACTTAGAGTGCGTGAATTGTTGAGCCCTAATCCAACTTTGGCAAACGAACTTGTTTTCTCTCCCCTGGAGGATTGGAACAATAACGATGTCTGGCTGTTCCTAATGCAGTACAAAAATCCATGGGGTTATAACAATAATGATCTTCTGACTATGTATCGTGGAGCAACCGCAGATGGTGAATGTCCAATGATGGTGGAGACCGGGCTGCCAAGCTGTGGAAAAAGCAGATTTGGATGCTGGGTTTGTACTATGGTGGAGCAGGACAAATCAATGGAAGCTATGATTTCCAATGATTCTGAAAAAGAATGGATGACACCGCTTCTTGAATTCAGAAATGAAATTGGAGATGAAACTCTTGACAGATCTCGTCGTGATTTCAGAAGAAGAGGTGGCTACTTACAGGGATTTAATGGACGTTTAAACCATGGACCCTATACAAAAGAGACACGAGAAATGTGGCTTGAAAAGCTTCTTCATATGCAAATAGAAATAAACGAAAATGGTCCTGAAGATTTTGATGAATTAGAGCTGATTACCATACCTGAACTTATTGAGATCAGGAAGATCTGGGTGAATGAAAACCACGAGTTTGATGATTCGCTTCCAAAAATCTATGAAAGAGTTATGGACAAGCCATTCCCGGATAATTCCATTTATACGTCAAATTCCTTTAAAGAAAGAGAATGGGATATTCTTAAAGATATATGCAGACCTGATAATAATAACGATGAAACCATGTTATTTGAATTAATGTATACTCTTATTGATATTGAAAGCAAATCAAACATGATGAACAACCGCAAAGGTATCCTTAACCAGATAGAACAAACTATCAAAAAGAATTTTTATAAAGATGCAGACGATGCAGCAGAATACTATTTTGAAAGAATAAAGCGTAAAAAGAAACATGGTGCTAAATATGACGATAATATATTGCAAGAAACTGAAGATGAATTCGAGGGTGATGAAGCATGATAATCAATAAACTGCAGCTACATAATTTCGGTGTGTATGCTTCGGATAATATCTTTGTATTCAACAGCGAAAAGCCAGTGATTCTTATAGGCGGTATGAATGGTCGAGGAAAAACGACATTCCTTGAAGCAATCCTTCTTGCATTATATGGAAAAAACTCATTTGCTGTACAAGAAAGCATTCATGGAGCTTACGGTAAATACTTGAAAGCGCATACCAACATTGCAGACGAAACTAATGAAAGCTTTGTTGAGCTTGAGTTTACTATTGAAGAGGATGGTAGAACCAATGTCTATACAGTTAATCGCAGTTGGAATATAAACGTTAAAAATATAAAAGACAAGGTCACAGTAAAGAAGAATGGTAACGATGATGCTTTTCTTGCAAAAAACTGGACTATGTTTGTAGAGAGTATTTTACCGAGTGCTTTAGCAAATTTCTATTTCTTTGATGGTGAAAAGATAGCCGAACTTGCAGAAAGTGAAACAAGTATTCAGATGAAAAGCTCTATTAAAGCTCTTCTCGGAATCAATGTTATTGACCTCCTTGAAAATGATATTACACGCATTATCAAAAGGCTCGATACCGAGCAAACAGATAGTTATAACGGATCATATATCGAGGAACTACGACGGATAAAAGACGAAAAGGCAGATGTTCTTAAACAGATCGATGATGATATTATCGAATTAGAAAAACGCCTTAGTCGTGTCAACAAGAAGATAGATAAGAAAACCGAGGAGTTTAATGCAAAGGGAGGACAGATCGCCAGTCAGTCTCAGGAGTTGTTTGCAGAGAGGATCACACTCAATTCTGAAGTCAATAAAATTAAAGAGGGCTATCTTGAACTTGCTGTGGGTGAGCTTCCTCTTTTGATGGTAAAAGATCTGCTGATATCAATAAAGAGCAAAGCTGAAGCTGAACGTGAAAACAAGTCTATGTCAGTAGCTGTCAGAAAGATCAATCAGATGTTTAAAGAATATTCCGATAAAACTAATCTATCATCCGACGAAATAGCTCAGTTTATAAAGTATTTAAAGAAACAGGCAAAAAAGAAACAGACCAAGAGTGTGTTCGATTTGTCAGAAAACGCTTATATCCAACTCTCAATGTTGCTTTCCAGTCAGTTAACAAATACGCAGAGCAACTATATATCCAGCAAAAAGAATGAGCAGAAAGTCTTGAAAAGAATAAATGAAATTGATAATTATCTTTCTGTTGATATTGATGAAAAAGCAATCGCCCGTCTTTATAAAAGAATAGGTGAATTGCAAAATGAACGTATTGATATAGAAATTAAGATAGAAGCTAAGAAAAAACAGAGAGTAACAGCAAATGGTGAATGCCAAAAAGCAACAACGGAATTTAATCGCTATGTCGATAAAGCAATTGCTGCTATGGAACGTGGTGATGATGTTCAGCGTATTCATAAATACGCATTAACAACACAACAGTTAGCAGCAGAATATAAAATTGAACTTCAAAAATCTAAAATCTCAAGTTTAGCAGAAACAATGACGAAGTGTTATAAAAAAATACTCGGCAAGAAAAATCTCATTGAAAGAATAGAAATGGACGCAGAAACACTTGACTGTCACTATATTGATGTCAATGGTAATGAAGTCATGAAAAGTAGTCTTTCTGCTGGTGAAAAGCAGCTTATGGTAATTGCAATGCTATGGGCATTGGCAGAGTGCTCAAATAAAATGCTTCCTGTAATAATCGATACACCACTTGCAAGACTTGACTCACTGCACAGAAAAGCCCTTATTAAACGCTATTTCCCTAACGCAAGCTTGCAGACAATCATATTGTCTACGGATTCAGAAATTGATGCTAATTACTATGAAACCATTAAGCCTTACGTCAGCAACGAATTTACTCTTGTTTATGACGAGAGTGAAAAACGTTCCTATGTTAGAACAGGATATTTTGAGGAGGAACAGACATGATCGTAAAGCAAATAAAACTTTCTAACTCTGCAAAAGATAAGCTAGCCAGGCTTAAAGGAAAAACAGGTATTCAGAATTGGAATGTGTTGTGTAGATGGGCTCTTTGCTTTTCACTTAAAGAAGGGACAATTCCTACCGATATTGAAATAACATCTGATAGCAATGTTGAAATGTCATGGCTTACATTTGCAGGAGAATATCACGAAATCTATGAAGCGCTTATAAAAGAATGGTGCATTGCAAATAAGCTGGGTACAGAAAATGATGTTATGGCAAAGTATCTTAAATTACACCTTGAAAGAGGCATCAATTATCTCAGCGGCACTAATTTTGTAAAAGATCTTAAAGGTCTGCTTGATAAATCGTTAAGTGAGGGAATATAATATGGGCGTTTATCTTGATTATAACGCATCAACGCAATTGGATCAAAGGGTTCTTGATGTGATGATCGAAGTTTATCAGAACAAATATGGTAATGCTGATAGCAGAACGCATAATTTTGGAGAGACTGCACGTTCGACTGTTGAGAACGCTCGAAAACAAGTAGCAGAATTACTTGCGGTCAATAAGGATGAAGTGTTCTTTACCAGCGGAGCGACAGAGAGCGATAATATCACTATTCTAGGCTTGCAGGAATACGCCGAGAAAACGTCAAAGAAGCATATTATCACGACATCTATTGAGCATAAAGCTGTTCTTGAACCTTTGCACCAACTGGAAAAGCGTGGCTTTGAGGTAACTTACATTGATCCCGATTCAAGTGGACGTATAAATGCAGATGAATTGCTGAGCAAAGTTAGAAATGACACGCTGCTTGTTTCTGTAATGCACGCAAATAATGAAACAGGTATTATCCAGCCAATTGATGTTATTGGAAAAGCACTTTCGGAAACGGATACTTTTTTTCATGTTGATGCCGCACAGAGTTTCGGAAAACTTGTCGATGAGCTAAAAAGTGTTAAATACAATTTCTTGTCTGCAAGCGCTCATAAGATGTATGGACCTCAAGGAATTGGAGTTTTAGTCTTAAAGAAGAACCGTTATAAGATGCCACCTGTTAAGTCAATCATGTACGGCGGAAGTCAGGAAAAAGGGATTCGTCCTGGAACGATACCGACTGCTTTGATTGCTGGTTTGGGTAAGGCGTGCGAAATTGCAGCCAAGGAATACGCTTCATATTTTACGAAGTATCAGGATAATAAAAAATATATCCTTGACGCCTTGAAATCTTCCAGTGTTGATTATTGTATCAATGGGGATTTAGAATATGCTATGCCAAATACGTTAAACGTATCTTTTAATGGTGTGAATTCTGAAGCATTAATGCTTGCAACAAGACAATTCTGTGCAGTATCAAATGGTTCAGCTTGTAATTCGACCAGCTATAAACCGAGCTATGTGTTATCTGCTATGGGCTTAACCTTGGATAGAATTGAAAGTGCGATTCGTATTAGCTGGGGGATTGATAATACTGGATTGAATAATTTCACTAATATGCTTTACAGCGCGAAAACAATGATATAAGTTAAGCAAATGTTATCATGTACAATAATTATTTAGGAAGGATTAGAAGCGAATGAGTACGAGAAACAGAAAAATCAGTTATTGGAGTATTAATTTTTCAAACGATGAAGAAATGGAGTTTTCTCCTGACGATTTCAACTTGTTCATTAGTTATTTAAAGCAATTATCAGCAATTGACAAGATTCATCGTGACGACAAGGTTAGTAAGGCTTTTTCCATCGAGTCAATAAATGACTTTGTTGCTCATCAAAAAACGCATTATAAGATAGTGTTGAAATCCTGTAAATACAATCATTCTCCAAGATATATGTCAAGTATTAATGGAAGCGAACGAGACTCTGGAAAATCATTGACTGAAGGAGATAAGGAAATAACTCACTTGCTAATCAGAGTTAATAGTAACGAAGCGTTTGCCATTTTGGAAGATAGAGTATCTGGAGTTTCAATGTCGGCTCTATGTAAATACTTAAACATCCACTTCAAGAATTTCTCTCGTGCAAATAATTTGGACGAGTCAAGATTTATTGTTCCTATGATTATTCCGTCCGAAGATTTCCTGACAGCTTTGAATTCTTCAGTGCGAGTTTCTAATGTTGAACTTTTCGTGGAAAACCAGGTATTAGGAACAGGTTCCTAAGTGATTTTTCCCCCAATACAAGTATTCAAGAAGAATTGACAGTAAAGATTAAGGCTAAACGAAGACAATCTGTTGATAAAGAATGTATTAGAAATCTATTTAACAGGTTAACCACTGCTGGTAATCATGTAAATCGAATCAGAGTAAAAGCTAAGGATGCTAATAATTTAGATATTTCACTTGACACATTTGCTGGAAAAAAGTTGATGAAGTTACAGTTGATTTACTTGATAATGGCGTTGTAGATTCAAATTCAGTATTCAATAAGCTTATTTCTCTAATGGAGGAAAATGCAGATGGCACACAGAGATAGCGGTGGCTTAGGAAGAATTATATATAATGAATGGCTTATTCCAATAGTTGATTATTATTGTATACTCAACAGACCGATAAAAGTATACGAATTATTAATCCCTTTTCTAATTAGTAGTTCTTGTACAGCAATTTATTATTTTACTAATAATATTTCACAAGCAATTTCAAAGTTGTCTGAAGTCCTACCAGATGTAATTGCGATTCTTATTGGTTTCACATTCACTTTTATTACACTTATTCTGACAAGTTCAGGTTCGAGTATAGAGAAAATAAAAGAGAAAGAAACTGATAAAGTGCTTCACAACAAAAAAGTTACACTGTTTCAAGAATTACATATTCAATTCACGCATTCATTGTTTACAGAGATCATACTTATGCTATTGATTTTCTTATATTTATATATTTCTCCCTTGGTATCATGTATATTTCTTGATGCAGCATTTTTATTCATAGATGTAATGCTGTTATTAAACATTTTATTATCAATATTAAGAGGAATAACTAATTTGTATTTTTCATTTTATAACAATTAGAGAGTAAAGTTGTAACTATCCATACACGCACGGCAACTCCGAAACGGTGTAGCAGTCAAAAACTGAAATGAGCTTCTGAAAAAATGGCAATACCATACCTTTGTATGGTGTTGCCATTTTCATTGTAATATTGGGATTTGCTGTCGGTAGGTACTGCGTGGGTTTGGTGTTACTATTTTGAACGGGGATAGTAATAGAAACATCACTATGACCTAATAATTCTGATACAGTTTTAGGATTAACACCTTTTTTAAATAACATACTTGCAAATGTATGTCTCAAACTATGCACTCCACTCATTTTATCTATTTTTGCATTTTTAAGAATCTGCCTAAAAGTTGTGTCTATATTTCTAGCCGAAACCAATTTACCGCTTTTAGTAATCAGAACATAAGAATCTTTTTAATTTTTCTTTTTTCAAAGTATTTTAATGCTTCTATTGCTTTGTCAGAAAGTGGTATTATACGATTGTCGGATTTAGTTTTTGTAGTTTGTTCAATTACAATATATTTAGCTCCTTCTTCATTTTCATTACGATTCTTTACCTGCTTTAAATTACCAGAAACTTTTAAAATTTTATTCTCAAAATCTATATTATTCCATTTAAGTCCAAGAAGTTCTCCTATTCTTAATCCTGTGTACAAAAGTAAAATTATAGCATATCCATTTTTGTATTTATATTTACCTGTTTTATATGTCTCAAGCGCATATTTCTCAATTAAGGCAATTTCGCTTTCATTAAAAAATACAATATCAGAAATGTCTTTTTCTTTTTGTTTAGGAAGTGAAATTCTTACAATAGGGTTTTTTGGTATCTCTTCTCTTTCATAAGCAAATGTAAAACAAGCATTAATCGCATTATATGCTTTTTTTATGGTAGAATAAGAATATCCAGCATCATTTAGATCGTTTATTAATTTTTGTATATCATCCGCTTTGATACTGCTCATTTGTAAATAGCCAATACGAGGGAAAATCTGATTTTCACAAGTTACTTCAAGTCTGTCATACGAAGATGATTTTAATTCATTCCTTTTTATTGTTTTAAGCCAATCAGACATATATTCCTGAACAGTAATCTTTTTGACTTGTTCAGGTTCGTGTTTAATCAGTTCAATTTTATATTCTTTTAATTTCTTCTTTACTTCTTTCTCGGTTTTGCCATACAATGCTTTTATCTTTCGTTTACCATTCTGATCTCTGCCTAAATCTATTCTCGCTGTCCATATTCCATCTTTACGTTGAGAAATACTTCCTTCTCCCTTTTCTCTTCTTGCCACGTTATCACCTCGTCTTTATATTATCACTATTTGACGTTATTGTCAATTGACAATATTACCTATTTTATTACCAATAATTCAAAAAACAAAGTGAATGACTGGGACAAAATAAGAAATCAGAATAATATCCATAATGAAATCAACATAAATTTAAACAAGAAAAAAGCCTGTATTTCGGCGTTTTCCGCTTAATACAGGCTTTTGTGATTTGGCAGGGGCAGAAGGACTTGAACCCTCGGCACGCGGTTTTGGAGACCGCTGCTCTACCAACTGAGCTATACCCCTACATGCAAACTTTACTTTATGTAGCAAACCAATTACATCGCTTACAACATAATATATTATATCATGAAAAAAAGTAAATGTCAACGCTTTTTAAAAATATTTATTTTTTAACTATATTTGGTGCAAGACCTATTATATTTTTTTAAATAAATCACACCCAAAACAAACTTATAGTATTGACATTATATAGTTTATATGTTAAAATAACACTGAGAATTGATTATTATACTCAATATTGTATAGTATATGGAGGGATTATTTTGCAAACATTAAAAAAGATATCAACTATTATACTAACTGCAGCGAGTGTTTTAACATTATGCAGCGAACCACTTTCTTCTGTTTCAAAAGCCGTCGTTATTGACGTTCCTTCCACATCTGAAGAAAATATAATTACCGGAGATGTAAACAACGATGTTTTTTTTAATGCTGATGATGTGAATATGCTGCAAAATTACCTGCTAAATAACGGATCTATTATTAATTGGAAAGCAGGAGATCTTCTTGAAGATGATAATTTAGATTCATTTGATTTAGTATGTATGAGAAAGCTGACTTCAAAAAACAGCATTGATGATTACAAATCTCTTATGATAAACGAAATCTGTTCGACCAATAAAAACTCTTTTAAAGATTCGACTGGAGCTTCTCCTGATTGGATAGAAATTTATAACTCATCAGACAATGATATCGCTCTTGATGGAATCGGTCTTTCAGACGGAAAAAATAATAAATTCAAATTTGCCTTCCCCACCGGAACAACGATATCTGCCGGGGGATATATTCTGGTTTTATGCGATGATGCTATTGTTCAAACGGAAAATGAATTCCATGCGGCTTTCAAAATAAGTGCGCTCGGTGAAACTATATATCTTACTCATCCGGAATTTGGCGAGCTGGATTCTGTCATCGTTCCGGAATTGACTTCTGATATTACATATGGACGATACCTGAACGGCTCTGATACATTCAAAAAGCTCTCCCCTACTCCGAATGATACAAACGATACAGCGTCGCTCCAAATAGATATGCCTGTTTTCTCTGTTGACGGAGGTTTTTATGATTCCGAGTTTCAGCTTATTCTCAGTGATGCAAACAAAAATGAGATTTATTACACAACCGATGGAAGCGATCCACGAAGTTCTCAGACAGCGGAGCTTTACAACGGTGAAATCAACATATATAACAACACCTACGATCCCAATAAATACAGCGCTCTTAAGGATATAACGCTTTATGATTATACCGGTCCGACCACGAATGTCGATAAGGGAATAGTAGTGAAAGCCGTATGCAAAGCTCCTTCAGGAGAATTCAGCAATGTCACTTCAAACAGCTATTTTGTCGGCAAAAACAGTTCATATTACAGTGATATGAAGGTTATTTCAATGTCTACAGACGATAGCTATCTCTTCGACCCAGATAACGGAGCGTATATGGTTGGAAGCGGATACTATGAATGGGCAAAAAATCCCGATCATCCTAAATATGATCACGGCGATGTGCAGAACCCCACTAACTATAACAAAGACGGCAGAGAAAGCGAATTTCCGGTAAACATTCAAGTTTTTGAAAACGGTTCGCTTGCATACACAGCTGATGTGGGAGCTCGTATTGCAGGCAACTGGACAAGGGCAAATCCTCAGAAATCTATTCGTCTTTATGCACGAAGCGAATACGGCGACTCCAAAATGAAATACGCTTTCATTGACGGTCTAACAGATACAAACGGAAATCCAATTGAAAAATATGATAAAATAACACTCAGAAACGGCGGCAACGACAGTGATTATCTCCATTTCCGTGATGCTTTGATACACGATATTGCGTCCGACAGAGCCTGCGATGTACAAGGTTCAGAGCCTTGTATTCTCTTCATAAACGGTGAATTCTGGGGATTCTATTTCTTGCGTGAGAAACTTGATGATTACTATATTCAGTCGCACTACGGCATAGAAAAAGAAAATGTTACCATGATAAAAAACGGCGAAACAATAGCCGGTTCGGCAGATGTTGCCAATGAATATTATTCTCTTGTAAAGTGGGCTTCAACAGCGGATATGACCGTTCCCGAAAATTATCAGCGTATATGCGATGCTTTCGATATTCAAAGCTTTATGGATTATATTGCCATAGAAACATATCTGAACAATGATGACTGGGCCAAAAATAACGGCTCATCCGGATATCTTAATAACTGGCAGATATGGCGTTCCAATTCGCCTGATCAGAATATTCCATATGCTGACGGAAAATGGCGTTTTATGTTATACGACCTCGATATGACGGCTGGACTTTATCAAAACGAGACCACTTCAGCTTCTTACGATTACCTTAACGGAATGTACCGTGGCGGTTCAAGCTTTGTTACAATGTTCTATAACCTTTTGAATAACGAAGATTTCCGCCAAAAATTTTACGATAACTATATCGATATCATGGGAACAGTTTTTGAAAACGAACGTGTTGATTCAAAAATAACAGAATATGTTTCAGCCTATAAACAGGCAATTCTTGATACAAGAGAACGCTTCAGACGTGATTGGATAATCAATTTTCTGAATTACGACAACGAAGTTAATATACTAAGAGATTTCTTCCATAAACGTCCTGATTATGCAAAAAAATATCTTGATAAACTTATAGAAAATACAGCCAAATAAAAAAATGCACATATCTTTCATAAAAAGAGGATATGTGCATTTTTTCTATTTTATATCAAGATAATTCTTATATCTAAGGAATTACTCAGAAACTATTTCACTGCCAAGCTTCTGTGATATTTTAGCAGTCCAGTATTTATATGCCAAGTCTGTCTGACATTCCTGAGTTATTGAATCTCCGATTGCTGAAATAGTATATTTAACCTGACCGATCTGCTTCTATAAGCTGCGGTATCAAAACATCATCGCAATAAACCACTCCTCATAGGATGTCGATATAAGAACCTTTTCAGAATTACTGTTCATGCTTTTTCCCATTTTCTATACGATACATAAGAAGAGGCAGCAGACTCCACTGAAGAAGCAGTCCCGGAATCCCTGTAACGATGCTTTTCCATATTACAGCGATTTTTATACTGTCATTTTTTAATAAGTATACAGCTATCAGAATCGCAGCCGCACGAATAGCTCTTCCTCCGATTTGTGCAGTAAGAACTTTCGCAATATTCGGCATTTTTGAATTTCTGCAAAGACCTGCAACCGCACCGTATGTACAAAGTTCAAGCATCATAAAAGGCAGCATTAAAGATCCCGGCATGGCTGTCATCAAATGGCTTGCAAGAGGACCTAAAAGACCTGCAATTGCTCCTGCATACGGACCTGCAAGAAGTCCGACAAGGATAATCGGCAGGTGCATCGGCAGAAAAGTTTCGCCAAGAGCCGTACCCAGTCCCGAAACTGCTCCCATAGCGTGAAAAAGCTGTGGAACTGCAACAGCTCCAATAATTGCAGCAATAGCTGCCATTGTCTGAGTTCTAGCCGACAAACGTGGTTTTTCCATTGTTTTTACAAGTGTTGACATAATAAAAAACTCCTTTCAGATATAAATCTTACATATTAATCGCTTCTGAAAACTCTTTCATAGCCTTTGAAATTTTTATCTGCTGCGGGCACACCTGCTCACAGTTTTGACAACCGATACAGTTTGCAGGACGCTTATTCTGCGGCATACTTCCAACAGCCATAGGCGCAAGAAATCCGCCGCCGGTAATTTTATGTTCATTGTAAAGAGCGATCAGCTCCGGAATAGGAAGTTCCTGCGGACAGTGACTTGTGCAGTAGTGACAGGCTGTACACGGCAATCCGCCTTTTTGCGTTTCGTGGTCGGCAAGAGCAATTATTCTGTTGAATTCCTCGGGAGAAAGAGGTTTATCGGTTTCCCAGACAGCGATATTTTCTTTCAGCTGTTTCATATCCGACATTCCTGAAAGAACCATAGTTGCGCCGATAGACTGTAAAAATCTGAATGCCCACGCCGGAATCGACTCATCAGGACGCATTGCAAGCATTTCTTTTTTCATATTTTCCGGAGCGTCTGCAAGTTTTCCGCCTCTTAAAGGTTCCATGACCCACACAGGAATATTATATTGCTGAATCAATTCAGTTTTTTCTTTTGCGTTCTGAAAATGCCAGTCCATATAGTTGATTTGAAGCTGACAGAATTCCATATGTTCGCCATAAGCGTCAAGGAAACGCTGTATTACGTCTAAACCGCCATGTGCCGAGAAACCTAAATGGCGTATTCTGCCATTCTTTTTCTGCTCCAGAAGATAATCAAGAATGCCGAATTCCAGATTAAGATAGTCATCGATGTTTCCCTCATAAACATTATGAAAAAGGTAGAAATCAAAGTAGGAAGTCTGACATTTTTGAAGTTGTTTCTCAAAAATCTCCTTGACTTTCGGCATATTCGAGTTATCATATCCGGGAAATTTGGATGCTAAATAATAGCTTTCCCTCGGATATTCCGACAAAAACTTTCCGGCAGTTATCTCAGAGTTTCCGCTGTGATATCCCCATGCAGTATCATAATAATTTATGCCGTTTTTCATGGCATAGTCAATCATTTCGGCAGCTTTGACCTCATCAACAACCGAATCGTTTCCATCCACAACCGGAAGTCTCATCATTCCAAGTCCGAGTCCTGAAAGCTTAATGCCTTGAAAATCTCTGTAGATCATTTTTTATATCCTCCTATTCGTTACTCTCCATGAAGAAGTTTTCTGTATTCGCAAAACCGTCTCCAAGATTCTTTTAGAATCTGTATTCATAGGGAAGATGTGCGGATTTTCGAGCATAATTTTGTCGAGTGTAAGGGTGCGGGTGTCTGGTGGACATCTCTGCGAAGCAGAAGCACCGACCGAGACGACAGTCGAGACTCGAAGATCCGCAGGCATACTGACGTATGGCAAGGATTTTCAACGCAGCAATCGTCAAAATTTGCCGAAAATACGTGCAGCTTATCCTATGAATACAGGTTCTTATAATATTATACATCCTTGAGTTAACTCTAAGTCAAGGCTTTTTTGCAAATTCTGTATTTTCAATAAATATAGCTGTATTATTTTGTATAGGTTGACGAGTATATTTCTTGATATAACACATGTCAAGACAGAAATACAAAAAAGCGCTCCCCTTTAGAGAAGAACGCTTAACTATCATTTCGCTATATACTTGAAGAAAAATGAATCTTCAAATTCGCCGAAGAAATTATTTCTCATTCCGTCTTCAAGAAGGTCAATATGAGTTGCTTCGGCTGTGGCTTCCGGATTTGAAAGATTGTTCGGGGTAAATTGTATTGTACGCAATATTTCATGCTGCGCGGTTATTCCTCCAACAGCTATAACTGCGGCAAGCGCTGCTGCTGCAATACGTTTATTTTCTTTAACCAACGATATTTCAGCGTCGATCACCAGTGTAAAAAGCACGACAAGGGATGGGATAGAAGCACGCATACAGAAGTCGATTCCTGCACCAGCCTTTATAAGCGGAACTATGAGCAGCGTTATGAGAGAGACATAATAAAGACCGTTTTTCTCATGTTTTTTGAATATGAGAATGTAATAAATAAGGCACTCGAAAAAGAGAAATACAATGTATGACATAAATACAAGTTTTGGCTTAGTGAATTCAAGTCCGGTAGAGCCACTGCTGTTTGCTTTCAGGAACAAAGCTGAAGTTATTCCGATAAGACCTCCTGCAATAACGTTCTGAAAGGTAAGAATATCACGCAGAATCACCGGAATATTCGATTTAAACGATTTCTTTTTATCGTAAAGCTCTATAAAACGCTTTATCGCCAAATATCCCATAATAGGCAGCATACCTATGGCAGGAAGAGTACAGAACAACAGGCTGAACGAAAATACAAATACCAAAGACTTATTGTCCTTCATGTGAAGCAGAAGCAAAGTTATTAACCATGCGGGAACAGCCTGATTGAACACCCAGAAAAGCTGTGTTGTTATAGATGAATACTGAAATCCGAATGCCCAATGCTCAAGATGTCCGGAATTGAACCATGTATAATCAGGAGAATTAGAATATACAAAAGAGCCAACCGCATCAAGTCCGCTGAAAAATATAAATGCAAGTATTATCAGCGGAGACAATTTTTTGTGATAAGCTGAAATCAGATAAAATACCAGCAGCACTCCGATCAAACACCAGTAATACAGAAAAACATGAGCCGCATGAAGTCCCCATAGCTTTCCTATACAAGCAGCAGGAAGCCAAAGAGCGAAATAATATACCATTGCCACAGGATTTTCAAAATAGGGTGAAGAATCCTCGATTATAACAGGCCATGGCTTATCAACCAGATACTCCAGAATTGCATTTCGCCACATATGGTCATAGTTCTGAAATGCAAATTTGCCGATGCCCGACATATACATCCACAAAAAAGCAAGAACTATCACTGCAAAAATCACAGCAGCATTTTTCCGGAATAAAAATGATATATCTGTTTTCGGAGCGTTTTTCATCGCAAAATAAAGTCCGATAGATACTACGGATGCGGATATTAATGCAAGAGGCAGCTTAAACCATCCGAATATAAATATATACATCGGAATGGCAAGATACAGGTATGCTGCATTTATAAATATAGCAGAGTTTTTTTCTTCATTCTTTCCGAACAAACCGAGTATTTTCTTAAATTGAATTTTCATACTTCTCCTTTCACGAGTTTCCATTCACATGGACGACCATTTTTCACAAGATATGCCCTCTCCGCAAGCTGTCCCATAGGCAGATCAGAGTAGGAATCGGAATAAAATTCTTCGATTTTTTCATTGCCGTAAGCCTTTTGAAAACGTTTTACCTTTTCTTCGCCCTTACAGTTTTCGCTAAGAAATTTTCCGCTTTCAGGATCAACCTCAGATGCTATCAAACGGACGCCTCCGAGATTTCGGCAAAAACCTTTCAAAAGAAACTCCGGCGAAGCAGAGATTATAAGATCATCCGCTTTTTGCTTTTCCTTATACCATGACATGATCTTATTTTTACGTCTCTCGCAGAACAGTTTTGTTTCATTGGAAATATCGCTGATGATCGGCAAAAATGAGAAAAAAGCTTCTTTCGCTTCCGTAAGAGAAATTTTTCCGCACTTATGCATTATCATTGCCCAAAGCTGTTTCGGAAATACCCGTAGCACGGACGGATGTCTTTTCAGAATAAAAAAATAGAAAGAAACACTGCTGTCTCCGCTGTAGATCGTTCCATCAAAATCGTAAACATTCATTTATAGCCTCCGGAAAATATATAATAACAAAAAGCAGTAAAGCGTAAATTCCTCCAAGAATGATAAGAACTCTGTCGCCCAGTATCATATCTACAGGATTACCGTTTACATCGATTTCAAGCTTATAGGAATAACGCATCATCATTACTAAAATAAGCGGAGTTGTATAGATCATCAGTCCGGTATCATTGGCATTCAGACTCCAGATCGAGTAAAAAACCGCAAATAACGCCAGATACATATACATATTACTGTTTAGATACTGCAAGCTGTAGTATCCTAAAACCTTTCTTGCAGAATCACCGCAGGACATTTTTTCGTTTCTTCGTTTTCCGAAAGCCAGAAACAAAGACAATGAGATAACCGTCAGATACAGCCATCCCGATATTTTTATTCCTGTGATTGCCGAGCCGTAAAATACTCTGAAGAAAAATCCCGATACCAGAAGCACGATGTCTATAACAGGCTTGTTTTTTAGTGATATACTGTAGATCAGGTTCAAAATCATATAAACCCAAGGTATCAGTGAACGAAGGCTGAAACCGCAAAGAAAATGATTAAGTATCGATGCAAGCATAAGAAGAACGGCAATTAAAATCAAGGCTTCTTTTTTGGAAACTTCTCCGCTGGCAAGAGGTCTTTTGCATTTATCAGAATGCTGTCGGTCATTTTCAATATCGTTCAGATCGTTGATGATATAAACGGCAGACGAGCAGAACGAAAATACAAAAAAACCGAATATAAGCTGATAAATAACTTCGCTTTCAATAAGTGCAGTTCCAAAAAAAGCAGGGATCACTATAAGTAAGTTTTTTATCCAATGCTTTACCCGAATAAGCTTTATGTATGATCTCATTTTCATTTTATCACCTCGCTCCGTTTATTAGACTCTTAGAAAAACATTTTCTCTCATGTCCTGAACAAAAAAAATTATACTCGTCTCTGCTGCAATTATAGCAACAGCGGCGAGTATAAAACAGGTTCTCATATTATCTTAGTCGACCATTCCTCGATATTCCATACCGTATCGGCAATGTCCATATAAAATTCAGGTTCATGACTAACAATAAGTACAGTTCCCTTATAATCGTTTATAGCTTTTTTCAGAGCCTCCTTTGCGTCTGAGTCAAGGTGATTGGTAGGCTCATCGAGAACGAGCAGATTTATTTCTTTAAGCATTATCCTGCAAAGTCTTACCTTAGCGTTTTCACCGCCTGAAAGTACTCTCATCTGCGATGTTATATGCTCGGTAGTAAGACCGCACTGTGCCAAAGCCGCACGAACTTCCGCATTTGTCATAGACGGATATTCGTTCCATATCACTTCAAGAGACGTTTTGGAAGTACTTTCTTCTTCCTGTTCAAAATAACCGAACTCAACGAATTGGTCGTGTTCTACAGTTCCCGATAACGGCTGAACGAGTTTCAGAAGAGTTTTCAGAAGAGTGGATTTGCCTATACCGTTTACGCCTCGAATCGCTATTTTCTGTCCGTTTTCCACCTGAACGGAAACAGGTTTTGTAAGCGGTTCGTCGTATCCGAGAACGATATCCTTGCAATCTATCACAACTCTTCCCGGGGTACGTGCTTTTCTGAACGAAAAAACCGGCTTCGGCTTTTCACGCATCAGAGTTATCCTATCCATTTTATCAAGCTTTTTCTGCCTTGATTTAGCCATATTTGTTGTTGCGACTCTCGCCTTGTTTCGTGCGATGAAATCCTCGAGATCAGCAATCTCTTTCTGCTGTTTTTCATAAGCCTGCTCGATCTGTTTCTTTTTCAGTTCATACATTCTTGCGAAATTATCGTAATCTCCGGTATATCGAGTCATAACCGCATTCTCAACATGGTAAACGACGTTTATGACGCTGTTCATAAACGGGATATCATGCGATACAAGTATAAATGCGTTATCATAGTTTTTCAGAAAATTCGTAAGCCATGCAATATGGTTCTCGTCAAGAAAGTTCGTAGGCTCATCAAGAATAAGTATCATTGGATTTTCAAGCAACACCTTTGCAAGCAGTACCTTAGCTCGCTGACCGCCTGAAAGCTCGGCAACATCCCTGTCGAGTCCTATCTCGTTCAGACCAAGACCGTTTGCGTATTCCGAAATTTTTGCGTCGATAGTGTAGTAACCGCTGTAATCGAGGATGCTCTGTATCTCCCCTACTTCCTCCATGAGTTCGTTCATCTCTTCTTCTGTGCAATCCGACATTTTATCGTAAAGCTTCAGCATTTCAGCTTCAAGCTCCGAAAGATGAATAAACGCTTCACGAAGTACCTCACGGATAGTTTTGCCCTTTTCAAGGGTGCTGTACTGATCGAGGTATCCTGTGGTTATATGTCTGCACCACTCTACCTTACCCTCATCCGGCATAAGTTTTCCTGTGATTATATTAAGAAACGTGGATTTGCCTTCTCCGTTCGCCCCGACAAGTCCAACGTGTTCGCCTCTGAGAAGTCTGAAAGAAGCGTCATTCAATATCTGTCTTGCTCCGAATCCATGCGTTATGTGTTGGGCATTAAGTATACTCATATTTTTCTCTCCATGTTTTTAATATCCGTCATTAACTCTCTGTTTGCGTGCAATATTTCTTTTTAAAGCGCCTTCCCACTCTGCTTTTTCAGATAAGGTCTCTACTTCAAGACCATACTTCACAGGCATCGGATTGCCGCCATCATCAACATGAACGCATATCAGATATGCATGATTTATAGCTCGTCTTATGCCGGTTTCAATATTTTCAACGTAGGTATCGACCCGAACCTCCATAGATGTATTGCCGACATATGTAACTTTCCCTATAAGGACTATTACCTCGCCTATGTATGCGCCGTATTTAAAACGAAGATTATCAACGGCACAGGTCGTTACAAGTCCTCCGCAATGACGCATGGCTGTAAGAGCTGCGATCTCGTCTATCCACGCCATAAGTTTGCCGCCGAAAAGTCTGTTTTGTCCGTTGATCTCTTTATATTGCAGCAATTTGGTAGTTTCGGTAAGCGATTCCTCTACCCTTTTGTTTCTTATTTTTTCATTCATGCTATTACCTCCGTCAATTTCAGAACATTATTCCTGAAAATCATCTGATATAAATTCATTTTCATTTGTGCAGAAATACGCCGTATCCACAGGCGATTTCAGAAGCGGTATAATTTTTTCGAAACGGTCTGCAAGGCGATGAAGTGAATAGATCACATAATTATCGGCGTTATTCCAGTATTCTTCATCCTCATTTTTACCATAAAACCGCCATCCGCTGTCCTCAAAGTTTTCAGAAGCTTCTTCACGGCACATATAACCTATGTCACCGCCCTCGGCAATATGTTTTGTAACGATACAATACTCCGGTCCGTTCCATATATCGAGAAATTCCTTGTTTGCTTCGTCAACAATATCTGAATCAACAAGTGGAACAGTCAGTTCGCATATCTCTCCGCTTTCATCAATTCCCCAGTAGCACTGATAAAAACCGTCCCCAAAACCTGAACTCAGCATCACAACACTATGATCTGTACCAGGAATCGTCCACTGAATAAAGTCTCCTCCGCTGCGCTGATAATCAGGCAGTTTTACATAGCTTTCCGCAAACAGATCTTCAAAATAATCATAATAGTGATTACCGTCCGGATTTTCCTTGTGCCATTTATCAATAAAAGCAGCGTACTCTTTCATAACATCCGAATCCATGAAAGCCATCATTCCTGCGTCAACGGGAAATCCGGTCAAATCACCGTCGGAACATTTCAATGCAATCGTTTCAGGAGTAGGCTCTGCAAGTTCGTAGCGCACGACTGTTTTCCCGCTGAACTTAACTCTTGCCGTACTAATTCTTACAGAAGCCAAGGGAGTACGCGATACGGCTATTTCTACAGGATAAACTCCTGCTTTCACAGTACGTTTTAGCTCGGGTGTATAATAGCCTGTCCCCATATATGCCAAAGGATCGCCAACACGTATTTTTCCGGTGGGCAGACTGATCTCACCAATTACGATATGATCTCTTGTTTCGGTTTTCACAAACTGCCGTTTTATAAAGTCAGCGTCCAATTCCGTTCGACTGATAAATTTACAGTTTTTTTCAAAAATTTTTTCTATTATCATATGCCGGCTCCTCTTTATAATTGATATTAAAAATATATCATAAAACATACAGTTTGTCAAATCCCGATCTAAATTTTCCAATAATTAAATGATGTACGGCAATACGGTACTTTAAGATCAAAAAGGAAACAGTATAGCATAAAAGGATTCTCTATTTTGAAGAATCCTTTTATCTTTATGTATTCTATCGTGCTTTTCATAACGCACAATTTATACTCAGCAAAATAAATAAGCGCTCCCTCAAATTGAGAAAGCGCCTATTTACCGTTATTTATGCTGGAGCTGATGATCGGACTTGAACCGACGACCTACGCCTTACCAAAGGGTGTTTATACTTCTTACTGTCTTTTATTAGCTTTCATAAATCCCGATAAATCAACAAATCAAGTGTTTATCTTATTATCTCTTGTTATAAGCTCCTGCAAATTTTATTGTCCTCAATGTCCTAATGTTGTCCTCAAAAAATGTTCTGGACTTTGAGCAGCTCGGAACTTCTATAGCTATCGGACAGCGATATGCTAATCGAACAGAGAGCGAACAAAGAAAAAGCAGACCGTCTCCGATCTGCTGATATGTAATCTTTAATTTCGTTGCAGTCTCATTCCAGATTCAAAAATTTTGTACGTTCTTCAAAACTGAGGTGCTTATGAGTTTTAAAGCTTTCAATAAGTTCTATTACCGGAAATCTCTTACCCTCTTTTTTATAGCTTTCTGTAAGATATATTAAATTATCAACTATTTTTTCTTCAAGTTCATATCTTTCTTGCTTAGTCATTTTCAAACGCCTCCGAATCCTCTGTTTGTTCATAATTCATTACTATCGCTTTCTTTGCTGTTCTGAAAAGTTCTTCATTAAGTTCATCAAGCTTCTTTCGTTCATCAAAGAGACGATCAAGAGAAAGGCAAATGGCTTCGGTCAATTCTTCGTTTGCTGCTCCATTTTCAAGTATCTTTGAAGCTCCGAGCCTTGCACGCTCAATTCCAATAGAAACGTTTTCTAATTCGTGTGAAATCTCCCATAATTTTTTATTCATGATTTTCCTCCAAACTATTGACTTTTCGGATCAGAAGTGCTATAATGACATTGTGATGATGCCTGCTCCGAGTAGGTTTTCTGCCTCTTGTGTATTCCAGTATACAAGGGGCATTATATTTTTACTATTATTCTTGCGCCGTAGTTCTCACGATCTGCATAACCTCCAATGATGCTAAGAGTATCGGAGAACACCTGTAAGCCCTTATCCATAAGAGCAGCTACAACGCTTGCTACGACTTTCGGGAGATAGCCTATTACTGCACTGACCTTGCCCTTTACGGCTGCTGTAACAGCTACGGCGTTGCTGTCAAAGGCGTTGGAACGGTCACGCACAAGCTTAACCGATACGTCAGCAAGATTATACTTAATGAGCAGGCTAAGAACGTTCTGACGATTGTCAAATGAAGTTCCGACAACCTTTGTGCTTATTGCATGAGATTTAATAAGCTTCCATGCTGTTTTCATTGCGCAAGCTCTGATATATCCCTGACCAACAAGGCGGTTAGCTATCTGCATTACCTTTCTTCTGAAATCCTTTAACATAACTCTGTACCTCCCCTTTTATTCAGCTTCGGAAGCATTTCCGTTTCCCTTACTGTAATTATATTGTATCACTATTTTTAGAGATAGTCAATAGGCAAATATCACAAATTTTAGAGATATTTTATGTGCATTTTATCACTTGAAATAGTGATTTGAATGTGATATAATATAATGGGAAAAAGGGAGTGCTATAAAATTCAGCTCCCACAGGAAAGGATTTGGTATAATGCCCATTAAGTATGATAAGCTAATTAAAAAAATGCAAGAGGCAGGAATTACAAGTTATACAATTAAACGTGATAAGGTTATCGGACAAGCAACTTATAAGAAAATAATGGAGGGCGGCGATATAGATACACGCACTATCGCCAAGCTCTGCAAACTCCTGAACTGCCAACCCGGTGACATTATGGAATATGAGGAGGAGCAGGAATGAAGATATACACAATAATCGGCGGTGTTAACGGAGTAGGAAAGAGCAGTCTTTCCGGTGTTCTGTCAGCTGAAAGCACTGATTTAGGAATTATAATCGATACTGACAAAATTACCTCTGAATTGGACGGAGACCGAATAAAGGGCGGTAAGCTTGCCATTGAACGGATTGAAGATTGTATCCGCAAAGGCGTGAATTTCACTCAGGAGACAACTCTCTCAGGAGTCCGAACACTGAAAACAATTCGTAAAGCTCGGGAACTGAACTACTTTATACGACTCTACTATGTGGGAGTAAGCTCCTCCGACGAAAGTATCAGACGGATTAAAAACCGAGTAGAAAAAGGCGGTCATAATATACCCTCTGTAGATGTAGAACGCAGATACAACAAACGATTTGAAGATCTGGCTAAGGTTCTGCCCTATTGCAATGAGGTTTGTTTCTTTGATAATGAGAACGGCTTCACCGAAAAAGCCGAATATAAAAACGGCTCTTTAATTATCAAAGGCGGCAAAACACCTAAATGGATTAAGGAACTCGGAGAATATCTGAGTAATAATTAAACAAAGGAGCAGGCAAACACACCTGCTCCTAAATTTATTATCGTTACATCCTGACAGCTACTAGAATCGCCGTTAAGGCACATCTAATCCATTCATAGTATAATTACATTACTTCATTCATAAGAGATTACAGAGCGTTTTAAAAGCAATTCAGCTTAATCTCTTTTTTATAGTGGGAAAGTATTCATAATTTCATGAATAGTATTAATATTTATTCATTTTTCAAAAATTTCTGTTTGTCGTTCATATTTCAAGAACCTCCGAAACATATTTGATCAGTTTTTCATAAGTATAAGGGCTTACGGAAAGATCAGTCAAACGCACTCAGTCTCTTGGCTTCCTCTCGGTTCGCTCGGGGTTCGTTCTCTACTTCACCTCTAAAAGCGTATCAAGGTCCAACACCTGCACATTGTCCTTAATAGCTGACATGATTGTATTCAGAGCCATTGCCGCAAATGATTCGCTATTGTATCTTTCAATAACGATTTCCTCGCCGCCGTTATCGGCATACAGGACCCATTGAACGTTTGTCTTTTGA
>JAMPIL010000001.1:173041-188130 GCA_023662725.1 Ruminococcus flavefaciens
ACTCGTCTGATAATTGTACAATTATAAGTGGGATGCGGGATTATTTGACGCTTACTGAATGTCAAAACGGAGGTATTACAATGAGTAGAAATATTCTCGATGAACTTTATGATTATGACCTGTTCCACCTGACCGAAATTGAGGATACGGAAGGAGCATATAAGGCAGCTCTCGACAGGCTCGTTAAAGCAGAAGTAGAACTGAGAAAAGCCTATCCCGACTGCACCGATATACTCGATGAGTATCAGTCAGCAGATATTGAGCTGCACAGTCTTTCCAATCGTAATGAGTTTCGCAAGGGCTTCAAGGTCGGCGCACAGCTTGTCCTTGAAATGATTAAGCCTATTAAGTGAGGTGGACGATATGAGCAGATATAAGAGTGAACAGGTGGCTTACAATCCCCTGAAAATGAAATACGTTCCGCTGTGTAGACTGGATACAACAACAGCTACTGTCACATATTTTGATGCTGTGACCTGTACCACGGAGAGCAAGACTTACCACACCGACTATGTGCAGTATCATCTTTCTTTTTCAGCAAGCCACTATCCCGACAGACTTCGCAGGCTCGTTAATGAGGGCAAGATCGAGCAGTACCTTGATGACCTCGAACAGCGTGTCGGAGATGCAATAGACAGGCAGGTAGAGCTTTGGAAGCAGTCTGATAAGGAATACCTGACTGCTGTCCTTGCAGGCGATGTTCAGAAAGCCGCAGGACTTGAAAACTGCCTTGGCTATATGGCGAGAGAAGCGGTGTTTGAGTGTATGGTTTATATCTGATGTTCAACGGCTGTGCCTTCGGGTGCAGCTGTTGCTATATACATCCAAAACATACATATGATATCAATGTTTTACAATTATTACTTTGATATCGTCGTTAGCATTTTCTATATCTCGTTTAAATTCAATTTCATCTCGTATAACACCAAGATCATATACAATGAAAAGCTGACGCTTATATTCTTTACCGTATGCTGTTATATCAGCATTGATTTCTTCAATTATTTTTGATTTTCTTCCTTCTTTCAATAGCTTCACTTCGATACATAAGTTTAGTTTTGGTACTATAAAATCAGGAATATATTCTTTGCCTGAAAACTCGAATTTACCGGTTTCTCTATCATAATCTATACCTTTATTCCAGCCTTTACCGACAAATAGAGTTTCAATAGCATTTTGTACTTCTTTCTCTTTTTCAGGTGGAGTAAAGATGGTATTTCGTAATCTGTTCTTTATGAAGTTTTCCAAATTAGTATACTCATCATCTATAAAATCAATTTCTTTTTCCAAGAGAGCAATCAAAGAATCTGTGTATACAACCAAACTATCAATTATTTGCTTTTGATGAGGCCAAACTGTATCTGCCCAGCCTTTCATTTTGCTTGTATCATAAAAAGGAATCCTTACAGTGTTTAAGTCTAAATCCAAAATTTTACATACTTCACAAGCTAAAACGCTATGTTCCTCAGCATATGTTTTAAATGGCGAGTATCTTCCTGCTTCGTTAGTAGAGCTATCATTAAGAGTTCTTATCATACTTTCTCTTAGTGATTTACACCTTAAGAGCAGATACTTTATATGTTTTGTTCTTTCAATGTTCAAATAAACACCTCCATTATTTTGGGCAATTATTATAACGTTTTTTGAAATCTTCTGACCAAGCTAATACTCTATCAATATCCTTTTCAACGTCATCAACTGAAGGTAAACTAACGGGACGTTCCACTGATTGCGAATGATCAAAATATGAGTATCTTGTCATCATTTCTTCAAAAAGATTAATATCATCATCTGTTATTATGTGAAGATATCGTAAACACTTTGTTTTAATTGAATAATCAAATCTTGTAACAACTTTTGACAATAATTCCATTTCAATGCCTTGCTCTATAAGATTGCGAAATCTTGCACATATTGCCTGTAAATAGTTGTCAGCAATACTATAGTCTTGATTAGCATATAATTTTTTGATTTTTGTGAGTTCATTTTGTTTCATGTTTTTTAGTGCCGAACTCATTTTTATAGTTCCGTTATATGTAGGAGGATAAACGGGCTCGCCTAAAGGTTCGTTTCTTAACTCTACTTCATGTGAGGTTACTTTTTTAAAGGTGCCTAATAGAGCTTGCTCTTTATTGTATTCCTCTGTACAAGAAACTAATAATTGAACAAATGCCAGTCTATGTGTAAAAACGATTACTTGACGCTCATTCGATAACGAAACCAATCTTTTTGCAACCATTTTTTCATACTTATGATCAAGAGAAGTTATAGGATCATCGAATATAAAAGGTAAGACTTTATTCCATGAAGACAAATCGGCAAGAAAGGCTGCTAAAGAGACTACTCTGAATTCGCCTTCGCTTAATACTTCGCCTGTTTTCTTCTTTTGAACAGCCCCTCTTAACGCCACTTGGTGGTATGATTTACCTTTTTCTGCTTTTGAAATAAGTTCAACCTTAATCTTGTGATTACAATCCATAGCACACATTTCTTCTTCAAATCTTGAAATATATGTGTTTGTAATCAAAATATGTGTTAAATCTTTTTTTGTTGAAGTAAGGGCATTGGTTTTGCAATTCGATATAGCTATTTTTACCTGAATATCCTTTTTTCGGATTAGTTTATTATCATTTATCCATTTACTTGCAAGCAAATCATTCACTAAAACGATCTGCTTATCTCGATTGGCAATTATATCTTGTAAAGCTTTTATCCTCGCCGAATAATCGGTTAAGATCTTATCTTTTGCATCCTGTAAGGACTTTATTTCAGCTGAGACAGGAATAGAAGTTCTCGTATCATCAGTATACTCCAAAAGCCATTTGCACCTTGACTTAATAGTTTTATACTGTTCGATGATTTGTTTAATAATATCATCTTCAACGCTACTTGCTCTTAATACTGACTCAATTTGCTCTATATTGATACTGGAATAAATTGTTTTCAACTGCTCTACTGTGTTCTCAAATGCTAAATGTGTTTCTTCTGATTGCTTTATTGCAGTTGATGTCATATACCTATAGAATTCAGCAATTCTTGTGTTTGCATCTTCAGATATGTCTTGCTGACATAAAATACATTTTCCGTCTACAATTATTGTATCTGAACTTTTTGATGTTGATTCTTGAGAAAACTTGACAGCAGTAGCCCACATTTTTTTCCAATTATCGGAACCTGTTTTGCTAATAATAGACACTTTTTTAAGTTCTTCTATCAAATGGTCGGCGTTCTGTTTAGTATCTATCTGTGCCTTGCGTTGTGATAAGTATTCATCACTAAAGCTATCACCGGTTTTAGTTATAAGATCAATCAACACTTGGTACTGTTTCTCTACAAGGTCTCGTTGCGCTTTTAAGACTTTTAATTGTTTGGACGGATCTTGGTTTTGTAACCCTTCTTGTAAGGCACTAAGCTGCATTTGTTGGCTTATATCCCAAATAATATCAGATATAAATTGATCGTATGCTTTAATCGTTTTTATAGCATAAAAGTCAGTTATTAATTTGTGATTACTGATTGCTTTATCCAGGGGTGTTTGCTGAGCTAAATTTTCACTTCCTAATTCGTCAAATTTAGTTTTTACGCCTTCATATACCGTCGCCATTGTGGAAAGTATGGATAATATGTGTGGTTCATATATTACTTCGTTTTTTTCTTCTGCAAATTGTTTGGCAACAGAAGTGTCATAGATATTCAAAGGGCAAGTGCTTTTCATACTTGGTTTCCAATGTATTTGGTGTTCTTCACCATCATCGCTATATGTAAGTAACGCTTGTGGACTTTGACAGTTCGGTTCGTATACATTGCTCAAAATTGCATCCGCATTTTTAGGAGATACAGCACTTTTCAAAATCCTGACATATGAGGATTTGCCGCACCCGTTTTCTCCATACACGATAGTAAGATTATTGCCAAATTCCAAAGGCCTTGTAGGTGATAAAGCACCAACGCCTTGAACTTCGGAAATGCTTTTTAATATAACAGGGCAATTGCTGCCGTTTGAAAACTCTACTGTGGTGGGGAATGTGGTCGATGAAGCAAACTTGCTGTTCTCTCCGAGGTATTCAACTTTTGCTAATGAAAAAGCTCTGGTAGTTAGCTTCTCAACGTCCTCATTTCCTTGCCGAACCTGACAGAATAAGTCTTTTTGCCACTTCTCAGCTTTGTCAAACCAAATTTTGAGTAAAGATATTGCACTTGCTTGTGTTTCAGCCATTATAACACATCCTTCTTAATTCACAGCATATATCATTCCCTTGGAATCTTATACTCGTTTCCAACATCGTCTCGAATTATCAGCCATTGAGTATTTGTTATAAGTGAAATATTGGATGGTAATTCTATAGATGCTTCCTCCATTTTTGTTATAGGCGGCTTAATGTATTTCAATATAAACTGCCCCATTTCTTTTCCTGCTTTAGCGGTTAGTAAATCCCATGCATCATTTCCAATTGCATACCGTCCACCGTGTTCTACATAAGCCTTTTTCAACTTTTCTAATAATGATGATGGAGTAGGATCGAATACGATCAATACAGGTGTAAGTCTCGCCTTTTCAGCTTCATAAGGAAAACTGAGTTCCTCACTAAAACGACCTTGACCACTCGCTGCAATCGTTACCCTTAGCTTCAATTCATAGACTTCTTTATCATTCTCTATGTAGCAATCGATTTGTCTGCCTTGATTGGTAGGCTTACCATTTTCGTCAATTCTTCTAACAGGTGAATTGGTATGTGATTTTGGTTCGCCGCCAAGACAGCTTGATAAAATAGGCTCGAACAGATATCCGGTTTCCTGAGCACTTCTATTATCAATATCATAGATCAGTTTACGCCATCTCATCCATGAAAACAACAAATCATCAGAACAATTGCCGTACTCTAACAATCCCCTCAATCCTATCTGATCAGGCAGAGGAAATCTCTGTGTCCTTAATATATGATAATACTTATATCTCCTTCTATAAAGCTCTGAAAGATTCTTCAAATATAGGTAAATTGAGTTGTTTGTATTAGTTGCGCCACATAATTCAAGATATTGAACAGCATCTTCTATTGACTTGTGTGGTAATGAAGAAATGTCAGACATTTGAATTTCAAAGAAGTTTTTATGTGCTAATGCTATATATGAATCATCCATCCAATCAGGAGTATCGTTAAACAAATCAAGATAAGCAATATGGATTAACAATGATACGTCTTCGGGTGAAATCTCAACCAAAGCATTACCAGATCCATGTTGAGAAAAAGTACGATAAAACGCTTTTTGTTGTTTTGATATAGCCATAATTACACTCCTTATATTATATACTGAATGCTAATTGTTCGTATTTAGGCGTTTGTAAAGCGGTCAACATCTGCACTGTCTTAGTTAAAGCAGGACTTAAGGCATTGGCTTTTGTAACTTCAAAGTCTATTAAACCAGGAGAAACCACATCAACAGGAAGTTCGTTATCTGCTTGTATTATCTTACACGCCATCTGTTTTGCAAAGGCAGGAGGAATTGCATTCCCAATCTGAAGAATTTTCTGCGCATCAGTTCCACAAAATTTGAATGTATCAGGAAATGTCTGAATTCTCGCACATTCTCTCAATGTTAAAGTTCGATTTTGTGTCGGATGAACAAATTCTGAAGGAGCAGCACTTGTTATTGTTAAACACGGCTCATTATAAAACAAGCGTTTTAATCCGGATGGTGCTCCGCCTCTTTTTTCGGTTGGTGTTCCATCACAAACACGTCGATTTGCCCTTCGCTTGAAAGAATCATGTTGCAGATGTTCAGGTAAATCTTTCATGCTTTGCCCACATTGTAATGCATTTATTCTTTCTTGCTGCAGTGCATTTTGCTTTTTAAAAATATGATCAATTCCCTGAATTTCGTGAGTTTCCAAATCAGAGATAGCATCTCTGAGTGTAATGTTGGAATAACGGTAAATCGAACCTGTCGCAATTATTTCAGGATTAGGGAAAGCAAAGTTGATACCTACCCTGTTTCCTACAATAATCACTCGTTTTCTTCTCTGAGGAATTCCATATTCTTGCATATATACTTTTTTTAAAAATACAGAGTAACCGATTTCAGATAACCTTTTGATACATTCAACAATATAGTTGCCTTTCGCTGTAGTTAAGATACCCTCTACGTTTTCCATCATAAACCATCGAGGAAAAAAATGCTCAATAGCTTGAGTGTAATTCTTAACCAGCTTGTTTCGAGGATCGTCCCAAAATCTACTGCCTGCTGTCGTAAACCCTTGGCACGGTGGGCCGCCTATGATCAAGTCCAGCTCTCCCTTTTTTAGTCCTATTTCATTCCTTAACTTTTCAAAATCGCAGGTTGATAGATCAAGTTTTCTACATTTATTTCCATCGAAGTTAGAATTGTATGTTTGAACGGCAGCGTCTGCATTATCAAATGCAGCCAGTATGTCTATACCCGCTTCATGAAACCCAAGTGAGCATCCACCTGCTCCTGCAAATAAACTAATTGCTCGTAATGAGCTATGATTCATTATTATATCCATGGCTATACTCCTTTGTAATTATTATAGCATAACAACATAGAAAAAGCAACTCTGAAATAGAGCATTTCACATATTTTTCATCAAAGATCGTCAAACTCAACCTTGACTCCACCGGAATCAAAGTTCCGCTTACTTCACCTCAGCTTACAAAGCGTACACAAAGCTCATAACGTCCTGCCTCATCTTTTCATAGAAAGCATCAAGTTCCTTGTCCGGCAGACGATTTTCAGCTTCATACTCATCGAGCCTATCCTGCATCTGCTTGGTAAACACTTTACGCTGTTGGTCGAACTTCTCCACAAGCTCAGGATCGTCAAGCACCTCGGCAGGCAATTTTGACTTCTGCTGACCGATATAATTACTAAGCCTTGTCCTATAAACTTTGTAGGTACTGTTTTCTCTTTCACGCCGTTTAGCATTCTTGACCTCACGTTGATAGGCAGCCTGACAGCTATCAGTATCACAAGCAATAGTATTTTTCTTTCCGAGAAATACCTTACCGCAATACTTACAGCTGCAAACATACAGCTTCATATTATGTATAGCAAAGCTGAAATCATAGAAAAAGTTCACAAGTGCGGTGTCGGCTACGGTGTAAATATCGTTACGGTCATTTCCCCGTATTATTATTTTATCAAAACTGAGCCTGAATGCTTGCAAGTCGCTTTCGGAGTTGAAGTCAAAATTCCAATCGTCACGCATAACCTCTCGAATACGGTTGAATACTTCATTGATATACTCCGTAGATTTTTTCAGAGCTTTCGTATTGAACAGGGGAATAGCTTTGTCAATGTCTGCACGAGCTTTAGTAAAAACGTCACGGAGCGTATCGGAATAGTAACGTGTAAAGAAATTGAAGCTCCCCAAGCGCATATCATCAAACCTTGCGAGTATTTCACGAAATACTGCGCCCCTGCCGTATATCGTACCTATAAGTTCATCGGTCAACTTTTCGTATTCGAGAAAACCGTCACGAAACTCCGTAATGTCATGGAAAATATCATCAAAGCTCAAAACTGTCTGCATATCCTCGGAGATGTTTCCCCATACTTTTTCATTGTCCTCCGTGACCACAAATATAACGTTTTTAGCCTGCTCGTCAATACGATAGAGCAGGATTTTTCTATTTTCAGCCATGTTACGCTCCTTTTCTATAACGTTAATTTTGAATACGTTATGAATATTATAGCATTTCAGGCGATACTTGTCAATACTTTTTTATAAAATATAACGTAAAGAGATGATACGTTATAACGATTTTAAAGTAAATAACGTAATTTTCAATATTATAACGTGATATTATAGATTTGCTAACTGCCGTTATGGTACAATAGGTATGTCGGCAAGAGAAAGATAGCTGACACATCACAATACATCAGAAAGGATTGATACAAAATTGAATGAATCAAACCAGTGGGAACTCCCCACACCACTCCGTCCCGACGGGACAAACCTACTGCCGTTCCCCGTGAACGCTCTGCCACCTATATTAAGAGATATGGTGCGGGCGATAGCAACAACCACATCGACTGATCCAGCAATGGCAGGTACGGCGATACTCTCAGCAGTAAGCTACTGCTTTTCGGGCGTATACCGTATGTCAGCAAAGCGTGACCACACTGAGCCGTTGGTTCTTGATGCCCTGACCGTTGCAGAGCTGAGTTTCAAGAAATCTCCTGTTATTTCAATGGTGAAGCGACCATACATTCAGTTCGCCCACGATTGGAACGAGAATAATAAGCAGGATATTTTCAAAGCTCAGGCTGAACGAAACATTCTTATCAATCAGTTCAACGCCCTTGAAAAGAAAGACGATGTAACCGCCGATGAGATTGCCGAACTGCAAACAAAGCTGAGTAATATTCCTCAGAGCAATTTCAGGCGTATCGTTGTTGATGATATTACGCCAGAAAGCCTTGTTCATCAGCTTGAAGAAAACGGCACATTTCTGATGATCTCGGACGAAGCAGGTATGCTCGGTAATTTCAGCGGACGGTATTCAAACAATATTCCGAACCTTGACTTGCTTTTAAAGTCTTGGAACGGCGAAACATACATCAGTGACCGTGCGACCAGAGGTACAATAGTGCTGAAAAAGCCGTATATGTCGATTTGCCTTGCCTGTCAGCCATATGTTTTTGAGAGCATGATAAACAATTCTGCCTTTCGTGGCAGTGGTCTGATAGCAAGGTTTGTGTACTGTTTCCCCGTAAGCAATATCGGCTCACGAAGATATGACACTCAGCCTATTCCCGAAGAAGTAGCCGAAAACTACAAAAAATTGGTCTACAAGCTGTTGAGTGATAAGTTCACCTACAACGATGAAAAGGAACTGTATCTTCATTTTGACGGCAAGGCATACAATGAGTTTGTGCAGTATTATAACAACTATATCGAACCTCAGCTCATCACGGATATGGCTTTCTGCAAGGATTGGGGCGGTAAATATCATGGACTGATACTCCGCCTGTGTGGTATTATTCACTGCGTGAAATGTGCCTTAAATGGCGAGAATCATGTTGAAATCCGTGTAGACATGGACACGTTCTGCAATGCTGTTGAGATCGGTGAGTATTTCCGTGAGCAAGCTATATATGCTTACAGCTTGGGTGATGAGGATATTGCTACGGTCAAGGCTGAAAGGGTACTGAACAAGATACAATCTAAGCATATTCAGCAGATCAGGCAGAATGACCTCCACCACCTTTGCAGATGCACTTTATTCAAGAATGCTCAGGACTTCAATGAAACGGTCGATATGCTCGAAGAATACGGATATATCCGCCGCATTACAAGCAAGGGAGCAAACAACAAAACGATAACTGATATTCTGGTAAATCCCCATATTTACAGTTGAGGGAATCTGTATTTTGCACCTTTTGGGCTTTTTGAGATGCAAAAGGTGCAAAAATCCCAAAATCCATAAATATAAAACTTAGAAAGAGGGATGTTTTATAATGAACGAAACAACAAAAGCAATTATCGACAACATTTTCGAGGAACTTATTGCTCTTCAGGAGAGCATTGACGGAGGTGATGTCAGTGTTACGACCAAGACTAACGAGACCGCACTTGAAAAGGTGGAAATGCTGACTGTCAAGGAGAGTGCTGAATTGATTGGCGGTCTGTCCGAACACACGGTTCGTCAGCTTGTTGCGCAGGGTAAAGTGAAGTCTGTCCGCACAGGTGAGGGAAAGCGTGGCAAGATACTCGTGAACAAGGCTGACCTTGTGGCGTACTTTAACGGAAAGGCGGTGTGAGATATGACAGATATGGAAAAAGTGAAAATACTGACTTCTCTGCTTGAAGAAAGAAGCGGTCTTGATGTCCGTGAAGCAGTAGTTCGCTTCTACAACTACCTATCCAGTGATGAGTCCAAGACTTATGATAAAGAGGTCGATTATCTGGTTGAAAAGCTCGGTGTCGAGGTGGAGCTGCCGTTCTGATTTAAGAGAGTGATTTTCTCAAATCTGAATAAGATTTTTTCATCAATCTCAGCATAGGATTTTACTCATTTTTGAATAAGACGCCTGAGCTGATTTTCAAAAAATGTAGTGCAGATTTATGATTACTGTACCCACATTTTCGGCTGCTCTGTCAGCCGATCATTACCCCGTAGGGCGGAGTATGTACTTGTGATGGTGGTTTATCCCCGGCGCAAGTACTACGGAGTTACAAGCGGCGCTCTGCACCGTTGTAACTGCTGCTCCGCAGCTTTGGATTGCCGATTTCCGTATCGTTGCAAGCCAATTTGCCCGTCAGGACTGGCGATAGCCATTCCGCATCAGCGGTCATGAAAGGAGTTGATACCTATGATTTATTGATTGGATTTCGTAGAGAGAAAGAAGTAAATCCAATGAACAAGAAAGGCAAACTATGAAAGAAAAAAGAATTTCGTTTGGTCAGGGAAAAGGTTCTTTGACTCACAATAACAGAGAGTTTGTTGCGGCGAATGTTGACCCTCTCCGCACTCCCGATAATGTCACATTTATATGTCAGTCAATTGGCGAAGCATACGATCAGATTTTTGCTGAATCGACCGAGAGATACAATGCTCGTCAAAAAAGAAATGATCGTAAGATTCATGTCAGCTACTATGAGTCCTTGTTTGGTGTGAAGCCCTGCAACACAGTCCGTACCTCCGCAGACAAACGCAAGAGCTTCTATGAGGACGTTGTTCAGATTGGCAAGAAAGAAGATTCGGGGTATGGAACAGAGGACTTTCAGCTTGTGGCTGAATGCCTGAAAGAGTACATGGAGAGTTTTCAGAATCGCAATCCGAACTTCTATGTTTTTAACGCCGTCCTGCATATGGACGAAGCCACACCACACTTGCACATCGACTACATTCCTGTCGGGCATTACAAGCGTGGTCAGGACGTTCAGAACGGTATCGCTCAGGCTCTTAAAGAAATGGGTTACGGAACAGGAAAGCAGGCTATCGCTCGGTGGAGAGCAGCCGAGGTGGAAGTGCTGAATCAGATCTGCCGTGAACACGGTATTGAACCGCTGCCGCCTGATAAGGCAAGAGGTACACTTGAAGTCGAGGAATACAAGGAACAGCGCCAACAAGCTGACAAGTTGGCTGTGCAGAATGCTCAGGTTGAAACAGAGATCACTGAGAAACAGGCAGAGCGAGGAAAGCTCGATCAGCAGATAGAGGAAAAGTCGGCTCAGGTCAAGGCGATACTCAACTATATTCCCGATTATGAAAAGGAATACAAGATTGAGGACGAGTGCGAGCAACTTTGCAAGGAGCTTAGCAATCTGCTTGACGGCAAGCTTTCTATCATGAAGCATAAAGACGATATTATCACAAAGGCACAGCACCTGAGTAAGATCGTTAAGAAGCTCAATGACAGCGCTTACAAGTCGGGCAGCACTGTATATTCACTCCGTGAAAGACTGGATAAGAGCCTGAAAGAAACAGAAGATGTGCGTCACCGGCTGAAACAAACTTCGGGAGAGTGTAATGAACTTCGCCGTGAGGTTTTGGCTCTGCAAGCTCAGGTCGAAGAATTGACGGAGTTTGTGAGCATTCTGAAACGCTTTGAACCGCAGAAGTACGCTGAGGTTAAGCAGATGCAGGAGTATATCCATACTCAGCGTGAACAGGAAGTACAGCAGTCCACCACCAGAAAGAAAAATCGTGGGGACTTGAATAATACAAGATAGAACAAGAGAAAAAATATCACAGCAAGCCTTGACAATGCCGAAATATTGCGCTACAATAGGTATTGAAAAGGTACGCTGTGATATTTACCGAGGAGGTACATATTATGGCAACTATACAAAAACGTGGTGACAGCTACTCAATCAGGGTAAGCTGCGGTTACGACAGTAAAGGCAAACAGGTGATACAGTCCATGACTTGGAAACCTGAGCCGAAAATGACAGAAAGACAAATTGAAAAAGAGCTGAACAGACAGGCAGTTATGTTTGAGGAAGCCTGCAATATGGGTTATCAAAGCAAGGTAATCAAGTTTGAGGTATTCGCCGAGCAATGGTTTGAGGAATATGTTCAGCCTAATCTTCGCAACACTACATACGAGCGTATGCTCCAACTCCGCAAGAGGGTGTACTCGGCTATCGGACACATGAGAATGGATAAGATCACGCCAAGACAGATACAGGCATTTGTTAACTCGCTGTCCAAAGAGGGAGCAAACGAGCGTACAGGCAAACCTCTTACACCGAAAACGATCCGCCACAATCTCAGTTTCGTGTCCGATGTGTTCGCCTATGCTGTGAAAATGGGCGTGGTGAGCGACAACCCCTGTTCAAAGGTCACGCTACCGAAGAATGAGCAGACGGAAAAGAAAATCTATACGCCCGAACAGGTGCAGAAGTTCCTTACTCTGCTGAACGACGAACCTTTGAAGTACCGTACTTTCTTTAATCTGATGATATACAGCGGTTTTCGCCGTGGTGAGATGCTCGGTCTTGAATGGAAAGATGTTGACTTTGAGAACAACATCATCAGCGTCCGCAGAACAAGCAATTACACAGCAAAGAAAGGTGTCTACACGGATACCACCAAAACGAAAAAGTCGCAAAGAACGCTCAAATTTCCGCAAGAGATCATGGATATGCTGAAAGAATACAAGGCGGAACAGGACAAGCAGGCTCTTAAATGCGGTGACAAGTGGGTGGAGACAGACAGGCTCTACACGAAATGGAACGGCGAGCCTATGCAGAAGGCACACCTTATTTCTGGCTCGGTGAGTTTTGCGAGAAGCACGACCTTCCGTTTTATGGCTTGCACAGTTTCCGACACTTGTTCGCATCGCTCCTCGTCAATTAGGGCGTTGACATCGTGACGGTTTCGGGAGCGTTAGGACACTCGACGGTTTCTACAACAAGTAATATTTACTGTCATATGTTGGAGGAATCCAGAGCGAAAGTCTCCGATGCAGTCAGCTCGGCACTCAATTTTTCGTGCAGCAAAAAAGAGCCGAAAGGCGCTTGACCTCGGCTCATGACCTCCGCATTTTTAAAATAAAGAACAGATAAAGAACAAAGTGGATTTTTACAATAAAAGAAAAACTCGGAAACAGCAATGTTGCACTGTTTCCGAGAATATTGAATGGTGACCCGTACGGGAATTGAATCAAGCCTTTCATCTTTCTCATTTTATTCTGATATGCACAAAACGCCTATTTTATGCGGTTTGACGGCATATTAACTTTTCAAATTTTACTTAATTTATCGTATTTTATTGTAGTAATGAGTCCCAAATAAGTCCCATGCCATTGGCTATTCCCGCTGTTAAATGCCGTCGTATTTGGCGGTATTTCTGTTTAATCAAGCAGCCAGTCAATTAAATTCACAATCTTCACACCGTCTGCAGAATCGGAAAAAATTTTGTCCGCCGTAAGAATAATTTTTTCATAATTATCTCTTATCTGCATCATAGGACGAAACTCCCGTTCTCTTGTCTGCTCGGAAACCATTGTCTGGGTCACTTGATAATATATTTTTTCGTTTGCGTTAGAGGCGACAAAATCAACTTCAACATTGCCGATTTTTCCTATAGAAGTATTATACCCTCTGCGCAAAAGTTCAAAATACACTATATTTTCAAGCACATGACCCGTATCAATATCGCGAAATCCCAACAAATAATTCCTCAGACCAATATCAACAATGTAATATTTGCCCAGCGTTCTCAGATACTCCTTGCCCTTTATATCGTAACGCTTTGCTTCGTAAAAAATATATGATTCAAGCAGAGCGTTTACATACGCCTGAACGGTCTGAACCGCAGGCTTGCTTTTTCGGCTGTTGTCAAGCAGACCTTCGTTTGCAAGCGTATTTCCGATTGAAGTTACCGACGTGTTGCTGCCAATATTATCTGCGAGAAACATTATTATTTTTCTCAACAAATCCGCGTCGGTAAGCTGCCTTTGTCCCTTGCGCTTTTCGCGCTCCATAATATCACGCATAACCACGGTCGAGTAAACGCCGTCCAGCAAAGTCATAGCCTTGTCCGTATCAAGCCCCACATCGGCAATCCCCGGCATTCCGCCGAATTTTAAATACGCTTCAAAAAGCTCCTCGGTATCATAAATATTATTCTCATTGTCGGTAATTTTTTTTACTTTTTTTCCTGCGGGACTTTTTCTTTCAATGATTTTATAGCCGTGAAAATTGATAAATTCCTTAAATGAAAGCGGGAGCATTTTTATCTCAACATAACGTCCCGAAAGATATGTGGCAAATTCCGAGGAAAGCAAATACGCGTTTGAACCCGTGATGTAAATATCGCAGGGGAAGTCCACACGGAAAGAATTTACAGCGTCCTGCCACCCGCTGACGCGCTGAATTTCGTCAAAAAAAAGATAAACCGTTTTGTCCTTTGGCTTTTTTTCTTTGACGTAATTGTAAAGCCCATCAACGTCCATAGCGCGGTATTCCATCGACTCAAAATTCATAAAAATAATCTGCTCGTCCGGAATACCGCTTTCACGCAGGTGTTCCGTCATCAGTTTCATAAGGCTGGACTTTCCGCAGCGGCGTATTCCCGTTATAACCTTAACAAGTTCTGTATCTTGAAAAGAAATCAGCCTGTTAAGGTAAAAATCACGATTTTTCAAGCCCTTATTTGAGTTAAGCATATTTCACACAACCTTTCTTTACATTATTATACTACAAACTTTTTAAAAAAACAAGTTTTTAGTATCAATGTTAAAAAAGTTTAACAATTAAAATAACGTTTACTTCGTGCTTAATGCACAACAGAATAAACTGCCGCAGAGTTTTTTAAATAGTAATGTAATGGCTTTAGTTAAATATAACATCAAATTTTCTGTCATAATGTATTTACCGCCGTATCAATCGCTTGCTTTATTCCGCAGAATTTTACCTTTACGGCGATATTCAGCTTGCGGGTTTTGTAACAGTGTACAGTGAACAGTTGACAGTTGACAGTTAGTTTTTTTACATTCTTCGCTGTTTTACACTATATCACATCAAAATCGGACATTCAAGGACATATTTTTCAAAGCCACAGTTTTTCAACAGTGGGCTGCGTTACTTTTTCAGACCTATTTTTTTACCCTCTTTC
>JAMPIL010000001.1:188230-369108 GCA_023662725.1 Ruminococcus flavefaciens
TCACGTTCTCTTTTTAGTGCCTAATCTTTTCAATTAGGAACGTGTCGCACTTCCTGTCTCATCCATTGGAGCGTCAAGTTTTTCAGCAATTTTGTCATTTTGTTGAAAGTAAACAAATAATTTTAAATTTCTTATTTAAATAGCGAATTGAATTTGTCGAGTTTATGTGGTAGAATATTACTATAATATAAAATTATATGAAGAATGCGATTAAAAATGTTTGGAGAAATTCAATGAATATTAAATTAAGCGATGCTGATAAAATAAAAGAGCTTTTTGATGATGTTAAAAGAAAAAATTACTATGAATGGCAGGAAGCACGTGAACAAGATTCTGAATATGAATCTTATGAAGAATGGAAAAAAAGAAATAAATTAGGAGTTAAATATATTTCCGACGTAATTACAGCACCACAGATCATAAAGCATCTGGACGGAAAACGTATAGCAACTGTCGGCGGTTTAAAACTTATAACAGATTTTAGTAAATTAGCCAAAGATATTAACGCAATATATATACGGGAATTTATTCCTGAAGAAACGGATATTATTGTTTCGAGCAACATATATTTTGATGATTTCATTAAAAATAAGAGTGATTGGTGGGAAAATATAAAAATAAATTTTCCCGACTTGTCAATAATCAGAGAAAGCGAATTTCTGAAACTATTGGGGTTTAAAGTTCCAAAGAGCGAATGTAAGGGAGAAGCCAAAGTTAATGAACTTGAAAATTATACTGTCATTGACCTTGAAACAACAGGATTAAACACTAATGAATGTGAAATAATCGAGCTGGCTGCTGTAACGATCAGGAACAATGAGATCTTTGATACATTTTCAACTTTAGTAAAGCCGAATAATGAAATACCCTACATAGTTACACAAAAGACCAATATAACTAATGAAATGGTTGAGGATGCTCCGACAATCAATGATGTATTTGAGAAATATCTTGAATTTATAGGCAATGGTATTATTTTAGGGCACAATATTGATACTTTCGATCTCCCGATTATTCATCGTTATTGTAAAAAATTAAATTTAGAGCCATTAAATAATGATTCTGTTGATACCCTTAAGTTTGCCCGTAAATGTGACATAGATGTTCCAAATTATAAACTTACAACTCTAACAAAGCATTTTAATATTGAGCATAAAGATTCTCACAGAGCTTTGAATGATTGTATAGCGAACTTCAAGTGTTACGAAATTCTGAAACCTAAATATACTGGTAATAGCAAAACTACTTCAAAAGCATCACAATCTAAAACTACCAACAACAAATTGTCATCCTGCTCATTGCATAAAGAATACAGTAACATTTCTGAAAAAAACATCGTATTGACTGGTGATTTTAAGATTGGCAAACGGAATGAAATTAAATTATTCCTCGAAGATAATGGTGCGTCTGTTAAAAATTCAGTTTCTGGTAAAACAAACTATGTAATCATTGGCAGTCTTGGAAGCGAAGATTGGAAGTTTGGTAATTACGGCGAAAAAGTTGAAAAGGCTCTTGAACTTCAATCTAAAGGCAAAGATATAAAAATAATAAAAGAAGAGGAGTTTTTTAAATGTCTGAAAGAAACAGTATAGCCGATATAATCAACTCAATTAATGCCGAAATCCTTAATACGCATAACACTCCTCCGAACTTTTTTGTTCTGAAAGATAATAAAGATAAATCTCAATCTGTTTGGATTAAAGAGCCTGTAACTCAAATGACTAAAAAACTTACTTTCAATTACAAGTCAGGAAAAAAGCATACAATAACAATAAAAGATATAGTTCTTACAGAGCTTAAAGCTCCTGTCAATGCCGAATTAAGAAAAAGAAAATCAGATAGGAAAAATACATATATAGCTTTTGATGAATTAGATGAAGAAGCTGTACAATTTATTAAAAGTGTAGCTATATACTATGTTGATCACTTTGAACCCTCAGATAAGTTTGGTTGCTGTAGTAAATATAAAGAGTGTTCTGACGCTAATAAATGCTTACACGAAAATCTTTTTTATTCAAGAGCCTGTTGGTACAGAAAAAATCTTGAAAACAATAAGATATTCTACTAAATCATAAGCAAAAATTATATACCAAATAACCTACAAATTTATTATTCCCCTCTGCCCTCAGAGGGGATAAACTATTTAAAGTTCGTATTGACATTCCAAACCAAAAATGATATACTAAGGTAAACTGAAATATTTCATATAATTTGAACGGAGGTATGCTAAAATGCCATTTCCAAAAGACAGACGCTACACAGCGGAGGAGTTTTTCAGACTCACTCCTGAAAGCAATTCTGAACAATACGAGCTTATTGACGGAGAAGTTGTTGCACTGGCTGCGCCAAACATTCTTCATCAGAGAATCCTGGGTGAGATATTTTCAGAAATCAGAAATTTCATAAAGATAAACAAGGGCAAATGTGAGCCGTTTGCTGCGCCGTTTGACGTTCAGCTTGACGAATTTAACGTAGTTCAGCCCGATATCTCGGTTATTTGTGACCCTTCACAACTGGACGATAAGAGATGTTACGGCGCTCCGGACTTTGTTATCGAGATCACTTCTTCAAACCGTTCGGACGACTTCACACGCAAACTTGCACTGTATGCTGCAAACGGAGTTCGTGAATACTGGATAGTTGATCCGGCATATGAAAGAGTTCTGGTTTACTTCTTCGATAAAAGCAATTCTCCGTATATCTATACCTTCGATAAATCTGTTCCTGTCGGTATATATAACGGCAATCTTGAAATCAATATCGGCGAACTGTTAAAATGAAAACAAATTCTTATTATCCCCTCTGAATCAGAGGGGATAAACTATAAGGAGATATAAAATGAACAACAAATATCTTGTTTACCTGCGTAAATCACGCTCGGACGGCGAACACGAAACCGTCGAGGATGTTCTTGCTAAACACGAAACTATTATTCAGGATTTTGCTGTAAGAACTTTTGGTAGTCCGATTCCGGATGAATGTATATATCGTGAAGTCGTTTCCGGTGAAACTATACAGGATCGTCCGGCAATTAAAACGATGTTGGATATTATACAGAATGAACCGATAAAAGGCGTTCTCACTATTGAACCGCAGCGTCTGAGCCGTGGCGATCTGAGCGACTGCGGTACTATTATAAGAGCTTTCCGCTATACTGATACTCTTATAATAACTCCAACTAAAACTTATGACCTTTCAGATAAATTCGACCGCAAGTTCTTTGAAATGGAACTGATGAGGGGAAACGATTACCTCGAATACATCAAAGAAATTATGATGAGAGGACGCATTGCTTCCGTAAACGAAGGAAATTTTATAGGTTCTGTACCTCCCTATGGATATGACAAGGTCAAGATCGGCAAATCGTATACACTTGTTCCTAATGCTGAAGCCGATACTCTTCGTATGATATTTGAACTATGTGCCAATGAAAAACTTGGTACAACCACAATTGCTAATCGTTTGAACGAACTTGGAATCAAGCCACGCAAAGCTCCTTACTGGACTAACGCTTCCATCCGTGATATACTTCGTAATCCTGTATACATCGGTAAGATTCGCTGGAATTGGCGCAAAACTATAAAAAAATACGAAAACGGGGAAATTATTACATCACGTCCTAAATCAGAACCGGATTCATGGATGATCGTAGACGGAAAGCATGAGCCTATTATCTCTGAAGAGTTGTTTCAGGCGGTTCAAAATCGTTTTGGAAACACTCCACGTTCAAAAGCAAATCAGGAACTTGTCAATCCATTCGCCGGACTGATCCGCTGTGAATGCGGCAAAGCTATGGTTCAACAGGCACAACGCAAGGGTATTCAAACAAGAATCCATTGTCCTCATCAAAAATACTGCGGAAACAAGTCTGCTTCTTGTGCAGATCTTGAACAAGTAATCATTGAAGCTTTGAATAACATTATCATGGATTTTAAATCAAAGCTTAACGATAACAAACCTCAATACAATGTAAATTCAGAAATAGTTAATAAGCTCTCTAAGGAGCTGAACGTTTTGGAAACTCAGCAAAATAAACTGTACGATCTGCTTGAACAGGGGGTTTATACCAGCGCTGTATTTGTAATGCGTAACGAAACTCTCGCAGTAAAAAGAAAAAAGATCGAAGATGCTCTTGCCAAAGCTAAAGAGTTATCCCGATCCGTTATCAATTATCAAGAGATGATCGTTTCTCTGTCCGAAGCTGTAGACGTTATCCAAGCCCATGATATTTCTCCTAAAAGAAAAAACATATTTCTACGCTCAGTCATAAAAGAAATCCGCTACAGCAGAAAAAAAGACGATTCACTTAATACCTATGATCCACCGATTGCCATTTCTGTATTATTGAAATATTGACATATATCTTTGATGTGCAGATTCTTCAGTACCTATATCAGTTAGTAAACCCTTGACCTCAGAATATGGCATAACATATCTTTGATTCAAATATCTCAACGAAGCCGAGAGTTCGCCGTCCGGACCGCCAAGCTGATCAATAATGACCTTCGCTAATTTAGCGTTAGGTCTTTTTATATTAACGGGATACTGTAATTTTTTCTCATACTGCCACATAAGTTATCTCCCTTCCCAAGGCCACGGAGCGTCAATCCACGACCAATGCTGATCATCATTACTTTGTTCCGGAATTATCGGACCAAACTTTGCGTTATATTCTTCAACACAGCTTTTTTTCAGAGCATTGTATTTTTGGAATAAAGCAAGCGCACGGCGGCAATCCGGATGAGTATCAAGATGGAGATTAAGTTCCTTCAAAGCGAAATCATACTTTTTAATTTTATTCATAAGCATACGTCTTTCGTTCATTTGGAGTCGCCTCCTCTTTCAAACGGAAAATCAAGTTCAGGGAAAAGAGTTCCGCTGTTAAAAGCCTGATCGCTGTTATAAACCTCACCCCATTGCTGGAACGGAACATAAGCCATAGCAAGTGGAGTTTTCTGGGGGAAACGAGGAGTTTCGCCATTAAAACCCGATGGTCTGCTGTTATTGTTTCTGTTATTGCCGAGAGTATTTTCTCTTTCACGAAGAATCAAGCCATCGACATCATCAAAAAGATTCAGATTCATATAAAATAGTCCTCCTTTCGGAATTTACGGAGAACACCTTGTGCAGATGATCTCCGCACGATATATTATACGCTGAATCGTCTTACTCCGTTACACTCCTATTCGCATAATTTCAAAAAAACGGCGCTTATAAAAGCACCGTCCATAAATATTAAAAATTATTCAATTTCAAGTAATATCTTTTGGATAGTAAGAGCGTCCTCATTTGTAATACCGTCATTATTGAAGTCGGCATTATATATTCCCTGAGCCGTAAGCTGGTATTTATCGGGATTTGAACAGCTCTGCATTATCAGCACTGCGTCCGACATATCCATTCTTCCGTCGATGTTGGAATCGCCGGCAACTGCATTTAACAAATCAATGTCTCCATCATTAAAATAGGGATTATTATTCATCAAATAAAGGTGAAAAATCCGTGCACCTGTTGTTTTATAAATATCAACGGCTATTTTCATTTGCTCAATCTTACTGAGATTTTCTCCTCCAATAATTTTGCTTTCAGAATCATATCTGTAATCTATTCCATTTTCAATAAAATATTTTTCTACTATTTTTAAATCATCTATTTCTGCACTAGTCATATCATAAGTAAGAATTGAATATGTACCGAAATAACCAGTTACCCATGATTTTAAATTTGAACGATAAACAATATTTTCGGCGATCTGCTTTTCTTTAATAATCTCTGCTAATTCTTTTGCAACAATATCTGATGATGGAACATCATAAAAATACAAATCACAATATGTTTCTCCATTAGAATATATAATATTTGTTTTATTATCAGAGTTATATTGTTCAATAATATTTTTCAAAATACTCTTGTTATCTTTATCGGAAATATAAACGTTAATGTGACTGTTTGCCCTTAATGTCACCAAAAACAAGTTTGTGTCGGGATATATATAACAATTTTCTTTTACTCCTGATTCAGCCGGAGTAAAAATTCCGCCATCATCTACATGAATCAAGTTTTCAATCATATTATTGAATTCAGCAGTCTCCTCTTTTGATGAAGCGTCATACATTCCCCAATAATAAGCATTAGAGGAAATTGCAGATAAACTGCATACGGTTAAACTTAAAGCTGTTAAACAAGATAATAATCTTTTTTTCATAATAATTTCCTCCTTATTCCCATTTTAAATTATGATTTTGTTTATAAAAAACTAATAAGTCTGTTGTTATACGTGTAGCAGCACTATATCTCCATGCTCCGCTTGAATTAATTCCTATAACTGTATTATACTCTGCATTATTACCGTATTTATCACTATAAGATTCAGTAATATAAACAGGACCGCCGCTGTCACCGTTTGACATTGCTGTATCGGAAACTATTTGATACGGCAATATATTACTATTTTCAATTTTATCTTTGGCATAAAGCTTTCCAATTCCGGTAATCAGGTTGTTAATTGAATTACTATTGCCTCCGACATTACTTTCTTGTGCAAATCCAGTTATATATATAGGAAGATTATTTCTTTTGGACTCATCAGCAAATGATGAATCTAAAGCGACACCCAAATCATAACACATATAATCGCTTAAATCCTCTTGAACAGTTATCAATGCATAATCATAATGAGGTTCATAATTTGCAGAATCATAATATTTAGCTGGAATATGAATTTCTTTTGGAGTTGCATTTAATGAAACATTACCCTCATTATCAAAAAGTTTTATATTGCTGATATTATATAAAGTTTTATCGTCACCTCTGTAAACACAGTGAGCACAAGTTGCAATAACATGAGGATTTACAACAAATCCGGTTCCATTATATCCGTATGGCGTCATTAATTTTACAGTACCGCTTTTTGACCAATCTACTTCTCTGTCATCATCGGGCATAACAGAATATGTGCTGATCTCATTATTCGGGTTAGAATGTTGATTAGGATATTCAGCAGAAACTGATAACGAATATCTTCTCATATAAGATTTTGTTTGTGCATTATACACAAGATATGAACGAGAGGTTTCATCTGCAACAAATGTTTCAGCTTTAGGAGAACCGTAAACCCCAAGCGGTTTTTCTTTTTCAAGAAGTTCAAGCTTATATGCCTGAATTTTATAAGCGTCCATCGGAGTAACTACACCATTATTATCGAAATCCAATTTGTCGACATTTTCAGGGGTAATAGCTCCGCTGAGATACTGCATAACTGCAACCGCATCAGACATATCGATTTTTCCGTCGCCGGACGGATCGTTGTAAACAACATTCTGAGCAGCCGAGCCGGAAAAAGACATAACAGAAGCAGCTGCAACCATAGCGGTAGATAGGAATGCAATCATTCTTGACTTAACCTTCATAATAATTCTCCTTTGCAATATTATATTCTGTTTATCTGTCAATAATTCGAAATAATTAATGAAATCATTTCTTACTTATATTATACTACAAAAGATCTGTATTGTCTACCGTTATTTTGTACAAATTATTTTCAGAAATTTTGTTTTATTGAAATATGTAATAAAAAAGCTGCCGCAAACGCAGCAGCCCTTGAATATTTATTTAACGGGAACAGAAATAACATCCTTGCGCATATACGGTCTGAGCGCTTCGGGAATTCTTATGCTTCCGTCCTCGTTGAGGTTATTTTCGAGGAAAGCAATAAGCATTCTCGGCGGAGCAACGACCGTATTATTAAGGGTATGTGGAAGATATTTATTGCCGTCGCTGTCCTTAATTCTGATTCCGAGTCTTCTTGCCTGAGCGTCACCAAGGTTTGAACAGCTTCCGACCTCGAAATATTTCTCCTGTCTTGGAGACCATGCCTCAACGTCGATACTTTTAACCTTAAGGTCTGCAAGATCGCCCGAACAGCATTCAAGAGTTCTTACAGGAATATCAAGTGTTCGGAAAAACTCAACAGTATAGCTGTACATTTTCTTGAACCATTCCATACTCTCCTCAGGCTTGCAGACAACGATCATTTCCTGCTTTTCAAACTGGTGGATACGATATACGCCACGCTCCTCAATACCATGAGCGCCAACCTCTTTACGGAAGCAAGGAGAATAGCTTGTAAGCGTTTTCGGGAGTTCCTCTTCAGGAATAATAGTGTCGATAAACTTACCGATCATCGAATGCTCGCTCGTACCGATAAGATAGAGATCCTCACCCTCTATCTTATACATCATGCCTTCCATTTCAGCAAAGCTCATAACGCCGGTAACAACGTCGCTTCTTATCATAAAAGGCGGAATGTAGTATGTGAATCCCTTATCGATCATGAAATCTCTCGCATATGAGAGGATGCAGGACTGAAGCTGAGCAATATCGCCGCAGAGATAATAAAATCCATTTCCGCTTGTCTTTCTTGCGCTGTCGAGGTCTATTCCGTTGACTTTTTCCATAATATCAACGTGATAGGGAACTTCAAATTCCGGAACAGCCGGTTCGCCGAAACGTTCAACCTCAACATTTTCGCTGTCGTCCTTACCGATCGGAACGCTTTCGTCAATAATATTCGGTATCACAAGCATAATCTCTTTGATGTCAGCCTCAAGCTGAACTTCAAGTGCTTCCATTTCAGCAAGCTTAGCGCCAAGTCCGGCAACCTCGGCTTTAACCTTTTCGGCTTCTTCCTTCTGACCTTTAGCCATAAAACCGCCAATTTCCTTGCTCTTCACCTTACGCTGATTACGCAGACTGTCGCATTCAACCTTGGTTTCTCTGTATTTTTTATCAAGCTCGATAACCTTGTCAACGAGTTCAAGCTTTGAATCCTGAAACTTTTTCCTGATATTTTCCTTTACAATTTCAGGATTTGTTCTGATCAATTTAATGTCTATCATTTTAAATCTGCTCCTTTATATTTCCATTGCGAGCTTATTTGCAAGCTCGTTAAGATCGTCTTTATCGTAAAATTCGAGGATAAGCGCACCCTTATTTTTTCCGTAATCAACTTTAACCTTTCTGCCAAGCTTTTCTTTTAAAGAAAGCTCCACTTCAACGAAGTAGCTGTCGATACGGCTGTTTGAATTCTTTTCGGAGTTTGCTTCATCCTCCGTCTCCAGCGATTTCTGAGCCGCTTTTTCTACCTGACGAACGGTAAGTCCGCCGTCGGAAGCCTTTATAGCAGTAGCAATAAGTATTTCCTCGTTATCGAATCCAAGCAGCGCACGAGCGTGACCTGCCGAAATATCGCCGTTTTCGAGCATTTTCAGCACTCTCTCCGGCAGCGACAGCAGTCTTACGGAATTTGCAACAGCCGAACGTGAACGTCCGACCATTTTTGCCACCTTGTCCTGAGTCATGCCAAACTTCTCGATAAGTTCGTTATATCCGGAAGCCTCTTCAACGGGATTCAGATTCTCACGCTGTAAATTCTCGATAATAGCGATCTGCATTGTCTCAAGATCGGAAAGCTCCCTGATGTTGACAGGAACTTCATCGAGACCGAGCATTCTTGCCGCACGCCATCTTCTTTCACCGGCAACTATCTGATAACCGCCGCTGCTTATCGGACGAACGAGAATTGGCTGAAGCATACCGTGTTCACGGATAGAATCCGCAAGAGCAGCAATAGCTTCATCGCTGAAATTTTTTCTCGGCTGGTCACGATTCGGTTCTATTTCCGAAATTCTGAGCGTTTTTTTAACCTGTATATCGCTTATGTTGTCATTAAAAAGCGAATCCAGACCGTTTCCTAAACCGCCTATAGCCATATTTTTATTCATCCTGTATTGCCTCGCTTTTACTTATCCAAGCGATCACTTACGGACTACTCCCCTTTCATTGTTATTTTTTAAAGTTGAATATACCTCTTCTTTTTTTCTGCGGAAGTTCAAGCGCTTCGCCGAGCAGCTCATGTCCGAGAAGTTCATACGCTTCCGCACCTTTTGAAGATTTATCATAATACATAACCGGTTTTCCATGGCTCGGAGCCTCGGAAATACGTACATTTCGAGGAATTTTCGTTTCAAAAACCTTATCCGGGAAATATTTTTCAACCTCGGAAACAACTTCGTTTGCAACGTTAAGTCTACCGTCGAACATAGTAAAGAGGATTCCCTCAATGTCGAGTGCAGGATTGTAATTGGTCTTAACAATCTTGATAGTGCTTACAAGCTGAGAAAGTCCCTCGAGAGCGTAAAATTCCGCAAGCATGGGTACAATAATCGAATCGCAGGCAACGAGACTGTTGATAGTTATCGTGCCGAGAGCCGGCGGACAGTCTATGAAAATGTAGTCATAGTCCAGCTTGCAGGTGAGAATCTGCATTCTGAGGCGATTCACTCTGTTTTCAAAATTGACCAGTTCGATCTCGCATCCCGCAAGATTTTCGGTAGCCGGAACGAGCGAAACGTTTTTGAATTCTGTATGTATAATAGCGTCCTGAATGCGTGTTTTGCCTGTAATAACGTCGTAAGTAGTAGCTTTGGCAGATTTTTTTCTAACGCCGAAGCCGGTTGTCGTATTTCCCTGCGGATCAGAATCAATGCAAAGCACCTTGTAATCCCTTGAACCGAGATATGCTGACAAATTAACAACAGTCGTTGATTTTCCGACGCCGCCCTTCTGATTTGCCACAGCAATGATTTTTCCCATGAAATCTTCCTTTCAAATATATCCTCTCCGCAAGCGTAAGCTATGACGTCCACTTAAGCGTAGACACTTCAACTAACGGTTGCCCGTACCCTCTGTCAGCAAGCTGACATCTCCCTACACATTAGGGAATCACCCGTCTCTCTGTCAAAGGGGAGTACATCCCTTTGAAATCCCGGTATTAATTATTTCAATACCTCTTTACGAGGGATTTAAAATAATTAGGACAGAATGCCCATAGAATGAGTTCTCCTTTGAAAAGCATAATGGACAAAATCATTAAACTTACAACATTGATAATTGCGGCGAGATGATATTATTGTTCTATTTCCTTATAATTATACCACTTTTTCTTACTGATGTAAATACATAATTTCAAATTTTATAAGTTTTTGCATAAAAAATGTTTCACATGAAACATTTTAGGAATTGTTTCACGTGAAACATTATATTTTTTATTGATTTTGTCTGTTCTGAATCGGGATTCTTACTCTGTATTCAATATACTCCTCGTTTTGAATCTTTTTGGAATCTGCTGAAATTCCGGCCGCCTGCATGGTTTCAACGGCTTTATTAATGGTATTCACGAACATTTTCACATTCTGAAAGACCTTAGACCGCTTTTTATAGCTTGCTTTTTCTTTCTGGTGACCTATATACTCGTCGATAAGCCGTTCAGATTTTTCAACATTGAGGTTGTACTTGATTATTTTTTCAAGAATACAATACCTGTCCTCAGGACTTGCTAGCCGGAGCAACGCTCTTGCATGACGTTCGGTCAGATTAAACTTCATAATGAGATCACGTTCTTCAGGTGAAATACGGAGCAATCTGAGCTTATTTGCAATCGTACTCTGAGCCTTGCCGAGCTTCATTGCAGCGTCCTCCTGAGTCATTCCGTAGTATGTAATAAGCTGTTCAATAGCGATAGCCTCTTCAAAAAAAGAAAGATCCTGCCGCTGAATGTTTTCTACAAGAGCAAGAATCGCCGAATTTCGGTCACTTATTTCATGAACGATACACGGAACTACCGAAAATCCGCACATTTTAGCGGCACGCAGCCTCCTCTCACCTGCGATCAATTCAAACTTATCTCCAGTACGTCTCACAGAAAGCGGCTGAAGAATACCATTCTGAGCAATAGATTCAGCGAGAGCCGTTATTTCATTTTCGGGAAATTCAGTTCTTGGCTGATGCGGATTAGGTCTTATCAGCTTTATTTCGACTTCGATGACCTTGTTCACAAGCTTTTCTTTAGTAAAATTTAAAAATCCTGCCATGTTTTTGTCCTCACACATTTTACTTGGGTTACCCCTGTAAAAATATTGTAGCATTTCTGGGAAATAATTGCCACACAAAAAAAACGCCAATTTTCAGCAAACTGGTGTTTTTTTTATCAATATTAAATGATTTCAGAGCAATTTCTTCTTAATCTGACTGCTATTTCGAGGATATTTTGTCGGAGTCTGCGATATTTTTTCTATCTGAATAATACGGCGCTCCTCATTCTCCAGCAGATAATTTGTTTCACGTGAAACATTTCCGCCGAGAATTTTAATTGCATTGAATCCAAGAGAAATATCCTCATTAGGACCTTTCATTGAAACAAAATTCCCTCCGACCTTCACAAATGGAATACACAGTTCGCTCAAAAGTGACATATTCGCAACGGCTCTTGCACAGGAAACATCAAATTTTTCCCTATATTCAGGCTTTTTAGAGAAATCCTCGGCACGTCCGTGAATAAATTCAGCCTGAATTCCAATCTTTTCACAAAGGAGCTGAAGAAAAGTTATTCGTTTATTCAGACTATCCAAAAGTGTCAAATTGATGTCAGGACGATAAATTTTCAAAGGAATTGATGGAAAACCTGCGCCCGTTCCAACATCAATAATGCAAGCATTTTGCGGTATATCCACATATTTCACCATGAGAATACTATCAATAAAATGCTTGTAAAGAATATCGACCGGATCGGTTATGGCAGTCAGATTGACGTTTTTGTTATACTCAATAAGAAAATCACAGTAAATGTGCAACTTATCATAAATATGCTTGTCAAGACTCAATCCATACTTTTCAAAAGCAGAGCAACATAGTTCAAAATCAGGAAACATCTTAGCCTCCCTTCTCATGCTGTAGCCAAACAGCAAGGAGTGAAACGTCTGCCGGAGAAACTCCGGAAATTCTTGAAGCCTGACCAATCGATACAGGCTGTACCCTATTAAGCTTTTCAGCCGCCTCAAGTCTTAAACCGCGTATACGGCTATAATCCGTGTTTTGAGGAAGTTTCTTCTCCTCAAGATTGCGCATTGTTTCAATTTGAGCAAGCTGTTTTGAAATATAACCCTCGTATTTTATTTGCAAATCAACTTGCTCACAAATATCGTCTGAAAGATTCGGACGTTCGTCGTCAAACTGAGCAAGAATGTTATAATTAAGCTGCGGACGTCGAATAAGATCAGCCAATTTGCATCCTGTAGAGAGCGGAGCTGTATGATTTTCTTCAAGAAAAGCATTCAATTCAGCCGTTGGAGACATATTTTTACATGAAACACGCTTTATTTCATCAGTAGTTTTAGAGATCTTCGTGAGCAAATTATTATATCTTTCGGCGGATATAAGACCGATTTTATACCCAACAGGAGTCAATCTCTGGTCAGCATTATCCTGTCTAAGGATAAGACGATATTCACTGCGTGAGGTCATCATTCTGTACGGATCCGAGCATCCCTTCGTTACAAGATCGTCGATAAGCGTACCGATATAAGAACTTGCACGATCAAGAATCATAGGCTCCCTGCCTTTTATTTTCAAAGCAGCGTTAATTCCGGCAACGATTCCCTGAGCAGCTGCCTCCTCATACCCGGAACTTCCATTAAACTGTCCTGCACCGTAAAGTCCCTCTATTTTCTTAAATTCCAAAGTAGGAAGGAGCTGTATCGGATCGCAGCAGTCGTACTCGATCGCATATGCCGGACGCATTATCTCAACATCTTCAAGTCCCTCTATTGTTTTTAGAAATGCGAGCTGAACATCCTCCGGCAGCGACGATGACATTCCCTGCAAATAATACTCTTCTGTCGTAAGTCCCATTGGTTCAACAAAAAGCTGATGTCTTGGTTTATCAGAGAAACGAACAATTTTGTCCTCGATAGACGGACAATATCTTGGCCCGACTCCCTCGATTTTACCTGAGTATAAAGGCGATCTGTCGAGATTATTGAGTATTACTTCATGCGTATTACTATTAGTATAAGTCACATAACAACTCACTTTATTTTGAAGTCCGTCAACCGGAGTTTCAAATGAAAACGGAGTAATATACTCATCTCCATCCTGCCTCTCCATAATATCAAAATTAATGCTTCTTTTGTTTACACGACATGGTGTGCCAGTCTTAAAACGACGAAGTTCAACTCCATTTTCAATAAGACTCGCCGACAATTTTTTACTCGGCAGCGCTGAATCAGGACCGCTTTCATAAGATACTTCTCCGATGTGAATTTTTCCTTTCAGGTATGTACCTGTTGCAATTATCACAGCTTTAACCGAATATTCCGCTCCAAGAGATGTTCTTACTCCAACAATTTTACCTTCTTCAACAATAATTTCAGCAATTTCAGCCTGTTTAACAAAGAGATTTTTTTGTTTTTCGCAAACATTTTTCATGTAATCGTGATACATAACTCTGTCCGCCTGAACTCGAAGGCTATGAACTGCCGGACCTTTTCCACGGTTAAGCATTCTGCTTTGAATGAAGCATTTGTCTGCTCCTTTGCCCATTTCACCGCCAAGAGCGTCGATTTCTCTTACCAAATGACCTTTAGCAGTACCTCCGATTGACGGATTACAGGGCATATTTGCAATCTGATCAAGCGATATCGTAAACATAACCGTTTTACAGCCAAGTCTTGCAGAAGCGAGAGCAGCCTCCACTCCGGCATGACCGCCGCCAACAACAGCCACATCAAATTCTCCCATATTGTAATTCATAATTATCCCTCATTAAATTGTTTCACGTGAAACATTATTTTCCAACACAAAATCTTGAAAAGACCTCATCAACAACAGCGTTGGTGATTCTTTTTCCCGTAAGTTCAAGAAGATGCTGCTCAGCCTCATCAATCAGAACGTTTACAGCATCAAGCAGTTCGCCATTTTCAAGAGCAGCAATAGATTCGACAACACATCCAAGCGCCTTGTCAATACACAACTTTTGTCTTTCATTTGCTGCTGAAACCGAATTTATCGTTATTTCATTTATCTTAAAAATCTTTTCTATTTCACTTCCGAGAGCCTCGATTCCCTCATTTTCCTTAGCTGATAAATATACTATATGTTTAATTTTGCTACTCAAATGAGTAATATCCAATTTCAAATCCGCATCATTTTTATTAATAACAGCGACCGTTTTTTTATTTTTAATTTTATTAATTAAGTAAAAATCGTCCTCAGTGAGTGGACAACTTCCGTCAAAGACAGCTATAATAAGTTCAGCGGAATCTATCATTTTTTCAGCGATATCAATTCCGATACCTTCAATAACATCGTCAGTTTCATGAATCCCTGCGGTATCAGCAAGACGGAGCGTAATATCCCCCAGCCTGACCGATTCCTCGACCGCATCACGAGTCGTTCCGGCAATATCTGTAACAATACTTCTCTCATAACCGCTCAGGCAGTTGAACAGAGTCGATTTACCAACATTCGGACGTCCGACAATAGCCGTTGCAACACCATTTCGGAGTATTCTGCCGCAATCGTAATTTTCAATAAGCGAAGAAAGATCATCCCTCACTCCGCAAAGTTGAGACATAAGAGAATCCGGTTCGACCTCCGGAATATCGTCTTCGGGATAATCAGCCCAAGCGGCAAGATCGCCGAGAATTTTTATAAGCTTAGCGGAACATTTCTCCGCCTTTTTAAAGGCAGCTCCCTCACGAAGATTTTCCGCCATTTTCAGTTCTCTTTCGCCCTTTGCGGAAATAATATCCATAACCGCCTCCGCCTGAGTAAGATCGAGCTTGCCGTTAAGATAAGCACGTTTCGTAAACTCTCCTGCCTCGGCATTTTCCGCACCGTTTTTCAGTGCAGTTCTGAGAATTTTTCTTGTAACATAAAGACCTCCGTGACAAGAAAGCTCAGCCGTATCCTCTCCGGTAAAGCTGTGCGGAGCACGAAAAATAGTTAAAATACAATCATCAAGGCGTTCGCCGTTATCATGAGCGATACCGTAAGCGCAAGTATACCCCGGCATCTCTGAAACCTTTTTATTGCCGTGCGGACTGAAAATTTTTTCAGCAACCGCAACAGCGTTCTCACCGGAAATACGGATAACGGAAATACCACCCGTAGAATCCGGAGTTGAAATAGCAGCAATAGTTGACATTAAAACACTCCTTTGTTTATGGGGGACGCTGTCCCCCGAAATCCCCCTGCCAAAGGGTGAATACACCCTTTGGAAACCCATTATTATATATTATTAAGAATACCCCTTAATAAGGGGTATTCTTAATAATACTATTACCGGGATTCTTAAGAGGATGTACTCCCCTTAAGCAGGGGGCGTGGGGGACAGCGTCCCCCATAAGATCAAAGCTCTATTTTACCATAAAGACCGCCTTCGATGCTGTCTTCCGGTCTTGGTCTTTTATAATCCTTTTCAAAGCTGGTTGAAAGATCAACCGACTTTCTCTCCATGCTGACCTCTCTGTCATGGTTTCTCGGATTATTATTTCTTCTGCCTCCGTCACGGCGGTTATCACGTCTTCTGCCTCCGCCGTACTTAGGATTATTGGACGAAACGATAATTTTTCTGTAAGGCTCTTCGCCGACAGAACGTGAGGAAACTCCCTCGATCTCGGAAATAGCCGAGTGAATAACTCTTCTCTCATAAGGATTCATCGGCTCAAGCGGCTGTGAACGTCCTGTTCGGAGGACTGATTTTGCAACCTTAGCGGCAAGCTGTTCAAGAGTTTCCTTTCTCTTGCTTCTATAACCGAGACAGTCAATTGTAATTCTGAAGTAATCCTTATCGCCCTTATTGGCGATGATAGAGCAGAGATACTGAATAGCGTCAAGAGTCTCGCCTCTTCTGCCGATAACAGTACCGTTATTGTCGCTTTCGATATTGATAACAGCGCCCGTTTCATTCTGATATATCTGGAATTCGGCGTTTATATCTATTGCACGGAGAATACTTGTGATATAATCTCTTGCAAGCTTTACCTTTGAATGTATAAGAGCTTCATCCTCGATAAGAGTGAAGTTTTCAATAGAAAATTCCTCCATATCGTCCTTAATAAAAGCGTTTTCGGCAGGATCTTTTTCGTTCTTTTTAACGGGCTCAGCCTTTTTCGCATCAATTTTTTCAGCAGTTTCCGTCTTGATCTCCGGCTTAGCTTTTTCAGCAGGCTTGCCTGCGGGAACCGATTTAGGAATAGCAGCCGCAGGCTCCGATTTTTTTACAGGCTGAACATTTGCCGCAGGTTTTGCAGCAGCTGTAACCGGCTTAACAGAAGCTGCTTCAACAAAGCTTGCCTTCACGACGGCTTCTTTTTTTCCGATTCCGAAAAGACCTTTTTTACCTTCTTCAATAATTTCAAATTTAATGGATCTGATATCCTTGCCGAACTTTTTTGCCGCAAGAGCCTTTGCCTCTTCAACGGTTGCGGCCTTAAAAATTTCTGTCATATAAAAAACTCCTTAAAAAATTAATCGTCGCTTTCGTTTTCATCGTATATATCGCCGTATTTTTCAGCCATTCTTCTTCTTGCCTCGCTGATCTTATCACGGTTATATTTATTCATTTCAGAGCGTGAGATCTTATCTCCGTTCGATTTTTTCTGATTTGAAGCGCCGTTCTGCTGCTGATTCAAAAGTTCCTGCTGCTCCATCATTCTCTGCATAAAAGTTTTCTTTTCGGGATGTTTTTCAGCGTAGATCCTTGCTTTTTCCTTTTCCTTTTCGTTGATGGCAGCCGTACGTTCGGGAGTGAAATACATATTAAGTCCAAGAGTGATAAAGAAAGAGAAAAGAGCCGACCATATCCAATAGAAACCGATACCTGCCGGAACGTTGAATGCGAACCATACTGAAAGAAGCGGCATGAAATACATCATAAAAGTCATACAGCCGCCGCCCTGCATATTGGGATTAGTTTTCTTCTGATGCATCTGGCTGTAAACAGAAGAAACGAGCTGTGAAAGACCGGCAAGAATCGGAATAAGTACAAGAATTATCGCTTCGCTGTTCCATGTATCCGGATGTATCGTAGGCGTTTTGCCAAGATTAGCGCCGAAAACGGTAAAGTTTCCTATAAATTCCTGGACATTTGAAAGAAAATTATCCGCAAGACCGCCGAATTTATCGGGAGCGTCGGAAACGGCCGTCATAATTTCAAGCTCGCTTCTCAGATCTTTGATCTTAAGACTTGAACCGGCGATTTCCAGCGCACTTTTTCTTATTTCCTTAGGAATTCTGAGAATGTGAGTAAGCGGCTTATAGATAACGTCGAGAACTCCGAAAAGCAGGAACATCTGAATAAACGCCGGCAGGCAGCTTCCCATCGGATTAATACCTTCCTGAACGTAAAGTTTCTGCTGTTCTTCCTGAAGTCTCTGCGGATTATTGGCATAGCTTTTTTTGAGCTTTTCGAGCTTAGGGTTAAGAAGCTGCATTCTTGCGGCATTTTTCTGAGTTTTGTAGTTTACCGGAAAAAGCAGTATCTTTGTAACAACCGTAAAAATTATTATCGAAATAGCGTAATTGCTGCAAACATAGCTTATAAGTTTCATAAGGTATCCGAAAGGAATACCGATAATATCATAAAGTGCGTTCAAATTTCATCCCTCTTAATCGTTGTCGTCTTTTTCTTCGTCATCGTGATCGTAATTATTATGCTCGCTGCGAACGGCGAAATAATCTATTTTTTTCGGCTTCAGCGTAAACTTATCCGGAACGGGATCGAATCCTCCCAAAGACCATGGATTGCATCGGAATATCCTGCACACGGAAAGCAGAAAACCACGGAAAAACCCGAATTTTCTGAACGCTTCAAGAGCGTATCCGCTGCAGGTCGGAGTATATTTACATTTAGCCGGAAAAAGCGGAGATATAAATTTCCGATAAAATTTTATAACTAAAACAGCGAGATATTTCATGTTCGTTTTTTCCCGTAAGAGAAGCTTCTGAACATTTTGTTTATTTCAGCAACGCCGTATTTTTCCATATATCCGCAGTATTCCTGTGATTTAACGCTGCATATGCAGCTTCTTGCGACAATAACGATATCCATGCCGACGGGAAGATTTATCTCGGCTTGTCTGTAAGCGAGACGGATAAGTCTTTTAGCCCTGTTTCTGCAAACAGCGTTGCCGACCTTTTTTCCTGCCGTAATACCGAATCTGTTATAAGGTCTGCCATTCGGACGAACATATATCACCGAATATTTGGAAGCCGAATACTTTCCTTTTTTATAAAGCGTAAGGAAGTCTTTATTATCGTTTAAAATTTCCGTATAAAGCATAATAATAATACCATAAAGCATACATTTTCAAGCAGTTTCTGAAAAAATATTTTCCGAGACTGCCGCTAACAAAAAAGACCACAAAATAAAGATTTTGTGGTCAGCCTCGTCAGTGAGTTAATCTTGCTCTGCCCTTAGATCTTCTACGAGCTAAAACCTTTCTGCCGTTCTTAGTAGACATTCTCTTCATGAAGCCATGCTCCTTCTTTCTGTGGAGCTTCTTAGGCTGATATGTTCTTTTCATATTCAGATCCTCCTCTCTGCGCAAATGTATTATAAGAATGAAAGCTCAAAACAGCTCACACAAAGCGCAGCTCTGCGGATTCATTTTAAAAAGCTTGTCATTCTGATTATTGAACCTTCATCGGCATAACAGACTAATGCCATAATACCTGTGGTCATTACACTAAAACATTATATATTAAAAAAAAAGATATGTCAAGCAATTTTCGGAATTTTTTTTAAAAAAAATAAATTTTCAGATTTTTTACCAATATGGATTCAAATAGCGGCGATATATTTTTCAGATTCGTCAGTTATTCGTAGTGGAAATGACGTCAGCTTAAGGAACTTTGTTCCCTATACTCTTTTCAAAAGAGCGTTCATTCTATGGGCATTCTGTCCTAATTATTTTCAATACCTCTTTACGGGGTATTGAAAATAATTAATACCGGGTTTCCAAAGGGACTGTACGTCCCTTTGGCAGGGGTGTGGGGACGGTGACTCCCTACAGTGTAGGGAGATGTCACGAAGTGACAGAGGGTCGCGGCTCCTGTTAGGAGTCCCCGCTTAAGTTGTTGGCATTGATCCCAGCTTTCCCCAATGTGTGAAATCAAAAATGTTGAAACTTTTGAAAACTACGTTTAAAACTTTCGCAGACGACGGTTTTCAACATAGATTTTTCTTTTTCGCTGCGTTATTTAAGCAGGTTTTGAACATGGACAAGGTTTAATCCACAAAGTTTTCAACAATATGTCAATTTAGGTGTGGAAACCGAGCTTATTTTCTCACTCTTTATCAATAAAATCGCTTGCAATTTAAAAATTCATGTGCTATAATAGTATTATATTATTATAGGATAGTGTTGTTTTCAACAAGTTTTTAAGCCTGAATCTGATAAGGGCGGATAAAACAAGTCCTTATCAGCGGCAAATATACATACATGGAGGTTAAAAATGAATTCATTTGAGGATGTTTTTGATAATGTTAAAAAATACTGCCTTGAAAACGATAAAATACCGGAAATAGGAATCACAACGTGGATCGACCAGATGAAGCCCGAAAGTTTCAACGGAACAGACGCGGTTTTCGGTATTCAGACCGATTTTCAGAAGAATATCGTAATGACCAAATACGGCGATATTCTTAAAGACGCTTTTTTAAACGTTCTTGGTTTTAACGTAAATATCGTTATCAACGTTGACAACGACGAACCGGAAAAGGTAAAGGTTCCGACCGACGACGAGCTTGAACAGAAACACGCCGAGCTTGAAAAATCGTACAAATTCGCAAATTACGATTACACTTTCGATACATTTATAGAAGGAAGATCAAACGAATTTGCCCTTGCCTGCAGCAAATCCGTTGCGAAAAACTGCGGCGAAAGAGCTGTTCCGGATTATAATCCGCTGTTTATATACGGTCCTTCCGGAATGGGAAAAACTCATCTTATCACGGCTATCGCCAACGAGGTAAGAAAAAAACAGCCGAGCTTCAACATAACTTATGTTACAAGCGAAACTTTCGGAAACGACCTTGTAAATGCCCTGAATACAAGCCATATCTCGAATTTTCAGGATAAATACAGAAACGCAGATATCCTTCTTATAGACGATATCCAGTTTTTTGCCGGAAAAGAACGTATGCAGGAGGAATTTTTCCATACATTCTATAAGCTGCATCAGGAGGGCAGACAGATCGTTATCACATCCGATAAGCCGCCGAAAGAACTTCTTACCCTTGAAGAACGTCTCAGAACGAGATTTGAGGGCGGTCTTATTGCCGATATTTCCGCTCCGGATTACGAAACACGCCTTGCTATCATCAACAGAAAATCCGAACTTTTAGAACTTAAAATGCCAAGCGAAGTTGCCGAATTTATGGCAAACCGCCTTAAATCAAACATCCGTCAGCTCGAAGGAGCAGTGGTTCGCCTGAAGGCTCTTAACCATTTTGCAGGAAGTCCGATAACTATCTCGATGGCTCAGAGCGTTATCAGAGACGTTCTGACCGACGAACAGCCTATCCCGATAACAGTTGAAAAAATCATTTCGGAAGTTTCAACCGTTTACGGCGTTTCACCTGACGATATACGCTCAAATAAGCGTTCTGCGCAGATATCCATTGCAAGAAAGGTCGCAATTTTCGTCGTAAGAGAGATAACTCAGATGCCTCTTGCTTCTATAGGAACAGAATTCGGCGGAAGAGATCATTCAACTATAGTTTATTCCGTAACCAGCGTTTCGGAAGCAATGGAAAAAGATTCAAATCTTAAAAGCCTCGTAGAAGATATCATAAAAAATATAAGAGATAAGAGCAAGGTCTGACGGGCTTTTTCTTCAGATCCGAACTCAAAATACACGTTGGAACTGCTCTTTAATAAATAGTGGAATTAAATGGAACATGGTTTAAAACCGGTTGAAAAAATAATGTTTCCACAGACTTTTCAACAGTGTGTTTAAAAGTCTGTGGAATAACTTTCAAAAAGATTTTTACCGGAAATACTGCGGAAAAAGCTCCGGAAATATTTCTTCGGAAAATATTCTCTTCAACACATTCAATTTTTCAACACTCAACAGATTTTTGAATGTTGAAACTGAAAAATAACCGTTTCCACAGATTTGTCCACTTTTCTTAAACTTCAACTCCACAAATCTCAACCAATTCAACACAAAATCGGACAAACCATGAATATTAAACATTGCTCCCAAATTTCACAACATACCATTGTGGACGAGTTTACTGCGATTTACAGCCGAAAAATGCTTGTCCCAACATTTCAACCGCCCCAACTACTACAACAATATATATATTCTTATCTTATCATAATTTTGTTTTATTTTTCTTATCTTATTTTTTATCTGAACTTTTCTTAACTTAAATTTAAGCTAAGCGAAAAATTCAGCTCATATCACCGAAAAAACTGTCCTCAGCTCAAGGACAATACCCATATACAATATCATATACCTTATGGAGGTAACATATAAATGAAATTCATCTGCAATAAAACTGAACTCAGTGAAGCTATCGGACACGTTTCAAGAGCAGTTTCGCCAAAATCAACTATAGCCGCTCTTGAGGGAATAAAAGTAAAGGTTGAAAACAACGAGGTGGAACTTACAGCTTATAATCTTGAAATGGGAATAAGAACTTCCATTAAAGCCGAAACGGAAGGTTCGGGAGAATTTGTTGTAAGCACAAGACTTTTCAGCGAATTTACAAGACGTATGTCCGGAAACGACATAACTTTCGATATCGACGAAAATCTCGTTATCAATATTTCATGCAGCGCTACCGAATGCAGCTTTCCCGCAATGAGCGCCGACGAATATCCCGAACTGCCGGTTGTCGACTCGGAAAGAAGTTTTACCGTTAAACAGACTACTCTCCGTTCGATGATAAATCAGACCAGCTACGCAACTTCGACAAACGAAAGCAAGCCGGTTCTTACAGGAGAACTCTTCGATATCGAGGACGGAAGCTTCAATATGGTCGCTATCGACGGATTCCGTCTTGCTATCAGAAACGAAATAACCGAATGCGGCGAGAAGTATCATTTTGTAGTTCCGAAAAAAGCGCTGCTTGAAGTTTCTACTCTTATAAAGGACGATGATGAAAAGATCTGCACTATCTGCACTAACGACCGCCATATCATTTTTCAGATAGACAACGTCATTGTCATTTCAAGACTTCTCGAAGGAGCTTTCCATAATTATAAGCTCAGCATTCCGAACGGATATAAAACCGAAGTAATAATCAGCAAAAGGGAGTTTGCAACCTGTCTTGAACGCTGTTCGCTTCTTATCGACGAGAAAAATAAGTCGCCTATCCGCTGCGAAGTAGGCAACGGAGTTATGAAAATAAGCTGCAAAACAGGAATAGGAAAAATAAACGATGCAATATCAGCTGATATTTCCGGGGAAACAGTTACTATCGGTTTCAATAATAAGCTCCTGCTTGAAGCTTTAAGAGCTGCCGAGGGCGATAAGATCCGCATTCGTTTCAGCGGAGCTATGAAGGTTATAGAAATTCTTCCCCTCGAGGGCGAAAGCTATATCTTCCTCGTTATGCCTATTCAGCTTAAAGGATGACTTTATTATGGGGACGCTGTCCCCATGCCCCTGCCAAAGGGGAGTAAATCCCCTTTGGAAACCCGATATTATGTCAATCTTAATACCCCATAAAGGGGCATTAAGATTGACTGTGGGATATCTATAGAATGAACTTACCTTTAACAGGGTATAAGAAACAGAATTCCCTATAATAATGGGATTCCAAAGCGAATACACAAAATAAAGCTAAAGGAGAAAAATTATGATTTTTTACAGAAATTACCCATATGCACCGAAAGCAACAATATTTTCGGTTCTGATGAGCTGTCTTGCTCTTGTTTCCGCAGTAGGAGCAGTGGTAATGTTCGGAATGATGAACAATAATGTTATTCTGGTAATTCCGGCGCTTCTTCTTATTGCATTGGCTCTGTTTTTCTTTTTCTATCTTTCGCATACAGTCGCCGATAAAATGGCTGAAAAGGAAACAGAGAAGAATATCAAGAAATCGGCAAATTACGCTCTTATGTACTGCCAGCAGCATCCTGATATGTATGAAACCCTTCTTGAAGAGAATCCGAAATTTGCCGAGGCAATGAAAAACAATGCGTCATACGCTCTTCAGTACTGCAAGGCTCACCCTGAAATGTACGAAAAGCTTGCTGCTGAAAACTTTAAATTCGGAGCAAAATATATTCTGAACGACGAAGGAAAAGTAGTTAAAAACAAGTAGGGGATAAGAAATGTTTAGTTATACTGCTTATCCTTACGCTCCGATATCTACGATATTTTCCGCTTTCACCAATTTGCTGGTAGTTTTTTTCGGAGTTAGTTCGGTATTAATGCTGTTGGAAGTGATTGCGGATATTGATCTTGAAGGAATTTTCACTGTTCTTTTTCTTATAGCGATTCTTATTTTCTCTTTTTGGCTTAGGAAAATTTGCGTTAAAGCGGCTGCAATCGAAACAATAAAAAATATAAAGTCCAAAGCCAGATATGCTTTGAAATACTGCGGCGAGCATCCGGATATGTACGAACGTTTGCTGGCTATAAATCCGGAATTTGCCGAAGAAATGAAAAATAATGTATCATACGCACTTCAGTACTGTAAGGCTCATCCTGAAATGTACGAAAAGCTTGCTGCTGAAAACTTCGAATTCAGAGCAAAATATATTCTGAACGACGAAGGAAAAGCAGTTAAAAAGAAATAATTAATTGAAAGGCTGTTTTAGTATGGCTAAAAATTCGATAAAAATTACAACAGAATTTATAAAGCTCGACGCATTGCTTAAATTTGCGTCTCTTGTAGGTTCGGGCGGAGAAGCGAAGGCTCTTATTCAGGAGGGACAGGTTCTTGTGAACGGCGAAGTCTGCACTATGCGTGGAAAAAAGATCCGTCCGGGCGATACCGTTTCTCTTGACGGAGAAGAGGTAACTGTAGAGTGATCGTCACTTATGCAGACATAGACGGATTCAAAAATCTTTCGGGAATCTCATTTGCTCCCGATGAAAAATACAACATAATAGTTGGCTCTAACGCGCAGGGAAAGACAAATCTTCTTGAAGCAATGTGGATATTGTCCGGATGCCGCAGTTTTCGTGGCTCTAAGGAAAAAGACTATATCTGCATAGACAAGAGCAGAATGTCGGCTAAAATCAAGGTGAAGGACAGCGTCCGTGAGCAGAAAATAACTCTTGAAATGAACAAAGGCGGCAATAATCCGAAGCTTATCCACCTTAACGGAGTGAAGCAGAAGGGAACAAGATCGCTTTTCGACGTTTTTAAGTGCATCGCTTTTATTCCGGACGATACGGAAATTGTGAAAGGCGCTCCGGAAAAAAGACGAAGTTTTATTGATATGGCGGCTTCACAGCTCAATCCGATCTTTATAGTCCACATCAACAAACACAATGCCGTTATGAACCAGCGCAACGCTCTTTTGAAAGAGATAATGCAGGGAAAATCATCCGCTTCCGAACTCGATATCTGGGACAGACAGGCGGCTCATGAGGGAACTCTTATCTCGTTTATGCGAAACGAATACGTTAAAAAAATAAACGAGATATGCGGCAGACTCTATCGTATAATCTCCGGAGGAAACGAAGAGCTGGAGCTTGAATACAAATCGAACATTTTCCGCTCGGAAGATTTTGAAAAAGAATGCGGAGAAGAGGCTTTTGATCAGTATTACCGTCGAATCCGTGAGACCGAAGAATACGATATCCGAACAGGTTCGACTCACGCAGGCGTTAACCGTGATGAGATACTCATAAAAATCAACGGTCTGAGCGCAAAGGATTTCGGTTCTCAGGGACAGATAAAGAGTGCGGCTCTTGTTATGAAGCTTGCGCAGGCGGAAATCTTTATGAAAAAATCAAGGGAAGCTCCGGTCGTTTTTCTCGACGACGTTATGGGCGAGTTGGACGAAAATCGTCAGCGTTTCGTATTCGACATAATAAAGGATATGCAGGTTTTTCTCACAACGCCGAATGAAAGCGCCCTTCTTCCCGAAATAAAGGGAAAAATCCTTAGAATAAGCGGCGGAAAAATTACGGAGGAGACTTGAAAATGTATCTTCACATAGGAAACAATTATTCCGTTGACGTAAGGGACATTGTTGCGATTTTCGACATAGAAAATACGACTGTGGGAAAATCGACAAAGATTCTGCTCGACCGTGCCGAAAAGGAGCATAAATGTGTCTATACAACCTACGAAATGCCGAAAAGCTTCATTATAACCATGAAAAACGGCAGGGAAAGAGTCTATATCTCGCAGCTCGCCGCATCAACCCTGAGAAAAAGACTCGAAAGCGGCGGAGGATATTAATAATGGGATTCTAAAGGGACTATGTCCCTTTAGCAGAGGATGTCGGGGGACAGCGTCCCCTGACAAGAGGGCAACGCCCCGCAAAAAACAGCGTGGAAGAAAAATAGAAATAAACCGGAGGTAAATTCATGAGTCAGAATAATAACAATTACGATGAAAACGATATACAAATTCTCGAGGGACTTGAGGCGGTAAGAAAAAGACCGGGAATGTATATCGGTTCAACAGGTTCGGGCGGCCTGCATCATCTTGTTTACGAAATCGTGGATAACTCCATCGATGAAGCACTTGCAGGATATTGCAGCGAGATAACCGTTGAAATTCTCGAGGGCGACGTTATAAGAGTTTCCGATAACGGAAGAGGAATCCCGGTCGGAATCCATCCGAAAGAGGGAATCTCGGCGGCAACGGTCGTTTACACCATTCTCCATGCCGGAGGAAAATTCGGAGGAGGCGGATATAAGGTTTCCGGCGGACTTCACGGAGTCGGAGCATCTGTTGTAAACGCTCTTTCGGAATGGCTGGAGCTTACCGTTAAAGACGGCGAACACGTCTATTTTCAGCGGTTTGAACGTGGAAAATATTCCGAACAGCTTAAAATTACAGGCGATACATCCGAAACCGGCACAAGCGTAATGTTCAAGGCTGATCCGGAAATATTTGAAAGTACGGTCTACGATTACGAAGTTCTTTTAAAAAGACTTCGTGAACAGGCTTTCCTCAATGCCGGAATAAAGATCGTCTTTTCAGATAAGCGTGACGAGGAAAATATTATCGGAGAAACTCTGCATTACGAGGGTGGAATCCGTCAGTTTGTCGAGCATATTCACGCTACAAGAGGTCTTGAATCATTAAGCGGAGAGGTAATTTACGTCTCCGGAATGCAAGGCGACTCTTTTGCGGAGGTCGCTCTTCAGTACAACGACAGCTACAACGAAGTAATCCTCTCTTTCGCAAATAATATCCACACCAAGGACGGCGGTTCGCATGAAAACGGCTTCAAGAACGCTCTTACAAAGGTCATCAATGAATACGGACGTAAAATGGGACTTCTTAAAGAAAAAGAAAAACTTTCCGGAGACGACGTTCGTGAAGGACTTACGGCGATAATTTCAGTTAAGCTGACTGAATGCGAATTTGAGGGTCAGACCAAGGGCAGACTCGGAAATCCCGAAGTTAAGCCTTTTATCGAGAAGCTCGTTCAGGAAAAACTGATGAATTTTCTTGAAGAAAATCCCGATATTGCAAAAATGATATTTGAAAAGAGCCTTTCTGCTCTTAAAGCCCGTGAAGCAGCTAAAAAAGCTCGTGAAGCAGAAAGAAGCAAAAACGCTTTCGGAAAAACTTCTATGCCGGAAAAGCTTGCCGACTGCTCCGAAAGAGACAGCCGCTACACTGAAATTTACATCGTCGAGGGAGATTCAGCCGGAGGCTCTGCAAAACAGGGAAGAGACCGCCGCTATCAGGCTATCCTTGCGCTATGGGGAAAGATGCTCAACGTTGAAAAGGCACGTATAGACCGAATTTACGGAAACGATAAGCTCGAACCGGTAGTCACTGCTCTCGGAACAGGTATCGGCGAGGACTTTGATATCGAAAAGCTCCGCTACGGAAAAGTAATCATTATGGCGGATGCCGACGTTGACGGTATGCACATAAGAACGCTTTTGCTGACATTTTTCTTCCGCTATATGCGTCCGCTTATAACGAACGGAAACGTTTATATAGCTCAGCCTCCGCTTTTCCGAGTTGAGAGAAACAAGAAGATATACTACGCATTTTCAGAAGAGGAAAGAGATAAATATATCGCTGAGCTTTCGGAAGAAGGCAAATATAAGGTCGAAGTGCAGCGTTATAAAGGTCTTGGCGAGATGGATCCGGAACAGCTTTGGGAGACAACTATGGATCCCGAACACCGTACTATAGTCAAGATCTCGATGGAGGACGCTTTAAAAGCCGACGAGACCTTCTCTATTCTCATGGGAGATAAGGTCGAGCCAAGACGTAACTTCATAGAGAAAAACGCTAAATTCGCTCAGGATCTCGATATATAAAGGGGACTCTGTCCCCTTTTACCCCTGCCAAAGGGTGGATTCACCCTTTGGAAACCCGGTATTAGGTCAATCTTAATACCCCATAAAGGGGCATTAAGATTGACTATGGGATATCCATAGAATGAACTTATCTTAACAGGATATAAGAAACAGAATTCCCCCATAATAACGGGATTCCAAAGGGATTTTATCCCCTTGGCAGAGTGCAGGGACAGCGTGGAGATAAAAAGGAGAATAAATGGAAGAAAATTATAAGCTTGAAAAAGAATATCAGATATCGCCGGAAATTTTCGATAAGGCTTATCGGAGTTATCAGAAAAAATTCGTTTATCCGAAGAACTATATTTTTACAGCGCTTTTTCTGATACTTGCGGCAGATTTTGTGTATGCGGCAGTGAAAACGCCTGAAAACCGTCTTGTTTACCTTCTTATCGTAGTTTGTATAGCTCTTGCTTTCAGAGAATGGCATAATCCGAAGTTCGTAAGAAAAAGACTTTGCGAAACGCTTAAAAGTATGGGGATGCCTGTTTACAAAATTGGCATAGGCGAAGGTTTTGTCGATATATCGACAGTTGAAGAGCCGGAAGTTTTGGATGAAACAGCAGCAGAATACGATCCGGCAGATATTCCGGAAGAAACGGAGCTGCTTCCGGAGAAAACGAGAATAGCGGTAAATTCGGATTTCAAGCTGCTGGAATACGATGAATTTTTCCTTTTAATGCAAGGAAAAAGCGTATTTTATATTCTTCCGAAAGAGGGATTTTCAGAAGCAGAGCTTGAAACGGTACGCAAAATAGTTCCGGCTGATAAATAAACACACACGGCAATAAAATATAAAATTCTCACAGGAGGAAAAAAATTTGCTTTATCAAGACAATTCCAAGATAATAAATACCGAACTTGTCGATGAGATGGAAAATTCTATGCTTCATTACGCAATGTCGGTAATTGTTTCGAGAGCGCTTCCGGATGTCAGGGACGGTCTGAAGCCTGTACACAGAAGAATTCTGTACACGCTTCATGAAAACGGACTTACTCCGGAAAAGGCTTACAGAAAGTGCGCCGATACGGTCGGAGCAGTTCTCGGACGTTATCATCCGCATGGTGACGCATCTGTTTACGACGCTCTTGTAAGACTTGCACAGGATTTCTCTATGCGCTATCCGCTTGTTGACGGACACGGAAACTTCGGTTCTATCGACGGCGACGGTCCTGCGGCTTACCGTTATACCGAAGCAAAAATGGCTAAGCTTACACTCGATATGCTTACCGATATCAACAAGGATACTGTTGATTTTACGTCGAACTACGATGATCGTCTTAAAGAACCGGCAGTTCTGCCGTCACGTTTTCCGAATCTGCTGGTAAACGGCTCGGTTGGAATAGCCGTTGGTATGGCGACGAATATTCCTCCGCATAATCTCGGAGAAGTCATAGACGCTCTCCAGCTTCTTATCGACGATCCGAACTGTACACTCGAACAGCTTATGGAGCATATTCAAGGACCTGATTTCCCGACAGGCGGAATCATTATGGGCAAAGCCGGAATCCGTGCCGCATACGGTACAGGAAAAGGAAAGATCACCTTGAGAAGCCGTACCCATTTTGAGGAAATAAAAGGAAGAAACTGCATCATTATTGATGAAATTCCGTATATGCTTCGCAAGGAAAGACTGCTTAAAAGCATCAATCAGCTTGCAAGAGACAAGAAAATAGAGGGACTTTACGATCTGCGTGACGAATCCGACAAGGAAGGTATGCGAGTTGTTATCGAGCTGAAAAGAGACGCTGTTCCGCAGATAGTTCTGAATAAGCTTTTTGCGCTTACTCAGCTTCAGGATACCGTCGGCATCATCATGCTCGCTCTTGTAAACGGCGAACCGAAGGTTCTTCAGCTTAAACAGATGCTCCAGCATTATCTTGATTTTCAGGTGGACGTTATCCAGAGACGTACTCGTTTCGATCTGAAAAAAGCTCTTGAAAGGGCGCATATCCTTCAGGGATTTATCCTCGCAGCCGACTATATCGACGAGGTTATAGCGATAATCCGTTCAAGCGCAACTATCGCAGAAGCAAAGGAAAAAATGATAGAGCGTTTCAAGGATATTGATATGTCTGCTCTCCTCGACCGTGCTCAATACGATTTTAGCGGACTTCATGTGGAAAAACAGACCGGTCTTTCGCTGGAACAGGCAGAAGCTATAGTTCAGATGCGTCTCGGACAGCTCACAGGTCTTGAAAGACAGAAAATTACCGACGAACTTTACGGTTTGCTTACCAAAATTTCTGATCTCGAAGATATTCTTGCTGATGTTAACCGTGTATACGCTATCATCATGGAGGATTTAAATAATATCCGTAAAAAATTCAGCGATAAGAGAAGAACCGATATCGAATCCGTAAGCGGAGAAGTGGACATCGAAGACCTTATCCCCGAAGAAGAATGCGTCGTAACACTCACCAATAACGGCTATATCAAGCGTATGCCCGTTACCGAGTATAAAACTCAGCGGCGAGGCGGAAGAGGTATAACCGGTATGAAACAGCGTGAAGAGGATTTCGTTGAAGAAATGTTCATTTGCGGTTCGCATGATAATATACTGTTTATCTCGAACAAGGGCATAATGTATAAGCTGAAATGCTACGAGATTCCGGACGGCTCGAAAGCTTCGAGGGGCTTTAATCTGATAAATCTCCTCCCCCTTGCCGAAGGCGAAAAAATTGCCGCAATGATAAGAGCGACCGATTTCAGCGATGAAAAATATATAACTATGGTCACGAAAAACGGTAAGATAAAGAGGACTAATCTTTCGCTTTACAAGAATGTCCGTAAAAACGGTCTTATCGCTATCGGACTTGACGAAGGCGATGAAATTGCCGGAGTACGCATGACGGACGGCTCGGAGCAGATTTTCGTGGCTACACGAAACGGAATGGCTATACGTCTTGAAGAAGATAAGATAAGAGCACTTTCACGTTCGGCTCACGGAGTTAAGGCAATAAAGCTCCGTGAAGGCGACTATGTTGTCGGAATGGCTAAAATAAGACCAAATGCGGCTCTTCTCACGGTAACTGACAACGGTTACGGCAAAAGAACCGAGGTTGAAAGCTACCGCATCCAGAACAGAGGCGGCTACGGTCTTACAAACTATAAGGTCGATGATATAAGAGGACACGTCTGCGGAATCAAGATAGTTGACGAAACCGACGATATCATCCTCGTTTCAAGCGACGGAATCATAATAAGAATCCTTGCAAGCGATGTCCGTATAATGGGAAGAATCGCAAAGGGAGTACGTGTTATGCGAGTAAACAGCGGCGCAAAGGTCGTTGCGTTTACAAGAGCAGAACATGACGATAACGCTGAAACCGAAAAGGTTGAACAGCTTACCGAAGAACAGGCGAAACAGGCTGAAGAAGAAGCTGCTCTTGAAGAGCGGAACGAAGTTGTAACCGAAGCCGAACCTGAGGAATCCGATGAGTAACGACTCAAAAAGCCGCTGTCTTAGCTATAAAGCGAGTCCGTTTACAGCTCTTGTTATAACCATAATGAGCCTTTTTATGCAGTGGTTCATCTGGTTTGCATACGAAAAGCTGGATAAAGAGTGGTATTTTAATCTTGCAGCTCCGCTTTTGCTTTGCATGATGTATCATTTTGTCCAGCTTGACGCAGGCAAAAACGGTAATTTTTCGGGGAAATTTTTTTTCGTTTTCTCGATAATAGTACCCCTTGCACTGGGAATTGCGGCAACACTGCTGATTTACGTAATGAATCCTGATATAAGCGTGTTTAACATGGATAAGGACTACGAAGGCACAGCGAAAGAAATCGTTATTACATATGCCGGAAGATTTATTTATACATCGCTTTATATGCTGATTTTTGCGGTTATAGACATTCCTGTTTTGAGAACTATCGGACGTAAAGGAAAAGATACGTGAATAAAATTATACAAAAAGTATTATTATTTGGAACGCTGTATGCTCTGATAGAAAATACAGTAATGCTCAGAGTACGCCATGAAAATTTTGGCGGAGATATAAAAGCGGCTCATATTTCCGATCTTCATAAAAGAAGATTCGGGCATAATAATTCGAGAATTTGCAGAAAAACAGAGCGTGAGGCTCCCGACATAATTCTTATAACGGGCGATCTCGTTTCAAGGGACAGCAAGGATTTTGGTACTGCTTTAAAAACGCTTGAACAGCTTTGCAGGATAGCTCCGGTATATATGATACTCGGAAATCACGAGAAAAGTATTCATCGGGATAATATATCGGCATTCAAGGATGCTATAAGAAAATCCGGAGCAATATTGCTGAAAAATGATTGTGTGAGTTTGAATATAAAGGGAAGAAAAATAAAATTATACGGACTTTCAGAAAAATATTCAACATATAAGAAAAACAACAGCTATCGTTATCTTGATAAGCTGACGATTGAAGAGCTCGAAAAAAATATGGGAAAATGTCCCGATAAAAAGGTTGGAAATGAGCAGATCTGGCTTATGGCTCATAATCCCCTTTTCGGAGAAGAATATGCCGAATGGGGAGCAGACTATACTTTCAGCGGACACGTTCACGGTGGAGTTGTAAGGCTTTTCGGCAAAGGAATACTTTCGCCGGAGAGAAAATTTTTTCCGAAATATTCAAAAGGAGTTTATACTATAAGTAAAATGAAGCTTCTCGTATCAGGCGGACTCGGAAAGCTGAGATTATTCAATCCGCCGGAAATCGTTATATATGATATGTAATGTCGTCAGTTTATGTGGGGAACGCTGTCCCTCACACCATTTGGAGACTTATTTTTATCAATTATTAAGAATCCTCCTTTTTAAGGGGGATTCTTAATAATTTTATTATCGGGATTCTTAAGGGGGATGTACTCCTCTTAAGCAGGGTTTAAGGTTGACTCCCTACAGTGCAGAGAGATGTCGGATTGCCGACAGAGAGTACGGGCGACCGCTGGGATCAACGTCCCCTTGATAAACATGAATATAAAAGCAAATACTGTCGCTATGATTTTCCCCCCTTGACATTTTGCGGTTATATGCTATAATTATCCTATAAAATAATTAACGGGAGGAGTCTTTTCTTGAAAGCCGGAGTTTCAACAGCTTGCCTTTATCCTAAACCAGTGGAAGAAAGCTTGTACGATCTTGCAGTAAATGGAATATCATGCGCTGAAGTTTTTATTAATTCGCATTCCGAACTTCAAAAAAACTTCGCCCATGAAATAAACAGGATTCTTGAACGCTTTGACGTTAACTGCGTTTCTGTTCATCCTTTTTTCAACGAAATGGAACAACTTATGTTTTTTTCGGATTACGAAAGAAGAACTCTCGACGCTTTTGAATACTGTAAATTGTTTTTCAGATTTATGAATATTACCGGAGCTGAAATTTTCGTCCTTCATAGTCCGAAAGCCGTTAAATCAAAAGAATTTTTCTGCGAACGATTCAGCCGTCTTTTTCGTCTTGGAAAAGAACACGGAGTAACTGTCGCCATTGAAAACGTTTCACGATGTCAGAGCGGTTCGTCGGTTTTTATAAAGGATATCGCTAAAATGCTCGGCAATGAATTTTCGTTTGTCCTCGATACAAAACAGGCGGTGAGAGCTGGGGAGACTCCCTTTAAATTTCTCGAAGCTGCCGGAAAAAGCGTCGCTCACGTTCATATAAGCGATTCAGGAGAATTCGGCGACTGTCTTCCCATAGGAAAAGGAAGATTCAATTTCAAGCTGTTTTTTGAAAAGCTTTACGCTCTTAATCCCGATTGCAGCGTTATTCTTGAACTTTACAGAAAAAATTTCAGCAATATAAGCGAGCTTGTTTCAAGCTATAATAAACTTAGTAAAATGATCGGAAATTATCATCAGAACGGAAAGGAGCAGCATTTATGAAATGTCCGATATGCGGTTTTGACGATTCTAAAGTAATCGATTCACGTCCATCCGATGACAGAATAAGACGGAGAAGAGAGTGCATAAAGTGCAGGGGAAGATTCACAACATATGAAGTTGTTGAAGTTCCGCTTCTTATGGTCGAAAAACGTGACGGCGGATTTGAAACCTTCGATAAATCAAAGCTCATCAAAGGAATTTTCACAGCTATCAAAAAAAGACCTGTCACTATCGATCAGGTAAGCGAAATTGCGGATTATATAGAAAATTACTACGCAAATAATCTTAAAACCATCGCAAAATCAAAGGAAATAGGAGAACTTGTTCTTAACAGACTTCGTGAGATAGATCCCATTTCGTATATCAGATTTGCGTCGGTTTATAAGGATTTCACGGATATCGAAAGCTTTGTTGCCGCTATCAGTGAATTCAACTATGTTCAGAATGAAGAGTTATCTTCTGAAAATAACAATTAAATTTTTTAATGGAGGTATTTCAAAATGGATGGTATCCTTGAAAATTTCAACGACAAAGACGCTCAGAACTCTTTTAATCAGGCAGATGTTCAGAATAATATGATAGTTGCCGTTCTTCCCTATATCATACCTATTCTCTTCTTTATCCCCATACTTGTGGACAGAAATTCAAGCTTCTGCCGCTTTCATGCAAACCAGCAGCTTACTTGGTTTATAACCTTAATCGTTGTTGGAGTTATTACGGGCATTATTGGCATTATACCGATTCTCGGCGCAATTATAGGAGCTCTTGTCGGTCTTTGCGCTCTCGGCGTTATGATAATGTACATTATAGGCGCTGTTAAGGGCATGGCTTTAAGACTTCCTTTCATCGGAAACATGATAAACGTTTTTTGATAACAATAAGCCTGTTTTTCGGTAACTGTAAAGAGGATTTTGTTTCCTCGTATCTTCCTGTCAGAATATACTGTCTTATGGGCATCGCCCTAATTAAATTTAATCCCATAATGGGATTAAATTTAATTAATATCGGGATTCCAAAGGGACTGTATGTCCCTTTGGCAGGGGGTAAGGGGGACAGAGTCCTCCCTTAATCAGCTTACCGCAAGACGCAGGCTTCCGCCGTCGTCGCTGTAGACCATCGAAGCTATGGCGGTATCGTCGCACACAAGCAGTTCCGCCAACATTTTCTTGCTTTCCGGACTGTAATTTTTTACTTCATACACGTATATCTGCGCATTTCTTCCGGCATATTCCCTTAAAGGCATACCCTGTTTATCCTGAAGAGATGCGTATTCTTCGTAAGCTGCTGAAAAATCAGTCGGGATAGTTATATCTTTTCCGGCTATTTCTTCGACCTCCCAGCCGTGCGACGCAAAATAATCTATACGCTCGCTCACGCTGGAAGCCGCAACATTGCTGTTTTTCGGTTCTTCCGGAGCTTTTTTTCTCGAGGGGATCATAATAACTGCGGCGGTCATTATAAGCGCAGCAGAGAAGAAAATCATAGTTTGTTTTTTCATGTTAAAGCCTCCTGAAATTTTTGTACAACTAATAATATTACCATATATTGCCATAATATACCGAAAGGAGAAATTATGTCCCGGATACGCCTTGATAAATTTATTTCCGAAAGAACAGAATATTCCCGAAGTCAGATAAAACAGCTCGCTTCAAAGGGCGAAATAAAGCTTAATAATGCTGCCGTTAAAAAATCTGATCTGAAAATTGATCCAGATTCCGATACGGTCACGGTTTCCGGAAAAATTATTTCCGCTCAAAGATTCAAATACATTCTTCTGAACAAACCGCAGGGGTATGTATGCTCGACCGACGAAAAGGATGGCAGAACAGTTCTTGAACTTATTCCGCCGGAGCTTCGCTCGAAAGGACTTTTTCCTGCCGGCAGACTTGATAAAGATTCTCTCGGCGCACTTCTTATCACAGACGACGGCGAACTTGCTCATCGGATGCTTTCACCAAGAAGTCATATACCCAAAATTTATATTGTGAAACTTGCCAGACCGTTTCAAAATAAATATATTGACATATTCAAAAATGGTATTGAATTGGCAGACGGAGAGGTCTGTCTCCCAGCAAGAGTATCTGGTGCTGAAAATTGCGATAAATTGGCTTTTATTGAACTTTTTGAAGGTAAATATCATCAGGTTAAAAGAATGTTCGCCGCCGTTGGGAATCATGTAGAAGTTCTTATGAGAATTTCTCTCGGAGGTCTGATTCTTCCCGAAAAACTGGGGATAGGCGAGTGTATGGAATTATTGCACAAAGATGTTGAAAACTTGTTCTCAGAGCCGGATTTCGCCCTCTTTTGCCATACTTTTTTTAGCAATTTTTCGGCATTTTTAATAAACAAATAATTGTAACTTTGTGGATTTAACATCTTGAAAAATTCCGCAAAGTTTGGTATTATATTATTATAGCTGATAGTATATAAAAAAATCGGCAAGAAAATTGAACTGGAGGACTGGATTAAATGGCAGGTTTAACACTTAAAGGCATTTATAAAAAATATCCGGGCGGCGTTGTTGCTGTTTCAGATGTTAATTTAGAGATAAGAGATAAGGAATTTATCGTTCTCGTTGGACCTTCCGGCTGCGGTAAGTCTACTACGCTCCGTATGATCGCCGGACTTGAAGAAATTTCAGAGGGCGAGCTTTACATCGGCGACCGTCTTGTAAACGATATCGCTCCTAAGGACAGAGATATTGCGATGGTTTTCCAGAACTACGCTCTTTATCCTCATATGACCGTTTTCGATAATATGGCTTTCGGACTCAAGCTCCGTAAGGTTCCTAAGGATGAGATCGAAAGAAAGGTTACAGAAGCAGCTAAGATCCTCGATCTTACTCACCTTCTCGACAGAAAGCCTAAGGCTATGTCCGGTGGTCAGAGACAGAGAGTTGCTCTCGGTCGTGCTATCGTTCGTTCACCTAAGGTATTCCTTCTTGACGAGCCTCTCTCAAACCTCGACGCTAAGCTTCGTGCTCAGATGAGAACCGAAATTTCCAAGATCCATAAGAAGCTCGGTACTACATTCATTTACGTTACTCATGACCAGACTGAGGCTATGACAATGGGCGACAGAATCGTTTGTATGAAGGACGGTTTCGTTCAGCAGATCGATACTCCTCAGAACCTTTACGAGAACCCTGTTAATAAGTTCGTTGCAGGATTCCTTGGTTCACCTCAGATGAACTTCATCGACGCTGTTCTTAAGGAAGAATACGGTCAGTATATCGTTGAATTCGGCTCTGAAGACACTAAAACTTCAAGAGGAGTTAAGTATCAGATCATCGTTCCTGAATCAAAGGTCAACGATGAACTCGGCAACTACGTTGGCAAGGAGATCATCCTCGGTATCCGTCCTGAGAGCATCCACGATGAGGAAATGTATCTTTCTAACGCTTCAACAGGTATTATCGACTGTAACGTTGAAATCACTGAAATGATGGGTGCTGAAACATATCTCTATCTCCTCTGCGAAGGCGTTCCGCTTACTGCAAGAGTTAGTCCAAGATCAACAGCAAGACCTGGCGATGATATCAAGGTGGCTATTGATCCTAACAGAATCCATATCTTTGATAAGGAAACAGAAAAGGCTATCGTAAACTGATTTACGCTCCTTTAATAAAACCGCAGTGGAAACGCTGCGGTTTTTTGTTTAAAATACGTTTTATCCACGTTAAGGAGGAAATATGGCAGAAATACGAAAATATCTTGAGGAAAAACGTGAGGAAATGATTGATTTTCTCGCTGAACTGGTCGCAGTAAAAAGCGTTCAGGGCAAAACAGAGGAAAATTTTCCGTTTGGAAAAAAACCGGCAGAGGCTCTTGCAAAAATGCTTGAAAAGTGTGAGGAATCAGGTTTTACCGTGGAAAATGTTGAAAACTACGTCGGTTCAGCCGATTTGAACGATCTTGAACCGGAACTTGCTATTCTCTCTCATCTTGATGTCGTTCCGGAGGGAACGGGCTGGACTTCCGATCCGTTTACTCTGCGCTATGACGTGCCCACAGGACGTCTTATAGGGCGTGGAACGTGCGATGATAAAGGGCCTGCTGTAGCAGCCTTATATGCCGCAAAAGCCGTCAGAGAGGCTGGAATCCCCCTTAAAAAGGGTGTGCGGCTTATTTTTGGTACAAACGAGGAAAATGGCTCCGCCGATCTCGCATACTATCGGAAAAAACGCTCGCTTCCGCCCATGGTTTTTACTCCGGACGGCGAATACCCTGTCATCAACGCTGAAAAAGGAATGATAAGAGTTTATTTTTCAACAGCATACAGCGGAGAATCCGTTCACGGCGGAAGCGTTATTAATGCCGTTCCCGAAATCTGTAATGCGGATTCCGGCGAATACAGGGGCAGATCGGCTCATGCTTCGACTCCTGAAAAGGGTGAAAATGCCATTACGAAATATCTTGCGGAGAATAAGAATTCCCACCCGCTGTTGAAAAGTCTTGCCAAACTTTTCCCACACGGTGAAACTGACGGAAAATCATGCGGTCTTGGATTCAGCGACGATATATCGGGAAAAATGACCTGTGTTCTCTCCATTTTGTATACCGAAAACGATCGACTGCATGGCGCTATCGACATTCGTTTTCCTCTTAATCGCAAGTTTTCAACAGTCAACAGCATCATATGTGGAAAACTCGAAGCCGCCGGATTCAGAATCGACTCGTGCGAGGGTTCAGAACCTCATTTCACCGATGAAAACAGCGAATTTGTTCAGTCACTTCTGCGTGTGTACGAGCGTGTGACCGGAGATAAAGGCAGATGTATCGCTATCGGCGGTGGAACTTACGTCCACGAGATAGAAGGCGGAGTCGCTTTCGGAGCTGAATTTCCAAACGAGGACGGCAATATGCACAGCGCTGACGAATTTATAACTGTTGAAAATCTCCTCAAAAACGCTGAAATTATGGCGGAAGCTATCATTGAGATCTGCGGTTGATTTTAAAGGTGGACGCTGTCCCCCTTAGTCTCATCTATCGGTTCGGTCGGTGCTTCTGCTTCGCAGAGGTGTCCACCGGACACCCGCACCCCCTGCCAAAGGGATATTCTCCCAACGGTCGCCCGTCCCCTTTGTCGGCTTCGCTGACATTTCCCCACACTGTGGGGAATCACCCTTTGGAAACCCAGTATTAAACATTTCAAATCCTGAAAAGGATTTGAAATGTTTAGGGCTGACGCTCAGAGAAAATCACCTTTGACAGCAGAATTGGGCAACAAATTCACATTATATAGAAAAATAAAACTATAATCCAAACAGCAAAAGCTCCCAAGTGTTGAAAACTTGGGAGCTTTTTTTATCTTTTGCGGGTTGTGGTAGTTGTTTTGCTGTCCTTGTCGTCTCTATCGTGATCTTTTTCACCGTCAAGACCGTCAATGATATCATCAGCAGCATTAGTAGCTCCGTCGATTATATCTTTGCCTGCTTCGCCTACACCGTCGATAGCGTCATCGACGTGATCTCCAACGGAATCACTCTTCCTGTCGTCATCTCTCCCATTTTTATCGTCGGAAGAAACTACACTGTCATTATTGGAGTCATATGGTGTATCTCCCGAGCCGCAGCCTGTGAAAGTTGCACAAACGGATAAAAATATGGAGCATATTGCTAAAAGCTTTTTCATACAAATCATATCCTCTACATAATATTATTGTGGAGTGTTTTTCCACAACGTATTTTTATTGTTTACACATTTTCCCCGTTTATCCACAACGTTTTCAACTTTTCCCACCTGTAAAAAACTGGATTTTACGTTGTTTTCCACCGTTTCCACATAGTTTTCAACATTTTATGTGGAACTCAACACTTGTTTCAACACTGTGTTGAAAAGATATCAACCTATTTGTGGAAAGGAATTAGCACGATATTGCTCTGATTTTTTGGTTAAAAAATGTTTTTTGAGACATTTTGTCTGACCGTAAATTTTCTTCTGTTTTAACAAATATTTCTGATTTTTTACCTATAAATGTATATTTTCTTTTGTTTTTTCCACTTTTATAAAGAGAACCTTTTATTATTAATACTTTTATTATCTGAACTTTTCCACAATATAATCCAATACATTTATAGCAATAGACATTCTCTGTCTTTGATTATCAATACTTTTTCACAATGAAAAAAGCTGTTGTACATTCGTACAACAGCTTTCTTAAATTACTTAATATCAGCGTGATGTGCCTGGAGCGACTTAACTCCGAAGTGCTTGTTTTCTTTAAGAGCCTTGATGCCCTCTGCGCTTGCCTTTGCAGCAGCCATAGTTGTGATATATGTCACACGGTGCTTGATAGCAGCCTTACGGATGTAGCTGTCATCATGAACGCTGGTCTTTCCGGCAGGAGTATTGATAATAAGCTGAATCTCGCCGTTTGAGATCTCGTCGGCAATATTCGGTCTGCCCTCGTAAAGCTTGAAAATTCTCTCGCATGGGATTCCTGCTTCCTTTATCATTTCATAGCTGTTTCCGGTAGCGATGATTCTGAATCCAAGTTCATTGAACGACTTAGCAATGTCGATAAGCTCCGGCTTATCTCTGTCGCAAACGCTGAGGAGAACCGTTCCGCTTTCGGGAAGTTTAGTCTGAGTAGCCTCCTGAGCCTTGTAATAAGCCTCTCCGAATGTTGGAGCAATACCGAGAACCTCTCCTGTAGAACGCATTTCCGGTCCGAGAACAGGGTCTACTTCCTGGAACATATTGAACGGGAACACAGCTTCCTTAACTCCGTAATGCGTGATAGTCTTATCCTTAAGCTCCGGAACAGGCGATGCCTTGCCTGTAAGAGACGCTGTTATTATCTGAGTTGCGATCTTTACCATATTTATATCGCAAACCTTTGAAACGAGCGGAACTGTTCTTGATGCACGGGGATTTGCTTCAAGGACGTAAACCTTGTCGCCCTCGATAGCGTACTGCATATTCATAAGACCGCATACGTTCATTTCAACGGCAATTTTTCTTGTGTAATCCTTGATAGTTTCAACCTGCTTCTCAGTGAGGTTCATTGACGGGAGAATACAAGCCGAGTCGCCCGAATGAACGCCTGCAAGCTCAATATGCTCCATAACGGCGGGAACGAAACAGTTTGTACCGTCGGAAATAGCGTCAGCTTCGCATTCTGTAGCGTGATTGAGGAAGCGGTCGATGAGGATAGGTCTGTCGGGAGTAACGCCTACTGCCGCAGACATATAAACCTTCAGCATCTCGTCATCGTGAACGATCTCCATACCTCTTCCTCCGAGAACGTAGGAAGGACGAACCATTACAGGATAACCGATTCTGTTTGCTATTTCAAGAGCCTCGTCAACATTTACAGCCATACCTGCTTCCGGCATAGGAATACCGAGCTTGTCCATCATTGCACGGAAATGGTCTCTGTCTTCAGCAAGGTCGATAGTCTCCGGAGTCGTTCCGAGAATGTTTACGCCGTACTTTTTAAGGTCGTTAGCGAGGTTAAGAGGAGTCTGTCCGCCGAACTGAGCGATAACTCCAACCGGCTTTTCCTTTTCATGGATACTGAGAACGTCCTCAAGAGTAAGCGGCTCGAAATAGAGTTTATCGGACGTATCATAATCTGTGGAAACGGTTTCGGGGTTGCAGTTTACGATAATTGACTCGAATCCAAGCTCCTTGAGAGCGAGAGCGGCATGAACGCAGCAGTAATCGAATTCGATACCCTGTCCGATTCTGTTAGGACCGCCTCCGAGAATCATGATCTTCGGCTTTTCAGTATTAACGGGACTCTTATCCTCGTCAAGATGATATGTCGAGTAATAGTAAGCAGCATTTTCAGTTCCGCTTACGTGAACGCCCTCCCATGCTTCCTTGATGCCGAAGCCGATACGAGCGTTTCTTATTTCTTCTTCTGTAACTTCAAGGAGCGAGCTGAGGTAACGGTCGCTGAAACCGTCGAGCTTAGCCTGTTTAAGAACGTCCTTTTCAGGAACAGAGCCTTTCATTGCGATAAGCTGTTCTTCCTCCTGAACAAGCTCCATCATCTGCTCCAAGAACCAGTGCTTGATCTTGGTAAGCTCGAATATTTCGTCAATTGTTGCGCCCTTTCTGAGAGCCTCATAAATGATGAACTGTCTTTCGCTTGAAGGGAATCTGAGCTGAGCAAGAAGCTCTTCCTTCGTCTGATCGTGGAAATTCTTAGCGAATCCAAGACCGTATCTGCCTGTTTCAAGGCTTCTGATAGCTTTCTGGAAAGCTTCCTTATATGTTTTGCCGATGCTCATAACCTCGCCGACTGCTCTCATCTGAGTTCCGAGCTTATCTTCTGAACCCTTGAACTTCTCAAATGCCCAGCGAGCAAACTTGATAACAACATAGTCGCCGTCGGGATAATATTTATCGAGAGTACCGTATTTTCCGCATGGGATATCTTTAAGAGTAAGACCGCAGGCGAGCATTGCCGAAACAAGCGCAATCGGGAATCCTGTTGCCTTAGAAGCGAGAGCGGAAGAACGTGATGTTCTCGGATTTATCTCGATAACAACGATTCTTCCCGTTTTAGGATCTCTTGCGAACTGACAGTTGCATCCGCCGATAACCTCGATAGATTCGATGATCTTATAAGACATTTCCTGAAGTTCTTTCTGAACGTCCTCCGGAATGGTGAGCATAGGAGCAGAGCAGAAAGAATCGCCCGTATGAACGCCGATAGGATCAATATTTTCGATAAAGCAAACGGTTATTTTATTATTTTCAGCGTCTCTTACAACTTCAAGCTCAAGCTCTTCCCAGCCGAAGATGCACTCTTCAACGAGAACCTGTCCTACCAGAGAAGCCTGAAGTCCTCTTGCGCAGACAACTTTAAGCTCGTCAACGTTGTAAACCATGCCGCCGCCTGCGCCGCCCATGGTGTATGCGGGACGAAGAACAACGGGATATTTAAGCTGCTCGGCAATTTTAACTGCCTCGTCAACGGAATAAGCTACCTCGCTTCTGGGCATACCGATACCAAGCTCGCTCATAGCGTTTTTGAATTCGATTCTGTCCTCTCCACGCTCGATAGCGTCAACCTGAACGCCGATGACTTTAACGTTATATTTTTCAAGAACTCCTGCCTTATCAAGCTCGGAGCAAAGATTAAGACCGGACTGTCCGCCCAGATTAGGAAGCAGAGCGTCGGGACGTTCCTTTTCGATTATCTGAGTAAGTCTTGCAAGGTTAAGAGGCTCGATATAAGTTATATCAGCTACATCAGGATCTGTCATGATAGTAGCAGGGTTTGAATTTACGAGAACTATCTCGTAGCCAAGCTTACGCAGAGCCTTACAAGCCTGAGTTCCCGAATAATCGAATTCACAGGCCTGACCGATAATAATAGGTCCTGAACCTATGATCATAATCTTGTTAATATCCTGTCTTTTTGGCATATTGATCTCCTTACTCGCACATTATGAAATAAAAGCAAAACCTGCCGGATGTAAAATGCACGATAATATATTTGCCCGGAACGATTCAAAAAATAAAACATTTTTTCGCATACGTCCTTATGGCACAATTTCTTAACTTATATAATAACATAAAATATCAGAAAAATCAAGAAAAATATAAAATAATTTTTTTTCGCCGTTTTTTGTCATTTTTCTTTTCAATAAATTTATTGACAGAAACTATTTTATGTTATATAATAAAGTAAGCAACAATGAAAATAATATTTTAAATCTCAGGAGGTATAAATTATGTTTTGCAGTAACTGCGGCAAATCCCTCGATAACGGCTCTGCTTTCTGTCCCGAATGCGGAACGAAGGCAAAAGGAGACGATAATAGCTTTATGAAAAAAACTGTTTTGCCTGATGAAGAAAGCGAAAAAACTATCTTTGCTCCCGAAACGGAAAACGAAAGTGTAAACTCTCAATACATACAGAATAATGAACAGGACGCTTCATCAGACAAAATTTCTGACGACGGAGAACTCAGCGAAACTCCTCCGCCTGTTGAGGTTGCTCCCGACAGCGCTTTAGCTGAAAACAGCAAAACCGTTCTGTCGGAAGAAAACCAAAACAACACTCCTGAACCCCGAAATCCCGAACCAATATCTCAGCCGGAACTTATAAAAAACGGCGATAAATACGATACAATGAGCATTCCAAGCGGACTTTCTGGTGATAATCAGGATTTCAGCCGGAATCATAATAAGCAGCAGAATGATAATTCTCCTGCATCGCAATCCGTTTTCAATGCTCAGCAAGCTTTGGATCCCGGTATTCCGGTTCAGCCGCAAAATCCTCCGCCTTTTATTCCGGAATCTGTTCCGGCTCAGAAAACCGTTAAAGTAGGTGCAGGACGCATTGTAGGAGCCTCGGCAGTTTCGGTTTTCGCAGTCGTTTTTCTCATTATTCTCAGCTTTGCCCTCTGCTTTAAATTCGGAGCATCCGGAAAAATGCTCAGAAACCGCATTGAAAAGCTCAGCGCAAACACTCTCCTCAGCGCAGAATTTGAGGACGACGAGATTTCGGACAACATCTATAAAACTATCGGATTCAGAAGCATCACTCACGGCAATGCAACGGAAGCCGACTTCAAGGATTTTCTTGTAAAATCTGATATGCTTTCATTTATTGGCGAAAACGCTGAAAATTATGCTGATTATATCTTCAACGGAAAGGGAAAAGATCCTTCTATCGGCGCAAGCGAGATTAAAACCGATTTCTTTAAGGCAAACAATAATGTTGCCGACGAAGTTTTCGGATATACTCTCAGTAAAGACGATCTGAAGCTGATTCAAAGCCGTCTTGAGGAAGAAAATATTGACGAAGCTCTTTCAATTAAGGAATGGAACAAGAAAACAGGTTTCGATGTTAAAAACGTAAGCTATATCCTTTCTTATATCACACTCGGAGTTTTCCTTGCCCTGATCATTGTTCTTTTCATATGGATAGCCATTATCGTTGACAAAAAGGGCAGACATATTATGGGATTCTATGGAAATATTCTTTTCATCTCCGGAATCATTCTGTTTATTTCAGGTCTTGGAGTTTTAGCAGGCTCAGCTATCGCTTACTCTATAACAGGCAACGTTATGTTCTATCTTATCCAGAATGTTCTGCTAATGTTCGGCATTCTTGCTGCCGCTGCCGGCGCATTCGAGATAATTCTCGGAATCATATTCAAGAAAATCGGCAAGAGCAAAAAGAAAAAGGAAAAGGCTGCTGCTCAGATCCGGCAGGAGGCTGTTCCGGCTTATAACTAATAATAAAATCTTAAGGCTGACGCACTTTTGTGTATCAGCCTTATTTTTTTACAAACAATGTGTTTGAAAACGGTCAGATTTGACTGTCAAGATGCTTCATAGCGTACTCGCAGCACTGAATCACTAACTGGTTGAATGACACATCATTCTGTTTTGCCAGCTTTGTAAGCTTTTCAATCAGTGGATTCGGCATACGTACTGTCTTATTTGTTGCGGATATTTTATTTACCTCAAACATCTTAATCTCCTCCTCTCATTGCACATTAATTTTTCAATATCATTATAACATATTTTTTGTTAAAGTGTAGAATTATGGACATATTGTCCTAAATTTATGGTTGCCGCACTTTTTAGAGCAAGTCATAATAAACCCGCCATATGTGACGTGGATGTATCATCCTTAAGTCAAAATCTGGCGGAAAAATATCATTGCTGTATTGAAGATCATAAAGCTGTCAGAAATTTTATCAATGATAAATTAAAGAAACAAAAAATCCCCCTTGCAGAACCGTGAGTTGTCCGCAGGGGGGATAAATTTTTGCTGTTTTATTTAAATTAAGACTGATTAGTCAGCAGCATTGAGCTTCTTAGCGAGCTGAGACTTCTTTCTTGCAGCAGCGTTCTTATGCATAAGACCCTTAGCGCAAGCCTGATCAACTCTCTTGATAGCAACTCTGATAGCAGCTTCTTTATCAGCAGCGCTTGTTGTTACAGCGATGTCAGCCTTCTTGAGGATAGTCTTAAGATTGGACTTTCTTGCCTTGTTAGCAGCAGCCTTGGTTTTGTTAACCTTAACTCTCTTCTTAGCAGATTTAATGTTTGGCATTTCGTTACACCTCCTTGAAATTATCCGAGCCGCATAAACGGCTGAACTTTACAGATAATAGAACACATACGGGTTTATGTGTTCCGATAAGTGCAACGCACACTTATCATACTGAGACAATAATAATTATATCACCAATTCAGCTATTTTTCAATAGGCAAAACCTAAAATTATCCAACAGATTTTTTTCAACAATTAAAGCATTATGCACAATAAACTGCCTGATTTCTCGTTAAGGAGGAAAAAATAATGAATATAAGAACCGATCTTGCCGTTGAAAGCTTCTCTGCCGAAAGGCTTCCCGACGGCGTCCACCGGCATATCCGTGGGGAAGCGTTTGAGATAACGGAAATAATTATCGACAACGACGATTCCCTTGAAACTATCGGAAAAGGAAAGGGGAGGTATATCACTCTTGAGGGAAACAGTCTGAGCCGTTTTTCCGATGACTACGAGGATATGGCGTGCGAACTTGCGGACGAACTTAAACGTCTTGTTCCGGAAGGCGAGATACTTGTCGTCGGACTGGGCAACAACGATATAACTCCCGACGCTCTCGGACCGCAGGTCACGGCAAAAATTCTTGCTACACGTCATCTCCGAAGCGAGCTTGACAGCGATGAGGAGGAGTTTCTCACATCTCTCCGTCCCGTGAGCGCATTTGCAGGCGGAGTTCTCGGTCAGACCGGAATCGAGACATCCGAAATGGTAAAAGCTATCGTGGAACAGCTTCATCCGGCTGGAATCATAGCTGTAGACGCTCTTGCTTGCTCCGATATAAGTCGTCTCGGAACGACCATTCAGCTTTCCGATGCGGGAATTTCTCCCGGAAGCGGAGTTTCAAACGCACGGAAAGAGCTTTCGGAGAAACTTTTCGGAATACCGGTTATAGCGGTCGGAGTTCCGACCGTTGTCGATATGCACACCATTGTACGCAGCCTGACGGGCCACAGCATTGACAGCAAGCTCCCAAATATGATAGTTACCCCAAGGGACATAGACCGTCTTACAGAGCGTGCCTCGCAGCTTATAGCATTCGGTATCAACATGGCTCTCCAGCCGCAGCTGACTTTTGAAGAGATACGGGGACTTTTTTAACCGGAGTAATTACTTCAGCTTATGCGGGGAACGCTTTTCTATCCATTCTTGCTAAAAGATTATGGGCATCTATGCCTCAATGCATCTTGATCCGCTTTATGCGGATCAAGATGCATTAATACTGGGTTTCCAAAGGGTTGAATAACCCTTTGGCAGGGGGGGCGGGGGACAGTGTCCACCGCATGAGGTGGAGTTATTGCCTATGACATGAAAAAAAGGAGCTGATTTTGCATCAACTCCTTGATTTTTTAACGGAAGTAGTTTCTGTAGCCGTCGCCGTAGAAACTGAAATATCCCTGTGTAAACGAACCCGGCTCGCTGAAATAGAGCTTAACCGCATTCTTTACGCTTTCTGTAACGTAACCCGAATAATCTCCGAGATTAACATATGCGCTGCTTCCCGAGAACTGATACGGCTGTGTGAGAACCTCGTAAACCGAATTCGGATAAAGAGGACTGTACACACGGTTCATAACAACTTCCACAACGTAAGCCTTTTCATACTCGCCGATCCAATAAGAACCTGCTTCATGTCCAACGACGTTGCAGAGTAGAATGAAATCGCTTTCCGAAATAGGAAGATCGCTTATATCGCCGGAAACTGCCTGTGAAGGCGGCTGCGTCGGATCTACAGACGGAGCTTCTGTCGTTTCTTCCTCTGTAGACGGCTCTACATACTCTGTAGGAGCTTCGGTTTCAGGCTCTGTGTAAATGGGTTCATCGTAATTGTTGTCTGTTGCCACTTCTGTAGGAGCTTCCGTTGCGCTCACAGTAGGAGCAGCGGTCGTAACCTCTGCAGCAGGCTGTGCAGTTGTAGTAGTAGTTACATAAACTGTTGAAACCGGTTCAGATGTTACTGTGCTATAATAAGATATGTTTGCCTTAGCGGCTCTGTTGTCAGCCGAATAAGCAAGGTTTTGTTCTCTTTCTTTTGTCACGCTGGTCTTTTTCGGGGTTGTTTTCTGTGCAGTAGTTACAACAGTTGTGGTTTCAACAGAAGTTTCAGCAGAAAATGTCAGTCTGTCGCTTGCGGGCTCTACTATTTCAAAATTATCTCTTGTACTAACCTGTGGCGCTGCATTATATGCAACAGCCGCACCGCCAAATAAACAAGCAGTAATTACGCCGACGACACTCGCTGCAAATTTAGCTTCTCTCATCAACTCATCCTTTCAAATTAAAGCGTTTGTGATGTCCCTGACTTTGGGACTTGTAAAATGATAACACATCTGGCGGAAAATATCAAGGCTTTTGGCGATTTTTCCATATTACAACCAAAAATGAAAATATTTTTCACGCCCATTAGTGTAAAACAGCACATATTATATTTCTGAATTATTAATATTTAGTAAATTCACAATTAATGCAACTTATATTTTAACTTCTAAAAGTTACAATTTGATTACAATGGATACAAAAAATAAACAACTATTTGTATAATTTACTCTATGTTTTTCAAATTGTTATATACTTTTTTCGTGCTGTTTATGCCTCCGGACGGCATTTTACGTTAAAAAGCGGTTGTTTTCCGCTTTGTAAATTATTATTCATCTTCTCCTGAAAAAATGACAATCCGGTAATAATTTATTTGGACAGGCATATTTTTTCACTCGGAAACGCTTGATTTTCTCTCACACTTTTTCCGTATATATCATACTATATATAGGAGGTGTGTAAACTTGCAGAGAGAAATTTTCCTTGCTTTTATAGTTAGTATAGATACATACCTTGCTGCGGCGGCATACTGCAACAGCGGAATACGTATTCCGGCTTTTTCAGCAGCCATAATCAACCTTATCGGAGCCGCTGTTCTTGGTATTTCATTGAAATTTTCCGAGCTTTTAGTGAACTTTATTCCTGTTGACATATGCCGAATTGCAGGTATTGCCGTTCTTATTTTTATAGGACTTCTTACGATCATGAAAAGCCTTATAAGAACTCTTATCCGCCATATTTCAGAAAGGGGAGAGTTATCCCTTAAAATGGGCAAAAATCCTATTGTCGTAAAGCTTTATCTTGACGAAACTGCTGCGGATTTCGATAATTCAAAAATTCTTTCCGCCGCCGAAGCTGCTGCGCTTGCACTTGCAAGCTCTTTTGATTCGGCAGCAATGGGACTCAGCAGCGGCTTTGACGATATAAGACCTTTTATAACGTCAGTTTTTGCATTTTTGTGCGGATTTCTGGCAATTTTTGTCGGAAACCTTACAGGAAGAAAAATCGCTTCGCTTCGACACGATTTTTCGTGGGTAGGCGGAGTTATGCTCATCCTTTTCGCATTCTTTTCATAAATTACCCTTTATAGCAATGCCGTCAGCTTAAGCGGGGACTCCTAACAGGAGCCGTGATCCTCTGGCACTTCGTGACATCTCCCTACACTGTAGGGAGTCACCGTTCCCGTACACCTTCTTAAGAGAAGTACATGCCTAATTTGCGCCCAGCCCCTTTGTTAGTGTTACCGACATTTCCCCATACTATGGGGAATCACCCTTTTAAAAACCATAATTTAGGAAGAATGCCCAAACGGAAATAACTTCTTTTAGTAAGGAATTAAAGAAATAAAGTCCACTTAATAAGCATAACAAAAAGTAGATTCTGTTACCCTGTCATAGCGGAATTTTCTATGTGAACAGTTTTTAGCATCAAATATTGTTTCTCTGAATTTTTTTCTCAAAAGCTATTGACAAATCAGAAAGAGTGTAGTATAATGTGTAAAGTGATTTTAGATTACACCTGTAAAGGAGCGAAATATCTGTGGCTAAAGACCTTAAATTCGTTATGCTCCTTGATTGCTACGGCGATCTTCTTACAGATCATCAGCGGAATGTTATGGAGCTTTATTACTGCGAGGATCTCTCGCTTGCCGAAATAGGCGATCCCCTCGGCATAACACGTCAGGCGGTCATGAGCATTGTAAAACGCACCGGAAACATTCTTCTCAATTATGAAAAAAAACTCAGATTCGCTGAAAGACTTGAAAAAATGAAAGACTGCTTCGGAAATATTTCGTCCCTTGCGGAAAATATCCCCGATGAACAGCTTAAAGTTTCTGTCAAAAAGCAGATAAGCTGCGGTCTTGAACTGCTGTAAACGCTAATTTTTTGAACTTATTACCGGATCCTGTTTCCCTTTACTTTCTGTAAAAAGTATATCTGCTCTTGGGGCTGGGTTTCCAAAGGGTGGATTCAACCTTTGGCAGGGAGTATGAGAGACAGCGTCCATCATAGAAGGAGGATATCGCATGGCATTTGAAGGACTTTCCGAAAAACTGAATAACGTCTTTAAAAAGCTTAAATCAAGAGGAAAACTCACGGAAAGCGACGTTAAGGAGGCTATGCGAGAGGTTCGTCTTGCTCTTCTTGAAGCCGATGTAAGCTATAAGGTAGTTAAGGACTTTGTTAAAAAAGTCACTGAAAGAGCTGTCGGCGAAGAGGTTCTTGCAAGCCTTACTCCTGCACAGCAGGTTATCAAAATAGTTAACGAAGAGCTTTGCTCACTCATGGGCAACAGCAATTCACGCATAAATTTCTCGTCAAAGCCGCCTACGGTCATTATGATGTGCGGACTTCAGGGCTCGGGTAAAACGACTCATTCGGCAAAGCTTGCCAAGCTCCTTAAAAAAGAGGGACACCGTCCGCTTCTTGCCGCCTGCGATATTTACCGTCCTGCCGCTATAAATCAGCTTCAGGTAGTCGGTCAGAAAGCCGATGTTCCGGTTTTTGAAATGGGACAGATCGATCCCGTTATCATCGCAAAACAGGCTCTCGCTCACGCTAAGGATTACGGTCACGATATTCTCATTATCGACACCGCAGGCCGTCTGCATATCGACGAAAATCTTATGCAGGAGCTTGTAAATATAAAAGAGATCACACAGCCTGATGAGATAATGCTCGTTGTCGACGCTATGACAGGTCAGGATGCCGTAAATGTTGCTAAATCCTTCGATGATTCCGTAGGTATCACAAGTGTTCTTATGTCCAAGCTCGATTCCGATACCCGTGGAGGCGCTGCGCTTTCAGTTCTTTCCGTAACAGGCAAGCCGATCAAGTTCGTCGGAATGGGCGAAAAACTCGATGATTTCGAGCAGTTCCACCCTGAACGTATGGCTTCCAGAATCCTCGGAATGGGCGACGTTCTCACTCTTATTGAGAAAGCAGAGAACGTTATGTCACAGAAAGAGGCTGAAAAGCTCACTCAGAAGTTCAAGGAAAATAAATTTGATATGGACGACCTTCTCAATCAGATGAAACAGATAAAGAAGCTCGGTTCAATGAAATCCATTATCGGAATGCTGCCGGGAGTCGGCGATAAGATCAAGGACGCTGATATCGATGACCGTCAGCTCGACAGGATAGAGGCTATCATCACTTCTATGACCAAAGCTGAACGTGCTAAGCCTTCGATCATCAATCCCTCACGCAAAAGACGTATCGCAAAGGGTTCGGGCTCTAAGGTCGAGGACGTCAACAGACTTCTCAAACAGTTCGATCAGATGCAGCAAGTAATGAAGAAATTTACCGGAAAAAACAACAAAATGTCTCTGCGTAAAGCCAGAAAACAGCTTGCCGGTATGAATTTCGATAAAATGACGGGCAAGGGCGGAGGAAATCTGCCTACGCTTTAAAAGCTTTCAATGCGGTCTCCCGCTTTGATATATAACTATTATTTCCGGAGGTGAAATTAAAATGGCAGTTAAAATCAGACTCAGAAGAATGGGCGCTAAGAAGGCTCCTTTCTATCGTATTGTTGTTGCTGATTCAAGATACCCAAGAGACGGAAGATTCGTTGAAGAGATCGGTTACTATGATCCTACAAAGAACCCTTCAATTGTTAAGGTTGACGCTGATAAGGCTAAGGATTGGATCGCAAAGGGAGCTCAGCCTACAGATACTGTAAAGGTTATCCTCAAGAACGAGGGAGTTCTTTAATCAACGGCTTTTACGGAAGAGGTGAGACTTCTCTGTCTCTGCCTCTGTCCCGAAAAGCGTTCGGAGGTTAATTATTATGAAAGATTTACTTTATGCTATCGCAGCAGGACTTGTTGAGGATAAAACAGCTATAAAAATTATCGAGGACGAACCGGATGCCGAAGGCGTTATCGTTTTTCATCTGACAGTCGCTCCCGACGATATGGGACGTGTTATCGGTAAACAGGGCAGAATTGCCAAGGCGCTTCGTACAATTATGCGTGCAGGAGCTGCAAAAAAGGACCTCAAGGTTTCTGTTACTATTGAATAAAAAAGCCGCTCTTCTTTTTACGGAAGAGCGGTTATTTTTGTGGGTTCTGTAGAGTTTTATGTTGTTCGGTCGGACTTTGTCCAACCTCACTTGGAAGCAACGGTAAACCATCCGCTTATCTTCGCTTAGCTCGAACAAGCGCTGATTTTTAGGGGAGACTCACCTTTCTGACAAAGTTTGATTACACCCCTTGGAAACCCATTATTAAAAAGCTATATTTTTATAAGTCAAGCTTTGCTTTCAGCTTCTCGAAAAAGCTCTGTCTTTTTGCGTAATTCTTCTCGCTAAGCGAAGCCTCAAAGGCTTTAAGCAGATCTTTCTGTTTCTTGGTAAGATTCTTCGGAACTTCAACGTTTATCTTAACATACTGATTTCCTCTGTCGGTGCGGTGAAGTCTCTTTATGCCCTTTCCTTTAAGACGGAATACAGTTCCGGTCTGAGTTCCTTCGCTGATGTTGTATTTAACGTCGCCGTCGATAGTCGGAACGGTGATTTCTGCTCCGAGGACTGCTTCCATATACGTTACAGGAATTTCGCAGTGAACATCAAATCCCTCACGCTTGAAAAGAGGATGCGATTTTACATTGATCTGAAGCAGCATATCGCCGGAAGAACCTCCGTTTATGCCGCAGTCGCCCTGTCCGGAAGCACGGATGATCTGTCCGTCGTCGATTCCAGCCGGAATATCTACGGAAACCGTTTTCTGAACTCTCAGTCTGCCTAAGCCACGGCATTTCTGACATGGATTCTTGATGATTTTGCCCTTTCCGTTACAGTGCGGACAAGCTTTGGTAGAGGAAATTGCTCCGAAAGGAGTACGCTGAGTCGTTTTAACAGAACCTCTTCCGTGACAGTCGGGACATATATCAGCAGAAGTTCCGCCGTCTGCACCTGTTCCCTTACAGGCATCGCAGGTTGTCATAGGATTTATCTTGATTTCCTGCTTTTTGCCCGTGCAGGCTTCCATAAAGCTTATTGAAACCGATTCCTGTATATCTGCGCCTCTTCTTGGAGCGTTTGCGGACGCTGAACGGCTTGAACCGCCGCCAAATCCGAATCCGCCGAAAATATTTTCAAGAATATCGCCCATATCTCCGAAACCGCCGAATCCTCCCATACCGTCTCCGCCGCCGTAACTCGGATCTACTCCGGCATGACCGTACTGATCGTATCTGGCTCTTTTTTCGGGATCTGAAAGAACCTCGTTCGCCTCGTTTATCTCCTGAAACTTTTCAACGTAAGAAGGATCGTCCGGATGAAGATCGGGATGGTTTTCTCTTGCTTTTTTGCGGAATGCCTTTTTTATTTCATCCTCAGTCGCCCCCTTGGCGATTCCGAGAACTTCGTAATAATCTCTTTTATTTTCAGCCATAAGTATACTCCGTTCCTGTGAATGACTTTATCCGCCTTATAAGTTATACTTCATCTTTGCAAGAGGGGGACGCTGTCCCCCTAACCCTCTGCCAAAGGGATTATAATCCCTTTGGAAACCCATTATTAATTATTTCTGATACCTCAGATGAGGTATCAGAAATAATTTAGTACCGGGATTCTTAAGGGGATGTACTCCCCTTAAGCGGGGGGAAGGGGGCAGAGCCCCCTCTGTGCAAAAGAGAAGTATACCTCATAAGCAGATACGCACTATCAGGGCGAAAGGAAATTTCGCCCTGAAACTGTATATTTTAATTAAACCTCTGTGAAATCAGCGTCAACCACGCCATCGTCATTGTTATCGCCGTTGTCAGCGGCAGCTCCGCCCATATTTGCGAACTGTGAAGGATCTACACCCTCTGCTCCGCCGTTCGGATTAGCCTGCTGATAAATTTTTGCAGAAAGATCATAGAATGCTTTCTGGAGATCTTCCTTAAGATTCTTTATCTCATCGTGATTGTCGGCAGCAACTGCGGACTTGAGAGCTGTGCATTTAGCTTCTATATTTGCCTTTTCATCGGCTGAAACCTTGTCGCCGAAATCAGCAAGAGCCTTTTCGCACTGGAATACGAGGTTTTCTGCTTCGTTTTTATTATCAACCTGTTCACGGCGCTTTTTATCCTCTGCGGCATACTGCTCTGCTTCCTTAACAGCCTTGTCGATATCGTCCTTGGACATATTTGTTGAAGCTGTAATGGAGATGTTCTGCTCTTTTCCTGTTCCGAGGTCCTTAGCGGAAACGTGAACGATACCATTCTGATCGATATCGAATGTTACCTCGATCTGTGGGATTCCTCTTGGAGCGGGAGCGATTCCGTCAAGGCGGAATGTACCAAGCTGCTTGTTGTCACGAGCAAATTCACGCTCGCCCTGAAGAACGTTGATATCAACGGCAGGCTGATTGTCTGCATATGTTGAGAATACCTGCGACTTCTTTGTTGGGATAGTTGTATTTCTTTCGATCATTCTTGTGCATACGCCGCCGGCAGTTTCAATACCGAGTGAAAGCGGTGTAACATCGAGAAGAAGGAGACCGTTTTTAACGTCGCCGCCGAGAACGCCGCCCTGATAAGCTGCACCGAGAGCAACGCATTCATCAGGATTGATGCCCTTGAACGGTTCTTTGCCGATGAGCTTCTTAACAGCTTCCTGAACTGCCGGAATTCTTGAAGAACCGCCTACCATGAGAACCTTATCAAGCTCGGTAGCGCTGAGTCCGCTGTCACTGAGAGCCTGACGAACAGGTCCCATTGTAGCTTCAACGAGGTCCGCTGTGATCTCATTGAACTTAGCCTGTGTGAGAGTAAGATCAAGGTGCTTAGGAGTTCCTGTTGCGTCAACAGTGATGAACGGGATGTTTATATTTGAAGTTGTTGTGGAAGAAAGCTCGATCTTAGATTTTTCAGCAGCGTCCTTAAGTCTCTGAGCTGCCATTTTATCGGATGAAAGGTCGATACCCTCTGCCTTTTTGAATTCGTCAACGATCCAGTTGATGATTCTCTGATCGAAATCGTCGCCGCCGAGACGGTTGTTACCTGCTGTTGCAAGAACCTGCTGAACGTCCTCGCCCATTTCAATGATAGAAACGTCGAAAGTACCGCCGCCGAGGTCGTAAACCATAACTGTCTGCTCCTCTTCCTTATCGATACCGTAAGAAAGAGCTGCTGCCGTTGGCTCGTTGATGATACGCTTTACTGTAAGACCTGCGATCTGACCGGCATCCTTGGTTGCCTGTCTCTGGGAGTCTGTAAAATAAGCGGGAACTGTAATAACAGCTTCTGTAACAGGCTCGCCGAGGTAAGCTTCAGCGTCAGCCTTGAGCTTCTGAAGAGTCATAGAAGAGATTTCCTGCGGAGTATAATTCTTTCCGTCGATAGTAACCTTATAATCAGAACCCATATGTCTCTTGATAGAAGAAACTGTTCTGTCGTGGTTTGTAATTGCCTGTCTTTTAGCAACCTGACCAACAAGACGCTCGCCGCTGTTTGTGAAAGCGACAACGGAAGGAGTAGTTCTTGCGCCCTCGCTGTTAGGGATAACAACGGCGTTTCCGCCTTCCATAACTGCTACGCATGAATTTGTTGTACCAAGGTCAATACCAATAATTTTTCCCATAATAATTACCTCCTGAGATAAAGAGAACAAAGTTCTCATAAAAATCTTTGTATTTAGGAATTACTGATTAAATCCAGTGCGCAGATTGCGCAGTCAGATTTTTCGTCAGATTGTATAGAAATGACGAAGGAATGCTGACGCATTTCAAGGAATTTCTGTGCAAGATGACGGAAAATATGCAAGCAAGATGCGTGCTGAGCCGTCAGGCGTGATTTATTCAGTGATTCCTTTATTTATGAATGCAAATTTATACTGCAACGGCAACCATTGCAGGTCTTATAAGCTTATCGCCCATCATGTAGCCTTTCTGATAAACGGCGCAGACATGATTGCCTGCATAATCCGTACCCTCGAGCTGTTGGATAGCGTTATGGAAATTCGGATCGAATTCTGCTCCGAGAGCTTCAATTTCGGTCACGTTCATTTTTGAGAGAAAATCTTTAAGCTGATTAAAGATCATGCTCATGCCGTTTTTGAAATTCTCGTCCGAGCATTCCGCGTCAAGAGAACGTTCAAAGCTGTCGATAAAGGGGAGAAGTTCTTCAATGCATTTTGCCGAAGCGTGCTGATATGTTTCATTTTTTTCCTTCGCAGTCCTTTTGCGGTAGTTATCATACTCGGCAAAAAGGCGGAGATACTTGTTATTTGCTTCTTCCAGAGCCTCTTCAAGTTCGGTGTATTTAGCAGCCGTATCATTGTATTCGCTTACAGCGTCATCCTCGTCGGCATCTGCCTCAGAGTCGGCTTCGCTGTTTTTTTCTGCGGCTTTAAGAGTTTTTCTGATAAGCTCTTCATCTATTTCAACCTCCGGTTCGTTTGCGGGATTTTTATTCTCCATTGGTTATTCTCCTTTCTTAAGGCGTCGGCTCGATATCGTCCGCCGTACCTGTTATTATATCATCGCTGCCGTCCGACATAAGATAAGAAATCTTCTGAGTCAGGTAATCAACGTATGGTATTATTTTTTTGTAATCGACTCTCATAGGACCGATAACTCCGAGAGAGCCTGCTTCTCTTCCGCCCTTGCGGTATTTTGAAACAATAAGGCTTGAATTTCCTATTGCGAAACTGTTGTTTTCAGAACCGAACTTGACCTGAATACCGCTGAAAGCGTCCTCAAGGATTTCGGTAAGACCGTTTTTATGCTCGATAAAGCGGACGACTTCCATTTTATCAAGCTCGTCGCACGAAAGAAGCTTTTCTCCTCCGCTGACTGTAAGTTCCTGCTGACGAAGATCCTCGGAAAGCTCGCAGAGTCCTTTTACAAGCGGTGAAAGCGAAACCATGTATGCGCTTACCGCTGCGACCATTTTATCGAACATTTCCTCTGAAAGCTCATCGACTGAAACTCCGTTGAGATTTTCCTCTATATAATGAGTAAAGAAATCGAGCTGTTCGTGATTCAGATCAAATTCAAGACGGCAGGCTTTATTTTTTATGCTTCCGTTTGAAGTTATAAGCAGGATAACGTAAAGCCGTTTGCCCGTCGGGATGACCTCAACTTTTGAAATAACCGAAAATCTCGGTGCTGAATTTGTTGTAACAGCTGCGCACTGAGTTATTTCTGTAAGAGCCGCTGCGGCATTCTGAACAAGAAGTTCTTCGGGAGTATCTTCTCCGCCGAGCATTTCATCGAGCCGTGATTTTTCATCATCGGAAAGCTCCGGCAGCGTCATAAGCTCGTCAATATAAAGGCGGTAGCCCATAAAGGTCGGAACTCTTCCAGCCGAAGTATGCGGCTGTTCGAGATATCCGAGCTGTTCAAGGGCAGCCATATCGTTTCTGATAGTTGCGGCGGAAACATTGATATTTTCAAGCTTGGAAATAGCTTTTGAACCGACCGGTTCGCCTGTTCTTACATATTCGTCAACCACAGCAGCAAGAATTTTCAGCTTTCTGTCGTCCACGATTCACACAACCTTTCAGAATACTTCTTTAGCACTCTCAATCCCTGAGTGCTAATTATAATTTATCACTATTATTGCGCTTTGTCAAGCGTTTTATTCATTTTCAGCATTTTCACTCATTTTCAACGCTATAAGTTGTGATTTTATTGCACATTAACAACAGCATTTACTTCTTCTGAGATTATTTAAGGAGGACGTTGTCCAATACTATCAACTTAAGGCATTCTGTTTCTCATACCCTTTTCATAAAGAGCGTTCATCCTATGGGCATTCTGCCTCAATTATTTACAATACCTCTTTATGGGGTATTGTAAATAATTAATATTGGGATTCCAAAGGGACTTTACGTCCCTTTGGCAGGGGTACAGGGACAGAGTCCCCGCTTAAAGTTGATGAAATTGGTACACTGTGCCTCTTTATAACACAGAAAAAATAAATGCTGTAACCATATAATATGTTATTCTTCGCCGCCGTTTTCGGCTGTATCCTGAGCGTTATTGTCCTCGTTATCAGCGGATTCCGGTTCGGCTGGCTTTTCATATTTCATAATCTCCGGCTTGCCGTCTTTGTAAACAGTAACGATAAATCCGTCTATATTATTGCCGGAAATATCAGATTCCATACCGGTTGGAACGGGAATTGTCGTCGTTTCCGAGCCGTCGTCGGACGCAACGTAATAAACCTCGAAGTTTCTTCCCTCATCGTCCGTAAACTCAAGGTGTTCACCATCGTAGGGATATTTTTTCAGAAGCTCGATATATTCCTCAAGACAAAGATCATTCTTGGTCATATAGTAAGCGTGTGGGATTCCGACAAATCTGAAATGCCACGGTTCATACTGAATTTTCGTAATATTTTCTTTATCTTCGGCATATCTTTCAACAAAACCGTATTTATAACAATTTTCATTTATCCATGCAAAATCGCCTGTTCCATCGTAATCATAATTGACAGTTTCGCTGAAATCAAAAGCATAGCCTGTTTCATGCTCGCTGAATCCGGGTTTTGCAACACGGGTAGAATTATCTTCTCCTGTTGCGGCAAGATCATCATCATAAAGCTGCTGCTGGAATTCAGTGCTTCTGTAAGAGCCGTAAATTGTAAGAGTATCGTTCTGATAGATGTCGTAAAAATCCGATATCATCTGTGCCATCGGCTCGTAAACTTTTCCAAGTATGGTATAGGTATAATCAACGGACGTAAAGAAATTTCTATTGGTCTGGTCGTTCATTTCAAGAATGCTGACAAGGTCTTCATCTCCGCCGAAATACTGGTGATCCTCGTTCACAAGAATAAGATTTCCCTTATACTTGTCCTTTGTATCAACTATCGAAGATTCGTATATAACCTTATTCGGATCCGGTTCGTTTACAGGATTATCAGTTGAAGGCTCGGCAATATCGCCTTTATCGTAATATGGCGACTGTTCTACAATAGAAGAACGGTCAGCAGCGCTTTTAACAAGATAGGTTCCTGCGCCGACTATGGCAAGACATATGATAAATTCTGTAACAAACTTACTTCTTCTTATACTTTTTTCTCTGCTTATTTTCTTTTTTGCCATTTTTTTACTCCAATCTCCGTAAATAGCGGCAATACTTTTGTTCCTTTTTCAGAATTTGTACCATTCGTAACAAATTCCTGTAATTTTTCATGTTATCTTTCTATTTATCAGATATGTTCGGAAAATACCAAATATATCTGACTTTATTATACCACATTTATCTGTAAAAAAATAGTACCCTCGGGAAATATTTGTAATTATGCTCTATTTTCCTCTTGAAACCGCATTATGATTTGTATATTTTTAATATATACTGTTTTATCTCAATGACAACATCTGAGCCTCACGTTTTTGTTGAATTTAAACATATTATATATCGTCAAATAGTATGTCATATGAAAAATGCACAGTTTTTTTCGCTGTTTTAACGCTTATTGCACAATATTTTAAAAACCTCTTGAAATGAATGCAAGTTGATGATATAATAATTTGTGTAGAAATATAGCAGATAATACTATATTTTTACGATAAGGAGTGATTTTTCTATGATGTGTCCTCAATGCGGAAATGAGAATCCGCCTAAACTTAAGTTCTGCGTGAAATGCGGAGTAAATCTCAATAATCCGCAGGAAATAAATTACGAACAAGTAGATATGGGCAACTACCATTCCGAGGATGATAACAAATCCGGAGGTTTTACCTTAGGCAGCGGAACCTTCACTATCAGCGACAACGCACCTGTAAGCTCATCCTCCGATCTCTATACGGCAGATGAGCTTAACGATGACGATGAGGAATTCGATTTCAGCAGCTTTGACGAACCCTTTATTCCCAAGCTTGATACGGGAAGAGTTACTCTTCCACAGCAGCCTGCCGCCCAGCAGCGTCCTAGCAATCCTCAGCCTGAAGCTGTTAACCCTAATCAATCAGGCATGAATAATAATATGTACGGCTCTCCACAGCCCAACGCATTCGGTTCGTCTATACCTCAGATGAACGCTATGCCGCAAATGGGCGTAATGCCTGTACCACCGGTTCAGCCTCAGATGCCGGCAATGCAAGGTCAGCCTACACCTGGCGGTATGCCGATTTACGGTCAGCCTCAGCCGATGATGTACGCACAGCCGCAGATTATCGGCTACGACCAGAGCGGTATGCCGATTTACAGTCAGCCTCAGCCGATGATGTATGCACAGCCGCAGATTATCGGCTACGATCAGAGTGGTATGCCTGTTTACGGTCAGCCTCAGCCGATGATGTATGCCCAGCCGCAGATTATTGGCTACGATCCCAGTGGTATGCCAATTTACGGTCAGGCACAGCCGATGATGTATGCCCAGCCGCAAATTATCGGCTACGATCAGAGCGGTATGCCTGTTTACAGTCAGCCTCAGCCCGTTTACGGAGAAATGAACGAGCCTCGCCCAAATCCGCAGAATTCGCAGTTTGCCGGTATGCCTGTTCAGCCGAATATGCATGGAATGTCCAATATGCAGCCGTCAGGCGGAATTCCTGTTTCACCAGTTCAGCCGCCGCCGCAGTTTGATCAGCAAAGCGTTCCGCCTGAAAAAAAGCAGGAAAAGCGGGTGGAAGTTTCCGATGATTTCTGGGAATTTTTCGATGGCGGAAAGAAAACCGAACACGCCGAGCCTGTTGACGATTTCTTCGGTAAGCACGATATGGGAAGCGTTTCCGCAGAAGGACTTGATACAAGCCGTCTGAAAAGGTTTGAACGCAAGAGGAATGATTATATGGGCGATACTCCCCTTGTGGATTCTTCCAAGCTTACAGCCAATACCTCGCCTAATTTCAATAAGCTTTATATGCGACAGACTGATTCTGTCAACGCTGACGAGCTTCAGGCTAAATCTCAGACCAGAACGGACGATATTATGAGAGTTACCAAAAATGTCGATGCAGACAGGCTTAATTCTTATTTCCACATGAAATCACGTATTTCTATGGAAAATACTGATCAAGCCGACGCAGGTCAGCTCGAAGCATATGTTCACGAGCATAAAGAAGCCGTTATGGCTCAGGCAGACCACGCTGTTGAGGCTCTTCCAAAGAAAAAAACTACATATGTTGACGAGATCGACGCAATAGAGCTTCCAGACCATATGCAGGCAAAGAAGACGGTTAAGGAATCTACTCCAAAAATTCCCGGTTTGCCGGAAATATAATAAAGAAAGTGAAGGAATGTTAAAATGAAGAAGTTTTTAGAAGAATTCAAAGCTTTTGCCCTTAAAGGCAACGTAATGGATCTTGCTATCGGTGTCATCATCGGAGCTGCTTTCGGAGACATCGTTACAGCTTTTACCGAGGATTTTATAAATCCTATCATAGCTTGTATCGGCGGAGCAGAGGTTGCCGGACGGATCAGACTCGGCGATACCGGACAGGCTCTTAACTGGGGACATTTTATAACGGCCGTTATCAACTTCCTTATCATGGCTTTCTGCATCTTCCTTATGATGAAGACAGTTAATAAAATTATGTCTATCGGCAGAAAAAAAGAAGAAGAAAAGCCGGCTGCTCCTCCTGAGCCTACAAAGGAAGAGATACTTCTTACCGAAATAAGAGATCTTCTTAAAGAAAATAAATAATTATACATAAAAACGTCTGCATATGCGGGCGTTTTTTATATTGGCGGTATTTGATTTGTAATGTTTATCAAGGTGGACGCTGTCGCTGTATCCATTCCAAAGGGGAGTACGTCTTTTTTGGAAATTCTGATCATCCTGAAATTTGTCTTTTTTATCCAAAAGAAAAGTGAAAAAGGTTTGCGGATTTGTTGCTTTGCCATAAAAACTGCGGAAATTGGCTGGAAATTTGCAAATGAAGCGGTTATGTGATATAATATTAGCATTAGAATTTATAAAAAAACCTTTTATCAGGAGGTATACATATATGTCAGCAGAAACAATATTAAAGTATAACAGTCCGGCGGAAAATTTTGATTGGGCACTGCCTGTTGGAAACGGCAGGATAGGCGGAATGATTTTCGGCATACCGGATAATGAGATAATAAAGCTTAACGAGGATTCGGTCTGGTCGGGCGGACCTCGTCACAGAGTCAATCCCGACGCAAAAGAGGGACTTGAAGAAGTCCGCGCGCTTCTTAAAGAGGGAAAAATTCCCGAAGCGGAAAAGGTCGCATTTGAAAAGCTTCAGGGAGTTACTCCGAATATGCGTCATTATATGCCGCTGGGCGATCTTAACATCCGCATGAAGCTTGACGGAAAGGCAAAGGATTACTACCGTGAACTTGATATCGAGAATGCCGTTGCGGACGTGGGATTCACTGTTAACGGACTGAATATAACACGTTCGGTATTCGTATCAGCTCCGGATAACGTCATGGTGATAAAAGTGGCGGCTGATTCTCCGGCTTCCGTAAGCCTTGAATGCTCGATAGACGGAAGAGACGATTATTACGATGATAACCGTCCATGCAGTGAAAACATGATAATGTACAACGGCGGAACGGGAAGCAAAAACGGTATCTTTTTTGCCGCAGTTGTCGGAGCGAAAGCGTCCGGGGGAGAGATCCGAACTCTTGGAGGCAAGATCTCGGTAAAAAATGCCGACGAAGTTATGATAGTCCTTGCGGTGAGAACGAGTTTTTACGGAGCAAATTACGAAGAGTCCGCACAAGTCGATGCAGAAATGGCTCTTCAATGTGAATGGGATGAGCTTTATTACCGCCATGTATGCGATTATCAGGAGCTTTTCAACCGTGTTGAACTTGAACTCAATGATAACAGCGGAGCTGATGTGGCAAAGCTTAATACCGATGAGCGGATCGCACGTCTTAAAGGGGATGAACTTGACAGCAAGGACTGCGAACGTCTTATCCACGATAACAAGCTTATCGAGCTTTACTTTAATTTCGGACGTTACCTTATGATATCGGCAAGCCGTGCCGGAACTCAGCCGATGAATCTTCAGGGCATATGGAATCAGGAGATGTGGCCGGCATGGGGAAGCAAATACACTATAAATATCAATACGGAGATGAACTATTGGCCTGTTGAAAGCTGTAATCTTTCCGAATGTCATCTTCCGCTTTTCGATCTGTTGGAGCGTGTATGCAAAAACGGACGTGTTACCGCAAAGGAAATGTACGGCGTTGAAAAAGGCTTTGTATGTCATCATAATACCGATATATGGGGAGATACGGCTCCGGCAGATCTCTGGATGCCTGCAACGATATGGCCTACGGGCGGAGCTTGGCTTGCTCTTCACATTTTCGAGCATTACGAATATACTCTCGATAAGGAATTTCTTGAGGAAAAATATCACATACTTAAAGAAGCGGCAGAATTTTTCGTCCGTTACCTTATGGATGACGGTGACGGACATCTTGTAACGTGTCCGTCCGTATCGCCCGAAAATACCTATATGACCGATAAAGGAGTCAAGGGAAGCCTTTGCATTGCTCCGTCAATGGATTCGCAGATAATTACGGTTCTTTTCAGCGACGTCATAAAGGCTTCGGAGATACTCGGAAAGGACAAAACTCTCGCCAAAAAGCTGAAGACCATGATAAAAAAACTCCCGCAGCCCGAAATCGGCAAGTACGGACAGATAAAGGAATGGGCTGTCGATTACGACGAGGTCGAAGTCGGACACAGACACGTTTCTCAGCTTTTTGCACTTCATCCGGCAGACCTCATTAATCCCCACAAAACGCCGAAACTTGCTGATGCGGCAAGAGCTACTCTTGTAAGGAGACTTATTCACGGCGGAGGACATACCGGTTGGAGCTGCGCATGGATAGCAAATATGTGGGCAAGACTTTACGACGGCAGAATGGTTTATGAAAATCTGAAAAGACTTATCACTCATTCAACAAATCCTAATATGCTCGATTCTCATCCGCCATTCCAGATAGACGGAAATTTCGGCGGAACAGCAGCTATTTCGGAAGCTCTTATGCAGTGCTGCAACGGCGAGATAAATCTTCTTCCGGCTCTTCCGGATGAATGGAGCAGCGGTTATATAAAAGGACTGAGGGCGAAGGGCGGTTTCGGCGTTGACATAGAGTGGCAGGACGGCAAGCTTAAAACAGCGGAAATAACGTCCGATCACGGAGGGGAATGCCGTCTGCGAACGAATTGCGTGGTAAGCATAATCTGTCACGGCGAAAACGTAGGTTCAAGAATAGAGGACGGAGTTATTGTATTCAGCACGAACAAAGGCAGCGTTTATACGGTTAAAGCATAATAAAGGGATTCCAAAGGGACTTTACGTCCCTTTGGCAGGGTGCAGGGACAGCATCCCTGACGGGGTAACGGGGCAGAGACCCGGAAAAGACAGCGTGAGAAAAGCAAATAGAACTAAAATTTTATTGCTGATAAAATTATAGTAGAAATAGTTTCACGCTGTTCCAAAAACTACAGGTTTAATTTCTGCCGTTCTTGTGAGCGCAGAGCGAACACGCTGTAAATTTGCCATGAGTTAAATAATGTATACGCTTATAATTCACAGCCGATAGTTTTAACAAACCGTTCGTTCGCATGCGCTGCGCTCTGCTCCCTGATTTTGCGGACAGCGTGAAATATGTTCTACTATCACTTTTTGATGAATTCAAGTTTTCGTTCTATTTGCTTTCCTCACGCTGTCCTTTGTGGGACTCTGTCCCACACTCTGCAAGGGCTATCTGCCCTCGACCCGACCAAAGGGGAGTGCATCCCCTTTGGAAACCCATTATTTTTATGGAGGTAAAATGAAAATTTACAGATATATTTCTCTTGCTGTCTGTGCAGCAGTAGCTGCTGTGCCGTTTTCCGGATGCAGCAAGGGAAAAAAAGAACCGAAAGTTGTAAACGAACCTCCTGTTCCTATTATAGAGCAGGAGTCCGTTTCAGAATCCGAAACAACTGCTCCGATTACTACGGCTGAAACCTTTCCGGATTATCCGGTTGACGTCCCTGAGATCCAGAAACAGGATACCGGAAACATCTATGAAGCCGAAAAGGCAGTATTTTCCGAAAACCTGAAAATTGCCTCAGATAAGGAAAATTTCAGCGGAGACGGCTATATTACCGGATTCCCCGAGGACGGAAGCGCTTACGTTAAATTTGAGGTGAACGCTCCGAGCAATCAGCATTACGATATTTCGTTCAATATTGCTTCTGATAAGGAGGTCAATTGCCGTGTTATGCTTGGTGGCGAACAGCTCACCGGTTTCAGCACTACGAACGACGGAAAATTCACTCAGATAACCATTCCTGGAGTTTTCCTCGTCCAGGGAGGCTCGGAGATAACTATTTGTCCGACAAACGGTAATATCTGTCTCGATCACCTTAAACTGACCAACAACACTTCGCTTGGCAGCATAAGCTACGAAACAGGCGGAGAGCTGGTCAATAAAAATGCCGGAGATGCCGCAAAGGAGCTTATGGGATTTCTTACCGAAAATTACGGAAAATATATTATTTCCGGTCAATATGCTGCCGATGATGACAATTCCGAGCTGGATCTTATCTACTCGGTAACGGGAAAATATCCTGTTATCAGATTTTCCAATTTTTCAATACCGAAAGGCTCTTACGACGCAAGCTTCAAGAATATCGATTCATGTGCAGAATGGTACAGAAACGGCGGAATCTCGTGCGTGAGCTGGTATTGGAATGCTCCGGGCGAAAAAAGCTCGGTAAGAACTGATGAAACCGATTTCAGCCTTTCCGACGCTGTAACCGACCTCGATATAGCATTGATGTCGCAGGAGGAGATAAGAGGTCTTTACGGCGAGGGAAATATTTCCGAACAGTGCTACGACCTTATTCTCGATATCGACAGCATGGCAGGACAGCTCACCTCGCTGAAAAACAAGGGCGTTCCCGTTTTATGGAGACCTCTTCCTGAAGGCGGAGGAAACTGGTATTGGTGGGGAGCAAGCGGTGCGGACGCATATAAATGGCTCTGGAATCTCATTTATACCCGTATGACCGATTATTTTGAACTCGATAATCTGATATGGATATGGAACGGACAAAGCGAATCGGCTCTTGTTGATAAATCAACGTACGATATTGCGGCAGTGGACATCTACTTCAGCAATGAACACGACTACGGCAGCAAATTTTATGAGAAATTTGCCGCTGTTCAGAAATTTGCCGGAAGCGATAAGCTTGTTGCGATAAGCGAATGCGGAAGCGTTCCCGATATAGACGGTTCGTTCCGTGATAATGCGTTGTGGTCGTTTTTCGGACTCTGGTTCGGCGAGTATGTTGAAGATTCCGACGGCGGATATTCTGAAAAATATACGAGCAGGGATAATCTTATCCGCACATATAATTCAGAGGGAACGCTTACTCTTGACGAATATCAAAAGCTCCGAAACGGCGAAGAGCTTTCGGTGAACGCAGAAAACACGGAGGCAGCCGATGCAGAGCAGTAAGAGTATAAAACGTCCGCTTTCAGAGTCGCAGATACAGCTTCGCCAGAAGCTTATTTCCGAAGCCGAAAACAGCCGTTATAAGGCGGTAAGCTTTAAAATGCAGGATGTTCTCGTTATCTCTCCGTTTTCCGAGGAGTGCGATATTTTTCTGCTTATGGAGGACGAATTTGCTCTTTTCAACACGGGGAAAAAGTCTTTTACCGAATTAAGAATGTCCGCTCAGGAAGCGGCGCTGAAAAAATGCGGAGTTTATACCCGTGTTACGCTTGAAATGATATATAAGTTATTCGCAAAGCAGAGCGGAATAAGTCCCGAGGGAAAACAGCGGCTGATGAAGCTTGAATGCGAATTGACGGAGCATTTTTGTTTCCCGAGAGAATGCGGAAAGGCTCTGTTCAGGGCGGCAAAAAATAAAAATAAAAAAACGGTGGTTATTTCCGAGTGGATATATCCGGCGGAAGTAACGAAAAATGTACTTGAAAACTGCGGTTACGGCTCTTACGACGAGCTTATAACAGTTTCGGATATACCTGAAAGCAACGCTTCGAGCTGGTATGATATAACGCTTGAAAAAGCCGGAGTCTCCGCCGAAAAACTTCTTCATATCGGAAGCAGCGTGGCTTTTGACATCGAGCTTCCGATAGTTCACGGTTCAAAATCGCTTCTTCTTGCTCCGTTAAATCAGCTTATGGAAAAATCGGGCAGACTGAGCGGTTATATTCGTAAGAAGCATATTTATGATTACGATAAGCCGGAATTTCTTGCAGTACACTGCGTTCTCGGACTCTACAGCGCATACGCATTCGATACTCCGCAGAATAAAACTCCGCTGAGCGATTTCTGCGGCGACCGCTATATGCTTGGATTTGTCGTTCTGGGTGCATTGAGCCTTTGTGGAGATTTTTCTACAAAAACGGAAATGCAGGCGCTTCTTATGAAAGCTTTTGATTCCGATAAGACTTTTCTTGACGGAAAGGCTGATTTTGAAAAAATGCTTGAAGAGCATTTCGGCAATTTCCTTGAAAAATATAAAACAAAGGGATGTGAAAACGCTCTTGAATTTCTTGAAGAGTGCTGCGGCTCGGCAGACAGAGAAATGTTCAGAAGTCATTTTTCCGGCGAAAGAATGAAAAAATGGGCGGCATCCGTCAAAGAACCTGAAATAGCTCCGTTTTCCGCAGGAGCGACAAAAAAGAACGCTCTTTACAGGCTTGCCGACAAAATGTTTCCTCCGGAAACGAAAGTCCGCAATATAGTTGACGGAATTCTTGCTAAAGGACATAAAAAACGCAGATAATCCGTGCGCTGTTCCGACAATTTAATTTTCAGAATTTATTGTTCTGCATTTCCCGAGCAAAAGTCATTAAAAAACAGAAAATAAACTGTTGCGCCATCATTATTCCATGTGTTATCATATAAAGGCAGCATAATATTGCTCTCCCAATTAACTCTTGAATTTTATACTCGGCATAAATTAAATTTCTCTGCATCAGAAATCCTTGCAGTACGATAGTATTGCTGCGGTTTTCTTCCTTGATAAATTTAATTTCTGTCTTCGTCTAAACTTCAATAGTTAATTGGGAAAGCAATGGAATGCAGAAAATATGGATTATAAGTCCGGTTTTCAGAATAATGGAGGTATAAAAATAATGAACAGTAAAGTAAAAGTACTTATCGGAGACGATTCTGCCGAAACAGGAGTAAGCATTGCAAATAAGCTTCGTGAAAGAGGAATGTACGCCTACACAAGAAGAAAAGACTGCGGAGTTATTCTTGAATCTATCAAAAATGATCCGCCTGATGTTGCGGTTCTCGACATTACGGCTCAGAACGGCGATGTTGTTTCTATTATGAAAAGAGTTCGTGAACTTGGAGTGAAGTTCCCCGTATTTATCGTGACTTCGGCATACGATAATGAATTCATCGAAAGACAGGTTATGGATAACGGCGCTTCAAAGTTTTTGTTAAAGCCGTATGATGCGGACGATCTTTGTGCGGCAATCAATTCTGCTCTCGGAGATAAGGCAAACAGTCTCAGCGACGATATGGAAATAGTTGTTACGGATATTATTCATCAACTCGGCGTTCCGGCGCATATAAAGGGATATCATTATCTCAGAACCGCTATACTTTATTCAATAGAAGATAAAACGCTCCTCGACAGCGTTACAAAGCTTTTGTATCCGACTGTTGCGGGAATTTACGAAACGACCTCTTCCAGAGTTGAACGTGCTATCCGTCATGCGATCGAGATAGCCTGGGACAGAGGAAACGTTGATACGCTTAATTCATTTTTCGGCTACACTGTAGATACCGGAAAAGGAAAACCAACCAATTCTGAATTTATCGCACTTATAACGGATAAACTCCGCTTGCGCTATAAATCCGCTCTCAAAAGAGTCTGATCAATGGGAACGCTGTCCTCCACACCCCTGCCAAAGGGAAAAGGCGGACAGAATCCGTCTTAAACAGACGCAAAAAAGCTGTGATAATTTCAGAAATTGGGTAATATAAATAATCATACTAAATATATTTAAGGAGGAAATTATCATGGCATTTAAAAAAATCGACATTTCAGAGCTGAGCTTCAACCCGTTCAGCAAAATAGGAAAGGAATGGATGCTTCTAACCGGCGGAAGCATGGAAAATTTCAATACTATGACCGCTTCGTGGGGACAGCTTGGCGTTCTCTGGAATAAAAATGTTTTAACTTGCTACGTTCGTCCGAATCGTTATACTTATGAATATATCGAAAAGGGCGAGAGCTTTACTGCGTCGTTTTTCGGAGAAGAGTACCGCAAAGCACTTTCATTCTGCGGATCTCATTCCGGCAGAGACTGCGACAAGATCAAGGAAACAGGTCTTACTCCGATTGAAACAGACGGCTGTGTAAGTTTTGGCGAAGCGGATCTGATTTTAGTCTGCCGCAAGCTTTACAGTTATGATATGGAGGAAAGCGGATTCCTTACCGACGATGGCATTCCTGAGCAGGCATACGGTAAAGAGCCATATCACAGAGCTTATATTGCTGAAATAACCGCAGTTTATGTAAAAGAGTAACAGTTCTAAAAAAATCCCATCCGTATGGATGGGATTTTCAGTAAACGGACGATATTATGTATCGACCTGTGAGCAGATGTATGAAATAACGTTGTTTTTGGGAATATCAAGAGCATATGCAAGCTCATCGTAAAGCATATTTTCAGCGTCCTGAAGAAAATGTTCGTCGGAAGAATGAAGATGTTTATGATTTTCCGCAAGTATTTTTTTATGGGTATACAACGATTTTATCAGCTTGACCAGTTCTCGGCGGTTGCCGTTTTCTATAATTTTTCTGTAAGCTTCCTTTCTCTGGGGTTCGTTGTCTATCCAGACGAATTTTTCGTCAGGCATGAGCTTGATAAGCTCTTCAGCTTCTTCTCTGGAAAAAACACTCCGCATTTTTTGAGTAAGCAAGCTGTTTGACGTTGGGACATAAAAAGTATTTTTCCGGTCGTTTACCGGATGAAGAATATAATATTCAATATTTTCTCCGCTGAAATCTCTCTTTTCGATTGCCGTAATTTTGCATACTCCATAAGAAGCGTAAACAACCGCGTCGTTTAAATTAAACATTCGGAACCTCCTTTATAAATAAAAAAATCGCTTAAAAGACAACTGGATTTACGTCGTCTTTTAAGCGGCTACACGTTGGAATTATTTAAATTAATTATATTAATATTATAACATATTTTATGAAAAAATGCTATAGGTATTATTAACAAAAATCGCCGTGACGTTTTGTGCAAAATACGCAGTAAACTTCAAAATCTAATCTTATAAGAAAAATTTGTACATTATGACAAAAAACAGGAAAAATAATTGTAAAATACGGCAATTTCTATTGACATAAAGAGGACTATTTGTTATAATGACTTTATACAAACATTTATAAAGGAGACATTGCGGTTTTAAACCGTTATAATATTATGAACAGTAAAAGAGACCGGTATAAAAGATGTATCACTTTCGGCGCTGCATTACTGCTTATGGCTGTTCTTACCGGATTTTTTGCATATGTCTGGTATAAATACTACAGCGATGCAATAATTCTTCCCTATTACAGACGTGGAAACTGGGTTCTTATAGGAATATACTGCCTGCTGATAACCTTGTTTTTCAAGGCTTACGGAGGATTCAAGCTTGGATATCTTAAAAAAACGGATATGCTTTTTTCACAGCTTATCTCGATGTTCTGTGTAAATACAGTGACGTTTTTTATGATAAGCCTCATCGGACGTCATTTTATGGACGCCTTTCCGCTGGTATTGCTGACCTTTGTCGATTTCGGGTTTATTTCCATCTGGACCGTTATCACAGGAAAACTCTATTTCATCATATATCCGCCAAGAAAGCTGATAATTCTTTACGGAAGCCATCAGGCGGCTGCGCTTGTAATGAAAATGAGCCAGAGAGTGGATAAATATATGATCTGCGAATCTGTAAGCATTACGGAAGAAAGTGAAAAAATAAAAGAGCAGCTTCTGAAGTATGAGGGCGTTATCATATGCGATATCCCGGCGGAAATGCGGAACGATTATATTAAATTCTGCTTCGAAAGGTCGATAAGAGCGTATATTGCTCCGAAAATCTCCGATATTATTATAAGAGGTGCGGACGATATAAGGCTTTTCGATACTCCGCTTCTGCTCTGCCGCAACTATGGGCTTGATTTTGAACAGCGGTTCATCAAACGGACTTTCGATATAATTTTCTCGCTTATAGCCGTCATTCCGGCTCTTCCGTTTATGGCATTAACGGCGATCGCAGTAAAGCTTTATGACGGCGGTCCGGTTATATATAAGCAGAAAAGACTTACCGCAGAGGGCAGAGAATTCTATGTTTATAAGTTCAGAAGCATGATAGTTGACGCTGAAAAGGACGGCAAACCCAAGCTTGCTTCCGATGAGGACAGCCGAATCACTCCCGTCGGAAAAATTCTGAGAAAATTTCGTTTGGACGAGCTTCCTCAGATATTCAACATTCTGAAAGGCGATATGTCGGTGGTCGGACCAAGACCCGAACGTCCGGAGCTTACCGAGGAATATAAAAAACAGATGCCCGAATTTGAGTATCGTCTTAAAGTCAAAGCGGGTTTAACAGGCTATGCGCAGGTTACGGGAGTTTATGATACTTCGCCGTATGATAAGCTGAAAATGGATCTTATGTATATCGAAAATTATTCGATAAGACTGGATATACAGATAATTTTAATGACACTTAAAACAATGCTTTTTCCGGGAAAGACTAATGCGGAGACCGAAGAGGGCATTTTAGGCTCAAGAAAAGAGGAAAATGATAAATGAAAATTACAGCAGTAATAATGGCAGGCGGACGTGGGGAACGTTTCTGGCCGAAAAGCCGGAATAACCGTCCGAAACAGTTTCTGTCGCTTACTTCGGACGGCGAAACCATGATCCAGAAAACCGTTAAAAGATTAAGTCCGCTTGTTGATGCAGAGGACATATTTATTGTTACCAATGCAGCATACACAGAGCTTGTGAAAGAACAGCTCCCGAATGTTCCGGCGGAAAATATACTCGCTGAGCCATGCGCAAGAAATACAGCTCCTTGTATAGCCTTTGCAGCGGCTGTTATCGGAAGAAAATACGACGACGCAGTTATGCTCGTTCTGCCGTCCGATCATCTTATCGGATATGAAAATATCTATATAAAAACGCTTAAAAAGGCAGTTTCAGTCGCTGAAAACGGAAAAAATCTTGTTACTATCGGAATCACTCCGACATATCCGGAAACAGGCTACGGCTACATCAATTTCGGAAAAGAATGCGGCGACGCTTACGAGGTTGAGAAGTTTGTCGAAAAGCCTGATCTTCCAACGGCGAAAAAATATCTTGCGTCCGGAAAATATCTCTGGAACAGCGGTATGTTTGTTTGGAAAATATCGTCCATTATGGCTGATCTGAAGGCGTTCATGCCTGATATCTACGAGGGCGCTTTAAGAATAGGCGAAAGTTTCGGCAGCGATGACTTCGAGGAAACTCTCGTTAAGGAATTCACTGCTTTCACAAGCGAATCCATCGACTTCGGAATAATGGAAAAAGCTTCGGATATCTATACTCTCCCCGGAAGTTTCGGCTGGGACGATGTGGGAAGCTGGCTCGCTGTCGAGCGTATCAACGAAACCGACGACAACAAGAATTTCACCGACGGCGACGTTATAACTGTTGACGCAGAACGTACGACAATCTGCGGCGGAAAACGTCTTATTGCGGCTATCGGAACAAGCGATATCATCATCGTTGATACCGACGACGTTCTGCTGGTCTGCTCGAAAAATAATACTCAGGATGTTAAAAAGGTCATTTCTCAGCTTAAAGAGCAGGGAAGAAACGAATTAGTATAAAGGAGATTTTTATAATGAAAAATGCACTTATTACAGGAATTACAGGACAGGACGGCTCTTATCTTGCAGAACTTCTTCTCGAAAAGGGCTACAACGTTTACGGTATCTGGAGAAGAAAGGCTACGGTCGATTACGGCAATATCGCTCACCTCAAAGACAAGGTTAAGCTTATTTACGCTGATATGACCGATCCGGTTTCGCTTATTTCGGCTATGAAGATCTCACAGGCTGACGAGGTTTATAACCTTGCCGCTCAGTCTTTCGTTGCTACAAGCTGGGATACTCCTCTCGGAACGGCAGATATCGACGCTATCGGAGTTACAAATATGCTCGAAGCTATCAGAATCGTCAAGCCGGAGGCTCGCTTTTATCAGGCTTCAACTTCTGAAATGTTCGGTCTTGTTCAGGCTATTCCGCAGTGCGAGACAACTCCTTTCTATCCGAGAAGTCCGTACGGCGTTGCAAAGCTTTACGGTCACTGGATAACCAAAAACTATCGTGAGAGCTACGGAATGTACGCTTGTTCCGGCATCCTCTTCAATCACGAATCCGAAAGAAGAGGGATCGAGTTCGTTACAAGAAAGATCACCGACGCTGTCGCAAGAATCAAGCTCGGCGTTCAGGACTGCGTAGAGCTTGGAAACATGGACTCCAAGCGTGACTGGGGACATTCTAAAGACTATGTTCGTGCAATGTGGCTCATGCTCCAGCAGGACGCTCCGGACGATTACGTTATCGCTACAAACGAGACGAGAACGGTTCGTGAGTTCGTTGAAACTGCTTTCGGTCACGTTGGAATCGAGGTTCAGTGGCAGGGCGAAGGCGTTGACGAGATCGGCGTAGACAAGGCAACGGGTAAGACTATCGTTAAGGTAAACAAGAAGTTCTTCCGTCCGGCAGAAGTAGATATACTTCTCGGAAATCCTGAAAAGGCAGAAAAAGCTCTTGGCTGGAAGAGAGAGATCTCATTCTCCGAGCTTGTGGAGAGAATGGTGAAGAACGATATGGAACTTGTTCAGAACGAGATTAAGGTCAAGGAAATTATCGGTTAAATGACAGAGGGGCGGAAACTATTCCGCCCTGTCGGATTTAGGGTGTGCGTTGGTCGTCAACTTAAGTGGGAGACGCTGTCCCCCACACCCCCTGCCAAAGGGATATCATCCCTTTGGAAACCCAGCATTAATCTTACTTACTCCCACAAGGGAGTAAGTAAGATTAGGGCATGAATGCCCAGAGATAAAATACCATTTTGGTAGAGGTATAGGACACAGAACCCGCTTAAGTTGACAGCATTGACGGAACAAGGAGGAAGTATGAAAATAACATTTGACGCAATTCCGCTTATTGCCGACAAAATAACCGGAATAGGCTGGTGCGAAGCCGGACAGACTATGAAGCTCGCTGAACTTCATCCGGAGCATGAGTTTGAATACAGTTTCTTTTCGGGAAAAGACCGCAGAGCTGTAAAAAGCATCCGACAGTTTTCCGGCAGGAAAATCGGACTTAACGTATCTTATTTTCCGAAAAAAATTTACCGGGCAGCCTCGGCTCTTCTTCCCGTTCCCTATAGTCTCTTTTTTGGAAAAAAGTCCGATATAACGCACTTTTTCAACTATATAGTTCCTCCCGGAGTAAAGGGAAAAACCGTTGTTACCGTTCACGACATGGTTTATAAGGCATTCCCTGAAACCGTAAGGGGAAGAACCAAGCTTATGCTTAATATTGGTTTGAAAAAGTCTATGAAGCGTGCTGATATTATCGTTACCGATTCGGAATTTTCAAAATCGGAGATAGTTAAATATTTCCCGCAGCATAAAAATAAAATAAGAGTCGTTCCGTGCGGAGTGGATCTGCGGAAATTCCGTCCCTGCAATGACGAAAACCGCATTGCAGAAGTAAAAAAATCGCTTGAAATATCCGGAGATTATTTCCTTTACCTTGGAACGATAGAGCCGAGAAAAAATCTTGAACGTCTTATAAAAGCTTATGCGTTGTTTGTGAAAAAAGCCGGAAAGGACGCCCCGCTGCTCGTTCTTGCAGGAGGCAAGGGCTGGCTTTACAGCGGAATTTTTGAAAAGGTAAAATCGCTCGGACTCGAAAATAAAGTCGTTTTCACCAAATATGTTCCCTCCGAGGACATGAATCCGCTTATGTGCGGAGCGTTGTCCTTTGTTTTTCCGTCGCTTTACGAGGGATTCGGTATGCCGCCGCTGGAGGCTATGGCTTGCGGAGTTCCGGTTCTTGCTTCCGGAGAAGCTTCGCTGCCTGAAGTGACAGGCGACTGCGCTCTGATATGTGATGCGTACTCTGTAAAAAGTATTGCCGAAGGTCTTTATAGGCTTTATTCCGATGAAGCTTTCCGTAAAAAGCTCAGCGCCCAAGGTCTTGAAAGAGCGAAGCAGTTCAGTTGGGAGAAATCGGCGCAGGCGCTTTATAATGTGTATAAGGAGCTGATGTGATGAGCCGCAGACTTAAAGTTCTTGAAGTAAATAAGGCTTATTATCCGCATATCGGCGGAATAGAAACTCTTGTGAAGCAGTATTCGCAGGAGCTGAGGACTATCTGTAATGCGGACGTTAAAACTCTTGTCTGCCGTGACGGACGAGGAAAAACAACTCGTGAGACGCTGGACGGAGTGAAACTCACCCGTGCAGGAAGTCTTGGAACTTATTTTTCGTGTCCGCTTTCGCTTTCGTTTATACGTCTTTTCAGAAAAATGGCGAAAGAAGCCGACGTGGTTCACATTCATGTTCCGTTTCCGCTTGCGGACATCGCTCTTCTTCTGTCGGGATTCAAAGGAAGAGTTGTCGTTTCGTGGCACAGCGACGTTGTAAAACAGAAAAAGCTGATGGCGTTTTACAAGCCGTTCATGATGAAGCTTCTTAAACGTGCGGACTGCATCATAACCGCTACAAAAGGTCATATAGACGGCTCGGACTATCTTCCCGATTTCAGAAAAAAATGCAGGATCGTTCCATATGGTATAACTCCCGAAGATTATCTTTCAGTCGAAAGAAGTCCGGTTCTTACAAACAGGCTCAACAATAAGAAAAATGTCAAGGTCTTTTTCACCGGAAGGCTGGTTTACTATAAGGGAGTCGATATTCTGCTGAAAGCTTTCGCAATGACCGAAAACTGCGAACTTTTTATTGCCGGAACAGGTGAAATGGAGCAGGAACTGAAAGCTTTTGCCAAACGTCATAACATTGAGAAAAAGGTGCATTTTCTCGGTTTTTTGCCCGATGAGGAACTGAAACAGGCTTATGCGGACTGCGATATTTTTGTGCTTCCGTCGGTTGCAAAGAGCGAGGCGTTCGGAATAGTTCAGCTTGAGGCAATGGTTTACGGAAAGCCTGTTATAAACACCAAACTTCCATCGGGAGTTCCGTATGTCAGCGTTCACGGAAAAACCGGACTAACCGTTCCGCCGTCTGACGCAAAGGCTCTTGCGGAAGCTATAAATACTCTTGCCGCCGATGCTAAAATGCGTGAAAACTTTGGAAAAGCGGCTGCTGAAAGAGTGATGACTGAGTTCAACGAGAAAAATGTTGTCAGAAAATTATACGGAGTTTTATCAGAAAATCTCTGAAACTGAAAGGAGAACCGTAAATGAAAGCTCTTATTATAGGCGGAGCAGGATTCGTCGGCGGTTATCTTATAAAAGAACTTACCGCTTGCGGATGGGACGTTTATGCGACCTGCCTTGAAAATGAAAAAATTACCGAAAAATGCTCGGTTCATAAGCTGAATATCCTCGAAAGAGACGCTGTAAAATCTCTTCTGGATGAGATAATGCCCGATGTTGTTTATCATCTTGCGGCACAGAGTTCTGTTTCCGTTTCATGGAGAAAACCTCAGCTTACCGCCGAAATAAACGTTATCGGAACTATAAATGTTCTTGAAGCAGTCAGGGATTCGCAGAAAAAGGATATGCGCCTTATTCTTATAGGTTCGGGAGAGGAATACGGCTTTATAAGAGACGGAGCTTGTCCGCTTTCAGAGGAAGAGAAGCTTAATCCGGGAAATATTTATGCCGCAACAAAGGCTTGTCAGGGAATGCTCGGCGAAATTTACGCAAGGGCATATAAAATGGATATCATAATGGTTCGTGCATTCAATCATTCCGGACCGCAGCAGGCTCCGATGTTTGTTATTTCCGATTTCTGCCGTCAGATAGCGGTCATTGAAAAGGGAGAGTCTCCTGCGGAGATGATGGTCGGAAATTTGTCGGCAAAGCGTGATTTCACCGATGTCCGTGATGTTGTAAGAGCATACAGGCTTCTTGCGGAAAAGGGCATAAGCGGAAGAGTATACAATGTCGGCAGAGGAAAAGCGGTTGAGATACAATTTATTCTCGATACTGCTCTTGGATTGGCAAGATTGCCAATAGAGGTAAAAAAAGATCCTTCAAGGATGAGGGCTTCGGATATTCCGCTGATCGAGCCGGATGTTTCCCGTATTGCGGAAGATACAGGCTGGAAAGCTGAGATCTCAATGGAGCAGACTATTGAGGATACGCTGAATTACTGGAGAGCAAATGTGTAAACGGAAAATTTTCAGGGGTGAGGAAAATGGCTGATACAAGACTTACAAACGAATTGATGAGAACTTTTGACGGTCATGAAAAAATCGGAACATTCAAAGCCGGCGAAAAACTGACCGAATTTGGCGAAAGGCAAAACGAAGCAAACGAGGCTCTTGCGGCTAATGTGAACAGTCTTATAAAAAGAGTCTGCGCTTTAGAGGATAAACAGGAGAAAAACAACGAAATAATGCGTAAAATAGCAGGAGAACTCAATGCGTTCAAGAAAGAGCTCGATAGAGTTCGTCTTAACGAAAAGCTCAATTCTTCCGCTATCGAACGCTTTAACAACGCTTTGCGGCTTTCGGGCGGAGCAGGGGACGCTTCCGAATAAAACATGACAAAAATGTTATGTGAAATTTTTCGTTAAACTCTTGACAAAGTTCGGATTTTGTTATATTATATTAGTGTGGAAAAAAATTCCGCAAATTCTGATTGAATCAACGGAGATTTATTATCTCCGTTTTATTATTTGATGTGAAAGAAGGTGTTACATTATGAGCATTGCCGATAAGCTTCTCGAGGAGCTTGAATGCCGTGTAGCCTTTACTATACCGATTTTCGGCGGAATTCCCGTTCCGGAATCATGCGTTATGACATGGGGCATCATGGCGGTGATCGTTCTGGCTTCGATACTGCTTGTAAGAAAGCTTAAAACCGTTCCAACCGGAGCGCAGTGTCTGCTTGAGATCGGAATAAACTGGATGAATAATTTCTTCCTTGAAATTCTCGGACCAAAGGGCAAAAAATATCTGCCTATCCTCGAAACGCTTCTTATTTATATAGGAATTTCCAATATGATAGGAATTTTCGGGCTTCGTCCGCCAACGAAAGACCTCGGCGTTACCGCAACTCTTGCAATTTTTGCAATACTGCTTATCCAGATAAGCAGCGTTAAGGAGCGAGGCGGAAAGGGCTGGCTGCATAGCTTTGTAGAGCCTATGCCGCTTCTGCTTCCTATCAATATCCTTGAACTTTTTATCAAGCCGCTTTCCCTTTGTATGCGACTTTTCGGAAACGTTCTCGGAGCATTTGTCGTTATGGAACTTGTAAAGCTCGTTATACCGGTAGGTATTCCGCTGGTTTTAAGCTTCTATTTCGATATTTTTGACGGCGCAATTCAGGCATATGTTTTCGTTTTCCTTACTTCGCTTTTTATGGCGGAGGCTATGGAATCGGAAGATTAATCTCAGGAGGTAAAATATTATGGGTTCAATCGCACTCGGAGCAGCTATAGCTGTTTTAACAGGAGCAGGAGCAGGAATCGGAATTGGTCTTGCAACATCGAAAGCCGCAGAAGCAATAGCACGTCAGCCGGAGGCAAAGGGCGATATAAACAAGGCGCTTCTTCTCGGATGCGCACTCGCAGAAGCAACAGCTATCTACGGTTTTGTTATCGCTATACTTATTATCTTTTTCCTTAAATAAATTCAGGAGGTAAAATATCATGGGTTCAATCGCACTCGGAGCAGCTATAGCTGTTTTAACAGGAGCAGGAGCAGGAATCGGAATTGGTCTTGCAACATCGAAAGCCACAGAAGCAATAGCACGTCAGCCGGAGGCAAAGGGCGATATAAACAAGGCTCTTCTTCTCGGATGCGCACTCGCAGAAGCAACGGCTATCTACGGTTTCGTTATCGCTATTCTTATTATCTTTTTCCTGAAGTAACACATCACAAAGATCGCCATGCGGCTTTGTGCGAAATATGCTTGCATATTTTCCGCCATCTTGCACAGAAATTTCTTGATATACGTCGCTATGTCTGCGAAATTTCTATACAATCTGACGAAAAATCTGACTTCGCATCTTTCACACAATCTTTGCGCTGAGTTACTCTAAATAAAAACGGAAGGATGCAATATTATGCTGGATATTAATATCTGGAATTTTATATGGTCGGCAGTTAATATAATCATTCTTTTTATACTGCTGAAAATATTCCTTTTTAAGCCTATAAACAAAATCATGGACGAACGTACACGTTCGATCCAGGAAGACATTGATTCCGCTAAAAAATCAAGAGAAGAGGCTGAAGCTCTGAAGCAGGAGTATGCCGAGGATATAAACGAGGCTAAGGCGGAAGCTCAGAAGATCATCATGAAGGCTCATGAAGACGCTGAAGCTGAAAAAGCCGTTATTCTGCAAAAATCTCAGGAAGAAGCAGACCAGCTTGTAAGCGACGCAAACAAGGCTATCGAAAGTAAGCGCAAAAGAGTTCTTGCTCAGGCGCAGACTCAGATCGCCGATCTTGCTATCGAAGCAGCTTCCAAGATAATCGGTGAAAATGTCGATGACGAAAAGAACCGTCGTCTTGTCGACGAGTTCCTTTCCGAAGAGGAGGGCGGCAAGTAAATGACAGATTTCGATAAAGAACTTCTGAAAGACCTTATCCGCCTTGACGTTCCGCAGGACGATGTTTCGGAAACACGGAAAATATTTGAATCCTGCGGGGATGTTGCGGAAACTCTTGCGAATCCTCTTGTTACTTATGATGAGAAGAAGTCGATCATCACCAAGCTTTTTCCCGAAAACCTGCACAAATTCATTATGAATGCGATAAGAGGCGGAGTTGTTGAAAGAATCGGTGAGATACTTGATGAATATACTGATTTTCTGCTCGAACAGCAGGGAAGCATAAAAGCTGTTGTACGCTATGTTACTCCGCTTACGGAGTCGCAGCAGGCAGATCTCCGCAGATTTATCATGGATAAATTCATGAAAGAGGATGTGGCTATCGAATATCGTCACGATCCCGATATTATCGGCGGTTTTATTCTTAATGCAGGGGATATCGAGTACGATAAGAGCTACCGTACAAGTCTGCGTCTGATGAAGGAAAGCCTTCACAGCAAGGCTGCGGAGTATTCTGAAAATGCCGGAGAAGATAAAATCGTTTCAGGAAGTATGAGCGATATTATTTCTGTTCTCAAAACGGAAGTAAAAGATTTCGACGTTAAGATCGGAGCTACCGAAACCGGATTTATTACACGTCTCGGCGACGGAATCGCAAGAGTTCAGGGCATGAATTCGGTAATGTACGGCGAGCTTGTTGAGTTTGAAACCGGTATCCGTGGAATAGTTCAGAGCCTTGAAGATAAAACTGCCGGAGTAGTTCTTCTCGGAGACGATCACGGTCTTACCGAAGGCTCTTCTGTTGTCAGAACCGGAAAACGTGCCGGAATCGGTGTAAGCGACGAGCTTCTCGGACGTGTTGTCGACGCTCTTGGTTCGCCTATCGACGGTCTTGGAAACATCAGCGCCGAGGACTATTTTCCCATCGAGCGTGAAGCTCCGGGAGTTATCGAGCGTAAATCCGTAAACGTTCCGCTTCAGACCGGAATCCTTGCCATAGATTCGATGTTCCCTATTGGCAGAGGTCAGCGAGAGCTTATTATCGGCGACAGACAAACAGGAAAAACCTCTATCGCCGTTGATACCATTATAAATCAGAAAGGGCAGGACGTTATCTGCATCTATGTTGCCATAGGACAGAAATCGTCAACTGTTGCACAGGTCGTAAATACGCTGAAAAAGTACGGAGCTATGGATTATTCCGTCGTTGTTTCGGCTTCTGCGAGCGATCCGGCGCCTTTTCAGTATATTGCGCCTTATTCGGGAACGGCTATGGCGGAGTATTTCATGTCAAAGGGCAGAGACGTTCTTATAGTATACGACGATCTTTCAAAACACGCCGTTGCATACCGTGCAATGTCGCTGCTTCTTCACAGACCTCCCGGACGTGAAGCATATCCCGGAGACGTTTTCTACCTCCATTCAAGACTTCTCGAACGTTCCAGCCGTCTTGATGATGAACACGGCGGTGGTTCTATTACGGCTCTTCCCGTTATTGAGACTCTTGCCGGCGATATTTCGGCTTATATCCCTACAAACGTTATATCCATAACAGACGGACAGATTTTCCTTGAAAGCGAGCTTTTCAATGCCGGTTTAAGACCTGCTGTAAACTATGGTCTTTCGGTATCCCGTGTCGGCGGCGCAGCTCAGACAAAGGCAATGAAAAAAGCGGCGGGAAACCTTCGTATCGACCTTGCTCAGTTCAAGGAAATGGAGATCTTCACTCAGTTCTCTTCCGAGCTCGATCAGGCTACGACCGATATGCTCAATCATGGTCATATGCTGACGGAACTTCTGAAACAGCCGCTTTATAATCCACGTCCGCATTATGAACAGGTCATCCTGCTTTATGCGGCTCAGCACGGTCTTTTCGACGATATTCCGATAAAGGAACTGAAAGAATACTGCTCGGAGCTTATGAATTATATCCGCACATACGGTCAGGATATAGTCGCCGAAATAGAGGAAAATAAGGTTTTGACCGATGATCTTGCCGAAAGGATCGAACGCATCGTAACTGCATTCGAGGAATAAGGGGTGAATTTTTATGCCGAATATGAGAGAAATCCGTGAGCGTATTGCGAGTATTCAGCAGATCCTGAAAATCACGAACGCCATGTATCTTATGTCCTCATCCAAGCTGAAAAAAGCCCGAAAGGCTCTTGATTCGACCGAGCCATATTTCTATAAGCTTCAGGAAACCATAAACAGCGTTCTTGAGCATACTCCGCACACACGTCAGATGTATTTCGACAGACGTGACAATATTCCCGTTGAAAAGCGGAAAAAAGGATATATCGTCATTACGGCTGATAAAGGGCTTTGCGGAAGCTATAATCATAACGTGCTTAAATTCACGGAACAGGAGCTTGAAAAAACTCCCGATCTGTCAAACTGCTATCTGTTCGTCCTCGGACAGGTAGGCAGACAGTATTTCACAAAGCGTATCCACAATAGTCAGAAAGCTTTCGTTGACGGAGAATTCCTCTATACTACGCAGAATCCGACTATCTACAGAGCAATGGAAATTGCTCAGCTCGTTCTCGGAAAGTTTGAGAAAAAAGAGCTTGACGAAGTCTATCTTATCTACACCAATATGGTTAATTCCAGCGTTCAGGAAAATAAAATGGTTCAGCTTCTTCCTTTCAGCCGTCGGCATTTCGGAAAATCGGCTGACGGTACAATGAAAAAGCTTCCGAAAGCCTCGTTTATTCCGTCGCCGGAAGAGGTTATGGCTGATCTTATCCCGAATTATGCAAAGGGAATCATCTACGGTGCAATGGTCGAGTCGTTCTGCTGCGAACAGCAATCGAGAATGACCGCTATGGATGCGGCCACAACGAGCGCAAAGGATATGATAAAAGACCTGTCGCTGCTCTATAACCGTGCAAGACAGGCAGCAATAACACAGGAAATAACCGAAGTAGTAAGCGGCGCAGGAAGTCTTGAAGAATAATGGCACGGGCAATGTTGTCAACTTAAGCGGGGGACGCTGTCCCCCACACCCCCTGCCAAAGGGGAGTACATTCCCTTTGGAATCCCAGTATTAATCTAACTTACTCCCATAAGGGGAGTAAGTTAGATTAGGGCATGAATGCCCAGAGATAAAATACCGTTTTGGCAGAGGGGCAGGGTACAGAATCAGCTTAAGTTGACGGCATTGCCTGCGCAGTACGATAAAAATTAAAACAAAAACATCTCCGGAAAGGAGCATTAATTCATAAATGGAAAAAGGCAGAATAACTCAGGTCATCGGACCTGTTATAGACGTTGTATTCAGTTCCGGAAACCTTCCTATGATAAAAGACGCTCTCACCGTTGAACTTGACGGAAAAAAGCGTTATATGGAGGTAGCTCAGCATATGGGCAACCGCACTGTACGCTGTATCATGCTCGCAACCAGCGAGGGACTCAGCAAGAATATGGAAGTTACGGCAACCGGAAGCTGTATTAAAGTTCCGGTCGGAGAACAGACTCTTGGACGTATGTTTAACGTTATTGGTGAGCCTATCGACAAAAAGGGCGAGGTTGAAACTGATGAAAGATGGGAGATACACCGCAAAGCTCCTACTTTTCAGGAGCAAAGTCCGGTCGTTGAAGTCCTTGAAACGGGAATCAAAGTAATCGACCTCATAGCTCCGTATGCAAAGGGCGGTAAAATCGGTCTTTTCGGCGGTGCAGGAGTTGGTAAAACGGTTCTTATTCAGGAGCTTATCAGAAATATCGCTACCGAACACGGCGGATATTCGATCTTTACAGGAGTCGGAGAGCGTTCAAGAGAGGGCAACGACCTCTGGAACGAAATGCAGGAATCGGGAGTTATCAACAAAACCGCTCTCGTTTTCGGACAGATGAATGAACCTCCGGGTTCACGTATGAGAGTTGCGCAGACAGGTCTTACAATGGCGGAATATTTCCGTGACCGTGAGCAGAAGGACGTGCTTCTCTTTATCGACAATATTTTCAGATACGTTCAGGCAGGTTCGGAGGTTTCGGCTCTTCTCGGACGTATGCCTTCAGCCGTTGGATATCAGCCGACTCTCGCAACCGAAATGGGCGAGCTTCAGGAACGTATCACTTCAACAAAAAACGGCTCTATCACGTCAGTTCAGGCTGTTTACGTTCCTGCGGACGACCTTACAGATCCGGCGCCGGCGATCACTTTCGCTCACCTTGATGCAACTACGGTTCTTTCAAGAAAGATCGTTGAACAGGGAATTTATCCTGCGGTAGATCCTTTGGAATCGAATTCACGAATCCTTGAGCCTGAAATAGTCGGTCAGGAGCATTACGATGTTGCAAGAAAAACTCAGGAGCTTCTTCAGAAGTATAAAGAGCTTCAGGATATCATCGGTATTCTCGGTATGGAAGAGCTTGACGAGGACGATAAGCTTGCCGTTTACCGTGCAAGAAAGGTTCAGAAGTTCCTTTCACAGCCGTTTAACGTTGCCGAGAATTTCACGGGTCTTAAAGGCAAATACGTTCCGCTTAAAGATACGATCGAGGGATTCCGTGCTATCATCGAAGGCGATATGGATAAGTATCCCGAAGCCGCTTTCCTTATGGCGGGAACTATCGACGACGTTATCATGAAATCAAAACAGCTCGGCGATGATTAACGGAGGGCTATTGTATGGCTAAAACCTTTCATCTTGAAATAATCGCTACAGACCGCATTTTCTTTCAGGGAGAATGTGAACATCTCGTTATAAGGGCTATCGACGGTCTTATCGGAATCATGGCAGGTCATGAACCGCTTGTAACTTCTCTGCCAACAGGCGAAATGAAGTATATGGTTGACGGCGAATGGCATTATGCCGCTATTTCCAGCGGATTTATACAGGTTATGCCGGAATCGGCTGTTATTCTTGCGGATTCATGCGAGCTTCCGGAAGAGATCGATATAAAACGTGCCGAGGAAGCAAGAGAGCGTGCCGCCGAAATGCTCCGACAGAAACAGAGCATAAAGGAGTATTATCAGACTCAGGCTGCCCTGAACCGTGCTATAAACCGACTTAAAATTTCTCAGAAGCACTTCAAGTGAACTTATTAAAGGGGACGTCGTCCCCTTTAACCCCCTGCCCAAAGGGTTAATCGACCCTTTGGAAACCCAGTATTAATCAGTTTCATTCCCAGAAGGGAATGAAACTGATTAGGGCAATGCCCAAAAGATGAATATTCTTTGGCAAATGATAAAGGGGATAGTGTACGCTTTGAATAGGACCAAGTGAGTGCTTTTAGAATTTAATCCGTTAATATGTAAAGAATGGCAATTTTTATATGCTATAATTGTGCATATTCTTGAAAAAATTTGTTTTTGTGCTGATATGCTTGACTTTTTTATGAAAATATAGTACAATATTAACAATTGTCATAGAGACAGAATTTATCATGAGTCTTTGTAAAAAGATTCAATTTTTAGGAGGCATGACCGTGAAAAAGACCGGCAAATTAACTTTCTTCATTGTCGTTGCTTTAATTGCGCTGTTTTCTCTTTCAGCTATCGTTGGTCTGGATTACAGATACGGCGATAATACCAAAACAATGATCAAAGGTATCGACGATATCCGTCTTGGTATAGATATCAAGGGCGGTGTTGACGCAACTTTTGCTCCGGCAGGAGATTTTGACGCTTCTGATGATCAGCTCGACGCTGCTACGGAAGTTATCAAAACAAGACTTTCCTCTCTTGGTATTACTGACAGCGAGGTTTACAGTGACAGCAAAAGCGACAGAATTATCGTACGCTTTCCTTGGCAGGCAGGCGAAACGAATTTCGATCCTGAATCGGCTGTAAGAGAGCTTGGCGAAATGGCAGAGCTTACTTTCCGTATGGGAACTGAATCAACCACCGATGCAACAGGCAAAAACGCTTACACAGGCGAAATCGTGCTCCAGGGCGCAGATGTTGACTCCGCTTCTGTTATGAGCCATCAGAATGATCAGACAATGGAACAGGAGATCGTAGTTTCTCTTGATCTTAAGGATACCGGAACTCAGAAATTTGCAGAAGCTACTCAGCAGGCAATGACTTCAAACGTTCCGATCGCTATCTGGATGGACGATGAGCAGATCTCAGCACCTTCCGTAAATACTGTTATCACAGACGGAAGCGCTATTATTACAGGTAATTTTACTTACGAAACAGCAAAGAAGCTTGCCGACCAGATAAACGGCGGTGCGCTTCCATTCAAAATGGAAACAAAAAGTACCAATACGATCTCCCCGACAATGGGCGAAGGATCTCTCGACGCAATTTTGCTCGCAGCAGCTATCGCATTCGCATTCATTGCGGTTTATATGATAGTTCTTTACAGACTCCCCGGAATTGTTGCCGTTATTGCTCTTATCGGACAGATTACCGGAAGTATCGCTTTCGTAACGGGCTGGTTCGGATTTATGAACGGTTCAACTCTTACCATCCCCGGCATCGCAGGTATCATCCTTGCTGTTGGTATGGGCGTTGACGCTAACATCATCACCGGCGAAAGAATCAAGGAAGAACTCAGAACAGGCAAGTCTCTCGACGCTTCTATCAAAATCGCTTATAAGAGAGCGTTCTCCGCTATTCTCGACGGAAACCTTACAAACGTTATTATCGCCGTTATCCTTATGGGTGCATTCGGCGTTCCTTCGAGCTTCTTCTCGAAGATTCTCAATAAAACCATTTTCTTTGCATTCGGAGCAACTGCGGAAGGTTTTGTTTATTCCTTCGGCTTCACACTCCTCGCCGGAGTTATCCTTAACTTCGTAATGGGAGTATTCGCTGCAAGACTTATGGTAACTTCACTTTCTAAGTTCAACTGCTTCAAAAACAGAAAGCTTTACGGAGGTGACGTTAAATGAGTAAGAAAACAAAAAATACTGCTCCGGCAATTATGCCCGAAAAGGTTTATAACTTCTGTTCAAAGAAGAAAATGATACTCGGAATCGTCATAGGAGTTCTGGTTGCTTTGATTCTCGGAATCGTTATCCGCAAGGTTAACTTCGCAATCGAGTTCAAGGGCGGAACTATGCTCACTTACACTTACAGCGGAGACGTTGATACATCCGCAGCTGAAAGCGTTGTAAAAGAGCTTGTAAGCGTTCCGGTAAACGTAAGAACCGGTGAAAGCATGAGCACAGGCGATAAACAGCTTTCAATTTCTTTCACTTCCGGCGACGGATTCTCCGCCGACAAACAGGCAGAGCTTTCCGCTAAGCTTCAGGAGAAATTTCCGGATAACGAGGTAAAGATATTCGATTCCAACGACGTAAGTCCTTCTTCAGGAAGAGAATTTCTTATCAAGTGTCTTGTTGCTGTTGTTTTTGCAGCAATCGTAGTTATCATTTACATTGCGATTCGTTTCAGAAAAATCGGCGGATGGTCTGCCGGAGTCTGCTCGGTATTCGCACTTTGCCACGATCTTCTCGTTGCCGTTGCAGCGTGTATCATCTTCGGATTCGAGATAAACTCCAATATGGTTGCAGTGCTTCTCACGCTCCTTGGTTATTCTATCAATAACACTATCGTTATTTACGACAGAATCAGAGAAAACCGCAAGCTTTTCCCGAAGGCAACTCTTAACGAGCTTATTAATGTAAGCTGTACGCAGTCTCTTACACGTTCTATAAGAACATCTATTACAACTATAAGCACTATGCTTATCATCACTATCGTTGTTCTTGTGACCGGTTATCATTCACTGCTCAGCTTCTCTGTACCGCTTATGTTCGGTCTTATCTCCGGTACTTATTCATCAATCTTTGTTGCTCCGGTAACATGGTCATGGTGGAAAGGCAGAGAGAAAGCAAAGAAAAATAAGTAATAAAAATAAAGCTGCTGCACTGATATGGTGCGGCAGCTTTTTTGCTGTGATTGTTTTATTTTTTATTATATAATGGGATTTTGTCCTCTTTATTTCCTGCTAAGGATTTGATTATCCATGGTATTTCGTTCTAATAAATAAAAATACCCCTTTATGGGGTATTTTTATTTATTAATTATGGGTTTTCAAAGGGGATGTACTCCCCTTTGGCAGAGGGTTAAAGGGAGACAGCGTCTCCCTTAATATTAATAGAAAGTTGCAACAACCTTTTCAGGCGGAGCGGAATCGGTTATGTCGATAACCTGAATGACAGGTCCTTTCCCACGATAGAATTTGTGCTTCTGAACCTTGATTTTTCCCTTGACTATCACCCAGCCACGGTCACGCATCTGAGATTCGTTTGCGGCTTCAAAGACGAACCAGCAGTACTGGATATCGTCCACACAGCAGGTCATAACGTTTCTGCCGACTGCAAAAACGTTATTCGGGAATTTAGGATTTCTTGCGGCAACGCCCTTGAAAGTAACGGTTTTGCCGTCATATTTTTTGGGCTCTTCCATGATATCACGGTAAAACAGAGCGTAGTCATTATCCTCGATAACAATTTCATCGGCTTCAACGTCGAACGGAAGAGGATCCTCAATATCATCGTAAGCGACAGTACCGTCGGTGTATTCATATGCAATTTCAGTACGTCGGCTTACTCCACGAACAATTTTGTGGAATTCCTGAGCGTCGTAACTTTTATCCATTCTGTTGAAAACAACAAGCTCGCACATATTGAGTTTATCGACAACAAGGCTTCTCATATTGGCATTGTAATTAAGAAAAGTTGAAGCGTCGGCGAAAAACATTACCTGATAAATTGCCCAGCCATCGGGCATATTTGTAAAAAGGTCATTGATAAGCCACATTCCGTTGTATTCGATAACAACTCTTTCGGCGGAGCATTCATCGACAAGTCTTTGAAGATTGGCTTCATTCAGTTCGCTTTTATCGTCGAGAGTTTTTATAAAAACGTTCTTAGACGGAAATTTTGCGGGATTATATTCCTCCACGCCCTCTTCGCAGATGAGCAGAAGAGTTCTTTCGCCGTTGTTGAAACGTTTATCTTCAAGAGTTTCCTGAATGAATTTCGTCTTTCCTGATTCGAGAAATCCCAGAAAGAGGTATACCGGAACTTCCGGCGGATTATTAGCCATTATTTTATCTCTCCCCTCAGTTATTTTCAGCGCTGAAGAGCTTAGCGATAGCTTCCTCGTTTATTTTAGAGCCAATCACGCAAAGTCTGCCGATAGTACCGGCGATTCCCGTACGGACATCCGGAACTCCGGGAACGTAATCGAAATGGATCCACTTTCCGTCCTTTCCTGCAACGATTCCCTTTGCACGGAGGATCATGCCGTAAGTTTCTTCGTTTCCGAGAGCGTTGAGAGCATTTGTGATCTCCTCGGCGGAATAAGCGGCAGGGGTTTCAATTCCCCAGCTTGTGAAGACGTCGTCGGCATGGTGGTGATGATCGTGATCGTGGCATCCGCAGGTGCAGTCCGGACCGTGGTCGTGCTCATTCTCTTCATGGTCATGGTGGTGACAGCAGTGCTCGTGTTCATCTTCGTCGTGATCATGGTGGTGACAGCAGTGTCCGTGTTCATCCTCGTCATGGTCGTGGTGGTGACAGCAGTGTCCGTGCTCTTCTTCGTCATGGTCGTGGTGGTGACAGCAGTGTCCGTGCTCTTCCTCGTCATGGTCGTGGTGGTGACAGCAGTGTTCATGCTCGTCCTCATGATGATGGTGATGATGACCTTTTTCTTCCTCAAGAAGAGCTTTAAGCTCATCATCAAGGGTATTTTTCTGTGTCATAGCGTCAACAAGCTGCTGACCGCTGAGCTGATCCCACTCTGTTGTAACGATAGGAGCAACGGGATTGAGTTCCTTTATGCGGCGGATGCAGTCGTCAATCTTCTCAGTGGAAAGACCGGCGGTATGGCTGAGAATAAGACAGCTTGCATAGGTTATCTGATTATTGAAGAATTCGCCGAAATTTTTCTGGTACATCTTGCATTTTTTTGCGTCAACAATAGTTGTAAATCCGTCGAGCTGAACATCGTGAGCGTTGATATTCTGAACGGCACGAATAACGTCGCTGAGTTTTCCAACACCGGAAGGCTCGATAAGAATGCGGTCGGGCGAGTAATCATCAAGAACTTTTTCAAGAGCCTTTCCGAAATCTCCGACAAGACTGCAGCAGATACAGCCGGAATTCATTTCGGTTATTTCAACGCCTGCGTCCTGAAGAAATCCGCCGTCGATACCGATATCGCCGAATTCGTTTTCAATAAGCACAAGCTTTTCGTTTTTATAGCCTTCAGCGATAAGCTTTTTGATAAGAGTAGTTTTTCCGGCACCAAGAAATCCGGAAAAAATTGTAATTTTAGTCATACAGAACACTTCCTTTTTAAATTTAAAACTGTATACCTTATATTATACCACGTTTGCTATGCAAATGTAAAGAGATTGAAGAATTTCTCGTGAAAACATTTTTCAGAATCGATGAAAAGGTTTCTGATTTTAAATTCAGTAATTGACAAGCTAATAAACACATGATATAATAAAATCAGGATACTGGATAAAACGATAGGCGGTTCTAATCTTCCCTCGGAAACGGGGGAGCTGAAATGACTATAATGGAATTACTAACATTACTTATGCTTGTAGTTGCAATCATAAATCTCAGCAATAATAAAAAGAAATAACCGCCCTCCCACCACGGATAACGGTTATTTCACATAACATTTCTGAGGGAGAACCGCTTATCGCAGTATCCTCTTGTATTTATATTATAACACATTAAAATTTCTATGTCAAGCGCAGTATTTGCGTTTTGATTCTAAACAGAAATATTTTTCTATAAAAATCCAAAAAATCACTTGACAAGCCTGAATAGATATGGTATAATGATAAAGCTGTGAACTTAACAGCGAATTATATCGTATTCTAAAGACAGTTGGCCGGAATTTTTTCCGTAAGTCCCACCGAGGAATAGCAATTGATTCATTACGAATTATCTTTGTCCTTTCCCGTACTGTCGGAAAAGGGCATTTTTTGTGTTCACGCTTTCGGCGGATATGAACACATTGCTTTCGGATACGATGATATTTTATTCGGAGGTGAATACACAATGCCAAGCAATGCTGTACTCGAAGCAAAGAAGGCTAAGGTAGAACAGCTTACAGACCTCATCAAGGCTTCCGTTTCAGGCGTTCTCGTTGATTATAAGGGAATTACTGTTGAAGAAGATACTAAGCTCAGAAAAGAGCTCCGTGAGGCTAACGTTAACTACTTCGTAGAAAAGAATACTCTTCTTCTCCGTGCTTTCAAGAACTGCGGTATCGAGGGTTTTGAAGAAGCTCTTAACGGAACAACAGCTATCGCTCTTTCAAACGACGATCAGACTGCTCCTGCAAGAATTCTTGGTAAGTTTGCTGAAAAGGCTGGCGAAGAGAAGTTCAATCTCAAGGCTGGTTATGTTGAAGGCGAAATTTACGATCAGGCAGGCGTTACTGCTCTTTCAAAGATTCCTTCAAAGGATGTTCTTCTCGCTCAGCTCGTTGGTTCCCTTCAGGGTCCCCTTCAGAAGCTCGCTGCAACCCTTCAGGCTGTTGCAGACAAGAAATCAGAAGAAGCTGCCTGATTTCATTCGTTTTAACAGGATTTCTAAATCCGCAGCTTAATTAAACTCAGCCGAAACGGCAAAAATATTATAAAGGAGAAAATTATCATGGCTTCAGAGAAAATTACAAAATTTGTTGAAGATATCAAGACTCTTTCCGTTCTTGAGCTTTCCGAGCTCGTAGACGCAATTCAGGAGGAATTCGGTGTAACAGCAATGGTTGCTGCTGCTCCTGCTGCTGGTGCTGCTGGCGCTGGCGAAGCTGCTAAGACAGAATTCGACGTAGTTCTTGCTTCATTTGGTGACGCTAAGATGGCTGTTATCAAGGTTGCTAAGGAAGTTCTCGGTCTTGGTCTTAAGGAAGCTAAGGAAGTAGTTGAGTCTGCTCCTAAGGCTATCAAGGAAGGCGTTTCCGAGGCAGAAGCTAACGAGCTTAAGGAAAAGTTCGAAGCTGCTGGCGCTACAATCGAAATCAAGTAATTTTATTACTCAGATTACATTTAAACTGCTGCACTTTTATGTGCGGCAGTTTTTCTTTTTGCATATATGATTGTGATTTTGCTTTCTTTTATCTATTGTTAAAGATTTGTTAATTCTATGGGTTTCAAAAGGGCTAATTCCCACAGTGTCCCCTTTATGAAAAAAATCCTTGACAAATAATAAAAAGTGTGATAAGATGTAAATGTAATAGCTTAAATCTATGATGAGGAAGGCAAATTCCGGAAGGTCATTACAGAGAGCAGTCGATTGGTGGAAAGGCTGCATGATGGGGAATGATGCACACCGCCTCTGAGTGCGTTTAATACACGCCGGCTGCTCCCGTTAACGAGCCAATGAGATACGGAATTTTGTGTTATTCCGTGTGAATCAGGGTGGAATCACGGTTTATTATCGTCCCTTGTGTCTAATTATAGGCATATGGGACTTTTTTATTTTATGCGAAAAGGAGAATATTATCATGATCAAACTAACATTAAAGGACGGCAGTATTCGTGAGATCGAATCCGCAATGCCGGCTTCCGAAATCATCAAGGGCATCGGTATGGGACTTTACAAGGCTTCATGCTGCGTTAAGATCAACGGCGAGGTCAAGGATCTCCGAACCGTTGTTGACAGCGACTGCGAATTCGAGGTTTGTACATTCGATTCTATCGACGGTAAAAAGACTTTCTGGCATACGGCTTCCCATATTCTCGCACAGGCTGTAAAACGACTCTATCCGCAGGCTAAGCTTGCTATCGGTCCGGCTATCGACAACGGATTCTACTACGATTTCGACCTTGAAAAGCCGTTCGCTCAGGATGAGCTTGAAAAAATCGAGGCTGAAATGAAGAAGGTCGTTAAGGAAGGTCTGCCGCTTGAGCAGTTTGAGCTTTCTCCGGAAGAAGCTATTGCCAAGCTTAAAGAAATTGACGAGCCTTACAAGGTTGAGCTTTGTGAGGAACACGTCGGAAAGGGCGAGCCTATTTCATTCTATAAGCAGGGCGAATTTGTTGACCTCTGTGCCGGTCCTCACCTTATGACGACTGCTCCGGTCAAGGCATTCAAGCTTCTTTCGTGTACAGGCGCATACTGGAGAGGTTCTGAGAAGAACAAGATGCTCTCCCGTGTTTACGCAACGGCTTATCCGAAAGCTGCTGAGCTTGAAGCCGATATCAAGCAGCGTGAGGAAGCTAAAATGCGTGACCACAATAAGCTTGGACGTGAGCTTGAATATTTCACAACCGTTGATTGTATCGGTCAGGGACTTCCTGTAATGCTCCCGAAGGGCGCAAGAACTATTCAGCTTCTTCAGCGCTGGGTTGAGGATGAGGAGCAGAAGAGAGGATATCTTCTTACAAAAACTCCGCTTATGGCAAAGAGAGAGCTTTACAAGATTTCAGGTCACTGGGATCACTATCTTGACGGTATGTTTATACTTGGCGATCCTCATGATGAAACAAAGGAATGCTTTGCGCTCCGTCCGATGACCTGTCCGTTTCAGTATCAGGTTTTCCTGAACAGACAGCGTTCTTATCGTGATCTTCCCATGAGACTGGGCGAAACTTCAACTTTGTTCAGAAATGAGGACAGCGGTGAGATGCACGGTCTTATCCGTGTTCGTCAGTTTACTATTTCGGAGGGACATATCGTACTTCGTCCTGAACAGCTTGAAGAAGAATTCAAAAACTGTCTTGAACTTGCAAAGTATATGCTTGAAACAGTCGGTCTTGCCGAGGATGTATCATATCGTTTCTCACAGTGGGATCCTGAAAATCCTAAGAATAAATACGAGGGTACTGCCGAGCAGTGGGAAGAGGCTCAGGGACTTATGAAGAAGATACTCGATCACCTTGAACTCGATTATACTGTCGGTATTGATGAAGCCGCATTCTATGGTCCGAAACTGGATATTCAGATCAAAAACGTTTTCGGCAAGGAAGATACGCTGATTACGCTTCAGATAGATATGCTTCTTGCTGAAAAGTTCGGCATGGAGTATGTTGATGTTGACGGTTCAAAGAGACGTCCGTATATAATTCACAGAACATCGCTTGGATGTTATGAAAGAACTCTTGCCCTGCTCATTGAAAAGTATGCCGGAGCTCTTCCGCTTTGGCTTGCTCCGGAACAGGTAAGAATAATTCCTGTTGCAGACCGTCATCTTGATTATAGCAGAGAGGTTCTTGCAAAGCTTGAAGCTGCCGGAATCAGAGCTTCTATCGACGACAGAGCAGAGAAGGTTGGCTGGAAGATACGCAGCGCAACAGTTGAAAAGCTTCCGATAATGCTTACTATCGGCGACAAAGAGGTTGAAGAGGGAACAGTTTCGGTACGTTCGAGAAGAGAGGGCGACCTCGGTTCGATGACTCAGGCTGATCTGCTTGTAAAACTTATCGGCGATATTGCGAAAAAGGTAAGATAAATGAAAGTTTGCGGAGATATTTCGTCTCCGCAAATTTTTTCTTGTAATTTAAGAGATAATGTGGTAAAATTAAGTTGCAGTAAATTTATGTGGCAATAATTGTGCAGGTGGATTTTGACGCAGATATAAGTAGGTAACGCCTTCAGTGAGGATTTCGCAGTCTGCGGACTGCGGCCCAAGGACCGCTGTCCCCTGGACTCCTGCAAGTCTTTTAAAAAGCTTGACCGAAATTTTCATAATTGTTGTTGCATTTCAGAAACTCAAATAACTTTTTTAACATATAATAATCCGTAATCCACATCACAAAGGAGCAATTTCATGAACATTGAAGTTACAAGAATCAACAGCGGAATAAGAAAATCTCCGCATGAATATATTAAATCCGTAAATGAAGACTACCTTTTCAGACTGGGCAAAATCGCCGACGACATTGTAGCGAGCCGTGATGAAAAGCCTGTAATTCTTCTCGCAGGGCCTTCCGGTTCAGGAAAAACCACAACCGCTATGATGCTTGGGGAAATGCTTGAAGAACGTGGAAGCAGAACTCATACTCTTTCTATGGACAATTATTTCTGTTCTCTTACGGAAGAGGAAAAAAGTCTCTCCGTTCTCGGAAAAATCGACCTTGAATCGCCTCTTCGTGTAGATAAGGAATTTCTCAATCGTCAGATAGAGGAGATAAGTTCCTGCAAAGAAATCGAGCTTCCGAAATATAATTTCAAAACCTCTTCAAGAGAAAGTTCGGGACGTAAATTTGTCCGTCAGTGCGGTGAGCTGGTTATTTTCGAGGGTATCCATGCTCTTAATCCGGACGTTATAACAGTGCCCGACAGTAAGATCTGCAAGATATATGTCAGCGTCAGAACTCGTGTGACCGATGGGAACGTCATTCTTCATCCATCGAGAATTCGTTTGCTCCGCCGCATGATACGTGACCGAAAGTTCCGTCAGCGTTCGCTTATGGAGACTATGAATATGTTCCGCAGCGTTGAAAACGGCGAAAATAAGTATATTATGCCGTACAAAGACCGCTCGGATTATGATGTTGATACTTTTATGTCTTACGAGCTCAACGTTTACCGTAGTTCGCTTATTGACGAGCTGCATGAAATGAGTGAGATTCCTGAAATTGCGGAAACGCTTGAAATTCTCGAAGCTCTTGAACCGCTCGACGCTACGGAAATCCCCTCGGATTCGCTTATTTGCGAGTTTATCGGCAACGGACAGTTTAAATATTAATACGATCCATTCTTTGACAGATCGGGGAATCACTCCGCAGCAAAGCGTTTTGAGCAGACGATTCTCCTTTTCATCTATATAGCAGGAAAACAAAAAGGACGCAAATTGCGTCCTTTTTACATATCATTTCTGTTTTCAAGAGCTTTATAAAGCGTAACTTCATCGGCGTATTCAAGAATTCCTCCGACAGGAAGTCCGAAAGCGAGCCTTGTAACCTTTATACCCATAGGTTTAAGAAGTCCTGCAACATACATTGCGGTAGCATCGCCTTCAACGGTCGGGTTTGTCGCCATGATTACCTCGGAAACGTTTCCGTCGGCGATTCTTGAAAGAAGTTCTTTGATTCTCAGTCTGTCGGGAGTGATTCCGTCCATAGGCGAAAGGAGTCCGTGAAGAACGTGGTAAACTCCGTTATACTCTCTTGTACGCTCGAAAGCGGTAACGTCCTTGGGATTTTCGACAACGCATATAACGCTTTTGTCACGCTCATCATCGCTGCATATCGGACAAAGTTCTCGTTCCGTCAGATTCTGACAGCACCTACAGCTATGAACGTTTTTCTTTGCGTCGATAAGCGCCTGGGCAAAATCTTCAACTGCTTCCGTTTCCATAGACATAACGTAATACGCAAGCCTTTGAGCCGATTTCATACCTATTCCAGGAAGAGAAGCAAATTTTTCCGCTAAAATCACAAGAGGAAGAGCATTATGGTCAGCCATTATTGATTAAAACAGTCCGGGGAGAGAAACTCCGCCTGTGATCTTGCTCATTTCTTCTTCGGTAGTAGTTTCAACGTTGTTGATAGCCTCGTTTATTGCACTGATTATGAGATCTTGGAGCATATCGATATCCTCCGGATCAACGACCTCCGGTTTGATAGAAAGAGACTTGATTGTCTTTTTGCCTGTTACAGTAACTTCAACTGCGCCGCCGCCTGCTGTTGCGGAAAACTCTCTCTCCTCGATATCTTCCTGAAGTTCAGTGATCTGATCCTGCATTCTCTGAGCCTGTTTAATCATCTGATTCATATTCTGAGCGCCGCCGCCCATATTCTTAGGGATTCTTGCTTTCATTTTTTAAATTCTCCTTAAAATTTTTATAGTTTATTGCAACTGCATTTCTCTCATCGTAAAGTTAAGAAAATGCAGAAATTCAGCATTATTGATTATTGTCCACAGCCGTTTCGATATTGCTGTCTATAGCCTTTTTGATAAGCTGTTCAGCCATACTCTTCTGCTGATCGACTGTTGTTGCGCATCTTGCCCTGATCACATATCGCTGACCGAGTATGCGGTAAATAACCTCCCCAAGGGAACGGGCATTGTCCTTTACTTTGAAAAGCGTAATGAAAAACCTGTTCTGCGAGGTTATAAACATATAATTTCCGGCAGTTGCGGCGAACGAACCGTCAAGGCTTCCGGCAACGGACGGATTCACATTTTTAAATTCCTCAAGAATCTCGTTCCACCTTGTGCAGGGGATAAGATCTTCGGGTTTAAGCTTTTTTATGTCGATATTAGGAGTAACTTCGGGTTCGCTGACGGGACTGTTTGCCGTAAGAATCTCCGGCTCTTCACGTTTTTTAACGGGCTGAGCTGTTCCGGCTGAAACGGAACTGATTTTATTCTCCAACTGTTTTATTTTATCATAAATTTCAGAATTGTCAATACCTTCGCTGATCTTTGCCTTTTTTCCGCAGAGCATTATAAGAGCCATTTCAAACTCGACACGCTTGTTCATTGCCCTTTGCATACGTTCACGGCATTCCTGAAGAGCTGTCAGGCGATCCATTACGGTATCGAGGTCTGATTTTTCTGCAAGAGCCTTTAGTCTTTCAAGTTCGTCCGGCAGACAGATAATGAGGTTTTCCGCCGTTTCGGGAGAAGCTTTCAGAAGCATGATATTTCTTAGCTGAGAAATAAGTTCTTCGCACAGTCTTGTAAGGTCTTTGGACATATCGTAAAGAGTTCCTGTTATGGAAAGCGCAGTCGAGGCGTCGGAATCCGCAATTGCTTCAAGCAGATTGAAAAGGTGGTCTTTTCCGGCGATTCCGGCAGCCATTGAAACGGTTTCAGACGTAATTTCTTCGGAGCAGGCAGAACATTGGTCGAGCAGGGAAATTGCGTCACGCATTCCGCCGTCGGCAATTCTGGCTATGAGAGAAGCCGCATCGTCCGTCAGAGCGATTTTCTCTTGTTCCGCAATAAATTTCAGTCTTAAAGCGATATCTTCCGATTTGATACGTCGGAAATCGTATCTCTGGCATCTGGAAGCGATAGTTGCCGGAACTTTATGAATTTCGGTCGTTGCAAGAATAAATTTAACGTAAGACGGAGGTTCTTCCATGATTTTCAGAAGAGCGTTAAATGCGCTCTGCGAGAGCATATGAACCTCGTCGATGATATAAACCTTGAATTTTCCTCTTTCCGGAGTATAAACCGCAGCATCGCGCAGATCACGGATATCGTCAACACCGTTGTTGGACGCTGCGTCTATTTCGATGATATCGGTCAGAGCGCCGCTATCGGCATCACGGCATATGTCGCACTCCAGACAGGGGTTGCCGTTTTTCATGTTGCGGCAGTTTACAGCCTTGGCGAGAATTCTTGCGCAGGTAGTTTTTCCTGTTCCTCTTGAACCGGTAAACAGATATGCGTGTGCAGTTTTTTCGCTGATGATTTGATTTTTCAGCGTTTCGGTAGTCTGCTGCTGAGAGATAACATCGTCAAAGGTCATCGGTCTCCATTTTCGGTAAAGAGCCTTATACACAGGAATAACCTCCTTTTCAGAAATTATTTGGCAATGGTGTAATCTGATTCAAGCAGAGCCGCCGCCTGAATCTCTTTATAATAATTGGTAAAGTTTTCAGAATTTTCAATATTATTGATAAGGGCGAGGCGATAGAGTTTATCTCCTTCTTCAAAATTATGCAGATTGACCTGAGCTATTGCGGCTCCTGCAAGAGCTTCCGCATAGTTTTCGTGACGGTCGATAGCGTCCTGAAACCATTTGAGCGCAGTTTCGCTGTCTCCGGTTTTGAGATAGATGTGACCGAGAGAAGTCCGAACTATACGTTCATACCGATTTTCACGTTCGGAATCGAGCAGTTCCTGATACATATCAACAGCACGCTGCGTTTCGCCGTTTTCAAAGTTTGCCCTTGCAATAAGAAGGGGAAGTCCATCGTAATAAAAATTATTTTCAATGGCTTTTTCATAGCACATCAAGGCATTTGGATATGCCTGTAAAATATCGTAGCATCGTCCTCGGTAAAAAGATATAACGCCATATTCCTGCTGAGTTTTGCGATATTTTTCATCCTCAAGATCGGTGAATATCTCAAGAGCGATACGAAATTCCTTTTGGGCAAAGCATTCGAGCCCCTTTTCAAAAAGGAGCGATTTACGGTTTAATCCGGTAAAAGCCTTGCCGATAAGTTCGTCGTCATATCGGTGAAAAAAGTTAGACGAATATCGTCTGAGCTGTTCGATAAAGAAAATCAGCCATATTACGAAAAAAATCATAATCAGCGATTCAGAAGCTTCGCTATAGCTGACCGCTCCTCCATTAAAATAAAAAGAAGAAAAAATAAACAGCAGAAGAGCTGCTGCACCTTCAATAGCAAAAGCTTTCGGAACAGCTCTTATTATACAGATAAGGATCCTTTTAACGCTTGTGGGAATAAAGGGAAAGAAACGCATTTCTACTCCTCCTTTTAACAAAAAATTCCGGAACATAGATGTGCAGGCTTGCTGCGGCACACAACACGCACCGCTTAATGCTGCTCGGTCTCCCGCCTGACATGGTTCACGGGGTCTTGTTGCACAGGGCCCACACATCTATATTTCGGAATTCTCATCTGAAAGATCCGTATTGAGCAGATATATGCTCTGTATACATTATATCACAGTATATTTATTTTGTCAAGAGTAAATTTTAAAAGTAAACGAAGCAGCTGTAGAGTTGTCAATGATATGCGTTAAATTTCACAGGGTAACAGCATTTACTTTTTGTTACGTTTATTAAGCGGATATTGTCTCTTTAATTTCCTGCTGAAAAGAGAATTTGCGACTGGGCATCCTGCCCTAATCCTATCAGATACCCATAAAGGGTATCTGATAGGATTAATACTGGGTTTCCAAAGGGTGATTCCCCACAGTGTGGGGAAATGTCAGCGAAGCTGACAAAGGGGACGGGCGACCGTTGGAAGGATATCCCTTTGGCAGGGGTTTAAGGGGACGGCGTCCCCTTTATAATGTTTAATAAAAGTAAATGCTGTTACCCTGTTAAATTTCAGTAGAAAACTTGACATATTACAATAAAAGTAATATAATAAATATATATAAACTGTTCATTTTATTGAATAATGCCGCATGACGGCAGATTGGAGTTTCTTTTATGGAATATCTCGAAAATCGAGAGCTTTCATGGCTTAAATTTAATAAAAGAGTGCTTGAGGAAGCTGTATGCGAACAAAATCCGCTGCTTGAAAGGCTCTCTTTTTCCGCTATATATCAGAATAATCTTGATGAATTTTTCATGGTGCGTGTCGGTTCGCTAACCGATGCGGCTAAAACAGATAAAAAGAAGAAGGACAGCCGTACCAATATGACTCCGGCGCAGCAGCTCGACGCTGTTTTTACGGCAGTCCGCAGGCTTCAGCCGTCCGTTGAAGAGGCTTACCGCAAAACCATGGGCGAACTATCGGAATTTGGCTTTGAACACGTCAGGGTTGAAAATGCCGCAAAGGACGAGCTTGCGTTCCTGGAACTTTATTTTAAGCGTGAGATAAAGCCGTTTATTTCCGGAATTGTCGTAAACGACGCCCTGCCGTTCCCTTTCCTCAAAAATAAAGAGATCTATGCCGCCGTTCAGCTTCATGCGAAAAAGGATGTGGCTATCGGCATTATACCTGTAAACTTTGAAAACCGTGACCGCATGATACCTCTCGGAAAGGGAGGCAAACGCTTTGTTCTTGAAGAAGAGGTAGTACTTCATTTTGCCCATCTTATGTTCAAGAATTATAAGGTTATCGACCGTGCGCTTATCAGGGTTACGAGAAATGCCGATATTATGGTTTCCGGCAGGGGAGCTGACTTCCGTGACCGTATGGAAGAGCTTGTCGCAAACCGTAAAAAGCTTGCTCCTGTTCGTCTTGAAATTTCCGATGATTTTTCTCGTGATGCGCTCGATTACATCTGCAAAAAGCTGAAGATAAAGAATTCCCGTGTTTTTACTTCAAGGATTCCGCTCGATCTTTCCTATCTTTTCGCTCTTCAGGAGCTTGATGAGAATCCCAAACTTCACTATATTCAGCGTTTACCGCAGAGACCGGCTTCAATTTCGGAATCAAAATCAATTTTCTCGCAGATAAAGGCAAAGGATATGCTTTTAAGCTATCCATTTGAATCAATGAGCCTATCGTTCGTGAAGCTTCTTCAGGAAGCTGCAGACGATCCGAAAGTAACGTCCATAAAGATAACGTTATACCGTCTTGCACGCAACAGCAAGATAATCGCTGCTCTCTGCACTGCCGCAGAACACGGCAAGGATGTTCTTGTCATGATAGAGCTTCGGGCAAGATTTGACGAGGCTAACAATATCGAGTGGTCTAAAGTGCTTCAGAAATCCGGAGTTAAGGTCATTTACGGTCCTAAGGATTTCAAGGCGCATTCAAAGCTTCTTCTTATCACAAGGAAGGCTCAGGGCGGCGGATTTGATTACGTCACCCAGATAGGTACGGGCAACTACAACGAAAAAACTTCCGCTATATACACCGATCTTATGCTTCTTACTGCTGACCGTGCTATTGCCGAGGACGCAGAAGCTGTGTTCAGCGGATTGCTTAATGGAACATTTGTTGAAAAAACGAACAAGCTTCTTGTCTCGCCGATTGCTCTCAGACCACAGATCCTTGCTATGATGGACGAGCAGATAAAAATCGCTCAGAATGGCGGAAACGGCTATATTGCCGCTAAGATAAATTCCCTCTGCGATAAGGTTATTATCGAAAAGCTTGTGGAAGCTTCGCAGGCAGGAGTGAAGATCAACCTCGTTGTAAGAGGAATCTGCTGCATTATTCCGCAGGTAGAGGGTTACACTGACAATATCACCGTCAGAAGCATAGTGGGACGTTTTCTTGAACACAGCCGTATTTTCATTTTCGGAAAAGACGGAAAAGAGCAGAAAATTTATATCGGTTCAGCCGATTATATGAGCAGAAATACTATCCGCCGTGTCGAGGTAGCTGCGCCTGTTGAGGATGAAAAACTGAAAAAACGTATTCGTGAAATGTTCAGCGTTCTCATGCACGACAACGTTAAGGCTCGTATAATGCAGAATGACGGAACTTACATCCGTGCAGAACGTTCGGAAAACGAAGAGGAGCTTAACTCGCAGGAATATTTCTATGAGGAAGCCTATAAAAAGCTTGCCGATAAAAAGGCTCGTCAGGAGCGTATGCGTGTAAATCGTCAGAAAGGCGCTGCAAAAAGAAAAAGCAAAGCATAATATTAAGGACTTAAAAAATGATTGGTTTCTATAACTATACGGTTATTCTTACATACATGAGCCTTATTTCGTCTGTAGCCGGAGTTTTTCTGGCTCTTGGAATAAACGGCTCTTCGCCTAATCCCGAATACGCTATAATATGTCTTATGATTTCCGGTCTTTGCGATATGTTCGACGGGAAAGTTGCAAGAATGAAGAAAGATCGCACTGAATGCGAGAAGAAATTCGGAATACAGATAGATTCCTTATGCGATGCAGTCTGTTTCGGAGTTCTGCCGTCGGTCATCGGATATTCTGTCGGTATGAGATGCTGGGCGGATATTCCGATTCTGGTGTTTTTTCCGCTTTGCGCAGTTATACGGCTTGCGTATTTCAATGTTGCCGAAGAAGAAAGGCAATCCCAAACCGACGATACAAGAAAGGTTTACGAAGGACTTCCGGTTACAAGCGTTGCGCTGATACTGCCTGTTATCTACAGTTTTCACCGTGATATCGGTTCGGATTATTTCCCGATAGTTTACGGTGCTGCGCTTATTCTTATCGCATTGGCTTTTATAACGAGATTTAAAGTAAAAAAGCCCGGCATGAAAACGATGCTCTGTTTTATCGGGATAGGAGCTATCGAGATAATCTGGATGCTTTATAAAACGAAAACTAAATAACCGTACATTCAAAAAAGTAAAGCCTGAGAAGATTTATTTTCTTCTCAGGTTTTTTATGATTTCATAGACAAATTGGAATTTGTGCGAGAACATAACAAGGCATTATCTGCCCCGATGTTTCTCTTTTTTCTTTTGCTGTTTCAGTTCAAATATTCGCTTGGCTTCAGCCAGTTTCAGCTCTCGGCTTTTTACTTGACGTTCCTGTTTGTTCTGCTCCTGCTGTAATTTCAAAGCCTGCTGTGATTTGGTGCCTATTCCAGTGCTTCGCAACTGTTTTTTTACATCACGCTGCATTCGCTTTGGATTTCTTGTGGTTTCCTTTAAAACAGTTGTTATAGCTGGACTGAATTGCAAGCTGTAATAGTGTTTTAGAATAAACTCGTAAACCTCATAATCTTTTGGCTCTGCACCAAATGTCACTTTGGCTACGGATAGCTTTCCGTCTTCAATTTTTTCAAAGACTCCTACCCAGAACGGTTCATCAAAATACACTGTCAGTTTACCACTTACTTTGCCCATGACAATCCCTCCTTAATTGATTGAAATGAGCAAAGAATGGACAACCCGGAGGGGCAGGTTACTTACCCTGACAAGCAGGACGGTCGGGCTACCTACCGACTCTTGTATGTATCGCTACACACGTTGCGTTTTTATCTTTGCTTTTTATATAATCAAGCCTTAACGGCTGGATTAATGTTGAATAAATATCACAACATGCAAAAGACTATATATTCTCATTTTCAGATAAATTCATCCGTATGAGTTATAACAATATCGTCTATAAGAACGAAATCGCTTCGAGGCTCTCTTGGAATCTGCATCGGCTTTTTTACAGTTGTTTTAATTGGTGTCTGCTCTGTTAAAGCTGCGGTCGGAACTTTGGTCTCTGCTGCTTTCACGGCAGACGATGTCTGTTTTTTAGTCTTTTGTCTTTTTTCAATTTTGGCTATAATAGTCCACATAATAATATTTATTACTATAAAGACCGCCATTGCTGCGGCTATTACCATTAATTCTTCTCTGGTCATTGCTTATGCTCCTTAAAATTCCGCTCTGAACATTGCCGCAGAAATATTATCACGCTCGTTTCTTGCCTTAACGGTTTCGATCAGCTCTCTTATTTTAGCCTGCATCGAGCTTTTGGTCGTAATACGTTCGGGAGAAAGAACGCTCAGTATTTCCTGTTCGTTTATAACGTGTCTGAATCCGTCGGAGCAGACCACATAATTTGCTCCGTTTTCGATCGAACCGAATCTGATATCCGGAGAAATGCTTCCTGTTACTCCTATGCACTGGGTAAGCGCATTTCTTCTTGGATCAAGCATTGCCTGCTGAGGAGTCATGCGTCCGGCTTTTATTTCACGGTTCACAAAAGTGTGATCTTCCGTAAGCTGTTTGAGACGGTAGGAGAGCTTATAAATGCGGCTGTCTCCCACATGGAAAGTCATCATCTGCGAGTTTACGGCAAGGATTCCCGTGGCGGTCGTACCCATCTGGAATCCGGTGCGGCTGCCGTAGTCTATAAGCTGCTGATTGAGTTCACGAAGGCGGTTTGCAGCGTTTTTGCCGGCGTCTTCCCAGTTCCAGCAGTCAAGTTCATAGGGAAGTTCGTTATCGAACCACTGAGCAAAGCTTCGTATAACGCTTGCGCTTGCGAGTTCGCCTTTTGAAAGTCCGCCCATGCCGTCGCATATCATGATAAGAGCTGCTCTTCCCTGACGTGTTCTTGCATTTTTGACGCAGATACTGTCCTGATTTATTTTTTTTGAAATGCCGATATCAGTATCGGCGGCTGCAATATATTCCAAGATTTTCCCCTCCGGTCATACTTCTGTATAGTTGAAACTGAAAACACCGCCGTGATGTTCAAGTATATTCATATTTATTATACATTATATCAGTTTTAAAGTCAAGTGAGGGTAACAGCATTTATTTTCATTAAGATTATATAAGGGAACGCTGCTCGCAACGATCGCCCGTACCCTCTGTCGGTAATCTGACATTTTCCTACACTTTAGGGGATCAAAGAAACAAAGTCCGCTTGATTAAGCATAACAAAAAGTCAATCATCACAAAACAAGCTGACGCACATAAAGTACGTCAGCTTAAATGAGTTGCAATATGATTATGAATAGATAGGAAGACTGCGGACCAGTTCAAGACGTAATTTCTGAATAGCGAGAGCATCTTCATTTGTTACGCCGTCTCCGGGAGTACGGCAATCGGCATTCATCAGTCCCTGAACTGTAATGTGAGTCGGATCAGAACCGTTAAGACCGTATTTATCGGGATTTGAAAGCGATTGCATTATGAGAACCGCATCCGACATATCTACCTTACCGTCGCAGTTGGTATCGCCATATACAACGCCAACCGGAGGATTCTGATTTGTAGTAGTAGTTGTTGTTGTCGTTGTGGTCGTAGTAGTGGTAGAAGAACTGGATTGAACGGGAGCTTTTCCGTCGGTATAAACCTTTACGGAATCAATGGTAAAGTTTCCGCAGTCGATCCACCATGTGCCGAATTTAAGCTCTCCGCCGTAGTTATACTGAATAATACTTGCTGTTGAAGCAGGAACTTCCCATGTGATAGTTCCGGTATTTCCGCTGAAGGATTTTTCCATATCGGTTCCCTGAGTCCAGTAATCGGGAGCAACGCTTGTTGATGAACCGAAAGCGCCCTGCCATTTGCCGATATTTCCGTTATTGGAGGAAATTTTCACTTCAACTTTCTGAACCTTTTCGGTTGCGGGAATATTAAATTTCGACCATTCCCAGCCAACCATTTTATCGGTTGCATTCTGATCGTAAACGACTTTCTGATTAGGAGTGATCTCATATTCTCCGGCTTTTCCGTTCGTGGTAGTAGTTGTAGTGGGCTTATTTCCGCCGTTTGTAGTAGTGGTGGTGGTAGTGCTGCTTGTTGGAGGAGTTACAATGCTTGAGGAATTGTAGATCTTCTTAACTCCATCGATAGAAGAAACGGTTGAGCCTGTTTTATAAACATCATAAAGACCTGCTGCTGCGCCTACGAAAGCGGCATTATAGTCGATAGTTACTTCGTTTGCAGTATAGTCCTTAACGGAGTCGGTATAGCTTCCGCTTTCGCTTACAGGACCGCCTACAAGCGCTCCGATAAGAGAATGTCCTTTGCTGCTTATATGGGTATTATCGCCCATTTCTTCGTAGCTGCTGTATCCGGAGGCTGCTCTGTGGTGAGGATTTTTTGCGGAATTATTTGCAAAACCTACAACGAAGCATACCGGAGAAGCCGAGCCTACGCCTTTGTTGCCCATGATGTAGTCCATCTGACCTTTTGCCCAGTCGTTCAGATTTGCTGCGCCGTGCTTTGTTGCAACGAGAGCAGTGAGCTGCTGAGCTGCATTGTATCTTGCGCTGCCCCACTGGTTTTCAAAGTAATAATTGCTCGAATTTGCACCCTTGCTGTTAAGGTAGTCGGTTACTTTTTTCCAGTCGGAAGAAGAGCCGGTGATCTCTGCTTGAAGAATTCCTGCGCCCATACTTACGTTATTCCAGCTCATGGTAGAGTAAATTCCCCACTGACAGCCATCCTGTCCGGATTTTCCCTGACCGGAGGTATTCATATATTGGTTGAGGAAGTTTTTGTAGGTATTATCTTTTGTTGCAAGATAAAGCCAGCCTGCTGCCCAAGCCTGATCGTCGTAGTAATCCCATGAGGCATAGAAATTGTTCGGACCGTCTGTTGCGCACTGATTATATTTTGTTGAAAAGTCGAAAAGAGCCTTTGCATATTTAAGATCCTCAGCGTTTCCGAAATTAACGTAGTTTACAGCAAGAGAAGCCGCATAAGAAGCTGCGATATCGCTTGCGCCGGAAGAAGTGCTGAAAGTTTTTCTGGTTGCAGGTCCCTGAACTTCCGGAGCACACCATTCATCATGATCGCCGTCGCCGTCTCCTATCTGATATACGAAATTAGTAACCGTGTCTCCGCTGAGAGTAGTGCTGTCCTTAAAGAACTGAGCGAAGTAATCGGTAATATTTTTAAGGTGATCGGTCTGACCTGTTGCATTGAATGCGTCTTTGAATTCGTAATAGCTCCAGCCGAGAGTGGAAGCGGAATATCCTGCCGGAAGACCAAATTTAACGTGGTCGCCCGCATCATGGAAACCGCCTTTTACGGAATCGGAGGTATGACAGTTGCTTCTCCAGGAGAGAGCCGTTTTGGCGCTGACCTGATCTCCGCACATATTTGCGTCATAGAAATAGAGAGAATACTGAAGAAGTTTTGCATAGTCATTGCCGGAAGCTGCATTTGCTGTAAATGAGGTAGTTACCGCAGAAAACGGAGCTGTAAGAGCCGAAAGAGCTATTGCTCCGCTTACAAACATAGTTTTAATTTTTTTAGAATTTGTTTTTCTCACATTATCACACTGCTTTCATAATTATTTGCCCATTAATCGCCTGAAATTCATTATACAATGTTTATGCCGCAAAGTTGTAATAATTCAGTTACAGAAATATTACAATATGATTAAAATTAACGATTTGTACATAATTTCGTCATATTGCTAAAAATGTTTCTAATAATTTGTGCATTTTTAATCGGCGCTTCCTTTAAGCTTTGGCAAAATAAAAAGGGGATGCCGGAGCATCCCTTTTTGATTTATTGAATCATTACTGAACAAAATCCTTTGGATCAAGCGATTTTATAAGTTCAAGTTTGAATTTCTGTATCTGAAGAGCGTCTTCATTTGTAATACCGCTTGTTCCGTTTTCGTAAACATCGGCATTAAGCTGACCTTTTTCGGTAATGTGAGTTGGATCAGAACCGTTAATACCGTATTTATCAGGGTTTGAAAGCGACTGCATTACAAGAACAGCGTCTGACATATCTACCTGACCGTCACAGTTAGCGTCGCCCCATACAGTATCAGGGTTAGGAGTTTTCTCCTTAACAGTGATAGTGATAGAGTCGCTGCCTCCGCCGGGGAAGTTGACTGTAATTTCAGCTGTTCCGGGTTTAACACCGATAACGTTGAAATCAAGCGGGGTCATGTCAAGGATTGAAACACAGTCAGATGAAATATTCTCTGTCCATGATCTTACCTCTTTATCCCAATTCATTATGTGAATTGTAATATATTCGCCGACTTCTATCTCTGTTTTAGCGCAGTCAAGTTTATAAGGGCAGGAGGTAGTAGTTGTAGTCGTTGTTGTTGATTCTGTTGTTGTGGTAGTTGTCGTTGTAGTAGTTGTGGTGGTCGTAGTTGTTACAACAGGGGCTGAACTTCCGAATTTAAAATTGTCGTTGATTTCAGAAGCGGACTTTTCAATTTCCTTGACTGTTGAAGCGTCTCCACCGTAGAAATTTGCTGCATATGAACAAGCAATAGCGAAACAGCCGTTGTAATCAAGAGCGCCTTCTGTATACTGATATCTGTCGGCGTGATCTTCATAACCGCCTCCGTCGATACCGCCTACCAGCATACCATAGTTTGTATATTTTGCAGAAGGATTGTCTTTTGAAGTTTGCTGACCGTCTCCGGGATTAGCTGCACGGTGGTGGATGTGAGTAGGCCACTTGTCACCGTATCCGAGAAGGAAGCTGTATCCAAGATTATTGTTGCCGAGGATAAAGTCCATCTGCCATTTAGCGGCCTTTGCATAGCTGGAATTTGGGTCACCGTCAGCTACTGTATAAGCGTCCATCTGCAATGCGCAGTTATGACGTGCAGTACCCCAGCCGGAAGTGTTATAAGTACCCTCGCTGAGACCGCCCTGCTGACCGTTCATTTCAACGATAAGCTCATTTTTGAATACCTGATCGCCTGTAGCTTTATACATCAGAGCAGAGTAACCCTGCCAAACTTTATCCCATGTATACATCCAGCCGTCATACACACCGCCGTAATCCTTGTTGTTCGGAACACGTGAAGGTTTGCTACCCTCGCCGAGAATCCAGAGCCAAGCCTGCGTAAGAGCCTCTTCATCCTGATACATAGAATCTGTACCATAGAATCCGCCGATACCGCTTGTATTGTTGCCGACATTTTTCTGTCCGAATTCAAGAAGAGCCTTTGAATATTCGATACATTTAGCTGCATAAGCCGGATCTGAATTTTTCATAACATAGGCTGTTCCTGCAAGACCGGCAGCCATTTCGCAGCATACAGCAGAGTTATTGTTTGAAGCAGTCAGCCAGTAAACCGGACGGTCGTAAGTCTGAACTTCCGGAGAAGACCAGATGTTGTGGTCTACATTTCCGTCGGCAACAGTATGAGCGATAGCCGCAACTTTTCCCGAACTGTCGAGGAAAGTTGTTTTCATGAGGTAATCTGCGCCCCATCTCATTTCGTATTCAAGATGGTCACGGCAGCCGGCCTTATCGTAAATACCTTCGTTAAAGTATTCCGACATACCGAGACTGGAGAGTGCGAAACCTATGGTTATGTTGAATTTCGGATGATCTCCGGCATCGTGCCAACCACCGGAAACATCAATTTTTCCGTCGCCGTCAGGATCGACGATAGATTTGAGCGAACCGTCGAGGCTTCCTACAGAAGCGGTTGCGTCGTATGTATGGCAGTCGCCTCTCCAGGTAAGCGGACCGCCTGTAATACCTGTTCCGCAGGCATTTGAATCGAAGAAATAAAGTGAAAGCGCAAGAGCCTCATAATAGTTATTGTCTGAAGCGGCTGAAACACCGGAGCCTGCGCCCATTGCAGGTATAGAAGCAGCCATGACTGCTGTGCTGACGATACCGGTTACAGCTTTTTTAAGTTTTGAAACGTAAGACATAAAAAACTCCTTTCAATATATACATATATCCCACACGGCAGAAAGCCGTCATATATACATATTATACCACATTTTCTCAACAATTTGTTACTAAAATATGTACAAATTGAGAACGCATACATTTTCGTCAGTTACAGCAAATTTAGGCATGATTAATTGTGCATTTTAACAACGAAAAAGTGCCGCCCATTGAAGGACAGCACGTTTTTTGATGATCATTCCAAATCCACAGGAGATTCAGTGTACAAACCGTTTTGGAGAATATAATTTATAAGAGAATCAACATTAATTTTATCTATACTGAAATAAGCGTTAAAATCAACAATGGTAGTTGACATATAGCCGTTGTCGCTCAGAAAAATGACATCATTTTTTTTGTTCAGAAGAGGAATATCGATATAAATGGTAAAAATCGCAAGTTTATATTCCAGATCAGCTCCATTGATTATATTGTGATCGGTAAAGAGCTTTTCAAAAACGGTTTCTTTACCGAGATAAACCTCCCTGATCCAGCCCTCGTCCGCATTTGTCCACTCTATCGAAGTAACCACGGCTTCTTCCAAAAGGTTCATATCATTTATCATATCGCCGAGAGTAACCGGAGTATAGTAACGGTTTCTGTAAAGGCTGTATCCGCTTCTGCCCTTGGCTTTTACGGCAACGCATACAAGAGGAGACATTTCCGTTACTTTGTAAACTTCCGCTGAAATAGACGTATTTCCCGTTTTATCGGTAAGTTCGACTGTTCCGATATATTCGCCTATCCTGTTTTCGGCAAGATCACCCGATACGCCGGTGTACTCGGTAGTTGGTTCATAAGTTCCCCACGGACGCAGTGATTCGCCTTGTATTACAAGATTGGGATATTCAATGTATACCGGAGTGTTTCCGTTTTCATCAGTAACGATCGGAGGCTGATAAGGACGAGCGGTTGTCGTTGCAGACGATGAAATGCTTTCCGAAGCCCATATCGTCGTCCTGATAGTTGTTGTGGTCGTTGAAGTTCGTGACGAAGTTCGCACGGATGTTGTTGTAGATGCCGAGGTTTTTGTCGTTGACGTTTTTGAAGTAGTCGCCGACGCCGAAGAAGTTGCAGTTGTTATAACAGAAGGCATTCTGCTTGAAGTTGTTTCAGTCGGTACAGCGCCTGTTTCAGTTGTAGATGAGACTGCTGCTGCCGAGGAGGTTGTGTATGAGACAGAAGTTCCTGTTGTTCCGTTTGTATTTGTACTGGTCTGAGTTTTTACTGTTGAAGATGATTCAGTCGTTCCGGATAAGGCTTCCGACGAAACCGTTTGTACAGTCTGAAGCGAAGAGGATTGCGGAACGGAAACGGTTATGTTTGCAGATGGCTGCGTTTGTGTTACGGACGAATCAGACTGCGTTGTCCGGGTTATAAGGATGCCTTCTGCGGATGAAGTGATATAAGCAGCCGACGTTGTCAAATTTTGTTGATTGTAATTTTCTGTAATAAAATTTTTATTGTTGAAATCATCATTCAGGGCATTTTTTATAGAATCGTTTTTCCATATCCCGAACATAACCAGAATGACTGCGAACATTCCTGAAACAGCAATTGAAGTCCGCCTTAATCGCGTCATGCGGATATTTCTTTTAACTATCCGTTCTTCTGCTTTTCTTAACACTCTTTCGGCAAGTTCATCATAATTTTTCATATATGAATCCTTCCCTATCCAGCTCGGTTTTAAGAGCTTTTTTTGCACGGTAAATCAGATTTTCAATTTGTCTGTTTGTTTTTTTCATGATCTTAGCAGCTCCGGTGTTATCAAATCCCTCAAAAAAGGTCAGATACAAAACCTGACAGTAATCGGGGTTGAGTTTTTTGATTGCCTTATGGAGCGTTATACGCTGTTCTTCCTTAATATAATTGATCTCAAGACTTTCCTCATCGGAAATATCATAGAAATCATCAATGGGCAAAGCGTTTTTGCGTGAATTATGGCGCAGGATATCAAGAGCTGTAAATCTTCCTATGGAATATAACCACGTTTTAAAAGAGCTTTTTCCGGAAAATTTAGGCTTTTTAAAAGCAAGCTTTATGAAAACTTCTTCTACTATCTCTTCGGCTATACATATATTTTTGGCATAGCCGTTGACGAAAAGTATCAGTCCGTCACGATATTCACGGATTATTTCCACAAGGCCGTTTTTATCGCCATCGAGAAAACTGCGGTAATTATCCGCGCCGTTATCCATACGCTTCTCCCTTCCGAAGATATTTTTTCTTCTATTTATTTGTCGAGATTATTATTTCGATTCTCTCATTTCTTATCAAGAATATTATATATTAATTAATCTGTATTGTCAATCCTGAAATAATTGTATGGAAAAATGCAGAAAGTTTGTCACTATAGCTGATTGTGTTGATTTTGCACATATTCAGAGCCGATTTGAATACTTTTTTCTACATCTAAACTTTGAAATGAAACGTGAGAACGAGAGAGAAACAGAGAAAATCAGAGAGAAACAAAGAGATAATAGGATATATATTAAAAAAAACTGGATTTTCCTCTTGACATTCTCTGAAAAATCATGTATAATAATTCCTGTTGCTGCGTAAAATTACGCTCCGAAGCGGAATATATGCCGCTTCGCTATATTAAATTTCAGGAGGAAACAAATATGTCAACTACACTGGCAAAGCCCGCTGAAGTAACACGCACATGGTACATCCTCGATGCAGAGGGTCAGCCTTTAGGCCGTGTTGCAGCTAAGGCAGCTCATATTCTCAGAGGCAAGCATAAGCCTACTTTTACTCCCAATGTAGACTGCGGAGACCACGTTATCGTTATCAACTGCGCTAAGGCTATCCTTACAGGTAAGAAGCTTGAGCAGAAGAAGTTTTACTGGCATACAGGCTGGATCAGCGGTATCAAGTCCATTTCTTATAAGGATATGATGGCTAATCAGGCTGACAGAGCTATGACTATCGCTGTAACAGGTATGATCCCAAGCAATACTCTCGGCAGAGCTCAGCTTAAGAGACTCAGAACTTACAAGGACGCTAACCACAATCAGGCTGCTCAGAAGCCGGTTGCTTACGAGCTTTAATTAAAGGAGGGCGCTTCAGATGTACGAATCAAAAGTTAAATATTATTATGGAACTGGCAGAAGAAAGCACTCCGTTGCAAGAGTCAGAATTTATCCAGGTTCAGGCAATGTTACTATAAACGGCAGAAGCATTGACGATTATTTCGGTCTTGAAACTCTCAAGCTTATCGTTCGTCAGCCTCTCGCTCTTACTGATAATGTTGAGAAGTTCGATATTATCTGCACAGTTACAGGCGGCGGCGTTACAGGTCAGGCTGGCGCTATCAGACACGGTCTTTCAAGAGCTCTTCTTGAATTCGACCCTGAGCTTCGTCCAACCCTCAAAAAGGCTGGATTCCTCACTCGTGATCCACGTATGAAGGAAAGAAAGAAGTACGGTCTCAAAGCTGCTCGTCGTGCTCCTCAGTTCTCAAAGAGATAATTATATTTCGGTTATATTATACAGAAAACCTCGAAAACCCAATATTTTCGAGGTTTTTGTTACTTTAATTTTATTTTAAGGCAAAAATGTAAAAAAAATCGTCAAACCTTGACTTATGCGATTTTACCCTAAAATTCCAAATAATACAGATAGCTCTTTAGGAAAGTATATGTATATATTCACCGGAGGTTTAGATAAATGGCAGAAAAAAAGAAGAGAATAACATATCAAAAATTATTTTGGCTTTTTATGGTTGGTAGTGTTTTAGGCGTATTGATAGAGGGCTTATATTGCCTATATCATCGTGGACGCTGGGAAACTCATGTTGTTTCCGTTTGGGGACCATTCTGTATTATATACGGTCTTGGAGCTGCCGGACTATATGTAGGTGCTGTTCTTATGGAAAAGAAAACGATTATTACAAAATTCGTTATGTTTTCCTTGATAGCAACAGTAATCGAATATCTATGCGGAGCATTCTTGAAATACGTGCTTGGCATGAAAGCCTGGACCTACAGCAGCAAACCTTTTAACTTTGATGGCATTATATGTCTTGAAATGACTATTGCATGGGGAATACTGGGCATTTTGTTTTCAACGTTTGCACTTGGTTCTTTAGAAAAGGTTTTTGATAAGATGACATCAAAAACATGGAAAATTCTTTGCGCTTGTTTATCTGTGTTTATGGCGATAAATCTTTTGTTAACTGCGCTTGCTATAGCAAGATGGTCAGGACGTCATTACCGGATTGAACCACAAAACTGGATTGAAACGAAAATTGATACGATATATCCTGATACTGTAATGAAAGAACGTTTTGTTGAATGGAGATTCATTAACAAGTAATATCAGAGTTTTTCAGAAAAATTTTTATTCGTTATACTAAGCCTGAAATTGTAACTAAAAACGTTTCGAAACACAGCATTTTAGGCTCTAAAAGAGATAATTTCTCTTACAATCAAGTTATCAAAAAAATCCACGCAGATCAATTCTGTGTGGATTTTTTTCTTTAAATTTTCTCAACAACCTTAGCTTCCCATGAATAAACAAGCGGTTTCTTTTTAATAAAGCGAATCGCATCAATTATTATAAAAACTCCGCCCACAAGCATTATTGCCATAATTGGAAATCCAAATAAAATTATAAACAATGGAGGAATTACTATTGTTACCTTGAAACGTTCCCACATATATTTAAGGATCCAGCCAAAATGGACAAAACCATATAAAAAACCCGGTAAGTAAACGCTCATAATTAACATCTGAAAAAAATCAGTAATACCTTCTATGAAACCATTTAACAAGAATAATATACATAAGACCGGTATGATAGCGATGCACAGCCAGAGTGCAATTTTTCTTGTAAAATTTGTGCTTTTATACCACTCCTGTATAGTTTCGGGCATATTTTCAAAATCAGTGTACATTTTGCGTAACCTCCTTTAATGAATTCATGTAATTTGTTAAATAAGTAAACGTGTAAACAGTTAACGCTTTAGACTTTTTCATAAATATCAACCTTTCGTTTTCAGATTATTATAGAAGTACTTCTCAACAATATCATTATAACATACCAAACGACAAAAGTCAACTATTATTATACCTAAAATACAAATTTAGTTATACAAATTTGTGGTAAACTAAATTTTGACGGGAGGTGTAACAATGGTTGATTTCGGAACAACACTGAAAGAACTCAGACAAAGTGCAGGTCTGACTCAGAAGCAATTGGCTGAAAAGCTATGGCTTTCCAAAGCTACCGTAAGCTATTATGAACAATCACTGCGTTATCCTTCACCTGAAATTCTTGTCAAGCTTTCAAATGTATTTCACGTTTCTACAGATTATCTTCTTGGCATTGAAGATAAAAAGCAGACTTTGGACGTGACCGGTCTTCCGGACGAGGACATAAGGTTTCTGGAGGACGCTGTTTCGTTGCTCAGAAAGAAAAATCAAGATTTAGATCATCCATAAATAAAATCACATAGGTTCTGTCCGCATAAAAAAGCAGTGCCGCACAATTAGTGTGCAGCACTGTTTTTATATATTGGAGATCTCGAGTCGAAAATCAATCATATTCTGCCATATTTGTCAGACCAACAGGGGAGGCGGTCTCTTATATTACACTGAAAATGTCAGCCGAGATGTCCTCTATTGACCTCATATTGCCGTTCTGAACGCATTCGATCAAAGTCCAGCCAAGTTCTTTTGCGCAATAATCTGCGGCTTCTCTTGAACGTCTGAGATATTCCAGATCGGATTCGTGAATGTCTTTTCTTTCCTCGTCGCCCTGATAACGCTTTGTCATAAGCTTTTGGCTGACTTCAGGATCTACACGCAGATATATAGTGCGGTAAGGACTCGGAATGCCGAGTAATTCGTATTCATAATGAAACAGCCAGTTAATAAAATCTTTCCACTGTTCTTTCGGTAGTTTTGCGCATTGATGAATAGCGTTAGATGTTGTGTATCTGTCTGCAATTACTGTTCCGCCGTCCAAATAAAAGTTTTTCCAGCTTTTTGTATAGCTTGCAAAACGGTCTACTGCGTAAAAACTTGAAGCTGCATATGGATTTACCTGATTTGGGTCAGAACCGAATTCGCCGTTCAGATACATCTTAATAAGCGCAGACGAGTTGCTGTCATAATCGGGAAAAGAGACTTTGATGACTTGTTCTCCCTGTTCTTTCAGTTTTTCAAATAATTTTTGTGCCTGCGTAGCCTTTCCGCTCCCGTCAAGTCCTTCTATTACTATTAATTTTCCATTCATATCAATTTATCGGGAGAATTTCCCTTTCTTCATGTATTTTATAAATGTCCGCCGTAATTTTATTTTGCTCCCTTGCGTCGGATAACGGCATATATGGTTTTGACCATTAGCTTTAGGTCAAGCGCTGCGCTTCGTGTTTTTATGTAGCGAACGTCATCTTCGACCCATTTATCGAATTCAACATCGCTTCTGCCCTCGGTTTGACAAATGCATGAGAGACCGCCTTTGACAAGCAGACGATCCATCTGCTCCGGCGTATATAATACAACTTCACGGGGTAGAGGCGGACGAGGTCCGATGATCGACATATCGCCTTTCAGAACATTCCAAAGCTGAGGAAGTTCGTCTATTGAAGTTTTACGGATAAAATGTCCTATTTTAGTAATACGTGGATCATTGTCGCTTTTAAATGCCAGTCCATCGCATTTGTTCTGCTTCTGAACCTCGGAAAAACGAGTTTCGGCATCCATACACATTGAACGCAGCTTGTACATTTTAAATGGTTTGCCGTTTTTAGTCAGACGAACCTGTGAAAAAAACGGATTTCCTTTATCGTCAATATAAATAGCCAGAGCCACTATACCGATCGGAATGACCAACAATGCCAATGCACACGCAGACGCAACAATGTCAAACAAGCGTTTTACTGCTTCATAGAACCGACCTTTAGCCGGCACTATCTTGCTGTACTTCAGAGTATTTGCAACGCCCTCCTGCAAGAGCTGAAGTGCATTTTCATCAAATTCCAAAATCGGGTAATCTGTTACGCCTTTTGAGGATTTGGTTTCGGAATCCGGCTGAGAATCGTCTATGATTTCAAGAGACCTAAGCGCATTATTTGTGACATCCTCTTCCGACAACCGTTTATCCTTTATCCTTGATGTGATAGCTTGCAGCATTATTTTCCCCTCCTTAAAGGCTGTAAAAACCGGAAATAATTTCCTTAAGATCGCAGCAGCCCATAAACATAGTTTTGCTTTTTAAGCGCCAACTAAAATAATTCCTCATATTTACCTCTCAATATTTACTATTTGTAAAACCAATAGCGGAAACCTTGTAGAATGCGAAAAGATACTTTTTGTTTCTTTTTTTCTGAAAAAAGTATGCCTGTCCGTTAAAATCTTTCAGTTTCTTTGTAATTATCGAGTGAATCACGGAAATTTTTGTTTTGCATTAATAGATATAGCAGTAAACAGCCATGATATCGCATTAAATATTATGTTAGGTTTCAGAGTTTACAAAATATATGTACTCTTTTAATTATTTTATCATAAACATATTATTATGTCAAGAATATTTTGCTGGAAATTTTCGTCTGACAACGAATAAAGTAATTTTTTGTTTAAATTGAACAAATCATAATGAATTTTTATGACATTCAGCAATTATACTAAAAGTATATCGTGTAATGCCGCAAATGTATCTTAAACTGATACAAAAAAGTACGCAGTTCTCTGCGTACTCAGAATTTGTTCGCATAGAAGATTCCGCACGTATTTTCGGCAAATTTTACCGATTGCTGCGTTGAAAAATCTCACCATACGATAGTATGCTTTCGCTTTTTCTCCTTGCCCTCATCAAAATTTTCTCGAAAATCCGCACATAATTTCTATGTGGACAAGTTCTTATTTTACTAACTCATACAGCGGCTTTGGTTTCGGAATTTTTTTCTTCTTTATCAGGAACGCTGATTTTTTCGATATCAGCTCCGAGAGAACGAAGCTTGCCTTCCATACAGTCATAGCCTCTTTCGATATGGAAAATATCCTCTATTTCCGTGATCCCGTTTGCGGCAAGACCGGCAATGATCAAAGCTGCGCCTGCTCTAAGATCGCAGGCTTTCACAGGAGCGCCCATAAGACTGCCGGTACCTTCTATAAGAGCGACCTTACCGTTTACCGTAATATCAGCGCCCATTCTTCTAAGCTCGTCAACATAGCGGAAACGCTGTTCCCAGACGCCTTCCGTGACTATGCTTGTACCCTCCGCAAGAGTGAGCAGAGTAGCTATCTGCGGCTGCATATCGGTGGGGAAACCGGGGTGAGGAGTTGTTTTGACGTTTGCCTTAACGAGCGGACCGTCAACCCATACTCTTACGCTGTCATCGTACTGTTCTATATTTACGCCGATTTTTTCGAGTTTTTTTGTTATGGATTCAAGGTGTTTGGGGATAACATTTTCAATAGTAACGTCGCCCTTTGTAGCAGCGGCAGCGATCATAAATGTTCCCGCTTCGATTTGATCGGGGATAACGGAATAATTAGTGCCGTGCAGTCTTTCAACGCCTCTGATCTTGATAACATCAGTACCGGCACCCATTATATTAGCTCCCATAGAGTTGAGGAAGTTTGCGAGATCAACGATATGCGGTTCTTTTGCTGCATTCTCGATAACTGTAAGTCCTTCGGCTTTAACAGCGGCGAGCATAGCGTTCATAGTTGCTCCGACTGTTACGACATCAAAGAATATCTGGCTGCCGCAGAGTTTTTCCGCATTGAGGTCTATCATTCCCTGACTAAGAGTATACTTTGCTCCGAGAGCGGAAAATGCTTTAAGGTGCTGGTCGATAGGACGGTCGCCGAGAGGACATCCGCCGGGCATTGAAACTCTTGCTTTATTGAATTTTCCGAGCAGAGCGCCGAGAAAATAATATGAAGCACGCATTTTTCTTGCAGTTTCATAAGGTACGCAGAATTTAGTGATTCCGGTCGGGTCTATTTTATAAACGTCCTTGCCGATATTTTCAACAACGGCTCCCATTTCCTGAAGAATACGCAGACTTATGTTAACATCGCTTATCGAGGGAACGTTTTCAATTATACATGGTTCGTCTGATAGAATTACAGCCGGAAGAATAGCAACAGCCGCATTTTTTGCGCCGCTTATCGTAACTTTTCCGGTAAGGCGTCTGCCGCCTTTAACAACAAACTTATCCAAATAAATTCTCTCCTTAATTATCAGGATATTTTTCTATGCTCCTGAACTTTTTCTTTTGTTCTGTATCAGAATCAGTACCAACAGAACGCTGTGGATGCATTTTCAGTAAATTTTATTGGACACAGCGTTAAAAAATCCAATCTATTGGAACGGTTTCTTAATTATAATCCGAGATAAACCATTTAAGCTCTTCGCCGTTGTATTCGCCGACTTTAACGTATTCGATCTCAACAGGCTTAACGGGAGTGCTTACTTCGTTTGAAAAAGCGTTTGCCTGATATGTTTCAGTATCCTGAAGCGAGAAAATTATATCAAGACCGTCGTAAACCTGACCGAAAATAGTATAGCTTCCGTCAAGCCACGGAGAGCCGCCGACAGATTTATAAACTTCCTTTGCGTCGGCAGGATAGTTTTCAGCAAACATATCTTCCGTGAAGGTTTCGCCCGTAACGATATAGAACTGGCTTCCGTTTGTTGCAGTTGAACCGCTGTTTGCGTAAGCGAGAGTTCCGGCAGCGTGGATAACATTTTCATTTGTTCCGCCATCGAATTTATCGCCCCAGATCGACTCTCCGCCGGTACCTGTTCCGTTAGGGTCGCCGCCCTGTATCATAAAATCTTTAACGATTCTGTGGAAAGTAAGACCGTCGTAATAGCCTTGTTCGGCAAGTCCGACGAAGTTTTCCACGCCAAGCTCTGCATATTCGGGGAAGAGTCTTATTTTAACCTCGCCCTCGTAATCTTTGAACTTCATTATAACGATTTTTTCGCCTTTTTCTGGAGTTGTAAAATTCTTGACAGCCGAATTTTCAAGATCTATTTCCGGAGCTTTTCTGTCGGAAAATCTTGAAATATTTATTTCGCCGAGAGCATTATACGGCGAGTTGGGATCCTGAACTCCGTTTTGTTCATCGTTGTTTCCGGCGGCAGTAGTGTCAGAAACGGCATTGTCGGTGTTGGAAGTATTTGTATCAGATTTGCTGTCTTTGATTTCCTTTCCGCATGATGTAAACATAGAAGCAGCGATAACGCTGCAAAAAACAGCTATTAAAGCTCTTTTGAACATAAGCTTCACTCCTTAATTATATATGTGAAATTTCAGTTAATTCCTTATAACCTGTTTATTATACTACAAAAAATCAATTTTGTAAATAGTTTCCGCTAAAATTTGTAATAATTGGTTAAACCTGTTTATGAAAACACATGGATTTATGGCAATACATAAAAATATGCGGATTATTTTTCTTCTTCTGATGACGAATAAGTTCCGATAGTTATCGAATTTATCATCACATCTTCTTTCGGAGTTTTGTAGGTTCCGGTTTTTTCGGATTCAAGCGAAGCGAGAGCGTCTACAACGTCGAGTCCTTCGTATGTCTGACCGATAATGGTCATTTGCTGCGAAAGATTCGGAAGTCCGCCCTTTTCGATAAAAGCTTCCGCAAGCGCTTCGCTGACTGAAGCTTCTCGGAGTTCTGAAGCGACTTCGTCCGTGAATTGAATAGAATTTATAAGAAGAAAACGGCTTCCGCAGTAATAAGTGCCGCCGCCGAAGATTTTTTCCTTAAAGCTTCTTTCGTATTCGGTATTGAGCATACAAACTGCACCTCGAAAAGGCCAGAGATCCTGATTAAGCTCTCTTTTTACACGTTCGTTGGAATCTTTTCCTGAGCTGCCGTTTTTTTCCGCCGAGCCGCAGCCTGAATATGCGCCGTCCTGAGCGTCGAAAATATAGGTATTGTCATAATAGCCTTTCTCGGCAAGCTCTGTAAAATTCTTAACTGCATCCGGAGAATATTCGGGATAAAGCCGAATTCTTACTTCTCCGAGAGTAGTATCTATAACGGCGATCGGATCGCCTTTCCGCGGTTTTTCAAGCTGAACGAGCTCCATAGTATTCGGATTGATAACTATGTAAGTATTGTTATCTTCTCTTGCCTTAGAAAAAAGCATGATAGAGAGCGAAAACATACCCATTATAAGAGTCATTAGCAAAATCATTTTCATAAAACGTTTTCCGTTAGCCATTAAAAAATCCTCACTGATAAATATTTATAATTATTATACCTAATTAAGGAAAATTTGTCAATATAAAACATTAAATTTATTGCAGCATTCTTTTAGAGGATATGCTTCACCTTTCTTTTGGTTAAAGGCGTAATTTCTCATAGGGGGGACAGCTTCTCTTGATGTTCGATAAATATTCTCTTTTATATTTTCCCCATTATGAGCGAGTTTATTCGCTTAGCTGCTGAAAATAAAATCAAGAATATAAAGTATAACGTCGCCGACTTTATGGGAATCAACGATTTCAATGGCTTTATCCGGCCGATTTGTGATTATGTTGTCAACTCCGAGAGAAACCATCTTACGGATGTCAGATTCATTGTCAACGGTCCAGACAAAAATAAGCTTGCCGTTCTGATGAGCTGAATTGACCACGCTTTTATTCACGAAAATATAATTCATGCTTACAGCGTCTATGTCAGGGAGCTGAGAATAGGCGGTGGATGTCGCTATATTGGCGATAAGGGCCGTTTTTATTTTCGGTTCGATCTCTTTTACTTTTTTCAGAGCCTTGTATGAAAACGAAGTTATGTAGCATGAAGAAGTAAGACCGTATTTCTTAACAAGTTCCACGGTTTTTTCAACTGTTTCGTTTACGTTTCCGATATTTTTTATTTCAATGTTAAGCAGAGCTTTATGTCCTATAAACTCAAGAACATCGGAAAGAAGCATTATTTTAGCGTCCTCAAATTCGCTTCTGAACCATTTTCCGGCGGAAAGCTGCTGAAGCTCTTCGTATGTATAATCAGAAATTTTGCCTGAACCGTTCGTTGTACGGTTCAGGGTTTTGTCATGGAAAACGACAAGCTGTTTATCAGCGGTAAGCTGAACGTCAAGTTCGATATAATCCGCATTGCTGTCTATAGCAGCCTGAAAAGCGTAGATAGTATTTTCCGGAGCAATATAAGAGAATCCACGGTGCGCGCTTACCTGTATTCCGTGCAGGGGAACGTTGAGTTTGATATTACCCTTATAAATGCCTCTTATGTAAAATAAGTTTATAAAAATTCCGGCGACGGCAAGGCTTATGATAAGAGCTGCTTTGGGAACAGGCTGCATCTTTTTTCTGCGTCTGTCAGGGATAGTTATTTTCTCGCCGTCCTCAAGATCTCCGAGGAATCTTCCGGTAAGCCAACACATAATTGCCGGAGCAGAGAAAAATGCAGAAACAGCCGTAAATATTTTCATAGTGTAATCAAGTACGCTTAAAGCGCCTCTGAAAGCTTGTTCCGGACGTGAAAAACCTTTGATGAACAGAACTACAAGAAAGCTTACGCCGAATGTTGCCGCAACAGTTACTCCAAGGATAAAAAATGTCCAAAGGAAGAATGAAAATGCCATGCTAAGTCTTTTTTTATGTATTTTTTCAAAGCTTTTTTTAACACATTCAGAGAATTTTTTTCTTGTAAGCACAAGGTAATGCAGACTGTAGCTTCTTCCGACTATAATAAAAATAAAAAGAAACTGTATTAAAACGTAGCATATAACGGCGAGCCGACCATTGATATTGACGAAAGCTTTCCTTAAAATAGGAAGAAGCGGAGCCAAAAACATACCGGAGGACAGTGTGAAATGCGCAAGCGGCATACAAAGCATAAAAAGCATAAAACGAAGTATGCCAAGTCCTCTGAACGCTTTGCGGAAGCTTTTGAAACCGGTGAGGAGCATTCCGCCGACCGTTATTTTTTCGTGTCTGCTGTAGCAGGTGAAGCAGGCGGCAAGTGCAGAAAGTTCGACAAAAGCAAAAAATCCCGAACAGAAAAGCAGTATGACAATAAATATCAGCGTTATGGGATTTTTCAGGTAAACCATCATGCTTTCATCCGAAAGATAGGTTATTCCAGAAGCTTTCATCGTAAGCTTCAGAATAAGCGCAAGAAGAGGCGCTCCGGCAGCTGCGAGAATAAGTTTATACAAAAATTCAAACAGCAGAAAATGCGGAAGCGCTTTTACGAATACAGCCATTGATTTAAAAAAGTTTTTCATATTATAGTCTCTCCGAATTGCGTTAAAAAATCACTATTTAATTATACGATAATCTTAAGGTTTTGTCAATATTTTGAGAATATACCGATTTTTATCATTTTAGAGTGTTTTACACATGAAAATAGATTTATACAATTTTTTCGTTGATTTGTGATAGAAACTTATACGCTGAAATGATATAATCAAAACAAGTTATTTTTCATGTGAACAAATATATTTATGCAAGATCACTAAAATAATCGCTTTAAAATGTACATATATACTATGTTTATTATGTACAAATTCTATTGACTTTTTTTTACTAATATGATAAAATAAGCTTGAATATTTTAGCGGAAATTTACTGCACTGGATTTCCGAAGAAAATATAAAAATTACAAATAAAATTTGGGAGGATTTTATTATGTCTGAAAACAAGAAAAATGTAAAGCGCATAGTTAGCTTTTCTATTGCTGCGATGTGCATGTTTTCAGCAGTCAAGTTAGTTCCTTTCAGTCCTGTTGAGACTGAGGCGGCTGATGTAATGACTGCTTTTGAAATCACTGAAGATATGAAGATAGGCTGGAACTACGGTAACTCGCTCGACGCTACCGGCGGTTCAGGTCTTGCTACCGAAACATCCTGGGGAAATCCTAAGGCTACTCAGGAAATGATGGATGCTGTAAAGGCTAAGGGTTTCAATACCGTTCGCCTTCCCACAACATGGTATAAGCATCTTGACGAAAATAACAATATCGATCCTGAATGGATGGCTCGTGTTCATGAAGTAGTTGACTATGCTTATAAAAACGATATGTACGTTATCCTTAATCTTCACCACGAGGAATGGATAAACAGAGCCGATATCGGTACTGCATACGACGAAATGTCTCCGAAACTCAAGGCTATCTGGAAGCAGATTGCAGAGGAATTCAAGGATTATGACCAGCACCTCATCTTTGAGGGAATGAACGAACCTCGTGCTGTTGGCACAGACCACGAATGGTGGGGTCCGAGGCAGGATGAAGTTGACACTATCAACAAGCTCAATCAGGACTTTGTTGATACTGTAAGAAGCGTTGAATCTCCTTACAAGGATACAAGACTTCTCATGTGTCCGCCTTACTGTGCGTCAAGCGATGCAAGCATGATGTCGACTCTTGTTGTTCCTGATGACGACTATGTTGCTGCTTCTATCCACGCATATTCTCCATATGGATTCACAATGGATAAAGATGTTGCAGACCACAGCACATTCTCAGAAGCTTATGCAACAGAGCTCGAAACTATTCTCAACGGTATCCGCAAGCAGTTTATCGAAAAGGATATTCCGGTTGTTCTCGGCGAATTCAGCGCATCAAACTTCAACAATACGGAAGCTCGATGCGAATGGGCTGAGAAATATATTTCTCTTATGAAAGGCTACGGTATTCCGTGCGTACTCTGGGATAACGACGCAAGAGGAAATACCGATCAGTCGGAAGCTCACGACTATCTCAACAGAAAAACTCTTGAATGGTATGAGGATTCAGGTCTTGTCGTTGACAAGATGATGGAAGTTCTTGCTGACGATTCTATCAAGTGGGGCAGCCAGAAATACGGTGTACAGTATGACCACGAAGACATCACCAAGGGTAATATTATTCTCAACGAAAAAACAACGCTTGATGCGTCTGTTACCGACGGAAATTGTACTCCCGGTTTAAATGTAACATGGAAAGAACTTGAGGGCGGAGACGTTGCTATCAAGTTCACAGGCGACGCTCCTATTGTTGCAGTTGTTGACGGCAACTGGAAAAACTGGACTGAGATCCAGGCTTACGATATTGACGAAAAGAATGGCATAGCTTACTATTCATCTGATACAATAAAGGCTGCATGGAGCGGCGATGTTTCAGACATAGCACATCTTTTCGCAAGAACAAACGGTAAAACAACTATCGAAATGATCTCGATCATTGGCGGAGCAGAAGTTATCGATCCTCCGGTTGACACAACAAAGAAGTATAATATCGATCTTACAGGTTCCAACAGCGCTCAGATGCTCGCACTCTATTTTGAGGGAAAAGCCGGTTCTGTTATCAACGGCTGTGTAGGATATATGGGCGATGAGTGGACAAATATCGAATGGGATGACGTGATCGGAAATGACGGAAAACTTAGTATAACTATCCCCCGAGACAATATTCCGGAAAGCGTTACATCCGCTGAAGTTCAAATCTGGTGGTGCGACGATCCCGATGCCGAAATGGTTAAATATGAGTTTTTAGGTACAGGCGGACCAAGTATCGTATACGGCGATTCAAACTGCGATGGAAAGATAGATATGTCCGACGCTGTTCTTATCATGCAGTCGCTTTCAAATCCCGATAAGTATGGACTTGACGGATCAGATCCTTCTCATATAACTGAATGGGGTATGCAAAATGCCGATTGTTGTAATCCGGGCGACGGAGTGACAAATGAAGACGCTCTTGCTATTCAGATGCTTAAGCTTGAGCTTATTGAATCACTTCCTATCAAATATGAGCCTGCTGTCGCTTAATAAAAATATAATTGCTGCCGCATATTGCGGCAGCTTTTTTATTCGGGGCAACATCCTTTGCTTCTTATTACATTTATAAAGCGGACTTTTAAAGCGGACTTTGTTTCTTTGATTCCCTGCTGAACGGAGTTATTTTCGTCTGGCATTCTGCCCCAATCATACCTGATATCCTTTATGGGTATCAGGTATGATTAATACCGGGTTTACAAAAGGACTGTACGTCCCTTTGGCAGAGGGTTTAAGAGAGACAAAGTCTCTCTTATAATACAGAAAAGTAAATTGTGATGACGTGTTTTATAACAATTTTCTGTTGACAATGTTTGAATAATATGTTAAAATAAGTCTGTAATGATTATTGTTCCCTCGTATAATGTATTTTTCAGGAGGAATTTTATTTATGAAAAAAAATCTCAGTAAATTTATTGCAGCCGCTATGTGCGCATCTATGATGTGTTCAGCATTTCCGGCAGCAGCTTATGCAACAGTTCCGACAGACATTTCAGCAGCATCAACTCAAAAGTCTGAATCGGGCAATGTTGTTTATTCTTCGGATTTCGAAGACGGCGATGTTTCAGCTTTTACCAACAGAGGCGACAGAGATACAACTGTTATTTCAACCACAACAGAGGACGCTGTAAGCGGCTCGACTTCACTTCTTGCAAGCGGACGTTCCAGCAGCTGGAATGGACCGGCATTCCGTCTTGATACCGTATGCAAACCCTATACCGAATACTATATTAGCGCAAAGGTCAAGGGAAAATATTATACAAACTCTATGCTCAGCTTCCAGTATACAAGCGACGGCAAGGAAACATACCAGAATCTTGCAACTCTCAATGGCAACGGCTGGCAGACAGTTGAAAACCTTAAAGTAAGCTTTACCGATGAAATGACAGGAGTTTACGTTTATTTCGAGGGCGGAACGGACGATATTCTTATCGATGATTTCAGCATTGTTGAAGTTCCCAGCGTAGATATAGAAAAAGATATCGTTTCGCTTAAAGACGTTTTTGCAAACGATTTTAAGGTAGGAACTGCCATATTATCGTCGGATCTCAGTTCAAAGCCTTTTATGGATCTTGTTGATAAGCATTTCAGCGGCAGTATTACAGTAGGCAACGAAATGAAGCCGGACGCTGTTCTTAACCATGACGCCTGCATTGCTTATGCTGAAGAAACAGGCGATGATACAAATCCACAAATTTCGTTTTCAGCAGCTAAATCAGTGCTGAATTACTGTCAGAAGAATAATATCCCCGTTCGTATCCATACTCTCGTATGGCACAGCCAGACTCCGGACTGGTTCTTTAAAGAGAACTACGCTGCCGACGGCGAATGGGTTTCAAAAGAAAAAATGCTCCAGCGTATGGAGAACTATATCAAGAACTATTTCGAGGTTCTTACCGAGCTTTATCCCGATATCGACTTCTATGCCTGCGACGTCGTAAATGAAGCGTGGATGGAGGACGGCAATCCACGTCAGGCAGGCGAACAGGGCAACAGCGGTTCGGCAAAGTCCGCGTGGGTTCAGATTTTCGGCGATAACTCATTTATCGAGCCTGCATTCACTTTCGCAAGAAAGTATGCTCCAAAAGACTGCAAGCTTTACTATAACGACTATAACGAGTATATGTCGGGCAAAATGAACGCTATTGTTAAAATGGCAACAGAGCTGAAGGAAAAAGGGCTTATCGACGGTATCGGTATGCAGTCTCACCTTGATGCAAGACAGAGCCTTGACGCTGCTTTCCCATCAGTAAGCGCTTATAAAAAAGCTCTTCAGACATATTCCGAGCTTGGTCTTGATATTCAGATAACAGAGCTTGACGCTACTATTCCGGAAAATTCCGGCGATCAGTATCTCGATGTTCAGGCTGAATACTATAAGGGAATCGTGGACGCCATCTACGAATACAAAGACAGCATTTCAGCGCTCATTATCTGGGGTGTAACTGACGACCAGAGCTGGAGAGCTAAACAGCAGCCGCTTCTTTTCGACGCTGAATATAAGGCAAAGCCTGCATTCTATTCTATCGTAGACGGCAGAGAACCGATAGTTCCTCCTGTTCCGACAGTAGTATACGGCGATTCAAACTGCGACGGAAAGATAGATATGTCCGACGCTGTTCTTATCATGCAGTCGCTTTCTAATCCCGATAAATACGGACTTAACGGATCAGATCCTTCGCATATTACCGAAAAAGGTATTGTAAACGCCGATTGCTGCAATCCGGGCGACGGAGTGACAAATGAAGACGCCCTCGCTATTCAGATGCTTAAACTGGAAATTGTTGATTCTCTCCCGCTCAATGACGCTCTCACCGATTAATTATAATATGAACTGCTGCGTTTTGCTGCATTCATAAAGAAATTCAAGCCATAGTACTGCTGTTTTTACGATTGGAAGTACTATGGCTTTATTATTGACATATTGTTGTGACTGTACTATAATTTTAGAACGTGTTCTTTGATAACAATTATTAATTTCTCATATTCTAACTACCGGCATATAGGCATAACCAAGATTATGCTCAAATGTATCAAAAACTTCAAATTCCTGCGCTCCATTTTGAGCCATTTTAAAACCGTGTGTGGGCATAAAGAAGTCTCTGATATATGAAAAAAGTTCCCGCCTTGTTTTTTTGCTGTAAAATCTTGACATATATCTGCTTTTATTTTATAATATTATTAAATTAGTCCGTGTTGTTATCCCTCTTGCGATGCGGTATTATGAAGGGAGTTTTTCATTATGAGTAATTTAAAAAGAATCCTTGCCGGAATTATCGCTGTTTCTGCTGTTATGTCCACTTCTGTTTCATGTGGAAAATCTGACGGCAGCAGCGAAACCGACGAGGCTCAGGTTGTTACCGATCCTTATAAAGATCACGATGATGTAGATGTTGATCTAAGCGTTATCGGAGAAGATGACGGAGCTTCCGTCAGCGGTGAAAAACAAGAAACAGATCCGAATATGACTATAACCTGGCTTTGTGATTATGATTTAAATCCAAGCGGAAATAACGACCGTTCTGTTGCTCTTACTATTTTTGAGGACTATTACGGCGGAAAAATAAATTACGTTTCAACTACTTCAAATGATAAATTCGACAAGCTGGCTTCAATGATAATTGCAGGCGATGAGGTTGATATGTTCCCTTATGAGTGGGACGCTGTTCCTAACGGTGTTATGAAGAATCAGTATGAACCGCTTGATCCCTATTTCGATACTATGGAAATCGATTCCGAGCTTTGGGACGATATGAGCGATGTTATTGATATGTTTGAATATAAAGATCAGCATTATGTTATTCCCTATGTGATCTGCGATCCGCTTATTATTACATACAGCAGAAAAATGATGCAGGCTGAAGGTCTTGATGATCCTTATGAGCTTTATGAGGATGGCGAATGGGATTGGGACGCTTTTATGGAGATGATGGAAAAGTTCGTTGCCAATGCTCCGAGCGGACAGACAAGATACGGTATCAACGGCTGGTTTGGTCAGGCTCTTATTCAGTCTACCGGACATACTGTCGTTAATTATGAAAACGGCAAATTCTCGAACAATATCGACGATCCCGAAATCGAAAAGGCAGAGCTTCTTATGCAGGAGATTGCCCGGAAACAGCTTTATAATCCGGAATGGATAGGATATTTCCCGGATAATCAATCTACGCTTTTCTTTGCAATGTCAGATTGGGCGCTTGGAACTTCAAATGCTAAAAATGAGGATATGGATCTTATGGTAGTTCCTTTCCCGAAATCTCCTGATTCCAGCGAGTATAATCTTTGCTGCAATTATGGCGCAAGAATGCTTATTAAAAATTCTGAAAAGGGTGAGGCCGTTGCAACGTACATAAAGTGTGAAAGACTTGCTCTGACTGAGGAAAAATATGTTGAAGCCGCTAAACAGAAAGCTCTTATTGTGGACAAAACAGCTTCCGGACTTGTAAGAAGCTACGTTACGGAAGAACAGTATGACGCTATTATGTCTTACCGTGATCCGAACAATACTAACCCTATGTTTGATTTTGGATACGGTATGGGAGATATTATGTATGGCAGCGGCGACTATACCTATGAAACAAGAGGGGTTATGGATAACCTTGAAAAGGCTCTTCTCGAGGGCAACGATGCTGTTGATTCATGGGCAGCTCTACGTGATGCATGGACCGGCGTTATTTCAACAGAGGTTGAGAAGTTTAATTAGTAATTGCGCATATTAAGGTGAAACTCTGTCTCCACTTTAACTCTTTGGCAACTCATTATAAAAATAAGGACTATTGCGAAAGATGCAATAGTCCTTTTTGTTATATATAGTTTAAGCTTTTCAGAATGAACAGCCACGTTGTAAGCGTAAATGCGCTGCATAGAGTCGTCAGCATTACGGCAAATGCGGTTACTGCACCCTTATGTCCGAAATTTTTTGCCATTACAAAACAACTGCCCGTTGTTGCGCTTCCGAGCATTACCAGAATGGCAATGAGCTTTTCACCCCTGAATCCAAGCCGTATCGCCGCAGGAAGAAAGACTGCGCAGAAAAGAATAAGCTTGATGAACGCAATTCCTATCGTAAGCGGAACTTTTCCCTTTGCGTCGCCGAATTTAAATGACGCTCCAAGAGCTATCAGTGAAAGCGGAGTTGCCATGTTGGCGAGATATGATATTGATTTCGTCATGATTACCGGCTGAGGGATTTTAAGAATCGACCATACTATTCCTGCGAAAATTCCGAGAATAATGGGATTGGTCACTATTTCTTTAAGCGTTTTTGTGAAAAGAGCCTTTTTGTTCTGTGCGCCGTCCTTATCGGGAGATGTGAGCGACAGCGAGATAACGGCGATTATGTTGTAAAGGGGAACTGTTCCGACTATCATAAGAGCCGCCATAGTCGCCTCACCGTAGATGTTTTTTACAAAAGCTATTCCGAGTATAGCCGCACTGCTTCTGTAGGACGCCTGAATTATTTCGCCTCTTTCGGCTTTATCCTTGTGAAGAAGCGAGTAAGAAAGAGCTATTCCCACGCTTAAAAGAGTTGCCGTTATGCAGAAAAGGACGAATTTTGTGTCCCAGACGGCATGAAAATCCGCCGTGGACAGGTCCATGAAGAGCAGCGCAGGAAGAAGCGTTCGGAAAACGAATTTATTTATCTGAGAAGTGGAGTGGTCGTCAAGAAGTCCGAATTTTTTAACAAACCAGCCGAATACCATCATAAGGAATACAGGAACGGTCGCATTCAGACTGAAAGCAAGATTATCTAAAAACAAAATATCACCAGCTGAAGATTTTTTAAGGAGATGCTTTTTCTTTTTATTCTTTTGTCAATGAATGTGCATTCTATGGGCATTCTGCCCTAATTATTTTCATTACCTCTTTACGAGGTAATGAAAATAATTAATATCGGGATTCCAAAGGGGATGTACGCCCCTTTGGCAGGGGTACGGGGACAGAGTCCTCGCTTAGAAAATATCTTTCCTGCGTTTTATATATCGTCTTACGAGGACGGCGGCGATTATCAGGATGCACACTACCAGGAATATCGGGACAAACCATTTATTTGCAGTTTCCGATTTCATTTCGGTCCAGAGGTCTTTCATAAGGTCGTTGGCTTCATCGGAAAGATTAACGAAAACTGTCGTTTTATCAGCAATAAATTGACTGTCGGGATATGATACGTGGCTTTCTCTTACTTCGTCGTCGAGCATTTCATATGCTCCGCTGTGAGGAGTTGAATAGCAGATATAGTCTATGTTGGCAAAAGCTATATCCGGCTCGCACATGAAGTTGATATACATTTCAGCCGCTTCCTTTTGCTTTGCGGAAGACGGTATGCACATTGCATCGACAAAAAGGTTCGTTCCGCTTTTCGGTACAACGAAATCAAGATCTTCGTTATCCTCAAGGATAGTAAGAGCATCGCCGGCATAATACGGAGCAAGCAGCGCTTCCCCGGCAGCCATTTTGTCGAAAACCTCGTCCATTACATATGCCTGAACGACGTCTTTCTGTTCTTTGAGCTTTTCGGCAGCAGCTTTCAGTTCAGACGGATTTTCAGTGTTCAGCGAGTAGCCGAGAAGAAGTTCGGAAACGGCAAAAGCGTCTCTCGGATTATCAAACATGAGTATCTGATCTTTGTATTTTTTATCCCAGAGTATATCCCAGTCTATTTCCTCTTTGGGAATATCTATCTGCTCGGCATTGTAGATTATTCCGACCGTTCCCCATGTATACGGAACGGAATATGCGTTTTCCGGATCGTAGGCAAGATTGCGGTAGTTATCCATGATATATCGGAAATTCGGGATATTGTCCATGTTAAGCGGCTGGATAAGATCTTCTTTTATCATTTTGCTTATCATGTAATCGGACGGGATTATTACGTCGTAAGTCGTTCCGCCGCCTTTGAGCTTTGCGTAAAGCTCTTCGTTTGTGGCATAGTTGGTGTAATTCACCTTGATTCCGGTGAGCTTTTCAAATTCGCCGTTTACATCAAGAGTTCCCTCGTCCGCTCCTGTGGAGATATATTCGCCCCAGTTATAGACGTTTATCGAGATTCCCTTGCCCTTGAATTTAGTGTAGTAGCTTTTATCCTCAATAGTAAGAGTCTGAGCGGAGGAATCTTCTTCTTCCTCCTCGTCGGAAGCCGTAGAACAGCCGGAAAGCATTCCCAGCGACATTATTAAAGCGGCAGCGAGTGAAAAAATTTTCTTGTTCATTTTTATTTATCTCCCTCCTGCACCGGCTTTTTTTGCAGCCTTGTTTTCAACGAAATTCTTGACTATAAGAACGATTACTACCGTGATGAAAATCAGTGTGGAAAGAGCGTTTATCTCCGGCGAGACCTTTCTTCTGGTCATTGAGTAAATTGTTATGGGGAGAGTCTGCGAGGTTGAACCGCTTGTGAAATAGCTGATAACGAAATCGTCCAGAGAATAGGTAAACGACATGAGAAAGCCGCTTATAACTCCGGGCATGATCTCCGGCAGAACTACCTTGCGGAACGCTTTAAACGGACTGCATCCCAGATCCTGAGCCGCTTCGTAAAGATGAGGATCCATTTGGTTGAATTTCGGCATAACATTGAGGATAACGTATGGTACGTCAAATGTTATATGTGCGATAAGCAGCGTAACAAAGCCGAATTCGAGAGTCATTCTTGCGGCGAAAAAGCTGAAAAGAAGCATCAGAGATACTCCCGTTACGATTTCGGGATTGATGATAGGCATATTGGTAACGTTCATTACGACCGCTCTTGGAACTTTTCGCATACTGTTTATGCCGATAGCGGCGAGAGTACCGAGGGTAGTTGAAATAATGCTGGCGGCAACGGCAATTATTATCGTATTTACAAGCGAAGAAATTATCAGTCGGTTGTTGAAAAGACGTTTGTACCAATCAAGCGTAAATCCTGTGAAAACCGAACTGCTTTTGGACTGGTTGAACGAGAATACTATCAGCACAAAAATCGGCGCGTACAAAAACAGCATTACAAGCACAAGATATAATTTTCCGAGTTTTTTCAATTTTCACCCTCCTTTACATAAGCACCTGATCGTCAGGGTCGAACTGGTTCATAACGGTCATTATCACAAGTATTATCACCATGAGAACAAGAGAGATCGCCGCTCCGAGATGCGGATTGTAGGCGTTTCCGAGAAACTGCATTTCAATAAGGTCGCCGATGAGAAGGTTCGAGCCTCCTCCGAGCATTCTTGAAATGATAAACGTTGAGATTGCAGGTACGAAAACCATTGTTATTCCAGATGTGATACCGGGCATACTAAGCGGTACTACTACACGGAAAAGCGTTGAAGCGGAGTTGCAACCAAGGTCGGAAGCGGCTTCAAACAGCGAATTGTCTATCTTGACCATGACCGAATAAAGCGGAAGTATCATAAATGGCAGATAATTGTAAACCATTCCGAGAACGACTGCTCCGGACGTGTTTATCATTTTAAGAGGTCCGAGACCTATCATTCCGAGAAGATTGTTTATAAGTCCGTTGTTTCCGAGAAGAGTCATCCATGCGTATGTTCGCAGGAGAAAGTTCATCCACATCGGCAGCATTACTATCATAAGCATAGTTCCCTGCTTGTGTTTTTCCATTCTTGAAAGGATAAAAGCTACCGGATATGCCACAACAAGACAGATCGCTGTTGCTATAAGCGAGAGCCATATCGAACGGACAAAGATGTTGGCATACTGTCCTACATCGGAAACGTGTTTTATTGTGAAAGAACCGCCGTCGGTAGTGAAGGCGAAATATGCTATCATAAGAAGCGGAACAAGGATGAAAACTATCATCCAGACAAGATACGGAGCGGAGAAATATTTTGGTTTCATTCTGCATTTTCCTCCGTTTTCTTCATAATATGTATATCAAAAGGATCGAATGTCATACCTATCATAGCTCCGGCGGGTTCGGCTTTTGTGGAATGTATCATCCACTTATGATCCACGCCGTCAACGATCATTTCATAGTGAACTCCCTTGAAAACTACGGATTCAACAATTCCGGTGAGCTTAGCCTTGTCCGCCGGAATTATTTTAACGTCCTCCGGTCGGATAACGACGTCTACACGTTCATTGGGAGCAAATCCCTTGTCGACGCATTCAAAACGGTTTCCTGCAAATTCCGCAACACAGTCCTGCGGCATAGTACCGCTGATGATATTGCTTTCGCCGATAAAATCAGCTACGAAAGCGTTTATCGGTTCGTTGTATATGTCTGTTGGAGTGCCTATCTGCTGGATATAGCCGTTGTTCATAACAACGATGCTGTCGCTCATGGTAAGAGCTTCCTCCTGATCGTGGGTAACGTAGACGAAAGTGAGTTCAAGCTCCTGCTGGATCTTTCTCAGCTCTATCTGCATTTCTTTTCTCAGCTTCAGATCAAGCGCTCCCAGAGGTTCGTCGAGAAGAAGGACTTTCGGGCGGTTCACAAGCGCTCTTGCAATAGCCACACGCTGCTGCTGTCCACCGGAAAGGCGGTTTACCGAACGTTTTTCAAATCCCTTTAAATTGACTATCTCGAGCATTTCTCCAACTCTGTTTACTATCTCTTTTTCCGGAACTTTTTTAACTCTTAAACCGAAAGCGATATTTTCGTAAACATTAAGATGCGGAAAGAGCGCATAACGCTGAAAAACGGTGTTGACGTTTCTTTTATGCGGCGGAAGGCTGTTTATCCTTTGTCCGTCGAAGAAAACATCACCGCTGGTCGGTTCAAGAAATCCGGCGATTATTCTCAGAGTTGTTGTTTTTCCGCAGCCGGACGGACCGAGAAACGTTACGAATTCTTTATCCTTTATGTCAAGGCTGATATTTTTGAGGATTTTTTCGCTTTCCTCAAATTCAACTATAATGTTTTTCAGGCTGATAATATTCTCCACTTTACCATATCCTTTCGGTTTAAAATTCGTGAGTTTTAACCATAACGACTTATTATATCACATAATATACACAAATGCAACATTTTTCGGGGAATTTCCTGAATATTTTTATTGTAGTCAGATTGACTTTTCGGTGCTAATGTGTTAGTATTATAATAAGGTAATATGTTTCGGGAAAGGACTATGGCTTATGAAGGGGATTTTATGCGGATTTCTGGCGGCAGTGGTCGCTTTGTCATGTCCGTTGACAGGCTGTAAGAAGAAAAAGGGGAATGAGATAGATTCTGATTTTATCACAGTTACAAAAGAAGATATCGGGGGAATTGCTCCGGAAGAGATTTATGTTAAGGAGCGGACTATTGACTATACTAATGCGGACAAACGGTGCGTTATAGCTGATAAAATTGATACGAGCTTTGCGGAAAATATAAAGATTATTAAAACGATTCCGGGAGAAACTGAGTTTAAACAGGTCAATATCCCTGAAAACTGCGATTTTTCTATATATGGATTTTCAGAAGATAAATGGCGGTTCGGTATTTTTTCCAGAGCAGAAACCGCATCTCAGTATTCGCACGATGATTTTGCGTTCGGGATCTATGATTCGGAAACTGATGAATTTATGCAGCTTGGCGAATCTTTATCGAAACTGAATATATCGCCGGTATATTTCCCGATAAACGATGAGTTCTTTGGCTTTCAGGCTTCAGGACGAAATTCGTATACTCAATTGTATCGGTGCAGTCTGGAAACAGGGGATACCGTGAAGCTTGACGCTTATGAGGTTAACCATTATCAGCAGGGAGCGGTAACGGTAGGTGAAAATGGTATTGCATATTATTACTGTGAACGTTTTTCCGGCGATTGGGTTGCAAGATACTGCGATTTTGAGAAAAGCGAGCCGAAAGAGATTTTCAGGTATAAAAATGAAAATGCAGATATTTATCCGCAGGCTATTATAAGCGACGGAAACAATATTGCTATTGTGATGCAGCATTACTCTCTGAACGGAATTAGCAGCACTGTTCTTCAATGGGTAAATCCGGAGGGAGACTTACTTGAAAATGAAGAAATTCCGTTGGGTGAGGTGTTTGGTCAAAGAAAGTACGAGATAATCTCCGCTCATATCATCGGCGATTATTATTGTTTTACAGCGGATAACTGTAAACTGCCGAATACGGCTGTTTTTCGCAGAGACGGCGATACTTTCTATCCGATGTCTATGGGAGATTATCTGCTTGGCTATGATATGGGCTGCTGTAATGGCAGTGCGATTACGTTTGGTATTGCGTATGAATCGTTTGATCCAAACCATACTGAGAAGCTTTGCGGAGCAGTCAAGGTAGATTTTACAAATAAGTCGCTGACTGTATGTGAAATACCTGCGACGGCTCAAGAGGACTCCTCCGGCAGTCAGAATTGCTATATTACACCGGATGATAAACTTTTAACTATTTTTCAGGATGCGAATGCCGGCTATAAATACGCTGTTGTGGGTTGACTTCTTTACAAAATAAAGAATAAATGATATAATAAACCTGTTCGGAAAAGTTTCGGACAGGTTTTTGTGAAGGATGTGTAATGATATGCCAAGATTTTTTTTAAATGATGTCGATGAGGAAAATATGAAGATAACCGGGAGCGACGCTCATCATATCGGTTATTCGCTACGTATGAGGTGCGGCGAGGAACTGACGGTATGCTGCTGTGGTATCGACTACAACTGCGTTATAAGGAGCATTACGGGCGATGAGGTTTACCTGGATGTTGTCGGAAAACAAAGATGCGCTGCCGAGCCGAATGTTGAAGTAACGCTGTTTCAGGCTGTTCCGAAACTCGATAAGCTGGAATTTATAATCCAGAAAAGCGTGGAGCTTGGCGTATCGAGGATAGTTCCTGTTCTTACCAGAAGGTGCATTTCACGTCCGGACGGTAGGGATTTTGAGAAAAAACTCAAGCGTCTTAACAAAATTGCCGAGGAAGCGGCTAAGCAGTCGGGGCGGGGAATAATTCCCGAGGTTGCTCCGATAGTTTCGTATAAAAAATCGCTTGAAATGATGGCGGAGCTTGATAAAACTATTTTGCTTTACGAGGAAGAAGGCGGATGTTCTTTCGGAGAGATCGCATTTGACGGAGTTAAAAAGGTTGGAATTGCGGTTGGAAGCGAAGGCGGATTCGATAAGGAAGAAGCGGAAGCTGCCGTTAATGTCGGAGCAGAGCAGGTCTGGCTCGGAAAAAGAGTTCTGCGTTGTGAAACTGCACCAATAACTGCCCTTTCAATTTTGATGTTTTTAACAAATAATATGTAAGTAGTTGAAATTCAGAAAATAATATGCTATAATAAATATAGTTTATCGTGATCCGACCGCAGGGGGACTCGATAAGATGTTATTTCTTGCGGAGAAAAGAGGAAATTAAAATGAATAAATTATTAGTTGCAGCTTTAGTTGCAGGCGCAGCAGCTACTGTTGGATACGTTGTATCAAAGGTTCGTAATGGTAATAATGTTGATTCAGATTATGATGATGATATCTATAATGATTATGATGTAGACGGTGATGAGAGCATTGATTTCGAGATCAATGACAATACTGCTCAGGCTGAGGATACTGCTGAAGAGGCAGAGGCTGAAACTGAAGCAGAGGAAGCTGTTGTAGAGACAGAAGAAGCTGCTGAAGAAGCAGATGAAGAAAATAAGGATTGATTTTTATTACGGGAGAACTTTAAGGTTCTCCCGTTTGTTTATGAATTTGTGGCCTGTTTATATATAATTGTGTTGAAATTTGTGCATTCATACAAATATCGCCGCAGACGCTTGACTTTTTAAAAAACCTCTGCTATAATATAGAAGCTGTCCGATGAGGACTGATTAAAAAACAAGTCCGAGGCGTAGCTCAGTTTGGTAGAGTGCTTGGTTTGGGACCAAGATGCCGCAGGTTCGAGTCCTGTCGCCTCGACCAAAAGTCTTTTTCAAAAAAGTCAAAAAAATTTGAAAAAAGTACTTGACAAACATAAAAAAGTATGCTATAATAAATAAGCGTTAAACGCTGGTGTAGCTCAGTTGGTAGAGCAGCTGATTTGTAATCAGCAGGTCGGGGGTTCGAGTCCGTCCACCAGCTCCATTGTTACCGGAATGCTTTCCGGTACATTTTTTGAAGATCATATGGGAGAGTTCCCGAGTGGCCAAAGGGGGCAGACTGTAAATCTGTTGCTTTTCAGCTTCGATGGTCCGAATCCATCCTCTCCCACCAAGAATGCCCCGAATTTTCGGGGTTGTTTTTGTTTCAGACCTTGCAAATTGCTGCAAGGACTTTTTTATGTCCGGAAAAAAAGAGATTTTGCACGGAAAATTGACCGTATTGTGCAGAAATCTATAATTATTGCAATAGGAGACAGCTATGATCAAAGCAGAAGTCAGATTAACTGAAAAACATTTTAATGTTCTTATGAAAACTCGAAAAACCTCATGGGTTACTTATTGTTGCGGCTTTTTTATGCTTGCGATACTTGCAATGCTGATTGTTTCTAATATTTATGCAGACGGCTTCGGTTGGGACAGCGTCAAACCTATGATTATCTGGGCTGTTATTCTCATGGCGATTCTATGGCTGAAATATACGGTAAGTCCAAAGAAACAGTTCATGAATTATCATAAAAATTTTCCAAATGCTGTTAATACTTACTGCTTTGGTGAAGAAAAATTCTCGATGAGTTCTGTTTCAGACGGTACCAGCGGTACCAGCGAGTATGTTTATGAAAGTGTTGAATCAGCCGAGGAGAAAAACGGATTTTTCAAAATTAAAATAAAGGGTGTAGGATTTATGATTATCGGATCGGAGGAATTTACTGAGGGTACTCCGGAGGAGCTTCGTGAATTGCTGAAAATTAAACTCGGCAGCAAATTCAAGTCGGGAGGAAAATCGTGATAATATGCAGGACTGAAAAAGTAAGCAAGTTGAGCAGCAATTTTATCAAGGCTAAGCCTCTTGCCGTGATCCAGTGGGTAGTTTTAGCGTTGGTTATGGTTGCGATTATGGTAATCGGTATTATAAATGTCGGAAGCAGCTCAAGAGAAATTTTCGGATGGATAATTTTGTCAGCTATGGTAGGATTTATGGTGCTTATGCTCACTTCGGTCGCAAGATCGGATAATGAATTCAATGCTTTTGTTGTATTGGATGACGGAAAAATAATTTTTATAAATTTCGGTAATATCTTCATGAACAGCAAGCTTTTCGGTGAACCGTATAAATTTTCACACAGTAAAATACGTATATGTGTAGAATGGTTCAAGGCTGCAAAGAGAATGAAAGGTTACTCTAATGGAGAGGTTCTTGATGCATTTGCTGCAAGTAATGCTGTTCTCGGCGCAGGACATTATGTTGAAAGGACATTCAGCGTTAAAAGCAGTAATAAGTATATTATTGCGAAGCTGCGTCTTAAAAAATGCAGAACTATAGAAGGCGAGCTTTTTACGGAATTTACGAAAACCATCCGCATACCTAAAGATTTTGAGAATGCCGAGCTTCTGGAAAATGAGCTCAGAGCAGCCGCAGACTAACAAATACTGACGTTTATACGTCATTGACATATATGCAAATTTTATCCTTTGGAGGAATTACAATGATAAGAGAAGATTTAAGAAACATCGCAATTATTGCCCACGTTGACCACGGTAAAACGACTCTCGTTGACGAAATGCTTAAACAGGGCGGAGTTTTCCGTGAAAATCAGGCGGTTGCCGAGAGAGTTATGGATTCCAATGATATCGAACGTGAACGTGGAATCACTATTCTTGCAAAAAATACTTCCGTCTGTTATAATGATATAAAAATCAACATCATCGATACTCCCGGACACGCTGATTTCGGCGGAGAGGTTGAACGTGTTCTTGAAATGGTAGACGGAGTTCTGCTTCTTGTTGACGCTGCCGAAGGTCCTATGCCGCAGACAAGATTCGTTCTCTCAAAGGCTCTTGAAATGGGACTTAAAGTAATCGTTGTGGTCAATAAGATAGATCGTCCCGACGCTCGCCTTGATGAGATCGGCGACGAGGTTCTCGAGCTTCTTCTCGATCTCGACGCAAGCGATGAACAGCTTGAAAGTCCTATCCTTTTCTGCTCCGGAAGAAGCGGTACTGCTTCGCTCAGCCAGTATGAAGCCGGAACCGACCTCAAGCCGCTTTTCGACACTATTATCGACTATATCGAGCCGCCTAAGGGTGAAGAGGAAGAACCGCTCCAGATGCTTGTTTCTTCTATCGACTACAACGAATATGTCGGAAGAATCGGCGTCGGACGTATCGTAAGAGGTAAGATAAAGGTGAATCAGCAGGTTACCGTATGCGATTATACAGGCTCGAAAAAGAATTACAATTCCAAAATAGTTTCGCTTCTCCAGATTCAGGGACTTAACCGTGTTCCCGTTCAGGAAGCTCAGGTGGGCGATATCGTTTGGATATCAGGTATAGAAGGCATCACTATCGGTGATACTATTTGTGCAGTTGAACAGCCGGAGGCTCTTCCTTTCGTTAAGATAAGCGAACCGACCGTTGAAATGACTTTCTCGGTAAACGACAGTCCGTTTGCAGGAAGAGAAGGCAAATTCGTTACATCACGTCAGCTTCGTGAAAGACTTTTCCGTGAGCTGCTCAAAGACGTTTCGCTCCGTGTTGAGGAGACTGACAGCACAGATTCCTTCCGTGTTGCCGGAAGAGGCGAGATGCACCTTTCTATCCTTATCGAAAATATGCGCCGTGAGGGATATGAGCTTTCAGTTTCAACTCCTCGTGTTCTTTTCAAGCAGGGCGAGGACGGCAGAAAGCTTGAGCCTATCGAGCGTCTTGTTATCGACGTTCCCGAGGACTGCGTTGGTTCTGTTATGGAGAAAATGGGTACTCGTAAGGGTGAACTGGTTACTATGCATCCGCAGGGAAGCCGCATGCGTATTGAATTTCTCGTTCCCGCAAGAGGTCTTTTCGGTTATAAGAGTGAATTCCTTACCGATACAAAGGGCGAGGGTATCATGAGCCACGTTTTCGAGGGCTATGAAAATTACAAGGGCGACATCGACCGCCGAAATACCGGTTCTCTTGTTTCTTTTGAAACGGGTGAGGCAGTTACTTACGGTCTTTATAACGCTCAGGAACGTGGACAGCTTTTCATTCCTGCCGGAACTCCTGTTTACGAGGGAATGATTGTTGGAGCTTCTCCTAAAACCGACGACCTCGTTGTAAATGTCTGCAAGAAGAAGCACCTCACCAACACCCGTGCAAGCGGAAGCGACGACGCTCTTCGTCTTGTTCCGCCAAGAATCCTCAGTCTTGAGGACTGCCTTGAATTCCTTGCCGACGACGAACTCCTTGAAGTTACTCCGGAATCGCTCAGAATCAGAAAGAGGATCCTCAGTAATACTCAGAGAGCTAAAAACAGGGGAAACGCTAAGAAGTAACTGCGAAGGGTTGATGCAAAAGGCAGAATAATTCCCGTTTGTTTGACGGCAGACTTCAAATAATCAACAGGAGGCGATCACATGAAAAAAATTCAGCGTATTGCTGTTTTTCTGACGGCAGTAACGTGCTTTCAGTTTTTTTCGGCTTGCAGTAAAAAAGGTGCAGGCTCGGAAAATTCAGAGTCCAAAAAGAAAACACAAACTATTATCGGCGTGAAGGAAGATTCTGAGACGGAAACAGATACGTCGGCGGGCATATCCGAGGATGGCTGGATAACTCCGTCGGAGGACTCTGAGGAGTACGAACTCGGCAGATACTGCATCAGCGATAAGGGAATCAAGCTTTATTACGATGAGGAGGAGTATCCGGAAGAGCTTATTCTCGCTTTGGAGAAATATTTCAAATCGTTTGAGGAAAAAGATTACGCTTCCTACTGCGAATGCGTTTATCCGAGCTATATCGACAAAATGGAGGAGTTTCTCCAAAAAGACTACGGTTATGGTTTGAACGAATCCTTTGACGGACAATGCGAAAATCTCAGCGGAAATATGGGCGGAAGCTTTGAAATAACACGCATTAAGGCAGAGAAATCAGAGGACTTTGAAACCGAAGAAGCGGGTGCAGACTCTTATCTTGAAATGCTTGATGAGACTTTCGGCGGCAGTTATGATGAAAGCGTTAAAAGCGAATGCGATAATATGAGATATCTCAGATTTTACGTTATGGCTAAGGATGCCGACGGAGTTGAGTCTATGCTTGTAAGCGGATTTGATATCCTTTTTGCTGAAAAAGACGGAAAATATTATACTTTTGGTTAGTCGGAGGCGATTATAATGAAAAATATTTTCAGAAGATCTGCGGTTTTTGCTGCCGCTTTTGGAATGGCTTTGACTTCCTTTGCATGTGCAGGAAAAAATTCGTCGGTTGATGAGTCCGGCCATGGAAACCTTGTAGGAAACAGTCCTCCGGACGGCGTTCATATTTCCGAGGATGAAATGCCTTACGGTTCGACTGTAACTCAGCTTAAAGTGGACGTGCCTGTTCCGATAGAATATGATTATCGTTATATGACCGAGGAGGAGGGCAGAAAAATTTCAGAATATTTTTCCGCTGTCGGCTTAAAAGATGCAGATATGCTTTCAGAAGTTTCTTATGATTCGTATCTTGAGCATAATTTCTCCAGTTTGAACGTAAGCAGCCTTCAGGAGTATGTTGAGGGTTATTACGATAGTATAAAGTCATATACGGGTGAAGATTATGAATTTTCTTACTTTATCGTCTCCGATGTGACCGAGGATGAATCGGTTTATCCTTACTATGATAATATAATTAACAATATTAATCCCGATGCCCAAATAGAGTCACGGAAAGTTGCCACAGTAGATGTGTATTACGATACTGAATCGGCTAAAAACTGTCCTCTTTATAACCAAGTGGGAGATTATATTAAAATTTGTATTTATCAGATCGACGGACAAGCTTATATTATGGGATAAAAAATCGCCGCACATTTTATTTGTGCGGCAATTTTTATATATTTCAGTATGTAAGAGCCTGTTCAGTATATTTTTCGCACGTCTTTTCGGCGAATTTTGCCCTTGACTTCATTAAAAATCCTTGCCATACGTCAGTATTACTGCGGATTTTTTCCTTGTCACCGACAAAATTATGCTCGAAAATCCGTACATAAAAAGATACTGAACAGGCTCTAAGAACGCTCTATTGAATTTTATTGACTATAATGATCGCCGTACCTAAAATCGTTAAAACTGCGCCCGTAGCACGGTTCAAAGTGGCAGGTTTGGCTTTGTTTGCGAACTTTGCAGCAATCTTTGCCCATAAAAGAGTGGACAGCATACAAAAAACAAGTACAGGAATTTCCGGCATACCGTCTATTACAAAATGAGATATTGAACCCGTAAGCGCCGTGAAAGTCATGATAAATACGCTTGTGCCGACAGCCGTTTTCAGTTCGTAGCCGAGTACGCTTGTAAGTATCAACAGCATCATCATGCCTCCGCCCGCACCGACAAAACCGCAGATCAGTCCGATTACAGTTCCGCAGATAATGGACTGCAAGATCTGTTTTTTTCGTTCTTTTGACTGCATTCGTTCTTTCGTGGTCATAACGGGTTTAACGATAAATTTTATGCCCAAGAACAGCGTCATGACCATAGAGAAATTTCCCATTGCCGTATTTGGTATAAGACTGGCGAGATAGCTTCCGGCCAATGTAAATATTAAAACAGTGATCATCATGATCAGTCCGTTTTTTACATCGAGATTTTTGTTTTTTCCATATGTATAGGCGCTTACTGCGCTTGCAAGTATATCGCTTGCCAGTGCGATTCCGACTGCTTCATATGCCGGCAGTTCAAGAAAGGTTATCAGCATAGGGCTGATAACGGCAGCAGCGCTCATTCCGGCGAAACCGGTACCAAGACCCGCACCGATTCCGGCGATAAAGCAAATGATAAATTTAAACAGCATATTTCGGGTTCCTTTTAATTATTCCATTTTATTATATCTGCGTTCTTTTTAAGAGCCAATGTGAGCATTGTTCCCAAAACTCCGCAGCATATTATTTCGCCGATTCCTACCGTTAGCATAAAATACGGTATTCCGCCATCAAGTTTGTAGGCATACGCAAGTACAAACGGTACTATAACAACGTTGGCGATTATCGGCGGAAGTGGAGCTGCATAGGGATGCTTTTTCATCGCAAAAGTTCCGGCGGCGCCGATAAGAGTTGCAGCCGTTCCGCCGAGTATATCCCAAGGAATACATCCGGTAGTTATATTTGAAAGCAGACAGCCGATCGCAAGTCCCGGAACAGCCGCAGGAGTGAATGCCGGCAGAATGGTTAAAACTTCCGATAGACGAATCTGTATTGCGCCGCTTGCAAGTCCGGCGAAATTTGAAAGGTGAGTCAGAGCTACATAAAGAGCTGCGATTACAGCTCCTTGTGAGATAAACTTTATCCTGTTTCTTCTCATATTAAATTTTCTCCTTAGTTTTGATTTCAGAACGATTTTCTGAGCGAGGATGGTTACGAACTCGCTTTGCTAAGGGGACGCTGTCCCCTTAGACACCTGCCAAAGGGTGAATCCACCCTTTGGAAACCCATTATTAGATAAATGAAAATACCCCATTTAGGGGTATTTTCATTTATCTGGATAGGATTCCATATGATGAATAAAATCCTTGACAGAGGATAAGGTAACACCGCACAAATCGGGTGATGTCGTCAACTTAAGGTAACTCTGTTCCTTGCACTCTTTTCAAAAGTGCGTTCATGCTATGGGCATTCTGCCCTAATTATTTCCAATAACTCTTTATGAGGTATTGGAAATAATTAATACTGGGTTTCCAAAGGGGGGATTCACCCTTTGGCAGGGGTGTGGGGACAGAGTCCCCCACTTAAGTTGACAGCATTGTGCGATTATATCTGTGTTGAGTAGTTAGGAGCTTCCTTAGTGATATAAATATCGTGAGGATGGCTCTCTTTAAGTCCTGCGCCTGTAATTCTGATGAATTTAGCTTTTTCGTGGAGTGTCGGGATATCCTCGCATCCGCAGTAACCCATTCCCGCACGAATACCGCCTACAAGCTGGAAAATAGTATCGGCAACAGGGCCTTTAAATGGAACTCGTCCTTCTACGCCCTCCGGAACGAGCTTCTTTGCGCCTTCCTGGAAGTATCTGTCTGTCGAGCCGTTTGCCATAGCTCCGAGACTTCCCATACCTCTGTAAACCTTGAACTGACGTCCCTGATAAATTTCTGTTTCACCGGGAGCTTCAGCGCATCCTGCAAGGAGCGAGCCGAGCATGACAACGTTTGCTCCGGCAGCAAGCGCCTTTACGATATCGCCGGAATACTTGATTCCGCCGTCTGCAATGACAGGAACTCCGTATTTCTGAGCAACGCAGGCAACATCATATACTGCGGTTATCTGCGGAACGCCTATGCCGGCAACAACTCTTGTTGTGCAGATAGATCCGGGACCGATACCAACTTTAACGCAGTCAGCTCCGGCGGCAATAAGAGCTTCTGCAGCTTCTGCAGTTGCAATATTTCCGGCAATAACAGGAGTATCCGGGAAAGCTTCTTTAACCATTTTCACGCATCTGATGATATTTGCGCTGTGTCCGTGAGCTGAATCAAGAACAAGCACGTCTGCCTGAGCTTCGATAAGAGCTTTTGCTCTGTCGAGAACGTTAGCTGTTACGCCGATAGCAGCGCCGCAGAGAAGTCTGCCCTTGCTGTCACGGGCGGAATTAGGATACTGAACGGATTTTTCGATATCCTTTATAGTGATAAGTCCCTTGAGATAGCCGCCTTCGTCAACTATGGGGAGCTTTTCGATCTTGTGCGCACGAAGAATTTCCTGAGCCTGAGCAAGAGTTGTTCCAACGGGAGCTGTTATAAGATTATCCTTAGTCATAACCTCTGAGATTTTTGCTCTGAAATCGGTAAGAAAACGCATATCTCTGTTAGTTATAATGCCTACCAGCTTGTTGTTCTTATCGACGATCGGAACGCCGGAAATTTTATATTTTCCCATAAGCTCGTCCGCATCAGCAACGATTCTGTCTTCTGTAAGAGAAAAAGGATTAACGATAACTCCGTTCTCAGAACGCTTTACCTTGTCCACTTCATCAGCCTGCTGTTCGATAGTCATATTTTTATGGATAATACCGATACCGCCTTCACGGGCAATAGCGATAGCCATCTGAGAATCGGTAACAGTGTCCATAGCGGCAGTCATAACAGGCGTATTGAGTCTGATCGTTTTTGTAAGCTGAGTGCCGAGATTGATCATATTGGGAGTAACATTTGATTCTGCCGGTATCAGAAGCACGTCGTCAAATGTCAGACCTTCTTTCTGAAATTTGCTGTTCATATCAGTCAGCATAAAAATTCCTCCTTACACATTTTTGAGATACCGCTCCATAACGCTTCAGCCGAAGCGGCGAGCGAGTATAATCCGATAGATTATTACCTTTAATGATACTATTTTTTTTCCGATGTGTCAATAGTTTGCATGAAATTACGGATATAGAATTTTGCTGTTTAAAAATGGCGTGTTTTGTCGGAAAAGACAATTCGGAACAAGTTCTTACTCCGGGATCTGGGAAATTATTCTTGTATATTCGGTAAGAATAAGGGTTGCGTCAGTACCGTCTACTATTCCGTCAAAATTGTAATCTGCCGCCGCTTTTTCGTATGCTTTGAAATTGGCTTCCATGCCGCTCAGCACAATGGTATATTCCTGAAGAGTCAGAGTAGCGTCGGTTCCGTCGAGAACGCCGTCATTATTTACATCGCCAAGTACAAAGCTTTGGAAGTTTATATCGTTTGTTTTGCAGTAATCCTGCGCAGAAGAGCCGTTTTCTCCGTAAACGGTAAAGTTTTCGATATTTTCGATCTCACCGCTTCGGATATTGTAATATTTTCCGATACCGCAGTTATCTATACCTGCGGTATTTTCGGGAATATAGATCCCGCTGAGTTCGGTGCAGCCTAAAAAAGCGTCTGTTCCGATACTTGTCACGCTTCTGGGAATAAGAATATCGTCCAGTGAAGAGCATGAGCGGAAGATATTATCCGGAATAGCCTTTGTGTTCTGACTGAGCGTAACGCTTTTCAGTTCGGAACAGTTCATAAAGCAGTTTGCTCCAGTATAACAAACGGAATTTGGAATGTTTATACTTTTCAACTCTGTACATCCGGAAAAGGCGTAATCGCCGATATATTCGGCTTTATCCGGAATAATGACAGAGGTAAGACCGGTTTTCCCGAGAAATGCTCCTGTTCCTATGCTTGTTATGGAATCGGGAATAACAGCTTTATTTGCTCCGGCGTAAAGAAGAAGAGAAGTTTCCGATTCATCTGTCAGCGAACCGTTGAGCGATGAAAAGTTTTTATTTTTTTCGCCTACCTTAATCTCCTGAAGCTCCGGACAAGCTGAAAAGGCAAAGTTTCCGATTTCTGAAACCGAGTTTCCTATGGTTACGGTTTTAAGGTTTGGACAGGCCGAAAATGCTCTTGAACCGATAGTTTCAACGCTGTCGGGAATGACGACTTCGGTAAGTTCGTCAAGTCCCATAAAAATATTTTCATCAATTCCGACAACGGCATGACCGTTTATCTCGCAGGGAATTGAAAGAATCGAATCTGTTCCCTCATAATAATAAATATATGCGTCGCCGCCGGAAAGACGGTAGACGAATTTATCCGCAGCAGCATCGCCCGAATCCGCATAGACAGGCGGTTTTGCGGACAAGGACGTAATTACGCAGGCGGACATCACTGTAAGGATTTTTTTCATGAGGTTAATCCTCCATTCGGCAGATATCGCCGCTTATCATTACAAGACCGGGTTCGGACATAAGATCAAGCGGATTTTCGTCCTTTCTGTAAAGCTGTATATCGGCGTCTTTTCCGACGCTTATGCTTCCTGTTATTTCATCTATGCCAAGGATTTCCGCAGGATTTATCGTTATGGTTTTCAGTGCATCCTCAAAGCAGAGTCCGCCTTTTATAGCAGCCTGAGCCGAAAGCGGCAGATATTGTATCGGTATCACGGTGTGATCTGTGCAGACAGCGGTTTTAACTCCGTTTTGGTGCATAACTGCGGCATTTTTCAGTTCAAGACCACGCATTTCAGGTTTACATCGGTCGCATATTATCGGACCTGCAATTACAGGGATTTTTTCTTCTGCAATAATATCGGCGATCTTATATCCTTCTGTACCGTGGATGATAACTGCATCGAGCGAGAACTCTTTCGATATTCTTATAGCCGTACAGATATCGTCGGCACGGTGACAGTGGAAAAACGCTTTTACCTTGCGGTCAAGCAAAGGCATAAGAGCCTCGCATTTTATATCGTATTCCGGCGGATCGTAGTTTTCGCTGTCGGAATAGTAGCTGTCCATGTCACGAACGTATCGGCGGGCTTTATGAAGTCCCTCACGGATAAGAGCCGTTACAGCCATTCTCGTTACTGGAGTTTCCTCACGTCCGTTATAGACGTTTTTCGGATTTTCTCCCATGGCAAATTTTATTCCGCAGTTTTTGATGAGCATATCGTCGATTCTGCGTCCGTTGGTTTTTATGGCGCATATTTCGCCGCCGCATGGATTGGCGCTTCCCGGACTTGACGCAGCGGCGGTTATTCCACGCATACGAGCTTCCTCGAAACAGCGGTCAAACGGATTTATACCGTCGATTGCTCTCATCTGCGGAGTGAACGGATCGGTGGATTCGTTGCAGTCGTCGCCCTCAAAGTCGATTCCGTCCTCGATGATTCCGAGGTGAGTGTGAGCGTCGATAAAGCCGGGAAGAAGCATTCCGCCTTTTGCGTCGATACTGTTTTCGGGAACATTATCCGGATTGCCGGAGCCTATTTCGGTTATTTTACCGTTTTCGGTTTTAACCCAGCCGTTGGGAATAACTCCGGTGGAATCCATTGTATAAATTTCAGCGTTGTAAATCAGCATAACAAGCTCCTGTTTTTATATTGAAGATGCGATCTGTTCCGCAATTTCAACGGGACTTCCGCAGCATTCTAATCTTATTGTGGAATTGCTTATGTAGATGCTCCTGCGATCGTTATAAAGCTTTTCAAGCTCCTCTTTAGTGGAATTCATAACTATCGGACGGTTGGTATCGTCCTTTATGCGCTCGTAGCACATCTCAAACGGAACATCCAGAAAAATTACTGCGCTTCCCGATTCCTTTGCCGCCTTTGCCGTATCAGGATTGAGCATCGCTCCGCCTCCGCAAGCTGCAACGGTTGTTTTTCCGCAGAGAGATTTTACTATTTCAGCTTCTGTTTTACGGAAAAACGGTTCGCCTTTCTGAGCGAAGATCTCTGGAATAGTCATATCGAGCGTTCTTACGATAAGGTCGTCGGTATCGCAGAAGCCGCAGCCAAGCTTTTTTGCCGCAAGCCTTCCGATAGTTGATTTGCCGCAGCCCATAAAGCCGCAAAGAAAAACTGTCATAAAATCAGCTCCTTATCTCTCGTTCATTGCGTTTACTTCTTTTTCAACTTCGAGTATTATCTTTGAAATATCAGCCGTGTCGAATTCTCCGCCGTACCATATCTCATGAGCCTTGACCGCCTGGTATACGAGCATGGAAGCTCCGCCGACAGCAGTTTTGCCGAGTGCTCTTGCCTTTCTCATAAGCAGGGTTTCGGTAGGATTATAGATTGCGTCAAATACGCTGAGCGTGTTTTCGATAACTTTGTCGCTTACGGCGCAGCGGTCTGTGTTTGGATACATTCCGACGGGAGTTGCGTTTATAAGCAGGTCGAAATTACCCTCGAGAGAAGAAATATCGGCGATCTTAACTGCCGCTGAACTGCATTTGGAGAGAATTTCAGCCATAAGAAGCTGTGCTGCTTTGATATCCTGCGGTATAACGGCAAGAGTCAGTGTGCCGCCGTGGAGCGCAGTTTCGATAGCCATCATTCTTCCTACTCCTCCGCAGCCGAGTATAACAACGTTTCCGCTTATCGGAAGAAGCTCTGCCGATCGGAGAAAGCCGTCGCAATCAGTGTTATAGCCGATAAGTCTGCCGCCGTCGTTTTTGATGCAGTTTACGGAATTGTATCTCTCTGCGCTTTCGCCAAGCTCGTCCATAAGAGCGATAATCGCCTGTTTATGGGGGATAGTTACGTTCATACCGATATGCTCTTCGATAAGCGGACGGCTTGCAGCTATATTTTCGGGAGCAATATCTATAAGCTCGTATGAACAGTCGGTCATTCCGCTTAATTCAAAAAGTCTTTTGTGAATTAAAGGCGACATGGAATGTCCGAGCGGATGACCTGTAAGTGCGAATTTATTCATAAATGTCAGCTCCTTCGAGAGTTTCTTTGTTTTCGATGTTGAGCGCCGTTACGCCGGAAAGAGTTTTTTTAACGAGTCCTGTAAGAGTTTTTCCCGGACCGAACTCAACGAATCTGTCTGCTCCTGCTGCGCTCATAGCGGCAAGCTCCGAGGTGAAACGTACCGGCGAGCAGATATGCTTTGCAAGAATAGACGCCATATCGGAGAAATCTGTAAGTTCTCCGCCTGTAACGTTTGAATAATATTTTACCTGCGGAGCTTTGTAAGCGATAGTTTTTGCGGTTTCGTAGAATTTATCAGCAGCAGGCTTCATTAGCTCTGAGTGGAATGCTCCGGCAACGTTGAGCGGAACGACTCTTGCTTTAAGCTCTTTGAAAACGGCGGACACTTCTTCTATTCCCTCGGGAGTTCCGGCGATAACGGTCTGAACGGGGGAATTGTAGTTTACAGCGGCAGCGTATGCCTTTGCGTTTGCACAGACTTCCTCAACCTTTGAAGGTTCGATCTTCATAACGGCAGCCATAGCTCCTTTAGTCTGAGTTGTAGCCTCTTCCATAGCCTCGGCTCTTGCCTTGATAAGACGGAAAGCGTCTTCAAGGGAGATCATTCCGGAAGCGTACATTGCCGCATATTCTCCGAGAGAATGACCTGCAACGCCGTTGAACCTGAATCCCTTTGACTGAGCTGCGGCAAGGCAGACTATTGACGTTGCCATGATGGCGGGCTGAGCGTTTATGGTTCTTGAAAGCTCTTCTGCCGGAGCGTTGAAGCAGATCTCTTTAAGATTTTTTCCGAGAATATCAGAACCTGTTTCATAAACGGCGGAAACTTCCGGAAATGCCTCGGCGATATCTTTTCCCATGCCGGGATACTGCGAACCCTGTCCTGAAAATAGTGAAATTGTCATAATGTGTAACTTCCTTTCTGTGCCTTTTATACAAAAGATTGGCAATAATGCCTTGTTTTAAGCTGAAGTTTTGTGTAAAATGATGATATTTTGATTTGGATGAAATAAAATTTTAAAATATCATTGCAAAAAATCCGGAAATGATTTACAATATAATGTATCTGATATTATATTGCAGCGTTTTTTGCATGAATTATCAGCACACTAATTACTATAACATAAATTTTCCGGTTTTACAACCGTATTATGATAATTTTATCTTTTAAAGGAGTATTTTTTTAATGGGAATCAACATTCTTGGCATGGGAAGCTATGTTCCTGAGCAGAAAATGACAAACGATGATTTCACAAAATTTGTGGAAACAAACGACGAATGGATCCGTACCAGAACCGGCATCTCGGAAAGGCATATGGCAGGTTGGGAGCCTACATGGTATATGGGAAAGATGGCTTCTGTTGCTGCTCTCGAAAGATCCGGAGTAACGGCGGACGAGGTAGGTCTTGTTATTTCAACTTCGGTAACACCGGATTTCCTTACTCCGAGCATGGCAAGCGTTATTCAGTATGAGATCGGAGCGAACAACGCTGCTGCTTTCGATCTTAACGCTGCCTGCACAGGTTTCGTTTACGCTCTTGATACGGCAAGAAGATTTCTTGAAACGGACGATTCGCTTAAGTATGTTCTTGTTGTTGCAAACGAATCCCTTTCTCGTTTTGTCGATTTTGAGGACAGATCGACCTGTGTTCTTTTCGGCGATGGCGCGGCTGCGGCTGTTGTTGAGAGAAGCGATAAGCTGTTTTCTTCGTATCTCGGTTCGGACGGAAGCGGTGCGAGAGTTCTTTTTGCAAGAAGCCTTGATGTTGCTCCGCAGGTGAAACTTGAAAGCGACTTTGACGACGGATTCCCCGAAAAGCCTCTTCATCAGCTTTATCAGAACGGTAAAGAGGTTTACAAATTCGCAACTCAGGCTCTTCCTAAATCATTCGAGCTTGCCGCTGAAAAGGTCGGCGTAACAAAGGATGAGATAGACTGGTTCATTCCGCATCAGGCAAACGTCAGAATTATTGAAACTGCCGCTAAGAAGCTTAAAGTAGGGATGGATAAGTTTATTGTAACGCTCGATCACTTCGGAAATACATCCAGCGCTTCTATTCCGCTTGCCCTTAACGAAGGAATTGAAAAAGGCATCGTAAAGCGTGGACAGAAGCTTGCTCTTATCGGATTCGGCGCAGGTCTTACATACGGCGGAATCGTTATGGAGTATTAATAATAAAAATAAAAAAACAAAGGAGAAAACTTATGAAAACAAGAATTACCGAACTTTTAGGCTGTCAGTATCCTGTTATTCAGGGCGGTATGGCATGGGTTGCAGAGCATAAGCTTGCTTCTGCTGTTTCAAATGCAGGCGGAATCGGTCTTATCGCAGGCGGAAGCGCTCCGATAGACTATCTTCGTGAACAGATACGTCTTTGCAAGGAAAATACAGATAAGCCTTTCGGCGTTAATATAATGCTTATGAGTCCTAATGCTGACGATCTCGCTCAGCTTATTATAGATGAAAAGGTTCCCGTTGTTACTACAGGAGCAGGAAATCCTGCTAAGTTTATTCCTGCTTGGAAAGAAGCCGGAGTTAAGGTTATTCCAGTAATTCCGTCGGTAGCTCTCGCTAAGAGAATGGAAAAGGCAGGAGCAGACGCTGTTGTTGCAGAGGGTACGGAATCCGGCGGTCATATCGGCGAGAATACTACTATATGCCTCGTTCCGCAGGTCGTTGACGCTCTTGAGATACCTGTTATCGCAGCAGGCGGTATTGCCGACGGCAGAGGCGTTGCAGCTTCTTTCATGCTCGGCGCTGAGGGAGTTCAGATCGGAACACGTTTCCTCGCTTCCGAAGAATGTCAGATACACTCCACTTTCAAGGAGCTTGTAGTTAAGGCTAAAGATACAGACAGCGTTGTTACCGGACGCTATACCGGTCATCCATGCAGAAACATCAAGACAAAGTTCTCAAAGAAACTCGCAAGCGGTGAAAGAGACGGCAGCCTCACTCCCGATGAGTTTGAGGAACTTACTCTCGGCTCGCTTAGAAAGGCTGTTCAGGACGGTAACCTTGAAGAAGGTTCGTTCCTCTGCGGAGCTATCGCCGGTATGATAAACGACGTTAAACCGTGCGCTGAGATAGTTAAGGAAATTATGGAGCAGGCTGAAAAGCTTTTGAAAATATAAGATTCTGGAGGAATATATAATGGCAACAGCAATTATTACTGGCGCATCTCAGGGTATAGGCGCTTGCATAGCAAAAAGACTTGCAAAAGACGGTTACGATATCGCTGTAAATCACTTTCCAAGCGAAGGCGATCAGGCTAAGGCTGTCGAAGTCGCAAAAGAATGCGAAGCTCTCGGAGTTAAGGCTGTTTGTTATGCAGCCGACGTTTCAAAGTTCGATCAGTGCGAGGCCATGGTAAAGAAGATCAAGGATGATTTCGGTTCGATAGACGTTCTTGTCAATAACGCAGGAATCACTAAGGACGGTCTTCTCGCAAGAATGAGCGAGGAAAATTACGATATGGTCATCGCCGTTAATCAGAAGAGTATCTTCAATATGATGAAACCGGTATGCTCTGTTATGATGAAGCAGAGACACGGAAGAGTAATCAATGTTTCTTCTGTTGCAGGACTTTACGGAAATGCAGGACAGTTCAATTATTCGGCTACTAAGGCAGCTATTATCGGTATGACCAAGACGGCTGCAAAGGAATTCGGTTCAAGAAATATCACCTGTAACGCTGTCGCTCCCGGATTTATCCATACTCCAATGACGGATGTGCTTTCCGATGACCTTAAAGCTAAGATGCTCGAACTGGTCGCAATGAAAAGATACGGCGAGCCGGAAGAGATCGCTTCTGTTGTTTCGTTCCTTGCTTCCGATGACGCTTCTTACGTTACAGGGCAGGTTATCGAAATTTCAGGCGGACTTTCAATGTAAGAACAGGTTCTAAAAACAAAACAGTAAAAAGAAAGGAATTTTTATGAGCAGAAGAGTTGTTATTACGGGTATGGGAGCTGTTACTCCGCTCGGAACAGGCGTAGATAAATTCTGGAATGGCATTAAAGAAAATAAAATAGGTTTTTCATATATAGATAAATTTGATACAGAGCGTATCGGCGTTAAAATCGGCGGTATTGTCCGTGATTTTGACGAAACCGCTTATTACGACGTTAAGGGATGCTTCGATAAAAAAGAAGCTAAGCGTATGGATACTTTTACAAAGTATGCGCTCGTTTCAGCTCATGAAGCTCTTGAGGACGCAGGTTCGGACTTTTCCGATATCGACGCTTACAGAGCCGGAGTTATTATCGGGTGCGGTATAGGCGGCGTTGACCTTACTCTTTCAGAGTACAGTAAGTACCTTGAAAAAGGACCTGGAAGAATTTCCGTTTTCTATATCCCGATGATGATAAGCAACATGGCTGCCGGTACTGTTTCTATGAAAACAGGCTTCAGAGGCGCTAATTATGACGTTACTACTGCCTGCGCTTCCGCTACTCATGCTATCGGCGAGGCTTTCCGCAAGATCAAGGACGGCTATCTTGACGTTTGTCTTACAGGCGGTACCGAAAGCACCAATGTTGAGTTCACATACGGCGGTTTTGCCAATATGAAGGCTCTTACCAAGAGCGACGATCTTGAAAGAGCTTCAATTCCGTTCGATAAGGAAAGAAGCGGATTTGTTCTCGGCGAGGGAAGCGGTGTTCTCGTTCTCGAAGAATACGAACACGCAAAGGCAAGAGGAGCTCAGATCTATGCCGAGGTCGTAGGCTACGGCGCAACCTGCGACGGATATCACATGACTTCCCCTATGCCGACAGGTGAAGCAGCAGGAATGGGTATGACTCTTGCTATGCAGGAGGCTGGCCTTAAACCTTCCGATATCGATTATATCAACGCTCACGGCACTTCTACAGGCCTTAACGATAAGTATGAGACTGCCGCTGTTAAGCTTGCTTTCGGCGACGATGCAAAAAATGTCAAGATAAATTCGACAAAATCTATGATAGGTCATCTTCTCGGCGCTGCCGGCGCTGTTGAGGCTATCGTTTGCGCAAAATCCATTCAGGAGGGACTTATCCACAAAACTGTCGGATATAAAGTTCCCGATGAAGAATGCGACCTCGATTACTGTACAGAGGGAAATATTCAGCAGGAGGTTCGTGCGGCTCTTTCAAATTCTCTGGGCTTCGGCGGACATAACGCTACTCTTTGTTTTAAAAAGGTTACAGACTAAGGAGGTTTTGTAATGGAGAAAATTTACGATCAGTTCGATCTTGAAACAATAGAAAAGCTCGCAGGTATAGTTTCTTCCAAAGAGCTTTCAGAGCTTACTATTTCTGACGGAGACAAAACAATCACTATCAAGGGTAAAAAATGTCCTCCGCCTGCACCGGCGGCTATGTCTTTTCCTGTTATGGGAAATGCCGCTGCCGCAGCTGCTCCGTCAGCAGAAACAAACGCTTCGGCTAATAATGAAGCTGTTGACGGAAACATCGTTAAATCGCCTATAGTCGGAACGTTTTATGCCGCTCCGTCTCCGGAAAAGCCTCCGTTTGTCAAGGTAGGCGATACGGTTAAAAAGGGCGACGTTATTATGATAATTGAGTCTATGAAGCTCATGAACGAGGTTCGCTCCGATTTCGACGGCGTTGTTGAGAAAATTCTCGTTTCCGACGCTCAGGCTGTTGAATACGATCAGCCGATCATGATAATCAAGTAATTTCTTTGAAGGGAGATCAGCAGAAAATGTCAGATATACTTATAAATAAAGAACAGATAATGGAAATTATCCCCCATAGAGATCCGTTTCTCCTTATCGATGAGATAATCGAGATGGAAGTGGGAGCAAGCGTTAAAGCAAGAAAATATATCAAGGAGGATGATTTCTGGTTTAAGGGACATTTTCCGGATTATCCGGTTACTCCCGGAGTTCTCATGATAGAAATGCTTGCTCAGGCAGGTGCTGTCTGTATGCTTTCAAAGCCCGAATTCAAGGGAAAGATCGGTCTTTTCGGAGGTATCGACAAGGCTAAGTTCCGCAGACAAGTCGTTCCGGGAGACGTGCTGGATCTTGAGGTTGAGATGATACGTCAGAGAGGTCCTGTCGGAACAGGAAAGGCTGTTGCTTCTGTAAACGGTGAAAAGGCTGTTTCCTGCGAGATCACATTTGTTGTCGCAGACGCTAAGTGACTTTTTAAGGAGAATCAATATCTATGTTTAAAAAAGTATTGATCGCTAACAGAGGAGAGATAGCTGTACGCATTATAAGAGCCTGCCGTGAGCTTGGTATACGCTGCGTTGCAGTTTATTCCACTGCCGACAGAAACGCTCTTCATGCTCAGATCGCCGACGAAGCGATATGTATAGGACCTCCGGCAACGAAAGACAGCTACCTTAATATGAACGCTATCATGCAGGCTGCTCTTAATACCGGTGCGGAAGCTATTCATCCCGGATTCGGATTTCTTTCTGAAAATGCGGAATTTGCAAGGCTTTGTGAAGCCAACGGGATCGTTTTTATCGGTCCGTCATATAAATCTATAGAAATGCTCGGCGATAAGGCTGCCGCTAAAGAGACTATGGCTGCTGCCGGAGTTCCTGTTATTCCGGGTTCCGAGGGTGCGGTAAGCTCGGTCGAAGAGGCGGCTGAAGTTGCTGAAAAGGCAGGATATCCTGTTTTGGTAAAGGCTTCTGCCGGCGGCGGCGGAAGGGGTATACGCCGTGTGGATTCACCGGAAGAGCTTGAGGAGCAGATGACTGCCGCTCAACAGGAAGCGAAGAACTTTTTCGGCGACGACGCTGTTTATATCGAGAAATTTCTTATAAATCCGCATCATGTCGAGATCCAGATAATCGCTGACAAGCACGGAAATTACATATATCTCGGAGAGAGAGACTGCTCTATGCAGAGAAGAAATCAGAAGGTGCTTGAAGAGTGTCCGAGTCCGATAGTGGACGAAAAGCTCCGCCAGCGTATGGGCGAGGCTGCTGTTACAGCCGCAAAGCAGTGCGGATACTACAATGCGGGAACGATCGAATTCCTCGTTGACGAAAACCGTGATTTCTATTTCATGGAGATGAATACACGAATTCAGGTTGAACATCCTATAACTGAAGAAGTTACAGGATTTGACCTTGTCAAGGCGCAGATAGAGGTTGCGGCAGATTTGCCTTTAAGCGTTTCACAAGATGATATCGAATTAAGAGGTCACGCTATTGAATGCAGAATAAATGCGGAGAATCCGGAGTTTAATTTCCGTCCTTCTCCCGGAACTATCACGGCTCTTTATATGCCCGGCGGTCCGGGAATAAGAATAGACGGCGCTGTTTATGCAGGGTATACTATAACTCCGTATTACGATTCTATGATAAGCAAGCTGATCGCTCACGGTTCTGACAGAGAAGATGCTATCAATAAAATGAAATGGGCGCTTTCAGAATTTATCGTTGAGGGCGTTGACACCAATATTGACTTCCAGCTCGAAATAATCAAGAATTCCGATTTCAGAAGCGGTAATTACGATATTGGCTTCCTGAATCGCTATATGGAAAAAAATAAGAAAAAATAAATGGGTTTGTTCCGATAAATTAAGAACTTGTTCTCATAGGATTTGTGCGTGGATTTTCAAACATAATTTTACTGAGGGCAAGTCGAAAAAGCGAAATCATACTGACGTATAGTGAAATTTTTTGGCGCAGCCATCGGTAAAATTTGCTGAAAAGATGCGTGCAATATCTTATGGGAACAAGTTCTAAGAATGTGGGTGAGAAAATTTGTTTGAGGATTTTTTTAAAGTTGTAAAAAAACGTTTTAACGACAGCGATGATGAATATAAGCCGCCTATGTTTAAATGTCCACGATGTCAGGCTACGAATCCGCTTTCAAAATACGAAGAGCTTCACAGAGTTTGTCCGAGCTGTAATTATCACGGCAGACTCTCGGCTCGTGAGCGTATTGCGATAACGGTGGACAGGGAGAGCTTTCATGAATTCGATGCCGATATGAAAAGCGGAAACCCTATCGATTTCCCTGAGTATAATGAAAAGCAGGAGCAGCTTCGTGAAACTACCGGACTCAATGACGCTGTTGTTACGGGAACTGCTCTGATAAAGGGTTCGCCTGTCGTTATCGGCGTTATGGATTCACGCTATATGATGGGAAGCATGGGAAGCGTGGTCGGCGAGAAAATATCAAGAGCATTTGAGTATGCTACGAAAAATGATCTGCCTGTAGTTATGTTTACGGCTGCCGGAGGCGCAAGAATGCAGGAGGGGATAGTTTCGCTCATGCAAATGGCAAAAACTTCCGGCGCTGTTAAGTTCCACAGTGACAACGGCGGACTTTATATAACCGTTCTTACCGATCCGACTACCGGAGGAGTTACCGCAAGCTTTGCTTCGCTCGGAGATATTATCATTGCCGAACCAAAGGTTCTTATCGGTTTTGCGGGAAGAAGAGTTATTGAAAGCACCATCAAGCAGAGACTGCCGGACGACTTTCAGCTTGCTGAATTTATGTTTGAAAAAGGCTTTGTGGATATGATAGTTGAACGCAGAAAAATGAGAAGCGTTCTTTCGCATCTTCTGAAACTTCACGGTTTTGATAAAAAGGAGGTCTGAACGTTTATGAGTGAGAAAAAAACAGCGTGGGAACGTATGCAGCTTGTTCATACCAGCGGCAGACCTACGGTAAGAGATTATATTCCGCTTATTTTCACGGATTTTTATGAAATGCACGGCGATCGTCTTTATGGCGACGATAAGGCTATAATGGGCGGTGTCGCTCGTCTCGACGGCAGACCTGTTACTATTATAGCTCAGGTAAAGGGCAGAGATCTTAACGAGAACAAGACCTGCAACTTCGCTATGCCGCATCCGGAAGGCTACAGAAAGGCTCTGCGGCTTGCAAGACAGGCCGAGAAATTCCACCGTCCGGTTATATGCTTTATAGACACTCCCGGAGCTTTCTGCGGTATTGCCGCCGAGGAAAGAGGTATGGGCGAGGCTATTGCAAAAAATATATCTGAGTTTATGACTCTCAGAACGCCGGTGGTTTCCATTATTCTCGGTGAGGCAGGAAGCGGCGGCGCTCTTGCTCTTGGCGTTTGCGATGAACTTGCTATGCTGGAGAATGCTCAGTACTCGATTCTCTCCCCGAGAGGTTTTGCAAGCATACTTTGGAAAGACGCTTCCCGTGAACAGGAAGCAAGCGAAATTATGCGTATTACTGCGGAAGATATGGTTCGTCTCGGCGTTGCGGAAGCGATAATCGAAGAGCCTCTCGGAGGCGCACATAACGATTTAGACAAAATTTCCGAAAATATTAAAGAATATTTGTCACAAAAAATCCCGGAAAAATGTCAAAAAGATATTGACGTTTTGCTGAAAGAACGTTATACTAAGTTTAGAAAGATCGGCGAGTTCATTGAATGAGCCGAGCTTTATCCAAAATTTATTTAAGGAGGATTTTCACATGGTTTTTGAAAAGCTTAAGGATCTTGTTGCAGACCAGCTCGGCGTTGACGCTGCAGAGGTTACAGCAGAGGCTAATATTCAGGATGATCTCGGAGCAGATTCTCTTGATGTTGTTGATCTCATTACTACTATTGAAGATGAGTTCGACCTTTCGATCCCTGACGAGGCTGTTGAAGAGATCAAGACAGTCGGCGATATCGTTAATTATATCGAAAAGAATTCTGACGCTGAATAAGAATAAAAAAATCCGGCTTTGTGCCGGATTTTTTTGTTTGCGTCGACAGGCGGTTTTAACGTAGGACGAGCTTTTCGACTTTATTCGACATGGGCGTCGAATAAAGTCGAATGTTCAGAATTTGCCGTCAAGATGTTTCATAGCGTACTCGCAGCACTGAATAACTAACTGATTGAATGATATATTATTCTGTTTAGCAATTTTTTCAAGCAGTTTAATCAGTGAATCAGGCATACGAACTGTCTTGTTTGATGCAGATATTTTTTTAACTTCAAACATTTTAATCCCTCCTTAAATTTACATTATAACATACTTTTTTATCATAGTGTGTAATTTAGTACCTATAAGTACTAAAGTTTTTTTGCGTAAAAAAGAGACTTCGGAATGAAGTCTCTTGTTTTTTATTTTGCTGAACCGTCCGCTCAAAACGCTTCGCTGTTTCGCTGTTTTCAGGACAGCGTGGAATGCGTGTTTACATACTTTCTACAGAATCGCTGGTTTTTCTTCGTTTTGGATATTCACCACGCTGTCTTTGTGGGACTCTGTCCCACGCCCTGCAAGGACGCTGTCCTTGACCTGCCAAAGGGATATTATCCCTTTGGAATCCCATTATTATGTTTGTGAAATTATTATGCGTTTACGCTTGTGCGTTGGTCGTTTCAAGTCTGGAGAAATAATTTTCCGCATATTCACGGTATTCACGTCTGAATGTTTCATCGTTTTCCTTAACGTCGTGCAGATATTCATGAATATTGGTCTTTTCGTCCGTCTCTATAAGACAACCGGCAATATTCGAGCAATGGTCGGAAATACGTTCAAGATTAGTGAGAACGTCCTGGAAAATGTACCCCAGTTCAACCGTACACTCGTCGTTCTGCAATCGGCGGATATGACGGTTTTTAAGCTCGGTACTGAGGTTGTCCACCACTTCTTCAAGAGGCTCGACTTTATGTGCTATCGCCAGATCGTTCAGTTTATAGGCGTCAAACGCTTTGCTGATGTTTTCGGAAATAGCGTCGGTTATTACCGATATTTCGTTAAGACATTCCGAAGAGAACGCTATGCCCTTTTCGTGAATTTCCTGAGCAGATTCAACAAGATTTACGGCATGATCGGAAATTCGTTCAAAGTTTCCGACGCAGTGCATCATTTTGGAAACGCTTCGGCTGTCGTTTCCGGTAACGCTGCTTCGTGATATTTTAAGCAGATAGCCGTTTATCTTATCTTCAAAACCGTCGATGATATCCTCGTTTTCGATAATGGATTCGGCTGTTTCTTCATTGTATACGGTCAATATTTCGAGGGCTTTCATGATAGTTTCTTTTGTAAGCTCTGCCATTTCGATGGTTGCTCCCTTGCAGGTTTCAACTGCTACGGCAGGAGTTTTCAGCAGACGTTCATCAAGTCCGGTGAGAATGCTTTTGGAGCTGAAATCGGTTTCCTTTCCGTCACGCACAACAAGCTTTGAAAGAGCCACAAGCTGCTTTGTAAACGGCAGGAACATTACTGTTGTTGCCAGATTGAAAATCGTGTGCATTACTGCGATTCCGACGTATCCGACTGTTGAATTGAATACCGCAAGATCAAAAATACTCTGGAGAACCATGATGATCGGGAGAAGTACCAGTGTTCCTATTATTTTTACGAGAATATGAGTCCATGCAACACGTTTGGCATCCTTGTTTACTCCGAAAGTTGAGAGAAGAGCCGTTACGCACGTTCCGATATTGCATCCCATGATTATCGGGAGCGCCATTCCGTATGTGAGAGCGCCGGATTTGGAAAATGCCATGAGGATTCCTATAGAACCGGCAGAACTTTGAATAATACCGGTAAAGGCTGCTCCGACAAGTACTCCGAGAACCGGGTTTTTAAATGCTGTAAGCGTTTTCTGAAATTCCGGAGAATTTGCAAGCGGATCAACTGAATCGGACATAAGAGTCATACCTGTCATAAGAATCGCAAATCCGACAAGAATACGTCCGATATCTTTTTTCTTGTTCTTTTTTGCGAACATTATAAGAATAATACCTGCGAGTGCGACAAGAGGAGAGAACGATTCCGGCTTGAGCATTTTTAACAGAAAGCTTATAAATCCGCCGCCGCCAGTATCCTTTATATCGCCGAGACAGAGTATCCATGCGGTAAAGGTAGTTCCGATATTTGAACCGAAGCATACTCCGATAGTTTGTTCAAGAGTCATGATTCCGGAATTTACGAATCCGACCAGCATGACTGTCATTGCCGATGACGACTGGATGGCGATCGTTACTCCCATTCCGAGAAGAATGCTTTTGATTTTGTTCGAGGTCATTTTCTTTAATGCGACCTCAAGCTTGCCTCCGGTAAGCTTTTCCAAACCGGTGGACATAACGTTCATTCCGTAAAGGAAGAAGGCAAGTCCGCCGAGCATGGTGAAAATGTTAAAGACAGAAAATTTTTCGCCCATAATTTAAGACGCTCCTTGAATTTTAAATTTACTAAATATAATTATATATTAGATTTTATTTTCGTCAATAGAAAAAGTCGTTTTTTAACCTAAATTTAACATTGCTGAAAAAATCCTTGCAATTGTGTTATAATAGTGGTATAATATTTATTAAAGTATTTTTGCGTGGCAGAGCGGTATGTAATACTTGTGCCATCAATGAAAGGATCTTATGAAAAGAATTACTATTATTACCGGACATTACGGAAGCGGAAAAACCAATCTTGCCGTTAATCTCGCTGTAAGATCGGCTCGTGAAGGCAAAAAGACCGCCGTTGTCGATCTCGATATCGTTAACCCATATTTCAGAACTGCGGATTTCAGCGATCTGTTCAGCCGTATGGGTATTCGTCTTGTTGCTCCGGATTTCGCAAACAGTAATCTTGATATCCCTTCGCTTCAGTTTGACGTGGAACAGCTTGCTGCCGGAGATGACGCTCTTATTATCGACGTCGGCGGAGATGATGCGGGTGCGGTCGCTCTTGGAAGATATTCCGAGGCGCTTATGCAGTATAAGGACGATATCGAAATGTATTATGTCATCAATCAGCGCAGATATTTTACTTCTTCCCCTGATGAGGCTGTCGCTCTTATGTACGATATCGAAAAGGCTTCACGCATGAAGCATACTGCAATCGTAAACAATACTAATCTCGGCTGTGAAACTACGCTGGAAATAATTGAAGCTTCCAGAGCTTTCGCAGAAGAAGCTTCACGCAAAACCGGTATTCCCGTTGCATTCACGGTTTATCCTGCCGGATGTGCAGAGCTTTCAGATAAAAACGACGTTTTTTCCGCTGAAATTTACGTCAAGCCGCCTTGGGAAGTATAATTAGGGCGATGCTCAAATGGCATATAATGCTATTACAGAGAATAAGGAGAATATGATCTCTCTTATATATAAGAAACTGGATGAAAGGAAGTGTTACATAATGGCTAAAATGACGGTTATTACCGAACGCTGTAAGGGATGCGGTCTTTGTGCGACTGCCTGTCCGAAAAAAATCGTTTCTCTTCAGAAAGAAAAACGTAATAAAAAAGGATATTTTTACGCTGTCTGTACCGATCAGGACGCCTGCATCGGCTGTGCAATGTGCGGCATGATGTGCCCGGACTGCGCTATTATCGTTGAGAAATAATTACATATATTTGAAAGGAGCTGTTTAGCTTTGGAAAGAAATCTTATGAAGGGTAACGAGGCTCTTGCAGAAGCTGCTATCCGTGCAGGCTGTAAATGTTTCTTCGGCTACCCGATCACTCCGCAGACGGAGCTTGCCGCTTATATGGCTAAGCGTATGCATAAGGCGGGCGGCGTTTTTCTTCAGGCAGAATCTGAAATTGCCGCTATAAATATGGTTCTCGGCGCTGCTTCTACAGGCGTGAGAGCTATGACCTCATCTTCTTCTCCCGGAATTTCTCTTAAGAGCGAGGGTATTTCCTATCTTGCAGGTTCGGATGTTCCTGCGGTTATTATCAATGTTCAGAGAGGCGGCCCCGGTCTGGGCGGAATCCAGCCCTCTCAGGCTGATTACTGGCAGGCTACCAAGGCTCTTGGTCACGGCGATTTCCACCTTCTCGTTTTTGCTCCGGCTTCCGTTCAGGAAATGGTCGATATGGTCGTTAAGGCTTTCGATACTGCCGATAAGTACAGAATGCCCGCTATGATACTTGCCGACGGTCTTCTTGGTCAGATGATGGAGCCTGTTTCGTTCCCGGAGATAACTCCCGACGCTCACGACAAAAGCGGTTGGGCTGCCAACGGTCATAAGGGAAAAAGAGAGCATCATATCATAAATTCGCTCTATCTTCAGCCGGATGAGCTTCAGACTTCCGTTCTTAACCGCTTTGAAAGATACGAGATAGTCAAGGCTGAGGAAACTGACGCCGAGCTTTATCTTACTGAGGACTGCGACATTCTTCTCTGCGCTTTCGGAGCTACGGCAAGAGTCGTTAAATCCGCTGTGAACGAGGCAAGAGCTCAGGGCATCAAGGCTGGTCTTTTCCGTCCGAAAACTCTCTGGCCGTTCCCTGTTAAGGAAGTTAACGAAGCTGCAAAGAGCGCTAAGAAGCTCCTCAGCGTTGAAATGTCTATGGGACAGATGATAGACGATATAAAGCTTGCTATCAACTGCTCCAAACCTGTCGAATTCTTCGGAAGAACAGGCGGCGTTATTCCTACTCCTGCCGAGGTTCTTGCTGAAATCAAAAAAGTCGGAGGTGCTATGTAATGGCTGTTGTATTTGAAAAACCAAAATCACTTCTTGATGTTCCGATGCATTACTGTCCAGGATGCACCCACGGTATCGTTCACAGACTTATCTGCGAGGTTCTCGATGAAATGGGTATCGAGGGCGATACTATTGGCGTATGTCCCGTTGGATGCTCCGTTATGGCTTACGATTATTTCGGCTGCGATATGATCGAAGCTCCCCACGGAAGAGCTCCGGCTGTTGCTACAGGCGTTAAAAGAACGAACCCCGATAAGTTCGTTTTTACATATCAGGGCGACGGCGATCTCGCCGCTATCGGTACGGCTGAAACGGTTCATTCCGCTACAAGAGGCGAAAATATCGTTGTTATCTTCATCAACAATACGATCTACGGTATGACAGGAGGTCAGATGGCTCCTACTACTATTCCCGGTCAGGTTACGCAGACAACTCCTTACGGACGTGACCCGGAGCTTGCAGGCTATCCCGTAAGAGTATGCGAAATGCTCTCTACTTTAACAGGTACGGCTTACGCTCATCGTGTTGCAGTCGATACCGTTCCCCATATCCGTGAAACGAAAAAGGCTATCCGCAAGGCTTTTGAAAATCAGAAAGCAAAGAAAGGCTTCTCTATCGTTGAAGTTCTTTCAACTTGTCCGACCAACTGGGGACTTACTCCCGTTGAGGCTATCAAGCGACTTCAGGATGAAATGATTCCTTATTATCCGCTCGGCGTTTATAAGGATACTACAGCAGAGGGAGGCGAAAAGTAATGACTACTGAAATTCTTCTCGCAGGTTTCGGAGGACAGGGCGTTCTCTTTGCCGGAAAAATTCTCGCTAACTGCGGTCTTATGGACTCTAAGGAGCTTTCTTGGCTTCCTTCTTACGGTCCGGAAATGAGAGGAGGTACGGCTAACTGTTCCGTTTGTATCTCCGACGAGCCTATCGGTTCGCCGCTGGTTCTTGCTCCGGATATTCTTATCGCTATGAATCAGCCGTCTTACGATAAATTTATCAACGCTGTCAAGCTGGGCGGCAAGGCTTTTATCGACAGCACTCTTATTGAATCAAAGTGCGAAAGAACCGATATCGAATGTTTCTATATTCCGTCGTCGCAGCTCGCTGAGGATAACGAGCTTCAGGGCGGTTCTAATATCATTCTTCTCGGCAAGCTTATCAAGGAAACGGGAATCTTCTCGCTCGATACTATGAAAAAGGCTATCGAAAAGGTTGTTCCGCCGACTAAGGCTAAGCTTATCGCAAATAATTTCAGAGCTATCGAAATGGGCATGAATAACTGATTATTGAATAAGAACTTCTATAAAAGTTTCCAATATTTTTTCAGCTTTCCTTTTGTTTTCTTCTGATAGGGTATCAAGCATATGGTAAATGGCACAATCTTCTTTGCCTGTTTCTATGCCTCTGACTATATAATCTGTGGTAACATAGAGACTTTCGGTTATGCGTTTTAATACTGTTACGGTCATACTTTTCTTGTCGTTTTCGATATCTGAAAGATATTGAATTGAAATATCGGCTAATTCTGCTAACTTTTCTTGAGTATAGCCACGCATTTTTCTGATATGTGCTATTCTTGTGCCGATAGAGGTCATTTGTTTAACATCTCCTTTAGGATAATTATATATTAAGCTATATAATTGTTAACTTACCATATCATTTTTGTTGACTGTAGTTTACATATGTGATATAATAAATTATGTATGTTTCAATTTCTAATGTGATTATGCGATAAAAATGGCATATTAATTTCAAAGGATTATCTTTTAGGCACGAAACCTAATAATAGCTTATGTTTTATATTATATCACCCGATATGGAGAAAGTCAAGACTTTCGCTATGTGTTATAAAAATTCGTGAATATGTATAAAAAGGAGTGTGATTTTATGTATGATTCTCCACAATTGGCGAATGCTATCAAGACTGTAGCCAATAACAAAGGAATTGCAATTGGTGATATGTTAAGAAACTGTGGTTTAGGTATAAATACAATATCACACTTAAACCACGGAAAATCAATAGCGTTTGACAGCCTTGCTAAAATTGCCGATTATTTGGAGGTATCAGTCGATTACCTCTTAGGCAGGGAAGAAAATCCCGAACTCAAATACGATCCCACTATTAATCAGGTTGCCGAGGCTTTTTCAAAGCTGAGTTTCTCCGACAAGACTAAGGTTATGAACCTTATTGCCGAATTGAGCGAAAAAAACGATAAATAAAATAAAACTGCTGTACCCATTTTGCGTACAGCAGTTTTTTTCTGTCATTTTCTATTTTTAGCGAACCGTCCGGTCGCAGACGCTCCGCTGTGCTCCCTGTTTTTCGGACAGCGTGGAATGTGTTCTTGTATAATTTTTATAGAATGGCAGGTTTTTACGCTTTTTATAAATGGCACCACGCTGTCTTTTTACGGGGCTTTGCCCCGGTACCCCAGCAGGGACGCTGTCCCTGCACTCTGCCAAAGGGATATTATCCCTTTGGAATCCCATTATTAGGGTTTGTGGTCGGCTGCTGCTATCTGTGACTTCCGCCGCTGATGTGTCCTCCTCCGCTGCTGCTTCCGCCGCCTCCTCCTCCGCCGGAACTGCTGCTCGATTCGATCTTACGCTTCGTAACGTAGCTTCGGATAAAGGTATCGGAGTTGTCTGTAAAATCAGTCTCTCCGTGAGCAACGTAAATTCCCGGATTTGCGCTCGTTTTGAATTTATATTTGCTCTTTATCGCATAATAGCAGATAATGGCTATAACTGCTCCGATTGCCGATGCGACGGCAAGTATGATAAGGCGAAGTATCGGCGGAGCTTTTTTCGTTACATAAAATTCTCCGTTTTTGTAGTAGAAATATTTTCCGGTCTTTCTGTCATGCTCCCAGCGAAATGCGTTCGGTTTATATTGCTCGTATCGGGACAGGAGCGTGGCGCAGAATGTTTCGATGGCTGAATCAAGTTGGTTTTCGCTTATTGTATGTCCCGACGGCGGAAGATTGGAGTTTGCCGTTTCAACTATGGAAACAACGTCCTTGCCGTAAATTATTCCGGCTCTGCCGTTGCATGATAAAAGGTCGTATGCCGGACTTTTTCCGCATATATCGAGATACAGGAATACTCCGTCGGTATCCTTTCCGCAGATATCGTCGTACCTGTCAGCAGCATACTTGTCGATATCGTCGTCGGTACGGTAGCGTCCGGAATTTCCGCTGAGGTAGACTATCACGTTCATTTCCAGTTCTTCGGCGGTGTCCTGTATAAGCTCGTCAAGTTTATCGAGTTTGTCGTCGTCGTAGAATCCGTAATCGTCGATTATTCCGCTTAAACCCGTGTCGCCGTCAAATTCTTCACGGAGATTTTTCTGCTCTCCAAAGAAGATGCTGAGAACGATTACGGCGGCTGTGATAAGTCCCGCTAACAGGACAATAAGGCTTATTTTTTTGCTCATCAGAATATTACACCTCCGATAAGGTATATTCCTACCGCTGCCGCAATTCCTATGGCTGCGCAGAAGCTTTTCAGCTTGCCTTTGTCGAGCGGAGGAGTTCCCGCAAGCTTTCCTGTCTGACCGTTTATGGCGAATTCATAGACGGTATCGTTGTATTTATAGGTCATGAACCATACCGGCAACATCATGTATTCCCAGTCGGTGTTCATGATATTGTATTGCTCGACTGATACTGCAAGCAAGGAGTATGAGCCGATGCTGTCACGCACAACCTTTTTTCCCGCCTCTGAAGCTCTGGTGCGTATTCTTGGGAAAACCTCGGCTTTGTCAACATCGTATTTGTCTGCGTAGAAACCGCTGAGGTACGACATGGAAAAGTCCTTCAGTTCGCCGTAGTCAAAAGGTTCTATCGACTCCATGAGCAGATCGTCTATCTTGCTTTCTCCGTCGGCGGGAATACCGTTTGCGGTTACCGTTCCCTGACGTGACACACGGAATTCTTTCGTTTCGGTATAGGCGTAGCCGCCGGAGTTCCAGTGACGTATTTTTTTGCCTATGGCGCTGAAATTGACGTTTATTTTGCAGTCCGCTATCCAGAACGGAACGTATAGTCCTGTGATTTTCTCGATTTGCTGTTCGCTTTTGAAATCGTCCGGAACGAATTTCTTTCCGCTTATCCAGTGTTTGAACTTTTCAACGGCGATGTCTTTGCTGAACTTGAATCCGATTATTTTGCTCGGCTTGTATGCTCCGGAAAGCTTGCCCGATAAAATAACCGGATTGTGGCAATAATAGCAGAAAAGAGCAGTCTGGCGGTCGTCGCACATTATATCGGCTCCGCAGCTTGAACAGTGGTAGAGCTGGTTGTGGTCTTCAAATTCCTGCTGCGACTGCAATGCGGAATCTTTCGGTATGCTGTTTTCCGCCTCGGCGCATATCTTCTTTATCTCCTCAACCGTGAATACGCTTAGACAATATTCACAGCTGAGTTTCTGTAATTCAGGATCAAATTTAAGGTCGGCGTTGCAGTTTGGACATTTATATTCTGCTGCATTCAATGGTATCCACTCCTATCATGTATATATATCTATATTACCAAATATACTGCCTTTTTGCAATAGAAATTTACAAATTCTATCTCTTAACAGATATTTTTTATCGCTTCTGCTGTGATATATTGTGAAAAGCTTGACAAGTTTGTTGAAATGTGTTATAATAAATAAATATTATTAAATAATCATTGTTGAAAGAAAGCTGAAAAGAAAGGACGGCGATATATTATGAAATACAAATTTTCTGAAATCACTCCGGAGATTAAACATCTTGCCGAAAAATCATTGGAAGGATATAAAATCAATCCGGAACTTTATACACAGTATGATGTTAAAAGAGGTCTGCGTGATATCAACGGCAGCGGAGTTGTTGCCGGTCTTACCAATATAAGCACAATCAAGGTTCTTGATACCGGTGAGGGAACTCCGAATCACGGCGACGGAAAACTTTATTACAGAGGAATCGACGTTGAAGATATCGTCGCCGGTTTTATAAAGGAAAGACGTTTCGGCTTTGAGGAAACTATTTATCTGCTCCTTTTCGGCAGTATGCCTTCCGAACACGAGCTGCTTGAATTTAAAAAGCTTCTTGCCGATTTCCGTACCCTTCCGTCTACGTTCACAAGAGACGTTATAATGAAATCACCAAGCGATAATATGATGAATACTCTCGCTAAAAGCGTTCTCGCTCTTTATTCTTACGATGATAACGCTAACGATGTTGCAATTCCTAACGTTCTGCGTCAGTGTGTGGAACTGATAACGCTTTTCCCTGTACTTGCAGTATACGGTTATCAGGCTTACAGATATTCCAATCACGGCGGAAGTCTTTTTATACACGATCCCGATCCTGAGCTTTCAATTGCGGAAAATCTGCTTTATATGCTCCGTCCCAATAAAAATTATACCGAACTTGAAGCAAGGATACTCGATCTTGCTCTCGTTCTTCATGCCGAGCATGGCGGCGGAAATAACTCAACATTTACCGTTCATGTCGTTTCTTCTTCGGGAACAGACACCTATTCCGCTATCGCTGCGGCTCTCGGTTCGCTGAAAGGTCCTAAGCACGGCGGAGCAAATATCAAGGTCGCTATGATGTTCGATGATATGAAGGAAAATGTCGGCAACTGGGAGGACGAGGAAGAGGTTAAAACTTATCTTCGTAAGCTCCTTCACAAAGAAGCGTTCGACCGTTCCGGTCTTATTTACGGCATGGGACACGCTGTTTATTCAACTTCCGATCCGAGAGCTAAGGTCTTTAAGGGATTTGTTGAAAAACTCTCTGAGGAAAAGGGTAGGGAGGATGAATTCAGACTCTATTCCCTCGTTGAAAGACTTGCTCCCGAAGTTATCGCAGAGGAACGCAGGATTTATAAGGGAGTCTGCGCCAATGTCGATTTCTACAGCGGATTCGTTTACAGAATGCTCGGTATTCCTGATGAACTTTTTACTCCTATCTTTGCCGTTTCAAGAATTGCCGGCTGGTCGGCTCACCGTATCGAGGAGCTTATAAACTCCAATAAGATAATCCGTCCGGCTTATAAAGCTATTTCTCCCGTGCGTGAATATACCGATATGGAAAACAGAATGGATTAATACCGGGTTTCCAAAGGATACCCCTGTATAATGTGAGCTGTGTTGTTAATTTAAATGGGGGACGCTGTCCCCCACACCCCCTGCCAAAGGGATATCATCCCTTTGGAATCCCAGTATTAATCTTACTTACCCCCATAAGGGGAGTAAGTAAGATTAGGGCATGAATGCCCAGAGATAAAATACCGTTTCGGTAGGAATGCAGGGGACAGAACCCGCTTAAGTTGACAGCATTGCGTAATACAGAAGAATTTTTTTGAAAGGAATGAAATATATGAACAATACTCAGCTTTTCAACTTCAACGGAACTGCCTGTGTAAGATTACAGGCGGGCGGATATGAGGCTCTTGTGGCTTATGAGATCGGCTCGAACGTTATCCGTCTCAGAGATAACACCAATGGTATAGAGTTTTTCCGCTTTAATGCCGATAATTCCGCTGAAACTATCAAGCAGTCCGCCGAAGTGTGGGGACTTCCTACTCTTTATCTGCCAAACAGATTCGCAGACGGCGTTCTTAAAACTTCCGACGCCGTTTATCAGCTTCCGGTAAACGAAAAAGCTCCTTACAACAATCATATTCACGGATTTCTCCATAAGAGAGTTCATGAGGTAGTTGAACATAATGCCGACAGTAACTGCGCATGGGTAAAAACTCGCTATGTCTATGATGAAAAGGATGAATTTTTTCAGTACCTCCCCGTGAATTTCGTTGCCGAGTATACTTTCACCCTCTCTGAAAACGGTCTTGAGCAGAAAATTAAATTCATTAACACTTCCGGCAGCAAGGTTCTTCCTATGTCGCTGGCTTCGCATACTACTATCAATGCTCCGTTTGTGGACGGCGGAAAGGAATCCGATATCCGTCTTACCGTTCCGATAGGAAAAAAATGCGAGCTTAACGATCGCTGTCTTCCGACAGAAAAGCTTAATTCGCTTACAATGTGGGATCTCGAATATAAGAGCGGAAATAAATGTCCTGTTCTTCAGGTTTGCGATAACGATATGTATTTCGGCGAGTATGCCGAGCTCGATCATGAGAAGTTCCATGGTGTTATTGCCGAGGATATCGCAAGCGGAAAGAAGATCTGTTACGAGGTTTCGGATGAGTATAAATTCTGGATAATCTGGAACGACCGTGGATTCAACCACTATTTCTGTCCCGAACCGATGACCGCTATGATCGACGCTCCTAATCTCTCGCTTCCTACTGATGTGACCGGATACCGTGAGATCAAGCCGGGCGAAACCTTTGAGGCAAATCAGAGATTCTTTACTCAGTTTTGATTTCCGTCATCATGCACAAAAATTTGCTTAAAAATAATACGCAGTAATTTTGTGTTATCTCTTGTAATATAATGAAAAATATGGTATAATACTTTCTGACACGGTTTATCCGTTTGTTTAAGAAAGCTCTTAATGAAGATAAAGGAGAATGAATATGAAGTTCGGATTTTTTGACGACGTTAATAAGGAATACGTTATCAATTCCCCAAAAACCCCTTATCCGTGGATCAACTACCTTGGTACACAGGAGTTCTTTTCACTGATTTCCAACACTGCAGGCGGCTATTCTTTCTATAAGGACGCTCGTCTCAGAAGAATTACAAGATATCGTTATAACAACGTTCCTATCGATATGGGCGGACGTTATTTCTATATTAATGAAAACGGAACTATCTGGAATCCCGGCTGGTCACCTGTTAAGACAGAACTCGATTCCTACGAGTGCCGTCACGGTATGGGATATACTATTATCACTGGTAAGAAAAATGACCTTAAGGCTGAAGTTACTTTCTTCGTTCCGCAGAATTATGCAGGCGAAATCCAGCAGATCGTTCTTACTAACGAAGGTTCGGAAGCTAAGTCTTTCTCGCTCTTCTCATTCGCTGAGTGGTGCTTATGGGACGCTCAGGACGACTGCACTAACTTCCAGAGAAACTTCAGCACAGGCCGTGTAGAAGTTGTTGGTTCTACTATCTACCACAAGACCGAATACAGAGACAGACGTGACCACTTCGCTTTCTATACTGTTAACGATGAGATCGACGGCTATGATACCGACAGAGATTCTTTCATCGGTCTTTACAACGGTTTCAACGATCCTCAGGCTGTTGTTGCCGATAAGGCTAACAACTCTTTTGCCGACGGCTGGTCTCCTATCGCTTCTCATTATAAGAAGATCACTCTCGCTCCGGGCGAATCAAAAACCCTCGTATTTATCCTTGGCTACGTTGAAATGCCTGTTGACAAGAAGTTTGAGGCTGACGGTGTTACTATCAACAAGGAAAAGGCTCTCGCTATGATCGAGCAGTACAATACTCCCGAAAAGGTTGCCGCAGGTCTTGCTGAACTTAAGGCTTCGTGGGACAAGCTCCTCGGCGTTATCAACGTTAATACTCCTGACGATAAGGTCAACCGTATGGTCAATATCTGGAACCAGTACCAGTGTATGGTTACTTTCAACCTTTCTCGTTCCGCTTCTTACTTCGAGAGCGGTATCGGCAGAGGTATGGGCTTCAGAGACTCAAATCAGGATATCCTCGGTTTCGTTCACCAGATTCCTGACCGTGCAAGAGAGCGTATCATCGACATCGCTTCGACTCAGCTCCCTGACGGCGGATGCTATCACCAGTATCAGCCTCTTACCAAGAAGGGCAACTCCGATATCGGCGGCGACTTCTCCGACGATCCGCTTTGGATGATCCTTTCCGTTTCCGCCTATATCAAGGAAACAGGCGACTGGTCTATCCTCGATGAAATGGTTCCTTACGATAACGACGAGTCTAAGGCTCAGCCTATGCTTGATCACCTTAAGGTTTCTTTCTACAAGATCGTTAATAACCTCGGTCCACACGGTCTCCCGCTGGCTATGAGAGCTGACTGGAACGACTGTATCAACCTTTCATGCTATTCCGATACTCCGGGTGAGAGCTTCCAGACTTACACAAACCCGAAGTTCGCTGCTGAGGGCGGCTACTCTAAGATCGCTGAGTCCGTTATGGTTGCTACTCTGTTTACATATGCAGGTCCTAACTATGTCGCTATCCTCAAGCACCTCGGTAAGGACGCTGAGGCTGAGGCTGCTCAGGCTGAAATCGACAAGATGAAGAAGAATGTTATGGAATCCGCTTTCGACGGCGACTGGTTCATCAGAGCTTATGACTCTACAGGCGCTAAGATGGGTTCAAAGGAATGCGAAGAGGGCAAGATCTTCATTGAACCGCAGGGCTTTGCTGTTATGTCCGAGATCGGTAAGGAAGAGGGCGCTGACATCAAGACTCTTAACGCTATCGACAAGTACCTCAATACTCAGTACGGTCTTGTTCTCAATAACCCTGCTTTCACTAAGTACTATATCCAGTACGGCGAAATTTCCACATATCCGGGCGGATACAAGGAGAACGCAGGTATCTTTACTCACAACAATGCTTGGATTATCTGCGCTGAGGCTTATGCAGGCCGTGGCGACAAGGCTTTCGAGTACTACAGCAAGATCGCTCCTGCTTTCAATGAGGAAATTTCCGATCTCCACAAGACTGAGCCTTATGTTTACGGTCAGATGATCGCAGGTAAGGACGCAAGCAGATTCGGCGAGGGCAAGAACTCATGGCTCACAGGTACTGCCGCTTGGAACATGGTTGCTATTTCTCAGTATATCCTCGGTTTACAGGCTGATTTCGACGGTCTTAAGATTGATCCTTCCATTCCTCACGAATGGGACGGTCTTACTGCTACAAGACAGTTCCGTGGCGCTACTTACAATATCACTGTTAAGAACCCCGACCACGTTTGCAAGGGCGTTAAGTCCATGACTGTTGACGGCAACGCTGTTGACGGAAATGTTATCCCTGTTGCTGACGGCGGTGTTCACGAAGTTGAAGTTGTTATGGGCTAAAATTTCTCAATAATATAAATTAAGGACTGATTCAACCGAATCAGTCCTTTTTGTGTTTTAATTTATCAAATTCAATTTCTATTTCGCCTTCCTGATCTTCAAATTCCCTAATGCATTTTCTAATCAAATATAAAATTTGCCCGTTGGCAGAACGACCTTCATATTTTGAGATATAGTGCAGTTTATAATGTAACTCCGGGTCAATTTCAATACCTAAATGTTTATTATTTTTGTTTCTCATAATTTACACCGCCAAAAATTTATAATAATAAGTTTATTTTACGCTATTTTTATGGTATAATGTTATGAGTATACTTATTTTAAGTATACAATAAGTAAAAGTTGTCGAGGTGCAGATGTATGAAAATAGCAGTAATAGGTTCAAGAAATTTGAATGTTGAAAATCTGGGAAAATATATCCCGTGTGACGTTTCGGAAATAGTCAGCGGCGGTGCAAAGGGCATTGATTCTAATGCAAAATCTTATGCACAAAAAAATAAAATTCCGCTGAAAGAGTTTTTGCCCGATTATAGAAGATTCGGCAGGGGAGCTCCGCTGAAAAGAAATTTGCAGATCATTGAATATGCGGATATGGTAATCGCTTTTTGGGACGGACAATCCCGTGGGACAAAATACGTTATCGACAACTGCAAAAAGACGAATGTGCCGGTTCGTGTTGTAAATATCGCACAGGAAAAGGACGAATAATTCCGCAATATTGTGTTAAATCGGTATTGACTAATATTTTTGGGTGTGATATAATTATTATATTGACAATAAATTGATAATTATTTAACGGAGGTTTATTATGAAAAAAATTGCTTTGCTCCTTGCTATGCTTATGAGCGTTTCCGCTTTTGTTTCCTGCGGCGATAATGACGATGACGACGATAACAAAAAATCCTCTTCCTATTCGTCCGAGGATGACTCGAAAAAGAAAGACAAGGACGATTCCGATGAGGATGAGGACGAAACTGATCCCGCAGAGGATGAAACAGAACCCGAAGAGGATGAGACTAAGCCTGAAGAGGATGAAACTGATCCCGAAGAAGACGAAACCGAACCGGCAACCGAAAAGACTCCTACAGCAGCAAAGGACACCGATTTCGAGAGAGGTACTGTTGACGGCGATGTTTATTCCAGCGATTATAGCGGAGTGCAGTTCACTCTTCCAAGCGGATGGGCGTTTATGTCCGAAGAGGATGTTCTCGCTACTATGAATATCGGTTTTGATGTAACCGGTTCTGATCTTACTGCTGAGCTTCTCGATCAGCTTGTAATTTATGACTCTGTTGCCAACAATTCGCTGACCGGTGAATCTATTATGTTTATGTATGAGAATATTTCTAAAACTGCTCCTGATCCCGACAGCTTTACTGTTGAGGATTATTATGAGGCTGCAATTAAAAGCGCTTCACAGATGATGAGCGGTGTTACATTGACCGGAAGTGATGAAACAGAAGCGGTTGATATCGGCGGTACGGAATATCTCAAATACGAGATGAATATTTCTTACGACGATTATGGTTTTGAACTTACTCAGACTTATTTCGGACGTAAAATCGACAACTTTATTTTCATTATTTCCTATACATCCGGTATTGAAGGCGGCTCACCCGATGATTACATGAGCTGCTTTGAGTCGATCGACTGATAGGTAACTTTTAGATGAAATCGAATTTCCTGCGTGGTATGTATCACGGAATACCTATCGCTCTCGGTTATCTTTCGGTATCATTCGGTTTTGGAATTATGGCGGCAAAAGCCGGATTGTCGGTTCTTGCCGCTTCCGCTATTTCAGCGACCAATCTTACTTCCGCCGGACAGGCTGCCGGAGTTGATATCATTGCCGCCGGCGGTACGATCATCGAGATGATTCTCGTTCAGCTTACGATAAATATAAGGTATTCTCTTATGGCTCTTTCGCTTTCACAAAAGCTCGACAGAAAATTTACTGCGCCTCATCGTCTTGCCGCTTCTTACGGTATCACGGACGAGATTTTTGCCGTTTGCTCAGCTCAGAAACAACCGCTTACTCCTGCTTATATGTATGGAATGATACTCGTTGCTTTTGTCGGCTGGGTTACGGGAACTGCTCTTGGCGCAGAGGCGGGACAGCTCCTTCCGGCATCCGTGAACAGCGCTATGGGTATCGTCCTTTACGGAATGTTTCTCGCAATCATCATTCCTCCCTCAAAAAAGCAGAAAAGCGTTCTCGCAGTCGTTGTTTCCGCTGCGGCGGTAAGCGTACTTTTCAAGTATGTTTTCACTATGGTAAGCGGTGGATTTGCCGTTATTATAAGTGCAGTTGCCGCTTCACTGGTTGGAGCTGCTCTTTTTCCCGTTAAAGATGAGGAGGAGTCCGTTTCGTGAGCTTGATAGTTTATATCGCCGTTATGGCTGTTGTGACTTACCTTATAAGAATGATTCCGTTCACCTTTTTCCGAAAGAAGATCACTTCAAGGTTTTTCAGAAGCTTTCTCTATTATATTCCCTATGCCGTCTTGAGCGCAATGACTATTCCTGCTATTTTTTACAGCACCGGAAGTCTTATAACTTCGGTTGCCGGTACGGTCGTTGCTGTTATTCTGGCTTATTTCGATTTGCCGCTTATTGTCGTGGCTCTTTCGGCTTCCGCTGCGGCTTTTATCTTTGGACTTTTTTAAAAGGGGGCGCTGTCCCGCATAGTCTCACCTGGCGGTTCGGTCATTGATTCTGCTTCGCAGAGGTGCCCACTGGATACCCGCACCCCCTTGTCAAAGGGTGAATCCACCCTTTGGAAACCCACAATTCAATTATTCCCAATACCACATTGAGGAGTATCGGGAATAATTAGAGTGAGAGACATAGAGCAGACTTATCTTTGACAGGATGTCAAGGGAATAGAATCACCTTAAAGTTTCCAAAATAATAACAGACTAACTTTTTGTTGGTCTGTTTATTTTTTGCTGTTAATTGTTATAAATTGCTAATTGTTGGCTTTGCTGACAGTTGCGATTTGTGCGTTTCTACAAATCGAAAATAAATTTTTTCTCCATACAACGGTTTTTAGTTGTATATGACCTCATTTCAGCCCTCTTATGAACGGTGATCAGTTCCGCTCAATGACTGAAAGGAGGTCTTTTTATTATGCAGAGTGAAAATGGTCTTAAATCTAAACGTAATGCGTTTTGCTGTTATTACGTTACTCTTGGCAATGTGGAGGAAGCGGCTGTGAAAGCTGGTTTCAGTAGGGAGAATGCTCTCAGCGAGGGTATAAGCTGTCTTAAATCAGTAGAATGCAGACGGAATATTGCTAAGCTTCGGGAAACGCTCTCGGACAGCAATAACGTTACCGCTGGGTTGAAACGCCTTGCGTTCGGTAACTGCTCGGACGCTGTTTATCTCGTGTTCGCCGATGAGCTTCCATCTCCGGACATTATCGAAAGACTTGATCTGTTCAACGTTTCAGAGATCAAGCGTGTAAAGGGGGGCGGTGTTGAAGTTAAGCTGTTTGACAGGCTTAAAGCGCTTGAAAAGCTTTTTGAACTTGAAAATTCTTTTGCCGATCGTGGAAAGGCAGCCGGTCTTATGGCGGCTCTTACTTCTTCCGCAGAGGACGGTGACGCTGTTGACAATTGAAAAATTATCGAAAAAGCAGAAAGTCACCCTGAATTGGTGGAAAAATCCCAAGTACCGCAATTATGACGCTATTATCTGCGACGGCGCTGTTAGAAGCGGAAAAACTCTTTCGATGTCTATCGGATTTATTTTCTGGGCCTGCGCAAGTTTTGACGGAAGTTCGTTCGCTCTTTGCGGAAAAACTGTTACTTCGCTTCGCAGAAATGTTGTAACTCCGATGATTCCCGTTTTAAAGGAATACAGCTTTACCTGTATGGAAAAGGTAAGCAGGAATTATATTGATATCACTTTTCTTGGTAATACAAACCGCTTTTATCTCTTCGGAGGAAAAGATGAGGGTTCGGCTTCGTTGATTCAAGGTATGACTCTTTCCGGGGTTTTCTTCGATGAAGCGGCTTTGATGCCTCGTTCTTTCGTTGAACAGGCTCTTGCGAGATGTTCGGTCAGCGGTTCTAAGATGTGGTTCAACTGCAATCCTGATAATCCGTCCCACTGGTTCTATAATGAGTGGATAAAAAAAGCAAAACAGAAACGTGCGCTTTATCTTCATTTCACTATGGATGATAACCCTTCCCTTTCAGAAACTATGAAAAATCGTTATAAACGGCTCTATTCAGGAGCATTTTACGATAGGTTCGTTCTTGGAAAATGGACGGCTTCCGAGGGTGTTGTGTATCCTATGTTCAACGCTGAAACTCATGTTTTCAGCGGCGAAATAAAGTGTGAACGTTTCGTTATATCCTGTGATTACGGCACTGTTAATCCATCGTCTTTCGGACTGTGGGGACTTTCAGACGGCGTCTGGTACCGCATTAAGGAGTATTATTACTCCTCGAAAAAAGTGGGAGTTTCCCGCACGGACGAAGAACATTATTCCGCTCTGGAGGAGCTTGCAGGTGACAGAAAAATCAGCAAAATTATTGTTGATCCTTCTGCCGCAAGTTTTATCGAGTGTATCCGCAGGCACGGCAAATTCAGAGTGGTTAAGGCGGATAACGATGTTATTAAGGGTATACGTCAGGTAAGTACGGCTCTTAAGGAGAATAAGCTGCGTTTTCATGAATCATGCAGCGATATTTTAAGAGAATTTCAGCTTTATCGCTGGAGCGAAAAGTCCGGCATGGACGCTCCGATCAAGGAGAACGATCACGCTATGGACGATATGCGATACTTTGTGGCAGATATGATCGCTTCGGCTGACATCGACGATTTTTTCGCCGTTTCAATTTCAAGATAAAATTTATGGCTGATCACTGTTCAGATCTTTCTAAAAGGAGGAAAAATGAAACTTTTTAAAAAGAAAAACACCAGCACTAAACCCGTTACGGATATTGCTTCTGCTCAGCGTGAATTCAATGGAAAAATAAATCTTCCGCCGTCTGTTGAGCCTTTTGAAATGGAGCTTTATGACAGGCTGCGTTATGCTGTTCCGGTTCTTGACGCTGCTATTATGAAAATAGTTCGGCTTACCGGAGGATTCAGAGTGATTTGCTCTGATGAAAGATATCAGGAGGCTCTGGATAGTTTTCTTGAAGCTATTCCGGTCGGGCTTACAGGAAGATCTATTGGTACGTTTGCCGATAATTTTCTCGATAGTATGCTTACTTATGGCAGCGCTGTCGGCGAGATCGTTATTGACGATTCCGAAAACCGTATCGCCGGATTGTGGAACGGAGATATCTCTAAAATCAGGATATCTTCCGGAAAAGATCCGTTTGCAAGAGTTTATACGGTAAAAAATCACGATAATTCCGAGAAAACTGTTTCTCATCCTGAGAGGATACTTTATGCTTCTCTTATAGGAGGTCACTCGCTTTTAAGAGGACTTCCGGCTTTAAGCAGCATTCTTATGCGGATATTTGAGTGTGTTGGTCAGAATTTTGACCGTGCCGGAAATGTACGCTATGCTATCACTTATAAGCCTTCCTCCGATTCAGGAGATATGGTTTATTCCCGTGAAAGAGCTCAGCAGATCGCAAGAGAATGGGCGGACGGCATGAATTCGGCACGTTACGGTCAGGTTAAAGACTTCGTTGCTGTCGGTGATGTGGATATCAAGGTAATCGGAGCAGAAAATCAGCTCTTTGATACCAACGTTCCCGTTCGTCAGCTTTTGGAACAGCTTATTGCAAAGCTTTCAATTCCGCCGTTTCTGCTTGGTCTTAGTTGGAGCAGTACGGAAAGAATGTCGTCTCAGCAGGCGGATATTCTTACTTCCGAGCTGGAGTATTTCCGTCGTCTGCTTACTCCTGTTATAAATGATATCGCCAACGCTTTTCTCTGTTCTATCGGTTCGGACGCCGTTTGCAGAGTTGAATGGGACAATATCAATTTACAGGATGAATCTGTGCTTGCAGAGACAAGACTGAAAAACGCTCAGGCTATGGAAATCGAAATGCGAATTAATTCGCTTCAGTCGCAAATGACTGACAATAATCAAAATTTATAATTATTTTATGGAGGTACGTTTATGTATAACGAAATCAAACTTGAAAAGGGACTTTATAATCTCAGCGGAAAAT
>JAMPIL010000001.1:369208-394157 GCA_023662725.1 Ruminococcus flavefaciens
TGCGGATTCAGAAAGATTACTCCCGACGCTGTAAAGGTTCTTACAGTTACTTCTGCTTGATATAGGGGGGGACTCTGTCCCTCCATTCCCCCCTATCAAAGGGCATCAGCTTAATTAGGGCTAACGCCCATAGGGAATATGAATCCTTAGCAAGGAGAAAGGAAAATGCAAATACACACGGAAAAAGTGACATGAAAGGAGAAAATTGTTATGAATCCGGATATTCTTGAAAAAATAAATAAATTTACACGCCGTCCGTTAACCGAAGATGAAGTTTATGTATTTTCGGTAATTCTCTGCGATAATGAGATAGACCGTGACAGCGAGCGTTTTTCAGATACGGCTCTTGAGGAGATTTGTGAAAAATTTATAGGAAAAACGGGGATTTCAGATCACAATGCAAGCGCTTCTAATCAGACCGCAAGAATCTTTGATACAGAGCTGATTACAGATGAAAGCCGTGTGACAAAGTATAATACGGCTTATAAATATGTTAAGGCGAGCGCATATATGGTGAAAACCGATGAAAACCGCAATCTTATCGCTGAGATAGACGGCGGTATCAAAAAAGAGGTGAGTGTTTCGTGTTCTGCCGCTAAGCGTATTTGTTCGGTATGCGGATGCGATAAGTCGTTAAGCTCATGCAATCATGTAAGGGGAAAAAATTACGGCGGCAAAATATGTCACACGATCCTTGATAATATAACGGACGCTTATGAATGGAGTTTTGTCGCTGTTCCTGCGCAGATCAATGCAGGAGTTACTAAGCATTTCTCTTCGGCAGGAGCGGAATCTGTTCCGGTTGAAGCCGTTATATCAGATGCCGACGATGAACTGCGCCGTGATATAAGAAAACTCGCTTATTTTACTGGAGGAAAAGCTGCGGCAGATACTGTTGCACTAACTTCATGCGGAATGAGTACAAATCAGCTTATCGCTTTAAAAAAGTCGCTGGAAAAACAGCGCAGCAGGGGAGGAATTGAATTACAGCTTTCGCCGGAAACAAAAACAGGCGATTCAAACGCTGAATATTCGCTTAGATAAGGAGGAGAAAATTTTGAATATTGAATCTGTAAAATCGCTTTTCACTCTTTTTTCAGGAGAAGATGACTGCGACAAATATGCTCCATTTATTAATCTTGCAGTTTCGGAAACTGAAAGAATGCTGCTTCCGGATGCGGATACAAGCGATATCCGTCTTGATTTTCTGAGTGCGGCAATTGCTAATCATCGCTTACAGCAGATAAATTCCGCCCGTGACCGAACTCGTGTGACGTATTCCGGAAAAATGCTTAAAGAGAGCGATAATTCGTTCCTTGCCTGTTCAGAAAGGCTTCTTCATGATTATATCGGACTTTGCAGTGATCTTATTCGTCCGCAGAGCTTTACATTTATTGGTTTTTCCGCAAAAGGGGAGGTTTGAGTATGATAAATGATATAATTGAAAATATCACTGAAAAGCTTATAAACGGAGGAATTGCTCCGGTTTATAATGCTTTTGACGCTGTTCCGGTTTCAAATAAGGATAAGGGGATTTTTACTGTTATCGAAGTTGAATCTTTTGAAAGCACAGCTCCGATATATTCGCTTTTTACAGTTTTTACACCGTTTAAGGCGGAAATATCAATAAAAATTACTGCTCCTGAAAATTATTCTATAGCACAGCTTTATGAATATTACGATAAGAAAGCTGTTCCGGCAATTAATGAATTTTCGTCCATGAACTGCTATTTAAGCGGAATATCTATAAAGTTTGATTCAAATATAAACAGACTTGTTCTTACGGCTAAAATTCCGGCGGCTGGAATGCTTAAAACTGAAAGGAGTCCGAAATGAGCTGCACTGCAAAACTTTCTTCCCGTGAAGCTATTCCTGTAAATATAGGGGTTTTAACTGTATGGTGCGAGGAATTTAAAGCGTCTGCCGTTAAGAGTTTTTCGGAAGAAGCAACGGTAACGGGAAATCCCACAATAACAAACAGTTGTCCTCATTCGCTGAAGATCACGTTCAGCGGACGGATATGCAATGAGGAATCCCCGATTTTGTTTGTTCTGACGGCAAATAATATGCTCAGAACTCAGGCGACTTTTAATATTGATTATCGTGGACTTGTTTTTAAAAAATGCCGTATTCAGTCCTTTAACGCAGAGGATAAGGGCGAGGATTTTATAAATGCATCTATAACGCTCGTTAGTGCAGAAGCTGTTTCCATAAAAGGAGATTAAAAATGAATGCATATATTCTTATGAAAAATGCCGACGGAACGGAGAACAGAGAAAACGATATTCTGTATTTCAGTTTTCGGAAAGAGGCTTATCTTCCGTATACACTGCTCAGTATAAGGTTTATAAGTTCTTCGGCTTCATTTTTAAATGTAACGGAAATCAAGCTTTATGTTGACAATAAGCTTATTCATCATGGTCTTATTGACACGATCGAAACAATAAATTCAGGCGGCAGCAAAATTTCTTCTGTCGTTTCAAGAGGCTTCACATCGCTGCTTTGTCAGAATCAGATCGAACCCGGATTGAAAATCGGAATTTCTATAAATAAGCTCATGAACAGTTTTTATACACTGCCTAATATCACTCATGAAGATAATTCTGATGAAAGCAATTATATTTATGTCGGGAAAAACTCTACAATGTGGGACGGCATTGTAAATCTTGCTTACAGATTCAGCGGACGATACCCATTTATAAGAGATACAAACTGTGTGAGAATAACTCCTGTAAGCGAACCGGCAAGCTTTAATTATCATGGCTCAGAGCTTATCTCAACCGGTTCTGCATTAACTCAGAAGCGGCTTCTTAGTCATCTTCATATGTCAGATATTAAAGGAAATTACGGTCAGTATGAGTATACCGACGCAGAAGCGGTTTCGTCAAATATTATCCGTCATAAATATTTTGAAATGGATAAGGAGTTTCTTAACGATCCCGAAAATGCTCTTTTTTATCACAATAAATTTGATTCAAGAGAAAAGCGCAGACTTTTTTGCTGCTACAGCGGATATAACGGCGAAGATCTTTCCGATCTGATAACTTTCAGCGGAGTTACTTCAGAACGTATTTCTGCCGTTAGCATAAAGGGAAGCAGAAGAGGTATTTTTACTGAAATAAGCGTTTATCACGATAAATTTCCGCATTAGAGCAATTCACATTATTTTCGGAGCAGGCATATTATTATAAAGGAGGGCTTTTATCATGAACATAAAAAAACTCAGCTCTCTTAAAGAAGGAGAGAGCTGCCGCATCAAGGAACTGAATATAGACGGAAAAATGCGAAGCCGCCTTATGGACCTTGGCATGACATATGGCTCAGAAGTTGAATGTCTTCATATAAGTTCCGGAGGTGATCCTGCGGCATATCTTATATGCGGAGCCGTTATTGCAATACGAAAAAAGGATGCTTCGGAAATAGTTGTTACTGCCTTTTAATTAATTAAGGGAGCTGTATTATACAGCTCCCTTTTTGTTATTGTGATTTACTTAGCGTTTTTTGGATCGAGCGAATCGATAAGTTCAAGCTTAAATTTCTGAATCTGAAGTGCGTCTTCATTGGTGATACCGCTTGTGCCGTTTTCATAAACGTCGGCGTTGAGCTGTCCCTTCTCTGTAATGTGAGTAGGATCAGAACCTTTAAGACCGTACTTATCAGGATTTGAAAGCGACTGCATAACAAGAACAGCGTCGGACATATCTACCTTTCCATCGCAGTTAGCGTCTCCCCATACGGTTTTATCGTCAGGATTATCCGGCTGACCTGTAGAGAGTCTGCCGACAACGATACCGCATCCGACAGTAGACATATAAACCTTGCCGAATTCGTTCATATCGCCGACGAGGAAGTTTCCGTTGCCTGTTCCGCCATAAAGGTGGTCTGTATTGATGCAAGCCCATGTTTTGCCGCCGTCTGTTGAACGGTAAATACCTTCGGTATCGGTTTCAGACGGTTTTCCGTAAATGAACAGTGTATTTACGCCGCCGTCTTTTTCGGATTTTCCGTATCCTACGGTCTTGGCATAGAACACATTCGACTTTTCGATTTTACTTCCGCCGTCCGTAATTATATACATACCGTTCCAGCCGACTGCCATAGCGAGTGTATCATCGGTAATATAAGCGAGGTCGCCCGTGTGATCGCACTGATCGTATTTGCTTACAACAGTTTCCTTGAATGTTGCGCCGTAGTCTGTACTGATGTAGAATGAATAGTGTGATTCATCAAGGGTAGGTTCGGTTTTATTTGGATCGGATGCCCAGTAATCGTTATGCTTGATACCTGAGCCGTAAACGATAGCCGGATTATTCGGGTCAACAAGCGGATATGTTGTTTTGGAACCGTTAAGACCGGATGCGTCTTTCCATGTTGCGCCGAAATCGTCTGTATAGCTTATGCCGGCATTGTCGGCGCTTGCTTTGATGAAGCGATATGTGTCTTCATCAATCTGAGTAATAGCGATCTTGCCGCCGCCGTTCTGAACTTTCAAGTCGTTCCATGTTTTACCGCCGTCAAGGCTGTAGAAACCTTTTGCATCATGTTCACCAACACGCGCAAGAACTTTTGTATCCGAAGGACAGTATGCAATAGCGCTTGTTGAACCGATATTCGGCTGATACTGCGTGGGAATTTTGTTCTGATCTTCATGAATGAAGCCGTCGTAGTCGCCGATTGCCGAGTAAGCGGGACCTCCCGGAACGCTTACCATATCAAGAGCAACAACTTCTTCTACACCGTCCGGCTGGAAGTAGAACTGTATACCTGTTTCGTCCCAAACGTTATCACAAGCAAAAACGCCGTTACCGGAAGTCATGAGGATTTTGTCCGAATTTCTCGGATCTATGAGAATACCGCTTCCCCAGTGACAGGCCTTGCCGTATATCCAGTCGTAGCCGTTTGTGTCTATAGGAAGCGAGAGGAATTTTTTATAAGGCTCTCCTTCGCCATAAATGGTTTCGCCCTGACCGGGAGTAATATTCTGCCATGTTTCGCCGCCGTCGGTTGAACGGTAGAAATAGTCGCCCCATGCAATGCTTGTTTCTGTCCATTGTTCTTCATACCACTGATCTGACCATACACCGCAAGTTCTTGCAACCATTTTATTCGGGTCGTTCTTATCAACGGTAATCATACCGACAGCGCTGTCTGTAACGGAAACCTTTGAAACCTTACCGCTTTCGATATTATATTTGTAAGCACCGCCAGCGCTGCCGGAAAATGCAAGACCTGCAATATAAGTAATGAAAATATTTCCGTTCCTGTCGCTGGTTATTGAAACCGGATAGTTGGCATTAGGAAGATCGGCTGAAAGTTCAGTAAATTTATCGTCATTGACATCTGCAACATGGATATTTGTCTGACCTGTGATTGATGTGCCGACATATACTTTGCCGTCCTCGATCAGAATAGTACCGATACCGTTCTGCTGATTGTATTCCTTTGATTCGGTACCTCTTACCATATGCTCGGTCCACATAGGATATTTAAGAGATACGGTGAAAAGTCCGAGGTCATCATATCCCTTTACGGGGTTCCATGTCTTACCGCCGTCTGTTGACTTGATAAGCGCAGATGAACCGGCAGTAACGTCGCCGCCTGCATAGATAGTATCCGGGTTATCGGGATCTATAGCGATAGGTTCGCAGCATTCACGTCCGTCGCCGTTGCCGTGTACCTGAATGAGGTCTGTGACGTCGGTCTGTGTGAAAGTTTTACCGCCGTCTGTTGTTTTGTAAATAACTGTTCTTGCGCCTGAGAAGTAAGCGCATCCGCAGAGGAAGTAAACGATATCATCGTTGTTCGGATCTATCGCCATGCCCTTAACGCTGAGGAAGCCTCTTTCCGTATCGTTAAGAAAATCGAAGATCTGAACCCAACAGTTCTTAGTGTAATCGTATTTGTATGCACCGCCAACGTCTGTACGGAGATACATTTCCTTTTGACCGGTGACGATACCGGAAACGAAGCCTCCTCCGCCTAATTTCATAGTGCTCCATTCCATTTTAGAGGAAACGTCTTCAGCGGCTGATACGGCGATCTTAGAGTTTGTAAAGGAATCTGTAACAGGAATGCTTACAGTTCCGATACAAAGAGCAAAAAGACCTGCCAATGTCTTTTTGAATAAAGTCATATAAATTCACTCCTTAATAAAATACGTTCTTATCCCATAAGAACGGTAATTATAAGTTTATTGTATCACAATTATATCCGGATGTCAATAAATTTTTGTTAAAACAGCAAAAAGCGGCAGCCGTAAAGACTGCCGTTAATTTTTATTCTATGTAATCATAGTCCATATTGTCGATCGCATCGACAGCCATATCGTAAAGTTCCTTGAGAGTATATTCCGAGTCGTCCATGGATTCTGTTTCAAGATAAGACTTATACTCAAAGCGGTTGGGACGCTGCTGAATGGGGTATGTCCCGACATACTCTGCATTTTCCTTCTGAATGCAGGCCGAATATACGCATTTTCCTCCACTTATAACAACAAAATAATCTATCTTAGTGATATCATTGAAATAATTTTCTGCTTTTTCCTTAAACATATCAACGTCAAAATCGCTGCTTACATTATAATTCAGGCTTTCATCAGAACCGATAATAAAAGTTCCATTTATATCGCAGTCTTCTTCGTCCATGTCTGTAAGAGACGCTATAGCGGCTTTATTTAATGAATTTGCGGATGAGTTAATAGAAGCCGACTTCGACTTCTTGACATATCCTATCATAGCAGGATACATTATCAGATCGGTATTCCAACCCTCGCCTTTAACTTTATAAAGCGGAATTTCCATAGATTCCTGTTCGCCGTCCTCGTCCTCAAGCGTAATTTCAGCAAGACAGCAATCCGTTATAGTGAATCTTGATTCGACTTTTTTGAGATCCTCTTCGGAGTCAATATCCTCCAGATATTCAAAGGGAGTATCTTCAAGATCGCTTTCGTCAAATTCCATTAAATCTTCAAAGCTGAGGTCATTTTTGTCCATATATTCTCCGACGTCAATTAATATGGAAAAGACTTTTTCAAGCATCATAAGAGTCTCTTCATCGACATCTCCGGTTTTTTCAACGCTGATGAGCTTGATCTCACCGAATTCTGCATCCAAAACCTCGCCCATATCGTTTCCGGTCATTTCGAGCATATCAACAACAAATCCGGCAGCGTCATCGGGCATGGATAATTCCATGATTTTATTCACGTCTTTATTGTTGATAGCGTCGACCATATCCTGAACAGCTTCCTCGTAGCCCGAAGAATCTGAGGATTTTTCTTTATCGTCAGAATCGTCGTCGGTTTTGCCGCAGCCTACGAAAAGCGTAGCTGCTGAAGCGAATGCGGTAAGAAATGCGAGTAATTTTTTCATGTTGTAAACCTCCAATAATTAATATAATATAATATAATTATATCGCATTATCGTAACAATGTCAATGGATTATTAGAGGATAGTGCTTATGAAAATCTCAAGTATCTTCTTGATTTTCTTTTTCTCTGCATCTGAGAACGTATCGAAAGCAGTATCGATTATACAGTTTCTATTTTCCGTTTCTATGCCGTAAATAATGTAATCAGTGGTAACATTGAGACTTTCAGCTATATGTTTTAATGTTTTCACAGTCATACTTTTCTTATTATTCTCAATATCTGAAAGAAATTGTATTGAAATACCAACTAAATTAGCCAGCTTTTTTTGAGAAAATCCACGAGCCTTTCTGATATGCGATATTCGTTCGCCAATAGATTTCATTGGTTTAAAATCACCTTCTTATTTATATTGATATTGACTGTTATTAATTTATGTGGTATAATAATTCAATATAGCATTTTTTCATTTTATATTATTTAAATCTTAGCTACATTTATTATTATATCAAATATTTGAAAATTGTCAATAGTATTTTGCGAATATTTGAAAATAATATTAAAAATGCCGAAATATTATAATGGTTTGATATATAAATTTGTGATAAATTACAAGATAAGGAGGATTCTAATGTACGAAATAATCAAGCAATTATGTTATGAAAACAATATAACAATCTCAAAATTATGCGAAATGGTAACTAACAGTACTGGTAATCTTGCAACATGGAAAAAGGATTATATGCGTTCTGATTATTTGAAAAAAGTTGCAGATTATTTTCAAGTAAGTACAGATTATCTTTTAGGCAGAGAAGAAAAAAACTTCACAAATATTACCGAATCAAATCATGAAAAACAATATGATGAATCTACTTATCAGGTATCAGAGACATTTTCACAATTTTATGAAAATCTTACTAAATTATGCAATGAAAAGAATATTTCTCCGACTGCAACTCTTCAAAAATTAAAAATAAGTACATCTAAATTAACAGCTTGGAAGAAGGGTTCTTTGCCAAATGCTTCTGTACTAATTCTGTTATCGGAATTTTTTGGCGTTAGTATTGATTATCTTCTTATTGGCAAAGAAAAAAATGCGCCAGCAGTTAATTTGAAAGCCGATGAACAGGAGCTTCTTAAATATTATAGCGAGCTGTGTGATATAGATAAAGGCAAGGTTATTGGAGTAGCTAAGTCTCTTGCCGATTTTAGCGACGAAAGAAAAAATGGGAATTAAAAGAAATTTTATTCTTAACGAAAAAAACTGCTGGACATAAGGCGTACAGCAGTTTTGCCATTTCTTGCATATAAAGCGGGAATTTGTTTTCCTTTACTTCTTGTTAAAGGTGTTTTTATTCTATGGCTTTCAGCCATAATTAACTTAAATGCCCTTTGTGGGTATTTAAGTTAATTAATACTGGGTTTCCAAAGGGTGGATTCACCCTTTGGCAGGGGGGAGGGGGACAGCGTCCCCCTCTTACATTGTAATGATAAAGCAAATGCTTTTGCCCTCGATGTTTTCAACGCTGACCTTGAATTTATGTCGGTCGATGATAGATTTTGCAATAGCGAGTCCAAGACCGTAACCGCCGGTTGCACGGTTACGTGATTCGTCGCTGCGGTAGAAACGCTCGAAAATCTTATCCTTTTCCGAATCTTTAACGCCTGATCCGGTATTATAAATTGACAAGAAACGCTTATCGCCCGACTTTTTCAGCGTAACACGAACGATTCCTCCGTCGCCGGAATATTTAAGAGCGTTGTCGATAAAAATAGCCGTCATCTGTTTAATATGACGCTCGCTTCCGTTAAGAGAGATACCCTCTTCAATGTCGAGTTCAAACTTTTTATTAGTCTCAAAAGCCTGACATTCAAATGGAAGAGCCGTGTTTACAACCGCTTTGCTGAGGTCGAAATCGATCTTGACAAAATCGGCGGTATTGTTTTCAAGACGTGTGAGATTGAGCAGATCGTTCACAAGGATATTCATTCTCTCGGTCTGCGATTTGATGTAGGTGAGCCATTTGTTTTCGCCGATTTCGTCTGCAAGAACGTCGGCGTTTGCGGAAATTACCGTAACGGGAGTTTTAAGCTCGTGACTTGCGTCTGAAACGAACTGCTTCTGCTTTTCAAAGGCTGTTTTCAGAGGTTTCATGACCTGACGGCTGAGAAAATATGCGGCAACGGACAAGATCAGGAAAGCCGCTACACCTATTATAATAGTAGTGCGCATGAGTTTGCTGAGCATATCGAGTTCGGCTCTTTTATCGGTAAAAACCATTAGGGTTCCGTTTTCTTTCGGAAGCTGATAGAACTGAAAATTATTAAGCGTCCCCGTTTCTGTTCCTGTATTGAGAACGCCGGTTATATAGTTCTGGGCGGTATCTGCGGAAAGATCTTCATTATTAAGCGTTGCAAGATATTGTCCGTGCGTATCAGCCATAACGATAAAAAAGTCGATAGAACCGAGCGATTTCGGAACAGCCTCCGCTCCGGGACGAATATCCGAGGGATTCCATTTTTTTTCTGAAACAGGCGGTTCTTTCTCTTCTTTCGTAGGAGCAGTTGTTGCAGTATTTCCAAGCTGAATTATGTTTTCGTCAGAGAAACCGTTCACATAGGCGGTTTCGGAGTAAGCGTCATTATTCTGTTCGTCCTCATACCATGATTTCCAATCAAACGGCGGGCGGTAAACGGGTTTTTCATCGTCCGGATTCCAGTCATTGGGCGGCGGATCCGGTTTTTGATGCTCGTTTTCAGGAGGCTGCCAGCCATGATTCGGCGGAAACTGCTCCGGAGGTAACGTAGTTGATGTCGGATATACAGGAGTGGAAGAGGTTGTTGTGACGACATGGTTTTCTGTAGGCGGAGCTGTAGTCTGAACCGTTGTATCAGGCGGCGGATTCTGGTTCTCGCCGGAAGAAACTGTAGCTTTATCCATCGGATTCTGCGGAGTAACTGTAGACGTTTCGATTGTAGTATCTTCCTCGGACGACGGTTCTGTTTTTTCATCAGACGGTCTGGTGTTATTCTCCGAAGGCTCTTCCTTTTGCTTCGGGGGCGGTTCTTCGATATGTTTGTTATGGTCGGGAGCGTCGAAATCGGGATGAATGTATGTAAACGTTGAAGTTGCCTCGTCATATTCAACTCCGGCTGCGATTTGTTTTAAAACCGTTCTCGATTGAGTTTCCATCACAACTTTCATAATAATATTTATTGAACCGAGAATAGCCGTAAAAATAACGAGCAATATACTTATAATTATTGAAAAAAATTTAAGCTGAGCCTTTCTGAACATTAAGCTGCTCCCTTCTTATTCAAGTGAATAGCCGATTCCACGAGCGGTTTTTATCTGAACAGGGGCGGAGATTACTGAAAGTTTTTTTCTTAAAAACGATATGTAAACTTCAATATTGTTGTATTCAACATCGCTTTCGTAACCCCATATTTTCTCGATAATACGTTCCTTCGGAAGAATCTGGCGAGGATTCATTATAAGAAGTTCCATTATCTGATATTCTTTAAGACTGAGTTTGACATCGCTGTCTTTCCATATTACACTGCAAGTTTTTTTATTTAGCTGTAATCCGTTGTAGTCGATTTTGTTTTCGTCAGTGATCTCGCCTTTGCGTCTGGTCAGCGCTCTTACTCTGGCAAGAAGTTCGCCTGTGACGAAAGGTTTGGTCAGGTAATCGTCCGCACCCATATCAAGACCGTTTATCTTATCTTCTATTTCGCTCCTTGCTGTAAGAAGCAGAACCGGAGTGTTTATCCTTTCCTGCCGTATATTGCGGAGGATCTCCGTTCCGCTCATTCCCGGAAGCATTATATCGAGAATTATGCAGTCATAAACGCCTGTAAGAGCGTTGTCAAGACCGTCTATGCCATTATAGGCTGTATCAACGTTATATCGGTTTCTTTTAAGTATTTCGGTAAGAGCGTCGGCAAGCTGAACTTCATCTTCAACGACAAGTAGTTTCATATATTTTCTCCTTTCAAAACTATAACTCATTCTTATTATATCACAAATAGTTGAAATAGTCTTAAAAAATATATAGTTCAATGAATTGATTAGGAAAATTTTTGTCTTATTTTTTGTGCATATCAACGGTTTTGGGGTAATTCAACATTGAAATATTGACTAATTATTAAATTTGTGTTAGAATTATTCAGTAAGTATAGAACTTAAAATATATAACTACATATGGGGAGGGACATTTTTCATGCTATCGCCGTCTGAACGTAAAAAAAACAATTTTGCTAAATCATTAAAACCATCTTTCGGGGCAGAAATGAAAAAATATGAAGAAATTTACAGAGCTTTTGCCAGCGAAGGCTATACTAAGAATCTGTGTGAAGAATATGCCGACTTTTTTGTGAACAACGCTAAAAAACCAGCAAGTGAAGATATCATTCAGCTTGCTTGCCTTTACGATAAAATACACGATAATAAAAGCGCTTCGTTCTATCTTGATATGCTTGCTGAAAAGAAACTCGGCGGCGATGAAAAATTCTACTACTGCATTGAAATGCTTAAAACTGAAAGTAAGCTTGGTCATTGGCGTGACGCTGAGGATTTCAGGACTGAAAATATAAACTTTATGCAGAATTATTCGCAGAAAAGACCGCTTCAGCAGCAGGCAGATATGTTTATTGCTCTTGCGCTTACTGACTGTGCTGCAAAACATTATAATCAGGCGTTCAAACTTATGAAATTCGGCTATAGACCGCAGGGAAAGAACGATACTAAACTTCTTGAAATTATGATAACCGGAGTCTATCTGCTTGCTTGTTCAGGCGACAGTGAAGGGCTTGAAGCAGCTGTTGGAAGTGCATCTGCTTGCCTCAGACTTTTCAGTGAATTTGAATTTAACTGGTGCAAGGATTATTACGAAAAATGTATTCAGGAAGCCGCAGAGGGAATCATCTGATTAACAAATTATGGCTGCTGCACAGTAAATGTGGCAGCTTTTTTTGTATTATTCAGAAAAAAATTATGGATGAGAAGTTGATAAATTTATTTTACTATAATGATGGCCGGATGATCCTTTATTGCAATCGTAGCGATAACTATGTTTATTTTAAAATAACAGAATTAACAGCAAATCAAAATATTGTCTGTATTTAGCTGTAAAACTAAATTCGAATTATATTTTAATATATACATAATTTATTTATTTTATATAATTTCAATGAAATATGTATATATTATAATAAATAATTTAAAAACATTTTTTTAATTTGAATGTTTGTACAAATAATAGCAATATAGTGCTAAAACTAAGCAATATTTTCAATTGATTATCGCTCTTGTTTGTTTTATAATACAATTGTTGGATGTGGAAATTGTCGATATATCGGCTTTCGCTCCAAAGCATAATTACATTCAGATACTTTTTTGTATCCTGTAAAAATCGGCAGATTATGATTATATTTTTGTGTATCCGGTTTAAACTCCGCCGGATTAATCTTATCATTAGTTCAACTAAATTTATTTGCAAAAGAGCTGTTATTAAACATTAATGCCTATAATATGTTTAATCGCCTAAATCAGCTTCAAAACGTTTGAAACATTATATCAGGTACAATACTACAACAAAAGAATCATAAGGCGCTTCGAATATTGCGCCTGCCGTAGTTGCGGATGCGTATAGAGGGTGCGCATTTGCATTCTGTAATAACGGCTTTCATTGGCTTTTGAGAGGACGCCAATGAAAGCCGTTGTTTTTTTCTCGCCTGCTTGGATGTTTTTATTAACAAAATTTGCGGCAGTTTCTTCTCGGTAATCTGTATTAACATATTTTTTTGTGAAATATGCTACAAAATCAACGCTTAATTTTTCTTATATTATATATGGTAATTCTTTCCGAAATGTGTTATAATAATTATAAGTCGGAGGGGCATTATTTTGACCCTGTCCGGTAATGTTTAAAACTGGAGGTATATACCAATGGCTAATAAGTATTGTTACCTTTTTTCTGAAGGTAATGCCAACATGAGAGAACTTCTCGGCGGTAAGGGCGCTAACCTCGCTGAGATGACTAACATCGGTCTCCCTGTTCCTCAGGGCTTCACTATCACTACAGAGGCTTGTACTCAGTATTATGAGGACGGCGGTATCAGTGAGGAGATTCAGGCTGAAATCAACGAATATATCGTTAAAATGGAAGAGATCACAGGCAAGAAGTTCGGCGATAAGGAAAATCCGCTTCTCGTTTCTGTTCGTTCAGGTGCAAGAGCTTCTATGCCCGGCATGATGGATACAATCCTTAACCTCGGTCTTAATGAAACTGTTGTTGAAACAATCGCTGCTAAGTCCGGTAATGCAAGATGGGCTTGGGACTGCTACAGAAGATTCATCCAGATGTATTCCGACGTAGTTATGGAAGTTGGTAAGAAGTATTTTGAAGAGCTTATCGATGAAATGAAGGAGAAGAAGGGCGTTACTCAGGACGTTGAGCTCGACGCTGACGACCTTAAGGAGCTCGCTTCACAGTTCAAGGCTGAATATAAGGCTAAGATCGGTACAGATTTCCCATCCGATCCTAAGGAGCAGCTCATGGGCGCTATCAAGGCTGTATTCCGTTCATGGGACAACCCAAGAGCTAACGTTTACAGAAGAGATAACGATATTCCTTTCTCATGGGGTACTGCTGTTAACGTTCAGTCAATGGCATTCGGTAACATGGGCGACGATTGCGGTACAGGCGTTGCATTTACTCGTGATCCTGCTACAGGCGAAAAGAAGCTCATGGGCGAATTCCTTACAAACGCACAGGGCGAAGACGTTGTTGCCGGTGTAAGAACTCCTATGCCTATCGCTCAGATGGAGCAGACATTCCCGGAGGCTTATGCACAGTTCGTTGAAGTTTGCAAGACTCTTGAAAATCACTACCACGATATGCAGGATATGGAGTTTACTGTTGAAAACAAGAAGCTCTATATGCTCCAGACAAGAAACGGTAAGAGAACTGCTCAGGCTGCTCTCCAGATCGCTTGCGACCTCGTTGACGAGGGCATGAAGACAGAGCAGGAAGCTGTTGCTATGATCGACCCAAGAAACCTCGATACACTTCTCCACCCACAGTTCGATACTGCTGCTCTTAAGGCTGCAACTCCTATCGGCAAGGGACTTGGCGCTTCACCTGGTGCTGCTTGCGGTAAGGTTGTATTTACTGCTGATGACGCTGAGGCTTGGGCTGCTAAGGGCGAAAAGGTTGTTCTTGTTCGTCTTGAAACTTCACCTGAGGATATCACAGGTATGAAGGTTGCTCAGGGTATCCTTACAGTTCGTGGCGGTATGACTTCACACGCTGCCGTTGTTGCTCGTGGTATGGGTACTTGCTGTGTATCAGGCTGCGGCGACATCAAGATGGATGAAGCTAACAAGAAGTTTGAGCTTGCAGGCAAGACTTTTGTTGAAGGCGACTTCATTTCTATCGACGGTTCAACAGGTAACATCTACGATGGTATCATTCCTACTGTTGACGCTCAGATTGCCGGTACATTCGGCAGAATCATGGGCTGGGCAGATAAGTATAGAACTCTTAAGGTTAGAACAAACGCTGATACTCCTGCTGACGCTAAGAAGGCAAGAGAACTCGGCGCTGAAGGTATCGGTCTCTGCCGTACTGAGCATATGTTCTTCGATCCTGACAGAATCGCTGCTTTCCGTGAGATGATCTGCTCTGATACTGTTGAAGAGAGAGAAGCTGCCCTCGATAAGATCGAACCAATGCAGCAGGCTGACTTTGAGGCTCTTTATGAGGCTCTTGAGGGTTGCCCTGTTACTATCAGATTCCTCGATCCTCCTCTCCACGAATTCGTTCCTACTGAAGAAGCTGACATCAAGGCTCTTGCTGACGCTCAGGGCAAGTCTGTTGAGACTATCAAGGCTATTATTGATTCTCTCCACGAATTCAACCCGATGATGGGTCACAGAGGATGCCGTCTTGCCGTAACATATCCTGAGATCGCTAAAATGCAGACAAAGGCTGTTATAAAGGCTGCTATCAATGTTAAGAACGCTCATCCTGACTGGGCTATCGTTCCTGAGATCATGATTCCTCTCGTAGGCGATGTTAAGGAGCTTAAGTACGTTAAGAAGGTTGTTGTTGAGACTGCTGACGCTGTTATCGCTGAGGCTGGTTCTGACCTCAAGTATGAAGTTGGTACAATGATCGAGATCCCAAGAGCTGCTCTTACAGCTGATGAGATCGCTGCTAACGCTGACTTCTTCTGCTTCGGTACAAACGACCTTACACAGATGACTTACGGCTTCTCAAGAGACGACGCTGGTAAGTTCCTCGACGCTTACTATGACAGAAAGATCTTCGAGAACGATCCTTTCGCTAAGCTCGATCAGACTGGCGTTGGTAAGCTTATGGAAATGGCTATCCAGCTCGGTAAGCCTGTAAATCCGAACCTCCATATCGGTATCTGCGGCGAGCACGGCGGCGACCCGACTTCTGTTGAGTTCTGCCACAAGATCGGTCTTAACTATGTATCTTGCTCACCTTTCCGTGTTCCGATTGCTCGTCTTGCTGCTGCACAGGCTGCAATTGCTGACCAGAAGTAATTCTGATTGATTTATAATATAGTGTCCGAAAGATAAAAAGGAGCTGCTGCACTTTGGTGCGGCAGCTCTTTTTGCTGTGAATAAAAAATTAACGAATAAATTTGTATTTGCTGTTAATAATAAAATAAAAAGAAAAGGAGGAAACATCTCATGAATATAACACCTGAATTATATAGCGAAATGAGCCGTCAGGCATCGCCGAAATCAAGATCGATAGTAAATGTTCCGGTTGCTTTTTGCACTGGAGGAGCAATATGCGCTATCGGACAGATTATCTCCGCTATTTTGAAAAACTACGGACTTGATAAACTCTCCGCCGGAACATGGACTTCCATAATCCTCGTTGGGTTAAGCGCTCTTCTGACCGGATTCGGACTTTATGAAAGACTGGCCAAACACGCCGGTGCCGGAACTCTCGTTCCCATAACAGGCTTCTCAAACGCTATCAGCTCTTCTGCGATAGAGGCTAAGTCTGAGGGATTTATTCTTGGAGTTGGAACGAAGATTTTCACCATTGCCGGACCGGTGATACTATATGGGTGTTCAGCGTCAGTGCTTTACGGTCTGATCTATTATTTCTTTCAATAAAAAAATAAGCAGGGCAAATGCCCTGCTTAACACAAACAAATAAAACTAAATATGTGTAGAACAAAAGAAAGGAGACAACAAAACGAGTGTTAATAATTAAAGATTATTTAACACTGTAGTTATTATATCGCATTTTAGCCGTTTCGTCAAGAGAAATCAATAAAAAAATCCAGCTTTTTCCAAATTTCTGTAATCTTGCACAATAATTAACCAAACCAATTTACAGTATTCACAAAATTGCAGTCTTTTTCTAAGCCGTGAGTTGTAAAAAAATATATATATAAATTTCTACTATAATTATAAAAAAGGTGTTTACAAATTTTAGTTTTTATGTTATAATATAAAAAGCAGTTATACTTGGTCAATGTTTTCTCTTACCAATATATAACACGTTAAATTTACTTTTCAGGAGGTCATTCCTATGGCAATCAAAAGAAAAATGAAAACCATGGACGGTAATAATGCCGCTGCTTGGGTTTCATATCCATTTACAGATGTCGCTGCCATCTATCCGATCACTCCTTCATCAGTTATGGCTGAGGTTACAGACAGTTGGTCTGCCAAAGATAAAAAGAATCTTTTCGGACAGCCTGTTACTGTTGCAGAAATGCAGTCTGAGGCTGGAGCTGCCGGTACTGTTCACGGTTCTCTTGCAGCAGGCGCTCTTACGACTACATACACGGCTTCACAGGGACTTCTCCTTATGATTCCGAATATGTATAAGATCGCCGGCGAACTTCTTCCGAACGTTATTCACGTTTCCGCAAGATGCGTTTCTTCACATGCTCTTAATATTTTCGGAGATCATTCTGATATTTATGCCTGCCGTCAGACAGGTTACGCTATGCTCTGTTCGTCCAATGCTCAGGAAGTAATGGATCTCGGCGCTGTTGCTCATCTTTCAACTATCAAGGGCAGAGTTCCTTTCCTCCATTTCTTCGACGGATTCCGTACTTCTCACGAAATTCAGAAGATTGAAACGTGGGATGACGCTACTCTTTATGACCTTCTCGATAAAGACGCTGCTCAGAGATTCAGAGACGGCGCACTTCACCCTGAAAGACCTGTTCTTCGTGGTTCAGCTCAGAACCCTGATATCTTCTTCCAGGCTCGTGAGGCTTGCAACAAGTATTACGACGCTCTTCCGGCTATCGTTGAAGAATACATGAATAAGGTGAACGACCTTATCGGTACGGATTACAAGCTCTTTAACTACTACGGTGCTGCCGACGCTGAACACGTTATCGTCGCTATGGGTTCTGTAAACGATACGATCGAGGAAACTATCGACTTCCTTAACGCTAACGGCGGCAAGTACGGTCTTGTTAAGGTTCGTCTTTACAGACCTTTCGTTGCAGACAAGCTTGTTGAAGTTATTCCGGACAGCGTTAAGAGAATTTCAGTTCTCGACAGAACAAAGGAACCCGGTTCCCTCGGCGAACCGCTTTACCTCGATGTTGTTGCCGCTCTCAAGGACACTAAGTTCAACAATGTTCCTGTATTTACAGGACGCTACGGTCTCGGTTCAAAGGATACTGTTCCCGCTCAGATCGTTGCAGTATTCAAGAACGACTCTAAGAAGAGATTCACTATCGGTATCGAGGACGACGTTACAAATCTTTCACTTCCGCTTGAAGCTAACCCCGATTCAGCTCCTGCCGGCACAACTGCCTGCAAGTTCTGGGGACTCGGTTCAGACGGTACTGTCGGCGCTAACAAGAACTCTATCAAGATCATCGGCGACCACACAGACCTCTACGCTCAGGCTTACTTTGCATACGACTCAAAGAAATCCGGCGGTGTTACAATTTCTCACCTCCGTTTCGGTAAATCGCCGATTAAATCGACTTACCTTATAAATATGGCTGATTTCGTTGCCTGTCATAACCAGAGCTATATCGACAAATACGATATGGTTTCCGATATCAAGCCGGGCGGAACATTCCTCCTTAACACTATCTGGAGCCCTGAGGAGCTTGACGCTAATCTCCCCGGACAGGTCAAGAGATATATCGCTCAGAATAACATCAATTTCTACACTATCAACGGTGTTAAGCTTGGTGAAGAAACAGGAATGGGTACAAGAATCAACACAATTCTCCAGTCCGCTTTCTTCAAGCTTGCAAACATCATTCCTTTCGAGGACGCTCTTAAATATATGAAGGCTGCTGCTGAGGCTTCATACAGCAAAAAAGGTCAGGATGTTGTTGAGAAGAACTGGAATGCTATCGACGCAGGTCATCAGAACATCGTTAAGATCGAAGTTCCCGTTTCATGGGCTGACGCTGCCGACACTCAGGTTGGTATGGCTGCCGTTTCATGCGACGACAAGAAGCTTCAGGACTATGTAAACAATATTCAGATCCCATGCAACGCTCAGAAGGGCGACAGTCTTCCTGTTTCAACATTCGTTGATATGGCTGACGGTACTTTCCCGCAGGGTTCTTCCGCATTTGAAAAGAGAGGAATCGCAGTTAAGGTTCCAAGCTGGATCCCTGAAAATTGTATTCAGTGTAACCAGTGCGCATATGTATGTCCTCACGCTGTAATCAGACCTGTTGCACTCTCAGAAGCAGAGGCAGAGACTGCTCCGGCTGCTGCTAAGATCGTTGATTTCAAGCCTGCTATGGCTGGACTCAAGTTCACTATGACAGTTTCAACACTTGACTGTACAGGATGCGGAGTCTGCGCTAATGTATGTCCTGCTAAGGAAAAAGCCCTCGTTATGGAGCCTATCGCTTCGCAGATGGATCAGCAGGAAGTATTCAACTACGGCGTTACTATCGATGAAAAAACCGAGGTTGCTGCTAAATTCAAGGCTGAAACAGTTAAGGGCTCACAGTTCAGACAGCCGCTTCTCGAATTCTCCGGCGCTTGCGCAGGATGCGGCGAAACTCCTTACGCTAAGCTCGTTACACAGCTCTTCGGCGACAGAATGCTCATCGCTAACGCAACAGGATGTTCTTCTATCTGGGGCGGCAGTGCACCTTCAACTCCTTATACAGTAAATAAGAGAGGCAGAGGTCCGGCATGGCACAACTCACTCTTCGAGGACAACGCTGAATTCGGTTACGGTATGTATCTTGCTCAGGAAACGCTCCGCAAGAGAGTAGCTGCTAAAGTAAAGGCTCTTGAAGAAAAGGCTGAAAAACCTGAAGTAAAGGCTGCAATTGCTGAATATTTCGATACATTCAACGACGGCGCTAAGAACGCTGACGCTGTTGATAAGCTTGTAGCTGCACTTGAAGCCTGCGGATGCGATGACGCTAAGGCAATTCTCGCTGAAAAGGATTACCTCAGCAAGAAGTCTCAGTGGATCTTCGGCGGCGACGGCTGGGCTTACGATATCGGTTTCGGTGGACTCGACCATGTAATTGCTTCCGGAAAGAACGTTAATATCCTCGTATTCGATACAGAGGTTTACTCCAATACAGGCGGTCAGGCTTCTAAGTCTACACCTACAGGCGCTATCGCACAGTTTGCTGCTGCCGGTAAGGTTATGAAGAAGAAGGATCTCGCAGGTATCGCAATGAGCTACGGCTACGTTTACGTTGCTCACGTTGCTATGGGCGCAAATATGAATCAGTGTATCAAGGCATTTGCCGAGGCTGAAGCTTATGACGGTCCTTCGATCGTTATCGCTTATGCTCCTTGTATCAACCACGGTATCAAGACCGGTATGGCTACTGCTCAGGCAGAAGAGAAAAAGGCTGTTGAGGCTGGTTACTGGCACCTTTACAGATACAATCCTGCACTCAAGGAAGCCGGTAAGAATCCGTTTATCCTTGATTCTAAGGCTCCTAATACAGACGAGTATAAGAACTTCCTTATGGGCGAGGTGCGTTACAATTCTCTCGCTCGTCAGAATCCTGAAAGAGCAGAGGCTCTGTTTGATGCTGCTGTTGCTAACGCTAAGGACAGATACGATTATCTTACTAAGCTTACAACACTTTACGGTCAGGAATAATTTCTGAATAAATTAAATTGGCTGTCGTATTAATGTGCGGCAGCCTATTGTTTTTTTGCTGAGATTTGCTATAATTTACATGGTGATAATATGATTGCAATTTCGTTAATTGAACTGGAAAAAAGAGAACAGCATTCCCATGCACATAAGCTGCTCAGAGAATGTCTTAAGCGTTTTGGAGTTGACTACAGCGAGTCGACTCCGATTATCAAGGGCAAATATGGGAAACCGTTTCTTGCGGAGCATCCTGAGATACAATATAATCTTTCCCACGGAGACGGCATAGCAGCTTGTATTGTCGGAGAAAACGAATGCGGAATAGATTGTGAAAGAGTACGCACATACCACGTCAACGTAGTAAAAAAAGCCTTTTCCGAAGCAGAGAAAGCTCTTATTGAAAGTGCGGAAGAAGATGAAAAAGACCTGATTTTCTTTCGCTTGTGGACGCTGAAAGAATCTTATATAAAGGCGATCGGAACAGGATTATCTTATCCGCTTGCGAAAGCAGAATTTATTCTTGACGGAGACAGAATCTCCGTTCATCCAGAAGGATTCCGTTTCAGGCAGTATATTTTGCAGATGGGGAAATTTGTAGTTTCCGTCTGCGAGAGAAACTGAGCGGCTTGAGTTTGCCACATTGCGTGTATTAATGTGGATTCTATTTCGTATACTGCTTGTCAAGTGTTATTACATTATGGACGTTTAATCCTAATAAATAAAAATACCCCTTTACGGGGTATTTTTATTTATTAATTATGGGTTTCCAAAGGGGTGTGGGGACAGAGTCCCTGCAAATAATAAACGTCAGTAAGGCAATTTGAACTGACCGGCTTTCCAAGTTCCGCTGTCGTCGATAACGACTGAAAAAATATCTGTTTGGGAATAGGCATCGGAACTGTTGAAATCAGTACCGGTGTAAAAATTTTCAACAGTGAAAAAAATCTCGTCATCGGTTCGGGATTCGATTCCGGTTATCTGAGAACTTGAGTAATAAAGATCCATACCTCTTGCGCCGCTTGTAACGTAAACCGAGCCGTTCTGCTCCATATACAGGTCTCCAAGCTGATTCGGATATCTGCTGCTAAAAACTTTATAGTAATCATTTTCAACGTCGCTAAGAGAGTTTATTCCGCTGTTTGTAATGCGGCAGAATTGCCAGCCGAATTGATTTTCAACAATATCGCCGGAGTCGATGTCGTACGGGCATCCGACGGTGTAATCCCACTGAGTGCGGCAAGCGGATTCGAAAAGAGCTTGTGCGGCGGCGATCAGGGTACGGTCGTCCTGCTGAGAAATATCTGTATTGAAGCTGACTGCTCCGTTATCGTCATAGGAAAAAGCTCCGCTGCCCTGCGGATCGGCTTGCTGAGTTACAGAGGCGGTTGTAACAGTTGTTTCTGTCGGAGCAGGGGATGAAGATACGGTTGTCGTCTGTTCAGCGGAAGGTTCCGTAGTGATTTCTTCAGTCGGAGAAAGCGGATCAGGCTGGAGAGTAGTCTCGCTCTGCGAAGTGCTTGGCTCGGAAATTGTATCCGAAGATTTTTCCGTCTTTTTGGAGCATCCCGATATAACAAGCAAAGAGGCGGCAAAAAGGACTGCGGCTGTAAATTTTTTTCTCATGATAGTTAAATCCTCCTATTCGTCATCGCTGTTCAGAACGAAATCGATCGTTCCGTCGCTGACATTGACTGCGGCGCAAATTACCTGAACTGCTTGACCGAGAGTATATGAAGTTCCGCTGAATTTTTCCGTAAGCGAGATAGGCTCGGAGTAATCGTATTCACCCTCCGGCAGAGTTCTTATATGAACAAGTCCCTCGACTGTATTTGGTAGCTGGGCGTAGAATCCGAATTCGGTAACACTGGAAATTCTTGCGTCGAAAACCTCTCCGATATGCGGACGCATGAACTCTGCTTTATAGCAGTCCTCGCATTCACGCTCGATAGAAACGGCACGTATTTCAGCAGCGGAAGAGCGTTCGGAAGCGTTTACGGCGAATCCGGAGTAACGCTTATTCATCCATTCTTTTCCATATCCGGCAAGAATATCCGTAATGATTCTATGAATCGCAAGGTCGGGATAACGGCGTATGGGGGAGGTGAAATGGGCATAGTCATCAAGGACGAGTCCGAAATGCCCAAGCGGCTCCGGAGAGTATTTCGCCTTTGCCATAGAGCGGAGAACCATTAGATTTACGGCTTCGTATTTATCTGTATCACGGGCATTTTCGAGAATTTTTGCTGCATGGTACGGTTTGAATTCTGTAAAAGGCGGACATTCTATGCCGAGCCTTATAAGTGTTTCACGAAGATTTTCCGTTTTTGCTTCCGGCGGAGCTTCGTGAATACGGTAAACAAACGGAACTTTTTTATCTCTTGCAAGCTTTGCGGCGGCTTCGTTTGCGGTGAGCATAAATTCCTCAATAATGCGTTCAGCCTTTCCACGCTCTCTTGCGGCAATATCGCAGCAAACACCGTTTTCGTCAATTATAAGCTTGCTTTCGGTCGTTTCGATTTCCGGAGCGTTCCTCCGAGCCTTTTTGGCGATAAGAATATCGGCAAGTTCGTTCATGATTTCGATCTCGCTGAGTACAGGAGCGTATTTCTCAAGGATATCATCAGTTGCATTACCGGAAATGATTGAATTGATTTCCGAGTAAACACCCTTTACTCTGGAACGTATTGCACTTTTGCAGAATCGGTATGATAGCATTTCGCCTTCGCCATCCAGCTCGATAAAAGCGGAAAGAGTGAGTCTGTCCTCATTAGGATTAAGCGAGCATATGCCGTTTGACAGCTCTTTCGGGAGCATGGGTATAACTTTATCGGCGTAATAGATGCTAGTTCCACGTTTCAGAGCTTCTTTGTCGAGGGCGCTGTTTCCCTTGACATAGTGCGAAACATCGGCAATATGGACTCCAAGAAGATAACCTTTGTTCGTTTTTGAAAGCGAAACAGCGTCATCAAGGTCTTTTGATTCCGCTCCGTCGATGGTGAAAATATTGAGATTCCGCAGGTCTTCACGATTGTTGAATGAATAATCCTGAATGCCTCCTTCGGAGATCTTTCTTGCTTCTTTAAGTGCATCCTCCGGAAATTCCATTGGTGCACCGTGAGAAATAAGAATAGAAGCTGCACAGGATGAAGCATAGTCAGCGCTTCCGAAAACTCCGGTTATTTTAACCTTATGCTCGGCATGACGGCGTCCACGGTAAACGATTTCCGCAAGAACCTTGTCGCCGTTGTTGAAAGGGACGCTTTCGTTTACCGATATTATAATATGATTTTTTGAGGCATTATCAGGAACAAGGTACGGTTTTTCGTTGGCAAATTCTATTTTTCCCGTCATCTGCGAGCTTCCGAAACTGATAATATCAATTATTTCGCCTTCCGGTTCGCCTGAACGTGAAGCAATATCAACGATAAGAACACGGTCTTCCGGCATTGCTCCGAGCATATATTTTCCGGGGATGAAGTATTCTGTTCCGTCATCCGAAACGGCAAAACCGAAAGTCCGGCTGAGACGTGAAACAGTTCCGCATACTATTCCCAGACGTGAGCAAAGACCGGTTTTCATCCCTTTTTTCATAGTGATGACGCCTTCTGTACGCAATTCGTCAAAAGCGGAGATGAAATTATCTCTGCCTTGTTTCTTAGTTCGGCACTTTGTTTCAAGCTCGCTGAGCGGCATAAGTTTTTTTCCGTAAGCTGTAAGGAATGTCACGATTTTATTTTTATAGCTTTCCACGCTGCATGATCCGTTGGATTTTTTTGCAGCAGATTTCTTTTTTCTTTTTTCTGGCATAATTACCTCGCTTTAAAAAATAAACCCTATGACTAAGTCACAGGGTGGATTCTGATTACTTGGATAAAATTGGAATTAAATTAATTGCAAGAACAATAATGAACATTATAATTCCAAGAGTTCTTGTAATCTTATTGAGAATAGCTTCCTTAGTTCTGCCTTCATTTTTTCCGTAGAAAGAATCGCTGCTTGCGCCTGTAAGAGCGGCAGACATACTATCCTGCGATTTTTGTTCCTGTGAAAGACAAAGAATGATAACAAGAGCGCTTATGATAAGGAGAACTACTCCTCCGACGATTTCAAGCGTTGACATAATAAAATACCTCCATTAGAATACACGAATTCAAATATCTCTACTATTATATCATATTTTTTTGTGTGTTTCAAGTATTTGTGAGAAAAAAACAAACGAATTTTTTTATAAAAAATTGTTGGAATTGTACAACTTATCTTCTGATTTTAATTCAAAAAAATTTCATAAGTTATTGTAAAGTACTTGAAACGTATTGAAAAAAATGGTATAATAAAACTACTATTATTATTCTGTTTACGGAATAGCACTGCCGTTTATCAGTAAAAAGGAGAAAAAATATGAACTACGGACATTTTGACCTTAAAAACAAGGAATACGTAATAACGAACCCAG
>JAMPIL010000001.1:394257-651695 GCA_023662725.1 Ruminococcus flavefaciens
CTCCATTCTATATATATGCAAAAACACCGCCTTTTCAGACGGTGTTTCACTTTAGTGAGATTGAATTAAGTCTTTATAAATATCGATGTACACCTCAGCTGATGCCTGCCAGCTAAAATCGCATCGCATAGAACGCTGAACAAGTTTTTTCCATGTTTTCTTATCCTCAAAATTGCTTTTAGCCCTTTTAACCGCATAAAGCATATCATCAGCATTGCAAGTTTTAAACGTAAACCCATTGCCGTTTTCTCCCCCGTTATCACGAACAGAATCACGCAGTCCGCCCGTTTCACGAACAATCGGAATGGTTCCATATCTCATTGCAATCATTTGTGCAAGTCCACACGGCTCGCTCTTTGAAGGCATAAGGAACATATCAGTTCCGGCATAAATTTTATGAGAAAGTTCCGGAACAAATCCCAGAGTTACAGAAACCCTATTAGGATATCTCGCTGCCATTTCACGGAAAAATTCCTCATACATTCTTTCTCCGCTTCCAAGAACGGCAAACTTGATTCCCATACCAACCATTTCCTCAAAGGCATAACGAATAAGACCGATTCCCTTGTGATCGACAAAACGTGTCACAATTCCGATAATCGGCTTGTCATCATCAATAAGTCCCAGTTCACTAATAAGAGCTTTTTTACATTCGATTTTACCTGAAATATCGTCCGCAGAAAAATGTCCGGCAATAGCAGGATCGGTTTCGGGATTATATGCATCCATATCAATTCCGTTGAGAATTCCTCTCAATTTGTACTGTTTTGTAACGAGAATCCTATCCAGACCATGGGCATACCACGGATCAAGAATCTCCCAAGCATAACTCGGACTAACAGTTGTAACCATATCTGCCGCTTCAATAGCGCCTTTCATCATGTTAACATAACCGTCATAATCGAGCAAATTGGCATTATACGCAGGTATTCCCATAATCTCAGACAAAACTTCTTTTCCATATTTACCCTGGTATTCTATATTATGTATAGTATAAACCGTCTTGATTCCATCATATCCCTGCTGATATTTATAATAAATGTTATAATAAACAGGTATAAGAGCAGTCTGCCAGTCATTACAGTTGATAATATCCGGTGTAAAATCAATATATTTAAGCATTTCCAGAACAGCTCTATCGAAAAACACAAAACGTTCACAGTCATCGTAAAAACCGTAAAGACCATCTCTTGAGAAATAGTACTCATTATCTATAAAATAATATGTAACTCCATCAAGCTTCGCACTGAAAATTCCGCAATATTGCTTGCGCCATGAAACGTCAACAGTGATATTTGTAATAAATTTAAGTTTTGATCTTAATTCAGGTTTTATTGCCTTATATAGAGGAATAACGATACGGCAATCGTGACCGTTAGCTTTAATGGCCTTTGGAAGAGAGCCTATCACATCGGCAAGACCGCCGGAGGCTGCAAATGGTACAGCCTCACTGGCGGCAAAAAGTATCTTCATAAATTTTTCACCGCCATTATATCTTTCCGTTTTTTCCGATATAAAGCGGATATGTTTCAGAACCTGTAAGAACCTTTTCATCGCTTATTTCGACATTTTTATCAGTAATAATAGATGTTACACTTGCATTATTGCCGATCTTGGTACCCTGAAGCAATACAGAATTTTTAACGACTGTACCCTTTCCAACCTTAACACCTCTGAAAAGGATAGAATTTTCAACAGTTCCCTCGATTACGCAGCCGTCTGCGATAAGAGAATCCTTAATGTTTGATTCAAGACCGTATTTAACAGGTCCGTTATCGCCGATTTTTGTATAAATAGGCATTTCCTTCTTGAAAAGAGCATTTCTCTTTTGAGTATCGAGAAGCATCTTGTTTGCAAGATAGTAATTTTCAATACTGTCGATTCTAGTAAAGAAATCCTTATGTTCGTAACCCATTATATTATATTCATCTTTTTTGCCCTGAAGAATCTCACGGGTAAAACTGAACTGATTTCTGCTTGCCGCATCAAAAACGATCTTCTTAAGGAATTCTTTGCTGATAATGAGCATTTCCATCCAAACATTGCACTCCCCCGAAATCTGAGGAGTTACAAGTACGTCCTTCAGACGGCTGTTTTCATCGAACTCAAGAACAGTCGAGCTTGCATTTTTCTCACAATCATAATGAGCCTTACCGTAGATAAGGGTAATATCAGCCTCAGACTTCATATGCTGCTTGAGAATTGGATCAAAGTCAATAGTAGTAATAACATCGCAGTTCGCCATAATAACATACTTAGCGTTTGAATGCTCAACAAAACTCCATACATTACTGAGAGCATCGAGTCTGCCCTTATAAATACCTCCGGTCTGGCTGTAAGGCGGAAGAAGATGCAGCCCGCCCTTTTTACGGGAAAGATCCCAATCACGACCTGAACCGAGGTGATCGAGAAGAGAGCCGTAGTTGGATTTTGTAATAACTCCGACCTCTGAAACGCTTGAATTTACCATATTTGAAAGCGGAAAATCAATAAGACGATAACGACCGCCAAAAGGTATTGAACCCATAGTTCTCTGCTTTGTAAGCTCGCTTACATAAGAATCGTGCATACTTGCGAAAATAAGTCCTAAAACATTATAATTAACACTCATACTAAAACTCCTCCAATCAGATACTTTCGCCGATTATCTGTTTCGGCTCAACAACCTTATTTTCGGAAACGGTAACGTTATGTCCGACAACAGCAATGCTCCAGTCGTCTCTGTTTTCAACGTTTTCAGGACTTGTTCCTATCCTTGCGCCGCTTTCGATCACGGTATCCTCGCCGACTATTGCGTATTCAACAACTGCGCCGGATTTAATAACAGCACCCGGCATAAGGATACTGTAATTAACAGTTGCGCCTTCTTCGATGGTAACGCCGGAGAAAACAATTGAGAAATCTACAGTACCGTCGATCATACTTCCTTCAGAAATCATAGAATTTTCTATATTTGCGTTATCGCCGATATACTGCGGCGGCATATTATTATTTCTTGAATAGATCTTCCAGCTTGGGTCATAAAGATCGAGCGGAACACTTGGACTGAGAAGATCCATATTAGCTTCCCAGAGGGAATCAAGAGTTCCAACATCCTTCCAGTAGCCTTCAAATTCATAAGCGAAAAGACGCTGTTTATCACGAAGCATAGAGGTAATAATATCCTTACCGAAATCTTTCGACCAAGCCTCGCCTCTTTCACGCTTAGCATTAGCGTCCTCTTCATTTTCGATAAGATATTTACGAAGCTTCTCCCAGCTAAACACATAAATTCCCATTGAGGCAAGAGTAGACTTTGGCTCCTTTGGCTTTTCGACAAAATCGATAACCTGATTCTGGTCATCGCATATCATGATACCGAAACGTGAAGCCTCAGCCTTTGGAACATCAATAACGGAAATAGTACAATCAGCATTGTTGGCAACATGGAAATCTACCATTTTAGAATAGTCCATTTTATATATGTGGTCGCCGCCGAGAACAACTACATATTCAGGATTATATCTTTCGATAAATCTGATATTCTGATAAATAGCATTAGCCGTACCCTCATACCACGAAGCGCCTGCCTGAGTTTCATAAGGCGGAAGAACATGAACTCCTCCGTTCATTTTGTCGAGATCCCATGGCTGACCATTTCCGATATACTCATTAAGTACGAGAGGCTGATACTGTGTAAGGACACCTACTGTATCAATACCTGAATTTGTACAGTTTGAAAGCGGGAAGTCGATAAGACGGTATTTTCCGCCATATGGAACTGCCGGCTTAGCAACATTTTTAGTCAAAGCATAAAGTCTGCTTCCCTGACCGCCTGCAAGGAGCATAGCAACGACTCTCTTTTTTGTATACATATTATTCCTCCTGAATCAGGAAAAAGCGCAGAATACTGCAAATTTTCCGATGTTGTATAAGTCGTGTTCAATAACCTGAAAATACTGTATCATCAAGTATTTCCGGTTATCGAACAGGTCTATTGAAATTATTTTAAAAATTTTAAACTAAGATTATTCGTCCTTAGCAGTTTCTTTTGCCTTGGAAACGGTCTTGGTTTTCTTCACTGTCTTTTTTTCAGTTGTTTTTTCTGTTTTAGGAGTTCTCTTCTTTACAGGAGCATATTTCAGATAAATCACTGAAAGCGGAGCAAGAGTCATAGAAATACTTTCATCCAGACCGTGCATACCCTCACCGAGAGTTTTAAATGTTTTTTCAGTAATTCCCGAACCTCCGAACTCCTCGGCATCAGTATTGAAAACGAGCTTGTATCTTCCCTTATATGGAACGCCGATACGATAATCTCTGCGTTCAACGGGAACGAAATTGCAGACAGCGATAACTTCTTCTTCGTTGTCGTCAATACGTCTGAAAGCGATAACGCTCTGCTTGTAATCGTCGTTAGAAATCCAGCTGAAACCGCTCCATGAATCGTCATTCTGCCAAAGCGGAGAATTTTCGGCATAGAATTTATTCAGCTTTTCCGAGAATTTAAGAAGATTTTTATGCGAATCAAACTCAAGAAGATCCCAATCGAGCTGAGACTGATAATTCCATTCGTTCATCTGAGCGAATTCCTGACCCATGAAGAGAAGCTTCTTTCCTGGATGAGCCATCATATAGGCAAGAAAAGCACGGTAAGAAGCAAATTTCTGATCGTAATCACCGGGCATTTTATTTATCATAGAGCATTTTCCATATACGACCTCATCATGAGAAATAGGAAGTATATAGTTCTCGGAAAAAGCGTAGAAGAACGAAAACGTAAGCTTATCGTGGTTGAACGAACGATAAATAGGATCGAGCGACATATAACTTAACATATCGTTCATCCAGCCCATGTTCCACTTGAAATTGAATCCAAGACCGCCGATATCAGTCGGTTTAGTAACAAGAGGCCAAGCCGTTGATTCCTCAGCTATCATAAGCGCATCCGGATGCTTTGCAAAAACGGCTTCATTAAGATGCTTTAGGAAAGCAACAGCCTCAAGATTCTCGTTTCCGCCATATACATTTGCGCACCATTCGCCGTCACGTCTGTCATAATCGAGATATAGCATTGAAGCAACAGCGTCAACTCTCAATCCATCAACATGGAACTCATCGAACCAATAATTAGCGCTTGAAATAAGGAATGAGCAAACCTCAGCCTTACCGTAATCAAAAACTCTTGTTCCCCATGATTTGTGTTCTCTCTTGCGCTCATCTGTATATTCATAACAGCAAGTGCCATCGAATTCATAAAGACCTGCGCCGTCTTTAGGAAAATGGGCCGGAACCCAGTCCAGGATAACTCCGATGCCCGCCTCATGGAACATATCTACCATTTTTCTGAAATCGTCAGGAGTTCCGTATCGTGAAGTAGGCGCAAAATATCCTGTAACCTGATATCCCCATGAACCGTCGAAAGGATATTCCGTAAGCGGCATGAATTCGACATGAGTATATGACATCTTTTTAATGTATGGAATTATTTCATTTGCAAAAGTAATATAATCAAGGAACGTACCCTCGCCGTTTGATTTCCAAGAACTTAAATGCACCTCATAAACGTTTACAGGACTTTTATATATACTCTTTTTCTTTTTTTCTTCATACCATTCTTTATCGTTCCATTTATAGCTGCTTTCATAAATTTTAGAAGCAGTTCCCGGTCGTGTTTCAAAATGTGCGCCGTATGGATCGGATTTAAGAATAGTTCTTCCATCCTTCGTTTCGATGCTGTATTTATATGCGTCAAACTGTTGAAGCTTAGATACCTCAGCTTCCCAAACTCCGTCTGCAATAAGCTTCATAGGATTTTTAGTTTTATCCCACTCGTTAAAATCGCCGACAACGGAAACGCCTGATGCATTAGGAGCCCAAACTCTGAAAATGAATGAACGTCCTCTGCCCTTTTTTACGCTGTGAACTCCGAAAAATTTATAAGCCTCGTAATTCTTTCCCTGATAAAAAAGATACAGCGGGAAATCGTTTGGATTTGATTTAATATTAGCAGCCATGATTCAGCCTCCTTTGCTATTAACATTTTACCAGAATTTGATTAATTATTCAAGTTTTTTTTAAAAATCAATCAAAAATTCAGATGTTATACTAATTATTGTATCAATCTTTAGTGCAATTTGCCATAAAAAGCATTTTTTGTTACTATTTTCATTGTTAAAATCACACATGAGAAGTCTTTACAACTTTAATACCTATAACGGTAACATCATCGCTTTTTGAAGAAGGATTGAACACTTCGGATTTAATGCATATCTCATCAACCATTTTTTTCAAGTCGTTGCCGCTCAAAAGAAGTTCTTTTATAAAACTGTAGGCATTTTCACTGATTCCATCGGAAAACATAATAATAATGTCACCCTCCTCAAAATCATAGCTTCTTGAAAATGTATCGGACTGCTCATAAATTCCTATAGGAAAGGTTGGCGATGAAACTTTCATAACGCTTCCCCTATGGCGGATGAGAGTGGCAGTCGCACCGGATTTTATAACGGTCAGACCGCAGTTATCGAGGTCTATCCTTACGGCATCAAGAGTTGCAAAAGATTCATCATGGGATTTAGTCAGCATAATGGAATTGATCAGCTTTATCGCCGAAGAGTAATCCGCACCGCTGCTTATAAGACGGCGAAACATCCTTACGACTATTCTCGATTCAACAGCAGCATTCTTTCCGCTTCCCATGCCATCGGAAAGAATAACGTAGCTTATACCTGTTCCGTCGCTAAATATCATAGAAGTATCGCCGTTTTCCTTTGAATTATCTGCGCACACCGACGCACCGTAAACTTGAAGAGAATACTCCGGACGTTCAAAAAGTCTCAACCGAACCTCTTTTCCGGAGTTAACAGGATCAGCGCAATCAAGGGGAATTCTCAGCTCATCCGAAACAAGATCGCAGATTCTTCTGATACTTTCCGGAGCGTCCTTAAAGGGAAAATAGATCTCTGCAAGGAGTCTGTTACGTGAATTATAGTAGGCAATGACGCTGTTTGTCTTAAACCCAAATTTGCACAGTTTTGTTCTGATTATCTTGCTGATAGGCTCAGAATAACGCACATCAACACGTTCACCCGCTGCTGCTGCGACTTCCTCAATAATTTTTATCTGTTCCGAAAGAAGCTTTCTGCTCTCGGAATAACGCATCTCAAGAAGCTTTGCCGTCGCTTTTTCTCTTGCCTCTCTTTCAAATCTATCCCTGAGTTCGCTTTTGTGGAGACAATCGGTAAGTTCATAAGGAAAGCTCTCTTTTGCAAACTCAGTAAGCTGCGAAAGCTTGCGAAATCCTCTAAGCGTGCTGTCATAATCTGTTTTCCAGCAGGAAAGCCGTCGAAAACAGCGTGAACATATCTCGTTGGAACTGTCCTCCGATTCATTTTCCTTACCGGAATTTTGTGAAAGCATTTCCGCAATTTTCTCGGATTCTCTGCGAACATTTCCTATTGAATCGGAAAGAAAGCTCATCCGTGAGCTTAATATTTCCGGCAAAGCCGATGTGGAATCTTCTCCAATTATAACCCACTTATCTGAATAATAAGGTGCAAAAACGAGGAACAAAGCTGCTCCGCAGGCTATATTCACCATGCTGCTTACGCTATCGAGAGAAATTCCGGTAAGCATCATCATCATAAAATTCAATCCGACAAAAAAAGCGGCAGCAACATTTATTTTCTGCTTATAAAGATAACCGGTGAGAAGACCTGCCGCCGGAAGCAAAACCACAGTCATACCGCATGATGACGAGGAAAGAAACGCACCACAGGTAGTAAGCGCACCGCAAAGCACTCCTCCTGTATGTCGATAAAAGTAAGCCGCCGAAAGCGTAACTGCCGCCCCCAGAACAATGCCGATATTTACCAGAGGAAATCGTACAGAGCAAATTGAAGCCATAAGTAAAGTATAAGAAACAGCGTAAGCACATCCGGACGGAGCAGAAAGATCAACAGCTTTTTTTGTACGGAGTCCCGTTATTATCAGCGAAACTGAATAAGACGTAAAACCTGCAAGAGCTCCATAAAAAACGTAAAATATCAGCTTATATAAGACCTCGCCTATGAGCATTGAAACGGCAGCGCCGGAAACAAAAATTCCAACAAAAGTTATAATGCCGCAAAGCCGTGGATTATTTTTAGGTTCAAGAAACATTTTAAGTATCAGAATTATAACCATTGCCGCAATTTTAACAATGTTTCTTCCAACGGTTCCGCCAATAATGCTTCTGACAAGACTCCCCGTCAGCACCGCAGCAGAAGAAGGAAGACCGAGTCCTCCCGTAAGAGCAGCATCCGCAAATGATGAAACTCCGGCCATGCTCGTTCCCGAAAGCATAAAACCTGCCGCAGCCGAAATCGTAAAAGCGCCGATTGATACTATAGCTGAATCAGTATAATTTTTTTTTACTTTTAACATCCAATCACCCTTAAAGAAAAATGTAATTCATATTATACCATTTTTCTTTGGCGAAGTCTGTCGATTCCAGTTATCTACAACAATATTAATTTGAGATTTCTCTAAGCTTTAATGAAAAATTTATAAGCTGTTCCATATCAAGCTGTTCCAGCCTTGCATTTTCGCTAAGACCAATTCCTGTAAGAGCCTCATACACATCGCCTTTGGGAATACCTGCGATCGAAGAAAGGGCATTTGCCGCAGTTTTTCTTCGCTGTGAAAAACCACTTTTTACTATTTTAAAAAAGAACTTTTCACTCTCTTCATCAAGCCTAGGAACGGGATTCGGCTCGATTTTTATAACTGCTGAATCAACATTGGGCGCAGGAATAAAGCTTCCCCTTGAAACGTCAAAAACCTTTCGGACAGTTCCGTAATAATTTACCGCAACCGTTATTGCTCCTGATTCTCTTGTACCGACTTTTGCACAAAGACGCTGCGCTGCTTCTTTCTGAACCATAACCGTTATTGATTCCACAGGCAGTCTGCTCTCTAGCAGCAGCATTATCACGGGGGAAGTTATATAATACGGAAGATTAGCGCAGACCGCAGCTTTGATTCCGGCAAATTCCTCTCGAACAATCCGCTGTAAATCGCACTTCATAACGTCCTCGTTAAAAATTCTGATATTATCGAATTCATCAAGTGTTTCCTCCAAAATCGGAAGAAGCCGCTGGTCGATTTCAACAGCGCAGACCTTGTCCGCACGTTTCGCAAGTTCAGCAGTCAGAACTCCTATTCCCGTACCGATCTCAAGGACTCCAAATCCCTGACGAGCATTGCCATTTTCAGCTATTTTAGGACATATATCAGGATTTATAATAAAATTCTGTCCCAAACCCTTTGAAAAGCTGAAACCATGCCTTGATAAAATCTCTTTAACTGTGCCTATATTTGTTAAATTCATAATTTATTTCTCCTGAATACCGTTGCGTTCCTTCTGCGAAAATTCCGACTGTTTGGCATTGTTTAATTTATTCAGATCGTTCACAAGATAGTCCGCCGATCTGTAAGCCCGCTGAAAATCCGTATCTTTAAAATAAAATTTCAAGTCAACGAATTCGCCGTCTACGATAATGTCAAGCTGTTTTATTTGTCTGCCCGGATATTTTTCACTTGCATATTTTATGTAAGCGTCAACCTCGCTGCGCTCCATTTCACCGCCTATAACATTAATTTTCATAATTCACCTCCAAATTTTTCAAAACAGCCTCGGCGCATTTCATTCCGTCCACAGCCGCCGAAACGATTCCTCCGGCATATCCTGCACCCTCTCCGCATGGAAAAAGTCCGCCCAATGAAACAGACTGAAGATTCTCTCCCCTGTTAATTCTCACAGGAGAACTGCTGCGGCTTTCGATTCCTGTGAGGATAGCCTCCGGCGAGTCGAATCCACGAAGCTTTCTGCCCATTTCAGGAATTCCCATTTTTAACGATTCACACACAAATTCGGGAAGATAATCCTCAGGCGAAGCAATTTTTACTGCCGGGCGATAAGAAGGTTCAACGTCTGAATTTCCTGCTTCTCCACTGAGAAATTCACCCACGCTTATAATCGGAGCGCCGTAACCGGAACCGCCTGCTATAAAAGCTTTTTCCTCAAGTTCACGCTGAAAATACATCCCAGCAAGAGGATGGTCACTGTTATAATCGCTTGTATCAACATTTACAAGCAATGCGCTGTTGGAATTCTTGGCGTCTCGTGCAAAACAGCTCATACCATTGACCGCAAGACGGCCTGTTTCAGACGATGCCGCAACAACTTCTCCTCCCGGACACATACAAAAGGTGTAGAGCGTTCTTCCATTTGGAAGATGAACAGCAAGCTTATAATCCGCTGCTTTAAGAGCCGGATGACCGACAAAATCGCCATACATAGCCTTGTCTATATCTTCTCTGCGGTGCTCGATCCTTACTCCTACAGCAAAGTTTTTCTGCGAAAGACTTATTTTCTTCCCGAACATCATCTCAAAAACGTCCCTTGCGCTATGACCAGAAGCGAGGATAACATTTTCCGATTCGATCTGATAGAGTTTGCCGTATCTCTCGTACTCAACAGAAGAAATTCTGCCATTCTTCTCAGTAAAATCACAAAATTTTGCTCCGAAAACAACCTCTCCGCCAAGAGAAATAACACGCTTGCGAAGATTTTTAACCACATCCCGAAGCATATCCGTACCAATATGGGCTTTCGCAAGGTATAATATTTCCTCCGGCGCTCCAAATTCGACGAATTTTTCAAGGATCCAACCTATCCGCTTGTCCTTAATACCTGTAGTAAGCTTTCCATCGGAAAAAGTTCCTGCCCCACCCTCTCCGAACTGAATATTGCATTCTGTATCGAGAATGCCCTCGCTTCTGAAGCGTTCTACCGCCTTACAGCGTGAATCGACATCTGCCCCCCTTTCGAGAATTATCGGGTTTGCGCCTGCCATTGCAAGAACTAGGGCCGCAAACATTCCCGCCGGACCAAATCCGATCACAACCGGTCTTTGAACCAAATTTTTAACGGGAATTATTTTGTATTCATATTTTTCGGCAGGAACGGCATTTTTCAGTGATTTCAGAAGTTTTTCCTCACCTTTTGCTTCTATATCGAGTGAAATTATAAAATGAACATCAGACTTTCTCCGTGCGTCCACTGATTTTTTTGATAAACGAACACTTTTCAACCTATCCGACTTGATTCCGAGCTTTTTTGCACAAAGCTCCGGCAAATTCTCAAAATCAAAATCTAGGGGAACTCTTATATTGCCAACTCTTATCATAATCTTTCTCCTATCAGTGATTCGGCACAATTTTTTCCCGCCCAAAGTCCCGATGACCAAGCCCATTGAAGGTTAAACCCACCGCAGTCGCCGTCTGCATCGAGAATTTCTCCGCAGAAAAAAATACCTCTGTCCAGCTTTGATTCCAGTCTTTCATCAACGCAGTCACCGTGAATTCCCCCGGCTGTGACCTGAGCATTTTTCCACGGCGAACTTCCTGTTATACTAAATTGAAATCCTTTTATTTTTTTCGCAATATTGATGATTTCGTCTTTTTTAAGAGTAGATGTCTTATCTGTCAACGAACGTGAAACGGCATTTTTAACAATAAACACAGCAAGATTTTTCGCAAAAAATCCGGTAAGCAATTCATCAACAGATCGCTCTGCACGCTGTTTTTTGATTATATTCAGATAATCTATGATCTGCTGCGGAGTCATATCCGGAGCAAAATCAATTTGCAAAGTAAGACTACCCTCGTACTGCTGAAAAAGTCTCGCAAGATTAAACACACAGATTCCCGAAAGAGAATTTTCCGTGAACTGTATTTCACCGAATTCCTCTTTAAGTTTTTTCCCACCTGAAAATGCAGCAACACAGCCTTTTGCACGAACTCCTTTAAGTCCCTTAACGCTTTCCGGAGACACTCTGAGCGGAGCGACCGACGGACAGATTTTCGCCGTTTTATAGCCCCTTTCACGGAAAATACGCATTACCGAACCATCAGTTCCAAGCTGAGGAGCAGCATAACCTCCTGCGGCGATTATCACTTTTCTGCATGAAATTTTATCCCCATTTGAAGATACAATCTCATAGATTTTCCCTTTTTCAATTGAGACAAAATCGAATCCGCATATTTCAGTTATATCAAGCTCCGAAAGTTTCATACGCAAAGCGCTGAGGACCGTTGCTGCGCTCATACTTCGTGGATATATCCTTCCCTGATCGTCTGCACAGCAAAGAACTCCCATATCCATGAAAAATTCTTCAGCTGAAGGAGCGACATCAATTATTTTCATAATATTTCTGACCGAACCGTGATAATGTTCCGGCAGAATCGACTGATTGCTGAGATTGCACCTTCCATTGCCCGTTGAGAGAAGTTTTCTTCCAACTCTGTCCAGACGTTCGGCAATTATGATTTTTGCCGACGGACGGGCTTTTTTCGCACTTATTGCAGCTGCCATTCCCGCTGCTCCGCCGCCGATAACAACTATATCCGCATACATACTTTGTCACTCCTTTTAAGCCGGAACAATATCAATAACCGCAACTTCCGGCCTGTTATTGAATCTTACAGGGGCGGGAGCGTCGCCGATTCCGGAAGTTATAAACATTGCTCCGCCGTCATAGTTGAAAACACCCTTATCGTAAACCGTAGTACCCTTTAAAGTAAGCTGAGGGAAAAATTTTCCGTAATCCGAGGAATAAACCGGACCAAGATCAAACGGAAGCTGAACCATTCCCCCGTGAGTATCACCACAAAGAGTAAGATCCGCACCGAATTTGGCAAAATCTTCGTAGTTTGGAATATGCGCAAGGAGAATATTAAAACAATCATCATCGATAGTAAACGCATTATTCAAATCAAAAGTTGAACTGTAATAAACATTATCAATACCCATTATTCTCAAACTGTTACCGTTTACATTGATAATATCGCTTTGATAATTCATCACCTTCGCACCGGATTCAACTATTTTCTCGATATATTTTTCACTTGTATCATGCTCTCCGGTCACAAAATAAACCGGATATCCATCATTTACAATGCTCTCTGTAAGATCAACAGCTATCTGTATCGTATCCCATGAACTTCCGGATGTATACATATCTCCAAGCATAACAACGATATCAGGATCTGTTTTTTTGATTTTTTTAATTATATTTTTGTTGCTTATTCCGTGAGAAGACGCATGAAGATCGCTTATTGCCGCAATTCTCACTGGAGATTTGATTTTAGACGATCCTACACTGACTTCCGTTATTTTTAAAGTATAATTATTAAACCACCATACAAAAACAAGCAAAATAACTACTGCACAAATTCGTCTGAAACGATACCTTGATTTTGAAGTCTTTTTCTGATGTCCGTCGCTGAAAGAATCTCCGTATCCTGTCATGAAACCACGTCCTTAATATGTATATCAAGCTGATTATACGGAATTTCAATGCCGTTTTCATCAAATGATTCTTTAACAGCTTCAATAATATTATATCTTGCCGTATTATAATCATCATTTTTAACGAAAACCTTTACATCAATCGAGACCGAACTTTCGTTATGGGAAGTCATACGAACTACAGGATCAGGAGTTTTCAGGAACAGACTATCTTCATCAATTATTTTAAGAATAAGCTCCCTTGCCTTTCTGAAATCCGAATTATAGCCGATATCAAAGGTAAGATCTATACGTCTTTCCGGACTTTCAGTATAATTGATTATTTTAGCGTCAGAAACCTTACCGTTAGGTATGAAAATAGTCTTGCCATCGAAAGTTGAAATTTTTGTATAGAGAATGCTTATCGACTTAACTTTACCGACAGAGCCGTCCAATTCAATGGTATCGCCGGCAACAAACGGTTTAGAAAAGAGAATAATGAAGCCTCCGCACAGATTGGAAAGACAGTTCTGAAGCGCAAGACTGACTGCGAGTCCGGCAGCGCCGAATATGGTGATTATCGAGGACATCGGAACGTTCAGAACTGATAAAATCATTATTATGACGACCATATACAGAATTATTCTTATCAGCGATACAAGAAAACTTCTTGCTGCACCGTCGATATTCGATTTTTTCAGAGTTTTTTTCGCAAAACCCGAGGCAAGTCTTACAATAAGCATTCCGACTACCAGAATCACAACAGCCATTATCAGTGAAGGTACAGCATTTTTTATATGTATTATCATGCGTTCAAGCAGCGTCGCCGTTTTGGTGACCTGCTCCTGAATCGTAGCATGAGTCGACTCGGTTTCGGTTATTTCAGAAACAGCAGCAGAAGTTGTTGCAGTCATTTCTTCAATTACGGAAGTAAGTGTTGTTTCATTCATTTGATCATCTCCAGAATATACTTACTACATTATAGCAGATTAATTTAAAAAGGTCAAATTCAGATTTATCAATCATAAATTTTCATAATTCCGTCCGAAAACTTTTCCATAATTCCGAGAACAGATTTTATTCCGTTGTCGCAGTATTTAAAATAGGTATAATATCCGCCGTATATCATATACGTCATCATCATCTGACTTTCTATACTCGGCTGATATTCGGGATAAACGCTGTGTATAACAGCCATTAGTTCCTCCTCGAAAATTGAGAGAAAACTTCCGCTGCGGCTGCCTTCAAAAAGAATTTTTATTAGCTGTTCATTAGCGGCAAAAGCATCGCCAAGCTCACGGACAAATCCCCTGTTATTGCGGAAAAGAGCCTCAGGATGCTGAATGCTGTTAAGGGTAGCCTGAACCACTTCACGCTCAAGGGTTTCGGACAAATCGTAAATATCATGATAATGAAGATAAAATGTCGCCTTGTTTATCTCAGCAAGAGAAGCAAGCTCTTTAACGGTTATTTTTTCAAGAGGTTTCTGCGAACGAAGCTTTAAAAATGCATTTATAATACTTCTTTTAGTTTTTTCCACTCTGAGATCCATAGCAATACTCCTCCATACCTCGACAAATTTAGACAAGTGTCTATTAAACGACATGAGTAAAAAACTGATTATTGTAATATGATGTTTTTTGTCATATAATAAATTATAGCTTTTGCTGAATTTAATTATAATATAAATTTTGACATATGTCAATAAAGCTTCAGGAGTTGATTTGTAATGGATATCTACGGTTTTTATAAGGGAGAGGATTTCTCCGCCTATGAATTTCTCGGCGCACATACATCTGCAAAAGGAACAACATTCCGAACATATGCACCAAATGCATCCAAAGTCTCGCTGATAGGCGATTTCAGCGACTGGAAGGATATACCTATGGAAAAAACAGCCGACGGAAATTTTTACGAAATATCCGTCCCAAAAGCTAAAGAAGGTATGCGTTATAAATTCCGCATTTACGACAGACAAAACAAATTTATTGACCACTGCGATCCCTACGGCTTTGGCATGGAAGTTCGTCCCGGAACCTGCTCGATTATAAGAAGTATATCCGGCTATCGCTTCAAGGATTCCGACTGGATAAGCCGCCGGACAGACTTTAAGGACAAACCCATGAATATTTACGAAGTGCATCTCGGTTCATGGAGACAGAAGCCTGCTGAAGAAGATACTGCGAGCTGGTTCACATACTCGGAAATAGCCGACCAGCTTATCGCCCATGTTCTCGAAAACGGTTACAATTTCATCGAGCTTATGCCGCTTAACGAACATCCCTGCGATGAATCATGGGGATATCAGAGCACCGGATTTTTCGCTCCGACTTCACGTTACGGAACGCCGAAAGACCTTATGAAATTTGTTGATAAATGCCACCAAAAAAATATCGGAGTTATAGTCGATTTCGTTCCCGTACATTTTGCTGTCGATCATTATGCGCTCACGGAATACGACGGTACTAAGCTTTACGAATATCCCAGCGATGATATCGGCTATAATGAGTGGGGAAGCCGCAATTTCATGCATTCAAAAGGCGAAGTACGTTCGTTTATCCAATCAGCGGCAAATTACTGGCTCAGCGTTTACCACTTCGACGGACTTCGTATGGACGCTATCCGCAACATGATATATTGGAATGGTGACGAAAGCCGTGGTGAAAACCGCTGTGCCATTGAATTTTTGAAATCCATGAACTGCGGACTAAAAGTAAGACATCCATCGGCAATTATTTCGGCGGAGGATTCCTCTGCGTACCCCAAGGTTACCGCTCCGGTTTTTGAAGGCGGACTTGGATTCGATTATAAATGGGATCTCGGCTGGATGCATGATACGCTTGAATACTTCCAGAGTTCGCCGATATACCGTAGCGGAGAATATCATAAACTCACATTCTCAATGCTTTATTTCTATAACGAAAAGTTTATTATGCCATTTTCGCATGACGAGGTAGTTCACGGTAAAGCGACTATTACTCAGAAAATGCATGGACAATATGAAGATAAATTTCCTCAGGCGAGGGCAATGTATATGTACATGATTGCTCATCCTGGCAAAAAGCTGAATTTTATGGGAAACGAGATCGCTCAGCTCCGTGAATGGGATGTAAAGCGTGAACAAGATTGGGATATGCTGAAATACCCTCTTCACGATTCGTTCAACCGTTATATTAAAGAATTGAATCACATTTACCTTAAATACAACGCTTTGCATTATGATTACGACCCGACCAACTTCATGTGGGAAGATTGCAGCAGTACCGATCGCTGTGTTTACGCTATAAGAAGAAAAAGTGCGGACGGAGATATTCTCGCCGTTCTCAACTTCTCAGATTGGTTTCAGCCTGATTACACCGTCACTGTCGGGGAAGGATATAAAGTGAAACTTCTGATTGATTCCGACAATCAAATCTACAGCGGTTCTACCCCCGAAGGACAAACTGCTTTCAAATATTCAAAAGGCAAAATTAATATGGATATTTCTCCATACAGCGGAGTTATGTTCCTGCTTACAAAAAAGAAATAAAATTTAATGCTGCTGCACTAAATAAATAGTGCAGCAGTTTTATTTTTATGTCTCAACATCCTGCAAATATGCTTTCAACTCCTGCTCCGTATCAAAAGCTATCCCCTCACGAAGCTGCTCACGGTCATATTCGGGAAGAAGCGAAACGCAGTAGTTTATATATCGGTAAGGCTCTGCCATTCCACGACAAAAAATGGCAATTCTGCCCTCATGTTCCTTTAAAATATACAATGGATCATTCTGTTCTTCCGTAGCCGCCGCGGCAAGCTTGGTATCTATCCTCTTCTGACGTATAGTCTGCCCCAGCGTACATATTACCATAAAGCCTGATATGGTCAATGCTGTAAGCACCGTGAAATAAATTCTCTTATCAAAAATTTTCCTCATCTTTCATGCTCCTTTGCTGAAATAATTGTAAATAGTATTGCCGTTTTTTTCTATATTATACAAAAAGGTGATTTTTTGAAAAAAGCTCTTAACATTACTGAGAAAATATGGTATAATATATTATGTATAGTTATATGAAAATCTTTGAAAGGAGTTGTTTCTCTTTCATCAGAGAAACTCTGGAAAAATGAACGATACTATTTTAAACGCTCCGCTTCAGCCTTTCGGCGAACCGGTTGGAGAAGGAGAGGTCAGAACAAGTCCGCCGCCCAAAAAGAAGAAAAAAAAGAAGCATAGTCTTCCTTTCAGAATCTTCAAAAAACTTCTAACAGTTATTGCAACTACCCTGCTCTCGCTGTTTCTCGTCATGATAATAACGGGAACGATAGTTGCAACCGCCCTTACGGTCTACGTTCTTGATTTCATGGACGACAGCACTACCATCACTTTTCAGGAACTTGAATCAGGAAGCGACACGTTCTTCTACGGGCTTCAGACCGATGAAAACGGCAACGAAAAAATCGTACAGCTGCACAGAATCAAGAATACTGTTCAGCGTATCCCCGTTTCTATCGACAAAATTCCGCAGCACGTCCGTGACGCATTCGTTTATACCGAAGACGAACGTTTCTACGTTCATGACGGTGTAGACTATAAACGAACATTTTCCGCTTTTCTGAATATGTTTTTGCATTTCTATGATACGAATCAAGGCGGTTCGACCATAACTCAGCAGCTTATCAAAAATCTTACCGGAGATGATGAGCAGTCCCCTCAACGTAAGATACGAGAAATTTTCAGCGCAATGCAACTTGAGAGAACCTACTCCAAAGATGAAATTCTTGAGGAGTACCTGAATTATATCGGTTTCGGAGGAGCTTACAATGGAATCGAGACTGCCTGTATCAATTATTTCGGAAAAACCGTTGACGAGATAACTGTTCCGGAAGCAGCGGTCCTTGCGGCTATTCCGAAAAGTCCCAATGAATACGGTCCGTTCATTGAATATCACGAAGATGACGATCCACGGAATCCTGTTCTGATAGACGGACGAGCCAATAATAAGATACGTCAGCGATATGTTCTTTATAAGCTCTATGAAAACGGCGCAATTACTTATGATGAATATCAGGAATATCTTAATACGCCGATAATTTATACCGATTCGGAAGAATATCTGCGTGAACATCCGGAAGACGCTGTTGAACAGCTTGAAGATGAACAAAAAGTATATTCATGGATGATAGACGCAATTTACTATGAAGCCGCTAACTTCCTTATGGAAGAATTAAATATTGACGACGAGCTTGAAGCCATAAATCGCATAAACAGCGGAGGATATAAAATATACTCCCGTGTTGACGAAAGAATGCAGGAATATGTTGAAGAAAAATTCCTGAATCTCGATAATATCGTGCCGTCCGACAATGTAAGACAATGGGTAGATATAGATGGCGACGGTGAAATCGATGACAGCGAAAGTCTTCCGCACGTTGCATTCGTAGCTCTTGATTACGATGGTTCTGTCAAGGCTGCGGTAGGCAACTGGGGCGAGAAAAAAGACTCTCTTATTACAAACTATGCCGTTCGTGATAAGCGTTCTGTCGGTTCAACTATCAAGCCTATTTCAACATACGGACTCGCTCTTGAAACGGACGAGATACACTGGGGTTCGGTTTTTGAAGATAAGGCCGTTATGGAAGTAAACGGAAAGCCATGGCCAACCAACTACTCCACAGGCGACAATGTCTACATTACCGGAGAAACCAACTTCATGTACTATTTCCTCCAGAAATCATTCAATACCGTTCCGGCTCAGATCTGCCAGACGCTCACTCCGAGTGCAGTATTTAAATTCTCTACAGAAAAACTCGGCTTAGATCTTGATCCATATGATGAAGCAATCTCGCCGCTGTCTGTCGGTTCACTCACATACGGTATTACGCTTGAAAACCTTGTAAACGCCTATATTCCTTACGGAAACGAGGGAATCTACAGCGAGGCTCATATTATAACCAAAATTGAGGACAGCAACGGTACGGTCATCTACGAAAACAATGGAAATCCACGTGAAGCTGTCAGCTCTGAAACAGCATGGGTAATGAACCGTCTGCTTAAAAATGTAGTTGATAACGGTACAGGTACTAATGCTAAACTCAATAATAAGGTCGTTTGCGGTAAAACGGGTACTAACGAAAACTGGTGGGATCTTACGTTCGTAGGACTTACAAGAGATTTCGTAAGCGGAATAACTATCGGTTATAAGGGTTACAGAGATGGTATGGAGCTTCGTTCGGCCAATTCCGCACAAATATGGAAAAACATAATCGGGGATTATATCGATAACGAATATATTGATACTCCGGCAGACTTCGATCCTGTAAAGGGCGTTATCGAATCGCCGTGGTGTACTCAAACAGGAAAAATAGCCGGACAGTATTGTCCGAAGAGCAGTCAGATGGGATACTGGAAATCAACAAACGCTCCGACGTGTGATGGATCTCACTGGGTTGCTCCGGATCCGACAGACGCTCCTGATAACAACGATGATCCAAACGGAAATCAAACCGGAGGCGATAATCCGGGAGAAGAAAATCCGGGAGGAAATCAGACAGGCGGCGATAATCCCGGAGGCAACCAAACAGGCGGAGACACTCCCGGTGGAAATCAGACCGGAGGAGATAACCCCGGAGGAAATCAGACAGGCGGAGACACTCCCGGCGGCAACCAGACCGGAGAAGATAACCCCGGCGGCGAATACGGAGAATGGTAAGAAGGTGATTTTACTTTGAATAATTTAATAAGACTTTGCTGTCCATGCCATTTTGGTCTGGAGAGCGTGTTAAAATATGAAATACTCAAAATCGGCGGTACTGACCTTAAAGTCAGTGACGGAAAGATAAGCTTCAGCGGGGATGAAAATATCCTCGCAAGAGCTAACCTCTGTCTCGCAACCGCTGAGCGAGTTATGATAGAACTTCTCGAATTCAAGGCAACTTCTTTTGAAGAGCTTTTTCAGGGAGTCAAATCTATTGCCCTTGAGCAATATATCGGAAAAGACGACGCTTTTCCCGTTAAGGGATATTCACTGAACTCCACGCTTCACAGCGTTCCCGACTGTCAGGCAATAATAAAAAAAGCTGCGGTGGAGCGTCTTAAATCGAAATACGGAATAGGCTGGTTCAGCGAAAGCGGTCCGCCTGTTCAGATAAAATTCAGCATCCTTAAAGATGTGGTAACGATATATCTTGATACAAGCGGTATAGGACTTCATAAACGAGGATACCGTCGCAATTCAAATGCTGCTCCTATAAAGGAAACGCTTGCGGCAGGAATCATAGACCTTGCCCGTGTAAGACCTGATTCGATCGTCTGCGATCCGTTCTGCGGAAGCGGAACACTGCTTATCGAAGCTGCTTTAAAAGCTTTGAGGATTGCTCCCGGAATAAACCGTCGGTTTGCAGCAGAAAAGTGGGGAAGTATCGATTCAAACGTTTGGAGAGAAGAACGCAGCCGTGCTATCGACAACGTTGACCGAAGCGCTAAATTTGAAGGAATCGGCGCAGATCTTGACGACGCTGCTGTCGCTCTTACACTTGATAATGCTCATAAAGCAGGAATAAAATCACGTCTGAAAATAGAACAGGCTGATATCTCAAAATTTTATCAGCCGAATAATTCTATCGTTATCTGCAATCCTCCGTATGGAGAGAGACTTCTCGAACTTCGTGAAGCCGAAGAAGTTTACCGCCGCATGGGAAAAGTTCTCGGCAAAGGCGGCGATAAGCAAAGCTACATTATCTCTCCGCATGAACAGTTCGAACAATATTTCGGCAAAAACGCTTCAAAACGCAGAAAACTTTACAACGGCATGATAAAGTGTCAGCTTTATATGTATTTTTAGGAGATTTTAATGGACATTATTTTACTTATTATCGGTATCGTACTTATAATTCTTATGCTCGCCATCCTCATGAAGCTCAATTCGTCAAAAAGCTCCGACACCGATGTAAAAGCTATCGTTCAGGCTGTACGAAATGAAAATGCTTCTTCGGACAGGCTTCTGCGTGAAGAAGTCGCCTCAAGCGTTCAGACGAGCGTCAGAGCTCTCGGAGATATGCTTGCGTCAACTCAGAAAAATTCCGGCGACGCTGTGAACGAACAGCTGAAACTGCTGGAAAACCGTTTTAAATCGCTCGAAGCAAGCAACGAGATGAAGCTTGACGCTATCCGTTCTTCCATGACCAAGCACCTTATAGGCATTCAGGAGGAAAACAACAAAAAGCTTGACGCAATTCAGACCACCGTCAACGAAAAACTCGAAAATAAAATGAACGAATCCTTCAAACTTGTAAGCGACCGCCTTGAACAGGTCTATAAGGGACTTGGAGAAATGCAGAATATCGCATCTGGAGTCGGAGATCTGAAAAAGGTTCTCTCAAACGTAAAAAACCGTGGAATTCTTGGTGAGATACAACTCGGAGCAATTCTCGAAGATATACTTGCTCCCGAACAGTATGAAAGGGATATCGCTACCATCCCGAACAGCTCCAACAGAGTTGAATTTGCGGTAAAGCTTCCGGGCGGCAGCGACGATAAATGCATTTATTTGCCAATAGACTCAAAATTTCCCGGAGACACCTTTGCAGCGCTTCAGGACGCATACGATACCGGAAATCAGGAACTAATAGTTTCGACGAAGAAAAATCTTCAGACCGTTATCAAAAAATGTGCAAAGGATATACGTGATAAATATGTTGAAACGCCCTATACGACCAATTTCGGAATAATGTTCCTGCCGTTTGAAGGACTTTACGCAGAGGTTGTAAACAGCGGAATGCTTGAAGTTCTCCAACGTGATTTCAACATCAGCGTCTGCGGTCCGTCAACCATGGCAGCGATGCTTAATTCGCTCCAGATGGGATTCCGAACGCTTGCTATACAGAAAAAAAGCAGTCAGGTCTGGGAGATCCTTGGCTCTGTCAAATCGGAATTTCTCACCTTTACTAAAGCGCTTGAAGACACTCAGAAACACATTAAAAAAGTGGACGACGACCTTGAAAAACTTGTCGGAGTCCGCACACGTCAGATCAACCGCAAACTGAGCGCAGTTGAAGCCATTGACGTATCGTCCGGCTTTGAAAGCCTGCCTGTCGATTAAAATGAATTGTGAATTCAAACGTAAACTTCTGCATCTTTTCTATCCTACACGATGTCCGGTCTGCGGAGAAATTATAAATGCCTCTGAAAGCTTCTGCTGTGAATGTTATAAAAACATCAATCACTACACGGGAAATTTTAAGGCAATAAACGCCAAAAGTTTCACTGCCGCATTTGTCTACGATGAAAATATCACTCCTGCGATAAATCTTCTCAAAGACGGTATCTGCGGAAATGCTGATTTTGCTCTTGGAAAGGAACTTGCTAAAAGACTTGAAGAAAACGGAACTGCTGAACTTATCGACGTTATAATTCCGGTTCCGATGTTCGACTCCGACAAACGTGCAAGGGGATACAATCAATCGGAACTTATAGCCAAAATAGTCGGTAAAGCTCTTGTCATCCCTGTCTCCACACGATCTGTTATTAAAATCCGCAGAACTGCTCCTCAGAAAAACCTCAACAGAATTATGAGAACGCTAAATATTCTGAAAGCATTTTCTGTTGAAGAACCAAAGGCTTTAAATGGAAAAAGCGTCCTCATTATCGACGATATCTGCACAACAGGAAATACTCTTGCAGAAATTGCAAAAATTCTTATAAAAAGCGGAGTAAAAGAAGTTCACTGTGCAAGCTGTTGTAAAACTCCTCCTACGAAGAAAATCAAATATAAAACAAAGGCTGTTTCAAATTAATGAAACAGCCTTTTGGCGTCCCAAAGAGGAGTCGAACCTCCGGCCTGCTGCTTAGGAGGCAGCCGCTCTATCCTACTGAGCTATTGGGACATTAATATTTATTATATAACACCGAACTCTTACGAGTACATTTTATTTTACCACACCTTTGTTTGAATTGCAACTACTCAGAATATATTTTATTATTTTACCCAAATAAAGTTTAGAAAAATATTTCTCTTTTTTTGAAAAAATACTTTTATTTTGGGAATAAATGTGTTATAATAAAGTGTGTATATTTACCAATCATTTACGGAGGACAAAATGCAGAAAAAAATAAGGGAACTATCTCACTATTCAAAAGAAAAATACCTGATGGCATTTCTTCTCGGATTCGGCTGTCTGTTTATTTCAATTGTTCCCATTATGATTTCAAATCGAGGATATTTTATATATTCCGGTGATTATAATGCCCAGCAGATACCGTTCTATAATATGGCAAACGATACTGTCCGAAGCGGCGGGACTTTCGGCTGGAACTGGCTCACCGACCTCGGTTCGGATTTTCTGACTTCTTATTCATTCTACCTTTCCGGAAGTCCTTTTTTCTGGCTTACAACGATTCTCCCAAGAGGTCTTGTAACATACTCGATGCCTGTTTTACTTGCAGTAAAGCATGGTCTTGCTTCATTGACAGCTTATGCATATATCCGACGCTTTGTACGCAGCAAAGAAGCGTCCCTGGTCGGAGCGCTTCTGTACGCTTGTTCCGGATTTCAGGCTTTCAATATTTTCTTCAACCATTTTCAGGACGTTACCGCATTTTTCCCGCTTATGCTCATTGCAATGGAAGAAAACATAAATAACGACCGTAAGGGTGTTTTTGCCTTAACTACGGCTTTTATGGCAATTGTCAACTATTATTTCTTCGCAGGTCAGGCTGTTTTTCTCGTTCTGTATTATCTTTTCCGAATGAAAGCTCCCGATTTCAATACATCTTGGAAAAAATTCTTACGACTTGTTTTTGAAGCTGCTATTGGAACTATGATAGCCGGATTTATTCTTGTTCCGTCTGCCCTGGCAATAATTTCAAACCACAGAGTGAGCAGCTTTTCATACGGTCTCGATATGGTTATCTATGATGACAACACCCTTATCCCAAGGATTATCCAGTCATTCTTCATGCCGCCCGATACTCCGGCAAGACCTAATCTGTTCTCATCCGAATATGAAAAATGGGCATCTATCGGAGGATACCTCCCCTTATTTTCTATGGCTGGAGTTATCGCATTTGTTAAAGGAAGAAAAAAACACTGGGCATCAAGACTTTCCGTCTGCTGTGTGATTTTTGCATTTATTCCAATTCTGAATAGTCTGTTCCAGGCGGTAAATTCCTATTACTATGCCCGATGGTTTTATATGCCGATATTGATTTTTGCAATGATGACGGCGAACGCTCTTGATGACGAAGACGCTCCGCTTGAATTTGGCTGGAAGATCTGTGCTTGTTTTCTTGCAGCATTTGCAGTTATCGGAATGCTTCCTATTGCAGATGAAAATGAAAAACCGCTTTTCTTCCGTCTTCCTGTCTATGCTGCGTATTTCTGGATAGTAATCGGAGTTGCGACAGCCTGTCTTATCGTATCTGCGGTTTTATTCAGGCTAAGAAAAAAGAACCGGCCTTTCATGCAGCTCGGCGTCTGGATGACAGCTTTTTTCTCAGTCGTATGTCTGATGACAACACTTTATTATACAGCAGCCGATATACCCTTGGCAAGACTATACACCGATGCGGCGGTAAATGGTGAAATATACGAATCTGTCGGTGAAGATAATTTCTTTCGTATCGACATCTCCGAAGACTGTGACAACTATTCCATGCTTTGGGGATTACCGAATATGCGGGCTTTCCAGAGCGTTGTAAATACCTCCATTATGGACTTTTACCACGAAATCGGATTAACTCGTGACGTTGCTTCAAGAGCGAACATCGAGCATTACACTCTCCGTGGACTTTTCTCGGTAAAATATTATTACAGAGAACTGTATGATAATAAAACATACGAAGAAATAAAAAGCACACCTGAAACAGATTCTTCTGCTGAACCTAAAGATGAATATAAAAATGCAGATATAACAAAAGAGCTTCCCGGATTTGAATACATCGGTGCAAACGAATACTTTGAGATCTATGAGAATAAGCTTTATATTCCCATGGGATTCCCTTACGGAAGCTATATTTCAGAAGAAAATGCCAGGAAAAAGAGCGATTCCGAGCGTGAAAAAACGCTTATAAACGCTCTTGTACTGAGCGATGAACTAATCGAAAAATATTCCGGTATTCTCACAGAATATGATAACAATGAAACGCTTTCAAAACAAGATTACATCAGCTCATGCAAAGAAAAACAGAAAACTGCGTCATCCTCTTTCAGCTACGATCATCATGGTTTCAAGTCTGAAATAAACCTTGAAAAGCCTCAGCTCGTATTTTTCAGCGTTCCATACAGCGATGGCTGGGAAGCTTATGTAAACGGCAGAAAAACTGACGTTGAAAAAGTTTCATACGGTTTTATGGCTGTAAAGGCGGACGCAGGCGATAACGAAATCTTTTTCAGTTATAAAACTCCCGGACTAAAAACAGGAATTATCATAACAATTTCGGGAATCATGCTCTTAGTAGGATACATCGTTATCTGCCGTATCCTAAAGAAAAAAGACAAAAATAATTCTGCCGGACACACGCGTTTCTACGATTACACCTCATGCCACAAAGTCAGTGCGTCGCAGGAATACTGCCGGAAACTTTCAGGAAAGGAATAAACAAAATATGGAAAATAATCATCTTGCAGAAAAAACTGTATCAAGCGATATAGTATATGAAGGTCCTATTTTTACAATAACTCATGATACCGTTGAACTGGAAAATCAAAACATTGCGGTTCGTGACGTTCTTCTTCATCACGGAGGAGTCTGCGTAATTCCTGTAACCGACAGCAACGAGATCTACATGGTAAAACAATTCCGCTATCCGTTCAGAACAGTGACAATAGAAATCCCTGCCGGAAAGCTTGAAAAAGGCGAGGATCACAGCGAATGCGGAAAAAGAGAACTTCTCGAAGAAACAGGCTGCGTTTGCAGCGAGTACATCTATCTCGGCGAAATGTACCCTACTCCGGCATACAACAGCGAAATAACCCATATGTATCTGGCAAGAGGTCTTGAATTCAAAAAACAAAAGCTTGATGAAGACGAATTTCTCGACGTTATCAAACTGCCTCTTTCAGAAGCTGTTGACATGGTTATGAAAGGTGAGATCAAAGACGGAAAAACTCAGATAGTGATTCTGAAAGCCGCAAGAATCCTCGGAATATGACCATTCGGCTTAGAGTGTGTTGACACTACCGCTCAACACCGTTTTACAGGCATCTTTTCCGTCTTTCTGCGTTAAAAATCCTTGCCATACAACAGTATGCCTTCGGATTTTTGTCTTGAAATACGAAAAATATACCTGCAATCCGAACATTTCGGATAGTGTCAACACACCCTAAAAACCGGAGCAATCTGCTAATTTTAAATTATCATCATGTTTAACCCATATGTTATAAAAAGCATATGCATATAATGATGATTTGATAATTATAATTTTCCGATAATTCGGAAATTCACTCTGAAAATGAAAGGTGAAGTACTTTGGATAATAACATTTTAAACGGAAAAAAACATATTCACTTTATCGGCATAGGCGGTTCAGGAATGTATCCGCTTGCTCAGATACTGCATTCACAGGGATATTTTCTTACCGGTTCGGATAATAACGAAACCGAAACTCTTGAAGCTGTCAGAAAAATGGGAATCCCAGTATTCATTGGCCAGAAAGCCGAAAATATTCAGGGAGCAGACCTTATAGTCCACACCGCTGCCATTATGGAAGATAATCCTGAACTTATGGCTGCAAGACAAAGCGGAATCCCTGTTCTCGAAAGAGCGGATCTTCTTGGAATCGTCACAAGCTGTTATGACAATGCAGTCTGCGTCACGGGAACTCACGGTAAAACTACAGCAACTTCAATGATAACTCAGATCCTCTATACAGCCGGAGTTGATCTGTCGGCTTATATCGGAGGAAAACTCCCCTGTATAGGAGGAAGCGGAATCGCCGGAAAAAGTGATACCCTCGTGTGCGAATCATGCGAATTTGAAGATCATTTTTTAAAGCTTTCGCCAGACATCTCGGTAATTCTCAATATTGACGCCGATCATCTTGATTATTTCGGAACGCTTGAAAATATCAAAAAATCATTCAGAAAGTTTGCAGAAATGACCTCTAAGATCCTTATCGTGAACGGTTCGGATAAAAATACAATGGAAGCCGTCAGCGGTCTTGAAAAAAATATGATAACATTCGGTTCAGACAGTTCTTGCGACTTCTATCCTGAAAACGTCAACCATGAAAACGGTCTGCTTACAACATTCGACGCAATGTATAAGGGTGAAAAACTGGGAAAGATCACACTTCACGTTGCCGGCATACACAATGTTCTCAATTCGCTTGCCGCTGTTGCCGCTGCACATTACCTGAATATTGATTTTACGGCGGTTCAGAAAGGTCTTGAGGAATTCCGTGGAGCAAAACGACGTTTTGAAAAACTTGGCGAAGCCAAAGGAATCACTGTAGTTGACGATTATGCCCATCACCCGACGGAGCTTGAAGCGACTCTAAGGTCTGCAATGGAAATGAATTTCAATAATGTATGGGCAATTTTCCAGCCGTTCACTTTTTCAAGAACGAAGCTGCTCCTTGACGATTTCGCAAGAGTTCTTCAGATTCCTGATAAAACCGTTTTAACTGATATTATGGGCAGCCGTGAGAAAAACACATACGGTATTTTCACACGTCACCTTGCAGAAAAAATCCCTGAATGCATCTGGTTTCCGCAGGATGAAAACGCTGAATGGACAGACGAAAGAAAATATTTCAACTTCAGTCAGATTTGTGATCATGTCTGTGAAAACGCAGAAAGCGGTGATCTTATTATCACTCTCGGCTGCGGAGATGCATATAAAATAGCTAAAATGATATTAAACAAACTCAGCGAGGAGGATTAATTATGCTGAAAGAAAAAGAAATTGCTGTTTTCAACTATATCAAAAGCCGTCTGAGCGACGGAATATCACCCTCTGTAAGGGAAATTATGGATTATATGGGCTTTAAATCAACATCAACCGCCCATAGATATATTGAAACACTTGTAAACGAAGGACTTATCGAAAAGTCAGGTAATCTTAACCGTACCTTACGTCTGCCCGGAAGCGGAGCAGCATCAGTTCCCATAATAGGAACCGTAACAGCAGGTCAGCCTATCACCGCTTATCAGGATATAACAGGATATGTCGGATTTGAAGCGGGTTCATATGATCCAAACGACCTTTTCGCCCTGAAAATCAGAGGCGAGAGCATGATAAACGCAGGTATTCTCGATGGCGATATAGTTATCGTTAAACGTGATTCCTATGCTGAAAACGGAGACATTGTCGTTGCTTTCATTGATAGGAGCGACGCAACTGTTAAAAGATTCTTCAAAGAAGACGGACACTTCCGTCTCCAACCGGAAAATGATACAATGCAGCCAATAATAGTCGATGAAGTAGAAATACTTGGTATTGTAATCGGTCTGAAAAGATATTATTGATTCATAAATAAAAAATTCCGGATTTAGACAAATATTAATGCTGAAACAGCAATAACGATCAGATTCAGACAATTTTCTTTGAAAAATATTCAAAAAACCTCTTCCAAATTAAAGAGAAATGTTGTATAATGAAGAATGGAGCAAATTTGCTCAGAAAGGAAGATACACAAAAATGCTTAACGACGTTAAAGTTATTATCTGCGGTAAAGAATATAAAATTAAAACCTCAGAATCACCGAATTATGTTTACGCTCTTGCAAGAGCGCTTGAATCGAAAATAAACGAGATAATGAATTCCGGAAGCGGCTCTTCGCCTTATACAGCCTCGATCATGGTTGCGCTCAGTCTTCTTGACGACCTGAATAAAGCTAATCAGAGACTTGATAATATCCGCAGCCAGACAAAAGAATATGTTGATGAAGCAGGAAAAACACGCATTGAACGTGATTCCGCTCAAAAAGAGATCGAAGTTCTTAAATCTAAGATCGTCCAGTTGGAGAATATGGTCAAGCTTAAACAGCTCAAGGACAGCATCTGATGAACAAACCGGAAATACTTGCTCCAGCCGGCAGCATGGAAACACTTATCGCTGCCCTTCGGTCTGGTGCGGACGCTGTTTATATCGGTGGAAAACAATTCTCCGCAAGAAACAGCGCTTCTAATTTCACTAACATTGAAATTTCAGAAGCTTCCGTCCTATGTCATAAATACGGTGCAAAGCTTTATCTTGCGGTGAATACTGTCATAACAGATGACGAAGCAGAAGATTTCTGTGATTATATCAAATTTACAGCCTCTGTCGGAATCGATGCCTACATTGTTCAGGATATCGGATGTGCAGAGCTTATAAGACGCTGTGTTCCGGATGCGGTGCTTCATGCCTCAACACAGATGTCCGTTCATACAGCCGCCGGAGCGGCAATGCTTAAAACACTCGGATTTACAAGAGTGGTTCCTGCAAGAGAACTTGACCGTGATACAATTGAAAAAATTTGCAGAGAAGATATCGAAACGGAAATATTCGTTCACGGAGCATTATGTATGTCAGTTTCCGGACAGTGTTATATGTCGTCAGTTATCGGCTCACGCTCGGCAAACAGAGGATGCTGCGGTCAGGCTTGCAGACTGCCGTTTTCTGCTTCCGAAAACCAAAATGCAGCAGCCTTATCCCTGAAAGATCTTTCTCTTCTTCCAGATTCTGTTCAGCTTGCCGAAATCGGCGTCGACTCCCTTAAAATCGAGGGACGAATGAAACGTCCTGAATACGTATCTTCGGCGGTTTCAGAACTAAAGAAATCCCTTGAAGGACAAGCTCCGGATATGGCGCTGCTGAAAGGAATATTCTCACGCAGCGGATTCACAAACGGTTATTTTTCCGGAAAAAAACGTAATATGTTCGGTATAAGGGAAAAGGAAGACGTTACTGCTGCAAAGGAGCTTATTCCGAAAATCCATGAACTTTACCGCTTTGAGCGAAGAGTACATGGAATAAATTTTCACGCCGTTATCAAAAACGGTATGCCGACAAAAATTACGGCGGAATGCTGCGGCATCAGCATTGAAATTCAGGGTGATATCCCTGAAAAAGCCATGAATCGTCCGACAGACATTGAAATGCTTAGAAAACAGCTTTCACGTCTTGGCGATACGGTCTTTTTCCTTGAAAAAATAACCGCCGAAATTGACGACGGACTTATAGTCCCGGCAGGAAAACTGAACGAGATGCGTCGTAATATAACAGACAGACTAACAGAAAATATCATACATAAAAATACTCCTCGCTATCAGATCACGGACTATTCTCCTCGTTTTCCTGAAAAAACTTCCGATGTAGTGTCCAAAAAGCTTCCTGTGCGAATATTCTGCCAAAACTTGCCACAAGTGAAAACAGCAGCTCATATGTCGGAATTTCTGATAATTCCGGAAGAGATCATCAGCGATGAAGTTATAAATATTGTCGGAGCAGACAAAATTATTGCCGCTCCCCCACGTTTTATTTCCAACGAGGAAAAAGTTATTTCCCGTATGAAATCGCTTAAGGATATGGGAATCGACCGTATATTCTGTCATACTCTCGACAGTGCGGCTATTGGAAAGTCTCTTGGTTTCCGTCTGCATGGAAGCTTCACTCTAAACGTCTGCAATTCTTTTGCAGCAGAAAAGCTTAAAGAAATCGGTTTTGAGGACTGCATTTTCTCGTTTGAACCGAAGCTTGATCATTTTGTCAAAATTCGGTCTGCTCTCCAGCTCGGCGCATTGATATATGGAAAAATTCCTCTTATGCTAACCCGAAACTGTCCTATAAAAAATGAAATCGGATGCAGTAAATGCCAACGAACTATCACTGATAGAACCGGAAGAAAACTTCCCGTTGTCTGCTCTAAAGATTACGCTGAAATACTGAATCCGGATGTTCTTTTTATGTCCGATCGACTTGCGGAATTCGGCAATAATATCAGATTTGGATATGTTATTCTTCATGATGAAAACGAGGAGCAGACAAAAAAGATAATCTCCGGTTTTAAGCCTTCGGGAAATATTACAAGAGGACTTTATTACAGAGGTATTTAGTATGAAACTGACTTTTAAAAAAATTAAAAAAAACGCTGTTATCCCCTCCCGTGCAACACCCGGAAGCGCAGGACTTGATATATGCGCCTGTATTGACGAACCGATAACTCTTGAATCCGGAGAAATCAAAATGATTCCAACCGGAATAACTTCCGCTGTTGATGAGAATGATATTGCCCTGCTTATCTATCCACGTTCAGGACTTTCATCAAAATTCGGAGTTTCTCTTGCCAACTGCGTAGGAGTTGTAGACAGCGACTATCGCGGCGAATGGTTCATACCACTTATAAATCACGGAACAAAGCCGTTTACCGTTGAAAATGGAATGCGTATCGCTCAGCTTATTCCTACAAGGATAGTTATTCCCGAAATTGAGATAAGCGAAACTCTTACGAAAACGGAAAGAGGAAGCAGCGGATTCGGTTCATCGGGAATATAAATATATTAAATTCAAACAAAAGAAAAAAGCCGTTAAACGGCAGAATGGAGACTAATAATGAAACATGCTCTTTATATGATATTGCTTGTAGTTTCATCACTTATACTCGGCGCATTCATCGGAAACGCCGCTACAGGCACATTGAAATGGCTTGGATATTCAAAATATTTCAAATTCATGCCGGAAAGTTATCTTATCGACACTGACGTTTTGAAATTTAATTTTGGAATCTACATAAGCATTAACGTTGCACAGGTTATTTTACTTCTTATAGCTATATTTGTGTACTATAAAACTGCTCCGAAGCTTATTGCAGGATAAAGGGAATATTTTCTATATTCAAATTATTGCCTGTATTGCAATTTGATGTTATAATATTAAATATACGCAGGAACTTATTCCTATTTCGGATTTGTTCCTATTATTAAGGAGCTTTAGAATGTTTACAAAAGATATTGGAATTGATCTGGGTACTGCTAATACCCTTGTTTATATGCGTGGAAAAGGTATAATAATAAGAGAACCTTCGGTGGTCGCAGTGAATACGAGAACCGATAAATGCCGTTATGTCGGTAAGGAAGCAAAAGATATTATCGGAAGAACTCCCGGTTCTATAGTTGCTGTAAGACCTCTTAAAAACGGCGTTATTGCGGATTTTGACATTGCTACGACTATGCTTCAGGAATTTATAAAAAAAGCCCTGAAAGGTACTATCTTTACCAAGGCTAACGTTATCATCTGTATACCGTCCGGAGTTACAGCCGTCGAAAGACGAGCTGTCCGTGAATCATGTAAAAAAGCCGGAGCTAACAACGTTCTTATTATTGAAGAACCGATGGCGGCAGCTATCGGTGCAGGACTTCCTACCAACGAACCTGCCGGAAGTATGATTGTCGATATCGGAGGAGGATCAAGCGAGGTTGCCGTTATTTCCCTTGGAGGAATCGTTGCCGCACGTTCTGTAAGGTGTGCAGGCGATGAATTTGACGCAGCTATCATAAACTACATCAAGAAAAAATATAATCTTCTTATTGGCGAAAGAACTGCGGAAAACATAAAGCTTGAAATTGGTTCAGCATTTCCAAGCGAAAAGGAAACAACTATGGAAATAAAGGGAAGAAATCTTCTCAACGGACTTCCTGAAAATGTTACTGTCAGCTCCGCTGAAATAAGAGACGCTCTTGTAGAACCTCTCTACCGTGTTATTGACGCTATCAAGTCTACTCTTGAAGAAACTCCTCCGGAACTTTCAGCCGATATCATCGACCATGGCATCACTCTCGCCGGAGGCGGAGCATTGCTGCGAGGACTCGACAGACTTATTAACCGTGAAACCGGAATGCCGGTTTATATCGCCGAATATCCGCTTGACTGCGTTGCCGAGGGTACCGGAAAAATTCTTGAAAATATAAGCAATTATCAGGACGCTCTCACTGAAAACGTCAAGTATTATTAAGGAGGCTGCTCCATGCGTGAATTCTTTAAAAGCACCAGATTCAAAATTCTGCTTGCTTTTCTTGCCTTTCTTTTGGGCATAATGATATATGCCGTAACTAAAGGAGGATATTCCGTTTCAGGCGCTTCGTTCATAAATACAATTACAAAGCCTTTCCGTGCGGTATCTAACGGAATAAGCATGAAAATGGAACATAACCTCGATAAAATCGCTAATGCCGATGAGTATTACGAGGAAAATCAGCGTCTTAAAGCTCAGATAGGCGAACTGAATAAACAGCTAACCGAATATGATGCACTTAAAGAAGAAGTCGAAGAACTTCGTAAATTCGTTAAGATAAAAGAGGAACATGAAGATTACATCCTATCCGTTCCCTGCGATGTTATGGGATATGTAACCAACGATCCTTTTAAATCTTTCACTATAGATAAAGGCTCGGATGACGGAATTCTGCCGAATTGTCCGGTCGTTACTGCTGAAGGACTTATCGGAATAACTGTCGAGGTTTCCGAACACGTTTCAACCGTTAGAACTATTCTTTCACCCGATCTTTCGATTGCCGCTGTTTGTTCTTCATCAAGCGCCGATCAGGGAATTATTGAGGGAACTGTTCTAACAGCAGAAAACGGAAACACCAAACTTATCCATCTAAGCACAGAAAATAAACTTAAAAACGGCGATCTTATGATAACTTCCGGAACAAGCGGTCTTTTCCCGAAAGATTATCAGATCGGAACTGTCAAATCGGTGGAATATGATACGTCCGGTCTTTCGATGTGTGCAGAGATCGTTCCATGCGTTGATATCACACGTCTTACCTCTGTTACCGTTATAACCGATTTCAGTGGCAAAAAGGAGGATTCTGAATGAGACTCAGAACCACCCGTGAACAGCGTATACTCTACATAAAAACAGCTTTAAGGTGGCTTATCTACTATATTCTGATATTTTTAAGCTTTATTATCATGACTTCCGGAACATGGCTGAAACCGATTCTTCTCGTTCCGATAGCTCTGGCAATTGCAGTAAATAATAATCAGTACGGCTCTGTGGTCACCGGAGCAATATGCGGATTCCTGATTGATATAAGCTGCGGAAAACTCTTTGGCTATAACGCTGTTCTGCTTGCCTTTTTCTGCATTGTCGTTTCGCTCCTATTTGAACTCTATCTAAAGCATAAATTTATCAATTTTATGCTTATTGTAACCGGAGTTTCATACATACAATGCAGACTTGACTACAAATTTTATTACGAAATCTGGAATTATGAAAATGTTGAACGTATTTTTACGCAGTTTACGTTGAAAATATGGGTATATACCATTATATCTTCTGTTTTTGTATATCTGCTGATAAAGCTTATAAATCATTTTCTTATGCCTAAAAATCATCTCACTATTGAAGAAGCAATCGTCACTAAAACTCAGCAGAATTGACCGCACCTTGTATGTGCGGTTTTCCTTATAATGGATTTATAAAGGAGGAACTCTATTGAAAAGTTTAACTGAAAATATAAAGTCATTTATAATAATTATTATGGTGATAGTCCTTGTTTTGTTCAGCGGAACTCGTCTTATGGAAATTCAGGTCGTTGGAGATGAAAATATTAAAGAACCTGAACAATATGCTCCCGGAACTCTCTCTTATGTCCATGAGATAAAAGCTACCCGTGGCGAAATTATGGATTACAACGGGAATATACTTGTCACAAACGATGCAAGATGCAATCTTGTTCTGAAAAAAGCGTTCTTTCCGGACGACCTTAAAGAAGGAAATAAAATTCTTCTCGGAATATATAATGCCCTTAAAGAACATGGATTTGAATTTAAAGAGAGTATTCCCATAACTAAAGATAAACCCTACGTTTTCACGGTCAATGACGCTTCCGAGATTATTTCCAATCTCAATCTTAATGTTTATGCTTCGGCTGAAAACTGTATTGATAAGCTTATCGAAGATTGCGAGATAGATGAAAGCTACACCGACGAAGAAAAAAGAATCATAGCCGGAATGCGTTATGAGATGATGGCTAAGGATTTTTCATATGAAATTGACCTCACGCTTGCTGAAAATATTGATTCCCAAACAGTTGTCGATATGAAAGAGCTTGGCAACCTTTATAAGGGAATTGAGGTTGTGGAAGATTCCGAACGCAGTATCGTAAGAGGTGATATTCTTCCTCATGAAATAGGAACTGTCGGACCGATTTACGCCGAGGAATACGATGAGCTAAAAAAACAGGGGTATGCCATGGATGACACCCTCGGAAAAAGCGGAATTGAATCAGCGATGGAAAAGGAACTTCGTGGAATCAATGGTGAAGAAGAAATTCTCATCAATGACGGTTCGGTCGTTGACATCAAAACAATTACCCATACCTCCACCGGAGCTTCTGTAAAACTCACGGTTGACGGAAATTTTCAGCTTAAGCTCCAGAATATACTCGATACTTTCATTGATAATTTTCCGTCAATAAATCCTAAGCCGAATGTTCTGAAAGATACCAACTGCGGTGCTGTTGTGGTTATCGACTGCAAAACCGGCGCTCTCAGAGGCGCTGCGACTGCCCCGACCTATAACCTTAAAGATTACGCTGAAAACTTCGATTATTTCCTTAACGCAAAGGATTCTCCCCTGCTTAACCGCTGTACATGGGGATTATACCGTCCCGGCTCAACCTTTAAAACAATAACGGCAACCGCCGGGCTCAATGAAGGCGCTGTTACCGCCGATACTCTTCTAAGATGCGAACCGGGTTACACATTTTATGGATCTCCTTATTCATGTACAGGAACTCATTATGATATTTCCATGAGAAAAGCTATCGAAGTTTCCTGTAATATTTATTTTTATGAAGTATCCAGAACTCTTGGAATTGACAATATTACGAAATATGCAAAACTTTACGGTCTTGCCTCAAGTACCGGGCTTGAAACCGGAGACGCTGCCGGTTATCTCTGTAATCCCGAAACATTTGCCGAAAACGGCATCCCTTGGTATGTCGGCTATGTAATTCAAGCTGGTATCGGAAACCAGGATGCAGGTATAACTCCACTTCAGATGGCCGTTGTAGCAAGCACTATCGGAAACAGAGGCGTTCGTTATCAGCCATATCTTGTTGACAGCCTTCACGAATATGGTACTAACAAGCTTATTTCCGAAACTCAACCGACTATTGCCGAAAAAATAAACCTAAGCTACGATGATCTTTATGACCCGATAATCGCCGGAATGATTGACGCTTCCCATAATATGCCCGCGCAGTATTCCTTACAGAACCTGGGATTCGATGTTGCTATCAAAACAGGTACTCCACAGACCGGAGCAAATCTTGAACAGCAAAACTCTTTCTTCATCGGATTTGCTCCCGCTGATAATCCTGAAGTTGCTTTCGCCGGAGTTGTTGAAAGCGCTGAATATTCAAAGTATATGATTCGTGACATTCTTCTCGCATATCAGGAATGTTATGGTCTTAACGGCGTTAAGCCAACAGTGAAGCCTCTTCCGGAAGAGGTTCGTCCGGCAATTGAAACGACTGACGCATCTTCAAGTGAAATAACTACAACTTCATCTGCTGAAACTACTACAACAGATACTACGTCCGAAACAACTTCCGCAACAACTACAGCATCTCCTATAACAGAACCTGTTCCGGCATACACAGCTCCTCCGGTAACAGATACTCCCTATACAGAACCGCAAAATACGTCATCCAGCGAACCTCAGACTGATACAACCGGCGAACCGCCTGTTCCCGGAAATAATCACACACCGGAACAATAATAATCAACAGAACCTGTCTTTGATGTTCAAGGACAGGTTCTGAAAATTTTTACGCATAAATTTACCTCTTCTGTCAATAATAAAAGCGGAGGTGTTATGCATGAAAAAAGAAAATAACACGAAAAAAGGCTCGAAAGGCTTTTACGCAGCTTTAGGAATAAGTGCAGTCATGATTGGTTCAGCTTGTTTTTTCGCCTATGATCAGGGAGAAAAGCTGAATAACAAAAATACGGCTGATAATATTATTTCCGTTCCCGAAGCTCCTGTTGACAAAAAAACAACCGGTATTCCGAAAACAACTACTATCCCCATTCAGACGACCGCTCCGGTTTACACTACGGCAGCCGCAGTAACAACAGCTCCTACAATCACCGCTGCTGTTTCCGTTGAAACTCTTCCGGCGGCTGATATTGTAAAAAGCGATCCGCCTGCCGCATCAGAAAACATCGAAGAAACAGAGAATTCAGCACAGGTAAACTCGGATTCAAACGGAGCATCAAAGCTTGAAAACGTAAAACCGCCGCTTTCTGATATGAGCAATATAATTAACCCTTTCAGCGGCAGCGAACTTGTTAAAAATGAAACTACAGGCTCATGGCAGACTCATAATGGAACCGATTTTGCCGCAGAGGTCGGAACAGAAGTGTTCTCCATTTCTTCGGGAGAGGTCACGAAAATAGATACCGACCAATTATGGGGAGTTTGCGTTACGATAAATCATCATAACGGCTATGTTTCAAAATATTGCAGCCTTGGAAATGATTTATCGGTTCAGGAAGGCGACCTCGTTGCAAGCGGAGCAGTTATCGGCGTTGTCGGGCAAACTGCCGATATTGAAAGCGCAGTCGCTCCTCATCTTCACATTGAACTCCAGCATAACGGATCTTATGTTGATCCGCTTTCAGCAATTAAAGAATAAGAATATCCGGCAGAAATTAAAATCTGCCGGATTTTTTGCTGATTATCAGATATTTGCAAGAGCTTTGAATTTTTCCTTTAATGCCGGATAAATATCTCGGTAAAGCTGATAATATTTCTCATATTCAAGAACATTTTCCACAGTCGGAGCTTGAACTTTATCTGCTCTTACGATCTCTGCACAAGCATTTGGAACACTGTCATAAAGTCCTGCCCCAACACTCGCAAGAATAGCAGCTCCAAGCGCAGGACCTTCCTTTGAAGCAGTCGTTTTAACCCTGCAATTATAAAGATCGGCGAGCATACTTCTCCAGAGAGGTGAAGAACCACCTCCGCCGCAGGCAGTCATGTCGCTCACGTTAACATTCATTTCACGGAAAACCTCAATGCAGTCACGAAGCGAATACGTTACACCCTCCATAACAGCACGAAGCATATCACGGCGAGTATGAATTGCCGACAAACCAAAGAAAACTCCTCTTGCATCCGGATCGAGATGAGGAGTTCTTTCTCCCATAAGATATGGCAGATACAGCAGACGATTCGCTCCGACAGGCACTTGCTCCGCCTGTTTGTCCATGAGGTAGTATTCATCAACTCCCATAAGATTTGCGGTTTCTTTTTCGCTCATGCAGAAATTATCCCTGAACCACTTCAGCGAAAGTCCAGCGCCCTGAGTAACTCCCATAACGTGCCAGCTATCAGGCACAGCGGCACAGCAAGTATGAACTCTACCGAGCTTGTCGATAGAGATATTTGAAGTGTGAGCAAACACAACTCCCGATGTACCGATTGTCGTGAACGCCTTGCCGTCCTCAACAACGCCTGTACCAACAGCTGCCGCAGCATTATCTCCTGCACCGCCGACAACTATCGTTCCCTCGCAAAGTCCGAGAGCGTTAGCCATTTCTCTGCTTAAAACCCCAGTCACTTCGTATGATTCATAAACTTTTCCAAGCCAGTTTTTGTCGATTTCAAATGTAGAAAGAAGCTCATCCGACCAACAGCGGTTCGGAACATCAAGAAGCTGCATTCCGGAAGCGTCAGAAACCTCAGTCGCATATTCGTGCGTAAGCACAAATCTAAGATAATCCTTCGGCAAAAGAATATGAGCGACCTTTTCATATATTTCAGGTTCGTTGTTTTTCACCCACAGAATTTTTGCGGCAGTCCAGCCTGTCAGCGCAGGATTAGCCGTAATCTCCACAAGCTTTTCATGTCCTACAATACGGTTCATCTCGTCAACCTCAAAAGCCGTACGCTGATCGCACCAAATAATTGAATTTCGCAGAACGTTATTGTTCTTATCAAGCATGACGAGACCGTGCATTTGTCCCGAAATACCGATGCCCTTAACGTCCTCCTTTTTAACTCCGCTCTGAGACATAACAGCTTTGATCGTATCAATCATTGCGTTTGCCCAATCTGCCGGATTCTGCTCTGCATAGCCGTTTTTCGGCTGATACATGGAATATTCTATCGTTTTGGAAGCAATTACCGATCCCTTTTCATCAAAAAGGACTGTCTTTGTACCACTCGTACCGCAGTCCACGCCTATAATATATGACATATAACTATTTCCTTTCAAAATTTGTTTTTAATATAAATCAGAATTTATCTCGACTTTTATTGCTCAAAATAAGGATAACTTAAATTCTTAAATCCTCCCTTTGTTGAAAGAAAAATTTCATAAGACTGCTCATTTATCGAAAAGTCTTTCAGTTTAATTTCATTTGAGAGACACCCATCCATTGTACTGGCAAAAATTGTTTCTACCTCATCGTCCAACTCGATTTCAACAGTTTGTCCGTTGGATATTCTTACTCCGATGCTATCAAGTATTGAAATCTCTATTCTTGGTATCGCTTGACCCATAACATTAAATTTGCACAGGTCTCCGTCTAAATTATATTTACACATAAATTCTTTTTTATTGATATTTGTTATAACCCAATACGGTAATAACGCCGAAGCAAATTTCCTTTTCCTTTTTATGACTATTTTTTGCAAAATTTTCACCTCTGTAAATCTCGATTTATCTGATTACTACTAATATGCCAAAAGACGTTCAGAACGCTTACTCCATGAGGAGCTGTGTCCTAAACGTCCCATAAAATATAAAAATTAAAGACTGAACATAATATTGTTCATAACAGCTTCGAGCATCTCCTGACGTCCGCTGCCGAGAGAATCGGTAACCTCTCCCTTTTCGAGAGCATATTTTTCAAGGTCATCCATTGTTGCTTTACCGTCAATGATATCCTTTCCTATGCCTGTTTTCCAAGAAGAATATCTTTCCTCAACAAAATTGTCGATTCTTCCATCGTCGATCATCTTCTGAGCAATTCTCAGACCGAGCGCAAAGGTGTCCATTCCAGCGATATAGCTGTGGAAAATATCCTCTGGAGTAAACGAACCTCTTCTTGCCTTTGAATCGAAATTCAGACCGCCGTTAGTGAATCCTCCGGCTTTGAGAACCTCATACATACAGAGAGCAGCTTCGTAAACATTTGTGGGGAACTGGTCGGTGTCCCAACCGAGAAGCGTATCGCCCTGATTAGCATCAATAGAACCGAATGCGCCGTTTTCTCTTGCTACACGAAGTTCATGCTGGAAAGTATGCTGAGCGAGAGTAGCGTGATTTGCTTCAATATTCATCTTGAAGTCTTTATCAAGACCGTACTTGCGGAGGAATCCGAGGACAGTAGCCGTATCGAAGTCATACTGATGCTTTGTAGGCTCCTTTGGCTTAGGCTCAATGTAGAAATCACCGGTGTAGCCGATAGAACGTGCATAATCAACAGAAAGTTTCATAAGACGAGCCATATTATCAAGTTCAAGTCCCATATTTGTGTTGAGAAGAGTTTCGTAGCCTTCTCTTCCGCCCCAGAAAACGTAACCGTTTCCGCCAAGTTTGACTGTAGCTTCAATAGCTTTTTTTATCTGAGCAGCCGAAAATGCGAAAACATCAGCCGACGGAGAAGTTCCTGCGCCGTGCATATAGCGTGGGTGATCGAAGCATTTTGCCGTGCCCCAAAGGCACTTCATACCTGTTTCAGCCTGCTTTTCCTTAATGTAATCCGTTATCTCGTCGAGCTTTGCATTTGTTTCAGCAAGACTGCCGTATTCCGGAGAGAGATCACGGTCATGGAAGCAGAAATACCCGATAGACAGCTTTTCCATAATTTCAAAAGCAGCGTCGACCTTAGCCTTTGCTCTTGCTGTAGGATCCGACTCGCCCCATGTCTTGTCGGCTGTACCAACTCCGAACATATCTGTTCCGTCGCCGCCCATTGTATGCCACCATGAAAGTGCAAAACGGAGCTGTTCTTTCATTGTTTTCCCGCCAATGATCTCATCAGGATTGTAGTACTTGAACGCCAGAGGTTTTGTAGAGTTCTTTCCTTCGTACTGGATTTTGCCTATTCCTTTAAAAAATTCGCTCATAAATAACCTCCTAAAGTTATTCTGCCTGTCACATAAACACTCCCTGCAACAGACTTTTATTTTAAGAATTCTTCCGAATCTTAAATCAGCTTAAAAGATCCAAAGAAATTTTCCTTGAATCAACGTCATAATACTCCTCGATTTCAGCAACATAATAACTAAAGCAGTTCTTTCCGTTAAATATCATAACATCGCCCTCTTCCGGAACACCTATAATTTCGAGCTGTTCATCAGTAAGCGTATTAAGGTAAACAGAGTTATCTTTTTCAACAACAAAAATCGGACTTCCATAATCATTTGTATGTTCATTATTAAATATCTCAAACGCCTTGCCATTAAAATCACTGAAATAAACTTTGCTTCCGGATTTAGCCTTGATTTCATCAAGAAGCTCTGCCGATGGCGAAAGAACGTAGTACCTTCCGTCTGAATCACGTCCGATATCGAAAAGCTCAAGCTGCTCGTCAGTGAGTTCATCAAGCTTTATCGGATCAACATCCGAAGCAGTTTTTCCGATTTCAAATCTTCTTGAAACGGTTATATCATCAATCTGAAGCATCTCGTCATAGGTGTAACCAAGTTTTTTCAGCTCATCTTCTGAAAGATGAATAACTATATTATCTGAAATTTCATTAAGATGAGCTGTAATTTCAGAGCGTGGCAACGTTACCCATTCAACGTTTACTTCTTCGTTTATCGGTCTTTCTATATGAACGACACGTTCCATATCCTTGAGCGTAAACGTTGCATAAAGCAGTTTATATTCAAGGTCAGCGTCGTTTGGTTCAACATAAACGGCAGTGCTTCCGTTTGAGGTATCCTCTGTATTTACCACTCTGTAGCGATATTTTCCAGACGGGGATACGCCGGAATCAACAACAGTTTCCTTAACAGAAGTTACAAAGAACGACGTAAACAGAAAATATCCGAGAGCGCCAAAAATATACATCAAAAGCACAATCGTTCCCAAAGCAGTTTTGGTTCCCTCTCCGGCGCCGGAAAGAAGCAGAATAGCAACTCCCGTAAAAACAATAGGAATGATCATTCCCCATTCCCCAAAATAAAGCAGCACCACCGGAAGCATCGCCGGCAGTATGATAAAGCTTGATATACGTGTTAAAATCTGTTTTCTTGTATAAAGCATAACAACCATCGCAAGAATTGATATTCCTGTGATTATAAGGCACTGTGAAATTTTGGCGTGAATGGTTATTTCATAAAAAATTGAGAGATAGCAGAGACGGCATACTCCCAAAGCGTATAGCAGACTGACGATTGCCGCAACTCTCTTTGTCCAGATATTTTCGAAAAAATTTTTCATTTCTACCTCCGAAAGATATAATAGCTGTTCTTATTTATATGAGAACACATTTTGAATTCAGATACATATACATAATATTATTATAACATTTTCAAATGAAAGTTACAAGTAATTTCCAAAATTTTTTCTGAAAAATTAATAAAAACTTCTCTCTTTACAAATAAAAGAAAAAATAGTATAATATAATAGTAGCATAAAGAGAGGATAAACGTATGAAATCAAAATTTTCAACTATTTCAAGAATATTTTTTATCATAGCTGCAATTATCTGCATGGCAGTTATTTTCAATTTTTCGAGTGAAAACGCTGAAAAATCCTCCGATACAAGCGGAGTTATAACCGATAAGGCTGTTCATACCTTTGTAAAAGATTATGAGAAAATGCCTTCGGAAAAGAAAACTTCAATTCGTGAAAAAGTCAGCCACATCGTCCGAAAAACTGCACATTTTTCAATATATGCGGCTTTAGGATTCTGCATTTCAATGGCAGCAGGAAAGCGCAAACTTTTCACCAAAGGTTCAGCGTTTACTGTTATGCTCTGCTTCATTTATGCTTTTTCCGACGAACTCCATCAGAATTTTATTCCCGGACGTTCCTGCGAATTCAAAGATATGATGATAGATACCGCCGGAGCAACAGCAGGAATGCTGCTTTCGCTGATCATGCTGATGCTAATACATAAAACAATAATCATAAAAAATAAAAACCTGTCATAAGAGCAATAGTCATATGGAAATTTTGAGCCATAACATTTTTGATTATAAATAAAAATGTTATGGCGTTTCTATTGACATATAATTCTTCTTAATATATAATTTAAGTAAGATAAATTGGATTTTACGGAGGAAATGTTATGGAAAAACAAATAAATTATAGCAGAAAGATCATATCTGTCATTTCAATGCTATTTCCTTTGCTCTATACTCTAATGTATCTGCCAATTTGGAACGGCAACAATTTAGAAATATATAATAATTTTACATTAGTTCTATTTATAATTCAAGTTATCGCTTTTGCTTTGGCAGCAATAAACTCCTACAATATCATTTTTAAAAGAAGATTATTACATCAGTCTACTTTTATTGTATCTATGATTATTTCAGTCTTATTGCTCGGCTTTGTTTGTATTTTTTTCGTTGAAAATCTAATGGGAATACCACCTATTCCACCGCAACAATAAATTCTGATTTATACGAATAAACAAATAATAAAAATAAGCCCGAAAGCAGTTGAAAAGCTACTTTCGGGCATTACTTCTATATGAGTATTCGTCTTAATAACCGGTTTTATTTTAAAAGATTTACTGCATACCGCCCTTAACAAAGAAATTATCCTGAATTATAAGTGAACAGCCGCCAAGGAAATTGTTTTTGCCATCAAGCTTGCTGAGAACAATTCTATCGGCAATCTCTTCACTTACAAGGCGAATCATTTCACGCTTGACATAATCGAACTGTTTCTCATTGAGTTTGAAGTTATGAAGAACGATTCTCTTTGCAAAATGGCTTATTGCAAGGTTGTTCAAAAGAACAGTATACTTAGCGATAAGGTCGTCAACAACGTTCTTGACAGGCTCTTCGCCACGCATTAAAGCCATAAATACGTTATCAACGCTGATCTTGTTCTTATCGCCCTCTGTAAGCTCGTAAAGAACAGGTGTTTTATCCTTTGAATATATCTCAAAGAAAGAATTAAGCATAGCCGTTCTCGAAAGTTCAGCCTTAACGGAACCGTTCGGATAACCCTCATACTGTTTTCCATTTGGGCAAACGATATACTTTTCGATCATTGATGTGTATGAGAAATAATCGCTTGAAAGTTCATTTTTATTTATAACAGCGAGGTTAACCTGATTTCCGTTATGAATGAAAGCAGTGTTTGTCTGATAACCGTTCTGAACACGGTAATCATTGCTTGCAAGAGCCATAAGTCCGATAGCGTTTCCGCAAAGTATCTCGCAATCAAGACCGCCCGAAAGCTTGTCTATGAAGCTGTTAAAATCGAGTACGCCGTCTTTATAGAAGATTTTGAGCTTTCCCCACATGGACGGAACAACGCCGACTCCGAGACCGAGAATTTTATCCTTGGTAAGACAGCTGTTTTCTATCATCTCATTGCAGGTTTGAATTATGTAGTTGATGATATCCTTGCTTGTGGTTCTGTCATCGATAACCATGCTTGATTTATCGAGAACATCCGAATTGAGATTTGTAAGACCAACCGTAACTTCCTTTTCGTCAACGGTTGCGCCGAGAGCAAATCTGCTGTTAACATTGATATCAATAAGTATCTTTCTTCTGCCCTTTTGCAGCTTCTCCATATTTACAGGAGCTTCACCTATTTCTACAAGAACGCCTTCTTCGATCATTTCATTTGTAATAATAGTAACGGCAGCCCTTGTGATCTCAAGAGCGCTTGCAACGTCAACCCTCGAAATAGGACCTGATTCTCTGATGACGCGAAGAATCTGCATTCTGTTGCGTCTTTTAAGATCAAGCTTGCTAATTCCTCTTTTTTCCATACTATATCTCTCCATTCCTGATCTGACCTGTTAAGAATGCATAAAAATGCCCTTTTAGCAGGTCTTTAAATAAAATTTGCAGTATTCTACGAAAATTATTATAACACAAATTAGATAAAAATAAAACAGTTTAATGCAAAAAATATAAAAATCAGCGTTTTGGACAAACCTAAGCTAAAATTTTTGTCAATAATTCCGTAAATTCTACCACCAGCGGCAAAGTTAAAACCGAAAGTATAGTTCCGGCAGTGAAAATTTCTGATGCATACACTGAATTACGTCCATATCGTATGCATTGCAGAGTACACATAGCTGCCGGAGGAGCAGAAGCTGCTACAATTACCGTCAAACGCACCTTTTCGCTTATTCCAAACGGCGAGAGAAGAGCAGCAAGGATAGCCGGTATCAGGAGAAGTCTAAGGAAACATATGTAGTAAACTCCGCCCTTTTTGAGAAGCTTTAAAACATTGGTTTCAGCCATTGTTACTCCGGAAACTATCATTGCCATAGGAGTATTAAGCTGCGAAATAAACTCCAAAGCCTTTGCCGGAACTTCGTGTAGTCGGAACTGCAAAAAGAACGTTATGATTCCGAGAACTATTGCAATAATAGTCGGGGAATACAATACCTTAACAATATTTTTCATGCTTTTTTCACCGGAAATAAGAATAATTCCATGAGTCCAGACAATTAAGTTGAAAACGGTTATAAAAGCTGTGAGATAGAAAACTCCCTCCATACCGAAAAGAGCGTTCACAAGAGGAATTCCCATAAATCCGCAGTTTGAATAGATTGCCGAAAAGCGTTCAAGTTCGGTTTCTCTGCCTTTTTTTGACGGAATCAGCAGATACGCAAGCAGAATCGTAACTGCATACGCTCCGAGAGAGAGAACGAACGTAAGCAGAAGATTTTTCACAAGCTCCGGTTTGTAGTCGGTCTGGTAAGACATGAATATCATAACCGGATTCACGACCTGTAAAACGAACTTTGAGAGATCTTTATTCGATTCTTTACTTATTATCTTTGTTTTAGAACATACTATACCGACCGTTATGAGAATCAGCATTATGATAGTTTGTTTTAATATTGTCAGAGACATTTTCTATCGCTCCTGTCAAAAGTACAAAATAAAAATCCGGAGTTTTTACACCCCGGATTGTAAAAAGTCATTATAAATTAGTCATCGTAGTCTTCAAGATTATCTTTTGATGTCAGAATTACTTTCCAACCTTCGCCCTTAACCTTAACTACACAAATCTTTGTTTTATTAGTATCCTTATCTCCGTCTTCTTTATCCTTAGTCTGAGCCTTGATTGTGAACTCGTAACCCTTCTTAACAGTTACATCTGCATCATACATCTTCTCAAAATAAGCTTCAGCGCCATTAAGAGCAGACTTCTTGAGCTTTTTGCCCTTCTTTACATCTTTAATCTTAATTTTATATTCATCGAGACGGTCAGACATAGTATCCTTATAGTCATCAATCATATCATCCCACTTATCATCATCTTTAAGCTCTTTAATATAATCGTCGGGAAGTGTTAATGAATAAATCGTTTTACCGCCGTTTTTCTTTGTCATAGCCTTTGCATACTTATTAGCCGCACCCTTTGCGCCTGTGTGACCTGCAACAAATACAAGAACGAGAATAAGTACGATAAGACCTACTATGCCGCCGATAATAAGCGGAAGATTATTTTTTGCCTTTTCTACAGTGTTATCAAAACCACCGTTGTTTACCTGATCTCCGCCAACAGGAGCTGCGTTGTTGTCCTGCTGAGGAGCAGCGTTATTCTGAGCGCCCTGACAGTTACAAGTGCCGCCCTCAGGAATCTCATTACCACAGAATTTACAAAATGCCATAAATACAAACCTCCATATATTTTAAATTTCTTCATAATTTTATCACAAACTTATCGCATTGTCAAGGGAAAAAGAGCAATTCTTTGACTTAATATGTAAATTCGGCAGTTTGTATAAAAAAAACGATTGGTCATACCTCAACGTACGACAATTCACTCATTGAAAACATTGAAATTCTGCTATTTTTCCGCAAAAAGCGTTCGCTTGAACGCCAAAATATAAGCTATGATGAAAACTAACGCCGGAATAAATGTAAGCGGAAACATCATCCAAACCTCATTCTTTGAAAGAGCAGCAGAATTTGCGTCAACATTGATAAAATTATAAATCTGAAGAAAATACCCGTTAATAATTTTATGCCAGCGATAGAAATTAAATTCCTTGCACGAAACCGAAATATAAAGAATTATCCAGCTTAAAAATGCAGGTAAAGAAGCTGAAAATCCCATTCCGAATGCAGAAGCGAACTTTTTTCTTTCAGATAAGTCCCGCTTGTTTTTTATATCCTCTCTTGCGGTTTTAACGGCAAAATCAGCCATAATCACCGCAAGTATACTTACTGTACATACTGCACTTATTCCCTTTACAAGCGGCATCGAAGAGCCAGCAAGCGTAAGACCTATGAACAGCGAAAAAACATCCGCCGCAAGAACCATTGCGAGCGATTGTAAATATCTCATATCTAATAAACCCTTTAAAAATTTTTTGAATATTTTCAGATAAAAGTGAAATAATAATCCATGCGGAGGTGAGTTAAATGTACGAAGATGATACAAAAATTTATGTACCAAGCAGCTCCGTTCCTGCTGCCGACTGCGAAAACGAACCGGAAGACATCAGGATCTACGGCGTTTGCTGAATTCTCCGATAAATGTAAAGCACAGGAAGAAAAACACATTCACAATTACTATGCTTGCGCCGGGAGCAGTGTTGAAAATAAGCGAGCAGAACATTCCGATAATAAAGCTTGCAATTGAAACTGCTCCTGCCGTAAGCACAACTCCCCTGAAACTTTTACATACACGCATCGCTGTAAGGGTTGGAGTAACTATCAGGCTCGAAATAAGAAGCGAACCCATCATCATCATTCCCAGAACTACCGTTATTGCGGTTAAAACTGCAAAAATCATATTGTAAATACCGGCATTTACTCCGGTCGCTCTCGCAAAGCTTTCGTCAAAAGTCACTGAGAAAATCCTGTTATAGAGTAAAAGAAACGCAACAATGCAAATAACTGAAAGAACTACGCTGAGTATAACGTCGCTCTTGCTCATTGCGAGAATACTTCCGAACATATAATGACTTACATCGTTGGTAATGCCTGCCTTTGAGGAAACAAGAATACCGATCGAAAGCGCAGTTGTCGAAAAAAGAGCAATTGCCGAATCTCCGCTGAGTTTGCTGTTTTCGCTTAGACGAAGCAGTATGAACGCCGCTATTATGACTACCGGAAGCGCAACTTTCAGCGGAGCAAGATTCATTACCGCCGCAACTGATAATGCGCCATATCCGATATGTGAAAGTCCGTCACCGATCATCGAATATCTCTTCAAAACGAGAGTTACTCCAAGAAGCGAAGAGCATATTGTAACAGCTATTCCTCCTATTAGCGCTGGAAGAAGTATTGCCCCGAAAAATTCGGGAGTAAACATTATTTTAAGATTTTCTGCCATTTTCAGTCTCCTATAAATTTGCTGCTGATGTGAGAATTTGCATATTCTCCGGGAGTTCCGAAGAAACTGTGGTCGCTGCTGCAAAGGCAGAGAATACGGTTTGAGCAGTCCAGAGCCTTAACAACATCGTGTGTTACCATAATTATCGTCATTTTATCCTCATGATTCAATTCGTCGATAAGACTGTACATCTCTGCCGCTGCCGACGGATCAAGTCCTGTCACCGGCTCATCGAGAAGAAGCAGCTTCTTAGCGGCGCACATTGCTCTTGCAAGAAGCATTCTCTGCTGTTGTCCGCCGGAGAGTTCACGGCAGCTCCGGTTTGCAAGATCTGCTATTCCAAGCCTTTTCATAGCGTTATGAGCCGTCTTTTTTTCTTTTACCGAATAAAACGGACGAAATCCTCTTCTTCCGAGACAGCCTGATATAACGACCTCTGCAACAGTCGCTGGAAATCCGTTCGCAAAGCTTGTATGCTGCGGAAGATAGCCTATATCCGTTTGTTTAAGTCCGTCGCTGAGAATTATTTTTCCGCTGTCAGGAGTTTTTATTCCAAGCAGACATTTCACAAGCGTACTTTTTCCCGAACCGTTTTCGCCGAGAATACAAAGATAATCGCCCTCGTTCAGGGCAAAACTAAGTCCGCTTAAAACATTAGCGCCGTCATAACTGGCTGTAAGTTTATCGCATTCAAGTATTTTTTTCAATATAGCGCCTCCCTTAGATTATTCAAATTTTTGTACATAAGGTCGATGTAAGTCACGCCCTCTTCAAATTCGTCCTTTGTGACATTGTGGCATACGTAAAGAGGAAGCATTTTTGCTCCGGTTGCTGAGCAGAGCTTCTCCGAGAGCTTGCTTGCCGAAAAATCGAGATAGAATACAGTATCAATATCATGCTCGCCTATCTCGTCCATAAGATAAGCCATTGTATAAACCGACGGCTCCGATTCCGAACTACATCCGCTGAAAGCCGCAAAATATTCAAGGTCATATTCGTGCGCAAGATAACGGAATGGAAATCTGTCACCAATAACTATTGTATTTTTCGGGGCATTCCGTATAATTTCATTAAATTCTTCGTCCAGCTTATAAAGCTTGTCCATATATTCGGAAGCGTTTTCACGATAAATCTCCGCATTTTCACTGTAATTTTCGCATAAAGCTTCCTCAATCCCCTTAATACACCGTACAGCATTTTCCGGAGAAGTCCAGATGTGACCGTCGGCATTCTCCTCGCTGACCGTCTCCACATCAGCCTCATCATGGTTATGATGTTCGTGGTCATGATTATGACCTGATTCCGACGCTCCCGCAACAGCTTCCTCCTCAAGAAGCTCAGCGTAATCGAATAGCCGCACTACCGTTATTTTACTTGTATCAATAGAAGCGAGTATCTTATCGACCCAAACCTCGTCCTCTCCTCCGATGCAAACAAATACATCGCAATTCTGAATCTTTGCAATATCAAGCGGAGTCGGCTCATAGGAATGAGCTTCTGCTCCGGTATTCAAAAGCATTGTTATATCAGCGGCATCACCAGCAACAGCTCTTGCAAAGTCATATGGCGGAAAGCTTGTTGTAACTATTGAGATGCTGTCGCTTTTTTCTTTTTTAATGGAACAGCCTCCGGCTAATGGAGTAAAAATAACAGTCGCTCCGACAATAATTCCTAAAAGACTTCTTCTCATTTTTCTTCAGCTCCCGAACATTCCGAGCAAGTTCCGTAAAAGACCGTTTTTGAAGAATCCACAGCAAATCCATGATTTTCGAGAATATGCTGATTTACCCCGGAAAGATGCATACATTTAGTATGTATAAGTTTTCCGCAGTTTACGCATTTCAGATGAAAATGCTGACGGCAATTCTGATATTCGTCGATATACTGATAACAAGCTCCTGTTTTTCCGTCGATGGTATATTTCCTTACAATGCCCTGTTCAACAAGTTTATCGAGCTGACGATATATAGTCGTTGTCCCGACCGAAGTCCCCTCCGAAGTAAAAAAAGCGCTTATTTTCTGAACATTCGTATGATTTTCTTTATTGTCAATAAGAAAAGTCAGAAGTTTTTCTTTTTGCCTTGTATTATATCCTGAATCCTTGTTCATATTTTCCTCCGAAATCAACAATACGAAAATGGTTTTCATTTTCATATTGTATCATATTATTTCAATTTTGTCAAGAAAAAAGAACCGCCGCCATTTTAGTGCAGCAGTTCTATCAGAATCATCCTTAATTTGCATCTTCGCCCTTATAATATCTTTCAAGAGTTTCAGCGTCAACAGCTATATTTTTCCAGCCATCGCCTTCAATTTTCACCATAATTTCAACGTCTTCTTCTTCTAATCCGCCCGTATTGATAAAAATAGTTTTAAATTCGTATCCTTCAACAACGTTTATATCGTCCGCAGTGATCTGATCTTTTACTCCCGAATCAGCAAGATTAATATTAGAAATTTCAACAAAATATTTTTGCGCTCCCAAAATCTGATCGTCATTCAGGGCATTCTTCTCCACTATCTCCTTCATTCCCGGAACATTATCCGCCAGTTCAAGATATGAATGTATTCCGGTATTGGTTTTTGAAACCATTTCATCGTAAAGATTATAGCTTTTAAAAATATCAAGCGTTACTTTCGGATAAAGATAATTAAGAACCGCATCGCCGCCGTTTTCACTGTAATTAACACGGTAGATCTCTGCTAAAGCCTCATCAGCAGATTCACCAACTTGAGCTACAGCAGATGGAGGTGTGGTATCCTCTTTTTTATGATGACGACAGGAAGAAAAAGCACCGACAATAACCGTACATGAAAGCATAATAGAAATCAATTTTTTCATTTTGAAAATCTCCTAAAATTTATATTAATCTTGAAATCTCACATAAAATCCACTTTGTAATTATAACACAAAGCAATAAATATGTCAACAAAAGTATTTTATGCTATTTTTCAAAAAATCCAACGAAATATATTGACATTTCCATAAAAATGCTGTATAATATTTCAGAGCATTTCACTTTAATAATTTAAAGCTTTACAGATTCAAAACCGTAGAGCAATAAGAAAAGGAGAATTTAGAATGGATGCAAAAATCGCAACTCTTATTATCCTTGCTGTTTACGTTGCAATAATGGTCGGGATAGGAATTTACACCTCGAAAAAAACGAAATCTTCAGATGATTTCATGCTTGGCGGAAGAAGCGTCGGCTCTTGGCTGACCGCTTTTTCGTACGGAACTACATACTTTTCAGCCGTTGTTTTTATCGGATACGCCGGACAGTTCGGCTGGATGTATGGTGCTTCCGCAGCATGGGTAGGAATCGGAAATGCCATAATCGGAAGTCTTATCCCATTCTTCCTCATCGGAAAAAGAACCAGGCTTATGACCAATCATATCGGCGCACGAACAATGCCCGAATATTTTGAGCATAGATTTGATTCAAAGACTCTTAAAACAGTTTCAGCCGCAATCGTTTTTATCTTCCTTATTCCCTACACAGCTTCAGTTTATAACGGACTTTCACGTCTTTTCGGCATGGTTTTCAATCTCGGCGAAAACGGAGCTACTTACATAATTATCGCAATGGCAGTTCTTTCTGCCGCATATGTTACTCTTGGCGGATACAAAGCCACTGCCCTTAACGATTTCTTTCAAGGAATAATTATGCTCATCGGAATCGCAACCGTCGTTGCTCTTACCATTCAGCAAAAGGACGGATTTTCAGCCGCTATAGACGCTTTAAACGCTATTCCAGACAGTACTAATGGCAAAACCGGAACTCTCGGATCGCTCTTTGGTCCTGATCCGATAAATCTTCTCGGAGTCGTAATTCTCACTTCTCTTGGAACATGGGGACTTCCTCAGATGGTTCAGAAGTTCTATGCTATCAAAAATGAGGATGCTATCAAAAAGGGTGCAATTATCTCAACATTTTTCGCTCTTGTAGTTGCTGGAGGCTCTTATTTCATGGGAGGATTCGTAAGACTTTACTGCACAACTTCCGCCGCAGATACAGACAAATCCCTCATCGAAGTCGTAAACGGCAAACCTGTTTATGATACTATGGTTCCTGCACTTATAAAAACTGCACTGCCGAATATTCTTATCGGACTTGTTGTAGTACTTGTTCTTTCAGCGTCGCTTTCAACTCTTTCATCGCTTGTTCTCACATCAAGTTCAACTCTCACCAACGACCTTATAAAGCCTCGTGTAAAGAATTTCGACGATAAAAAGCAGATGACATTTATGCGTGTATTTATTGCAGTATTTCTCGTAATATCCGTAATAATCGCCTGCAACAAGAACGCTTCCATTTCAACTCTTATGTCGTATTCATGGGGCGCACTTTCCGGAGCATTCCTCGGACCTTTCCTCTATGGTCTGTTCATGAAAAAAGCTTCCAAAGCCGCTTGCTGGACAAGCTTCTGTACAGGAATCGGAATCAGTGTGCTTCATATGCTCCTTTTCAGCATGAACATCAGTGCTTTCGACGGAATAAAGCAAGCTGTGATCGACCTCAACTGTCCTCTCAACCTGCTTTCGCCTATCAACGCCGGAGCTATTGCAATGATTATTTCACTTATAATCGTACCTCTTGTAAGTATGTTTACTAAGTCTCCTGACGAGAAAGTCGTTGAAAACGCATTCAGTTCGCTTAAAGCATAAGGAGTAATACAAAAAACGTCTGTCATCAATAAGACAGACGTTTTTATTTTTATTTTTCTGTTTTAAGAAACGTTAAAAAATCCTTATCGCCGTTTGACAAAACATATGTGTAATATCTGAGCATCAAAGTCGCATCAATGCCCGATATTGCTCCATCGCCGTCAACATCCGCCGCTGCCGTTTCTGCCGGTGTAAATCCGCTGTCCATATTCGACATGATCAATGTGTATGCCCTGAGAGTAAGAGTTGCATCCACTCCATCAACTACTCCGTCATTATTAACATCGCCAAGCATACGGTCGGACACATTTATTCTTAAAGATAGGGCATGATCTCCGCTCGGGAAAAATTCCTTAGAAATAATATCAGCGCCATATTTGTAAAGAATATCACATAAATTAGACGTTTCCTCGGTCATAAAATCAACCGTATACATTCCGGCTGGAGTATCTGTATTTATAAAAGCATCAAATACTGCCAGTGGGTAAGCATCTGAAGTATTTCCCGAAAGAGTAAACGGATCAACGCTAAGACCTAATGCATATGAAACAGACTGTGTATTCTTATCTGTATCAGTATCTAAACGAATAGATTTAGCACTTTTAAATTCAGTATATGGAGACTGTCCGTAAACAGTAACAGGGTCTTTAAGATTATTTAACTTAATATACTCACTTTCGCTTTTCCATTTTGCAATAATATGACCGGCTTTCTTAACATCATCTTTAATATACACTCCCGCATTAATTGAAGTAACCGCATTATTAGTATTATCAATACGGACGTAAACTGTTCCATTGGGCAAAATCTGATAATTCTCAGAATCATAAGCCTTGAAATAAAGCGATGGCGAATAGTCCGAACTACTCTCAGCCGAAGCAGTAAACATTGATACAGAGCCTAATGTGAGCATTGCCGCAGTAAGGGCGGCAGCAATTTTTTTCATATGTAATTCTCCTTTCAAAGAAGTTCAGTCATACGAAGAACTATCTCGGCAACACGCTTGGCGGCGATTTTCTCAAATTCGTCAAATGACATAGCTCCCTCGTCATCCGCATTATCGGAAATACATCTTACGCTGACATACGGCATCTCATTCAGATAACAGCAATGACCAATAGCAGCGCTTTCCATATCTACCGCATAAGGATCAAATCTTTCCTGAATACTTTTCTTGACCTCATTACTGGAAATAAAAGCTTCTCCGGAAACGATCCTTCCACGAAAGCTGTTTACATTAAACTCACCGCAAACCTTTTCCGCCGTGTTCATAAGCATTTTATCAGACTTGAAAATTCCACAGTAAGGCGGATAATCGTTAAGGAAATGAAGATCAAGATCATGGGGAAGAACTTCGGTGGAAATAACAACATCGCACACCTTAACAGCCGTATTCATTCCTCCGGCAATACCCGTATTAATGACATAATCCGGTTTAAAATTATCAATTGCAGCCTGTGTGCAAAGTGCGGCATTTACTTTAGCTATTCCGCAACAGGAATTTATGATCTTATTATTTTTATATGAGTTAATGTAATAGTCGAAGCCGGAAAAACGTTTTACCTCAGCTTCACCAAGAATGCTTCTTATATCGGCAAGTTCAGATGGCATTGCGCCGATAATTACTATAGTTTTTATGACAGAACACCTCCGGTTAAATTTCAGAATGCACCAATTTAAAATGGTGTTATAATAATTGTATCACAAACTACACTTTAAGTCAAGCGGAATATATTAACGACTAAAAACATCATAATTATTTAGGTATTCCAATATAAATACTGCCCTTGGATTTTTATCCAAGGGCTTCTTTACTATCCGATGAGCTTAATTTTAAATTTATAAGCCAAAGCATACAGCTCTATATCACTAATATTTCTCAATACTCCGTATACGCCGTTTTTGCGGGCTTCAATCTCATCAATTATCATAGCAATAAATTCCATAATATTTATCCTTTCTGCATTTAATCAGGCTGACTTATGGTTATATAATTACTCATAACTAATTTAGCCATATTAACACAACAATAAATTATCAATTCCATGAGATACGATCTAAATAATGTAAAAAAGTAACGATCAATGGAAATGAAATCAGGATAAATCCAAAAATGAAACTATCTGCAAATATTAAATTCAACACAAAAAGGAATAATAACGATCACTGTTTGATCTTCTTGATTATTTTTAAGAAGACTGTTGCGATTCAACCGTTTTAATCCTGTATATTTCAACAAGATATGAGAGAACCTCTCCCTTTATATATTATACATCAAAGCAATGAAAATGTCAAGCATTTTAACTGAAATCATCTATGACAAAAACTCTTTTCATTTAAGAGTATGTAACCAAAAAGAAAAAGGTGCATGAAAGCACCTTTTTTCTTAGAAATCTGATTTTTATACTAATCAGGCATTAGGATCAAGTGTTGGAACAAGTTCAAGCTTGAACTTCTGAATCTGAAGAGCATCTTCGTTTGTAACACCGCTTACTCCGTTTTCATAAACATCAGCATTCATCAGTCCCTGTGCTGTTATATGAGTTGGATCAGAACCTTTAAGACCATACTTATCAGGGTTAGAAAGCGACTGCATGATAAGAACAGCGTCAGACATATCTACCTTACCATCGCAGTTAGCGTCGCCCCATACAATCTTGGAAGGATCGCCTTCGTCAATTGGATTAGTCGTTGTAGTTGTAACTGTTGAAGTAGTTGTTGTGCTTGTAGTAGTTGTTGTTGTAGTAGTGGTAGTAGTTGTTGTTGTCGTGGTAGTTGTAGTAGTTGTTGTTTCAGGAATGTTATAATAAACCTCAACATTGCTTATAGTGATAGAATCTGCCTCACCGTAATAATAGCCGAGATTAACGGTTCCTTCCTTAACATTAACAAGGTTTGTTTCAGCGTTTGAACCGGCTATTTGATCAGGAAGAATCCACATAACGCTTGTAGTTTCACCAGGATTTAAAACAACGTAATCAGGCTTTGATTCCTGATACCAATATTTATTATTATCATCAGTATCAGTTATGCTTGGATCATCAATACCTGTACCTAATCCATAAACTATCTTCTTAGAGTCAGAATTTGAAGTTATATCAAATCTTACTGCATAAACGTCCATATCCTCTTCGATTCCGAGTTCAGCGTAAGATTTCTCGATCTTATTTGCTGTTTCATCTTTATGAGAAATAAGCTCGTTTACCTTAGTGGAAATAGAAGATGTATAAGGAACTGTTTTCTCAATTGTATATGTGAGGAAAGCGCTTGTGATCTTACAAGTTTCAAGCTCTGTATACTCCTCAGCATTTTCTGTTCCATACCAGAACTGGAATGAAACGGCATCTGTAACCTGAGTTCCCATATCCTTCTGAGCGCTCGTCGGAGGTTCCCAGTAAGCTTCAAAGTAAGAGCCTGCACCCTCAAGAGTAGTACCTGTTCCGATATCATCGATAAGGAACTTTACTCCGGCTGACTCAAATTCTTCAAGCTGCTCCGGTCCCATATCGTTATACCAGTAACCGGCATTCTCTTTGCCCTCAATATTGGCGATCTGCTTAGCGTATTCAGTATCGGCATCAGAACCCTTTTTAACGTTCATACCGCCGCCGTACATAAATTTATCGAATTCTTTATCAGATTCAACAACAACTGTAAGCGACTCAACAGTAACTCCAGCCATATCAGTAATACCAAAATCAGCGTATGTGAACTTGTGGCTGTTTATAGGGGCATCTTCTGTAAACTCATCTGGGTGAGCGGCATAATAATCCTCATCGAAACCTTTTGTAAGGGTAATATCAAGGTCTTCAAGCTGTCTTGAAACAGTTGAACTGATGGTAGCCGTACCGTCTTTATTATCTTTGAAATCCCATTCACCGCTTTTTTTGTTTTTAGCTGTAACAGTAGTTCCGCTTCCAGTGCCTGTTCCAGTACCTGTACCTGTGCCATTAAATGTTGTACTTGTGAGAGTTACGGTATTATCAACCATATCGTTCTTGCTGTTATCCCAGTGTGCGGAATAATAGCATCTGAACTCATACTTTCCGCCTGGGAGAACATCAAGTGAAGAAAGATCTATAGTGATCTTATTTTCACCTTTTTTAAGATTTATAGCAGTACCCTCCGGACCATCGGTACCCTTCATCCATTTTCCGCTCTTATCGAGTTCAAGCCAGTCGCCTGCGCTTTTAACGGAAACGCCAAGGCCGTATGAAAAGCTCTGACCTTCATAATCAGAATTTATTGTGAAAGTAATGCTTTTAGCCCCATCTGCCGGAAGTTTTCCTTCGATAGTTGTGTCAGCCTTCATGGTATCAGCAGTTTTCTGTGAAGAAATGTTGATAACCGGATCAACTACAGCCGTTGACGTGAATGAAAGAGCGCACGTTGAAACAGCTGAAACTGCCATAGCAAGACTTACAGCAGAAACTTTTATTCTGCTTGCAATTGTTTTTCTCATGATAAATCATCCTCTCATAAATTTCTCATTTGAACTTTGGGCAAAACCGCATAAAGCTATAGTGCAGATTCTTTATGTAGTTTTGCCGTTACTATATTTGCATTTTAATTATATCATACTTAGACTATCAATTTGTTAACTTTTTATGAACTTTGTGTAAATGTGGCAAAAAAACCAAAAAGTGTAATAATTATATATGCAAAACAGAGATACCGTATTTATGCAGTATCTCTGTTCAACGTCAATAATATCTTAATCAGTATTTGATTTTACAGACGTTGATGAAGAAGTCGCTGATCTGGCAGACGTTTCATCTTCATCATACGTTGTTTTTTCAGGCTCTATATGTTTTGTTTTCTGAATCTTTACGGCTGCTTTTGTAACTGACCATACTTTATCGGAAGCCAGGCACGAAAAAGTTACATCATAACTAAACTGTTCTGAAAGCCCTTCCGCATTAAGAAGGTTAGCGTCAGCTATAAAATTCGTGGAAGTAAGTTCTGAAATAACATCTTTCGGACCAATAACGTTTATTCTAAGGCTCTTAGTAAGCAAAGTATAATCATACTCACTGCTGTTCGGCACATTGCTTATATGAATATTAGACTGATCAAGAACTATTTCTTTCTTTTCAAGTTCTGAATCGTCAAGAGTAACAGTAACGGAATCTACACCGGACATATTTATCATATTCTTTTCCTCAAGAACGCTGTTGATGTCAAAGGTTTTAACGTAACCAAGATCAAGGTCACTGAGAGCGATCTTACCTATTTCAAGCGAATCCGGAATCTCCGACTGACTGCTTCTCGAAGCGATCGTAAGCGAATCGACAGACATCTCAAATTTAAGGCTGCTCCTATCAAATTCCGCCGGTGCATTTACTATCTGAACGGTCAGATCGACTGTTTTCTGAGTCAAAACCGGAATACTTATGGTAAACGTTGAATTGTTTATCGAAAGCTGTGACTGATCAATAATAGTACCATCCTCTGCACAAAGCTGCAATTCATCGCTCTGAAGAGTATATGATGAATCGAGCTGAAGCTCTTTATTGGAAACAGCATAGCAATTCGCTATCTTTGCAAGCTGAGCCGACGGACCTGTTATGGTAATAACATTAGGCTCGCAGATAAGTTCCTCACGATAGATAGTCTTTCCGTCTACAGAAACAATATTTGGAATCCTTGGCGAAACGGGAACTTCGATAGTATCATATTTATCGAGAACAACAGAAGCTGTCTGCGGATAAATTGATTCCACCTCATATTGTATACCGGTATTGCTTCTTATTTTGATCGGAAGAGTTTTTCTTCCTGCTGTGCTTATATTATCGGCATCTATGTAAGCGGTGAAACTTTCGGAATTAAGATCCGCCGCCTGAGTTCGGCTGCCCTTTACATTAATATTAACCTCTTCAACATCGCACGAAATAACGCTCAAACCGCTTTCAGCTGCGGAACTTCCCGATATATCGATATTCAAGGTTATGTTTTCAATGTTTTTTGTAACCGACGGATAAAGCGTCATAGAGATCACAAACCAGCAAAAACAAGCGATAAGCACAGAATAAATCGCAAGAGAGAGGTTATTCTGAGTTGCTTTTAAAAGCCGCCTCTTTATTTTTTTCAGAATATTCATTTCTTTTTCCTCCTCTCAAGGTGTGAGGAAAAAAGTTTTTTTCCGGGGATTGTAATTTCGGTTTTCTCTTCAAGTATCTCGCTTTCAAGGAGTTTTTTCAGTTTTTCTCTTGAATAATCTCTTACAAGAACTCCGTTCATAGCAGTAGATATCTGCCCTGTTTCCTCTGAAACGACGATAACTATAGCGTCGGAATTTTCGCTCATGCCGATAGCGGCTCTGTGACGTGAGCCAAGCTTTTTGTCTATTTGCTCATCCTTCTGAGGTTTGGGAAGAAAGCAGGCGGCGGCAAGTATAACTCCGTCTCTCATAATAACAGCTCCGTCATGCAGCGGAGTTTTTGGGTAGAATATGTTTCCGAATACTTCTTTGCTCGGCACAGCGTTCATTATCGTACCGGTTTCTATCTGTTCGCCAAGACGAACCTGCCGTTCGATAACGATAAGCGCACCCGTACAGGTCGCAGAAAGTTCAACGCAGGAATCGCATATAGACTCTATTGCCGGCATCCACATTTTGGTAAGTTCGCTGGTGCTTTGTCCTATCCCGAAAAATCTTACGCCGAAGCGTGTTCTTCCGGCTTTTTCAAGCAATCGTCTAAGCTCTGGCTGAAACAGTATTATCATGGCGATAAGTCCTATATCAAGAGCCTGTTTCAAGATGTACTGAACCGCTTTCAGTTCAAGAAAAACACTTACGAAATATCCTGCTACAAGAATGAGTATTCCCTTAACAAGCTGTCCGGCACGAGTTTCACGGATAAGCTTCAGCAGAAGATATATAACGTATGCAAGAATTGTAATGTCAATAATATCAATAAATTCAAGAGTGCTTATAATGCTTAAAAAAGCTACTTTCAAATCATGTAAGGACATTTATTCACATCCTTTCCCTTAAAATATGTACGAGGGCAGCCGCCCTCGTGCTGACTGCATAGTTATTCATTATAATAATATTGTACCACAATTTCAGATAATTTCAATAGTTTTTTAGCAATTTCTCTAATTTAATATATTTTTAACTAAACGAGCAAGATTTACAGCATCCCTTTCACTGCTGAAAGCCGATGGAGCAAATCTGATCGTACCTGTTTTTTCCGTCCCCAACTGAGTGTGAGCAAGAGCTGCACAGTGGAATCCTGCCCTGAGACAGTATCCTCTTTCGGCAAGTTTATCCGCAAGCTCTTCCGCCGGCATTCCTTCTATATTAAACGAAACTATCGGAACGTAAGAACTTCTCGAATCACGGTATATCGTTATCCTTTTATCCTTTTCAAGATCATTTATGAAGCGCCGGCATATTTTTTCCTCATGACTGAAAATTTTATTCATGCCTGTGCTTCTGATGAACTCGATTCCGGCTTTTACCGACATCGCCCCGATAATACAAGTCGTACCGCTTTCAAGACCGTCCGGAAGCATATCCGGCTGATTAAGGCTCATCGAAGCACTTCCCGTACCTCCCTGAATAGTGGGATGAATTTTGTATTTTCCATCGGAGATAAGAAGTCCTGTGCCGGTTATTCCATAAAGTCCCTTATGACCGGCTGTGCAAAGGATATTTATTCCGTCGCCGAGCTTTATATCGAGTATTCCGCACGCCTGTGCACCGTCCGCAATGAAACAGATGTTATACTCACGGCAAAGTTCTCCGATTTTTTTCCAAGGCATGATTTGTCCCGTAACATTGCTTGCAAGAGTGCAGACGATAGCCTTGGTGTCATTTCGTATAAGCGATCGGAAGCTTTCAAGCGTCTTGTCATCCTCCGGGTAAACTCTTGCAACAGACATTGAAATTTTTCCGCTGCGAGCCATTTCCGCCGCAGGACGTGAAGCTGAATTGTGTTCCATTCCGCTTATTATAATATGACCGCCATTGCTCATGATTCCTTGTATTGCCATATTGAGAGCATAAGTGCAGTTAAGAGTAAAAATCACGTTTTCGGGTTCAGCCCCGAAAAAATCCGCAGCCGTTTCACGAGCCGAATATAATGCAGAAGAGGTTTGCATAGCAAGCTGATGACCGCCTCTGCCGGCATTTCCGCCATATTTTTCCATAGCCGTAACAACCGCTCTTTTAACTCCTTGCGGCTTAGGATAGGTTGTTGCGGCATTATCAAAATTTATTATCATATCCTATGCACCTCCGCAGTCGATTTTTGTATACGGAATTGCGTAGTTTTTTAAAATTTCACCAGCCTTACTGCCGTCGCCGTAAACATACAGCGAAAATCCGCAGCTGCCGGGCGAAACGTTGACATTCCTTTTTATTTTACAGGAATACCCTCTCGACCTCAAAAGCTTTTCGCCCTTAACAGTATAGGTGTAAGACGGCATCTCCACAACGCAGACTGTCAAAAGTATCACCCCTGACCGGAACAATGCAGTTCAGCCTGAAAAAGGGGTACAATCCGACCAATTCCGGTAAAAAGCTCCAGACTGGTCTTATTTAATATATGACATAAATCTGAATACTGTGAAAAAGTTCTGTTATTTCCTTTTCTTTTTCTTCTTCCTTACAGAAAATCCAAAGTCGCCCAACTTTCTTCCAAGAGCGAAATATTCTCCGTGAGCATAAGCCATAAGTCCGCATTGCTGAAGATTAAGCTTGCCTTTGCTGTTGATATATTTTTCATCAGCGTCTATACCGACTATTTCCGCAAGAAACATTGTATGAGAGCCAAGAAGCTCCGATTTCACGACCCTGCATTCAAGACTGACCGGACATTCCTCTATCAAAGGAACAGCGACCTTATTGGCTGGAACAAGATGAAATCCGCATGAAGAGATCTTATCCGTATCTTTTCCGCTTTTAACTCCGCAAAAGTCTGTTTCACGGCACATTGACGAAGTTGTAAGATTGATAACAAATTCACCGGAATCTTTGATAACGTCATGCGAAAACCGTTCCGGACGCACCGAAATATAGGTCATAGGCGGACGAGTGCAGACTATGCCTGTCCAGCCGATAGTTAAAACGTTTGGCTTTTCAATCGTTCCGCAGGTAACGAGTGCAGCAGGTACGGGAGCAAGCAAAGCGCTTCCTTTCCAGAATTGTTTTGACATTTTTTCACCTCTGAATAAATCAATTGCTATTTATTTTATTATAACATATAAAACAATATATTTCAAGAAATTTATTTTATATTTATCAGCGGATACGACATGATTCGCAGTTGATCCATGCTATAATTTGGCTTATCAGGGAGGCGAATAAAATGAATATAGATATAAAATCCGAAAACGGTTCTGCGATCGCAAGACTCAGCGGCGAAATTGATCACCATAATGCCAAAGAACTTCGCACTCAGCTTGATAAGTTCATCATATCTGCGCAGCCGCCGGAACTTGTTATGGATTTCAAAAATATAACCTTTATGGACAGCTCCGGAATTGGTCTTATTATGGGCAGAAGCAAGCTTATGAAGGAATGCGGCGGAAGGCTTGAGGTACGTAATTCACAACCATACATAAAGCGTGTTCTCAAGCTTTCCGGAATCGAAAGAATCGTAAAAATCACTTGAATGGAGAATATCATGGAAGTTATAAATGAAATAAAATTTACCATGCCGTCGCTTTCGGTAAATGAAAGCACAGCAAGAGCAGTCGTTTCATCGTTTCTGATTCAGGCAGACCCGACTGTTGAAGAACTTTCCGACATAAGAACGGCAGTTTCTGAAGCGGTGACCAACGCCGTTGTTCACGCTTACCGCAATTCTAAGGGAAATATTGAGCTTGTGGTCAAGCTGCTCGCCGGACGTGAAGTCTACATAAGGATAAAGGATAAGGGATGCGGTATCGAAGATGTTGAGCAAGCTATGCAGCCGCTTTTTACAACTGCCCCCGAAGAGGAACGTTCAGGTCTCGGTTTCTCGGTAATGAGCTCCTTCATGGACAAGCTGAACGTAAAAAGTTCATCCGGTAAAGGAACTACTGTAACTATGCGCAAAAGGCTGGCAAAACATGAAAACTGACGTAAAACAGCCGACAGCAGAAGAAAACCTCGGTCTTGTACATTTATGTGCAAATAAATTCAGAGGACGTGGGATCGAGTATGACGAGCTTTACTCGGCTGGCTGCATCGGACTTCTTAAAGCAGTTAAAGCATTTGACGCTGAACGAGGCGTAAAATTCTCAACATATGCTGTACCTGTGATCTTAGGCGAAATAAAACGTCTTTTCCGTGACGGCGGAACAGTTCATGTAAGCCGTAGCTTAAAAGAGCTTTCGCTTAAAATCCAGCGTATCTGCGAGGATTTTCGTCAAAAAGAAGGCAGAGAACCCGTCATAAGCGAACTTGCCATTCTTTCCGGAGAGAGCGAAGCCGACGTTTCAGAAGCCCTTTGCGTAAGTCAGCCGACGCTGTCGCTCACCGCAAGCGACGATGATGAGGGTCAAATAGATATCCCCTCTGAATCGCCTGACGAATCCATCGTAGATCTTCTTGCACTGCGTCAGATCATGGCAAAACTTGAACCTAACGACAGAGCGCTTCTCGAACTTCGGTATTTCAGAAACTTAACACAGTCCAAAACTGCCGCTGCACTTGGAATGACTCAGGTTCAGGTTTCAAGACGTGAAAAAAAACTCCTTGCACAAATGCGGTCGGAGCTTTTGGAGTAGGATAACATAATTTACTTTTTCTGTTAGTTATTAAGGGGACGCTGTCCCCTTATAAACAACAGAAAAAAGTAAACAATATTATCCCTTTATCAGAAAATCAGATATTCAATTACGGAATTTGACATGACAAATCCCTGCGGAGTAAGGGATACTCTCTCTCCGTCGCAATTTACATACCCTGCCCTTTCAAGGCTGGGTAATTTTTTTTCTATCTCACTTCTGTGAGAACCGGTCTCGCTCAACAGCAATCCTTCTTTCAGTCTTAAACGAAGCATTGCAGTTTCCTCGAATCCGCACGGAGCATTGTCGGTAATATAAACCTTCTGAAATTCTCCGGAAACAAAATCGCGCAGGTCACGCTCAACTGCAAAACGTTTGCCTTTATAACATGAGTGTGCAGACGGACCGATTCCAATATATTCCCCGCATTTCCAGTAGCGGTTGTTATGACGGCTTTCAAATCCGTTTTTGGCAAAATTGGACACTTCATACTGCATAAATCCGTTTTTTTCGAGAAGTTCAACAGTTTTCAGATAAAGAGCAGCTGTTTTATCATCATCGGGAAGACGATTTTTGATATCATCGCAGTCGAAAGGAGTTCCCTCCTCCGTTTTCAGAATATACGCAGAAATATGCTGAATCGGCAGAGTTGAAAGGCGGTTGACCGAGTATGCGATATTATGTGCGGTCTGTTCCGGAAGAGCGATCATAAGGTCGCATGAGATATTTTCAAATCCGGCTGAATGAGCGTCCAGAACCGATTTTTCAGCTCGCTCTGAACTATGCGTTCTCCCAAGGAAATCCAGTTCACTGTCAATCATGGACTGAACTCCGATTGAAAGCCGATTTATTCCGGCATTACGGAGTCCGGAGAGCTTATCAGGATTCAGCGTTGAGGGATTAGCCTCAAGAGTGACCTCTGCATTTTTATCGAGAGAAAAACTTCCGCTTAGCTCATCCATTACAGTTTCTATCTGCTGAACAGAAAGAAACGAGGGAGTTCCTCCGCCGAAATAAACGGTATCAACGTTATGTCCTGTATCGGAATAATGTCTGATATTGCGAAGAACAGCGTCAACATAGTCCTGCATAGCCTTTTTTGAATATTTCACCGAATAAAAGTCGCAGTAATCGCACTTTTTTCCGCAGAACGGCACATGAATATATATTCCGAGACTTTTCATGAAATATCAAGTCTTATGGATTCCTCCATTTTGAAGAAAAACGCATTCACAACAGCAGGAATGATAAATTCCGACAGGATAAGCAATATCATCAGCGGAATTTCTCTCATTGCAAGAAAATCATGATGCTGAGAGGTAAAATATATTACAAAAATTGAAACAATAACTATCACACTGTAAACAACATTGAAAATGGTCGCAGCCTTGCCGTTCACACATTTTGTACCGCAGTATTTGCACGGTTTGCCCTTTGAATTCATTTTCCCCGCCAAGGCTTTAGTTATAGGAGTAAATCCCTTTTTTCCGCAATGCGGACAAGTATATATGCTCATAATTTTTCCTTTCTTTTAAGCAGACATTGTTTCTTCTCCGGAATTTTCATACTCTGACGGATTCGTCGGAGTAAGTTCCGGAAGAATTTCAGCCTCTTTCGCTTCCTTTTCACAAAGTGCAGCAGGCTTTGCAAGCGGGAGCAGTTTTTTCAGTTTTGCTTTTTTACGTCTTTTGGTGAGATCCAGAATATCCTCTGTATGAAGAACAAACATAATTGTAAAAAGCATTACAATAGCCGTCCATATCCCCTCGAAAATCATATCGTGGACTATAACGCCCCACAAAAGAAGAAGTACCGAGGTCACACAGAAGCTTGTCAGGGAAATTTCTCTCAGACGAATCCGTATTTCTCTGAAAAAACATCCTATTCCGGAGTTTCTCTTAAAAATCGGTTCAGCAGCGACAGTTATAATACTTAAAATCATTGCCGCCGCAAGCAGTATAAGAATGACATAATTTATCATAATAGTTCCCCTGTCTTATCAGCTGTCAAGCTTCAAAACACTCATAAATGCTTCCTGCGGAACTTCTACTGTTCCAAGCTGACGCATACGCTTTTTGCCCTCTTTCTGTTTTTCAAGAAGCTTCTTTTTTCTCGTGATATCGCCGCCATAGCACTTTGCAAGAACGTCTTTTCTCATTGCCTTTACTGTTTCTCTCGCAATCACCTTTCCTCCGATAGCAGCCTGAATCGGGACTTCAAAAAGCTGACGAGGAATATTTTCTTTAAGTTTCTCGGCAATTTTTCTTGCTCGTCCATAAGCCTTATCAGTGTGGATGATAAACGATAAAGCGTCGACTACATCGCCGTTGAGCAGAATATCGAGCTTAACAAGCTTAGAAGGAGAATATCCGAGCATTTCATAGTCAAACGAAGCATAGCCCTTAGTTCTTGATTTAAGGACATCGAAGAAATCGTAAACGATCTCATTAAGAGGAAGTTCATAATGAAGATTGACTCTTGTATCATCAAGATATTGCATATCCTTGAAAATTCCACGTCTGTCCTGACAAAGTTCCATTATATTTCCGACAAATTCCGATGGTGACAAAATGTCCGCCTTAACCATAGGTTCTTCCGCAAGCTGAATGAGCGCAGGATCGGGATAATTAGTCGGATTGTCGATATACTGCACCTCTCCGCTGGTAAGAGTTACTCTGTATATAACCGATGGAGCTGTCGTTATCAGATCAAGATTGTACTCTCTTTCAAGCCTTTCCTGAATGATCTCCATATGAAGAAGTCCGAGAAATCCGCAACGGAATCCGAATCCGAGCGCAACCGATGTCTCCGGCTCGAAAGAGAGCGAAGCATCGTTGAGCTGAAGTTTTTCCAGCGCTTCACGCAGATCGCCGTATTTCGCACCGTCGGCAGGATAAATTCCCGAAAACACCATCGGATTCACTTTTCTGTAGCCTGGAAGCGGTTCGTCGCACGGATCGTCGTTATTAGTTACAGTATCACCTACCTGAGTATCGCCGATACTCTTGATAGAAGCTGCAATATAGCCGACTTCTCCTGCTTCGAGCCTACCATTGTTTACAAGTGACGAAGCGTCCATAAAGCCTGCTTCAACAACAGTGAAAACAGCTCCGGTCGCCATAAGACGAATGCTGTCGCCGACTCTGACAGTACCCTCTTTAACACGAACATAAATAATAACGCCTTTGTATGAATCGTAATAACTATCGAAAATCAGCGCTTTCAGCGGTTTTTCAGTATCTCCCTTGGGAGCAGGGATATCCATTACTATTTTTTCAAGAACGGCTTCTATATTCGTTCCCATTTTAGCGGAAATTCTCGGAGCGTCCATTGCAGGGATTCCGATAACATTCTCAACCTCGGAGCAGACTCTTTCAGGTTCTGCTGACGGAAGATCGATTTTATTAACAACGGGAACAACTTCAAGATCGTGCTCGATTGCAAGATATGTGTTCGCAAGCGTCTGAGCCTCGATGCCTTGAGATGCGTCTACTACAAGGATAGCTCCCTCGCAGGCAGCAATCGAACGTGAGACTTCGTAGTTGAAATCGACGTGACCGGGAGTATCAATAAGGTTGAAAATATAGTCCTCGCCATCCTGAGCTGTGTATTTCAGCCTTACGGCACGAGCCTTTATCGTTATTCCACGCTCTCTTTCAATATCCATATTATCAAGAAGCTGCTCTTCCATATCACGAATGGCAACAGTCTCGGTTTTTTCAAGGATTCGGTCGGCAAGAGTTGATTTGCCGTGATCTATATGCGCAATAATGCAGAAATTTCTTATTTTTTCGTTAGCCAATGTTCTACCTCTTTTCCGGATTTGCTTATTTATTTATTATATCAGAAAAACTCTGTTTTGTAAAGAGAACTGCTGCAATTTCTTGCAGCAGTCCAATAGGTTATTTAATTTTTATCACTCGGCAGCAAACTGACTTTCATGTCTTGTGAAGAAATCGGTTCTCGGTGGAAGGAATTTAAGCTCGTGATTCATTCCGGTGAAGTAATTCAAAGGCTCAAAAATAGTATCCCATGACCATATCCGCTCATCAACCTGTAAGTATTCACGAAGCTTTTCCGTTCCGAAAGGAGCCATAGGATGAAGCAGGATTCCGACTATTCTTATTATATAGAAAAGATTTGCAAGAGCCTGTGAAAGCGAATCCTTATCGGAATATTCGCCCGTAAGAGCCTTTGCCATGTATTTGCTTCCGTTTCTGATGTAGCTGTCAAGCACATATGTGCACTGGTGAAATGCAAATTTCGACATATGACGCTCGTATTCCAGAACAGCTTTTTTGGCGTCGGCAATGAACTGCTCTTCCGGAGCGTTATCAGGCATGATTCCTCCAAGCTCTTTCTGAGCCGTATAAAAGGCGGTACGGATCATACGGTTGTAAACATTCGAGAGCAAAAGTCCGTCTTTAACGACAGGATCAGCATCATCCGGTTTTGCGTCTGGATTATACGGCTTCGGCATGAAGCTTACCGAACGCTGTCCAAGTCCGAGTCCGAGCCAGTGCATACGGAGCTGTTCCGGCGTATAATGTTCAAGAAGGTCGTCTGCCATGGGTGGCTTTATTGCTCCTGAACTTGAAGCTTTTTTGTCGAGGAAGAGGATATGATGATTGGCAACGATTATCGGCATCTGAAGCTCACCGTCTGCCGGAGAAGCAGTTTTATTTTCCGACTCCTGCTGTGCCATCCACATTGCAGGTTCAGCGATTCCATAGAAATAAATATTGTCCTGTCCGATAAACTGATAAACCGTTGAATCCTTGCTGCACCAATATTTTTTCCAGTCCTCACGGTCTGCACCGGTCTGTTCAAGATAAGTCTGTGTAAACGATATCGGCGCCCAGAGAGATTCCGGCCAAACCCAGACTGTAAGTCCGCTTTCATCCTCTAAAACAGGTGCAGGAACGCCCCATTCAATATTTCCTGTAAGACGGAACGGAACGAGAGTTTTTCCCGTTCTATAGCGGATTCCGTTTTCCGTTAAGATACGGCAGGCTTCGTCGCAGTCTGAAAGCTTTGTGAACTCGATCGTAAACGACGGCTTTTTCTTTTCCTCAATGTACTCATGCTCCGGCATTGAATCTTTAAGCGAGAAGTATTTCTCCTCGAATTCACGCTTGATGTAAATTACCGGAGGTTTCAGAAATTCATCAATAGTTTTCCATACTACCGGACGAACGTCCTTACGCTTTTTCAGCTCTTCAACCCAGTTTTTCATAAGCTCCTCGTAGTCTCTGAGTTTGAAATACCAGTTTGTAACGGGCTTCATAACAGGTGTTTCTCCTGTAAGCGTACTTACAGGATTAAGAAGATTTTCAGGCATATACTGATGCCCGAGGTCGCATTCGTCTGCATAGCCTTTTTCAGAAGTACATCCCTCGACCGGACATTTTCCGATAACCTGACGGCCGTTCAAAAAAACTCCTGCCTTTTCATCGAAAAACTGCATGGTTGAAATTTTATTGAGCTGTCCCTTTTTATAAAGAGAGCTGATAAACCAATCCGTTACCTCGCTGTGGATCTCTTTGGAGCGTCCAAGTCCGGAAGCGGCAAAAAGATTCGGTGAGATTCCGTAAGATTCAAGCGTAGCCTTCTGTTTTTCGTGATTGCTGCTTACAAAATCTTCAAGCGAGCCTTCAAATTCTCCGTTTTTAACTTTAACACGCCAGCTTTCAGCGATCGGAGAGCCGTAGCAATCCGTACCGCTTACAAAAATTACGTTATCCTTTCCGATTCTATCACGCATAAAACGAGCATATGTGTCGGCAAAAACAAGCATTCCGCCGACGTGTCCGAAGTGAAGTTCCTTATTTCCGTAAGGCATACCGCCTGTGATAACGGCTCTTTTCGGAAATTCCGGACGTGGTATTTCAAAAGGCTTTCCGTTATTGCCATCTTTATTTCTTGCCATTTTTTCAAGTCCTTTCATTACATCCACTTTTCAAGTCTTACTCTTACAATATCTTCACCGAGAACGTGACTTATCTCGTGAATATCCGGAGCATTGGCACGTCCGGTAAGAGCTATTCTGAGCATATTTGTGATATGAACAATGCTGCCCTTGAATTGATCTGGATTTTTCTTGTAATCCTTTGGTTTAGCGGCGAATCCGAGCTCTTCTGTTATGGCTTTCACCTTGCTGAACCATGCGGAGGAATCATCGGAATGATCGTATGATCCAAGATATTTTGCAAAAAAGAGTTTTCTTGTTTCTTCATCGCACTCTTCCGGCATTTCGTCGTTTATTTCGAAAGTTTCGTCATAATAGAAACTCATGAAGCTGCAAGCCTGCTTCCATGTTTCAATATCTTTGCGAGGCTTGTTTCCGCCCTTTCCTACTCCTAAAGCAGCAACGGTACGTTCCGGATATTTTTTAATAAGTCCGGCAAATTTCTCATCATACTGTTCGCACCAGCTAAGCCATTCCCTGCAAACATCTTCTGCGTTCATTCTGCCGATAACGTCCTTAGAGATATTTCTGAGCTTATCAAGGTCAACAAGCGCTCCTGAAATAGACATTTTTGAAAGAGAATACGGAAAATCCCTGTAATCAGCATCCGGATTTGCAATTCTCCATTCCTCGAAATTGGAATTAAGAATAGTGAGAAGGAACTCCCATATCGCATCGGAACTTATTCCCTCCTGCTGATAATACGAGAGAGCAAGCTCCGGATCTTTTCTCTTTGAAAGCTTTCGCTTGCCAGTTCCCTCTATTTTCATGAGAGTTGCAGTATGACAGTAAATCGGCTGTTTCCATCCGAGAGCATTAAACAGCTCAACGTGCATAGGAAGCGAAGAAAGCCATTCCTCTCCTCTTATAACGTGAGTAGAACGCATAAGATGATCGTCAACCACATGAGCAAAATGATATGTCGGGATTCCATCGCTTTTAAGCAGAACGAAATCCATATTATTGCGTGGCATTTCTACTTTTCCTCTTATAGCGTCATCGACGCAAATATATTCGTCCGTCTGAACTCCTCTATAGCGGAGTACCCATTCTTTGCCCGCTTCTATATTTTCCTTGATCTGCTCTAATGTAAGATCACGATTTTTGGCATATTCACCGTAAATTCCCGGATTTTCCTTATTTGCAGTCTGCTTTTCACGGATCTCGTCAATTTCCTCGGCTGTAAGGAAGCAAGGATAAGCAAGTCCCTGCTCAACAAGATGTTTTGCAAAGACATGATATATCTCCTCACGCTGTCTCTGACGATAAGGACCATAGTTTCCGTTATCACCGGAAGCAACTGCTCCTTCATCAAAATTAACTCCGAAATAATTCATAGCGTTGATAACAGTTTCAACAGCTCCCTCAACTTCACGCTTATTGTCGGTATCCTCTATACGAAGATAGAAAACTCCGCCGGACTGATGAGCGATACGCTCGCCGATTATAGCGTTATAAAGGTTTCCGAGATGAACAAATCCCGTCGGGCTCGGACCTATACGGGTAACGTTTGCATTTTCCGGGAGAGAACGCTCCGGAAAGCGTTTTTCCATATCCTCCGGCGAAGATGTTACATTTGGAAAAAGGTAGTTGGCAAGTGAATTATAATCCATATCAAAATCATCCTTTATTTTATATATCAGAATATTTTAAACAAATATTTATACCGTATAATTATATCACGCTAAGAAAATTTTGTCAATTAATCAAAAGTGAAAATTTCAAGGCAGCATCTATGCTGTATTTGTAATAATTTGATTGTACATTTCCATAAAAGAGATACCGACGCATATGAGTTAAGGGGGATAAAAATCCCCCTTATAATGAATGAAAATGTTATTGCAATGTCCGGCTTGTATGCTCACAACATCCCACAAGCATGTTCCACGTCTGGCAGTCGACTATTCCATTCTGTGGAAGTCCGACACGCTTCTGAAAATTCTTTACTGCATTCATCGTTGCGGCATTATAATTTCCGCAAACCGTGGTTTTCGGAAAATTATCGTAATACATTCCAAGTTCTCCAAGCATAGCCTGTATAATATAAACAAGCTCTCCGTCGTCACCATTTTTTACAGCATAAGCCTGAGACGGAAAAACGTTGTATGCGCATGGCGCTGAGTGCTGATATGCCCGGTAAACACTGACTATTTTATTCCAGGTAGCTGAATTTACGCTTCCTGTTTCCTGAAGTCCGTATTCACGCTGAAAAGCACGAACGGTTGTTGCGGTTTCTTTTCCGTATATTCCATCGGGAATTATCTGCGGAATTTTATTATTGAACATTGAAATTGCATAAAGATACGTCTGAATCTCTTTGATATGCTGTTTTTTCTGTGCATTTGTATATGGCATTTGTGATTCGCTCCTTTCCTTAAGCGGTTGTAATAATGTATCCGGGATTCTGATACGGACGTTTATCAAATCCATATCGCAGATCTGAATAAACTTCGGCAATTTTATCCCAAGTGACTGCTCCTACTATTCCAGTAGGAGTTATATCAAATTGCCGCTGAAACGCCATTACTGACTGCTTTGTAAGCGGTCCGAAATATCCCGTATTGTTTACAGCCGGAATCTCACTATAGGTATTATGAATAAATGTAAGATATTCCTGAATTATTTTTACTGAATCGCTTGTTATACCCTCTCTCAGGACTGTTCCCGGATACAAAGCAACTTCAGTCTGTCTCGGAGGCACTGATTCAACGATTCCCTCGTATGCCCGATAAATATCGTTTCTTGTCGCACGGTCTATCTCTCCTGTCTGAGGAAGTCCGAAAACACGCTGGAAAGACTTTACCGAACGTTCGGTATTTTCTCCGAAATAACCAGTTATTGCCACAGGCTCTACCGCCGCATAATAAGCTCCGATAACGGCAAGGTAATACTGAAATGTGCTGACTTCCGGGCTTTGCATACCGACTTTAAGGTCTTCTACATAAAGATTTTCAACTTCTTCCCAGCGCACTCCTTCTGAATCAAGTTCGGCTATACGCTTAACGCTGGTATAAATATATGTAATTCTATACCATGTCGCCTGATTTACAACGCCTGTTACTTCAAGACCGAAAATTTCTTGAAAAGCTTCAACAGCCTCTTGAGTCGGTTCATCGAAAATACCGTCAGCCGACGGTATTTTCGGGATCGCCGGATAATTTCTTGAAATTCTGTTAAGATATATCTGAAGCGACCTGACATCGTTTCCGCCTGAACCGAGTTTTAGTTCAACTCCCGGATAAGAAGGCATTGCCGTTTTAACCGGAGCGTTTCTCACTATTTCAATATTATCTCCGTAATAATACTGCAATATCTCATACGGAGTCATTCCACGATTGGCAAGATCAACTGTTCCCCACTGTGAAAGTCCCTCGCAGGTAGTAGTCGTTCCGTTACAGAAAGCCGTGAACATCGGCTCAACGTAACCTTCCCTTCTTATATAATCGTTAAAAAGTTCGTCAACAAGATGGCTTATATTCTCGAAATATTCACGTCCGTTTATGAATTTCTGATCATACTGAGTAGTTGAAGTTATATCGAAATCATAGCCTCTTGATCTGTACCATTCAGTATATATACGGTTAAGGGCATATGTGGTTATAACATAAATATTTGCTCTCAAAGCGCTTTCCGGCCATGTAGGAAAAATCTCGCTGGACGCAACGTTTTTTATATACGAAGGAAAACTTACGGTAACATTCGGCGCATCGGAATCAGGAGTTCCAAGATGCACTGTTATAGTTTCCGGAATATAAGGAGTTCCTGAAAGCATAATCTTATCCTCCTTGTTGTGCAGAATTTCCGAAATTCGGCTCTTGATTATAAATAGTAACAGTTTCGTCGGTTTCCTTCATCATCAGAGGAACCGGAATCATAGCGAAATTCTGAACGGAAGTTATTCCCGAAAAAACAGGAACATCAACGCTTCTTTCATTGAAAAATCCTTTTGCCGTAACGCTAACATCGAAAAGATTATAAGGTCTTGTTTCTGAAAAAGGCTGCTGAGATAATGCAGATTCAGGAACTGGAACTTCAAACCTCTGAGTAGTACCACTCTGGTTAGTAAGTCCGGAGGCTATTATCATTCGCCTTCCATCTACGATCGCTGTTATCATAACCACTGCGTCCTCTATCGCCCATGATTCGTCACCGGTACGAACATTTACAAGAATGTATCCGATAGAATTTCCCAGACTTTCCTCTGAAACATATTCCGGCGGAGCTTCTGATTCGTCTGCATTGTCATATCCGTTTAAATTAAGGTCAATCGAATCAAGATCAGGTTCGGGGTAACGCAGATCAACATCGTCATCATGAGAAACATGATCTCTGATATGATCGTCTGAATGATCACTCCACGCCGTGTCGTCCGGAGCGTTTGCGTTCACCTCTCCTATCTCTTCGGAAATTATCTCTTCCCTCATCTCCTTACGTTCATCCTCAGAATTGGAGGAGCGTTCAGGTTCAGATATTGTTTTTACTGTCTGTTTCTCCGGTAAAGAAGTACTTTTTCCATAGAGCTTCATCATTTCCTGTTTATATTTTTCAAGCTGATTTTTGTCCATATAAATCGCCTCCATAGAAAAGGTATTCCTGAAATGCTCTTTATATGACAAAAGGGACTGGCATCAGTTCCTTTTAAATAAATTATTCAGTTCATCTTCATCCGGCTCTTCAAAAATTGAAAGACATTTATTAAGCAGTCCATCGTCAACAAAATAATCCGACTCGCCAAGAAAGCTGTTTCGCTTTTTTATATTTTCACGGAGCTGACTGTCTGAAACCATGATATAATGCCATTCATAAGGTGCTCCAAGACTTTTCAGACGAGCGGTCATTTCAGTTCGTTTCTGCTTAGTCCAGAATCCCCAATCAAGGATAACATTTGTTCCGCAGCTTATTATTTCTTCCATTTTTTTAAGAAGATACTTTTCAACCGCTTCAAGAACCGATTCGTGATTTTCCGTGGACGGAAAAAGTTTCGTAAGTTCGTCACATGATAAAATTACTGCATTTTTCTCTTTGGCAAGCTTTCTTGCGAAAGTGCTTTTTCCGCTGCATATTTTTCCGCAGGTAAGATATACTACAGCCATTGAATTATCTCCATTACAGTCTGTTTTTGAAATCGTCATAGCCAAACTTCCTTAAAAGTTCGGTCGTTCCGTCCCTTTTCAGCAAAACTATTGAAGGCAGGGGCATTCCGTTGAAAGTATTATTCTTGACCATTGAATATATCGCCATATCTTCAAAAACGAGTTTATTTCCAACGTTAAGAGGTGTAACAAAAGAATATTCTCCTATTACATCTCCGGCAAGACAAGTCTGAGAACCAAGACGATATGTGTATTCAAGCTCTCCCGGATTCCCTGATCCTTTGAGCGGCGGACGGTAGGGCATTTCAAGTACGTCAGGCATATGACAGGCTGCAGATGTATCAAGAATAGCTATAGGCATATCATTTTCAATGATATCAAGAACTTCCGTTACGAGATATCCGGCATTAAGAGCGACCGCCTCTCCCGGTTCGAGATAAACTTCAAGCCCGTATTTTGTCTGCATACGATTAATACAATTTTCAAGACGCTGAATATCGTAATCCGAACGGGTGATGTGATGTCCTCCGCCGAAATTTATCCATTCCATTCCCGAAAGAACATCTCCGAATTTTTCCTCTACAGCATCAAGAGTTTTTTCAAGATCATCTGAATTCTGCTCACAAAGAGTGTGAAAATGCAGACCTGTAACTCCCTGCAAATCATCTCTGCGGAAATTCTTATTTGTTATTCCAAGACGCGACTTAGGCGAGCACGGATCGTATATCTCATGTCCTTCCTGAGTTGAACATTCCGGATTTATGCGAAGTCCTATCTTCTTTCCGGCAGCCAACACACGTTCTCGGTATTTATCAAGCTGAGCAAAAGAATTGAATATAATATGTCCGCAGTATGAGATTATCTCATCAAATTCTTCCTCACGGTAAGCTGCTGAAAAAACATGATTTACCTTGCCCATTTCGTCAAAACCGAGTTTTGCTTCATAAAGTCCGCTGCAAGCCGTTCCCGAAATATACTCCCCTATCAAAGGATAAAGATGATAACAGGAAAAAGCTTTTTGTGCAAGAAGTATTTGACATCCCGTTCGGTTTTCAACTCCACGAAGAATTTCAAGGTTGCGAAGCAAACTATCCTCGTCAATAACATAACAGGGAGTTTTTAAATTTGAAATATTAAACATTTTGTTTTTCTCCGCATATCAATCAACAAGAATCGGATCCAAATCCTCTTCCCAAGGCAGTCCCCACTTGTTAAGAGCTTCCATAAACGGATCGGGATCAAATTCTTCGATATTGTAAACTCCTGCTTTATTCCACTGACCTGTCATTATCATCATTGCGCCTATCATTGCCGGAACTCCTGTCGTATAGGAAATAGCCTGAGAACCGACTTCCTTATAGCACTCCTGATGATCGCAGATATTATAGAGATAATATGTCTTGTCCATGCCGTCCTTTTTACCTCTGAAAATACAGCCGATATTGGTTTTTCCTACCGTTCTCGAACCTAATGACGCAGGATCCGGAAGAACTGCTTTCAGGAACTGGAGCGGAACTATCTCTTTTCCCTCATACATAATAGGCTCGATCGAAGTCATTCCCACATTTTCAAGACATTTCAGATGCGTAAGATAGCTCTGACCGAACGTCATAAAGAAACGAATACGCTTGATTCCCTTAATATTTAAAGCGAGCGATTCCAGTTCCTCATGGTGAAGCAGGTACATATCCTTTTCGCCCACCCCCTTGAAATCGTATACACGCTTTATCTCCATAGGCTCGGTTTCAACCCATTTTCCGTCCTCGATATAGCTTCCCTTTGCCGAAACTTCACGGATGTTTATTTCGGGATTGAAATTTGTTGCAAAAGGATAGCCGTGGTCTCCGCCGTTGCAGTCGAGAATATCAATATAGTTGATCTCGTCAAATTCATGCTTCATAGCGTATGCGGAGAAAACTCCAGTTACTCCGGGATCAAATCCGCTTCCGAGAAGAGCTGTTATTCCCGCCTTTTCAAAGCGTTCACGGTATGCCCACTGCCACTTATACTCAAACTTTGCGGTATCAAGCGGTTCATAGTTTGCGGTGTCAACGTAGTGAGTTTTTGTTGCGAGACAAGCGTCCATGATCGTAAGATCCTGATAGGGAAGCGCAAGATTCAGAACAACGTCCGGCTTATATGACTCGATAAGGGCAATAAGTTCGTCAACATTGTCGGCATTTACCTGAGCTGTTTCAATAACAGTTTTGGTAGTCGCCTGGAGTTTTTCTTTAAGAGCATCGCATTTTGATTTGGTGCGGCTTGCGATCATGATCCCCTCGAAAACCTCGCTGTTCTGACAGCATTTGTGAATTGCAACCGAGGCTACTCCTCCGCAGCCGATTATCATACATTTTTTCATTTTATACTCTCCTTAAATAATTTATAATTCATGATAATACGGGCAGATATCTTCATATCGTCCGTCTTTCAGCCTGAATCCGCCCGGAATCGTTCCAAGCTGAACAAATCCAAGTCTTTCATACAGATGACGTGCGTGAACATTTGAAGACACGACCGCATTGAACTGAAGAACTCTGTAATCATGAGCCTTTCCCTGAATCAAGCAGTCTTTTACCAGCTTCTCACCTATGTGCAGACCTCTGCTCCTCTTTAAAACAGCATAGCTCGCATTACAGATATGTCCACATCGTCCGACGTTATTGGGATGCAGAATATATAATCCAAGAATTTTGCCGGTATCGCAATCAGCGGCTACTCCGCAGTATGTCTGCGAGGCAAAGAATTCCGTACTGCTTTCCTCATCCAGTAATTCCTCCTGTGGAAAAGCGATTCCCTCTTCAACCACTTCGTTCCATATATTTATCATTTCAGATAAATCTTTTGGGTTGTATTTTCTTACAATTATATTCATGAACTTTCACTCTTTTCGTTTTTCTTGAAAACAACTCTCAATACGATTCCGATAGTCAGAAAAAGCGCTCCCATACCAGTAAAAATAATACCGATAAATCCGGTAGTTTTATCAGACGGAGCATAAAAATCTGTTGGATCATCCGGGTTGATTTTAAGCTCGACTATCTCTCCTGACCGAAAAGCCGGCGGATCAGAAGAAGTTTTGCTTTCAACACGATAATCTTCTCCATTGTAAGTGAAACCAAAAACAGGCTTATACAGAACTTTCCCGCTGCGGTGATCACTGCTTTCAACCTGCAGATTTTCAACAACTTCCGCTCTGACCGATTCCGTACATTTCTGTGATTTAATTTTCGGAAGCATTAAAACTACGATTCCCACAATTATAAACAAGATCGAAAAAAGAATGAAAAGTGTTCCCACTATTTTAGGATTATTCGTTCTGTACATAGTTTTACGCATGATTTGCATCCTCCTGTATGAGATTAAGACATTGCCAGAAGCATTTCTCTTATTATCTTACAGGCAACGGCTGTTGAAACTCCGCTCTGGTCGTAAACGGGGCTAAGCTCGTTCACATCGCAGGCAACTATATTCAGCTTACTGCAAACAAGCGTCAAAGCACGTCTCAGCTCGTCAAATGAGACTCCACCTGCTTCCGGAGTACCTGTTCCGGGAAAAATCGACGGATCGAGAACATCCAAATCCACTGTAAGATAGACGTTTTTGCCCTTGAGTTTTTCCACAGTCTCCTCAAGTTCGTCAAAATTGAATTTATGCATCTCTGTATGCTCGTTTGCAAAAAGAAATTCCTCACGGTCGCCGCTTCTGATCCCAAACTGGAAAATATGACCGTCACCCACAAGCTCATGACATCTTCTCAGAACGCAGGCATGAGAGAGCTTCTGTCCAAGATAATCGTCACGCAGATCTGCATGAGCGTCAAAATGAACGATATAAAGTTCCTCGAATTTTTCTTTTACAGCCATAACAGAACCAAGCGTTACAAGATGTTCTCCGCCTATCATAAACGGGACTTTTCCGTCTGTGAGAATCATATCGGCTCTCATGGCGATATCGGCTACGGCTCTGTTCGTACTGCCGAAAGGAAGCTCTAAATCTCCGCTGTCAAAGTAACTATAGTCGAGCATATCCTTATCCTGATAAGGCGAATATGTCTCGATTCCGAAGCTTTCGTTTCTTATTGCTGCCGGAGCAAATCTTGTTCCGGGACGAAAACTTGTTGTTCCGTCAAAGCCTGCTCCGAAAAGAACGATTTTTGAATCATAATATTCACTGTCACAGGCAATAAAGGTCTGGATATTTTTATTCAACATCTTTAAGCAGCTCCTCTACATAATTTGGCAGGGCAAAGGCTCCTGCATGAAGTCTTGGATTGTAATAGCGTGTGCGTATTTCCTGCATACTCCACTTGATACCGTTGAAATCGTTCACAGGATGATATTTTTTTGAAGCAAATCCGAAAAGCCAGTGCCCCGAAGGATAAGTCGGGATATGAGCCTGATAAACCTTGCTTATCGGAAAACTTTCAACAATTCTTTTATGAGAACGCTGCATTGCCGCCGCATCCTCGTCGTAAAACGGACTTTCATGCTGATTGACCATGATTCCATCCTCATGAAGAGCCTTAAAGCAGCTTCCGTAGAATTCCTTTGTGAAAAGACCTTCTCCCGGACCAAAGGGATCGGTAGAATCGACAATTATAACGTCGTATTTATCCTCGCAGCGACGGATGAACTTCACTCCGTCCTCATAAAAAATATGAACTCTCGGATCGTCAAAACGACAAGCTGTAGTAGTCAGATATTTTTTGCTCACCTCTACCACCAGCTCGTCTATCTCCACAAGGTCAATGTTTTCAACAGAGCTGTATCTGGTCAGTTCACGGACTACTCCTCCATCGCCTGCTCCGATAACGAGAATATTTTTCGGATTCGGATGAACTGCCATAGGAACGTGAGTTATCATTTCATGGTAGATAAATTCGTCCTTTTCCGTAAGCATCATGTAACCGTCAAGCGTGAGGAAACGTCCGAATTCCTTGGAATCGAAAATGTCTATCCTCTGAAACTCACTGTTTCCGCTGTAAAGCTGACGATCGACCTTTATTGAAAATTTAACGTTCGGTGTGTGACGCTCTGTAAACCATAGTTCCATATAATTCCTCCCTATCAAAATTTATTTTTCTCCATAACAAAATTTATAAGAATAATTCCTTGCCGTTCTACCTGCTGTTCTTTAATAACCCTATAACCTCTTTTTTCAAAAAAGGGTCTTGATGTAATCGAGGCATGAGTAACTATTTTTCCTTTAACTGACTGCTCCAATTCATTGCAGACAGCAGTTGCAACTCCTTTTCTCTGATAATCCCTATGAACATACAATCGGTCAAGATATCCTTCATCTATATCTCCAAAACCTATAATAATCTCATTCAATACGGCAACAATACTATAATGTTTTAGAAATGATCGATTCCATTCTTCCAAATCTGCTTCTTCCGGCGCCCAAACATTTAATTGTTCTTTCGTATAATCTCTTGCATTCACCGTATGAACCGTATCGTAAAACAGATTTCTCAACTCCTTGCAATCAGTTGTCTGATATTCTCTTATAATCATTTTAAATCTCCGAATTCTTTTAATGTCGCCGAAAGCCGATCTGCATCTGAAGTCTGAAAAATATACAGTAATTCTCTGTTTACACCTAAAAGAACTTCACAAACGTTATTTACCTTACACTCAATCCGTACTATATCTTTTTTCAAAATGAAGAAAACTCCGGTCTTATTTTTATTAAAAGTGACTATATAAAGCCTGTCCTCACAGATATAGATACTCCCATGAAGAACTCCTCTTCCGGTATGAAAATTACCGTTAGCCTTAAAAATAACTGGAGAAAAAATCATACTGTCTGCTTTCGCATATCTTTTACTCATTTTTCTCTCGGAAACCATAAGACACGGATAAAGAAGAAACGCAAATAAAATTCCGGAAAGAATTATTAAACCAAAATACCAGACGCTTTTATCTTCCATTAAAACTACTGCAACGATAAGACATATGATTATATAAATTGTTCCCGTAAGGGCACAGATAAACTTTTTCATATCAGAACATTGAGATGTTCGATGTTTATATCTTCCGTACCGGTCATTGAGCAGCCTTTTTCTTTCGCATATTTTATATACTGTATTATCTCGTCCGTTATAAGCTCTCCCGGAGCAAGTATCGGTATTCCCGGAGGATAGCACATTACAAATTCGCTGCATATATATCCTGCTGCTTCATCAAGCGGAAGCGATTTCTTATCGCCGTAAAAGGCTTTTCTCGGAGTTTCAGCGACTATAGGATTGATATACTCATGCGTGAGCAGTCCTGTTTCAGATTTGCCGAAACGCCGCTTTATTTCCGACATTGCGCTGATAAGACGCTCGATATCCCGGTTTCTGTCGCCTACGGAGATATATGCAAGAATATTGCCTATATCTCCGAATTCTATCTGAATATCGTACTCGTCACGAAGCAGATCATAAACCTCGATTCCGGCAAGTCCTATCGGAAGAGTGAAAACGCTGAGCTTTGAAACATCAAAATCGTAAACGCTGTCACCGTTGATAAGCTCTTTTGAATAAGCGTAATATCCGCCTATCGAATTTATCTCGGAACGTGCATATTCAGCCATTTCAACAGTTTTTTCAAAAATCTCACGTCCGCTCAGAGCAAGTCTTTTTCGGGAAATATCAAGGCTTGAAAGCAAAAGATACGATGCGCTTGTTGTCTGAGTAAGGTTGATTATCTGGCGCATATAATCCGAATTTATTTTTTCTCCCATAATCAGAAATGAGCTTTGAGTAAGACTTCCTCCCGATTTATGCATACTTACCGAAGCAATATCTGCTCCGGCAGCCATAGCAGTTACCGGAAAATTTTCTCCGAAATAAAAATGAGTTCCATGAGCTTCGTCAACCAGAACCAGCATATTATGCTTGTGAGCAAGCTCAGTTATTTTTCTTAAATCGGAGCAGATTCCGTAATACGTCGGATTATTTACCATTATCGCCTTAGCGTCGGGATTTTCTCTGATTGCCTTCTCAACTTGTGAAATTGACATTCCAAGAGCTATTCCAAGCGTATTATTCACATCAGGATCAACATAAACCGGCACTGCGTCGCTTAGTATAAGAGCGTTTATTGCGCTTCGGTGAACGTTTCTCGGCATAATTATCTTATCGCCGCCTTTGCAGGCATACATTATCATGCTCTGAACGGCAGACGTCGTTCCCCCAACCATGAAAAAAGCGTTTGCCGCACCAAAAGCTTCTGCCGCAAGAGTTTCCGCATCCTTTATGACTGAAACAGGATGACAAAGGTTATCGAGCGGTTTCATTGAATTAACGTCAACGCTCATGCAGTCCTCGCCGAGAAATTCCGTAAGCTCCATGTTTCCTCTGCCACGCTTATGTCCGGGAACATCGAATGGGACTACACGCATACGGCGAAATCTTCTTAAAGCCTCATAAATAGGCGCATTAATCTGTGAAAGAGCCATTTCCGAACACATTCCTTCCGCTGAAAATTTCAATCATTTCTTTACGTAAAGCGTTTGTGATATCAAGTCTGCTTCTCGGAGAAAGTTCACGAACATCGGTGTTGAAAAGATAATTCTGAAGTTCGATCTCCTTTATAAGCATTTTTGTATGAAACATATTTGCCTGATAAACATTGATATCAACAGCGTCGTATTTATCGAGAATAGCCTCATCGACATAATTCTGTATCGATGTGATATCATGATCTATAAAAAGCTTTTCGCCGTCAAGATTACGTGTAAATCCTCTTACACGGTAATCCATGGTAATAATATCGGAATCAAAGCTTCCTATCAGGTAATCAAGAGCCGTAAGAGGAGTAATTTTTCCGCAGGTAGCAACATCTATATCCACACGGAATGTTGCGATATTCGTATCAGGATGATATTCGGGATAGGTATGAACCGTAACGTGACTTTTGTCAAGATGAGCCACTGTTTCGCTTCCGCCGGCAGGTATCATTGTATCATCAGCAATAAGAAATGTTGCCGATGCTCCCTGCGGATCGTAGTCCTGACGTGATATGCTTAAAACCTGCGCACCTATCATTTCTGTAAGGTGAGTCATAATATCGGTAATACGCTCGGAATTATAAACCTCGTCAACATAGGCGATATAATCCAGCTGAGCCTTTGGAGTTCTGGCATAGCAAACGTCATATATATTAAAGCTTAATGATTTTGTCAGATTATTAAAGCCGTAAAGCTTCAGCTTATTTTCCATATAACACACCTCAAAAAACATAAATTCAAATTAAAAACAAAAAACGCATACAGACTTATACAGCCTGTATGCGCATGAAATACCAAAAAAACTTCATATTGGCTTCAGAGTCTATATAAGCAAGATAACTACCCTTTACTACTCTTATTGACCTTTCACAAGCTGATGAAAACTTATAAAAACTTAATCGTCGCTAAACAGATCTGTCATCACGATCGAATCAATAAGGCAACAGAAGTTGCCAGCCGAAATAATTCAGCGGTCGGCATCTGACCCGGCTGTCCGTATGGCCTCGACTCCGTAAACGGAGTGGTCAAAATCTTGCTTTGAAACCGAAGCTTCTTTTGCAATTTATACTATTTTATCATATTAATGATTTTATGTCAATAGATTTCTGAAAAAAATCAGTTATCTTTGCATTTATTTTTAATTACCGACAAAACGAGCAGGAATATGACTGCTAATGCAGCCGCAGTTACTGAAACGGCTATTCCCTCCTTTTTCATGGGAGCCTCGTATTCTATCCTGATTTCATGCTCGCCGGATGATATCGGAAAACCGATAAATGCTGTGTTGGTTTTAAAATATTCCGTATCATTCCCATCAACAGTTATATGGAATCCCTTGTCGTATGGCAGCGACATATTAAACCAGCCGTCAGAGGTTACATTTATTTTTCCGGAAACCGTATCGCCAAGAGATCCGCTTCTGTTTATTTCAAAAGCATCCTTATTATCCATGACCGAATCGAGAACAGATGCGTCCAGAGTGAAAATTCTTATATCCGAAATAGAATAATATCCCTTTGTGAATGTCATATCAAGCATTTCGATCGGTTCATCGGACGATATTACATATGTAAAATCATAATTTTTATTATTGTATTTCCAGTTCGGATTGCTCAGTTTATTTTTAACACCGTTTATCCCAACCGTAATATCTTTTTGCTTAGACAGCTTTCCGTAACGATTATCAGCTTTGGCAAGAAAGACAATAAACTTATCTTCGACTGCTTCTTCAAGCTTTAACGACAAACCAAACTGATCATCTGCTCTTATCATATACTTTCCGTTTTCAAAGCTTATATTATCATTATTCATCAATTGACTCATGTCAGCACTTATCTGCTTTGTTAAGTGCGGCTCAATACCGCTGCTGTTCCTTTCGGGAACGATAATATTACTGAGAAGCGCCTCCGTTTTAAGCTCGTCGGGAAGGGAGTAAAATTTCTCCTCGCTCATCAGATCAGAAGAAGCATATCCCAAAGGCAGAGCATAATTATTCTTGAAAATCGTGTATTTTCCCGAATCTGAAACGATCTCCTCTCCATACATTCTCATATCTGCCGGAGCTATTCTGTAACGACATCCCATAAGAGCGTTGAAAATAACGTTATACGGCGAATTCTGAACAGCAGTGTTCCTTACACGATTTTCACTGAGTGAATGTTTCAATCTGAATTCTCTGAAATAAGGATTATTAACAGACGAATATGAATTTGTTGAAAGATACTCCATGCTGAAAATACGATTGACATAAATATCATCCGGAATACAGTCGGAAAAACGGTACAGTTCCGTATCAGAATCAAGTACTTCAGCTACCTCAGCTTTGGTATCATTCTTATAGAAATCCCTAACTTTAAAGCTTTCAATAAAATTATCTCCGCAGCCGATTGAAATACAGATGATCAATGACGAAGCAATACAATAATACTTAAGCAAATATTCTTTTTTCTTCTTCAGAACAAAGATCATGAATGCAATTACTATCATGCATTCGCATATGTAAATCAGAATAAAATATTTCTTAGTAGTAATATAAAAAGTGGATATTACTATCATCACAGCATAAATTACCAGCGATATCTTTATATCTTTTTTTATAAGTCTTTCAGATGACAAAAAAGCTCCGCATATAAGAAGCATTACCGGAAGAAGCGGAATAAAAGATTTTCCATCAATATACATTCCGGCATTAAGCGTATAATTTATAATCGGAAAAACAGCGCAGCACAGAAGCGATACTGAAAGAAATTTATCCTGTAATCTGCCGTTTTTCAGAAGATAAATTGCTCCGATAACTCCCACAGCAGTAAATCCGACAGAATATCCGCTGTAAAGTATCGTTGTAAAATTTATCTGCGGAATAAACATCTTCCAAAGAGCAGGTCTCCGACTTGTTTCATCCCTTCCCGAAAGTATTGCGGAAAGAGTCGGGAGCCAAAAATGCGCTGAAATAAGGCATCCAAAAGCAGCACCGACAATTTTTCTCCAGCATGACAGCCATGCCGATTTAAAACTGAACTTTCCGTTTTTCTCAATCTCAAGGTAGACCGTATAAAGTCCGACGCCGACAAAACTTCCGATACTAAAATAAAAACTACAGCACATAATGCAGTAAGCCAATATAAGCATCAGAAACGTATTTTTTACGCTGTCCTTTTTTCTGCAAACGAAAAGCATTGCCAGAAGAAATGGGAAATAATTCATGAACATTATCTGACAATGGCTGTGGTAAAAAATTCCGCCGGAGCATAAGAACATTATTGCAAGAACAAGAGAAATTTTCCGACCGAAATGTCCCTTGAAAAATTTATAGCTCATCAAAGCCGAAATAATAACTGTAGCCAGGCTTAATACCTCAATATATATGCTCATAGGGACAAACGGAAGCGCATATGCCGGAAGATAAAGAGGATTTGCGATTCCGTAATAACCGAAATTATAAATATTCTGTCCGCTGCCAAGCTGCAATGCAAAATCCGGAAAAATATCATGCGTTTCGTAAAACCGCATTCTGAAATATTCCGGAATCGGAAAATGCTGACTTTTCCAGTCTGTATTTGAACCCCAGACTATTCCTTTATGCATAATAATCATTGTTGCAAAAACTAAAACAGCGAATATCGAGAATATGACCGCAACAGCGGTTCTGTCCGGATATTTCCCCCAATAAGCTTTAATTTTTTTTAGCATTACGATCCTCCGTTTCAACGTTACTTCAGTTCAACTACAGTAACGCCGTCCTCGCCCTCGCCGAAAAGTCCGAGGCGGAAATTTTTCACTGATGGATGCGATCTTAACCGCTGATGTACAGCTTTTCTGAGAAGTCCGGTACCCTTTCCGTGGATTATCGTTACTGTTGAAATATTTGACATAACTGCCTGATCAATAAATGCGTCAAGTTCATAAACTCCGTCATCACAGGCGCTTCCACGGATATCAAGTTCCATTTTTCCACGTCTTTCAGCCTTTACACCGACTCTCCCCACTTTTCTGGAAGGCTTGTTTTTATTGTTATAAGTAACCTTTTCAGGCTCTTCAAGACGCAGACGTGAGATATTCATTTTAGTTTTCATAACGCCCATCTGAACGAATACAAATTCGCTTCCGTCAGGATCGCCGGAGACGATCCCCTTACGCTGTAAATCGACAACATAAACGGTATCGCCTCTTTTCAGCTTTCTCGGAAGAACGTATCCATCGTTCGGATCACGCTTATCAACAGGATTTGCAGTATCGAACATTTTATTAAAGCTCTGTTTCGTTTTCGATTTCATACCGGAAACATTGCTGCTGAAATCCTTTTTATCCTTTTCTTTGCGAAGTTTTTCAAGCTCGTCAAGAAGCTCGTTGGATTCGGCTTTGGTCTGTTCTATAATGGTCATTGCACGAAGTCTTGCCTTTTCAAGTTCATCAGATTTCGCCGCCTCGATCTCTTCACGCTCTTTGCGAACTGCGTCCTCATGCTCTTGAATCTGAATACGAAGTTTCGTGATTTTTTCCTTTTCCCGTTCAAGTTCAAGACGGCTTGCTTCAAGTTTTCCGATAACTTCTTCCAGCCGGGTATTCGCATCGCTCACTCTTCCCTTTGCGTCCTCGATTATATCGGACGGCATTCCAAGGCTTTCTGAAATAGCAAAAGCATTTGATTTTCCCGGAGAACCAACAATAAGCCTGTATGTCGGGCGAAGAGTTTCTATATCAAATTCGCATGAAGCGTTCTGGACGCCGGGACTGTCTATGGCGAAAACTTTAAGCTCCTGATAATGAGTTGTCACCATGATCTTTGCTCCGTTTTCCATAAGACGGCGGATGACTGCAATAGCAAGAGCAGCTCCCTCAACAGGATCGGTTCCCGAACCAAGCTCATCAAGAAGCACAAGCGAGCTTTCATCAGCAATTCCGAGAATCTCTATCACCTTATTTGTATGCGAAGAAAATGTAGAAAGATTCTGTTCAATACTCTGACTGTCGCCGATATCGGCAAGAATATGGCTGAAAACCGAGATTCTGCTGCCGTCTGCAACAGGAATGAGAAGCCCGCACATTGTCATTGCGCTAAGAAGTCCGGCCGTTTTAAGAGCAACCGTCTTACCGCCCGTGTTAGGTCCGGTTATTATGAGCGTCTGATACTCCTCGCCAAGTGAAAGCTCGATAGGAACGGCTTTATTTTTATCAATAAGAGGATGACGTGTTTTTTTCAGATATATTTTTCCATCGTCAGTAATTTCCGGCAGTGAACAATTCAGCTTCGCTGCAAGATTAGACTTTGCAAAATATAGATTCAGCTCCGTGCAGACCTTGTAATTTTCTGCGAGAATATCGGCATAATCGCCGCAGTCTCTGCAAAGCTCACAGATGATGCGTTCCATTTCCTCCTGTTCTTTTCCCTGAAGAATGCGGATATCGTTATTCGCCTCTACAATCGCCATAGGCTCGATAAAAATTGTCTGTCCGGTAGCGGACGTATCGTGTATAAGACCGCTTATCTGACCTCTGTGTTCCGATTTTACGGGAAGAACGAAACGTCCGTCTCTTATCGTAACGGAACTCTCCTGCAAATACTGCTGAGTGGTTTTGCTCTTCACCATTTTGTCGAGAGTTTCACGAAGCTGCATTCCTGCACGATTGATTTTTCTTCTTATCGCAGCAAGCTCCGGACTCGCAGCGTCGGCAATTTCGTTTTCGGATATTATCGAGCGCTCCAGCTTTTCAAGAAGCCAATCATTCGGCTGCAGTCTCGAAAAGAGGTAGCTAAGCTCTGTTTCAATATTTTCACAGTGCTTATACCAGTCGGCAAGACCTTTTATCTGACGCAGCATTACGGCAATATCCATAAGATCACGCAGCGAAATGACTGCTCCTGATTTTGCACGGGCAGCCGTGGAAGTTATATCTTTAAAATTGCTGAACGGAGGCGTTCCGAACTGAACCGACAGTTCAAGCGCCTGCGAGGTTTTCAAACATTCATAGCGAACTCTTTCAAGATCGCAGTCCGGACGAAGTTCAAGAGCCATTTTTCTTGTTGCTTCATTTGAAGCAAGCTCCGCCAGCATATCGAGTATTTTATCAAGTTCAAGTGTTTTAAGATATTTATTCATATTGATTTCCTATTTAAAAGGTGTGGGGTTAATGATTTATAAAATTCCAGAGTCTGAAAATTTCTTTCAAGATGAGAAATAAGATAGCTCTCGGCAGAAACCGAAAGCTTTTCCATAACCCTATCAGAAACTCTGAAATTAAAAAGTCTGTCAAAATCGACAAGAACGATATGACGTATAGCGCTTAATACAGGGGTTTTCATCTTAATAAAGTCTGAATCCGAGTTGCCTGTAAAGCAGTCTTTACAGAAAAATCTTCCGTCGCTGATACTGAAAAAAAGCTCCTTTGGTTCGAAACTGCCGCACCCTCTGCAAGCTAAAATATCAGGCATATACCCGATTTCAGACATCAGACGCAGTTCAAACACAGCCTTGAGCATTTTTTCATCACGAACCCCCTTTTCAAGGTAATGAAGCGTATTCAAAAAAAGCCGCAAAACCTCGCCGCTATGTGTTTCCGGATTAATGCAAAACCGTATAACATCCGAAAAATAGGATGCAAGCGAAATTTTTGAAAGCGAACTTCTGAGATCATAAAAAATATGTATCGGCTCTGCGCTGTTCAGAAAAAGTCTTTCCCCCCTCTGATTAAGGCAGAACCTTGAATATGCGAAAAGCTGAGACGAACTTCCGGTTTTTCCGTTGATCTTTTTTGCGCCTTTAACCGAGATCTCGATAACTCCCTTTTCTTTAGTCAAAATGTCAATAAACTTATCCTGTTCGCCAACAGAGCGTTCTTTAAGAACGATCCCTTCCAGTATTATCATTTGCAGCATCCCTTGATTCAGAATAAATAAGATAATCCTCTACACTGCCGGATTCAGCAAACTTATTCCACAAAATATCTTCAGACATATTAAATTACCTCCGCAGAAAATCCTGACTTTATTTTCTGCAAAAACAAACGAATATATAAGAGGTAATTATTTCTCTGAAAGCCCAAAGCTGCGGATAAGTCCCTCACGGTTACGCCAGTCTTCCTTGACCTTTACCCAGCATTTCAGATTTACTTTTATCTGGAAGAAATCCTCCAGTTCGATTCTTGCAGCGGTAGAGGCCTTTTTGAGCATAGCTCCGCCCTTACCGATAACAATTCCCTTATGCGACTCCTTTTCGCAATAAATAACCGCAGATATATCAAGTATATCTTTGTCATCACGCTCCTTCATCTCTTCAACTCCAACGGCGATGCCGTGCGGAACTTCATCGCTAAGAAGCATGAGGAGCTTTTCCCTTATCATTTCCGCAGCCAGAACCTTTTCCGGCTGATCGGTTATCATATCATCAGGGAAGTAGTGAACCGATTCCTCGGAAATATCAATAATTTCATCAATAACAGCGTCAACACCGTCATTCTGCGTAACGCTTACCGGAACGACAGCCTTGAACTCTGCCTTTGAAGTAAGTTCGGCAATAATCGGAGCAATATCGTTCTTGTTTTTAAGCAGGTCAATCTTATTCAGAACGAGAATAACAGGCATTTTTGCTTTGTTCATAGAACGAAGGATATCAAGTTCCTGTTCGTTTATCTTTTTAGTGCAGTCCATCATAAAAACCACAGCGTCGATATCGCTGACTGATTCTTTTACTGTATTCAGCATATGTTCGCTCAGCTTATTTACGGGCTTATGTAGTCCGGGGGTATCAAAAAAGACAAGCTGAACATCGTCAATATTACGGATTCCGGTGATTCTGGTTCGTGTGGTCTGTGGCTTATTGCTTACAGAAGCTATCTTCTCGCCGATTATCGCATTAAGAAGCGAAGATTTTCCGGCGTTTGTTCTTCCGGCAATGGTTACAAAAGCTGTTCTTGACATCAGTTATTTTCTCCGTTTACTATAAATGTTGCGTCTCTGGAAATTCCAAGCTTTTCCAGAACGGATTCTTCTTTCTCACGCATTATCCGCTGATCGAGAAGACTTGTTTCATGATCATAGCCGAGAAGATGAAGCATTGAGTGAACCGTAAGGAAACCTATCTCTCTTTCAAGGGAATGACCGTAATTCTGAGCCTGTTTTACAGCCGTTTCAAGTGAAATAACAACATCTCCGAGCATAGCTGCGCCCGTATCCGGATTAAGCTCGACCGTTCCGTCGTTTCCGGTAAGCGGGAACGAGAGAACGTCTGTAACGCTGTCTTTATTTCTGTAAATTTTATTAAGATCCTTAATTTCTTTATTGCTTACAAATGAAACGCTGACCTCTGCGTCTTTTCCGAACTTTTCGGTTGCAAGAACAGCCTGACAGCATCTTCTTATAAGAAGCCTTATTCCGACCGGAACTTTAACCTCTGTCTGATTATTTTTTACATAAACTTTTAATTTAGCCATGATTTCTCATTCTCCCTTCATTAAACTTTTCATACGCCTTGATGATATCCTGAACAAGACGATGACGAACGACATCTTTTTCACTGAACCTATGAATAGAAATATCGTCTATTCCTTTAAGAACCTTTATGGCTTCAACAAGTCCGGATTTTTTAGCGTCAGGCAAATCGATCTGCGTGATATCGCCGGTTATGACCATCCTGCTTTCATTCCCAAGACGTGTGAGAAACATTTTTATCTGCTCGGAAGTTGTATTCTGAGCTTCGTCAAGAATAATAAACGCTTCATCAAGAGTTCGTCCACGCATATAAGCAAGCGGAGCGACCTCAATTATACCTTTCTCCATATATCTTGCAAAGCTTTCAGCTCCGAACATATCATAAAGAGCATCGTAAAGCGGTCTGAGATACGGATCAACCTTGTCCTGCAAATCACCGGGAAGGAATCCGAGCTTTTCACCTGCTTCAACAGCCGGACGTGTAAGAATGATTTTCTTGATCTTATGCTCACGGAAAGCCTTTACAGCCATCGCAACAGCAAGATAGGTTTTTCCGGTTCCGGCAGGACCTATTCCAAGAACTATCGTATTATTTTTTATAGCGTCAACATATTGTTTCTGTCCGAGTGTTCTTGCACGAAGAATTTTTCCTGAAGCGGTGACGCATATACCGTCTCCGCCAAGTTCTTCAAGCTGCTGTTCAATTCCGTCTGCGACCATAGAGGTTACATAGCGAACAGTCTGCTCATTCAGCGTATGACCGCCCGAGCTTATTTTAAGCAGCGAATTCAGCGCTCTTGAAGCGTCATCAACATTTTTATCGCTGCCGATTATTTTTATGCCGCCGTCTCTGCTGACAACGGTTACGTTATATTCTTTCTGAATTCGGCTGACGTTATCGTCAAGCTGTCCAAAAACAGCCGAAAGCTGTTCCGGATTGTCAACAGGAACAAATTTTTCAGACATCAGTTAAACTCCTAACAAAATAATTAAAATAAAGCCTTCAGGCGGTCTTTGCACGTTACTGAACAGAACCTGCTTCTGTCGGAAATGAAGCTGCTAATGCAAGAGAAGCGTTTGAGTAGCGTTTATCATCAGAAACATCTTTTAAAACATTTACACATTCCGGGAAATATATTTTCTGGTCCGGAGAATCAAGCTCAAGCTCCATGATAGCAAGATCATGCGAAAAAGGGTAAACGTCCAGTTCAAAAAGCTGGTTGGAATAATTGAAGCAATACCTTGTTTTTTCAACCGGAGTACAGCTTTCATCCGACTGTTCCAAAAGCCGAACATATTCTTCGGCAGTTATCTCAGATTCGTTTTCCTCCCTAATAACAGACGAAACAAATATTTTTTCGGTATAAGTGTACGAAACTCTGTTATTTTCGGTGATTTTTCTTACTCGTCTCTGAGAATCATTATTACCTCTTTTTAAGTAAGTTTGTATGATTTCAATTTTTCTTTTAACATCGAGCTTGTTCAGATCCGGTAAATCCACAAGGAACTTTCTCTCGATCTCAAGACCTTTTGCCATATTAACCTCCGGGAAATAATAAAAATCCGCTTTTATATTATACAACTTTCTTTGAATATTGTCAACAAAAAATCTGTAATTTTTATGTGTAAATTGTTCAAATTATTTTACTTCATGACTCGTATGCGTCTGTCAGCATAATTAAATAATCTGAGAAGTCATCTTTGTCCATGTGAACGAGCGGAGATTTGAATTCAAGCTCCTTGCCGTCCTCATTAACCTCAGTTTCCGGAATAACAATATAAAGCGATGATTCATCATCATTCATCTGAAGTTCAAGCTTAGAATTGAAAAACATCCTTATAGCTTCATAGTTTCTGTCATAATAATTAATCTGACGGCTTATCTGATTTTCAGTGTTGGGAGTTTTCTCCTCCTCCGGAATTTCAACATCAGAATAAACGAATATCTTGACCATTCCGTTTTCAGCACGAGAGCCGAGCTGGATTTCAAAATCAATATCTCCTGCCACAGAACACAGCTTTCTTATAAATCCTATAATACAGAATTTAAGCATTTTTTCATTGATTTTAACATAAGCGTCTGAACGTTCTATCGCTTTTATTCTGAAATTTTCGCCAAATACCTTTTTGCAGCCGTCAACAATATTATCTATCATCGAATTAACTCGTATAACTACCTCACGTTCAGGGCTGTCTGAGAGAACTGTACCCATAGAGGCATTTCTCATTAAGCTTCTGCTTTCTTCGCGAAGAATTTTTGCCAATTCCTTCAGATTATCTCTGTCGTATTCCTTGTCCTCTTCAATGTCGAGCATTTCTGCAATAAACATCATTCTTGTTGCAGAAATTTCTGAAATTGTTTTGTTATTCTCCATAATCTCGGATGTAACTGGGTTTTCAAAAAACTTAAGTAAATCTTTAATATCTGTCATTTCGATTCGCCTTTCTTTCTTATGAATTAAAATTGCCGATCAAACCATTTTTTCAGCAATATCTATATTATACTACATTTTTTTCAAAAATGGAATAACAAATATATTACATTTTCGCCATTTTTAGCATATTATAGCACTTTCACTAAAACACGTCATCCAAATAGGCTTGTTTTAGTCAAATATATACATTTCATAAATTTTCTGTTATTTTTTTATCTAACCACTTGAAAAAATTTCCTGTTTGGAGTATAATATATATGTAAATTTATTTAGGAGGTAATTTTCCAATGTCAGTTAAAGTTGCTATTAATGGTTTCGGTCGTATCGGCCGTCTTGCTTTCAGACAGATGTTTGATGCTGAGGGTTACGAGGTTGTTGCTATCAACGATCTTACAAAGCCTTCTATGCTCGCTCAGCTCCTCAAGTATGATACCGCTCAGGGCGGATACTGCGGAAAGATCGGCGAAAATCTTCACACTGTAGAGGCTAACGACGAAGCTGGTACTATCACAGTTGACGGCAAGACTCTCACAATTTATGCTAAGGCTAACGCTGCTGAGCTTCCTTGGGGCGAAATCGGCGTTGACGTTGTTCTCGAGTGCACAGGTTTCTACTGCTCTAAGGACAAGGCTCAGGCTCATATCGACGCAGGCGCTAAGAAGGTTGTTATTTCTGCTCCGGCAGGCAACGATCTTCCTACAATCGTTTTCAGCGTAAACGAGAATACTCTTACTGCTGATGACAAGATCATCTCTGCTGCTTCTTGCACAACAAACTGCCTTGCTCCTATGGCTAAGGCTCTCAACGATTATGCTCCTATCCAGAGCGGTATCATGAGTACTATCCACGCTTACACAGGCGATCAGATGATCCTTGACGGTCCTCACAGAAAGGGCGACTTCAGAAGAGCAAGAGCCGGCGCTGCTAACATCGTTCCTAACTCAACAGGCGCTGCTAAGGCTATCGGTCTTGTAATTCCTGAGCTCAACGGCAAGCTCATCGGTTCTGCACAGAGAGTTCCTGTTCCAACAGGTTCTACAACAATCCTTACAGCTGTTGTTAAGGGCGCAGACGTTACTAAGGAAGGCATCAACGCTGCTATGAAGGCTGCTGCTTCTGCTTCCTTCGGCTACAACGAGGATCAGATCGTTTCTTCTGACGTTATCGGCATGAAGTACGGCTCACTCTTCGATGCTACTCAGACAATGGTTGCTAAGATCTCTGACGATCTCTATGAGGTTCAGGTTGTTTCTTGGTACGACAACGAGAATTCTTACACATCACAGATGGTAAGAACTATCAAGTACTTTGCTGAGCTTGGTTAATCTATAACTCGACAAGTATTTTTAAAGGACAGTTCTTCGGAACTGTCTTTTTTTAATCAGCTGCCTTACCGTGACCAACAGTGGCACAATATGAGCAGTGGTTCGATACTGTTTGCTTTAGATAACATCCCAATACCTTTTTTTGATGAACGTGTAAAATTTACTTTTTTTACAGGAAATATGCTGTTCAAAATTTATGCAAATAATTTCCCGAAAATGCTTGACTTTCCTGCATATATGTGGTATAATTGTTTTACCTCGACAGGGGTTTTATTTTTATGCCCGATACGAGGGAGGCAAACAACCTACCTCCGCTTGTCGGAGGAAGTACTAAATCAGGAGGTGCCGATATGAGAGTAAAGGTTACTTTAGCTTGCACAGAGTGCAAACAGCGCAACTATGTTTCCAAGAAAAACAAGAAGAATGACCCGGACAGAATTGAAATGATGAAGCATTGCAAGTTCTGCAGAAAGCATACTCTTCACAAGGAAACTAAGTAATCGGAAGGAGTATTTTTTATGGCTAAGGATACAACTTCAGAAAAGAAGTCTAAAAAGCCTGGCAAGATTCGCAAATGGTTCAAAGACTTAAAAATCGAATTCAACAAAGTGGTTTGGCCTTCAAAGAAAACTGTCTTCGATAACACATCCGTTGTTGTCGGCGTTATCGCTCTTTCAGCAGTTCTCGTTGGTCTGCTCGATACGGGCTTTTTAAAGCTCATGGGTCTGATCTACCGCTAAACCAGAGGAAGTCTAAGGAGGATTATTATGTCGGAAGCATGTAAGTGGTATGTCATCCACACTTATTCAGGCTACGAAAATAAGGTTGCCCAGAATATTGAAAAGGTTGTTGAAAACCGTAAGCTTCATGATCTTATCCAGGAAGTTAGAGTTCCTACCGAAAAGGTGACTGAGATCACCGACGGCAAAACAAAAGAGATCGAACGCAAAACCTATCCCGGTTACGTTCTGGTCAAAATGATCGTTACGGACGATTCCTGGTATATCGTAAGAAATACCAGAGGCTGCACAGGCTTTGTCGGTCCGGCATCAGAACCTACTCCCCTTTCCGATGAAGAAGTTAAATCACTCTTCGGAATCGACGTTTCCTCTGTTGAGGTCAACTTCAAGGTCGGCGATAAGGTTCAGATTTCCGGAACTGCTATGGACGGCTTCATTGGCGTCGTTCAGAATATCAATCTCGACGATCGCAGCGTTGATCTTTTAGTTTCAATGTTCGGTCGTGAAACCCCCACAACACTTCCTTTAAGTCAGGTCGTTACTGTGGAGGATTAGTCAGGTCAAAAGAAACCCGAAGCGGTTTCAGTGGGAGAGGTAAAATAATTCTTACCTCGCCATTTACCACATTTATGGAGGTGCGAATACATGGCACAGAAAGTAGTTGGCTACATTAAGCTTCAGATCGCAGCAGGAAAGGCTACTCCTGCACCACCTGTTGGTCCGGCTCTCGGTCAGCATGGTGTTAATATCATGGCATTCACAAAGGAATTCAACGAGAGAACTAAGAACGACATCGGTATGATCATCCCTGTTGTTATCACTGTTTACGCAGACCGTTCTTTCTCGTTCATCACTAAAACTCCGCCCGCTGCTGTTCTTATCAAGAAGGCTTGCAATATCAACAGCGGTTCAGGAGTTCCTAACAAGACTAAGGTCGCTAACATCACTAAGGAACAGATCCAGAAGATCGCTGAGCAGAAAATGCCCGATCTTAACGCAGGTTCACTCGAAGCAGCTATGAGCATGATCGCCGGAACAGCTCGTTCTATGGGCGTTGTAGTTGTTGACTAATTACTGAATGAAGATACAGACGTTTTGCGTCTTATTCTGACTTCTCTGAGCTGTCTAAAATAAAGACAAGCTACATTGGTGGGAGGAAAATTCCGCTAACCGGATTGCTATAAGCGTCTGGTATTACCACTTAAACAGGAGGAAATATAATGAAACACGGCAAGAAATATGTTGACAGCGCTAAGACTGTCGATTATGCAAAGCTTTATGAGTCACCAGAGGCTCTTGACTTAGTTTGCAAGAACGCAAAGGCTAAGTTTGATGAAACCGTTGAAGCTCACATCCGTCTCGGCGTTGACTCAAGACACGCTGATCAGCAGGTTAGAGGCGCTGTTGTACTTCCTAACGGTACAGGTAAAAACGTTAAGGTTCTCGTTTTCTGTAAGGAAGATAAGTATGAAGCTGCTCAGGCTGCTGGCGCTGATTTCGTTGGAGGACAGGATCTCGTTGACAGAATCATGAAGGAAAACTGGATGGATTTCGACGTTGTTGTTGCTTCACCAGATATGATGGGACTCGTTGGACGTCTCGGTAAGGTTCTCGGACCTCGTGGTCTTATGCCAAACCCGAAGGCTGGTACTGTAACTCCCGACGTTGCTAAGGCTGTAACAGAAGCTAAGGCTGGTAAGATCGAGTATCGTCTTGATAAGACAAATATCATCCACTGCCCAATTGGCAAGGCTTCTTTCGGAGCTGCTAGGCTTGATGAAAACTTCACTGTTCTTATGGATGCTATCGTTAAGGCTAAGCCTGCTGCTGCTAAGGGTACTTACCTCAAGAGCTGCACAGTTACTTCAACTATGGGACCTGGAGTTCCGGTTGCAACTGCAAAGTTTGGAGTTTGATTTACTTCAATGATAAAACCGCTCATAATGAGCGGTTTTATTTTTTGTCTTTGCATATAATAATCCATACATAATAAGAAAAGGGATGCCGGAGCATCCCTTTAATTTTATTTAATTATTCCTTAACGAAATCCTTAGGATCAAGTGACTTAACGAGTTCAAGCTTAAACTTCTGAATCTGAAGTGCATCTTCGTTAGTGATACCGCTTGTACCGTTCTCGTAAACGTCTGCATTGAGCTGACCCTGCTCTGTAATATGTGTAGGATCAGAACCATTAATACCGTACTTGTCAGGATTTGAAAGTGACTGCATGATAAGAACAGCATCAGACATATCTACCTTGCCGTCGCAGTTAGCATCACCCCAAAGAATGTCTGGTGTAACGACTGTACCGCCCTCTGCATCAGCAGCTTCATCCTGTAAGAAAGATGCGATCCAAGCAAGAGGTGCATTCCAGTTGATTGTAACCTCGTTTGTAGACCATGCTTCGATAGAATCAACGAAACATCTCTGTGACGGGTTATCTGCTTTACCAGGAACAAATCCAAGAGCACGTACATATGGATCCTGGAGACCAGCATTAGGACCACCAGAAAGTATTCCATCAGGAGCCATAGGCAGAGTTTTGTCAAGCTCATAAGACCAGTATCTATGATGTGGATTCTGTTCTTTATATTCACCATAACCAGTGATGTAAGAGAATGAAAGCGGATTACATCCAAGGAGATAGTTCATTGCATCAGCAATACCGTTCATGTACTTAATGTCCTTAGCAAGATCATAAGCATAAGCCATAACGATACAGTTGTTGATAACCATGGAGTTTGAACCCCACTCATAACCGTTAATAATGATAGATGGATCAAGGTTGTTCGGATCGTTGTAGCCTTCGCCGTCATACTTATAAGGAATACCGTAGCCCTGCTCATTTTCGCAAGCAATGTATTCGTCAGCAGCCTTCATAATGTTTGCCTTAATAGTGCTATTCTCGCTTGCAGACAGAAGATCGCTGTGGAGAGCAAGTGTCAGAGAACCTGCGGAAGCAGTGTTACCCCAGTTAAACGAAGTGAAGGAGCCGTCCTTGTTTTCGCCGCCGACCATTCTGGTATCTACCTTGTAAGCATAGTCAGATGCATCAATTTTTGACTTATAAGTTGTTGCAGCATCGCTATCTCCCATTGCGGAAGCAGATACAAAAATTTCGCAAGCTGCCCAGTAAGCATCGTCCTTAACGTTATTATCGCCGTAAGGTCCGCCGCCCTTTGCCTGCCACATCGGAGCATACAGAGAATCCTTATTGATTTCTTCTTTTGTACACTCACAACCAAGTGTCGGGTGGGTTGTAGGAGTAGAATCATACTCATAGAAGTTCTTTTCATATGCAGCATAAGCTTCCTTTGCACTCTGGAGATATGTATTTGCCTTTTCAGAGTTATAAGGTGCCCAAAGTCTTGCGGCCTGTGCTGCACAAGCTGCATAGTTAAGTGTAGCAGCGAACGTAGGAGGTTTTACGATACGAACAGTTTCCCACTCTGTTTCGTAGTCCCAAGGTCTGGTAGCAAGACCAGTCCATTTATGATCGTGGAGCTTGTGGTAGTAAAGACCTTCATACTTACCCCATTTTGTATCACTGGAAGTAACCTTCATCTGTGCGATCCAATCAAGTTCTACAGCAGCCTCATCCAGGATATCCGGAACACCGTTGCCAGCTTCAGGAATTACAACTGTGCCTGAATTATCATCAAACTTCTTGTCATAATCTTTCTGGCTGATTGCTCTCTCATACATATTCTGGAGTGTCCAAACAGAGATACCGCCGTTTACAACATACTTACCGTGGTCGCCGGCATCGTACCAACCACCATTTGCAGTAAGAGTACCAGACTTATGTGTCGAGGTAGCATCCTCCTTCGACTTATACTCCATAACCCATTCATTCTGGATTGTAGCCGTATCAGTCTTATGACCACCTGTGTGACCCATACCTGTTCCCTTGCCGTCTGAACCGCCGGATGTACAGTATTTATCTTCAATATCAATACCTGAACGGTTCTGATAGAAGTAGTTAAGAGCATTAGTAAGCATATTGTGGCTTTCATCTGTGTAAATGTTATCGCCAATATTAAATGCAAAAGATCTCCAGCCCTTATCCTTAATTCTGAGATAATATCTGCCTGGTGTCTCGTACTCTGTGAAATCAATCTTACATACGTTATCGTCAGAATCCTTATCGTAGAACTTCTTACCTGTTGTACCTGTATGTACTACCTTATCTGTATTAGCGTCAACAAGCTCGAAAGTATATGTATCAGCGTCAAGTGTTATTTTAGAAGCACCGTGGAGAATATCTCCATTGTTATCGCCTAAAGTTGCTGTCTTAGCAAGATTTGAGTAGTAACCGATCTGGTTTACAGAAATATAGTTTACAAGCTTGCCGTCAACCATCATTTCAGGATGCTCAGCAGCACTATAGTCACGGTTTGTAGCACCGTATGAATTAGTAGGATCTGAATCGCATTCGCTGCAGGTTGTACACTCGATAGACATATTATCGAACCAAATCTGATCGCCCTTCTGAGCGTTGCCGCCGTATCCGTTATGATCTTCTGCATAGTGGAAGCACCACTCAGCACCCTCAAGATCTTGAGTAGGAGTAAATGTACCCGAGTATTTCTTATAAGATGTTGACAATTTTACAGCAGAACCCCACTGACCGCCCATGGATATACCCATATTCATAGAACCGTCAGACATGAGGCTGAAATACTCTTCATCGCCCTTAATGTTACCGATCTTCGAGCAAAGCTCCATACCATTTCTGCTTGATTTAGCTTCGAAGCTTACCTTATATACATGACCGGCTTTAAAGTTAAGGTTTCTGTGTCTGAACTGAAGATCCCACTTTGATTGTTCAGCGCCAAGCGGCTGCGTAACAGTTATATGGAATGCGCCGTCGTCAATGCTGAAATCCTGTTTAGCAGGACTTGATTCACAAGTATGCCATGGAAGCGCCTTGTAATCAAAGGTTGATTCACCAAGCACCTGACCAGCTGAAGCGCTCATAGGAGCAACAGTGGCAACTGTTGGTGCGATCATTGTTACTGCCATAAGGCTTGCAACGATCGCTTTTGAAAATTTCTTATGCATTTTAATACCCTCCCTGAAAATTTAAAAAGAATATAATGTAATTATAACGCAATGCCAGTGCATACATTGCGATTATATCTTATAAAAAGCGACAAGAACGTGTCCGAACGGACCATGCACTTTATTTGTTCTTATCACTCATATTATATTATATTCCAGAAAAAAAGTAAATAGTTTTTTAAAATTTCGTAGATTCTTCTAATGGCAATTGGTTATTTTTGTGCATTCATACAAAAATGCAAAAGCAACAAGAGAAACGCTCGTCTCTCTTGTTGCCAAGTAGTGAATTAATTAATTGATCAACTTTCAGGAAGTTCCGGAATAAGCTCCAGCTTGAACTTCTGAATCGAAAGAGCATCATTATTAGTGAGTCCGTCACCGTTATTATAACAATCAGCGTTAAAACTTCCCTGCATGGTAATAGCAGTTTCAGCTGTTCCGTTAAGAGCATACTTATCCGGATTTGAAAGAGACTGCATAACGAGAACCGCATCAGCCATATCTACCTGATCATCACAATTAGCATCGCCCCAAACAGTTACTTTTGGGTTTGACGGAGGTTCTGTCGTATTATCGGGATTTTGATTATCGGGATCATAAGGTTTTGCAGTGGTTCCGTCCGGCTCTGTGCCCCAGATAAGAGTATCGCCGTCATACATTGTAATGTAAGCCGTTTCGATCATGCTGTCCTCGCCGCCCTGAACGAGATTTTTAGCAGAATAATCATTGCTGCTGTCCCATGTTACCTTGCCGCCGTCTGCGGTTTTGAGACTATCAGGAATACCTACTCTGAACTGTAATTCAGAACGATGTTCAGACTGTCCTGTCGGCATTACAACTCTTCCGTCGCCAAATGTAATTTTAACATAATAAATGTTTCCGTCATATTGTATAGGTTCTGAGATAGAAGCCTTACCTTCATCGCCCTGATGCTGATCTGTGCCGATTTTCACCTGAACATCATTAATAGAAAATCCTTGCTCGACAAGCTCTGAAATATCAAAATAATAGTTATATGATAAATCTTTTATAGTTCTTGCCGGCCACGCAGAATGATTCATAGCATAAACCTTCAATTCCGTGTAGCTGTCAGTGGCCTGATTGAAAGAAGCCTTCATAAAAAATTCTGCCCATTTAGGCGTTTCTACAGGTGGGAAATCAGCAAGAGGAGTTCCGCCGTATTCGTCTATCATAGCGCAGAGACAAGCTGTAAATCCGGCATTATAGTCGATAGCAACCTCTGTATGCTCGTAGGAAGCATTGTTGTCATTAAAGCTTCCGTCCTGAGAAGGACCGCCCTCTAATGCACCATAAAGAACATGAGCATACTCAGTCTGCCACTTAGGATCCTGATATGGTGTACCGTCATCATTAAGCTTTCCAAGCTCGTTCCAGTGGTCATCGTGAGCGCCACTGGCTGTTCTGTGGTGAATATTTACGGGATTTTTTTCACCCATACCGACAACGTAACTCAATCCAAGATCATTGTTGCCGAACGCATAATCCATCTGACTTTTTGCCCATTCAGTATACTTTTTGCTAAGAGCAGCGTCATCCTTGAAAATAGTATCAGAGGCTACCATAGCAAGAAAAGCGGTATTTTCTGCATGACGAAGCGAACCCCAGTTAAAGAGCCATGCGAGACCATCGGGAGTATATTGTACCTTCTTTTCGCCGCCCCATTCCTGTGCAACGCCGTCCGTCCAGTATTGAAGATGTCTTTCGACATGATCTATCCATTCCTGCTTGCCCGTATTCTGAGCATAAAGGAGTATAGCACCCTGCATAGTATCATCCCAGCAGTGTCCCCATGTAAATTTATAGTCTGTAGACTGGTTCTCCCGACCTAAATTAGGAAGATATTCCTTTTCAGCTTTATCAAGATACGATTGATCTCCTGTAGCCTTATATAGCCAGTTTGCAGCAAGGAAAAGTTCGTCCATAAAATCAGCTTCACCGCCGGTTTGTGCAGTGTTATAATATGATTTCTGCACTCCCTGATCCTCATTGCTTCTTGTTTTATCAGCAAATTCAAAAAGGCTCTTAGCGTGTTTCAGATATTCTTCAGCAACAGCCGGATCTTCGTCTTTGAAAACGATATATCCGGATGCAAGTGCAGCAGCCATATCAGCCACAGTAGTAGTACAGGTGATCTCATCATAAGGACGTTCGTCGGTTTCGTACTGAAGCTTCATTTTTCGCTCATAAAGCTCAGCGCTTCCCCACCATACGTGGTCCATTTTCGGATGACCAATAGTTCCGATAACTTTATCGCCCTTATCGCAGCCCATGACGTAATCGAGTCCCCATTTGAGGTTTTTGAGGTAAAGATCGTATAATCCCGCTTTTTTTACAGCGTCTTTATACTCAATAATACCCCAAGCAAGCATATTTGCGGTATAAGCATTGGTAAGAGCAAACTTGAAGTGATCTCCGGCGTCGAACCAGCCCCCGGGAACAACGTCTGTCAGCATTGAATCAGCACGCCACGAAACCATATTCCAATCCGGAAGTTCGCCTGCCTGCTGAACCTCGTAAAAAAACATTGATTTCTGAAGAGCCTCAGCATAATTGACTTCGAAATCGGCCGCAGAAACTGAAGCCACTGGTGCAGCCGGAGCTTTTTCCGGAAGATATGCCGCAATTCCGGCGGACATAGCAAGAGCAGAAACTGCCGCAGTAATTTTCTTTAAATTCATAAATTATAACCCCTCTCCGTTAAATTTACAATTACACATTATTTAATATACATCATTAAATAAAATTTGTCAAGCTAAAAACGCAAAAGTCATTAAAACTTTTTCAACAAACTTTTCCTTTGTTTTTCGGCATTTTCACCATTTTTTCACAATTTCATCAAATAACATTGACGTTCTTTAAATTTTAGTATATAATTAATTCTATGATTAAATTTTGCAAAGGAGTTAATACATGAGTACATCAACCATTATCATCATGGTCACCATTATTGCATACATGGCTATAATGTTGATCATCGGAATAACTTTTTCAAAAAAGAATTCTAGCGTAGGCGATTTCTATCTCGGCGGAAGAAAACTTGGTCCAATAGTCACCGCAATGAGCGCAGAAGCTTCTGATATGAGCAGCTGGCTTCTTATGGGACTTCCCGGTGTTGCTTACCTTACAGGCGGAGCCGAGGCGGGCTGGACTGCTATCGGACTTGCTATCGGTACATACCTTAACTGGCTTATCGTCGCCAAAAAACTTAGAATATATTCCTCCAGCTGCAACGCCATAACAATCCCGGATTTTTTCTCCAGCCGCTATCGTGACAATAAAAAGGCGCTTATGGGAATTTCGGCTCTAATAATTCTCATTTTCTTCGTACCTTATACCGCATCCGGATTTTCTGCCTGCGGAAAACTGTTCAGCACTCTTTTTAACTGGGATTATCACGCTGCAATGATTATCAGCGCGGTTATCATTATCGCCTACACTTGTTCCGGCGGATTCCTTGCTGCAAGCTTTACCGACCTTATTCAGAGTATTGTTATGACTCTTGCCCTCATCAGCATAGTCTGCTTCGGAATTCACACAGCCGGAGGCTTCGGCGAAGTTGTTGACAATGCAAAAAATATTTCCGGATATTTCTCACTCACACATATCCACAATCTTGAAACAGGCGGTTCGGATAAATATTCTCTCCTCACCATTGCCTCTCTTCTTGCATGGGGACTCGGATATTTCGGAATGCCGCATATTCTTCTCCGTTTCATGGCAATCGGAGACAAAAACAAGGTTAAAACCTCAAGAAGAATCGCTTCAGTCTGGGTAGTTATTTCAATGACCGTCGCAATTTTCATTGGTTTTATCGGAAATAAACTTACTCAGCTCGGCAAGCTTGAAACCCTTGACGGAAACAATTCAGAAACCATCATTATCAAGATCGCACAGTTTATGAGTGAAAAACACGTTGTTCTTGCAGTTATTGCCGGACTTGTTTTTGCCGGTATTCTTGCCTGCACTATGTCAACTTCCGATTCACAGCTTCTTGCCGCATCGTCAAGTATGTCTGAAAATATCCTTAAAGGAGTTTTCAATATAAAGATTTCCGAAAAACAGTCTATGCTTGCAGCAAGAGCGGTTCTTGTTGTTATAGCCGCACTCGGCGTTGTTCTTGCATGGAATCAGGACAGTTCTGTTTTCCGAATCGTATCGTTCGCATGGGCAGGTTTCGGAGCAACCTTCGGTCCTGTCGTACTCACCGCTCTCTTCTGGAAACGCTCAAACAAATATGGAGCAATTTCCGGCATGATCGCCGGAGCAATAATGGTATTCGTATGGAAATTCGGAATAAGCAAACTTGGCGGAGCTTTCGCCATTTACGAACTTCTTCCCGCATTCGTATTCGCACTTGCCGTTATTGTTATCGTTTCACTCCTAACGCCTGCTCCTGAAAAGGAAATCGTTCAGGAATTTGAAAATGTTCAGGCTGAAATGAAAAAATAATCCTGTCATATTAAAAAACTATAATAAACCTGCCGCAGATCATCCTGAAATGCGGCAGTTTCTTTTTTAGTACGATATTTATTCTTATCCCCTTGCAAGGATGTTCACCTTTCTGATATCACTCTAATAAGGGGTTTCCAAAGGGTTAATCAACCCTTTGGCAGAGGGTAAAAAGGGGACAGCGTCCCCATTAAAGAAGTCCGCTTTCCAGCATTTCCTGAGCAGCAAGCATGACTCCGATTTTTCCGCTGGTGTAGGTGATTCCGCCCTGCATCCAGACTGCAAACGGCTCACGAATAGGAGCGTCCGCAGAAAGCTCGATAGATGCTCCGTTGGTGAAAGCCCCGGCTGCCATAATTACCTGACTGGAATATCCGGGCATATCCCATGCTTCCGGTACAACAAACGAATCGACCGGAGCTCCCTTCTGTATTCCACGGCAGAAAGCCGTAAGATGCTCTTCATCGCCAAGTTTTATCGCAGTTATTATATCTCCTCTTGGATCGTCCTTACGTGGAGAACATTCAAATCCGAGCATTGTCATAATTTCGCTTGCAAAAGCCGAGGTCTTTATCGCACTCGCAACAACCTCGGGCGCAAAGAAAATTCCGAGCAGTATTTCACGATTCATACCAAGCGTGCAGCCGACTTCTTTTCCCATTCCAACACAGGTCAGACGATATGAACAAAGCTCGACAAGATCAGTTCTTCCGGCGATATATCCGCCTGTTCTTGCAATTCCTCCTCCGGCATTCTTGATAAGAGAACCGATAATAATATCTGCTCCAACAGCGGACGGTTCACGCTCTTCGACGAATTCTCCGTAGCAGTTATCGACCATTACGATTACATCAGGATTGCCTTTTTTTGCGGCTTCCACCATTTTTCCGATATCGTCAACAGTAAACGCCCCTCTGAGAGAATATCCTCTGGATCGCTGAATATAGGCAACTTTAGCGCCTTTGGCAGCTTCTGTTATCTCATCAAGCTTCGGCGAACCGTCAGGATTCAGATCAACCTGACCGTATTCAACTCCGTAATCCATAAGCGAACCATTACCCTTTTCTCCGCTTATACCGATGACTTCTTCAAGCGTATCATAAGGCTTTCCGGTGATAGAAACTATTTTATCGCCTGTACGGAGAACTCCAAAAAGAGCTACTGAAAGCGCATGAGTTCCTGAAACAAAATTAAATCTGACCAGAGCGTCTTCAGTGCCAAGAGCCTGAGCAAAAACCTTATCGATCACTTCACGTCCGATATCCCCGTATCCATATCCTGTCGAGCCGTAAAAACACGGCTCGCTCACACGATTATCCGAAAACGCTTTAAGCACCTTTGCACCGTTATATTCGGCGATCTGCTCAATTCTTCTGAAAGCTTCATAGCAATTCTCCTCGGCTTTTTCACCAAGCTCAAGAATACGCTCGTCAATATTATAAATATCACTTATCAAATTCTTCATCTTCAAGTTTTCCTTTCATAATGCTGTCTTTTTCAACATCAATACGTTCCAGAACGATTTCACGCCCAACCTCTTTGAAACCTATTTCATCATAAAAACTCGTGCGAACATCAAGCGCCAGTAAATAGGCTCTTTTTCCAAGACCGTTGAAAAATTTTGCAAGCCATTTCAAAAATTCCCTTGCGTATCCTCTTCCCCTAGCAGCAGCAGTTGTGGCGACCTGTCCGATAAGAACGGTGCTGCCGATATCAAACATAGCCGAAGCGGTTGTGGAATTTCTGTAGGTGAAAACCCTGCTCACTCCGTGACGGCATCTGTGAGAAGTGTCCGTATACCAGAGCGAAAAATCGGAAATATTCGGAAATCCCTCGCTCAATATACTATAAACGTCGGTCAGCTTGGGGTTAAATTCAACGTGTTCTTCGATAGATTCAAGGCTGTTTTCATCAGGGATAAGCTCAAAAATCGTACGATTAAGCTGCTGATAGCGATCAGGAAGATTGATCCTCTCCAGAATTTTCTGATCTCCCTCAATTCGGAACGGCAGATTCATGCTGACAAAGAAGTCAATCTCCTCACTTGGTTCAAGATTTCCGTCTGTGCAAATTATCAGCGTTGAATTGATGATAAACATGAAACCGATTCCGGTTTCATCAGTTATTTTATAAAATCGGCAGAATTCGTAATTTGGTCCGTATGCTCTCATATATGAAAGCATTTTCTTTCCCGAAAGCGTTTTCATAAGAAGAGAGCTGTCAAGCTCGTGTTCATGTTCTATCAATTTAATCATATCTCACACATCCTTTTTGCAAGTTTTTTTACAAGAGTGCATGAATTTTCAAGGTCAGTGCTGTCGATAACACATGAAGCGGAATGCAGATAGCGGCATGGCACGGAAACTGCTATGGTACGCACTCCGCTGCCGCTTATATGGATAGCTCCGGCGTCATTTCCTCCTGCTATCATCGTTTTTGTCTGACATGGAATATCCGATTCCTTGGCAATATCAAAGGCAAGACGATACAGCTCTTTATCGTAAACTGTGCTTCTGTCCATAAACGAAACAACAGGACCTTTTCCCAGTTCGCAGACACGCTCTGCTCCGGAAACGCAGTCGATATCGGCAGCGGTAGTCGCTTCAAGAACTATCGCAAAATCAGGAGCAACGGAAAAGGCAGAAACTCTTGAACCACGCAGTCCTATCTCCTCCTGAACGTTGAAAACGAAATAAGTATCGTATTCAAGCTCTTCATGAATAAGCTTTATCATCATAGCACACCCGGCACGATCGTCGATCGCTTTGGATTTCAGACGTTTTTCTCCAAGTTCGACAAATTCGGAATCAAAGTAAACGCAGTCTCCGAGACCGATATATTTTTCAGCTTCTTCTCTGTTTTCAGCTCCGATATCAATGTAAAGAGCACTATATTCGGGAGCTTTCTCACGTTCCTGCTTTGAAAGATTATGGACAGCAGTAGAGCCGATAACTCCGCTGTAACATTTGCCTGTCAAATAATTTTTCACTATGACCTGCCTGCCTATAGCGACTCCGGCATCGACTCCTCCTACCATATCGAAAGAGAGCGTTCCATCTGAATTAACAGCAGTCACTATAAAACCAACTTCGTCCATATGAGCGCAGATCATTAGCTTTTTGCCGGAAGATTTTCTGCCCTTTTTAAAACAGATAAGATTGCCGAGATTATCTATCCTGTATTCGCATTTGTCCTTGATTTTCTCAATAACGGCGTCCCTTACGTCCATTTCATCGCCGGAAACCCCGTTTATAAGACAAAGCTCTTTAAGCAATTTTTTCATCACTGCGCCTCCTTAATAAATTCTGCAAGCAGCTTTCCTGTGAATTCAACATCGGAAATGTCGATAACTTCAACCGGAGTGTGCATATTTCTTAACGGAATCGAAACTGTGCATGATTCAGACCCCTCACGGTTTACAGAATATCGGTCAGCATTGGTTGACGTAAGACCGTTCATGACCTCGATCTGATAAGGGATCTTGCAGTTTTTCGCAGTATCAATAAGTTTATGCGAAATTTTTTTTGAAAGAGAAGGCGAAATTCCTATCATAGGTCCTTTGCCAAGATAGCCGCATTTCTGCTCGTTTTCGCCTTTTGCAAAAGCAAAACTTACATCAACGGCAATCGCTATATCAGGATTGATTTCAAATGCTCCAATAGCCGCTCCCCTCTCGCCGAGTTCCTCCTGAGAGGAAAAAATCACTGTTACATTATAAGCAGTTTTCTGTTCCTTGAGCAGTTCAAGAGCGTACAATATCGAAGCTACTCCGCATCTGTCATCAAAAGCTCCTCCAGTAATGCGTGAGCCGATCAAACTGCGGCACTTCACGTCAAAAGTAATCGTATCGCCGTAAGAAATGATTTCTTCAAGCTCCGATTTTGTCATTCCCGTATCAACAGCAGCATCGCTAAACGAGATGACCTCGTTTTTTCCTGAAGAAAGATGCGGCGGAACAGAGCAGATAACTCCCTTTATATCACGTTTGCCGTGGATAACGACTTGCTGTGCCGGAAGAAGACGGCGGTCGATTCCTCCAAGATTTCCTATTTTAACAAATCCTTCGTCCGTTATATACGTAACTATCATACCGATCTGGTCAATATGAGCGTCCATCACAAGGGAAGGAAGCGATTCATTGAATTTACCGAATTTTCCTATAACATTACCATTTTTTATTTCTGCGTCAGGGCAGTATTTTTTCAGCATATCAAGGGCAAGCTCTGCTGCCAAGCTCTCATTGCCAGAAGCTCCGGCAGCTTCTGAAAGCATTATAACGGTATTTTTTATATCCATTAGAATTATCCTTTCGATTCATTTTATTTATATTATAACAGATTTTGAAATTTTTTTCAATAGGCAAATAAAAGCCTTCCACGGCAGCAGCATTTACTTTTTCTGCATTATAGAGGAGACTCCGTCTCCATTAAACCCTCTGCCAAAGATAAGTGAAAACAAATTTCTATTTAAAATGCGGAAAAAGCCTCTCCAAAACGGAGAGGCAAATCGTTATTTCACAGCGATCTCTTTTTCGATCTCTTCAGCTCTTATCAGAGCGGTATCGATATGGTCGCAGAAATTTTCATTTCCAACAAGATCGCCGAATCCGGCCTTCATCATAGCGTGCATCGGCTGTTCGTTTACATGAGAGAAAACGACTTTCACATTATGACGGTTGCAGCGCTTGACTATTCTCATAAGCGATTCAACTCCGGTTGCGTCAATTGCGGGAACATTTCTCATTCTGATAACAAGAACATCAATTTTTTTATCGTCAAGAATATATCTGAACTTATCGTTAGCCGCAAAGAACATCGGTCCGTTTATCTCGTAAACCTTTGTATTCTGAGGAATTTTTTTCAGCAGGATATGGTCGGGATCAGTATCCTCATCGTCAACATCGACCCAAGCATGAGCCTCGGTAACGTCAGCCATTCTTTTCATAAAGAGCATCGAAGCGAGAACCAGTCCAACTCCGATAGCGACAACAAGGTCAAATACAACCGTGAATACAAGCGTTATGAAAAGAACCGCAATGTCGCTCTTTGGAGCTGTTTTCACCGTATTTCTGATATTTCTCCATCCGCACATATTATAAGCTACGATAAAGAGTATAGCTGCAATAGTCGGCATCGGTATAAGCGACGCATACGGCATGAGAAGAAGCAGAATAACAAGCACTACAACTGAATGCACCATTCCGGCAACAGGAGTTCTTCCGCCGTTTTTGACATTGGCAGCGGTACGAGCAATTGCTCCGGTAGCAGGAATTCCTCCAAAAAGAGCAGAACCGATATTAGCTGCACCTTGAGCGACAAGTTCCATGTTGGAACGATGCTTTGAACCTATCATGCCGTCTGCAACAACACATGAAAGAAGCGATTCAACTGCCGCAAGAACTGCAATTGTGAAAGCGTTCGGTATGAGATTTCTGATTCTTTCAAAAGAAACCTCAGGCACCGTAAACTTCGGCGGTGCAGATGAGATCTTATAGAGATCGCCTATCGTATTAACGTCCATATCAGAAAGCTTTACTATAGCCGAGCAGAGAATTACTGCAATAAGCGAAGCCGGAATCTTTTCAAGCTTTTTCGGCCAGAGTATCATAACGGCAAGCGATATTGCTCCTATGATAAGCGCCTGATAGTTGAATGTGTCTATTCTTCGGGCAATTTCAGCAACTTTATCGACAGTTTCCACAGGTGATTCCTTAAAAGTAAGTCCGAGAAAATCCTTTACCTGTCCGACAACGATGGTTACGGCGATACCGAAAGTAAATCCGGTAGTGATAGTTCCGGGGATATATTTTATCAGCGCACCGAATCGGCAGAATCCCATTATAACCATGATGATTCCGGCTAAAATGGTCGAAATAATAAGACCATCCATACCTTCGGATGCAACTATTCCGGCAACAATAGTTGCAAAGGCGGCAGTAGGTCCGGCTATCTGAACTCTGCTTCCTCCGAGGAATGCAACGATAAATCCTGCAACAATAGCGGTATACAGTCCCTGCTCCGGACGAACTCCTGATGCAAGAGCAAGAGCTATAGAAAGCGGCAGAGCAATTATCGCAACAATAATACCTGCAACAACATCCTTGATAAACTGTTCCTTAGAGTAATTTTTCATAACCGAAAAAAGCTTTGGTTTCAGCTTTTCTTCGGTTGGTTTTTTTATTTTTTCCGTCATATTTTCTTTTCCTTTCAACATTCATTTATATATAAACCTGTACCATTATACTACTAAAAACTGCCGATTTCAAGGATTTCAGAGTATTACGTCAATTTTTGTAGTATTTGATACATTATAGCTGTTCAGGTGAAGAATTTTTATTGAAAAGAGGATTTTCTGTAAACGCTTGGCGAGCAGCCTACAGAATTCTTAAAGAGATGATTAAAATTTGAAAGAGACTGAAAACCGCACTCATTTGATATATCAATAATACTCTTATCAGTTGAAATAAGCAGTCTTTTTGCTTCATTAAGTCTCCGTTGGATCAGAAAGTTGATAAGCGAGTATCCCGTAAGTTTCTTGAAACAGCTGCAAAGATATGGGACACTTATGCTGTATTTTTCCGCAAGAAAGGTCAGGTCTGTTCTTTCCGAGAAATTCTTGTCTATATCGTCAATAATATTTCGTATCAGCGAAGCGACTTCCGAACTTACCGAAAATGAGGATATTGCATCAAGCTCATCAGGTAATGCACGAACAGAAAGTACAATAAATTGCATCAGCAAAGACTTTATCATAAGTTCTGCACCTGTCTGATTACTCTGATATTCATCTTCCATCTGCGAAAGAAGCCATGATAACTTGTTGTTATAGCAATTTTTTGAATCTATCTTTCTGCTTCTACTTAATAAAACCGAACTCTTACCAAAATCGAGTATATAAGCAGGATCTTTGTGAATAATATCCTGCGAAAACATAACTACCTGCATTATCAGATCGCTTTCATCATAGCACAAGTGAATATCATTATTGCTTATCATAAAAATATCTCCCTTTGAAAATGGATAAACAATTCCATTAATAAGATATTTTCCGCTGCCTTTTTTTATATAGCATATCTCAAACTCCTGATGCCAGTGAAGCGACTGAAACTCCTCATCAACGCCATAGCTGTCGCTTATTTCAAACGGAAAACTTAAATATTCAAGAAGCGAGGGTTTTTCTTCTTTCATTTTACTACACATCCTTTCATAAACATTATAGCACAAAATCATAAGATACTGCAAGTTTTAGTGAAGATAAATGAAGAAAAATATAATATAATGTACTATAATAAAATCAACACAATATATTCAGGGAGGTAGTATTCATGAAAATCATAAAAAGAATAACAACATCCATCGTATCCGTTTCGTTTGCAGCGTCGTTGGCTGTAGCTGCTCCATTATGCGTAAATGCATATGAAACGTCAGCTCTTTCCGGAGATACGCTCAGTTTTTACGAACAATGGAAAGAAAAGTATCTCACTCAGGATAAATATGTTACAGATGAAACTCAGTATTACATCTATTACAACGAAGAACACTATAACGGCGGAAACGTTTCCGTTCCGGTAACAGTTTCCGAAGCTCATGGTTATGGTATGCTTATTTTTGCAAGCATGGCAGATCATGATGCTCAGGCTAAAGAATATTTTGACGGAATGTACCATTACTTCAAGGCTCATCCCAGCGATATCGGTCCTAATCTTATGTCATGGCAGCAATGCGATAACGGAACCGCCCTTATTGACGGAGCTGACGACGGTGCTATGACCGGAGGTTTCTGCGATTCCGCAACAGACGGTGATATGGATATTGCCTACGCTCTGCTTATGGCGGATGCAGTCTGGGGAAGTTCCGGAGAAATCGACTATCTGAGTGAAGCAAAAGCTGTTATAAATGATATTATGAAATACGACATAAATCATGAATTCTGGACTATAACCCTCGGCGACTGGGTTTCGGAGTGCGACAGCTGGGAAACTTATTACCATGCAACTCGTCCTTCTGATTTTATCGTGCAGTATTTTCCGGTTTTTGCCGAGGTTTCAGGTGACAGCAACTGGATGAAAGTTTACGATACCACCTATAAAATTATCGAGGATATAACTTCTGAAAACGGTAATGGACTCCTTCCCGATTTCGTTATCAGAGATTCTTCAGGTAAATTCACAGCTTCTCAGCCAAATTTCCTTGAAAGCGAATATGACGGATGTTATTCATACAACAGCTGTCGAACTCCTTGGCGAATCAGTATGGATTATATCATAAACGGAAATGAAACAGCTAAAAAGTTTGCTGAGAATATAACGTCTTTCGCTTCTGAAAAATCCGGCAACGATCCATGGGAGCTTATGGCCGGCTACGATCTTAACGGCAACGCTATCGAAGATTACAACGATCTCTGCTTTACTGCTCCTTTCCTTATTGCAGCTGCTTGTACAGATAATACTTCATGGCATGATTCTGTTCGTGAAGTGATCCTTGATTACGGCGATGACGTTTATTACGGTGACACAATAAAAATGCTTTGTCTTATCGTTGATGACAGCGGATGGATAGTTCCTGCGGAAAATTCTGTTTCTGTCCGTGGAGACGTAAACGATGACGGTATTTTCTCTATTGCCGATCTTGTTATGGCACAGCGTTATATTCTTGGAAATGGTCCTATCACCAACTGGAAAAACGGCGATCTTTGTGAGGATAACGTTTTTGATTCATTTGATCTTATTATAATGAGACAAATGATAATCGATTTATTATAATTTTAACTTTTGAGGGGACAAATCAGTAATGATTTTAAAAAGACTTCCGATTTTTCGGAAGTTTTTTTATTTTTCTGTTGAAATAATTTATATAATATGGTATTATTAAATTACATTATTATACAAAGGAGTGGATTCTGTGAATTTTAAAAAAATTATCTCTGTTTCAGCAGCAGCTTCCGTATCTGCGTTTATACTTGGAAGCTTTGGCAGCACAGCCGTAAATGAATATTCCTCTGCTGCTCTGAGACATCTGAACAATGCTGTTCTTGGAAAAGAAAAGGCTGTTGAAGCCGATGATATCAATGGAGATGGAAGCGTTGATTCATTCGATATCTGTCTGCTCAGAAAAATGGCAAATACCTCAACCGGAGAGGTTGTTACAAAAAACTATGCTGCAAGCGATTCCAATGTAAAACTAATTGGAAGAAATTTAATTTCAGATGATATAACATGGCTTGTTCAAAGCGGTTCTGCCGCAGAATTTACTGTTACAGGCTCTTGTCTGGAAATAACTCTTGCCGGAGACAGCAGCATTGAAAACGACGCTGATTATCGTTCACGTTATGCTATCGTACTTGACGGAGAAGTAATTATTGACAACGTTATGAGTCAGTCGGAAGAAACTATCACTGTCTTTAAATCGGATATTCAGAAAACAGCAAAGGTTAAGGTGATTCACCTTTCAGAAGCTATGAACGGCGCTGTCGGCATCAAAAACATCTCTGTAACTTCATCCGCTGCACATCCGATCGTCCCCGAACCCGAAAAAGAGCTTTCTATCGAATTTATCGGAGACTCTATAACCTGCGCTTACGGAGTTGAAGGCAAGTCAAGCTATGAATCATTCAAAACTACTACTGAAAATTTCATGAAATCTTACGCTTATCTTACAGCCAAAAAGCTCAACGCTGATTACAGTGCTGTCTGCTACAGCGGTCACGGCATAATTTCGGGTTATACAAGCGGAGATAAAAACACAGATTCTCTCATTCCCGATTGCTATTCTCTGGTCAGCAAGCTTAAAGATTACTCGACTGAATGGGATTTCAATAAACGAAGCAATGATGTTGTCGTTATAAACCTCGGCACAAACGATTCAAGCTATATCGGCTCTGATCTTGAGGGCAAAGGCGCAGAATTTATTGAAGGTTATGTAGAATTCCTCAAAACGATTCGTGAAAAAAATCCCGAAGCTTATATCATATGCACTTTAGGAACTATGGGCGACGATATTTATCCTCTTGTTGAACAAGCAGCACAGAATTATAGCTCGGAAACCGGCGACAAACGAATAATGTCCTATAAAGCAGCTGTTCAGAATCAAGCTGACGGTATAGGTTCAGACTGGCATCCTTCAGAGATAACTCAGCAGAACAGCGCATATGTCCTTGCTGATAAGATTTGTCAGGCTCTCGGAATGGAATCCGACCAGATAGGTCTTGATGTTTCCGCAGATGCGGAATATCTCCTCGATATTGATCCCGATAAGGGCGGAAATGCAGCTCATTATGTCGGCTACGACAAATCATTCTGGATAAATATGGTTACCGGCGGCGAATCTCCCGACGCTATAACTGCTGTTATATCGGGAATTTCTCTTAAAGCAGGTGGAAAATACCGTCTCGAATTCGACTGTACCTCTGCCGCTGAAAGAATAATGCCTGTCGAAATAAGAAGCCGTTCAGATAAAAGTATCGTTTTGTTCTCTGATGATGTTGAAGCCGGTTCTGAAAAATTCCATTACTCGAAAGAACTTATTATAGACAAAAATTGCTCCGATGCGGAAATAACTTTCGCTCTCGGCGGAAACGACTATTACAACGTTACCCTATCAAATGTTAAACTCGTTAAGATCGAATGATATAATATTTAGTTCACCACTCAATTAATTTTAGGGGGAAAGAAAATGAATACTGCAAAAAGAATATTCGCATTAGTCAGCTCTTGCATGATATTATCAGGATGCGGTTCAACAAAACCTGAACAGGAAGACAAGACGCATGAAATAATTCCAGGCATTTCTCTTGGAATGACCAAAGAAGAGGTGTTTGAAATTTTCGGAGACAACTGTATTTACACTGAAGATCACAGGGATTACGGATTTAAGGATAACGTTGAATATGGCTATTCCATTGATAAAGTGGACGTTTTTGATATAGATATCAAAACTCAGGTATTTTTTGAATTTGAAAATGATGACAAACTGGTTTGTTTCGGATATCATATCGGAAGAACAGGCGATTATTATGATTCGGTTTTTCCATACTCCGAAAGCGAACTTACCGAAGCCTATGATAAAATTCTTGAAGATTTAACAGAATGGTACGGAAACGGTTCATCAGATTCTAATTCCTATTCCAATGGCATATTGAAAGAGAACTCATGGGAAAATGAATATGGCTCAATATGGTTTATAGTCGGAGTAAATATGTGGTCGGATGGTTCTCCTGTCAGCTATGTAAAAGGCGTAAACGAAATCGTTCTTTCCTGTTCGGCCACTCAATAAAATATCAATTGCTCACGCCCTCGTTTTGGTTACAACGAGGGTGTTTTTTAGTTATGCCGCATCAACTCACTTTAACAAATCTGCTTATTTCGGCAAATTCAGTCATACAAAAAAAATACGCTTCATATTCTATAACAGGGCGTGTGCACAAAATAAATAAAAAGGAGTTTTTATAATGAACAAGATCAAACGTAAAATTATCGGCGGAGCAGTTATCTTCGGCTGTGCGGTCATAGGACTAAGCGCCGCCGCTAAAATCAGTCAGAAGGCAAAAAGCGATGCTGTTCCCGTTTCTATGCTTTCACAAGAGAATGAGCCCCCTATTATTGTTCTTGATGCAGGACATGGCGAATCTGCTTAAACATGATTATGAAAGTGTAAAAGCACACCGTAATTGGTGTGCTTTTTTGAATATTATCACAATTCCTCTTTAGCCTTAGCAAGAGCAGCAGCAATAACTGCGTCCATGTCGTAATACTTGTACTCACCGAGACGACCGCCGAAGATAACACTATTCTCCTGATCTGCGAGTTTCTTGTACTCAGCATAAAGTTCACTGTTCTTTTCATCATTTACAGGATAGTAAGGCTCATCACCGGGTTTCCACTCAGAACTGTATTCACGGCTGATAACTGTCTTAGGCAAGTCATTTCCGTTCTTATCCTTGCCGAATTCAAACCACTTATGCTCAATGATACGCGTCCATGGAGTTTCACGGTCTGTGTAATTAACAGCAGCGTTACCCTGAAAGTTCGGAATATCAAGTAATTCGGTCTCAAAACGAACGCTTCTGTATTCCAACGTACCCAGTTTAAAATCAAAATATGCGTCAATAGGACCGGTATAAATGACCTTTTCAGCCATTCTGTCAAATTCTGCTTTATCTACAAAATAATCAGTATTCAGACGTACTTCTATACCGTTCAGCATATTCTCTACCATTTGAGTGTAACCGCCTACAGGAATTCCTTGATAGAGTGCGTTGAAGTAGTTGTTGTCAAATGTCAGACGAACAGGAAGTCTCTTGATAATAAAGGAGGGAAGCTCCTTGCAATCACGTCCCCATTGCTTCTCTGTATAGCCTTTGATGAGCTTTTCGTAAATATCACGTCCAACGAGACTGATCGCCTGTTCTTCAAGGTTCTGCGGTTCGCCTGTAATTTCCTTACGCTGCTCCTTGATTTTTGCAGCAGCTTCTTCAGGAGTTACAACTCCCCACATCTTATTGAATGTGTACATATTAAAGGGCATAGAATAGAGTTCACCATGATAATTTGCAACAGGACTATTTGTAAAACGATTAAACTCTGCAAATTTTGTTACATAATCCCATACTTTCTTGTTATTTGTATGAAATATATGAGCGCCATATTTGTGGACATTGATTCCTTCAATTTCCTCTGTATATACATTTCCCGCAATATTAGGACGCTTATCAATAACAAGAACTCTTTTACCTGCTCTCTTTGCTTCTTGTGCAAATACTGCTCCATAGAGTCCGGAACCTACTATTAAATAATCATATTTCATATTTCACACCTCTGCACGGCTTCCATACATTTTTTCATAGTAATTCTGATACTCGCCTGAAATAATAGTCTCCCACCATTCCTTATTGTCGAGATACCACCGGATTGTCTTCTTGATACCATCTGCAAACTTAGTTTCAGGCAGCCAGCCAAGTTCTTCGTGAATCTTTGTTGGATCTATTGCATAACGCATATCGTGACCCTTTCTGTCCTCAACATGAGTAATAAGGCTCTCAGGCTTACCAAGTTCCTTACAGATGAGTTTAACTATATCTATATTCTTCATCTCGTTATGTCCGCCTACGTTATAAACTTCGCCGACTTTACCCTTATGAATAATAAGATCGATTGCACGGCAGTGATCTTCAACGTAGAGCCAGTCACGAACATTCAGTCCTTCTCCGTAAACAGGAAGTGGCTTATCAGCCAAAGCATTTGCAATCATGAGAGGAATAAGCTTCTCCGGAAAGTGATACGGACCGTAGTTATTTGAACATCTTGAAATTGTTATAGGAAGTCCATAAGTTCTGTTGTATGCCATTACAAGAAGGTCTGCACCCGCTTTGGATGAGCTGTAGGGACTACTTGTATGGATAGGAGTTGACTCTGTAAAGAAGATGTCAGGTCTGTCAAGAGGAAGATCTCCGTAAACTTCATCAGTGGATACCTGATGATACCTTTGGATACCATACTTGCGACAAGCATCCATAAGAACCTGGGTTCCAAGAATGTTTGTTCTGAGAAAAATCTCAGGATTCTCAATAGATCGGTCAACGTGAGATTCAGCAGCAAAGTTTACAATGATATCCGGTTTTTCTTCCTCAAAGAGCTTGTAAACACCGTTACGGTCGCAAATATCAAGCTTTACAAAACGGAAATTCTTATTTTCCATTACTGGAGCAAGGGTTGAAAGATTGCCTGCATATGTTAATTTATCCAGACATACGATTCTGTAGTCAGGATAAGTGTTAAGCATATGGAATACGAAATTTGAGCCGATAAAACCAGCTCCACCGGTTACTATTATGGTCATATTTTTTCTCCTTAAAATACAAACTTATCTTCTGCAACTCTGCGAAGATGCTCGCCATATGGTGACTTTCCATACATTTCAGCTGTATGTATAAGCTGTTCTTTAGTAATCCATTTTTCATGGTAAGCAATTTCCTCAGGAGCTGAAATAACAACACCTTGTCTATTCTGAACAGTCTGAACGAATGAAGCAGCTTCCATAAGGCTCTCCATTGTTCCTGTGTCCAGCCATGCAAAGCCTCGTCCCAGAATCTGAACCTTCAAAGCGCCCTCTCCCAGATATAAACTATTCAGGTCAGTTATCTCCAATTCTCCTCTCGTAGATGGTTTGACTTGCTTTGCCATATCGCTTACACCTGAAGGATAAAAATATAATCCTGTGATTGCATAATTGGATTTTGGATTCTGAGGCTTTTCCTCAACTGAAACAACATTTTTTTTTGCATCAAATTCTACTATACCGAATCTTTCAGGGTCTTTGACATAATATCCAAAAACTGTTGCCCTGCCGTCATTTGCATTTTTTACAGCTTCAATAAGATTTCTTCTGAACCAACCGCCATAGAAAATATTATCTCCAAGAACCATTGCACAAGGTTCATCGCCGATAAATTCTTCTCCTATGAGAAATGCCTGTGCAAGACCGTCAGGAGAAGGCTGAACTGCATATGATAGCTGTATACCCATACTACTTCCATCGCCAAGCAATTCTTGAAAACGCGGGGTGTCAATCGGAGTTGATATTATCAAAATATCTCTTATACCCGCAAGCATAAGTGTTGAAAGCGGATAAAATATCATTGGTTTATCATAAACCGGAAGAAGCTGTTTAGATGTTACTTTTGTAAGCGGATAAAGTCTTGTGCCGGAGCCACCGGCAAGGATAATTCCTTTCATTTTGACACCTTCTTTATATTCTGCATTAATATTATTTGTTTTTACAGCTAAGAATTATTTCACAAATCATGTCAACATCTTCAATGCTCAAATCAGCATAAAGAGGAAGTGTAAGCACTCTTTGGCTTAAATAAAGTGCAACAGGAGTATCATTTACATCATACTTTCCATGAAAACACTCAAATGTATTTGTGAGGGGGAAGAAATATTTTCTTGCTACTATTTCATTTTCAGAAAGCGCATCAAAAATTTCATTTCTTGTCGCCCCAAATATCTTATTATCAAAAACTACAGGGAAATAAGCATAATTCGATTGAACATTCTCCTGAATCGGACTCAACTTAATTCCATCAATACCATCAAGATGACTGCGATAACGTTCAACAACTACCTTACGTTTTGCAATTTCTCTGTTAAGGTGACGAAGATTGCAAATTCCCATAGCAGCCTGAAATTCATTCATTTTGGCATTTCCTCCAACATAGGCAACTGTTTCAGAACCATGTATACCGAAATTCTTCATATCATTGAGTATCTGAACAAATGAGTCATCATGAAAACACACAGCGCCACCCTCAATAGTATTAAATACCTTTGTTGCATGGAAACTGAACATTGACGCATCACCAAAGCAAGCAGCATCTCTTTCTTTATACTTGACGCCAAACGCATGAGCTGCATCATATATAACTTTCAGATCATATTTTTTTGCAATTCGATCAATTTCTTCAACATCACACATATTTCCATATACATGAACAGGAACTATGGCACACGTTTTATCTGTGATAAGAGCTTCTATCTTGCTCACATCCATAGTGTAATCTTTATCGTTGATGTCGCAGAATACAGGTTTCATACCATTTCTTACTATTGCATGAGTTGTAGAAGCAAATGTAAAAGGCGTTGTAATAACCTCTCCGCCTTTTGGCAGATTCATTGCAGAAATAACATTTTCAAGGGCAAGATGCCCGTTTGTATAAAGTGTTACATGTGGCACTCCCATACGTTTTTCAAGTTCAGCTTGGAATTGCTGATGCTTTATTCCCATATTGGTAAGCCAATGGCTATCCCATAATTCTTTGATTTCTTCACAGTATTCCTTATAATCGGGCATGGAAGAACGGGTTACAAGTATTTGTTTTGACATAATATATCTCCATCTTGAATTAGTTTCTTTTCCATTCACATATCACAGGTTTTCTTTTACCAGAAGCAAGTACAGGAATCTCATCAACATATTTTATCGTAAGGTCTGCATCTTTGCCTATGACAGAAAGAACTTCCGACAATGTTCTTTCCTCATCAAAATCTTCCTTAGGATTAATTCGAAGTTCATAAACCAATTTATCTTTCTGAATAAACTGCCACTGAGATATTCCGGGAAGATTTTTCAGAATTCTTGCAAAACTCATAGGATGTGTAGGATTTCCTTTTGTATCATATATTAAGTCAAGTCTGCGTCCATACAACTTTTCAAAGTAATCCCAGCCGTTTGTTTTTTCGTTGCCCTTTTGCAAAATTGCTGTGTCACCTGTATCATATCGTATTAACGGAAAAGCATAATTATACAAGTCGGTAATTACGATTCTGCCAATTTCACCATATTTGGCAGGTTCATCACTGTCAAGCTTAAGAATTTCAAAAATATAGCTTGCATGATTAAGATGAAAAATATTATTATCAACAAACTGGTGAGCCATAATTCCTGCTTCTTCATCAGCATAACACTCAACTATAGGTATATTCCACTTTTTCATAAACTGTTCTTTTGTAACCACATTCAAAGCTTCTGAGGTTGAAAACATTACTTTTATCGTCTTCAATAAAGTAATATCACCTTTGCCTGATAAAAAATATTCAAGCAAATTATCATACCAGCTTGCATATGCTCTTATAGCCACAATTTTATTTTTGGCTACGGTACTACAAAGTTCGCTCAATGTTTCATCGTCCATCTTGCTTACATTAATAGGAAAGATATTTTCTTTAAACGACTGCGACTTCGTTTTACTCTGCCAGTTTGTCCATATTCTGCATTGAGCCAGTCTTTCATGGGATTTAAAGCCAACCATCTCGCCAAAATACTTTAATTCTGCTACTCGTCTATGACGTTTTCTTGAATCTTGATATATTGCAAATGGAGTACCCGTTGAACCGCTTGTTTTCTGAATATGAACGTTTTCGGATTCCTGTTCAGGAATATTACTTACGGGAACAACTATACTTTCATAATTTTCCATCAGTTTTGTTTTATTAACTATAGGAAACTCTTTCAGTTGCTTTCCCTTATAGCTTTTATAAAAATCTGAATACCGGGTTGCATATTCCAACAGATTTTTAAGACTGTTTGACTGTATCATATTTCCGGTTTCTGAATCAGCCATAACTTTTTTGATTTCATCAAGATGCTTTCTTACCTTTTTGCCATGAATCCAGTCATTTACCCAATAAAATGTTCTTTTACAGAAACCATCAAAACTCACAATTACACCTTCTAAAAATTAATTTTTTAATATTCAGAATTAATTATCTCAGTATCAAATGGCAACAAAAGCATATTATTACCATTTTCATCAGTTACTTTAAATTCGTCAATAACAGCATCCACTCTTTCCTTAAGAAGTTCGGGAGTAGGTGCAACAATAAATATATTTGCCGCCATCTGTCGCTGTGTTCCGAGACCTGCAACAACATCTCCATCCTCGTAGTTTGGATTAACGGCAACTACGCCGTTGAAACGTCTGATTTTCTCAACACCTGAAATACTTCCGATTCTGCCTTCCTTTACAAGAGGAGAAAGCTTACAAGCCCATGCGCCATGAAAATACGGGTTGGCAAGATTCTGAATATCCTTGTCACTCATTTTTCCGTTGAGCGCATAATTGATAAGCAGTTCCTTAGCGTCGATACCTGTAAGTTCAGATACTATCATATGCTCCTGAGCACCATTAAGACGGAAGCCTGGCTCATAAATGTATACTGAACCATTTTCGATAAATGACTGGAGGAAAAGTACTCCATTTTTTACATTCATACCACGCAGCATATTTTTTACACTCTCGTCAACTTCTGCCTTATAACGCTCCATATGCTTTGACGGAAATATATATGCTGACGGAAGCTGTGTAATACCCTTTTGCTCTTTGCTCGTATACCTGTCACACATTGCAACCATAACAGGATTTCCGTCCTGAATAACATAATATATGATAACTTCAAGCCCCGGCATATATTTTTCGATAAGAAATTTCTTTCTGAATGAAAAACTCAAAGCTTTTTCGATCGCAATATCAAGTTCCTGACGATTATTACAGATCGATATACCTTTGGAACTTGAGCTGTCAACAGGTTTAACAATAACAGGATACTCAATTGAGTCAACATCATCTATGGAATATTCAGGTACTACAGGAACTCCATACTTTCGACAGGTATTTTTGAATTTATCCTTAGATATCATTATTTCAAACTGATCCATAGATGCAAAACATGGGTAATCAAGTTTTTCACAAACTTTGCAATATGAAGGAATCAGCGCCTCAGCAACTCCAACTAAAACACCATCTATACTTTCTTTTTTTACAAGTTCAACAAGCCCATCGACATCCATTCCATCTATATTACATGGAACATCAGCAAACTTCTTAGCATAAGTTATTGTGTTGTAGTCTGTAACATATGTTTTTATGCCCATAAGTTTAGCCTTTTCTATAAGACTGATTGTTTCTGGATTTGCGCCTATAATTAGTAATTTTTTCAAGTTTAAGTTCCTCTCTTTGTTTTTTTACCTATAATTTCCTTTATAATAGACAGAATATACTCAAAACTTTCTATATGGAAAAGTTTTGCACCCATAATATAAATAACAATACCGGCAACGATCTGAATTATCAATGTAAACCAGCTAGTCAGACCAATAAAAGATATACCGTAAACCAATGCGCCCATTACAACTGACAAAGCCATTGCCGGTATAATATCTTTCATCTGTTCAGCATAGCTGTAATTTAATAACTTCTTATTCGGACTTGCATTAACAAAACAAGAAATCAAAGTTGTAAATGCACTGCCCATAGCAATCGCAAGAGGTGACTTAAAGCAAAATACAGTAATACATAAAATTGCTAAGCCGTAAATTTTTTTGATTACTTCAAGTTTTAAGAACACATCACTTCTTCCCTGAGCATTTATTGCCTGTAAGTTGGCCGTATGAACAGGATAAAATGCATAAATAAAACAGCAGACTCTTAAATAGGGAACACAAGGAAGCCACTTATCAGTAAGAAGCAATGAGATCAAGGAATCTGCACAAACGCCAAGCCCCATAACAATAGGAAAAACGATAAATGTGCTTGTTACGATCGACCTTCTCATCATTGACTTCATTTTTTCTTTATCGTCTTGATATTGCGCCAATGCAGGAAGCATTACGCTTTGTATCGCACCATTAAGATTATTTACTACAAGTTCAGGAAATTGTTTTCCCCTGTTATAATAACCAAGAGTGCCTGAATTATATTTTTTACCTATTACAAGGCTTTGCAGCTCTTTATAGATCGTATCAATAAGATTGGAACAAAGCAATTTCCAGCCAAAACCAAACAACACTTTTAGTCTATCAAATTCAAATACCGGTTTTGGTCTCCACTTTACAACAATTAGCATAAGAAGACAGACAAAAATCTGATTTGTCAGCTGCTGACCTACCAATGCCCATACGCCGAAACCTAAATAAGCCATTGTGATACCAACAATACCTGATAAAATTACTGAACCAAATGTACAGTACATAAGCTGTTTGAATCGCATTTCTCTGGCTATTTTAGCATTTTGAATTGAATTAAAAGCACCCGGCAAAAGATTTATAGCAAGCACTCTCAAAATATTTTTTAATTGCGGCATATCGTAGAACGCACCTATAAAAGGTGCTGTAAAAAACAATAACGCATACAAAAACACAGCCATAGTCAAGCTAACATAAAATACTGTGGAGTAATCCTTTTCTGTTACATCTTTTCTTTGTATTAAAGCTGTGTTCAATCCACTTTGTACAAATACCTGTGAAACATTTATAAATATTGTGAGTAAAGTAAGAACACCATAATCTGTCGGGTCGAGCAATCGTGCAAGAATCAGCTGAACTATAAATGCTATACCCTGATAGCCGCACCTCTCTGAGAACTTAAAAAAGAGAGATTTTATTACTGAATTTTTTGAATTATTCATTGTTTGACATAACCCCTTAAAAAATAGATTTAAAGAAGAATTGCCACTGCATTTTTTTATATTCCTTACTATTATAATATTTTGATTTATTTAAATTAAAAACAGCGGCGCTATCATCAAATTTTACAAACTCATTAAAGTCAGCCTTTGAAATCTCGTCAATATTATAAAGAATATATCCTCTTGCTTTGGTATATGTTTCCCACATACTTGTATTGTTTTTTATATATACTTTTGATCCCATAGTTAAAAGCGCATTTATATTTCCCATTCCTTGCTGACGATTATTATTAAATACACCTATTTTACAATTTGAAAGCATTTTAAAATAATCTTCCTTGCTCATATAATCTGTCAATGGTTCAAATTTATTGCCAAATATTTTTTTGCCATGAGCAATTACTTCATCTGCATAATTTTTATCGCCGTAAGATAATGGGCATATAATTTTTATATTTTCATTTTTATACTTCTGAAGAGAATCTAATATTTCTAAATGATTATTGGTTTTTGTAGCGGAATTTCCCAGGCAGATATTTATCGGGTCATCAGACTTAGCCGTACTGAACAGACTGTTGTATATTTCTAAATTTTTACCATTTCCGCAAACAGGAGCGATAAAATGGTCTGAGTCAATTTTTATCATCTTCTTTAGTTCATCATAATCACCGGGTATAAGGTTTATAACGCCCCTTACATTTTTTATATAATGAATCTTTATAGACTTGGATAAGTTTCCCTTGATTTTATATATTGGAAGCTTATTACGCAAATCGTAAAAATCACCGCCCCAAAACTGAAAGTAAGATTTATTGACTGTTCCTCTTGGGAATTTGAAAAATAATTTTTCCGAACCGAATATTCCGGAGAATATTATTTTATCTGAATTATTTGCCCATTTATATGCCAACGAGTTTTTACTGATTTTTTTATATGAATCAACAAAAACTATTTCGTTTTCGTCTGCGTCAAATTTAAACTGCTGTTTTGTTCCATATACAATAAATTTATTATTAAATTCAGAGAATTCTCTTCTAAAAAAATCAACAAACATCTTTGTGAATTTATCCAGATAGACAACATACAAAACACTTAATTTTTCTTTCATTATATCTCCAACCAAGAATTATTAAAATAATAATTCTTATCTTTATTTTTCAAAAAGCGCCTTTACCGATGCTCCAAAATACATAAAGCCGTAATAAACACATTCAAAAGACTTCTTTTTCAGGCACACCCCACATAAAGTTCGCGCAATACCTTTTTTAGCCTTTGGATATTTATCGTAAGAATCCTTATATTTGTCAAGAATATTTTTATATCCGCTGTAGGATCTGTCTAAACTTCTTGAAATTTGCTCTCCTTCATGCATATTGTGATTAAAAAGTATGTCCCGTATTCCGTAAATCTGATACTTCTGTGAGATTCTCAGCCACATTTCGTAATCCTGCCTTGCAGGCTGTTCTTCCCAAAAACCGCCGACCGTTTCAAAGCACTCTTTTTTTACTAATGGCTGAGATGTTGAACCAATGTAATCTTTAGTCAGCAGATCTTGAAACGACAAATTTGTTTTTATGTTATTCTGATTGTAAATTGCGATAAACTTATGGTTTTCTTCATTGACAATGTTGCCACGGCAGTAAACTAAACCTGCCTTTGGATTTTTTTCAAAGGCACCAAGCTGTGTTTCGATTTTTTTCGGAAGCCATTCATCATCATCATCTAAAAAACCTATATAATCGCCTAACCCATGCTTAATTCCATAGTTTCTTGCTGAACAAGCACCTTTATTTGCACCCTGAGTTAAATAAGTTATATTTTTGTCCTCACATAATTTTTTCAAATCGGCTGAATATTCAGAATCGGGAACATTATCATCCACAAGCAATATTTCAATATCGGAAAAGGTCTGATTCAGGATGCTGTTTACGGCTCTTTCAACAATTTTAACATCACGCTTGTAGCTTGTAATTATCGCTGTAACCTTAGCCATCGCTCTCTCCTATGTTTTATTAATTAATTAAAGCTCATCAAAACTTAACATATTTAGCTATTAAATATGTAAATCTATTCAATCCAAGCTTCATATATATATTTATTACAAATGCTCTTTTGCTTACAGAAGTGTCTATGTTTTTGTATCTTTTATAAATGTCATCATTTAGATAAGAAGAAACATTTTTTTTGAAATTTAAAAACTTTTCTGTTCTTGAAACATATATTATTGTTTTCAAGGCTGATAAAAGTATTTCTTCGTAAAAAAAATCAATTATCTGCTTCTCTTTATCAAGGTCAAATTTTTTAATGATTTTTTCTCTTTCATGCAGAATAGTTATCAAGTATTTTGGGTTATAGGGAAGCTTTTTGTATCGCAATATATTATTCAGCCTGTACATATACAAGGGTTTATCAAAATATTTTATGCCATTTGCCAAAGCAAACGCCTGCATATTAAAAATATTATCCTGCATTCTGATAAGCTTTTTATCAAAGCGAAGGCTGTGCTTTTCCAAAAAGCTTTTTTTATAGAGCTTGCCCCATGGCACTCCAACAGCTGTATAAGGCTTGCCAACCTGACCGTAGGACAGGTTGATAAGCTGTAAAAACAAATCTTTTTTATTTTCGCTGAAATCCTTGTCGCCGTCAAAAAAATGACGCTCCTCAAACAAAGAATTACTTTCATTAAATGCTTGATAAGAGCAAATAATTATATCGCTGTCGTCAATATTATTTACCAGTTCTTCAACTATATTTTCCTTCAAGCAGTCATCTCCGTCTACAAACATTATATAGTCGCCGGAAGAATTTTCTATACCGTTGTTTCTTGCCACCGAAACACCTTGATTTAGCTGGTCTATTATTTTTATTCTGTTGTCTTTGGATTCAAAATTCTGACAAACAGACAAACTGTCGTCTGAACTGCCGTCATTTACTAAAATTATCTCAATATTTTTATAGGTCTGACTAATGATGCTTTGTATACATTTTTCCAGATAGCTTGCAACATTATAAATTGCTACTACAACGGTAACTTTAACCATATGTCCTCCATAATAAAATCCTATTCAGATAAAAAGCTTGTGGTGTACGGATAAACTCCCGCATATGAATTTAGAATTACTTCAAACACGAAATTTATGACAGGTATAGCCAAATAGTAAGCGCCTGCTATAATCTTCTCGTCCTTTTTAAACAGGTTTATATAATTAGGCACTGCAAGTATCAGAAACACCAATGTATATAAGCTTATTCTGTAAAGTGCCGGACTTACGCCGACAAACTGATATAACAAAGCCGATAGTATAATAATAAATGTGTAGAATCTGTATTTACAATCTGCCTTTAATATTTTTCTGCGGAATAATACCACAGGCAGCAAAAGCAATATCATAACAAGAAAATTAGAATATTTCAGCTCAAAGCTCTTCATATGACTTAACTGATAAATATACGAATGTTTCAGCGTAACTAAAATCAAAAGTATACTTCTGATATTAAGCAATACACATATTGCTACCAACAGTAATAAAAAGAACAAAATATTTTTTTTACGTCTGTCCGACTTTTTTTCAAGTCTGATTCTGATTTTTGAATATTTATTTACCAACATTTCCCTTTTGTCGGTAGTTAAAACAAATACCACATAAACCAATAACGCTATAAATGCAGATTTATGAACCAATAAAGCTGTAACAATCACTAAAAGGATGTATTTACGGCTTTTATGTTCTTTTAGCAGCTCAAATCCCAGAAAAGTTATTGAAATGGCAATGCACTGCTTCATTAGATTCAATCCAAGGTGATAAAAAAAGCAAAAGTAGCAGAACAGAGACAAAACCTTCAATATACTTGAAAAATCCTGCTTCTGAATAACTTTGTAAACTGGGAACAAGCAAAAAAATTCAATGAGAAACAGAGCTATAAAAAGCCCATTTGTGAATTTACTGCAAAAATACAATAATGCTGTAAAGAAGACTCCGTTGGTTTCTTCGACGAAAAGTTCGCTATATAGCAACGAGAATAAATCCGTACCGCTGCTTCTCATCGTATCTATGACGGGTTTAACGTATACGTTTACATCCGTTCCGATTTGTGGATCTCTGATTCCTGCCAAAAAACAAGGGATAAAAATAGCCAAAAACGTAAATATTGAAGAAAAGTATTTATTTGATTTTCTAAAGTAAAAATTAAGATATGCAAAAACACATGAACTAAGATAACAAATTAAATAAATCATAACTTATACTTACTCTCTCCATTGATAAATATTCAAAAGCTTCCTTCATATTTCTTGTGTCCGAATTTAGCGCCTATAAATGATCTGATTTTTCTGTTCCAGTCAATCTTCTCAGTATAGATACAAGGTGTTTCTTTTATTTCTCTTTTATTTACGACGCCAGACTTTATTTGCTGATCCAGCCATACGTTGAAGATAATCTCGCTGACTCTGCCATAAAATCTTCCCTGAAAGAAAGAAAGCTCTTTAACCTTGTCGCCGATCCTGTTTTCAAGCTCAAAAAGAATATCAAACAGCCATTGACAATAACTGCCAAACAGCTCTTTCTTCATTATCATCATATTAAACATATATCCATAGGTCTGCTTGTAGACTTTTTCGCATGATTCGAGATATTCGGGATATTTCTCGGCAATGATCTGCTTCGTAATATCAAGGTGTTCCGCATAATGCGTGTGAGCGTAGTGCGAATACATGGTTTCTATATAGTATTTTCTTTTTTTCGGAACGACAACCGAGTACTTTGACACAATCTGCTGTGCTTCGGCGGAATCAAGAATATTGTCAAAAGGATCCTTTGACTTCTTTTTCATTGAAAAATGCCTGCGATAGTGAGCAAGTCCCAAAAAATCAGCGTCCAGATTTTTCCACGCCCAGTACAGACCAGTCAGTTCGCAGTAGGAAGCGTTTTTTATAGAAATATTATCTCCGGTATTGTCCATTACATAACCAAGGTTGAGTCGGTTTCCGTTGTCGTCTTTTTTTCCTTCCGCTCCGACATGAACAGGAAGATACATATTGTCCTCGGGCATACGATATTTTTTATGCGCTGCAACAATAACCTTTATATTATACATAGTTCTCTACCTTTAAATATATAATCAAATTTTTAATACTTAGTCTCTTCTGAAAATATCTCTCGTATAAACCTTCTCCTGAACATCCTCAAGACAAGCGTCATATCTATTAGCGATTATAGAGTCTGACATAATCTTAAACTTGTCCAGATCGTTGACTATAAGGCTGCCAAAGAACGTATCACCATCGTTCAGAGTCGGTTCATAGATGATTACCTGAGCGCCCTTTGCCTTGACGCGTTTCATAACACCCTGGATGGAACTCTGACGGAAATTATCACTGTTGGACTTCATAGTAAGTCTGTATACACCGATCGTAACCTGCTTTTCTTTTGATTTGTCATATGCAGAATTATCAGCATACGCATAGTATCCCGCAAGCTGAAGTACTCTGTCAGCGATGAAGTCCTTGCGAGTTTTATTGGATTCCACAATAGCAGTCATCATATTCTGTGGAACATCTTTATAGTTTGCAAGGAGCTGTTTTGTGTCCTTAGGCAGACAATATCCGCCATAACCAAAACTTGGATTATTATAATGTGTACCGATTCTCGGATCGAGACATACACCATTGATTATCTGCTGGGTATCAAGTCCCTTCATCTCGGCATAAGTGTCAAGTTCATTGAAATAGCTCACACGAAGCGCAAGATAGGTATTAGCAAAGAGCTTGACAGCCTCAGCCTCGGTGAATCCCATAAACAAAGTGTCTATATCTTCCTTTATTGCACCTTCCTGAAGAAGTGCAGCAAATTTATGCGCAGCATTTACAAGCTTTTCATCATTCATGTCAGTACCGACAATAATACGGCTTGGATAAAGATTATCATAAAGAGCCTTTGATTCACGAAGGAATTCAGGACTGAAAATAATATTCTTTGAGCCTGTTTTTTCTCTGATGAACTGTGTATATCCCACAGGGATAGTCGATTTTATTACCATTACGGCGTTAGGATTATATTTCATAACCAGCTCAATAACCGCCTCAACAGCACTGGTATCAAAGAAATTTTTCTGACTGTCATAATTTGTAGGAGCAGCTATAACTACGAAATCTGCATCCTTATATGCTGACTCTGCATCAAGAGTTGCAGTAAGGTCTAATTCCTTTTCTGCAAGATATTTTTCTATATAATCATCCTGAATAGGTGACTTCTTATTATTGATAAGCTCTACCTTTTCTGAAACTATATCCACAGCATAAACTGCATTATTCTGAGCAAGAAGCACTGCCAGACTCAGTCCGACATAGCCTGTTCCTGCAACTGCAATCTTCATCTTTCTTGGCATATAACAAACCTCTCATTTCCTATACTATAATTTATAACATCCAACAATCGGAATTAAATTTTAAATGCATTAACAAATTTCAAAAACATCGTTACATTGGATAGTGAATCAAAAAAGCTCAGGGAAATTAATCAAAAACAGAGCCATGAAAACACTTTTTCAATTTCAATTGTATCATAATCCACCATTTATGTCAAGCAATATCGAATGGCAAAATCGGGAAATACACAAATTTCAGCAAATTGACTATCGGATATTATACGCATAGTATACTAATTATTGAATATAACATTTATCATATATTATATCTTTTTTTGAAAAAATATATATTTAATCTATTTATGCTTAATCATTTTTCAAATATATAGTATTGTAACGATACACTCCAAACCATAATTTTGTCCGTTATATATTCCGTGAAACGATGTTTTTTTGACAAAATCATCAATATCTGACATCATTTTATCGTACATAACATCAGCTTATTGTCAATGACGATTTACTGATTATGGAGGAGCAGACTATTGCGGAAGTGATATTTATAAACATGAGAACTGCAAACAGCGTATGCCATATTCTGAAAAGTCTGGAAGTCGCAGGATATCCGCATTCTACCAAGAAAAAACGCTATCCGCTTATGGTTTACGCAAACGGTACAAGAATGAGACATGCATTTATAGCTGTGCATAGCGAGGGTGTACTTGATATTAATATTCAAAAGCCGATTCAGATAAGCAGATATTCCCAGTGGTTCACCTCTGAAATGGTCAGTCGGGAGTTTATTCCCACAGCTGTAGATAGTATCGATCAAAGGCATATCAGCAGTTTGATTTTGCTTTTTTGCAATTGGACAGAGCGGAAGCGGCGAGACCCATTGCTTGATTGCATATTCCGAACTTCTTGAAAATTTCAACATTTCGTTCCAGTGATGTTCCACGAAATACAAGATACGGCTGATAACGTCGTCCGGTTCCTTTCGGTCTGTTGCAAGTGAATCTCTGTTAATATGAATGCACAGAACACAGGTGATTGTCTGATGGAAACGATAACCGAGAGATATAGCTTTCCGCATAATATTCTCTCAGCAGAAGCTTTTGTGATAATCCAAAGTCATCGGATTTTATGTAGATATGCTCATCACTTTCATTTGCAATATCAAAAAGTTTCTCTGCGTATTCATCATCTTTGCATGCTCCGTCAATTTCAAGCTATATGCCGAAATATCGTTAGAATCACCATAGAAAATCGGTTCGTGCTTGTAACCGTAATCATGAATATTTCGACATTTGTCACGCTCTTCACCGTAGCATTCACGGCAGTATTCATATCCCATCGTCCACATGAATCAAACTATCACAGTTTGAACATAGGGTATAGTGTGTGTGATAGCAATTAATTGTAAAGAGTTATATATTCATCGCTGTATGTATCCTCGCTCCAGATTCTCTCGTTGCAGCAGTCACGTACCGGTGTGTAGTTGTCGATGCAGTCATAGCATAAAATCTTATTGCTGAATTTCTCATAATCACCCGTATCAATGATTGTTTCGCAGTGTGAGCAGTAGATTTTTTCTTCCATTTGATTTCCTCAATAAATAATCGGTATCAAATCGAGAGGACGTTTGCTACGCTTCTATTTTCCGCCCGAAAACGGTTTATCTATGTGGTCATACCATTTTCGTAAAATCAGTACCTGACATAGATTCATTATGATGATATACAACTGAAACCTGCTGCGGTAAAAATAATAACGAGATTGCGTCCTGAATTCGATTTCTTATTCATTTGATGTATAATAAGAATATAAAACATTCTGAAAGAAGATTATCTTGAACAAAACACCGGCAAACAGCTTTTTTCTTATTATCTCAGCAATCAGATTCAGCTCCCGCAGACCATGGCTCCGCCGAAAGACTACAGCAAATTCCCCGAAATCTTCTGAAACCTTTTCTTCCGGGACATTTCATCACTAACATGATAGTTGTGGACTAGAATTCCCATGCTGATTTATGCCCTGTTTTCGACAATATCATAAACACATATACACAGGAAGACAATATCCTTTCTGAGCGTATTCTTGAGGCGTTAGGAGTATGCCTGACTAATGATGCTGTGAAAAAGCACATCTGTTTTCTTTGCATCACAAACTCCGGAAAGAGTTTTCTCCAGTTGTTGTAGAGTTTGTTGATTTTATGTTCGATCTCTACGGCATTTTCCACGTTTTTTCTAACCAGATTCAGGACACGATCGAGCTCTGATTTATAGAGAACAATCGGAATATTCGATTCCTACATAGGCCAGGGACGGTTCAGCCATAATGTTAATAAGCGGCATCTGGTATTTTGGAGGCTCATCATCCTGATAGCGGTGTGTTGCAAGATAGCATTTTGACATAGTCTTTTTCTTACCGAATTTTACTGCAATACATATCACTTTCAGTAGTTTAATCTTCCAGAATTTCACTTAGTCTGAATCTGTATTATGGATTGAATCATCAAAATCAAGTTTATTTTTCAATCGGGAGATAATATCGCTGCCGTTTCTTTTCTGACAATTCAGAGCATCAAATTCCGCTTTTTCATCGTCAGAGTTATACTTATAGATAAAAGCTGCATTTATGGACTTCACCAGCTCTGCTACGGAGAATCTACGCTTTGTTTTTTCTTTCAAAGCATCTTCGAGCTTTATCTGAAAAAGCAGATTATCAGAATTGGAGATACGCTTGTCACCAAGCAGCCGGATAAACTGATCAGGAACAAATCAAACGTCAAAGCTGTCAAAGACACGGTTTCAGCAGCAAGTCATAACTCGTATTACAGAAGCATAAACTTCAATTGAAAGGAGCGATTTTATGAAAAACACAATACATACAAAAAATACGTTCAGAACAGAGGATACAAAGGCAATGCAGAAAATAGTCACTGAGAAAATTCAGAAGCTACTGAATCAGCAAATAAGAAAGGCAGTATAATTCGCTGCAACCGTATGAAGGGAGGTGCTGCCGATGCCTAAAGTTGGAATTTACTGCCGACTGTCCATTGAGGACAAAAACAAGCTGAAAACTGATGACAGTCAAAGTATCCAGAATCAGAAGTCCATGCTCCGGGACTATTGCAGAGAACGTGATTGGGAGATTTATGACATCTACTGCGATGACGGTTACAGTGGTATCGACCGTACTCGTCCCGAATTCAACCACCTGCTTCATGACTGCGAAAGGGGCAATATCAATATCGTTCTCTGCAAAGACCAGTCACGATTTTCAAGAGATACTGTTGTGATTGAGCAGTACATCAATGACAAATTTCTCGAATGGGGAGTTCGTTTTATCGGCGTTGCGGATAATGCTGATTCAGACAGCGAAATGTATGGCACTATGAGGCTTTTCACAAGTGCGTACAACGAAATGTATGTCAAAGATATTTCCTCAAAAATCCGTCGCACACTTACATATAAAAGAGAACAGGGACAGTTTATCGGCTCATTTGCTCCATATGGCTACATGATTGATCCGAATGATAAGCATCATCTTGTAATTGACGAGGAAACTGCTCCTGTTGTACACAGTATTTTTGAGTTTTACGTTCAGGGATCCGGCTACCGAAAAATCGCACAGGAACTGAATACACAAGGTATTCTCAGTCCATCTGCTTATAAGACGAAAAGCGGCTCAAAGTACACTAACTGCAACGCTGATTCAAGCAGTTCAAAAGGGCTCTGGACTCAGTCAACTATTGCGGCAATTCTCAGAAATGAAATGTATACCGGCACTCTCGTTCAGGGAAAATCTCATCACATAAGCTATAAAAATAAAAAGCGTAAAAAAGTTGATAAAAATGACTGGGTAAGAATACCGGATACCCATGAAGCGATTATTGACAAAGAAATGTGGGAACGTGTGCAGGAACGTTTAAACAGCCGAACACGTTCAAGCCGTGTTTCTCAGGAGCTTTCACCACTGTCAGGAAAGGTTCGATGCGCAGTCTGTGGACGTCCCATGAAAAAGAACGTATACTATAATAAGACGAGAACTATTCGGTATTACGGCTTGCAGTGTGCCACGTATAAGACAGGAGCTATGAACTGTATCAACACAAAGTCCATCAGCGGAAAAATACTTGAACAGAAAATTCTCGATGAACTGAATTATATCATCGAAAACTACTGCCGGGCTGATGACATTACGATTACCGATATACATAGCGAACAGCTTCGGGCAATGGAACATCAGCTTTCTTCCCTACAGAATCAGCTCAGCACCGCTAAAAATCGCTTGACGAAAATGTACAAGGACAGACTTGACGGAATTATCTCCGAATCCGATTATCTGGTGTTTCGTGAGGCTCTTTCCAGCGATGAGCAAGGAATATCTGCAAATATTGCCAAAACGAAAAAGCAAATCGAGGAATGCCGTATTCGCTGCGAAAAGGCAGAAAATCAAAATTCTCTCATTGAAAAATACACCCACATTACCGTTCTTGACAGGTGCATTGCAGAAGAATTTATTGAATTTATTGAGGTGGGTGAGATTTGGAATAATGGTGAGCGTGAGATTAATATTCATTGGAGCATTTGATGACGAGCTTTTAGGCTGGCCATTACTTATTAAAAAGTCTTAAAAAGTCAAGCAAAAGCTTGGCTTTCATTTTTTAAAAAAAGAACAAATTTCTCTATATTGCGTTTATTTTTCGATTTACTATTGCCAAAATTGAAATCAGATGATATAATAAATATAATAATTTGATTCATATTCAGGCGAATAAAACAAATCTAATTATAATAATTATTACTCAAATCAAAATCAATTTTATAAGGAGCAATATATGGGACTTTTTAATAAACTTCGTGAACCTGTTGTTCTGAAAGAAAACAGCGATTCAAAAAACATCTTGAACAGCTTAACATATATTTACAAACTGCACCGCCAAATATAAAAGCTCAGATTGAACAGGATATTCGTTTATTACAATATGGCATTTATGGTGAGGATACTCTCATGTTTGAATTGAAAAACAGCCATATGCCTATCTATATTCTGCATGACCTTTTCTTTGAAATGAACGATTTGAAAACTCAGATAGATTATATTGTTGTTACAAGAAAAACTGTTATTATTATGGAATGTAAAAACCTTTATGGAAATATCAGCATTGATGAAAACGGAAACTTCACCCGAACAGTTCAGTTTGGAACTCGTTATAATAAAATGGGAATCTACAGTCCTGTTACGCAGAATCAACGTCACATCGACATGATACATGAACTGAGAAGAGCCACGAAACCAATGCTTCTTCGCTCAGCTTTTGACAAAAATTATGATGAAGTTTATAAATCTGTTATCGTTCTTGCCAATCCAAATTCCGTCCTTGATATGCGATATGCTCCAAAAGCTATCAAGAATAAAGTTATCAAAGCTGACGGGATTATTAATTACATAAAAACTCTCAATGAGACAAGCAAAGCAAAAAGTATGTCGGATAAGGAAATGAAGGAACTTGCAGATTTTTTCCTTGAAAAAAGCATTCCTAATACGAAAGATTATATTGAAAAATATAAAAAGCTGATTTCAGATACTGCGCCAGAAAAAGCTTATGTGGAAAATGCGAACGAAAAAACTATGACTGAATTGATTAAAAATGAATTTGTTCTACCTCAACAAAACATTGAAAGTACTCCCGTATATCAGGCTCTGAAAACCTATCGTTATAATAAGAGTAAGCAGGAGGGAATTAAAGCATATTTTATTTATAACAATGCACAGCTTGAGGAAATCATTCGAACCCATCCTAAAACTATAAATGAACTTAAACTTATAAATGGTTTTGGAGATATAAAGTGCGCAAAATATGGCGAAGATATCCTTAAATTACTTTCTGAGCACAGATTTCAATAAGTTCCCCGACTAAGTTTAATTCGATTCCCCACATGGCGGATTCGACGGCGGATGTACAACAGCAGAAGGAATTCCTGAAAAGGGAATAAACTTGAGCATACTGTTAAAAGTTCGTGATCTTCTTGAAATAAGCGGATACGAAGTTGAGGTCACAAGGGATGAAGATATTTCGATTCACGATAAGGGAATTGAGGGAATTGCAAATCAGAAGAGCAGCGATATGGATAATCGTCTGGCGCTTTTCAACAAAAATCCCAATGCTGTATGCGTTTCGATACATCAAAATCAATTCAACGAAACTAAATACAGCGGAGCGCAAATGTTTTATTCGTCTTCAAACAGCGGAAGCGAAGATCTTGCGAAATCTATTCAGAATCGTTTTGTAGAGTTTATTCAGCCTGATAATAAACGTGAGATAAAGCAATGCGGAAAAGAGCTTTTTCTCTGCTATTACAGTGAAAACCCGACTGTTATGGTCGAATGCGGATTTTTGTCCAATCCGGAAGAAGCTGCGCTGCTTGTTACTGATGAATATCAAAGCATGGTCGCTTTCGCTATTTTCAGCGGAATAAATGATTATATAAACTCCAAGTAAAGGAAAAATCCGGAGCTTTTGTAAATTGATCAAGCCTACATAAACTCCGGATAAATCTATCTCAAAGCAGCTGTCAGAAAAATACTAATGCTTCAAAGCTATTCACGGACGCTCTGCCACTTCGGAGCGGCATTTATCTTTTTGCTGCTTATATTATCTTATGCAGATTTTCAAGAAATGCAACAAAGAAAAATAATCCAATATAATATTATAAAAGGAAATAAAATATAAAAAGCTCTCGTATCAACGTATACAAGAGCTTTTTTATAAATCAAATCTTATGCATTTTCACCTTAATCAACACGAACCAATGTAAGATTTTTTATTGTAAAAGTATAGGGAGTTTCAGTGCGAGGATCATTACAATTGAATACAATATTAGCATTATCGTCAGTTACAAGCATAGTAAAGTTTCTTGAATAATGGTTACTGCCATTAGACGATACATCAATTATATCATTAATATACCAAGAGTAAGGTTCATAATTTTGCTGAACAGCAAACTCAAACTCCACATCTTCCGATGCCTCATAATCAAATTCCAGACGATAAGTTGCATTTTTTTCTAAAATCAGGTTATCATATGCAAGCTGATTATAGTAATAATATCCGTTGGCTGTTTTTGTAACCTCCAGAGCGGCTCCATCAGATAACAATTTCATTGTTGAGGCACAGTCGTATTCATCACTCGACCAGCTTGCCCAGTTTGATGAATCAGCGCAAAGATTTACAGATTTTGGCTCGGATTGGGAATTATGTTCTGTATCCCCACTGCTCTCATAATTGTTTACATCTGGCAATGTTTCTTTTTCATAGTAATAATTACGGGCATTGTCATCATAATTCTTGACTTCCTCAGGCAATGCGCTGTAACCCTCAAGACCAACCATTATAAGATATTCCATAATAGATTCCGGACCATAATACCATTTTCCGTCAAGCAAATATAAAAAATCATCATAAATGTCAATTCCTGGAGTTTGAAGTCTTTCCTGTTCAGCCTTTTTTTGTTCTTCTGACATATTTTCATATGCAACGTCGATTCCTGAAGGAGCATCTATATCATAAATTCTATCAATGCTGCTTTTGATACCTGCATTATGTATACTTTGGTTAAAAGAAGTATATGCATCATCCCCCTCTTCACCTAACCACGAATCGCCAACTTTAAACCCATCTAAATTTAAATAAATTTTTTTATGATTGGAAATAACTACATCAAAATGATCATCTGATCTAATACGCCCCAGTCTATAGAAAAGTTTATCTTCAGGCAAGCCTGTTTCAGTAACACAATAATCCAAGTATTGTTGAGGTACCATTGCACTAAAAATTTTGTCAATATTTCCGGAACTAACAGCTTCGTAATAATTCTCCACAGCCTCTTCCTTGGTGGAAGCAGCTTTGTCTTTTTCCTTTTTTGAAGTTCCTGATTCACTTGCACAGGATACAAAAGAAGAAGCAGCAATTGTAACAGTTGCAAACAGTGCTATTAACTTTTCCATATTAAACCATTCCTTTTTATTAACCGACCGATCTATCGAGCCAGTATATTTTATACATTGTAATTATACCACACAAAAAAAAAAAAAAAGTCAAGTGTTTTTGTGAATTTCTGCCTATTGCACAAAAATTTTCCCAATAATTGCATAATAACACAAAAAGAGACTGCAAATGCAGTCTCTTTTGCTGTAATTTAATTATTTCTTTTTACATTTGACCGGCAAGTTTTTCAAATCGCTTCATAGCCTCGATAGTACGCTGTCTATCGCCGAATGCGGTAAGTCTGAACCAGCCCTCGCCGTTCTTTCCGAAACCTGCACCGGGAGTTCCGACAACACATATCTTCTCCAGCATAAGATCGAAAAATTCCCAGCTTCCCATATCTCCGGGACACTTGAACCAGATATAAGGGGAATTAACTCCGCCCGTAAATTTAACTCCGAGCCTCGTCATACAATCAGCTATGATTCTGGCATTTTCCTGATAGTACGCTATATTTTCATGGATCTGCTTCAATCCCTCTTCAGTGAAAACAGCGGCAGCCGCACACTGTACGGGATATGAAACGCCGTTGAATTTACTTCCCTGACGTCTGCCCCAGAGCTGTGAAACGGAAATTTCCGTACCGTCACTCGCTTTAACTTTAAGAGCGTCGGGAATAACAGTATATCCGCATCTCATACCGGTAAATCCAGCAGTTTTCGAGAGCGAACACATCTCGATAGCGCACTCCTTTGCTCCCTCAACACAGAAAATGCTTCTTGGAACATCAGGATCAGTGATAAAAGCTTCATATGCAGAATCATAAATGATAATCGCATCGTTCTTCTTTGCATAGTCTATCCACTCTTTGAGCTGAGCCTTTGTATAAACTGAGCCTGTCGGATTGTTCGGCGAACAGAGATAAATAATATCGGCATGAACGTTCTCATCCGGCATAGCCGCAAAGCCGTTTTCCTCGTTGGAATCGGCATAGATTATTTTTCTTCCACTCATTAAATTTGAATCTACATAAACCGGATATGCTGGATCGGTAACGAGGATAACATTATCGTCACCGAAAATATCAACAATATTTCCACAATCGCTCTTTGCACCGTCGTTTATGCGTATTTCATCGGGAGAAACATCAGCTCCGAAGCTCTTATAATAGCCTGAAATGGCTTCTTTCAGGAAATCATATCCTGCACCGCTATCCTCATAGCCTTTAAAAGTATCTTTCACTCCCATTTCATCGCAGCCCTTTTTCATAGCCTCGATAACTACCGGAGCAATCGGAAGCGTAACATCGCCGATTCCCATTCTGATAATATCAGCGTCAGGATTTGCCTCTTTAAAAGCGGCGATTTTCTTTGCAATATTTATAAAAAGATAGTTTTTCTCTAATTTAAGAAAATTTTCATTTAACTGCGGCATACAACATTCTCCTTTTCTTTGGCGATAAATTCATCAGAAACATTTCCCTCAAATACATATTCAGCAGGACCTGTCATAAGCACAGTTCCGTCATTTTTCCAGATAATACGCAGATCACCGCCGCGAAGGTGTACAAGAACTTCCTCGTCTTTCGGACAAATTCCGTTAAGAACCGCCGCAACAACTGTCGCACAAGTTCCCGTGCCACAGGCAAATGTCTCGCCGCTTCCACGTTCCCATACTCTCATTTTGAGCGTATGACTGTCGATGACCTCGACAAATTCAGTGTTGATACGATTTGGAAAAAGCTTATGATTTTCAAAAAGCGGACCTATTTTCTCAAGTTCAAGTTCATCTATCCCCTCGGTGAAAATAACGGCATGAGGGTTTCCCATTGAAACGCAGGTGACTTTGTATTCCTTTCCGCCGACTTCAAGAGGCTGGCTCACAAAGCTTTCAAGATCGCTGTCAACCGGAATATCCCTTGGAACAAGAATTGCCTTTCCCATATCGACCGTAACCATATCGACTTTATCATCTTTAAGAAAAAGTTCGAGGTACTTTATTCCGGAATTTGTTTCAAGAGTGACCTCTGTTTTATCAGTTAAACCCATATCGTAGACGTATTTTCCGATACATCTTGTTGCATTTCCGCACATCATAGCCTCAGAACCGTCCGCATTAAAAATCCTCATTCGGAAGTCAGCTATTTCCGACGGCATGATAAGCACAAGCCCGTCTGAACCAACGCCCTTATGCCGATCGCTTAAAACTACCGAAACCTTTTCCGGCTCACTGACTTTTTCCTCAAAGCAATTTACATAAATGTAATCGTTTCCAATTCCGTGCATTTTAGAAAATTTCATTTAATTTCCTCCTATCATAAAAATAGGAGCAGTAACAATTTTGGTCAAATTACAGCTTAATCTCATATCCGGAAGCTGCTAACACTTCCTGAACATAGCTGAAAATAAATTTATCGAATTAAAGTAATATGATACCGTTTTCCGCACACTTCTGAATCATTTCATCGCTCCAGACAGAGGACTGAACCTCGCCGATATGCGCCTTTTCAAGAAGAAGCATACAAAGTCTTGACTGTCCGATTCCGCCGCCGATAGTAAGCGGGAGTGTTCCGTCAGCGATCATCTGATGATATTTATACTGCATTCTGTCTTCTGCTCCGCATTCAGCAAGCTGTTTTTTCAGCGAAGTTTCATCAACTCTGATTCCCATTGAAGATATCTCCAGAGCGTTATCAAGAACCTCGTCCCAGAAGAAAATATCTCCGTTCAGAGCCCAGTCATCGTAATCGGGAGCTCTTCCGTCGTGTTTTTCTCCGCTTGCAAGCTTTCCGCCGATCTGCATGATAAATACTGTTTTATGCTCTTTAACGATGAGACGTTCACGCTCACGTGGAGTTTTATCCGGGAACATATCCTCAAGCTCCTGAGTTGTGACAAAGAACACCTCATCCGAAATTTTATCGGCAAGAACGGGATATCTGTGGCTTACCTTTCTCTTTGTGTAAACGACAGCCTTTACAACATTTTTAACCGTTTCTTTCAGATAATCAATTGTACGCTGTTCACGGGTGATAACCTTTTCCCAATCCCACTGGTCAACGAAAATAGAGTGAGTGTTGTCGGTATCGTCATCACGTCGGATAGCGTTCATGTCAGTGTAGATACCCTCCCCTGCCTCGTAGCCGTAACGGTGAAGAGCAGTTCTCTTCCACTTTGCGAGCGACTGAACTACCTCGGCATCGCAGGAAATTTCCTTGATATCGAAATCAACCTTGCGTTCAACGCCATTAAGATCGTCATTGATACCGCTTCCCTTTTTTACGATAAGCGGAGCGGAAACACGATCAAGAGTGAGCACTATAGAGAGAGCCTGCTGGAATATATCCTTGATATACTTGATAGCGTGCTGAGTTTCTCTGATAGTGAGCGAGGATTTATATCCCTCTGGAATATACAGCGATCTTGACATAAAATCATTCCTTTTCTGTAAATATATTCAAAGAACGGCGTCATTGACGTTCTCTGTTAGCTGTAGTAAAAATATAAAAACAAACGAGCGCTAAGCACGATTAATAATGGGATTTCAAAGGATCGACTCCCCTTTTGGCAGAGCGTGGAACAGCGTCAGGGACGGAAAGTCCCTTAAGAATCCCGATATTATGATGTCTGCGTCACTTTTTCTTTTATCTAATTGAACCAACTGTTCTCGGATAAAGTATAACGTCACGAATATTTGCCATACCTGTTGTATACATGATAAGTCTCTCAAATCCCAGTCCGAAACCGCCGTGAGGCACTGAACCGTACTTTCTAAGATCGAGATAATCGCTGTAAAGACTGAGGTTCATTCCTCTCTCCTCCATTGCCGCAACAAGCTTATCGTAGTCGGCTTCTCTCTCGCTTCCGCCGATAATCTCTCCTACTCCGGGAACGAGCAGATCAACTGCGGCAACAGTTTTTCCATCGGCATTCTGCTTCATGTAGAAAGACTTTATCTCCTTTGGATAATCGGTTACGAAAACGGCTTTTTTGAACACCTTCTCCGAAATATAGCGTTCATGCTCGGTCTGCAAATCGCATCCCCATTCAACAGGATAAACGAAATCTTCTCCTGATTCCTGAAGAAGCTTTATAGCCTCTGTGTAAGTAACTCTGCCGAAATCGTGAGAAATAAGCTCCTCGAGACGAGCTTTGAGTCCCTTTTCAAAATGAGCGTCAAAAAATGCGATCTCGTCAGGACAGGTTTCAAGAAGCTCACGTATAACGAATTTAACCATTTCCTCTGCAATTTCGATGACGTCATCAAGCTCCGCAAAAGCTACCTCCGGCTCGATATGCCAGAATTCGGCAAGATGCTTTGGCGTATTGCTGTTCTCTGCACGGAAACTCGGTCCGAAAGTATATATCTTGCCCATTGCCATAGCGGCAACTTCTCCTTCAAGCTGTCCGGAAACAGAAAGTCCGGCTTTTCTGCCGAAGAAATCATTAGCGTAGTAATCTTCCTCGTTCTTGAATTCAGTTGTGTATCCGTTTGTCGTTACCTGAAACATTTCTCCTGCGCCCTCGCAGTCGCTTCCGGTAATGAGCGGAGTGTTAATATATACGTAGTTATTTTCCTGAAAATACCTGTGGATAGCCTCAGCAAGTACCGAACGCACCCTCCATACCGCATTGAAAGTATTCGTTCTTCCTCTTAAATGGGGCATTGAGCGGAGGAATTCAAGTGTATGACCTTTTTTCTGGAGAGGATAGTCCGATGGACAAGTTCCGAGAAGCTGAATATCAGCTGGAGTACAATTTATCTCGACTGTATTATTTCTTCCCTCAACGACATTTCCGGTAACTTTAACGGACATTCCTACACGAGGCTCTTTGAAATCGGGGTCGGACTCCTTTTCGATAACTACCTGAATATTTTTCAGCGAAGTACCGTCATTCAGCTCAACAAAAGCTACGCTCTTAGAGTTTCTGGAAGTACGAACCCAGCCGCAGACCGTTACATTTTTTCCAATGAACTCTTCCTTTGATTTAATAATTTTCTTAATATCAGTATGCTTCATTGCAATCTTTCCCTTCGTAAATAAATAAAAAATCCCGTCCTGAATCAACAGGACGGGAACATATACTCTAACCCGTGGTGCCACCTGAATTACCGCAAAAGCGATCACTTCTGAGCCGCTGTAACGTGCGGAAAACGTCTCTCCTACTTGGAAAAAGTTCCTTTCGGTTTGCTGCTCTGGAGTGTTATTCATACAGACTCTGATATGCGGCTCTCACCTTACACGCACTCTCTGGGAACGAATTTCTGCACTACTTCTCTCCGTCATGGCATTTATTACATTTACATTGTATCATCTTTATGCAACAATGTCAAGAGAAAAATCAAGAAAAAAGATTTAAATAAACAATGTACTCATGCCGTGTTCTCTCGCATAGTTCTCCGCTTTTTTTCGATTTATCTGTTTTAGCAGCTTTATGGTCTGTTTTCTGCCTTTTTTTACTGCGTCTATAGAAATATCAGGATTATCAAATTCAGCAATATTGATGCTGTAAAGACTTTCACAGCCGCAGAATGCGTCCTCCTTAATGTCCTTAGTAAGATAGCTTATCCTAAGCTCAATAAGGTTCTGGCAGCCATAAAATGCCCAGTTCCCAATAGTCTTGACAGTATGCGGAATATCTATGCTTTCAAGCGATCTGCACCACGAAAACGCACTCTCACCGATAACCGTGACAGAGTTTGAAATGACTACTTTTTTAAGACTGTAACACTCGGAAAAAGAAGCGATTCCAATAACTTCGACCGAACCTGAGATAACGATTCTTCTGAGTCTGCGGCACGAAAAGAAGCAAAGATCGCTGATTTTCTGAAGATAAGCCGGAAGGACGATATTTTCAAGAGAATTGCATCGTCCGAACGCTCCCTTTCCTATGGTTTTCAGCGATTCCGGGAAATTTATATCTTTTAATCTCTGACATTTCAGAAAAGCATTTTCGCCTATTGACTCAATATTTCTGGAAAGTATTATCTCTTCAAGTGCAAAACAATGGCAGAACGCAAACTTTTCAATTCTCTTCACACTGTTTGGCATGACTATCTTTTTTAAAGTTTCGTTGCCCCTGAAAGCGTACTTTCCGATAATCGTTATGCAATCGGGAATAACAATCGCACTTGATGTTCCGATATATTTGACAAGAGTGCCTGTTTTCCTATTTATAGCCATGTTTCCTGAATCGTCGATAACAACGTCCTCATCCTTGAGAAGCTCCTCTATCTTTTTTGAATCATTATCTGCAATATCTGCTTTTTCAGGAATTTTCACCTTCGGAACAGGCTCGTTTTTCTTTTCCGGAGCTTTTATCTCTGCAAATAGTACCGGTTCAGGTTTCTTTTCGAGAATTTTCTTCCCTTCAGCGATAGGCTCGGGTTTTACATCGACAACCTTTTTCTCTTGGATAACAGGCGTTTTCGGCTTTACCTTCACTGCCCTTATTTTCTTAGACGTTTCCGCTTTTGCACATAATGGACAATTTTTATATTTTTCCGAATCATAATAATGTCTCTCCGGACATTTCACCATCTTCAAGCTTCAACCACTCCTATCATATTTTTAGGACTTGTTTTCAAATTACTAACTAATTATATCATTTTTATTATTAAAAATCAACAAATATTTGACTGCTTTTTCATTTTTGTTAATTATCACCATTAAAACATAATATTAGCCCTTAAAAACAAAGTTAAACCGTGATCTCAGCTATTATTGTTTATACAATATGCACAACTTATGAGGTTTCACTAAGATAAATTTCAGCTCTGTTCTGAATTCTTTCAGCACACTCTTCTGCCGTAATTTCACCGTTGATAAATTCAAAAAACTCCTCACGCATTATATCTTCAACAGGCTTGTTGCCGCCTGATAAAACAGTGCATCTTTCCACAAGCTTTTTTATTGAGTCTATCGTTTCATCGCTGACTGCTCCGCAATTTATAAACTCAAAGTTATGACACTCCTCGCCGTCTATAATAACATCAGGATTCTGTGATATACGCTGATCATGGAGCAGATTATGCTCGAAAGCGTCTTTTCTTGTTGAAAATCGCATTGAAGAAAGTGTAGCGCTCTTGTCCGCCTGATTATCAAAGCTCATGATATAATCTACAAATGCCCAGCCTCCGGCAGTACATTTTCCGCCTCTGAGAACCGAATAAACTCCCTGATAACAAGGTGAAACCACGCCGTTGCGATTTTCGGACGGATAGTTGAGAAATGTCGCTTCACCATCCTTAAAGCCATACATTTCAGCAATATAAGACAAATCCGAAAGGCTGTTGAAATTGTGTGTCAAGAGAAGAGCCTTTTTGTCTTTTACTGCATGATACATTTCATGAGTAAGTGAATTTTGTTCTTCTTCGGAATATTCTGCCCAGTCAAAAGCTTCAACCGTTTTTGCAGTTTTCGTAAAATTAAGAAGCCTTATAAATTCATCGGAATCAAAGCTGCATACAGATCTTTCATAGTCTATCCACGAACTGAGATTTTCAAGGCAATATAATTCAAAAACATCTTCTGGACTGCTGCACTGTCTTTCTACTCCAAGATACATCTCTTCAGGCAGATTTTCAGCAATATCTAAAAATTCATCATAATTCCAATCGCTGTACTCCTCCCCGATAATATCATTGTTTGCAAGAAGAAAGTTTGCGGAGAAACGATCGGAAATTCCGTAAAGACCACCCTTATACTCATAAGCCTGAACTATATTATCAAGAATATCATCTTTGGAAAATCCTCCGTACTCTGCTGAAAGCTCCCACATATCGGCAAAAGCGCCAATATTGGTATATCGATACATAGTTCCGGTATTGGTGTAGCAGTAAACATCTGGAGCGTTTCCGGAGAGAACGTCCTCTTTAAGCTTTTCGTCGCTGTCGTCATAAGCTTTCATCTCAACAGAGTAATTATCGCTGTATTTATTGAACTCTACAGAAAGATCCCTCTTATCAGAATTTACATTTCCCGAAACTCCTACAACTACGGTTTCCTTATTCTGAACGTAATCGTCTGGACGTACCGTTAACAGTGATAAATAGGATTCTCTGGTCTTGTAATCACGTCCGGTAGCGACAAATTTTCCTTCTCCAGCGGGAGCAATCTGGATAAGCTCAGAACTGCTTATGTCCGAAGCAATATAATCCGTAATTTTAACAAGCTCGTCCGATTTGGTAAGACCGAAAATTCCGTCGGTCATCATGAAATAAAGCTTATAATCTCCCGTTCCCCTGACATGACCTCCCTTACGACTCAGATAGCCTCCATAAGGAATCATTTCCTGAGGTGTTCCAACGCTTTTTCCGTCCAGAACCGCATATCCGTTCATTGATGAAACTATCATATTTCCCTCGGAATCCTCTCCGTAGAAGAAATCATTATCGCTGTCTAAAACATCGATAACGCTGCCGCTTTCATCGAGCAGTGCTGTTCCTCCGCTGAAAGGAAGTATGTAGCCGTTTCCGTAACGCACTATTCCGCTCACGAACGATTCCCCGACGGTAAAATAGCGTTCCATACCGCTTATTTTTACAGATTTAGATAACCCTCCGTCCGCATTATAGCAGCGTATCTCAAATTCAGCTTTGGCATTCTCAACGTCATTATATTGGCACAAAACTGTGAAACTTCCATCCGATTCCGAATTCACGATAACCTCGTCGGCTTTTCTTTCAAAGGCAAGCTCGGTCGGAGCATTATACTCCATTTTCTCATTAAATCCTACAAATTTTATCGCTCCGTCAATACTCTTGTATACGAGCCGCACTCCGTTTAATTCACTATAGGAAAGATCTTGAAAAGAGATAAGATCATCCGGAAGCGTCAGACGCTGTTCCTTATACATGGTCTGAGTTACAGTGACTTCCGGTGAAGATTCTGGCATTTCCTGACTTTTTCCGCACGATGCGTTTACTAATATCATTGATAGAATAATTGATATTGCTGCGAACTTTTTCATATATACAACCTCTTAAAATCAGATTTTAGGCAGCGCTGTTAAGAACCTGCACAATGCTGTCTTTATAAATAAGTGATTTTAAAAGACAAAAAAGACGAAGAAAAAATATATTTTTTTATTTTAACAATACAAACATATCCTCTTTGCAAATTATCGCTCACCAAACTGCAAAATAAATGCAAAATCTATTGACTTATTCATTTTTAAAATTATACTTAGAAATACAAAACACGGCATTGCAGCAAGGTCAACGACTGTTCCTTATGCATTGTCAGACAAAATCCAAAATGAAAGGAAATAAAACAATGAATAAATTTTATTGGCGTTCTGCCGCCTTTGCAATCGCAGCCTGCCTGTCGCTTCAATCATGCAGTAAAAAAGCCGGAACTGCTTCCGAAAATTCTTCCTCAAAGCCCATTGCAGGCGGAGCTGTTACTGCCGAGCGTACTACACAAAAAGCGGAGGACGTTCTAAGCGATTCATATAAAGCTGCTCAGCTTGCTATTCCGGAAGGAATAGATTTTCTAAGCGATTTCAGATATATTCCTGACAAAGACATAGTTATGGCAGTCGGCAGCAACACACAAGCCACAAAATTGCTTTCGTTCAGTCCTGATTTTGCGTCCTCCTCGGAAATAACACTCCAGTTTCCGGAAGAATACACCTCAAGCGACGAAGCGTATCCAATTTACTCTTTTTCAAACAGCGGAGAAGTTTCCGCCCTGCTCATGCTTTACGATCACGACGAAAATTACGACTATGAAGCAAAAACTGAAAAAAGTTATATGTTCTGTCGTTTCAGCGAAAACGGAGAGCTTACCGATAAGATAAGTATAAACGGACTTGACTCCTTCCACGATGAATACGGATATTTACAAATCTCATCTATATATGCCACAGATGACGGTGGAGCGATTCTTTGTCTGCGAAACGCAACTGTTCTTAAAATCAACAAGGACGGTTCTGTAAAGGCTTTATATCAATATAATGATGATGAAAGCACTTATGTAGACGGTTCACAAATGATCGCCGATAAAGACGGAAAATTGATCCTCTCAATAACTTCTACTGATTACACCGAAAATACTCCGCAGGTCAGTCAGAGTTTCTACGATGTAAGCCCTGAAACGGGAGTTTCTGCTGAGCCGTTCGCCGTTTCGACCACAGATTATTCTCCGAGTGGAGCTATTACAGGCGGACAAGGAGACTACCGCTTGTTCGTTCCGCTTTTTGACGCTCTTTACGGTGTAAAAGCAGACGGAAGCATTGAATCTGTTGTAAACTGGAACGACTCCGATATCGGTGCAATTACGCTTTATCCAGTAGGCGAAAACGATTTTGTCGCTTTTGGTTCTGACAATTACAGCAATCAGAATAAGTTCATTTACCTAAGAAGACGAAACATGAGCGAAGTCTCCGATACGGTGGTTTTAACTCTCGCATCTTTGTGGGGAGGCGGAAGCGATATTGTTAATCAGTTTAACCAGAGTCAAAACAAATACCGTATAAAAATCGTGGATTACAGTCAGTACAATAGCGAAGAACCGCCGTATACAGCCGACGGAGCTATGAATCAGCTTAAAATGGATCTTATCTCCGGAAAAGCGCCCGATATTATCATCACTCAGAATCACAATGATATTACTGCGCTTTCAGGAAAGGGAGCATTCGTAGACCTCTATCAGTTTATGGAAAACGATCCGGATGTAAACCCTGATACCCTTATGCCAAATCTTCTTAAAGCCTGTGAAAACTCAAACGGACAGCTTTATTCGCTCTCACCGTCTTTCAGTGTCCAAACAATGGCTGTCAAAACCAAGTTCACCAATAAAGAAAACTGGACTCTTGATGAAATGATATCGCTGTATGATAACGCTCCGTCAACCGCCGATCATCTTTACGATGGAATAAGCAAAGAAGATATGTTCATAAATTTATTCTATGCCGCAACCGATCTTGTGGATTACGAAAGTGGCGTATGTCATTTTGACAGTCCTGATTTTGTGAAGATACTCGAATTCTGCAATCGTTTTGTCACCAAGGTGGATATGCCCGATAAATTGAGCGAACCTGAGGCTCATCAGCAGTATTACACCGATAAATATTACTGGTGGAGCAACGACAGGATAATTGTTTCCGAAATAGGAGCCGACGGAGGTTCTTCTTTAAGCTATACAAAAGATGTTGAAGCCAAAGAAGATATTACTCTTGTCGGATATCCCTCATCGGACGGAAGCGGCGGAAAGCTTGATCTTTTGGAAAATATCGCCATTTCGGCTACCTGTCCAGATAAAGAAGGAGCATGGCAGTTCGTCCGCAGTTATTTCACAAAGGAATATCAGCTTGCCGAAAACGACTACGGCGGTAAAATGAACATCCAAGGTCTATCAGCAAGAAAAGACGGTTTTGAACGTGATATGTACAAAACATCGCATTTCACCGATGAGAACGGCGAAAGCGTTGAATATTACGAAAGCAAAGGCGATAAATATTATCCTCTTACCCAGGAAGAAGAGGAAAACCTTACAAATTACATTCTCGGCTGCGATACTATTTACGGCGACTACGATTCGGATATACTCAATATCTGCCTTGAAGAAGCGTCCGCTTACTTCGCCGGAGAGACAACCGCAGAAAATGCAGCAGATATGATTCAGAACCGTGCTTCAATAACTTTAAGTGAGAAAAGATGATATACTTCAATTATAAGTGGGATTCCCGCCCTCTTCCACCCAGCCAAAGGGGTAAATCCTCCTTTGGAATAATTAGGGCGATTCCCAAAGAATGCATTACACCTGACAGGAAGATAAAAGAGAAACAAAATCTCCTGATAATTACAGAATAACAAATTTACTCATATAAATTTATTGAAATTGGCTATTGACATTTCGCTCCGATAGGTATATAATAACAACGCTGAAATTATATGGAACCGTTTTCCACAAAAAAGACGGATTCACGCTGTATAAAGCGTGCTTATGGAGTTGAAATGGATACTATTGAAATTTTCCTTAACAAACTTTCTTCCGGAAAAGAACTTTATGCCGAGCTTGCATCAAAACTTGAATGCGGCAGTATTTCCGGAAAAAACGAGCTTTCTGCTGTTCTTTCAAAATGGAACAAAGATATCGGATTCAAACTTTTTATTTCCGATGAAAATATTTCCAACGAAACAGTTGACGAAATTATCGAAGCGTTCGATGAATGCAAAAATATATGCTGCGAAACTGTAACGGATGAATTTCTTAATGTTATCGGAGAAAACGAGAGAATCACACACCTCAGCAAACCGAGATCTCTTATCCACAGAGATGGTGATCTTCATCCGACTGTCCATGTCTGGATAGTAAAAAGAAAAGATATGGGCATTTTCGTTCTGCTTCAAAAAAGAGCTTCGGGAAAAGAGATCTATCCCGACTGCTATGACGTATCAGCCGCCGGACACGTTTCTCAGGGTATGGAATTCCGAAAAACTGCCGTAAAAGAGGCTTATGAAGAACTCGGACTTGAGATTCCGGCAGGAAAACTGGAGCATATAGGAAACCGTCAGAGCTCGCATTCAAACGGAGAAATAAACGACAACGAAATGAGTGCTGTATATATTTATCGTGAGAACGTGGACATAAATAATCTGATTCTTCAGCATTCCGAGGTTTCAGAGGTCTGCTGGGCAGAGATAGACGAAGTTCTCGCTGCTATGAAAAACGAGGATTTTCCGAATTGTATTTCTATTGATGAACTTGCAATGATAAAAAAGGCGCTTTTTTAAAAAGAAAAACTAAGATAAAAAACAAATAAGCCGGAGGAAATTCCTCCGGCTTATTCTTACTTCCAGAAAGCAAAGAACTGCTCAACGTCGTATGCGATCTCGGGATATTCAGGTCTGATACTTGTGTAACAGAATATCTGATTTACATTCTGAACTCCTGCTATAAATAAAGTCCATATAAGCGAAAAGCACATAAATCCTTTTGCAAGTTTTTTAAGCGTTTCGTTATCTGTTTTGGAGTACAAATAGAATATGACTGCAAATGCTCCTAAAAGCGCCTGCCATGAGAAATCCACCATGTATCTTACTGCATAACCGCTTTCCCAGACGGACGCCACTATAATAAACGGTATAAGCAGACATGGAATTCCTATATACGCCATACGGCTGAGTTTAGTACGGAGGTCGGGGAAAGTTTTTAACGCTCTCGGTGCAAGGAAATATGCAAACATCGGCAGCGCAAGGAAGAAAAGTCCGGAAGAATTCACAGTTGAAGCAAAATCCTCATAGAAGAATCCATTCACGTTCATAAATTGAAATTGAGTCGAAACTATCGGATAAACCGGACTTATTACAGGTGCGTTGAAGAAGTAATTGAAAAGCGCAACCAGTGAGAGCTGCCAATGGAACTGAGTCTTTGTAAAATCGTTTATAGTAAGCGAATACTGTATTCCGAACTCAAAAGGATTGCCGAAGCGTGAGTAATTGTACCACATCTGAACGAGTCCGAGGCAAGCCATAGGAAGCAGAGCGCAGAGGATATATTTTACTCCGTCAGAATTAAAAAGTTTATTTTTCTGAGGATTTACCGCTTTTCCGGAAGCTCTTTTCAAAGCTGCAAGCATAAACACTGCGGCACAGATACAATAGAGCACCAGCGTTGGTCTTGAAAGAACAGCAACTGCAAACAGAAGAGAAGATATCGCTGTTTTAAGAAGCGAAGTTTTTTCTTTTCCTATAACTCCGGCTGATATCATAAAATAGATCGCCCATGTTAAAAAGGCAAATCCGGCTGCCATAGCTGTTTCGTAAAACTGCGGTCTGCCTATGCTGAACCATATTCCGCTGATCGTATGTAAGATGATCAGAGCCGTTATAAATAATCCCGTAGGAGTTTTCGGGAAAAATTTTCCCACTATTTTCATGAAGAGGCATGACAATCCTATTATTCCGATAAACGAAAATATCATTATCGCTATGCCGTCATGCAGGAAATGTCCTGTTATCAGGTGAAACGGCATAAACAAAAGTATTACCGGAGCAATTCCATAGTAGGAATAATATTTCTGATCGAAATAAACGTGATCCCATTCAATATCAAGTTCAACGCTTTCTCTCAATTCACGATCATAAGGATTATCGAAATTTTTCAGCGACTCGGCAGGCTCGTTAAGAAGGCTTGTACTGCCGTTTTCAAAAGCCTCGACAAGCTCCTGCGACATCTGATCTCCCTCCGGCAAACTAAGAGCGTCTTTCCATGTAAGTCCAAGTTTGTAATGAGTTACCCAGACTGTGACGACACACAGAAGTACAGTAAGAACAACGGTGAACCCACGACAGAATTTTCTGTTTTCAACAAAACTTCTGTTGAATATTCTGCTGTTGAACATAAGATAAATAAAGCTGCTCAGCAGAACGATCGCAAGAAATCTGGTCATTGAGATATCCATAGGCGAGGAAGTATTGAGAGTTATTCCGTTCACGTAAACAATTCCGCCGTTTATAGGAACAATCCTTATTCTCATATCACTTACTTTTCCGGAAAGCTGAAGATCCGTAAATTGCGACCCCCATCTGTCACGAACCATCATTCCTTTTCCGATATTTTCCCTATAAATAGTGGTCTGAGTTTCGTCCATTGCGTCAACATAAATTTCCGCACCCTTTGTTCCGTTTTCAAAATTGAGGTCAATGAAAACGTTTCCGACCTCTTCGTTTATTCCTTCAAGGTTAAAAGAAATTTCCTCGTTGCCTTTGATCATAATATCTTTTTCAGCTGAACGATAATTTACTCCCATTGAAGAAGCAAATTGTTCCGCCTTAAAATTAATTTCAGTAAAATTCTTTCCCCAAAGTCTGTAAAACGGAAGATTAAAAATAGTTACCTCAAGCACTGCGGCTATCATCATTGCTTTTACAGCGAAGGCTATAACAGGATATTTTTTCTTTTTATTAATTTCACAAAGCATAAAGGCAAAAACACTTATAATTCCAAGAAGGAAGAACGATCCGGCATATATTCCGAAATTAATAAGATTAAGATTATCCGCAGCTCCGACGCTGAACAGAAAAACTGCCGCTCCCCTGGCTATGCTTCGAATTGAACGCATTTTTCCGGCTGCTTTTTTTCCTTTATTGTCATTGTGTATTTCATGAAGAAAAATGCCTGTGACTGACAATGAGATAATAAACATAAGTATAAATAAAAACGTATTCATCAAAAACCTCCTGTGTATTTTCACTTTGCAAAAATGCCGAATAATAAGAACCTGTCCGATTTGGAGTGATTCTTAATTCATCGTTGTAGGTTTATTATATTATAATAAATGGGATTTGTCAACTTTTTCATGCTTGGTGACAAGAACGTGAAATATTAATGATAAAAAGATGACTTTTTCTTAGAAAGACATTACATTGTGACATTTCGCTTGACAAAACCGATACTCTTGTGTATAATATGTATAAGAACACGGAGAGGCACTGCTCCGGAAAACATGAAAGGAAAATTAATATGAATACATTAAAGAAAAGATTGATCTCGCTTGCTCTTCTGTGTTGTTTTGCTTTAGCTTCCGTTACAGGATGCTCGGATAAAAACAGCAGCAAAAGTTCTGAAAGCGATCACATTTCTGCAAATGATGGTAATACCGATTCCACTAATGGCGGAAACAATATCAATGACCTTCCCATCGAGATTGTCACAAAAGAAAACGGTGATCTCCTCGCTTTTCCATTCCAATCTAATGACGTACCAAACAGCAACATCTCAAACGAAAACGGTATGAATCTTTCTGGACCGGATTCAAGCTCTATAGACGTTTCACCTCAGGCTCCTACAGAATCCGTTACTGTCGTTAACGAAGCCGGCGAACCTGTTACAGAAGCAAACGGTCAGCCTGTTACGGAATTTGTTACGGTTCCAACTGAATCTTCCAGCGAAAACGCTACCTCTAATTATAAGAGTCAGACAAACGGAAGATATATACTCTGGGTTGACATTTCAAAGGATGAAAACTACGTTTTCAACGATGAATTTGTAAAAGTTACTATGAAAATTAAGGAAGATATTCCGGATGGCGATTATCCTATCAGCTTTGCAACCGATCTTTCAACAATCGCAGGTGTGCACGTTGATCCGGATAAAATCTATACAGGAACAGTCAGAGTGGGCGACGGAGAAATACAAGCGCAGGATGTTTCATCTGAAACAGGATTCGTTGTATACGGTGACAATATAAGCTGTAAACAGGGCGATACTGTTGATTTCTATATCAATATGAAAAATAATCCCGGACTTGCTGCTGTTCTGATGTGGTTCTATTACGATTCAAATGCAATTGAAATTGAAGATGTATGTTCTGCGGGAGAATTTGAAACTTTTGCATATCCTCAGACAGGCGAGAAACCAACACAACAATCCCAATAAACAAAATTATGACGCCTTAATCCGGCGTCATTTTTGTAAAATCAGCAGTACATAATGATTGATGCAAAAAGAATTTGTACGATGTTGACTCAAGTTCTGCTTCATATGCAATAATCATTTCCTGAATTTTCTGAATTACGATCGATTATATCCTGAAGCGTAATATTATCAAGATAGTCTGTTATCACTTTGTTCAAGCCTTCCCAGACGAAAAGCGTTGAACATTCTGCTGCTCGAGGACAATCATTATGTTCAAATTCGAGACAAGCTACCGGAGCAAGGCTTCCCTCAGTCATTCTGAGAATTCCGCCTACCGTATACTCAGATGGAGATTTTGCCAGCATATAGCCTCCTCTGTTGCCTCTGTTTGTTTTAAGGATGCCGCTTTTTCCCATCAGGGGAACTATTTGTTCAAGATATTTTTTGGAAATATTCTGTCTTTCAGCAATATCCTTTAGAGAAACATAATTCTCACTTCCGTTAAGCGCAAGATCATAAAGCATACGCAGAGCGTATCTGCCTTTGGTTGAAATTTTCATATTATATAAATAAGCTCCTTTCAATATAAAACTGCTACCCCTATTATACCATAGGTTTAATATGTTTTCAAGAGTTTTATTTACTTTCCAGAAAAATTTCTCCAAAAAAAATTCATCATTCATGAAAAATTTAAGGTAATTTTAAGAATCTTTCTCTATAATATAATCAAACGATACGAAAGGAGCGTGAGTTTTCAGAAATGGCAATTAATACTTTTGCTCGTAAAGAGATAAAGTTTCTTCTGAATATGCAGCAATACGAGGGACTTATGAACGTTATTCATGAATATATGAACCCCGATAAATACTGTGTGGGCGGAAGAGAATACGGAATTTATAATATCTATTATGATACTCCGGATGACTTTCTTATAAGAGAATCGCTTGCTAAACCTTATTATAAAGAAAAAATCAGACTTCGCAGTTATTATTCTCCCGCTGCACCGGACGATACGGTTTTTCTCGAAATAAAAAAGAAAATAGGAGGCATTGTTACCAAACGAAGAGTTTCAATGACTCTCGCTGAATCGGAAGCCTATTTTTACGAACGCTCTAAGCCCGAAATCACCAAATATATCACGGAACAGGTCTTTCGTGAGCTTGACGTTTTTCTTGATCATTATCCTGTTGCTCCGAAACAATACATAAGCTATCAGAGAGAAGCATTTTTCGGCAAAGACAACAGCGATTTCCGTCTTACTTTCGATCGGAAGATAACTGAACGGAGATATGATCTTGGGCTTGATTATGAAAGCTATGGTAACTTTATTATAGACGAAGATCAGCGTCTTATGGAAGTCAAGGTTTCCGACGCTATACCGGATTGGCTTGTAAGAAAACTTTCAGAGCTTCAGATCTTCAAAACAAGCTTCTCTAAATACGGAAGAGCTTATGAAAATTTCGTTAAATCTAACATCGAAAAATCAGAACCCGTGAGGATTTCTGGTATTTCAATAGTCAACAACAATATTTTAATTAACAGGAGTGTATAACATTATGTTTCCAAACGGTTTTTTCGGCAATGTTCTTTCAAAATACGGTGACTCAAGCGAAACTGCTGATTCAATATTAAACAATGCGACAACGGCAACTGTTTTAACGGAGATAAAACCGGCTGAATTCTTCCTCTGCGTCGGAGCTGCGCTCGTTATCGGTTTCCTCATCAGCCTTATCTACATAGCAACTCACAAAAAAGAAGGCTATTCACAGAGCTACGTTTTAACGATCATCATGCTTCCGACTATAGTTTCGCTTATTCTTCTGCTTATAAGCACTCCTGCCGGCGCACTCAGTCTTGCCGGAGCATTTACTCTTGTCAGATTCAGAAGCGTTCCCGGCGATCCGAAAGATATTGCCTACATTTTCTTTGCAATGGCTACCGGAGTTGCCTGCGGTATCGGATATGTCGGATTTGCCATCGTATTCTTTGTAATCCTCGGAATCGTTATGTTTGTTCTTTCTGCGATTGATTTCGGTGGATGCAAGAGAAATCATATGACTCTTAAAATTACTATTCCGGAAAATCTCGATTATCAGGGTGTTTTTGAACCTGTTCTCAGCAGATATACCGCTTTCCACAAGCTCAGAAGAGTTAAAACTACTAACTTCGGTACGCTTTTCGAGCTTATCTACAGCGTTGATGTGTACGATGATATCGATCAAAAAAAATTCATTGACGAGCTTCGTGCGCTCAACGGCAATATGACTATCAATCTCGTATTTTTCAAGTACGATGATAAGATCTACGAAAACTAATAAATTCCCTCTTGAATATTTGTCAGACCCTCAGTGCAGATCGGGTCTGGCAAATTTCGTATTTATGAAAAGGAGAGTAAAATTATGAAATACAGAAAAGTTCTTGCAGCAGCGCTTTCACTGACTATCATATCGGGAGTATGCTCATGCGGAAAAAACAACAGCAGTTCCGAAAAAGCTCCTGAAATAGTCGGAAACACAGAAATTGCCTCCAATGAAGAAAAAAATACGGCTGAAGATTCAGATAACCCAAATGATAAAAAAAACGATAATTCGGCTAAAACAACAACGTCAATTTCTTCAGAATCAAGCGATACAAAAACTACATCAACTACTGCTAAAGGTTTTGTCGCCGGTGGAAACACTTCAACTACTGCATCTCAAAAAACATCCTCAGCTCCTACCGTTAATACTTCCGGTACGGGAGGAAATAATCATCAATCTTCCGGAGGAAACACATCTCAGCGTCCAACAGGAAACGCTCCATCAGGAGGAACAACTTCTCCGTCAGGCAGCAATAACTCTGGAGGCACAAACACAGGCGAAAATTCCGGCGGAAACGAACCTGCTGCCCCGCCTGTCGATGTTCCAAGTGAAGAAAAATACACTGCTTCGATCACTCTCGGTTCTTCACCTGACTTCACAGGAAGCAACGTTTCTGTTGAAGGTTCTGTCGTTAAAATAAATGCAGGCGGAGATTATATTTTCACAGGCAGCATTTCAAACGGTCAGATCTACGTCAATACCGCAACCGAAGAAAAAGTTACTTTAGTTCTGAACGGCGTGGATATTTCCAATTCATCCGGTCCGGCAATTTTTATTGACGAAGCAAAAAAATGTACTATAAAAATAAAAGAAGGCTCGGTAAATAACCTCAGCGACGGAGGCAGAGATAAAATCAACGACGGAGTTATATTCTCTAATGACACTTTACGATTCAAGGGCGGTGGAGAATTGAATATCACATCCGGAAACGCTCACGGAATCGCAAGTGATGACGATATCATTATAGAAAACGGTACATACAACATTACTTCTATAAAGTCAGGCATTTTTGCCCACGATGATATAACCATAAGCGGTGGAAATCTTGATATAAAAGGCGGTACAAACGGTATAAAATCAAAGGGAACAATCAATATAAGCGGTGGAAATTCCATTATTTCAGGCGGAACAAAAGAAGAAAAAAGTTCGATTTACTCAGCCGGGTCGTTCAATTATTCCGGAGGTTACGTTTTTGCCGCCGGAAATATGGTATCTGCCCCGACAAATACGGATATACCGTACATTGTAGCTGACTTAGGCACTTCGTTTCCTGCCGGATGCGAGGTGGAAATGGTACTTGACGGAGTTCAAATGTCAAGTTTTGTTCCACATAATAATTTCCGCTGTCTTATGATGCTTGCTCCGGAAATCACTGTTGGAAACAGTTTTTATGCTGTGATCAACGGCAGCGACTACGAAACAAATACAGTCAACGGCATTCAGAATATTTTTAATATCAATAAATAGCACTTTTTAATTAATATTCAGCAAATATACATTAATTTATAATCAATTTACAAAAAATTAACCATAAAATTATTCCAAAAACGCTCAAAAGTACACTATAGTATAGTTATGTGCACGATTATATATTGCAATACAATTGATTTTGCAATATAATATATACAGCAAATGAAAATACTGGTATTTAGTTTCAAGCGTTCCCCCTCTCATACGCTTGATACTGAATATCAAGTTACTTGCAATCGCAGGGATTGGATTTGCTAACTAATAAAACAAAATCCCTTTCATTTGTAATTTTTCATGTTTTCTATTCTCAGTAATTTATTTTAACTTTTATTCCTTATACGCTCTACAGTGCTAAAACGGTTTTCCGTTTGGAGCGTTTTTTCCTTCCGTGAAAGGAAGGATTTTTTTATATTATGAAATTTGCGTGAAATATTATATAATTCCATTGACAAATTCTATAATTGGTGATATATTATTATTGTAAAGACAATAACACAAAACAAAGGAGGTCGGTTATGAAACGAAGTGTTTATAGTCTCGTTTTATCCGACGACGTTATAAAAGCCGTTGACAAAGAAGCTTATCGCCGAGGGACAAGCCGTTCCAACCTTATCAACCAGATTCTCGCAGAACAGCTTTCCTGTATTACTCCCGAAATGAGAATGCGTGACATTTTTGATGCCGTTTCAGGATTTGTAAATGGGAATTTTCAGATACAGCAGCAGCGTTCCGCTTCTCTTTTGACTCTTAGAACTGCTCTTGAATATAAGTACCGGCCAACCATTAATTATAAGGTTGAACTGGAACGCTCTCCCGAAAAATTTCTGGGAACATTGAAAGTTCAGATTCGTACTCAAAGCGAAAATCTTATCGAAATCTTCAATAGCTTTTTCGTCTACAGAATCAAATTTGAAATGCTTCAACTCGCCGCTCATGGGCATAATAATTATACCTGCGATTTATCATCGGGATTGTTTACAAGAAAATTTCTTAACGGTTCTCTTAGCGAGGAACAAGCCGGAATGGCTATCAGCCGCTATTTGACCAATCTTAACGATTCGATTCAAATATTTTTTTCAGCTCCGCAAAACTTCAGCAAATTCGCTCCGGAGCTTGAAAATGATTATAAAAAAATGCTTAAAGAATTTGTAATTTAGGAGGAATTATTTATGAACGCAGAGAAGTTAACTCAGAAATCTATGGACTCCGTAAGAAAGGCTCAGAGCATCGCTGTTATGCACTCCAATCAGATAATCGAGCCGATTCATCTTCTTGCCGGACTTCTTAAACAGGAGAACGGTCTTATCCCACAGCTTCTGCGTAAAATGAATATCGACGCAGATATTTTTGAATCCGAAACAGATAAAAAGCTCGATTCTCTTCCTAAAGTAACGGGAAGCGGACGAAGCAGCAATATCGGAATCTCGTCCGAGAGCGACCGTGTTCTTACTTCCGCCGAAAAAATTGCTTCCGATATGAAGGATGAATTTATCTCTGTCGAACATATCATGCTCGCTCTTATCGACTGCAAGAACAATGATGTTTCTCAGCTCTGCAAGACTTTTAATATAAGCCGTGAAAATTTCCTCAGCGCCCTTATGTCTGTGCGAGGAAATACAAGAGTTACAACAGAAAATCCGGAAGATACCTACGATGTTCTTGCAAAATACGGTCAGGAGCTTGTCGAGCTTGCACGAAAAAATAAGCTTGATCCCGTTATCGGGCGTGACAGTGAAATAAGAAACGTTATCCGTATTCTCTCAAGAAAAACTAAAAATAATCCGGTTCTTATCGGTGAACCCGGAGTCGGAAAAACTGCCATTGCCGAGGGACTGGCTCTCAGAATAGTTGCAGGAGACGTTCCCGACAGTCTTAAAGACCGCAAAGTTTTCTCTCTTGATATGGGAGCTCTTGTTGCCGGAGCTAAGTACCGTGGTGAATTTGAAGAGCGTCTTAAAGCCGTTCTTAATGAGATAAAAAACAGCAACGGTCAGATACTGCTCTTTATTGATGAACTTCATACTATCGTCGGCGCAGGCAAGTCCGACGGTGCAATGGATGCAGGAAATCTTCTTAAGCCGATGCTTGCAAGAGGCGAACTTCACTGTATCGGCGCAACAACACTGAATGAGTACCGCCAGTATATCGAGAAAGATCCGGCTCTTGAACGTCGTTTCCAGCCCGTTATGGTCGATGAACCGTCAGTTGAGGATACTATCTCTATCCTTCGTGGACTTAAAGAACGCTACGAGGTTTTCCACGGCGTTAAAATTCACGATAACGCTCTCATTTCCGCCGCCGTCCTCTCAAACCGCTATATAACCGACAGATTCCTTCCGGATAAGGCTATCGACCTTATTGACGAAGCCTGCGCTACTATCCGCACTGAAATGGACTCAATGCCCACTGAACTTGATGTTATTTCACGTAAAATCGTTCAGCTCGAAATCGAAGAAGCAGCTCTGAAAAAGGAAAACGACAACATCTCTAAAGAACATCTTGAGGAGATCCGAAAAGAACTTTCCGAGCTTCGTGAACAATTCAGCGAAATGAAAGCTAAGTGGGAAAATGAAAAAACCGATATTTCCGCCGTTCAGAAACTTCGTGAAGAGATCGAAGCTGTAGGCGGAGAAATCGACCGTGCCGAGCGTGAATACGATCTCAACAAAGCCGCTGAGCTTAAATACGGCAGACTTCCGCAGCTCCAGAAACAGCTCGAAGAGCTTGAACACAAAGCTGAACATGACATTGAAAACGGCAGACTTCTTCGTGATAAAGTAACGGAAGAGGAAATTGCCAAAATCGTTTGCCGCTGGACGGGAATTCCGGTTTCCAAGCTTATGGAAGGTGAAAAGGAAAAAATACTCGGTATTGAAAGTCTTCTCCATAAACGAGTTATTGGTCAGGATGAAGCTGTTACAAAGGTCAGCGAAGCTATTCTTCGTTCAAGAGCCGGCATTCAGGATCCAGACAGACCTATCGGTTCGTTCCTTTTCCTTGGTCCTACGGGTGTTGGTAAAACCGAGCTTGCAAAAGCTCTTTCGGAAATCCTTTTCGATGACGAACGCAATATAATCCGTATTGACATGAGCGAATATATGGAGAAATTCAGCGTAAGCCGTCTTATCGGAGCGCCTCCCGGATATGTCGGCTATGATGAAGGCGGTCAGCTTACCGAAGCCGTGAGAAGAAAACCCTATTCAGTCGTTCTTTTCGATGAGATAGAAAAAGCGCATCCGGACGTTTTCAATATTCTGCTTCAGGTTCTCGATGACGGAAGAATCACCGATTCACAAGGCAGAACAGTTGATTTCAAGAACACGATAATCATTCTTACATCAAATCTCGGTTCGCCTTACATCCTTGAAGGTATCGGCTCTGACGGCGAAATCACTGCCGATGCAAGAGAAAAAGTAGAATCGCTTCTGAAACAGCAGTTCCGTCCGGAATTTCTTAATCGTCTTGATGAAATAATCTTCTATAAACCTCTTGCAAAAACCGAGATCATTAAAATTGTGGATCTTATGCTCGGCGACCTTCAAAAACGTCTTGATGATAAACATCTGCGTATAAACGTCAGCGAAGCTGCCAAGAATTATATTGTTGAATGCGGATACGATCCTAATTTCGGCGCAAGACCGCTGAGACGATTTATCCAGAGCAGGGTTGAAACTCTTGCCGCTAAAAAAATCATCGGAAGCAACCTTTCAGCCGGTGATATCATTGATATTGACCTCGATGAAAACGGAGTTTTAAACGCTTACTAATTTCTGCTACATTGGCTTAAAACCGCAACATTACTTGATTCTATAGCTGTTTTATATAAAAAAATAGCGTTAGATAGCCAAATACAAGGTCATTTTGTCATTTTTTTCTCAATTCCTTGACAAATAGAAATAAAGGGTATATAATTCAATTGTAAAAAAACAAGATATATGGAGGATACAGAAATGACTAAAACAGAATTAATCAGCTCAGTTGCCGAAAAAACCGACTTAACCAAAAAGAACGCTGAAGCAGTTGTAAATGCGGTTATCGCTACAATTACAGATGCTCTCGTAAACGGCGACAAGGTTTCTATCGTTGGTTTCGGTACATTTGAAGTTCGTGACCGTAAGGAAAAACAGGTTCTTAACCCACAGACACATCAGATGATGACTGCTCCTGCTTCAAAGGCTCCTGCTTTTAAGGCTGGTCAGGCATTAAAGAACGCCGTAAACAAGTAATTTTAGGAGGATTTTATTATGCCAAGAGCTAAAAAGACATCCACTGCTGCAACAGCTAAGAAAGAAGTAAAGGCTGCTGTAACCGCTGCTCCTGTTGAGGAAACAAAGCCCGTTGAAGAAAAGAAGCCTGCCGCTAAGAAGACTGCATCCAAAAGCTCTTCTGCTGTTGAGACAAAGGTTGTTATTCAAGCAAACGGTTCAGAAGTAATTGCCGCTGATCTCGTTGAAAAGGCAAAGGCTGCTGCCGGTGTTAAGAGCATAAAGAAGGTTGACGTTTACGTTAAACCTGAAGTAAATAAGGTTTACTATGTTGTAAACGGCGATACATTCGGTGATTTTGACCTCTTTTAATTTATATTGAACAAAAAGCTTCGGATTCGCTCCGAAGCTTTTTAGTAAGTTCCTGCGCCACAGGACAATAATTTGTATAACCTTGAAATAACAAAAAAGAGGCGATGAACTTTGTACATCAGCCTCTTTTTATAGCAAGATATAAATTATTCTTTTTCAGGAAGTTCTGATATGATCTCCAGCTTATATTTCTGAATTGCAAGAGCATCATTATTTGTAACTCCATCGCCGGTATTATAACAATCGGCATTCTTCAATCCCTGATCTGTGATATGGCTCGGATCAGTACCCTTTAATCCGTATTTATCAGGATTTGAAAGCGACTGCATTATCAATACTGCATCCGACATATCTATCTTACCGTCGCAGTTTGAATCACCGTAATCTACGTCGTCATCAGGTATGAAAGTACCAAAGGATGTGTTGACAAGGTCACAGTCTTTATCATGAGAGTCTTCAATAGCAGCATCCCATACGTTGGACCACCAGATCTGAACCTCAACCGATTTGATAGAAGCAGGGATCTCAGAAATATCTATCACTACAGATGCCTTTCCATCCTTATCAAGATTAGTTGACCACTCAAGATTTACCCAATCCGCAGCAGTTGTTCCGTATCCGACTCCGCCGCCCACTGAAGCCGTAGGCGCTCCTTCAATTTCAAGAGTAAGAGTATTTCTTTCTTCAGGAAGATCGATCTTGTATGATTTCTGCTCGAAAACAAATTCTGATGTTGTTGTAGTTGTTGTAATAGAAGGATCAGAGGTTGTAGTAGTTGTTGTTTGAACAGGATCAGGCACCTTAACTTCTCTGCTGTAAAGATCTTCCGGAAGCTCATCAAGCGTTATACAATAGTCGCTCTGATACATATCAATAGTATCCTTTTCGGTATTGAAAATAGGATCAGTAAGGAATTTAGGACTGTCAATAGATCCGTCACCGTCATACCATGTGCAGAAATAAAGCCAGCCAGCTTTTTCACCGGTGAGATTATCTACAGTTGAGAAGCTGTCGTTTTCGGCCATAGCTACCATTTTCTTACTGTTGTATTTTTCCATTATTGAATAAAAAGTCGAGCTTATTGCACTGTCATTATGTTCAAGCGAAGCCTGCCAGTTGTTCTCTTCAAGGTAAACTTTACAATTATATTTATCATATCCAATGATATCAACATATTTATCGCCGGGATACCAGTTCTCGGATGTATCAAAGTTGTAGCTGTTCCATTCCCAAATAAGATTATGACATCCAAGATCGTTGGTCAGCTTCTCATAAGTGTAGATCCAGAGTTTCTTGTATGCCTCCGAACCTTCCCTACCCCACCAGAACCATGAACCTGTTTCTCCGCCGCCGCCTTCAGCTTCGTGAAGCGGTCTCCAAATAATCGGTATTCCCTGATCCTGAAGCTTCTTAAACTCATTGGCAAGTAAAGTTAAAGCCTGAACGTAATATTCATTTTCCTTTGTACCTTCCGTAGCAGCCTTTGACGGAGAAAAATCGGTATACTGACTATATGTAGTCAGACTCCAGTCAATTCTGTCACCAATATTATAGCTTGCAAAATCTGTAGGAACGTTGAGATGAAACGAAGATGTTGCAATACCCCCTCTTGTTTTTACCCAATCAATAACACGTTCAGTTGAGCCGTCATCATTTCCGTATGCAGGACAGCAGAAATTTCCGTAATCAAATCCCCTGATAGCAGGATAATGGTCTGTAAGATTTTTTAAATACTCAAATTCATATTCAATGCCATGAGGTCCATTGGAATAAATTTCCTGCTGACCGGAAATGATGTTGTTTCCATAAACGCTTGCAAGATAGTCCATAAGACTTCTTGTTTCAGCCGTTGCCTTTGGATCGCAAGGAGTGGTCTGAGTAGCCTTGATCGGAGCAAGAGAAGCCGATTCAATCGTCATATAGTCAAACTGCGACCAGCCCCATGATTTTTCGATAAGAAGCGTATTTTCGCCCTTATTAAGCGTGATTGCCGGAACGCTTACAGCTTCAAATCCGCTGCTTTTCGGAAGAGAAAGCACACCCTGTGAAGCTCCGTTTATACTGAGGTTCTGCTGTTTAGCTCCGCCTATTCCTCCGCCATAAATAGTAAGCGTATACATTCCCGTTGTTTCAACGTTAAATGTAAGGCTTATTGTACCGCTTTCAGTCATTTTAAGATATGAGCCGCCGCTTGCCGAAGCGTCTTTTTCAACAGTAACCTCTCCGGTTATATCAGCTGTTTCAAATTCGATTCTTTCGTTTTCACCGGCTGCTGTAACGAACTGACTTCCCACAGCCAAAGCGTTAAAAGCCATAGCCGCCGCCATAACTGCCGAACCTGCTTTCTTTAATAATTTAGAATACATAGTAATACCCCTCCAAGATATAATATATTTCAATTATAATATTTTGGAACAGTAAAATCAATATTTTTTCAAAAAATCACTCACTTTTCATATTTTTTTGGTCATTCCTACAATTTTCGAGCTGCTTTTTTGGTTATTGATTCAAAAAATCATCTTCATGCATATTGACTTTAGACGAAAAATTGTTTATAATTAATGTATATACTCTTATTAATTTCACATAATATTTGAACCAGCAGAATTTTTCTGAAAAAATTATGGGAGTGTATTAATATTGGAAAAAGATAAAAACGATACTAAAAGTCAGGCTGAAGAAAAACTTGATGAAGCCGAACTTGCCGAAAAACTCGGTCAGACTGTTTCGCAGAATTCAAAACATCTCATCCATTGCCTTACTGTGATCGGACAGATAGAGGGGCATTATGTTCTTGCCGAGCAGAATAAAACTACCAAATATGAACATATTATCCCTGCTCTTGTGGCAATAGAACAGGACAGGAGCGTTGAAGGACTTCTTATAATCCTAAATACTGTAGGTGGAGATGTCGAAGCAGGTCTCGCCATTGCGGAACTTATCTCGGGAATGAAAACGCCAACGGTTTCACTGGTTGTAGGAGGCGGACACTCTATAGGAGTTCCTCTCGCCGTAAGCGCAAAACGCTCTTTCATCGTCCCTACAGCTTCAATGACCATTCATCCGGTAAGAATGAACGGAACTGTTCTCGGCGTTCCGCAGACTCTTTCCTACTTTGACAAAATGCAGGACAGGATCATAAATTTCGTCCTCAGCAACAGCAACATCAAAGAAGACGATTTCCGACGCCTTATGATGAATACCGAAGAACTCGTGCTTGATGTGGGAAGCGTTCTTGAAGGCGAAAAAGCAGTTGAAATAGGTCTTATTGACGAGCTTGGCGGTCTTAGCAGCGCCATGGAATGTCTTTATGACCTTATCGAAAATACAGAAAAAAGATATTTATAAAAATACGAACCTGTTCTCATAAGTTTATGGGAACAGGTTCGTATAATCAGATAAAACCGGAGGAACAAAATGGCAGAAACAAAAAAAGAAAGCCAGAAAAAAACAAAGGCAAAAGCCGGCTCAGATACTAAAACATCAGCGAATCCTAAAGCCGATACTCAGCAAAAGCAAGGTCAGAAAAGCAAAAGCAAGCAGACTTCTGCTCCCAAGAATGAACAGAATCAGTTCTGGTCGATAATACTTTTCGCCGTTGGCATTCTTGTCGCTCTTATGACGGTTATAAAAGGTACTTCCGGCTGGCTTGGAATACATAATCTTCTTCTCGGAACATTCGGTGCGGCAGTTTTTTTCGTGCCGGTCATTCTGATATACACTTCCATTCAGATAGGCATGGAAAAAAGCCAGCGAAGCGTTTCCGGCAGAGCCGTATGGGGTATCGCTATGACCTTTCTTGCCTCTGCTGCTCTGCAAATTTTCTTTGTCGGAGAAATTCCCGGAAGCAGTTTCACCAAATATTTTTCTTCCCTTTACAATAACGGCATAAATCTTAAAGGCGGAGGCGTTGCCAGCATTCTTATTGCAGGACCTCTTCTGAAAATTTTCGGCAGTATAGGCGCAAAGATCATCACTGTAGTCATGTTTTTCGTTTTCGGAATGCTTCTTTCAGGACTTGGACTTATAGATTTTCTGAAACTTCTCACAAAACCGTTCCGCTTTCTCGGAAACTGCGTTGAAGGTCTTGCAAATCTTCTTATGGGAGGAAATTTCGAGGACGCTTTTGAAGATGACGATAACGACGACGATAAGGAAAAACGTGATTTTGACGCTGATCTTGAAGCTATTGACATTGTTAATAATAAAAGAAAAACAACTCCGCAGCCGCAGAAGCAGAATGATCTTCCTGAGATTCATTCAGGAAATACACCTCCAAGCGACTTCGCTATAGATATCCCTCTTCCGTCGGATAACATCATTAAAAAACAGCCGGAAAATACTCCTCCTATCGTGACATCCAAGGATGACAGTCTTGAAAAGCTTATTTCAAAAGCCGCTGAAAAGAAACCGGAAGATCTTGAAAATACGCTTCAAACTGAAATGGAAAACAATAAGGAAACAGAAAAAGAGTCTCTTTACGTTCTTCCGCCTCTCGATCTGCTCACTCTCCCGTCTGCACATTCAAACGCTGCCGACGCTGCCGATGAAATGCGTGAAAAAGCAGATGTTATCGTAAACACACTGAGAAGCTTTGGCGTTGAGGTAAAGATCAAAGACATTTTCAGAGGCCCTTCTATAACAAGATACGAAATACAGCCGGGCGCAGGCGTCAAAGTCTCGAAAATCAAGGGACTTGAGGACGATATTGCACTGAATCTTGCCGCTATGGGCGTTAGAATCGAAGCTCCTGTTCCGGGAAAATCAGTTGTCGGAATCGAAGTTCCCAATACCAACAAGGATATGGTAACTCTGAGAGAAATTCTACAGACTCCGGAATTCCACAACACCAAAAGCAAGCTCACATTCGCAGTCGGAAAAGATATCGCCGGAAACACCATTCTTGGCGATATAACCAAAATGCCGCACGTTATTATCGCAGGAACTACCGGTTCCGGTAAATCAGTCTGCACACGATCTATCATCATGAGTATTCTTTATAACGCAAAACCGGATGAAGTAAAGCTTATTCTTATCGATCCGAAAATGGTTGAATTCAAGGTTTTCGACGGTATACCGCATCTTCTCATTCCTATTGTTATCGACGCTAAAAAGGCAGCCGGCGCTTTGAACTGGGCGGTCAACGAAATGATGCGACGCTATACTGTTTTCTCACAGATAGGCGCAAACGATCTTAAATCCTATAACGTTATCGCTAAAGAGGACGGTCTTGATACTATGCCTCAGATCGTTGTTTTCATCGACGAGCTTGCTGATATGATGCTTGTTGCCGGAAAGGAAGTTGAAGATTCTATCTGTCGTCTGGCGCAGATGGGACGTGCTGCTGGAATGCACCTCGTTGTAGCTACACAGCGTCCTACAACAGACGTTATAACAGGTCTTATCAAAGCAAATATACCGAGCCGAATCGCTCTTTCAGTTATGTCGCAGATTGACTCGAGAACTATTATCGACACTGCAGGAGCAGACAAGCTTCTCGGAAACGGAGATATGCTTTATATGCCTATCGGTATGAATAAACCGTTGAGAGTTCAAGGCTGTTTCGCATCAAATAAGGATATAACCGACACTCTCAAATTCATCAAGGATCAGGTTCAGGCTGAATATGATTCTTCGATAACCGAAGCCGTTGACAGCTTTGTTCCCCAGACCAAGGGTGACAATGGCGGCAGCGATTCTGCCGCTGTCGGAACGGACGAAGATTATGTTGAACGTGCGATCGAAGTTGCCGTAAATAACGGTCAGCTTTCAACAACAATGCTCCAGAAAAAATTAAAACTCGGCTACGCAAGAGCTTCGAGAATTATGGACGAGCTTGAGGAAATGGGCGTTATCGGCCCAAGCGAAGGCTCTAAACCGAGGAAAGTCTATATGTCGAAAATGCAGTTTGACGAGCGCAGACTCAGAAAACAGAGCGAGGAGGCGTAAATTTGTATAAAAATTTTATCCCGACTACAAAAAAGGAAATGGACGAGCTTGGAATTGATCAGTTCGATTTCATTTACATAACCGGTGACGCTTATGTCGATCACCCAAGCTTCGGCGCCGCTATTATAACAAGACTTATCGAAGCAATGGGATTTACCGTCGGCATCATCGCTCAGCCTGATTGGCACAGCGACCGTGATTTTCGGCGATTCGGCAAGCCTAAATATGCGTTCCTCGTAACCTCCGGCAATATTGATTCAATGGTCGCTCATTATACCGCCGCAAAGAGAAAACGTTCCGATGACGCATATTCTCCGGGAGGCAAAGCAGGAAAACGTCCCGACCGTGCCGTTATAGTCTACTGTCAGAAAATAAGAGAATATTTCGGCGGCGTTCCGATCGCTATAGGAGGTCTTGAAGCTTCTCTTCGCCGTTTTGCTCATTATGATTACTGGGACGACGATGTAAGACCTTCTGTTCTTGCCGACAGCGGAGCTGATCTTCTTATGTACGGCATGGGCGAACATCAGATCAAGGAGCTTTGCAGCCGTCTTGCCGCAGGCGAAAACATCAGAAATATTCACGACATCCGTGGAACGTGCTATATGACCGAACCGGTCAATACTCCTCTCGGAGCAGCTCAGTGTCCTTCTTTTGAACAGGTTAGAGAAAGTAAAATCGAGTATGCCAAGGCGACTAAAATTCAGTACGACTGGCAGGACGAAGTTTACGGAAAAACTATAATCCAGCGTCACGGGAAAATGATGCTTGTTCAGAATCCTCCGTCTCTTAGTCTTACTACCGAAGAACTCGATTACATCTACAGTCTGCCCTATACAAGAGCGGTTCATCCCTCTTACGAAGCTATGGGAGGCGTTCCCGGAATCGAGGAAGTCCGTTTCTCTATCACTCATAACCGTGGATGCTTCGGCTACTGCAATTTCTGCTCGATAGCACTGCATCAGGGAAGAAGAATTACCTGCCGAAGCGAAAAATCAGTTCTCGAAGAAGCCGAACGCATAACAAAAATGCCCGATTTCAAGGGATATATTCACGATGTCGGAGGTCCGACGGCTAATTTCCGTCATACATCGTGTGAAAAACAGCTCAGCAAAGGTCTTTGTATGGGTAAGAAATGTCTTGCTCCGACTCCCTGCCCTGCCCTTAAAGCCGACCACACTGAATATCTGGCTATGCTCCGTAAAATAAGAAAGGTCAAAGGCGTTAAAAGAGTGTTCATCCGCTCAGGAATACGCTACGATTACCTTATGGAGGACAAGAATGATGAGTTTATACGTGAACTTATAAAATATCACGTCAGCGGACAGCTTAAGGTTGCTCCGGAACATTGCTCGGCAGTCGTTCTTGATAAAATGGGAAAACCGCATATCGAAGCATACAAGGCTTTTCAGAAACGTTTTTACGAAATCACCAAGGGTATCGGAAAAGAGCAGTATCTTGTGCCTTACCTCATGTCCTCACATCCGGGAAGCACGCTGAACGAAGCGATAGATCTTGCACTGTTTCTGAAAGAAAACAAGATACGTCCGGAGCAGGTTCAGGATTTTTATCCGACTCCCGGAACTATATCGACTTGTATGTTCTACACAGAGCTTGATCCTTATACGATGCAAAAGGTATATGTTCCGAAAACTCCGAAAGAAAAGGCTATGCAAAGAGCTTTACTGCAATATTTCCGACCGCAGAACAAGGAAATAGTCCTCGAAGCCCTGAAACTTGCAGGCAGAAGAGATCTTATCGGCACTTCGCCGAAATGTCTCGTTGACGACAGCGGCAACAACAGAAAAGGCGGTGAAAAAACATGGCACAAGCCCGAAAACAGACGAAAAGACCTGCTTCCGGAAAAAAGAACGTCCGGAACTACTCAAAAACGCAAAAAAAATTCGTCAAAAACTTCACAGGCAAATATAAAAAACAATCCAAGAAGAAAAAACAGAAGCAAGGCGTCTCATCGATAATTTTAATCTTTTTGATTTTCGTTGCAGGATTCGTTTACTTTCATTTCTTTAAGGAAGAAGAACGATTTCCAATTGCGGATGGAGATATCGCCGTTCATTTTATAGATGTCGGACAGGGCGATTCAATTTTCATCGAGTCCGGTGGTGAAACTATGCTGATCGACTGTGGAGAATCCTCAGAAACGGACAAAGTCATCAGCTATCTTGAAGAAATAAATGTTGAAAAACTTGATTACGTCATTGCAACTCATCCCCATTCAGATCATATGGGAGGAATGTATAAAATAATTGACGAATTCGATATCGGCAAGGTAATGATTCCTCATCTTGACTCCAGCGATACTCCGACAACACGATATTTCGAGAAATTCCTTGATTCATGCAACAACAAGAACATAACTCTTTCTTATGCGAGAAAGGGAAATGTTATTCATTTAGGAAGCTCCGAAGCGGAAATCATCGCTCCATGCAGCGATGACTACAGCAATGTCAACAACTATTCTGTCGGAATTTTCCTGATGCACGGCAAAACCAGTTTTATCCTTACAGGCGACGCAGAAAAGCTTGCCGAGGATGAAATGATCGAAAGCGGCTCTCTTCGTCATGCTGACGTTTATAAAGCAGGTCACCACGGCAGCGACACTTCCGGTTCGCAAGATTTTATGGATATAATTTCCCCTGATTATGCCGTTATTTCATGTGGCGCAGGCAATTCCTACGGTCATCCATGTGAATCGACTCTTGAAAGACTTTCGCAATTCACAAACAAAATTTACCGCACTGATCTTTGCGGTACGATCGTATTTGTGTCAGACGGCGAAAATATTACCGTTAAAACAGAAAGGTAGCGGATATATGATAATTATTGACAGATTCGAGAGCGATAAAGCAGTTCTTGAAACCGATTCCGGAATGCAGATAATAAGCCGTGAACTGCTTCCGGCTGAATCAAATGAAGGCGATGTTGTAATTTTTGAAAACGGAACTTACTTCATCGACCGTAAATCCACTGACGAAAGGCGAAAGGCTATGGAGGAAAAACTCCGAAGACTTTTAAGTTAAAAATATGACTGATGTAATTATTATAGGCGGAGGCGCAGCCGGATGTATGGCAGCTGTTCAGGCTGCAAGACTCGGTAAGAGCGTTATCGTTTTTGAAAAAAACGACCGTCTCGGCAGAAAGCTCCGCATAACAGGCAAAGGACGATGCAACGTCACAAACAACTCCCCTGTCGAGGTTCATTTCAATAATATCCCTGTAAATTCACGCTTTCTATACAGCTCTTTTGCAGGATTTGACTCCACTGACGTTATGAATTTTTTTGAAGAACTGGGAGTTCCGCTTAAAACTGAACGTGGAAACCGTGTTTTCCCTGTAAGTGACAAAGCCGACGATATCGCCGACGCTCTTGCCTTTGAAATGAAAAAACTCGGGATTAAAATCATTAACAAACGTGTTTCCGCACTTATCATCAAGGAAAACGTCTGCTGCGGAGTTATTGCCGAAAAGGAAGAGTACCGTTCCGCTTCAACGCTTATTGCCTGCGGAGGAAAATCATACCCCAATACAGGTTCAACAGGCGACGGATATACTCTTGCGAAATCTGTAGGACACACTGTAACAGAGCTTAAACCGAGCCTTGTGCCGCTGAAATCGCCGGATAAATACTGCGCCGAAATGATGGGACTTTCTCTCCGTAATGTAACTCTGAAGCTTTATGACGGAAAAAAGATGATTTTCAGCGAGCTGGGAGAAATGCTCTTTACCCATTTCGGAGTTTCCGGACCGCTTGTCCTCAGTGCAAGCTCGCATATCCATGAAATGACGCCCAACCGTTATCATATTGAAATCGACCTGAAACCTGCTCTGTCGCCGGAACAGCTCGACGCTCGTATACAGCGTGATTTTGCGGAAAATCTCAATCGTGATTTCATTAATGGCATAAGAAAGCTTCTTCCGGCAAAGCTTATCCCTGTTGCTGTAAAGCTTTCGGGAATAGCTCCGGAAACCAAGATAAACAGTATAACTAAGGAGCAGCGTCACAAATTCGGCGGACTTATCAAAAATTTTCCCGTTCGCATTTCAGATTTCAGACCGATCGACGAGGCTATTATTACAAGCGGAGGAGTTTCCGTTAAGGAAATAAATCCCAGAACTATGGAATCAAAGCTCGTTCCCGGATTGTTTTTCGCCGGCGAAGTTATCGATACCGACGCTTACACAGGCGGTTTTAACCTGCAAATAGCCTTTTCCACAGCTTATTCAGCAGCTTTATATATGTAAAGGAGTAAAAAATATGAGTTCAGTAAATATTGCAATCGACGGACCTGCCGGTGCAGGAAAAAGTACTATCGCAAAAATGGTTTCAGCAAAGCTCGGCTACATTTATGTCGACACGGGAGCGCTTTATCGCACTGCCGCTTTGTTTATAACCGAAAATAATATTCCAGACGAAGAAATTGAAAAGTCCCTTGAAAGCGCTGATATTTCACTTAAATTCATCGACGGAACGCAGAGGGTTTTCCTCGGAGAAAAAGACGTTTCCGATTTTATCAGAACACCTGATATTTCCATGGCAGCTTCAAGAACTTCAGCAATTCCTGCGGTTAGGGCTTATCTCTTTGAAACGCAGAAAAAAATTGCCCGTGAAAATAACGTCATCATGGATGGACGTGATATCGGTACGGTCGTTCTGCCCGATGCGGACGTGAAAATTTTCCTGACCGCTGCTGCTGAGGAACGTGCAAACCGCCGTTTCAAGGAGCTTTCCGAAAAGCCTGATTGTCCATCCTATGACGATATTCTGAAAGACATCATCCAACGTGACTATCAGGATATGCATCGTGAAACTTCTCCGCTTAAACAATCTGATGATGCAATTCTTGTTGATACGACTAATCTTAATCTTGAAGAATCTGTCAATGAAATAATAAAGGTAATCAACGAGAAAATCAGGAGAATTTCATAATGTATTACATTTGTAAAGCGCTGGTCTGGATATATATGCATATCGCCTATAATCTGCACTATGTCGGACGAAAAAATATCCCCAAAAATACTACCGTTATCTATGCTTCAAACCACAGAAGCTATGCTGATCCACCGCTTCTCGGTGCAGGAGCTAAAGGAAAATTCGCTTTCATGGCTAAAGAGGAACTCTTCAGGAACAAGCTTTTCGCATGGCTTATACGCTCTCTCGGAGCGTTTCCCGTCTCACGGGGCAAGGGCGATACTTCCACTATTGATACTGCTGTCGAGAGGCTTAACAGCGGAAGAAGTCTTATGATTTTCCCGGAGGGAACCCGCTCCAAGGACGGAAAAGTCGGCAAAGGACATACCGGAGCAGCTCTTATTGCTGCAAGATCGGGAAAACCCGTTATTCCCGTAGGCATCGTTTACGGAAAAAAACTCCGTTTCCGCACAAAGCTCACTGTTGAATTCGGCGAACCCATAATGCCGGAGGATTACTCAGAGATTTGTGATTCCCCTAATCCAAGACAGCTCGTTAAGCTTAAAAACCGATATATGGAGGAGATAAAGCGTCTCGTTGAGGGTGAACCTAACACGGAAAGTTCTGATACTCAAGCTTCAGGAGGTGTAACTGATAATGAGTAAGGTTACTGTTGCGGAATCTGCCGGATTCTGCTTCGGAGTTGACCGAGCCGTTAAAATGGTTTACGGTGAGCTTGAAAAAACCACAAAAGTTGCAACTCTCGGTCCGATAATCCATAATCAAGATGTTGTAAACGATATGCAGGCAAAAGGCGCAAGAATTATCAGCAGTGTTGACGAACTTTCAGATGATGAAACTGTTGTTATACGTTCTCATGGAGTCGGAAGAGATATTTATGATCAGATTGCAGCAAAAGGAAACAGAATGCTTGATGCAACCTGCCCGTTTGTCTCAAGAATACACAAAATCGTCGCTGAAAAATCAGCCGAAGGTTACTTCATTCTTATTGCCGGAGACGCTTCCCACCCAGAAGTTCAAGGAATCGTTGGTCATTGTGACGAAAATTGCCTCGTATTCAAGGACAATTTTGAGCTAAAAGACTTTTTTGAAAAAAAATACAAAAATTTAGAAAAAAAGCTTGCAATTGTGGCTCAAACAACGTATAATATAGTAGTATGGGATGAGTGTTTAAACGTGATTCCGAAAAATGATTCCGATATCGTTATATTTGATACCATCTGCAACGCTACCGATACAAGACAATCCGATGCGGCTGAACTTGCAAAAAGCTCGGACATAATGATCGTTGTCGGCGGACGGCACAGCTCGAATACTGTTAAGCTTTTCGAGGTTTGCAGCCGATATTGCAGAACTTATCACATAGAAAATTCGGACGAGCTTCGGTCTTTAAAGCTTCCCGCCGCTGAAAAAATCGGCATTACCGCCGGAGCGTCTACGCCGGCTTATATAATCAAGGAGGTACAAACCACTATGGCAGACAATGAGAATATCGCAGAAATTCAGGATGAGGATATCGATTTTGCAGAAGCAATCGATCAGTCATTCAAAAAAATACATACAGGAGAGAAAGTCAAGGGCATTGTTGTAGGCGTTGATAACGCAGAGATTACTGTTGATCTCGGTACAAAGCACACAGGCTATGTTAAGCTTGAGGATCTTACAGACGATCAGGCTAAGAAGCCCGAGGATATTGCTAAGGTAGGCGATGAGATCGAGCTTATCGTTATCAAGGTAAACGACGCAGAAGGTACTGCTCAGCTTTCCAAGAAGAAGGTTGACGAACAGGCAGGCTACGATACTATCGTTAAGGCTTACGAGGAGAAAACAGTTCTCGAAGGTACTGTTCAGCACGTCGTAAATAAGGGAGTTACTCTTACTTACCTCGGCGTAAGAATCTTCATTCCTGCTTCACACACAGGTCTTCCAAGAGGAGCAGAGCTTGACGAGCTTCTCAAGAAGAAGGTTGAATTTATGATAATCGAAGTTACTGAGGGCAAGAAGAGAGCTGTCGGATCTATCAAGGCTGTTCAGAACGCCAAGAAGGCTGAGGCTCAGGCTAAGTTCTGGGATAACGCTAACGTTGGCGACGTTTATGTTGGTAAGGTTAAGTCTCTTACAAACTTCGGCGCATTCGTTGATCTCGGAGGAATCGACGGTATGGTTCATATTTCCGAACTTTCATGGAAGAGAATCAAGCACCCAAGCGAAGTTGTTGCAGTTGGTGATACTCTTGAGGTTTACATCAAGGATCTCAACAGTGACGAAAATAGAATTTCTCTCGGCTTCAAGAAGGCTGAGGACAATCCTTGGGAAATCTTCAAGACCAGCTACAATGTTGGAGACGTTGTTAAGGCAACTATCGTTTCTATCACAAGCTTCGGCGCATTCGCAAGAATTATTGACGGAATCGACGGTCTTATCCACATTTCTCAGATCGCTGACAAGAAAGTTGAAAACGTTAAGGACATCCTTTCCGTTGGTGATGAAGTTGACGTTAAGATTATTGACATCGATACAGACGCTAAGAGAATCAGCATTTCTATCCGCGCTCTTCTTGAAACAGAGGAAAACGACGAAGAAGTTTCTGAAGAAGACGCTGAATAATTTCTTATCTCATAAAAAATCAATGGACTGTACAATTAAGTACAGTCCATTTTTTTAATTTACAGCGGAAACTTAGTCGTTGGAGTGATTAGAGTTCTTGTTATCGAAGCTGTTGGAATTTTTATCCTGAGCTCCTGTGTTTGGATTTTTGTCGTTAAGACCGCCGTTCTTCTTGTCATTTAACTGATTTTTATTCTTGCTCATAATCAAGCACCTTTCTCTGCAAAGTCCGGAAACCACTTCAGCAGTTCCGCTTTGCAGAAACAAAACAGCCGTATCATAATAGCGATTTCCGTTGGGAATATTTTTTCCCATCATAGCTATTATTAACGGCTGTTTCGGTTTTATTCAGTTAAAATATAAATTAATCTAACTTCACAAATCTTCTTACATCCCCTGCTTTGCCAATAAACATCGACTTAGGTCTTGCCCAAACCTGAGAATCGCCGAGGGATTTATAAATTACAAGCTCCTCGTTATTTTCGCTGTGACGTGCAACTGCCATCACTTCGTACTCACCGCCCTTGAAATGACGGTATTTAGCTCCGATAACGATTTCTGTATCCTTATCTTCCGGAATCTGAGTCTGAACTGCTTTTTGCTCATTATTTACAATATCGTCAGAAACGATTATCATTGCAGAATAAGGAGGCATCTTGACGTAAGCATTTCCGTTTTCAACCGAGATCTGCTTTGCTCCAACAACGTCAACGAGCGCAGGAAGATGAGTTCCGAAACTGAGATCGAACTCATAATCGCCAAGATTAAGAGCAACATATACGGTCTGATCGCCCTGAGTCTTTTTGAAAAGAAGCTGCTGATTCGTTATCATTATTCTCTCATAACCGCCTGTACGAAGAGCCGGATATGCACGATAAATTCTGCCGAGTTTAACAATATGATTATAAAGTCCGGTGTTTTCCCTTTCCATATCCTGAAGGTGAAGACATGGACGAAGATTATCATCAGAATTATTCTCCTTACGTCCCTGAACACCATATTCGCTTCCATAATAAATCGACGGAATACCCGGCATTGCATACATAAGAGTATAAATAAGCGGCAAGTATGCCTGATTGGTAACCGTGCTTGCAAGACGATTTACATCATGATTATCAACAAAGTTATAAAGGTTGATTCCCCTGTAAATTCCGCCGTTTGCACCGGACTGACGGTTAATAGAGTAGTCAATCTCAAAGTAGTTTTTGTCGTTGTGCGAGGAATAAAGTCCTTTGTAGCATTCGTAATTTGTAACGCTGTCGAGCATTTCAGGATTAGCCCAGCGGTTGTAATCACCGTGGATAATTTCACCCATAAGCCAAAAGTCCGGACGCTTGCTCTTACAGAAGTTTCTGATCCTCTTGAAGAAATCAAAATCAATGCAATCAGCAGCATCGAAACGAATACCGTCAATTTTAAACTCCTCTATCCAATAATTTACAGCGTCAATAAGGTGATCGCATACGCCTACGTTTCTGAGATTGAGTTTTACAAGGTTATAGTGACCGTTCCAGCCCTCATACCAGAACGGATCGCCGCATGGTGAAGGACCGCCAAAATTAAGGTTCTGGAACCAGTCGCAGTAACCACTCCCCTGACCTTTTTCCTGAATATCAACAAACTGCGGAAATTTTCTTCCAACATGATTGAAAACTCCGTCAAGAATAACTCTGATGCCGTTTTCATGAAGTTTATCACAGATATTTTTGAATGAATTATTATCTCCGAGACGACGGTCGATCATTTTATAATCTGTAGTATCGTAGCCGTGTTCAACAGACTCAAAAACAGGTCCGAAGTACACTGCGTCAACGTTCATTTCCTTGAGATGAGGAATCCAATCCAACACCTTATCAAGACGGTAAACAACCTCACCTCCGTCATTGAACTTAGGCGCACCGCAGAATCCCAGCGGATAGATGTGATAAATTATTGCGTTTTCATACCAATTCATATACAATCTCCTTAAAATATAATAATTATTCTCTTAACTTATCTTCATTTAGAATAATATATTTAATTTATTTATTGCTTCCTTCAAGAAAATAGGAAGCCTCCATATCAGCAACGTTCAGTGCAAACGCAAGTGGATACATTTCAAGAGCTTTGCCGATAGTATTTTTATCTTCAATTCCGGAAAAACCCATGTGATAGCGTATTGCAAATGCCTCCTCACGGCTTAGACGTGCGTCGCCGTAGAAAAATCCCGAAATTATGTAGACAGATTTCTCCCCATGACCATACGGCAGCGTATCATTTATAGTGTAATATGGAACTTTTTCCCAAACTCCGTCATCGTTTTTTCTGTTCCGGTAATCGACTGTATAAAAATTCACTTTACAAAGATCATGCAGCAGCGCCACAATTGCTATAGTTTCCTCGGAATATTCCATGCCGTACATTTCTTTTACCCTCGGACGTGAAAGATAATCTTTCAGGCAATGATAAACATTTAAACTATGTTGAACCAGTCCGCCCTCATATGATCCGTGAAAACGTGTACTGCTTGGAGCAGTAAAAAAGTCGCTCTTTTTGAGATACTCCAAAAGCCTGTCTGCACCTTCACGCTTAATATTTTCATTGTAAATAGAGATAAACTCCTCCTGCGGTGACATTTATTTCCTCCTTACGATATATTTTATCAAAAATTTTACAATATACAATCCGTTGACTGACGGAACAATATAATTATACCACATTATTATAAAATATTCAATAGAAAAAAGTAATCTCGCATAATTTTTGTGCATTTCCAACAAATTACTGAAACAATTTCATACGCTTGCTCCGAAAAAAGGGAGCTGTATATCAGCTCCCACCAAATTTTTATTTTAATTCCCTGACAAGCTTTTTGAAAACGTCCCCACGCTCTTCAAAATTCTTGAAAATCCCATAGCTTGCCGCAGCCGGCGACAGAATGCAGCTCATTCCGCTTGGAGTAATTTCAGAGGCAAGTTTAACGGCGTCTTCAAGATGAGGAACATAGTGAACACGCTCCGGAATGTTAAAGCTCATCTCGCTAATCATATCAAAAACACGTTTGCCCGAAGCTTCCATGCAGATGACATTCACATCTGAACCGCTGAGAAAGTCTACAAGATCGCTGTAGTCGATACCTCTGTCCATACCGCCGACAAGAATCGTTCCAGCCTGTGGAACGCTTTTAACGGCTTCAATAGCAGTCGCACAGGCAGTTGAAATAGAGTCGTCATAATAGCGAACCCCATTTACAGTATCAACGTATTCCAGTCGATGTGCAAGCGGAGAAAAACTGCAAAGAGCCTTTTCAACGTCAGTTTTTTCAACATAAAACTCTGCAACAGCACACGCAATCGCAATATTGTAATGATTATGAACTCCCAGCAGCTTGATTTTTTCAACAGGGATATCATAGGTTACACCATTTCGGATTATTTTTCCGTCGTGAACGTAAATATCCGCATCAAGATCGACCGCAGAAACGGTGTAAATGTACTGCTCACCGTTTTCGGGAGCAATTTCCGAATTTATCAGCAGACAATCATACTCTTTCTGGTGAAGGTAGATATTTTTCTTGGCATTATAATATTTTTCCATAGTACCGTAATGATCAAGATGTTCCTCATAAAGATTGAGGAAAACAGCTTTTTCCGGCGAAACGGTCATATATTCAAGCTGATGACAGGAAAGTTCGCAAACCACGACAGTATCCTCTTTCATGTTCTCGGCTATATCGAAAACGGGAATTCCTATATTTCCAGCTATCCTGCAATCGACTCCGGACTCTTTCAGAATATGATAGATCAGCGATGTTACAGTACTTTTCCCCTTTGTTCCGGTGATTCCGATTATCTGCTCTCGGAAAACAGTGAAGAAAATCTGCGTTTCAGATGTTATTTCACATTTCAACTCCTGCGGACTTTTTTCAAGTACGATTCCCGGACTTTTAAAAACCATATCAAAATCATCAAGACAAGCCTGATAATTTGCTCCTGTGATAAGCTGAACATTTTCCGGAATATTATTAAGATTTCTGTCAATGGGATTCAAGTCGGCTATGGCAACAGTTTCCGAATCACAATATTTTTTCAGTATATTGTAAGTTGACTTTCCCTCTCTTCCGAAACCAAGAATACAGATTTTCTTTCCTGCGGTATATTCCCTGATATATTCGACAAATCTATTCAAAGCAAACGCTCCATTTCTTTAGTCAAAATTTTCTTAAAATCCTCCGGCAGAAGATTTTCGCTGCTGAAATAACGGCAGTATTCATCTTTCAGAGCGTCTATCTGCTCGGGATGATACGATCCACGCTTTTTGTATTCCTCGAAAAGAAGAGGAAGCTCCTCGCCCTTTTCCTCAAGCTGACGTATAGCAAGCGAAACGGCAAGATTTACCTCGCCTACGCTGCCCACGCACTCAAAAGGTTTGTGATCAGACTCGCCGATAAGTTCAATAAAATATTCCAGCATTTTTTCATCGTCCGCAATATATCTTCCGAAAATATCTTCAAGTTCTTTTCGTGAAAGAAAAGGCGACAGAATAAGGCTGACAAAAAGACATTTCGGACACTCTCCGCACCATATATCGGGAGAAACCTTGCTTCCGAGATTACAGCTTCTGAAAACCGGAAGATATTTTTTATATGCCGTAAACATTTTTGCGATCTGAAATTCCGTTAGCGGACGGAGAAAGCTGAAATAATAAATTCCTGTTTTAAGATATTTTTCCTCGTATTCATGGAAATCGCATTCAAATTCGAAGCTTTTGGAGTATTGATGATTTACTTCCTGTCCAACAACCGTACTTTCGTTTGCGCTTGATTCGTTTGAAAGAACAATATATTTCAAACCGTTCAGATATGCCGTGATTTCGGCAGAAAATGCCACTACGGAAGAAAACGGAGTATGTCCGTTAAGGAATCCTGCATTGTTAAGATTTATAAGCGAACGGTCAAACTTTCGTGACGCCGTAATAAGGGCAGATTCATCAAGTCCGGCAGCTTCGACAGTCGCACTTATCGAGCAGCGCTTATTTATCGCATAGCAGCGGCAATTCATTCCGGCGTTCACAAGAGTTTCGATAGTCAGCGCAGAATCCTTTCCTCCGCCTATCGGAACCAGACATCCCCCGTTTTTTCGAGCCTCCGCTACAGAAGTGCTGACAAACTTTCCCCTGGACACAATTTTAACAAAGCTCTCTTTATCGGCGTTTATTCCGTTAACATAAAAAAATTCACCAAGTCCTGCGAACCAGAGTTTCTTCCACCACGATATCTGTTCGCCGTGCAGCTCGCCGCATTCAACTATCATTTCAGGCGAACAAACGGCTTTCCAATAGCTTACCGCTTCTGCCATACCAAGCGAAAAAACAAGACGTTCAAAGGTCAGATCTCCGGAAACGCTTACATTTTCAGGCTTTGGAAAACTCCAACCCGGATAGAAATCCGCAAGACCGGGTATCGAAAATTTATAGCTTACGTCAACCTTACCGGCGGATTCGGTTATTTCGTAAGAATGATATAAAAAAACGGGATATTCTCTTTTGAATTGTTCGTATTTACTCATTGTTTCCTCCGGAAAATAGCTTATTTACCCAGCCTCTTTTCTTCCAAAAGCGTATAATAATGCGCTTTAAGAAGCTTAAAGGTCTCCTCAGATATATCGTGCTCGATCTTGCAAGCATCTTCAGTAGCCGTGTCGTGCTTTACTCCAAGCAGCATGAAAAACTCGGATATAATCTTATGACGGTCATAAATATTTTCGGCAACTTCTCTGCCTCTTTCAGTGAGAGTTATATGATTATCTCCATCGACGGAAACCAACCCGTCATCTTTCATTTTTTTAAGGACGATAGAAACGGTCGGTCTTGAATAGCCGAGATAAGAGCATATATCTATTGCATGAACATCAGGCTGCTGCTGAGATAAAATCAGGATGGTTTCAAGGTAATTTTCAACTGCTTCGGTAATAGCCATTTTTCTTCTCCTTAATCGTTTCTGCAATACATACCCTCCGCTACTACAAATATAGCAGCAGGTATAACAGAAGCGTTTTTTATAACATATTATATTATATCATACTTTCATGAAAATTACAACATTTTTTCAAAGCTTTCCCATAAGTTTCAAAAAAATCGTTTCTCCCTATTGCAATTCTGCCAATATTATGATATAATAACATTATTAGGGGTGCTTATCACCTTTTAAATGAAAATTCAGGAGGAATCTAAATTATGTTAGTTTCAGCTACAGAAATGCTCCAGAAAGCAAGAGCAGGAAAATATGCAGTAGGTCAGTTCAACATCAACAACCTCGAATGGACAAAGGCTATTCTCCTCACCGCTCAGGAGCTTAACTCTCCGGTTATCCTCGGCGTTTCAGAGGGTGCAGGCAAGTATATGACAGGCTTTAAGACTGTTGCAGCTATGGTTAAGGCTATGGACGAGTCTCTCGGAATCACAGTTCCTGTTGCTCTTCATCTTGATCACGGTTCATATGAAGGATGCTACAAGTGCATCAAGGCTGGATTTACTTCTATCATGTTCGACGGTTCTCACTTCCCGATCGATGAAAACGTTGCTAAGACTACTGAGCTTGTAAACGTTGCTCACGGTCTCGGACTTTCTATCGAAGCAGAAGTAGGCGCTATCGGCGGTGAAGAAGACGGCGTTGTAGGCAAGGGCGAGTGTGCTGATCCTGCTGAATGCAAGCAGATCGCTGATCTCGGCGTTGATTTCCTCGCAGCAGGAATCGGAAACATCCACGGCGTATATCCTGATAACTGGGAAGGCCTCAGCTTTGAAACTCTTGAAGCTATCAACAAGACAGTAGGCGATATGCCTCTCGTTCTTCACGGCGGTACAGGTATTCCTGACGACATGATCGCAAAGGCAATCTCACTCGGCGTAGCTAAGATCAACGTAAATACAGAGTGTCAGCTCGTATTCGCAGACGCTACAAGAGGCTACATTGAGGCTGGCAAGGATCAGCAGGGTAAGGGCTTTGACCCAAGAAAGCTTCTCGCTCCTGGTTTTGAAGCTATCAAGGCTAAAGTTAAAGAGAAGATGGAGCTTTTCGGCAGCGTAAACAAGGCTTAATTAGTTAACCTATAAAAACTATAATGGCAGACGCATAAGGTGTCTGCCATTATTTTTGATTGTGTGAGGTATAATAATGTTTCAAAAAATTATCGTAATCGGAAGTTCCGGTTCAGGAAAGAGCGTTTTTTCAAGAAAACTGAGGAATATTACCGGTCTGCCTCTTCATCATCTGGACTTGCTTTGGCATAAACCTGACAAAACAAATTATACTGCCGAAGAATTTGATAAAAAGCTTCAGGATATTTTATCGTCTGATAAATGGATAATAGACGGAAACTATCAGCGCACTCTTGAAACTCGTCTTGCAAGCTGCGATACGGTATTTCTCTTGGATTATCCGATTAATGTCTGCCTTTCGGGAGCAGAATCAAGAATCGGAAGAAAAAGAGACGATATGCCTTGGACAGAAACTGAATTAGATGACAAATTCAGACAATGGATAATAGATTTTCCCAAAATTCAACTGCCTGCCATTTATCAGCTATTAAAAAAGTATTCAGATAAAACGATAATCATTTTCAAATCAAGAGAAGAATCCGAATCATATTTAGATCATATTCAAACAAAAATGAATTTATAATTCCTTTTCAAGATATACCATGTCTATAAGCTGTTTACCGCATTCAAAGATCGGATGATCGTAATTATCGGTAAAGAAATTTTTTACTCTGTACTTTTCCTTAAACCCGCATTTTTCATAAAATGGTATCGTCAAAGGACTGTCGCCCGTTCCTACTCTCAAGATTTTATACGATTTTCTGTAATTCTCTTCAATAAATTCAATCAGCTTTTTTCCATACCCATTATGCTGATATTCCGGTTCAACGGCAATATTCTTTATTTCAAGAGTCAGATTTTCTTCATCAGTAATCACACATACGGCTTTAACTCCATTGTCCATAAGCACATACATTGTGCCACGCTTAAGATAACGATCTATCATGCTTTCCTGTTCATCAGCTAATAAAAGCAAGCCGATGTATTTTTTCTTATCTCGTTTAACTTCAATAATTTCCATATATTTATCACCTGAATTATTTAAGAGCTGCCATGCATAAACACAGCAGCTCCTATTTTTTATTTTACCGTATGAAATCTTTCGGATCAAGCGAAGCTATAAAACTAAGCTTAAACTTCTGTATCATAAGTGCATCCTCGTTGGTTACGCCGCTTTTACCGTTATCATAAACGTCAGCGTTAAGCATTCCCTGAGCTGTAATGTGACTTGGATCAGAACCATTTATACCATACTTATCAGGATTGGAATTAGCCTGCATTATCAGAACTGCATCCGACATATCAACCTTGTTATCACAGTTAGCATCACCCCAGACAATATCGTCTTCCGGTGGAGCAGTTGTTGTAAAAGTAGTCGTTTCGGAAGTAGTTGTAGTCGTAATTGATGTAATTGACGATGTATTGGTAGTAGTTGTTGCATATGATGATATTGTCGTTGTAGTTATGGCAGTAGTTGTCGTAGTCATCATGGTTGTAGTAGTTGTTGTAGATGTTGTCGTAGTAGTTGTCGTCGTGGTTGTAGTTGTCGTTGCAGTGGTAGTTGTTGTCGTTGTTGTGGTAGTCGTGGTAGTCGTGGTAGTTGTTGTCGTTGTCGTTGCAGTGGTAGTTGTTGTCGTTGTTATAGTTGTTGTGGTAGTCGTGGTAGTTGTTGTCGTTGTCGTTGTTGTGGTAGTCGTCGTTGTTGTTGTAGTTGTTGTGGTAGTTGTGGTAGTCGTCGTTGTTGTTGTAGTTGTTGTGGTAGTTGTGGTAGTCGTCGTTGTTGTAGTTGTTGTTGTTTCGGGTTCAGCCGTTTTGTTTGTGTAAACGGTTATAGAATCAATTTTATAATTGTTATTGCTCATCCACCAGAATCCGATTTTTAAATCGCCATACTTATAGTCGATCATTTCAGCACGGTCAGGATCAACGTTCCAAACTGCTGTTGCTTCGTTACTGTTGAAATATTCATTAAAATCGACCTGATGCCATTCTCCGCCCGTCATTGTACCAAATGCGCCGTTCCATGTACCTATAGTGCTGTTTGATGAGATCTTCACTTCAACTCTTGAAGCAGTTTCGCCGTCAGGAATATTAAAATCAGACCATTTCCACCCCGGCATATTATCGCTGAAATCACTGTTTGAAAGATTCGGGGTGATCACATATGTTCCCGCCTCACCCTTAACAGCAGAAGTTGTCGTTGTAGTATTTACACTGCCATTAGTTGAGGTCGTGGTTGTAGTTGAAGTTGCCGGCTTTGTTCCGGTATATTCGGGATCGGATGTGTTGCCCTTTACTTCGGGAATCGTTGAAGGATCAACGGTTTCCCCGGTTTTATATGCTGAATAAAGACCGGCTGCTGCCCCAACGAAAACCGAGTTATAATCAAGAGCAACTTCATTTGCCTGATAATCTGCTACGGAATCATTATACGCTCCGCTTGAATTGGTCGGACCGCCTACCAAAGCTCCGGTAAGAGTGTGACCATTGCTCGAATATATCGTTTGTCCGTTAAATTCATCATATGTGCTATAGCCGGATGCTCCTCTGTGGTGGGGATATTTCGCCGAATTATCAGCGTATCCGACAACAAAACAGGTATCAGCCGGATTATCTCCGAGAAGATAGTTCATCTGCCCTTTTGCCCAGTTATTGTAATTCACCTGAGCTGCCGGATACTTTGAAGCAACAAGCGCAGTTAGCTGTACGCCTGAATTGTATCGTGTGCTGCCCCATTCAGATTCAAAATAGAAATTATCCGAATTAGTACCCTTAGATTCAAGAAGCTGAGTTACCTTTCTCCAGTCAGCAGTCGAACCCGTTATCTCGGCTTGAAGAACCGCTGCTCCGACGCTTACATTATCCCACGAGAAAGTTGTATAAATGCCATACTGGCAGTTTTGATTCATATAATCATTCAGAAACGATTTGTATTTATCATCCTTTGTCGCAAGATAGAGCCATCCTGCTGCCCATCCCTGTTCGTCCTTGTAATCGGACCATGCAGAATTATAATAAAAGCCCGAAGGACCGTCTGTTGCACACTGATTATATTTTGTCGAAAACTCAAAAAGAGCCTTTGCGTATTTCAGATCTTCAGCATTGCCAAAATTGATATAGTTCGCAGCAAGAGCGGCTGCATATTCAGCAGCGATATCGCTTGCACCGCTTGAAGTGCTGTAAACCTGACGTGTTGAAGTTCCCTGAACCTCAGGCGCACACCATTCAGAATGATCTCCGTCGCCATTTCCTATCTGGTAAACAAAATTTGTAACCGTATCGCCGTTAAGAGTGGTACTATCCTTAAAGTACTTCGCAAAATAATCCGTAATGGTTCTGAGGTGCGTGGTCTGACCGGTAGAATCGAAAGCATTGCCGAATTCGTAATAACTCCAGCCAAGCGTTGAAGCTGAGAAGCCTGCCGGAAGTCCGAATTTAACATGATCTCCCGCATCGTGAAAGCCTCCGATAACAGCGTCGGATGTATGACAGTCATCACGCCATTTAAGACGAGTTGTTTCCCCAACTTCCGTTCCGCACATATTGGCATCATAAAAATAAAGCGAATACTGAAGCAGCTTAGCATAATTATCAGGTTCTTTTGCTTTGGCATCCGCTGTTGTTACCGGAGCTGAAACTGCTGAGCTTATTGCTATAACGGCTGCTGAAAAAAAAGCTGTAAACTTTCTTAAAAATTTATTATGTTTCATAAAATATCCCTCGCTTGTCATAAACCTATAAATCCTGTTTCCTTTAAGGAAACATCTCCCAAATCCGATTCTGATTATATCACACTTTATGTCAAGTTTTGTTAATAAATTATGTACAAAATTACTATACAAATAATTTCAGCATTAATGCCAAAAAGCAATCTACCAATTGTATAATTTAAACATACATTTTATTCTGTACGAATAATCATTTAAGTCCTATTAATGAATATATTAAATAATATTTCATAAATATTACCAAATCACAGCAACAACAGTATATTTAATCACGAATAAGCTGTTTTATTAGTCAAGAACATCAAGCTTCAGAACATATTTAGAACGTACTATCCGCATCTTATTATACTTATAGTATAATAAGATGTTATCCGATGTACATGACATTCATATCAACGTCACCGTAAATACCGGAAATTCTTCCGCAGTTGCTTTGCTGCCAGATATAAAAATCACCCTCATAGTCAGTTTCGTCAACATAGTGAGCCAGCCATACAGGAGAAGAATTTTTGATATCGCTGCTCCAGAAATTATTAAGGAAATTTTTGCTGCTGTAAAGCATCGTGTCATAACCAAAAGTACTCATCTCGTCGGAAAAGGCAAGATAAAGTTCGTTCAAATCACGGATGTTCATGCCGTATTTCTGAAAATTCGTAAACTCCTCCCAGTCGAAAGCAACGGGCAGATCGGTCGGTTCTCCACCAAGCGTTTCGGTGATCCATCGAGCGTGTTCACGAATAGTCTCGACGGAATTATCAGTCGTATAAAAATAAACACCGATATCAAGCTCGGCATCTCTTGCTCCCTGAATATTGTCATAAAAACGGTCATCCATAACGATATCGTCATAGTAATACCCGATGCGTATCATAACAAAGCTGCATCCCGCTTCCTTTACTGCATTGAAGTCAATATCTCCCTGCCATGTTGAAACATCAATGCCGAACCGTCTTCCCTCTCCTGCATAATCTGACATAAAATCTCCGAAGTCGATTCTTTCGTTTGTATCGGGAGGATTCGGCAATTCATCAACAACATAAATACACATATCCCAACTGGTCTGATTTCCCGAAGAATCGGTAACAGTTGCCGTTATCGGATAATCGCCTGCCGTATCGGGATCAACTCCGCCTTCATAAGTGAGAACAGGACAGCGGTCATAATTATCGGCAAATCCGACATAATCATTAAGGTCAAACGCTGTTCCTGTCTTGTGATAGGGATTCCAACCGGTATTCAGAATCAATGGCGTTTCAGTATCTTCTACTATATATCTCACTTTTTTCCAAAAAATAGCGCCGTCCTGTAAATACGAAACGGAAATTTCAAACTCACCTGTTCGGGACGTATCAAGCAAATCATCACCATTTACTATCTCTGCTTCCGATTCTATGATAAAATCCGCAACAGTTACCGCATCGTAAACTTCAACACTCTTCAGAGCAGCTATAACAGGCTCTGGCTTTTTTTCATCATCAGAAGAAACTTTTTCACTCGGCTTCTCTTCTGTATTTGACATGGACGAAGATACTGATTCCGAAAGAAACTCAGACGATGTTTTTTCTCCAGATATCTCTGCCTTTAATTCAGGACTTATTCTTGATATATTATTGCCGCATCCTGCTGCAATAAGCATACAAACCGCAGCGGAAACGGACATCATTCTTGTTTTTTTCATATAAACTCCTTTTTAAATTGATATTCACAGTATAACATATTTTCTCCATGTGGACAATATATAATTGACATTTTATCTGAAAATAGTTGAAAAAAGTCATTAAACATGGTATAATTAAAAAAATGTGAACTTTTGTCAAGGAAAAGAGGTTGATTATGGCTGTTTTTAAGTGTAAAATGTGCGGCGGAGCACTTGAACCGCTTGACGGCATAAATATATGTGAATGCGAATATTGCGGAACTCAGCAAACTCTCTCTAAAAGCCGTGACGATATAACGGCGAATCTTTTCAACCGTGCAAATCATCTCCGTCTTAACAATGATTTCGATAAGGCTCAGGAGGTTTACGAAAATATAGTTCGGACCTATCCTGATAATGCCGAGGCCTATTGGGGAATAGTCCTTTGCAAATACGGAATAGAATATGTGGACGACGCTCTTACAGGTAAAAAGATCCCGACTTGTCATCGTACTCAGCTTGAACCGATTACTTCCGACGTCGACTATCAGTCCGCCATTGATTTTGCAGACTATACAAGCCGCAGTTTCTATGAAAACGAAGCGGAGCAGATTAATAATATCCAGCACGATATACTGAATATAGTGCGTAATGAAGAGCCTTTTGATGTTTTTATCTGCTATAAGGAAACAGATGAATCCGGTAACCGCACTCCCGACAGTGTTATCGCCAACGAGATCTACTATCAGCTCGAACAGGAAGGTTTCAAAACATTTTATGCTGCTATAACACTTGAAGACAAACTTGGTCAGGAATATGAACCGTATATTTTCTCGGCTCTTCAAAGCGCAAAAATCATGCTCGTTGTCGGCACTAAACCAGAACATTTCAATTCTCCGTGGGTTAAAAATGAATGGAACAGGTATCTTAAATTTATTAAATCAGACCGTAGCCGACGGCTTATTCCTTGCTATAAGGATATGGACGCTTACGATCTTCCGGCAGAATTTGCTCATCTTCAGGCTCAGGATATGTCTAAAATCGGCTTCATGACTGATATTATCAGGGGAATCAAAAAGATAATTTCAGCCGGAAACGGCTTTGCCGAATCAGCTTATCAGCGCTCGCCCCAAAATGTTGACACCTTGCTCCAGCGTATAGGAATTTTCCTGAACGACGCTGATTTCAAAAACGCTGAGGAATACTGCGAACGAGTTCTTGATATTGATCCTGACTGTTCACAGGCATATTTTTTAAGATTTCTTGCCGAAAATAACTGCCGTTCCGCTTCAGAGATCTACCTTCCGGAAAAAATCAAAAGATTTTCTGAAATTTATATAAACGCATACGGATTCAGAATGGAAAGCGACGAAATTTATCGTAAAAGAATGCAGTATGTTATGGGCAATTCTATGAAAAATGCCGCAGCCTTTTCTCAGGGAGCTGAAAAAACGGAATTTATGCACGTTTCTGAGGGTATTATTTCGCTCGTTAGAAATAATATTAAAGAAAAAGAACAACAGGCGCTGCAAAATGAACAGAATATCGCTGACGAATTTCTCAAAAAACATAACGTGAAAAAAATAAATACCCGAAACAAAAAAAGAATTAAAGTCATTATCATGGTATGTTCTGTAATTTTTTTAATTAATTTTTTCGGGACATTATTTTTCAGAAGCGGCTCACCACCCGTGTTTCTCTTTCTGATAATAGTTATTCTCTGCATTGCCTTGATCAAGAAAAATTAAGAACTTGTGTTCATAGGAAAGGTGGGTGGATTTTCAATGACTTTCAACTCAGCAAGCATCAAATTATACCGAAAAGACGTACAGCTTATCCCATGATACAAGTTCTAATACAAAACAATTATGATATAGGAGATTATTATGTCCATTTTTAAATGTAAAATGTGCGGCGGCTCACTTGATGTCGCATCCGGAATGACTGTATGCCAGTGCAGTTACTGCGGAACCTCCCAGACACTCCCATCGATCGATAATGAAAAGCTCCGCCAACTTTTTGAACGTGCTAACTATTATCGTATAAACAGCGAATTTGACAAAGCTTCTATAGTTTATGAAAATATAATTTCAGAAGCTCCGAAGGAAGCCGAAGCTCACTGGGGAAGCTGTTTATGCCGATATGGTATCGAATATGTTGAAGATCCTAAAACAGGTCAAAGGATACCTACTTGTCACAGAACACAGTTTTGCTCTATACTTGATGATCCCGAATACCTTTTGGCCTTAAAATATGCCGACAGTACAGCTTATTCAGTTTATCGTGACGAAGCAGTGCAGCTCGACCGCATCCAAAGAAAAATTCTCGAAATTTCCGGTCACGAAGAGCCTTTTGATATTTTTATATGCTACAAAGAAACCGATAATTTCGGCGGACGTACTCCCGACAGCGTTATCGCTCAGGATATTTACGAATCGCTTACCGATAAGGGGTATAAAGTTTTCTTCTCAAGAATAACTCTTGAAGATAAACTTGGTCAGGAATATGAACCATATATTTTTGCCGCTCTTAACAGCTCACAGATCATGCTTGTTATCGGTACTAAACCGGAGCATTTTAATGCAGTCTGGGTAAAAAACGAATGGTCAAGATTTCTTGATCTCGCTCAGCAGGGACAGAAAAAAATCGTTATTCCATGCTATCGTGATATGAGTCCCTACGATCTTCCCGAAGAACTTACAGTTTTACAGTCACAGGACGTTTCAAAGGTCGGCTATATGCAGGATCTTCTTCGTGGAATAGAAAAAATCCTCACAGCCGGTACTGTTTCTGCAACAGCAGCTTCTGTCGGAACAGATTCTCTTGTTGATCGTGCTTTTATTTTTCTTGAAGATAAGAACTGGCAGAGTGCAGACGAATACTTTGAAAAGGCTCTCGACAGTAATCCAAGAAACGCCCGAGCGTATCTCGGTAAACTCATGTCAGAACTGAATATCTCTTATGAAAAAGATTTCCGTAATATCGGAAAGACTATCGGTAATTTCGGAAATTTTACAAAAGCTATGCGGTTTGCGGACGACTCATTTAAAGATAAACTTAACGAACTCGAAATGCTCGCACGTTTCGGTTATGCGGAATCGCTTCTTAAAGAGAATCGCTCCAGAAGCGACGCTTTGAAAGCACGGGAAATTTTTAAGGAACTTGGCAATTTTGGCGATTCAGTCCGCTATACTGAAATTGCAAACCGAAATATCTCCGAAATCGAACAGAATAATTTTCGTTCCGCAAAGAATCTTATTGATTCTCCTAAGGACGGCGGTGACTACATAAAAGCGCTAAAACTCCTTGAAGACGCCCCCGGAATTGCTGAAACTCCTGCGCTCATCATGCAGTGCGAAACGGCTCTGGATGAACTTTACAATAACGCCATTAAAGAAATGGAAAACGCAAAGTGCTCCGCCGACTTTGCAAAGGTTCAGAAAATTTTCGAGGATATAAGCGGATATAAAAACTCCGGCAATCTGGCTTTCCGTTGTCTTACGAACGTTCAGGGCCTCAGCAACTATGAACAGGAATCAGCCGACGAGGAAAGAAGAAAAGCCGAAGCTGCTGAAGTGGAAAAGAAAATTCTTATTATAGCTGAAAAAAATCAGAAACGTGAAAAGCTTCGTAACTCAAGAACTGTTATCCTTTCAGTTTTAACGGCAGCATCTGCAGCTGTTACCTATTATTTCTACAATAAAGCCAAAGAATATAATCATGTGCTTGCTTCAGCTTATATTCCTGTTACTGTCGTTTCTTCTTTTATTCTTACGTTTTTACTGATATATCTTGAGGTAAGAGTTAAGGGCAGATCAGATATCAATAAGATACTGCCTCAGAAACTCGCTGTTATTGTGACAATTTTCTGGGGAGCTTGCATAATGATAATGTCTTACGATACTCTTATTGCAGGAGCATTTATGATTTTGATTCATTCAATCGCAATCTTTCTTGCAATTAAAATCGGAAAACGGTCTTATCTTAGGTATTATGAATAAACCAAAAGCTGTTGCACAAAATGTGTAACAGCTTTTATGTTCAATTCGAAAGTATTTCGGAAATCACAATATAAAACCAAATTATTGTTTCCGTGGATTCTTGATATGTGTCTCCGCTATCCAAAGTATCACTAAAAAAGATACTATACAAAAAACAATCATAAAATAAAGCGATTTAGCAGTATGAATATTGAACATATCGAATCCTTTCGATTCATTTTGTTCCATTTTAGCTATTAACATCAGACATAATCTTAATAATCCTGTAAATAAAATAGAATACGAAATCATTCTGCATGAAAAACGAATGTCTTTTAACAATAGCTTGATAAGTGCAACTATCAACATAATAATATTTATGATAATACATACAAGACATATAAAAGTTATACTAATAATAAATTGATTTGTGCCACCTTTTATATGCCCATGAACAGCCTCCAATAATATATCAAAAAATATTTCAAAAGTTTCTCCAATACAAACATCTGCAAAAGACAGTGTCTTTTCGACATAATCATTTTCTAAAATTATTAATGGAAATTTAAAAAAACCTATAATACTGACGGTGGCTATAATCAATGAGATCACAGTCACTAAATAACCAAACATAGAATGCTTATTTAAAGCAGTACTTAATACTAAACTATTACTTGTTTGAGTATTACTATTAAGTGATTCTTGGCATTTTTTACAGATGCTTCTGCCTGATTCAATTTCTTCTCCACATTTTTTACATAACATATTAAATTTCTCCTTTTTATATCTTATACAACAAATGTTGTATTTTAAAAATATTATATCACAATCGTTGTAATAAGTCAATATTACAACATCATTTGTGGTATAATTTTGTTACAATAACATAAATGGGAGAGCAGATAGTTATGCAACTTTACCATCGAATCCGAGATTTGCGTGAGGATAACGACTTAACTCAGGAAGCCTTATGCAAACAATTATATATGCATAAAACCACATATACCAATTATGAACAGGGAAAGCATACTGTTCCGCTGGATTTTGCAGTTTTGATCGCTGATTTCTACGATGTAAGTCTCGACTATATTGCCGGACGTACCAACTTTCCACATGGCAGTGCAAATCCTGAATTTTCTTTGGATGAACTGAACGTTGTTGAAAAATTTTCCTCTCTCACTGAACGAAATAAAGGCAAACTTGAACAATTCTTAGACCAACTTTACGAACAGCAGGAACACGCTTCCTCTATTTTAAAAGAAGCAAAATAAAACTTTCGGTCATAAGATAAAAAATTCCCCTACAGACCAAAATCCGTAGGGGAAAATTTTTCAAATCTTAATAGCTGAAAACGATATCGATTATGCCCTTATAGAGCTGAGCAGATTCGCTTGCAAAACTAAAGTTGAAATCCTTAGGATTCTGAATCTGCATTACGATGATATAAGAACCTCCATTTGACCGATAATCGCTGTAATCTGAGTAAACTGAGCCGTTTTGTCCGTTATCGTTATAATTTTTTATGCAGCCTGTTATGTAAAGATAATCTCCTGCACCAGTTTCGGCAGTACCTGTTTTTGCTAAGAACTGATAGCCTTCGGGAACGTAAATTCCAAGATTAGAGGCAACTCCCGACATACCGTCAAGAAGGTTCTGACGGCACTCCGGAGGAATGCTGCCAATTATCTCATATGGATCGCTTCCCTGCTCAACAACGCTGTAGAAATCGTTTGTATCAACAACATTCTTTATAACGAACGGCTTTACCATATCGCCGAAAACGGCTTCTCTGCCCAAAGCTGCAAGATAAATCGGACAGGTTCTAACGTAAGACTGACCGAATGCACTTCTTCTCAGATCATCGTTACAGTAAACTTCAATATTATTTTCAAGCGAACCAAAATCGCAGTATATCTCATATCCAGGACCGAAATTAAACATATTTCCCAAATCGCTTAAAACTTCCTGAGTTCCTATCTGGTCGAAAGCTTTTGCAAAGAAAATATTGCTTGAATTGACAAAAGCTGAATAAAGCGAACGTTCTGCTATCGGATAAGAATAATTCGTATCGTGATCCCAGTTTACTATAGTTGCTCCGTCATCTACCCATGTTCCGTCATCATACAGTGAAGTTATGCCATGCTTATCGGATATGACTTCAGACATTATTTTAAAGCAAGAACCCGGAGTTGCATTCTGGAATGCCTTATTTCCGCAAGCTCCCCAGCTAAGACTGTCAACGTAACTCTGATCGGAAATAAAGCGATCCGGATCGTATGATGGATATGATACTTCGGACAAAATTGAACCGTCGTTCCTCATTACAACAACTGAACCAACTATTCCCATATTCTGCATATACTGATAAATCGCATTCTGAACGTCCGCATCAAGAGTAAGCTGAATTGAACGTCCGATATTTTCGTTTCCATTTACCGGAGAGGGATTATTATTTCTGAGAGTTTCCTCGAAAGTTTTATCGAATCCGCCGGACATTTCAGCTAAGATATTGGCGAACGAAATCTTATAACTCTCCGAGAAAGAACGGATCTCTTTTCCTGTTTCGTCCTGCCAGCTATACATGAGAATGTCGCCATCGGAATCATACAAATTTCCTTTAATAACAGGAGGAGCAGTTGTAGTTGTTGTCGTTGTAGTAGTTGTCGCAGAAGTAGTTGTAACGGTTGTTTCCGGTTCTGTTTTTGGCTCGGTCGTTTCATCTTCAAAATCGGAATAGCCCTTGTTCATATTCATATCCGGAGAAGAATCGCCGGCTTTTTCAACAGTTGAACTGCAAGCTGTTGAAAAGGCTAAGATCAATGCTGAAATCATGATCGAAATCGTTCTTTTTCTTTTGTTTCTCATATATATTATAACCCCCTCAAAGTTTTATCTTTCTTGTTTCATTATACTATTTTTTTCACGCCTCGTCAACCGAAAACGACAGATTTTGCAGATTGTATTCACTTTGTAATATATCTTTTACAATTTCTTTTCATTTTCTTCAGGATAACAGCATTTAATTTTTATCATGCTTATTAAGCGGACTTTGTTTCTTTGATTCCTTGCTAAAAGTAGTTATTTACATCTTGGCATTTTGCCTAAATTATTACCGATACCTCTTTTCGGGGTATCTGTAATAATTTAATTGTGGGTTTCCAAAGGGTGACTCCCCACAGTGTAGAGAGTTGTCGGCTTGCCGATAGAGTGGACGGGCGTCAGTTATGCGAGGCTCACTTTGGCAGGGAGAAAGGGTGCCCAGTGGACACCTCTGCGAAGCAGAAGCACCGACCAAACCGACAATTTAGACTTAAGGTGACAGCATCCCCTTTAGAATGTTTAGCAAAATTAAATGCTGTTACCATGAGTTTATCGATGATCGCCTTGATTTTACAAATCGTTTATGATATACTAAAAGCAAAGTTTTTAATGGCAATATAGTAAACCAGAAAGGTCTGAGAAATTATGACAGACACAGAAATTGCAAAACTTATCGCACAAAAGGCAGCAGAACTGGACGGAGAAGTTTACTTTGTAGGCGGTTACGTCCGTGACAAGATTTTAAATCGGGCGAATAAGGATATTGATATTGAGATCCATGGTATCACTCCAACACAATTGGAACAGCTCCTTGATTCTATTGGTGAGTGTATCAAAATCGGCAAAAGTTTCGGAATCTACGGTTTAAAGGGGTATTCCATAGACATTGCACTCCCCCGTACTGAACGGCTGATAGGCATCGGACATAAAGATTTCGAAATTACTGCCGATCCTTTTATGGGTACTTGCGAGGCAGCAAGGCGGAGGGATTTTACCATAAATGCTCTGATGGAGAACGTTCTCACGGGCGAGATCATCGACCATTTCGGCGGACAGACAGACTTGCGGAAAGGAGTACTTCGTCATATTGACGATATCACCTTTGCAGAAGATCCCCTTCGAGTTCTCAGAGCAGCACAGTTTGCTGCAAGATTCGATTTTACAATTACGGATGAAACTGTCGCTCTTTGCCGTAATATCGACTTATCTGCACTTTCGGGCGAACGTATCATGCTGGAAATGGAAAAGGCTCTGCTGAAATCGGACAAACCGTCTGTATTCTTTAATCAGATGAAGCATATGAAACAGCTGGACTTCTGGTTTCCTGAGCTGAAATCGCTCATAGGACTTCCGCAGAATCAACAGCATCACCGTGAAGGCGATACATGGACGCATACGATGATGGTACTGGACGAGGCGGCGAAAAGAAGGCATAGCGCACGGTATCCACTGGGATTCATGATTTCCGCACTCTGTCATGATTTCGGCAAAGCAGTCTGCACAACAGAAGTAAACGGCGTGATTCATTCCTACAGTCACGAAACAGAGGGATTACCGTTGGTGCAGCAGTTTCTTGAACGCATCACAACAGAAACGAAGCTGATAAAGTATGTTCTGAATATGACTGAACTGCATATGATTCCCAATATTATGTCAGGAGCAAGATCAAAGCTGAAATCCACCAACAAGCTGTTTGATTCCGCAGTCGAACCTTTTGACCTGATACAGCTAAGTATCTGCGACAGTCTCGGCAAGATTCCGCAGCGTAACGATTCGGAAGAATTTCTCATGCAGAGATATCATAAATTCAGGGAAATAATGTCAAGACCATATGTCATGGGCAGAGATCTGATAGAAGCCGGTTTAAAACCATGCGAGCAGTTTTCTGACATTCTTGCATATGCCCATAAACTACGGCTTGCAGGTTGTGATAAGGACAATACGCTCCGACAAAGCATTGCTTATGCCAAAAAAGTATTAAAGGTGAACATAAGTTAATTTATGTAAAACAAAATGCAAACCGCATTCACTCTGGATCAAGGGTAAATGCGGTTTTTATCCATAACTATAGCAATAACTTGAAAGGCTCTCAGATATGTGATATAATGATTGTTACCAGCCCAAATTTACAATTGTACTTTTGAATTCAAAATGATTTGAGGTAAACATGAAATTTTTATTTGTAGCTCTTGGCGGAGCAATAGGAGCGATGGGAAGGTATGCAATAAGCCTTATCCCGATAAAAAACGAATTTCCCCTATTGACATTGATGACAAATATTGTCGGCGCTGTCATGATAGGATTTATAGTCGGCTTAGCGAGCGAAAAAGACGATGTTTCTCCGAATACGGTGTTATTCTGGAAAACAGGTATCTGCGGCGGCTTTACAACATTTTCAACCTTTTCTCTTGAAGCGGTTACACTGCTTGAAAACAAGTCATTTTTGTCAGGCGGAATTTACATTGTATTGAGTGTGATTGGCTGTATTATAGGCGTATGGATCGGGAAAAAGCTGTCTACGCTTATCTGATAAATCACTACAATGAAAGAAGTCAACATTATGATAAAAGATTTTGAAATAATAAAACAACTTGTAGGAAAAGATATTACAGAAGAAGAACTGAAATATGTTGACTGCTATGTCAGACCTCAGTTCGGACTTTTCATTCCTATAGCAGGTCCATGCGGATATGCCGCCAAGAACAATCATACACATCCGTCATACATGATAGTGATCTATTTTGGAGAAAATACGGAGAAAAGATTCCACTATCATGCAGAAATAACATCCCCAGAAATTCCTCATAATGATAAAACAGGACAGCATTATTATTGCCTTTTAATTGAAAAGGAGTATTTTGAAAAACGCTACAATCTGTATTCCGACTATATGCCTGTTTTCAGGGAGCATTCTTTTGAGCTGTGCAGTGATATATTGAAAACAGTGAATACGTTTGCGTTTGAATACAGTAAGTCTATGCTGAATTCCGATATTACGCTTGACGCAAACAGCGAAATAATCACACACTGGATCATCCGCAGTATTTTCGGCGAGACTCTTGATCTGAGAGCGATATCCAACGACTATTCCGTGGCAAGAGCGCAGCATTATATGGAACAGCACTATGCAGAAAATATCACTGTTGCAAAACTGGCAGAATTGGGGTATGTTTCTCCGTCATGCTTTAATCGTAAATTCAAAAAAGGGGTCGGGATAACACCTATTGAATATCTGATAGGCATAAGAATTAAATCCGCAAAAATCTTGCTGAGAAGAAAAGAGATTCCCATGACTGATATTGCAATGCGCTGCGGATTCGGCAGCAGTGCGCATTTTTCTTCCTGTTTTCAAAGCAGAATGGGCATAACTCCCACGGAATACAGGGAAAAATTCAAATCTTAATTTGTGTCCACGAAGCGTAGAATTGCCTGTTTTGCGTGATTCTACGGCTCGTGGGTTTCTTTTTTGGCAGGGATGTGGTATCATTTTGATGAAAGGAGGTAAGCAGACAATGGATCAGATCAAAACAGGAAAATTCATTGCTCAGATGCGTAAGGAACAAGGACTTACTCAAAGTCAACTTGCCGATAAGCTTTTTATCAGCAATAAGACTATCTCAAAATAGGAAACAGGAAAAGGATTGCCAGAGGTTTCCCTTATGCTTCCTCTTTGTGAAATTCTCGGAATCAATGTCAACGAGCTGCTCACGGGAGAAAAAATATCAATTGCAGAATACAAGGAAAAGGCGGAGGAAAATATGATGAATTTAGTACATGAAGCTCAGGAGAGCAGAAAGAAAATTATTATCTCGGCGGTTGTGGCGTTTTTATCAGTCATATCTGCAGTGCCGCTTATATTAGTCTCAGGAATATTTGAAATGCCTATAGCCGCAAGGATTGCACTCATTGCAATCGCTATCACGGTCATCATCATAGGCATTGCAGTTGCCTGTATTCTCGACAGAGAAGCTGGAGCCTTTGAGTGCAGCAAATGTCAGACACGATTCGTACCAACGATGTCTGCATACTTCAATGCTGCTCATACCATCACAAGAAGAAGGCTGAAATGTCCGAACTGCGGCTGTAAAAGCTATTGTAAGCACGTTCTTACAAAAAGCAAATGATAGTAGTATTATGAAAATGTCTGAAAGTATTCTGAAAGCTCTGATTTCTATAAATGTGATATAATCATTGTATCAGCTGTTACTACATCAGAATATCAGAAAGGATGATTTCAATGACGGCACAGGAAATGTATCAGCTTATGAATGCAAATCCCGCATTTCACCTTGCAACTATGGATGGTGACCAGCCAAGAGTGAGAGGGATGCTTTTATTCCGGGCAGACGAAAACGGAATACTGTTTCACACGGCTTCAACAAAGGAGGTTTTTGCTCAGATCAAGAAAAATCCCAAGGCAGAGATGTGCTTCTCTTGCAATGGAACTCAGATAAAAGTGACAGGCGTTCTGGAACAGGTTTTGGATGAAAAACTGAAAGAGGAGATTTTTGCTCACCCCACAAGAAAGTTCCTGCAAGCGTGGAGAGAAAATGGAATTGATGATCTTTTGCAGATTTTCGTTATGAAGCATTGCACTGCTGTCACATGGACAATGGAAACAAATTTTGCTCCCAAAGAACCGGTTGAGCTTTTCTGAAAATTGAATCGAAAATGGTACATATTTGCTGACTTCAATTCATAGTATATAAATAGAAAACATTATTCTCTGTAAATGAAAATAAGAGGTCATCATGAATACATATAATTTTGCAAACAATCCGGTTGACGGGAACGGCACTTGAATCAGGTTCAAGTGCCGTTTTTTCGTGACCAGAAATGCTTGATTTTTTATGAAATATATGTTATTATGGATTTGAAAAATTGGAGTTGATACAATATGACAATAAACTTGCAATCAGCCATGTGTACGAAGAAAGCTGGAAATATGCTTATAAAGATATTATTCCGCAAAGTTTTCTTGATAGTATCCCTACAGGTAAATGGGCTTCAAATCTGGATAAAAACGGCAGAAAAACATTGATAATGCTTGAGAATAATAAAATTATCGGAACTTCAAGTTTCTGCGAATCCCGTTTCTCCGAATTTCAGGGAATGGGAGAAATTATTTCTATTTATCTTTTACCGCAGTACATCGGAAAAGGATATGGAACTAACATGCTTCATGTCGCAATAGACGAATTGAAAAAGTTAGGCTATAATGAAATATTTCTATGGGTATTGGAAGAGAACTACCCTGCAATAAAATTTTACGAAAAAAACGGCTTTATAAAAACCGATAAAATTCTTGATGATAATATCGGCGGCAAACCGCTTCGTGAAATTCAGTACTTTTATAAAATTAGGGTGTGAAATATGAAAATTGACCGTGTTATCGGAATCTTGTCCATTCTTCTACAAAGGGAAAAAGTGACGGCATCAGAGCTTGCTGAAAAATTTGAAGTATCACGTCGCACAATTATCCGTGATATTGAAGAAATCAACAAAGCTGGGATTCCCATTGTCACATTTCAGGGACAAGGCGGCGGAATATCTATTATGGATGGGTTCAGACTGGATCGTACGCTCCTTTCAAACGACGACATGAAAGCGATCCTTTCAGGCTTGAAAAGTCTCGACAGCGTAAGCGATACAAAGCGTTACAGTCAGCTTATCAGCAAGCTTTCAGCAGAAAATCCTGATACGATAAATATGGGAAATCAGATCATCATCGACCTTTCTTCATGGGATAAAGCCGCCGTTTCGGATAAGATAGAACTGATTAAAAATGCCATAGACAGCCGTCTGAAAATCAGATTCACTTATTTTTCTCCCATGGGTGAAACCGGCCGTGAGATTGAGCCGTATCATTTGGTTTTTCAATGGTCAAGCTGGTATGTGTGGGGGTACTGCACTCTGCGAAACGATTACCGGATGTTCAAGCTCACTCGTCTTACCAGCCTTGAGTGTACGAATGAACCGTGCGAATTGCGTGAAGTTCCAGAATACACCTGCGATAAGCTGCGTCATACTAAAGGTGAAATTGAAGTGACAGTAAAATTTGACAAATCTTTGAAATGGCGCATTATAGACGAATTCGGCACAGAACTTCCTCAGTTTGACGAGAACGGAGATATTCTGCTTACTTTTACATGGTCTGATATTCCGTCGTTTTACAGTTATATTCTGTCGTTCGGAGATAAGGCGGAGATACTTTCGCCAAAGGAGTATTGCAGCGAATTTCATGAGCTGGTGAAAAGAATTTCGGAAAAATATGAAACATGACATACAGTTGTCACATTTGGTGTGGTATACTCAAATCATCAAATATGAAATGAGGTACTACCATGAACTATGAAATTGTAAATTTAGAGGAAAAGATTGTCGCAGGATTTTCTGCAAGAACGAATAACGCTTCTCCCGTTATGGGAAAGATAATCGGCAGACTCTGGCAGAAGCTTTACTCCCCCGAAGGCTGCTTTACACTGAAAAACAGAGTCAATGACAAGGCTCTCGGAATTTACACAGACTATGCCGATGATGAAAAAGTCGATTATACGGTCATTACAGCCTGTGAGGTAAGCGGCGGCGATGTTCCAGAGAATTTTGAACTACGGAAAATCCCTGCCGGAAAATATGCGAAATTCGTTGTAAAGGGTCATATGATCGCTGCCGTTCAGCAATTCTGGACAGACCTTTGGCAGATGAACCTTGAACGTACCTTTGTCTGTGATTTTGAGGAGTATCAGAATGCCGACGCTGAAAATGCGGAGATACATATTTACATTGGTTTGAAATGAGTGTAGTATGGTTGATTTTCGTAATATTACACCTTGCGGCGGAAATTGTACAGAGTGTGAATATTTTCAAAGAAACGAATGCAGCGGCTGTAATCAAAACGGCGGAAAATGCGTGAAATTATGGGAAGGCAGTTGTAAAATATGCGATTGCTGCCGTAAGCATGATGTAAAGTTTTGTGGTCTTTGCGAAAAGTTTCCGTGTGAATGGCTGAAAAAAACTCTGACATGGAATAAGGACGGGATAAAACGATTACATGATCTTAAAAATGGGTATCAGAGCCGTAATGCCAAATTTTCTTTGTATTTGCAGGCTTTGTGGAAGAAAATCGGAACACACGGCATCATGACATTATCTACTTGTTCAGAAAATCGTGTAACATCACGTCCCATGAGTATGATTGTGATAAACGGCAGATTTTATTGTCAGACAGATCAAACGTATTTGAAATACAGACAAATTTCTGAGAATCCAAATGTGGCAGTCTGTCATAAAAATTTCTCAATAGAGGGAACTTGTCAATGTATCGGAAAGCCTCTTGAAAGTAAAAATAATTTTTTTATTCATGCATTCAAGAAGTATTTCTACGGCTCGTACAAAGCTTATTCCGGTCTGCGTGACGAGGTCTTGCTGGAGATTGTTCCGACTTTAATTCATTCGTGGAATTATAAATTGACAAAACCATATATGGAATATTTTGACTTTGTAAATTTCATCTATCGCAGAGAGGAAAAATAATGGAAAAATTTGATTATAAAAAGGAATATAAAGATTTATACCAGCCAAAAACAAAGCCGTCGATCATTGAAATCCCTGAGATGATCTTCATTGCCATTGACGGAAAGGGCGATCCCAATACCAGCGATGAATATAAGGAGGCTCTTGAAATTCTGTATGGGCTGTCTTTTACTATCAAAATGTCAAAAATGAGCGGTACTCCGCCTGAGGGATATTTTGAGTACGTTGTTCCGCCTTTGGAAGGTCTCTGGTATGTGGACGATGCGAAATTTGACGGCACAAATATCACAGATAAAAGAAGTTTTTGCTGGATATCCATGATACGTCAACCGGAATTTGTGACAGAAAAGGTCTTTGAAAATACAAAAAATGCTCTTGCAAAGAAAAAGCGTGAGCTTGATCTGTCAAAAGCAAGGCTGATAAAAATGACTGAAGGACTTTGCGTTCAAATAATGCATAAGGGGACATATGACAACGAGCCGAAAAGCATTGCAAAAATGCGTGAATTTGCCGAAAAAAGCGGATATACCGAGGATATCTCGGCTACTCGTTTTCACCATGAGATATATCTTTCCGATCCCCGAAGATGTGCCCCTGAAAACTTGAAAACTGTTATAAGACATCCGATCAGAAGGAATAATAAATGAAAAGAGAGCTCGGAATTGCAAGATGCGGGCTTGCCTGTTGCCTGTGCGGTCAGAATGATACCTGTAACGGCTGTCAGAGCAATGAATGTCCCGATAAGGATTGGTGCAAGAACAGAAAATGCAGCATTGAAAAAGGGTATGAACATTGCTTTGAATGCTCTGAGAATTGTGGAGAATTTATGCTTGAAAAGATAAAGCCGAAAGCGTTCAGCGAATTTGCCCGCCGATACGGAATGGAGCGTCTGCTGGATTGTCTTGAAAGAAATGAGCGGTCAGGCATTGTATATCATCAGGACGGAATCAAAGGCGATTACGATGACTTTGACGATGTAGAAAAACTGATTGGATTTATTGAAAACGGAAACGATATATGAATTATGACGATACTGAACAGGATTAAAGAGCTTGTTCAGTATCTTTTTATATTATCTGATCTTGCAGTTAGTATATTGAGTTTATCGGTAGGGCAAAAGCATTTAACTTTTGTTATGTTTACTAAACGGATATTTCCCATTTAATTTCCTGATGAAAGAAGTTATTTCCGTTTGGCATCATGCCTAAATTATTATAAATACCTTGTAAAGGGGTTATTTATAATAATTTAATTGTGGATTTCCAAATGGTGACTCTCCACAGTGTGGGTTATTCCCCATAGTATGGGGAAATGTCGGTAACATCGACAAAAGGGTTGGGCGAGGATGTCGGCTTGCCGACAGAGAGGATGGGCATCAGTTAGGCGGATGCCCCTTTGGCAAGGGGTGCGGGTGTCCGATGAACACCTCTGCGAAGCAGAAGCACCGACCGAACCGACAGGTGAGGCTTAAGGGGACAGCATCCCCTTTATAATTTTAATAAGAATAAATGCTGTTATCCTGTCATTTTCTTATAAGACTATTGACAATATACATTTTATGAGTTAAAATATAATTATCATTTAATAGAAGGAGTAAAAATTATGGAATATGTATATAAAACCAGTAAAGTCTGTTCAAGCGAGATACATTTCAATATTGACGGAAACGTTATAACAAACGTTGCATTTTACGGCGGCTGCAACGGAAACCTTAAAGCCATATCAAAACTCGTTGACGGTATGACCGTTGAACAAATCGAAGAAAAACTCAGTGGAAACTTATGCGGAATGAAGCCGACATCATGCGCTGATCAGTTGGCTAAAGCCGTTAGAAAGGCTTATGAAGAAACAAAATAAATGATAAAGGACGAACCCGAAAAGTTCGTCCTTTAATTATTATTTTGAAAAAATTTTATAAATTATCCCAGCTTGCACTGCCGAAAGATATCATAAGAGTATAATATCTTAATATATTAGTTGCGTCGATTCCTGTTACAACTCCGTCGCCGTCTATATCTGCGGCAGCTTTCTGAAGTTCGTTCAGCTCGCCGTCCATGCCTGAAATAACCAGCGTATATTGACGAAGCGCAAGAGTAGCGTCTATACCGGTAACGGCTCCGTCACCATCAACATCGCCTTTAAGAAAACCGTTCAGATGAAGCGCATAATCTTTTTCAACAGAATAATCGCCGTCAACTCCGCCAAAGGATTTTTCATCTGTAAGCTCGATCGTATCTGATGTTGCTTTATCGTCAATTGTGAAATTATATGTAAGCGTTGTAAAACTTTTAGGAGTATCGTTCGGATCGTAGATCGTAAATTCATCGGTAACCGTTCCTGCTTCGGCATCGTAAATTCCGCCGCTGAGGGATATGCTGATCTTATAATTTCGGTAATCATCCTCGGTATTATTTCTTCCCTCGATGTCAAATGAGAAGCTGTCGCTTCCGGCAATTTCACAGGTGTAATAAGGCTCTCCCTCCCATTCAGGAGAATCAAAGGTTATCGCTACCGAAGCCTTGACTGTTTCTGGAAGATTTATTATCACTCTTCCATTCACATCATTCGAGTTGAAATCTTCGTAAACCGGAGTCATATCTACAGCATAGACTGACGAACCAAAAGGAACAGATGCCATTAAAATTGCTGAAATTAATGCAGCCGATATTTTATTTATTTTCATTGTCACCACTACTCTTTTCTTTTATTTTATCGAAAAAGTTTTTCCATTCTCATTAAGGATTGTTATCATGATATCATCTGAAGAAATTTCCTCTTCAGATTGGATATAAAGCGAAAATCCTCTGTCGCTCGTTTCTCCCTCACGTTCAAGGAGCTTGTCCTCGAAGCAGTTAAAAGCTTGGTAAGATTTTTCTCCGACAGACACAAAAATTTCCGAATTGCTTCCGCTGAATACCTCTTCAGGAAGTTCGCCGTAAATATGGGTGAACACTCCACTCTTTTCTGTGCGGACAACAGTCTCTTTTCCACTTATTTTTTCCGGAGCAAGACCGCTTATGTCCGCTTCAGGAGCATTCATAACGGGAGCATATTTCTGTAAATTGCCGATATTTCTCTCAACTATCTCAAGCACGACCGCTCCGCCGTTTATACCGTTCATGCGATATGGAACAGCTCTTGAAAATTCTGCTTCACTAAAGCATTCCGCCATATATGGCAAAATCGCTTCTCCATATGAATCACGGTACATAAGCAGACTTCCGTCTTTGCCCTCGCATACGGTTTTTATCGAGATATCGTCAAGAGCATGGAATCTTCCAAGATAGCTGTAGGTAAATTCATAATCATTGTAAACCTGAGTATCTTTTGCCTTTTCAGCGGGATAGATCATTGCTGCAAGATCACCCAGACGATCGTCACGTGTAAACCAGCGGCTTCCGGCAGAACAGCTCTCTTTTCCGAGCATAGCCATAATCCGGGAATGTCCGGCGTAAGCGCCAAGATTGTTCCAATGCGTATCGGTTTTGTGATAAAGCGGAATGCTCGAACTTGCATTGAGCAGAGTTTCTTTCATATCGCACCAGTATCCGCTTCCTGAAAGAGCCGCCGCAAGCTTTTCATAGTTGCCAGGATTGTCGCTTTCAATATAGTTAAAAGGCATATTTTCGGGATAAACGGAGTTTTTATTAGGAGCGACGGTAAACACGAACTGCGCATTATTCTGCTGACAGTAAGCGTTCATCATATCAAGATTATTTTTTATATTATTCACCGCACGATCGCTCAATGTATTTAAATTAAGAAAATCATCAATCGTTTCGCCGTAATAGAGCCAACCGTTCTTTCCAACTATAACGTCGGAATTGGGCGATGTACCCAGAATTGCCGATTTGATCCTTCCGTCCGCAGTTACAAGCTGCTGGCGGAACGCAAAATGTTCGGAAAAATATGTCTCAAAATCTGAAAAGAAATCGAAATTGATCTTCCCGTCCTCTGTTTTTATTTTCGGGGCGGAAGCAAGTTCACGCTTTTCCTTGTCGGAATCAGCCTTGACTATTGGCATCAAAGCTGCCGGAACAAGACAAATTCCTATGAAGGCTGCCGAATAAAGTCTGTATAATAAATTTTTCTTCATAAGGCATCTCCTAAAATCTGAAATAAATAAAAGGGTTATAAGAAGCTGAAGAAAGCGTTATGATGCATATCAGAAGAAGTATCAGCGATACTGCATACGAACACACTTCCATAACAGAAGCGGACTTTCCATTTCTTTCAGCTCTTCCCTGTAAAGCCTTTATAACAGGCATTGAGAAAACAACTGCCATAACCAGCATAACAATATACATCGGACTAAGCTGGAGCATGAATCTTGCAAAGCCCTCGCTTCCTCCGGCATTCATACAGAACATTTTTCCGATAAAGCGGCAGGCATCCGAGATCGTCTCCGCTCTGAAAAATACGAAAGCGATAACCGTTACAAAAACTGTATAGAAATGTCTGAAAAATCGTGGGAATCTTTTTGTATTTATTACGCCATAGGATTCAAGCATAAGGAAACCGCCATTTATGAGTCCCCAAACGATAAAATTCAGGCTTGCACCATGCCATAAGCCGGTGCAGAAAAAAACGAAAAGCTTATTTAAAGCAGTTCTCACCTTGCCCTTACGATTTCCGCCGAGAGGAATATAGAGGTACTCTTTGAACCATGTTGAAACGGAAATATGCCACCTTCTCCAAAATTCCTGCATACTTTGTGAAATATAGGGATAATTGAAGTTTTCCTTGAAAGTGAAACCGAACATTGCTCCAAGACCAATAGCCATATCGCTGTAACCACTGAAATCAAAGTAAATCTGGAACAGATAAGAAACTGCTCCGAGCCATGCAAGCGGCATCGTGATATCAGCAGAATCGAGTCCGTAAATGTAATCGGCAGCAATTGCCATTGTGTTTGCGATAAGGATCTTTTTTGAAAGTCCGGTAATAAATCTTCTTATGCCCTGAGCCGTTTTTTCGGGATCATACTCACGCTTGTCGATCTGATCTGCAAAATCGTAATATTTAACGATAGGACCTGCAACAAGCTGAGGAAAAAATGTTATATAAAGAGCGACTTTGTAAATATTCCGCTGAATATAGCGTGGATTTTTATATGCGTCTATAACGTAGGACATCGCCTGAAATGTATAGAAAGATATTCCGATTGGAAGCGCTATATTAGGGATAGACATACTCAGAAACGGCAGTCTGTCCAGCATTTCTGCACCAAAGCCTGCATACTTGAAAATTCCCAGCATAAGCAGATTCGCCGTTACTGAAACTGCAAGAACAGGCTTGCGGAACTTGTTTTTCTTTCCCATAGCGAGACCGAAAAAGTAATTCATTATGATCGAAATTATCATAAGAACAACGGCTTTCGGCTCGCCGTATGTATAAAATGCTATGCTGAAGATCAGCAGGAGAACATTTTTAGCTGTTATAGTCGGTATAATTCTGTAGAGAATATACACCGAGGTCATGAATATAAACAGGAAAACGGGACTGCTGAATACCAAAACAGTTCCTCCCCTTTATACGCTTGCGTAGTAGTCTATCATCGAAACAGTATCGCCGTTATAGAAAATATAAAGTCCGAAATCAGCCGAACCGTAGATAACAGTACTGCTTCCGCCGTCGCCTTTTCCGTAAACTGCTTCAACATCAGAACGTGAACTTCCAACGGAAATTCCCTTAGGAGTTGAATATCCTGCTCCTGAAATCGTAATATCATAAACCGTTTCGCTGCCGTTCATAACATAGCATGAAACGTCGATACCGCTGTAATAGTATATTTTCTGATCTGCACCGTTTGAAAGACATCCGGGAGCTTCAACAACATCGTTCGGATTTCCGAGGGAAGATATAAGTCCGTCTGCATTTCCAAGAAGAGCTGTTCCGTTAAAATTGAGATCACTGTTGCCGAACGAACCACCTTGCGGCTGCTGAGGCTCCGGATCAGGCTGATTATTCTGTGGTTCATCCTGCTGCGGATCATCATATGACTGATTGTCTTCGTCCTGTTCGTCATTATCATCAGGCTCGTTGTTATTATTATCAGCAACAGCCGTAGTAGTTGTTGCTGGCTTTTTTGAATCACTCGTTGTGGTAGTACTTTTCTTTGCGTCTTTTGTCGTAACAGCAGTTGTAGTTGTTGCTTCATTCTTTTCGGCAGTTGTTGTGGTTTCCGAAGAAGATGTTGTACTGTTATTTATGTCAAGAACGACATCCGAACTTGATGTTTCATCTTTTCCGCATGATACAACCGTTGCTGCACACAATGCAGCAGCCACAAGCAGAGCAGTTATTTTAGAATTCATAATAAATACCTCCGGTTAGTTAAAATTCGGATAAACGATCTGTTTCCATGTATAATTAATTGATTTAAGGTAAGAATCAGTAACGTTCTTATAGTGATTGCAGGTATCATAATTTGTCCATACTCCGTTAACTTTTACCTGATTCCAGTAATGGTCGCCGTCGCCTCTGCCTGTTCCGTAAACAACTCTTGACTCAAGACCTGCTTCCTGGAAGTAGAGATCGGTAACTGCTGCAAAATAATAACATACAACAAATCTGTTGTTCATAGCGTAGTTGGCAAAAAAGCTCCATCCGATAGTTTGAATCTGCGCAAGAGATTTTGTCGATTCGATGAATTTATACATATTATTTGCAATAACATATTCATAGATGTTATCAGGATTTTTTCCGATAGAAGCAATAACCGAAGCAGCTTTTTTCTGAACATCCGACATAGGAACAGCAACGCCGTCCGGACCGATGTTATATCCGTCTATACGACCGCTTGTAGCCATTTTTCCGCTTGTTTTATCGAAATAATACTGCTTGCCGTCAATTGTCTGCCAACCGAACTGCATTTTTCCATCTGCATTAAAATAATATTTTCCGTCGTCAAGAGTAATAAATCCGGTCTGAACGACACCGTCCGGATTAATATAATATTTAAAAGTTCTGATGATCTGACGACCGGTAAGCATGATGCATTCATCATCGAAATAATATTTCTTTCCATCGATGATCTGCCAGTATTTAAGAGCATTTCCGTTTTCAGAGAAGTAATATTTCTTTCCGTTTATAGTCTGCCATCCTGTTTGCATAACGCCTTCTTCATTGAAATAATACTTGCTGTTATCAATAGTTACAAGCCCTGTTGCTGCCGAACCGTCTTCTCCGAAATAATACTTATTTCCGTCAACTATAAGTCTGCCGTTCTGCATTTTTCCGTCTTCACCGAAATAGTATATTTTTCCGTCAACCGATTTGATTCCCGTGAACATTTTATAACCGTCGCCGAAATAATACGTATCTTCGCCGATATTCTGCCAGCCTGTCTGAGCGGAACCGTCCTCGCCGAAATAATAGAAAACACCGTCGGCAATTTCATGAAATCCGGTTACCATAAAACAGTTTTCATCAAAGCAGTAAACCGAATCTCCAATTGCGATAAGTCCTGTCGCAAGAGCTCCATCCGATCCGGCATAAACCGTTTGTCCGTCAATTATCTGTAAACCGTAAAGAAGCTTGCCGTCCTCTCCGAAAGCATAATTCATTCCATTCAGAGCAATAATTCCCTTTGCAAGAGAACCGTCCGAATAAACATAATATTTGTCCCCGCCATTTTCAATCCAGCCGGTTGAAACGATTCCGTCCTCACTGAAATTATATGTAACACCGTTTATTTCTATTGGTTCTGTCTGAACCATACCGTTTTCATTAATATAATAGCAGTCTCCTTCGTAATTAACAAATCCGGTTTCACTTAAAACCGAACCATGTACATCGGCAAGATAAAGTCCGCCTTCAACATCGGTAAATCTGCCGACAGCTTTTCCGTCTTCCGGAGCGATATAATATTGTCTTCCACAGTATTCCAGCCAGCCGTAAAGCGGCTTTCCCGTTTCGGAATCAAAATAACAGCGATTTCCGTTAACAGTTCTCCAGCCTGTTTTTTCAACTCCGTTTTCAGAAAAGAGATAATACTGTCCATCTATTATCTGAGTTCCTGTAACATATTCGCCGTTGGAATCATAATAAAAAATTCTGCCGTTTTCGTCCGTATACCATGTTGAAATCAGCTCCTGACCATTTTCAGCAGCAGAAACCGCAACAGGGGCAACCGTCATTGCTCCGATCGCTGCCATTACGGAACAAATAAAGATTTTGTTTTGTTTTTTCATACCTTTCTCCAAAGCGTCCGGAATCGTATTCCGAAGCTTTCCGCACTTTTCCGGCAGCGGAATCTCCGTATTTTTCTGTATTGTATTTAATAAGTGTGTTTTTATTTGCTATTTGACGTATTGCAATAAAAAGTTTGTAAATTTTCACAAAAAACAGTTCTGAATTTCATGCACACTGACCATGCAAATAATTCAGTGTACAAAATTATTATATCAAATATTTCTGCTCACTGCAACTGTTTTTTCAATTTTTTTGCACTTTTTTATTTAAGATATTACTTCCAAGCATTTTGAGGAAATATTAAAGGGAACTTTTTTCAAGCTCCCCTATGTTTTCTATATTACAACAACGCAGTTTTTTCCATTGTTTTTAGCTTTATAAAGTCCGGAATCAACGCGGATGCAAAGCGTATCAAGAGTATCGTCAATTCTTGCCTGAGTTACACCAATACTCACCGTTTGCGGCTTAACATTAGCAAAAACCGTATTTTCAAAGCATTGCCTTATAAGTTCGGCAATATGAGCGGCATCAGATATTCCTGCGTCATACAAAAGAAGCATAAATTCTTCTCCGCCCCATCTTCCGGCAGAAAAACGTTTCTCATAAACCGTCTGCTTGCTTTTCAGAAGGTTCGCAAGAGCAACAATAACAACATCGCCTTCCTTATGACCATAGGTGTCGTTCACTTGCTTGAAGTTGTCGATATCGATCATTATCAGCGAAAGTTCCTTGCCGTATTCCTTCATCCTGATAAGTTCAGTCTCAATATAAGACTGTATTTCGTTACGATTATAAAGTTCGGTAAGCCCGTCGATAGAAGCGGCTGATTTAAGCTTCTGTTTCAGTATCTCATGCTCGGTAATATCATGAAGAATACCGATTATTCCGACTACATTCCCATTATCATCTCTTAGCGGACGCTTTACTACTTCATAATACTCGCTTCCAATTTCATTTGGAATCTTTATTACATAATCTTCACCCCTGCCGGTTTCGAGTATTTCCATATCCTTTTTCATCGCAAGAACAGCATTTTCCTTATCTTTGCGGATATCGGCATCAGTTTTGCCGCGGATAGACCAATCAGGATCATTATCATGTTCGTAATGATGCCATGTATGAGTTGCAAAAATATACTTTCCCTCTTCATCCTTAATATAAATATTCTGAGGAAGCTCTTTCAGCATCTTTTCCATTTCATAAAAAGAAGCTGAATCTTTGCATCTTATAGCATTTTCAATACGGTTTTCAATAATTTTCTTATAGTATGGCGGATTAATAAAATCAGCAGCGTCATATTTAAGACAATCGATCTCTTTTTCTGAATACTTTCCTGACGAAACAATAAGAATCGGAAGCAATCGAAACTTACTTTTGCTTTGAATACTTTTCAAAAAACTGTGATCATCCGCAACTGCAATTTCTGCTCCGATAAGAATTGCACTGAAATCATTGTAACACTCACTAAGAAGTCTTCTGCCGTTTTCTTTATTTTCAGGGCATATCACATCATAATCTTCGCTTAGCAGATCGCCGATCGCACCCGTTTGCTGCAAATCGTCACAAATAAAAAGGATCTTCTTTTTTGCTGTTGGCTTTTGATTATTTATTTCGTTCATTTATGATTCTCCTGTTCAATCCACAACCAAAGCCGCTGAAGCGTAGGCTTTTACAGGACGTCCGGTTTCATCAAATTCAGTCGTATATTTTACACGGAATGGTATTCGGTCTGCTGTTAAAGGAATAATCGCTTCAAGAGATTCTACTCCATCAGCTATCTGCTTATGCCAATCACGATACATATCTGCAACTTCCGGCGGGAAGATTCCTATTTCTATCGCACTTTCAGGATAATTTTTCAGAAGAGGCGGAAGTCCTAAATTTTTCATGCACCTGAAACACGGCCGCATTTCTTTAGTTGCAACAGTATATTCCCAGAAATACATATCAACCTGTTCACTTGCAATCTTAAAACGCTTTTCGGTGTCCAGAATTCCGGAATAATAATTTTTTTCGGCTGTAATATTGCGTATCATAGCATAAAAAAGACAGCTGTTCTTGCTTTTTCCTATCATACGGACTGTGCTTCTTACACAGATATCATCCTCGCCGCAGGTTGACGAAGTCAGATGACGCCATGTTTCCGCTTCTTGTTCATCCTCGGTTTCAATTGCCAGCTCAAGCATACTGCGGTAAATTTTTTTACCCTCTTCATCGAACCAATCCATAATATCAGTATTAACGATTTCATTTTCAGAAAGATTCATACAAATTTCCTGAAGATATTTTTTGTTTACTCTTAAAAGCTCAGTTTTCCCATCATGATAATCAAAAATTGCAGCGCCTCCGACAAAATTGCTGAAGATAAGAGTTTCCATCGAATCGCTCGACCAGAAATTGGCTGCGTTCATCGTATCGAGCAGACGCATCTGCGGAGCGGTTATCCCAACGCTTTCGCTGCTGCATAAAAGCTTATGATACTCTTTTTCCGACAGGGGACGTGAATAAAGATAGCCCTGAATATAATTGCAGCCGATACTTCTTAAAAAATCAGCCTGTTCAACTATTTCAACACCCTCCGCAATAACGGGCAGACCAAGCCAGTTTACCATTCTTACAACAGAGCTTAAAATCGTTCCGCCACGATTGTTTGTATCGTTTTCATTCTGAAGAAAACGCATATCAAGCTTGATAATATCAAAATCAATATCTTTAAGAATATTAAGCGAAGAATAACCGCTTCCGAAATCATCCATCTCAACAATATAACCATAACTATGAAGCTTTCTTACGGCTTCGTTGATAAACTGACTGTTGCCAAGTGCAGCAGACTCGGTTATCTCAATGCGGATATATTTTGAAGGCACATTATATTTCCTGCGTGACTGCTCCAGCTTATCTATAAAATCCGGGGAAAATATGTCATATCTTGTAAGATTTACCGAAATTGGAACAATATGGCTGCCTTCATTCATACATTTTCTTATATACCGGCAAACCTTATCAAAAACATAAAGATCAAGTGCGGTTATAAATCCGTTCTTTTCAAAAACCGGAACAAAAACTCCGGGCGAGATCAGTCCTTTTTCCGGATGATTCCAGCGGACAAGCGCCTCTGCTCCGACAAGCATTCCGGTTGAATGATTATACTGCGGCTGATAACAGATAACAAACTGTTCTTCTTCAAGCGCAGCACGCATAAGTCCGGTTATTTCCTGTTCTGTAAGAAGATTGCTTCTGAGAGTTTCGGTATAATAATTATATCTTTGAGTATAGCTCCCCTTTATCGGCGACTGCGCCATTATGGCACGTCCTATTGCTGAATCTGCGGGACGAAGCTTTCCGTTAAACAGGTATATTCCCGCATTGCAGGCTATTTCAAACGAAAGCGGATATGATGAGATATTTTCAAATATATTTTCAATAAAATCCGGAATATCTTTTATTATAGTTTTTGTTATAAGACAGAAACGGTCTGAACCGATACGGCAGGCTATTCCGTTGTTTTCAACAACTTTAGCAATAGCGTCAGCAATATGTATAAGGAGTCTGTCTCCTTCCTCCATACCGAACATTTCATTTATTATTTTAAATCGCTGAACGTCAAAATAGATCATTACCGTTTTCATAAGATCTTCTTCGGAAAGTTTTTCAAGCCAACAATCCGCTTCTTTTACGAATGCTGCACGGGTGTATATTCCTGTAAGCTGATCAAGTTTTTGAAAAGCTGATTCGTTGAAGGCACTCATAAATGTAAAAATTACAGCTACGCTCTTTTTCGGTTCTGAACATACAAATCCTATCTGGCAGAATACATTCTTCCCCTCGGCAGATTTTACAAGACTTTTCATATAAGACACATATGGCTTACAAGAAACGGATGCTTCAGCAAGCTTTTTACGAAATGATTCAGCGTCTTTCCGATTAAGAAAATCATTGCCAAGCAGTTGGTCTACTGAACAGGTATCTCCTTTAACGGATAATAATTCTTTAGCAGAATTCAGATTATGGAACTGATGCGATTCACATTTATATACAATAACAACGCTGTTATACTTGCTTTGTGGTACATTCATAAAAAACCTCCTGTCAAGCAGATTCGAATTTAAATCGCTGACTTGAATATCCTATTTAAACATTATATCACTTTCCAACAAAAAAATCAACCTTTTCACCGTAAAAATGTGCATAATATTACAAGAGAATATTGTTGCAATATGCTGTTGACAGAAATCCAATTGAGTGATATAATAAATGATAGCATACACTAACTAACAAAAATACCAGTATCTCTTCCCTTAGTTCTAAGAAATAGGAGCAATAACACATGAGAAAGCATTACATTGACAATTTGCGGAATTATACAATTATACTTTTATTTCCGGTTCACACATTTATGATATGGAATAATTTCGGCTCCGGATTTTATATTCATGCGGAAGAAAATCTGCTGTTGAGTACATTTATCACAATGATAAATCCTTGGTTTATGCCGCTGCTTTTTGTTCTTGCAGGAATCAGTGCGAAACATTCATTGGAAAAACGTTCCGGTAATGAGTTCATTCGTCAGCGTGCCGATAAATTATTAATTCCATTTATTTTCGGAACGATTCTTTCAGCTCCGCTACAGACCTATTTTGCAAGAAAATTTTCATTCGGATACAACGGATCTTATTTTGAAAATATTAAATATTTCTTCACTCATCTTACAGATTTAAGCGGCTATGACGGAGCTTTCACTCCGGCGCATTTATGGTTTATTTTATTTTTATTCGTTATTTCTGCTGTATCTTTAATATTTTTTCGCTTTATCCCATATGAAAGAGTGCGTGAAAAGGCAGATAAATTCCCTTTATACGGCATTATACTGCTGTTTCTGCCGATATATATTATGTATCATATCGGAAATTTCGGAGGATATAGTTTGGGTAAGTATTTGACGTTATTTTTAATAGGATATTATTTCTTCAGCAGCAATGATTTAATTGATAAACTTGAAAAGAACTCCGGTATGCTTACTATATTTTCTGTAATTTTAATTGCGATCTCTGCTGTTTTGTATTATAATCTTTCTTACTACGGCGATTTATGGATAAATTTTATAGGCTGGATGACTGTTCTTGCCGTAATTGGCTCCGGGAAAAAATATTTAAATAAAAAGACCATCCTTACTGAATATCTTAATCACGCTTCTTATCCCATCTATATATTGCATCAGCCAATTCTGGTGACATTAGCATATTATGTTTTAAAAATAAAAACCTTTTTACCGGTACAATTTCTTATTATCTGCTTCGGAAGCCTTGCTATAACAATATTCGCATATCATATTATAAAACCAATACCGTTTCTGAGAAAACTCATGGGAATAAAGTAACTTTTTAGAATTACGAGGTGAAATTAATGAGGAAAAAGATTATAGCCGGATTTATAGCAAGCGCATTATTATTAACCGCCTGCGGAAAGAAAACGGTTGAAAATAAACAAGATAGCAGATCATTTTTTGCAATGGACACCTATATGACCGTTACTGTGTACGGAGAAAATACCAAAGCTGCACTGGATAAAGCGGAGGAAAAAGTTGCAGAGCTTGAACGGTTATGGTCCGTAACCGACGAAAACAGCGAGATTTATGCAGTTAACCACAGTGGCGGAAATAGTGTTTCTGTGAGTTCGGAAACAGCAGCACTGCTCGGTTTTTCTCTTGATATTTCAGCAATGACCGACGGTGCTCTCGACTGCACCATGTATCCTGTTCTGACCGAATGGGGATTTACCACCGGAGATTATAAAGTTCCATCGGACAAAAATATCGCTGAACTCCTTGAAAATACCGGATATCAAAAAATACGGTTCGACGGACAAGCTGTGACAGTACCTGAAAATATGCAGATAGATTTAGGAGCGGTCGGCAAAGGATATACCGGAGATCTTCTGGCTGAAACACTGAAAGAAAACGGCATCAGTTCCGCACTTCTTGATCTGGGAGGAAATATCCAGACTATCGGAAAAAAATCGGACGGTTCAGACTGGAAGCTTGGACTAAGAAGTCCGTTTGATGAGGAAACTTTTGCAATTCTGGAAGCTTCGGACTGCGCCGTTATTACTTCCGGCGGTTATGAACGTTATTTCGTCGGAGATGACGGTGAAACATACTGGCATATTCTTGATCCGAAAACCGGAAAACCGGCACAAAACGGTCTTGTTTCAGCAACGATCGTCGGTAAAGAAGGCAGACTTTGCGACGCTCTTTCAACTTCCATATTCGTTATGGGACTTGATAAAGCCGAAAATTTATGGAGGCAGCATGATGATTTTGAAATGGTTCTTGTAACTGAAAACGGCGAAATTTATATAACTGAGGGTATTGAAGAAAAATTCTCGCTTAGTGCGATGTACCAAAATCTGACAGTGGAAGTGATATACCGATGAAGTCAAAAAAAATATGGATAACGGTCTGCATACTCATTTTTTTAATAGGAATCTCTGGAAGTCTGTGGATTATATTCAAACCTCATGGTCAGACCGTTCGCATTGTGCAGAACGGAAAAACGCTGTATACTATTGATCTCGATCATTCCGCTGACAGAACTATCGAGGTTGAATATCAGGGCATCAAAAATATAATTCAAATCAAAGACCATAAAATCTCCATTGCCGAAGCCGAATGCCCTGATCATACCTGCGTTAAAATGGGTGAACTTAAATCCGGTGCTGCACCAATTGTCTGTTTACCAAATAAGCTTGTGATAGAATTTATAGAAGATGATGATATTGACGCTGAGGTGAAGTGAAATGAATGTAAAAAAACTGGCCCGGCTTGCGCTTCTTACAGCTATTGCGCTCATTATTTTTATCGTAGAAATGCGAATTCCCGATCTTGTTCCAATTCCTGGAGTTAAACTTGGATTAGCCAATATCGTTACCGTGTATGCAATGTATCACTACTCGGCAAAGGAAACCGCTCTTATTGTTCTTGCAAGAATTCTGCTTGGGTCTATTTTCGGAGGAAATATCAGTGCAATTATTTATAGCTTCAGCGGTGCATTTCTCTGTCTAACCGGCATGATTATTCTCCGCCGTATAATCGATGAAAATAATATCTGGATTTGCAGCATCCTCGGAGCTGTTCTTCATAATATCGGACAAACTGCCGCCGCTATTGTTGTGATGAAAACAACAGCCGTTTTATCTTATCTTCCGTTTCTGCTCGTTTCAGGATGCATTGCCGGCGCCTTTATCGGTATTTGCGCCCAGATTCTTGTCAGAAAATCGAGTAACTTTGACAAATAGCGCAGCGATTATAGTTGCTTTTTATGAATATAAAGTTGATACTTTCTTCAGTAATTCTTTGCTAAAAATGTACTCAATCTATGGGATTTACTATAATTATAAAAAATACCCCTTAATGGGGTATTTTTTATAATTAATAATGGGTTTCCAAAGGGTGATTCCCCACAGTGTGGGGAAATGTCAGAATAGCTGACAAAGGGGACGGGCGACCGTTGGACGGATTCACCCTATGGCAGAGGATTTAAGGGAGACAGCGTCTCCCTTATAAATCCATAAAAAGCAACTTTAACTGTCATGTCATTAGTCAAAATTGATCACTTCAGGACAGAAACGGCATCGGCAATGGTTTTCTCAAAGGCTTCTTTACCGTATTTATCTACCTCTGCCTTATCCTTCATTCCATGAGTAAGACATCCTGCTCCGCCTATACAGCCTCCAACGCAAGCCATTCCCTCAATGAAATTGCCGTCAAGCACATTTTTGCTCTTTTTCATTAAAGCAGTACGGCATTCCTCTATGCCGTTACACGGAACTGCTTTCAGTTCAAAGTCGATATTCTGCTCTTTAAGTCCCTGAGCTGCAGCGTCTGATAGTCCGCCGGAACGTGCGAAAATTCTTCCGTAATACGAAGCGTTATCAAGAACATCCTCCGAAAGCGATGTTATATCAATATCACGACTGTCAAAAAGCGCCTGTAACTCTTCAAAAGTGAGTACAGCGTCTATATACGGTTTTACGGTATCAAGCTGTGCCTCGGCTTTCTTTGCAGTACATGGACCGATAAAAACTGTTTTGGCGTTTTCAGTCGTTTCTTTGATATATTTTGCAATGGTCGCCATCGGTGAAAGATTATGCGAAACATATTGCAGCATATCCGGAAATGCAGATTTTACATACTGGACAAATGCAGGACAACAGGAACTGGTAAGAAATCCTTTTTCGGCAAGCTCTTTTGATTCTTCCATTGCAACCATATCTGCTCCGAGAGCCGCTTCTACAACCGTATGGAATCCCAGTTTTTTCAGTCCGGCTATAACCTGTCCCAGCTTTGCGTAAGTAAACTGACTTGAAATTGACGGCGCTACGATAGCATATATCTTATATTTTTTTCCTTCTTCGTTTTTCTTTATCATATCTATAACGTTGAGGATATAAGATTTGTCGGTAATTGCTCCGAACGGACACTGGTAAACACAAGCTCCGCAGTTTGTACATTTATCATTGTCAATTGAAGCGGCATTTTCATCGTTTATCTTGATCGCCTTTACTTTGCAGGCTATCTGACACGGACGCTTGCGATTGATGATTGCTGAATACGGACACACCTTTGCGCACTGTCCGCATTCAACACACTTGGATTTATCAATATGCGCCACATGATTGTGATCGAACGAGATCGCTCCCCTTTTGCAGACATCTTCGCAGCGGTGTGCAAGGCATCCACGGCAGGAATCAGTCACGTCATATCCGGCTGCCGGACATTCGTCACAGGCAATATCAATAACCTCGATAACATTCGTATTTTCTTTGTCGCCGCCCATTGCCATTTTTACACGCTCGGCAAGAATCGCACGTTCTTTGTACACACAGCAGCGCATAGTTGGGACTTTGCCCGGAACTATCATTTTGGGAATATCCATAACGTTTTCAAGCAAGGTATCATTCCAAGCCTGCCTTGCCACTTCACGCAGCACTTTATATTTCAGGTGCTGTATTTTTGTATCAAATTTTCTCATCTGCCTACCTCCTAAAAATAGCTTACTTTAATACGCTTGCCCATTTTTTTAAGACAGGCTGAAAGCTCTTCCACAAGATTCATCTTGATGCTGAAATTTATAGGCAGATCGGGATTCTGATGCGCCGGATTGATCGCTCTTCCAACATAGAAGTTTATATCGGTAGCTTCCTCAAAAAGCAGCCGGCATATAAGCGCAGCTCCGTCACGTTTAAAACTCCACTGTTCATAACATTCATTTTTATCAAGATAATCCTTGGCATATTCAAGTACTTTATTTACCGTGATAACGCCTTCTGTAACAAGATCAACACCCTCAAGTTCAGCAGTTGGGGGAATATCAGAACGTTCAAAATTAAGGCTCGGACGAAGCGGTTTGCGAAGATATTTTGCGGCAATTGAAGAAGTTGTTCCTCCGCATATAATATGCTTTCCTTCTTTTGAAAAGAAAAGTGACATCATTCTGTCGCAGTCGCTTCTGTTAGACGGCGGTCCGAAAAGAAGATTCATAGGTTCTCTTCTGCGTATCTTTATAATACACGCCGTAGCGTCGTCACCCGGCTCGTTTCCGTAAAGTTTGTTACATTCATCAATAAGAATAGTTGAAAGCGTTTTAGCCGTATATCCGCAGTTTGAAAGCGCTTCCATAAATTCAATTATCTCTTCACGCTTCCATCCGAAATTATATGCCGTTCCGATTCCGGCATGGGGACAACCGTCGCTCATGGCGATAAAAATATCGTTTTCGCAGAGCTTTATCGTTGATTTATAAATACGTTTTCCGTCAATATTCATTTCCATTTTCGGATAATCGTAATTTTCGTTATTGCGGATAAGAATTACATGAGGATTATCATACTGGATTATATCGGCTGTTTCATTATCTTTAATATGGATTATAGTAAAGGTAGAGTAAGCTACTCCTCTTACGGAACAGACCGGAAGCGTTGCCGCAATAGTGCTTACGCATTCTTCTATGGAAAGTCCGGCCGCCATCATGGTCGAGATTATTTTCGATGTAAGAGTTGAAAGAATACTTGCTTTAACTCCGCTTCCTAATCCATCGGCAAGAACGACAACGGTTGAATTTTCGTTTTCTTCAACAATATCAACATGATCGCCGCAAAGCTCTTCGCCGTAATGAAAAATACTTTTATAGCCGATATCTGCACAAAGATTATTCATCCGATATCGACTCCTTTAACTTGGAAAGCGCAATCTTGGTCTCAGCGGCAGTTTCACCAAGCAGGGACGCTATTTCCTGAACGATACGCATCTGCTTTTCAACGACCTTATCAGCGACTTCAGCGGTCTGACGGCTGATGCTTTCCTTTCTTTCTCTGGCTTCTTCTTCATCAGTAACGTCACGCATTATTCCTATAAGCAGATGAGAATCTTTTTCGTGAACGATAGTCTGCTCCACATAGCGGTTATACTCGGCAAGATATGTACGCTGATTGCGGACTTTTTCTCCTTTTGCAAGAACGTTTATGAAAGCCGTTGGATCAAGAATACGGATGACCTGATCTCCTAAAATATCCGATGCGCTGCGTATATTCATAATAGCTCTTGCAGCGTCATTTATCTGCTGAACTTCAAGCTCCTCGTTAAGAACGATAAGACCGTTCGGAGTATTCTTTACGATAGTATCAGAAAAACTCTCCGCTCTGTCTTTAAGGAACGGCAGACACATGGAATACTCCGCCTTGCCCTGACAAATTGCAATCGCCTTTTCACGGCAGGTATTATAACCGCATGAGCCGCAGTTGAGATGATCGGACGGCTTGGTTTTACCCATTTTTCGGAGAACATTGTTTATTTCCATATCAGAAGGAACTGCAAGTCTGTGCTCGATATAAGTAAAGCTTTTGTGCATTTCATCAATTTCCGGCTGGATTACATCGAAATTTTCAGTGCCGGCATAATTTGCTACTGAAGCATAATCCTTTACCGGAGAACGATGGTATTTTTCCATAACAGGACCGCCGATACAGCTTCCGGAGCATACCGACATTTCAATAAAGCACTTATTGATGTTTCCGCTTTCAATATCACGCAAAGCTGCCATGCAATTTTCAACGCCGTCGATAGCTATATATGTATATCCGTTTATGTCCTGCTCCATTGTTTTCAGGATACCGCCAGTTGTCGGGAAGAAACGCGCAAGACTGTCTTTTCGGCTGTCAACTTCCTGTTTAAGCTCGATCTTCTCGCTTTTAAGCCAGCCTGTAAGCTCCTCGAATGTAAGAACAGCGTCAACTATTCCCTCATAATATTCAGCCTCGTCCTTTTTTGCCACGCATGGACCGATAAATACCGTTTTAGCATTCGGAATTCTTTTCTTGATGTCCAAACAATGCGCCTGCATAGGCGATACAACGTCGGCAAGATATTTTAGTTCTGCCGGGAAATATTTCTGAATAAGAAGATTCAGCGAATGACAGCACGATGAAATAAGGATATTTCTGTCCTCTTCACGAAGAATGCGTTCATATTCATTTTTTACGATAGTTGCACCAACTGCGGTTTCTTCAACATCGTAGAATCCAAGCTTCTGAAGAGCTTCACGCATGATGTTGATTCCAACGCCGTCATAATTCGCAATAAACGACGGCGCAAGACTGACAACAACAGGATTTTCTCCTTGCAGAAGAACCTTGCATTTTTCAATTCCGTCGGCTATTTCCTTAGCATTCTGCGGACAGACAACAAAACACTGACCGCAGAGAATACATTCGTTGCCTATAATATGCGCCTGATTTCCCGAAAAACGTATCGCCTTTACGGGACAATGACGAATACATTTATAGCAGTTTTTGCAGTTGGATTTTTTTAATGTAAGCCAGTTTGACATAGCTAAGACATTCTCCTCTCTTTATAGTCTTGCCTTGATATTATTCTCAAAAAACTCTGTTACCGTATCGGGAGTTACTGAGAAAAATTCATCATCAACATTAACGCATACACCCTTCTGACAGCTTCCCATACAAAACGTTCCGCCCAGTTCGACCTTGTCCCCAAGATTGTTCTCGGAAATAAGATACTGAAGCTGTTCAACTACGCTGCGTGAGCCTTTGATATGGCATGAACTGCCGATACATATTGTTACTTTCATTTGTAAATTCCTCCTTAAATAATCTGTCATTATATGTAGATGTCTGCGGATTTTATTTTAAAAATCCGCATTATTCATTTTATGCAGAGCTATTAATCATAATCGACAACGTCTACCCATGAGAGCAGAAATTCACGTTCCTTTTCGTTGCCCTTTACAGACTGTGAAGCAGCTACTATCGGCATCCACTTCTGAACATACTGTTTTGCAGTATTGCTCTTCTCGCAGAAAATATCAAGATATTTATGAGCTCCGTCAATATCTCCGCTAAGCCAGAAAAGCAGATAAGTTCTTGCCGCATCGGCAGAGGCATTTCCCTGAGTTACATGAGCCCAGTCTATAATATACGGTGTTCCGTCTTCTGTGATAATAATATTTGACGGATTAAGGTCGCCGTGACATACCTTATTGTGCTTAGGCATACTGTCAAGACGTGTATGAAGATCGTATCTCGTTGTTGCGTCAAGCTCGCAGGAGCTTATTTTGCGATTCATTTTGTCCTTGAGCTTGTTCAGAAGAGGACAGCTTTTAGACTGTATCTCAAGCTGAATATCAACGAGCATTTCAATATATGAACGTTTCTTTTCCGGATTTTCTTCCATAAGCTGGGCAAGTGTTTTTCCTTCTATAAACTCTGAAACGATCGCCCATTTTCCTTCGATCATAGTTACTTCAAGAATTTTAGGAATATTAAGTCCTGTTTCTTCAACACGGGACTGATTAAGAGCTTCATTCAGTACGTCTGCCTTTGAATAATCATTGTTGAAAACCTTAACGCAGGTATTATCGTCACGGTAAATAGTTTTATTGTTTCTTACTGCAATTACTTTGTCAAGTTTCATACTATCGTTCCTCCTTTACTCTTTTATGCTTTTGCGTTATCTGCAATAAACTTTTCAGGCATATTTGCTTCAACAAAATGATTGCCATAGTATGCGTTAAGATACATCTGCTTTATTTCGCTCATAAGCGGATATCTCGGATTAGCTCCTGTACACTGATCGTCAAAAGCCTGTTCGGTCATTTCGTCAAGCTTTTCAAGAAATACATTTTCGTCGATGCCGTAATCCTGAATCGTCGCCTTGATTCCTACTTTTGCTTTAAGCTCGTTGACGGCATTTATAAGTCCCTCAAGCTTTTCTTCGTCCGTATTTCCGCTTATTCCAAGACAATCGGCAACTTCGGCATAACGGGCAAGGGTATGCGGATGATCGTACTGCGAGAATGTTCCCATTTTTGCCGGAGCTTCAGACGCATTAAACCGCAGAACTTCCTCTATCATAAGAGCGTTTGCAACTCCGTGCGGCAAATGGTGGAACGCACCAAGTTTATGAGCCATAGAGTGACATACTCCGAGAAATGCGTTGGCAAAAGCCATACCTGCCATTGTTGCGGCATTAGCCATCTTCTCACGAGCCTTGATATCGGTCTGACCATTTTCATATGCTCTCGGCAGATATTTGAATATAGTCTGTAATGCCTGCTTTACAAGACCGTCCGTATAGTCCGTTGCAAGCATCGAAGCGTAGGCTTCAAGAGCATGAGTAACGGCGTCGATACCGGACGCTGCTGTCAGTCCCTTTGGAGCGGACATATGAAAATCAGTGTCGATAACTGCCATATCCGGAAGCAGCTCGTAATCGGCAAGAGGATATTTCACACCGCTTTGTTCGTCCGTGATAACCGCAAAGGGAGTTACCTCCGAACCTGTTCCGGCAGATGTCGGAATTGCAACGAAATAAGCCTTTTCTCCCATTTTCGGGAATGTGTAAACTCTCTTTCTGATGTCGATAAAGCGCATTGCCATATCCATAAAATCAGCCTCGGGATGTTCATACAGAACCCACATTATCTTAGCGGCATCCATTGCCGAACCTCCGCCGAGAGCAATTATCGTATCCGGCTGGAACGATGTCATAATTGCAGCTCCCTCTTTCGCAGAGGCAAGAGTCGGATCGGGAGCAACGTTAAAGAATGTCATATGCTCGATTCCCATTTCGTCCAGCTTATTGGTAATAGCCTTTGTATAGCCGTTCTGATAGAGGAACGTATCCGTTACGATAAACGCCCGCTTTTTGCCCATCACTGTTTTCAGCTCGTCAAGAGCAGCAGGCAGACAGCCTTTCTTTATATAAATTTTTTCGGGCGCACGGAACCAAAGCATATTTTCCCTTCTTTCTGCAACCGTTTTTATATTGATAAGGTGCATAACTCCGACATTTTCACTTACGGAATTTCCTCCCCATGAGCCGCAGCCGAGCGTGAGCGACGGAGCAAGCTTAAAGTTATAAAGATCGCCGATACCTCCGTGGGAAGAAGGCGTATTAACAAGAATACGGCAGGTTTTCATACGATGACTGAACTTTTCGATTTTTTCTGTTTCCGTAACTTCATTCAGATAAACCGAGGAAGTATGACCGTAACCTCCGTCGGCAACAAGTCTTTCAGCTTTGTCAAGAGCATCGTCAAAGTCTTTCGCCTTGTACATGGCAAGAACAGGCGAAAGCTTTTCATGAGCAAACTCCTCGCTGAGTTCAACGCTTTCAACTTCTCCGATAAGAATTTTCGTACCGCCAGGAACTTCCACTCCAGCAAGCGCAGCTATCTTCGCCGCAGGCTGTCCCACTATCTTTGCATTCAGCGCACCGTTGATGATAATGGTTTTTCTTACCTTTTCGGTTTCGGATTCCGTAAGGAAATAACATCCTCTCGCAGCAAATTCACTTTTTACGGTATCGTATATATTTTCCAATACGATAACAGACTGCTCGGAAGCGCAAATCATGCCGTTGTCAAAAGTTTTTGAATGTATAACAGAACTTACTGCAAGCAGAATATCAGCGCTGTCATCAATAATTGCAGGAGTATTTCCCGCTCCTACGCCGAGCGCAGGCTTACCGCTTGAATAAGCTGCTTTAACCATTCCCGGTCCGCCTGTTGCAAGAATTATATCTGTCTCTTTCATGACAATATTCGTCTTTTCAATAGAAGGAACGTCTATCCAGTCAATAATGTCATCGGGAGCTCCTGCGGCAACAGCAGCTTCAAGAACTATCCTTGCAGCTTCTATTGTAGACTTTTTTGCTCTTGGGTGCGGAGAAATAATAATTGCGTTTCTGGTTTTAAGCGCAATAAGGCATTTGAAAATAGCCGTTGAGGTTGGATTCGTAGTCGGAATAACGGCAGCGATAACACCGATAGGTTCAGCGAGCTTTTTTATTCCGTAAGCCTTATCCTCTTCAATTACTCCGCAGGTTTTTGTATTTTTGTATGCGTTATAAATGTACTCGGACGCATAATTGTTTTTTATGACCTTATCCTCAACAACTCCCATTCCCGTTTCTTCAACGGCAAGCTTTGCAAGCGGTATCCTTGCTTTATTTGCAGCAGATGCGGCGGCAAGAAAGATTTTGTCCACCTGCTCCTGCGTATAGGATGAAAAGATCTGTTGTGCCTTTCGGGTACGGCTGATAGCTTCCTCAAGCTTTTCAACGCTGTCCACAATCTTATAAGCCTCGTTCTCCATAGTTATCCTCCTAAAAAATATTCTGTATATTCTGATAGTCTTTTGACTTTATTAAAGATTCTGTCTTTTACTCTATCTTATTATATCATGTTATATGCAAAATAGCAAGAAAAAAACGTTGGAAGATTGAATTTTTTTGTTATTTTACAAAAAAATAAGAGCAGTACAAATATACTGCTCCATTTTTAATACTTTAAGGAATGACACGTTAAACTCTGAATTTATTATGCCTGTTTTTTGATATTATCAATTATCTTTGAAAATTCAAGAGCTTTTTCAATACTGCCCTCAATTTTAAGTTTTCCCATTGTAAACGCTTTTACAGGACTAAGAGTTCCCTCGCATATCTTCAGAAAATTTTTTCCTGATACGATAAATATACAGTCACGGTCGTAATACTCGTAAGGTTCGACTGAAACTATGCCGTCCTTGAGTGCGATATAGAATGCTCCCTCGCCCTCTCCGACAATATTGATCTGAACGGCTATTCTTCCCTCAAGACCATCTGTGTTATGAGAAAAGATCAGCTCTCTCGTTTTTGTAAAAATTTCTTCGTAAGTCATAATATTCTCCTTTTATTTTAATATTCTTCCATGTTCAGACTGACTGCGCTTGATCTTCTTAGATGTAGTTTTCTCAAATTCAGTCCCTCTTATACGCAAACGGCGAACAGCCTTTGCTGAAGTAACAGTTCTGTTGATACTGTCTACTGTTTCACGGAATTTCGATTCAATTTCCTCACTGCTCCAATCAGCACATACATTCTGATCAGGGAATATCTCTGCACAAATAACGTTTTCTTCACTGTAAACCAGAATTTCTGAAATAAAGTCTATACCTGCAAACTTATTTTCAATCTCTTCCGGCGAAACGTTTTCTCCGTTTGAAAGAATTATAAGATTCTTCTTTCTGCCCGTGATAAAAATGCGGTTCTTTTCGTCAACATAGCCAAGATCTCCTGTATGAAGCCATCCATCGGAAGTAAGCGTTTCTGCCGTTGCAGCTTCGTCTTTATAATATCCTGCCATTACGGAAGGACTTTTCACCATGATCTCGCCTTCCTCTATTTTTACCTGACATCCGTTTACTATGATTCCGACATCTCCCGCACATTCAGTATCAAACTTATCCGCTGTTGAGATTCTGGGCGAACACTCCGTCATGCCGTAGCCCTGAGCCATATAAAATCCCATGTCAATATACGCTTTCTGAAGTTCCGGACGAAGATATGCTCCGCCGCTGTAAATGGTTTTCAGTCTGCCGCCGAACACTGCATTTGCAATTGCTGCCATAGAAACGTCAGGTTTTGCAGCCGAAGCCGCTTTGATCTGCTTATACATAGTTTCAGCTATCATCGGAACTATCAACATTATAGTCGGACGGAACAATTTAAGATTCTGGGGAATTCTCAACATGGAATCATTGAGGCAAAGTTCGTTTCCGTATCGCAGAGAACACAGTATATCGCAGGTAAAGCAGTAAATATGATGTATCGGAAGTACGGAAAGAACAACATCATCCGGTGTGCTTTCATTATCCTGACACATTGCATTGTCGATAAGATTGCTGTGAAGCAGCATAACCCCCTTGCTTTTGCCTGTAGTTCCGGAAGTATATGATATCGCTGCCAGCGTCTGCGGAGAGACCTCCGGCAGCTCTGCCGGTTCGTTTTCAGCAAGAATATTCTGAAAATCCTCGCCGAATGAAACGTAATTTTTAACCTCCGGGCACATTCTGCGAAGTTCCTGAATCATTTTTTCGTATCGGCTGTCATAAAAGAATATCTCCGAATCTGAACGATTCAGAAGTTCAGCGATATCTTCACAGTCAAGCTGAGCGTCAAGCGGAACAACCGCATTTCCGCCGCAGACCGTACCAAAATAGCTTACGAGCCACGCATAACTTGATCCTCCGATAATGGCGGCATGAAGAGCTTTTCCATCATCAGAACGTTTGGAACTGATAAATATCGTCATTCGCTTTACATCCTCACAAAAACGGTGGAACGTTTTTTCACATACGTCATTTCCATGCTTTTCCTTCAAAAAAATTTTATCGCCGTATTCCGAAGCCGAAGCCAGAACCAGATCCTGTAGAGTCTTGATGTTAAATTTATCCATAATAGCCTCCATTAATCTTTAAGCTTTATGAGGTAAGCTATCGCCTCTCCTACTGTCCGGAGATTTACAACTTCGGTTTCGTCAACAGTAACGCCGAATTCCGTTTCAAGATCTCCAAGCATACACATAAAATCGTAGGAATTCAGTCCGATATCCTCGATGAGGCGTGAATTTTCAGTAATTTCCTCCGGAGCTGTCTCCACGTAATTGCAGATGATCTCTTTCATTTTATCCAACATAACATTTCCTCCATTATATCATTTTCAGTATATCGCCGATCGTTCTTGTTTCATCTTCGATTCCTCTGAAAAGAACACGGCAGAGATAATAGTAAAAATACTGCATTTCATGTTCGGTAACAGCGTCCACTCTGTACTCGAAATTAAAGTTCAGACCATTATCCTCCGGACGATGCATTACAGTAAGGTACAGAGGCTGTCCTGCTACTCCGTTTGTGTACCAATAGCTCTTGTAAGGGATATCAGGCATTTCATGTATACTCTGACGCATCGTAAGCGGCTGATAAGTCAGGCTGAGACTTTCGTAGCTTGTTCCCGGCTTGTTTTTCCAGTATTGTCCACGTTTCATCGTCAGCTCAATAGGATCATAGTTTGCATGACGGAAAATCCTGCTCTGTTCCGCCTGTATCATACGAACTCCGTCTAAAAAAGTCATATCAGGTTCCATAATAGTACGAAGTGGAAAGAAATGGATTCTTGTTCCGCCTGAATATTTTTCGGAAAGCGTTCCCCTTCTTGCAATACAGGTTTTGACGGAAACATCCTTTTCATCGTCGTTGAACTTGGAGAGAACAGTACGCAATCCCATAAGAAGCAGGCTCGCCATAGGCACATGATTCAGCTCGCAAAACTTCATCAGACGCATCGAAGCCTCTTTTTCAAGTGAATAAACCGAAATGGAAGCTTCCGGACTTTTTGATATGACCATCGCCCATCTCTGCTCCGGATTCTGGTTTTCACGTCTCTGTGTGAGAAGCCGTCCCTGTCCGGAAAAGTCTGTGTACATCGGTTCATCCTTGGCAATTTCCTGCATCCAGAACTCTTCGTCACGTTTTCTTGCGGCAGAATCAGCTTCATAAGCAAGGTCTTTTTCAAGCTGGGCTATATACGATTTCATTGGCTTTGGCATTTCAGTTCCATAACGCATTGAACAATATGTTTCAAGCACCGCACGATTGAACCCGATAATAGAGCTTGAATCCATTGTCATATGATCCACTTTAAGATAAACGCCGTTATAGCCATTTGGCAGCTTTATCATAACTACTTGATTCATCGGCTTATTAAATCGTTCAAACGGTTCTGATGTCCAGCGGCGCATTTCTTCATGAGCCTTTTCCTCATTCCAGCCGGAGAAATCTTCAAACGGAATTTCACGTTCTTCAAAAGGTGCAATATATTGATAAACCACTCCTTCCTCGTCCTGTACAAAACGCAGCCGCATTGTATCAAACAATTCATAGGCGTGATAAATCGCTTTTTTCAGAAGCGAAAAATCAACCTCCTGCTGAACATAAAGTCCCGTACCGATACAAAGAACCTGCGTTGGACAATATCGTATAGTATAATAGTGAAGGCGCTGTGCCGCACATAGAGGATAGCACTTCATAACTGCACCGTTAATACTAATTTCTTTCATTTCACATCACCCCTCAGTCGACATATTTTTCGATAAACTTTTTTATTGCCGCTTCATAAGTTTCAGTGTCCTCATAATACGATGCTGCATGAGCTGCATTCGGTATAAGAAGAAGTTCTTTTTCCGAACGGCACTGTTCATAATTTTTCCTGCTCATCCATGTCGGAACGAAAGTATCCTCAGTTCCGTGGATAAGCAATATCGGCAGAGCAGTCTTTTTGACTGCATCCAGAGTCGAGTAATCACGAAATCCATAGCCCGCCTTTTTGCGGCAGAGAGCATCGTTAATGTTCATAACCGGAAATGCCGGCAAATGATAATCACGTTTCAGAATATGCGAAAAAACGTCGTAAGGAGAGGTAAAAGCGCAGTCTGCAACAACTGCTTTTACACTATCGGATAAACCTGAAACAGCTGATGCCATAAGAACTGTCGTCGCCCCCATTGAAACGCCGTAAAGCACGATTTGTTTGCTTTTTTCAAAGCGTTCGTCAATGTAATCTACCCAACTGCGGCAGTCGTAACGATCAAGTATACCAAATCCGATGTAGCTGCCCTCGCTTTTTCCGTGCGCCCTATGGTCAACAAGCAGACAATCGTAACCAAGCTTGTGGAAAAATACGGCAATGGAGGAACAATCCTTTATTCCGCATCCGGTATAGCCGTGATTGCAGATCACAAGCTTATCGCTTTTTTCTTCCGCCGGAAAATAATAGGCATGAAGTCTCAGACCGTCGTTCGACAGAATGGTGATATGCTCAAGCTCCTGTGCGGTAAGCCATTCACGATTTGGGGTAATAAATTTCTTATACTCTTCCCATTTCTGCATATCCGCCATTTCACTTAGATCGACTCTTAAAGTGTCCTGACGTGGGATCACACGATTAAACAGCGTTAAAGCTCCTGCTATACAGGCTGCGGCTGCGCCTCCGGCAAAAATAGCTCCTCCCAATAACATTTTTCGCATTATTATACACTCCTTTACACGATTCGACCGCTGGTCGAATTTAGGTTATGTTTATTATATCACCTTTTCGACCGCCGGTCAACTGTTTTTTCTCATAAGATTGTCTTGAAAATAAGAATCGAATATGTTATAATAGTACATATTTGTACAAAACATTAACGGAAGGAAAATACTATGAGCGAAAATAAGATAGATGTCATTCTGAACTCAGCAGAGGAACTTATGTGTCGAATGGAAGCGCCAAACCGTGATATAACAGTGGACATGATCGCCAAAAATGCCGGTATCGGCAAGGGCAGCATTTACTACTACTTTCAAAGCAAAGACGAAATTATCGACGCTGTTATTGAAAGATGCTATTCTTCTGCAATACAGGAATTTTTTTCCGTAACAGACAACTGCGATTCAACATATGAAAAACTAAAACTACTGTTCCGTTCAATGGTCTGCAAAGAATTTCAGGACAACAGAAAAAATGTAATACTGTCGCTTCATGTTCAGGACGATATGCTTCTTCACTGCAAGATGATGATAACTGCGATAAAGACGGTTTCTCCTATTCTGAAACAAATACTTATCGAGGGAGTAAAGGACGACTCGGTACATACCGAATCTCCGCAAGAAAGCGCTGAAATGATCGTAGCAATGCTGACTTTTCTTCTGAATCAATCATTCTTTCCTTCTGATAATCAAAGTATTTATAGAAAACTGAAACTATATGCACAAATTCTGGAAACCTGCCTTAAAGCAGAATCGGGAAGCTTTGATTTTCTGGTAAATCCTATAGATGAAAAGACTGATAATATATAGAAATTGTAAAATGGCTGCTGCACCGTCGTTTTAAGCCGGTACAGCAGCCATTAAATTTATTCAGAAATATTTGCTTTATAAATCCGTTCAATATTAGTCTCATATTTAAATTCACAACATCCTTTAGTACTACACTCATATATTTAAATATATTACAAAAAAGATCTTTGGCTAATGATGCCATACTAAAAAAGCAGACACAAAAAGGTGAAAGATGTATAATAATAAAAAAGGAGAGAAAATCATGGAAAATACCAAATATAACGAGGAATTTAAGCAAAGCATATTCTGATTATCTTCCAGTTGTTTCTTTGAGCAATTTCAACTGCAAATTTTATCCATTTTCTCATTGGGATTCAACTGATATATCAGCAGATATGGATTTTTTTCTTTAGTTTTTTTGCGACTTTTAACTAATCTTTTTTGTCTAATATGAGAGTAGGATCAAGAACAAACTCAGATTTTATTCCAAAATGTTCAAGCAGTCTGACTGCGCTTCCCTCACGGACAGAAATAGCACTGTATTTTTTCAACATAGCAACAGTTTCTGAAATTTCATATTCTGAAAATTCAGTACGTCCAATGCTTGCTGAAAATGCTATTCTCTTTCTCCCTTTGGGAGCATATTCGAGAAAATACGGCTTTTCTATGCTCTTATTCCATACCTGAGCGCTGCCTGTCATGTATATATCTGCCTGCGGCACATCGGCTAACAGTTCGCTTATAGAATAATATGAGCGTTCGGTCAAATGTACTCGCTTTTTTAAAAATACCTGCATTGGTCTGATTTTTATATGCGAGCAGCCATTTAAGTGGTAATCGCACAAGCTTCCTCGGTATACTACTCCAATCCCAAAACTTGCGTATTTTCTGCATAGATGGACTTGATAATACTTTATCAATTGCAGCTTCTACAGAATTGTCTTTTCTACAGTAATCAACAACTTCTGCTGAATGTCCCATTTTTCAAGTATTGTCTGTGTAGCATAAGTCTGCAAAGCTGAACCATAATTATTTACAGTATACAGTGTAATTAAACTGATTTTCATATGTTATCTGTGTTCCGTCCTTTCAATCATGCACCTATATACCGGAAAAGTATAACCAAACACAAAGACCTGTAATCTTTCTTTTAGGTATGTAATTTTTTATAACAGAAAATCGAAATTTTCTTAGCTTCTTAATGAGTTCTTTTTTATGTTCGAATAAATATGGCAAACTTCTTTGTAGTTTTGTTCCCAACTCTTTTTTAATGAACTTAATTTACTTTTGATTCGAATTTACGATTAGATTTGATTGACCTTTTGTGTTTTTGAAATTTCATCCAAATGCATCCGCCAACCACAGCTCCAAAGGTATTGTTCATAATAGCATCCATCTGGCATGTGCCTTTTGCTGTGATTAACTGCATGGTTTCGATGAATACTGAGAAGGTAAACGCTATCAATACTATTTTGCATATGCTTCTGAATTTTGGAAATATCTCTGAGGTCATGAAACCCAATGGCATCAGCATAAGAAGATTTCTGACTAAATCTATGATTGACCAGATGTCATGCAACTTAATAATCATTCTCAGCTCGTAAAGCGGTAGATTAGGGTTAGCCAGAGGATTACGAGAATATATACTGAAAAAATACCTTTTTAAAATCGCATTAATATCTTCCTAAAGCTTTTTGTGTGCTTTTTGACATATTTTAATTATAACTTGTGATAAATATCTTCTCTGACTAATTAACACAAAAATTACAAACGGTATCTGTAAAAGACTGTTTTTAAATAAAATCGCTACAATAAGTTGAATAAATAAGATTGAAATACTGATAATTTGAGATTTCCAGTTCACCTTCATACAGATGATGCCTCTCAGCTTTACAGTACGAATAATCCATATAGTCAAATACCCAAACATAGTTGCAATCGCAGCACCTAAAGCCCCTATAAATGGTATAAGCGCAAAATTTAATATTGTATTTACTACTGAACCCAATATAGTAGTAATAGAGACGGATTTTGTTTTTTTCACAGCAGTGAAGATACACCCTTCAAACAAAGCAATTCCATTAAATACAGTACCGAAAAGCAACGGAGGAACGTACTGCCAGGCAGCAAAAAAATCTTTTGCATATAAAATTCTGGCAATCAGCACATTAAAAAGCATGATAAATGAACAGCCTAATATTGAAATGCAACTATAAATTGTGTAAACATTTCCTATAAATCCGTCTGTATCATCTTTATCAAACTCTTTGATTGCAGAGATAGACCATGCATTATAGAATATTGTCTGCACAGTCGAAAGAATAGTTGGAATCTTATATGCAACAGAATAAACTCCATTTACTGCCGCACCGCAAAAAAAGGCAAGAATATATCTGTCGCTTGCATTATTAACCCACCACGCTACCGAACTTGCAATGAGTGGAAGGCAAAACGATAACATATCTTTGAACAAACCACGAGGTACATCAACTTTTAGTGATTTTAATAAATCACTGCCAAATAACATAATTATCAGACTTATAAAGATACCTGCAATATTGGCAATGCAGTACCCAAACACGCCAATTTTAACAACAAGCAATAAGACTACATTCAATAAACAAGTAACTGTTGTATTCAAGAGTCCGCAAATTATCAACAATTTTACTTTGTTGACTGCCTTCAGATACATTGAAAAGATATTATAAAATGAATGCGTTACAAATGAAAAATACAGAAACAAAAAATACATGGTGCCAAGCTCGAACAAGTGCACTTTATATATCAGAAAAAGCACTCCGCATAATATAACACTTGCAATACTCGTTACTTTTATCCCGACTTTCACAACTTGTGACGGATCGTACACTTTGTCAAGGCAGAAACGCAAAACTGCATCCTGCATATTTAAGGTCAATAGTGGGACAAGCAACTGAACTGTTGTAGAAACCAAGTCGAGGTTTCCATAATCATTCGTACTTAATACATATGTATACAAAGGAACAATCAGAAACATTATGATCTTTGTCCCGAAATTGCTTATTGTAAATAACAGTGTATTTTTCGACAAATCACTGTACTTGCTTTTTTTACTCATTTATCAACATCATCTCCCGAACATTTCAGTTATCTGCGTTTTGCTTTCTTTATAAAACCCAGACTCCTTTTCGTTGCGGACAATAATTTCCTGAATCTAAAAATGCTTTTATATTTTCTTTCAACGCCACTGATTCCATTTTCTGCATACTCTCTCTTCATTTTTGAGCGAACATGAGTATATGACGAAGGTTTACATAGATTGGAATGGCTTAATTGCACTCTTTTTCTTGAAACAGGATATAAAAACAGCTTATTCCCAAATTCTGAAATCAATTTTTGCCCTTTCTGCGAATTGATAAGCAAGCAATTTATGTAATCGGAATCATGCATAACAGCGCCTTCACGAAAAAGTCCGGGATAATCTTCTCTTGCCTCAAAATAATCACCGATTGTAATATCCGCCGGTTTTTCTGCTGAAGCATATTCGCAATGATAACATTGGTCACGGTAACTGTCTTGGTGCATAAACATATCATAATAACCTGATTTTTCAATCGGAACAGTTATCTTTTTTTGTTTATCGTCAGATGTCAGATTTCCTGAAATCTGATACCTGATATCTCCTGATTCTTTAGACCTGAATGAAAAATCAGAAAATTCTCCGCCATTTACCTTGCTAAGAAATTTAGTATAATCAGAAAAAAGTTTAAAGCCAGGAACGCCGTGACAGATTAAATCTATTGTAAAAAGTTGATCAATCTCAATATTTTTAATTGCAAGATAACTGTAAAGTGCTTTCACCTGACAAGATGTTCCACAAAACAAAACACTTTTTTTCTTTTTCAATGCTTCTGCAGCAGCACTGTAAATATTTGCGCAATTGCTTTCTGCATATTTAGAACCCAGTACATTTTCTAACTGCTCAGCCTTATCAACAATAATATGTGAAATATCCGGTATTCCATGACTGAATGACAATTCAGATGCAGCAACTAATCCTCCATTATTAATGAAAGAATATGCCAGTGCTGAAAAGACACCACCTGATGCTGAAATTTGCCTTTGATTTTTATCGGTGTTATATGCAATAAATGCTTTTTCTGTATTTATAAACTGGTTGGGAGTAACATAATGACACACTTTACTGCATAATTTACAGTTGATACATTTTTCGCTATTTATTGTTGGTATTCTATAACCAAAATCGGAATAGGAAACAGTAATTGCATCTGTCGGACAAATACCCGCACACGCCATACAGCCTGTGCAGTTTTCTTTACTCTTTAAAGTCACCTCAGGTTGGAAAGACTCTTGGTGTGTTTCAATCGCATTCAATAAATACTCTGATATTGCCAAACTTTCCTTATCTTTTATCACATCAAAACAAGGCGTCACCGACTCTAACTGTGTAATATCACATGAATCATTTGTAATATACCTGTCAGCACAGTTGTATATTGAAAATAGATTCTGTAACCTACTGCTTTGTTTATTGTTGTGACCATAAATTCTTTCAAATGTGAAAAAAGACTTATTAAAAATGATAGAGAAGTGAGATGTGTGAAATGAATCAGTACACACAAATCTTGCGTTTTTTATTAAGGCAACATAATCATAAGGGTTACCGCTTTTCAAAACATGATTATATACTTCGCTGTATTCTGCATAATCATTTGCAAAACACCATGTATTCAGGTTATGTTTTTGAGCGAGATACGAAATTGTTTTTAATGCTGTCTGATTTGGCGCACCTAAAAAATGGACAAAAATATAATCTTCATCCATCGTCATACCTTTTTTTGAAAAGTCTTCCCATTCTTCCGAACTTAACAACATTATTGGGTCTGCTAAGCGCGGAACAGTTCTTGATGTTAATTCCTGAATGATCTTTACGCCTGATTCTTCTCTTGCAGATAACACAGGAATTTTGGAAATAGACTTCTTAAAATGTGAATAATTGAAATCTTTAATTTTTTCTACACCAAAGCTCGGTGATAAAGCCACCTTTTTTTTGTCATCCACAAATTCCAAAAACATAAACGGATGAACTAAGTAACCGCCACCCCAAACTTGATCACTTCCCGAAATGAAAAAATCGTAGTTTCCATTGAAGTGTTTAGAGTTTATAAGCCTGTACTCCACCCCTTTGGGCTGAAGTACAGACTCGCAAAACCAGTCTAATCCAAATTTAGATTCAGCAGTCATGCTATGATTGTTTTTCTGAATGCTATTTTTTATTTGTTTCCGATTTCTCCAAAATCCTCTGTATCTGATAGAATGGTAAAGTATGTTCAGGATAGACTTTATCTTTGATTTGACTTTTTCAGTGCCATGTTCCTCTATAAAAAGCACATCACACTCACATCCATGTTTTTTTAAAAAAGTTTTGGTTGCATAACACTGCAATTCTGAACCGTAGTTATCACGAAAAAGAGTGATGAGTCCAATTCTCATATTTTTTCCTTTCCGACATTGTTAATGATTACTTGTCTTTTTTCTTCCAAAAACTTTCTTTAACCATTCGGCAAATGTTTCCCCAAAAATTCTTCGTGATGACCGGTATACTTTTCCTCTGAACTTACTATACCCACTCTTCCAGCTTGCAGCATAATGGTGAACGGAAACTGTATTTTTAGTAATATGTACCCTTCCGGTATTCATGTCCGTTGGCTGAAAATATTCCATCGGATATACTGTTGTGCCGCCGACTACCTGCATCTGATTATTTAACTTCAAACCAAATTTACAGAGAATTTCTGTTTCTCGTTCACATACTGTAAGCAGGTTTAACTCGCCGTTTTCCTTTAGGAATTTATCTTTCGCATATGATTCAAGCATTAATTCACATACTTTATCATGCTTTTCGGCAGCTCGCACCAATCCACTATTAATTAATTTCTCGGATTCAAATCCAACGCAAGTGCTTGCTATGCTGTCTATCGGTTTCAGCAATTCCACATCGGTATCCAGATATATGCCGCCATAATTATAAAGCACGAAAAAACGACAGTAGTCTGAAACAAAAGCCCACTTTTTAGACGCATATGCTTCTTTGACATAATCGCAGCAATTTATGTCAAAATTATCTTCGTTCCATTCTTTGATTTCATAGTCAGGGCAGAATCTTTTCCAGCTTTCGATACACTTTAGTATCAACCTGGATTTCGGATTTTTGCCGAACCAGCAGTAATGGATAACTTTATTATTCATATATTGTCTCCTTACTCATTGCCATAAAGTATATGGTAGAACTCCAGACCAATATGGCCGCCATATTAAAATCACAAGATTATACATTAAGCATCCACTAATTATGCCAATTGATAAATATATTTTTTTCTTTGGGTTTGTGATTCTGACAATTGAATTTGGAACAGATACACAAAACATAATCGTGAAGTATGTACCCATTCTGCTCAATATTGATCCATTTACGGATGCAAGGGTTATCACGAATCCCAATAATGCCATCCAATACTCTACTTGTTCTTTCTTGCTTCCATCGCTATTTTTTCTATAGCTAAATTCAACAATTAAAAAGAATAGAAAATAGACCAATGCTTTGAGTACAATTCCTAATTTATTCTGCTGAAAATACTGGTCAGATGTTAAGTACTTTGAGTATATTGGCATTATCTTTATCATTATAGGCAACAGTTGTCCAGTTCCAAGAGCAATCACTGTAGAGATCAATATATAAATATATCTTTTTTGCGAATCAAGTTTGACATAGGATAAGGGAAAGAGGATTAGTATTACAAAAGCTGATGTGTGGAATAAACCTGCAACAACGGTAATACAAACAAACAATAGTTTTTTATCTTCTTTTAGAAAATGGATTGCTAAGAATGTTAATGCAATAGACAGATACTGCCTCATCATATTCATTGAATCATAAAAGAACATTAACGTCATGAACATCAATACAGAAAACCATGGCAATTTTGATTCTTTATAAAACACAATATATATAATGCATAATATAATTAACGAACTGCAAAAAATCAATGCATGAGGATCAGAAGTAAAGCGTGATATAATATATTGATACAATATGTAGCCCAGTTCAAATCTGTCATTATCTATGTCTAAAGTATTAGAAGCGGCAATTCTATTAAATAAGCGGACGTACATTTGTGTGTCCATTCCAACGTTTAGTCCACGAAGTCCTGATAAAATCAACAAATTAAAAAAAGAAATTACCCCAAATAAAACAGATAGTATTTTCTCATATTTTTTGTTTTTTATTGCGATTAAGCAGCTTAAAAACAACAATATAGAGGTTGGTATTAAAAAACAATGCATTGATACATTCTCCTATATTTGGAACTCATTAATAGTTAGAAAGCCATTTTTTTATAAATTCTGTTTTCCCAAACCCCTTTTCTTCAAGAGCAACGGCACGAGAATTTCTTAATTCCATATTCTCTATTTTCCTGACATTTTCTATTGCATCAACCCATTTTTGTATATTGTCAGTGGGAATAATTTGTACCAAATTCAATCCAACTTCAACTTCCGGTGTAACTTTATCAGAAATAATACATGGGCATCCCGCTGCCTGAGCTTCAAGCATTGTTACTGGAAATCCTTCGCCAGGCAAAGACGGCAAAATAACACAATCAAATAATTTCATCAATACCGGTATATCCTGCCTTTGACCTGTAAGAATAACGTTACCGATACCTGACGCTAAACTTTTTATCTCTTCAAATTCAATTCCATCCCCAACGAGAACAAATTTAAATTTTGTATTTTTCTTCATAGATTTGGCAAGTTCCAGTATAAAACGCTGATTTTTCATCGGACTCATTCTTCCTACATGACCTATTAGTATATCATCATTTATACCCAATGAACTACGGACTTCATTTAATTCTTCTTTAGTAACAGATATGTAATCATCTATATTCACAGCATTATAAATAACCTCATATTTTTCCTTTTCAAACAGAAAATCTCCAGCCATTCTACTGCACGCAATATTGCACGTTGAATTTTTTAAAAGCATCCGAAAAAAAGGAGCAGCAATAATTTTTTTTATTGCAGATGTTTTTCGTTGGATTGCCGTAACATGAGAGTGACATATCCGATTTGAAATGCCGGCATTTTTAGCAGCAAGCAGTGAAACTCCTGATTGCATACCAGTATGTACATGAATAGCATCATATCTTATCTGATTATTTTTCAATAATTTTTTCACCGCATTGTAGTATGAAAATATGCCCATTTTTCGCACATCACCTGGTAGGATATATACATTAGATCCGTTTTTTCTTAACATTTCTACAACATCAATTTTAGTTGTTCCCTCATGAGTCAGAAAATCAAAATGATACTTATCCTTATCCATATTATTCATAATGTCCAGAACCACTGTAGTGTCTCCGCCACATCCTAAGTGACCTATAACCTGCAATACATTTTTCATTTTCCACCTCTTATATAGATTCTTTTAATACTTGCATGGTAAGCCCACCCGATTAAACAGATTACAGATTTTGGAATCGAAAGATGTTCCACTCCTCGATACAAATACCAAGTCCGCTTCATTGCAGAAAACTTATTTGCACTAAGCGACTGTGGCACTCGACGATACTGTGCTAAAACTTCATTTTGGCCTACAAATTCAACTCCATTGCGGAGCATCTGTAACCAAGTTGCAGAATCCTGTCCACGCCGCACATTAGGCATTATCAACAGCTTGCGATCAACCATATCCAGATCAACGATAACGCCTACTGTCTGAATGATTGTATTACTTAAAAGCTGATTATATGTAATAGTCCTTGGCATATGGACAATCTTGTTCAATGATGTACCGTCTGCTTCAATTTTTTCATAATCGCAACAACTGAATTGAACATTATTCTTAGTCATAAATTTAATCTGACGTTCCAACTTATTTGGCAACCAAATATCATCTGCATCCAAATATGCAATATATCGTCCTTTAGCTGCATCAAGACCAGCATTTCGTGCTAACGCCGCACCGCCATTTTTAAGCTGTTTGATATAACGTATGCGATTATCTTTTTTGACATAAGCCTGAATAATTTCTGCACTGTTATCAGGGGTGCAGTCATCTACAAGTAACATTTCCCAGTTGGTGTATGTCTGTTTCTGAACACTTTCAATTGTATTAGAAAGATACTTGGCACAGTTATATACAGGCGTAATGATTGAAACTAAGTCTTTTGCCATTGATTACGACCTCCCAAAATGCTGTACATTTTAATCTCTTCTAAAAATATCCCTTGTATAAACTTTCTCTTGAACGTCATCCAAACAACTGTCATAACGGTTAGCAATAATTGCTTGACTCTGATTCTTGAATTCTTTCAAATCATTTACAACTCTGCTGCTAAAGAACGTAGTATTATCTTCTAAAGCAGGCTCATAAATGATCACATTCGCACCTTTTGCCCTAATTCGTTTCATAACACCTTGAATAGAACTTTGGCGGAAATTATCAGAATTGCTTTTCATAGTCAAACGATATACACCAATTGTAATAGGCTTTTCCTTTGAAGAATGATATTCACCATCTGCGTAGGAGTAGTAATTTGCTATTTCCAGCACTCTATCAGCAATAAAATCCTTACGGGTACGATTTGACTCGACAATTGCTGTCATCATATTCTGAGGAACATTCTCATAATTAGCAAGCAACTGCTTGGTATCTTTTGGCAAACAGTAACCGCCATACCCAAAACTTGGATTGTTATAATGTGAGCCGATACGAGGATCAAGACATACTCCATCAATAATCTGCTGCGTGTTCAAACCTTTCAGTTCTGCATAGGTGTCCAATTCATTAAAATAGGAAACTCTCAATGCGAGATAAGTATTGGCAAATAGTTTGACTGCTTCTGCCTCTGTAAACCCCATAAAGAGCGTATCAATATTTTCTTTCATTGCACCTTCTTGCAGGAGTTCTGCAAAGATATGAGCAGCTTTCACTAAACGCTCGTCTTGCATATCAGTTCCGACAATTATTCTACTCGGATAAAGATTGTCATAGAGAGCCTTTGACTCACGCAGGAATTCAGGACTGAAAATAATTTTTTTACTACCTGTTTTTTCACGGATACATTCAGTGTAACCTACAGGAATTGTTGATTTAATAACCATAATTGCATCCGGATTATACTGCATAACAAGAGCGATAACTGACTCAACAGCAGATGTATCAAAGAAATTTTTCTTGCTGTCATAATTGGTAGGTGCTGCGATAACAACAAGATCCGCATCGCTGTATGCTTTCTTTGCATCCAATGTTGCAGTCAGATTCAATTCTTTTTCAGACAAATATGTTTCAATATAATCATCCTGAATTGGGGATTTTCTGTTATTGATCATTTCTACCTTTTCAGGAATAATATCAACTGCCATAACCTCATGGTGCTGTGCCAATAATACAGCAATTGATAATCCAACGTAACCTGTACCTGCTACTGCGATTTTCATATTTCACGCTCCTTCATTTTGCACCCTTTCTTTGTAAAACCGACATAACCGTCTTAAAAACAATCTTCATATCCAATCCAAAAGAACAATTCCGCACATAATACAACTCCATATCCTGACGCTTGTGTTCTTCATATCCAACATCATTTCTCGCATAAGCCTGCCAGTAACCAGTTAAGCCGGGTTTTACCGATAAAAATTCAGTTTCTTCACGCTCGGTATAATTAGTGGAAAGCTCCTCAGACAAAACAGGTCTCGGTCCGACAACGGACATATTTCCGAGCAGACAAATGTTGTAGACAATCTGCGGAAGCTCGTCCACCGACCACTGACGGATTTTTGCCCCGAAACATTTCTTACCGTCACCCGGATTTTTATATCCTATCAGTCTCGGATCATCGTCCAGCTTATACTCTTTTTTATATTCTTCAAGCTGCTCGGATGTCAGGAATTCTTCAAGATGATCTGCGTTTTTCTTCATAGTGCGAAATTTCAGGATTTTCAGCGGTTGCCCTGACTGCCCCACCCGCTCCTGCATATAAAAAGGATTTCCTGGATCTTTTATAAAAATTATCAATGCAATAACAGCAACCGGAATCAGTATCACAATGGTCGCAATTAAAGAAGATATAAAATCAAATATTCGCTTGAATATAAGATAAAATAACCCTGCTTTATTTGCAATGCCGGCATTCGGATATGTAATAGTTTTCGTTCTTATTTCTGCTTTATCTTTCACACTAACATCTTTCATAAAACCCCACCTTATTTTTCACATCACACAATAAAATCATCTGTTTCTACACAGCCATATGTTTAATTCCAGCATTCTCTGCAAAGCTGGCCGCAACCGTCAACATAATACTTCCTTTTGTCAGCAGGAGTTCCTCGGTTGATTTCAGTTTTGCATCCGCAAAGAATGCAGCTTTCAATTTCATCTGGCACAATAAAAATACTGCATCGGTTTTCCGACGCATCGGAAATATTCTTTTTAACAGATAAAGTCATTATCTTTTCGCCGCCTCTAATATTTTTTCGGAATTTTCCAGTATATCAGCAGAAACTTTCTTACGGAGCAACTCCCAATTCGGTTTTCTATCCAAAAGGTTATGACTGTCAGAACCAAAGATGATCGGATAGCCGTTTTTAATCAATTTCCTTACGAAATTACGCTGTTTGAAACTTCCGAATGTCTCGTTATTCACCTGAAAAATCGCTTTCATTTTCAAAACGCTATTCATATGCTCTCTGCTGAAAATATCCATATACCGATGAATATGGGCAATAACAGGCTTTAGCTTGTACTCTGCGGAAATATTGTAAATTTCATCCTCCATCCACGACGAATATCCGGTGTATGGAAACTCCAATAGAATCAGATTTGTCCCTTGAAATGCAAGTTTTTCAAGGTCAGGCAGTTCGGAAATACCATGCTCAATTGCAATTTCTGCACCCAGATGAATATTTTCAGGTGAACCCATTTTTTCATAGGATTTCTGTCGCTTTTGAAGAAAATCACGCACGGACTTCTCACGGTGAGCATAGAAATGCGGCGTAGCGTAAATCTGCTCAATGCCTTGCTCTTTCAGCATCTCCAACAGTTTCAATGACATTTCCACACTTTCCGAACCGTCGTCAATTTTAGGCAGAATATGGATATGGGATTCCGTCATCATATAGATTCCTCGGTTTTTGTTTCAGTATTGCCGTAGCCATATTTGTACTGATACTTCCCATATTTGCTGTAATAACCGCTTCTGTACTTGGTCTGGATATCGTTCAGCACAAATCCAAGATGCTTCATATCGGCAAGCTGAATTCGGTTCATTGCAGTTTCCACATCATCGAATGTTGTAGAGCCGTACTTGACAACCATCATGATTCCGGCTACAAATCGGCTTACATTCAAAGCATCAGAAACCACATTGATTGGCGGTGCATCAATGATGATATAATCATAACGCTCCGAAAGCTGTTTCAGCATTTCCTCCATTCTTGCAGAGCCGAGTAGTTCGGAAGGGTTAGGCGGTATCTCACCGGACGGCAGAAGATCAAGATTCTCAATATCCGTGCCGTGAATGGATTTGTCAATTTCCGACATTTTGCTGAGCAGCGAAGAAAGACCAATTTTGTTTTTTACTCCGAAATTGGCAGCCTGCACAGGCTTGCGAAGGTCACCGTCACACAGCAGAACTTTGTTATTGCTTTGTGCAAGCGTGATCGCAATATTCACAGCAGTAGTTGATTTTCCCTCATTAGGATTTGCGCTCGAAATAACAAACGTCTTATTTTCCGATGTCGAAAGTGCAAACAAAAGATTGGTACGCATGGATTTATAGCTTTCAACCACGTTGAATGAAACGTTTTTATCCAGCATAGCAGGCTTTTTGTGAGAATTTTCGGCTTTTTGCCTGTTGGATTTTTTCTTATCATTGCAAGAGCGTATTTCTTCTATTTCGCCAAGAATCGGCCTTTCGTATTTATTGGAAAGAGTTTCGGCGGATTTCACTGTATTATCGAAAAAGTCAATCAAAAGTATAATAAGTACACTCAGCATAAGCCCTGCAAGTCCACCTATTATGGTATTCTTTTTCATATTAGGAGCGACCGGCGTATTGTACACCTTTGCGGTATCAATTGACTTTATCTCACCTACGCCAATTGCTTTTGTTGTAAACTGATTTGCTTGTCTGCAAAGCTCATTACAGATAGCCGCAGACAATTTTGCATTCTTTGTGGTGGCAACAATATTGATTGCACTTGTATCTGTCACAGTGCTTATCGTAATTGCAGAGGCAATGGAAGACGGTTTGATCTTTCCGTCTGATACTGAAAAATTCTCCACAATGATTTTCTCGTCAAATTGCTTTGTCAAGGAATTTCCCACCGACTCCATAACCGCATCATCTTTCAGAACTTCGATATATGTGTTGATCAGCTGCTTTGATTTGCTGATGTCGTTATAATTATCGCTGCTCTCGTTTGAAATGCCTGTGTAGCTTTGCACATACATTGAAATATGCGATGAATACTGCAATGGCATAAAAAATTTTGTATAACCAAATGCCGCACCTGCACCGATGATAAGAGCAATCAAAAGAATAACTGACTTGCTCCACAGCAGCTTAAAAATATCTGCAATTGAGATTGAATTGTTGTTCATCGGTATATTTACTCCTTGTTTTCAAAAAATATAGTATCGGATTTTATATGGTTTTTCACAAAAGGTTCACTTTTAGGAAATCCACCCAATATTCAATTTTCAAGATACTATAAAAAATCAGAAATTTGCCTGAATTCGTTTCATAAACTCCTGTTTCTGAGAAAAGTCCGAATGCACGTACTTTTCAAGGGTAATTCTGACGTTGGAATGCCCTAAAATCTCGCTCAAAGTCTTGACATCAAAGCCAAGTTTCACGCATTTTGTAGCGAACATATGCCGCAGGGCGTGGAAATGAATTGACGGTAGTTTTACGTTTTTCAAAATCTTTGCAAAACGGTACTGCATCGTTCTTGGCTCAACAGGTTTTGCAGTTCCGGAGCATATATATTCATCCTCTTTTCCTTGAAACGCTTTCAAAAATTCGATAATGCAATCGGGAATCGGGATTTTTCGCTTGGAAGTCTCGCTTTTCGGCTCAGTGATGACAAGTTTTGTTCACTTTTTTCCGGAAATCTGAATCCTCTGCATCGTTTTTCTGACGGTCAGAATCCTTTTTTCTAAATCAATGTCCTTCCACTGCAAAGCGCACAACTCGCCGATACGAATCCCTGTCACCATCGCAAACGCAACACCTAAAGTTGCGTTATTTTTATGCATAGAAAGATATTCCTGCAATTTATCCTGCTGTTCATCGGTAAGCAGCAAGATTTCAGGAGCTTTTTTCTTTGGCATCAGAATGCCTGTCATTGGATTTTTAGCGGAATATGCATTGGCTGCGTATTTGAATATCGTCTTTATCAGAACTAAAATATCTGTGATATATCGGGCGGAAAGCCCCTCGTTCTGCTTCTTTGCAATGAAATCATAGATCATTTTCGGCTTGATCGACATAATGTAAAGATCGCCCATCGCATCAAGCAGATGTTTTTTCCATTTCATCAGATAATTCGCTGCCGTGGACTCCTTAACACGATGCTGAATGCTCTGGAACCATTCGGCGAACAACTCACGGAATGTCAGACTGCAATTGCAGTCACTGTGAATATCTCGCAATACCGCCATTTTTTCTATGACTTCTTCTTTTGTTTTGCCGAAATAAGCGTGATATTTCCTTCCACCTGACTCATTTTTGCCCTCGTAAATCCTGCCTTCCCAGCGACCGTCACGACGCAAATAAATGTTGAAACCTTTCATTTTCGTACCCTCCATTTATTTATTTTCAACAAATCAATAGGTTGAATTTCACTTGATTCTGATATTTTCTAAAAATATTCGATTCATATTGACTTTTCAATTCTCAAGTGCTATAATATATAGCGTAGTAAATTTGTTTGTTCACAAGTTGATTTGAGCGAACGATTCTACATAAATTATTATAGCATACCGTAAAAGTGAACCTTTTGTGAAAAACCGCACCGAATCAGGCTCATTCAGGCACGATTCGGTTTTAGTTAAGTCCATGTTACTCATATTATGAGTAAAAGTCAATATAAGTATCTACCAGAAATACGGAGGCGATCTTGTTGAAACTGCGATTAAGATTAAGAGATCTGAGAGAAGATAATGACATGAGTCAGGCAGAAATGGCGAAACTACTGGGATGTTCGCAGCAGACCTACTCACGATACGAATCTCATACCACTGAAATTCCGCTGGAACAATTGATTTTTCTTGCGGATTATTATGATACCAGTGTGGATTATCTGCTGGGGATTACAAATCATGATGAAGCCTATCCGAGAAAATAACGGAAATGACCGTCAAGATGATTTGCTTTGAAATTCAAGGCAAAATCAAAACCACCCGTAAAACGGGTGGTTTGAGTAAATGAGATTGAATCTGCGGTCAGCAATTTCCACGTGAATATCCAGCAGGCTCAGCTTATCATCAAAAGATTCCGGAATCAATTCAGGATTCAGTATATCGACCTTATAATTTTCTGTCAGCGGCAAATCCAGCATATCACGCAGTTATGCCCGTAAAATATGCTTGCTGCTTACCAACATCGCCTTGAACATCACATCATGGGATGCAGCAATAATTTCTGCCATCGTAATCACTATCCTTTTTCAATTCTATTATAGCACTTTTCGGGTAAAATGCAAGAGGTTTATGCAAATGTTTCACTATAATTCAATTCTTCTCGTCAAGCCGATTTTTGCCAATATTATAATATATCATCCGAATTTCCAACTCAGATTTTTATTTTCTCTGCACTATGCTCTTCCCACTTAATCATTTCCTCGTTACCATCTGCAATTTGCTGTAGCAGTTCCTGATAACCGCCAACACTTCCGCAATCCTCCAGCGGTGTCTTTCCTGTAACTTTTAAACAAGTAGGCATGATATTTTCATGCTCTTTGGTGACTTCAGGCAGTTCCATCTTATACTGCCAGTAATCTCCCATATCATAGATATACCATATATCAGCATATTTGCATAACATCTCATATACACTGCATCCTGTATCGTTCTTTGTAGGTATATCACCAAATTCGCCATCTTTATACTCAGATCTTATTCTAATCACCGGTTCCCGTTGTCGCCATATGCTATGAACTCATAAAGATGATAATCCTGAAAATTTAAGCAGCTCTGTATTGCAGCATGAAGTCCGAAGAAGTTCATATTTGCAGGCAATGATCCCTCTGCTCATCTCAAAGTCGAGATAGTCAAACGTGATCTTCAACCGAAACATATCGATGTTATACAATGGGACATTATATTTACTTTTCAGAATTTCGAACATTGCTTCTTCCGGGTCTTATACTTTTCGTCAACGCTGAAAAGTCTGTTGTTCAGCCATTTTGACGCATCTATCTGCAAAACATTCTCTTTGTCAAGCTGATCCTGAATATATTTAAGTTCTATTACACTCCGGTTAAGATGCGCTGTTACAGCACGATCAGTATTCTTAGCAACTGTAATATCTCCACAGTCAAAGAGGTATGCAAGAATAATATCTGTATCAATATAATATTCACGAAGCAGATTTTCAAGATGCTCTTTACAGTTTATTTTCTTATAATCAGTACCCTTTAAGCCCCAAAGAATCAGGGAAAATGTGTTGCCGTGTTCATGAAAATCACGCAGTTACGTCGATTAAGTTTCAGCGTATGGACGTATCAACTATTGGCTTTGTCATTCTCCTTGACCGATTCCGCCTTGATTCCCATAACTTTCTGCATATCATTTGAATAAGTCAACAGCATAATATCATTCCTCGTAATCAATTTCATTTTCTTTGTACCAGCGGCGTGCAATATCTGCTATCGCTTCATTGCGATATTTAAACCATTCTTTTGCAATACCAAGATAATAAACAGTAACCTTAAAACAGCAAAAAGCGCCTCTTCCTCTTATTACTCTGTACAGATTATTTTGAATATTTGTATCATTAAACGAATTGATGAAATCTTTCATAATGCTGTATTCATATATGTACCATTGTGTGAATAAACGCAGATAACAGTCAAAGTGATTGTCTATCTCCTCAGACATTTTTTCATTTTCTTCGCTGTCAAAATAATAGTTAAGCATTATTAAATGGGTCAAAGCAAATCGGAGCGACCTTGATGACATCAACATTGCCATCTGTCAGTGCAGATTCGTCCACGCTGACATTGACGATTTCGCCCTTGAGAATGCAGGATTCCTCATCATAGCTGATGACCTTGCACTCCATGCATACTGCAAGTTCATTGATGATCGGTGCATTCACCAATTCACTCTTTGTGGCAGTAAATCCGGCTTTTGCAAATTTATCCTCGGTAGTATTGCCTGAAGCGATTCCAACGTAATCGCATTCAGCAACATGGGCAGCATCAGCCATGCTGATCGTAAATGCTCCGGTAATTGCAAAGTTTTTGCAGGTTTTATGATTCGCCGACAGGCAAACCAAAACCTCTCTTTCTTCGCTGATACCACCCATGCGGCATTCATAGCATTGGGATTTCCGTTTTCATCATAAGTTGCAATAATAAAAACCGGCTGCGGATAACTGTAAGCCTTTGCACCAAAATTTTTTCTGCTCATATTTGATTCCTCCTGATAAAAATAATTTTATTTCAATCTTCAGCTGCTTTGACGTTTTTTCTTTAGTTTTGCATTTTCTTCATGGTAAACAATGCAGTCCTGCACTATACACAAAATCACTTGATCCATAGATTATGTATTATTCTAAAAATCTCCCTAACTTTTCGGAAAGTTCTCGTAAAAGTACAGATGTTGAATTCCTTTTCGTTCATAACCTTCTAGTGTTTCAAAAATGTTTTCAGTATCAAGGCTGATTGTAGGCATATCAACGACGTTGGTTCAAGAGGAAGCAATACAATCGTATATTTCCCTTTACGTTACGGTATATGTATATTCCACGATATGTTCCATGTACGTTTCAATTTGTTTTCGGAGTTTTTCCATGACATCTTTAACTATCATTTTAATGGTTATAATATATTGCTCTTTATACTCATTCATAAACGATTGATTTAAATCATCTAATGATGCCATATTTTGATTTTGTCAAGGATTATTGACAAAATCAAAATGCTCGGAACACAGGACTGTGTGATAACTGAATTTTCTGAGGAACTTTGGCTGAAATCGGTTGACTATGCGACTGTTTGTGTGAGTGGTGAGATGATTTTCTGTTTCAGGGATGGGACAGAGATAAGAGTTTAATAACTACGGATTTAATGATAAGTGACATACTGATTTTTGTTTCAGGTCAGAGTTCTTAATAAAACTGTCTCACTGCATTTCAACAAGCGTTTGGGTTGCTGATATTTTTCGCTTAAACATATACTAACACGGTTTTGAATAATATCCGCCGTTTCCTCCACAGAATATTCTCTCTCGAAATAATATATCAATTCTTCGATAAGAATATTGCGGATTTCTTCATCCATGTAGCCTGAATTTGGATCGTCTATAATAAATTAGACAGAAAAGATTAAGCCGTGGTATAATATAAAAAAAGAAATGGCAGGAAAGGTAAGGAATTACACAGAAGAATTCAAGAAGCAGAAGGAAGATAAACTCCCAGCCGTACATTTCCTTCTCATGCTCGATCATGCCGCGTACCTTATCAGCAGAATACTCCCGGCTGGAATTCTCATCACCGTCCGTGATGATAACAAACATCACCTTTTCAGCGCGGTAGTCCTCTGATGTGTTCCTTTGCACGGATACCAGTTTATTAATCGTAGTTCCGATGGCATCGAGCAGAGCTGTGGAGCCGCCCACAAAATACTCCTTATCAGTCATAGGGCTGACCGCACGAATGTCAATACGGTCGTGGAGCAATGTGTAATTGTTGTCAAACAAGACCGTAGTGATTCTGCATTCTCCATCAACGCCTTTCTGTTTCTGGAGCATGGAATTGAAACCGCCGATGGTGTCGCTCTCAAGTCCTGACATGGAACCGCTCTTGTCGAGTATAAATACAAGCTCTGTAAAATTCTTTTTCATGGTAAAAGACCTCCTGTTTTTCTTTGATGATATAAGTATATCCAAAACAGAAGGTCTTCTGGTCGCTTTGGAAGCGACAAATCAGCCGCCGAGTAGTGGTTGGTCATATTTGAACAACACCTCATTTATTTCAAAGATGTTGTACTTTTCACTGACTATAAAATACTCCACGATTACATCAAATTTGCTGGCATGAGAAAGGGCGTAGCCTGCACGCTCAAGCAGATCATCTGTTTCATCGAGAGAGAGTTCCAGAGCGACAGCAAGTGCTAAAATAGTCGGCTTCTTAGGTGTATATCCCTTGATAGAGCAGATTTTTGAAAAGAGCTTACGGTCGATATTTGCTCTTTTATACACCTCGACATCCGTTTTGCCTTTCCTGTCAATGAGTTTCAACAGCGTATCGGAAAATGGCTCATCCAAATTATCAACCAAATCCTCAAGAGAATCCGCTGAAGATTCCATCGCCTGTGGCAGAGCACCGAAAACCGGCGCATTAGCCTCGGCAAGAGACTGCTTCTCGACATCAAGCAGCTTTCTGCGTCCCACCTCATGTGTATCAATGTAATTCTCGTCAATGTAGCTTGCAACCTCGCCCATCAGCTGTTCACTGACAATGAATACTGTTTTATCAAAGACAGCGAGATACACTTCGATGTCGTTTTTAGCAAGGAATCCCGTTATCGCTGCTGTTGCGACCTGCAGGGCTTCCGCTTTCGGGTAGCCGTAGATGCCACTTGATATAAGTGGAAACGCTATGCTTTCGCATCCGTTTTGGACAGCAAGCCTCAACGAATTTATGTATGTGGATGATAGCAGGTCAGCCGATTGTTTCTTGTTGATAGGGTCATACACTGGGCCGGCAGCATGGATCACATACTTTGCGGGCAGCTTAAAACCCGGAGTGATAACTGCATCGCCTGTTTGAATAGGCGAGATTTTGTCGCAGGCATCTTGGAGTTCATTTGCACCTGCGGCGTGAAAAATAGCGCCACAGACTCCTCCACCCATCAAAAGCTCAGTATTTGCGGCATTGACGATAGCGTCAACCTTCATTTTCGTTATGTCTTGACGGACGATCGTAAAGGACATATGTCAAGCCTCCTCTCTGTCTCAAAAGTTCTGTGTAAAAAACTCTTTCCTAAATTCCTGCTCGTGAGTTTTCATTTTCGTAACGAACACGGAGTAATCCGTTGCATCCACAGGAATTCTCAAGCCGTGCTTGGTGATGCTGATATCGTCACGCGGTGCTACGTTTGCTTCGTAGGTCGAGCCGCGATTCATCCAAAGCTTCAAATCGTCAGAACCTTCTGCCTCCGGGTAAAGATAGTATCCCGCCTTGGCGTCAAAACGGAACATATACGCCAACACCTGCAGGTAGTCTCGATTTCCGATGTTATCAAGCGGTTTGTATTTGGCATCTGCGATTATTCTCGTTTCATTGTCTCGGCTGATAACGTCGGGATAGATTAAACCTATGTTCCCGGCAAAAAGTCGCTGGGCTCCCTTACCGCCTTTGTTCATCGGGTGATAAAAGACATCCTCTATTAGGGAATTGACATACTCCTCCCACAGCCATGCGCCGTCAAACAAAATGCCGTATATCTGCCTTGAGCCGGAACCAATCTGATGCTTCTGATGGCGAAGAATCAAAAGACACAGTCTCTGCAATGCGAGATACTCCCGGAAGTATGCGTGGCGCACTGTGTTCTTCTTGTTCTCCTCAATGATTTTCTGCCTGTCATAAGGCTCATATCCGGGCGTGGCATCAATAACGAGTTTTACCTCATCCTTTACTTTGACGAGGAGGCTCCCGCCGTATGGCTTCCTTTTGATAAATTCTATCGTGTGCCGCACAAGTTCCATCAGGCTGTTATCGTAAGAAAACTCTCTCTATGAGTACGCGACATTCCCGGTGAACGGTGTGTTCTTCTCTATGTGTCTTGCAATGTCGATAGCGCCTTTTACATTCCCGTCATTGTATCTATGGCGAATGTACTTTTTGAACAGACCTTTCCGCATGGCTGTTTTCAGATAATACGGAAACAGGAATAGCAGAAAATTGAACAGACGGCTATCCTGATTGGCATCCGACTCCAAATCAACACTATCGGGAAAGTCCATCACATTTCCAGAACGATAGCTATCATTCACGCTCTGGATAATCATCTGATCCCGCGTAATGTCCTCGGCGTCCTTAACGATTTCAGGGAACACAAAGACGCCTTCCCGTTCAAGTTGCTCCAGCGTCTTATCCGCAATCTTGCCGGTGAGGGTTCCTATATCAGAAAAAGAGTCTTTCTTCTGCTGTGAGTTATCCTTGATCTTGTGTAGTTTCATTCGCATCACCTTCAGCGGGCTTTGTATAGCCATACGCTTTCGCAAATTTGCTCATAAGCCCTTCCTCATCATACATACCCTGGATGTATTCCTGCAGGAGTGGCTGCAGATAGTCCGTCCAAAGCTGGTCGAAGTCGAGCGTCTTCAACTTAAGGAAGTAGGATGCGCCAATCTGGTAATTCTCGTTTAAGTCCTCAACAGCTGCGATTTCCTTATTGAGTGCAGCCATTCTCCTAATGGCTTCAGCTTCAAGTTTCTCATTCTCAAGAGATGCAAGCATCTCAAGACGCTCGTCAGCACGAAGTTCCACGAAACGGAATCTCCGACGCATTGCGAAATCAAAGCTGTCTACGGAGCGGTCAATATCGTTCATGGTGCCGATGATGTAAACATTCTCCGGGATATAGAACTTTTCATCCGGATCGGAATGCAGATTAGCATACTGCGTAGAAATTTCACCGGCTTTACCACGATATCCGGGATCGATAGCAAAGAAGAGTTCGCCGAAAATCTTTGAAATCTCACCACGGTTGATCTCGTCAATAATGAAGATGTATTTCTTCAGTTCTTCCTGCTTTGCCTTCGCCTTGGAGGCAGCACTTTTCTTTGCCCTGATAGCCTTGTAGATTGCGAAGTCATAGGAGTATGCCTGGGTAGCAAACGACTTTCCGAAGAAGGTCGTTATATCCTTAATCTTGTCGAACTTCTGCCCGGACTCCAGCATCTTCCTGACTTCATCCAGATTTAAGGTCAGCTTATTTACCGTGGCGTTTCCGGGAATGGAGATATTGATATGTTTATCATCTACGCTGGTAATGGTAAACTCATTGCCGTTAATCGTTTTAAAGCTATCCACACCGAGTTCGATACCAGAGAAAAACTCCGTCATGGACTCCTGCACAGAGAGTTCCTTTTCTATTGTTTCCTTGGACTTCTGGGAATCCTCAAAGTTCTTTCTTGCGCGGGCAACAAACTTCTTGAAGATGCCGTCCTGCAGTTCAAAGCCCATAGTGCCGTCATCATTTACCTTCGGCCTCAAACCCTCGACAAAATCGGAGTAGTCATAGCTTGGATGGAACTGCACAAATTCCACCTGCTTCTTCTGTTCATCGGTGAGAAACGTATAATCGTCAAAATATCCGTTACTGATAATATCAGCGGCGATTTCCTTCGCAAGATATGACTTGCCGGTACCGGGCGCACCTCTGAAAATCAGGTTTTTTGATGCGATCAGCATGGAAGAGAAGGGATTTCTATATCCCTTAAACTGCTGAACAAGTTCTTCCTGTGCAGCCGCCTCTGTCTCCGCAGCCTCGGTTTCTTTCTCGTCTTTCTCACGGTAGGTCAGAATGAACTGATCCCCAGGCTCTCCGAATCGTTTCAGGCATTCCTGAACGAAAATAATCGTGGAGAAGATATTCCAACAATAGATAACGAACTGCCTGCCGTTATCGTAGCCGTATGTAAGATACTCTATGGTGTTACGGTGCTTTTTGAACTCATCCACGCTGGAGAAAATTCCGCAAATCATATCGCTGTCCGGATTGTATTTGCAGATAGGAAAACTCTCTTTATCCTCGACTGACATGCCGGATATCTGCTTCTCAAAAACCTGAAATGCAATTCGAGGCATAGTCTGATTGGAATTTCTTCTTTCGCCCTTACTGTAGGAGCGTTTAACTACATCACCGTTTGACTTCTTGAAATACACATCAAGAGGTTTGTAGTTGTCGCCAAGGCTCAAGTTGTCCATTGTAAAACGCTCGTCAGTAGATTCCACGCTCTCGGCAGTAACAGACAGTTCAAATTTCTCCTGCTGCTTTGTTTCGATTGTAAATTCCTGTCCTTCCAGATAGCTCTTTGTCTCCACGGCGTTAAAGCCCTCTGTGGAAATATCCGCACCGTTTGCTATATGGTCAGCCACGGCCACCACATACTTCGGCGGGTACCGCTTTCCGTCCTCGGTCACGAGTGAATTGTCAACACTTTTTTGGACAGAAATTATTTAGCCGGGTGAAATGATTTA
>JAMPIL010000001.1:651795-825517 GCA_023662725.1 Ruminococcus flavefaciens
ATGAATAATTTTTAGGGGAGCAGATCTTATAAAAAGGTCTGCTCCCCTATTTTTTTGATTTTGTATAAAAATCAATTAACCAAAAAATAATATAATTTAAACATTGGAATTCATAGTGTACTTCATTAAAATACTATCTTAATAATCCACGTAAATATCTAAGTAGTTGTGTAGCATCTTTAAAAGTTATTTCTCCATCACCATCCATATCAGCTTGTAATAATCCTGTTACAGTTGGTTCATAAGTTCCAGCGATAGCTTTGTTTAAAAGTTCAAAATCTTCCATATTAACTACACCATCAACATTAACATCTCCCATATCTAAAACACCAATATAAATATTACTTTTCGCAAGTTCATTTCCTCTATCGTTTTTTAAAGAAGTAATATTAATGTCTTTAACATCCGGATAAATCTCCTGTGATGAAACAAAATCCACAAATCCCATATATCCAGACAAGTTGGTAGGGCTTGAATTAATATAGTTAACATATACTATATTTTGTGTATCAGTTATTTCAATATCATTCACCTTAAATTCCCCACCAATATCTCCGACATTATTTACTGTACATATTGTTATATTTGGATTATACGAAACATTAGCGTTAAATTTAGCTATATATGTGTTTGCATGTGCATAGAAACAATATCTTTTAGCATAAAATGCATCTTCTGATACGTCTGTACTTTCGGCTGATACGGAAATCATATTCCCTACAGAAGCAACAGACATTATTGCTGTTAATAAAACCGATGTTAATCTTTTTAAACCCTTCATATTTTAAACTCCTTTACTTCTTTGACGATTACCGATTTTCAGTTATCGACTTAAATTCACAATATAATTATATATCTATTTATATTATTTTTCAATACATTCAGCCTAAATAATATATATTGGTCTAAACATTCTATTTTTTAACCAAATCACTAAAATAATATTTGTAAATTTTTACGAAAAATATAAATTTTTATTTACAAAATGTTTTTACTAAAATAGCAAAAACACTGAATTAACACATTATAAAATATCTATTTAAATAAATAACAATAAAGAGATATTTGCAAAATTTGTATATAGTCATTCTTCCTAATCTCTTATTTTGGGGATAATAACGTTCCAATATTATGATTATATTTTAATTGATTTTTTATAGAAATTGTTGTATAATAAATTTATAATGATACTTTGTTTATCATAATGCAAGGAGGCTATTTATGAATGTCAATCGAAAATTTGCAATATACTCCCGAAAATCTAAATTCACAGGCAAGGGAGAAAGTATCGGAAATCAAATTGAATTATGTAAGCAAAACATTCATTTGTCATATCCTGACATATCAGATGAAGATATTTTAATATTTGAAGATGAAGGATTTTCTGGCGGTAACACTAAACGCCCACAATTTCAGGAAATGATAAAACTATGTCGCCAAAAGCAAATCAAATGTATAGTGTGTTATCGATTAGATCGTATAAGTAGAAATGTTAGTGATTACTCTGCTCTAATTGAAGAACTGAATCATTTAGATGTTTCGTTTATTTCCATCAACGAAAAATTTGATACATCAACTTCAATGGGCAGAGCTATGATGTATATCGCATCCGTATTTGCACAACTTGAACGTGAAACCATCGCCGAGCGCATTCGTGACAATATGCTTGAGCTTGCCAAAGACGGAAGATGGCTTGGCGGTAATCCACCCACAGGCTATAAAAGTATTGAAACAGTGGGAAGTGTTACAGTAGATGGCAGAAAACGAAAAGCTCATATGTTGGAAATCGTACAAGAAGAAGCTGAAATGGTAAAATTAATTTATCAAAAATTCTTAGAGGTTCGTTCATTAACCAAAACAGAAACCTATTTGATTCAAAATGACTATCTTTCTAAAAATAAGAAATCATTATCACGATTTTCAATTAAGGCTATTCTTTCTAATCCTGTGTATCTTATTGCAGACGAACAAGCATGGAATTACTTTGAAATGAAAGAAGTGGATGTTTTTTCGGATAAATCTGAGTTTGATGGTACGCACGCTATTATGGCATACAATAAGACGAGTCAAAAAATAGGAAGAACAAACGAAACAAGAGATATCAAAGACTGGATTGTTTCGGTGGGCAAACACAAAGGTATTATTAATAGTCACGATTGGATTGAGGCTCAAAAATTGTTAGAGCAGAACAAGTCAAAATCCTATCGTAAGCCTAAGAGTAATGTTGCATTACTTTCAGGATTACTTTTCTGTGGTAAATGTGGAAGTTTTATGCGACCTAAATTGTCTCAGCGAAGGAATAACGATGGTGATTTAATTTATGATTACCTTTGCGAATTAAAAGAAAAAAGTAAAAGTCATAAATGTGATATGAAACGTCCGAACGGAAACGAACTTGACAGAATAGTTTGCGAGGAAATAAAAAAGATTTCTGAAGATGAGTCAGTTTTCATGGAAACACTAAAAAAAGAACAAAAAACGTTTATCACTAATAATATTTCTTATCAAGAAAAAATAAAATCATTAATGAAATCAAAATCTGATAACGAATCAAAAATAAAAAGCCTTGTACAATCACTTACACAATCTGTTGGCACTTCTGCTCATGAATATATTTTACAGGAAATAAACAGTCTTGACGAGAAAATAAAATCACTACAAGAACAAATTCAGGAATATGAAGATTTAAGCAAGATAGAAACTAATTCTGATAATGAATTTGAAAGTCTCGTAGAAATGTTATTGTCATTTGCTAAATCTTTTGATAGTATGTCAATAGATCAGAAACGATCTGCAATTCGTATGTTTATTCACAAAATTATTTGGGATGGTGAAAACATTCATATTTACTTCTTCGGAGCATCAGATAAAGATGAAATTGACTTTTCAGATCTCGATGATTCAAGAGCCACAGCGATAGGATTGAAAATGAAATTCTCATGAATTTTCGTGCTGCCAAAAAAACTGCCGGAGATGTTTACATAAATGAACCTGTCGAAACTGATAAAGACGGGAACGCTCTAACGCTTATGGATCTCATAGACGATGGAGTTGATATACATGAACAGGTAGATATGCTGATTCGTTCAAGACAGCTTTACCGATTCCTCAGTCAGTGTCTGAACGAGCGTGAACTGGACATAATCGTATACCGATACGGTCTATACGGAAAACAACCTCATACTCAAAGTGAAACAGCAAAAAGGCTCGGAATATCACGTTCTTATATTTCCAGAATTGAGAAAAAAGCTATTGAAAAATTAAGAAAAATGTACGATTCAACACCATTTTAAAAAAATCGTATTTACCTCTTGACAAAAGTCCGTATAAGTACTATAATAGTCTTTACACGGACAAATTCAGGAGGTATTTTTTATGGAACATTGGAATGGATATATTAAAGAAATCAACTCTGTAATCGAGCGTACGGACTATCTTTATGAAAAATGGGCAAAGCAACACGGAATAAATAGCTATGTTATGCAAGTTATGTACATAATTTACGCCACAGGAATCAACAAACAGAAAGATATCGTTGGAAAATATGGTATGCCAAAGCAAACGGTAAATACGGTCATTACTGATCTTCAGAAAAAAGGCTATATTCGCTTGACACCTGATGAAAATGATAAACGCAGTAAAATCATCATACTTACCGATGAAGGTCGAAGGTATGCAGAAAATATTGTCAATCCATTGTTAAACTGTGAAAAAGAAGTTCTTGCAGAAATGGGTGAAGAACGTGTTGAAATGCTAATTAGTACAATGAATCAATATGCTGAACTGCTTGAACAGAAAATGAGAAAATAAGATCAAAAAAATTTAAGGAGAAATAAAAATGAATATACAGCTTTCAGAACATTTTACATATAAAAAATTATTACAATTTACATTTCCAGCCATAATTATGATGATTTTTACGTCCATATATGGTGTTGTGGACGGATTTTTCGTTTCAAATTATGTGGGAAAAACGTCGTTTACAGCAGTAAATTTCATTATGCCGTTTCTTATGATACTCGGCGCTGTCGGATTTATGTTCGGAACAGGCGGAAGTGCGCTTATTGCCAAAACTCTTGGTGAAGGCAAGCACGAAAAGGCTAAGCGACTTTTTTCACTGTTTATCTACACAACAGCAGTCTGCGGAGTTATTATAGCGATTCTTGGAATAATTCTTATCAAACCAATCGCATCGTTTCTTGGAGCAGAAGGAAAAATGCTTGATAACTGCGTCACCTATGGCAGGATAATTCTTGCTGCTCTTCCATTTTTCATGCTTCAATATGAATTCCAAAGTTTTTTTGCAACGGCTGAAAAACCACAGATCGGTCTTGGTGTAACAATAGCTGCCGGATGCACAAATATGATATTGGACGCATTATTCGTTGCAGTATTCAAATGGGAGCTTGTCGGCGCTGCTGCCGCTACGGCAATAAGTCAGCTCGTTGGAGGCCTTATCCCTCTGATTTACTTTTCCAGAAAAAATTCCAATATACTCCGTCTTGTCAAAACCCAATTCGACGGAAAATCACTACTCCGAGCCTGCACTAACGGTTCATCCGAACTGATGACCAATATCTCAATGTCCATAGTAAATATGCTTTACAATGTTCAATTAATGAAATATGCGGGAGAAGACGGCGTTGCGGCATATGGAGTTCTGATGTACGTCAACATGATTTTTCTTGCCGCATTCATCGGATACTCCGTTGGAATAGCTCCTATAAGCGGATATCATTACGGCGCAGGCAATCATGCGGAATTAAAAAATCTTCTGAAAAAAAGCTTTATCATAATCGGGATTTTTTCCGTTTGTATGATTGCTCTTTCAGAACTGCTTGCTTATCCGCTTGCAAAAATTTTTGTTGGTTATGATAAAGAACTTCTGAATTTAACGCTCGGCGGATTCCGAATATTTTCTTTTGTATTTCTTTTTGCAGGAATTTCAATTTTCGGTTCTTCTTTCTTTACATCGCTTAATAACGGACTTGTTTCCGCATTGATATCATTCCTGCGTACATTGGTATTTCAGATCTCTGCAGTTCTGATAATTCCGATTTTTCTTGGCATCAACGGCATATGGCTTTCTATCGTCGCTGCTGAAATCATGTCCGTTATAATAACCCTGATATTTATTTTCAAACTTAAAGAGAAATATCATTATATATAAATTTTCCAGAGCGTGTTCATTCTATGTGAACACGCTCTTATCATAAAAAATATACAGTTCATTTGAGATTTGATTGTTCAATTTGCATGGTGACAACATGAAAAAAATGTGGTATAATGTTTCTTACAGTATTTTTTTCAGGAGGAATATCTTTTGGATTTCACAGCTAACAGCGGCATATGGGGTACAATGTTTGGTGTGCCTTGTGTTGTTGCCGATAATTTTTTAAAACTTGCAACAGGAGATCAGCTTAAAGTTCTCCTTTACATTCTTCGCTGTTCAGGAAGAATTTGCAGCGGAGAAGAAATCGCTCTTAATACAGGCATTTCTATACAGACGGCAGAGGACGCAGTTCTTTTCTGGCAGCAGGTAAACGTTCTTTCAGCAGGAGTTCATACGGCTGTTCAGACCGATATACAGCCTGTTCAGCCACCAAAGTTTCTTGAAGCTCCAAAACAGGTTCAGGAAACGGTCGAGCTTGAAGAAGAAAAAATAAAAATTGCTCCAAGACAGAAACAGAATCTTACTCCGTCAGAAATTTCGGAAATGCTCGGAGAATCTGCTGATATTGCTGATCTCTTTAAGATCTCAGAAGCTGCTCTCGGTACTATCAACCACACCATGCAGAACTCTCTTATCTGGATGTATAATTACCTTGGTTTGAAAAAGGAAGTTATCATTACCCTTATCTATTACTGCATTCAGATAGATAAGACGAATTCCGGATATATTGAGAAAATTGCCTGTAACTGGGCTGAAAACGACATTAATAGTCTGAACGCTGCACAGGATGAGGTTCAGCGTTTATCCCAGCACAACGACTTCGCAGGAAAAATCGTTAAAATATTTGAAATGATACGCCGTCCCACTCCTAAGCAGAACGAATTTATTGAACAGTGGAAAAATGCCGGATACAGTATTGAACTTATCGAATATGCATACCAGAAAACTATCGAGCAGATCAATAAGCTCTCTTTCGATTACATAAATAAAATTCTTTTAACGTGGCAGAAAAACGGCTATACTACGGTAAAAAACGTGCGTGACGCTGAAAATAGCTACAAAAAAACAAAAAAGATTTCGGCAAGATCAGGCGAATCCGCTTCTTCTGATGTAGATAAATATAAGGTTGTTATTAATAAATTCTGATTTATATAAATGAAACATATCATGTGAAATATTAATGAGAGGTCATATTGTAATGGAAAATGATAAAAAAGCCATGATACAAACTGTAATAATATCTTTACTCATATGCTTGACACGCCTTTTGGTTATCCCCTACGAGATCAACTTTATATTTCAGAATATATTTCGAGGCAAAGAAAAAGCATATATTTTTCTAATATGGATTCCGATATCGGCTTTGTATTATTTCGTTGTAATGAGAGAAAGAAAAAGTGACAAATTTTACGATTCAAATAAAAAACGCATTAAATGCAGTATGCTTATACTGTTCTTTGGAATGCTGATCTATGTATCTGTTGTATCTGTTTTTATACAGCTTTCTTCAGATGTTCATCATTTGGAGCTCGACATTTTTTTATACATTATGTTCCAGATCCAGCCGTTGCTAATACACTTGAACGGCTGTTTATTCCGGAAAATTTTTATAAAAGCTCCGAAAATTATATGTGATAAACTCAAAAATAAGAAATAGATTTTTATTAATTACGAAGATTTTAAAATATGAGAAAATATATAAAATTGAATGCAATACCAATCATATAGGTAACAGAAAATTCTGATTTAAATCAATATTATAAGGAGATATAAAGCTATGGACAGTTCTGTTTTCGATAAAGCTCAGTCTATCATGACCAACCGCCGCATGAAAGCCGTCAGTGAAAATGATCAGCGAATTACTGAAATAAATAAAAAAATTCCTCAGATAAAGGAAGTCAACGACGCTCTATTCAACACAGGAAAGGAACTTATACAAATTATTTCCGAAAAAAACGGTTCTGATAATATAAACAGCAAAATTGAACAGCTAAGACAGTATAATCTCGGAGCACAGGCAATGTCGAGAAAGCTTCTTGAAGAGCACGGATATCCCTCAGATTATCTCGATATACACTATACTTGTCCCAAATGCAGCGATACCGGATATTATAACAATCGTTTCTGCGACTGCTTTAAAAAGCTCTGCGGAAAACTTTCGGCGGACGAACTTAATAAAAGCGCACACCTGAAATTATCCAGTTTTTCGTCGTTTTCCCTAAGCTATTATAAAGGTGACGACTACTTCACAATGCAGAAAATTCTCGAATTTACACATCAGTATGCCGAAACTTTTACTCCGGAATCAGGCAGCATTTTCATGTTCGGTGAAACAGGTCTTGGAAAAACTCACCTCTCGCTCGCAATTGCAAATCGTGTCCTTGAAAAAGGATACAGCGTAATTTATGACTCCGCCGTTAACATCCTCCGGAATATCGAACACGAGCATTTCAGCCGTGAGCATTCTTCGGAAATGATCGACCTTGTTATGAGCACCGACCTTCTAATTCTTGACGATCTTGGTACGGAATATGAAACTTCATTCTATAATGCAACCATTTACAACATCATTAATTCGCGTCTTAATAGCGGAAAACCTACTATAATAAGCACAAACCTCAATTTTGACGGAATCAGCCGCCGTTATGAAAGCCGAGTTGTTTCCCGTATTATATCAGTTTACTCCTGTCTGGAATTCAAAGGCGACGACGTCCGACTTCAGATGAGAACAGATAAACTTTCATAAAAATAAGAACCTGTCTGCATAAATTGCCGACAGGTTTTTTAGAGTGTGTTCAAATAAGATGACTGTGCGGATTTGACGACAAATTTCTCTCAAAATACGTGCGTTTCTTTTTTATGTGAACAAGCTCTAAATTCAGCTTCCATATGATGCGAGAATTTTCAGAGCAACCTCTTTTCGTGTCTGCCGATTATTCATCGCTTGCTTTTCAATGTATTTATGTGCCTGCGGTTCAGTAAATTTCAGATTCTGCATCAATGTACATTTCGCTCGATTTATCAGTCTCATTTCATCAATTCTTGAAAGAATATCAGAACTTTCTTTATGCTGTTCCACTGGCTTTAAACTCTCAATCGCCTTGACGCATTCAATAAAAATCTCACGATTAAGCGGTTTCAATATAACATAAATATTTTTATCCGAAACGGTTTCGCTTATATATTCGGCAAAATCGTTTCCACATATTAGAATTATTCCGGCAGAGGTAGATTCCGCTATCATAGCTGCAAGTTCTGAACCAAATTCATCGGGTAACGGAGTATTTATCACGACAATATCAGCTTCCGGTTTGCTTGTAATAAATCTTCTTGCCTCGCTCCCGCTTGAAATTACTGCGATTTTCCCATATCCCCCGGTTCTCAGATAATTTTCAGCCGTTTCTGCAATATCAGCAGACGAGGAAACTATCAACGCTCTGTTCATTCAAGAAACACCCTCTACATTAATTTGAAATAAGTTTTATCCTCAAATTCGTCCTTGCTTCGTGCAAGATCATACTGCTGAATCTGCATATCAAGCTGATCCAAAACGTTCATGCGAATCTCCGGCGAAATAGTTCTGCTTATAAAATCGCTGTGCTTTGCTATTTCTACAGCTTCTTTCAGCGACATAGGAAGCGGCTGAAGCTCTTCCGAAGCAGATTCATTTTTCATCGTTCTGTCAAGCAGTGAGCAGTCATCCTGACGTATCCCCTCGATTCCTGCTGCAAGAATAAGTTTGAAGGTTATATAAGGATTGCATGAAGCGTCTGCCGAACGTATTTCGATTTTTGGCGAAACCCCAACAGCTTTCGGAATTCTAATAAGCTGTGAACGATTCTCGAAAGACCAATCGACATATTTTGGAGCATATCCGATTCCAAAACGTTTATACGAATTTGTTGTAGCGTTAAGAAATACTGTTATTTCACGGATATGCTTGAGAACTCCTGTTATAAAGCATTTGCCCTCGTGTGAAATTTCGCTTGAATCTGAAGAGAAAATGTCCTCTCCTCCCTTTTTGACACTAAGCGAGATACTCAGCGCACTTCCGTGTTCGTCCGTAAGAGGCTTTGGCATGAACGATGCAAAAAGTCCGCTCTGAGCAGCGACTGATTTAACGACAGTCTTATAGTGAACCATATTATCCGCCGCTGTTACCGGTTCACTTTCATGAAATTCGATTTCATTCTGCGCAGGACCATGCTTGTGACATGAACTTTTAGGATTCATTCCCATTTCCTCAAGCGAGAGACAAATTTCTCTTCTCGCATTTTCACATTTATCAAGAGGAGCAACATCCATATAACCACCGTTATCATGCGGTATTTTAGTTGGTTCACCGTGTTCGTCAAGTTCAAAAAGATAAAATTCGCATTTCGTACCCATTTCACAGGAATAGCCATCAAGCCGAAGCGTGTTGATATAATTGATAAGCTCAGTACGCATATCTCCAACATAATCGCTTCCGTCGATATTTTTAAGACTGCAAAAAAAGCGGACTACTCTTCCGGACTTAGGTCTCCACGGTAAAACTGAAAGAGTCGAAATATCAGGTACAAGCAGAAGATCAGAGCACCCCTCATAAATGCAGGATGCATCAAAAGGGATTCCATATTCAAATGCACGAGGCAGCTCATTGGGCATTATTGCAAGATTTTTAAGATTTCCGAACATATCGCAGAAAGTAAGCCTTATAAATTTAACATCGTTTTCCTCAACAAAGTTCAGTATCTCTTTTGGAAGAAAGCTCATTTCAAAACCTCCATAAAAACTTTTCAGGAATATCCTTTATATTATACTATATTTTTTTCATAAAGTAAATAGGTTTTCCATAAAAAACGGACAGGCATATAAGCCTGTCCGCCTTGCAGCCGATGTTATTCTTCGTCAGCGCCTTCTGTATCGACATTTTCAAAATCTTCAATTGTAAGATCATCATAATCGAATTCAAGAAGCTCATTGCAGTTAGGACAATTGATAGAACCTTCTTCAATCATACCCTCATCAAGGAGAATAGTGTCTCCGCAAGTAGGACAAGTTATTTCGTAAAGCTCATCATCGTCATCATCGAAGTCGAATTCGTCATCAAATTCTTCCTCATCATCGCAATCCTGTTCATCGCAGTTTTCACAGTCGCCCGTACAGATGCAATCCTCATCCTCATAGATATCGTCCTCAACAGCGCCGAGATCCTCATCAAGGATATCGCAAAGCTCTGTAAGCTCATCAACCTGAGACTGAAGATCCTCTACATAGAGTACAAGCTCCGATAAAACGTCAGACATCTGAAGCAGAGCCTTACCCTCTTTTGTAGAATTGTCAATTTCAAGACCGTCAAGCAGTCCCTGTAAATAAGACATTTTTTCAGTAAGCTTCATAAACATTTCCTCCTCGCAAATAATTTTTTCAAAACAAGAAGCTTCGGATTATGCTCTTGACATATATTCGCCGGTTCTTGTATCGATCTGAATTTTCTCGCCTTCATTAATGAAGAGCGGAACTTTAACCTCTGCACCTGTTTCAACAGTTGCAGGCTTTGTAGCGTTAGTAGCAGTATCACCCTTGAAACCTGGATCAGTCTGAGTAACAACAAGTTCTACAAAGTTTGGCGGCTCTACGCCGAAAACAGTACCCTTATAAGAAAGGATCTTACAAATCATTTCTTCCTTTACAAATCTGAAACTGTCGCCGAGAACGGATTCGCTTATCGGAACCTGCTCGTAAGTTTCCATATCCATAAAATAGTAAAGCTCGCCGTCGTTATAGCTATACTGCATATCTTTTCTTTCAACGAAAGCAGTTGGGAACTTAGCTGTTGGATTGAAAGAAGTTTCAACAACTGAACCTGTAATAACGTTCTTATACTTAGTTCTTACAAAAGCTGCGCCTTTACCCGGCTTAACGTGCTGGAATTCAACGACCTGTACAACCTGACCATCAAGTTCAAAAGTAACGCCGTTTCTGAAATCTCCTGCTGAAATCATTAGAAATACCTCCGTAATTTACAATTAATGCTCCCCAGAACAGATCTTTAAGTTCACTGCATATTTTGCAGCTTGGCAGAGCTATAGAATATAATTATTTTACCACATTTTAAGTTTTTTTGCAATACCTAAAGCGATATAATTATAAAGATAATAATTTTTTTGCACATTTTGTCAGATTTTCACACCCATTTTCGGTTAAAATGACAAAATCTTCAATACGAACACCAAATTTTCCTTCAATATATATACCCGGTTCAACTGTTATCACCGAACCTTTTTCAAGTGGAAGCTTATAATTAGGCGAAGCATTTGGTTTCTCATGTATTTCAAGTCCTACGCCGTGACCGAGAGAGTGTCCGAAGCACTCACCGTATCCTGCCTTTTCGATAATATCACGTGATATCATATCCAGTTCTCTCCCGGTTATTCCTGAACGAGCAGCTTCCAATCCTGCAAGCTGGGCTTCAAGGACGATATCGTAAACTTTTCTCATCTCATCGGATGGTTCGCCAACGCATACTGTCCTCGTCATATCGCTGTGATAACCGTTCCAGACCGCACCGAAATCAAGGAGAACAAACTCTCCGTTTTCTACAATTTTATCAGACGGAACTCCATGAGGCATCGATGTATTTACTCCGGAAAGAGCAATCGTATCAAACGAGAGATCTTCTGCACCGTACTGAAACATAAGCCTGTTCAATTCAAGAGCAATTTCACGCTCTGTAACGCCTGCACGAATGAATCTCATAAGCTCATCAAAAGCTTTTTCAGCTATTTCCTGAGCTTTTTTGATACAGTAAATTTCTTCTTCATCCTTGATCATTCGCATCGAATTAATGGCATTGCTGAGAGCGTCCGAATCGTCAAATGTAATGTCACGGAAAAAGTGCTTATATCCGCTAAGCTCTTTAACGGTCATGTTTTCCGATTCAATAGCGACCGTTTTTGCTCCATGCTTATTAAAAAGCTCCATAAGCTGGGGAAAAATACGTTTCATTTCAATAACCTCAGCTTCCTTAACAACAGCTCTTGCCTTTTCAATATAGCGAAAATCTATGAGCAGATATGACTTTTCCGGAAAAGCGGCAATAACTCCTGCCGAGGATTTCATGCCCGTAAAATATCTTCTGTTAATATCGGAAGTTATAAGTGCACAGTCGGCATTTTTAAAAACATCGAATAATCTGCCAATTCTATTCAAAGCTCTCGCCTCCTCACATTTCAGAAAGAGCCTGAACAGCAAGATAATAACTTGCAAAGCCGAACCCGCTTATGCTTCCCTTACATACCGGAGCTATCACCGACTTTGAACGAAACTCATCTCTTGCAAAAACGTTGCTTATATGAACCTCTATACAAGGAATTTTTATAGCGGCAATAGCGTCTCTGATAGCGTAACTGTAATGTGTGTAAGCGCCTGCATTGATGATAACTCCGTCAAAATTAGTTCTTGCTGCATGAAGCTTATCAATTATAGCACCCTCATGATTCGACTGAAAAATTTCACATTGAAGTCCTTGTTCTTTTGCTCTGTCAATTATATTGCTGTTGAGAAGTTCTATACTGGAATTGCCGTATATTCCCGGCTCACGTTCTCCGACGAGATTAAGATTTGGTCCGTGTATTACAAGTATTTTTTTAATCATAATAAATTAACTCCTTAGAAATTCTTTGGAAGAAACGGTTTTTCCATTTTTCGTTTAAATTTAAAAAAAATTGTTTTTTCATGCTCTATCGGCTGAACATAAAGCATTTTTATGCCATAAAGATTTGCTCCGAGAACGTCTGTATAGATCTGATCTCCGACGGCGGCAAGCTGATCTTTCGGAAGATTCATTTTTTGGCTTGCTTCTCTGAAACCTTTGGTAAGGGGTTTTCTACCCTCACTGACAAAATCAAGTCCCAGCATATCTGCAAACGGCTTAACACGAGGCGGATGATTATTTGAAACTATCATAAGTCTGATATTGTTTTTCTTCATACATTCAAGCCATTCAAGAATTCCATCTGCCGGAACGGGATTATCATGAGTTGTCAGAGTATTGTCCAAATCAAGAATAAGACCATTTATACCAAACTCTTTCAGCTTTTGCGGCGTAATATCCGAAGCTTTTCTGAAAGCAGCGGTTATTTTGAATAACATAAGCTCCTCCGTATATTATACCGCAGACGAATTGCAAAAGCTGTCGCAAACGGTAGACTTAAAACTCATACTTCATCAAAATCTATTCCATGTAAGTACAAGTTTTTAAGGCAGCGCCAAACAAAGATTACACAACAAATTTACAATCAGATTGCATAAAAATCATGTAAATCCATCAGTCATACTTTGTAAAAGTGTTGTCTTAAATGAAAAAGCGAACCCCAAGGCTCGCTTTTACCAACATAAATTGTTATTGTAAGATTAATACTTACGCTTACGAGCTGCCTCAGACTTCTTCTTACGCTTTACCGAAGGCTTTTCGTAGTGCTCTCTCTTACGAACCTCAGCAATGACGCCATCCTTTGCACATGATCTCTTAAATCTCTTAAGAGCTGTGTCCAAAGATTCGTTTTTGCCAACACGAACTTCTGCCACTTATCTTTCCCTCCCTTATTCAGAGGTTGCCCGAAGTGTAACTTCAAAGCATCTATACTAATCGCTCATAAGAGCGCCAGTCAGCATATACCTCGAAAAAACAGCAGATATACATTACAAATAATATAATAATAGTTTACCACATTTTTTTAATGTTGTCAAGTGTTTTTTTTCAGAGTTTTTATTTTCGTTATTTTGCAACAATATTAACAAGCTTATTTGGTACATATATCTGTTTAACTATATTTTTTCCGGATATTCCTTCTGCAACCTTTTCGTCCGCCATAGCTGCTGCGATAACAGAATCTTTATCAGCGTCAACAGCAATATTAAGTTTAGCCTTGAGCTTTCCGTTTATCTGAACAACGATCTCGATAGTTTCGTCCTTGCAGAGAGCCTCGTCATAAGTAACCCAGCTCTGCTCGTTAAGGATCTCTCCGAAAATGTTATTGAACATTTCTTCCGTCACATGAGGAGCAAAAGGATTGAGCATGATGCAAAGCGTTCTCATCTCTGCTTTATTGATCGAACCAACGGAGTAAATATCGTTGATAAGAGTCATCATAGCAGCAATAGCTGTATTGAACTTCATGGCCTCGATATCTTCCGTAACCTTCTTCACGGCTTTATGGAAATTAGAACAAAGTGCATCGCTGTAGCCGTCACCGTCCACGAGAATATCCTGAAGTCCCCATACTCTGTCAAGGAATCTCTTACAACCCTTGATGCTTGACTCGCTCCATGGGGCAGCCTTTTCGTAGTCGCCCATAAAGAGAACGTAAAGTCGGAGAACGTCTGCGCCGTATTCCTCAACAACATCGTTAGGATCGATAACGTTTCCTCTTGATTTAGACATTTTTTCTCCATCCGGACCAAGAATAAGTCCCTGAGCTGTTCTTTTTGCGTAAGGCTCAGCCGTCGGAACAAGTCCCATATCATACAGGAACTTATGCCAGAAACGTGAATAGATCATATGGCGTGTAACGTGTTCCATACCGCCGTTATACCAGTCAACGGGCATCCAGTATTTAAGAGCCTCTTCGGAAGCAAACTCATTATCATTTTTTGGATCGCAGTAACGCAGGAAATACCATGATGAACCTGCCCACTGAGGCATTGTATCTGTCTCACGTTTTGCGTCTTTGCCGCATTTCGGACACTTGCAGTTTACAAAGCTGTCGATTTTTGCAAGCGGACTTTCACCGTCTGTTCCGGGTTCAAAATTTTCAACAGCCGGCAATTTCAGCGGAAGTTCTTCATATGGAACAGCAACCATTCCGCAGTCGGAACAGTGTACGACAGGAATAGGCTCACCCCAGTATCTCTGACGGTTGAATGCCCAGTCCTTCATTTTATACTGAACTCCCTTTTCACCGCAGCCAAGCTTTTCAAGAATTTCAAGAGCCTTTGCAATTGCGTCCTTTTTGTTGCTGATGCCGTTCAGCTCGCCGGAATTAACAAGTTCGCCCTCTCCTGTATAAGCCTCTTGAGAGATATCTCCGCCCTTGATTACTTCGATAATGTCGATGCCGAATTTTTTAGCGAAATCGTAATCTCTTGTATCATGAGCCGGAACAGCCATAATTGCTCCCGTACCGTAACCCATCATTACATAGTCTGAAATATAAATCGGGATCTCTTTTCCTGTGATAGGATTTATCGCTGTAAGTCCGTCAATTTTCACGCCGGTTTTATCCTTAACGAGCTGAGTTCTTTCAAATTCGCTCTTCTTTGCACACTCGGTCTTATAATCATCGAGATCCTGAATGTTAGCGATACTGTCTCTGTATTTCTGAATAATAGGATGCTCCGGAGCGATAACCATAAATGTTACTCCGTATAATGTATCGGGACGAGTTGTATAAATTTTAAGTGTTTCATCATGTTCCTTTATTTTGAAGTTTACAAATGCGCCTGTGGATTTACCTATCCAGTTCTGCTGCTGAAGCTTTACATTCGGAAGATAATCCACTTCTTCCAGTCCCTGAAGAAGCTTGTCGGCATATTCTGTGATACGCAGATACCATACTTCTTTTGTTTTCTGAACAATATCGCTGTGACAAATATCGCACTTTCCGCCCTGTGAATCCTCGTTGGAGAGAACGACCTTACAGCTCGGACAGTAGTTTACAGAGGTTTTATCACGGAAAACAAGTCCGTTTTCAAACATTTTAAGGAATATCCACTGAGTCCATTTGTAATAGCTCTCTTCGGTCGTATCGATAACTCTTGACCAATCGAAAGAAAATCCGACCGTTTTAAGCTGATTTGTAAACTTTTCTATATTTCTGTCTGTAACAATTCTCGGATGTATATTATCCTTTATCGCCGTATTTTCCGTTGGGAGACCATATGCATCAAATCCTATCGGGAAAAGCACATTGTAGCCCTCAAGTCTTCTTTTTCTTGATACAACTTCAAGTCCGGAATATGCCTTAATATGTCCAACGTGCATACCGTGACCGGAAGGATACGGAAATTCTACAAGAGAATAGAATTTCGGCTTTGAATAATCGTTGGAAGCCTCGAAAGTTTTATGTTCATCCCAGTATTTCTGCCATTTCTGTTCAATAGCTTTATGCTCATATCTGCTCATTTTTATCATTCCTTTGTTTTTATTTACCTATTTCATCGAATCCTTTAGAGAACTGCGCCTTTACGTCAGGGCTTATACAGAGAACCGCAGCAGCTCCGATATCAACTATTCCCTCGATAAGATAAATCCAATTGCTGCCTATATTCGAGATATTGTCCGGAAGATGAATAAGTGCGATCAGTGCAAGAATAGCCGCAACCACATAATTTCCGTACTTAATTCCAGTTATCGCAAGAATAATGGCAGCTGCACCGATAAGCAGAGTAAGAACATCAAGTCCTCCTCCCAGAATCATATTGAGAAAGAGCTTAGCCACCTGATAAATTCCAACTGCAATACCTATCGTCATTCCCTTTTGATTATTTATATTCATCATTCATTCTCCTTAATTAAAAGCTCGCTGATATCTATCTGTTCACCGTCTGCCCACAGACCTTCAAGCTTATAAAAGTTTCGTGTTTCCTTATAGAAAACATGAATAATAATATCCGCATAATCAAGAACTATCCAAGTGTTTCCGGTATCGGATTCTCTGCGCTGAGGCTCGATTCCCTGCTGTGAGAGCTGAAATTCAACTTCGTCTGCAAGAGTTCTTGCGTGAGTATTGCTCGTTCCGTTTACAATAACGAAATAGTCGGCAAGGATTGTTAAATCAGAAATTTTGATAGCCTGAATATCCTCACCTCGCTTACTGTCGAGAGTTTTTATAATAAGCTCAAGTTTTTCCTGCTGCGTCATAATTTATCCTCCTATCCTCTTGCCGGAGCTTTTCCGTTCAGAAGCTCGTCAAGAGTTTCAGTTTTATTGTCATAATTATCATAGTTGTGATTCACAAAATATTCAACGATCGCCACATCGTCCCACGATAAAGGAGTCTGATACGGACGATAATATTCATTAAGAAGATCGATTGTCTCCTGCTTGTGAATTGAGTAAATCGAGTATTGATTGCCGTCAACGCCTATATACGGAGCGTTATTTGAAGTTCCTTCACCCGGAACCATATCTACCTGAACGCTGTCCATGGAAAGCGTTCCGCAGAAATCCGAAAGCTTGCTCATATCCTCAACGCTCATATCCGTTGCAATAAGCTGACGGTCGTATATATCCTTTATATAACCGTAAAGCTTCATTTTTCCGTCATTTTTCGATATATCAAGAAGTTTCTGCATTGCCGCAGCCATAAAACGGCGCTGATTCTGCATACGTCCTATGTCGCCTTCAAGCCAACCCGCACGATAGCGGACGAACCAGACCGACTGCTGTCCGTTAAGGACAATATCACCCGCATCAATAGTCTGTCCGACATCAAAATTGATCGGAGCGTCAAGCGTCATCGGAATTCCGCCGATGAGATCAATAATTTGCTCTATATCGCTGCATTTAGTGGTAATATAGGCATCGATCGGGATACCGAAATTCTGCTGAACAGCGTCAACGACACGCTGTACGGGAACCGATTCAGACGGATCACCCATTGAATAAATGCTATTAAACTTAGTAGAAGCTGAAGTGGTGAAATCAGGAACAGCCGTATCACGAGGAATCTGAAGTATTCTAAGCTTTCCTGCGCCAAGATCGAACTGACATATCCACATAACATCAGTGTTGAAGTTATCCGGTTCAAATCCAAGGAAAAGCACCGTATATTGTCCTTCAACAAGCTGCGGAAGATCAAGTCCGTCATCGTAATCATCCGGAACAACGTTGCGATCAATATTAGGAACGACCTTTGTTTTATCAAGTTCACCCTCGATCTCAACAAGCGGCTGCCAGCGTTTGAAATAAGTTACAATAGAAACTCTTTCCTGCTGTCCGTTCTTTTTATACCATAAAATAGGCAGATTCAGCACCATAATGAAAATCAGGGCAAGACTTGCTATAACAGAAACTGTTTTTACCACTCCGTCTTTCCATGAATATTTTTTATTTCTTTCCGAAACACTTACGCTGTTATTGCCATAATAATTATCAAACGATCCGTCGTTCGGACGCTTGCTTCGATAATCATTCTCAGCGGTATTGGATTCATATATTCTCTGATCAGAAACATCCGATACAGCTTCGTATCTGCCATGATGCTCTTTAGGCGTTTCCGCTTCATATCTTCCTTGATAAGGCTGTGAAGATTCAGCTTCATGCAGTCCTTTGTAAGGAGTTGGAGCCGTAGCTTCATATTTTCCGTGATATTCATTCTGAATTCCTGTTGTTTCATTTCCGGAATCTACTCGTTTAAGCGTTCTCAATGGCTTTGGTCTTGATTGTTCCGACTCTCTGCCGACGCTTCCCTCAAAATTATCTTTTTCGTTCATTTGAGTCCTCTTTTCATATTGCTGCTATTTTTTTCTTCTCGTTGTAATCTCGTATAAAAATTATACCCCTCGGCAGTACATATAGGCACCAATCCGCCCTTTTTTACAACAGATTTTACTGAAAAAGCAAATGCCTCAAGCATAGCGCCGTTAAGAGTTGAATACGAAAGCTTACGCATCTTATCAACATCTTTATAATCCCTGTCTGCTGAAATAAGATCCCCAAGATAAACAATTTCTTCAAGACGTGACATTCCCGCACGTCCTACCGTATGAAATCGAACGGAATTAAGAATATCTATATCCTCTATTCCAAACTTAGTTTTGATGAAATAAGCTCCGGCAACAGCATGCCACAGCGAACGTGTTTCAAGTTCTTCCCTGCAAACTGCAAAACCGCTTTTTTCAACAAGAGCTTTCTGCTCGGTATCGGGAAGTTCTTTGCAGATATCGTGAAGAAGTCCGGCAAAATAAGCCTTATCGGGATCTTCTCCGTATTTCTGAGCAAGCTTTCTGCATTCCGCCGCAACATTCAACGAATGGTTATAACGTTTTGCAGAAAGATGTTCTTTCAGATATTTCTTTTTTTCTTCGGGATCGTAAAGCAATTTTGTTTCACCTCTGACAGAATATAATCCCCTTAATGTTATATATTGTACTACATTTTCGTCAAGATAGCAAGCATAATTCTTATTTTTTTCAATTTTTTTTCTGATTTCAGTAGAAGAAATCTCGATTGGAGCAGCTTCACTTATAAGAATATTGCCGAATTTTCCAAGTTCTGCGGCTTTTTTCCTGAGTTTTCCAATATCTCCTTCATTTCTCGAAACAACACAGATAGATGCAAATTTCATAATATCCTCAAAACGATACCATTTTTCAAATGAAAGCAGCATATCGCTTCCGATAAGCAGAAAAAGTTCATCATCCGGAAAAGTTCTTCGGAAATACTCAACAGTATAAACAGAATAGCTGACTCTGTCGGAATTCAGCTCATAATCGCAGACTTCCAGTTTTTCCTCATCCCTACAAACGATCCGAAGCATTTCAAGCCGGTCATTTTCCGAAACGTATTCATCGCTGGAGCGATGCGGCGATATCTTTGACGGAACAAAATAAACTCTGTCAAGATCAAAATCAGCCGCAGCAGTTCGTGCAAGATGAATATGTCCATTATGAACGGGATTAAAGCTTCCGCCGTAAATTCCTATTCTCATATTGCGCCTCCACTGAACAAATCATTTTTTCCAAGGTCTTATTTTATCTGTCCAGCCTTTATTTCTCCAGTATTCGCTGTCAGCAGGATTCATCCCGCCTTTACGATTCACAAAATGAAAAACAGTAAAGAAAAATCTTCCCTTAATACTTACCCGTGGTTTTATGCCGGAGGACTTTATCTTAGCGGCAATACGTTCTGCTTTTCTTTCAATTTTCGCTTTCACAGGCGGTTTGACCTCACTCCATGATACTGCCATTACAGCAGCGCCAAGCGAATAGATCTTTGGGATTCCCCAGAATGAAAGACTGTCTTTCATATCATTATTAGTGGACTTCGTTCCTGCGCCTGCCGCAGTAGAAACAACTACAGCCTGCTTTGAGAACATTTTCTCTTCCGGACGGTGAACAAGCCATCTCCATCCATAATGATCAAGCCATGCTTTCATCGAACCTGTACAATGATAAACATAAACCGGTGATGTAAGAATAATAACATCGGCATCGTCCACAGCATCTGTTATCGGTTTAAGTTTTTCATAATGCGGACACCTTTTTTCATCAGTTTCAAAACATTTTGTACATCCGCAGCAAAAATCAGAGAAATCTCTTGGCAGAAAAAATTCTTTTATATTGTTTTCTTCAGCCAGCTTATCTGCGATCATTCTTCCCGCATGATAAGTCGATCCCCTATGATTCTGACCGTTGACAATAACAACCTTCATTGAACTGCCCTCTTAAAGCTTTATATCAATAACCGGTTCTTTTGGATTTCTCTTGAACAGTACGAATTTTGAACCTATAACCTGAACTACATCTGCTCCTGTTGCTTCCGCAATTTCATTGGCTGCTTCTCTTGCGGTATATCCGGAATTATCAAGAACTCTCAGTTTGATAAGTTCACGTTTGCGGAGAGCCTCTCCGATATCTCTGCACATAATTTCGGTAACTCCGCCCTTTCCTATCTGGAAAATAGTTTCATATGTAGAAGCGATTCCTCTGAGGTATGCTCTCTGTTTGCTTGTCAGCATTTTAATCACCATATCTTTCTTTCAAAAATTTATAAAGCTCTCTTAAAGCGGCTCCTCTGTGGCTTATAGCATTTTTCTCATCCGGCTTCATCTCCGCAAGAGTTTTATCTCCGTATACAAATATCGGATCATAACCGAATCCGTTTTCACCATACTGCTCAAATCCGATTTTTCCGCCGCAGCTTCCGCTTACAACTGAAATTCCCTCGTAATCCATGAAAACTATCCAGCATTCAAAGCGAGCCGTTCTTTTCTCTTCGGGAACATTTTTCATCTCTTCCAGAAGCTTTTCGCATTCTTCTCCTTTCGGAGCATAGCGGGCGGAATGAACTCCCGGTCTGCCATCAAGGGCGTCCACGCAGAGTCCGCTGTCGTCCGCAATAACGGGAAGTCCGACTATATCGTAAATCGCCTGAGCTTTTATAACGGCGTTTTCCTCGAAGGTATCGCCGCATTCATCAGCTTCAATATCCGTTCCGACTTCGTTTTGGGACAGAACTTCTATTCCGAGCGGAGCAAGAATTTCTCTTGCTTCCCTCAGTTTATTTGCATTATTTGTCGCCATTACAAGCTTTTCAATCATCTTCTTCATCCTTTCTGCCGAAAATTCGGCTGAAGAATCCACGCTTTTTCTTCTTTTCCGGTTCAGCTTCCTCCTCAGGAGCTTCTTCAGATTCAGTTACATCGAATTCGTCGGATTCATTTGTTTCCTCGGTTTCTTCAGCTTCAGAATCGCCGTTTTCATCCTCGATTTCAAAAATTTCCTCCGAATCTTCGTCAACTATCTCGACGTTATCCTTACCGCCGAAGTATTCGTATACAGCCTTTTCTGCTTCATCAAGATCTGCTTCTTCGTCCACTTCGTCTTCTGCATCAATTTCCTCAAAAACTTCATCTTCGGTATTAGTTTCTTCTGATTCTTCAATTTCAGCCTCTTCGATTGCAGATACAGATTCATTCTCAATCTCATTTTCATCATCAAAGAAGATTTCCTCCGTAACCGCTTCTTCCTCAGCCTCTTCATCGGATTCGGAAAGCTCAGTTTCTTCCTCGGTTTCTTCATCATCCTCAAAATCAGCGTCACTGAATAATGCCTGAACAAAACTGCGGCTGTCAAACGGTTGCAGATCGTCGATTTTCTCGCCCACTCCGATAAGCTTAACCGGGATTCCGAGTTCATTTTTAATTGAAATAACTATTCCGCCCTTAGCTGTTCCGTCAAGCTTTGTAAGGACAATGCCCGTTATCGGAGCTGTTTCGCTGAAAAGCTTTGCCTGATTAACGGCATTTTGTCCCGTTGTAGCGTCAAGTACGAGCAGAACCTCTCTTGAACAGTCTCCGGCTTTATTGTCGATAATTCTGTTTATCTTCGCAAGTTCATCCATGAGATTCTTCTTGTTGTGCAGACGTCCGGCAGTGTCGATGATAACAACATCGCAGTTTCTTGCCTTTGCCGCTTCCAGAGCGTCGTAAACTACTGCTCCGGGATCAGAACCCTCAGCGTGTTTTACGATATCAACCCCGGCTCTTTCAGTCCAGACCTCAAGCTGATCTATCGCTGCCGCACGGAAAGTATCTGCCGCAGCAACAAGAACCTTTTTCTTCTCTTTTTTAAATTGATAACATAGCTTACCGATGGTCGTTGTTTTTCCTGCTCCATTCACTCCGATAACCATGATAACCGCCGGCGACCGAGTAAGATCGAGCCCCGTATCATCGCCCATCATATCGCCGATAACTTCCTGAATAAGATCCATTATCTCATTCGGATCGGTAATTCCTCTTTCCTTTATCATCTTGCGGAGACGATTGCATATCTCCTCTGATGTTTCAACTCCGATATCGCTCATTATCATGGCTTCTTCAAGCTCTTCAAAAAGCTCTTCATCGATTTTGGTGAAAGAATTGAATATTTTTTTCAATCTTCCGAGAAAATTATCCTTGGTTTTCTTCAAACCTGCCGCAATTTTTGCAATAATTCCCATAAAATACTTCCAATCTGCCGTTAAACGGCTTTATACTCTATAATCTGTTCCAACAGACGATATGCGCTTATTCTTCTGCATCCTCCTGAAAATCAACCTGTTCCATTTTCAGAAGCTTGGAAATTCCGTCCTCCTGCATAGTTACGCCGTAAAGGACGTTAGCTTCTTCCATTGCGCTTCTTCTGTGAGTAACAAGGACAAACTGCGTTGTATCCGTGAATTTTTTCAGATACTGCGCATATTTTCGTACATTAACCTCATCAAGAGCCGCATCTATTTCATCAAGGATACAAAACGGTGCAGGTCTCAATCTAAGAATAGAAAAATAAATTGCAATGGCTACAAAAGACTGCTCCCCTCCGGAAAGGGAAATAAGATTCTTTATAACCTTTCCCGGCGGCGCAACGCTTATTTCGATTCCTGATTCAAGTACATTTTCAGGATCGGTGAGAATAAGTTCAGCATTGCCACCTCCGAAAAGTTCGACAAAGATCTCCTTGAAATTAGAATTTATAACAGCAAAGCTTTCTGAGAATATCCTGCACATTTCTTCGGTAAGTCCGCTTATGATCTTTTCAAGCTCTGCCTTGGATTTTCTTACATCTTCTATCTGATCCGACATGAATTTGTATCTTTCAGAAACTTCTTTGTATTCCTCGATAGCCTCAACGTTTACGTTTCCGAGACTTCGTATCTTATTCTTGATCTCGGCAAGTTCTTTCTGAGCAATTACCATGTCGTCGATTTTATCAGCAATTTGAATCGCTTCCGAACGAGTAAGCTCATAAACTTCAAGAAGCTGTCTTATGATAGAATCGTTATCATGGCACAAAGCCTCACGGCGTTCCTCCAGTCTCGTTACGGCAGCCGAGATTTTTTCTTTCGTTTCGTTAAACTGTTTAAGACCTTTTGTGAGCTCATTTACAAGTCTGCTTTGCTCAGTGTGCATAGTCTGATAACGCTGAATCTGTTCAAGATAACCGGATGTGTTATCCTTAAAACCGGAAAGCCGTTCATTAAGACTTTCGATCTCAGATTTTTTCTGCAAAATGACGTCATTCTGCTGAGATATCTCATTTTTCAGCTGATCCACACTCCGCCCGGAGGCTTCGATATTTTCATCAAAACGCTGCAAATCAAGTTCATGAGCCTGAATATCCTTTGAAAGCTCTATCCGTTTTATTTTAAGCTGTGAAAGCTTTTCGGCAAGCTCTGCTCTTTCAAGACGAAGCTTTTCACGTATTCCCTGTCCATGAGCAAGTTTTTCCTCGGCAATGCGTATCTGCCCGTCAATATCAGAAAGCGCTTTTTCAGTTTCAGCAATACTTTTTTGAGCCGACTTTATTTTCTGCTCGGCATCGGCTGCAAGCTTTCCCGAATTTTCAGACTGAACATTCATCTGCTCGATCAGAGATTTAAGGCTCGATGTTTCTGCGTTTATTCTAACCAAATCGGCTTCGAGCTGTGAAAGCTCTTCCTTTGCCGCTTCAGAATCATAACGGCGTTTCTCTGATTCTGCACGAAGTTTTTCAGCTTTTTCTCTTAATGCATCACGCTTCTGAGTAAGAACTTCAATTTCATAATCAAGAGTATCTATTTCATTTTTTCTGGTGATAATTCCTCCGGAACGCTGAGCTGAACCTCCTGTGAACGAACCTCCGGCATTTATCACCTGTCCGTCGAGTGTGACTATTTTAAATTTATAGCCGTATTTTTTAGCAATTACCGTTGCAGAATCAATATCCTCCGCAACAACGATACGTCCAAGCAGGGAAGATATTACTCCGCTGAATTTAGCGTCATAGGAAACGATACGGCTTGCGCTGCTGATATAACCGTCGCAGTTTTCAAGCCCCTGCTCATAAAGCTCACGTCCTTTAACGGAAGTAAGCGGCAGGAAGGTCGCACGTCCGCCTTTCTGTTCTTTGAGATAGCGAATACAGCGCTTTGCGATATCTTCATTTTCAACAATAATATTCTGCATCGCTCCGCCGAGAGCCGTTTCAACGGCGACTGCGTATTCCGGTTTTACGCCGATATTCTGAGCAACAGTTCCGAAAATCCCGCCGATCCTACCTTGTCTGGAGGCTTTAAGTATCTGCTTTACGCTTCCTGCAAAACCGTCCATATTATTTTCAAGATCGGTTAAAATTTTTCTTCTCTGCTGTTTATCTTTAAGCTCGTAAAGACTTCTTTCAAACTCATTTTTCGCCTCTTCAAACGCATCTCTGCGTGATTTGCAAAGTTTTTCAAGTCCTGTAAGTCTGTTTTTTATTTCATTTGTCTTATCAAGTTTTTTTGCGGATTCTTTCTCGTTTTCAGCGAGAATACTGCGGTATTCTTCAATTTTTTTACCGAAATCGCTGTTGTTTTCAAGAATCTCTGCAAGCCGCTTTTCTTCGTCCTTGATTGATGAACGTGAAGACTCTATAGCAAAACGATATTCGCTCTGTTTTATGTAAAGACTGTTTATTTCACTTCCTGCATTTTCAACGCTTTCTCCGAGACGTGAGCTTTCTTCCTCTGCATTTTCAAAGCTTTCGGTAACACTGAAAATTTCCTTTTCAAGCTCTTCTCTCTTTTTTTCAATTTCCGCAATTTTCTTCGCTGTTTCAGCCTTTTTTGAAATAAGAGCATTTTTGTTTTTTCCGGATTCCTCAATATTTCTTTGCGCCGAGCTTATGGCTTCTTCGCAGTGCTTTATATCGTTTTCGAGAACGGCGATACCTGATTTCATTTCAGAAGCTTCCTGCTCCTCCTCAAGCATTTTTCTTCTCAGCTCATCGGATTTTACAGTGCTTTCCTGCATTTTACGATAACCGCCGCTGATTTTTTCCTCTTCATGCCGAATGTCGTTCTCAATATTTTCATATTCGTTTCTGCTGACAAGAATCTTCTCCTCTAGCTCTTCGGTTTTCGCTCTAAGATCGTCAAGCCGGCTCACCCAGACTGATATTTCAAGCTTTTTCTGCTGCTCGGCAAGCTTTATGAATTTCTCGGCTTTCTGCGACTGAATTTTAAGCGGTTCAACACGTCCCTCAAGCTCTGAAAGAATGTCGTTAAGGCGCAGAAGGTTTTCCTGAGCAGATGTCAGCTTTCGTTCCGCTTCAAGCTTCTTATAGCGGAATTTTGAAATTCCGGCGGCTTCTTCAAAAATATCTCGCCGCTCGTTGCTTTTTGCACCGACAATTTCAGCTATCCTACCCTGTCCGATAATAGAATATCCGTCACGTCCAAGACCGGTATCCATAAAAAGTTCGTTTATATCCTTCAATCGGCATTGTCTGCCGTTTATCAGATATTCGCTTTCACCGCTGCGATAGAGCTTTCTTGTAACGGCAACCTCATTGTCCATATCGGAAAGAGTTTTATCGGAATTGTCAATATTCAACGTAACAGAAGCAAATCCCATCGGCCTTCTCGCAACAGTACCGGAAAAAATAACGTCCTCCATTTTATTTCCTCTGAGCGTTTTGGTAGACTGCTCTCCAAGAACCCAGCGAACCGAATCGCCGATATTACTTTTTCCGCTGCCGTTCGGTCCGACAACTGCCGTAAGACCTTTATCAAAGGTCAGGCTTATTTTATCCGGAAAAGACTTAAAGCCCTGTATTTCAAGTGATTTAAGGTACAAATCATTTCACCTCCCCGACCTCGTAAACTGGAATATTACTATCACCAATAAATTTTATTTCTGTATGCCATTTTCTGAAATATTCAATATTCGACCTTTTATGCCCGACTGCCTTGCTTATGCACGAAGGATTCACGGCAATTCTGTACATATTGTTTTCAGGTTTATTATATGCAATAAATTCTTCTGTCCTCCACCTGTAAATAAGGCTTTCACAGATTTCACGGAATGCAGGATGATAAAACCCGCCGACCATGTCACGTTCAACAAATTCACTTGCATGAAGTCCGCACTTGATCACTTTTATTCCCTTATATTCAAAACGCATAAGGGCAACGGAACATATATCAAACACTGTCTCAGATTCAAACGGCTTATATTCTCCTGATTTAAGCAATTCAGCAAGCTTAGTGCCTTTAAGTATAACAACCGGATAAATTCTCACCGTATCAGGACATATTTCAATAATTTTATCAATAGTTTCAAATTCATTTTCTTCAATGCTTTTATACAGACCCACCATCATCTGCAAACCAAGTTCAAATCCGTATTCACGGATAAGTTTGCTCGCATTGACCACATCCTGAGCTGTATGACCTCTGTCGTTTGCGGCAAGAACCTTATCGCTCATAGACTGCGCTCCAAGCTCTATTGAGGTAACTCCGTATTTTTTAAGAAGTTCCAGAATCTGTCGGTCTATGCAGTCCGGACGAGTTGAAATACGTATTCCATTGAACTTTCCTTCGCCTATAAAATCCTGAACCGCTTCAAGGAGTTCAAGCATATATACCCTCGGAATCGCCGTAAAGCTTCCGCCGAAAAAGGCTATTTCCGTATCAGCAGGAGAACTTATCTCGCCAAAAGCTTTTTCACATATATCATGAACCTCTTCTGCCGTCGGAGCATTCTGCGCTCCGCTTATAGTGTGCTGATTGCAGAAGCTGCACATATTCGGACATCCTATATGCGGAACGAAAATAGATATATTACTGTGCTTCATATCCCATAAGCTCCAGAGCTTCTTTTGCGGCAAGCTGTTCAGCTTCCTTTTTGCTTCTTCCGCTGCCCTTTCCTATTACCTGTGAATTAAGACGGACTTCAACTACGAAACGCTTGTTATGATCCGGACCTTCCTCTCCAATGAGAACATATTCAACCTTTTCCTCGGGATTTTTCTGAACTATCTCCTGCAAAACGGTTTTAAAATCACTGAATGCAGGCTTTACGAAATGATGTATATCCTCCGGCATGAAATGAAGAATATGCTTTGCCGCTGCTTCCATTCCGCCATCGAGATAAATTGCTGCAATTACAGCTTCAAAAGCGTCCGCAAGAATAGACGGTCTTTCTCTTCCTCCGGTATTTTCCTCCCCTTTTCCAAGATGAAGATAATCTCCGAGATTTATCTGCTTTGCAAAAATATGAAGCGATTTTTCGCAGACAAGCGACGCTCTCATTTTTGTAAGCTCGCCCTCAGCCACGTTAAGATTTTTGTATAAAAAATCCGATACGACTATCGATAAAACACTGTCGCCGAGAAATTCAAGCCTTTCGTTGCTTCCTCCGGGCTGTTTTCTTTCATTAGCATATGAAGAATGCGAAAGCGCCTGTTCGATTAGATTCTTATTCTTGAATTTATAACCTATTTTTTCCTCTAATGTGCCGATTTTACTCATTATCGTCATTCCTTTCCGGCAGCGGCAATATTTGATACATAGTTTTCTATCTCGCTGGTAACATTGCTTTCAACACATTTTTTCGCCTGCCTTACAGCGTTGAAGAATGCCGTAGAGTCCGAGCTTCCATGCGCCTTGATGACCGGCTTTTTTACTCCGAGAAGAGCTGAACCGCCTACCTCTTTATAATCCATCTGTTTACGCAGAGCCTTGATTTTTCCAAGCGAGAAAACTGCTCCTATTTTGCCAATCCCAGAGAATATCCATTTCATTTTTTTACCAAAGAAAGAACCCATTCCCTCGTAAAGCTTCAAAGCGATATTGCCGGTAAATCCGTCGGTCACAACAACCTGAACCTCTCCCTTTGGAATATCCCTTGCTTCAATATTTCCAACAAAGTTAAGTCCGGATTCTTTAAGAAGCTTATATGACTCTATCTCAAGTTCACGCCCCTTTGTATCCTCTGCGCCGATATTTAGAAGAGCTACCTTTGGTTTCATTATTCCCATAACCTTTTCCATATATGCGCTGCCCATAACGGCAAACTGAACCAGCATTTCCGGACGGCATTCTGTGTTCGCCCCTGCATCAGTAAGAATGAAGTTACCCTTATCTGCCGGCATTACCGGTGACGGAGCTATACGTTTAATGCCTTTGATACGCTTGACGATAAAGGTTGCTCCCATAACGAGCGCACCTGTGCTTCCTGCCGAAACAAAAGCGTCGCCTCTTCCCTCTGCAAGCAGACTAAGACCGAGAGCCATTGAAGTATTCTTACCGGAACGTGTTATTTCCTTTGGTTCTTCATGTATATCAAAAACATCATCTGTATGCTCGATTTCAATACCGCTGAGACTTATTCCGTTATCAGCGGCGCACTTTTTAATTTTTTCGCTGTTTCCCGTAAGTATTATATTAACTCCGAGCTCTGAAACAGCTCTTGCGCATCCTTTTAAAACCTCGAGGGGAGCGTTATCTCCCCCGAAAGCGTCAACTATCACCTTCATAAGTGATCATCTCCATTTCATGTTTCAGAATCTGATTCTGCATTCTCGCTGCAAAGACATTTTCTGAGCGATTCTATTGCTCGGTTTGCATAAACCCCGTATTTTTCCTTTTTATCCCGGATCCTTACTCCGATATCGGGCAGAATACCCATATTTGCTCCCATAGGCTGAAACTTTCCGCTGTTGAATGGATCGCATATATATGCCGAAAGCGCTCCTGTCATAGTATCAAGAGGCAGTTTTAAAGGCTCTAATCCCTTTATTTTTCTGGAAACAGCGATTCCGGCGATGATACCGCTTGCCGCAGATTCCATGTAGCCTTCAACTCCGGTTATTTGTCCGGCGAAGAAAATATCGGGATGCTCTCTCATAGAAAAATCTGCGTTGAGCAGCTTCGGACTGTTGATAAAAGTATTTCTGTGCATAACTCCATAACGCATAAATTCAGCGTTTTCAAGTCCGGGAATTTTAGAAAAAACCCGCTTCTGTTCACCGAATTTCAGATTTGTCTGGAATCCGACAAGATTGAAAAGAGTTCCCTCACGATTTTCACGTCTGAGCTGAACAACTGCGTAAGGACGTTTTCCGGTTCGGCTGTCGGTGATTCCAACAGGCTTCATCGGTCCGAAACGCATTGTGTCCACACCTCTTGAAGCAAGCTCTTCGATAGGCATACACCCCTCGTAAACGCTGAAAGGATGCGTTTCAAAATCCTTAAGCTGAACACGCTCTGCCGAGATAAGAGCTTCATAAAAAGCAAGATATTCCTCTTTGTTCATGGGACAGTTTATGTAATCCGCATCACCTCTGTCATATCGTGATGCGAAGAAAACCTTTTCCTTATCAAGGCTCTCAAAAGTTACTATAGGTGCGGCAGCATCATAAAAACTCAGCGCTTCTCCGCACAATTCGGTTATAGCGTCCGCCATTGCTCCGGAAGTAAGCGGACCTGTTGCTATAACCGTTATTCCCTCAGGAATAGCATTAACCTCGCCGCCAATAACTTCGATCCGACTATTATTTTTTATCTTATTTGTAATACTATCGGAAAACTTCTCCCGATCAACGGCAAGCGCTCCTCCGGCTTCGACTGAATTTTCCTTTGCGCACGGAACAGTCAATGAACCGAGAATTTCCATCTCATGTTTAAGAAGTCCAGCTGCCGATTCAAGTCTTGCCGCTTTAAGCGAATTCGAGCATACAAGCTCGGCGAATCCGCTGTATTTATGGGCGGGGGAGTATTTTTCAGGCTTCATTTCATAAAGTTTTACATTTATTCCTTCTTGTGCGATCTTCCATGCAGCCTCGCATCCGGCAAGACCTGCACCGATAACATTAACCGTCACGTTCATTTTTTCAGCTCTCTTTCATATCCGCATCCCTCGTTCTCACAAACGAGTCTGCCTGATTTTCCACCTTTTATAAATAATGATTTTCCGCAATTCGGACAAAGGTCTTTCGTTGGAACATTCCATGTCATGAAGCTGCAATCGGGGAATCCTTCGCATCCATAGAAACTTCTGCCCTTTTTCGATTTTTTCAGCAGCATTTTCTTTCCGCAGCGAGGACAGTTTCCGTCTGATTCCGTAACGATCTTCTTTGTATTCTTACATTCGGGAAATCCCGGACAGGCAAGAAACTTTCCGTATTTGCTGTACTTAATAACCATATTCTTGCCGCAAAGCTCGCATACGATATCAGTTTCTTCATCCGGAACTTTGACTCTTTTTCCCTCCATAGCGTCTTCAGCTTTTTTCAGAGTTTCAGAAAAATCGTCATAAAATTCATGAAGAGTGCTTACCCAGTCTTTATTTCCATGCTCGACCTCATCGAGACTGTTTTCCATTCCGGCAGTGAATTTAGCATCAACTATATTATTGAAATGCTCTTTCATAAGATCCGTAATGACCTCGCCAAGATTAGTCGGTTTAAGAGCTTTTCCTTCATGCTCGACATAGCGGCGTGAGGTTATCGTTGTAATGGTCGGAGCATAAGTACTCGGTCTTCCGATACCGTTTTCCTCAAGAGCCTTTATAAGAGAAGCTTCGGTATATCTCGGAGGCGGCTGTGTGAAATGCTGATTTCCGGCAATGGATTTCAGTTTAAGAATATCGTTTACTTTCAATTCGGGAAGCATCTTCTTGTTGCTTTCCTCCGTATCTGAGGATTCAACGTAAAGAGTCATAAATCCGTCGAACTTAACGGAATATCCGGAAGCACGGAATATACATCCGTTTGCTGAAATATCTGCCGAAACTGTATCAAGAAGAGCATTTGCCATCTGGCTTGCGATAAAACGCTCCCAAATAAGCTTATACAGCTTAAACTGATCAACGGAAAGGCTTGATTTTACTCTTTCCGGAGTAAGCTCCGGAGTTGACGGTCTTATTGCTTCATGAGCGTCCTGAGCGTTGTTTTTTGATTTAAACGTCCTTGGTTCCGGAGGAAGATAGTCCTTGCCGTAGACAGTTCCGATATATTCCGCAGCAGCAGCTTTTGCTTCATCGGATATTCTAAGGCTGTCCGTTCTCATATAAGTTATAAGTCCGACAGCGCCTACGCCCTCAACGTCAACACCTTCATAAAGTTCCTGAGCAGCTTTCATCGTTCGTTTTGCAGTAAATCCAAGCTTACGTGAAGCTTCCTGCTGAAGCGTTGATGTGATAAATGGAGGCGCAGGCTGTTTTTTTGTGACTCTTTTTTTAACCGAAGCAACAGTATATTCGGCATTTTCCAGTCTTTTTAGAATACCGTCGGCTTCTGTCTGGTTCGGAATTTCAAGTTTTTTTCCGTCAACCGATACAAGAGCCGCATCGAACACTTTTCTTGAAGAAGGAGCTGTGAATTTAGCGTCTATAGACCAATATTCCTTTGGAACAAATTTACGTATCTCGTTTTCTCTGTCAACAACAAGGCGAACCGCTACCGACTGAACTCTGCCGGCGGAAAGACCTCTTTTAACTTTTTTCCAGAGAAACGGACTAAGCTCGTAGCCAACAAGTCTGTCGAGAATACGTCTCGCCTGCTGAGCGTTTACAAGATCAACATCGATTTTATGAGGATTGCTCATACCGCTTTTAACTCCGGTTTTAGTTATCTCATTAAAAGCAACTCGGTTGTTTTCATCCATATCAAGTTTAAGAATCTGCGCAATATGCCATGATATAGCCTCACCCTCACGATCCGGGTCGGTTGCAAGATAAACCTTATCGCATTTTTTTGCACGTTTCTTCATTTCTTTTATAACATCCTCTTTACCTTTCATATCGGTATACTGAGGTTTGAAATCGTTATCCTTATCAACACCCATTTTCGACTTTGGTAAATCACGGATATGTCCCATCGAAGCCATAACTTCATAGCCTGAGCCAAGATATTTCTGTATTGTTTTCGCCTTTGCAGGAGATTCAACTATTACTAAATTTGACATTTATCTTTTCTCCTTATCCACATATTTCAAACATTTTCCCCGGAAGAGAACGGATTGCTCCGAGAATTTCAAGCTCCGTCAGTTCAGTCATAAGATCAGCCGTATCAAGCTCGAGTTTCTGAGCGATAAAGTCTGCATGAAGCGCTTCTTCCGAGAAAAGACCATAAATCTTTTTCTGAATATCGGTCATTTCTTCTGTTATATTATTATCTGCAATTTTCTTTATTTCTTTCGTTTTTTCTTGTTCAGAGGTATTATTCTCATTCTTTTCAGATTTCTTTCTCGCCGCTGAACGCTTCCTTACCGATTTTATCATATCTAAAGAAGACATCGTATTTTCGGTTTTTATGATGCTTTTGCGGCCAAAACTGCTTACTCCGGAAATCTCATCGGAACGAATCTCCATATCGAGCGCTCCTCCGATTCTGAATATATCTATTACATCGGAAACACTGTAAAGAGGTGTTGCACCATCTCTGAGCAATTCAATATTTCCTGAAAAAGCTTTACTGAAAATATCAGCCGGCGGCAGACAGAAAACCTCTCTTCCCTGTTCCGCAGCAAGATCGGCAGTTATCAGAGAACCGCTTCCTACAGCAGCTTCAAATATCATTGTCGCCATTCCGAGAGCTGCAAGAATTCTGTTCCTTTTAGGAAAATTCTGTGCATGGGGAGGAGTTCCCGGAGGATACTCCGAAATAAAAACTCCTCCATTTTCAAGAATAACATCCCTGAACATAAAATTATTTTTGGGATAATCAACGTCAATCCCGCATCCCATTACGCAAGCTGTGGGTCTTTGAGCATCAGCTGCTGCGATATGCGACGTTATATCCGTTCCGATTGCAAATCCGCTTACGATAACAAATCCGTCTCTTGCAAGTTCGCCGCAAATGCGATACGCTGAATCAAGACCGTAATTGGTGGGATTTCTTGTGCCGACAGCAGTTATTGTCCTCGTTCCGTTAAGACAGGAAATGTTACCCCTGTAATATAACACAGCGGGCGGATTAAATATATGCCGAAGCTGTTTTGGATATTCTTCGCTGCTGTAACCTATAATCTCGATCCCCATTTTTCTGCACTGCTCAATATATTCGGAAGCTTTTTCAATGCTTACTCCGGTAATATTGCGTATCTCCTTATCCCGCAGGTTAAGAGTGCTTATATCTGAATTCAGCGCAGTATAAGTTTCAAAAGCCGTTTTATAAAGGCTTATCGCATCCCAGATGCGGCTGCTTCCCGTTCCGAAAATCATTGAAAGCCACAGCCAATATTTTGTTTCATCCATTGTAAAGCCTCCTTTTCTGAACATTTTAAATTGAGGTCATTTTTTCAGTTCCCACATAAGAATTCCTGCTGCCATAGCTGCATTAAGAGAATTAATACTTCCATGCATGGGAATAATTATGCGTCTGTCACAGCGTTCTGCGATATCTTTGGGAAGACCATTTCCTTCATTTCCAATAAAGATTGCCTGAAGCCCTTCAAACGTACATTTCGTAACATCAAACGCATCCTTATCGATAACGGCAGCGGAAGTTGTTACCTTATTCTCAGAAAGCATAGAAAAAAGTTTCTCAGTGTCATTTTCGATAAGTATATTAGTTCTGAAAACCGATCCCATTGTTGAACGAATAACTTTCGGACTATAAAGATCACAACTTCCCGAAAGAATAATTCCGTCTATTCCGAGAGCGTCAGCAGTACGGATGATCATACCGGCATTTCCAGGATCCTGTAAGCCGAAAAGCACGATATAGCGCCCATTGCTGCAAAAAGTCATCTTCTTTTTTTCTGGAATTCGGCATATCGCAAAAACGCCCTGAGTTGTACCGGTTGAAGCGATTTTGTTTCCAAGTTCATTTGAAATAACAATTACTTTTGTATTTCTCAAATCAGCCTGAAACAATTCGCAGCCGAATTTTTCATTTGCCTGTTTTGTTATGATAATATGAGTAATATCGCCGTTTTCTTTAAGGGCATCCTCAACGATTCTTGCTCCTTCCAACACAAATAAGCCGTATTCGAGCCTTTCTTTTTTTGATGAAGAAAGCTTCTGATACAGCTTGATAACGGGATTGTCCTTTGATGTAATTATATTTTCCAATAGCACGAACTCCTCTTGATAATATGCATGAAAGCTTCTCTTATTCAATGAGAAGCCTCATCCATAATTTAATAAAACACGCTCTTTTATATAAAGGAGCGTGTTTTGGTTCGATTAAAGAGCAGCCTTTGCCTTATCAGCAATTGCTGTAAAGCCGGCAGCATCGTTAATAGCGATCTCTGAGAGCATTTTTCTGTTAAGAGTAATGCCAGCCTTCTTGCATCCGTTCATGAATGTTGAATAATTCATGCCGTTGAGCTTAGCAGCAGCAGAAATTCTTGTGATCCAGAGCTGTCTGAACTGTCTCTTCTTCTGCTTTCTGCCGATGTATGCATAATTTCCTGACTTCATTACGGCCTGTTTAGCCATCTTGAAGTGCTTGCTCTTTGCGCCGAAATAGCCCTTAGCAAGCTTTAAAGTTTTATTTCTTCTCTTACGAGTCATCATTGCACCTTTAATACGTGCCATAGTCTTATACCTCCAAAATTAAAATTACGAAAAACCGGTCAGTGTTCCTGCCGAACAGGCATCAAAGCTTCGCCTGAATTACATATAAGGAACGAGCTTCTTGATTGTAGGAGCGTTTGTAACGTCTGCCACGCCTGCGTTACGAGCGATTCTCTTACGCTTAGTATCTTTCTGAGTCAGTCTGTGTCTCTTATTTGTGTGCTGATACTTAACCTTACCGGATCCTGTAATCTTAAAACGCTTCTTAGCGCCTGAGTGAGTTTTCACCTTAACCTTTGCCATTATATAATCCTCCTTACTTAGCAGCCTTCGGGGAAACGAACATTACGATGCTGCGTCCCTCCATTTTAGCTGGCTTTTCCACAGTGCCGACCGCCGAAACTGCTTCTTTGAAACGCTCAAGCAGCTCTTCGCCAAGCTGTGGGTGCGCAATAGCTCTTTTACGGAATCTTACTGAAACCTTCAGCTTATCGCCGCCCTGTAAAAATTTAACCGCCTGATTTACCTTTGTTTCGTAATCATGAGTATCAATAGTGGAAAACATTCTTATTTCCTTGATTGAAACTATCTTCTGATTTTTTCTTGCCTCTTTTTCACGTTTAGCTTGCTCAAAGCAATACTTACCGTAATCCATTATACGGCACACAGGCGGTGTTGCCTGCGGAGCGATTTTAACGAGATCAAGATCCTTATCAAAGGCGATCTGCTGTGCCTCTCTGGCAGATAAAATACCGAGCTTCTTTCCGTCATCGTCGATTACGAGAATTTCCTTATCTCTTATCTCTTCGTTGATCTGCAGTTCCTGTTTGCTAATAGTCAAGCACCTCCAACTATAAATAAAGTCTGAAACAAAAATGAGTGCAGAAAATATCCGCACTCACACAATACGTACAAAATCACAGCAACCACAATAATGAGCTGCATGAAGTCGCCTACATATTGACCGTTTAAGCATTGCCTTACGGTGAGAACGCATAGTTCTGCTTTGTTTACTAACTTAGTATACACCCTACGAATAAATTTGTCAAGCAAATTTGATTTTTTTGGCATTTTATACAAATACTCAATCAAAAACGCCCTTTATCTTATCCCATAAAGCAAACCGCACTCTATATTTTTTCGGATGATACATTATATCAAGTTCTTCCTCATCAAAAAACTCATCCTCCGAGCTTTTATTGTCCTCAACTTCGCTTGCTGCCGGGATGCAAAGCGGCGGATACATAACGCACCACCAATTATGTCCCTCTGCATCACCGATTTCTATACGTAATGCTCTGTAGTTACCGGCGGGCATGGTTATATCTCCGTAAACTCTGTCGTCAAAGTGCATATCGGTAATCTCGGCTCTTACAGTATTACAGCATCCCTGCGAACGGAGCGTTTTTTCTGCGATCTCCACTATTTTCGGAAGCTTTTCCTCTGCTGCTTTTTCTGCTTCTTCAAGAGAATCGGTATTCCCGAAAATTTCGTCTGAATTTTCAAGAAGAGCGTCTCTCACGCAGAGTTTCAGTCTCTGATCTTCTTCAGTATCCGAATTTGCAAGAATATGAAGTCGGAGAACGCTCCCACGAAGTTCATCAAGCTTTCTTCCGTCTCTGATGACCTTAAAGGAATTGGTAACTGCAATCGCCAGCAACATTCCGCCTGCCATAATAAGTGTAATATATTTTTTCATTTTCCTCACCTCGATAATGAGGATTGGATAATTGTGGAAAAATATTCAGTTTTTCCAATAAATTTATTATACTGCATTTCGTCAAAAAACGCAAGAAAATTCTTACTTAAAATCATTTTTTTCGCTATACAATTATGACATAATTTCAATATTATACTATAAATATAACGAAACATAGGATTTTCCACCGCAAACAGCCGAAAAACTCCTCTTAACATGAGCACGATAAAAAGCTATTATATTATATATGTATTCAGCAAGGAGAAATTTTATATGAAATCAAAAATAATCTTTATCTTTTCAATAGCATTGATTTTCTGCTGTTGTCCAATCAAAACGTTCGCCGAAGAAAAACAGGATTTTTGCTACACTATTATAAACGGAGAAGCTTCGATTATCGGCTTTGAGGGTGAACCTGAATATATAGTTGTTCCTGCCGAAATAGAGGGAGTTCCTGTTACAGAAATAAGAGACAACGCTTTTTATGAATGCCGCACTCTTAAAGAGATCATACTTCCCGATTCAATAAAAAAAATAGGACACCACTGCTTCTATGAATGTTCAGCACTTGAAGGAATTGAACTTCCTGCATATGTTTCAGAAATAGGAATGGGGTGTTTTTCAGAATGTTCGTCACTGTCATATGTTATTATTCCGGATTCGATTGAAGTTTTGCCGGATTCTTGTTTCCGCAACTGCAATTCGCTTGCCGATATTATTATCCCTCAGAATATAACTGAAATCGAGAAATTCTGCTTTTCCGGATGTACTTCTCTTTCAGACGTTTCTCTCAGCGGAAGAATAACCAGAATCGGCGATTACGCTTTTTTTATGTGCGATTCCCTGAAAAACTTATATATTCCGGAATCAGTGCAAACTTTTGGAACAGAAGCTATCGGATTCACTGTCAACGATACAGAGCATTCGATCGTTCGGAATTTTTCCGTTTCAGGATGTAAAAATTCTCAGGCTGAAAAATATGCAAAGGAGAATTCTATCAGCTTTTCCGGACAGGCAGATGCTGTTCAGGCTTTTTCTCTCCAAAATCCTGACAATGCTCCCATAATGATTCCGAAAATATTTGCGGTCGCCGGCATTTTCTTTTTCATAATCGCCTGCTTCATTGCTCTCAGACAACATTTCAGAATCAGAAAACGTCATCGTTAGAAAAAATCTGCATTTTCCATAAAAACTATTGATTTTTTAATAAAAATGTGATAATATATCTATATGAATTTCATAACAATATCATATATTTTAGGAGGGATAACTTGAAAAAATCATTTATTAAAACATCCTTATGCACAGCTCTTGCGACAGCAATTATTTCTGCCGGAACTTCTTTTGCTCCGAAACTTCCGGAAAACGCATCGGCCGAGGATCTTGTACTTAAATATGAGTTTGAAGACGGAACAACAAGCGGAGGAAAGATCCACAGCTCCGGCTGGAAAGGCAATACCAAAGAAGACGGTTCGGGCGTGGATTTTGATCTTACCAAATACTCAGGAAATGGATTTTCCTATCTTGACCAGAAAGGCACTACTGTAAGCGTGGAAGTTGATGTTCCTGAAGCCGGTCTTTATGAGCTTACAATTTGTTACTGCGAACCATCCGATCCAAACAAAAAAGTTCAGTATCTCAACATAAACGGCATAAATCAGGGCGAAGTAAGCTTTCCTCATAACCTTACATTCGAGGAAACTTCCGGAGGCATAGTCAACCTGCAAAAGGGAAAAAATACTATTGAGCTGAAGGCATACTGGGGTTATACCTACTTTGATTATCTGACTATAAAACCGGCGGACGAAAAGCTCACCAATCTTTCTCCTACGAGAACGCTTTCAAATCCTAATGCTTCCGATTCCGCTAAAAGACTTTACAATTATCTATGCGATCAGTATGGAAATCATATTATTTCCGGACAGCAGGAATACTGCGGCGAACACAATTATAATCTCTGGTCCGATCCCAACAATTTCATCAAGGATAATGAAGCGGAGTTTGAATATATTCTCGAAAAAACAGGCAAACAGCCTGCTATAAGAGGTATAGATCTTCTGAATTACCGTTCCAATTCTCCGTGGACCGATCATGCTCCCGAACGTGCGATACAATGGGTGAACGAATACAAAGGAATCGCCACACTTACATGGCATTGGAATGTTCCGTCAGAAGAAGGAGGAGAAACGGCTGCTTTCTATGTTGAATCAACCGGTAATTCCCCTTATACAACTTTCAGCGTAAAAAATGCACTCAAAGAAGGTACGTGGGAACATAAACAGATCCTCGCAGATATCGACGTTATTGCAAAAGAGCTTACAAAGCTTAAAGAAGCTGACGTTCCCGTTTTATGGCGCCCTCTCCACGAAGCCGAAGGCGCTTGGTTCTGGTGGGGAGCAGAAGGTCCGGAAGCCTGCAAGGAACTTTACAGACTCCTTTACGATAAGCTTACCAATGAATACGGTCTTGATAATCTAATATGGGTTTGGACAGGATATACCTACCCCACTTCCTCGGCATGGTATCCGGGCGACGATGTTGTAGATATAGTCGGCTACGATAAATATAACGCTGTTGACGGAATGCCGAATCTCAGTTCAATTTCATCTACATTCTACAGTCTTGTTCAGAGTACGGACGGTCAGAAAATGGTTGCAATGTCGGAAAACGACTCTATTCCGTCGCTTGAAAATCTCGTAAACGATAAAGCTGCATGGCTCTATTTCTGTCCGTGGTATATGAACTATCTCACCAGCGAACAGAATAATCCGGTTGAAGAGCTTGTCAAAATCTATACAAGCGATTACTGCATAACCCTTGATGAACTCCCTGATCTTAAAAGCTACCCGATAAGCGAAGAGAAGCCGCCGGTTTCTTCCGGAAATGAAGAAAATCTCTGGGGCGACGCAAACTGCGATGGTCAGGTAGATATGTCGGACGCCGTTCTTATAATGCAGTCGCTTTCAAATCCCGATAAATACGGTTTAAACGGAACGGACGACAGCGCCATCACTAAACAAGGACTTATTAATGCCGATGTTTTTAATCACGGTGACGGCGTAACAAATAATGATGCGCTTGAAATTCAGAAATACAAGCTTGACCTTATCACAGGTTTTGACATTAACTGATTGGAGGATTTTTATGAAACTTACAAAACGTCTGCTCGCTTCGGCTATGTGCGCAGCGACAGCTTTATGTTCGGCAACATCGGTATTCCCTGCTGTAAACGCAGCAGAAGAGCTTGCCGATTCTCTCGCAAACGATTCCGGACTCGATTACGATTTTGCCCGTGCTCTACAGTATTCTATCTACTTCTATGACGCTAATATGTGCGGAACAGAGGTTGAGGAAAATAATCTTTATTCATGGAGAGGCAACTGTCATACTTACGATGCGCAGGTTCCGCTTAAACCCATGGCTGACAGCAAAAGCCCCGGAACAAATCTTTCTCAGTCTTTCATTGACAAATATAGGGATATTCTCGATCCCGACGGCGACGGATGCGTCGACGTTGCAGGCGGTTTCCACGACGCCGGAGATCACGTTGAATTCGGTATGCCGGAAAATTACGCCGCTTCAACAGTCGGCTGGGGATATTATGAATTCCGTGATTCATATGTAAAAACAGGTCAGCAGGATCATGTTGAAACTATCCTCCGCTATTTCAACGATTATCTGATGAAGTGTACTTTTCTTGATGACAGCGGAAAGGTAATCGCTCACTGCTATCAGGTAGGCGACGGAGATATCGACCACGCTTACTGGAACTCTCCTGAAGTCGACAGCATGGTTCGTCCAGCATTTTTCCTCACTGCCGATAAGCCGCAAACCGATTACGTCGCTTCCGCAGCAGCTTCCCTCGCTATAAATTACCTCAATTTCAAGGACACAGATAAGGAATACGCTCAGAAATCTCTTGATTACGCAGTTGCACTCTTTGATTTCGCTATCGAAAACCCAAAGGAACTAAGCGATAACGAAGATGGTCCTAAAGCCTACTACCGCTCAAGCAAATGGGAAGACGACTACTGCTGGGCTGCCGCATGGCTTTACAAAATAACCGGCGACCATAAATATCTTGAGGAAATTTATCCCAATTACGATTACTATGCTGCCCCCTGCTACGTTCACTGCTGGAACGACGTCTGGGGCGGAGCGCAGTGCATTCTCGGAGAAATTTCTATGGATAAACCTCTTAAAGAGGGCGAACACGTCTACCCCGGATTTATTGACGAATTCAAAGAGGCAGCAGGAAAAAGCCCATACGAAGAAATGGACTGCTGGGATTCGATATCAAAGGCTGTTGAAACATATATGTCAGGCGGAGTAGGCTCAATCACTCCAGCCGGATACTGGTGGCTTGATACATGGGGTTCTGCACGCTACAACACCGCAGCGCAGCTTGTCGCTCTTGTATACGATAAGTATAACAACAATGGCAAGCCCGGAAAATACAGTGAATGGGCAAAAAGTCAGATGGAATACATAATGGGAGACAATCCGCTGAATCGTTCATATATTGTCGGATATAATGAAAACTCCGTTAAATATCCGCACCACAGAGCTTGTTCTGGTCTTACAAAGTGTGAAGATCCGGATGAACACAGATACGTTCTTTACGGAGCTCTTGCCGGAGGTCCTGATGCTGCGGATAAGCACAACGATACTACTGCCGACTGGATATACAACGAAGTTACGATCGACTATAATGCTGCTTTCGTAGGAGCTTGCGCCGGTCTTTATGAATTCTTCGGAACAGATGAAATGCAGCCGACTAAGGATTTTCCTCCGGCTCCAAAATACAGCGGTGGAAATGGCGGCGGAAACAATTACTGGGTAAACGCCTGCGGAATTGACGATCTTAACGCCGACGGCTGCGGAGTTACAAAGGTTTCATTAATGGTTATGACCGATTCAACTAAAATCAATGATGATATTTCCGTGCGTTACTACTTCAACAGCTCGGAAATCTCCGATGTGAACACAGTAACGGCAAGCAAATTATATGACCAGGCAGAAATGGAAGCAGGTGCAAAAAGCACGATCAGCGGTCCTTATAAGTACGATAAAACGCCTGACACTTACTATATAGAAATCAAATGGGACGGATATAATATCGCTAATTCCGGCAAAAAATATCAGTTCACTGTCGGAATGTATTACGGAGATAAATGGAATCCGGCTAACGACTGGAGTTATGACGGTCTTAAAATATTTACTGATGACGGAGCATTTTTCGGCACAGGAAACGAGGTTAAAACAGATAATATCTGCGTTTATTCCAACGGAATTCATATCGGCGGAACCGAGCCTGACGGAAGCACTCCTGTAAAGGAAGAAGATCCTACCAATCCGTCTGAGGGTGATGACGACATTCTTTACGGTGATGCAAACTGCGATGGAACTGTGGATATGTCTGATGCAGTTCTTATCATGCAGTCGCTCTCTAATCCCGACAAATACGGAATTGACGGTACAGACAAATCTGCTCTCACATTAGCAGGAGCCAAAAATGGTGATTGCTATATGCCCGGTGACGGACTTACAAACAATGACGCTCTTGCTATTCAGAAATTTAAGCTTGATTTGATCCCCTCTCTCCCGGAAACTATCTAAAATTTTTACTGGGCAGCCGATATGGCTGCCCATTTTCATTTTGTAAATGCTTTTTCACACAACTTTCATAAATCTCACAATTTACTTATTGTTTTTCTTTTAAATATATGTTATAATCATTTTAGGTAAATCTTTAAAAGCCTGTTTGGTTAAACAAAAATCAGATAGTGCACCATTTTCTGAAATGGTTTACACGGCAAATAACGTGCATGGCTGATTTTTGATCAGAAGAAGTTTTTAGGAATTACCTTAAGTAATACTTTAAGGAGTTGATTTTCTTAATGAAAGAAGAAAACAAAAATAATAAAAAAAGTTATCTGATTTTTGCCGTAATTGCAATTATCCTGCTGCTCCTGTATAACGCTTTTATCATTCCGGCTGTCAAAAAAGCTCAAATAAAGGACACTAATTACAGTTTCTTCCTGAAACAGGTAGATGCAGGAACGGTTTCGCAGGTTCAGATCAAAGAGGACACCATTCTGTTTCAGGTAACTGGTACAAACGGATCTAAACAGCTGTATTCGACAATTAAGATAGACGATCCCGACCTTGTTTCAAAGCTTTACGAAAAAGGTGATATTGATTTCACAGGAAGTATCGAGAGAACAAGTCCTGTTGCAAATTTTCTTATTTCATGGGTTCTTCCGATAGTTTTCATGATAGTTATTTGGAACATTCTTATGCGTGGAATGAGCAAGCGTATGGGCGGAATGGGAAATGCAATGTCCTTTGGAAAAAGCAATGCCAAAATCTATGTTAAAGCTCAGACCGGAAAAACTTTTGCCGATGTTGCCGGACAGGATGAAGCTAAAGAAGCCCTTGAAGAAATCGTGGATTTTCTGCATAATCCTGATAAATACTCCGATATAGGTGCAAATCTGCCTAAAGGCGCTCTTCTCGTAGGTCCTCCCGGAACAGGTAAAACTCTTCTTGCACAAGCTGTTGCAGGAGAGGCAAATGTTCCGTTTTTCTCGATTTCAGGATCTGAATTTGTAGAAATGTTTGTCGGAATGGGCGCTGCAAAAGTTCGTGATCTTTTCCAACAGGCTAATGAAAAAGCCCCGTGTATCGTCTTTATCGACGAAATCGACACTATCGGCAAAAAACGTGATGGTCAGGTAGGCGGAAACGATGAACGTGAGCAGACTCTTAACCAGCTCCTTACCGAAATGGACGGATTTGACGGCAAAAAGGGAGTCGTTATTCTTGCAGCAACAAACCGTCCAGAATCGCTTGATCCGGCTCTTCTTCGTCCCGGAAGATTCGATAGAAGAATTCCTGCCGAGCTTCCCGATATGGGCGGAAGAGAAGCAATTCTTAAAGTTCATGCAAAGAAAATAAAAACCGAACCGGATATTGATTATAACGCTATCGCAAGAGCAACCGCAGGCGCTTCCGGCGCAGAGCTTGCCAATATCATAAATGAAGCTGCCCTCAGAGCAGTGCGAAATGGCAGACACCTTGTTAATCAATCTGATCTTGAAGAAAGCGTTGAAGTTGTCATTGCCGGATATCAGAGAAAAAATGCAGTTATTTCTCAGAAAGAAAAAGAAATTATAGCTTACCACGAGATCGGTCATGCTCTTGTTGCAGCAATGCAAAAAGATTCTGCTCCGGTACATAAAATCACCATTATCCCCCGTACTTCCGGAGCTTTGGGTTATACGATGCAGATAGACGAAGGCGAGAAGTTCCTGCTGACTAAGGAAGAAGCTCTCGCAAGAATAGCTACTCTTACCGGAGGACGTTCCGCAGAAGAACTCATTTTCAATACTTGCACCAGCGGCGCTTCAAACGATATAGAAAAGTCCACACAGCTTGCAAGAGCTATGGTAACACGCTATGGCATGAGTGGAAGTTTCGATATGATAGCTCTTGAAACCGTTAATAATCAGTATCTTGGCGGTGACACATCACTTGTATGTTCACCTGAAACCGCTGCTAAAATCGACGATGAAGTCAACAGCATCGTCCGGAGCGCTCATGCAAAGGCTGTTCAGATACTCTCTGATAACATCGATAAACTCCATGAACTTGCACATTTTCTCCTTGAAAAGGAAACGATCACCGGAGAGGAATTTATGGCGATTCTTAACGAAACAGTCACAGCAAGTTAATATCCTAAATATTTTCAAATAAAAACCTGCCGGCATAGAAATTTATGCCGACAGGTTTTAAAATATAATTTTTTTATTTTGTTTTATAATTTAAAGTATTAAATTCGTTCACATTTATGTTTTCATCAATAAAAACAGAATCAGCTTGAACATATCCCATTAACTCATCATTCGCATTAAAATTTTCATACTTTAATAATATACCCGTATTCAAATCAACATACATTTTAAATTGGTTACCTTCATAAGTTCCATTGATTAAAACGCATTCTCTTCCAAGAATATTTTCTCTTCCTGATATCTCCCATGAAGAAAAATCAACAAGATGCGACATGGCATATGATTGAGGAAACAAGCAGGAATTTCCTGATATTCCAAGATTTGTTATATCATTCCTGTTTACAGCTAGCGTTTCACCGTCATCCAATGAAATCACCCTGTCATTATCGCTGATGCAAAATTCTATCGGTATGCCTTTACTTGACGAATCATATGTCAGATTATCCGAATCAACAACATATTCCATTCCGTCGGCAACAAAAACTTCCATAATTTTTTTGCCGTTTTGAGATTCACTTTCATAAGCAACCTGTTTATCAATATCTGTCTGAAAATTAATATACACAGGATAATCAATATTCATAGCATATGTCATAGAGCCTTCCGCAGTATTAAAATAATCAACGCTATTCAGCATCATATGATAAATGTAACTTTTAGCTTCCAAAGAATCGAACGCTGAATTTTTTGCTGCAGTAACATATTTCTGTGTGTAAATTAAAGGAGAACCGTCTATATTATAGTAAAGCTCAGTTCCTTCATCAATAATCTTATTCACCTCTTCCATACTATAAACCGGAAGAGTATTATTATGCAGTTCAAGGACATCATAATCATCATAAGATAAAGAAGAACGAACGATGCCCTCATTTTTTACTTCAACAATCGATTCTGTTTGATTTTCAATCGTTTCAGAACCAGATGAAACTCCTGGAACTACACTAAACTGTGAATTATCAACCGCATCTACAATATTCTTTTTATTAATCCCGGCAATTATTGCATAAGCAGAAACTGATGCGATTATTCCAAATGCAAGGATGCCTGTTAAAACAAAAGATTTAGCTTTCATATTTTTCACCATACTTTCTAATTATGAAAAGATTACCTGCACTCCATCAGCCGCTGTAGTATAACCATATGATGAGCCCGCTTCTAACACCACACCGTAAAGAGCTACTGTTTTTTCGCCAACGGCAGTTAACGGAGTAAGCCTAACCTTACCAACATAATTCCAGCCTCTCGCCGCTGTGTTTTGATTAAGAGTCCCAATAGCGTACTGATAACTTGCAACCGCTGAATATTTTGCCCGTGGGTCTGTAAACGATGAATCGTTAACATAAGCATAAAGAGAAACATCTATGCCGGTATATGATACTTTTATATCATTGTCTAAATTCCACGAATACTGCTTTGTATATCCACTGCTTTGTGTTCTGGCATCGTTCCTATAGTATGCACTTGAGGTTATGTATGTATCAAAACCATTACGACCATTACTATAACCTTTGGAATCATCGTTATCAATATAAAGAGCCTTTGAATTCAATGACATCATCGTACAAAGTAAAACATTTATTCCCATGCATGATGCTAAAACTTTATCAATTAACTTCATTATTAAACATTTCCCTATTTTAATATATTCATTTGTCATCAATAATTATTACATCAACGTAATTTTTACGATAATTATTTTTCTTATATTATATAATGTCCTCATCAAATTGTCAAGTGCTTTTGTTCATATTGCGCAGATAATTTTAATTTACTAAATTATAAAAAAACACTTGACTAATCGGAAATAATATGCAATAATAATATGTACATACTTACGAAAGAGAGAATTTATTATGTTTGTTAATTATCTACTCACATTTTTAATTTCAATGGTTCCGATCGTTGAACTAAGAGGCGGCGTTCCATTTGGAATCATCCGAGGAATTGAGTGGTATAAAGCTCTTCCACTTTGCATGATCGCAAATATGATACCTGTTCCGTTTATCTTCTTTTTCGCAAGAAAAATTCTCGAATGGGGCAGTAATAAACCAGTGATCGGAAAATTTTTCTCATGGTGTCTCGAAAAAGGTCATCACGGCGGTGAAAAGCTTAAAGAAAAAGCAGGAAAGGGAATGTTCTGGGCTTTGCTTCTCTTTGTTGGAATCCCGCTTCCCGGAACAGGTGCTTGGACAGGCACTCTTGCCGCAAGCCTTCTTGATCTTGATTTCAAAAAGAGCGTTCTTGCTGTTGTTCTCGGAGTTCTGCTCGCCGGAATCATTATGACAGTTCTTTCACTGCTCGGAGTTACTGCTTTTACTGCGGTCTCCTGATTATTTCCAAACAAAAAAGTCCGGTTTTTCCGGACTTTTTTATTTAAGACATAAATTACGCTGACGAAATCATATTCTTTGAAACACTTGACGGAAACAATAAAAAAATGTATAATAAAGTCATACCGATTTTCCGGAAATTTTATTAAGGACGAAATGTTATGCTTTATAAAATCAAGAAAATAATTTCCTTCATGCTTGTATCATCACTTTTGACAGCGTCTGTTTCATGCTCATCAACAGTAGACAAAGCGCAGAATGCACCATTTAAAGAAAGCGGAACAGATACTCATACTGAACCAAGCTCCCAAAATAAAGAAATTTCCTCTTCTGCTGCATCAACTGTTCCCGAAACAACTGCTACTGAATCACAAGAAAAATCTGCGGACTTAAAAGGAAATATTTATGATATAAACGGTAAACTACTGGTCTCCGAAGCAGATGACGGAACTTCCAAAAGGATTTATTTCGATGACTATGCAATTCCATTCGCTAATATCGTAACAGAAATGTCGGATGGATATGATAAGGCTTTCGACGATATTCTCACTTCCGTGAACCATGTAGGAAATGACAACATCGGTCAGTCTATTCAGCTTACGCTCGATGCAGATGTTCAGTCCGCTATTTATCAGTATATGGAGAACATGAATATTATAGGTTCTGTAGTTGTGATGCGTACTGACGGTTCAATTATGGCACAAATATCTTATCCATCCTATGATCCACGAACGATCGCAGATCAGTCTTACGATGAAGAACTTGCGTGGGGTAAATGCGGAAATAAAGCATTCCAGAATTACGAACCCGGTTCTTGCTTCAAAATCATGTCGGAGGTTATTGCCGACAAGCATCAGATCTACTCTCTTTACGACGAGGGAACATGGGAATTTGACGGAACGGAAATAGTCAATTGGGATCATGATACCAACTTTTCATATCCTATCGCCGAACGCACACTCAATTCCGCATTTATCAATTCAAGCAATATTTTCTTTGCAAAAGCTTTTGATCAAATAGGTTCGGAACAAGTTCTTTCCGACCTTGAAACCATTTTTCATTTCACTACTGATATTGAATGTGATTTTGGCCCTATTCACAATAATATCGAAATATATTGCGATGATGATCTTAGAAGAACGGCATTCGGTCAATCCTATGTGCTTACGTGTCCGATTTATCTTGCCGCTCTTGGAAGAGAAGCTGCTTTCGGGGATATGGTCAAACCTTTTGTACTAAAAAATATCGTTGACACAAACAATTTCAGCAGTATCATTTCAACAGGAAGTCAGGGAAACGAAATTATCGCTTCAATCCCGGAAAATTTAAGACAAAACCTACTTGATGGCATGAATGGCGTTGCTTCCAATCTTGGAGTTTCCGTTCCGCAGGGATACACTCTTTATGCTAAAACAGGAACAGCGGAAACTTGGCTTGGCGATTTTCTCTACATTACAGGATGTGTTAAAAATTCAAATGATATCGGCAGTGCAACTTATGAAACCTATGAAAATTATGGCAATTCCGGCTCTTACATCATTGTTTTGCAGGTTCAGAATCCAGAGTATCATGGCTTTAAATTTGCAAGCGAATCTGCTCGTTTATATCAAGGAATTGTTGATATAGCTGTTGGAAATTAATTTTTGCCAAAGCTTTACAAAATCAAAATTTTGTAGTATAATTAAGGTAACCTCTAATCCCCCTGTTTTTCTCGAAAGGTGTTTTTAGAGGTTACCTTAAGATAGTTTAAACTTATTTTACTGGAGGAATAATTATGTATATCACTTGTCTTGACCTTGAAGGCGTACTCGTACCCGAAATCTGGATCGCTTTTGCTGAAGCAAGCGGAATTCCTGAACTGAAAAGAACTACTCGTGACGAGCCGGATTACGATAAACTGATGAACTGGCGTCTGGGAATTCTTAAGCAACATGGTCTCGGACTCAAGGAAATTCAAGAAACAATCGCTAAAATTGATCCTATGCCCGGTGCAAAAGAGTTTCTGGATGAGCTGCGTTCAATTTGTCAGGTTATAATCATCAGCGATACTTTTACTCAGTTCGCTGCTCCTCTTATGAAGAAACTCGGATGGCCAACTATTTTCTGCAATTCCCTTGAAGTCGCAGAAAATGGTGAAATAACAGGATTTAAAATGCGTTGCGAGCAGTCTAAACTTACAACGGTAAAGGCCCTTCAGTCGATCGGTTATGAAACTATTGCAAGCGGAGACAGCTTCAATGATCTCGGAATGATCAAAGCAAGCAAAGCAGGTTTTCTCTTTAAAAGTACAGATTCTATCAAGGCCGATAATCCTGAACTTCCTGCCTTTGAAACATATGACGAACTTCTTGCTGCTATAAAAAATGCAATGAAATAATTGATTAGCATAATAAAAAGACTGTTACACAAAAGTGCAACAGTCTTTTTTATAAAAATAAATACAATTAGTCCAATTTTTGCTCATATTTTGGTATAAGCATTAACTTATGAAGATTTGCAGCATGGAGCCGATCAATTTTTTCCTTTATAGCCGGATATTCACTAAGGTCATCAATTCCTCTGATATAATTATCAAGAAGTGCATAGGTAAATCCAAGGTTTTCCTCATCAGTTTTTCCGCAAAGACCGTCAGTTGGAACCTTGTGGACAATATCATATGGAAGTCCAAGTACATCGCCAATTGCAAGAACCTCAGTTACCGTCAAATCTGAAAGCGGTGAGAAATCACCCGCTGCATCTCCATATTTGGTTGAATATCCAACCCAATCTTCGGAATAATTACAGGTATTAACGACCCTGCCGCCGATACTTGCTGCCACAGCATACAAAGTTGTCATGCGAATTCTGGCGGGAGTATTGACAATAGCCTGATTTGAAGGTTCAATATGTATTTTCAGCTCGCTCATAAAAGTTTTTACTGTTTCACCAACATTAATTGTATAAGATTTAATACCAAGGAATTCGACTAAACGACGGCTATATTCAATATCCGACTGCTCGCCCTGAGGCATAAGAATTCCGAGAACTCTGTCTTTTCCGAGAGCTTTAACACAAATTGCTGCTGCAACAGAACTGTCTTTACCCCCAGAAATTCCAATTACAGCCTTTGTATCGGGCGCAGCATTTTTTTCAAAGTATGCTCTCACCCATTCTACAACTTCGTTTGCTACGCGTTCTGAATTAAACTCATATTTTTTAGCAATATTATTTTTCATAGATTTGCCCTCCGAAGCGATTCTTTATTTTTCAATAATAATTTGACATACTTTCATAGCATTTAATGCATTTTCATGGCTCTCAGGAGTAACTCCAGCGCAACAACTTGCTATTACTTTTATCGGAACTTCCGGGAAAGCCGCCTTTAATATTATTGCATTCGAAATAACACAAATATCGGTGCATACTCCGATGATTTGTATTTCATCTACTGCTCCCATTTTTCCAATTACATCCGGCAAATCAATTGCTCCAAATGTCTCCTTATTTATAATTAAATCGTTTTCTGAAAATGCAGATTTAATCTGATCGACTAAATTCCAACCATTAGTTCCTTTAATACAATGAGGAATCGGAAGATTTTTTCCTTCCTGAGTTGAAAGATAATTTTCAAAATGTGTATCAAGTGTTGCAATAATTCTTCCATTTTTTTCAGCTTCATGAAAATCGTTTATCTTCTTCACAACTTTACTAACTACAGAAGCAGTGTCTGCATTACCTAAAACACCGGTTATGAAATCATTCTGCATATCAATAACAACAAGAATCTTCATAAAACTTCCCCTTTTAAACAGATTATAATACTATTATAGCAATATATTAATCCATTGTCAACAATTTAATGCAAAAAAACAGCACACCGAAGTGTGCTGTTAATTTTAAAATTATTCCTTTACACCACCAAGTGCAACGCCGGCAATGATAAATCTTGAGAGACAAACATAAGCAATAACGATCGGAACAATACTGAGTGCGATACATGTATATACAATACCGTAATCAGTAAACTTATCCGAAGCCTGAACTGCCTGAATCATCATAGGAAGTGTCTGCTTAGTCTTATCACCATTAAGAAGGATCATAGAAGGTGTATAGAAGTTGTTCCAGCTTGCAACGAAAGCAAAAATTGCCTGAACAGCAATAGCTGGCTTCATCATAGGAATTGCAATTGTAAGGAAGGTTCTGAACTCACCTGAACCGTCAATACGAGCAGCCTCAACTATATCAAGCGGGAACGATGACTTCATGTATGATCTCATAAAGAATACTACCGCAGGAGCAGCAACCGCTGGCAAAATGAGTGGCAAGTATGTATTATGAAGATGCATTTTGATCATGAAGTTTACGAAACCTGCAGATGTTACCTGTACAGGAATCATCATAATTAAAAGGATAAATGTATATGAAGCTTCTTTGAGCTTGAAATCATATACATGAATACCATATGATGTTAAAGCTGAGAAGAAAACCGTCAGGAATGTTGCAGAAACTGTAATAATAGCACTGTTTCTGTAACCAATGAGCGGTCTGAAAGCACTCTTAGCATATTCAAGAGTTCTCATGTTTTTAAAGTTTGTAGCAAGATAATCACCAGGGATAAGTGAGAAACCGCCGGAAATATCGTTATTGCTACGTGTTGCATTAACTAAAAGAATATAAATAGGAAGTAAACAGATAATTGTTAAGATAACAAACCAAATAAACAGAATTGTTGACTTAAGTCTAATCTTAAACATATAATTATCTTTTTTGTTTCCGTAAACGGATTTCATATCACTCATATGCTAAGACCTCCAAACTGTTTATTCTGAAGCTTTGCCTGTTTTGCAAGCTTTTTACGCTGCTTCTTCTTTGCAATAGCGTCAACGTCTCTATTCATATAGAACGTGATTGATCCAAGAATAAGAGTTACGATAAAGAGAAGAACTGACGCAGCACCTGAATAACCGAAGCTGTATGAAACAGAACCAGGAGTATGGAATCTCTCATAAATGTAAACAGCAACAGTTCTTACTTCAGCATTGATATCATTAACACCCTTATGGAAGAGATAAGGAATATCGAACATCTGGAGACCACCGATCATAGATGTTACAAGAGTATAAACCATGATAGGGCTAAGAAGCGGAAGTGTAATCTTTCTGAATACCTGTCCACTGCTTGCACCGTCGATGCTTGCAGCTTCAAAGAGCGACGGATTAATACCCATAATACCAGACATGAGCATAATCATTGTATTACCAAACCACATCCATGTCTGAATGAACATAACGACAATTCTTGGTTCCCATTTACCTGAAACGAACTTAACAAAATCCGTTGAATTTGTTGATGTAATATCATCAACAATACCAACACTATGTAAAATCTGGTTTAACGCACCATATTTAGATTCAGAACAAAGCGACAGGAACAATACCGCAACAGAAGCTGCAGTAATTATGTTTGGCATATACATAACGACCTTAAAGAATCCTTTTCCAGGAATTTTAAGCTTTGCGTCCGTAAACCAAACAGCCAATGAAAGTGAAAGAATAATCTGAGGAATAAAGTTTCCAAGCCAAAGAATAATGGTATTTCCGAAAGACTTAACAAAAGTATCATGCTGAGCTTTCTGAGCAACCTTAGCCTGTTCAGCTTTTCTAACTTCCTTCTTCTCTTCAGCAGACATATTCTCTAATTTAGGCGAAGTGCCCTTAACAACATCCATATCTACATCTGTATCAAAAAGGATAGCTTTATAGTTGTCGAATCCAACAAATTCTTCAACAGTTGTATCGTTTCCCTTAAAGGAAAGAACGAAAGTATTAACTAAAGGCCATAATTGAAAAAAGAAATAAACAAGAAAAAACGGCAGAATAAAAATATAGCCATATTTAGCATAGCTGATAGATTTAATTCTTTTCTGGGCAGCTGATGCCATAGCACACACCCTCTCGTAAAATTTGTTTTGAGATTATAAATAGCTGCCTATAGAACTTGCGTTCAATAGGCAACTATCATAAATTCAATTAATTAGTGAAATTAAAATGCAATCAAAATTATGCAAGCTCAGGAATAGCTTCGCCAACCTTAGCGTAAACTCTGTTAACTGTATCATCCCATGACTTACCAGCACAGTATTCTTCTGTTACAGCGTTAAGGAATTCTTCCTTGATCTTAGCATCGTAAGGTGTGATAAGTCCCTTAAGGTTGATGCTCTTAGCGTTCTCGTTGAGAACTTCGAAGTAGTTCTGACCACCGAGGTTATCAGTTACCCACTGGTTAGGAACTTCCTTAGCATCAATGATTGCGTTCATAGCTGTCTGGTTGTTTACATACTCAGGCTTGCTAAGAGCGAATTCCTTCATAGCATCAGAATCAACTGTTGCGTTGAAGATGAATGACTGAGCTTCCTCAGCGTTATCTGTTGCAGGATTTACAACGATCCATGTGCCGCCCCAGAAGTACTTGTCAGGACCTTCGCAAACTGCCCACTTACCGTAGGAATCAGAAGAAGCCTGGCCAAAGAATGCCTGCTCACCGAAGCCCCATGTAGATACGAAGTAACCCATGCAAGCGCCGTCCTTACCAGCAGGAATCCAAGCGTCTGTCCACTGACCGTTGTGTGTTACACCACCGTTGTCCCAAAGTGTCTTTGCATAATCAGCAAATTCCTGGCAAGAAGGATCGATTTCGAGAAGTCCGTCAACAACCCAAGGCTGTGTTCTGTTAGCAGCAAATACCTGCCACATACCGCCGAGAGAGTCAGCGAAAGCAACCTTACCGTCAGAAGCTGTAGCAACCTCTGTAGCAGCAGCTACGAAGTTATCCCAACCCTGGATCTTAGCCTGCATTTCCTCAGGTGTCTTAACGCCGAGGTACTGCTCTGCGAGGTCTGTTCTGTAAGCGAATCCGCCTGCTGCAGCCTGCCATGAAGCACCTACCATCTTACCAGCGTTAGCGCCAGCTGTAGCTCTACCAATTTCAGCTGTGTAAGCGTAAGCATCCTGGAAGTTAGCATCGGAGAAACCGAGAGCATCGAGAGGAGCTGTCTTAGTATCATCGTTGATATACTTGAGAGCCCAATCAGCTTCACAGAAGTATACGTCGAGGTCATCGCCAGCACTGAAGATAGCGTCATACTTTTCAGAAGCAGCACCGCCGCCACAGTCAAAGTTTGTGAAGTTTACCTTAGCAGCATCGTAGCCTGTGTTCTTTTCCCACTGCTCAAGAAGAGCCGGAACGTCATCTGGGTTCCAAGCAGCAACTGAGAATGTATCGCCGCCTGTCTTAAGTGTTACAGCGCCGAGCTCTGTAGAGTTGCCTTCTGTAGGAGTAGAAGGTGCATCTGTAGGCTCCTCGCCATCTGTAGGCTCTTCGCCATCTGTAGGAGCATCTGTAGCAGCATCTGTAGGAGCTGCTGTTGTTGCTGCTGGAGCGTCAGAAGATGAATCCTTGCTGCCGCATCCAACAAATGCTGTAGAAGCCATTGCAAGTGTAGCTACTAAAGCTAATGTTTTCTTAAGATTGTTCATTAGAATTTCCTCCTTAAATATGTATATTATACTCAAATCAAAGTATAATATGTTTGGATAAATTTTCCACGGTCCGCTTCCGAATTTTTTCCGGCTCAACGAATGTACTCGCCGCTGCCATATTTATCCTGTCGCATTCCGGGACGCTGCGTTTATATAACAGCTATTACGAAAGACGATTAGGTCAGCGTAATTATGAAGCAACTGCTTGTACGGGAGTTTCCCGTTTTGCGGAAACAAAGCATTCCTCAAAGTGAAAACGATCATAAGTTTTCTTCCTGAATCCGACTTTTCAGTCAGCCATGCTCCGGTCAGCTTGTATGCAGCACATCTGCTTTAATGCGGTTATAAATCAAAACACACGCACAGCAAAATAGGCACAATTGCTCTTTGTAATATAAAATATACCGTATTTTTTGTTTAAAGTCAATGGTTTGTAGCGTTATTTAATATTTTTTGTGCATTGTATACACTTTCAACATTGTTTTTTTAGCACAAATCACATATTTAGAAACAATAAAACTAAAAGGTTACAAAACGGTAAAAGACTTTTTCACTCTTATTTCACAAATTCATAACACTACTTTTATAGGTATTGCATAATGAATACAATTAATCAAATTTTTTCCATGTGTTTTTAGTATATTTGTCTAACTTTAAGCAAGTCTTTCTGATAATTTAAAAATCATTGCTTTACAGAAATCTTTTCCGTATAAAATCTCAATACAAGCGTGGCATCAACACCATCAACAACGCCATCTCCGTTATAATCAGCGTAATTGATAAATGATTCAGGAATGCAGCCGTCAAGTCCGGATATAAGAAGCGTATAATGCCTTAAAATTAATGTTGCATCGATACCGTCAACAACTTCATCCCCATTCACATCGCCTATTTCATAAGCCTTTGTAAATAATGCCTTTGAAGCAAATGTATCAGCTGTTGCAGAATATCTTACAGCGAATTCACTTCCGTATCCGACCTTATTTGAACTGTCCCATAAAGAATTCAAGTAACGTTCAAGAGTTTCTATATCGGCGCATCCAATTCTTGAGAACATAATACCAGCAAATTGTTCCGTATCTGAATATCCCATGGATTCAGCTTTATCTGCAATTGCAATCAATTCACCGGGCAGGGCTATTTCATATTCATATCCGTTTAAAACCAGATTTCCGTCCTCTATCGTGTAATCAGTGAATTCAGCCGGAGCTTCGGGAGCTTCCCGTATGTGATATGTAACAGGCTCGCTTGCAAATTTTCCGTTTCCTGCTTTAGATTTTAAAGTTATCGTTTCGCCCGGAATTACTACAAAAACCTTATTCATTATCATTCCGGAATTTATCCATGTTCCGTCACGGAAACGTTTTTCAGCGGAAATGTAATCATTCTGTGAAGGTTCTTCCGTAGTTGCATATTCAAGCAGTTCGGCCGTTTCATTGGGAATAAATCCAAGCGTTTCATAATAGTAATCTATTTCCAGTTCAGGGATGCTTATTCTCTCCGGAACATGACATTCTATCTCTTCTCCGCCGACCACAGCAGTAAGAGTTTCACCTGCATAATTTCCGACGTATGATCCGTTTGATATTTCCGTTCCATCAGGAGCATAGAGTTTATCAGCTCCCGAAAAAATAACCTTTTCAGATTGAATATTAATTTCAATCGGACTCCTTACAATTGTAAGGTAAACGCTATTATTAAGAGCATTCGGCTTTTCAAGCTCGAATTTCATTACAGTTTCGCCGTAGCCGATTGATATTGCATCAGTAGCGCTATAGCTTTCAATGGGTTCTCCATTCATTGTAATATCAGCGTCCGTGAGCGGATAAAGTTTTAATGCCGATTCGGTACTTTCCAGTCTTATTTCGTATTCGTTTCTGCTCTTTTTTTCCGCTTCCTTGAGTACCAGACTGCTATGCCTTATATTGGCATCGTAACACAGACTGAAAAACTGAGCTGAAGCCGGTTCATAAGTTCTTTCGGTAAATGTTTTTTTATCGGAGGTTGCAGAGATCGTCATTTTTTCAGTTACGCCGATCGGCTCCGTATAAGAGGCGTATTCTCCCCCATTTATTGAAACAAAGATGTCCGAGCCGTCTTTTACAGATAATTCAACTCTCTCATCCAGCGGAACTTCTCCCGAAATATGTGAAAAATCAACAGTGTTCTTTTCACTTCCGAAAGCTTTGAGCGAAATGTTTCCCATAATTACACTTACATCGCAGGATTCAAATATATTACTGTAATACTGATATCTTTTTTCAGCGTCTTCCAGAAGATCTGTTTCATCAGATTCAATGCCGTCAAAAAGCTGTTCGTCAAGGGATTCAAGAAGAATATTTTTTTCCTCTTCCGAATAAGTATACGGAGCGTTCACCGTATCACTCCAATTTATACCGTCAGAACTGAAAAAACTTTGATTTATACCAGTATGTTCTTCAATTCCGGATTTAGTCGTATATCCGCCGAGATCAATTATTTCACCGGTTTCATAATTTTCCGCATACAAACTCGTTTCAAGCGGAATTACATAAGGAGTATCTCCGCAGTACATTTTCACAACAACGCCAAAGCTTTCCCCAGCGTCAACCGGAATATCTTCAGAAAGCTCTATGGTCTGATATCCGGTCAGTTTACAGTTTCCTGACGTTACCGACGATGGAACACCCGATGTCGGATCAGATAAATCAGTAAGATCTGTATAAATTACCACTTCATATTCGGTATCGGGATTATTGAAATATGTTGAAACAGCCTCGATCTGCTCGCCGTTTTCCGAACTGAAAATATTCGCCATATAAGATGGTGCAATAATATCAGACTCATCGTAAGCTGACATACTGTTGGTCGGAACAAAGGAATCGTGCTGATGAATGTAGTTGTAATTGTTTTTATCACCAAAATCGTAAACCGCAAATTGGCATAAAGATCTGTCATAATATGAGATCCAGAAATATCCATCTTCGCCGTAATTTGAACCCCAACTGTTTTTTACCAGCCATGCGCCGTTTCCCTCGGGAATATTTTTGAAATCAGACGCCGGAAAATTATCGTTCCAGCCAGCAATAGTTACTGCATGATTTGCAAAACGTGGTTTACGAACGGTATAACTTGAACTTTTATTATAATCATAATTCAGAGTAGTATTGCTGTAGAACGAAACATCAACTCCATGACCTTCATAAACAAACTGTTTTATAAGTCCGTTAACCTCGTCAAAGTTGTTTCTTTCGTCATCGAAATCAAATAAATACGCATTTTCAAGGTGATAATCGCTTTCGTATCTCATTTCTTCAGTCTTGATAGGATCGTCGAAAAATTGTACATTATCATACGGAAGTTTTTCCTCCTTTACAGGCCCTATCCACTGTGACCACAAATTAGCAACAACGCTTGTTGAACCGCCGTAATTCAGAATATCTCTTACCTTATCAAGACCTGTTTCAATCTGATCTGAACCATAATAAGAGTAAAATGCCGTATGCAGCTCTGAAAGATCAACAGACGGATCAGTTTTAAGCAGTCCGCTTTCTGCACTCGCCGCAGAAGAATGAGTCCAGCAGGTTCCATAAATGGACTGATCTTTTACAGAACTTATACCGGAAGTTCTTCTCAGATCATACGATTCCGGAAGACTTTCAGCGCTGAAGCAAAGCTCCGGTTCTTCTTTTAACGGAGCATAGCCTGCCACAGGAGTAAGCTCAAATCCGGACTTGCCTATAAGATGTGTAAACTCCGGAAATGCGTATGAAAAAACCGGAGCATTTTTCAGTTTCTCTGTTTCAGCAAAACTGGTTTTGAATCCTGCATTAATAGAAGCCAGAAAACAAAAAACTGCTGAAATTGCCGCCGCTGACATAACAGAAATAGTTTTGCTTATATACTTATTCATAAAATCCCTCCTACAATATTTCTTGGTTAACTGCCTTTCAAATAATTATGCCAAACTTATTTTATCATATTTTTATTACTTTGTAAATAATAATATAAAAACCTGTCCATACAGAAATTATTCTCTGTTCGGACAGGCTTTTAAGAAGTTGCTTTAAAATTTATTATCATATAAATCTGACTGTTTTATTTTTAATGTTTTCAGTGTGCTGACAAACACACTGGCTTCGGTCAATCCCTCTTTCAAGCAAATATGCTTCCGCTTGTTTTTCAGTAGAAAATTGCTTTGCAAAACAAATATCATCAACAAAAATATTTCCGGAACTTAAATATTTATTCATTTCAACATGTATAATAATCCACTTCATAATATTTCTCCTAATCCGAAATTCCATAATAAGCGATACCAAACCATTCTCTGACCCAGTATGTCGGAATAAGCCACCATGATGTCGGGGCAGAAATATTCTTAGCGTCAATACCTATTTTTTTCGCAAGCATTTCCGCTCTGAGCTGATGATAACCGTCTGTAACAATGGTTATATCAGTGCAGAGTCCTTCACGTTCTATCAATTCTTTGGAAAATTTCAGATTTTCTTTTGTATCGGAAGATTTATCCTCCATATAGATCCTATCGGCAGAAATTCCCTTTGAAACAAGATAATTCTTCATACAAAGAGCCTCGCTTATAATTTCGTCGCTGCCTTTACCACCCGAAACGATCACAAACGTTTCATCATGTTCCGAAAGGAAGCTATATGCGGCATCAAGTCTTTTTTTAAGCATAAGACTCGGTCTGCCGTCCCTCACCTGACATCCAAGGACGATCAGTGTTGTATTTCCGTTTTCGGGATGATCGTTCATTGCCTTCAGCATAAAAACGCTCACTGTTACCGCAAAAATCAAAAATATTCCGACAATAGAAGAAAATACGGAAATCAGTATTTTTCCAGCCGGCTTGCTCCACATCTGCTTCACCAATTCGCTGAATGGTCTGAAAAATACAAAAACAGCGGTTAAAGCTGCGGAAACAAAAGCGCCCGCACAGTTTCCGATATTGATTATTCCGTGCGAAAACGGAATCAGGAACAAAATCGCAGCAATAAATGAAATGAGAGCCGGAATGACCTTTATTCCGGTAAATTCAAAAAAATTATTCATTCTCTCCTACTTTTTTGATGTAAATTTTAAAATTCTTTCAAGATTTTCTTTTGTTGTTGAGTCGCTTCCGAGATGAGTGGGTACGCAGTTATACAGTCCGTGGAAATCAGAACCTCCCGTTTCTATAAGCTCATATCTTGAAGCAATAGCAGAAAGCTCTCTGCGGCAGTTTTCGTCTGCGGAATAATGACCGGTCTCCACCCCGTCGATCTTTCCGTTTTTTGCAAGTTCTTCAAGAAGTTCAATACTGTCATACTGAGCCGGATGAGCCATAACGGCTACTCCCCTTGCAAGATGTATGAGATCAATAACGAAATTCACATCCGGATATTCACGTTCAACATAACAAGAACCGGTCTGGGGATTAAAAAGCTCTCTGTCCAGATCGCCGTACATTTCAAGAGCATATCCGTAATCTATCAAAGCACGCATTATGTGCTGTTTGAAAATACTTTTCGAGGCTGTTGTATGTTTCAGAATACTTTCTATAGTTATAGGATATTTCTCCATAACCTTATTTATCATTTCCTTTGAACAGGCTTTTCTTATCTCGCAGGATTTAAGACACAACCCCTCAAGTCTATCCGGTTTTTTCGGTTCATAACATAAAATATGAACCTTTCTGTTCCTCTTTTTATCCCACGCAGAAAGCTCAGTTCCGTGAAGGATTTTCACTCCTTCTCTCTCACCGAGAACATCTGAACGTGAAAACGAAGCCATTGTATCATGATCAGTTATCGAAAGCCACTCGATTCCGGTACGTTTAGCCTGAGCAATTATATCTTCTATTCCGAGCGAACCATCGGAAAGTTTGGTATGACAATGCAGATCGCAAATCATATAAATTCCCTCTTTCTCTGCAAATTATTGAAAATAATTACAGTGAAGTTATCGGAAGTTGTTTTCCTTTTACAGATATATACAAAATCCACAATAATTATACCATATAGTTTCAAAGAATGCAAGTATTTCACGAACATTTCATATACTTACCACAAAAATTCAGCAATTTATTTTTCTGCACAAAAAGCTGAATAAAGTTCACTTTTTTTGAATCCGCTTTCTTTGGCAACAGCTTTACAAGCGTCAACCGGACGTTCACCCATATCAACAAGCTTCTGAATCTGCATTATCGCCTGTTCAACAGTGAGTTTTTCGCCTTTTTCCTCGCCTGCGCCTGCAATAACAAGTACAAATTCGCCTTTCGGTTCATGAATGCTGTAGTATTCCGCCGCTTCCTCAAGGCTCATGCGAAGCACCTCTTCATGAATTTTCGTAAGTTCACGGCAGATAGAAATTTTTCTATCTCCGCCGAAAAACGCCGTCAAATCGTCAAGCGTATTTCTCAACTTATGAGGAGCTTCGTAAAATACCATAACCGCTGTTTCACTTCTCAGCTTTTCAAGACGTTCAGTCCGTTCTTTTTTGGCAACGGGAAGGAATCCCTCGAATGTGAACCTTTTTGTGTTCAATCCTGAAACAGCCACTGCCGATACGACCGCACTCGGTCCGGGAACAACTTTTACCTCGATGCCGTTTTCTGCGCACATCTTTACAAGAACTTCTCCCGGATCAGAAATACATGGCATCCCGGCATCCGTAACGATACCGCAGTTTTCCCCGACAAGCAAACGTTCAATAATACGCTGACCGTCCGCCTTAGAGCTATGTTCATGAAAGCTCACAAGCTGTTTTTTTATCTCATACCTGTTAAGAAGTTTAAGAGTAACTCTCGTATCTTCGGCGCATATGAAATCCACGCTTTTCAGCATTTTAAGCTGTCTAAGCGTTATATCCTCAAGATTGCCGATCGGAGTTCCGATAACATAAAAAATTCCGCTCATACCTGCTCCTTTCCGATAGAATAAATTTTCTGAAGCTCTTCTGAAAAACCGTTTTCGCTGCGGATATAAAGCTGCTGTTCAACTTTCATAAACGGCTTTGAACCCTTTTTCCCCTCAATGAGAAAGAGCCATGGCGCTTCATCGGGATTCTTTGAAACAAACCTCAGACGCTTCGGTTCGATATTATGATTTTTCATGGCAAAAATAACGTCGCTAAGCCTTTCGGGACGATTACAAACGCAAAGCCGCCCACCGAATTTAAGAAGCTTCTCCGCTGCACCGCAGACATCGTCGATATTGCACATTATCTCGTGACGGGCGATCTTCTGTGCAGTTATCACACTCTCAAAACCTGCGTTTGCAGCTTTATAGGGCGGATTGCAGGTCACAAGATCAAGTCTGCCGAGCGGAGCGTCATCCCACAGGTCTTTAAGATCGGCGCATATCGGAATTATACCGGATGTATCGCTTTTCTCCATACCAAGCCGAAGTTGATTTATTGCCTCCTCCTGAATATCAACAGCATAGGTCACTTGAGGAGGAAGCTTTTTCTGCATTATAAGCGGAATTATACCGCATCCCGTTCCAAGATCGCAGACTTTATCTTTACTGCGGTATCCCGAAAAATCGGCAAGAAGGAAAGCGTCTGTTCCGAATCGGTGATCTGAACTTGCACAGACATAAATTTTATCGGTAAGCTTTTCAAATTTATATTCCATTACTTTATCGTTCCTCCGCCGACAACGCAGTCTCCATCATATAAAACTACTGCCTGACCGCTTGTAACGGCTCGCTGAGGTTCATCAAACTCTACCATATACTCTCCGTTTCCGAGATACGAAACAACGGCAGACTGTTCGTGCTGACTATAGCGTGTTTTTGCGGTAACTCTCATCGGCTCTTTCAGATCTGATATCGAAATGAGATTGAAGTCATCGGCAATAAGAGTTTTCGTGTACAGATCCTTTTCATCTCCGAGTACGACCGTATTGGATTCAATGTCTTTTTTTACGACATAAGCAGGTTTTCCCAACGAAATCCCCAGTCCTTTACGCTGACCGACAGTATAGTTGATTATACCCTTATGTTTACCGAGAATTTTTCCTGATGTATCGGTAAAATTTCCGGAAGCAATCTCTGCTCCGGTAAAACGCTTGATAAATCCGGCATAATCGCCGTCAGGAACAAAGCAAATATCCTGACTGTCCGGTTTTGACGAATTTACAAGACCAGCTTTCTCCGCAAGATTTCGCACCTGAGTTTTCTCCAGACCGCCAAGTGGAAAAAGAGTATGCTCAAGCTGTTTCTGAGTCAGTGAATAAAGCACATAAGTCTGATCCTTGCTCCTGTCTTTAGGGCGTTTCAGAAGCCAGCGTCCCGACTCCTCATCGTATTCATTAACCGCATAATGTCCGGTAGCGATATAGTCATATTCAAGTTCCAGCGCTCTGCGAAGCATTTTGTCAAATTTAACGTGTCTGTTGCATTCAATACACGGATTTGGAGTTTTTCCGCATAAATAGCTGTCCGCAAACTGTTTCATAACATATTCACGAAAATTATCCTTGAAATTAAAAACGATATGCTCGAATCCAAGGCGATACGCCACGCTCCGTGCGTCCATAACATCTGAAAGAGCGCAGCAGGTCTTACCTTCTTTCTGCGCCTCTGATATATCTTCATCCGAAAAGAGCTTTAAAGTTGCTCCCATAACTTCGTAACCCTGCTCCCTGAGAAGCATTGCGGCAACCGAGCTGTCCACTCCGCCGCTCATTCCAACCATAACTTTTTTCATAATATAAGAATTCCTTATTTGAATAATATTTCAAGTTCTTTCAGCGATCCCACATAATAATCTGCTGTATCGGCAATGAGACTCTGCTCATTCCAAGAGACTTCATCGTAAACGCCTGCTGTTATAAATCCCGATTGTGCCGCCGTTTCTATACAGTGGAGAGAATCCTCAACAACCAGAACTTCCTTCGGTTCTAAACCAAGCATTTCTGCTCCGCCAAGGAAAATATCAGGAAATTTCTTCCCAAGAGGATATTCGACTTCTGTGAGCAAAAAACGCATCTGTTCCCAGATTCCGCAGCGTTTCATAACAGCTTCCGCCAGTCCTTTATATGTAGCCGTAGCCACTCCGTACGGTACTTTCTTCTCATCAAGATAATCAAGAAATTCCGCAGCATACGGCTTCAATGGAATATTTTCTTCGTATTCCATACGAACCAGCTCTTCAATACGTTTTATAATATACTCATTTGTACATCCAAGTCTGAATTCATCTATAAAATATTGTGCTGATTCCTCAATGGTCATTTTCCTTACCCTGTCGGATATATCCGGCGGAATATTTTCCACTCCGTTTTCTCTAAGGAGCTTGCGGTCTATTTTAGTCCATATCTTCATCGAGTCTATAAGTGTTCCGTCAAGGTCAAAAATTACTCCTTTTATCAAAGCTTATTCCTCCATGACGTAATCTTCATATGCGTAGCCGTTTTCGAAAAGCTGACTTTTCCGGCTGTAAACATTATTGTTCTCGATCTCCGGATCGGGATTAAAATGTCCCTCTGTTTCGGAATCGCCGCATATTACAACCGCCTGCTTACCCATAATATCATATATACGTTCAAAAGCGTCGATTGAATAAGTTGTATTTCCAACCAAAGGATCTCCGGCATACACTATGCCCTCAGTAAGATCATAGCCGTAAATAGCCATACAGTGCTGATAATAATTGAATGTCATATCCTCGCCGTTTGCAGAAGTCCAAAGATAATCGAAAAAGTCAGATTCAGTAAGATACATTGTAGCCCATACTATAACAGGTCTGCCCTGACAAACCTGATAAAACAGATCACGGAAATCAGTTCCGGAAAGATCGACCGCATAACACGGCGAATCAATTGATTCAAAATATTCATATGCCGATTTTACTATTACCGGTGAATAACACCCGAATCCATTAGTCGATCTTGGATCGCCTATATAAGCCTGATTCATAGTAGCGGAGCCTTCATAATCCACAGGCATAAAATTATCGCAAAGTTCTTCTTTATCAATAATAAAACCGTGATAATTAAGAACCTCTGCCAATGATGTTATTTCGCATCCTGTCGGAAGTTCGGGTTCCTGAAGAACCGTATTGAAATCTGCAAGAACAAAATTATCGGGAATTATATAATTATCGGGAGCGCTCACGTCAATTGAAAATTGTTCAGTTTCGGCTCCTCTATCTTCTTCCATGGAAATAACATCTGATTCCGGCGACTGCAATATATCCGCCTTATCCGAAGATAAGGATGGAACGTCTGCCGTCGTTGAATCGACTGTAACATAAAATGACGAATCATCCATTACTGAAACTATATTGGTGCAGGACGTTAAGGTCAGTGATGTAATAAAAGCGGCAGCGGCAATGCCTGTAAATTTTTGTATCATTGAATTTTACTCCATGTCTATCATTATTTTTGCTCTGTAATCCTTCTGAGCAGAGTTTACGGTTTCAAGAGCAAGACCGTAAACATCGGAAGCTCTTATTTCCAGTTCGGCAAATCTTTCAGCTATTTCATTAAGCTGTGAAAGCCTTGCAATAGAAGACGCATAGGGTATTGCGGTCATATTTTTCGCCTTGGCAAGGATTTCTTTTCCTCTTTCGTTAAACGCAAGAATTCTTCCATACGGCGGAAGTTTTTTCATATCATCTTTTGTTATTCCGATAAGAAGCGAAAGCATAATACGTCTTATTCGTGCCATTGTGTATCGTTTTGTTTTTACCGTGAAAAGAAGCTCGTCCAGCGAGCCGGACATTCTTGCTCCGTAGATCCTGTTTTCAAGTCCCTGACCTACGTCGCTTATTTCAGCTATTTCATCAGCAGATGTGCTTCGCAGTTTATAAAGCAGAACTCTTTCAAGTCTGCTTAAAGAAGCGATCTCGCCGTTTTTCATAGAGTTTGAAATTGCTTCTGCCCAGAGAGATGTCGTATACGCTCCTATGGAATCAGCGCTGTACCCTGCTGCAATTTTATCACGGATATAAGATGCGCTCGCATATCCGCCCTCCGCAACAACTCCGTCATGAGGAACGCTTGCCCTTTTAATTGTAAAAGGCTTCATTATTGAAGCATATTTTTTCAAAGATCTCATATACTCGATAGCAAGAAGATTATTCGGCGAAGATATTATTTCTGCAATTTCCGGCTCTATTCCGTTTATAACAGAATTAAGCGCTCTTGGATAAGTATATCCCTTTTCCATTATCTGACGGATGTCATCCTGATGAACCATTGCCGTTATCTCGATCGTTTCAAGAGCCTTTTCAAGTTTTTGTGTATCACCGCATTCGCTGCCGAACGAAAGCTCTTCCACTACGCCGAGAGAATCAAGAAGGAAAACTGCTCCGGCGGCGAAATTTTCCGCAGATGAAAGACAATACTGCACAGGAAGCTCGATAACAAGATCTGCTCCCGAACGAACGGCAAGTCTGGCTCTGTCAAGCTTGTCCATAATTGCCGTATCTCCTCTTTGAACGAAATTTCCGCTCATTACTGCAACTATATGAGTCGCTCCGTTTTTTCGTGTTTCACGGATATGATGCAGATGTCCGTTATGGAAAGGATTGTATTCGCATATGATTCCACTGATTTTCATTTTACTACCTCTCTTAATAAAATTCAATATTTTTTTCAAAACTTTCGCTTATTTTACATATTATTTGCAAAAAATCAGCGTGTTTTGGCATTTTTTTGAATGCGATTCAAAAAATTTTAAAAAACACTTGCAATTCGCTGAAAAAAGTATATAATTATATATGGCAGCCTCTAAAAACCTCTTCCGGCAAAAATCAGCTATGCACGCCGTTTACTGCGTCAATTCACTAAGAGAGCGTCAGCACGCTTTCAAGAATTTCCCTTGTAACCGGCGCACCTATCTGATTTTCGCTTAATCAAACAGGTTTTTAGAGGTTACCATATGTAAAAAATGCTTTTGAAAGGAAAATGTTTATATGATTATTTTAGTTGTTAATGCAGGAAGCTCTTCGCTCAAATACCAGCTCATCAATATGGACGATGAAAGCGTTATTGCAAAGGGTAACTGCGACAGAATCGGTATCGACGGTCATATCGCTCATAAGACAAGCGATGGCAGAGAACTTAACGAAGATTGTGCATTCCCGACTCATACGGAAGCTTTTATGAAGCTTGTCGAAGCACTCACTTCCGGCAACGCAAAGGTTATCGACAGCATGGATGAGATTTCTGCTGTTGGTCACAGAATAGTTCAGGGCGCTGATGTTTTCGATAAATCTGTTCTTGTTACAGATGAGATCATCGACAAGATTGATGAACTGCGTGAGCTTGCTCCCGTACATAACCATGCTCACGCTCTCGCTCTCAGAGCCTGCAAGAGCGTTATTCCTGAAAATGTACCGCAGGTCGTTGTGTTTGATACAGCTTTCCACCAGACGATGCCTCCTAAGGCTTATATGTTCGGTCTGCCTTATGATGACTATGAGAATTATCATGTCAGAAAATATGGTTTCCACGGTACTTCACACAGATTCGTTTCCGCTGCTCTTGCCGAAGCAATGGGCAAGGATGTTAAGGATCTTAAAATCGTTTCATGTCACCTCGGAAACGGTTCTTCTATCACTGCTGTAAACGGCGGTAAATCTGTAGATACTTCTATGGGATTCACTCCTCTTGACGGCGTTGTAATGGGAACTCGTACTGGCGCTGTTGATCCTTCTGCTGTTACATTCGTTGCAGATAAGCATCATTTCACACCTGCTGAAATGAGTGAATATATGAATAAAAAATCCGGTTTTCTCGGAGTATCCGGCGTTGGTTCTGATAACCGTGATATCACAGAGGCTGCTGCTCACGGAAACAAAAGAGCTAAGCTCGTTTCAGAAATGCTCGTTTACGAGATAAAGAAGTATATCGGTTCTTATGCTGCTGCAATGAACGGTCTTGACGCTGTTCTTTTCACAGGCGGTATCGGCGAAAACGCTTACGATGTAAGAGCTGCTGTCTGCAAGGACATGGAATTCTTCGGAATTAAACTTGATGAAGCTGCAAATGACGGTCTTAGAGGAAAGCTTGCAAAGATCTCTGCTGCTGATTCAAAGGTTGACGTATGGGTCGTTCCTACAAACGAGGAGCTTCTTATCGCAAGAGACACGCTCGCACTTATCTCCAAGTAAAATTTGATTTAACTATATCCCTCCCTTTTCGGGAGGGATTTTTTATTTTTGAAGATAATGTATTTTTTCTTCCAAAAAGAGAATAATATACTTATTCTTTTCCGGAGGTATTCTCAATGAAAAAATTGATAAAAGGAGCTGCTTTGGTCGCAATTCTGCTCTTTATTTTCGGACATGATGAAAGCCGCAGATTAAAATTTCCTTCTTTTTCAAGAATAATCGAATGCGCTTCCGACATTACAAATTCGCTCTCAGACCTTCTTCACGAAATACATTTTGAGGAAATTTAATGTTCAACATGAACTTTTTTTCCTTGTTATAAATCAAAAGAAAGCTTTTTTCCGCTTTTTTTATACTCTTCTGTTTGAACTCCGCACTTTTCAAAAAGCATACGTGAAGCTTTAGTACTTTCTGTATCAGAATATTTATTGCTGTAATAAACAACTCTTTTTATGCCGGATTGAATGATAGCTTTTGCACATTCATTGCATGGAAAAAGCGTTACATATACGGTACATCCGCTTAAATTGCCGATATTGCTGTTAAGAATAGCATTCAGCTCGGCATGACAGACAAACGGATACTTTGTATCAAGGGAAGTTTCTCCGTCACGTTCCCAAGGCATCTCATCATCCATACATCCTGTCGGCATTCCATTATATCCAACGGAAATGATTTTCTTATCGCTGTTTACAATGCAGGCGCCGACTTGCGTTGAATTATCCTTGCTTCGTTCGGCTGAAAGCATGGCAATTCCCATGAAATATTCATCCCAGCTTATATAATCATTACGTTTCATAAAAACTCCTTCATCGTTATTCATAATCTGTCTTCAAAAATATCTTGCACGTTTTCAGCAAATTTTTCCAATTATTGCGTTGAAAACACTTGTAACAGAAAGTGTTCCTGTCAGTTTTCGCATTGCTCTCGACAAAATTATACTCCAAACACGCATAAGCTGCTTTTAAAGACAAATTCTCATTATTAGTATATCATTTTTACACATATATGTCAAGCAGATTATGTGCATGATGACGAATTCCAGCTTCTGCCATGAATATGCTCCCAAACTTGTCAAATGATAATACTATATAATGATGCAATAATAATGGAGGGTTTTATGAAAAATCTGGAGATTAAAAAAATTATAGGCAGGGAAATTCTCGATTCAAGAGGAAATCCAACTGTTGAGGCCGAAGTTTATCTCGCAGACGGAACTTCCGCAAGAGGTACTGCTCCAAGCGGAGCTTCGACCGGTGAATATGAAGCTCTTGAACTTCGTGACGGCGACAAAAACCGCTATCTCGGCAAAGGCGTTCAAAAAGCTGTAGCCAACATAAATAACGATATCAACAATGTACTCGCAGGTATGAACGCGTCTGATATTTATGCTGTTGACCATGCTATGATAAAAGCAGATGGTTCGGAAGATAAATCCAATCTCGGCGCAAATGCTATTCTTGCCGCTTCTGTCGCCGTTTCAAGAGCGGCATCAGTATCACTGGGAATTCCGCTTTACAGATTCCTCGGCGGCATTCAGGGAGCTACACTTCCCGTTCCCATGATGAATATTCTCAACGGCGGCGCTCACGCTTCAAATAACGTTGATACACAGGAATTCATGATAATGCCTGTCGGAGCTGCCACGTTCAAGGAAGCTCTGAGATATTGCTCTGAAGTTTTCCACTGTCTTAAAGAAATTCTTCGGAAAAGAGGATTAGCTGCGTCCGTCGGAGATGAGGGTGGATTTGCACCCGATCTTTCAAGCGACGAGGAAACGATCGAAACTATTCTGGAAGCAATTGAATGTGCCGGATATAAGCCTTGCAAAGACTTTATGATTGCCATTGACGCAGCTTCGTCCGAATGGAAGGACAGCGGCAAGGGCGTCGGTTTCTATAAACAGCCTAAGTCCGGCAGAACGTTCACTTCCGATGAACTCATTTCACATTGGGAAACTCTTGTTTCAAAATATCCGATAATTTCTATTGAAGACGGTCTTGACGAAGAGGACTGGAATGGTTGGAAGAAAATGACGGATAAACTTGGAAAAAAAGTCCAGCTTGTCGGAGACGATCTTTTTGTAACAAATACAAAGAGACTTTCAAAGGGAATCTCTCTTAGAGCCGGAAATTCTATCCTTATAAAGCTTAATCAGATAGGTTCTGTTTCAGAAACTATTGAAGCAGTCAAGCTTGCTCATAAATTCGGATATACTGCAATTTCTTCACATCGTTCAGGAGAAACAGCCGATACAACTATTGCCGATCTGGCAGTTGCACTTAACACTTGTCAGATAAAAACCGGAGCTCCAAGCAGATCAGAGCGTGTGGCAAAGTATAATCAGCTTCTGAGAATTGAAGAGGAACTTGGAAATGCGGCTGTGTATCCGGGAATTGCCGCTTTTAACGTAAAAAGGAGCTGATAACAGCTCCTTTACATAATGTTTTATTTTGTACCGAATATTCTGTCGCCTGCGTCGCCGACTCCTGGGACGATAAACTTATCTTCATTCAGTTTTTCATCCATAACGCCCGTGTATATATCAACATCGGGATGAGCATTTTTGATTGCCTCAACGCCCTCCGGAGAGCATATTATACACATGAACTTTATATTTTTAACCCCAAGCTCCTTCAATTCAGCAATTGCGGCAACTGCCGAATTTCCGGTAGCAAGCATCGGATCAACGATAATTGCGTCTCTTTCAGCAATATCGTCTGGCATTTTTGAATAATACTTAACCGGAGTTTTTGTTTCAGGATCACGGAAGAGTCCGATATGACCTATTTTTGCTGCCGGAACAAGAGTCGTTACACCCTCTATCATACCAAGTCCTGCACGCAGAATAGGTATGAAAGCAAGTTTTCTTCCTGAAATTATCTTTGTCTTTGCAACTGCAAGAGGTGTTTCAAGCTCGATTTCTTTAAGCGGAAGATCTCTTGTTGCTTCATAGCATATGAACATTGCTATCTCGGAAACAAGTTCACGAAATTCCTTTGTACCTGTATTTTTGTCTCTCAGTAGTGAGATTTTATGCTGAACAAGCGGATGATCAATAATATGTAAATTTCCCATTTTAATATCCTTTCATTGTTTATTTTCTATTTCGGCGATCAAGTCGATTCTTCTCTGATGTCTGCCGCCCTCAAAGCCGGTTGTAAGGAATATCTCAGCCAGTTCGCAGGCAAGTCCGCATCCGAGAGTTCTTGCTCCGAGACACATTACATTGGCGTCATTATGCAGACGAGTGAAACGAGACGAAAATGAATCGGAACAAAGCGCAGCTCTTATTCCCTTTATCTTATTTGCAGCCATCGACATTCCTATTCCTGTTCCGCAAATAAGGATTCCCTTTTCACATTCGCCTGAAACAACAAGTCCGCAGACTGCTTCTGCCATATCGGGATAGTCGCAAGGAGTACCGTCTGTACCCATATCCCTCAATTCAAAGCCTTTTTCCTCTAAAGCAGCAATTACCGCCTTTTTCATTTCAACTCCGGCATGGTCACAACCAATTGCTATCATGTTATCCTCTCCTATCAGATTTTATTTTCCAGATCTTTTTCAGCCTTGACTTTCTGAAGATATGAAACTTCAAGATAATCAGGTTCAACAAAGCTTTTTGAAGCTGCCGCAAGGCATATTCCGTATGCATTCTGAAGCCGTCCCTGCGGAGGAGCTATCGTAAACATCGGCGAACGGTAATCGGTAAAGAAACCAGCTGCTCCGTCGCCGCAAAGCAAAACTTCTTCGCCACGCAACGCAAGAAATTCCGCAAGTTCATCTCTTGAGATAAGCCCTTCCTCGCAGATTTTTTCAAGAGCATATCCATCGCTCTTGTATGAGCAAGTGTAGACAAGTTCTCCCCTTGCTTTCATAACGGCGCAAATCGTACCTTTAAACGCTATATTGCAGCAGGCAAGTCCTTCGAGCGTTGAAACTCCGCAGCATTTTATATCAAGTCCGAATGCCAGAGCCTTGACCGCTGCAACTCCGATTCGTAGTCCGGTATATGAACCCGGACCGTTTGCAGCCGCAATCGCTCCGACATCAGAAAGTTTTTTTCCGGTCTGAGATATTATCTCCTTGACCATAGGCATTATGACTTGGGAGTGCGTTTTCTGAGTATACAGCGATGTCTGTGCAAGGATAATTTCCGTTTCAGTATCAAATAAAGCCGCCGAAGCCGTTTTTCCGGAGGTATCAATTCCAAGAATCAGCAAATCTTCCACCATCCTCTATTATAATTTCACGTTCCTGCTCGCCGAGAGTGTTTATTGTAATATAAATCGTATCTTTCGGAAGAAACCGGGCTATGTTCTCCGACCATTCTATTGCCGCAGCATTCTCTTCAAACGGATAATCATAGAATCCTGTCGATTCAAGATCATCCTCCGATTCGATTCTGTACATATCGAAATGATAGAGGTTTATGTTTTCCCCACGGTATTCGTTCACAAGTGCAAAAGTCGGTGAAGTAACGTTATCACCGAGTCCCATTCCGACCGCAATGCCTCTTGTGAATGTTGTTTTTCCTGCACCAAGACCGCCTTTGTATGCTATCATATCTCCTGCTTTTATAAAAGCTCCGAGCTTCTCAGCAGTTTTTATGGTTTCTTCCGGAGAATGAGTAATTATTCTGATCATAAAAACACCCTATCAGAAAAGTCCGGTTATATTTCCATTATCATCACAGTCGATATTAAACGCTGCCGGATTTTTCGGAAGTCCCGGCATGGTAAGAATATCTCCGGTATAGATGACAACAAATCCTGCTCCGGACGAAAGCTTGGCGTCACGAACTGTTATTTTGAAGTTCTTTGGCTTTCCGAGAAGAGCCGGATTATCGGAAAGAGAATACTGAGTTTTCGCAATGCAGACAGGAAGATCACGGAAACCTATTCCCTCGATCTCCTTGATTGCCTTTTCAGCCTGTGGAGTATAATTTACACCGTCGGCACGATAAATCTCTTTGGCAATAGTTTCGATCTTATCCTTGATCGAAATTTCGGTTGAATAAAGAGGCTTGAAATCCGATCCGTTTTCAGCGCAGAACTGTATGGTTTCACACACCTTTTCAGCAAGATCAATTCCACCGTCACCGCCCTTGGCAAACACTTCGCACATTGAAACTTCTACGCCCATTTCAGCACAGAAATCCTGAACGAACTTGATTTCTTCGGCAGTATCGGTATTGAATTTATTTATTGCAACGATAACCGGAACATGGTATTTGTGCATATTTTCAATATGAGCCTTGAGGTTGACTATTCCCTTTTCAAGAGCCCACATATTTTCTTTAGAAAGGTCATTTTTCTGAACTCCGCCGTTGTATTTAAGAGCCTTTATTGTCGCAACAAGAACTACGCATGACGGAGAAAGTCCGCCGTATCTACACTTGATATCAAAGAATTTTTCAGCTCCGAGATCAGATCCGAATCCGGCTTCTGTAATGCAGTAATCTCCGAGTTTAAGCGCAAGCTTAGTTGCTCTTACAGAGTTGCATCCGTGAGCAATATTTGCAAAAGGTCCGCCGTGGATAAGCGCCGGATTATTTTCAAGAGTCTGAACAAGATTTGGCTTTAAAGCATCTTTAAGCAAAGCGGTCATAGCTCCGCAAGCTCCTATTTGATGGGCAAAAATCGGTTCGCCGTTCGTATTATAAGCAACAAGAATATTGCCCAGACGTTCTTTAAGATCGACAATATCAGTCGCAAGGCAGAGAACTGCCATTATCTCGGATGCTACAGTGATATTGAATCCATCCTCACGGGGAACGCCGTTCATTTTTCCGCCCATACCGATAACAATGTTTCTTAAAGCACGATCGTTCATATCCATACAACGTTTGAACATGATCCTTCTCTGATCGATAGAAAGCTCGTTGCCTTGCTGCAAATGATTGTCTATCATAGCGCAGAGAAGATTGTTTGCAGCAGTAATTGCGTGCATATCGCCTGTGAAATGGAGATTTATATCCTCCATAGGAACTACCTGAGCGTATCCGCCGCCTGCAGCTCCTCCCTTCATTCCGAAAACCGGACCGAGCGAAGGTTCACGAAGAGCGAGAACTGCTTTTTTGCCGATTTTTTTCATAGCCTCAGCAAGACCAACGCTTACTGTTGTTTTGCCCTCTCCTGCCGGAGTAGGATTTATAGCCGTAACAAGAATAAGCTTTCCGTCATTTTTCAAAGCAAGCTTTGAATAGATACTCTCCGAAAGCTTTGCCTTATAATGACCGTACGGTTCGAGATCATCCTCACTTATTCCAAGACCTGCGGCAATTTCATTTATCTTTTTCATTTTTGCACTCTGAGCAATTTCAATATCAGTTAGCATAACAGACTCCTCCGTTCAAAAGTGTATAAATACATTATAACATTATTCATTATAAAATGCAAGAAAAATTTACTATATCATTCCGACATCATCATTTGCTTTTTATTATGATTGTAAAGATGATATTTCTCTCTTGATTCCTTTTTAAAAGGAGTTATTTCCGTCCGGGCATTCTGCCCTAATCCTCTCAGATACCCATAAAGGGTATCTGAGAGGATTAATACCGGGTTTCCAAAGATACTGTACGTCCTTTTGGCAGGGTGCAAGGGGGGGGATGATGTCCCTCTTATAAACATAAATCAAAAGAAAATAATGATATCAGGATAATTCAAGAGACATTCTGTCTGCAATTTCGCTGAAAATCGGTGCAGCGGCGTCATTTCCGTAACCTCCGTCCTCGACCAGCACGGTTACGGCATATTTCGGAGCATATGCCGGAAAGAATCCTGTTATCCATGCATGACAAAGTTCCTCTCCGTCCTCATCGTAGCGTCCTGTCTGAGCAGTCGAGGTTTTCGCTCCGACAGACGTATATTTTGTCTTTGCATTTGATTCCTCGTTGTCTCTTATCGCTGAGATCATCATCTGACGGAGATCGTATGATGTTTCAGATTCGATAACTCTTGTAAGCTGAGGATTTTTTTCATTAGCGATTTCTTCGCCTTCAAGGGTAACTCCCTTTATCAAGCGAAGCGCAGGCATTTCTCCATAGTTAGCAATTGCGCAGGTGAGCTGAGTTATCTGAAGCGGAGTTGCCGTAAGTTTACCCTGACCGAAAGAAAAATTAGCAAGCTCCGCAGGCACCATAAGATCACTGACCGTTGGAAGAACTCCGGCAGAACCTGTTATTCCAGCACAGAGCTGAACCTCTCTTCCGAATCCAAGACTATATGCAAGACGTCGGAAATTATCGACATCAAGACTACGGCTGAGACTGATAAAATAAGTGTTGCAGGATTTTGTTATCGCCTGAGTCATGTTCTGAAGCTCATGACCATCGTGTTTGTGACAATTGAAGTTCTGACCGTCAACGGAAACACTTCCTTCACAATCGTAAATATATCCGTCAAGATTCTCGTTTATGGCTTCACATGACGTTACAAGCTTAAAAATAGAGCCAACACCATATGAATACAAAGCTCTGTTTATAAGCGGACTTCGTTCGTCCGCAAGCGCTTTTTCAAGTGAATCGGAGGAATAATCAGGAAAACTTGCCATAGCAAGAATATCTCCGGTTTTTATATCTGCTGCAACAATTGCTCCTTTTTCAATATCCGAACCGCATTCTTCGCAAATACGCTGTATATCGCTGTCGATAGTTGTAACAACACCTCCTTTTGCCGCATCGCTGCGCTGAATCACCTTTCCATCGCCGATAAGAACTCTTCCGAAGCCGTCTATGGAATACGTCACCTTATTTTCGCCGTAATCACCTCTAAGAATCCTATCGTATGCATATTCAATGCCGGAAACTCCTGAATTTTCTGAAATATACCCTACAACGTGCTGTGCAAGCTGATTTTCAGAATATCTTTCAGGTATCTCAAACACGGTCAGACCTTCCGATTCCGGAGTTCCTTTCCGACATTCAAAAGAAAAAGGGACTCCGGAATCAAATTTTTCATAAAAATCATTCTTATCAACAGCGTATTTTGCTGTTCCTTCCCTGTCAACCGCTGAAGGTACTGCTACTGCCTGATATTTTACTCCCGCATTGACAAGCGGTTTCATATTACAATCGTAAATCGTACCCTGGCTTACTCCGGCAGTGATATCAAGTTCCGAACGCTGCTCCGCTGCCCTGACATATTGCTGCTGAACCGCAAGCTTATAGTAATTGCAGGCAATAACGACAAAAAGGAGGAAAAAAACTCCCACAAGAATAATTATTCCACGTTCTGCTCTTTTCTGAACCAAAAAAATCACCTCACAGGTATTGTTTGCCTGAAAGGTGATTTATATTCTTTATTATTCCAAAATCAGCGTAAAAGGTCCGTCATTGAGAAGCTCGACCTTCATATCTGCTCCGAATACTCCTGTTTCAGTATGCTGTCCCTTGCTGCGGCAATACTCAACAAAATACTCGAAAAGCTTATTTGCAGCATCAGGCTTCTCCGCCTGCATAAAATTAGGACGATTTCCCTTACGGCAGTCCGCATACAGAGTAAACTGCGGAACGATGAGAAGCGCTCCTCCAACATCGCCGAGAGAGAGATTTATCTTATCATTTTCATCAGGAAAGATCCGAAGATTTATTATTTTATCAGCAAGTCTGCGGCAGTCATCTTCAATATCACCCTGACCTGCTCCAAAAAGCAGAAGATATCCCTTATCTATTTTTCCGGTTATATTTCCGTCAACCTTAACGCTTGCTGAGGTAACTCTCTGTAATACAATTTTCATTGTGACATCCTACTTTCTGACAATATCAACGCCAAAAGGCTTCAGCTCAATTTTATCCTTGCCGACTGAATCAATAATGCTGAACATTGATTTTGGCAGAGTTATCACTGCATTTTCCTCGGAATTATTGAAAAATAAAATAAAATCATCAAGACCGTTTGTGCGTGTCGTAACCTCTACGCCCTTTTGAAGTCCTTTAAGACGAGGCATTCCGGTCTGTCTCATGATATTTCCGACAAAACTTTCATAGAAGTCCATTTTGCAGACTGTTCCAACATAGTATACTATACCACTGCAATATCTGTTCATTGTAACTGCCGGACAGCAGCGGTAGAAACTGTCGTTATATTCAGCATATGCCCTTGCTGTTGTCAGACGAAGAATATCACACCACTGACGGCAGACAAATTTATTTCCTGCAAAATCAACGATAGTCTGCTCTGCATTTCCAATTGGATCATACTCCGTTACTTCCGCTCCGATAAGCTCTTTATAAACAGTCGGAAGAACATCCATGATGCAGTTATTGTTTGAATCCTTAACTCCGCTGCGATTAGTAAGAACCAGTGTTCCGCCGTTTATTGCATAGCGGTAAATGTTTTCCGCTGAAGATTTTTTATATACAAACATTGACGGAGCAATTACAACCTTGTATCCCGACAGATCTGAATCAGGAGAAACTATATCCACGTTTGCACCGTATTTCATAAATGCGGCATGGAAATATTTCATCTGCTCGAGGTAATAATATCCCTCCGTTTGCGGCTGCATATTTAATGCCCAATCGTTATCAGGCGAATAGAGTATCGCCACATCCGAAACTATTTCCGTTGTATCTATAACGCTTAGTTTTGCTGCATTTTTACAAAGCTCCGCAAACTCGAAAAATCGTCTGCCCGGAACATTGCTGTGATCTATAAGACCATGCCAGAACATTTCAGCTCCTGTAACGGCAGTTCTCCAGCGGAAATGAACAACGGTATCCGCACCATGCGCCATTGCCTGCAAAGCATATCCCATGATTTGTCCGGGACGTGGAGCTGCTGCCATCGGAGACCAGCTTCCTGTTGGTCCGCTGAGTTGCTCCATTACCCAGAAATTTCTGCCTTTGATTCCCCTCATAAAATCAAGATGGAACGCATGAGAATAAAATTCATCCGGATCATCCGGAATCCTTACAGGCGGATAATTGTCATATGAAACAAAATCAAGCTCGTCAAACAACTTGTAAAAATCAGGCGTATTTTCGCAGAACCATGTATTAGTCGTGATCTTAGCTCGGGGAATTTCCCTTTTGATTATCATGGCGATTTCTTTTACGAAGTTAACCGTGCTGTCGGAGCAAAAACGGTGATATTCAAGGCAAAGCGCAGGATTCTGCCATGCCTTAGGATACGCTGTCGGAGGCGTTATCTGCGATATATCACTATACTCCCCGCTCCATACGCTTGTTCCGAATGCAGCATTTATATTTTCAATTGTATCATGCTTATCTATGAGCCAGTTCCTGAACATTTCCTTACAAGTATCGCAGGCACACGGATATGCTTCAAGTTCGTTATCTATCTGCCAAGCGACAATTGAAGAATTCGTACTGAATCTTCTTACAAGACGTTCGGTTATCCTTTTCGCATAAGTCATAAAAACCGGAGAATTTATACAGCGGTGACCTCTTATTCCGGTCTGTAACCTGTTTCCGTCAAGGCCTGTCTGAATAATTTCAGGATGCGATTCATAAAGCCATAATGGCGGACAATTGGTCGGGATGCACATAACAACGTCAAGTCCGAATCTTGCAAATATCCTTACCGCTTCATCAAGCCATGTAAAATCAAATTCGCCGTCTTTGGGTTCAATTTTTGACCACGCAAACTCTGCAATGCGAACGGTTTTAACTCCGGTTTTCGCCATTAGTTCAGCGTCTTTTTCCCATAACGTTCTGTCCCATTGTTCCGGATAATAGTCCACGCCGATATTCATAAATCCGATCGCTCCTTTACTCTATATTATAAACGTTAAGCTCGCAGTTCATTGCAAACCATGATGCAAATTCCTGTGTAGTCAGATCCTGAAAATAAGTTTCAATAATTCTGCAAATTCCTCCATGACAAACAAGAAGAACATTTTTCCCCTTATATTTCTCGATCATATCATCAAGAACCGAATATACTCTGTGCGCAAGCTGTAAAAGAGATTCGCCGTTTTTTCCCATTTTCACAGCAAAATTCACTTTATTTTCATCAAACCCATCGGAAAAACGTGATTTGCCTTCATAATCACCGTAATCCCATTCACGGAGTCTTTCATCGGTTATAATTTCAAGACCTGTTCTTTTCGATATTATTTCAGCGGTTTTCATAGCCCTTTTCATTGGCGAAGCAATCATAATATCAATATCGTCCAATTCTGCAACTTTTTCAGCAAGTTCATTTGCCTGAATAATACCGGTTTTATTCAATTCTACATCTGTTGTTCCAAGAACCACATCAATTTTATTCCAATCAGTCTGACCATGTCTTGCGGTGTATATTTTCATAATTTCAAAACCTACTTTTCTGCTGCTTTTTTTATTTCTGCACGCGCATTATCAAGCATAAGCTTACTTGGATTATCTCCGCCCATAATTCGTGCGATCTCTGATACTCTTCCGTCGAAATCAAGCTGAGTGACATTTGTTTCTGTTCTGTCGTCAGCTATTTTCTTTTCGATCATAAGATGATTATCCGCCATAACGGCTATCTGAGAAAGATGAGTTACGCATATTACCTGACGCACTTTGCCTATTTCACGAAGCTTTATCCCTATTTTCTGAGCAGCCTTTCCGCTTACTCCGGTATCTATTTCATCAAATATCATCGTCGGAATACTGTCCCTTCCGGCAATAACGCTTTTAAGAGCAAGCATAATTCTTGAAAGCTCTCCTCCGGAAGCGATTTTAGAAATAGGCTTCGGAGCTTCTCCCTTATTGGCAGAAATAAGAAATTCAACCGTGTCCATGCCGTTTACAGTAAGTTTTCCCTTATCATGCATAACCGATATAACTACGCCCGACATATTCAGAAATTCCAGCTCTTCTGTAACCTGAGCCGCAAATTTTTTTGCAGTTTCCTCACGGTATTCATAAAGAGCCTTCGCTTGTTCGGTTACGGTATGAAGAAGACGCTCTTTCTGAGCATTCAGTTTCTCTATCTCCTCCTGCGAGCTTTCAAACTGCATCACCTCACGGCAGGCGTCATCGTAAAGTTTTATAAGACCGCTGCAATCCTCGGCATATTTTCTTTTCATCTTATTAATGTTATTAAGACGAGTTCCGAGATATTCAAGCCGCTGTCCGTCCAGTTCGATTTTATCCGCAAGATTTTCAAGTTCTGCGGCAATATCGGAAAGCTCGATTTCGGCTGCGGAGAGCCTTTCGTAAAGAGTATTCAGCCTTGCATCGTCATCGGTAAATCCTGCAAGCTCCGTTTCAGCCGAAACTATCATCTCTGCCGCTGCATCTTCGCCGTTTATCGACTGTATGGCATTTTTTATCGAGATGATCGTTTTTTCCGAGTTTTTTGCTAAATCATACTCTTTTTCAAGAGTTTCATCTTCATTCTCTTCAAGCTCAAGTTCGCCGATATCGTCAATGATCTCGTTAAGATAGATGCTTCGCTCGATACGGGATTTCTCCTGTTTTTTCAGCTCTCCGAGAGTTCTTGCAGTCTGCTGAAGTTCACGGAAAGTTTTTCTGTAAGCTTCCAGAAGATCGTTATCTCCGCCGAAATCATCAAGGATGTGAAGATGCTTTTCACTGTCGAGAAGTATCTGATTATCGTGCTGTCCATGAATATTTATAAGCATACTTCCGATCTCTTTCAATAAAGAAGCGGAGGCTGTCCGGTGATTGATTCGTGAAACGCTGCCGCCGTCTGCACTTATTTCACGTGTCACGGTGATCTCATCATTTTCATGAGAAACTCCAAGTTCATCAAGCTTAGCGGTTACTGCCGGAGAAAGTTCGGTAAATAATGCTGTTATAACGGCTTTATCACAGCCTGTACGGACTATATCTTTAGTACATCTTTGTCCGAGAACGGCGTTTATTCCATTTATCAGTATGGATTTTCCCGCACCTGTTTCACCCGTAAAAATATTGAGCTTATCCGTAAGCGGTATCGTTGCTTCACGAATAACCGCAAGATTGCGTATATAAATTTCTTTAAGCATCTTTCAGCCCTCACCTCCCGTGAAAAAGTTCACTCCGGAATTTTTTCGATAATTTCTTTGCGTCCGATTCACTTCTGACAAGAATAAAAATAGTATCGTCGCCGGCTATAGTTCCGACAACGCCCTCATGATTTACCGAATCTATCGCCGCACACGTTCCCTGAGCCATACCTGCACGGCATTTCAACACTATTGTATTCATCGCATAATCGACCGAAAGAACAGCTTCTTCAAAAAAAGTTTTTTCCTCAGCGGCGGAAACAGGCAAAGTATACCTGTATTCACCGTTTTCATCACGCTGTTTTACAAGAGAGAGCTGCTGAATATCTCTTGAAAGCGTCGCCTGAGTAGTTTTTATTCCCTTTTCTCCGAGCAGTTCTATAAGAAGCTCCTGTGTTGCAACAGGTCTTTCAGAAATTATCTCAAGTATTGCGTCATGTCTGAGATTTTTCATTTTTTTCACCGTTTATAATTATTTTATAGGTCTGCAAAGCTTTCGGCTGATTGATTCATGGAATGAATTGCCTATAAGATTTACAAATTTAATGTTATAACGTCCTCTGCTTATTTCAATGGATTCATCGCCGTGAAGGTTAAAATGCACCTCTCCATCAACGTTTATCACCATGCTTTCGCCGTTCTGCGTTTTATCAATGAGACTGAGTCTGCGTCCGGCAGAAAACAGCGTTGCTCTTGAAAAAAGTGAATGCGGACAGATAAGCGTCATTTCTATACATTCAAGATCAGGCTCGATGATCGGTCCGCCTGATGAAAGAGCGTACGCTGTTGAGCCTGACGGGGTACTGAAAAGAACTCCGTCCGCACGATATTTTCCAACGAGATACCCTTCGGAATAAACCTCAAAATCGCAGATTCTAAGACTTCCCGACCTTGCCGAAACTTCGTTAAGAGCCGTATGAACAACATCTCCGTTCTCCTCATGAAGAACAATATCAAGAGTCATTCTCTCTGAGATCTCATATTCGCCTGTTGTGAGAAGTTTCAGCTTATCAAGCTGATCCGCTTCAAGACCTGCCATAAATCCAAGAGTTCCGGTGTTTATGCCGAGAAGTTTCGTATCAGTTCCCATAAGAAGCTTTGCACAGCGAAGAATAGTTCCGTCGCCTCCGATTGCTATCACAAAATCGGCGGTTCGTGCAGATTCTTTTATGTCTTCAAACTGCACAAAAGGCTTGTCGGAAAAATCATTTCTGAATTTTTCGCTTACGCAAACCTCTATTCCGGCTGAATGAAGTACGTCGCAGGCTTCACGGGCGCAGGGAAGCGCATTTTTTTTCTGAAAATTCGGATAAAGAGCCGCTTTCATATAAGTTCTCCTTAAAGTTTATCGAACGAACTTTCAACAAGTTCTTTGAAATCACGGATGAAATATTCTCCCCTTGCTTTTCGCAGCAAAACGAGATATTCTATATTTCCGCTTCCGCCTTTTACAGGGGAAAATGTATATTTTTCGGGAAAAAGTCCCATTCCTGCCGCAAATGAATCAATATCGGAGAGAACACGCATATGAACCTTTTTATTCTTAACGATACCACCCTTGCCGACATCTCTTTTTCCGGCTTCAAACTGAGGTTTTATGAGGACTGCGGCTGCGGCATTCTCATGAAGAAGCTCATAAATTTTAGGAAATATCATTTTTATTGAAATAAAAGAAACATCCGCACAGATAAAATCAACGCCGCCTCCGAGCATTTCAGGAGTTACATTGCGTATATCGGTTTTTTCCATGCTAACAACTCTTTTATCGTTCTTCAGAACTTCGGCAAGCTGATCATGTCCCACATCTACTGCAAACACTTTTGAAGCTCCATTTCTTAGCATAAAATCGGTGAAGCCTCCTGTTGATGCACCTATATCGAGGCAGACTTTTCCCTCAAAATCAAGATCAAATTCCCGAGCTGCTTTTTCAAGCTTCAAAGCTCCTCTGCCAACATAGATCTCCCGTTCAGAGGACTCGATATTGTCGGCAGACGAAACCTCGTCGGACGGCTTTTTTGCGGCAATTCCGTTAACGGTAACGTTTCCTGATTTTATCATTTCCTTTGCTCTTTCACGGCTTCTTGCAATTCCTCTTGCAACAAGTTCGCTGTCAAGCCTCGCCATTTTTCATGCTCCTTTTTCTGATGTGAAGAATCATTTTTTCACAGGAAAGTCCCATTTCATCAAGACACTCTGCAACTGAAGCATGCTTTATAAAGCCGTCGGCAGTTACACGGCTGTACTCTCCTGCAAAAGAATATTCGGCAAGAAGAGTTCCGATTTTTTCTGAAATGCTTCCGCTGCCCATACTTTCCTCAAAGAAAATGATTCGTCTGTAATCCTTTATTTCATCTATAATGCCACTGCAAAGCGGATATATCTTTGTAAGCTTGAGCAGATCGCAGTTTATTCCGTCTTTGCATAAAATACTCTGAGCTTTAAGAGCCTCACCGAAAATTCTTCCGTAAGTTATAATAAGAGTATCGCTTTTTCCACGACCAATAAGAATATGGTCATTGGTGACGTAATTACAGCTTGAATCGTTTTTTTCGCTTCCTCTTGGATAACGTACAGCAGCGAGTCCTTTTTCCCTGTAAATAGCCTCATTCATGCATATTTTCAGTTCTTCATAGCAAGATGGAGAGTATATCGCTGTATTTTTTATAGATGTAAGCATCGGAACATCAAGAAGTCCCTGGTGAGTCTCACCGTCTTCACCGACTGCGCCTGCACGATCAATTCCAAGAACAACATGCAGCTTTCCTATCGCAACATCATGAACAAGCTGGTCGTATGAACGCTGGAGAAACGTTGAATACACCGCAAAAACGGGGATCTGTCCCATTGAAGCAAGTCCCCCGGCGAATGTAACGGCATGCTGCTCCGCAATTCCGACATCGAAAAATCTTTCCGGAAATCTGCTATGAAAAAATTGCAGTCCTGTTCCGTATTTCATGGCGGCTGTTATAGCGACTATCCTGTTGTCATTTTCAGCCATTTCAACGAGCTTCTTTCCGAAAACCGTGGAATAGCATTCATCAGCTGAAACCTCGGGATTTCCTGTTGAAATATCAAATTTAGAAATTCCATGATACTCTCCCGGATTATCTTCTGCGGGCGGATATCCCTTTCCCTTGGTTGTTTTAACGTGTATCATAACCGGCTGATGATATGTTTTTGCCATATGCATTATCTCTTCAAGCTCAACAAGGCTGTGACCGTTTACCGGTCCGAGATAAACAAATCCCATATCTTCAAATATATTGCTGTTTTCAAGAATATGATACTTAACGGAATCTTTGACGTTTTTTATGCTTTTAGCCATAGAATTCCCCATTATCGGTATTTTTTCCAGTCCTCTTTCAACAGCTCTTTTGGTATTGAGATACTTTTCAGTATTTCTCAATGACGTAAGATATTTTGCAAGAGAACCAACGCTTTTTGAGATAGACATATCGTTATCATTGAGAATCACAATAAGATTATTATTCTTATCCCTGAGACTGTTATTCATGGCTTCATAAAACATTCCGCCGGTCATTGCTCCGTCGCCTATAACAGCAACGGCGTAATTATTTTTCCCCTGAAGCTTCATTGCTTCAGCAATACCGCACGCCACGGAAACAGAAGTGCTGCTGTGACCGCTTATAAAAGTATCATGTACGCTTTCCTCCGGCTTCGGGAATCCGGATATACCGTTTTTTCGGCGAAGAGTCGAAAAGCTATTCAGTCTTCCGGTAAGTATTTTGTGGGTGTAAGCCTGATGACCGACATCCCAGATTATTTTATCCTCCGGCGAATTAAAATTGCGGTGAAGAGCCATTGTAAGCTCCACCACGCCTAAATTTGAAGCAAGATGCCCGCCTGTTTTAGATACCGTTGTAATAAGAATATTTCTGATATCGCTGCAAAGGCTGCTGCACTGTTTAAGCGAAAGATTTTTAAGATCCTGCGGCAGCTGGAGTTCTTGCAGCGTCACTTTTTTTTCTGAATTATTTTTTTCTCTCATTATTTATGAAGCGGAGCATACGATATATTCACCGTTATTGCAAAGTCAAAATGACGGAAATCCGCCTAAAACCCTCTCATTTTTGCAATAGCGTTGAATACAGTTTTCTTTTCTCCGCAGCTCCTTTATGTTAATTTTTCCTTTTCAGAAGCATGGAAGTCAGATCTTTAAGAAACTGATTATTTCCGAATTTTTCAAGCAGAAGCATTGCTTCCTCTGTAATATTTCCGGCAATATCCTGAGCCTTTTCAACTCCGTAAAGAGTAACAAAAGTAGTCTTATTCTCCTGAGAATCGCTGCCGATAGGCTTTCCTAATTCTTCTGCCGTGCTTGTAACATCAAGAATATCGTCAATTATCTGAAAAGCGAGTCCGAGTTTATAGCCGTATTCCGAAGCGGCTGCAATAGCCTCGTCATCAGCTCCGGCACATATGCATCCCATCATACAGGAAACGGAAATAAGCTCGCCCGTTTTGTGACGATACATATTACGGAGGTTTTCCTCATCAACGTCGTTTCGCTTCTCATTTTCCATGTCGATAACCTGACCGCCTATCATGCCGTTTTTTCCGACAGCCTTTGCAAGAACTGAGATTATCCTGATCTTCTGCATATCCGTAAGAGAATTATCATCCGCAATAATTTCAAACGGAAGAACGGAAAGAGCATCGCCGGCAAGAATTGCTTCGGCTTCTCCGAAAGCTTTGTGGCAGGAAGGCTTACCACGACGAAAATCATCGTTATCCATAGCCGGAAGATCATCATGTATAAGCGAAAAAGTGTGTATCATCTCAATGGCGCAGGCAGGAGCGGCGGCTGTTTTATAATCGCCTCCGCAGGCTTCGCAGAAAGCATAAACAAGAACAGGTCTTATACGTTTTCCGCCCGCTTCAAGAGAATAATTCATTGCATCTATCAGGGTTTTCTGAGATTTTTCAGATTCCTGACAAACATTGTATTTTTTCAGATGCTTTTCGGTAAAATCAATGTACTCCGAAAATTTATTTTTAAATTCACTCATTTTAAGTTTTCCGGCAATTATTCGCCGTCATCCTCCGTTATTTTTATCTTGGCTTCTTCAAGCTGTTTTTTGCATAATGCAGAAAGCTTAACTCCTTCACCGTAAAGCTCGACAGCTTTTTCCAGCGGAATATCTCCTTTTTCCAGCTCGGCAACAATTTTTCCGAGTTTTATCATATTATCCTCAAAAGTTAATTTTTCATCCATTTTATCACCATTTTTCGATTACCTCAGCATTAAATCCTCCGCTGCCAAGACGTATTTTCACTTCATCGCCGCACTCTAGATTTTCAGAGCTGTTTACGAGCGTATCCCTGCTGTAAACAAGGGAATATCCTCTTGCAAGAACCTTCAGCGGACTTAGACTATCGAGTCTTGCGATTTTCTCCACAAGTTCAGAATCAAGTCTTGAACAAAAGCCTTCAAAGGCAGTCTTACTGCGTTTTTCCAGAGATATGAGCTTTTCCTCGTTAAGCCTTAAGCGATTTGCAGGCGATTGAGCTGAAAGCGCAAGATTCAGAGTATTCAGCTTACCTTCGGCTGTTCTTACAGCGGAAAGAGCCGACTTTTCCACTCTTTTTTCAAGACTGTTGATTCGCTCCAAAAGACTCTCAACTGATGGAGCTGAAAGCTCGGCAGCAGCAGACGGAGTCGGCGCACGCATATCTGCAGCAAGATCGGCAATTGTGAAATCAACCTCGTGTCCGACTGCGGAAATCACAGGAACATTGCAGTTATAAATTCCATAAGCGACCTTTTCCGTATTGAAAGCGCTGAGATCTTCGGAAGAACCGCCTCCTCTGCCGACAATAATTACGTCGCATCCAGCAGTTTCCGCTTTGATTATTCCTCTGCATATTGATTCCGGAGCTTCATTTCCCTGAACAAGAGCGTTTACCGCATAGATCTCGCCGATAGGATAGCGTCTTGTCAGCACGTTTATGATGTCATGGACAGCCGCTCCGCTAAGCGACGTTACAACTCCGATCTTCGCAGGCATTTCCGGTAGTGAACGCTTATGTGCGCTGTCGAATATTCCCTCTTTTGCGAGTTTTTTCTTCAGCTGTTCAAGAGCAGCTCCGGCTTTTCCGGCTCCTTCCGGAACAATATCGTTAACATAAAGCTGATATACTCCGTCTCTTTCATAAACGGAAACGCTTCCTGAAACGATGACCGCCATTCCATCCTCCGGCAGAAACTTCAATCTTGACGCAGCAGACGAAAACATAACCGCCTTGATTGCACTTTCGCTGTCTTTAAGGGTAAAATACATATGTCCGCTTCGGAAATGACGAACGAAATTAGAGATCTCTCCCTTAACCATTATTCCCTGAAGTTTTTTGTCGCCTTTAAGAGAAAAGCCTATATATTTATTGATTTGAGTAACAGTTAAAACAGGCATTTAAACTTCTCCAATACTTTTCAGATAACCATATATCGCTACACCTGCAGCATTATCGCAGGAAAATTCAGGTACGGCAAAGCTTGCTTCCGGAAATCGGGAAATAATCTTTTTTCGGATGATCATATCCGACATTACTCCTCCTGCAAAAACAAGAGGAAGTTCTCCGTATTTTCCAACAGCATAAGAGGTCATTTCCAGAATCGTTCCAGCAATATAATCCAGACAATACGCAGCGATATTCTGAGGTTTTTCACCGTTTTTCATCATATCCCGGCACTTATTTTCAACTCCGGAAAGACAGCAGTTTCCGTCTTTAAGCTTGATTTTCGTCTTATATCTTTTATCGGAATTTTCGGCAAGCTTTTCAAGCTCTTTTCCGCACGGAAATTCAAGTCCGAGCATTACTCCGGTTCTGTCGACAGCCTGTCCTGCCTTTAAATCGAGGGACGAACCTATCTGTGAGATTTCGAGAACATTCTCTGCATCCGGATGACAAAACAGACAATCGGTAGTTCCTCCGCTTACATGAAAGGCTATAAATTGCCGATTAACAAGTTCCAATCTGTTTGCGGAGTAAAGTGCTGCAAGAATATGTCCTATCTGATGAGAGGTTTTATAAAGCGGGATTTTATTTGCTGCGGCAAAAGACCTTGCCAAACCCTCTCCGCAGAGAAAACACGGCATATACGACCCTTTCGCATTTCTCGGACGTACAGACGCAGAAACTGCGCTTATCTTTCCGACAGAACTATTCCCAAAAAGCTCTTCCATAATTTCCGGAAGCTGCTTTGTATGGTGAAAAACAGCGTCGCTCTGACGCAGACCAAGCTCGCCTTTTTTTACCGGAAGAAGCTTTTTAGCCTGATATATCTTGTTTTCATCACTCGAATAAACAGCCGCCGAGGTTGTATAATTGCTTGTATCTATTCCGAGAAACTCAGGCATTTTCTTCGGTTTCCTTCCGACGGTCTCTTGAAAATGCTCCGAGAACGCCATTGATAAAAGAAGTATCCTCCTGATAAGTATACACCATAGAAAGCTTTATCGCTTCGCTTATTGCGGCATTCATAGGAGTGTTGTCATCATATATTGATTCGTAAAGTGCTATCCTGAGTATCGCAATATTCAGCTTGGAAATACGGGAAATATTTCTTGATTTACTGTATCCGGAAATAATCTTGTCAAGCTCTTCAGCATGACTTATAGTTCCTTCTACGATTTTTTTGACCTCGTCATTAACAGTAATTTCTTCAATTTCTTCTGCGATATCATAAAGTTCCTGAACATCGTCATCACGCAGAAGCTGCTCGAAAACAAGCTTGAATGCGCTGTCTCTTATTTCACGTCTTGTCATTTTTAAACTCCTTTAATATTACTTAAAAACCGCTCCGCAAACGGTAACGTTTACTCTTGCAACGGCAACGCCTGTCATATTCTGAACATTTTCCTTAACGGCTTTCTGAACATCTTGTGCAACGACGCAGGCTTTTTCATTGCTGTTGATTTTTATTTTAATTTCGATTGCTGCAACATCGCCGTCCAACGAAATGCTTATCGGACCGTCTTTCTTTATCTTGCTGATTTTATTTACCTCGCCTTCAAGACCTGCAACTCCCTTAACATCAAGAGCAGCAAGTCTTGCAACGGCAATTATAACATCCTCTGATATTTTCAGCCGGCTCTTCACAGCTTTTTTTGAGATATCCATATTTCAGACCTCCGGTTAATGTCGGGCAGCGCTTTCGGTATAAAACCGATTTTTGCGGAAAATCCGTAAAAAAACTGCCCGAACCAATACTTACTTTTATATTATACCAAATTTTTTCCTGTTTTACAACTACTTTACTTCAAAAATTCTGATATTTTCTGCTGAAACTTCTGTTTCACCGAGAATTATCTCTTTTATGGACGCTGCCTGAGCTTTATCAAGTCCCTCTGTTTTAACAACTACCTTAGCAGATTCACCGTCAAGATAGGCAACGCAGTCCTCAAATCCCTGAGCTTTAACGAGCGATTCGATCGTCCCCTCGGATTCAATAAGCTTTGAAACCTGAACGGCGTCCAGTGCATTCATAACCATTTCATCCTCGGTAATATCTCCGCCGCCTATTATCATCTGAAGAGTTGCAACGGCTTCATCACGGTTATTCATTTTGTCAAGTCTTGCCTGAGCAAAATAATCGTCTGCACCGCCGGCTTCGGCATTTACAAATTCTGTTTCGCCATAGCTTATTGTATCGCCGCTGTCAACAGATGAAATGCTGCTCTTTCCGGATTTATCCTTCGGCTTCGGAGCTGTCGCATAGTTTATGTATACTGCTACGGCAAGCATAAGTGTAAGACAGCTCATGATGATATGTTTCTTTCCAATAATTAGTGTTGGCTTTTTCATAATTTCTCTCCTATTATTTAAGTTTCGTTACATAAATTTTTCCGGTTGGGATACCGAGTGCGGCAGATACCGCTTTGTAGATACGCTCTGTTACTATCGGACTGTCACAGCCTGTACAGGCAATAACTGCTCCTGTTATTTCCGGAGTTTCTACCGTTTCAATAAGAGCGTTTTTTTCGCTTCCGCCTCCGACTATCACATATTTCTCTTCCTCCTCTGTTTTATTTTCACTGCGACTCTGTTTTCCCTCCTTTGCGTAAACATATCTTTCGTCTGTTCCAACGGTGAGATAAACTTTAACTTCTCCTGCTCCTTCAACGGAACTGAGAAATTTTTCAAGCCGCTGCTCGGTTTCACGGCAGTAGGTATCGGAATCAGTTTCCGTATTCTGACGGATCATTTTCTCCGATTCGTTTTTATCCTGCTTTTTTTCAGGCAGAACCGACGAAAGCATTATCAGAAGCAAGCCCCCTATTCCAAGAATCATTACTGCCGTTACGGTTTTTTTATCCTTTTTTATGCTTCCGAGTTTTTCAGCTATTTTCATTTACGACCTCCGTTTCTTCCCCAAGACTTTTTCTGATAATATCTGCCGCTTTTTCAAAATTGTCTGCAATGAGCGTGACCTTAGTAATAGATATGCTTCCATCATCTGAAATATTAACCTCCGTTTCAATTTTATCGCATCTTATTCCGGCAGCGCTTATCTGTTCAAGCAGAACCTCTGATACATTATAGGAAGTCTGACGGCGAAGTTCCTCATTATAAAGCTCTCTTGAATACTCGTAATCCGGAGTATCATATGCTCTGAATTCCGAAAGATCGAACTCAAACGCTCCACGGATAAATGGTGCGGCAATAACCGTTATAAGAATGAGATCAAGAATAAGTTTCATCTGATTTTTCAATTTCGTTCCCGATACAAGACTTTCAACTATACAGACTGCTGCTGAAGCTGCACATATCGCCATGACCGAGCTTTTTATCTCTTCCATCTTTCCTCCTATAAGAGGGGGACTCTGTCTCCCTTCACCCCCTGCCAAAGGGTGAATCCTCCCAACGGTCGCCCGTCCCCTTTGTCACTTCGTGACATTTCCCCACACCGTGGGGAATCACCCTTTGGAAACCCATTATTAATTTTCTCCAATATCCAAATGGGCATTGGAGAAAATTATAGCGAACGCCATAGAGTAAGCATTCCTTTCACAGCGAATTTTAGAAAACTGAATTGCCTTTATATAAGCAATTAGAAAAATACTCGCTTCTATGAAAAAGACTGAACCAGTATTCCTGTGCAAAGAATCAGCATTACCGAGTAGCACACAAGTACGCTCTGAGCAATAGCAAGTCCGCTGTCGATTCCTTTCATGAGCCTTACAAGCGAATCGGCTGAAAGAAGTTCCGCAGCAGCCGTACCTATCCACATTACTCCTCTGAATACAAGAAGTTCTATCAGAGGAGGTACAACGAATATCAGTATTGCAATATTCCCGGCTGTTCCTACTGTTGAACGTATGACGTCAAAACTCCCCCTAACCGTTGAATACGCATCAGATACTGCTCCTCCGACTATAGGTACAAATCCCGAAATAATAAATTTAGCTGTTTTGGCGGCAGCTCCGTCCGTTTTGGCGGCAAGAGTGCATTTCATAGTCGTAAAACCTGTAAATAGAGTCATAGCGACAGTCATTCCCCATGTTATCAGCTTTTTAATAAGTTTGACAATGCTTTCAACCGAAACATTCGGGAATACGCTTCCGGAAACGGCAAGAACTGCTGTCACGCTCAGAATCGGCATAAGAAAACTGTCGGTAAGAACGGCAAAAAGCTCGGATGCTCCAAGAATCATCATATTGTATATGCCGCCTGAGGCGATTCCTCCGGAAGCTATAGTTATTCCTGCAAAAACAGGAACGAAAACAAGCATGAATCCTCCTGTCCGCTCAATAGCCGAAAGAGTGCTTTCATAAACTGCAAACAGCGACGGTGTTATAACCGTTACCGCTGTTAAAACGCAGACCATATTGTACAAACCAGAATTTGAACCCTTACTGAAAACTCCGTCGCCCATTCCCCGCATAACAGCTGTAAAAATAGTGATGGCAAGAAGCGAAGCAAGAAGCCTTGCCGGAGCTTTGAGCTTATCGGCAAGAGAACCGGAGACTGTTTCCCATAATTCTCCAAAACCAAGTCCGCTTATATCATCGTATCTCCAGTCAATATCATATTCAGAAAGAACATCGTCAAGCTGCGAAGATATCTCGGAACGGTCTTCATCATAGTCTGCCGCCGCATTTACAGGCATAAAACTTGTAAACATAAGAAAAATTATAACCGCAAATAAAAAAATCCTCTTCATAATTTAAAACTACCTAAAGTATTTCACTTATTCTTTCAAGAAGCGAACGTATTATCGGAAGACTTATAAAAGCAAGCGCACCTCTCCCCCACATTTCAGCCGCAGAAGCTATTGCCTTTTCTCCGCTGTCACAGCATATCTCGCAGGTTATCTGCGTTATAAAACAGATTGCGGCGGCCTTGAAAATAAGCGTCATGTAGCTTTCGGATATCCCAGCTTCGGAAAATATTTCACGAACCTCCGATATAACTGGTTCAAGAAAAAGCATAAATCCACCTATCACAGCAGTACACGCTCCAAGAGCGATAAGCAGCGACTGCTCTCGGCAGTATTGCCGCAAAAGAACAGCAAAAATCGCTGCGCAAATACAGAAAATTGATATTGAAAGGCTGTTTTCTACCATAATCCGAATACCGTTTTTACTGTTTCAAACAAGTTTCCTATTTCTTCAACTATGATAACAAGCACAACAATAAGTCCGGCAAGAGTAGTCATCATAGCCTGTTCTTCACGCTCGGCACGTTTCAGCACAAGATTCAGAACAGCGACTATAATTCCCGTTCCTGCAATTTTAAATATTAAATCAATATCCATAGCCCACATCCTTTTCTCAAATTACAAGAATTCCAGCCATAACTCCGAAAAGAGTTCCAACGCTTCTGTAAAGTCTGCCCTTTTGTATAAAGCAATCAGAACGTCTTTTCTCAAGCGCTGAAAGCTCCTGCTTTATGCTCTCAATAGAAGCAAGCTGTCCCTCTATATCGCTTGTTCCGAGAATTTCTCCGAAGCGTAAAATAAGCTTGCGTTCCTCATCAGGAATGTAAGTCTGAGAATTCACAGCCGACTTCCACTGAGCGTGAAAATTTTCTCCCTCATAAAAGGTTTCCGGAAGAGCTTTAATAAACGAAAGCGAGGATAATCCGGAACAGTTTTTCAAATTCGCTGAAAGCTCGTAAACGCTTAATCCCTGATAACGAATCAGTATTGCCGACTTTTCAACGAGCATTGCCGTTTCCCTACAGATTTCAAGTTTTTCACGAAGCCGATCTGCTTTTGAAAATCCGATAGCCGCTCCGGCAAGAGAAAACATTATTGCCGCAATCACCTTAAGAAGCATTTTTTAGTCTCCTTATTTCTCTTATTTTAGATGGGAAACTACTTCCTTCAAGAAAAACGGCATAATCGAATACTCCTGCCGAAATAAGAGGTCTGGCGACAGTTCTTCTAAGCATATCCTCATAGCTTTCAGCATGAAGCGATGCTGCAAATTTTACTCCGCAGCCAAAACCGTTAAGGATAGCCGCAGTATCCTTTTCGCCTGAAATTTCATCGCAGACTATCATATCAGGCGAAAGAGTTCTTATAGCCGAAAGTATTCCCTCATCACGCTCTGAGCCGACTATAACATCGGTCATTACTCCTATATCGTTATCCGGAACTCCTCCTGCCGTTGAGGATATTTCGTTTCTCTCGTCAATGAGTACGACCTTGAAGCTGTTTCCGCACAAACGGCAAAGATCACGGAGAAGCGTTGTTTTTCCTGAATTAACTCCGCCGCAAATCAGAACGCTCTTTCCGTTTAAGCAAGTCCGGCTGAATATTTCCTCCGCACATCCCTGAACACAGCGTGATATTCTGAAATTAAGGCTGCTGAAATCTCTTATTATCCTGCTCTCGGTTTCAGAAAAAGTACCGGCAGCTCCTACACGCACCCCTTGTCCGATCACGAAATATCCCTCACGCAGTTCACGGGAACAGCTATGCATAGAATAACGGCAAAGAGCTTCTACCATAGCTTTTATATCCGACGGTGAAACTGTTATGCAATGATTGCTTAGATAATTTTTAACAAGCTCTCCGCCGGACGTCAGAAACCGTATACTGTCGGGATAAACAAACGAAACCGCTCTTCCGCTCCGGATGCGTATCTCGCTTAAACGAATTCTTTTTTCTTCTTTAACTTTCAGCATCGCTAAGCGTATCGGAGCTGTAACATAAGACGATATTATCTCATAGCTTGTACGTTTTTCCATACTGTTCTCCCCTTTCACTCAATAATATTCAGCTTGGACATACATTATGACAGACAATAAAAAATGCTCCACAAAATGTGAAGCATTTCAAATCATTATTCGACTGATTTCAGCGATTCAGCCATATTAATCCTGTCAAGCTTTATCTCCATAAAGATATTGACAGCAAAGTTAAACACAAAGGTAAGAGCAACGCTGTAAACATAACTAATGGGAAGTATCCTCGTTGTAAACGAAACAAGATCAACAACTATCTGCGCCATAATAAATTTATGAAGCAGAATTCCAAGTCCGAGTCCGAAAAGAGTTCCCACAGCAGTAAGGACAAGATTTTCACGAAGAACATATGCCGAAGTTTCTCTCCTGAAAAAGCCAAGCACCTTTATTGTAGCGATTTCCCGTATTCTTTCGGTTATATTTATATTAGTAAGGTTATAAATAACGATAAACGCAAGCACAGCGGCACAAATGATTATAAGAAGAACTATATAATTAAGGCTGTTCATCATATTTCCCATACGTACTTTAATATCTTCAAAAAGATATATCGACGTAAAACTTTTATTTCTGCCGATATCTGCCGACAACTGATGCATATCGTTGTCATCGCTGAAATTGATATACGCTTCATTGAAAACCATCGGTTCTGAAAGCTGAGATTCCATAGTTTCAGCAGAAATAAAAATATAATTATAAACGTGGTTTTCAAATACTCCCGAAACCTTTACACGAAGAGTGTCCATATCTTCGTTTCGCAAAACAATTTCATCGCCAATATCCGCACCGTATCTTTCCTGAACGCTGTTGCTGATTATCACCTCGTTCAGTGCAGGAGCTCCAACCTTTTTGCCGTCCAATGTTCTGAAATTCATGAAACTGCTTATATCGTCATAATTTTCCGGAGCAAGAAGCGTTATGCTTTTAACCCGGTCGCCGTAAAGGAGATCCCAGTTTGACTCCCTAAGAAAAATATAATTATCAGTTTTTTCATCCAAAACAGAAATCACTTCTTCAGGAACGTTTCCATCAGGACATGAAAACGCTGCGGCAGCGTCGGCTGTAATAATTTCACCATACTGCATATCCGCAAATCCTGCAATAGAATCCTTTATTCCAAAACCTGTAAGAAGAAGAGCCGTACATCCGCTTATTCCAAGTATCATCATGAAAAATCTCTTTTTATAGCGGAAAATATTGCGTATAGATACTTTATGAAGAAACTTGATTCTGTTCCAGACAAACGGTATTCTCTCGATAAAAACTCGCTTTCCTGCTTTCGGAGACTTCGGACGCATAAGGCTTGAAGATGTTTCAGAAAGTTCATTTCGGCATGATATCCAGGTTACTCCCATAGTGCATATGAGAGATACCAGAACCGACATTGCAAAAAGTCCGTAATCAAACACAAATTTCATCGGAAGATGAATATACATAAGCTTGTACGTCATCCAGATAACTGCGGGAAAAAGAATACTTCCTATACTATAACCGAAAATACATCCGATAAGAGCTGCGCTTCCGGAATAGAATAGATATCGGTTCATTATCGAAGCTCCGGAATAGCCGAGAGCCTTGAAAACGCCTATCTGAGTACGCTGTTCTTCGACCATGCGGCTCATTGTAGTCATGCAGACCAGCGCTGCTACGAGAATAAAAAATATCGGAAAAACCTTTGCGACCTGTGCGACTATCTCGGAATCGCTTTCAAAACAGGCATACCCTATATTTGTATTTCGGTCAAGGATATAAGCTGCTGGTAAGTCGTCTGCCGGCAGTCCCATTGAACTCATAAGTTCAGAGTAACTTTCCTCCGCTTTTTCCGAAGCTATCTGCTCCCATTGTTCATTCCTGCCGTTCATGTATTTTTGGTATTCATCGGAATATATTTCGTAGTCCTGATCAAAACGAACATATATCTCGGAATATCTGCTCATATTAAAAGATTCAGGCAGCATATAGACAAATCCGCTGACGCTTCCGTTTCCTATGGAGGTCGTTCCACGTTCAAAGTTGACATATAACGGCGAATAGACCGTTCCAACTATTTTGAATTTACCGTAATTCAGTGAACCCAATGTATTTTCATCATTTTCGTCAGAAAGCGACAGAAACGTATTCAGTTCCGGAACATCGTGAAGTTCTGCATCAATAACACATTCGTCCGGAGATTGCGGCATTCTTCCACTTACGAGGTAAAGCTGATTCACATCATCGGTTATTGAATGAGTTTTCAGAACATTTTCTTTTCCGGTTTTGTAATTATATACAGCGTCCAGACTATATGCGGCTTCCGCACTTCTTACATCATCCTCAGATTCAAAACTTTCCGCATCATTTTCGCTCCAGCCGGAAGAAGATAAAATGCGGTAATCGTAAAACTGATTTTCGTCAAGAAAACTGTTTATTGTGTTTACCATTGCAGGAGTTGTAATTCGGACTCCGGAAAAGAAACCAACTCCTAAAGCAATAATAGCGAGTATCGCAAAATAGCGTCCAAAGCTTCCCTTTATTTCACGAAACGCCGCCTTTTTCATCATCGACTTCATATCACTCACCACTCAATATCTGCTATATCGACGATATTGTCGTTGATACGCATACTTTCAACAGCTCCGTTTTTAACCGTTATTATCCTGTCCGCCATAGCCGAAAGAGCCTGATTATGAGTGATAACAACTACTGTCATTCCTGTCTTGCGGCAGGTATCCTGCAAAAGCTTGAGAACCGCTTTTCCGGTATTGTAATCAAGTGCACCCGTCGGTTCGTCACAGAGAAGAAGCTTCGGATTTTTTGCAAGCGCTCTCGCTATTGCCACACGCTGCTGTTCTCCACCGGAAAGCTGTGCCGGAAAATTCTTCATTCTGTCACCGAGACCGACCTGTTCAAGAACCTTCGACGCATAAAGCGGCTCTTTGCATATCTGCGCCGCAAGCTCAACATTTTCAAGCGCTGTGAGATTCTGAACAAGATTATAGAACTGAAAAACAAATCCGACATCATATCGGCGATAAGCAGTGAGTTCTCTTTTTTTCAGTTTGGAAATATCCACTCCGTCCAGCCATGCACTTCCGCTGCTGAGAGTATCCATGCCGCCAAGAATATTCAGGATAGTCGTTTTTCCTGCTCCGGAAGCTCCGACAATAACACAGAACTCCCCCTTATTTATCTCAAAGTTGACATCGTTTAAAGCCTTTATCTCAACCTCTCCGGTTTTATAAATTTTTTTAACATTTTTAAATTCAATATATGCACTCATAAAAATAGTCCTTTATAAAAAATGATAATTCATTATATCATATATTTCCCCAAAAGTAAAGAAAAAAGCCGCTGCAAAAATGCAACAGCTTTGTAAGGATTTGCAAAGACTCAAACATTATAGATCATTGCGGTATAATTAGGAATCGGCCACATATCACATGGCATATTTACCTCGATCTCATCAGCTATGCCACGCATAATATCCATCTCTGCGAGAACACAATCGTGGAAATATTCAGCCTGATTCTGTATATTTTCGATCTTGCAGGCAGATTCAAGCTGTGCGCCGAGTCTTTGAATAGAGTCGTAAAAACGGTCGGCGAGAGAATTAAGCTTAGAAGCAATTTTTTCCTCGGTATTGGCTGTCATTCCTATCTGCTTTTTAACAGTTATAGAACTGCAAACCTTCTGTATATAATCAAGAGTTGACGGAAGAAGCTTTCGGCTTGCCATTTCGATCATAGTACGGGCTTCGATCCGGATAGTTTTTGAATATGTTTCAAGAAGCACTTCGGTTCTTGCATTAAGTTCATTCTGGGTGTAAATATTGAATTTACGGAATATCCTCATATTCTTCTCGTCTGTATAATGCGGCAGGCAGTCAACGGTTGAAGCATAATTCGGAAGACCTCTTCGCTCTGCTTCTTTAACCCATTCTGCTGAATAACCGTCACCGTTGAAAATAATTCTTCTATGCTCTTTTAAAACTTTTTTAAGAAGATTCTTTACTTCAGCTTCAAAATTCTCAGTACCCTTAAACTGTTCAAGATTTTCAGTAAACCAACTAAGCTCTTCTGCCACAATAGTGTTAAGGAGGGCGTTAGGGCAGGCAATATTATCGGAAGAACCTACCATTCTGAATTCAAAACGATTTCCTGTAAATGCAAAAGGAGAAGTTCTGTTTCTGTCAGTTGAGTCCTTCGGGAAAGACGGAAGAGCGTTTACTCCGATCTCAAACGTACTTGTCTGAGTTTTATAAACACCGTCCTCCTCAATAGCTTTGAGCACGGCGTCAAGCTCTTCGCCGAGGAACATTGAAATTATCGCCGGAGGAGCTTCATCTGCTCCAAGACGGTGATCGTTTCCGGCAGAAGCGGCAGAAAGACGCATAAGATCAGCATATTCGTCAACGCCCTTGATGAGAGCGCAAAGAATAGTTAAAAACTGTAGATTCTCCATAGGCGTATCGCCCGGATCGAGAAGATTCTGTCCATCATCAGTGGACATCGACCAGTTATTGTGCTTGCCCGAACCGTTTACACCCTCGAAAGGTTTCTCGTGAAGCAGACAAACAAGACCATGTTTAAGCGCAACTTTTTTCATAACTTCCATTGCAAGTTCATTCTGATCCGTTCCAAGATTAGACGTTGTAAAAATCGGAGCCATTTCGTGCTGTGCCGGAGCGACCTCGTTATGCTTTGTTTTTGAATAAATTCCAAGCTTCCAGAGTTCCTCGTCAAGTTCCGCCATATAGGCGGCAATTCTTGGCTGTAAATTTGCGAAATATTGATCGTCCAGCTCCTGTCCCTTAGGCGGTTTAGCTCCGAAAAGAGTTCTGTCCGTTAAAATAAGGTCTTCACGCTGATCGTACATTTTTTTATCTATAAGGAAATATTCCTGTTCTGCACCTACTGTCGAAGTAACTCTTGTAACTTTGTCGTTGCCGAAAAGCTTGAGAAAACGCACAGCAGTCTGACTTAAAGCATCCATAGAGCGAAGCAGCGGGGTTTTCTTATCAAGAATTTCTCCTGTATACGAAACAAAAACAGTCGGGATATAGAGACTTCCCTCTTTAACAAAGCAGTAAGATGTCGGATCCCATGCGGTATAACCCCTTGCAAAACTGGTCTGACGAAGTCCGCCTGAAGGGAATGAAGAGGCATCCGGTTCACCTTTTACAAGAGCTTTACCCGAAAACTCCATAATTGCCATACCGCCGGGAGCCGTATTTATAAATGAATCATGTTTTTCCGCCGTTGAACCTGTGAGAGGCTGAAACCAGTGTGTATAATGAGTCGCACCCTTTTCGATCGCCCAGTCCTTGATAGTATTTGCAACGAAATCTGCCGTTGTCATATCGAGCGAATCGCCGTTCTGAATGGTTTTCATAAGCGCTTTATAAATGTTTTTAGGAAGTCTTGCTTTCATAACCTCGTGGTTAAAAACATTAGCCGCAAAAATTTCGGGAATGCTTTTTGTCATAATATTTCCTCCTGCAAAATTGCAAATTGTTACTTTATATTTTATCATATTCCGCAATTAATGTCAATATAAATATTTATCTCAATTAATTTGTCGTTTTCGACCATTTCCCTAAAATATATTGACAAATTATTTGCAGTTTGTTATAATTAAATTGTAACATTCATTCAATAAAGTAATATAAAATGAGGAAGGATGTTTGTAATGAAAAACAAAATATGGAAAAATATAGTGGTTTTATCGATCATAACCATGCTTTCAGGATGTTCTTCCGAAAATGTATCTCAAATTGATTCCGATGAAATTATTATAACAAACGCTGATAAAACTACTGCTGTAACTTCCCAGCCTGAGACTTCGACAGAACCGTTAAAACTTCATCCAATAAACGAAGAAAATATTACTATTTTAGACGTAAACAGCTACAACAAGGAAGATATTGTACAAAGAACAGATGATCTTCTGCTTTTTAAGCCTATGATTTCAATTTCGGAAGCCTTCCCAAATATGACGTATGAAAAAATAAACTTTCCGGATAAATTCTCACCTAATTTATATAATAACGGAAAATTTTATGATGCATACTGCATTCCTCCCACTTCGCCGCAAACAGCCACCGACAGAGACAATTATGAAATAAACTGTTTTGATTTGAAAACCAATGAACTTTCAACACTTTTCAAAGTAAATGATAAATCAGCGTCTATCACTAATTGCGAAGGGAACTATCTGCTTTGGCACGAATCGCCAAATGCTTATTGGACTCAGCCGTCTTATCATCTTTATAATCTTGAGACAGGTGAGGATATAAAATATTACGACGCAGTTCTTGATGAAGATAACTGTTCTTACTATGGATTGCATTGGAATTCTCCTGTCATTATAGATGACAAAATTTACTATGATGATATGGTAGGCGTATATGAAGACGGAGTTGCTCACTATATAATTTACTGCTACGATATCAAAAATAAAAAGCTTGAAACAGTTTATGATGACGCTCAGAATCCATTTAAATATCAGGGAAAACTTGCATGGTATAATCTTTCCTCAAACCGTGAAAATGCTGTTTTCTGCAACGAGGAAAACACATTTTTAAGATTTGAATACACATTTCATGCCGATTTAACAACAGCAGGAGATCTTATGATCATGCATGATCGGTTGTCTCATGCTTATTTAACATCATTTGACGATACCTTGGAATGTTTAGAATTAGAACTTGGTACTGATGACACTGAGCATTTCTGGGTATCCGATGGCATAAAATTGATCAAAGATAATAAAGCCGAGCCTATTCTGATAGGAACTATTTCTGACGCTGTCGGTCATATTATTGATCCTGTGTCAGACGGTCGTTTTATATGTTGGAGAGGCAGTGACAATACTGGAAAACCCACATTTTATGATTCAGAAAAAAATTATGTTATAGAGATCAACTTTCTACCGTATAAAACCAACCCTTCTTATTACTATAAGTTTTGCGATGATAAATTGCTTTTAATCTGCTATGGTCATGATGAAAATGATGAGAGCTATACTGATTATTACATGATCTCACTGAACGAAAATCAATAATATAAATGACGACACTTTTTCAGTGTCGTTTTTTGCAAATTTACTGCAAAAAACCTTTACCTTTTCGTCCCGATATGATATAATTAAATCAAGTTTTCATTATAAATGATTCGGATGCCCTCGCAGATATACAATCTATGATTTGCTTACTGCGTATCGGGCAATTTTACCACAAACTCTTCTGAGTTTATAACAAAATAGAAGAAAAGAAAATCTTGGAGGTAATAAAATTGATTTTCGTAACCGGAGATACTCACGGCGATATAAGCCGATTCAAACAACCTGAATTCAAAAAAATCAAACGTGGAGATACACTTATTATCTGCGGAGATTTCGGTTTTTTCTGGAATGGCTCGAGAAAAGAAAAAAACGATATTAAAAAACTTGCTTCACAAAATTATACCGTCGCTTTTGTTGATGGCTGCCACGAAAATTTCGACATTCTTGAAAGTTTTCCCGTTACCGATTGGCATGGAGGAAAAGCAAGAATCATTTCAGGTAATATCATTCATCTTATGCGAGGTCAGGTTTATAATATAGAAGATAAAAAAATTTTCACATTCGGAGGCGGTCATAGTCAGGATTACGATTTCCGGCGTGACAGCGAAAACTGGTGGCAAAGAGAGCGTCCGACTCATGATGAGATTCGTGAAGCAATTCATAATCTTGAGATGAACGATAATAAAGTTGATTATATTATAACTCACGAACCGCCGGCTTCACTGAAAGACTGTCTTAACGTTGATGTGCTTCAGCGTCTTGAAGTTCACGCTTTTTTCGAGGACATTATCAAAACCTGCGATTATAAGAAATGGTATTTCGGAAAATGTCACATTGATAAGCACATTCCTATAAAGTTTTACTCAATTTTTAACAATGTAACTCCGCTTAAATAATTGGAAAATGTTTTGCCATTATTTTTGCATTGATTTAACGAAACAGCTATGCTATAATATAATTGTTCCAAGAGAGACAACAATTCAAAAGGAACAATACTTAATAGGAGGCTTCGATCATGTGTTGCAATAACATTTGGAAAATGCTCTGCGAGATGTTCGGAATTTGCTGCAAATAAGTGACAGCAATAAATCTTTGCAAATAAAAATAGGAGGTTTCAATTATGTGCTGCAATAACATTTGGAAAATGCTCTGCGAGATGTTCGGAATTTGCTGCAAATAAGAGACAATAATAAATCTACGCAAAACGAAAAGCTGTTCGGATTTTTTCCGGACAGCTTTTCGTTTTATTAAAACTACATATTGGTTTTATCGCAGTTATGAATAACCTTAACCGGACAAGCCTGCATACAAACTCCGCAGTTTGTACACTTATCATAGTCTATAGAAGCGTGGAAATTTTCAACCGTAATTGCTCCGGAAGGACATTTCTTCTCACAGATCTTACAACCGATACATCCGTTTTTACAACTCAGCTTTGTCTCTTTTCCGTTGGCAGCAGAAGAACAGAGAACGTCGATATGCTTTGCCATTGGCTTTATGGATATAAGTCCATTAGGACATACCGCAGCACACTGTCCGCACGCTCCGCAAAGCGACGGAATAATTTTTGCAACACCATCAATAATTTTAACGGCGTCATGCTCGCAGACGGCTGCACAATCGCCTAAACCGATACATCCGAATTTGCAGGCTCCGTTTCCTCCGTAAAAACGTTTAACTGCCTTGCATGATTGAACACCACTAAACTCAAATGCAGTCTGAGTCGCATTGCAGTCACCGTTGCAGTGAACAACAGCAACCATCGGAACAACATCAGCGGCGGCAGTTCCGAGAACTTCGGCGATTTTTCCGGCAGCGTCCGCTCCTCCGGGACGGCAGAGATTCGTTGCTGCTCCGTTATTTACAATAGCGGCGGCATAATCCGCACATCCGGCATATCCGCAGGCTCCGCAATTTGCCTGGGGTAAAGCCTCGCCGATCTTCTCGATTCGTTCGTCACCCTCAACATGAAAAACCTTTGCGGCAACGGTCAGCAGAACCCCTGCCAGCATTCCGCAAACGCCGACAACGAGCGCAGGAATAAAATATGTCATATCTGCTCTACCTCCTTAGCTGAATAAGCCCGAAAAGCCCATGAAGCTTACGGAAACGATCGACGCTGCGATAAGAGTTGCCGGAACACCCTTGAATGTTTCAGGTATATCTGCATACTCCATTTTTTTACGAACTCCGGAAAAAATAACAAGCGCAAGCATAAATCCAAGACCTGCGCCGAGAGCGTTGACGATCGACTGCAAGAACGAATAGCCGTTGTCTATATTCAGAACAGTTACACCGAGAACAGCGCAGTTTGTTGTAATAAGCGGCAGATAAACTCCGAGCGAACTATAAAGCGAAGGAATACACTTTTTCAACATTGTTTCCACGAGCTGTACAAAAAGTGCGATAACAAGAATGAAAACGACCGTATCAAAATATTCCAGTCCGTTTGGAACAAGGATTCCATGATGAATAGGATATGTAACAAGCGTTGCGCAAATCATTACAAATGTAACCGCAAGTCCCATTCCGGAAGCGCTGTCCAGCTTTTTTGAAACGCCGAGAAACGGACAAATTCCCATGAATTTTGATAAAACAAAGTTATCCGTTAACATAGCCGAGAGAAGTATTATCATTAAAGATTTCACTGACAGCCACCTGCCTTTCCGCAAGCTTCCGCATTAGGACATCCATGACATCCAAGTTCCTGCGGCGGCTTTCTTTTAGCAATTTTATTTACAAGAGCAATGATAACTCCGAGAGTGAAAAATCCTCCCGCCGGCATAATAAACAGCAGCATCGGGTTATCGTGAAGAACCGGAATATCCATTTCAAACCACTGTCCTGCGCCCAATATCTCACGAATCGAGCCCATGATGAAAAGCGCCAGAGTAAATCCTGCACCCATGCCTATTGCATCGCAGGCTGAAGCTGCTATTCCGTTTTTGCTTGCAAACATTTCCGCACGTCCGAAAATAATACAATTTACCGTGATGAGAGTCAGGTAAATTCCGAGACTATCGTACAAATCGGGCATGAACCCTTCGAGAAGAAATCCGATAAGCGTTACAAAACTTGCAATAATTACGATAAATGCGGGAATTCTTACTTTATCAGGAATAACTTTTCTTAAAACCGAAACAACGATATTAGATCCGAGAAGTACAAACATTGTTGCCAGTCCCATTCCGATACCATTTTTTGCCTGAGTTGTTACAGCAAGCGTCGGACACATTCCGAGAAGCATTACAAGAGTAGGGTTCTCTTTAATGATTCCTTTAGTTAGTTCGCTTCCCAATGATTTTTTATTTTCAGCCACCGAGAATCGCCTCCTTATTTTCGTTATAAACGTTCATTGCCGTATCTATGGCTTTTTTCATTCCCTTTGAAGAGAATGTCGCACCGCTTATTGCGTCGTAATTTTCAGGAGCTTCCGTTATTCCGATAAACTGCTTGCAAAACGAAGCTTCATCCCTTACCTTAGAACCAAGACCGGGAGTTTCTCCGAGAGAGACAAACTCTACTCCGGATAATGCTCCGTTTTCATCAATTCCGATAAGAACGTTGATGCCGTCTTTGGAATAACCGTCTACACACACCTGAACGGCAGTTTTTCCGTCATTGGTGACTGCAATCGCCATAATGTCATCGTTTCCGAAATTATCGCCGAGAAGTCTGCTTTCGCACTTTCCGAACAGCGATTCAACGCTGCTGTTGAACTTTATCTCTTTCTGCTCGGCCACTTTATCCTTTGTACTTTCGTATGCAAGAACAAGGAGCAGCGACGCAATAACGCAGATTATTGTTAAAACGAGAGTAGGTTTTATCTTATCTTTCATTTTTAACACCCTCCTTTGCGCCAAACACTTTAGTTCTTGTAAGTTGTTCGATATATGGAGTAAAAACGTTCATAAGAAGGATCGAGAACGATACTCCCTCCGGATAAGAACCAAAACGGCGAATAACAAACGTTATGATTCCGCATCCAAGACCGAATACGATCTTGCCTTTTGTCGTTATAGGAGTTGTGGCATAATCAGTCGCCATGAAGAAAGCTCCGAGGAAAACACCTCCGGCAAGTATATGATAAATCGGATCTCCGCCGGAAATAATCGTAAGCAGTGCAAGGCTTCCTATGAAAGAAATCGGAGCTGCAAGTGATATTATTTTTCTTGCAGCAAGATAAAGACCTCCGGCAAGCAGAGCAAGAGCACAGGTCTCGCCGAGACATCCTCCTACCTTTCCCAAAAGAAGATCGAGATACGACGGAAGTGAATCTGCTCCGGAACTTTCAAGAGCAAGCGGCGTTGCGGAAGAAACTGCGTCATAATGATATTCAAGAGGCTGTATCCAGTGAGTCATAGCTGACGGGAATGAAACCATAAGAACTATTCTTGCCGTTATAGCGGGATTTGCGAAGTTTTGTCCCAATCCTCCGAAAAGCTGTTTAACAATTACTATCGCTACAAAACAACCTATAACAGCCATCCAGTATGGAAGAGTTACCGGAAGGTTCATAGCAAGAATAACTCCGGTAACAACAGCAGAAAGGTCGGTTATGGTATTGCTGCGTTTCATTATTCTGCGGCAAAGATACTCAAAAATCATACAGCTTGCCACGCATACTGACGTAAGGGAAATAACTCTCCAGCCAAAGAAATAGCATCCAACACATAATGCAGGAATCAGAGCTATAATAACGTTGAGCATTATTTTTGAAGTTTTTACATAATTATCGTCGTGCGGTGACGGCGAAACGATCAGTTTATTCATATTATCCGCCCTCTCACTTTCTTGGTATAAGCGCTTTTGCAAGCTGATTGGTTTCTGCAAGCTTTCTGTTTGCCGGACATACATAAGTACAGCTTCCGCAATTCATGCAAAGAGTTACTTTCAGCGTTTTAAGCTCTTCAATATTCTTGATTTTATATGCCCTGTCAATATCGGCAGGCATAAGTCCGAGCGGACAGACTCTGACGCATCTTCCGCATCTGATGCAGGCAGAAGTATCTCTGTTGTCGTAACTGTCAAAAGCAAGCAAAGCGTTGGACGTTTTTACAACAGGCATATCTATATCGGGAATGCACATTCCCATCATAGGACCTCCGGCGACTACTTTTTTCAGGGAATCAATATCTGTCTTACAGAATTCAAGAAGCTCACGAAAAGAAGCTCCTATAACAACGCTTACATTTTTAGGCTCTTTTACGGCATTTCCATCTATTGTCAGTCTCCTTGAAACAAGCGGCATACCTGTTTTTATATAACGATAAATAAACGCAACTGTTGAAACATTCAAAACGATAACGCCCTCGTCCGAAGGCAGCTCTCCCTCTTTAACGATCCTTCCCGTCGAATTATAAATAATTACTTTTTCTGCGCCCTGAGGATAGCTTGACGGCAAAGTGATGATATCAATAGTATCGTCATTATCCGCCATTTCGGTAAACTTTTTTATAGCCTCCGGTTTATTGGCTTCAATGGCAAGCTTTGCATTTTTTATTCCAAGCTGAGTTTTTACCAGCTTGATTCCTCCGATAACATCGTCGGGATTCTCTATCATTTCACGATAATCCGCAGTTATGTACGGTTCACACTCGGCGCCGTTGATAATAAGTGTGTCGATAGGAGTTTTCGGATTAAGCTTGATATGCGTCGGAAATCCTGCTCCGCCAAGTCCACAGGCTCCGCTTTCACGAACTGCCTTTACGAAGCTTTCTTTATCGGAAATTTCCGGTGGTCTGATATTATCAGAAAGCGTCTGCAAACCGTCTGTTTCAATCTCCAGAGCTTTACAAATCGTTCCCATAGCCGTCCGATAATCACTTACCGCCGTAACCTTTCCTGAAACTCCAGAATGTATCGGAGCGCTGAAAGCAGCTTCGGAATCTCCGATTTTCTGTCCGACTTTAACTTCGTCCCCGATTTTCACAAGTGGAATACAAGGTGCGCCCATAGTCATCGACATGGGGATCTTCACTTTTTTTGGAATCGGAAAAACCTCTGTGTGGCTGTTTTCCGTATTCTTACGGTGTTTAAGCCTTATTCCGTTAAGTTTATTCATCATATTCTCCTTTTAATGCTAAGAATCTGTCGGCATATGAAATCACGCATATAATTTCTATGTAAACAGGTTCTGAAATACGCTATACACTTTAATTATATATGATTTTTCAACAATTATCAAGTGCTTTTCATAATTTTTCTCCTTTCTCTTAAATTATTATTTATATATAAAAAGCTGCCGCACCTATGTGCAGCAGCCTCATTGCTTCTGTCTCTAAAATAATAATCGGACACTAATTATCGCTAAGATCATATGAAGGTTCTTCATTGGAAAGAGCGAGTTCGATCACTTTTCCATAAAATCCTGCAGGATTAAGCATAATTTTCTCTCCAAGCAGCTTTGCCTGAGTTAAATCCGGAGCATAAAGTTTCATATCCATAAGGTCACAGTCAGAATCAAGACAACGGATATGCGTATAATATCCGTTGTCAATCGAAATATATTCGATGTTTATTTCCTGTTCCGCTTTGATTTTGGTAAAATACTTCAAAGCTGCCAAAACGAGCTTGTCTCTATATGATTTCGGAGCGTATCCTTTCAGTCTTCTTGCGCATTCTCTGCCCTTTTCTTCAAGTGAATAAAATTCAGTTCCGGAATCGTCTTTTGAAACCGAAACGAGTGAATTTTTTATCAGATAGTCAATGGAATCCTGATAATCGAAGAAATTTACCACACCCGTTCCAATAGCTATGTCATAAAGATGCTCGGTTTCAACAGGCTTATTTATTTTATTAAGCAAATAACAAAGCAGAATATTCAGCGTTGGAACGTCTTTAATTTCCACATCCGCCATTTCAGCCATTTTCATTATATTTTCATCCTGCATAATATCACCTTAACAGAAATTTGGATAGTCGATCATATGAGAAAGAAGAGCAATATTCACTGCCGCTTCAATGCATGGAACAGCTTTTGGAACTAAACACGGATCAATATCAATCTTAGTCTTACTTTTTGAAGTGAATGCAGGCTTAACGGCTACATTCAGTTTTATTGGCATTCCTGACGAAATACCGCCAAGAATTCCGCCGTGATTATTGGTTTTGGTTACAGTATATCCACGGTCGTCAACATAGAATTCATCGTTATTCTGGCTTCCTATCATACGAGAAGCATTAAATCCTGCGCCGAACTCCAATCCCGATACTCCCGGAATACCGAAAATAATCTGAGCAATATTATTCTCAAGACCGTCGAAAATTGGCGCTCCTATTCCGGCAGGAACATTAACGGCTGCACATTCGATCACCCCTCCGAGTGATTCGCCGCATTCTTCGGCTCGTTTAATATCATCAATCATAAGCCAGCCTTTTCTGTCGTTTATAACCGGAAAATTTTTATGTCTTATGCTGATAATAGCGTCTCTGGAAACTTTTACAGGATCAAACGGATTATCTTTGATATTATGAATGCGATAAATATGCGCTCCGGTATAAATGCCTCTTCTTTCAAGTATCTGACCGCAAATCGCTCCTGCAAAACAAAGCGGAGCAGTCAGTCTTTCCGAAAAATTACATTTTTCACGAACATCATCAAATCCTCTGTAACGGACAGATCCGGTATAGTCCGCATTTCCGATACGAGATATCCTTTCATGCTCCGAATACTGCGGAACAACTCTTTCATTATTCTGAAGAAATGCACAAAGCGGCGAACCTGTTGTGCGGTCATTCTGGATTCCCGACATTATATGCGGAACTGTGTTTTCATATTGTCTGCGGCTTCCGATATTTTTAGGAGTTCTTCTTGCCATAAAAGCCGAAAGCTCGTCCGCATTTATATATTCTCCAGCCGGAAGATTATCTATCGTAACGCCTATTGCCGAGCCTTGAGCTTCGCCGAATATTGAAATTGAGATTCTGTTATTCCAGAACGATGACATTAGCATTACCTCCGAGCTGTTTATAGTCTTTAAAGAAATCCGGATACGATTTTTCAGCGGATTCTGCACCTTTGATAATCATTTCGCCATCAATTCTCGATGCTGCGACAGCCGCAGCCATAACTATTCTGTGATCCCCGAAACTATCAACAACTCCACCATGCATATTTCCTGTAGGACGAATAATAAGCCCATCATCTGTAACCTCAACATCACCGCCAAGATTATTAAGAAGAGCTGCGGTTGTTTCAAGTCTGTTGCTTTCCTTGATTTTAAGTCTTTTAGCGTTGTAAATCACAGATTCTCCGCTTCCGAAAGCTCCTAAAACAGCAAGAATAGGTACAAGGTCAGGAATATCAGAGCAATCTGCCTTATATGAACTTATATTTCCATTATAACACACTTCATTTATAATATCAAGGATTTTTTTGTCACCCTGAACGCTATTTTCGTTAAGATTTCCAAGCTCAATCTCCGAGCCGAGCGCATTTGCAACATAAAAAAAAGCTGCCTGAGAATAATCTCCCTCTATTTTTTCATTATGAGGAGTATATTTCTGTCCTCCCGGAATCATAAATCCGTTTTCATTTTCCTCGACTGAAATTCCAAAACGACGGAGTATGTCTATCGTTATATCGACATACGGACGTGATTCAAGGTGCGATGTAAGAACTATCTGAGAATCTTCTTCAAGAAGAGGAAGAGCAAAAATCAATCCTGTAACAAACTGCGATGAAACATCTCCCTCGATTTCATACTTGCCGCCCTGAAGTTTTCCCGTTATTATATACGGCATTTCTCCGCTTACAAATTCAATACCGTTTTTGGACAGTTCACGCTTATAAATATCTATCGGACGTTCCGGAAGCCTGCCTCTGCCCTGAAATTCAGAATCAGTGCCCAAAGCGGCTGCTATTGGTATAACAAACCGAAGTGTAGAACCGCTTTCATTGCAGTCGATAACTGCATTTTTAGACGGATTTTTGATACCGTTTACAGTAACAATATCACCGTTCACCTCAAAAGAAGCGCCCAAAGCAGACATGGCGTCGATAGTCGCTTTTATGTCCTTAGACATACTTACTCCGCTGAGAATTGAAGTTCCCTCAGCAAGGGCAGCGCAGATAATTGCTCTGTGAGCGCAGCTTTTTGAAGCAGGGATATCAAGTCTTCCCCTGAGAAAAGACGGTTTTATGAGCATATCCATTATTTATCCCTCCATAAGACGGCTGAATTCGCCGACAGTAACTTTTTTTATCTCCGCCTTACCGATAGTATTGCATATTATATAGCTGAGATTTCCCGATTCACGCTTTTTATCCTTAGAACAGTATGGAAGAAGTTCGACCATAGGAATATCGGTTCCAACAGGCAGACAATACTGCATAACACATTTTTTAAGACGCTCCGCAAGTTCATTTGAAGCGAGTTTTTCAGTGATGATACACATTCCTGCTGCAACACCCATTCCGTGAGTATAGTCAGTATAATTATGCCATCCTTCAAGAGCGTGACCAATGGTATGTCCGAAATTAAGTATCATGCGCTCTCCCCTGTCAAATTCATCGTTCTCGACAACGTCACGCTTTATGTCAATACAAGTATAAACGATCTCGTCCATAACCTCGTGAATATTATCACGGTTATGAGCTTCGATAAGCTCAAAAAGCTTTTCATCACGAATCATACCGTATTTTATAGCCTCCGCCATACCGTCAGAAAGAATCTCAGGAGTAAGCGTTTTCAGCGTATCGCTGTCACAGATAACAAGTGACGGCTGATTAAAAGCTCCTACAAGATTTTTTCCGCCCTTTATATCAATGGCAGTTTTTCCGCCGACTGACGAATCGATTTGTGCAAGAAGAGTTGTTGGAATCTGTACAAATTCGACTCCCCTTAAATAAGACGCAGCGGCAAACCCTGTTATATCGCCGACTACGCCTCCTCCAAGAGCGATGATTATGTCGCTTCTTGTAATTTCAGACTCGCAGAGAAAATCGAGTATCTCGCCGAACGTTGCAAGACATTTAGACTGCTCTCCGTTCGGAAAGGTGAACGTACTGCAATTAAATCCGTTTTTTTCCAAAGAATCAAGAACCGTTCTGCCGTAAAGCTTTCCGACGATATCATCAGTTATAATAGCAGCTCTGCATGATTTTGTGATGTTTCTTATATATTCGCCGCATTTATTTATACCGCCTCGTTCAATAATAACTTCATATGGACGACTTGTTTTCACGTTAATACTTTTCATTGCTAAAACCTCCGGTACAGAAAAAGCCGCCGAAAAACAGCGGCTTTATACTCGTTATCTTGCTTTTTCTTATATAACTGTTTATGAAACAGTGTACAGAATCTGAGCCTTTTCGAGAGCCTCGATAAGTTCTTCCATCGTATCCTGATATGCATTGTCGTCAGTAATCCTAACGCTGACATTTCCCTTCATTGCCTTGATCTCGGCAACAAAATCGTCTACCTCGATTTTTCCGTTATCGTAGATATACTGATTTCCGAGAACGGCAATGTCTATTATTACATCCTGTTCAGGTTCATCTTTTTCATCAACCGAATCGGAAACGGAAGTATCGCTTGTTCCTCCGTCTTTTTCGTCACCGAACAAACCAAATCCGAAATGCTTCATCAGATATATTATCAATGCGATAATTATGATAAGAAACAATAATCCCCATATACATCCGCTTTTCTTTTTTACAACTTTCTGCGGAGGTGGATTTCCACAATGTTTATGTGCGTGTTTTTCTTTTGATTTTGACATATCAATTCAGATCCTTTCGCTCTGCGGTATTGATGTAGGCGCAGTAGAAATTTTTGTACTCAGCCCTTACAACATCAACAGCAGCATTTACAGTTTTAATATCTTTATAGAGCGAAGTGCTTCCGTCATAAATCAGAACGCAAAGTATAACATCGTCCTCTTCAAGACCGGCTTTTCCAAGAGAATCGATTATACATCCGCTTATTTCTGTTTCAGAATCCAGCGAAACGCTTCCGAGACATTCATCGGAATTATAAACATAAAGCTTTCCGTCCGTATCATACTCTATATCCAAGGTGATGAGTTTTCCCTGTTCATACCCTATAAGAGCTTCCTGATTAGCAGCCGCATCCTTATTAAGATTTTCAGCCGCATTCCATTTTTTCATAAGCTCAGCATTTTTTTCAATAAGCCTGTCAAGCTCATTCTGTGTATCTTCAAGCTGCTGCTGTACCGCAGCGGTCCGCCTCTCTGCATCTGCCATTGCCGATTCGCCGTTTTCCTGAACATTCATCATAACCCAGAAAAGCATTATAAGAATAACGTCCAGGAGAGCGGTAAGCTCGATAACTATTCCTTTACTTTTGCGATAACCGTTCATACTTTGTCATCCAATGAAGCGAGCAGATTATTTATAACATCATAATCAGAATTTTTTACAGAAACAGTATGTTTTTCTTCAACCGATATGCTTTCGTCAGCAGCTTCATGCTGATAGGCATTTTTTATGACGTTATATTCATTTTTTTGAATAGTCGGTCTTTCCGAAAAATTATTTCTTTCAAGATAAAGCGCAACACTTTTTTCATTGTCCTCAATTTTAGCCGAGATCACTCCATCAAGAAACTTGAAAACAATAGCGAAAACCAATCCCCAGAATGTAGAGGTCAGAGCTCCGTAAAAATTACCGGTAACGTCAGAAGTATCGGCAACAAGTCCTAGAAGTGAAACTACCGTTCCAAGAATTCCAAGCAGCGGAAAAATTCCGGTAAGATTCACAAAAATAGAATAAAGTTTTCCGGTATGATTTCTCATTGTAACTACTTCGGTTTCACGCAGACCGGATATATCGCTGTCGGCTTCTTTGCTTGAAAGTCTGCCGTCGGGAACAAAAACGGTAAGGTGCATTTTTTTATAAAGATTATCCGCCGATCTGTGAAGCCAGAAAAAGATTATTCCTGTAACAACAGCCGTAATTGCAATAATAAGATCATAACCCCAGAAATTCATAAAAATAACCGAGATAAAATTTTCCATTCAGGATTCCTCCCTTAATGAATATAATAGCATATCCGACAGAAAAAAGCAAGGGTTTTTTGTATTTTTTCCACAGCGGTATTAAGAATTTGTTCTCATAGGCCTACGTGCACGGCATTCCGGCAAATTTGGCCATTGACTGCGTTGGAAATCCTTGCAATACGTCATTATTCCTGCGGCTTTCCGCCTTGTCCATGACAAAATTATGCTTGAAAATCCGCACACGAATCCTATGAGAACAAATTCTAACTTTTTTAAAAATAAAAATGGGGGAACTCTGTTCCCCCTGAAAATCCTGAAATTATCCAACCGTGACGTAATCTACTATTTCAGCAACCTCGCTTTGTTCAAGCTCTTCGATATAAAGCAGTTCATAAACATGACTGTAACCGCCGATAGCCTCTCTGAGCCATATAATTCTTTCGGCAATTTCATCGGTAACATATGGCAGAAGCTTTAATTCTTCCGTATCGGCAGTATTGATATTTATGGGAGCAACATCTTCAAGACTTACTTGATAAGAATCCGTAACCTCTTCTTCCGTCTCAGGTTCAGGCTCCGGATCAATATAAATATCGCTCTCAGGTTCACTTTCAGGAGCTGGATATGCAGTGTAATCCGGGTTTTCGACGTAAATATAATTTTTTATATTTTCAAAAATCCCCTCGCCTATTCCGGAAACAAGCATTATCTCTTCAATATTGTTAAAATTTCCGTTTTTCAAGCGATAATCAATAATTGCCTCCGACAGAACCGGACCGATTCCCTTGAGTTTAACAAGTTCATCAGCGCCGGCTGTGTTTATATTTATGTAAATTTTATCGTTTTCGGCGGCAGTGGATTCCACTGAAACTGTTGTCGCAGAAACTGTCTGCGTTTCAGAAACAACCGTTGTTGCGGAGACTTCCGGAATTTCAGTTTCTTGAATCGCATCAGTCATATAAACCTCGGAATGGCTGCTGTTTTCAATTACTCTTATCTCATGCTTTATATCGTTTTCTTTTATGGCCATTGCAACAGCTGTTGATATAATGATAATGCCGGCAAGAAGCAAGGCAAAGGGTTCTTTTTTATTCATATCTGTTAAAATTTATGATTTTCCGTTTTCCTTTAATTGGGATGACATTTTTTTCATTTCTTTGAATTCATACATTGCCATAGGAACTGCTACAATTGCTGAAAGAACATCGGCGATCGGTCCGGTATATAAGATTCCGTCTATTTTGAAGAAAAGCGGAAGAACCAGAAGTATCGGAACAAAAAAGATGATCTGCCTTGTAAGCGAAAGAAAAACACCCTTTATTGATTTTCCTATGGATGTAAAAAACGTGGACGTTATGGGCTGAATACAGTTTAACCATGTGAAGAAAAGGAATATCCTGAAAAATTTTACTCCGAAATCATAATATGTTTCACTTCCGCTTCCGAAAAGTATAAGTATCTGCTTCGGGAAAGCCTGAAATAATATAAATGCCAAAATTGAAATTGCTGCGCCTGTTTTTACGGCAAGCCAATACGCTTCTTTAACACGTCCGAAATTGCGTGCGCCGTAATTGTAGCTTTCAATCGGCTGAGTTCCCTGAGCAAGTCCTATTACTATCGAAAAAACGATCATGTTTACTTTCATTATTATTCCGGCAACAGCTATCGGCTCGTCTGCACCGTATTCAGAAAGACTTCCGTAATGTTTGAGCGAATTATTGAGAACAATCTGAACTACGCCTATAGCTATCTGATTGAAAAATGAAGCCATGCCTATCATAGCGACTCTTTTAATACTGCTGCCATTCGGTATATAGTGCTTTTTCTCAAGCTTTACCGTTTTGAATTTAAACATATATACGATTACAATAACAGCCGATACAAATTGTCCGATAACCGTAGCAGCAGCGGCTCCCGCCATTCCCCAGTCCAAAGCAAGAACAAATACAGCATCAAGAACCGTATTTATAACCGCTCCGGCAATATTACAAATCATTGTCATGTGAGGACTGCCGTCAGCTCTTATAAGATGTCCGCCGCCCGTAGCAAGAAGCAGAAACGGAAATCCGATAGCAGTAATTTTTACATATTCCTCCGCAAACGGCAAACTTTCAGCAGTTGCACCGAAAAGTTTCAGCATCGGAGTAAGAAATATAAGGGTTGCCGCCGTAATAACAACTCCGCATCCAAGAAGCATCGTCACCGAGCCTCCAACATAATATCCGGCTCGCTTTTTATCTCCCATTCCCATAGCAAGATTAAAGCAGGAAGCTCCGCCGATACCGAATAAAAGTGCGATTGCCATGCATATCGTAGTAAGCGGAAATGCGATATTTGTCGCAGTATTCCCCAATGTTCCGACCTTTTGTCCGATAAACAGCTGATCCACTATATTATAAAGCGCACTGACCAGCATTCCGACAATACTCGGAACCGCAAATTTGACCATCAGCTTTCTAACTGGAGCTGATGCAAGAACATTATTTTCTTCCATTTTCATTTTCCTCTTTTCTTTTACATTATTCGTATTTATTATACATTATCTGACAAAAAATTTCAAGAGCATTATTTTTATTTTTTAAAAATCTCTTGACATTTATTCTGAAAAGTGGTATAGTAATTAAGTAATGTACAATTGTTCACCTGTGGCGGACGTTTCTTACTTTAAATATTATGGAGATTCAGTATGAAAAAAAATTCTCAGCTGATAGTTGCTGAAGCGGATGTTCTTCCAGAAGTTTTCACCAAGGTTATCGAGGTTAAAAAGCTTATGGCACAAAAGGGCGAAAAAAGTTTTGCTTCTGCCTGTAAACGTGTCGGAATATCAAGAAGCGCTTATTATAAGTATAAGGACAGCGTTTTCCCATATGAGGAGCTTTTTACGAGAAGAATCGTTAATCTCTATCTTCTCCTTAGCGACAGTCCCGGTGTTCTTTCAAGCGCTCTTGGCTTTCTTCACAATCTTAATGCCAATATCCTTACCGTCAACCAAAGCATTCCTGTTGACGGAGCGGCGGCGGTAAATATTTCACTGCGGCTTACAGGAGAATCCGAGCATGAGGTCGATTCGTTTTATTCTATTACTGAACTCAACGGCGTTTTAGAGGTTAAGATCCTCTCTGCCGAATAGTTTTCCGGAGGTTTATTTTATGTCAGTTAAATTTGCAGTTTTGGGTCACGGAGTAGTTGGGTCCGGTGTTGTCGAGCTTTTTTATAAAAATAAAAAAAGCATCGAAAAACGTGCCGGTACAGAAATGGATATAAAGTATATCCTCGATTTAAGAGATTTTCCTGATTCTCCTTACCATGATAAATTTACTAAAAATTTCGATGATATTGTAAATGATGAAGAAGTCGTTTCAGTTGCTGAATGTATGGGAGGCGTTGAACCTGCTTTCACATTCGTTAAGGCTTGTCTTGAAAAAGGAAAAAGCGTTTCAACATCAAACAAGGAACTTGTTGCTGAAAAAGGCGATATTCTGCTGAAAACAGCCAAAGAACACAACTGCAACTTCTTCTTTGAGGCAAGCGTAGGCGGCGCTATTCCGATTATCAGACCGCTTCACAAGTGTCTTGCAGCTAACGCTATCAGCAAAGTTGCCGGAATCCTTAACGGTACTACAAACTTCATTCTAACTAAAATGTATAACGACAATATGCCGTTTGCCGACGCTTTAAAGCTCGCTCAGGATCTTGGCTATGCTGAAAAAGATCCTACAGCCGATATCGAAGGTCACGATGCCTGCCGTAAGATCTGCATTATTTCTTCCCTTGTTTTCGGCAAGCACGTTTATCCGAAAAGCGTCTATACAAAGGGGATTTCTCAGGTCGAACTCTGTGATGTTGCTGCTGCCGACGTTCTTGGTCACGCTATCAAGCTTATCGCTTCAGTAAGTTCGGAAGATAACGGAAAAATTCTCCCTGCCGTAATGCCGATGCTCGTCTCATATGACAATATTATTTCCGGCGTAAACGATGTTTTCAACGCTGTTCTTGTTTGCGGCGACGGAATCGATCAGGCCATGTTCTACGGAAGAGGCGCAGGAAAGCTCCCGACAGCAAGCGCTGTTATGGGCGATGTCATTGAAGCTGTAAAACATCATGTTACCGTATTCTCACAGTCATGGGAATCATCCGATGACGATTCTTTCATTGACAGTATCGACAATTTCAAGTCCCGCTGGTATTTCCGTGTTCCTGCCGGAAGCAGCGCTCCGGAGGGTTCATACGAGCATGAGGACGGAATTTCATATATTACTGACGAAGTCCTCACATTCAAAGAAGCTTCTGAAACAGCTGAAAAAGTTGGAGCAGCCGCTTTTATCCCTGTACTTCAATAAAAAAATAATGCCGGAAACCATTATGCGGTTTCCGGCATTTTTATCAGAATCAATCAAAAGAATCTAAATCAATATCTTTTAAAATATCTTTAAGAGAAGCAAGCTCGTCGGCTGTTAATGTAACGCCTTTGCCCATTCTTGAGTGATCGGGCGCCCATTCACGGATATCATATTTAGGATCATGCTCATTCCAGCTAACCATATTGATCTCCTTTGTCCAACCCTTTGCATTTTCGGAAAGAACTCCGATTTTTTCTGTGATTTCATATTTAAGCTCTGCCATTGATAAAATCTCCTTTCTGTTTTGGCTAATTATATTTTAGCATAAAAAAATTAATTTGTCTATACCCGAAAGGAAAAATTCAGAACTTGTTTTCAAATTGAAATACAAAGGTAATTCAAAGCTCTGCTGTAAAGCTGTCTTGGTCTTACACGTCCGTTTATCATCATTTCAGTAAAATCGACAGCGTCCTCGACATTTCTTGAAAAATCTGCAATCGTTTCTTTTTCTTTGGCAGCAAAATCTTCAACCTCAACCCCATATGTACAAACCATTTCTCCGAAAAGATTTATTCTTCCGGCGATAACTCTGTATGCGACCTTATTATCACCGTAGACCTCCATATAAACAGTTCTGTCTTGTACCTCTCGCTTTATTTTTCTAACGATTCCGAACATATTTCAAGCTCCTTTCTTTTTATCGGATTGAACTTAATTATACCACATACAAAGAGATATGTGAACAGGTCAAATCACGTTATTTTGCTTATTTTATGTCGGAATTTGCCGATAAATCTTAACAGCTTGTCAGGATAAATATATCCGAAAAAATATATCATTCTGCTGAAATAAACCCCATATTTACTCCAGATCGTTTATCTCCATAAAAATTTTCTGCATCTGAATATCCGTTTCAGCAATTCTTTCAGCGCACATACGCAGTTCTTCTGAAATTTCAGGAGTTATATCCGCTGAGGCTTTATATTTAAGCTGATGCTCAAGACTCGCCCAAAAATCCATAGCAATAGTTCTTATCTGAATCTCAACAGGCGCATATGTTTTATGCGTTGAAAGATAAACCGGAACCCTTACCACCATATGATAACTTCTGTAACCGCTTGGCTTGGGATTTTTTATGTAATCTTTCTGTTTGATTATAGTAAAATCATCCCGCCTGCTGAGTATATCAACAATGGCATAAATATCGCTTATATAACAGCAGGTCACCCTTATTCCGGCAATATCAAGAAGATTCTTCTGAGCGGCATCTGTTGTAAGAGGAAGCCCCTTTTTCTGAAGCTTTCCTATTATTGACTGCGGCGACTTAAGACGGCTGTCTATATTATGGATCGGATTACGCTGGAACTTAACGCTGAATTCATTGTCTATACAGCTAAGATAAGTTTTAACAACCTCGATAGCCGAATCATAAAGATGCTGAAGCTGCATAAAATCATACAGAACTTCGGCTACTTTTTCTTTAACACTCTCACTGCTTTTCATAACAGCAGGCAGATTATCAAAGGTTTTCTTATAAAAATCCATTTCGCTCATGATTAACCTTCCTTTCCGGTCAAATATGTTTAGATGTTTGTTATAATGCGGAAATATAAAATTCCGGCTTAAATGCATTCGAGTGCATATATTCAAGCAGACTTGTGATAAATACCTGAACCTCCGGTCTGTCGGCAATTTCTGAAAGACGGCTTGTGCAGACAAGAAGATTTCCGCTGCCGCATTTTGCTTCGTAAAGAATACCAAGCTTGTGATTCCGCTCAAAAGTGTCTATAACCTGAACTATGGGACGAAATTCCTCAGGAGTTCCATCAAGAACACTGCATTTTGCATGACTTACAATATGATACCACTGTGGAGTCGAATAGCTTTCGCATGGAAATCCTGCAAGAGACGGATGCTTGTTATCAATAAAAAATCCGAGCGTTCCGACCGGAATTTCTCTGCCCATACTCTCAGAAATGCTGCGGAACATCGAATAACACCAGAAATCAGTACAGTAAAAGCCGTCTATGCATCCTTCAGGCTTATTCGGGAGATAAAGCACTTTTTCGCCGGCGTACAGCAGTTTTTCAGCTTCGTCACGAGACTCTGTAATATACACCGTACTGTCCCCCGCAACAGAACTTCTGCATACCTCAAATGAATCAGCCGGCCTTGGATATACCCAGAAGTCGTAGAAATTGCAGGTATGCTCCGAAAGAATATCATTTGCAGGACGGACGTTTTCTATTCGCAGGCTCAGAACACACTTTCCAAAATTATGCGGAGTAATCGTGATATTTCCGATTTTCCCAAGACCGCTGAAACCGTCCGGAATTTTAATAACCCCACTCTCACTCCCAAAACTCCAGTTGAGTCTTTTCCCGATAAGCTTTTCAGGACGCATATCTCTCATCAAAACAGTAAGAGTTACGCTCTCATCAGCTTCCAAAATAAAGCTCTCTATTTCGGCAAAAACTGCGGCATCAGAGCAAAATCCCGTCCATTTCCGGCGAAGATCGTACTCCTTGACAAAGCTCTTCTCCTGCATAAGCGAGTTAAGCATTCCCACAAAAGCAATACACTGTCCTGGGAAATCCTGAATATCGAGCAGCTGAAACCCTGATATAAACTCCGAACGCATTGCCGCTTCAATTTCAAGTTTGTAGCAGTTGAAAGCAAGCATTCCCGAAGCCATATGAAAATCCTCGCCACAAGACAGAATATTTTTATCAGAAAGCCTTCTGCGGAATATTTCAAGAAACCGAGCCTGAAGAACTCCGGTGTAAGATGTTATTTCATTAAAGTCAGGGTAAGAGCAATATTGTCCTACTTCATGAGTAATTATAGGCTTATCAGGAACAAGTCCCCCTGACGAACTGTATAATTTTACCTTTTTTGTTCCGGTTCCATACTGGATCTCAAATTCAGTACTTTCGCTTCTGCCTGTACTTATTTCGGATTCCGGAAAAATTATTTTATCATAGGAATGAACCGTATTTGGTTCGTCCGTCTGAACAAATCCAAGCGGAGCATCACACATCGCATAAGAACCTCGTATGAGACGTTCCTTACTTAGCCTTAATCCGGAGAAAAAGTCGTCATACGGCTGTATATTAGGAAAAAACTGAAAATTATTGCTTCCCTGAGTATATAGATGACGTGAATCGAGACTGTGATATTCCAGAAGAATTTCATTCAGCCGATCTGCGTTCCCCCAAAGTTCATTTCCAAGCGACATCATCATAAACGATGGATGGTTGCCAAACGTTTTCAGGATCCGTCTTCCCTCTTCGATAAGATATTCCTGTTCAGAAGCATTGAAATTCTCGTCGTCCGAAGCATGAACAGTTCCCCAGAAAGGAAGTTCAGGCTGCATATAAATCCCGACTATATCGGCTGCCGTGAAAGCAGCGTCAGGCGGACAGCAGGTATGAAAGCGATAATGATTTATTCCCCATGATTTAGCAATCATCAAAGTGTTACACCATTCTTCAACAGTAGTCGGAGCAGCTCCTGTAAGAGGAAATACCATGCCGTCGTGCTTTCCTCTGAGCTGAACCTGCCTGCCATTCAGAAGCAGTTTCATACCGTCAGCTTCAAAATTTCTTACTCCAAAGGTTACTGTTGAAATATCTGAACTTCCTGAAATGCAGGCTTTCAGAGTATATGTAACTGGATCAAATTCATCCCAGAGCGAAATATCATCCCCAAGGAGCAATGTCGTTTTATTCTCATCTGACGTAATGTGATAAGTTCTGTTATCTACAATTTTTCCGTCAGAAGAAGCTCCCCATATTTCAATGTCAGCTTCATCCATTCCCTTAAGCTCAAATTCAAGCTGAACCGATTTCTGCTTAGCATCAGGAAACGCTCTTATTCCTTTTATTCCTGATTTTTCAGAGATAATCACAGCTATCCCGCCGGTTATACCATTCCAGTTAGACTGTGTATCCGGCGAAGTCATATGACCTCCTTTTGTCGGATAATCCGTATTGTCTGTCATAATGCAAATCCGAGCTGTGCCGTCTGCAATATAATCTGTAATATCATAAATATGAGGAGTACAAAGGCTGCTGCAATTTCCAACCGATCTTCCGTTCACCCAGAGTCTGGTTATTCTTGTTCTTTCAAGGATAAGTTCTGCCATCTGACCATCTGAAATCCCAAGTTCAATCTCCTTATAAAACCACGCATAGCCTTCATATGCATACGTATCGGTAAGATAATCTTTTTCGTTTTTCTCATTTTTTCTGCCTTTTTTTGCCATTGACGTTGTAGAGGGAAGATCAATTAAATCATCAGCATTTAATTCGTAGAATTTATTTGCAAGCCCAAGCTTTTCCTCATCACATCGAAAACCCCATTCTCCTGCAAGATTTATTTTTGAAAGCATTGCATAATCACATCCTGTTTATATTCGTATATAAGAGCGTGATTAAGTACCATTAACAGCAATTTTTGCTGCCGCAGAATAATCACCATTTTCCGCTGATTTATTTGCCTCGGAAACTGATTTTGCGATATCAGAGGACACATTTGTATCCGAATAAGCGGTAATCTTTTTAGTGTTCGTATCAAGCATTATAAGACATCCGCCTCCGTTTATGTAACGTCTTTTATAAAAATCCTTAATAAGCTCGCTGTCATTTTCGGAATTATTTACAGTAACAAATGAAATCTCTTTTCCGCCGGATTTAATTGTCTCTTCAAGTCCTGATATCTCTTCATTGGTGAAAACAGACGAATAATCGAAGATATGCTCCGGACAATTTTCGCCAAGGTTCATTATCCTTAAAACAGCGCTTTCATAATCTCCTCCGACTATTTCCCTTGTTGCCGAGTAAAATGCGGATGTTTCATCACTTTCTGAGATAAATTGGCTGCAAGCTCCGGTCTTATAAAGATAATCTTCGTTAGTGTCGTTATTTATCAGAAGAAGAAGACCGTTGCCTCCTGCTCCGAAAATATTATCGTACGCTTCCGCAGCGTACTCATGCACTGATCTGCTTCCCAGATCATTCGCCGTTACCACAGCAGAATTTATCATATACCTGCTGTAAAGCTCATTCAGATATTCACTGCACTTCTTATAAGAAGCGTCGTCAAACAGTCCGGCGTTATCGTATACCAGTTTACCGCTTTCTGTAAACTTTTTATCCAGATCAGGCACTATGCTTTCCGGTTTTATTTCAGTATGAAATTCTGAGGGTACTGTATTATTTTCTGAAAATTCATCAGAAAATACCGTTGTTTCTGCATCAGATGTTGCTGCGACAATGTCTGCTTTTTCTGTTTTTTTACCGGAACAGCTGCATAAAACTGCTCCTGATAAAATAAAAATAGCCGCTATTGAAAATTTTTTCAAAAAAATCATTCCTTGCTCTTGTAATATACTTAATATTTTAGTATAATTTAATAGAAAAATCAAGTGTAATTTCACATTTCGTATAATTTTTATCATTTACACACATAAAGGAGCTTTTTTATGGACTATTGTTTAAAAAATAACGATATTATCGTTTCTGAATCCGATTTTGATCTGGATGAAACTCTCGACTGCGGACAGGCTTTCCGTTGGAAAAAAATCGAATCTGATTTCGATTGTACATACGAGGGAAAATTCGTGAACGACTATCTGAAAATATCACAAACGAAAAAAGGAGAATTCATTTTCCATAACACCTCTGAGAAAGACTTTCTCGAAAAATGGGTCGATTATTTCGACTTCAACACAAATTATTCCGAACTGAAAAAACAGTTTTCTGAAGATGAAACTCTTTCAAAAGCTTGCAGCTTCGCCGGAGGTATACGTCTTTTAAAACAGAACAGCTGGGAATGCCTCATATCATTCATAATCTCACAAAACAATAATATCCCTCGGATCAAAGGCATTATAGACAGACTATGCGGTAATTACGATGAACGCTTTCCTCTTCCGGAAGAACTGGCAGGTGAAACTCCTGATTCGCTGTCATATCTCAGAAGCGGATTCCGTGCAAAATATATCTGCGATGCCGCTTCTAAAGTTCACTCGAAAGAAACAGACCTTGAAAAAATTGCATCCCTCCCGATCGAAGATGCAAGAAACGAACTTAAAAAGATACTCGGTGTAGGTCCGAAGGTCGCCGAATGCATACTCCTTTTCGGTATGCACAGAACCGAGGCTTTTCCGATCGACGTCTGGATAAAGCGAGTTCTTTCAGAATACTATCCGGATGGTTTTCCGACATTCGCACGTGAATATGCAGGAATCGCTCAGCAGTATCTTTTCCACTATATCAGAACAGGTGTTGAAAAAAATCCATCATAATCGAATATAACAGAAAATATTACCAATAATCATTGCAGAATCAAATTTGAACTATATCAGGAGGAGCTATGATTAAAGGAGTTACTAAAAAAATTATCGAGATCAACAATCCGGACAGCATTTATTTTGAAAAAGCAGTTTTTTACCTTCGCCCCAACGTCCGTGAACTGCCGCAGGAGATTTCCAGATCAGAAGCGCAGCGTTACATCGCCAAGCTTGGTCTTGAATACAACCGTAATCGTCGCAAATCATCCATGTGGGGGAAAATAATACTTTCTGCTATTACTATTTTTTTTGCGGCCGCATTAATTTTTATCTTTGTTCACTAAAATATCAAAAAATTGTAGATTTTCAGGGAAATTTGTGATATAATAGTATGTATAAATAAAATATTGTCAAAAGCTGACAATTCAAGCCGTAAATATCGACTTAATGTATACAGGAGATTTTATTATGGATAAATCCGAAACTAAAAGTTTTAAGAATAAATTATCCAAGCATATTATAATCACACCCAGTCCGGCAGCCAAAAGCAGTTTCTTCTATATTCAGGAAACAGGATGTATGAAAACTGATGAAGCAGCTTCAACTCAAAGACAAAATCTTGATTCGTTTCTGCTTGTTGCCGTTACAAACGGTAAGGGCGAACTTAATTTCGGAAACGAGACGTATTCTGTTTCAAAGGGAGAATGCTTCTTTATTGACTGCCGGAAATCACATTTTTATAAAAGCTCAAAAAACGATCCGTGGGAGCTTCTTTGGATTCATTTTAACGGCGCAACATCTCAGCAATATTATGAATATTTTCTTTCGCAAAGCAATAACATTTTCCGTCCGTCATCATTTGATAAAATCGTTTCAGTGATAACAGAAATTATCAGAATCAATGAAAGCAAAGATTCTTATGCCGAGATCTTAACTTCAAAATATATCATTGATCTGCTCACGCTTGCTTTAACCGCTAATACCGAGAGTGCACAGTATGATTCCGCTCTTAAAAGCAAACTTGCCGCCGTACACGGCTTTATAGAAGAACATTTCAGCGAGGATATCTCGCTCGAAAAACTCTCGGCTGAATTCTACATAAGCAAATTTTATCTCACCCGTGAATATAAAAAAATTTACGGTCAAACAATTTTTCAGCATATCATTACAGCCCGCATAAATTATGGAAAAGAGCTTCTTCGTTTTTCAGATAAATCTGTTGACGAGATCGCACATTTATGCGGATTCAACGATCAAAGCTATTTTGCAAGACAATTCAAAAAATCTGAAAATCTCACTTGTTTTTCTTACAGAAAAATGTGGAGAGATTTTTAGAGCGTACTTAAAAACCATACATTTATATTAAAAAAAGAGAGCATTTGCTCTCTTTTTTAATGACCAGACCGATAAGCCGGGTTCTGTCGTGTGCGGTAATTTATCTACGCTTACCGTCGCCGGCAAGCTGAAGCCGTCATTACTTTATATCCGCCGAGCAAGCGTTAAAAATATAAAGTACCAATAGACGTTGCATCGGATAGGGTTTACATAGCATTACAGTCTCCTGCAATCTGGTGAGCTCTTACCTCGCCTTTCCACCATCACCTCAATAAATGAGGCAGTATATCTCTGTTGCACTTGCCCTAAGGTCGCCCTCGGCTGCCGTTAGCAGCTACCCTGCTCTTTGATGCCCGGACTTTCCTCATAAACTAAACGTTTCCGCTACCGCATAGTCTGCTCCTTTATATTATAACATTTTTTTATTAATTTGTCAATCATTTTCAAAATCTTTTACATGATAAAGGGAGCAATAATCATAGAAAGACCAATGCTGCCGCCCTGAAAAAATCACGTTATACTTTCCAATTTAATGCGGAGTTTTTTTATGATTTTCTTTTCAAGACGTGATATATACGATTGTGAAATTCCGATCTGGTCGGCAACTTCCTTTTGCGTTTTTTCTTTTCCGTCGATAAGTCCGAAACGCATTTCCATTATTTCACGTTCTCTTTCACCAAGATCTGCCACTGCCATGCGGAGAATCTCACGTTCCGCTTCAGTTTCAATGCCCTTATTGACAACGTCGTCATCAGTTCCGAGAACATCTGACAAAAGAAGTTCGTTCCCATCGTAATCAATGTTAAGCGGTTCGTCGATCGAAAGATCATTGCGGTACTGCGACGACTTTCTCAGAAACATAAGAATCTCGTTTTCAATGCAGCGTGAAGCATATGTTGCAAGCTTGATGTTTTTTGTCGGGCAAAATGTATTAACCGCTTTTATCAATCCGATCGTCCCTATCGAAACAAGATCTTCAAGGCCAATTCCCGTTGATTCAAACTTTTTTGCAATATAAACCACAAGGCGCAGATTATGTACAATAAGCGTGTCACGAGCAGATTGATCGTTTTCTGTAAGACGGATGAAAACAGCCTCTTCCTCCTGTTTTGAAAGCGGAGGCGGAAGCGTATCAGGACCATTTATGTAGAATACGCTCCCTGTAAAAATGCTGATTATTTTTGATGTGATTCGCTTTAATATTTTCATAATTTTCTCCTTTTCTTTTATCTTTTTAATATATCAGGATGAAAAATAGCTTTTCCGGAGCTTTTCCCCAATCCAACCATAACGTCTACAGGCTTTTTCTCGCCGTTTATATCATTCACTATAATAACTTCGTCCGGACGAAAAATCGGTATAACTCCATCGCCCGAAACTGTGTTGCAAGGAAGAAATCTGAAACCTTTCGGAAGCGACGTTTCATTCATCTCTCCTGAAATAAAATGCTCCTTATCGCATACTATTATGGGAGTTCCTGTAAAAAAATCCGTTAGAGCATTCCCCGTATCGGCAAGTCCGCATAAATCAACCAATTTATCTTTATGACGAATTACAACGTGGTAGTTATCTGAAACGGACGAACTTTTAACGGAAAATCTCTTTATCAGGCATACAATAATATAAAGCGCAGCAGTCGATGCAACAAGTATAATAAGCGAGAAATCTATGTAAAAAAATGAGTTGCCTATATGAACAAACTCCGGAGAGAGCCATGAATAAACGGCGTAGATCATTCCGGCAAGGACTATATTTGATACAAAAAACGCTGTCGTGTTTATGAAAAGCCGTTTTTTTCCATGTATTCCAAAAGCAAGCATGACTATTGTTACAGCAGCGGCAAGCTTGATAGAGGTCACAATAATGCTGTTCAGTTCCGGTACCAGAATCAGAAGCGAAAAAATACTCCCATAAGCAGAAGCAGCAATGCATCGTCCGTTTTTCAGCGGAGATCGGGTTATACCGGAAGTTATCCGCAGAAGAAAATAATTCACATAAATATTCAGAACAATAAGCACATCAACATAAATCGTCTGCATAGTCTGCCTCCTCAGCTCTCCGTATTAATATTATAATGCGAACAAGCTGAAAAATATGTCATAATTTGTCCGCAGAACAAAAAAAGCAGAGCATAATGCTCTGCTAAATTCATTAACTGATAAATGGAAGTAGAATAATACCTAATATCATAATAAACGCAACAATAAGAATCGCTATCCTCATCCATGTCTTCTTTCCTGATTCCGGATAACTGCTGTTTTTCTTTTTATTCTGCGCCATTTTTATCACCTCTTAGTGTCTCTTTTTAGTACGCTTTTTACGGTTTGGTATGTAATCGGAAACTATCTCCTGCTTCTTTCTGCTTCCGTATGCAGCTTTTTTGCGGTCAAATTTCTTTTTGTTCCTGCCGCTGTCATTTCGTCTGGAGTTTTCCTTATATCCGCCGCCTGATACCAATTTCACTTCAACATGATGTCCGTTAATTTTCATTGGATTGGTGCTGTCTATAATATATTCAGACTCGGCTTCCGGAATCTCAACAGTCGTATGATTATCAAAAATATCTATCTTGCCGAAATCCCGTCCGGACATTCCGGTTGCGTCAACCAACGCTCCGAGTATAAAATTCGGAGCAATTCTCTTGCTTCTTCCGATATTGATATCGACCTTAACCGTCTTTCCGCCTTCTCTTTTACCCTTTCTTATCGGCTTCGGAGCTTTGAATTCCGGAATGTTTTCAATTTCCGACTGAATTCTTCCGCTGATAAGACGAGCTGCTGCTTCACGGTAATCAATTCCCTTTCCTGCAAGCCTTTCAAGAATATCATAAGCATAATGAACCGCTTCAATATCGGAGATTTCCTGAACTATCGCTTCTTTTTTCATTACGATTATATCTTCTTTTTCGGGAAGAGGCATTTCCTTTATTTCAGCATGAATATATTTTTCAATAGCTCGCAGTTCAAATCGCTGACGTCTGCTGCTTATGATAGTATAGGCAGTTCCTTTTTTTCCGGCTCTTCCGGTACGTCCGATACGATGGATATAGTATTCGTTATCCTGCGGAAGATCGTAGTTGAAAACAGCGTCAACGTCGTTTACATCAATACCTCTTGCAGCAACGTCGGTTGCAACAAGAATTCCGATCGCCCTGCTTTTAAAGCTGTTCATAACCTGAGTACGCTGACTCTGTTTCATATCGCCGTGAAGTCCGGCAGCTTTATATCCGCCCTTTATAAGTTCTTCCGTAAGCTGATCTACCATAGCTTTCGTATTGCAGAAAACTATTGACGAAGCCGGAGAATAGGCGGACAAAAGAAGTTTTAATGCGTCGGTTTTTCTTCCCATTGCAACTTCAAAATAAAACTGTTCTATAAGCTCAACTGTTTTCTGCGAGGATTTTATCTTTATATGCACAGGATCATTCTGATATTTTTCTGTTATAGCCATTATTTCCGGAGGCATCGTTGCAGAAAAAAGAACGGTTTGTCTGTTTTCAGGAACATCTGAAAGAATAGATTCAATATCCTCTCTGAAACCCATATTGAGCATTTCGTCCGCCTCGTCAAGAATGACGCAGCGCAGATTATCAAGCTTCAGTGTTCTTCTGCGGATATGATCCATAACACGTCCGGGAGTTCCGATAATTATATTTGCTCCTCGCTTCAGCTCGTGGATCTGTTTTTCCATACTTGCACCGCCGTAAACTGCGCAAGCTTTTACTCCGTGCTTGAACATAGCGAATTTGCGTATTTCCTCCGCAGCCTGCATAGCAAGCTCACGAGTCGGGCAGAGTATCAAAACGGCAGCAGTTCTGCGGTCGGCTTCTGTAATGCTTTCGACAGCAGGAATGCCGAATGCGGCAGTTTTTCCGGTTCCGGTATTTGATCTTCCGACAACGTCACGTCCTTCAAGAAGAAGAGGTATACTTTCCTTCTGAATTTCCGTCATTTCCTCATATCCAAGCTCGTCTACGGCTCTAAGGAGTTCCTGTGATAAATTAAGTTCATTAAAATGCATTTTATATCCTTTCTGTTCTTGAAAATACAAAAACGGGGTAAATTCCCCTTAATACCATAATAACATAATTTCACCAAAAGGTCAAGAAAAAAGATTTGATTTTTCTGTTTTAGCTATAAAATAAGCGGAGAATATAACAATTCTCCGCTGATATATCAATTATAAAACACCGAGTCCATCAAGAAGAAGCTTTAACCCTATTAAAATAAGGATAACTCCGCCGGCGATCTCAGCTTTTTTCTCAAATCTGCTCCCGAATTTATGACCTATAATAACTCCGGCAAACGAAATCAGAAACGTTATAATGCCTATCATTGAAACCGAAAGAACCAGATTCACCTCTGCCGCAACAAAAACTATTCCAACAGCAAGAGCATCGATGCTTGTGGCAACAGCGAGAACAAACAATTCTCCGATTTTAAGACTGAATTCCCCCGACTCATCTTCATCATCACCGCCACGAACGGCTTCAAATACCATTTTTCCGCCAATCACCGCAAGAAGAATAAACGCTACCCAATGACTGAATGAAGCGATAAACTTAGCAAATCTGCTTCCGAGGAAGTATCCGATAAGAGGCATTCCCGCCTGAAAAATTCCGAAAAACAGGGCGATAACTGCACCATTTTTCAAACTGAGCTTTTTCATATTAAGTCCCTTGCATACCGATACCGAAAAAGCGTCCATTGCCAATCCGACTGAAAGCAGAATCAATTCCAGAATACCCATAATTAACTATCTCCCTTTATTTTCCATAAATATAATACATTATATTCAGAAAATAGTCAAGTTATTATAGTTTGTACTCCATAACAAAATCATCCATTACAAATCCGTTTCCGATGTCTGTTACAACGCACTCGGCAGTTTGGAATCCTGTTTTTTCATAAACTTTTACAGCATGATAATTATGCTTGTTGACAGTAAGATAAACCTTGCTTTTGCCTGAATTTTTCGCCTCCTCAAACACTCTTTCGATCATTTGTGAAGCTATACCCTGTCCTCGCTTATCCTTTCGGAGATATAGTTTACTAAGGAAAAATCTATCGTCTTTTTCAGGTTTTACCGCTATATATCCGCATATATCGTCATCGTCACGAACAGCAAGATAATGGTAATCCTGATTGTCGATCTGATTCTTCATTGCTTTATAAGATTGAAATTTTTCAACCATATAGTCGATCTGTTCCACTGAAATTATGCTCACAAAACATTCATGCCATATTTTTTTGGCAAGCTCTGCGACAAGACCGAGCTCTTCTTCGGTTTTAACTTCTGAAATTTTAACTCCCATAAAAACACCTCATATTATAACAAAGGACGGCAATAACCGTCCCTTTGCTTTAGAATTACATTTCCCAGTTGTGGTAAACATTCTGAACATCATCGTTATCCTCAAGATGTTCAAGAAGAAGATTCATTTTCTTGATATGATCCTCATCTGTAAGAGTTGTGTAGTTTGCAGGAATTTTCTCAACTTCAGCAGACAGAACATTATATCCCTTTGCTGTAAGTCCCTCACGAAGAGCGTGAACGTTCTCAGGCGCACACTCGATTTCAACAGTTTCCTCATTTATATCGAAATCATCACCGCCGCACTCGAAAACATCGTCCATTACAGCGTCTTCGTCCAGACCTGTATTTTCAAAAATAACTATTCCCTTTGTGCTGAACATAAATGAAACGCAGCCGATCGTTCCGAGATTTCCTCCAAATTTATCAAAATAATGACGAACCTCGCCTGCTGTTCTGTTTCTGTTATCTGTAAGACATTCAACAATAACAGCAACTCCATTAGGACCGTATCCCTCGTAAACAATATTTTCGTAATTGTTTTTATCCTCACCGCCGGCAGCCTTTTTGATAACTCTTTCGATATTATCGTTCGGCACGTTATTTGCTTTTGCCTTTGCAATAAGATCACGAAGCTTGCTGTTATTATTAGGATCCGGACCTCCCTCACGAACTACGACAGTAATTTCACGTCCAATTTTAGTAAATATCTTACCCTTAACAGCATCGGTTGCTTCTTTTTTACGTTTAATATTATTCCATTTTGAATGACCTGACATAATTTTTCGCTCCTATCTATTCATTTTCAATAGCTGAATGATTTATAATTAAGTCAAAAAGTTCGCTTATTCTATCGGTCTGCCCTGTGATGTATAAATACCCAAAAAGGCATTCTATTGCCGTAGCTCTGCGATATTGTACAGTATCAGCGTGTTTTGGAACATTATTTCCCGTTGCATTACGTCCTCTTTTAAGAACAGAAAGTTCGTGTTCCGTGAGAACATCTGAAACTGCATCAAACGCTTCCGACTGAAATTCCGCACATACTATCCTTATTTTAGCTGAGTGCAGCTTAGATGCAGGCATATTTGCTTTACGCAAGAGATACTCTCTTGCAAGCGTATCGTAAACGCTGTCGCCGAGAAAAGCAAGACCAAGCGGACTATACGAATTTGCTTCACGTTCAGATAAATATTCTTTATTCATAATTAATATACAAAATCAAATTCAAAGCCTTCGAGATTTACAGTATCGCCTTCGTTTACTCCCATTTCCTCAAGTTTTGCAATAATTCCGCTGTTGATAAGAACACGCTGGAAATACTGAAGAGATGAGTAGTCATCCGGATCAACGGTACGCATGATCGGCTCGAGCCAAGGCGCTTCAACGTAGTAAATTCCTTCTTCAAGGAAAATTTCAAAACGCTTTCCTGCGCCAGCCATATCGTCAAGTTCCTGTTGAGGAATGGGTTCGGGTTCATATTCTTTGATAGGAGGGAGCGTTTCAAGAATCTCTGAAACCTTGTCCATAAGCTCTGAAGTTCCTTGAGTTGTTGCAGCGGAAATACAGAAGAACGGTATCCCTTTTTCCTCGATATAGCTGCGAAAAGCCTCGATCTGTTCCTCAGTTGCCATATCCGATTTATTTGCCGCAACTATCTGCGGACGCAGTGCAAGTTCCTCATTAAACTTAGCAAGCTCGGCGTTAATGATCTCGAAATCATCCTTCGGATCACGTCCTTCTATTCCGGAAACGTCAACAACGTGGACAATAAGACGGCAGCGCTCAACATGACGCAGGAATTCGTGTCCAAGTCCGACTCCGTCTCCGGCGCCCTCGATAAGTCCCGGAATATCAGCCATTACAAAAGAACGCTCTTCATCCATTCTTACAACTCCGAGAACAGGAGTAAGCGTTGTGAAATGATAGTTGGCAATTTTGGGTTTGGCTGCACTAACAACGGAAATGAGAGTTGATTTTCCGACATTCGGATATCCTACAAGTCCTACATCGGCAAGAAGTTTTAATTCAAGGGTGACCTCGAATGATTCTCCTTGAAATCCCGGCTTTGCAAATTTGGGAATCTGTCTTGTAGAGGTTGCAAAATGAACGTTGCCCTTTCCACCTCTGCCGCCTTTGGCAAGAATTTTCGGCTCGTCGGTTGACATATCAGCCATTATTCTTCCGGTTTTGGCATCACGCACAATCGTTCCACGGGGAACTTTTATTATAAGCGGCGGAGCGCTTTTTCCGGTACAATTCCTTGATGAACCGTTCTGACCTCGTTCAGCGACATATTTCCTTTTATATCTGAAATCGATAAGCGTTGAGAAATTATCATCTACCTGAAAGATAACATCTCCGCCTCTTCCGCCGTCGCCTCCGTCAGGTCCGCCTGCGGCAACGTATTTTTCACGATGAAACGAAACTGCTCCATCTCCGCCGTCGCCGGCTTTTATAGTGATTTTCGCACGGTCTACGAACATTTTACGACCTCCTCATGATAGCTCTAAAGAAAAATCCCAAGCAAATTGCTCGGGATTTATGCACGTTTAAATCGTGATTACTGCTCTGTATAAACAGAAACCTTCTTACGGTCACGACCGTAACGCTCGAATCTTACCTTACCGCTTACTGTAGCGAATAATGTATCATCAGAACCGATACCAACGCCTTCACCTGGATGAATGTGTGTACCTCTCTGACGAACGAGAATGTTGCCAGCCTTAACGAACTGACCGTCAGCTCTCTTAACGCCGAGTCTCTTGGATTCAGAATCACGGCCGTTCTTTGTAGAACCAACACCCTTCTTATGAGCGAAGAACTGCATACTGATCTTAAACATACTTACACCTCCGAAATAGTGATTTTAATTGTTTTCGGGTACTCTTCAAGGATAGCTTCAAAATGAAGTTTCAACTGCTCCAGCATAGCAGAAGCGGTATTTGCAGAAGCCGTGGTACGGCAATCAATAGTGTTATCCGCTGCGCTTACCTGCGGTTCACAGTCAAATTCACTCAGCAGATTCACAGTAAGCTGTACTGCCGAAGAAACTGCGGCGCAGACAACATCGCTGCCGCTTTCAGCGTAACCGGCGTGTCCGCTCATTTTAAAGCCTTTCAGAATCCCTTTTGATTCATAGAATTCTGCAAGAATCATGATTAAGCCTTGATAGCTTCAATCTTAACCTGAGTGTAAGGCTGTCTGTGACCCTGCTTCTTCTTCTCGCCCTTCTTAGGCTTGTAGGTGAAAACAGTAATCTTCTTAGCCTTGCCGTTTTTAAGAACCTTAGCTTCAACAGCTGCACCTTCAACATAAGGAGCTCCGATCTTAAGACCGTCCTCAGCGCCGAGAGCAACAACCTTATCGAATGTTACAGTCTCGTCAGCTTCAACTGCGAGCTTTTCGATGAAGATAACGTCACCTTCGTTTACCTGATACTGCTTTCCGCCGGTTTCAATAACTGCGTACATAATTGGCACCTGCCTTTTCATAAACTCGCTGTTACGGGCGTGTGACTGCACATCTTTAAAAGCCCATTTACAAGCGGCAATAATATTTTATCACAAAGCTTGTGCTTTGTCAAGCTTTTTTTACCATTTTAGCAGAATTTCTGGTTTTACCAAACCTTATAGTCTGCATGACCGATTTTATATGATGTTCCGGGAACGAAAAGATCGGAAGCTTTTATTTCTTTTCCCTGTTCTTTCATCTGAAGGTGAGCTTTTCTCATTTCTCTGAAAGCAACGCTGTTTGCAACTATTCTTGTTACCTTTTCCTGCTCGGGCTTTTTGCTGAGGAATTCAAGAACTGCCTGCTGAAGATAGAAGTAAGAACGAAGCTGAGTCTTTTTAAATTCTATCTGAGTCTGATCTTCGCCCTCTCCTTCAAGAAGGAAAAGACTGTCGCCCTCACGGTATCCGAGAGTAAGCTTTGCAAAAATTTCAGGAATGAAGATTCTTATTTCAGAAGCAAGATTTACATCGCCTGTCATTTCTTCAAGCTTCTTTGCCATTTCCAGATATTCTTCTCTGCTCTTTATTTCTGTCATCATGTCCATTGCCTGTCTTGCAGCATTTAAAACGGTCTCTTTAGTGAAAGGACATTTATCGTCTTCACGCTGAACAAAAACGGCATACTGCTTCTCAGAAACAAACATTTCCGATTCTTCCCATGAATCAACGTAAGGTTTAAGCAGGTCGCCAAGCTGAACGCATACGGAACCGTTTACACGAACTTCGATTATCTTCTTATCCTTAAACTTAGCAAGATAAATTCTAAGCCAGTAATACTTTTTTGAACCGATATACTTCGGAAGTTCTCCCATAAGATAATTCACAAGCATAACAGGTTTCTTTTCCTGAGGTACACCGATTCTTACAACAGACTGGCAGTACATATCGAAATCATAATGCTGTCTGAGGAAATCTACGGAAATGTGTATAGGATTTTTCTTTGTCATTGACTGCTCAAGAGGATGCCATACGCCTGCATAGAAAATATCTGCCGCCATTTTAGCTGCTTCCTCATAAGACGGTCCCTGAGCGTCAACGGGATCGATAAGCGGCTCGTCGAAGTCATCGTTTTTAACTATAAACACGACCTGTGCTAACTTTATTTCGTCTCTTTCCTCGGTTCTTCCGACCTGAACGTCAACGGTAAATCCTTTTGGCATAATTATGCAGTTATCATAAAGTGTGCCATTCAGTTTTTCATTAAGAGCATTCAGAACATCAGCTTTGATTTTCTGATTCTGCTCGTTTAATGCGATTTTAGGATCTTTCTCCTCCGGTATATCTGCCTGCTTGTTTTTTTTCTTAAAAAGTGCCACTTTTCTCATTCTCCTTGTATTAAATTTCAGTCAGAATACAAATTGCATTCTGAATAATTTACATTAAATTAAAAGGTAAATCTTACTGCCGCCCAGCCTTCTTTAACATTTGCCTCCGGACCGCTGAATCCTACTGATTCAAGAGCCTCGATAACCTCGTGCATACGTTCTTCGATAATACCCGAAACAATAAGCGTTCCGCCTTTTTTCAGATATCTGACGAAAAATTCCTTCATAGCAATAAGAACATCGGCAACTATATTCGCCGTAATTATATCGTATTTGCAGTCGATCTCATCCGCAAGTTTTTCATCCGTAAGTATATTTCCGTAGTAAGTTTTATATTTTTCGGAAGAAATATGGTTCTTCAAGGCATTTTCCATTGCCGTAGCCGCAGCGTTCTGCTCGATATCAACCGCAGCAGCGCTCTCAGCTCCAAGAAGCATTGCTCCTATTGAAAGAATTCCGCTTCCGCAGCCCATATCAAGGAGCTTATCCCCTGCATTAAGACTTTTTTCGAGCAGCTCAAGACAAAGCCTTGTTGTATGATGCTGACCTGTTCCAAAGCTTGAAGCCGGATCTATTTCGAGAATTATTCTCTCGCCGTCTTCGTCGTAGTCCTCCCACGAAGGCTTTATAACAAGCTTTTCTCCAACCTTGATAGGCTTGAAATACTGTTTCCAGTTATTCGCCCAATCCTCTTCACGAATGCTTGAAAGCTCGGCTTCAAGACGTCCGTAAGCATTATCAGAATCGCTTGCTTTAAGTTCGGCAAGCATAGTTCTAATTGAAGAAAGCATATCAGCTCCTTGAGAATTTGCCGGAAGATATACGGTTATGCGTGTTTCACACTGAGAAAGTCCCATGAGATCTTCGTCAATGTAGTCCCACTGACCATTTTTGTTTTCAAGAAATTCATTAAAATCATCTGCATCCTGTATTACAAATCCCTTGATACCTATATCCATAAGCTTAGAACAAAGCAAGTCTATTCCGGCTGTTTCGGTATAAATATTAACTTCTGTCCATTCCATTCTTTAATCTCCTCAACCGCAGACAAGCATCAGGTAAACGAGAATATCTCCATTTGAAACCTTGCCGTCTCCGTTAATATCAGCGGCTTTTCTTTCACACTCACACAAAATCGAAATGCCGTCCGGAAGCTGTTCAGCATTTTTCAGATATTCGCTCAATAGATCAAGATCGTACATATCAACCTTACCGTCATTATTTATATCGCCTTTTTTATGAGACGTTCTGTCGCTGGTTTCAGTCATATCCGTCATTTCGACCCATCCGAGGTGACCTGCTGAATTTACTATTCTCCCAAAATTTCCGCTGTATTCATCAATTGCTACAACATTTCCGCTTCTGACAACAGCAATCGGTTCGCCTCTTTCGTCATCTGAACCATATACATTCAGCTCTCCGTTTCCGGAATAGTAGAATTCATCATAAGATTTATTTTCACCTGTTCCGCTGACAGTAGTTGTAGTCGACTCCGTAACGGAAGATGTTGTAGTAGTGGTGACAGCCGTAGTTGTTGTAGTGGTAGTTGTAGCAGTTGTTGTTTCTCCCTTCGGATCTGTGAATTCAGCCGGAGGATTCTTACAAGTAAGCGCCCAGTATTCGTTTCCGCCTGCAAGCTGGTATTTATCATACATAAGAACCGTATCGCTTGCAGGATCGATCATATAAATATCATCTCCAATAACGCCCTCAATGTATACCCAGTGCCAGTTGACATTAACGATAACGTGCATTCCGCTGTCCATCATAGACTTTATTTCAGCAGCAATACCGCTCTGGTCATAACTGTTAAAATGAGCGTCCTTTATAAATGTTATCGACGGAATGATCTGGTTTATCGTACCCCAGCTTGCAATACCTCCGCCATAGCTGAAAGCTCCTCTGGAACGGTAAGCGTCAGCAAGAACCCCTGGGTTGAACTCGTCCACACTGCTTATTCCAAGGTTTTTGAGTGCAGCGCTGTCAAGAGAATCCGAAGCTCTTGCCATGATCGAAAGGGATGTTATAAGACATCCGGAACGTGCAACGGTCGTACCGTTCATATCAACGTTTCCCCATCTTTCATCGAGCTGACGCCATGTGTGATAATCTTCGGCAGCAGCAGCTTTTCCGGATGACAAAAACGTTGCCGCCTCAGTGCTGATAAAAAATACAACAGCAAGCAACACGCATAAAATTCCTTTTTTTCTGATACTTTGCATAATTACCTCCAATTAAGTCTTTTGGACCGTAATGCGTCTCTTTGTTCTTATTTCTCTGAACGCTTCATATGCCGAAACATAGATGTTCAAAGCATTTTCTCTGTCTTCTTTATTTAAAATTGATTCACCGTAAACGGCTTCATCAAAAAGATTGGCAAGATCAAAAATGTCTGCCCCTGATATTTCTTTCACCTTCATTGCTGCCTCGTGCGACGTATTCACAGCGGATATACCGTAAATCCTGCAAACTCTGCGCATTGCTGCTAAAACAGAATTATTGGGATCTTTTTTTCTGTATTTCGTAATAAAAAGCTTATGCGAAATCAAAGGATAAAGCTTTATAAACACAAAAATTGTCAGCAATAAGAAAATAATGATAAATCCCGATATCATGAGAGTTTGAGCAAGAGTCATTTTTTTGCCCGAATAATCCGAAGGAACAATGGTAGGTTCGAAATATATCCAACCGAATCCCTTTATATAAAGCTCCGGAAAACCGTGAGCTGTTTTCGGGGTAATGACGAAATTTGCATCAAAGCTGTCGCTTTCATACGGCTCTGACATAAGATATCCCTCGCAATAACGAGCCGGAAGTCCGGCAGCTCTCGCAAGAACAACTCCTGTTTCACCTTCAATATAAAATATAAAAATATACAGAACAAAAGCGATCGCCCCGACGCTAAGAAGCGTCCAGATTTTCCTGAGCATTATCAACTCATTGACGGCACATCGTTTTCCGAGAGAATATGTTCAACATATCCCTCATTTGTGCCGTAGGCGGTTTTGCCTTGCGGAGAAAGAATTATTCTGTGCGCAAGAACAGGAACTGCTATCTTTTTCACATCGTCCGGCGTAGCGTACTCTCTTCCATAAATATAGGCGAACGCTTTTGCTGCCTTATAGAGAGCAATACTTCCTCTCGGACTTATTCCAAGAACGGTATTTCTATCGCCTCTTGTTGAATCTACTATTTTAACTATGTACTTTTTTACCTGATCTGTCACACGGATTTTGCGAACCTCATCCTGCATTCCGATAACTTCATCAATACTCACAACCGGAGCTTCTATATTTTTTATAGGATTATGAAGTTCGGTTCTTTCAAGAATTTTTATTTCCTCCTCCTCTGTTGGATACCCCATAGACAGCTTCATGAAAAATCTGTCCATCTGCGCTTCCGGAAGGTGGAATGTTCCATAAGTTTCTACGGGATTCTGAGTTGCCATTACAAGAAACGGTTTCGGAAGCTGATGCGTTACGCCATCAAGACTTATCTGACGTTCCTCCATAGCCTCAAGCAGCGCCGACTGGACCTTTGGAGAGGCACGGTTAATTTCATCCGCAAGGAGAAAATTACACATAACCGCTCCGTCACGATAAACGAAGTCGCCCTTGCTTGAATCAAGCATAGTAAATCCGGCTATATCGGAGGGCATTACATCCGGCGTAAGCTGAATACGATTAAATCGTCCGCCGACAGAACGTGACAAGGCTGTTATAAGCTGTGTCTTTCCAACTCCGGGAACGTCTTCAAGGAGAATATGTCCCTCGCAGAGCATTGCGGCGACCAATTTTATTATGGTGTCGTCTTTTCCGACGATAACTTGTCCTACCGACCGCACGAGTTTTTTTACGTTTTCGTTCATATATTTTACCTCATAGGAAGATGTCGTATAAATATACAATTCTATTATAACACATTTTCTTCACGACTGCAAGTAAAATACGAATAAAAAATGCGTCCGATTCCCGTGTTTCTACACAAAGTTTCAAACGCATTTTTAGTTATTATGTTATAAACTTATTAATAAAGTTCTTCAGCCTTTTCTTTCTTCTTCTTAACCGCAGATACGATAAGAATAATAAGCGAGCCAAGAGCAAGAACTAATCCAACGCCAACGAAAACGAATGTAGCAACGCCGATTTCGCCGTTTTGAATCATCATTTCCGCTACAGGAACATCAGTTTCTCTAAGAAAATCGTCTCTGTATTTTTTATAATCACTTTCATCACTCTGCTTTGCGAGCTTTCCTTTGATATCAATACTAATATCAGGAACATCGGCATCGCCGTTATAATATTCATCCCAGGCGCTTACAGCAGAGTCAAGTTCACTGATCAGATCTTTATTTGAAACAGCAAGAACCACGTAAAAAGCATCGTCCACATCGCCGTTTTCCCAAGATTCCTTATCCATATTAGCAGCGACAACGTAATAATTCGTTTCGGTTTTGCTTGTTGTTACGCCATATCTTTTCTGAGATTGTTCAAGTGTTGCAAAAGGTCCGTCAACATAGAATATTTCGCCCTTAGCAAGAGCCTTTTCATCAAAATCACCTATTGAAGCATCGTTAAAATCAACTACCTTGCCGCTGAGGAAGGTCATAGCGTCGCCTAATCCGACAGCCGTAAGAACTATGCCGATAATCATAACGACAACAAGAACCTGTGTCTTTTTCTTCATATAAACCTCCGTAAAAAGGCAGCATACAACAAAACCGCCATATGCTGCGTAATAGATTTACTTGATCATCTTTGCAATTTCGTCTGCAAGATTATCTTCCTTCTTTTCGATTCCTTCGCCTCTCTCGTAACGGATAACGTCAACAACCTTTATTGAACCGCCGAGCTTCTTAGCCTCTGCGTCAACATATCCCTGAACTGAAAGCTTGTCATCCTTAACGAAAGCCTGCTCGAGGAGACAGTTTTCGCTGTAATACTTGCCAACCTTGCCCTCAACAATCTTGATCTTAACCTGTTCAGGCTTATTAGCCATCTTAGGATCCTCGGACATCTGAGCGAGCATAATCTCTTTTTCCTTCTCAATAACCTCAGCAGGAACCTGCTCACGGTTGAGGTAAGGAGCATTAAGAGCTGCGGACTGCATTGCAACATCCTTACCGATAGCTGCAACCTGATCGGCAGAAAGCTCTGTATCAAGCTTAACCATAACGCCGATGCTTCCGCCGTTGTGGATGTAAGAAGCGAGAACGCCCTCAAGTCTTGTGAAACGACGGATAACAATGTTCTCTCTGATCTTCATACCGGCAAGCTCTGTAAGAGCTTCGCCTACTGTACCTGTGCCGCCGCTGATAGTCTCTGCCTTAAGAGCCTCAACATCAGCAGGATTTTTCTCGATAATTGTGTTGGCAACAGCATTTACGAAGTTTCTGATATCGTCTGTGTTAGCAGCAAAATCAGTTTCTGTATTTACCTCAAGAAGAACACCCACATTACCGTTTACTACAGCAGCAACTACGCCCTCAGCAGCAGCTCTGCCACTCTTCTTAGCCTGTGTAGCGAGTCCTTTTTCTCTGAGAAACTCGATAGCCTTATCCATATCACCGTCATTCTCTTCAAGAGCCTTTTTACAGTCCATCATGCCAACACCAGTTGACTTCATAAGTTCTTTAATCTCTGCAACGGAAACCTTTCCCATTGTAATTACCTCCTATTATTTTATCTGCAAAAACCCGAACCATTAAATAAAATAATTCGGGCTTTGATTTGATTGAATTATTCAGCGTCTGCTGTTTCCTCAGCAGGAGCTTCCTGTGCTTCTTCAGCAGCATCGCCGCCCTGTCTGCCTTCGATAATAGCGTTAGCAACAGTACCGGCAATAAGCTTTACAGCTCTGATAGCGTCATCGTTACCTGGGATAACGTAGTCAACTTCATCAGGATCGCAGTTTGTATCAACGATAGCAACGATCGGGATATTAAGCTTCTTAGCTTCTGCAACAGCGATCTTTTCCTTACGTGGGTCAACGATAAAGAGAGCTGCCGGGAGCTTCTTCATGTTCTTGATACCGCCGAGGAACTTTTCAAGCTTCTCTATTTCAAGGTTAAGCTTAACAACTTCCTTCTTAGGGAGAAGAGCAAATGTGCCGTCCTCTTCCATAGCGTGGAGCTGTTCAAGTCTCTTGATTCTTGTCTGGATTGTCTTAAAGTTTGTAAGCATACCGCCGAGCCATCTTGCGTTTACATAGTGTGCGCCAGCTCTTGTAGCTTCTTCCTTAACGGAATCGCCAGCCTGCTTCTTTGTACCTACGAAGAGAACTTCGCCGCCCTCTGCTGAAAGATCACGAACGAAAAGATAAGCTTCTTCAAGCTTCTTAACTGTCTTCTGAAGGTCGATAATGTAGATTCCGTTTCTTTCTGTAAAGATGTACGGAGCCATTTTAGGGTTCCATCTTCTTGTCTGGTGTCCGAAATGAACGCCTGCTTCAAGAAGCTGCTTCATTGATACTACTCCCATGGTGTAGTCCTCCTTAAAAATTGGTTAATATATTAATCCGCCGTCAGGCTTAGCTTGCGGTAAACATCCGATCAGATGCACCAATCCGCAAAAGCGCCAACGTGTGAATTGCCTTAACATTATAACATTTTATGGCGATAAATGCAAGTATTTCTTGTTCATCTATTTCAACAAACTTTTTAAACCGTTTTCTCTTTTATCTATAGAATGTGACAACTCAGGCTTTGAAGAAAGTTTGACAAGAATAACCTCACTGCCAACAACTCTTATATCCGAACACGGAATAACGATATTGTCCTCATGCCCGAAAATTCCAAAAAACCGCTGTCTGCCGTAAATCATAAGCGCCTCGACCGAGGATGTTTCAAGGTTCATTTCAGCATCGTCTATATAGCCGAGACGCTCCCCGTTTGTTATATCTATAACTTCCTTGCGCCGTAAATCTTCCAGATTGCAAATCATAAATATCCCTCCGCACATATTATACAATAATGTATATGCAGAGGGACATTCCTATTATTTATTATTTATCATCGTCATCTGATTCATCGTCATTACTCTTCTTTTTAGCGAAAATTGCAGTCGCAGCAGCAACGGCAACAGCAATGATTCCAACAACAACGAGCGTTCCAGTCGGGAAATCATCTCCGGTTACAGGAGCGTTCTCCGCCAGCGTTATCAAATTGAATAACATATTCTCCTCCATTCTTCAGTCAAGTGAATTCTATGCTTATCAAATAATATTTTATCACAAATCGTCGTATATGTCAACCGTTGATTTATCAGAATCTGAAATCACGCTTGCCATTCTTGATTTCTTCAAGATTTTTTATGGCGATATCCTTTACTTTGGGATTGGTAACATTCTCTATTTCACGCTTGATAAGAGCTTCTCCCACCGCTTTCGTTCCCGGTGCGGCATAGTCTTCAAGGTATTCCTGAAGAGTCATAAGAGCATTCGGATGACAGCAATTCTGAATCTGTCCGACTTTGCAAAGAGACATAAATCTGTCGCCGGTTCTTCCCTCACGGTAGCAAGCTGTGCAGAAAGACGGAATATGTCCTATGTCCATAAGCCATTTAACGACCTCGTCAAGCGAACGCTGATCGGAAACATCGAACTGCTCAGTGTCGTGCGGACGCTCTTCCGAAGTATATCCCGCATATCCGCCGACAGAAGTTCTTGAACCTCCGGAAATCTGCGAAACGCCCAATCCCAGAACCTTTTCACGGCAGCTCTCGTTTTCACGGGTAGAAATGATCATTCCGGTATACGGAACAGCTATTCTTATACAAGCGATTATCTTTGCAAAAGTATCATCGTCAATGCTGTTATCGAACACATTAGGGTCGATATCAGATGCCCTTTTAACTCTCGGAACGCTTATCGTATGCGGACCGACTCCGTGTACGGCTTCAAGATGTTCAGCGTGCATAAGAAGTCCGGCAAATTCGTATTTATACATATCGAGACCAAAGAGAACTCCAAGTCCCACGTCGTCGATACCGCCCTCCATAGCTCTGTCCATAGCCTCAGTATGGTAAGCATAATTATGCTTAGGTCCGGCCGGATGAAGCTTTTCATAGCTTTCCTTGTGGTAAGTTTCCTGAAAGAGGATATACGTTCCTATACCTGCATCGTGAAGCTTTTTATAGTTTTCAACAGTCGTTGCGGCAATGTTGACATTTACTCGCCTGATCTCGCCGTTCTTATGCTTTATAGAGTAAATCGTGTCGATACATTCAAGTATGTATTCGATAGGATTGTTAACAGGATCTTCTCCGGCTTCTATAGCAAGACGCTTATGTCCCATATCCTGAAGAGCGATAACCTCTTCACGAACTTCATCCTGAGTAAGCTTTTTTCTCGGAATCTCCCTATTCTGCACATGATAAGGACAGTAAACGCACTGATTCACGCAGTAATTTGAAAGATAAAGCGGAGCAAACATAACGATTCTGTTGCCGTAAAAAGTCTGTTTTATTTCACGGGCAAGATCGTACATTTTCTCGGTCATTTCCGGAATCTCACAGGCAAGGAGAACGCTCGCTTCACGGTGAGAAAGTCCGGAACATTCTACTCCTCGCCCTGTTTTTTTAGGAGTCGCTTTTTCAAGAATCTGCTCGATAAGTTCTCTGTTATTTTTATTTTCCTCCGCATATTTCAGAGTTTCCAGAATTTCTTCATGGCTGATAAATTCATCAGCTTTCAGCGATTTGATGTTGTACATTGCTTAAATCCTCATTTCTTTGAAATTGCCGCCTTAACCGAAACTCCGCCGATTCGTCCGAGCCTTCCGGTAAGACTGCTGATAACATCCGGCTCTGCGTCAAGAGCAACGGATATAAGGGAAATTCCTCGTTCTTTATAAGGAATCCCCATTCTGCCGATAATTATTTCACTGTATTCGTGCAGGACTTTATTCACCTCCGGCGCAGCAGACTGCTCGTCAATAACAATAGCCGCAACCGCAATACGTTTATTTTCCATTTTCACCTCAAACAAAAAAATCCGCCAATTCAGGCGGACGCAAATACACATAATTAATACTATATCTAAATATTAATGACCGTATTACTGTAATCCGATAACAGAAATCAATCCTGATGCCCGAAAACAATTTTTAAATTCACATCCAACGTCAGAATAAATCCCACCCGTTCGATTATCAATAGTATATCACTTTGTTTCATGTTTGTCAATTATTTTTGTTAGTATACAATAATACATTTGCAGAACCAAAATAAATATTTACAAAAATTTAAAAAATCACTGGACAAAGACTTTCGTTTATGATATAATTAAGCGTAAATTTATTTTTGAGGTGATTTTTATGGGTATATTTTCTATATTCCAGAGCGGTGGAAAGTATTTTGACAAAAGTATTCCGCCTAAATGTGACTATTGTCAATTCGGAAAGCGAACAAATGCGGGAAATAAAATCCTCTGCGAAAAAAAAGCTCTTGTTGATCCAAATGATTCATGCGGAAAATTCGTTTACTCCCCTCTTAAAAGAATTCCTGTAAAACAGCTTAATTTTGTCGGAAGTCTTGCAGATGAAGATCTTTATATAGAATCCGCCGGCGATCGCGCTGAAAAGGAAGAAGAGGAGAAGAAGGCTATTAAAACAAACGAATCGGAAACTTCAAAAAATCTTTCTGAAAAGATTGCTGTTACTGAATAAATACGGAGGTCAAATAATATGTCATACGGTGTTGTAGCTTTGATCGTCGGAGTTTTTGTTGTTATAGTGTTCATATGGGCAAAAAAGACCAATGCCCGACAAACAGAGCGTATGAAAATGCTTTCTCAGGAACAGCTTGACTACATAAAAAATTCCGGTTATACTCCATACAACGGAAATAAAAATACTTTAGAAACTATCGGCGTACTTACTAATATAAAAGAAAGCTCTTCTCAAAATGTTCCTGTAGATTTTATATTCTGGAATTGCTGCACTAAAAGGCATGAACTCGGAGACAGCAAAATTTCAAAAGAGATAATAGAAAAGAGAAATTTAAAAGTCGGCGATTATATTCATGTTGTATTTAAATTTAAGGACGGTATAATAAACTCTGTCAAGGAAATCGTTTAAACTTTGTTAAACATATTTTTATAATATAGCCTGTAAAACACAGACTTGATTTCCGTTGTTCTACAGGCTTTATAACTCTGAATTTATTATTTCAATTACCATAAAATATGATTTTCACTTGTATTCTATCCCGATTTATGTAATTCGACATAGTATGATAGATTTATGTCATTATATATTGGAGTTTTAATTGATCGTTTCATTATATCATGCTCTAAAAAATTTTCGTATCGCTATCCGATTTTTTGATCATGCGAATTTTATCAAAAACTTACTTGACAAAAAATTCAAAATGTGATACTATATATTAATGAGAAAACTCAATGTATGGCTATATTTAATTGGCAGAAATACAATATTTTTGCAGTTTTACTGCATTGAAAAAATAAATTCGCACAAACTGTGGTTGTCAGTAGTATAAATTTGGCAGAAAAAGTTCAATATGCGGGTGTGGTGAAATTGGCAGACACGTTAGATTTAGGTTCTAATGCCCTATGGTGTGCAGGTTCAAGTCCTGTCACCCGCACCAACGGCAAAGTTACAAAATGTAGCTTTGCCTTAAATTTTACATATTTTATTTAAGGAGATTGTTGTTTGAAGAAAAATAACAGACCTGAGATAGTAGCGTAAACGGGAGGTTTGCGAATACATTCTCACACAAACCTCCTGTGTTGCGTCAACAACTTTCAGGAGGAAAAACAATGAATAAAAATGACTATATTATCCGTTTGGAAACAAAGAAAGATTATCGTGAAGTTGAAAACCTTGCCCGTGAAGCGTTCTGGAATTTAAGCTTTCCCGGCTGCGATGAACATTACTTTATCCATGTGATGAGAAAGCATAAGGATTTTATCCCAGAACTTGCTCACGTTATTGAAACTGACAGCAAAATTATCGGCTGTATTATGTACACAAAAGCTGAACTCGCAGACGAAAACGGCAATGTAAAGCCAATCGTCTCTATGGGACCGCTTTGTATTCACCCCGATTATCAGCGTATGGGATACGGTAAGGCGCTCCTTGAACACACCTTTGAAATCGTAAAGAAAATGAAATATGACGTGGTTATCAATTTCGGAAATCCCGATAATTACGTTGCTCGCGGCTACAAAAGCTGCAAAAGGTACAACGTTTGTTTCGAAGGCGATGTTTTCCCTGCTGCTTTGCTTGTGAAAGTCCTTAGCGATGACGCTCTCGACGGCAGGAAATGGTACTATCATCCCAATAATGCCGATGAACCATGCAGCTATACTGAGGCTGTTGCGGAATTTGACAAACTCTTTCCACCAAAAGTCAAGGCATGGCAGCCAAGTCAGGAAGAATTCTACATTCACTCTCATTCTGTTATCCGATAAGTACGGATAAAATTAAAGCCGACAGTTCATCATTCTGAACTGTCGGCTTTTTATGCTATCATGCGATTTCTTCCTCCACATAAACTGACACGCTATCCTCTTAGTTTTGCGTGCCGTTGATTCTGTAAGCTGTTCATCTCCTGATCCTCATCTCTGGATAGGCGGTAGTAAAACCATGCTCTCATAAAAATATCGACCTCCTTTTGATTTGGCAGGCACGCATGGTGTGTCTGCGTTACAACAGACACTACCACAAGACGACCTGAAAGTCCAGCGACTACGCTGTTTTATCAACAAGTTCTACCTTATCAATAAAATCGGAGTCGGAGCATTTGGGCATACTACCTGAATTCAAATAATCTTGAATCATGGACTCCATGAAGGTATCAAATGTCTTTCCGTCGCCGTTGTAGATAACAGTGACGGATTTGATTTTCGGAAGTTCTCTTTGTCTTGGCATATTTTTATCGCCCTCTATTTCGCTGTCTTGATTGTTAATTTTCGTGTAAACAAATCAATTCAGTTCTTTCATATTTAAATTTTTTTGTGCATATTCGTTACGCTCCCATTTTACAATTCGTCATTATCAATTTCATAGGTACTAACGATCACATCATCTCCTCCAGGCGACTGCCGAGATTTCATACTGACCATGTGATTAACGTGCTTGCAGAGTTGCTATTCTGTTGTCAAGATTCTGTCGGGAAAATTCTCCGAATTATTTTCATCGATTTTTTCCCTTCACTACTTACTGGCAACGAAATTGAGTTTTGTAAGGGATTTATTTTTCATTTTCAAATAATTCCAGCACTTTCGCCAAAATTCAATGTGCTTTTTCGTGTATCGTTTGTATTTTAATGCCATATTCTTTGACTATTACTACATTTTGTTTATCTTTTTTAGATTTTAAAGTGCAGTAATTTGCACATCAAAATTAGCTATTTTATAAGAAATGAAAAGTCCGCTTTGTTCATTGCCACATTATTTATGACAATAGACAAAACGGTCTTTAAATTGCAATCTGTTTTACCCCGTCTTTAAGTTTAGATTGCTATTTTCATAATATCCACAAATGTACTTTCATCCGCTTTATTTCGTCACTTACTGTTAGCGTTTTATTTACACCATGTCGAAGTTATTTCGTTTGCGGTTCCGGCAACTATTTCCATTAATTCAAAAAAGTTTTGCTTCTCTGTTTCATTAAGTTTGCTTGTAATTTCGTTTATCCAGTCTCTGTGTACTTCTTTTGCGTGCGGAATAAGTTATATTGCTTTATTTGTCAAAGTAACACAAAAAGAACGAACATCGTCAGGATTTACAGATTTTGTGACTAATCCGTCATTTTCGAGCCTTATCAGCATTTTTGCCACAGTGCTTTTATCCATATCAAGCGCTTGACATATTTCCACCTGAGACATTTGTTTATGGTCAAAAATGCAGAACAGGAACATTATAATGTTGAAATATCCTTTGGAGTATCCATGCTATCACCTCTCAATCACAAATATTGTTGGCCATATCAACTATTATATGTTCTGAATTCATATATGTCAAGCTGTAATTGATTTTTCACGTTTTCTAATTTCCCTCATAGCATAAATAACCATGAACAGTGTGATCACAGCAGAATATAAATATGCTATCGGACCTGCCCACAAAACACCTTCCACGCCAAAAAAACGGGGTAATACTAAAGCAGCCGGAACAAAAATTATGAGCTGTCTTGAAAGCGCTTAAAACATTGACGGCAGCGGTTTGCCTATCGACTGTAGAAAGAGAACTGATACGCTTTTGGAATACACATAAGCAAAAGGTTCTGACGGCTTTCAGGGCAAACTCGTTATATAAATCGCTTTCTGCGCAAAAAATGTTTACAATACTTTGCGGGAAAAATTCAAACACAACAAATCCCACAGCACCGACAATGATAGACGCCGAGAGCATAATACCGTATGTCTTTTTTACACGTTTCATATTTCCTGCGCCGTAATTGTATACCAGAATCGGATGTGCTCCAACAGAAATTCCAACCAATACAGAAAGCAATATCTGATTTACTTTCATAACAATACCAAGAACAGTCATAGGAATTTCAGAACCGTATTTTGAAAAAGCTCCGTATTTTGTCATCAGGTTGTTGCACAATGCCGACATTATTACAATAGCTATTTGCGTAATGAAATTTGAAACTCCAAGACTAAGACACAAACGCAGTATCTTTCCATTTAATCCGAAACAAGTACGTTCAATCTTAACAGAACGCAGTTTAAAAACAGATAGAAGCGATACGATAAACGATATGATCTGTCCGAAAATTGTTGCGAAAGCCGCAACCTTTACTCCCCAATGAAGCTGGAAAATGAATACAGGGTCAAGCGTAGTATTGACAACAGCGCCAAGCAGCATCGAAAGCATTGCAAATTGAGGATTTCCGTCTGCACGGATGATAGAATTCAAGCCGGTTGACATAATAACAAAAGGTAATCCTATAATAATGATTTTTCCATATGCCTGAGCATAAGGGAGTACAGCTTAAGCAACGGATTAAAAAACTAAAAATACAGCAAGCATAATTATACTTGTTATAATCAGCATAGAAATGCTGTTACCGATACCCTTTCTTGCTTTTTCCTCATTACCCTCACCAAGCTTCAAGCTTAGATATGCCATAAAGCTTTTTCATAATACGAACAGCGTCCTGATTAATATGCGGTTTTGTTTGCGTTCCTGCGGAATAACTTTCAAAAATATCACTTGCATACAGTTTGCCAAGCGCTTCTGCAATTTGACTGCGGCAAGAGGTATTAAAACAAACAAAACAACTGAGAGGAACAGTGTTGGCATAGAAACAACAACATTTGAAACTCCCAAAAGCAACTTTACGATCGGTACAAAAGTTATAAGGATAATTAAATCATTTATGGCAACCTGTACAACAGTATATGCCTGATCGCCATAGGAATTGAAACTCTTGCATACTCAAACTTATTCAGAAAGTCAGGTATCTACGGAAGAAATTTGCCTATCAGCACTCCGACTGCCATACAAATTATTACACATATGGTTAGATATTTCTGAAAAACACTTATATTACTGTTTTTTTCTTTTCCCATTAACGTAGCTCCTTCCTAACTGCAAGAGCATAAATAAAATGATTTTTATCCTCTTAACTTACTGAGTAGTTTCTCCACATCTGCGGTTTTTAATACCTTTCCCATTGAAACAACTTTTTCATTTACAACAATTGCAGGCACACTCATCACTCCATAAGCCATAACTTTTTGCATATCGGTAATATATTCTACATCTACCGAAATTCTCATTTCCGAAACGGCTTTCTTTACATTCTCATACATCTCATGACAATTCTTACAGCCTGCACCGAGAACCTTGATGCTTGTAAATTCACCATTTAATTTTTCGTTTACAACAGGTGCGTCAGCACTTTCTCCGCAACAGCAGCAGTTCTCTGCTTTTTCTTCTTTTTTCTTGTTAAATCCAAACAATGCCATAATAAATACCTCCAAATAATTTATATTAAAATGCAAGCCAGAACATATACAATCCGATCATCGTCATAATAATGCCCATGATAATTTTCAATATAGTTCCTAATTTATTGTACTTTTCATTTTCACTGATACGCTGAACAAATCCAACCGAAGTTCCCGCTATCATTACAAGCGTACTGTGTCCGATAGAATAAAGCAGCATAAGCAGAATACCCCAAATCAAATTTCCTTGCCCTGCGACTATGGCAAGCAAAGCAATCAAAACAGGCGTTGAACAAGGGGATGAAAAAATCCCTCCAAGTATTCCTGCTATAAATGCGCCGATAAATCCACGCTTTTTATTTTTTGAAATCAGATTGACTGAGGGAATAAAATTAAATATCCCCCAAGTCTGCAAGGACATTAACATCATCAGAATACCAAGTATCATATACCAAATCGTTGATGTGGTTCCCATAAGTTTTCCTGCCGAAGTTGCAATGATGCCAAGCGTTACGAATGTAATTGCCGTACCAAGGGAAAATGTAAGCGAATAGAAAAACGCTTGTTTTGTTTTCTTTTCTCCCGTACCTCCTACATATCCGATAATAAGCGGAACACTTGACAATGAGCATGGAGTAAACGAAGTTAATATTCCTGCAAGAACAGCCAATACAGGAGCAAACCACATATTATTCTTGATTATATCAGCAATCTGATTAAGCCAATTATCAATCAATTTATTCCACTCCCATTTCCTTTAATATCTTTCTCATTTGTTCTTCAGTAATCCCTCCCTGATGCGTTGTAAAAACGTGCTCGTTTGTTTCACGGTCACTGTACATAGAAAATTCAATCTCAGAAGCAAGCTCATCACTGGGTAGAAACGGTGTTCCGTCAGCGTTAAACAATATCTGAGTTGGAATCACCTGAACCGGAACATCATTTGCAGCATCAGAATATTTCCACACATCAACAAACTTTATGAAAGCTTTTCCCGTCATTTCCTCGTTGAGCGTTTCTAAAACGGGTGCCATTTGCTTACAGGGAATACAAGAATCCGAACCATAATCTACAATAATAGGAATACCATATTCAAAAAGAGCTTCATAGTCGACAGCCGTTATTTCATTCAATGAAAAATCAGCGTCTTTTAAGTCATCCGGTAAATCTGCTGCAATTTCGCTTTCTGTTATTGTCGCCTTTTTATCATTATGAGATTTTACTATCCACATTCCAGTAATTGCACCGATCATCAGGACAGGAACAATTATTTTCACCAATAGTGATTTTTTCTTATCCATTAAAACCTCCACAGCAACACCCGCAACCAGTTGATAAATCAGGAATACCACCCTTTTCTCTCAAAACCGGCGGAATCCAACCGGAATCGTCGCCTACATAGGTTATAGCCCCTACCGAACATTCATTCCCGCATTTATGGCAGTGTTCTTTGCAATTTTCCGGTCTAATTACCAACGGCATTGTTGACTGCTTTTCATCATACACCGAATTCGGACAATTATGAATACATGCTCCACATTCTATACAAGATAATATATCAATGACAGGATACCATTTTCGAGTCATTTTTCATACCTCCATTTATACTAATAAATATTGGAATGCATTAAAGAAGTAGCCTACTATAATAATTCCAATGGTACAAATCCCAATAAAAATACCCAGCAATTTTGGTTTAACTGCTTTTTTCAGCATAATGATTGACGGTAAAGACAATGTTGTAACACCCATCATGAAGGAAAGTACAACGCCTAACTGTGCTCCTTTTGCAAGCAAAGCTTCTGCAATCGGAATTGTTCCAAAAATATCGGCATACATAGGAATACCGGCTACAGTAGCGAGGACAACGCCTAAAGGATTACCAGTTCCCAATACTTTTACAATGATATCTTCCGGAATCCAATTGTGGATAACAGCGCCGATTCCAACGCCGATAAAAACATAAGGAGCGACTTTTTTAGCAGTTTCAATAACTTGTTCCCAAGCAAATTTCATTCTGTCCTTAAAATGCAGTTCTTCCTGCGGAACATCAAAGCCCTTACCGTTTTTTATAAATTCTTCTACTTGATTTTCAAGGTGCAGCTTTTCAATTAACGTACCGCCTGCAACTGCAATTACCAATCCAAGAATTACGTAAACAATCGCTACCTTCCAGCCGAAAATACTCATTAACAGTACAAGTGAGCCTAAATCAACCATTGGAGAAGAAATCAGAAAAGAAAAGGTTACGCCAAGCGGAAGTCCGGCGCTTGTAAACCCAATAAACAGCGGTATTGATGAACAGGAACAAAACGGAGTTACCGTTCCAAGCAACGCTGCAATAATATTTGCACCTATGCCATGAAATCTGCCAAGTATTTTCTTTGACCTTTCCGGAGGAAAATAGCTCTGTATATATGAGATCATTAAAATCAACAATCCTAACAGAACCATAATTTTAATGGTATCATACAAGAAAAACTGTAAGCTTCCTCCAATTCTGCTTGTGGGATCTAAACCGCAAGCGTTAAGTAATGTTCCAATAAGCCGATTAAGCCAGCTCATTCCAAGGATCTCATTTTGAAAGAAATCCCAACCTGATTTAAGCGCTTCCATATAAAAGCTCCTTTCTTAATATAGTTATATTGAAATATATCAATATAAAGCGTATAAAACAAGTCGTGTGTGACTTGTAAAAAATTATTTTTCACAACACGACTCACTTTCATAATTTAAATTCGTTGTCGTAAGTACTTTCAAACAATTAATTGCGTATTCTGCTCCTTCCGACGAAATAGAATAGTGCATCCATTTCCCTTCTTTGGCTCCGACAACAACTCCGGAATCACATAAAATCTTCATGTGGTGCGATAGGGTTGGCTGTGTGATATTCATTTCCTCCAGCAACTTGCAGGCACATTTCTCTCCTGTCAGCAGCATTTGCAGAATTTTAATTCTGTTCTCATCGCAAAATGCCTTAAAGACACCGGCTGTTTTTTTAACGTCCAGTTCCATGATCTCACCTCACATTCAAGTTTATCTATATATATTATATGCAACACATAGACGTTTGTCAATAGAAATTGCGAATTGCTTTTGTAAATATTTTGTATATTGATTTATTTTTATACACAAATAAATTTATTCAATTAAAAACGGAGTTCAGTTTATCAATACTTCACTCCGTTTTATCAATTTAAAGTCGTTAACATTTAAGCGTTCTTTAATTACTTTCAGAATAAAATTATCACAGCTTAATTGTATTGGTCGGAGGCAGACACAAATGATTTTTGCAGACATAATAGGTAGTTCTGTCATTGAGCAACGGATATTCTTTGCTTTGTGAAACTACCGATACATTTGCCAAAAGCGGAATTTTGTCCTGCAAATTTTTTAAATCCGTGTTATTTTTTAGTACAACAGTAATATGCTCCGACGGATTTTCATACATCAGCTTTGCAAGCAAAAACATACTGTGTCCTGCCGGATAATCCTGCGCCTGGGCAGACATAAATGCAATTTGTTTTTCGGCAAGATTTCCGTATTCCTTATTTTCCGTGATTTGATAAAGCCGTACAAAGTTATATGCCATAACAGAATTTCCGCTTGATATCTCACCGTCATAGGTTTCCTTCGGATTCATAAACAGCTCTGTATCTCCGGCTTTATTCAAATAATATCCACCGTTTTCACGGTCTTGAAACTGTTTTACCGCTTCGCCGCAAATCTGCTGCGCTTTATCAAGATAACGGTTGTCCAACGTAGAGTTGTACAACTCGATCAAAGCGGCTGTATAAAATGCATAATCGTCTCAAAAGGTATTCGACGAACGTTTTCCGTCACGATAGCTTGCATAAAGCTGAGTATCGCCGCACAAATTCTTTTCAATGAAATGCTGTGCGTTCTTTGCGGATTGCAGATATTTTTCATTTTTTGAAACTCTATAAAGCATTGATAGTGCCGAAATCATCAATGCGTTCCATGAAAGCAGGATTTTATCATCAAGATGAAGTCTTGTACGTTTTTTACGGTAATCGTACAGCTTTTTAATTTCATCGCTAAAATCAGCACTTAAATCATTGCTTTTAAGCAGATTTTGGATATTCACTCCCTATTATAATAATGATATAGTCCAAAGACGGTTCGACAATAGACAGTCAGACGAAAATAAGGTAAAATAAGAAGTATAGGATAAAAAATGTTCACTTCATAGTATTCAGTTGTTACGATTGTATCAGACGTTGCGCATTCAGAAAAGAACTTTTCCGCTTCGATACGATCGCTGAAATATTTACACCAAATAATATCGAAACCGTCTTTTCCGATTCGCATAACAGCATAGCTGCCAATGTTTTTTATTGCAATACAATAGTTGTTTCATACGCCAAACACTGTATATCCGTCCTCGACAGAACCGATATGGATGTTTTCAATAACTACGTCCAGATCGTCAGGTTCAAAACCTCTTGATTCGTAGTCTCTCATCTTACATAACGCTCCGTAGAGGTGAGGAAATGGCTATAGGTGAGTATATAGACACACTTGAGAAAATTAAAGGTGAAGAATTTCTCAAGTACACTTATTCAACTAAAGCCATTTATCAATTAACTGGCAAGAATCTCAACATTACTTTCTATGCCACAAAACATCAGTGTATCTTTGTTAAAATAGAACAGAGATAAACTAACATTTCACAAATATCTCCACATTATCACGGCTGAAGATGTGGGGATGTTTCTTTTCTAACTCATAAATTGCCGCTAAAATCTTTTCAAGATCTGATTTAAGATACGCAACACCTGTTTCAATTTCAATTTTCTTCTTTTCTGTTTACTTTTCAAGCTACTTGTGATACAATTATCATAGGGCTTATTACGCCCTGAGATATTCGCTACTAATATTATAATCCGCACTATATTGATTTGTTAATATTTAAATCCGTATTTCTTGATCTTGTCGTAATCACACATATAGCAATTGAATCATATGTCATCACGTTGCTATATCAATTAAATTTAGTTGCAATATCGTTTTCTTACACATTCTACCTATTTACAACAAAATAACCGTTTAAATTAAACATATGGAATTTAAAAGCTTAAATTGCAATATATAGGCATTTTACGAAATTCATTAAACAGCAGACAGAATATTTAAACACCGATTAAACACTATTTTAAGAAAAATTAAAAATGCGCCGATTTTGTGGAAAACTCCTCATTTCGAATAGAGCAACTCAGAGAGGTGGTAAACTCTCTGTAATTTTAGCTCTTATTTGTTACCTTTACGCTGCCCATATGTTACCTATCTATGTTTTCACACCTGTTCTCCGTGCAATTTATACAAACAAAAAATCCCCTGAACACGAGATTCAGGGGATAATTTATTATATGAAAATTACTTCATAGCCTCTTCAACAGCAACTGCACAAGCAACAGTAGCGCCAACCATTGGGTTGTTACCCATACCGATGAGACCCATCATTTCAACGTGAGCCGGAACGGAAGAAGAACCTGCGAACTGAGCATCGGAATGCATTCTTCCCATTGTATCAGTCATACCGTAAGAAGCAGGACCTGCTGCCATATTATCAGGGTGGAGAGTACGTCCTGTACCGCCGCCTGAAGCAACAGAGAAATACTTCTTGCCAGCGTCGTTGCATTCCTTCTTATAAGTACCTGCAACAGGATGCTGGAATCTTGTTGGGTTAGTAGAGTTACCTGTGATAGAAACGTCAACTTTTTCTTTCCACATGATAGCAACACCCTCTGTTACGTCGTTTGCGCCGTAGCAGTTAACCTTAGCGCGAAGTCCGTCGGAATAAGCCTTACGGAAAACTTCCTTAACTTCGCCAGTGTAGTAATCCATTTCTGTTTCAACATATGTAAAGCCGTTGATTCTTGCAATGATCTGAGCAGCGTCCTTGCCAAGACCGTTGAGGATAACACGAAGAGGCTTCTGACGAACCTTATTAGCCTTTTCAGCGATACCGATAGCGCCCTCAGCAGCAGCAAATGATTCGTGACCTGCGAGGAATGCGAAACATTCTGTTTCCTCCTCAAGAAGCATCTTTCCGAGGTTTCCGTGACCAAGACCTACCTTACGCTGGTCAGCAACAGAGCCTGGAATACAGAAAGCCTGAAGACCTTCGCCGATAGCAGCAGCAGCGTCAGCAGCCTTAGTGCAGCCCTTCTTGATAGCGATAGCGCAGCCTACAGTGTAAGCCCATTTAGCATTCTCGAAGCAGATAGGCTGAATGCCTTCAACGAGCTTATAAATATCAAGACCTTTTTCTTTACATACATCAGCACATTCTTCGATTGTTTTAATACCATACTGTTCAAGAACAGCGAGAATCTGCTTTTCTCTTCTCTCATATGATTCAAATAAAGCCATTTTACAAATCCTCCTTATTCTTTTCTTGGGTCAACGATCTTAACAGCGTCAGCAACTCTTCCATACTGACCCTTAGCCTTTTCAAAAGCTGTGTTAGCGTCGTCGCCAGCCTTGATAAAGTCCATCATCTTGCCGAAGTTTACAAACTGGTAGCCAATGATCTCGTCATCCTCGTTAAGAGCGATGCCTGTAACATAGCCGTCTGTCATTTCAAGATAACGAGGACCCTTTGCGAGAGTACCGTACATTGTACCAACCTGTGAACGAAGTCCCTTACCGAGGTCTTCAAGTCCTGCGCCGATAACAAGTCCGCCCTCGGAGAAAGCGCTCTGTGAACGACCGTAAACGATCTGGAGGAAAAGCTCTCTCATAGCGGTATTGATAGCGTCACAGACAAGGTCTGTATTAAGAGCTTCAAGAATAGTTCTTCCCGGAAGAATTTCAGAAGCCATAGCAGCGGAATGAGTCATACCTGAACATCCGATAGTTTCAACAAGAGCCTCCTGAATTACACCGTCCTTAACATTGAGTGTAAGCTTACAAGTACCCTGCTGCGGAGCGCACCAGCCGATGCCGTGTGTAAAGCCGGAAATATCCTTGATTTCCTTAGCCTTAACCCACTTTGCCTCTTCCGGAATCGGAGCAGCGCCATGAGCAACGCCCTGTTTTACAGGACACATTGTTTCAACTTCATGAGAATAGATCATATAATTACTCCTTTCATATTCAGAACAAAAAAATTGAGTGTTCTGGCGTATATAGACGTTATACAACATTTTCAGCCAAATGTGCATCTCTTATACACAATTTATTATATCACTCTATGCGAATTTTGTCAACTTCTTTTTTTAATCGTACACGGAAATCAATTTTTACATTCTCTGTAATTATTTAAGGGAGGCTCTGCCTCCCTTAAACCCACCGCCAAAGGGTTATTCAACCCTTTGGAAACCCAGTATTAATCTTACTGAATCCCCATAGAGGGGAATCAGTAAGATTAGGGCATAGATGCCCATAGATAGAATACCGTTTTGCGAGATTAAAAGAGACATCACTACTTTAAAATACCGTAAATTGTAAAAATTGATTTCAATGTTAAGCGTATCAGAGCGTGTTCACACAAAAATACAACGCACATATTTTTTTCAAATTACCTATTGACATTTTATAACTTCGGTCGTATAATATATTTGCGGTAATTATTATTGCCGACATTAATCACTGAAGAGTAAAAATGCGTTCGCTATACCGGTTTTGACCGGTGTTACAGTGCTGATCGGACGGGGAGTTGCCGATCGGACGAAAGGTCGTTACGACTTGCGGTTCGCATTTTGCATCCCGCTTCATAGGACTAAAGAAAATTATTCTGCCTTCTTTTCTTGTCGTATGAGTGAGGAAAAGGAGGTATTTTTTATGATCACAAACAAAAACAACACAGCCATCGGCAACCTGAAGCTTTTCGGAAATGCAAGAGTTATGGTTATTTCAGCTCTTTTCATCGCCATGAGTATCGTTCTCGGAAAGCTTCTTGCGTTCAACATCGGAGTCAACATCCGCATCAGTTTTGAGAATCTTCCATTGCTTATGGCAGGAATTTTCTTCGGACCATTTGTCGGAGCAGCGGTTGGCGCAGGAGCAGATCTTATCGGCTGTCTTATAGTCGGATATGCTATAAATCCAATAATTACGCTTGGTGCAGCTTCTATAGGATTATGTGCAGGACTTGTTTCTATGCTTCCGTTCTGGAAGAAAACGCTTGCTAAAACGGCGTTCTCAATCGGAATAGCCCATGTTATCGGCTCGATGATTTTAAAGTCAATCGGACTTTACGTTTACTACCATACCCCGATAAGTGTTCTTATGCTCAGAATACCGCTTTATATCGGGATTGGAATACTCGAATTTTATATAATTTACCTGCTTCTGAAAAACAAATCTTTTTCAGAACAGCTTGAAAAGGTGTGCAGAAAATGACAGAATACGAAAAGGCTCTTGATTACATGAAAAAAGCTGCCGAAAGAGGCAGCAAGCTTGGTCTTTCACGAATAGAAAAACTTCTCGGCTTAATCGGAAATCCACAGGATAAAATAAAAATTATCCATGTTTCAGGAACGAACGGAAAAGGCTCTTTTTGCGCAATGTTATGTTCTGTTCTTAAAAATTCAAGCTATAAGGTCGGGAGCTTTTCGTCACCGGCAATTACTAAAGTAAACGACAGTTTCCGCATCAACTGCGATGAAATTTCCGACGAGGAATTCGCTTCGCTTATTAACGATATTGCTCCGATATGTGAAAGCATGGACGATAAACCCACTGAATTCGAGGTTCTCACAGCCGCTGCATTTGAACTTTTTTTCAGAAGCAACTGCGATATTGCCGTAGTTGAATGCGGAATGGGCGGCGATCTTGATTCAACGAATATGATCGATTCTCCCCTGCTCTCGGTCATAACCAACGTCCAGAAAGACCACTGCGGCTTCCTCGGCAATACTATTGAAGAAATTGCCGCACATAAAGCCGGAATAATAAAACATGGCAGACCTGTTTTTTTCGGCGGAGACAGCGATAATATTCCACAGTCAATAATAAATGCTGCAAAAGAAAAATCCGCTCCACTTTTCACTAAAAACTGGTTGGAAATAAAATACAACTTTCCGGAGTCTGTTTTCAGTCTTTCCGGAACTTCATTCAATTACAAGGGAATTAAAATAAATCTCCCCCTGCTTGGAACATATCAGCTCGGAAATGCAGTAAACGTACTCAACTGCATCGAAATTCTAAGAGATGAGGGATTTGAAATACCATATAACGCTGTAAAATGCGGTATTGAGAATTCAAAATGGCACGGCAGATTTGAGGTTTTAAGAAAAAAACCGATAGTTATTTTCGATGGTTCTCATAATCCCGACGGAATCAGATATGCGACGGAAAGTATTGAACTTTATTTCAAAGACAAAAAAATTGCTCTTCTTATCGGAGTTATGGCTGATAAGGAATATGAACTTTATGCGGATATGCTCGGCGGACGTATCGACCAATGCTTCGCCGTTTCTCCGGATAATCCACGTTCGCTCGATAGTCGGATTCTTGCGGAAAGCTTTGTCCGAAAAGGTATCGGTTCGTCTGCGTTTGACAATCTTGAAGACGGAGTTAAAGCAGCTTTCAATCATGCGAAGAACAAGGATATTCCGCTTATTGCCCTCGGCTCGCTTTATATGTACAGGGAATTTACTGAAGCTTTAGAAAAATGCTAAGTGTGGATAAATTCCACAGTAATAACATTGCTGTTTTGTTCATTTTAAGCGAACATTTCCCCATATTTCCTGTTAAAGATGTATTCTCTCTATGAATTATACTCTAATTATAAAAAAATACCCCTTTATGGGGTACTTTTTATAATTTAATTGTGGGTTTCTAAAGGGTGACTCCCCAAATTGTGAGTTATTCCCCATAGTATGTGGAAATGTCGATAACACCGACAAAGGTGATGGGCGACTGTTAGGAGGATTCACCTCTTGGCAGTGGTTTAAGGGGACAGAGTACCCTTAATTATCACTGTAATTTTCACGAAGGAATTTTATTTCCTTTGCGTAACCGTCTATATCGTTTGGAGTTTCCAGAATAACCGGCAGTCCTTTTAACTTAGGATGATTTATCACGTTGATAAGAGCGTCTGCTCCGATATGTCCCTCACCGATCTTAGCGTGCCTGTCCTTATGAGCGCCGCATGGATTCATACTGTCGTTCAGGTGGATTGCTTTAAGCATATCAATTCCGATAATGCGGTCGAATTCCTCAAGAACACCGTCAAAGTTATTCACGATATCGTATCCGCCGTCCCAGACATGACAGGTATCGAAGCAGACCCCGAGCTTGCTTTTAAGCTGAGTGCGATCAATAATTTCACGCAGCTCCCCGAAATTTCGTCCGATCTCAGAGCCTTTTCCTGCCATAGTTTCAAGAAGAACTATCGTTGACTGTTCTTCGGTAAGAACATCGTTAAGCTGCTTGGAAATAAGCTCTATCCCGACATCCGAACCCTGTTTGACGTGAGAGCCTGGGTGAAAATTGTAGTAATTTCCGGGAGTAGCCTCCATACGTTTCAGGTCATCCGCCATAGCTTCTCTTGCAAAGCGACGGATATTTTCGTCGGCAGCACAGGCATTCATGGTATACGGAGCATGAGCGACCAGATTTCCAAAGCCTTTTTCGTCTGAAAGCTCAAGAAATCTCTTGACGTCGTCCATGTTGATAGCTTTAGCTGAGCCGCCTCTCGGATTCCTCGTGAAGAAAGCAAACGTATTTGCGTCAATGTCAACCGCCTGTTTGCCCATAGCCTGATAGCCCTTAGAGCTTGATAAATGGCATCCGATATAAAGCATTTTTTACCTCTTATTTCTCAATTGTTACCTTTTTCATAATTTGTGGTTCAAGCGGCTTATCATTGTAATCCGTTGCGGTTTCGGCGATTTCGTCAACAACTTCAATACCCTCGATAACCTTTCCGAAAGCGGCATACTGTCCATCAAGATGAGGAGCGTCCTCATGCATGATGAAGAACTGCGAACCTGCGGAATCCGGCATCATTGAACGAGCCATCGAGAGGACGCCTCTTGTATGTTTAAGATCGTTTTTAACACCGTTTGAGGAGAATTCGCCCTTGATATTCCATCCCGGACCGCCTGTTCCGTTGCCCTTAGGACATCCGCCCTGAACCATAAATCCGGGAATTACTCTGTGAAAAGTAAGACCGTCGTAGAATCCGCTTTTAACGAGTTTCTCGAAGTTCTCGCATGAGATCGGAGCAATATCGGGATAAAGCTCGATTTTGATTTTCTTTCCGTTTTCCATTTCAATAACAACCATTTTAATAACCTCCGTTATTTAACCAATTTCAATTTCAACAACCGACGGTGTTTGTATTCCGCCGTAAGATCCATATGGATCGAGATAATTGGGCTGTTCGCTGTCCCAGAATTCATCAAGCATTGATTTTGTTGTCGTAACGGCTGTGGTTTCATTCGAATACGGCTCTGTCGTTTCAGAATCGCTCGGAACGATAATTTCCGCTGTTGTAGTTTCGGTAATTATCGGCGAAGAATAAACAGCCGGCTTGTTTTTTTCTGCTTCCTTATTCTGCTCTTCAATGTTTTTCATGCAGGATCTTCCGGCAAGAACGACCAACAATGCCGCTGCAACAGCTATCAGAAGCGCAATTGCTCTCTGATTATCCATATATTTCTCTCCATTCTTCAATTTTGGCAAGACCTGTTAATATTATACTGTTTTTTTAGATATTTGTCAAGCAGAATGATTGGGTTCAGCCGCCTTAGCTGACATGAAGGCAAGAATCGCTAATGCGATGCAGACAAATGCCATAATTACCGGAACAATGCTGATTTGACCAATATCGTCTCTGATTTCATTTAATTCGTTTTTCTCAATAAATCCGGCAATCATATTCCCGATATAGCCTATCATCGGAAAGAATAAAGAAATTCCAAGCGTTTTCAGCGACGCTTTTTCATTTCTCAAGGAGAGCTTAACAATTGCAATAACAACGAAAATTGCAGCTATAACAGCCATTATAACGTCAATTCCTACAAATATAAATAATAATTTAACTTCATCTTCATTCTCAGAGAAATTTTCAAGAAATTCTTCTAATCCTGTTATTCTTATTGAAGTTATGCTATTGATTATTGGAACTCCGCTAAATACCTCATCGTTTATCGGATAATAAGTTGCGCTGCGACAAAAAGGCAGTACAAATATTCCTATTATAATGAAAATAACAGCTGCCAACAGAAATATCGGTTTGAATATATCTATTTTTCCTGCCGCATTGTTCTGCATATTGCCGCAGCTATAATTATACTGACCGTTGCTTCCGTAGTTCTGCGGCTGACCGTAATTAACCGGATGCTGATATACTCCTTGACCCTGACGATTGTATTCTCTGTAGTTTTGATTCTGATAAGACTGCTGCGGATTCGGATTCATCTTTTGAACCGTATTTCCGCAGTTAGGACAAAATACCGAATTATCGGCGAGATTTGTACCGCAAGTTTTACAAAACATAATATAACACTCCTTTAATATTCAATAATTTTTTTCGATGTTATCAATCCTGCCGTTCCGAAAACGGCACATACAATAACCATAATTACAGGGAATATTCCGATCTTTATAGAATCGTCAAAAACGCTGTTAACATGATTTACAATAAGTAATCCTAAAGCAAAAACAGCTGCGTGACCGACACACTGAATCATTAACGCAAAGCTAAGAAGAATAGTTACCGCCTTTTTCCTCTTCCCCGAAATCATTCCGATTACCGATGAAAGAGCAATAAGAGCTGAAATAAATGTTACAATAACAATAATGCACATAACTATATACGAAAAACGCTGGTTATTATCGTTCATTCGTATCAGAAAAATGTCGATCACACTGCCGTCCGTTGCTTCAAAAATTTTCGCCATTGTAATGCGTCTATCCCTCGCAGAACCATCAAAGCTGTAAACCGTACTGTTAAACATATTGTATATTGAAAATATCAGTCCTGCAATCAAAATCATAGCTGAAAAAATAAATTTAATAAGTTCCTTTACCGGTGAAGAATCATATGATTTATTTACTTCCGTCATAATATTTGCCTCTCTTTAAATTTTGGTGACAAATGGAGTGATAAGAATAACTATCATACAAACCGGACAAACATACTTTATCATAACACGATAAATAAGCTTTGAACGGAACTGCTTTCCGCCGTACATAACCTCTTCTTCAACGAACTTCGTTTTAACAACGTACCCAACAAGTATACAGGTGAGGAACGCCATAATAGGCATCATGAGATTATTTGCAACAAAATCAAAGAAATCAAGGAACTGCATTCCGAAAAGAGTAAAGCTCGACCATTCGCTGTATCCGAGAACAGATACCATTCCAAGAGCTGCTGTGAAAATAATTACCGCAATACAGCTTTTGGCACGGCTTATGCGGAATTTTTCCATAACTACAGCCGTTACCGTTTCCATAAGCGAAATTGATGATGTAAGAGCAGCAAGCGCTACGATAATGAAAAATATCGAACCGATTATCTGTCCGCCCGCCATTGAATCGAAAACTTTAGGAAGCGTAATAAACATCAGTCCCGGACCTGCATTCAGTGCGCTTTCGTCTCCACCGGAAAATACGAAAACTGCCGGAACGATTATCAATCCTGAAAGAAACGCAACGAGCGTATCGAAAATTTCTATCTGTCTTACAGAACCTTCAATTGAGTCGTTTTTCCTCATATAAGAGCCGTATGTAACCATAATTCCCATTGCCAGCGACATTGAATAGAAAAGCTGTCCCATTGCTGCGGCTATGGTTTTAAGAAATTTAGAGACTGTGAATCCTTCAAAATCGGGAAGAACGTAATATTTCAGACCTTCGCCTGCTCCGTCAAGAGTAAGGGTATAGATGCCGATTCCGATGATGAGAAGCAGCAGAACCGGCATAAGGAATTTACTGATTTTTTCGATGCCCTTTTCAACTCCGAGGAAAATTACAACTGCTCCGATAAGAACATAGATAATAAAAAACAGCGATGGTTCTCCAGTAAGGCTGATAAAATGCTCGAAGAACGAAAGCCCTCCTCCGTCTGCTCCTCCGCCATAGGTTTTGTTTGCGATTTCAGAACCTTTGCCCGTTACAAAAACTGTCATATATTTAAGTACCCAGCCGCCTATAACACAATAATACGGCAGAATGAGCGCAGGTATTGCCGCACCGAGCCAGCCTGCCGGAGCAAAACGCTTATCAACCGATTTAAATGCTCCTATAACGCTTTTTCCTGTTTTTCGACCTATAGCTGTTTCCGTAAGCATAAGCGCAAAGCCGAATGTGACCGCAAATATCAGGTATACCAGAAGAAATATTCCTCCGCCGTATTTTGCGGCAAGGTATGGAAACCTCCAGATGTTACCAAGCCCGACTGCTGAGCCTGCTGCTGCGAGGATGAATCCTATTTTCGTACCGAATCCTCCACGCTGCTCTTCATTTTTGTTTACGTTTTTCATAAGACCTCCCATTGTTTTTCTCTGTTTTATCCCACAGAGCATATAATATGTTAATTATAACATTTTTACATAATATAATCAATAGAATTCTTGCTTTTTTCTGTTTCTGCCAAATTCCTCTATGTTTATTTATTAAAAATAACCGGAAACTCCCTGAAGTATCCGGTTATTTTATCAATTAAAGCTGATTTTTATCTTAAATTTTTCATTTTTGCACTCGGCACAGATATTTCCTCCGAGAAGCTCGGTAAATTGTTTTGCTATCGCAAGTCCAAGACCTGTATTCCCCTTGGTTCTTGATATATCGGTTGTGTAGAACTCATCAAAAACCCTTGAGGCGTCGAGATTGCTGTCTTTCGATGCATTTTCAAAATTGATCTCAACACCGCCGTTTACGGTATTAACAACGCTTATATTAAGATTGCCCAAACCATGTTTCAGAGTATTGTTTATCAGATTGTCAAATATTCTTACAAGCATATTATGATTTGAAATCAATTTGATTTTGTTCACATTGTATTCAAACTCGATAACACGGTTCTGATTGCAGTAATCGTCATAATAATGCACAATAGACTCTTCAAGAACGGCAATAAGATTGATCTCGCTTAGTTCCGGAGCTTTTCCCTCGGATATGACTTTTGAAAATTCGAAAAAAGAATTAAGAAGCTCTTCAAGACGTATCAGACGCTTTTCAATTATCTCAAGCTCTTTCTCTTTTTCTTCTTCGGAAACGGAACTGTTTTTAAGAAGTCCGAGATAGCCCATTGCAGAAGTCAGCGGAGTTCTCAAATCGTGCGAAATGTTTGTTGTCATCTGTTCAAGATCGTGTTTTCTCCGTTGATAGTCTGCTTCACAGCTTCGCATTTCTTTAAGCAGACAGTTTATCTCGTTGATAAGTTCGGAGGAGATCATGCCGTATTCGGAATGGAGAAGCTCGTTTGTACTCTCCGACCGGATTCGTTTTATCTGCTCTGCAAGACTCTTCGCTTCTCGCTCCTTTATAATAAGAAGGAACAGCATTATGACTACTGTTATACATAAAATTATTGCTATTATCATAAACGTGTTCCTTTCTATAAAACAGCGAATCCGGTACTTAGAACTTGTTCTTACTTTATTTCCGACTTCTTGAAAACAGCATATCCCAGAACTGAGAAAACAATAATTTCCGCAAAACCTATAGCTGCACAGGTGAGAATATATTTTGTATCGGGAAGAGTTGAAAGCATTTTCAAAGCTGATTGAAGCTCGTATTTCGACATAAATTCAGATAACGCTTCCGACTCTGTCAGCGAACACAGCGTAGCCATAATTATCTGGAAAAGCATAACGAACGATATGGCAACGGCGTTAAAAAGTGCGGACTTTTTAAATAAAAATCCAAAAAATATAAGCAGACTTACTATTCCAAGAAGCATGGGAAGCTGATATAATGTTACTTCAAGAGTATTTTTTATCGGTTCTGTATACTCTTTTTCGTTAATAATAAAATTCAGCATATAGGCAAAAAGATTAGAAAGAGTTATGAAAATTATCGCTGAAATATAAATCATCGAAATCTTTGAGATAAAATATTTTTTCTTGCTGTATGCCGAAGTTATAGTATTTTTTATGGTTTTGTTTGAGAAATCTGCCATGAGAATTACAAAAACGAGTATTATCATCATATAGTAAAGATTTATATTTGCTCCGAGAATTTCTCTTACAAAGCCTTTTTTCTGCTGTGCGTCACGCTCGGTTCTAAAATTTTCAATAACTTCCACAACTCCCGCTTCCGAAGCTTCGGATATTGTTTCCATATCCTCTTCGCTGATGCTTACCTGCGTATTTCCGATATATCCCGGCTCTTTTATGCAAACACTTATAGTTGTTGTCAGGATCATGGCTATGATCGCAACATATAGTCCGATTCCCTTTGTTATGCGGTATAAGTCCGCTTTTATCATATTGATCATTACTGAATACCTCCCACAAGCGATTTGAAATAATCCTCAAGCGAAATACCTGTTTCATAAATTTCCGAAACTCCGATGCCCTCGGACACAAGAGTTCTGTTTATAACCTCTGAACTTACACTTTCGTCGTATATACGAATCTCTTTTTCGTCTATAACCTTATAATCGTCTATTCCGATTTTTTTCTCGATAACAGCCGCTGTCAGCTTTGAATCGGAAGTTTTTACTGCTTTACACCGCATACATTCGAGATCAAGTTCCTCTTTAGTTATCTCGTTCATGATCTTTCCCTGCTCAATGAACAGAAAACGGTTCGCAACAAGATAAAGTTCGGATAAAATATGACTTGAAATAAGTATCGTTATACCTCGCTCACGGTTGAGTTTTCCAAATGTTTCACGAAGTTCGCTGATTCCTATAGGGTCAAGACCGTTTATCGGTTCATCAAGAATTATCAGATCAGGATTATCAAGAAGCGCAAAGGCTATTCCGAGACGCTGTTTCATTCCAAGCGAAAACTTGCGGAATTTCTTATTTTTAACATCTTTAAGATTAACGAGTGTAAGCGCTTCGTCTATCTGAGAATGATCGGTTATCCCTTTTTGAATGGCATAGTATTTAAGGTTGTTATAGGCTGAAAGATTTCCGAAAAACGCCGGATTCTCTATAAGACATCCTATACGCTTTTTCTGTCTTTCAAGCTCTGCACCTTTTTTGGAGAAGATTTCAAATTCGCCGCCTGACTTTTCAGTGAGTCCTGTGAGAATTTTCATTATGGTTGTTTTTCCTGCGCCGTTACGTCCGACAAGACCGTAAATGTCTCCCCTATATACCGTCATATCGGCATCATCAAGCGCTGTGAAGTTTTTGTACCGCTTCGATAGATTCTTTGTTTGAAGTATGATTTCACGCATTATGTTTACCTCCGTTTTTGTTTATGTTCCCATTATAACATAAACCTCTGAAAAAACACTTAACGTAAATCTTAAATTTGTCTTAAATTTTATTAATGATGCATTGCAGTGTTTTATGCTATACATAGATTTCTGAACGAGTGTGAATCTGAAAATCGAAAACAATTGTATGTAAAAATGTACGTATTTTAACGCTGTTTTGTGCGTAAAGATTGTACGTAAAATTACTTCTTGATTTTTCCCATTTCTATCAGCAGTGTTTCTAAGTCCTGATGAATATAGATTTCTGCCGTTGTCGAGTAATCCGAATGTCCGATAATCTTCTGAAGGTTTTCCGGACGCATTCCGGCTGCTGCTGAAAGAGAAGCAAAAGTATGACGTGTACAGTGCGGAGTCAGATCGGTATTATTTATACGACAGTAAGTCAAACCATCATAGAAAATATTGTCACGAAACTTGCCGACTGACATGGGAAAAAGTCTCCCCTTACCTGCATCGCTTATCCACTGCCGTAAAAAATCCGTCAGTTCCGGAATATTAGGCGGTATCGGGACTATACGGTTCTTGCCGGCTTCCGTTTTTTCTCCGCCGACAATATATCCTTTATCAAGATCGATATTCTCGACAGTCAGAGCTGTAATCTCACCGATACGAAATCCTGTATATATCATCATCAGAATAGCCTGCACTCTTTTATCAGCAGAATTGTCCCAAAGAGCTTCGATTTCCGCTTTACTGAAAATCCGCTTCTCTTTCTTCTCAAACTTTGGAACTTTGATAAACTCGGCATAATTCTTGTTGATTATATCGTTTTCCATAGCGCATCGGCTGATCATTACCGCCATCGCTTTTATGGTATCACAAGCTGATTTTGATGTTGCTTTGTTGACGATTTCCTGAAAATGAACCGTGCGGATATCTCTCATTTTGATATTCTGAATATCAGCAAATCGCTTCCACATCGCTGAATACAAAGATACTGCCGAATCCGAAACTCCTTTATAATGTGTATCTGACCACAAGCTATATACATCGGCAAGAGTTGCATTATACAGCTCCGGACGTCCTTTTTTGAGGAAATCATCAATAGCCGCCTGCGCTTCGTTTCTGGTCGCATACGAACCAAGATATTCTCTTCCGTTTCCGTATCTTGTTGATGGTGCATGAGCTATCCATGGCTTCTTATATCGGCTGTCTTTTGAAATAGTTCCAGTTCCGTGACCTCTTTTGCGGTGCTTTGCTTTCTCGGCTGACTGCTTCTTGCCGCAGTAATTGCAGTATAAGCTTTCATCCGGAATTTCTTTTTTGCATTTTATGCATTTCATATTATAGTTCCTCCTTGACTTTATGAAAAGGACGTGCTATAATATCATTGTTGTGATGTGTGTTATAGCACGTCCTGTCCCCTGCGGTATTGCGAGTACCGTGGGGGATTTTTTATTTTAACTTAATACTAATTGAAGTTTTATGGTCTATGCTTCTTCTCTAAGCTGTCTCATTGAAATTTTTTAATTTGAAATGAAATCATATCCCCATTCAATTTTTTCCGGTTCATAACGAGCATCTGAAGTTCTGCATGGACTAATTGAAATTGAATCAACATTATCATCTGAATCAACATTAAAAACTACACTTACCCAAATATCATACGGATAGTCGTTGTCGTACTCTGACTGAGATTCATCATTTAACTTATAATTTATGAAATATTTATAATAAGGTTCTTCTTCTGTTCCGATATTTTGATAACAAGATTCAAACAAATTATAATGCTCTGACATTATCTCATACGGAAAATATTCAGAAGCAACAGAAAGTGCTTCTTGAAATTTAACCTCTTTCTCCTCAACAAAATTATTAAACCTAATATAAACACCATTTACTGTATCAGAATCTGTTTTTTGATATGCACCTCTACCTTTAAAACAATCTAACACGAGTATTGCATCATCATATTTATAGTGATATCCGATGGCTTTCTTTATCATAACTGTATCTTCTGCGGAAAACTCATCCCAAACCTCATGAGCCTTTTCTGTACTACCATAGAACGTTGGATGATTCCCTATAGTTAAAAGCTCCATGTCAGTACACTTTTGTGCTTCCATTGTGGTTTGTTCGGATTCTGTTGTTATTTCAATCTGGGAAGTTGTTGTTTCTGTAGATACCTGTGGATTGCTGCTATTGTCACTTCCGCATGATGAGAAAGTAAGAACACAAGTTAATATTGTTAATATACACGTTAATTTTTTCATGATAAATTACCTCAGTATTTAAACTCTGCCTATTACTTTTCTGTCTATCAGTACATTTCGAATATATAAGACTATTCCGACTATTGCAGGAATAATAAAAATTGAAAACACAAACAATAAACATAGAACTATTACAGGACACTTTTTACGATTATTAGAATTCATAAATTTTCCTCCAAAAATAAAAATATAAAATTATAATATTATTTTATCATATAGGGAATGTATTTTCAATTCGTAGAAAATACATAATTTTACAAATTTATTGTGCGTTTTGCATAATTATTATGTATTATCAGCCTCATCAAGAATATTGATGAGGCTTTCGTTTAAAAATACAACTGGAAAAGTTAACGTTTATTCTGATTCAAAAATTCCTCAAATTGATGAAAAACTATGCGTTCAAGCGAGTGCAAAAGAAATTTATTACGCTTATACAATAACTTCATGCGTTCTGCTCTGTACTCAGCCGCTTTCATAGATATATTGCACACCACTGCTATTTCTTCGGCTGTATGCAAGTTCAGTCCCCAGAGTACACAAGCCGGAGCGAGCATATCTATTGCAAATTTATCCGCTGCCTGCTCCTCTTCCGGATGACATTCTGACTCACTACGGCTCAATGATTCGTTACCAAGATGTCCGAGCAGGTAATGACCTAATTCATGCATGATAGTATAACGCTGCCTTTGCCTTGATTCTTGTGCGTCAAAGAATATAAATATTTCATCGTCAACAGATTCAATTTCACCTGACGCACCGCTTAAAGCTGATTTATCAGTTTGCTTACAGCGTATTCCGTAATGTGCCGCAATTTGTACAGGCTTTATCGGCAATTCAGTGATTTTGCAATCAATTAAACATTGCCAGCTTGCATTTCTTGCGTTTTTGTATATTCCATAATCCAAATTTATCACCTCAGTGGTATTGTACCATTAAGGTGATTTTTTATTTTTGGGTATTCTTACATATCCGGATCAGCATCTGGTCTTGACCTTATTTCATCAAGCTCTTCCTGAGTTATTATTTTTTCTCCGGGCGGTTCGCCGTTGCGTGCGGCAGTTTTTGAAATGTATATTTCAGATTTGCTTTGTGCATTCGACTGCACAGCTTTATCTTGTCTTTTTTTAGCGGCTTCACCCAGTTTAACCAGAATACCGAATAAACATTCACGCATTTCAGGGGGAAGTGTCATGAACTTTTCCACAATCAGCTCCTCGTCTTCTTCGGTATGATTTGTGCCTATCAAAGAATCCGAATCAGATTCTCGCCCTAATATATAATCGGTAGTTACCCCATAAAAATCAGCAAGTTTTACTAATGTTTCATAGTTAGCTTCACGCCTACCAGCTTCGTAATTTTGATATGCAGCAACTGTTAATTCAAGATACCTTGCTACTTCTGCTTGGCTTTTATTTTGTTGTTTGCGTAACTGATTTAGATTTGAACCTACAATTAATTTATAATTAATCAATATCCACACCTCCTTTTTAAAAATTATACCACGATTTGTTGTTAATGTCAATATGTTGTTACGTGAATTTTTATTCTATTACGAAATGTTGTTAAAAGCTGACAAAATGTAGCGATAAAAATTAGCTAAAGCTACAAAATGACACGAGTGGTATTGACTTACGCAACAAAACGTTGTATAATATAGTTACAGAAATGACATAGAGTATTTCTGAATAAGACGGCAAGTGTCAGAAAGGAGCAGGATATGGAAGAAATGACGAACGAACAGTTCAAAACAATCCTTGAAATGATAATTCAGATTATCAAAGACAACGACAAGGAAATGGCAATTCAAAAAATAGAAGCCTTAATTCATAAGAACTAAGACTTCTACCAAACCAAAATCAAAGGAACAGCGGTACTTGCCGCCGCTGTTTCATTGATATAAACAGTATATCATAAAGGCAAGAGAAAGTCAAGGAGGAAAATTATGAAAAACACAAACGAACGCCAAAACGTTACAGAGAAGTATAGAAGTCTAAGTGCAAGCGACCGTATTGTTTTTAAGTCTATTCTGGATTTGGCGGTTATACTTCTGAAAGGTTCTCAGGAACAGCAGGAGAAGAAAGGAGCATAATCATGTCAAAACTCATAACTGTAATTAATACTGTAGAAGCCTGTAAAATCCTCACGGCTCATGGAATGAGCATATCCCCTGCTCACCTGAGAGCAGGGCTTGACTGCGGAGCTTATCCGTTTGGCAGTTCTATCAAAATGGATAAACAGTACGTCTATGAGATCTACAAACCGCTTCTTATGAAGTGGATTGAAGAACGTTCGGAGGAAACAGCATGAAGCACAAATACGTAACTGACGAAGAGGTTGAAAAGGAGATCGAGGAGCTTAAAGGAAGTCCGTATGTAAAGCTGGCGAGACGTGAAAATTATTTAAGGAACAAATGCAGGCAGCATCTGTATAAGCTAAGAAGCCTTGAAAAAAGAGGACGTGAGCTTGCGTCCGCAGGAATCACGCTTGAAACGATCGACGAACAAATCGAACTACTTGACAAAGATGAGACAACAGAACAGCAGAAAGGAGTGTGAATCCAATGCCAACCTGTCCAACGTGCCGCTACTACAGTGACTGCATGAAGTGTTTTCAGGAGATGCCGGAGAGCGGCTGCGGAAATTATCAGCAGGACTGTGAGAAACCGAAAAAACCGCCCAAAGCAGCTACCATTTGCTGGGACTGCGCAAAGCTGGACTGTTCATGGATGCAAAGCTTAGAACCTGTTGCCGGGTGGGATGCGGAGAAAACTTATCATAAAGATAAGGCTAATGGAAAAATGAAAGACTGGTCGAGCTACTGCGTGAAATCGTGTCCGGGATATGTTCCGGCGAAAAAAGAAAATAGGAGGAAATTCAATGATTAATATTTTAACAGCAACAGTGATAGCGCTGTTTGTACTAATTGAAATCGACTGCGGAATGAGGCTTATCTCGTACGCTCTTGAAAGATCGGATGAGCGTTCAGAGGCTCGCAGAGAGAAGTTCAGAGTTCAGGCATACAAGGACATGAACGAGCGCTGGAGCTTGAAAAAGAACCGTCAGGAGCTTTGGTTGTCGATAAGGAAGTGAAACAAGGTGAAAGAAATGTATAAAAGCAGGGTCTACACTGACAGACCGCCTTATGCAGATTTTGATCCGCCTGCAAAATTTGAAGCGATCAAATCTATCATTGCAAGACGATTGATAGAACATTCAAAAGCAATATGTTCATATTCAGGCGGTGCTGACAGTGATATCATGATAGACGTTATCGAGCGTACAAGAACTATTTTCGAATTGCCGCCTGTCAAATATGTATTCTTTAACACCGGGCTTGAGATGAAAGCAACTAAAAATCATGTAAAGGCAACTGCCGATAAATATGGAGTTGAGATTGAAGAATGCCGTCCAAAAATTAGCATTGTTCAGGCAGCAAGAAATTATGGCATTCCTTTCGTATCAAAAATTATGTCGGCAGGTTTATCTGAATGGCAGAAAAAAGGCATTCCGTTATCAATTGCCGATGAATACGAACAAGCAGAAGATAAAGAGGCTAAACGCAGAGAACTTAAAGAAAGGTATCCGAAATGTGAAAGTGTGATCAATTTTCTGTGCTGCTGTAATTCGGCAGGAGAACCTCGACCTAACATTCAACTTGTTATAAACTCTTCTAAGTATATGAAAGATTTTATCGGCGAATATCCGCCTGATTTCAAAATCAGCGCAAAGTGTTGCGATTACTGCAAAAAGCAGACTGCCCATGCCGTTCAAAAAGATTATGACATGATCATCACAGGAGAACGAAGAGCAGAGGGAGGTATGCGTTCTGTTCCACGTAAAGATAATTCGTCATTGTGCTTCACAGAAACAAGCAGCGGACAGTATCGTTTAAGACCGCTATACTATGTTACAGATACTGATAAAGCATGGTATAAGGACTATTACAATATTCGGTATTCTGATGCGTATGAGGTCTATGGGTTAACAAGAACAGGCTGCTGCGGCTGTCCTATATCGCATAAAGCTGTAGATGATTTGGAAAAAATCCGTCCATACGAACCGAACGTTGTAAAAGCGGCGTGGAATATTTTCGGCAAAAGTTATGAGTACCGAATGAAATATAACGAGTATAAAGAAAACAGACGAAAAAAAGAATCGGAGGAAAAAGTTAAAGAACTCGGTCAACTTTCATTTGAGAATTTCGACATATAAAAATAACCGCCTGAAAAATCTCAGACGGAAAACACAAAATAAAATTTTTAAACAAGATT
>JAMPIL010000001.1:825617-1134348 GCA_023662725.1 Ruminococcus flavefaciens
ACGTTGATGATACTTGGCTGGCGACGGCCTGGGAAAGTAAAAAGGTGCCGGTATTAAAAAAGTCATTGCAGAAATGCAGTGACTTTTTTATTTGTATATGAAAAAACTTCGTATATAAATGGTTTAGCCCGAAAACGGTTTGTACGCACTGTTTTCGGGCTCGTTTTTTGATATTGTATTATTCGCATAAATTAGAATTTATAACTCAAGTAAAAAGAATTCACAATCCTTATATGGATGACTAAATTTTATCGGCAATTCGTTTTCTTTGACTTCGTGGAATCCTGCTTTGTTATAAAATTTATGTGCTCTTTCCGTATTATGTGGTGTATCCAGCAATATGATTTTATATCCTTTTTCCTTCGCAAATGATAAAAGCACATCATAAAGTTTTCTTCCAATGTGGTTCGGTGTTCCTTGATATTTTTCATATACGAAAAACTTCTTTAGCACTGCAATTTCGTCATTATAAGGTATAATGCCGATGGTGCCTATTAATATTTCATCATTTTTTGCAATCCAAAAATTCCCGTCCCTATTTATATACTCATCAGTAATATTCAATAAATCAGGCTGGTCATCTACCGAAACAATTGGTCTTGTTCCATCATTTTGAAAATGTAAGACAATATCTATAACATCTTGCGTGTACTTATCTTCAAATTGACTAATTGTAATCATTTTATCCTCCTCCAAATTCCAATTTGTCTTACTAAAAATTATATCACGACCATAACAATTTGACTTAATTAAGAGTTACAGGCAGTCCGTTGATTTCAATTGTCGGATCGTCAAGGTCGATAAGGAGGCATCTGCGTCCGTCAATTACGCTTGTGCGGACTTTGTCAGCGGCGGATGGTTTTATGTTTACAGTAATTCCGGCTGATGTAAGTACTGTTTTATTGTCAACAATATTTGCGGCAGTTAAAGGAGTATTTCCGCAAACTTTTTCATAAACAGGTTCAACCATGTTTACACGTTCTTCAGGCAGACCAATATCGGCAAGGATATTTTTCAGATGAGAAGATTCAATAACGGTTTTGTCGGTATCATCCTTATTTTCTTCAACAACATCCTGAATTTTTTCGTTTACTGTTTTGATTAGCGTATAGTCAAGATCATCTCCGATTACATTTTTAATGATGCTCTGGAAACTTGCTTTCTCATTTTCTGCCGACATAACAAAATTACAGCCGAGAACGTCCTCAATGATTGAAATATTCGGTTTATTTGCCGACTTTGTGTAGTACATAACATGGTTGATATCCGAGCTTCTGTTGCTGAATACAGGGTAGAGAAAACCGTCTGACGGTGCTTTGCTGATGATAAGCTCGGTATTGATTTTTTTCATTATCTCGTTATTGAACGAATCAAAAACGAAACCGTCGCTTCCGGTATTGACGGGGCAAATTGCTGTAAGAAGATAGCGGTAAATTTCGTCCTCACCGTCGGCAAATTCATCATTCTTATTTTTGCGTCGAATCGTGTAGCTGCAATAAGCTGTTACGACTGCAAATGGTCCTTCGTAAGCAATTGTGTTTGCGATATGATTGAGGAAATCTTCGCATGGTATTTCGTCTTTAAGCTCTGATTTGAGCAGAGAGTAAAGGATATTCTGCGGTTTGCCCTCCTCGTAAGCTTCGTTCGGAAATTCATATTCTACAAAAGATTTTCCGACGTTAGTATTGAGAACCTTTTTTAGAGTTTCATCATAAACGTCATGTTCAGCAACAGGCATTGTCAGACACGAGTTTATATTGTGGTATCGGAGATTTTTTTCTGCGTCAATAAAAGCTGTAAGGATTCTTTCCATAATGAAAAATCCGCTTTTATCGGAGAAATTCTTTTTAATTTCAGCTGTTTCCTTTTTGTTCATATTTTTTCCTTTCCTTTCTACTTTATAAATATACTATGAATATTATACACTAAATTTAAAAAAATTTCAAGTGATAATTCATGTCCGATTCTGCATAAAATTTAATCGGAGGTATTTTTCATGAAAATTAAAAAATTAGTTATTTCAATTATGATACTTGCACTTTGTTCTTGCTCCGATATGAGAGGACTGCCTGAATCCTCTGAATCTCAACCTGTCACAACCTATTCGCAGGATCTCGGACAGCTTTATATAGATGTTCCTGAAGGCTACGCTCCGCTTAATTATCAGACTCAGATAGGACAGTGGTTTCCATATATGTATTATTCTGACTATATGTACGGAAAAAGTGCGGACGAATTCAGAAATTCAGTTCGTGAAATGTTTTCGTCAGCAAAAGCAAATAATGTAAATACGGTTTATCTTCACGTTCATCCCTGCGGTGACGCTTATTATAATTCAGAAATTTTTCCAAAAGGCGTCAGTCTTGACGGAGATTATGATCCGCTTGAGATCATGATTGAAGAGGCGCATTCTCTGGAACTTTCAGCTCATGCGTGGCTGAATCCACTCCGATTGCAGACTGAAGATCAGATGGAGAATATTTCTGATAATTTTGTTACAAAACAGTGGACAAAAGAACCAGAGAAAAATCTTGTTAAAAACATAAATGGACGCTGGTATTTGAATCCGGCTTACGAGGAGACTGCAGAACTGCTCTCGCAATGCGTTGATGAACTTCTTGAAAATTATGATCTTGACGGCATTCACATTGACGACTACTTTTATCCGACCACTGATCCTGAATTTGATAGAGAGGCCTTTGAAGCGAGCGGAAGATCCGATTTAAACGAATGGCGTATGGAGAACTGCACTCGTTTTGTGAAGGCAATTTACGACGCTGTTAAGTCTCATGATAAGCGTATTCTTTTCGGGATAAGTCCGCAAGGAAATATCAATGCAAATTATACATCTCAGTATGCCGACGTTAAGCTTTGGGGAGGGAACAAAGGCTACTGTGATTATATTGTACCACAAATTTATTTCGGCTTTGAAAATGCTGCCTGTCCGTTTGATAAAACTCTTGCAGAGTGGGAAATTCTTCGTGGTGACAGCGGTGTGGAGCTGATAATCGGCCTTGCACCATATAAACTGGGTAAAGAGGACAAATGGGCAGGCGAGGCAGGTGAAGAGGAATGGATAGATAATCCCGACATAATCAATCGGCAGATAGAACTTGTGAATAATTCATCCGCAGACGGATATGCGCTTTATTATTAGGGTAATATTGACAGTAATTATTTGCGCTATGTTTATCAAGCGAACTTTATTTGTGAAACGTAGTTATTTCCGTTTGGGCATTCTTCCTAAATTATTGCCAATATCAGAACCTGTATTCATAGGATAAGCTGCACGTATTTTCGCCTTACACTCGACAAAATTATGCTCGAAAATCCGCACATCTTCCCTATGAATACAGGTTCTCAATTTATGGGGTATTTGTAATAATTTAATTATGGGTTTTCAAAGGGTGGGGAGATGTCAGCTTGATTACAGAGAGTACGGTCGACCGTTGGGAGCAGCGTTTCCTTGCAAAATTATAAGTAAAAGAAAATGCTATTGTCTATTGAAAAAATATGTCGGATATGATATAATAACAAAGTATTCTGATAAAACAAGGTGATCATATGAAGTGTTATATGTGCGGAACGGAGTTCAGCGGAAAATTTTGTACCAATTGCGGCGCAATAGCTAAGGATGAGCAATCTGATTACAGCAATAAGCCTGTGGTTTTTGTTCCTCCCTTTCAAAAAAACGGTGCAGCTTCGGAAAATTATAATAATTACAGCAGCGAACAGTCTTCTTTAGGAATAAGAAAACGTTCTATTGCGGTGTGTATTCTTCTCACAATCATAACGTGCGGGATATATGGGGTATATTGGTTTATCAAGCTAAATGATGAGGCGAATTATCTTAGTTCAGTTTCTGTTCCGGTATCCGGAGGAACGGCTTTCTTTTTAACAATTGCAACGTGCGGCATTTACGGTTTATTCTGGATGTATAAGCAAGGAGAAAAGCTTGAAACGGCTCGTATGCAGCGAAATATGCCGTTCGGAAATCTTGCAGTTCTTTATCTGATTCTTGCGCTTCTAAGTTTTGGTATAATTTCGTATGCACTTATGCAGTACGAGATAAACGCTATGGTTTAATCAAATGAAAGTACGAACTGAAAGAGCAGTTTTAATATTTAAAATCGGCGTTTTTGGAATTATCTATTGTATATTCGTAATATTGACCGGATTTTCAATTCCCTGTCCGATAAAAACTCTTACAGGAGGACGCATCGAGTGTCCGTCATGCGGAGTATCGAGAATGTGTGTCAGTATGGTAAAACTGGAACTTTATGAGGCTTTCAGGTATAATCCTGTAATATTTTTATTCATCCCTATCTGGACGATATGCATTGGATTATGGATTTTGGAAAAAGGCGAGCGTTTTAACAAAGTGGTTGTAATCATATCAATAATTATCCTTATTAGCTTTGGAATTATCAGAAATATTGTCTGACAGAAATCAGCCTTTGAAAGCTTTCCTTGAAACCGGCCTGATTTTTTCTTGATCAAACAGATTTTTAGAGGTTACATTAAACAGAAAAGACTGCTGCACGAAAGTACAACAGTCTTTTAATTTTATTCGTTAACTGGAAGTCCGCTTATAATATTGAGCTTGAATTTCTGAATTGCAAGGGCGTCTTGGTTTGTTACGCCATCTCCTGAGTTACAGCAATCGGCGTTTTTCATACCTGATTCGGTAATATGTGTAGGGTCTGAACCATTAATTCCGTATTTATCTGGATTGGAGAGAGACTGCATAATGAGAACAGCGTCCGACATATCAATTTTTCCATCGCAGTTTGAGTCTCCATAAACAATCTCATCGACAGGATCTGTTGTAGGCTGAGTAGGAGGATTATTAACATCAGAACCGCCAAGACCGTCAGCATAAGTTCCGTCCGGTTCATAGCCATAATAAAGCTTGCCGTTCACATAAACAGGAACATACGGTGTAACGATTCCCTTTGCAGTACCGTTGCTGTCCGTCACAGAACCGCCTTCGAGAAGCTCCTTATTGGAGAAATCATTTGAAGCGTCCCAGCCGCTGCCATAGTTAGGGAAAACTAAAGCGAGAAGTATCTCACACTGCTGCATACCTTCAGAAACAGGAAGAACAGCTCTTCCATCAGGGAGGTTGACTTCAATGTAATAAATATTTCCGTCATACTGAATGGGCTTTGAAATTTCAGCGTTCTTTATTCCCTTAGAAGCGTACATTTCGGACTGGTCACGATCGCAGCGGATAACAACGTCTTCAGGCTTATAACCGGCTGAAATAATCTCGCTAAGATCCATATAGTAACGGAAAGAGATATTATCCTGAACTCTTGCAGGCCATGCAGAGTGGTTGGTTATTTTAAAGCTGAGCGTCATTCCGCTTGCATCGCTTCCTTTGGTCATTGTCTCAACGTAGAATTCCGGACCATCGTGTTTTTCAACAGGCGGGAATGAAGGGTCGGATTTTCCGCCGTATTTATCAACCATTTTGCAAAGAATTGCAGTGAATCCGGCATTGTAGTCAGTAGCAACTTCGTTGTTTATATAGTTGTTTCTGTCATCCTCATAGCTGCCATCCTGTGAAGGACCTCCCACGAGAGCGCCATAGAGAACGTGTCTGTTCTGTTCGGGCATATAGATGTCATTTTTCCATGAAGCATGAGCCGTTCTGTGGTGAGCGTTGTGTGCAGACTTATCTCCGTAGCCGACAACATAACTTTGATTGGTCGGATTATCGCCGAGAACGTAATTTATCTGATTTTCGTAAAATTTCTCATAAGCGGAAGTATCCTTGTCGGAAAGAACTGTGTCACAAGCAACTGCGGCAATAAAAGCGGCAGTCTGAGCATATCTTGCACAGCCCCAGCTATCGGCATAACCAAGAATCCCATCTACTTTTTGAATCTGATTAGTCCAGTAATTAACGTGCTTTTCAACACGACTGATATAGAAGCTGTCCCTGGTGTTGATAGCATAGAGGAGCATACCTCCCTGCATGGTATCGTCCCAGCAGTGTCCCCAGGTATATTTAAGTTCATCAGAGCCTAATTCTCTGTCAAGATTAGGGATATAGCTTGTCGCCTTATCGAGATAGGAGCTGTTGTTTGTTGCGATATACAGCCAGTTTGCGGCATAGAAAAGTTCATCGTAGAAGTGGCTGGAGCGATAGAATCCCGAAGCGTTGCTGTCGTTGTAAACCGAGTCGCTTCGTGAAGCGTCAGCAAGCTCGAAGATATGCTCGGCGTGTTCGAGATATTCCTTGCGTTTTGATTCATCTATCCTGCCGTCGAGAGCGCAGTATCCGGCAGCGAGTGCAGCAGCCATATCTCCGAAAACAGCTGAACATCCCTCAGAAGTTTTATAAGTCTGACGAGCTGCTTCATAGGAAGTTCCGCTGTCGCTCATTCCGTATTCATAAAGCTCAACAGGTCCCCACCATGTATGGTCAATAGTACCGTTTCCGACCTGAAATACTATCTCATTACCGAGATCGCAGTCGGCAAAATAATCGAGAACAAATTCAAGATTGTTTACATAATTGGTCATTTCGCCGCATTTTTCCACACCGTCCGGATACTGATAAAGTCCCCATGCGATCACCGAGGCAGTGTAAGCCATAGGAAGATTGAATTTAACGTGATCTCCGGCGTCATACCATCCGCCTTTTATCTCGTCGATCATGGTTGAGTCGCTTCTCCATTCAACACGATTCCATTCGGGAAGCGGACCTGCCTGCTGACATTCGTAAAAATAGAGTGATTTCTGAAGGGCTTCGGCATAATTCGGAGTTTCAGAAGCAGCCATAACGTCCTTGACAGGATCAGATGTCGGAAGCGTACCAATCGAAGCTGTTATCAGTGCAGCAGATACGATTCCGCTTGTAATTTTTTTAAGCATAGTAAAACTCTCCTCTCAATTTTTTTCGGAAAATTTCATTCCGTTTCACACGAGCATACCATAGCTATACATTTTAATTATGACATAAAAAAGCCGATTTGTCAAGGGAAAATAAGAACTTGTTTATAGTAACAGTATTTATATGAAAATTATAAAGGGGAAGCTTGCTCACAACGATCGCCCGTACCCTCTGTCAATAAGCAGACATCTCCCTATACTGTGAGGAATTACCCTTTGGAAACCCGATATTAATTCTATAAGCAGGAAGTCAAGAGAGAAATAGCCGCTTAATAAAAAGTAAATTCCATTGCTGTTAAAGTCATATTCTATAAAATACAAAAAGACGATTATGCTCAAATTTTCGAGCATATCGTCTTTTTAATTATATATATATCTTAATCATTTCCGTTTGACAGAGGGCGCATCGTCGGGAAGAGCAGAACATCTCTGATCGAAGCACTGTCTGTAAGGAGCATAACGAGTCTGTCAAGACCAAAGCCAAGACCTCCCGTTGGAGGCAGACCGTATTCAAGAGCAGTTACGAAGTCTTCATCGACCTCTGCGTTTGCACCCTGAGCACGTTTAGCTTCAACCTGCTTTACAAAACGCTCCTTCTGGTCGATAGGATCATTAAGTTCTGAGAAAGCGTTACCCATCTCACGGCAGTAAATGAAGTATTCAAAACGCTCTGTAAATGCCGGATCTGAAGGTTTTCTCTTTGCAAGCGGAGAATTTTCAACCGGATAATCGTAAATAATAGTAGGCTGAATAAGTTTATCCTCAACAAAAGCGTCAAAAAATGCGATAAGAACATGACCCTTTGTTGCAGATTCACCTTCGTCCACTTCAACTCCTTTTTCTTTAGCGCAGGCACGAGCAGCAGCATCGTCTTCCCAGTCATTATAGTCAACTCCGGCATACTTCTTAACGGACTCAACCATTGTAAGACGTTCCCAAGGCTTACCGAGATCAATCTCCACTCCCTGATAAGTGATCTTAGAAGTTCCGCATACATTTTCAGCAATAGTTCTGTACATATTCTCAATAAGATCCATCATGCCGATATAATCGGTGTATGCCTGATACATTTCGACCGTTGTAAATTCGGGGTTGTGGGAAGTATCCATACCTTCATTTCTGAAAATACGCCCAACTTCGTAAACTTTTTCAAATCCGCCGACAATAAGACGCTTTAAATAAAGCTCGGTCTCAATTCTGAGATACATTTCCATATCGAGAGTATTATGATGAGTGATAAAAGGTCTGGCGGCAGCGCCGATTTCCAGCGTATGAAGTACAGGAGTATCAACTTCAATATATCCAAGATTATCAAGGTAATTTCTTACTTCGCTTATAATGCGGCTTCTCTTCACAAATGTATCCTTAACATCAGGATTTACGATAAGATCAACGTAACGCTGACGGTATCTCATATCCTGATCTTTGAGTCCGTGCCACTTTTCAGGCAGAGGAAGGAGAGACTTTGAAAGAAGTACGATGTTGTGGGCATGAACAGATATTTCGCCCTTTTTGGTTCTGAAAACAAATCCTTCAACACCGATGATATCGCCGATATCCCATTTTTTCTTGAACTCCTTGAAGAGATCTGCTCCGACATCGTTGGAACGGATATAAACCTGAATGCGGTCTGAGCCGTCACGGAGATCGATAAAGTTAGCCTTACCCATATCTCTCCAGCTCATAATACGTCCTGCAATTCTGACAGTTGATGCGTGAAGAGCCTCTATTTCAGCATTTTTCTTCTCTTCATCATCTCCGCAGGCAGCAATTATCTCAGCTTCTTTTGCTTCATATTCAGCCTTATAGTCTGCTGCATGACCGGTAACGTCAAACTTTGTTATCTGATACGGATCTTTTCCAAGCTCTCTTAAATCAGCAAGCTTATCAAGACGGTCTTTTTTGAGAATATTTATATCCTGTTCGGCCTCAGCAGCCTGACCGGAATTATTTTTAAGATTTTCGCTCATTTTATTAAACATCCTTTCAAAGGGAAAATTATTTTGAAATCTCCATTATTTCAAACCGAAGCTCGCCTGCCGGAGCATCTACGAGGAAAACATCTCCGACTTTTTTCTTCATAGCAGCCTTACCAATGGGAGATTCGTCAGAGATAAGACCTTCTCTTACGTTTGCGTGATTTGTTCCGACAATAGTAAATGTTTCGATCTTTCCGGTATCAACACGCTTGATAGTTATTTTTGAACTCATACCAACTTCATCAACCGAGATATTTGAATCTTCAACTATCTCAGCGTTATCAATGGTATACTGAAGTTCTGCGATCTGAGCTTCAAGGATAGCCTGTTCGTTCTTTGCTTCGTCGTATTCGGCGTTTTCAGAAAGGTCTCCGTAGGAACGGGCAACTTTCAGTCTTTCAGCAACTTCCTTACGTTTATTGATTTTAAGGTCATCGAGTTCTGCAACGAGCTTTTCGTAGCTTTCTCTGGACATCTTTTTTATAGCCATTTAAATGCACTCCTTATAAAAATAAATTTTAAAGCATTACATATTATTATAATATATTTCCATTAACTTGTCAATAGACAGAAGGCTTATTTTCACTATCTTCCGTTAAGTTTTAGTCTGCTAACAAAGTGCCTTTTGCCGGTTCTTGCCTGTCAGATCGACATCATTTACTTTTTATTATGTTTATTAAGCGGATATTTCTCCTTTGATTTCCTGATGAAAGGAATTATTTTCGTTTGAGGATTATACTTAGAGCTTGCTCTCATAGGATATTTCGATGAGAACAAGTTCTTAAATCATTATAGATATTCCTTTGTCAGAGAGTTAAGGGGACGCTGTCCCCTTAAACCCCTGCCAAAGGGATATCATCCCTTTGGAAACCCGGTATTAATCCTATCAGATACCCATAAAGGGTATCTGATAGGATGAGGGCAGGATGCCCAGTCGCAAATTCTCTTTTCAGCAGGAAATTAAAGAGACAATATCCGCTTAATAAACGTAACAAAAAGTAAATGCTGTTACTCTGTTAAGCAAGATGTTGCTGTTGACAAACTACTAAAAAAGAGCTATAATTATTAATGAAAGGAAGTAATTACCAATGAACCCAGAAGTTTTTCAAAAATATGAGATAATAGACGCTCACGCACATATTTTTCCTGAAAAAATCGCTGAAAATGCAACCGTTAATATCGGGCATTTTTATGATATCCATATGAACGATTGCGGAATAAGCCGCCGTCTTATTGAAAGCGGGGATAAGATCGGAGTTTCAAAATATCTTGTATGCTCAACGGCGACAACTCCGCATCAGATAGCCTCTATCAATCAGTTTATCGCCAATGAATGTGATACTCATAAATCTTTTTACGGTTTCGGAACTACTCATCCAGATTCAGAAAATATTGAAGCTGACATACAAAACATAGAAGAACTCGGTCTGCACGGAGTTAAACTTCACCCCGATTTTCAGAAGTTCAACGCTGATTCCAATGAAGCTTTTAAAATCTATGAAATTATTGAAGGGAAATTCCCTCTTCTTATTCACTGCGGTGATAACCGATACGATTACTCCGCTCCTGCAAGAATTGCAAATATCCACAAAAACTTTCCGAAACTGAAGCTTATTGCCGCTCACCTCGGAGGATATCAACGCTGGGACGAAGCCGAGAACTGTTTTACAGGTCTTGAGAACGTCCGCTTTGATATAAGCAGTTCTCTCGCTTTTATTGCACCGGAAAAAGCTGTTCACATGATACGCACATACGGGGTTGAAAACTGCTTTTTCGGTTCGGATTTTCCAATGTGGAGCCATGATGAAGAGCTTCAACGCTTTCTTGATCTCGGTTTAAGCGAAGAGGAAAATCGCTTGATACTTGCAGAGAATTTCAAATCTTTCCTCGACATATAATTTAAGGAGCTGTTTTAAACAGCTCCTTTTTCTATAGATTCTTATTCTATATCAGCTAGAATCTTCTCAAAAACAAGAAGATCCTTATCGTACACTTCCTGCATTTCTTCCTCTTTTGTATAGAGAAGCGTTTGAGGTTTTCTTATTGCGATAAACATATCAGAAGTTATTTCTTCAGGGTCAATGCCTATCTTTTCAGCAAATTTCGTATCTTTAAGACGGAAGTATCCTCCCTTGATATGCTCGCTTTCAGGAACGATCTCTCGTATATCCGTAAAAATCTCATGCTCGCCGAGAGTTTCAAGAAGCTTTTTTCCTCCGATAACTATCACTCCGTCTGCCGATTGAAGCTGCGTTGTAAGATTTGTATCAACTCCTCTGCCGTAATTTCCAAATTCATTATCTGTAACCGGAATATAATACACAGAAGCAAGAACCTTTCCGTTTCCATTGAAATCATCGGTAAAGCTTTCGATATATTCCTGTAAGTTCGACTCTTCTCCGACTGCGTAATTATCGCAGATGACAAGTACGATTATATCCGGATTCGGTTTCATTACAAGATCGCGTATAAGAAAACCTGTAATTGCTGCAAGAAGAATTCCTATTCCAAGCCACCATTTATTATGATAAATAAAATTCGTCAACTTTTTCCATGGCGACAAAATTAAGGCAGCTTCATGTTCTTCGGGTATGATCTCGCTTTCTTCAATAATTCCCTGTTTTAAGCGTATAAGCTCTTTTTTCTCTTCAAGAATTTTTCTTTCATATGCTTCCTGTTTTTTCTTTTCACGTTCTTCCAGCTTGCGTTCAAGTTCTGCCTGCTGACGTGCCTGTTCTTCAAGCTGTTTTTGACGTATCTCTTTATTAACCTCGAAAACACTCTTTTTTATATCCAACTTTTCATCCGGGCTGTCATCTGCAGGAACGTTATTTTCTGTTATCTTCTCTGACTTTTCGGATTCCTCATAATTCAGATTTTTTTCCTTTTTCATCCTTTACTCCTCTGCATATTTATCCATTCTTCCATATCGGGCATTGTTCCGGATGTAAGCGATAAAGCTTCGGTATAATATCTCAGAATCAAAGTTGCATCGATTCCGTCAACGGTTTTGTCACCATTAACATCGGCTGCCAGTTTCTGACTATCGCTGAATGTTTCAGAATCTCCTGATATGATCAATGTATATTCACGGAGAACAAGCGTTGCGTCAATGCCGTCAACCACTCCGTCCAAGTTTACATCGCCGAGCTTAAATTTGTTATAATAATTTTCAATCGGCTCAAATTTGTAATCATATTTTTCCGCATAAGCCTGAGCAGTTGAATTTTCATAACCATAAATAATTCCAGTATAATCGCTGTCTTCCCAAAGACTACTGCTTATTGTACAATCGCTATCATAAATTTCACATGAAGGATTTTCTATAACTATCTCTTTGAGATTAACATTATTTCTGAATGCCATATCGTCTATTTTTGCAACATTAGCCGGAATAATTACGCTCTCCAGCGACTTACAGCTATTGAAAGCACTTAAGCTGATAATAGAAGTGCTTTCGGGAATCCGAATCGACTTTATGCCGGTACTTCCCAATGCACCCACACCAATTACAGTAAGAGAGTCCGGAAGAATTATGTTTTCCAGTTTTTCTGCTTCTCTGAAAGCGCTCTCACCTATCGTTTCAACTATAGACGGAACAACATAAGTTGTCTGACCGGATGTCTGAGCCTTTCCTATCGGATACTGAATAAGCGTTTTCATGTCTTTGGTAAAAAGAACTCCGTCAACGTCAACAAAGCTTTTATTACCTGAAACGACATTAATATCTGTAAGATTATCACAGTATCCAAACGCACCATTTCCGATTTCCGTTACAGTTGACGGAATTGTGACCGTTTGAAGCAGCTCGCAACCAGAAAATGCCTGCAATTCAATAGTAAGTAATCCCTCCGGAAGTACTATTGATTTTAAAGATTTACAAAGTGCAAAACCACTGATATTTTTCATGGTACTTGGAATAACAATTTCTTCAATATTATCATATCCCACAAACGATCTTGCGGCAACGCTTGTAACGCCCTCACCTATATCTACTTTGGTTATCTCATCATTGTATGGATACCATGGATATTGATTTATACCTCTGGTATACTTCATATCTCCTATTCCCTCTATTGCCATAACTCCGTCTGAATAAACTGTCCATGTAAGATTATCTCCATGTTTTCCGGATTCGATTATTTCCGCCGCATTTACCGTTAACAGATCGTCTTTATTATACTCAAAAGAAAAAATCGGATTTCCCATAATAAACACGGAAAGAGCCGCTGCGACAATTTTATTTATTTTCATATTTAATATCTCCCTCTAAATATTTTTTTAATGTGTTTTTATCCAAGTTTCCATATCGGGCATTGTCCCGGATGTGAGTGATAATGCTTCGGTGTAATATCTCAGAATCAACGTTGCATCGATTCCGTCAACCGATTCATCTCCGTTTACATTTGCAGCAAGTTTCTGATTATCGCTGAAAGTTTCAGAATCCCCTGATATGATCATCGTATATTCACGAAGAACAAGAGTTGCGTCAATGCCGTCGACCACTCCGTCAAAATTTACATCTCCAAGCTTTATTGTACGATCAAGGGCTACGAATTTTCTGTTGTATTTCTCGGCATAACTTTTTGCCGTTGAAGATTCATATCCATAAATATCTGCTGGACTGTAAATCGTATTCGAAGTATCATAAATTTCGCACTTGGGATTCTGTATTGTTACAGCTTTCAGCTTATAACAGTATTCAAAGCAAGATCGCCCTATAGACTTAACGCTTTCAGGAATAACGATATTCGTTAGTTTATGTTCTTCAGAAAATGCGCCGTTTTCAATAGTTTGCACAGTATTCGGAATAGTTACACTCGTAACAGAGGAACAATTTCGGAAGGCATTGATTCCAATGTTGATTACACCATTTTGCATAACGATATTTGTAAGACTTGTACAATTTGCAAACGCCCAACTGCTTATTGTTTTAACGCTTCCGGGAATCGTAATAGTTCCACTGAGTTTTTTACAACGGTCAAATGCAAATGCTCCTATCTCAGTAACAGTATTCGGAATATTAATCTTTTCAAGTGATTCACAGACTTCAAAAGCACAGTTGCCGATAGTTTTAACGCTGTTTGGCAACGTAACGCTTGTAACATTTGTATTTCGACTGAATGCATAACCTGAAATATCGGTTACCCCATTCGGAATAACAACATCTCCTGCTGCATTTTGCGCATCTATCAGTATATTATTAATGATTACCAAAGAATTCTGCTTTCTCATATTATCAAGCCATGGAGTTTCCTTAAAAGCTTTGCTCCCTATTGAAGTTACGCTGCTTGGAATAATGCAGTTCGTAAAATTACACATACTAAAAGCAAGTTCGCCGATAGATGTTATACTGGAAGGTATCGTAATAGTGCCTGTGATATGATATGCATTATATATCGCAAATGCCCTTTCGCCTATGCTGGTTACAGGTTTTCCTTTATAAGAAGATGGAATTGTGATATCTACCGCATAAAAACCGGAATCAGGTTTTTGATAGATATATTCACTTATTTCATATGTTCCGTCGCTTTTCAGGGTAAACTCATATGATTGTTCGTTAACGGCATCCCAATCAATGGTTGGCAGGGAAATATCCGGCAATTTATCTTTGTCTATACTATATACGGATAAAGAATTTGAAGAAGCCATTATTTCTCCTGTAAACATTATACAGAGCGAAAGAACTCCTGCAACGATCTTACTTATTTTCATAGATATCACCTTCATAATATTATTATATTATAGCATAGTAATTATAGCATAGTACACATATAAAGTCAAGGAGAAGAAACAACCAGGAGTGGCTAAAAGCGGAGTTATTCATAGTTTGAAATTTTAGTCTTGTATTTTCCCACGTCATATGGCAGGGGAAATACATAAACATAATAAATTTAATGAAATGATAAACAACGTAATTTCTATTCGAACGGGTTCTTAAAAGATTATCATGGGAAACGGCATTCAGAAAAATCTGAATGCCGTTTCCTTTTTGGGTGGTTTATATGAAATTGAAGATTGCAAAGTTAATTATTCGGCGGAATTTTTATCGGGAGAAATTTGTTTGTTGCGATCTCCTCTGAATCCGCCGTCCGGCATTTCGGGCCGTCCGTCATTGCCTGCCGGAGGTTCAAAATTATCCGGAAATTCGGGTTGACCATCACTTCCAGTAGGAAGTTCAAGACCATCTGGCATTTCAGGGGGATTGCCTTCGCCATGACCGCCGCCGAAGCCTTCCTGCATATCAGGATGCTTTCCGCCGCCGTGCATACCTCCGCCCATCATACCTTGTGAGCCGATATAAGAGATCGCATTTTCGGCAGTAAAGCTTTCATTTTCCTCGCCGTCATTGTTATATCCGCCTTTTTCATAAAGACCGTATGTCTCGGCAGTTGACGAAGTACCGCCTGTATAGAAAGTATAAGTTTCACCTGTTTTTATGTCAGAAGAACTTATAACAATATTTTGGAATGTTTTTGCCGGAGCAAAGCTTAAAACTTCATTGCCGCCGCTATCGGCGAGAGTAATAAGTGTTCCTCCGCTGAAGGATTGGCTGAATGTTGCGGAAACTGAATTCTGTGAAGAGCTTTCCGAAGGGGATTCTGCCATTCGAGAACTTCCGGCAGCAATTATAAGGCCGCCTGTTACAATTATATCGGAATTTCCGTCAAGAGCGCCGTTTCCGCCGTTTACAGGACCGTTTACAATTACAGTTCCGCCGCTTATGTTCATATCTCCATTGGAATCAAGACCGTCGCCCTCTGCATTAACATAAATCATGCCGCCGCTGATATTAAGCTCAACGCCGCCGGAATAACTTCCCATAGCTCCCTGTGAAGTTCCGTCGCTGGCATTAAAGCCGTCGTCGGAAGAATTGACCTCAACAGTTCCGTCGGAGACGTTTATAATTGCTCCCTCAATACCTTCGTAAGAGGAATTTACAGTGGTTTTTCCTCCGGTAATGTTTATAACGGAATCAGCGTGTAATCCGTCATCACCCGCATCGAGTGAGAGTGTTCCGCCGGATATCGTAAGATTTGCATTGGAATGAAGAGCATCGTCGGCAGAATCAATATTGAATGTGCCTCCGGATATAATAACTTCGTTTCCGCTTTTTATTCCTTTTGTACTTATTTGCTCTGATGAATCGGAAGTATACGTCAGGGGAGTGAATCCTGTTGAGCTGATTACATTATCATCCTTTTGTGGAGGAGTGCCGTTAAACTGCTTGAAATCGAAATCATTGAAGTTTTCCTTGCCTCCGCCAAAGCCTCCGAAATCATCGGTATGGACTTTAGTTGAATTTTCACTTCCACTGCCGGACATGATCGTGAAATCTCCGCCTTTGGCAATGAAGTCCGTTTCAGCCTGAAATCCGTCTTCTGATGAAATTACATTAAATACTCCGTCTTCAATATATATGAATCCAAGAGACGTATCGGTTGTGTTGGTAGATTTAATGCCGTCCTTACCGGAATTTACCGTTATATTTCCTCCGGCAGCAGCAACATAATCTTTTCCCTTTATACCGTTTGCGACCGATGTAACGCTTATATTGCCGCCTGTGATAACGATATCATCCTTAGAGTGGATTCCGTCTGCATAATTTGCTGTAACATCAAGAGAACCGTTTCCGTTTATCGTAAGACTGTCTTTGCTGAAAATAGCAGCGTCAGGCTCACCTGATTCATCAAGTCCGATATATAATTCACCGTCAGTAACAGAATTTTGGCTTCCGTCAGCGAGAGTGATGAAAGTTTTTTTTGCATTCATAACGTATATCGGAGCAGAATCGTTACAGGTTATCGAAGCGTTGTCAAGAACAAGCTGAACCTTTGCGTTTTCAGCTTTTACGATAATTTGTCCGTTGTTTAAAGAACCGGAAAAACGATAAACTCCCTCTTCGGTAATTGTGATAACAGAATCATCCGAAGAAGCTCCTGTTCCGTTTATTTTGGCAGAATCTCCGTTTAACGTTATTTCAGCCGTAACGGTGTCATAGCTTGGGTCAAGATCTCTTTCAGAGAAAAGTTCGCTTTTGGACGTGTTATTGTATGAAATTGGGTCAATATTTAAATTTGATTGTTCAGTTATCTCATCGGAAGGGGACTCAGTTTCCGTTTCTGTTGAAGTCGTGGTCTTTGATGAACCTGAATCATTGCTGTTGCAGCTCACTGTCATTGAAGCAAATGTGACAGCAGCCGTAAGGAAACTCAGAGTTTTTTTATAAGATTCTGATGATGACATAAATTCACCGCTTTCTCGCTTTCTATAGTTCCCAATTCCATGTGTTTTTCTCTATGCTTTGTATTATATCAGCCGATTATGTGTATACTGTGATATTTTTCTGAAACAGAGGAAAAATATTTGTGGTTTATTTTTTTGAAAATTGTGAAAATTTATTGATAAAACCGATATAAAAAGTTCCCTCTCATATGAGAGGGAATTTTTGTTACTTTATGTCTGTTTTCCGGAAAATAGCGATTCCTCCGAGAGTTGAAACTAATGTTACAATAAGTGATGATATCGGATAGAGTGTAAAATTTGTGTAATCTGAAACAAGGTCATCATAAACTGAATTTTGAAGCTCTGCAAGCTGTTCTGTCAAAAGGCAATTATTTATAAAATGAAGCAGATCTTCATTTGTAATGAAGATAGAAAATGCCTCAAACATCATCAGTGCGTAATAGAACATAAATGAAAGCACAGTTCCGCTTGTGCCTTTTACAGTCATACAGATAAAAACAGTGATCGATGTAAAAGTTATCAGCGGACATAATGTAAGAAGAAGCTTTTTGAAAAAGAATCCAATTTCAAATCCGTCGCTGAAGCCAAAAAGCGGAGTTCCGACTGCAAAAATAAAGAGCAGATATACGGCGAAAATCACAAGCGTCATAATTACAGAGATTATCCAGTTTGCCATATAAATGCTTTGTCTGGAGTGCCCGACAATGATTTTATTGCGTATAGTATTGTTGGTATAATCTTTGCTTATAAACAGTCCGCCTGTAATTGCAATTATCATGGGAAGAAACGTATTCATGAAAAAGGGGAACGGGTCCATGTACAATTCATCGTTCATTGATGCGGAAACCCACATTATCAGTGAGGGGATAGCTATCATTATAAGCAGAGAAAAAACGAATCTTTTTGTTTTGAATGCACGAGGCAGAGTTGCTGAAAGAAGATCAATCATGGTGAACGCCTCCCACTAACTTCATAAAGTAGTTTTCAAGACTTTCGTTTGATTCGGACATGGTAACAACATAGCAGCCCTTTTCATTGAGAGCAAGAACAAGCGGAGTTACCTCGATATCGGAGAAAATTACAGCTTCTGTTGCGGAGAGAACCTTGAATTCAAGCTGTTTTTCGCTAAGAACCTCTTGCAGTATCCTTGTATCGTTAACCGTGATCTTCATAGACTGGCGGCAGGATTCATGAAGTTCTTCCGCCGACATTTCCTTAATTAGCGTACCATTATCAATAAATCCGTAATGCGTAGCAAGCTTTGAAAGCTCGTCAAGGATATGGCTTGAAATGAGGATAGTAATTCCACGTTCGTGATTCAGCTTTAAAAGAAGCTCACGAACTTCGATGATTCCCTGTGGATCAAGACCGTTGATAGGCTCGTCAAGAACGAGAAAATCCGGATTTCCGATAAGTGAAAAGGCGATTCCAAGTCTCTGGCGCATACCAAGAGAGAAATCCTTAGCTTTTTTCTTTCCAGTATCGGTAAGTTCGACCAGTTTGAGTATCTCTTCCAGATTATCCGGCGCAAGTCCCATTACCTTATACTGTAAACGTAGATTTGCTCGTGCATCAAGATCGGGATAAATTGACGGAGTTTCAACAACAGCTCCGGTTTTTCTTCTTATTGCAAGAATTGCGGAGTCTTTATTATTCACTCCATAAAGAGAATAGCTGCCGGAGCTTGGATTATGCAGACCGCAGACAATTCTGATAAGCGTTGTTTTTCCGGCGCCGTTTCTGCCGACAAAACCGTAAATGGAGCCTTTTGGAACTTTCATGGTAAGTTCTTTTAGAATACGATGTTTTCCGTAATTCTTGCAAAGCTTATTGGTTTGAAGAATGTATTCCATTTTTGATCCTTTCTAAATGAAAAGGCAGTCATGCCCAAAAGAACCTGACTGCCCAAATCGTTTGAATGAATATTAATTAGTCTTCGTTGATCTTTGTAACAACGCCTGAACCTACTGTTCTGCCGCCCTCACGGATAGCGAAACGAAGTCCTTCTTCGATAGCGATAGGAGTGATGAGCTCAACGTCCATAGCAACGTTATCGCCAGGCATACACATTTCCTTATCAGCAGGAAGAGTAACAACACCAGTAACGTCAGTTGTTCTGAAGTAGAACTGAGGTCTGTAGTTGTTGAAGAAAGGAGTATGACGTCCGCCCTCTTCCTTCTTAAGAACGTAAACCTGTCCGGAGAACTTTGTATGTGGGTGGATTGAGCCTGGCTTACAGAGAACCTGACCTCTTTCAACCTGATCTCTTGTGATACCACGGAGGAGAGCGCCTACGTTATCACCAGCCTCACAGAAGTCAAGAGTCTTTCTGAACATTTCAAGACCTGTAACAACTGTGTTAAGTTTCTCGTCAGAAAGTCCAACGATCTCAACAGGCTCGTTAACATTAAGACGTCCTCTTTCAACTCTACCTGTAACAACAGTACCACGACCGGAAATTGTCATAGTATCTTCAACAGGCATAAGGAAAGGCTTAGCATCGTCTCTCTCAGGGCTTGGGATATACTCGTCAACAGCGTTCATAAGCTCAATGATAGGAGCGTAAGCAGGATCATTGAGATCATCAGGAGCGTTAAGAGCTGCAAGAGCAGAACCCTTGATGATAGGTGTATCGTCGCCAGGGAAATCATAAGATGAGAGAAGATCACGGATATCCATCTCTACGAGCTCGAGAAGCTCTTCATCGTCAACCTGATCAGCCTTGTTCATGAATACAACGATTGCAGGAACGCCAACCTGACGAGCGAGAAGGATGTGCTCTCTTGTCTGAGCCATAGGACCGTCAGAAGCAGCACAAACGAGGATAGCGCCGTCCATCTGAGCAGCACCAGTGATCATGTTCTTAACGTAGTCAGCGTGACCAGGACAGTCAACGTGAGCATAGTGACGAGCGTCTGTCTCGTACTCAACGTGAGCAGTATTGATTGTGATACCACGCTCTCTCTCTTCAGGAGCCTTATCGATCATATCGTAAGCCTCATACTGAGCCTGACCCTTCATAGCGAGAGTCTTTGTGATAGCAGCAGTAAGAGTTGTCTTACCGTGGTCAACGTGGCCGATAGTACCGATGTTTACATGGGGTTTAGTTCTTTCAAATTTAGCCTTAGCCATTGGAAAATTCCTCCTTAAATAAGAAATTCAGAAATCTGTATATATATTATACCAGATTATTCTGGTAAATTCAAGTGTTTTGGAGAAAAATATTCTCCAAAAGCGCTTGATTTTTAATTAAATTGATCAATCCTTACCCTTATTGCGGGCAGTCATAATCTTTTCAGCGATATTCTTCGGAACTTCAAGGTAGCTGTGGGGTTCCATGGTGTACTGACCACGTCCCTGAGTATTTGAACGAAGATCGCTTGTATAGCCGAACATTTCAGAAAGCGGAACGAGAGCGTCGACCTGAACAGAACCTGTTCTGGATTCCTGTCCCTGGATCTGACCACGACGTGAGCTGAGATCGCCGATAACAGTACCTGTATAATCGTCAGGAACGATAACAGCAACCTTCATGATAGGCTCCATAAGAACCGGATTAGCCTTCTCCATAGCTTCCTTGAATGCCATAGAACCGGCGATCTGGAATGCCATTTCGGAGGAGTCAACTTCATGGTAAGAACCGTCATAAAGCTCAACCTTAACGTCAACAACTTCGTAACCTGCGAGGATACCGGACTTCATTGCGCCCTGGATACCCTTATCAACGGCAGGAATATATTCCTTAGGAATAGAACCGCCGACGATAGCGTTCTTGAATTCGTAGCCCTTACCGGATTCGTTAGGTGAAACACGGATCTTAACGTGACCGTACTGTCCCTTACCACCGGACTGACGAGCGTACTTCTTGTCAACATCAGCAGAACCCTTGATAGCTTCCTTATAAGCAACCTGAGGTGCGCCTACGTTAGCCTCAACCTTGAACTCACGAAGGAGACGGTCAACGATGATATCAAGGTGAAGCTCACCCATACCAGCGATGATAGTCTGACCTGTTTCCTCATCTGTCCATGTTTTGAAAGTAGGATCTTCTTCAGCAAGCTTTGCGAGAGCGATACCCATTTTTTCCTGACCAGCCTTAGTCTTAGGCTCGATAGCGAGCTGGATAACAGGCTCCGGGAATTCCATGGATTCGAGGATGATAGGATGCTTTTCATCACAGAGCGTATCGCCTGTGGTTGTATTTTTAAGACCAACAGCAGCAGCGATATCGCCGGAATAAACTGTTGTAAGATCTTTTCTGTGGTTTGCGTGCATCTGAACGATACGTCCGAAACGCTCACGGTTATCCTTAGTAGCGTTAAGAACAGTATCACCCTGATTTACAACGCCTGAATAAACACGGAAGAAAGCAAGCTTTCCAACGAAAGGATCGGTTGCGATCTTGAATGCGAGAGCAGAGAACGGCTCATCGTCAGAAGACGGTCTGTCCTCTTCTTCATCAGTATCAGGATTAACACCCTTGATAGCAGGAACATCGAGCGGAGAAGGCATATAGTCGATGATAGCATCGAGAAGCTTCTGAACACCCTTGTTCTTATATGAAGTGCCGCAGGTAACAGGAACCATTTCGTTAGCGATAGTAGACTTTCTGATGCAAGCCTTGATCTCTTCGATAGTAAGTTCTTCACCATCGAGATACTTCATCATAAGTTCCTCGTCCTGTTCAGCAACGTGTTCAACCATATCGTCGTGATACTGCTGAGCCTTTTCCTTCATATCCTCTGGAATATCCTCAACACGGATATCCTTTCCGAGGTCATCGTAATAAATGTAAGCCTTCATTTCAACAAGGTCGATGATTCCCTTGAATTCGTCCTCAGCGCCGATAGGAAGCTGAATCGGAACAGCGTTACATTTAAGTCTGTCCTTCATCATGTCAACAACACGATAGAAGTTAGCTCCCATGATATCCATCTTATTTACATAAGCCATACGGGGAACTTTATAGTTATCAGCCTGTCTCCAAACGGTTTCAGACTGAGGTTCAACACCGCCCTTAGCGCAGAGAACAGTTACAGAGCCGTCGAGAACACGAAGTGAACGCTCAACTTCAACAGTAAAGTCAACGTGGCCGGGAGTATCGATGATATTAAGTCTGTGGCCTGCCCAGTAGCAAGTAGTAGCAGCGGAAGTGATAGTGATACCTCTTTCCTGTTCCTGCTCCATCCAGTCCATAGTAGCGCTTCCCTCATGGGTTTCACCGATCTTGTGGTTTACACCTGTATAATAAAGGATACGTTCTGTGGTTGTGGTCTTACCTGCGTCGATGTGGGCCATTATGCCGATATTTCTTGTATTTTCAAGTGTACAATCTCTTGACATAATAATCCTCCTTTAAAATGACGCTTACCAGCGGTAGTGAGCAAACGCCTTGTTTGCCTCTGCCATCTTGTGTGTATCGTCACGCTTTTTGCAAGCACCGCCTGTGCCGTTAATAGCGTCGAGGATTTCACCGGCAAGTCTTTCCTTCATAGTCTTTTCATTTCTCTCTCTGGAATACTTAGTAATCCATCTGAGACCGAGAGTCTGACGTCTTTCTGGTCTTACCTCCATAGGAACCTGGTAAGTAGCGCCGCCGAGACGACGAGCCTTTACTTCGAGTTCTGGCATGATATTTTCCATAGCCTGCTCGAATGCTTCAAGAGCGTCCTTGCCTGTTTTTTCAGCTACGATTTCAAATGCATCGTAAACGATTTTCTGTGCAACACCCTTCTTACCATCAAGCATAATGTTGTTGATAAGGCGTGTTACGAGCTTTGAGTTGTATACAGGATCCTGTAATACATCACGCTTTGCGATATTACCTCTTCTTGGCATTTCGCTTCCCTCCTTCACATAGATTCATGAATTCATAGGTACTCGAACCAACCGATTACTGCGGACCAAATCCGGCAATGCTTCACCGGTCGGCACGTCAGGGCCAATGCAGAGGATTTGATAAGATGCTGAAAAAAGTTCAGCATGATCTATATAAATCTCCGCATTTATCCTGCGGTAGTAGATAGCCTATTTTATTAAATTGTGCGGCAGTTCTGAATTCAGCCTGCCTGCTTGCTGAAACAGAAGATCTTACTTCTGCTTAGGTCTCTTAGCGCCGTACTTGGAACGAGCCTGAGCACGGTTAGCAACGCCCTGAGCGTCAAGAGTACCTCTAATGATGTGGTAACGCACACCAGGGAGATCCTTAACACGTCCGCCTCTTATAAGAACAACGCTGTGTTCCTGAAGGTTATGACCGATACCAGGGATGTAAGAAGTTACTTCGTAACCGTTTGTGAGCTTAACTCTGGCAATCTTTCTCATAGCTGAGTTAGGCTTTTTAGGTGTAGCAGTTCTAACAGCAGTGCAAACGCCTCTCTTCTGAGGTGAGCTCTGGTTGATCTGAACCTTCTTCTTAGCATTGTAACCCTTCTGAAGTGCAGGAGCAGTAGACTTTGTCTCAAGATCCTTTCTTCCCTTACGAACGAGCTGGTTAAATGTTGGCATATTCTTCCTCCTTTTCTCAAATGATATAATATGTGCATATATAATCAGCACACCTTAATATTATATCCAAAAAAATCCGGCTTGTCAAGGGGTAAACCTTAAAAAGCCGGAAATTTAACGTTATTTTGTGATTTTTCCCATCATAGGGGATAGTTTTGCCTCAGATGTTGGCTAATTTAGACTGTTTTGAATCCACTCCTCAAGATTTGGTATAGAGCCGGGCGGCGAAGAAATGACAAGCGTATAGTATCTGAGGATCAAAGTTGCGTCAATACCGTCTACCACAGAATCCTTGTTAACGTCTGCCGCCAGTTTCTGATTGTCGCTGAACGTACTTGTTCCTCCGGATATAATAACGGTATATTCACGAAGAACAAGAGTAGCGTCTACTGCATCAATAACGTTGTCATCGTTTACATTGCCCAGGGTATATTCCTGTGGAACAGGCTTATCGGAGGCAGTTATAGTTATCGAATCTTTGGCGACCGAGCCGTCGTTGCGCATAGCGTTTATAGTTATAACAGCCGTTCCGGCGGAATTGATATTGAGGATTTTATTGTCTGAAACGCTTGCAACGCTCCAGTTATCGGATTCAAACCAGATGTTTCCTGAAAATGCGCTGATGTCGGAATAGGAATAATTTAAATTTACCGAATTTCCGGTGTAGAGCTGACTTGATTCAGGCTGCTCCAGAATGACGATGGCTTTATCAGGCGGAGCAGTTGTAGTAGTTGTTGTGGTTGAAGAGGTGGTAGTCGTTGATGACGTTGTAGTAGTAGTTGTTTTCACGGGAGCAGTTGTTCCGGTTGAAGGACCGCTGCCAACGTTGATAAATCCGGAACGAAGCATCGGGAAGTAAGCCGAACCAGTTGAGGTTGTCGCAGTCATTTCCTCTGCGACCCAGCTTACAGTATATTTTCCGGCAGGACAGTTTTCGGGAACATGAAAATATGCCGAGAAGAGAACGCTTTCGTTGTCGCCTGCGGAGGGATTAGAACCGTTTATCTCAAACATCATTGTGTCTCCGCTGATAGAAGTATTTATCGCACCGTTATACGTATCGCATCTTTCGGACATACCGATAGGCTGAATCGGTGAATCGCACTTTAATCCGATACCCGAAATATTTTTAAGAGCAACAGGGGATTCGACGATGATATCAATTTTAACGTCATCTCCGGGAACAGCTTTCATGGTTTTGATAAACCATGTCATTTTGCTGCCTGATTTTATTAACGGAGCTTCGGCAGAAACCGGAAATGATATGCACATAAGCGCCATAAGCGTACTAATAATGACGGAAACAAGCTTTTTGTAATTTGATTTCATAATTCAGACACCTCCTTAAATGGCTGATTAAATTATCTTTTTCTGATGGAAAACAGCATTATGATTGGGTAGATCTCAAGTCTGCCGAGAAGCATATCGAAGCAGAGAACGATCTTGGAGAACGACTGTAAGTCTCCGAATCCTCCTGCCGGACCGAATCTTCCAACGCCGAATCCGATGTTGTTCATACAGGTTATAACTGCCGAAGCCGATTCTTCAATTGAATAATTATCAAAGGAGATCAGCAGAAGCGATATGCACATGAGCATTACAAACAAAATGAGATACGAGGTAGCTCCTCTTACAACGTCCTTTTCGACTGGCTTTCCATCCATTTTGACTGTTGCAACGGCTCTTGGATTGATGATATATTTCAGCTCCTTGATGCCGGCTTTAATGATTATCATGATACGGGAAACCTTCATTCCGCCTCCGGTTGAGCCTGCGCATGAACCTACGAACATCAGGATAAGCATAAGAGTCTGTGAGAAAACAGGCCACTGAGCAGTATCTGCCGTTGCGAATCCGGTTGAAGTTATAGTTGAAGCGGTCATAAAGAAAGCGTGTCTCAAAGCGTCCCCGAAATTATTGAAAAGGTGAAGAATATTAAGTGTTATAATAAGCGTAGCCGTTATAATTATTCCGAAATAAAAGCGAACTTCTTCGTTTTTGAAGGCAGTGGAAAACTTTCTTATTAAAATATAATAGTAAAGATTGAAGTTAACTCCGAAGAGAATTATGAAAACGGCGATGACCATTTCAATGTAAAGACTGTTGTAGTGAGCGATACTGTCGCTGTAGATCGAAAAACCTCCCGTTCCGGCAGAGGAGCAGGCATGGATTATACAGTCATAAAGCGGCATTCCTCCGAAGAGCAGGAAAATGATTTCGGAAACTGTGAGTGTGATGTAAATTCCATAAAGAATTCGTGCGGAAAAGCTGGACTTTGATACAAGTCTGCCGACTTTAGGTCCGGCGCACTCAGCACGCATCATGTGCATGGTTCTCGTATCGTTGCTGGACATGATCGCAAGCACGAACATCAGAATTCCCATACCGCCGAGCCAATGGGTGAACGCTCGCCAGAAAAGGCAGGATCTTGACATTGATTCAACATCGCTCAGGATGGTTGCTCCGGTAGTGGTAAAGCCGGAAACAGTTTCAAAAAGAGCATCTGCAAAATTCGGGATTTCGCCTGATATAACGAACGGAAGCGCACCGATTGCGGAAATTGTCATCCATGCGGCGGCAACGCTTACAAATCCTTCCATAGAATAGATAGATTTATCCTTTGGCTTCTTTATGGTTGCAATAAAGCTTACAGCTTCGAGAATAAGAATTGGTATTCCGAAAGAAGCGATAACATGGTTTTCGCCGTAAATAAAACCGACAAGAATGGGCAGGAGCATAAATAATCCTACAACTCTGAAAATCTGTCCTATGATATATAAGATCATTTTATAATTCATTTTATTAACTTCTGCTCCCCTTTAGTCGAAAATATTGCTTAAATCATGAAATCCCTTGCTTGTTGTTATAACAACAACGCTGTCGTTTACTTTAAGGCAGTCATCGCCCTTGGGGATAATCAAGTCGTTTCCACGAACGATGCTTGCGATCAGAATTCCGTTTCGCAGCTTCAGTTTTTTCAGCGGAACATCGACGTAGTCTTTTTTATCACGAATAACGAATTCGATAGCTTCGAGTCTGTCGTTTACAAGCCGATATAACGTTGTTACACTGTTTCCGAGCGAATTCTGTTTCGCACGGACGTACTGTAGGATCTGGTTTACCGTTATGGATTTGGGTGAAACGATACTGTCGAGATTAAGTGTGTCTGAGAGCTGAATCAACGACATACGGTTGACCTTTGTAACTACCTTTTCAACGCCGTTCTTTTTTGCAAGAAGTGAAAGGAGAATATTTTCCTCGTCGATTCCGGTCAGGGTTACAACAGCGTCAGCGTCGTAAACACGTTCCTCCTCAAGAATATCATGGTCTGTACCATCGCCGCAGGAGATATTGACCTTGTTGAGCTTTTCACTCAGTTCCAGACATCTCTGCTCGTCTATTTCGATAATTTTGACTTTAACTCCCATTTCAATAAGCTGCTGAGCAAGATGATAAGCAACTCTTCCGCCGCCGATAAGAACAGCAGACTTCACACGCTTTTCTCTGTAAGCAGCGCTTATGCTCCTGAAAAATTTGACCATAGCGCTGTGTGAAGCGGTCATGTGTATCTTATCTCCGGCTTTGAGAATGAAGTTTCCATTTGGAATTATAAGTTCCTCTCCACGCTGAACGGCGCAGATAAGAACATCAAGCCGGAGTCTTCTTGAAAGCTGACTCAGAGCGATATTATCAAGAATACTGCCGCTTGTAATACGTATTTCGGCAAGGTCAACACGTCCTTTTGCGAACGATTCGATATTAATAGCCTCGGGATAGCGAAGTACCTTAGCAATTTCGTTTGCGGCATTGTAATCCGGATTGACCATCATGCTTATTCCAAGTTCTTCACGCATGAAAACGAGCTGTTTGTTGAATTCAGGACTGCGTACACGGGCGATGCAATGACGTGCGTTCATTTTTCTTGCGATAAGGCAAGAGAGGATATTGACCTCATCCGAGTCGGTAACAGCAATAAATATATTTGCTTTATCGACATTTGCTTCATCAAGAACACTGGTCTGAAGACAGTTTCCGGCGATTCCCATAACATCGTAATCATTTGTTACAGAGTATATAAGGTCTTCTTTTTTGTCGATAACGGTGATGTTATGTTCTGTACTTAAAACGTTTGCAAGAGCGCTGCCGACCTTACCGCAGCCAACAATAATAATATCCATATTCCCTCCATTGGCAATATATATGCCCAGTTCTGTTTCTCAGATTCTGTTTAATATCTTTTCACACGCATCCTGCTTGCATATTTTCGCACAATCTGACAAAAAATCTGACTACGCAATCTGTATATGGCAGGATACTGAACAGGCTCTTGTAGAAACAGAGACGAGTATAATTACTCAGTATAATTATAAACCCGTATACATATTTTGTCAATAGACATAACAACAGAAAAAAGGGGAAGTGTTTTAGAAATTGTAACAAAAAAACTGCCGCAATAATGCGGCAGCCATTTGGTAAAATTTAATTACTTAGCAATAACTCTAACTCTGATAACGCCGTCTACAGCATTAATAGTGCCTTCAACGTCGGGAGTTACATCGCCTGTAACATCGAGCATTGTGTAAGCAAAATCCTTTTTGCTTGCGTTTACCATGTTTTCAATATTAAGACCTTCATTGCCTACTGCTGTTGTGATAGAAGCAATAGTTGTAGGAACGTTTTTGTGGATAACGCAGATCTTTGTTCCAACGGCATTCATAGAAGCATTAGGAAGATTTACGCTGTTTTTGATATTTCCGTTTTCGATATAGTCGATAAGCTCGTTAGCAGCCATAACTGCGCAGTTATCTTCACTTTCAGGAGTTGAAGCTCCGAGGTGAGGAAGAACGATGATATTATCAACTCCGAGAACAACGTCGTCAGCAAAGTCAGTTACATATTTAGAAACCTTGCCGCCTTCAATAGCCTTAACTACAGCTTCACTGTTGATAAGTTCGCCTCTTGCGAGATTGATAAGGCGAACACCGTCTTTCATCATAGCGATTTGATCTGCATCAATAGTATTCTTTGTCTGAGGAGTATAAGGCATATGAATTGAGATATAGTCGCTCTTCTTATAGATATCGTTGATGTCGGAAACGACCTTTACGGAAGGCTCGAGATTGATAGCAGCGCCTACGGAAAGATACGGATCATAGCCGATAACGTTCATGCCGAGAGCGATTGCTGTGTTTGCGATCTTTCCGCCGATAGCTCCGAGACCGATGATGCCGAGAGTTTTACCTGCGATCTCAGGACCTGCAAACTTGGATTTTCCACCCTCTACAGTCTTGGGAGCGTCAGGAGTTCCCTTGAGTGAAGCGGCCCACGCAGCGGCCTCTGTGATTTTTCTTGAAGCAAGAAGAAGAGCGCATATAGCAAGCTCCTTAACAGCATTAGCGTTTGCGCCGGGAGTGTTGAACACGCAGATTCCTTCCTGAGCGCAGCGGTCTACAGGGATATTGTTTACGCCTGCGCCAGCACGAGCGATAGCTACGAGTTTGTCTCCGAAAGCCATATCATGCATCTTAGCGCTTCTTACCATGATAGCGTCAGGATTAGCGCATTCATCAGCAATAGCATATTTGTTTTTATCGAAAATATCTGTTCCGATGCTTGAAATTTTATTAAGCGTCTGAATATTATACATTTCAGGATTACCTCTTTCGTTAGTATTGAAGCTGAAGATTCAGCCCCGTGATTTACGTAATGATTCTTGCGATGATCAATCCGATAACGACCAGAACCATGCCGACAGCACAGATTTTTGCTCTGATCTTATTTCTTTGCCTGATACGTTCTTTGTATTCCTCGCTGAGTTTCATCAGGAATTTTCCTCTTCAAACTTCTTCATGAATTCAACGAGCTTTTCAACGCCTTCGATAGGCATAGCGTTGTAGATGGAAGCTCTCATACCGCCTACAGATCTATGACCTTTAAGGTTTTCAAATCCAGCAGCCTTTGATTCGGCAACAAACTTCTTGTCAAGTTCGTCGTTGCCTGTAACGAAAGGAACGTTCATAAGTGATCTGTCCTGAGGAGCTACTGTTCCCTTGAACATCTTGCTCTCATCAAGGAAGTCGTAAAGGATCTTGGCCTTTTTCTCGTTATGAGCCTTCATAGCCTCAAGACCGCCCATTTTCTTGATCCACTTGAATACCTTGCCGCAGATATAGATTCCATAGCATGGAGGAGTATTGTAGAGAGAATCGTTATCAGCCTGGATTTTCCAATCCATCATTGTAGGTGTGCATTTAAGAGCAGGACCATCGGCGATAAGGTCTTCACGTACAATTACTACCTGTACGCCGGAAGGACCTACGTTTTTCTGAACGCCTCCGTAGATAACGCCGTATTTTGTTACGTCAACAGGCTCTGAGAGGAAGCATGAAGAAACGTCTGCAACGAGTTCTTTTCCCTTTGTGTTGGGAAGTTCCTTGAATTTAGTTCCGTAGATAGTGTTGTTTTCACAGATATAAACGTAATCTGCGTCTTCGGGAATGTCGAGGTCTGAGCAATCCGGAATATAAGAGAAGGTCTTGTCGGCTGAAGAAGCCACAGCTACAGCCTCACCGTATTTCTGAGCTTCCTGATAAGCTTTTTTAGCCCACTGACCGGTGATGATATAAGCAGCCTTGCCGTTTTTCATAAGGTTCATAGGAACGCCTGCAAACAGAAGAGAAGCTCCGCCCTGTAAGAAAATTACTTTGTAGTTGTCAGGAATGTTCATAAGATCACGAAGATCCTGTTCAGCTTCTTTAATGATGTTATCGTAAACTTTTGAACGGTGGGACATTTCCATAACGGACATTCCGCATCCCTTGTAATCAAGCATTTCTTCTGCTGCTTCTTTAAGAACTTCTTCCGGAAGAACAGCAGGACCTGCGCTGAAGTTATAAACTCTGCTCATTGAAAAAACCTCCAAATAAATATATAAAATAATCGTAAGAGTTTGCCATACAATAATAATTATACTCTTATTTAGAAAATAAGTCAATATATACCTATGATATTTGTGGAATTGCACGAAAATTGCTGTTATAATTTGGCGAGGATTGCGGAGAAACGATTCTGATGTGAATTTTTCTAAAAAGTATTTGACAAATAGAATACGATGTGTTATACTATAGTAAAAGCACTGAGTTCGCTTTAAAGCGTTACAGTTCAAAGCGGTGCAACGATACTATGAATTAGAGAGGTTATATAAATTATGAAGGAAATATCAAAATTGCTCGATTTCAGACCTGATATCAAGGTTGTTGACGCAACTCTGCGTGACGGAGGACTTGTAAACGATTTCTTCTTTACCGACGACTTCGTCAAGCATCTTTACAATGCCAACCTCAGATCGGGCGTTGACTATATGGAATTCGGCTACAGAGCTGACAGAGAAATGTTTGATGAAACAAAATTCGGTCCGTGTAAATTCTGCGACGATGACTACATTAGATCCATTGTCGGCGAGAACAATACTGATCTGAAAATAGCCATAATGGCCGACGTTGGAAGATGCAACTACAAAAACGATATTCATAAATGCGATGAAAGTCCGGTCGATCTTATCCGTGTTGCAACGTATCTCCACCAGATTCCTACTGCCGTTGATATGATCGAGGACGCAAAGAAAAAGGGATATGAGGTAAGCTGTAATATTATGGCTATTTCAACAGCTCAGGAGTCCGATATCAAAGCTGCGCTCGATATTCTCGGAAAATCTCCGGTTGACGTTTTCTATATCGTCGACAGCTTCGGCTCGCTTTATCCGGAACAAATAGCACGGATCGCTGATCTTTACGGCGAATTTGCTGATAAATACGGCAAAAAGCTTGGCATCCACGCTCATGATAATCAGCGTCTTGCTTTTGCTAATACCATTGAAGCAGTCGGCGACGGTGTTGACTGGCTTGACGCTACTTATTCCGCTATGGGAAGAGGAGCAGGAAACTGTGCGATGGAGCTTCTGCTCGGCTTCCTTAAAAATCCGAAGTATAATGTATATCCCGTTCTTCAGTTTATCGAGGAGCATATAACAAAACTTCGTAAGGACGGAATTGTATGGGGATATGATCTTCAGTATCTTATGACAGGTCTCCTTAATCAGCATCCGAGAACCGCTATTCAGTTCACTAAAGACGGCAGACAGGATTACGCTGAATTTTATAAGGAAATCATCGCTCAGGACTGATTTGTTCAGGGAGCTGCTGTGTTCAGGCATAGCGGCTCCTTTTTGGATATTTGGTGAAAAATATAAAAAAGACTTGATTTTATACTGTGTATGGTGTTATAATAAAGTAAATGAGTCACAACAGGAGGAATATTATGGATTATATCGGCGAGAAATGCTCTGCCTGCAATGAGGAATTTACAAGCAGCGACGATGTTGTAGTATGTCCGGAATGCGGTTCGCCGCACCACAGAGAGTGCTATATGAAAGAAAAAAAGTGCGCTCATGAAGCGGATCATATATCCGGTTATAAATGGCAGCGTAAGCCGGCAGTTGAGATAAAACCTGAACCGGAAAAACAGGAGAATCATTCTGTTAAGATGTGTTCATCGTGCGGTTTTCCGAACTACAGCACATCCGAAAATTGTTCCAGATGCGGAGCAAAGCTTAACGAACAGCAAAACGGCAGTTCCGGAGAGGGGAATTTCGGTCAGAATACGGATAATGGTCAGAATGCGCAGAGAAATATTTTTGAAGGCGATTACGGAACAGTTCTCTCTTATTTCGGCTTCGACCCAAAAGAGGATATGGGCGGAGCTACGCTTGAAGATGTTTCACAGTTTGTCGGTCCAAATACGCTTTATTATATCCCGCTGTTCAAGCGAATGAAGGATTTCGGGGCAAAGCTTTCATTTAATATAAGCTGTCTTATTTTTCCGTATTTTTACTTTGCCAACAGAAGAATGTGGCTTTGGGCGATAATCGCAGCTGCTATCAGCGTGATCTTCAGCATTCCTGGAACGCTGCTCACTTTAGCTGATTATGCAAACGGCATGGAGGGTGCTGAATCGTTTTTAAACATGATTCAGAATAATCTTGGCTGGATAAGCAATCTTGATATAATTTTCAGTACGTCTTATTGGGTTTTCAGGATAGTATGCTGTCTTTTCGGAAACTGGCTGTATTATAAATTCGTCATGAATTCAATAAAAAGGCTTAGATACGATGATACTGTCGGAGGTTCAGGATCTGCAAAACTCGGATCAGCCGGAGGAGTTAAGCCACTGAATATTCTTATCATCGCAGCAATTATGATGGCGATAGCTGTTGCTGCTCTTTACGTTGCCGTTTCAGGAATGGGAACGATAACGGTTTTTAAAATTTTCGGATAAATTCTTGATAGTCGGTGCATGATTCGTATGCGCCGGCTTTTTATTCGGAAAGAGTTCTTAGAACTTGATTCCATAGAATGGGTGAGTAGATTTTCAAGCATAATTTTACTGGGGGTAAGACGAAAAAGCGAAAACATACTGTCGTATAGTGAGCTTTTTCAACGCAGCCATCGGTGAAATTTGCTGAAAAGATGCGTACAATATCCTATGAAAACAAGTTCTCAATTTTCTATTGACATTTTTAGCGTTGAATGCTATAATATTGGTAATAACTGATATGTCGAAAACATATCACGAGAGGGGAAAAATATTATGAAAAAAATAACAAGAGCAGCTGCCGCTATGGCTTCTGCTGCCGTAATTTCAATTACGGGTTCTGCTTCTGTTATTCCGGCCTTCACAAAAGCTCCTGGAGGCGTTTACGCAGCCGGAAATGATGGAAACGACGACTGGCTTCATGCAAAGGGAAGCCGTCTTTACGACATGAACGGAAATGAAGTATGGCTTACAGGCGCAAACTGGTTCGGAATGAACTGCACCGAAAATGCTCCGCACGGTCTTTATGCTGCGGACGTAGATGTGTTTTTGTCGAATGTTGCCGACAGAGGTATCAATGTTATCCGTTTTCCTATTTCGACGGAACTCCTTGTTTCGTGGATGGAGGGCGATCCCGATCCCGTAAGCTCTGTTCAGGCTTCCTACGATCCGCCTGTTGACAAGATAGGTGAGGACGGTTCTGTTACTCCGGCAGGAACATACGGCAATATCAATAAGGACTTTGTTCTTTCCGACGGTAAAACTCTTAAAAATTCAATGGAGATTTTCGATATAATCATCGAAAAGTGCAAGAAATACGGAATCAAGGCATTTATCGACATCCACAGCCCTGATTCAAATAACTCCGGACACGATTACGAGCTTTGGTACGGCAAGGCTGGTGTTACAACTCAGGTATGGATAGATACGCTTGTGTGGCTCGCCGATAAGTATAAAAATGACGATACTATCCTCGGTTACGACCTTAAAAATGAACCGCACGGCAAGAGAGGATATTCCGGATCGACTTGTCCTGATACCATTGCAAAGTGGGATGGTTCTACAGACGAGAATAACTGGGCTTATGCCGCAACTACCTGCGCAAACGCTATTCTTGAGGTAAATCCTCATGCGCTTATCTTCATTGAAGGCGTTGAGCAGTATCCGAAAACGGATAAGGGCTACACTTATGACACAGCCGATATATGGGAAGCTCCGGCAGACGTATCTCCGTGGTACGGCGCATGGTGGGGTGGAAATCTCAGAGGCGTAAGAGATTATCCTATCACGCCTGACAGCGGAACAAGTCAGATCGTTTACTCTCCGCACGATTACGGTCCGTCTGTTTACGCTCAGACATGGTTTGATAAAGATTTCACAGAACAAACTCTTCTTGATGATTACTGGTACGATACATGGGCTTATATCAACGAAGAGGAGATCGCTCCGCTTCTTATCGGAGAATGGGGCGGACATATGGACGGAACAAAGAACCAGATATGGATGGAGCTTCTTCGTGATTACATGATCAAGCGTCATATAAACCATACTTTCTGGTGTCTGAATCCTAACTCCGGAGATACGGCAGGACTTCTCGGATACGATTTCGTTACATGGGACGAGGTAAAATACGGCATGTTTGAAGAAGCGCTTTGGCAGACTCAGGAAACCGGAAAATATATCGGTCTTGATCACCAGAAGCCTCTTGGAGTGAACAATACCGGAATTTCTCTCAATGATTTCTACGCAAATTATGCTTCCACCGAGGGAAGCAATATCGACGGCGGAACAAAATCAACAGGCAAGCCCGTTAATCCCACAGATGTTCCCACTGATACCACCGACAAGAAAGACGATATTTCATACGGCGACTCAAACTGTGACGGAAAGATAGATATGTCCGATGCTGTACTTATCATGCAGTCGCTTTCTAATCCTGATAAGTACGGTTTGGAAGGTACAGATCCTACTCATATTACTGAAGAGGGTATGAAAAATGCCGATTGCTATAATGTAGGAGACGGCGTAACAAATCAGGACGCTCTTGCTATTCAGAAATTCAAGCTGAATATAATTCCAAGTCTTCCTGAAAATAGCTGATGTAATAATAGATAGTTTAATATAGAAGTGTTGAAAAAGCTGCTTTTGCTATTGTCAAAAGCAGCTTTGCATTTCGTTTGTTATTGAAATTATTGTTGTAATAAATTTAGCATCAAACAGAAAGTGGGAATGTATTGATATATGGGGAAATCATTGTCGGAGCTTACATTAGAGGAATTGTGGGAATTATTTCCCATTTTTTTAGTGCCTCATAATGAGCAGTGGGCTGAATATTATGATGAAATGAAGGTTTTTTTGTGCAATATTCTTTCTGATTATAAGGTTCAGCGGATAAGTCATGTTGGAAGTACAGCAATCAAAGGGATATGGGCAAAAAACATTATAGATATTCTTATAGAAATAGATTTATATGAAAATATGGAGGAAGTATCCAAAGTAATTGAATACAATGGATTTATTTGTATGTCATCAGATACAAATCGCTTTTCATTTAATCGTGGATATACCGAAAATGGATTTGAGGAAAAAGTCTATCATCTGCATCTTCGAAAAACAGGCGATAACAATGAATTGTATTTTAGAGACTATCTGAATGAACATCCGCAGACCGCAAAAGCATATGAACAGTTAAAATTGGATTTATGGAAACGGTATGAACATGACAGAAACGGCTATACAGATGCAAAATCAGATTTTGTAACAAGGTGGACATCAGAAGCAAGAAAAGTTTATTCGGGCAGGTATTGATAACTTCCGGTCAGCAAAACGGTTCTATGCTTATATACGACAACTTTTTGTGTATAATCAACATTAAACTATATAAAATTTCGTCAGAGTTTATAAAATTTATCTTGTAAAAAAATAACTTATTCACTTTTTTTAAAAAATATGATATAATGCTGTTATGAGTGCTTGTGCGCAGACAGCGGAGGTGATTTTTTGAAAAGACTCTATTTATCCGACCTGGATGGAACGTTGCTCAATTCTTCCGGTAGAATTTCAGATTTTACCGTTAATGCGATAAATTCCTGCATAAAAGACGGACTTCATTTCGCTTTTGCAACGGCAAGGTCGGTTTATTCGGCAAGTAAAATTATGTCGGAAGTAAATATAGATTCGCCATGTATTCTTATGAACGGTGTGAGCATTTACGATCTGAAACGGAATATTTACCTCGATAATGAGTATATCCCCACAGATGCTTCGGCAGAAATTATCCGTGCTTTCAGAGAAAACGGAATACAGTGTTTTATGTATAAGATACATGAAGGAATACTCTCGTGCTATTTTACGGAAATAACAGTCAGAGTTATGCAAAGTTTTGCCGAGGAACGCAAAAACCGCTATAACAAGCCGTTTATACAGTGTAATGACCTTATGGATGAAGCTGATAGTGAAACGGTTTATTTTACTGTTATGGATGAATATGAAAAAGTTTTGCCGGTTAAAAAAGCCGTTGCCGATATCGCCGGAGTGGATCTTGCTTTCTATGAGGATACCTATACGGGCAAATGGTATCTCGAGATTTTTTCGTCAGCCGCTTCAAAGGCGAACGGAGTAAAAAAGCTGCGCAGAGACTATGGATTTGACGAGATCGTCTGCTTCGGAGATAATCTGAACGATATTCCGATGTTCAACGAATCAGATGTTAAAATTGCCGTTGAAAATGCCAGACCAGAAATTATGGCAAGGGCGGATCATATCACGCTCTCAAACGATAATGACGGCGTTGCAAAATATTTACTTGAAAGGAAAAGAAGAAATGAAAAAATTAATGCTTGGAAATGAAGCTTTTGCAAGAGGATTATTTGAGGCTGGATGCCGAGTAGTATCAAGTTATCCCGGAACTCCTTCAACTGAAATTACAGAAGAGGTCGCTAAATACGATGAGGTTTATGCTGAATGGGCTCCGAACGAAAAGGTAGCTATGGAAACGGCTCTCGGAGCGTCTATCGCAGGAGCAAGAAGCTTTTGCGGAATGAAGCACGTTGGTCTTAACGTTGCCGCAGATCCGCTTTATACTGCTGCCTATACAGGAGTAAATGCCGGAATGGTAATAGCTGTTGCGGACGATCAGGGTATGCATTCTTCACAGAATGAGCAGGACAGCCGTCATCACGCTATCGCTTCAAAAGTTCCGATGCTCGAGCCTTCCGATTCGACTGAATGCAAGGAATTTGTCAAGCTTGCTTACGAGCTTTCCGAGCAGTTTGACGCTCCGTTTATCGTAAGAATGTCTACTCGTGTTGCTCATTCACAGAGCATTGTAGAGCTTGAAGAAAGACAGGAACTTGAACTTAAGGAATATGTTAAAACTCCGCAGAAATATGTTATGATGCCTGCTTTTGCAAAGGGCAGACACGTTTTTGTAGAGGAAAGAACGAAAAAGCTTATCGAATACGCTGAAACATCTCCGCTCAACAGAGTTGAAATTTCTGAAAAAGCAGAGTTCGGAGTTATCACAAACGGAGCTGCATATCAGTATACAAAGGAGGCTCTCGGAGACAAGGCTTCTGTTCTGAAGCTTGGAATGGTAAATCCGCTTCCGGAAAAGCTTATCAAGGATTTTGCCGCAAAATACAAGAAGGTATACATAATCGAAGAACTCGACGGAATTATTGAAGAGCATTGCCGCAATATCGGCGTTACAAACGTTCAGGGCAAGGAAATCTTCGGATATATCGGTGAAATTCCGCAGTCTGTTATCGCTGAGAAACTACTTGGCGAAAAGAAGGAATCTACTGCCCTTGAAGAGAATATTCCGGTACGTCCGCCTGTAATGTGCGCAGGATGTCCGCACCGTGGAATTTTTTACAGTCTTAAAAAGCTGGGAGTTACAGTTTCCGGCGATATCGGATGCTATACTCTCGGAGCTGCTGCGCCGCTTAACGCTATTGATACTACTATTTGCATGGGAGCGTCAATTTCCGGACTTCACGGCTTCAATAAGGCAAGAGGAGCTGAATCCGAACACAAGAGCGTTGCCGTTATCGGCGATTCGACCTTTATGCACAGCGGTATAACAGGTCTTGTAAATATTGCTTACAACAATTCCAATTCTACAGTTATCATCCTTGATAATTCTATAACAGGAATGACCGGTCATCAGCAGAATCCTACTACGGGCAAAAATCTTAAAGGCGATCCTGCTGCTGCCGTTAACCTTGAAGAGCTTTGCAGAGCAGTCGGCATAAAAAGAGTCTGTGTAGTTGATCCGTATCATCTTGCCGAGTGCGAAGCTGCTGTCAAAGAGGAGCTTGCTGCGGACGAAGCTTCCGTTATAATTTCAAGAAGACCATGCGCTCTTCTTAAATATGTCAAGCACAACGCTCCGCTCAAGGTTGAAGCCGAAAAGTGCGTCGGATGCAAAATGTGTATGAAACTGGGATGTCCCGCAATTTCCATGAGAGAAGGCAAGGCTGTTATAGACCATACGCAGTGCGTTGGCTGCGGAATATGTCAGGAACAGTGCAAGATAGGAGCGATAAAGTAATTATGCTGCAAATGGAAATTTATGAAGAGTTCGCAGGCTGGCTCGATAATCTTCTTGAAAATAACAAGATGCCGGATTCAACAGCCGCTTTCTGTTTCAATTTATACGAAGAATCGGACGAGGACTGTATTTACGCTATACAGCTTATAGCCGCAGACAGATTTGACGCAGACGATAACGACTGGCCGTGCGACGAGGTATGGTCATCCGAGGAGGATATTTTCTGCATTGATATTTCCGACGAGGAAGAAAAGGACTGGAAAGGCGCTCTGGAACGCTTTAAGGAAATGGCGGTTCATTATCTTGAAGCCGGAAATTACAGAAATGTCCTTGCTCAGGCAAATGCAGTCGGAATGGGATTCGTTGACGGTGAATTGGAGATAATTTTCAAGCCGTAGCCTGATAAAAGTTTTAAGAGTGATAAAAATGGACGATTTTGAGAGAAAATACGGTCATGAATACGACCGCCTCAATCTTTATCCTGAGAGAGCGTGCAAGTCGGCGGTCATTCCTGCTGTCGCTGCATTCTTTGGAGCTTGCATAGGAGTTCTTCCCGGAGCGTGGCTATGGATAATAATAGGCAGAAACGGCTATATTATGGACATTGTGGGGCTTGTTATGGCTTTCGGAGCTGTTTTTGCCGGACGTTTTACAGCAAGACGATCAGGTGCGGAAAAAATGGATATACTTCAGGCGGCGGCTTGCACTATCGTTGTCGGGATAGCAGTTTTTATATCGGCAAGAATTGTTTTTATTGACAATGTTATTAACGCTTTGAATGATTATATCCCCTTATATCGTTCTGAATGGGCAGATGAGCTTATTGAGGAGGGCTATGATCGGCAGGATGTTCAAAAGTATGCTACAGATGAAAATATTAAAGAGGTAATCTGTAAACGATACATGATAAATGATATAACATACAGCGAGTGCAGTAAACATTTTTCATATCTTCTCGCTAAAACAGGCTTGAAAAAAAGCTATTTAAGACATATTATGCAATGCATTTTAATTTCGCTGGGAGGAATTCTTCTTCCAGTAAGGAAAATTTCAAAAGGAGAAAATTTATGGAAACTAAATCAATTATGATAGTCGGAGTCGGCGGACAGGGTTCGCTTCTTGCATCAAGACTTCTCGGAAACGTGCTTCTTGCGCAGGGATATGACGTTAAAGTAAGCGAGGTTCACGGAATGTCTCAGCGTGGCGGTTCAGTTGTTACATATGTAAAATACGGCGATAAGGTTTATTCGCCTGTTATCGAAAAGGGCGAGGCGGACGCTGTTATCTCGTTCGAGCTTCTTGAAGCGGCAAGATGTCTCCCATACCTTAAAAAAGGCGGTCATCTTATAACCTCAACTCAGCAGATAGATCCTATGCCGGTTATTACGGGAGCAGCCGAGTATCCGGAAAATCTCGTGGAAAAGCTTAAAGATGCGGGTGCAGATATAGTTGCGGTTGACGCTCTCGGTCTTGCGGAGCAGGCTGGAACGTCAAAAGCCTCCAACGTTGTTCTTATGGGAGTTCTTGCGTCACGCCTTGATTTCCCCGAAGAATTGTGGCAGAATGCTCTTGAACAGTGTGTGCCTCCGAAATTTCTTGAACTGAACAAGAAAGCTTTTGAACTCGGCAAATCTGCTAAATAATTCGATATTGAAGTGTAGACTTTTTAAATATTTACTTATTAACAGGAGGAAAAACCAATGGAAAGATACTGGAATGAAGAAATCGAATGTATGTCGAGAGAAGAGATGAAGAAGATTCAGGATGAACGTCTTGTTGCTCAGGTAAAGCACGTTTACGAAAATGTGCCGTATTACCGCAGCCTTATGGACAAAAAGGGTGTTAAGCCGGAGGATATCCGGTCAACGGACGACCTTCACAAGCTCCCGTTTCTTACCAAGTCCGACCTGCGTGACGCTTATCCTTACGGACTTCTTGCAAAGCCGCTCAGCGACTGCGTGAGAATCCAGTCTACAAGCGGAACTACCGGAAAACGTGTTGTTGCATTTTATACTCAGCATGATATCGACCTTTGGGAGGATTGTTGTGCAAGAGCTATTACAGCCGCAGGCGGTACTAACGAGGACGTTTGTCAGGTTTGCTACGGATACGGACTTTTTACAGGCGGTCCAGGACTTAACGGCGGTTCACATAAAGTAGGATGTCTTACTCTCCCGATGAGCAGCGGCAACACTGAAAGACAGATCACTTTTATGCGTGACCTCGGAGCAACTATACTCTGCTGTACTCCGTCTTATGCCGCTTATATCGGCGAGACTCTTCACGATATGGGCTATACTACCGACGATATCAAGCTTAAAGCCGGAATTTTCGGCGCTGAACCGTGGACGGAGGAGATGCGCCGTTCTATTGAAAAATCTCTCGGAATTAAGGCATATGATATCTATGGTCTTACCGAAACAAGCGGTCCGGGTGTATCTTTCGAGTGCTCCGAACAGACCGGTATGCACATAAACGAGGATCATTTTATCCCTGAGATAATCAATCCTGAAACCGGAGAGGTTCTTCCGGACGGCGAAGTCGGCGAGCTTGTTTTCACAAGCATCACTAAGGAAGCTTTCCCGCTTCTCAGATACAGAACCCGTGACCTCTGCGTTCTCTCGAGAAAAAAATGCTCATGCGGACGTACTCTCATCAAGATGACCAAGCCTATGGGAAGAAGTGACGATATGATGATCATTCGTGGAGTAAACGTATTCCCGAGTCAGATCGAAACCGTTCTTATAGAGCAGGGCTATTCTCCGAACTATCTTATCGAGGTTGACAGAGTTAACAATACCGATACGCTTGATATAAGCGTGGAGATGAATCCAGATCAGCTTTCGGACAAGGTAAAGGATATGCAGGAGCAGGAAAAGGCTCTTGCGCTTGCGATAAAAACAATGCTTGGAATCAACCCGAAGGTTCATCTTGTTGCTCCTAAATCGATTACGAGAAGCGAAGGCAAGGCTGTTCGTGTTATTGATAAGAGAAAGCTACACGATTGATGTTCAATAAAATTATTTTAAGGGAGGAAAATTTATGGCAAACGTAAGACAGATCTCAGTTTTTGTGGACAACAAACCCAATCAGCTCGCAGGCGTTATGAAACTTCTCAAGGAAAGCGGAATCAATATCAGAGCGCTCAGTCTTGCTGATACTAAGGATTTCGGCATTCTCCGCATTATCGTGAACGATACCGACAAGGCTGTTGAAACGCTGAAAAATGCTTTATACGCTGTGACCGTTACTGAAATCCTTGCGATTTCTATTCCCGATTCTGCCGGACAGCTCAGCCGTGTACTTGATATTCTCGGAAGTGAAAACGTTAATCTTGAATATCTTTATGCGTTTACAGGCGCTTCTGATAAAGCAGTTTCGTTCGTTATCCGTGTTGACGACAATGTTAACGCTTCCGCTGCTCTCACCAAGGGCGGAATTATTCAGCTTACCGAAAATGATATAGCAGAAATGTAAAAACTGCACAAAATCATGGCATGAAAGTATTTTTATTTTGAAAACGCTTGACAAATTTAACTTGTATGATGTATAATGATTAATGTAATATTTAATACGAAATTTCCGACAGGAGTGATGAAAATGGGTCTTCTCGATAAATTTAACGATGTAAGCAGAGGCGTTTCCGAAAAGACTAAAAATATGTCTGAGGCAAATAACCTCAAGAGAAAGATTCTGTATGAAGAAGAAAGAATAGTTGAGATTTTTACTGATATGGGTAAAAAATATTATAAAAATCCCAACGAAGATCCGGCTGCTCTCAAGCTGCTCTGTGATGATATTGACCAGAGACGCAGAAGAATCAAGAAAATGAGATACGAGCTGAATCAGATCAGAGGCTATAAGGTTTGTCCTAAGTGCGACGCAGAGGTAAACGATCGTTTCCAGTTCTGCGGACGCTGCGGTGCAAGACTTCCTGATATGGAGGATGAGGATTTTTTATCTCTTGAATCCAATGATTATTATACAGAAAGCAGCAATAATTTCTTCAACGCAGATTCAAACAAGAACTATTAATCAAAACATGAAGGCTGTTCTGGCAAAAACGGAACAGCCTGTTTTTTAGGAGAATTATGAAAATATGTAAGTTTATTTCAGAGATTATCGCTCTTGTTATTTTTTGCAGTCTGATTCCATTATGGAACGTTGTTCCGCTGAATAATGCCGTGAAAATAATCGCAGCGATCGTTTTGTCAATTGTTTTTTTGTGTATTCTGTTCAGAAGAGGCAGTGAAAAATCAGGTAACAAAAGGCTTCGACGGTTGAAAAGAGGAACAAGCCTTGTACAGCTTTCCGCAGCGTCAGCCCTTGCCGAAACGGTAATCCTTATCGTTTTTTTCGTGAAAGAGCTTCAAAGCGGTGTTATTAATGCGGTTTTTGCCATAGTTATGCCGTTTCTCTCACTTGCGGCAGTACTGTTTTCAGGAATTATACGCATCGCTCTTAATTCAAGGCAGATTAAGGTTAAAAGTTATGTTGCGCTGGTTTGCTTCTGGTGGATTCCTATTGTGAATCTGCTTATCGCAAAAGGCTTTTACAGAACGGCAGGAAGAGAATATATCGTTGAATCCGATCGCATAGAGCTTGAAAACGCTCGTGCTGAAAACGAAATCTGCCGCACTAAATATCCCGTTATTATGGTTCATGGAATTTTTTTTTGTGACTGGCAGTTTTTTAATTATTGGGGAAGAATTCCGTCAGCGCTCATTCGTAACGGAGCGACGATTTACTATGGAAAACAGCAGTCGTCCAGTTCGGTTGCAAGAAGCGCCGAGGAGATTCGCAGAACGATTCTAAATGTTATTGAAGAAACAGGTGCGGAGAAAGTCAATATCATCGCTCATTCAAAGGGCGGACTGGACAGCCGTTATGCAATAAGCCGTCTTGGAATGGATAAATATGTTGCAACTCTTACAACGATAAACACTCCGCATAAGGGCTGTGATATGGTTGATTATCTTCTTGAAAAAATTCCCGCCTCTATTGCTGAATTTATAGCTAAGAGGTACAACGGCATCTTTGCAAAACTTGGTGACGAAAATCCTGATTTTATGGCTGGAGTACACGATCTAAGCGCTGTTCGTGCAGAAAAATATGACGAGGAGATGCCGGATTCTCCGCTTGTTTCCTACAGAAGTATTATGACGGTTATGCGTTCGGCTTCTTCTGCCGGTTTTCCGCTTAATATCGGATATAAAATGATAAAAAAGCTCAACGGCGAAAACGACGGTCTTGTATGGGAAAGATCTGCCGTTCACGGTGAATACAGGCTTATTCGTCCTGAAACGAAAAGGGGGATAAGCCACGGTGATGTAATCGACCTTAACCGTGAAAACATAAGCGGATTCGACGTAAGAGAATTTTACGTTGATATGCTCTGCAAACTTCAGCAGGAGGGATATTGATCAGGCTTCGGAAAACTTTTTCCGTATAAGCATACAAAGATAATATGAGGGAATACACAGCAGAAACCAGTAAAGCGAAAAATGCGGACATATCTGTCCGAGAATATTAAATGGCATATCGGAGTAATCCCATACATTCCAGCGCATAATAATATTATCAAAAACTCCGACAGTGAATTCTATCGATGTGATTATAACAGCTCCTATAAAGCAGCTTTTTATAAGAGTCATAGTCCGTCGGCTGTTTACAGCGTATAAAATCGTAAGAACCAAACCTCCGGTAAGAGCCATTGTCCAGTGGGTGTAGCCACGGTTGATTATTTCGATGAGACTGTAAATGAAATATCCCATAAGAAAAGCGAATGTATATTGTGAAAGCTTCATAATTACCCTCCGTAAAAATTTTTGAGTGTCTGATTAATAATATCTGCATAATTTAGAAAAATATGCAGTTGTATCAACATTTTTTGAGTGTTTAATGTTAAATTGAGTAGGTGTTTTTAATGCGTAAAAGCTGTATCTTAATGCACATTTCGAGTTTGCCGTCTGAATACGGAATCGGTAAAATGGGAAAAAGTGCGTTTGAATTTGTTGATTTTCTGAAAAAAGCCGAGGTGAAATGCTGGCAGATACTGCCGCTTTCTCCGACAAGCTACGGAGATTCACCGTATCAGTCGTTTTCGGTAAATGCAGGAAATCCATATTTTATTGACTTTGAAATACTTGAGGGAGACGGTCTTCTCGAACGTCACGAATATGCCTCTTACACATGGGAGAGCGTTCCGGATAAGGTGGATTACAGCATAATCTACGATTATTGTTTCGATGTTTTACGTGTGGCTTATTCACGGTTTAAACCGTCAAAATTTCCGGAATATAAAAGGTTCTGCGATAAGAATAAATCGTGGCTTGAGGAGTATGCTCTTTTCATGGCTTTAAAATTCAAGAATGACGGTAAGGCATGGTACGAATGGGATTCCGATCTTGCTATGCACAAGCCGAAAGCCGTTGCTGAAGCTAAAAAAGAACTGAAAAAAGAAATCGGATTCAATAAATTCATCCAGTTTGAATTCAGCCGTCAGTGGAACGAATTGAAAAAATACGCCAATGACAGCGGGATTGAGGTAATAGGCGATATCCCGATATACTGCGCTCTCGACAGCGTTGAAGCATGGGCGGATCCGAAGCTTTTCTGGTTCGATAAAAAACGCAGACCAGTTTGCGTCGCCGGATGTCCTCCGGATGATTTTTCTCCCACAGGACAGCTCTGGGGCAATCCTCTCTATGATTGGAGCTATCATAAGAAAACGGAATATAAATGGTGGATAAACCGCATAAAAACGGCTTCCGAACTTTATGATATCGTCCGTATAGACCATTTCCGAGGATTTGAAAGCTATTATACCATTCCTTTCGGAAATGAGGACGCTACGGTCGGAGAGTGGAAAAAAGGCCCGAATTACGAACTTTTCCGACTTGCTGAGGAGAAATTAGGCAAGCTGAATATAATTGCCGAGGATCTTGGATTCATTATGCCGGAGGTTCGTGAAATGCTTGATAAATGCGGTTATCCGGGAATGAAGGTTCTTCAGTTCGGCTTTGATAACGGCGAAAACGAGCATCTTCCGCATAACTTTGCAAACACTAACTGCTACGCTTATACGGGAACGCATGATAACGAAACTCTTAACGGCTGGATGGAGACGCTTTCGCCTAAGTCGCTTAAATTTGCAAAAAAATATCTCAATGTCAAGAAGAAAAAAGATATTCCAATGGCTGTTGTCCGTGCAGCATGGTCGAGCGTTGCATCTGTTGCAACGGCTCAAATTCAGGATTTTCTTGATAGTCCTGCTGACGGACGAATGAATACGCCTTCAGTTCTTGGCGGAAACTGGCAGTTCAGAACGCAAAAAAGCGATTTTACACCTGAACTGGCAAAGAAAATAAGAAGACTTAACAGACTTTACAATAGATAATCGGAGGAGAATATGGATAAAAATATTTTTATTGAGAAATTCACATCGAAACTGCCGAATGATTTAAAATCCGCTTCACCGCAGCAGATCCACAATGCTCTCGGTGATACTGTAATGGAGCTTTATTCCGATAAATGGAACGCAAGCCGTGAGGAACATCTTTCAAAAAGACGTGCCGCTTACCTTTCTATGGAGTTCCTCGTTGGACGAGCTGTTTACAATAATCTGCTCTGTCTTGGCATTTATAATGAGGTGGACGAAGCGTTTAAGGAGCTTGGAATCTCTCTTGCCGATCTTGAAGTTATTGAGGATGCGGCTCTCGGAAACGGCGGTCTTGGGCGACTTGCCGCTTGCTTCCTTGACAGCGCTGCTTCGCTGAATCTTCCGCTTGACGGTTATGGAATCCGTTATAAATACGGTCTTTTCAAGCAATCTATCGAAAATGGATTCCAGAAAGAGGATATTGACGACTGGACAAAGTACGGCGATTGCTGGTCGAAACGCTGTGACGAGGACACTGTTATCATCGAATATAACGGACAAACTGTTAAGGCTGTTCCTTACGATATGCCTGTTTTTGGCTGTAAAACGGAAAATGTCGGAACTCTTCGTCTCTGGCAGTCTGAACCTGTTAAGGAGTTTGACTTTGAAATTTTCAACAATCAGAACTACCTTGAGGCTTCAAAAGAAAAGATTTATGCCGATGATATTTCAAGAGTCCTTTATCCTAACGATGATACAGATGAGGGAAAGAAACTCCGTCTTAAACAGCAGTATTTCTTCAGCTGTGCGTCGCTCACGGATATTATCAAAAAGCACAAGGCTCGTTTCGGAACAGTTGAAAATCTCGCTGACTATATTTCTGTTCAGCTTAACGACACTCATCCTGTAATTTCTATTCCGGAGCTTATCAGACAGCTTGTTGACAACGAGGGCTATACGTTTGAAAAAGCTCTTGAAATAGCAAAAAAGGTCTTTAACTATACAAATCATACTATCATGCAGGAGGCTCTTGAAAAATGGAGCTGCCATCTTGTGGAAGAACTTCTTCCAAGAGTTTACGAAATAATCATTCAGATAAATGAAGCTCTTATTGCTGAACTGTACTCAAAGGGAGTACAGAAATCGACAATAAATAAGCTAAAGATCATTAAGGGAGATCTTGTTCATATGGCTGATATGGCTTGCTATGCTTCAAGTCATGTTAACGGTGTTGCGGAGATTCATACTCAGATACTAAAAGATAGCGTTCTGGCGGATTGGTACAAGCTCTATCCGGAGCGTTTCCGCAATGAGACAAACGGAATAACTCAGCGCCGCTGGCTTGCTCTCTGCAATATGGAGCTTTCTTCTCTCATTAGCGAACTTCTTGGAACCGATAAGTGGATCGTTGATCTCGATATGCTCAAAGAGCTTGAAAAATATGCCGATGATGACGAGATTCTCCGCAGATTTATTGCGATAAAGCAGAATAAAAAGTCTCAGCTTGCCGGATTCATCAAGGCGCACGACGGTGTTGAAATATCTGAAAATTCCGTTTTTGATATTCAGATAAAGCGTCTCCACGAGTATAAGCGACAGCTTCTTAACGCTTTTTCTATCCTTTGGATCTACTACGGAATCAAGGACGGTTCGATTAAAAATTTTGCTCCTACTACGTTTATTTTCGGTGCAAAATCTGCTCCCGGCTACAGAAGAGCCAAGGCGATTATTAAGTTTATAAACGAAATTGGAAGAATCGTTTCATCCGATCCGGAAACGAAGGATATCCTCAAAGTCGTTTTCGTCCAGAATTACAACGTTTCCTACGCTGAAAAGCTTGTTGCGGCAGCAGACGTTTCCGAGCAGATCTCAACTGCCGGTACTGAAGCTTCCGGAACTGGTAATATGAAACTCATGCTCAACGGAGCTGTTACTCTTGGAACTTATGACGGTGCAAATATCGAGATCGTTCAGGAGGCAGGAGAAGAGAACAATTATATTTTCGGCGCAAAGGTTGAAGAACTTGAAAAAATTGTTCCCGAATATGACAGCCGAAAGATTTTTGCTGAAAATCCGATGATAAGGAAAGTCGTTTCAGCTCTTATCGACGGAAGCGTATCCGATGGCGGAAGCGGTGATTTCCGTGAACTTTACACGGCTCTGCTCGACGGTGCAAGCTGGCATTCTCCCGACCATTACTACCTCCTCGGTGACATTGAGAGCTATGTTGAGGCGAAGATTCGCTGTGTGAACGATTACAGCTCCGACCGCCTTGCATTTGCGAAAAAGCAGTGGCTCAATATGTGTAATGCCGGAAAATTCAGCTCTGACCGCACTATTGCCGATTATGCTGAGAATATCTGGAATATTAAATAAAGGTAAAAAAATGGACTGCATCAAGCAGTCCATTTTTTATTTCAGGGGAATTATATAAACGATTGATTGTCGTTATCCAATTTCATGTATTCATCAGAATCAAGGTCGAAGTCATCCCAATCGTAATCATAATATTCATCATCGTAGTCATAGTCGTAATCGTCCCATTCGTAACCGCCGTAAAGGAAGTTGTCATCCGGATCATATCCGCCGAAATCCCAGTCTGTGTCATCGTAAATTTCATCTGCGGTTTCTTTAGCCGCTTCTGCGGAAATATCCTTATCAAATCCAAGCTTTTCAAGCAGCACGCAAATGAATGCTTCCATTTCATCTTTGCTTACATACTGAGTAAAATCAGGCTCTTCATCGTCATAAATGTCAATCATGAATGAGCTTTCCTTGTCAGGGACTTCGAAATCTGAACCCTCGGACGCTGAATATGTGAGCGAAACCGTACCGTAATCCTCTTCGTCAATATTTATATCGTAAGAAATAGTCTGCGAGGAACTGTCAGCTGTAAAACTGAGGTCAATAGGATCGGTATCAGGAATTTTTAACGTAACATCGGCATTGAAATAGAATTTATCCTTGTTTACGATTTCGAAGTTGTCGAATTCGACCGAAACTGTTTCTTCCGTATCTTCAAGTTCGTCAGTTACGTCGTTATATCTTGTAGTAGTGTAGTTAATGTCGATACTTCCGCCGTAGACATTCTTAGAAGTTTCCTCTGCGTAAAGATTTATGCAGAAGTCCTCTTCACCACAAGATGTGAGAGAAATTTCACCTCTTACATCATCTTTATCCTTACCGAAAGCGCATACGAATTTATTTTCGGAATCTTCTTTAAATTCAAATCCACGGATAGTTCCCTGGGCATCGATATAGGTGCTGAATGTTACGGTTTCATCATAGTCATAATCACCGGCATCGTAATCAGCTTTAATATCGTCAAGAGCTTCATTCAATTCATCTTCGTATTCGTTTTCGTCAATAAGGCCAATCTTGTTTACTGCGATATTGCGGATTATTTCGTCATCACGGATAGCTGTGAGGAAATTTTCGGATAATTTATAAGCGAGTTCTCCGTCTATTTTAACGGAAGCAATCGTATATTTTACTTCGATATCGCATATTCCGACCTCTTCGCTTTTTTCAAGTTTTACGTCCTCAATACAGGTGTTCCAAAGGTCGGTATATTTAATGATTTCCTTGTCAAGTTCATCCGGACTGAGATAAGAAGCAGGATCGCTGAGAATATCCTGATATATCTGGAAAATCTCTCTTGATTCATCGTCCATAGCGTCGCTTACAGAGAAACCGAGCCACCTTTGCGTAAGTTCAGGAATACGCATAAAATAGTCCATATTAATGCTGTCCACGAACACATCTGCGCTTAAAAGCTGCTCATCGTTTATTAATCCTGATACGGATGTAAGCGAATTTCCGTTTTTCTTCTGAACATCAATATTAAGCTGAACATTTTCGAGATCGTTTATAAAATCATATAAAACCTGATCCGCACTGTCATTTTCTGCATCTAAAGAAAACCAGTCATTTTCAGCCCAATCCTTAGCAATGTCGGTGGGAACATATTTCAGCGACATTGAAGTATTAGTGCCGTTTCCGTAATTATCGAGCATTTTTTCGTACTTTTCACGAATACCCTTTGCAAATGTTTCAGCGTTTTCCGTATTGACCCATGCGTAGTAATTTTCCGGTTTCATAGTGCGGAGTTTTACCTGATTTTTGATAAGCGGAGAAAGGTTATACGCTGCAATTCCGCCTCCGACGAGTACAGCAGCAGAAATTCCGCTTATGATAGCAACCTTTTTTCCCTTTTTCTTCTTCAGGATAGGCTCGACTCCGGTAACGGAATTTTCAAATTCCGGAGAAGTTGTTGGGTCAGTAAGGTCTTTTTTCTTTTTGAACATAAAATTACCTCCTTTGTTCAAAACACATTTTATTAATGTATAAAAATTAGAATTATGCCATGGAAATCCCTATATACTTCCACATTTTAATAATATCATGAAAAAATCTCCATGTCAACAAAATTTTTATATTTTAATAATTTTGTATTCAAAATGAAATAAAAGCTGCCGTATAATTGTACAGCAGCTTGAATGTTATTATTTTTTCTTGAGCTTTATCATTTTATAAACGAAAAGTTCGATCGAAATAAGTCCGACTACAACTGCTCCTGCGATAAGAGCTATCATGCCAAGATTTCCCTTATCGTCGGAATCATTTGAGTCTTTATCCTTTTTGCTTCCGCTTTCGGAATCTTCATCATCGGCTTTGGTAGTTTTGGACGGCTTTTTATCCTTTTCTTCGTCATTTGATTTTGTCGGACGTTCCTTGTCAGTGGAATCATTTGACACTCCGGCAGAATCGCCTGTGCTTCCTGCGATGATACCTCCGTTTTCCTGAGCGGAAAATCCTGCGAGCCATGCAAGCGAAGCGTTCCAGTTGATAGTGCACTCATTTACTGACCATGCTTCAATATGATCCATATAGCATTTCTGAGGAGCAATTTCACCCTTATTCCAGCCTGAACCCTTTACCCACGGATCCTGCATTCCCGAGTTGGGACCGCCTGATAATACTCCGCACGGAGCCTTCGGGAAGGCGCTGTCTACCTGATTAGCCCAGTAGCGGTGGTGAGGATTTTCAATAGCGTTTTCGCCGTAGCCTGTAACGTATGAATAGTTCATGGCGTTTCTGCCGAGAATATAGTCGAGACCTCCGATAACGCCGTTCATATATTCATCATTTTGGGTGAGCATATATGCGTAAGCCATTACGATAGAGTTATCGGCAACGAACGAGTTTGAACCCCAGAGATAGCCCTTATCGTTGTCGTTGTAGCTGAGGGTACTCTGAGCATACGGAAGTCCGTAACCCTGCGATTCTTCGAGACCGATATAGTAGTCAGCGGCAGAACAGATATTTTCGATTACCTTGTTGTGATCCGAGGAAGAGAGCGAATCTTCGTTGAGTGAAAGACTAAATGTTCCGAGAGCAGCAGTATTTCCCCAATCAAAGCTTCCCACGGAATCAACGCTTTCTCCGCCGTTGAGCGAGGACGGAAGTTCGAGGAAGAACTTTGAATCCTCCATATCGCTGTAATATTTGCCGTCGCCTGTTGTGAGGTAGAGCTCACAGGCTGCCCAGTAGAATTCATCGTCAACGCTATCATCGCCGTAAGCTCCGCCTCCGACAGAGCTGTCGAGAGGAGCGAATTCCTTTGGATTCTTCAAAGCTGCTTCGTATGCGTTTTCTGCTGCTTCAAGACATTCGTCAGCGAAATCTTTATCGTAATCCTTCCAAAGACGTGTTGCCTGAGCTGCGCAGGCTGCAAGGTTGAGAGTTGCGGCTGTTGTAGGCGGCTTGACGATTCTCTTCATTTCGTCGTCTGCCGGAGCAATTCCAAGACCGGTCCATTTTTCATCGTGAGCCTTATGATAAGCCATACCCTTATATTTGCCGTCCTGAACGATCATTTTAAGCATCCATTCCATTTCCCAGCGAGCCTCATCAAGAAGATCGGGATTGCCGTTGGAGCTTTCGGGAAGATACATTGTGCCGTCCGTATAAACGTCATCGTAACCGTATTTAAGAGCAGTTTCATACTGGTTCTGCATCATCCAGAGGGAGAATCCGCCATTTACAACGTATTTTCCGTGATCTCCGGCATCATACCAGCCTCCGGTAACGTCGATAGAATTGCCTGTGCTTCCGTTTTCCCAGTCAGACATAATTTCGGCATTGTCAGTCGTGTGCCCGGCAGCTCTTGAAAGAGCCTGTTTATCACCGGAAGTTATGTAGTCGCTTTCAATTGCGATACCGCTTCGATTCTGGTAGAAATAGTTCAGAGCGTCATAAAGCAGGCTTGAATAGATCTCAGAACCGCCGATAGTAAACCGGCAGCTTATGCTTCCGTCCTCGGTTTCGATATAGTAAGTTCCGGCTTCATCGAAACCAGAAAAATCAATGGTGTGAACATCGTCGTCGGAATCTTTATCGTAGCCGAAAGGAGAGGTAGTTCCGGAATAGACTGATTTGCCGGAATCGTCTTTCAGCTCAAATCCGATACCTTTTTTACTGTCGCTTAAAACGGTAGCACGTTTTGAACGTCCTTTAAAGTAGCTGACCTGATTCACCATAACTCCCGAACGAGTTTGTTCCTCGGATGCTATATAGTCGTTTTCATCTCCGGAAAGGTCGATAAGCGACATATTATCGAATGAAATAACAGTTCCGGCAGGGAAACAGTCGCCGTTTGTATACTGACCGTCGCCGCCGAGGTGGAACGCCCATTCTGCGACATCGAGCGACTGACTTGCCGTAAATGTGAGCTTAACTTTTTTGGTTTCGTTTGCGTTTATCTGGATAGGATCCCATGTTGAACCGAGATCGGGACCGTTATCTGCCATCATGTTGTGCCATATCTCAACATCGCCGTCAAGGTTTCCGATCTTCGTATAATATTTTCCGCTGTTTGTAGCAGTTATTTCGTACGACACCTCATACTGGTGTCCCGAAACGATTTTAAGTCCTCTGTGACGGAACTGGCAGTCCCATCTGTCCTCGCCTCCACGAGAAGCGCCTCCCGGATTTTTTATTGTAACGTTATAAGTTCCGCCGCTTAATTCAAATTCCATTTCTGCCGGAGCGGATTCAACTATATGCCATGGAAGTCCAACTCCTTCATCGAAATCAGTCTGACCGAGCTGCTGACCGGCATTAGCCGTTATCGGAGCAAGCTGAACGCAAGCCGGAACAACTGAACCGGCAGCGATCACTGCCGCCGCAGCCGCTGAAAGAGTTTTGTTTCTGAACTGCCTGAATCTCATCGTAATTACCTCCTGAAAATACATTATACTATGATATACTTTAATACTTTTTTGATTTTTTGTAAAGGGAAAAAAGCAATTAAGTTCTTCAAAACTACTTTTTTACTGATATTCGTTAACATAAACAAGCTGTTTTTCGGTATTTTTATATATCCCAATAACTTTTTACGACATTCTATAATATAATTGTCGGCAGAATATAGGCATAAATACGTTCTTCCAGAAGCTCTATGAAAAAAGTTATGTCTAAGGTCTTTTCAAAGCTTGACAAATATGGTATAATGTATCTGTAAATAATTTTGGGCAGTGTGTCATTTTTTATTAAACTGCCTTTACGTTTCGATAATTTTTTAACATGATGGTGATTTATTTATGAGTAACAATTCCTTCATTTCTGCTAAAAGAGATGCACTAAAGAAATATTTTGGAAGAATGAATGAAATGCAGCAGGAAGCTGTTTTTACTGTAAACGGTCCTGTTTTAGTTCTTGCTGGCGCAGGAAGCGGAAAAACTACGGTTATTGTTAATCGTATCGCAAATATGATAAAGTTTGGTGACGCTTATGCGGACGAATCTGCTGCCGGAAACGACAGTGATATTGCTTTTCTCCGTGATTTTGCCGCAGGAAAGAATGACGACGGTGAAACGCTGCGTGATATTATAGCGGTTGAACCTATTAAGTCGTGGAAGATTCTTGCCATTACTTTTACAAACAAAGCGGCTGCCGAACTTCGTGAAAGACTTTGCGATATGCTCGGAGAGGACGGAATGAACATAAATGCTTCAACGTTTCATTCAGCCTGCGTGAGAATACTGCGGAGTGAAATAGAAGCTCTCGGCTACGGCAGGGACTTCACGATTTATGATTCAGATGACAGTCAACGTATGATAAAGGCGATAATGAGCGATATTGACGTTTCTGAAAAACAGCTTGCTCCAAGAGCTGTTTTAAGCGAAATAAGCTTTGCAAAGGATAAAATGATATCGCCCGATGAAATGCGTTCCGATGCAGGACAGGATTACCGTAAGAAGATCATTTCCCGTATTTACGCTCTTTATCAGGAGAGACTGAAAACTGCAAATGCCCTTGATTTTGACGATATTCTCTGCCATACCGTAAAACTTTTTGAAGAATTTCCGGATGTTCTTGAAAAATACCAGAAGCGCTATAAGTATATAATGGTTGACGAATATCAGGATACAAACCACGTTCAGTTTAGACTCGTTTCGCTGCTTTCACAGGCGCATTCCAATCTTTGCGTTGTCGGTGATGACGATCAGAGTATCTATAAGTTCAGAGGCGCAAATATTGAGAATATTCTCGGCTTTGAATCACAGTTTAAGGGGGCTAAGGTTATTCGCCTTGAACAGAATTACCGTTCAACACAGACTATCCTGAATGCGGCAAATGCTGTTATTTCCCATAATTACGGACGCAAAGCGAAGTCTTTGTGGACAAAAGGCGACAAGGGCGATAAGGTATACTGGTATAAGGCGGTTGACGAAACGGACGAGGCAAAATTTGTCGCTGATACTATTCAGGAGCATTACAAAGCAACCGGAAAATATTCCGACAATGCTGTTCTTTACAGAATGAATGCGCAGTCTAACGCTGTTGAGCGTATGCTTGTTAAATGCGGTATCCCTTATAGAGTTTACGGCGGTATGCGATTCTATGACCGTAAGGAAATAAAGGACGTTACCTCTTATCTCAGCTTTATCAATAACCACAGCGATATGCTCCGATTCAAGAGAATTATCAATGAGCCGAAACGTGGAATAGGCGATTCAACGGTCGCTCTTATCGAGGATATAAGCCGTGACCTCCGCCTTTCTCCATTCGACGTTCTTAAAACCTGCGAGGAGTATGCTCCTCTTTCAAAGAAACTGAACACTCTTAAAAATGCCTATGCGATGTTCAATTTCCTTACCGAAAAGTCGGAGGAACTTCCGCTTGACGAATTTCTTGATATTCTTCTTGATAAAACAGGTTATCTTGATTACCTGAAAACGCTTGAAAATGCAGATACGAAAATTGAAAACGTTCAAGAACTTCGTTCCTCCATGGCGAAGTATATGCAGGAAGCGGATGAACCGTCGCTCAGCGGATTCCTTGAGGAAGTCGCTCTTTATACAGAAGCCGACAGGGACGATGGTTCGGACGATAAGGTAACTCTGATGACTGTCCATTCCGCAAAGGGACTTGAATTTGATAACATTTTCGTTATCGGTCTTGATGACGGGATTTTCCCCAGTTCACGTTCTTTCGACAGTGAAGAGGATATGGAAGAAGAACGACGTCTTGCTTACGTTGCAATTACCCGTGCAAAGAAGAGATTGTATCTTGCCAATGCTGCTCAGCGTATGATTTTCGGACAGACACAGAGAAACGTTACTTCACGTTTTATGCGTGAAATAGGCAGCGATCTTATCGAAAAGCACGATAATGCCGCAGCTATGAAAAATCAGCTTTCGGGAAATGATAATACTGTAACAGAGGTTCATTCAACTTCTCTTCAGCAGCAGCTCGCAAGAAATAAAATGCATATTGATTCTGCTCCTAAAGCGGCAGAGACGTATACAGCAGGCGAAAGAGTCTTACATAATATTTTCGGCGAGGGAACTATTCTTTCCGTTAAGAAAATGGCAAACGATGCAATGCTTGAGATAGCCTTTGAGAAAGTCGGAACTAAGAAAATTATGGCAAATTACGCTAAGCTGAAAAAATTATAATCACTTAAAAAGGAGTTTTTTATGAGAAAAACTAAAATCGTATGTACTATCGGTCCTGCAACTGATGACGAAAATATAATGAGAGAGCTTATGCTCGCCGGAATGAATGTTGCACGTTTCAACTTTTCTCACGGAGATTACGAAACCCATGAGAAACGTTTCAGAGTTATCGAAAAGCTGAGAAAAGAACTCGATCTTCCTATCGCTACGCTTCTTGACACAAAAGGACCGGAGATACGTCTCGGTAAATTTGTTGACAGCAAGCCTGTTGAAATTTTCGACGGCGATATCTATACTCTTACTACAGAGGACGTTCCATGCACCAATACTGTCGGAAGCATCAGCTTCAAAAAGCTTCCGAGAGATGTCAGCATTGGTACAAGAATCCTCATAAACGACGGAGTTATCGAGCTTATCGCAGAAAAGGTAAGCGGAACAGATATTACCTGCCGTGTAATCCACGGAGGAATACTTTCCGATAATAAGGGCATAAACGTTCCGGGAGTGCAGCTTTCCATGCCTTATCTGAGTTCGAGGGATATGGATGACCTCGAATTCGGGGCAAAAATGGGATACGATTTTATCGCTGCAAGCTTTGTACGTTCTGCCGCTGATATAAATTACCTCAGAAAATTCACACAGAGTCTCGGCTGGTTCGATGTGAGAATTATTGCAAAGATCGAGAATATAGACGGTGTCGAAAATATTGACGAGATTCTCGAAGCTGCCGACGGAATTATGGTCGCCAGAGGAGATATGGGAGTTGAGATCCCGTTCGAGCAGATTCCGGCAATTCAGAAATCTATTATAAAAAAGGGATATAATGCCGGCAGACAGGTTATTACAGCAACTCAGATGCTTGAATCAATGATAACAAATCCGCGTCCGACACGTGCGGAGATAACCGACGTTGCAAACGCTATTTACGACGGTACAAGCGCTATCATGCTTTCAGGAGAGACTGCCGCTGGGGATTTCCCTGTTGAAGCTGTTAAAACCATGGCTCTTATTGCGGAAACTACTGAAAATAACATTAATTACAAAGCAAGATTCTCCGCTCGCCGTACCGAACCTAACGGAAACATTGCAGAGGCTATCGCTCATGCTACAGTAACGACTGCTCATGACCTCAATGCAAGAGCGATAATTACAGTTTCTCTCGGCGGACAGACAGCGAGACTTATCTCGAAATACCGTCCGGGATGTCCTATCATAAGCTGTACAATGAGCGAAGTCGTTTGCCGTCAGATGAATATGAGCTGGGGCGTTATTCCGTATATAATTGACGAAAAAAAGAGTACGGACGAACTTTTTGCCGCAGCCGTTGAAGCTGCCGAATCTCACCGCCTTGTTGAGGACGGCGACCTTGTTGCCATAACTGCCGGAGTTCCGCTCGGAGTTTCGGGCACGACAAATCTTATGAAGGTTGAGAAGATAGGGAAGTAGGTGGCTATAATGGGATTAGGTGAAGGGGTTTTGATAGTTTTGACAGCAATAGTTATTTTTATTATAGCAGGATTTATTTCAGGCATTTTTATTGTAAAATTCGTATCAGATATCAGGGACAAAATAGCAGAAAATAGAAGAAATCTGAGAAAATGAGATTGCAGCAATAATAGTCTTTTTTATTATTGCAGTTAAATTATTGAAATTGTGAATATTTCATCACTAAGGTTTGATTCTGTTAATAACCGCCTTTGTTTAATCCTCAATTAAAAAATCTCTTGACAACCATAATAAAATCATGTATAATAATATCATATTTCAAAAACGATGACGAAGAGGAGTAGGCTTGTTTCCGATTCACAGAGAGCCGCCGGAATGGTGTAAGGCGGTATGAGGGATTTGCTGAAGTAGCTTCCGAGTTCCGTCGGTGAACATATTTACAGTAGCTGGCGGCGTGTTCTCACGTTACAGAGAGGTAGGTTGAAAGACCTTGCAGAGTGCGGAGTATTTGCTCCGAATTCAGGTGGTAACACGGACATCGTTCGCCCTGAACCTTAAACGGTTCGGGGCTTTTTTATTTTCAAAAATAATTATAAAAAGGAGAAATACCAATGGCAAAAGAACTTGCAAAGTCCTATAATCCGAAGGATTTTGAGGACAGAATTTATGCTGCATGGAATGAAAAAGGCTGCTTCCGTGCAGAAGTTGACCCGAAAAAGATTCCATACACGATAGTAATTCCTCCTCCGAACATAACGGGGCAGCTTCATATGGGACACGCTCTTGACGAAACTCTTCAGGATATTCTCATCCGCTGGAAGAGAATGAGCGGATATTCTGCACTCTGGCTTCCCGGAACCGACCATGCCGCTATCGCTACGGAGGCTAAAATCGTTGAAGCAATGCGCAAAGAGGGCGTCACTAAAGAGGATTTAGGACGTGACGGCTTTATGGAAAGAGCTTGGGAGTGGAAAAAACAGTATGGCGGACGCATCGTTGAACAGCTTAAAAAGCTCGGTTCATCATGCGACTGGTCGAGAGAACGTTTCACTATGGACGAAGGATGCTCAAAAGCAGTTAAGGAAGTTTTCGTTAAATATTATGAAAAAGGGCTCATCTACAGAGGTGAAAGAATAATCAATTGGTGTCCGAAATGCAAGACATCGCTTTCCGATGCAGAGGTTACTTACGAAGATCAGGCAGGTCATTTCTGGCATCTCCGCTATAAAATCAAGGATAGCGACGGCTATCTTGAGCTTGCTACAACACGTCCGGAAACTCTTCTCGGCGATACGGCTGTTGCAGTAAACCCCGCTGACGAACGATATAAGGAACTTGTAGGAAAAACGGTGATTCTTCCTCTTGTTCACAGAGATATTCCGATCGTTGCCGATGATTACGTTGAAATGGATTTCGGAACAGGTGTTGTTAAGATCACTCCTGCGCATGACCCGAACGATTTTGAGGTTGGACTCAGACACAATCTGCCAATCATCAACGTTATGAACGACGATGCGACAATTACTGACGATTATCCGGCTTATGCGGGCATGGACAGATACGAGGCAAGAAAGAAGATCGTTGAAGACCTTGAGGCAGAGGAAGCACTCGTTAAAATTGAGGAATACAGTCATAACGTTGGAACTTGTTATCGCTGCGGAACAACGGTTGAGCCGAAAGTTTCTACACAATGGTTCGTTAAAATGGCGCCGCTTGCACAGCCTGCTATTGACGCAGTAAAGAACGGCGATACAAAATTTGTTCCCGAAAGATTTGATAAAATTTATTTCCACTGGCTCAATAATATCCGTGACTGGTGCATCTCACGTCAGATATGGTGGGGACATCAGATCCCGGCGTTTTACTGCGATGAATGCGGCGAAATGGTCGTTACCAAAGAGGATGGAGCAGTTTGCCCTAAGTGCGGCAAACCAATGAGACAGGACCCTGATACCCTTGATACATGGTTCAGCTCAGCTCTCTGGCCTTTCTCGACGTTAGGATTTCCTGATAAGACCGAGGATCTTGACTATTTCTATCCTACAAATACTCTTGTTACAGGATATGACATTATTTTCTTCTGGGTTATCAGAATGATGTTCAGCGGCCTTGAAAACATGGGAAAAGTTCCGTTTGATACGGTTCTTATCCACGGTCTTGTGCGTGATTCGCAGGGACGCAAGATGTCGAAATCGCTCGGCAACGGAATTGATCCGCTTGAAGTTATCGACGAATACGGAGCAGACGCTCTCCGCTTTATGCTTGCAACCGGAAATTCTCCCGGAAACGATATGCGTTATATTGACGATAAGGTAAAGGCGGCAAGAAACTTCGCAAACAAACTTTGGAACGCTTCACGCTTTATCATGATGAATCTTCCTGAAAACTTTGAGTTCAAGGGACTTCCTGAGGAGCTTGAACTTGAGGATAAGTGGCTTGTTAATAAATTTAATCAGCTTGCAAAGGAAGTTAATGAAAACCTCGATAAATATGAGTTGGGAGTTGCTTCGCAGAAAATTTACGATTTTATCTGGGATGTTTACTGCGACTGGTATATCGAACTTACAAAGCCGAGAATCCAGGCAGGCGGCGAGACAATGGAAAAGGCTCAGTCAGTTCTCGTATGGGCAATGCAGAGAATGCTGAAACTCCTCCATCCGTTTATGCCTTTTATCACGGAGGAAATATGGCAGGTTCTCACAAATGAAAGTTCTATGATCATACTTGAATCTTATCCGGTTTACGATGCGGCAATCGACTATTCAGAAGAGGAAAAGGCATTTGAAAAGGTTATTTCAGCTATCAAGGCTGTAAGAAATACAAGAACGGAAATGAACGTAGTTCCGTCGGTTAAGGCAAAACTCTTCATTGAAACTGCCGATAAGGAGCTTTTCAGCTCATGCACTGTATTTTTCGAGAAACTTGCTTCCGCCTCTGCTGTTGAAACAGGTGATAAGTTCGATATTCCTGATTCAGCAAGCGCCGTAACGGATTCCGCAAGAATTTTTATTCCTATGGACGAGCTTGTTGACAAGGAAAAGGAAATTGCACGTCTTGAAAAAGAAAAGGCAAAGGTTCAGAAGGATATTGATTTCCTCAGCGGAAAGCTCAATAATCAGGGATTTATCGCTAAAGCTCCCGAAAAACTTATCGAGACCGAAAAGGCAAAGCTTGCAAAGGCTGAGGAGAAAATGGCTAAGATAAATCAGGCTATTGAGGGTTTTAAGAAATAATTATTATATGAGAAAAATAATTTATGTACCTCAAAATGCTGCTGATATGAAAAGCGACTGGTTGGGTGATGAGAATATTGAAGAATATTCATGGAAACTGAATGACAGTGAGTTCCGAAATTTATTGAGCAGCGGAGTTTTTGAGTATTTTAACCGTTTGAACAAAATCGGTAAAATTAAGCTAAATTATTGCGAACTTGATGAGTTTGAAGAAGATTTTATTTGTTATCAATATTTATACTTTAATTATGATGAAATTATAATTGAATTAAAAAAGTTTTCATGTAATAATGAGATTGTAAGATTGATTGAACTTATTGATAGAGCAATTGAATGCAGGACTGTAATTATTTTTAATCTGTAAAGGGGAAAACGTATAATGATAAAACATATTGTAATGTTCAAACTCAAGGAAGCAGACGGAAAGACAGAATACGAAAATGCTTTTGAAGCTCAGAAGCGTTTCGATAACGTTATTGCTGAGGTGAAAGAGTTGAAAAAGGGTGAAGTCGTTATCAATTCAAAAGACGCTCCCGATAACAATTACACTATTGCGCTTATCTGCGAATTTGACGGTATTGCGGCTCTTAACGCATATCAGGTGCATCCGGCGCACGTTGAATTTGGGAAATTTATCGCAACTGTCAAAACCGACCGTGCTTGCATTGATTACGAATATTGATCGATATCGGCGGTTGCACTGGTTGTTTGTTCAGTATAAAAAGGATGTTTTCCCTCTGATTCCTGTTAAAGGTATATACAAATTATGGGTATCACCCTAATAAATCAAAATGACTTTTGGCATTTTGATTTATTAATTGTGGGTTTCCAAAGGGTGTATTCACCCTTTGGCAGGGGGAGGGGGACAGCGTCCCCCTTTATTATTTGGAGGAAATATGAATATAAACGAATGTATGGATTTTATAAATTCCTACAGCAAATCCGGCGGAAGAATTACCGATCTCTCCCGTGCGGAGGAGCTTATGGAGAGCATTGGAAATCCTGAAAAAAAGCTCAAATTTGTTCATGTTGCAGGTACTAACGGTAAAGGCTCGACTGTAGAATATATATCGAACGCACTGATTTATTCGGGATATAAAACAGGACAGTTCACCTCGCCGTATGTTATGCATTACACGGACAGAATCCGCATAAACGGTCGTGAAATAGATGAAAACAGTCTTTGCAGTATAGCAGACTTTGTGAAAAAAAGTGTAAAGGATCGAGAATATTCTCAGTTTGAGATAACAATGGCTATAGCTTTTCTCTGGTATGAACGTGAAAATTGTGATATGGTAGTGCTTGAAACGGGAATCGGCGGTTTGCTTGACTGCACTAATGTTATACCGTCGCCGATTATATCAGTAATAACGTCGATATCTCTTGATCACACGGCAATTCTCGGTGAAACTGTTGAGGAAATCGCCGTTCATAAGGCAGGAATAATCAAGAGTGGTTCAGCAGTCGTTTTGTCGGAGGATAACAGTGAATCGGTAAAAAAAATCGTACTTGAGAAAACTGAAAGTATCGGAGCAGAATATGTTCCCTGTGAGCCTTGTACTCCCTATAGTGATGGAGGGCTTGTTTCACCGTTTATGTACAGAGGTATCAAGCTCACTCCTCGTATGGCAGGGATACACCAGAAATATAATGCTCAGACTGCTATAACAGTTTGTCTTTATCTCCGACGCAAGGGCTTTGAAATAAGCGACGGAAATATTATAAAGGCAGCAGAAACATCCTATGTTCCAGGAAGAATTCAGTATATCGACGGAGAACCGCCTGTTATCGTTGACGGAGGTCATAATCCAGCAGGAATAAATATGCTCTCACTGAGCCTTATGTATCTTGAAACAAGAGGAAAAAAAATCTACACAGTTATGGGAATGGTCGATTCTAAGGACTATATTGACGGTGTTCGGACTATTGCAAAGCACTCGGACAAGCTGTTTGCAGTTGACGGATTTGCACCGAATTCCGTTCCGGCAGAAATTGTTGCGGATATTGCAGGTTTCTGCACTGATGCGGAATCATCCGCACTTGAACAGGCTGTAGCTGAGGCTAAAAGACTTGCTCTTGAAAATAACGGAGTTGCAGTTATCTGCGGTTCACTTTATCTGGCGAGCGAGTATCTGAATAATTGTGAAAAAGATTAAAAAATGAATGAATTTTATACTGTGATTAGTTATAATTACCAAAAAAATGAGTTTCTAAAAAAATTCTGTAAAATGGTATTGCAAAATTATTCACAGAGTGATATAATTTTATTGAACTGCATAAGCAGAATATTTTAAAGGAGGTTTTTTAACAATGGCGTTAAAAAATCAGTATCTTATCGACTTATTAGAAACAGTTAAAAAGAGAAATGCAGGCGAGCCTGAGTTCATACAGGCAGTTACAGAAGTTTTTGAATCACTTCAGCCTGTTGCAGACAAAAGACCTGACCTCGTAGAAGCCGGCGTATTCGAGAGAATCGTTGAGCCTGAGAGACAGATTATGTTCCGTGTTCCTTGGGTTGACGACAACGGCAAGGTTCAGGTAAACAGAGGCTTCAGGGTTCAGTTCAATTCCGCTATCGGACCTTACAAGGGCGGTATTAGACTTCACCCATCAGTATACCTCGGAATCATCAAGTTCCTCGGTTTCGAGCAGGTATTCAAGAACAGCCTTACAACTCTCCCTATGGGCGGCGGTAAAGGCGGCTCCGACTTCGATCCTAAGGGAAAGAGCGACGGAGAAGTTATGCGTTTCTGCCAGAGCTTTATGACAGAGCTTTGCAAGCACATCGGCGCTGATACAGACGTTCCTGCCGGCGATATCGGTACAGGCGGACGTGAGATCGGTTTCATGTTCGGTCAGTATAAGAGACTCAGAAACGAGTTCACAGGCGTTCTCACAGGTAAGGGACTTACATACGGCGGTTCACTTACAAGAACAGAAGCTACAGGCTACGGTCTTTGCTACTTCACAGACGAAATGCTCAAGGCTAACGGCACAAGCTTCGAGGGCAAGACAGTTGTTATCTCCGGTTCCGGCAACGTTGCTATCTACGCTACAGAAAAGGCTACAGAGCTTGGCGCAAAGGTTATCACACTTTCAGACTCTAACGGATATATCGTTGATCCTGACGGTATCGAACTCGATCTTGTTAAGCAGATCAAAGAGGTTGAGCGTGGACGTATTAAGGAATACGTTGACAGAACTTCCCACAAGAACGCAACATACACAGAAGGCTGCAAGGGCATCTGGAGCGTTCCATGCGATATCGCACTTCCTTGCGCAACACAGAATGAGATTGATGGCGAGAGTGCGGCTCTCCTCGTAAAGAACGGCTGTAAGGTTGTTTCTGAGGGCGCTAATATGCCTTCAACTCCTGAGGCTATCGAGACATATCTTGCTAACGGACTTCTTTACGGTCCTGCTAAGGCAGCTAATGCCGGCGGCGTTGCTACATCCGGCCTTGAAATGAGCCAGAACAGCGAAAGACTTTCCTGGACATTTGAAGAAGTTGACGCTAAGCTTCACGGCATCATGAAGAGCATCTTCAAGTCATGTGACGAAGCTGCTAAGGAGTACGGTCTTGAGGGCAACTATATGGCTGGCGCTAACATTGCAGGCTTCCTCAAGGTTGCTGAAGCAATGAAGGCTCAGGGTTGTGTTTGATTAAATTGAATAAAGAGCAGTAACAATATTCTCCCGCTGTGCTAACCGGCGGGAGATTCTTTATGGGAGAAGATTATGAGGAAAATTAATATTATTGTTGTAATGGCTGCTGCGGCTCTTGCTTCATTATCTTCGTGTGAGGACAGGAACGAAAGTATAAAATCTTCATCTGAACTTGTCAGCAACAATCCCTTCGACAGTTATATCTTGCTTTCAGCCAACGGTGAGATTTCCGACAGTGAACTTGATGAAGCGGCAAGAATTTTCGGAAGAAGAGCCGACGAACTTCAGATCTTATACAACACATACGTTGATTACGATTCTGATTCAGTGCGAGTTTACTTAAAATACGAGGATTATTTTTCTGATAAGCTTCTCGAAACGATAACTGATAAGAATATCATAGAGTTTCGTAAAGGCAGCGATTATTCGTCAAGTGAACTGATTTTTAACAATGATGATATTGCCGGAGCTTATGGAACTGTGTCTGATGATTTTGGTGATAAATTTTACGCAGTCACAGTAGAATTTGATGATGAGGCAAGTGAAATATTTGCTGATGTTACCGAAGAAATTGCAGGAACTAATATTCCGCTTTCGATTTGGTTTAACGGTGAGTTGATTTGTGCTCCGATGGTCAATACAAGAATAACAAACGGCTCTGCAATTATAACAGGAAATTTTGATGTGGAAAGCGCATCGGAACTTGCCTCAAAAATTAAATCAGAACCTCTTAAATACGATTTTTCCGTTGCTGAATATGAATTTGAAACTGCTTATAAATAAAAAAATTCCCTGTTCCTATCACAGAACAGGGAAATTTTTTACTGAAAATCAAATTCATCGGCATGAGCTTTCTTGAACTCCTCGAATACTTCATTGAGGAGATTTTCGTCCTCAACTGAAACGAAGTCATCGTATTCCGGATCCTCTGCCGGAAGGATCTCAAGTATAACGACTTCATCCTCTTCAGACTCAAATGGAAGAAGCACAGCAAACAAACGCTCCTTATATTCGACAGTATCAAGAATTTCAAATGAAACATCTTCGCCGTTATCGTCGGTTAAGGTGATGTAATTTTCGTTTTCCTCGTCAAGTTCGTCTAACTCATTTTCAATTTCATTATTCATGGGAATACCTCCTAAGTTTACTGTTTTTATTTTAACATATTTTTGCAGAAAATGCAAGTAAAATTTTTCATGTGATAATATTTTATTTCCTGAGAAGAATAGAATTGGGGAGATGATTTTGACATGATTAAAAACAATAAACAAATTCCCGTTCCAGAGCCTGAAAGAAACGGACTTGAATACGTTTGTCCGTCAGCTTCATGGGGCGATATGACGGGACTTATCCCATCCGGCTTAGAAAACGGAAGTGAAATTGAATCTTATGAGGATGTTTATCCGTATCTGCCAGAACCTGAAATGACTGAATAAAAAGACACGGGCTGTTACACAAAAGTATAACAGCCCTGATTTTATTTCATGGAAAACTTCACCGTTATTGCGGCAGAGTTAAATTCGTGTTTATCAGATGTTTCCCGTAATGACAAGAGTGCTTACACCCGGCTGAACCGACCATGCTCCGGTAGTTGGATTCTGCGTATAAGTTGCGGCAGGAACAGTGATCTGTCCGGTAAGACTTGCGAATTCGCCTGTAGCGTTTGAATAGGTGTAATTGGTATTTTCAGCCCAGCTTGTGCCGTTAAATTCAGCCTTAAGGTTGGTGAGAATCGGATCGAACGTATCACGGAAAATAATGTCATCCGCAGCTGTTGCTTCCGTACTGCCGAAATTCTGGATAAGGAAAGTGTAGGTGACAGCGCCGTTTTCCTCAACAGTTGCCGGATTGAGCGACTTGCTTATTGCGAGGGAAACTGCGTTTTCAGGAGTTGTTTCTGCGGCAGCGGTTATATCGCTGAATCCGGTACCGCTTATGGTGGCAGTATTATTGATAGATGCATCGTCACCAAGTGGAGCAAACTGATTTGCTCTTGCAGAATATACTATCGAAGCGTTTCCGCCGGCTGGAATGCTTATTCCGGTAATGGTGAGTGGATTTGTTGAAGTCACGACAGGATCAGCCTGGCGAACTCCGTTTACGAAATACTTAACGGAATCTGCCGTATAAGTCAACGGAACAACCGTCGTTGGAGTTGTGCCAAAAGAATATGCACCAAGATCATCGGTAACAGTGACGTTATCGAAAGCAGATGCGCCTGTATTCACAAGATTTATAACATAAGCCGTATCACGGTCGGATGAATAAGTGTCGGTAACGGGAGTTTTTGTTGCAGAAAGCACCTCTACTATTTCTCCGGTGGTAATATTGGAACTTGCAACGTTTCCGTTATACGACAGCGTAGCCTGATTATAAAAAGTTGCCATATAATATTCCTCCATTAGACAAAATGTCTGATTTCGGGAGGGAGTTTCGTTTCCCTCCCTCGGTATTATTATATTCACAAGCTGTCGTTTTGGACACCAAATGCGGAAAAATAATGTTTTTTATTTTTTCCTCTTTCATACTAAAAAATAAAAGCTGTTTCATAAGCTCACAACCACGACGAAAACAATCTGTCGGAGTTTTTCCGTTAAAATAATTATCCTCGCTTATATAGCTGATGAAATATCGCATTGCAAGTTCGCCCGTAACGTAAAGAATGCCGTAATACAGCGAATTTATTTCCGGAGCAGTTAGTATTTCGTCAAGACCGTCGGCAAATCCCTCGGCAATATTTTTGATGATTTTCAGATGATCGGAACGATTTATTTTGCAGGCGGAGCGTACAAGATCGCCGAAATCAATTGCCGCAAATCCTGTCATGGCCGTATCAAGGTCTATGACGGTGCATGGATTCCCTATCAGTATATTATCAAGCTTGGCGTCGCCGTGGATATTTCTGCGGATAAGATCAGAGGTAAAAATTTCTGAAATGGAAGTTTTCAAATTACGGAATACATCAATAAAAGGAGATTCAACTTTTTCTTTGTCTGCATTTGTATCAAGATCCATGTATTTTTCAAAATAAGAATCAAAGTTGTGGAAATTTTCAATAGCGGGCGAGAGCTTTTCGTTTGCCGTAATTTTTATAAAAGTACCAAAAGACCGTCCGGCGAGATAACATTTATCGCTGTATTTCCGTGAACATTTTCCGTCTTGGATATACTTGTACATTCGCCAGAATTCATCGCCGTCCGTTACAAAATTTCGTCCTTCTGAGCTAATATAATGCGGAACTTTAATCAGACTTTCAGCGGAATTTTCAAAGGCTTTTTCAATTGTTGAGATATTGTTCATAATAGTTTCAGGAGAGCGAAAAATCGCCCTGTTAAGCGATTGAAGGACGTATTTTTTGCCATCGCACTTAACAAGAAAGGTCTGATTGATATGACCTTTTTTCAGCGGAGATATCTCGGCATTAGCTGTTATTCCGAAAAGTTTTAGGATGTTATGAAGTTCCATTTTTCCTCCGTAAAAATCAGTGAAGTTTTTTCATTACATCGTAGCAGAGAAAATCCCCGTTTGAGGTATTTAAAGCATGAGATTGAGTAATGGTATAATTTCTTTTTAGATAAATTAATTTTGCCGGGAGAGAAGCGTCAAGCTGAATCTCACTATATTGTGAAAAAATATGATTTTCTGCAAATTTAAGAAGCGAACCTCCGAAACCCTTTCCCTGATATTCCGGAAGGACGAAAAGCCGGTTTATCTCATTGGAATTTATAGTTACCGTCCCGGTTGGAATTTCTTCGTCGGAGAAACAAATAAATACATATCCGTTTAAAATATCCCTTTTGATAGCCTCATCGTTGTGATGCGAAAGGAAAAAATCCACAGCTCCGCTCGGGTAATAATGCGGATAGACAGATTTAATGGTCTGTTGGGTAATATTCTTTATAGTTTCCAAATCAGACATTTGCGCTGGTTTGATAGTCATGTTTCATTCTCCTTAAAACAATGTGAAAAGGCGGTCTGATGACCGCCTTTATAAATAACAATCAATTTTTAAGGCTCTGCATAGGCGCAGGTATGCGTCCGCCACGGTTTATAAACTTAGCGGAAGACTTATCCTTGATAGGCATAACAGGACCGCTTCCGAGAAGTCCGCCGAATTCGAGTGTCTCGCCCTCTTTTCTTCCGATAGCGGGAATAAGGCGAACTGCCGTTGTTTTTGAATTAACCATACCGATAGCAGCTTCATCGGCAATAATTGCGGATATAGTTTCAGGAGTGATATCTCCGGGAACAACGATCATATCGAGTCCTACAGAGCAGACAGCAGTCATTGCTTCGAGCTTTTCAAGGCTGAGCGTTCCGGCAACTGCTGCGTCTATCATGCCGGCGTCCTCTGAAACGGGGATGAAAGCTCCGGAAAGACCTCCGACTGTAGAAGAAGCCATAACTCCGCCTTTTTTAACAGCGTCATTGAGCATAGCAAGACAAGCTGTAGTTCCGTGAGTACCGCACTGTTCCAGTCCCATTTCTTCAAGGATATGAGCAACGCTGTCGCCGATAGCAGGAGTAGGAGCAAGCGAAAGGTCAACGATTCCGAAAGGAACGTTAAGAAGCTCCGACGCTCTTGCACCGACGAGCTGTCCCATTCGTGTAATTTTGAATGCGGTTTTTTTGATTATGTCGGCAAGTTCATTGATGGAAGCGTCGGGATGCTTTGCAAGAGCCGCACGAACAACTCCCGGACCTGAAACTCCTACATGGATTTCACAGTCAGGCTCGCCGACTCCGTGGAAAGCGCCTGCCATAAAGGGATTATCCTCAACGGCATTGCAGAAAACGACCAGCTTTGCAGGTCCGATACAATCACGGTCAGCAGTTCTCTTAGCAGATTCCTTGACTATTTCGCCCATAAGCTTTACGGCGTCCATATTGATACCGGATTTTGTTGAACCGATATTAACGGACGAGCAGATATTCTGAGTAACGTCGAGAGCTTCCGGAATGGACTTGATAAGAGCCATATCGCCGGCGCTGAATCCCTTATGAACGAGTGCGGAGTAGCCTCCGATGAAGTTAACGCCGCAGGTATCGGCTGCTCTTTGAAGTGCCTTTGCAAACTTGACCGGACTTTCATTCGGACAGGCTGCCGCAAGCATGGCGATAGGAGTAACTGAAATTCTCTTATTGATTATCGGGATTCCATATTCCTTTTCGATTTGCTGACCGACAGGAACAAGATTTTTTGCACGGTCAACAATTTTATTGTAAACCTTTTCGCAAGCCTTGTCGATGTCTGTATCGATACAATCGAGAAGTGAAATTCCCATGGTTATTGTTCTGATATCAAGACATTCGTCCTGAATCATTCGTATAGTTTCAAGAATATTATATACATTAAGCATTAAGCGGACTTCCTTTCATTAAACGCTGTGCATAGAGTTGAAGATATCCTCATGCATTGTATGAATAGAAAGACCAAGCTCTGTTCCGAGTGATGTCATTCTGTCCACAAGAGCGGAGAAATCGCCGTTGATTCCGGAAATATCCACAAGCATTATCATTGCGAACATATCCTGTAGAACGCTCTGAGTTACCTCGATAACGTTGACGTTGAATTCAGCGCATATTCCGCTTACTTTATGAAGAATACCAACGGTATCCTTTCCAATTACAGTTACAACTGCTCTCATGTTAAAAACCTCCGAAGAATAATATATTTTATTATACCATGAATGCAAAGCTTGTCTTTTGCATATCTGCAAGGACGTTTGATAATGTATAATAAACACTTGCGTTTATTATACCATATTTTTACGGAAAAAGAAAGACTTATATATAATTTTATTTTTTAATCAGTGAAATTTAAAAAAAATGTGGAAAAACTTAAAGAAATGTGTTATAATAAAAGGAAAATAAAAATGACAAGAAAGGATGAAGCCTGTGAATTTAATTGACTGCCACACTCATACGCAGTTTTCTATGGATTCTGAAGCGGATATAAATGAAATGATAAACCGTGCCATAGAACTTGGACTAAAAGCTTACGCTATAACCGATCACTGTGAATGCAACTGCTGGTTTCCGGAAGGTCATTATGAAAATACCGAAAATTTCGATTATTTTAATTATGCCGAGGATTTTGAAAATTCGCTGAATGCCGTTACCGCTCTTAAAGAAAAATACGGCTATGAAATAAATCTGATCTGCGGAACTGAAATGGGACAGGCGATACATGATCTCGAAATTGCCGAGAAAATTGTTTCTGATGAAAGACTTGATTTCGTTATTGGTTCTATCCACCAGACACTGGGAGAAAAAGATTTTTTTTACATCGATTATAAAAATATGTCTATGGATGAAATCTATATTCTTCTTGACAAATACTTCAAGGAGATATTCGAGCTTTGCAGATGGGGAAAGTTCGATATTCTCGGACATCTTACATACTCGCTCCGCTATATGAAAAGAAGATGCGGAATTGATCCCGATATTTCACGCTACGATGAGATCATTGCGGAAAGTTTCCGTGAGCTTATCTCAAAAGACAAGGGGATCGAGATAAATACATCCGGTTTAAGACAAAATTTCGGAGACGTTTTTCCTTCGCTGAAATATGTTAAACTTTTCAAGGATTTAGGAGGAGAAATACTTTCAGTCGGTTCAGACGCACATAAAGTTGAGGATCTCGGAAGCGGTATAGCCGAGGGTATTGAAATAGCACGAGCGGCGGGTTTTACGAGGCTTTGCTATTTCAAAAAAAGAAAACCTTGTTTTATAAATATCGATTAGAACAGGTCTTATAATAATTATGAAAGGTAATGATATTATGAATGAAATCGTAAAAATTTTACAGCAGAATGCTCGTATTTCAAATACGGCGCTGGGCGAAATGCTCGGTATTTCTGCACAGGAGGCGGCTCAGGAGATACAGAAGCTTGAGGATGACGGTGTGATCAGAGGCTATAGCGTTATTCTTGATGATGAAAAATTCGACAAATCAATAGTTTATGCAACAATAGAACTTAAAGTTACTCCTCAGCGTGACTGCGGATTCGACGATATTGCAAAAACTATCATGATGTATGACGAGGTTGAAAGTGTTAATCTTATGTCCGGAGCATATGATCTGTCAGTTGAGGTAAAGGGAAATAATCTTAAAGACGTTGCTCTTTTCGTTTCGGAAAGACTTTCCACGATAGACGGGGTTCTTTCAACGGCAACTCACTTTATTTTGAAAAAATATAAGGAAAAAGGTATCTTCATCGACGGTGAGGAACATGATGAAAGGGGATTAGGTTGATCGTGATAGATTACGATAAAGTTCTTTCAAATAAAATAAAAAAAATCAAGCCGTCCGGAATACGAAAATTTTTTGACATTGCCGGAACTATGGAGGGCGTTATCAGTCTGGGAGTCGGCGAGCCTGATTTCAATACACCTTGGGTGATAAGAAAAGCGGCTATACAGACTCTTGAAAGAAAGCATATAATTTACGGTCCTAATAAGGGCATCGCTCCCCTGAGAGCTTCCATAAGTGATAAGATAGAGGAAAAACACGGAGTTAAATATGATTCCGAAAATGAAATAATCGTAACGGTCGGCGGTTCAGAGGCTATTGACCTTGCTTTAAGAGGAATTATAGATCCCGGCGACGAGGTTCTTGTCGTTGAACCATGTTTCGTCTGCTATGCTCCGCTTGTTGAGCTTGCCGGAGGAGTTCCGGTTTCAGTTCCGACAAGAATAGAAAACAATTTCAAGCTTACCGTTGAAGATTTCAAGGACAAAGTTACTGAGCGTACAAAAATGCTTATTCTGCCGTTCCCGAATAATCCTACCGGAGCTATCATGACAAAGGAAGATCTTGAACCGATCGCCGAGTTTCTGCGTGAAACAAACATCATGGTTCTTTCAGACGAGATCTATTCCGAGCTTACATACGGCAGAAAACACGTTTCAATTATCGAGCTTGAGGGAATGCGTGAACGTACAATTTATGTAAACGGATTTTCAAAAGCTTATGCCATGACAGGCTGGAGACTGGGATATGTTGCTGCTCCTGAACCGATAATTTCTCAGGTTTTCAAGGTGCATCAGTATGGAATAATGTGCAGTCCGTATATCAGCCAGAACGCCGCAATTGAAGCTTTGAATTCATGCGATGCGGAGGTAACGAAAATGGTTGACGAATATAACGTCCGCCGCCGCTATCTTGTAAGTGAATTCAACCGTATCGGTCTGACTTGCTTTAATCCGGAGGGAGCTTTCTATGTGTTCCCGTGCATAAAAAACACCGGTCTGACAAGCGAGGAATTTTGCGAAAGACTTCTTTATGAGGAGAAAGTTGCGGTAGTTCCGGGAAGCGCATTTGGCGAAAGCGGCGAGGGATATATACGAATTTCCTATGCATATTCGCTCAAACATCTTATGGAAGCTATGAGCCGTATCGAAAAGTTCCTGAAAAAATTAGAGGATGAAAAGCATGAGAATTAAAACTGCGGCGAAAATAAATCTTGCTCTTGATGTTTCCGGAAAGCTTGAAAACGGCTATCATATTATAAAAAGCGTATTTCAGACGGTCGGGATATATGATGAAGTTTCGGTAGAATTAATAGCGGAAAACGATGAAATTATCGTGAACTGCGTTCAGCCGGAACAGCTTTCTCAGGCGGACATCATTCCTTGCGGCGAAAAAAATATCGCTTTCAAGGCTGCGAAACTTTTTCTTGAATCACAGGGAATAAATGCAGGCTGTGTGATAAATATAAAAAAATCCATTCCCTCTCGGGCGGGAATGGGCGGCGGCAGTTCGGATGCGGCGGCGGTTTTGTACTGCCTTAACGAACTTACAGAAGCCGGTCTTGCGAAAGAAAAACTTTCCATGCTTGGAAAAAAACTCGGAGCGGACGTTCCTTTCTTCTTCACTGGAGGAACGGCTTACGTTGGAGGAATCGGCGAGGAAATTACTCCGATAAGCGATTATTCGGGAAGAAAACTGGTTGTCGCCAAAGGAGTCTGCGGAGTTTCAACCGCTGATGCTTACAAAAAAATAGACGCTCTTGAAGCTTCGAAACATCCTGACGCTGATGCTCTTGTCCGATTGATTGAAAATGTTCCCGACAAAGCTTACACTGAATTCGGAAATCTTTTTGAAGAGGCAGTACAGCTTGAGGAGGTTGCGAATATCAAGAAAATAATTCTGGAATGCGGAGCTTTGAATGCTGTTATGACCGGAAGCGGTTCTGCTGTTTTCGGTCTGTTCAATGAATCTTCAGCGGCTGAAAAATGTGTGGCTAAACTGAAAAAACATGGATTTTTTGCAGAAATATGTGAAACTGTAAAAGAATCTTTTATATGAAAAAACGGCTTCTGAATTATATTTCGGAAGCCGTTTTTATGTGTTATTCTATTTTTTTTGCGAGGAACTGTGCAGCCGCATTTATCAGACTTTTCTGAAGGTCGGTCACTTCCGTACATTTTTCGGATGTTAGGAATGCGACTGCTCCGGAAACGTCTCCGGCGGTTATAATAGGAAGAGCCGCAATTGCGGTTCTTTCCGTGCCCTCTGCCGGATAGAAATTATTACTGTTTCCGTCGGGACAGAAAAATTGTCCACGGCTGTCCATAAGTTCCTCAAGCTGACCTGTTACACGGCGTTCATAGAATTCCTTTTTGGGGACTCCTGCGCTTGCAACAACGTGGTCTTTATCGAATATAACAACCGGACAGCCGGCGATTTTATTCATTATGTCCGCCACATACGAAGCGTTTTCGCTCATTTCACTTATAGCGGAATATTTTTTAAAAATAACCTCGCCGTCACTGTTGGTGTATATTTCAAGAGGGTCGCCCTCACGAATACGCATTGTGCGTCTTATTTCTTTTGGAATTACTACTCTGCCGAGATCATCTATACGGCGAACTATTCCTGTTGCTTTCATAATTTATGCCTCCAATGTTTCAGGCTTTGCCGAAAAATAGCAGGGCGGCATTGCCTTTGATTTTCATTTGCATAAGTAGTGTTTGCGAAATCTGGGATTTTATGCGTTTTAGAAAATAAAAATTGGAATATAAAATTTTTTAGAGAAAAAGATCAGAACAATCTTCATCAGTGATCGTGATTTCTCCATTCTCACTTTCATATTTTTGTATTTTTTGCTTTACTAATTTTTCAATCAAATTTGCCATTGAACGATTTTCATTTTTAGCAATTTTTTTAATTTTAGCGTGATCGTCTAAATTTAGTCGAAAAGTAAATTTCAATTTTATTACAGTCATAATGATACATCCTCCTATTGTTACAGGTTCTGAAATTTTAGATATTGCTATATCATTATGATTATATCACACCACGAATAGAACTATTGATATTTGGCTCGAATTGTGGCAAGAGTTTTGGGAATTTTTACAAATAATATTGACAAAATGTTAAAAAAGTGTTAATATATAATTGCTGTATAAAATGGGTCAATAGGCAGACCGGTACGAATTTTTAAAATGGATGGTGATTACTATGAAAAAATTTATAAAAAAATCTGCTTCGGTCATTTCCGCAGCAGCATTAACTCTTGGGGCAGTGAATTTTGTTCCGTACAGCGAAGTCACAGAGGCGGCTGACGAACTCCAGACAAGAGACGTCTGGTGCGCCAACGAGGATGTTAATCGCTGGGAATCGGAGCATTTTCAGTTTATATGGGGCAAAAACGGCGCTGATTCAAGTAAAATCACACAGAGCTTTCTTGAAGAAAATGCAAAGCATCTCGAAGCCTGCTGGGACGTTTACATGAACGAGCTTTCAATGGAACCGCCGACTCAATCGGTGAATATGGGACTTCGTGACGGCAAGCAGTATAAGGTAAATTTCTATATTTCGGGAACAGGACTCCGTCCATTTACCGATGACTGGGCATATATGGGTTATGACAGTCAGGGGTATGCTTTTATGTTCTGCTGCGTCGGAGCTATGCAGAATTCTCCGAATCCCTCATGGGTTTTGCCGCATGAATTCGGACACGTTGTAACGGCTCATCAGCTTGGCTGGAACGACAACAAATACGTTCAGGCATGGTGGGAGGCTATTGGAAACTGGTATCGTGAGCAGTTCCTTTATTCCAACTACTATCAGCAGTGGGTGAACGATCCTGCGAGCGGTACGGATTATTTTGAAACATACATGAAAAACCTCTGTTTTACGCCTATTCTTGGAAGAGATAACTATGCTTCATGGGCATTTTTGCAGTATCTCACGGAAAATCCTGATAATCTTGACGGCTACGGCAGCGATTTCATAAAAAATCTTATGCAGCAGGGAAATGTTAATGAGTACCCTTATCTCGAAATAGACCGCCTTGCCGGAGCTGATTTAAAAGATACTCTTGGGCACTATGCAAAACGTATGGCAACGCTCGATCTGAAAATGCAGGATCGCTACAAAGCACGTCAGAATGAACTTTTCAGCAGGGGGGACTGGAACTGGGGCGAGATTTATACGCTCCTTGAAAAAAGCGGTAAGAATGACAATTATTACACCGTCCCGACGGAACGTGCTCCGCAGCAGATGGGACTTAATATCGTTCCCCTTAACGTTACGGGAAACAGCGTTAAGGTAAACCTTGAAGGGCTTACAAGCGTTAAGGGAGCAGACTGGAGAGCGTGTCTCGTTATTGAGCAAAAGGACGGAAAAACTCGATATTCCGATCTTTTTGCTTCCGGCGGTTCAGCTTCGATGACTTTCGACAGCAATACTGATTCTGCCGCTTATTTAACGGTAACGGCAACTCCCGATGTTGATACGCTCATGCAGGTCGGAGTTCCATGGGCTTACAGTGAGGGTGAATTTGATGAGAACAATTATCCGTTCCTCAGTAAAACCAGATATCCCTATGCCGTTACGATAGACGGAGCAGAAATTAAACAGAGTATTTATGATCATGGTTACGGTTCTGCCGACGCTATGAGTAACGGACATACTCATCCAAACGGCGGAGGATTCGTTGCTTCGTCGGCAAGAGTCGATGATTCTGTATATGTCGGCAAAAATGCAAAAATTCTCGGTAATGCGACAGTAAGCGGAAATGCTGTTATCGACGGCTATGCAATTGTTACGGGAAATTCTGCGGTTTCGGGAAATGCCGTTATAACAGGTCATGCGGTAGTTGCTGAAAGAGCTCAGGTCAGAGATAACGCTATTGTGGGCGATTATGCCGGAGTTATGGGAAATTCCGTTATTTCGGAAAATGCAAGAGTTCTTGAAAGCGGTCTTGTTTTTAATGATTATAATGTAAGCGGAAATGCAACTGTCAAGGGCGTTGCTTATTGTATGGCAAACGGTTCTGCTTCCGGTCAGGCTATGCCGGATGGTGACTACTATGATGATTCCGGCAGAAGCATTCAGGCAGGTTCGGTTTACGGCTGGACGAGTCCGGATTCTTACGTGAACAGCCGTCCGTATAACGACGGTCAGTATGCAGGACTGGAATTCGATTCAGACAGTTCTGAAATAGCTTATGATACTTTCACCTCAACATATGCTGCTTCGTATGGCAGCCCTATATGGAATGAAGAAAAAACAAGCGCAAGGGGAGTTATTACGTTCACGGGCGATCAATATCTTGTTGCCGACAACTCCTATGCTGCTCTTCACGACGCAGACTACCAGACTGCAGTACTTCTCAGAGATAATGGAGAAAATTCGATTTTCCGCTTTGGAAACGATGAAGAATATATGTCGCTGACTGCTGACAACGGAAATTTCGTCTTTGAGATAAATGACGGAAGCGGAACTCAGAGTATAACTACTGAAAACGCTTATGAACTTGGTGCGTGGACAAAGGTGAGCGTTGTTATAAATGATGATTCCGCCAAGCTTATCGTCAACGGAGAAACCGCCGCAAGCGGTTCGATTACGGCAGACCCTGTTGATATTGTTTCAGAGGACGCGGTTTATCTTATCGGAGACGGAATGAATGGTTCAATGGATTACTTCCGTGTTAATTTCAAAGAGGTTGCCGAACCGGATTATGTTTATACCGAGAAAGAGGAGATCACGATTCCTTCCGGACAGGTTCTTATAGGCGATCTTGATCTTGATATGAAGATAGATTCGTTCGATCTTATATTGATGAGGAAAGCTGTAATAGATCCATCTCTTGTAAAAAGCGATTTGCATAAAGCTGTTGCAGATGTAAACGGCGATAATGAAGTAAACATCGCTGATGTTGTAACGATGCAGAATTATCTTCTGGGAAAAATAAAGGAATTTCCGGCAGGTACTATTATAACATATTAAATAATGAATAACGAAAGGCTGATACATGATTCGTGTATCAGCCCTTTTTTGAAATTGATCTTGATGTTTGAGCAATATAAGGAGAACTTTATTCGCCTTATTCTTTGCTGAAAGCTTGTACTTCCTGTGGGCATTCTGTCCTAATTATTTTAATTAATACCGGGTTTCCAAAGAGTTGAGTAACCCTTTGGCAGTGGGTATAAGGGGGACAGAGTCCCCCTTTATATCTGATTCAATAGTTCAAGAATCTCTTCCCGAACGGCGAGACCTTCGGAGAAAGTTGTTGCTCCTCCGCAGGCGGTTCCAAGTTTAAGAGCGTATTCGTAGTCGTTATTATCTCCGATTCCGGCGACGAATCCGGCGAGCATTGAATCTCCTGCGCCGACTGAATTTTTTACTTCTCCACGGAAAGCGCTGCATTTATGGATTTTACCTGTTTCATCCAGAAGAATAGCTCCGTTTTCAGCCATTGAAACAAGGACGTTTCTTGCTCCCATTTCGGCAAGTTTGCGAGCGTATTTTTCTATATCTTCATCGGATTCAATAACGACTCCGAAAATTTCTCCAAGTTCAAAATTATTGGGCTTTATCAGAAAAGGCTTGTATTTCAAAACGTTCAGGAGCAGGTCTTGTGTTGCATCAACAACAGTTCTGATGTTTTTTCCGGACATCTTTTTCAGAATTTTCTCATAGATATCTGACGGCAGACTGCCCGGAATGCTTCCGGCAAGAATGAGAGTATCTCCGCTTTGAAGCTTATCAAGTTTTTCAAAAAGCTTATTAAGAGCTTTACTGTCGATATCAGGTCCCTGACCGTTAAGCTCGGTTTCTTCATTTGATTTAATTTTAATATTGATACGGGAATTGCCTTTTTCAAGTCGGACGAAATCCGTTTCAATACCCATTTGTTTAACGCCGTCTTCAATAGCCTTTCCGGTGAATCCGGCAGTGAATCCGAGAGCGATAGACTTAACTTCAAGTTCGGCAAGAATTGCGGAAACATTTATGCCCTTTCCTCCGAAGAATATCTCCTCTGAAACAGAACGGTTTACACATCCGAGATTTATTTCATTTGTTCTTACAACATAGTCGATTGCAGGATTGAAAGTTACGGTATAAATCATTATAAATGCTCCTCAGTCAAGGTTAGTTTTAATTATTATATCACTATTGTAATAGGAAATCAAGCAAATTATGTTGAAATGATGAAATCATAAATTTTCCCCTTGAAAAATATGTTGAAATGGTGTATAATAATGTTCGTAGGGATACAAATTCGCAGAAAGGGGGATTTAACTTTGGAGGTATTCATCTGGGCAGTTGTATTTGTTCTTTTTGTTATTGCAGAGCTTGCAACGATTCAGCTTGTTTCAATTTGGTTTGCTGTAGGAGCGCTTGTAACGCTGATATTCACCTACTTCTTTGAAATGAGTTTGCTTGCTCAGCTTGGTATTTTTATTCTGGCATCGGGAATATTCCTGCTTATCACTTTCCCATATCTGAAAAAACGTCGGAATAAGGGTCACGTTTCCACTAATACAGGTCTTTACATAGGAAAGACCGCTACTGTTATAGAGGAAATAGATCAGGATAAGGGCACGGGAAGAGTGACTTTAAGCGGAGTTGACTGGAGTGCAGCCGCTTTGTCAGAAAACGAAATTATTCCTGTTGGAAGTATTGTCAAAGTGGAAAAGGTTCAGGGAACAAAGCTTGTCGTTTCACTCAAACTAAAACAGGAAACAGAGGTTTAACGATCGTTTTCTTATCACGAAAACAGATTATTCGGAGGTATTTTTTATGGACATTTTGGGAATTATTATTGCGGCAGTTGTAATTTTTCTGCTGATCGTTATTATCAGAAGCTTCAGGATCGTTCCGCAGGCTCACGTTTTTGTAGTTGAGCGTCTCGGTTCGTTCCACGCAGAATGGCAGACGGGAATTCATATTCTTGTTCCTTTTGTAGACAGAATCGCCGGAAAGGTTTCTCTTAAGGAAAAAGTTGTAGACTTCAAGCCGCAGCCTGTTATTACAAAGGATAACGTAACAATGCAGATAGACACGGTCGTTTTCTATCAGGTAACAGATTCAAAACAGTATATTTACGGTGTTGAAAGACCTCTTCAGGCTATTGAAAATCTTTCGGCAACAACTCTTCGTAACATCATTGGTGAACTTGAGCTGGATGCTACGCTTACTTCAAGAGACGTTATAAACACTAAGATAACATCTATTCTCGATCAGGCTACAGACCGTTGGGGAATTAAGGTAAACCGTGTTGAGCTTAAAAATATTCTTCCTCCACGTGAGATTCAGGACGCTATGGAAAAGCAGATGAAAGCCGAGCGTGAACGCCGTGAGAAGATTCTTCAGGCAGAGGGTGATAAAAAGTCTCAGATCTTAGTTGCAGAGGGTGAGAAGGAATCCCAGATCCTTCGTGCGCAGGCTAAAAAGGAATCTCAGATTCTTGAAGCAGAGGCGCAGAAGCAGGCAATGATACTTCGTGCAGACGCTGTAAGAGAGCAGAAAATTCTTGAAGCAACCGGTGAAGCTCAGGCGATCGAAATGGTACAGCAGGCTCTTGCTGAGAGTATCGTAAAGCTGAATAATGCAAATCCTAATGACGGAGTAATCCAGCTTAAATCGCTTGAAGCGTTTGCAAAGGCTGCCGACGGAAAGGCAACGAAAATTATCATTCCAAGCGAGATTCAGGGACTTGCCGGTCTTGCTGCCGGTCTTAAAGGAATCATCGAAAAGGATGCTCCTGATAATCAGACTATTAGCAAAAGATAATATAAAAATCAAAGCTGTCACATTGATTTGTGACAGCTTTTTTTGTAATATCATGCCTCCACGATCGCTATAACTGTAAGATTATCCTTACAGCCTTTTTCTAGTGCGCTTTTGACCATAAGTTCCAGACGTTCCGGGAGTTTTTTAGGAAGCTCAAGAAATTCCTCCATATCGAGGGGGGAAAGATAGTCAGAAATACCGTCTGTGCAGAGTAGAAGAACATCCCCGCGTTCAAGACCTCCCTCAATGGGAGCTATGTCTATTTGGGGAACAGTATTGATATTTCCGAATGCCGGAAAAATAATATTACGGTGAACGTGAGTCCTTCGCTGTTCCAAAGTTATGGTACCTTCTTCGTACAAAAGCTGAACAAGCGACTGATCCCGTGATATCTGACTGATACGACCGTGACGGAAGCGGTAAAGCCTTGAATCTCCTACGTTAAAGCTCAGTATACCGCCTTTTTCGTCAACAGCGATCCCGCATAATGTAGCCTGCATATTGTGTGTGTCAGGATTTTGTGCGCTGTATTCAGCAAGCTGACGATGTATCTCGTGAAGCCGTATATCAAGGCGGATTATTCCGCTGTAGTGAATATCACGGACAAGTTCAAGGCACATTTTTGAAGCGACTTCGCCTGAGCGTTCACCCGACACGCCGTCTGAAACGGCCGCAATAAACGGAGCGTTTATATTTTGTTCCGAAGAACCCGAATCGGCAACATTGGAACCGATAAGCATGGCGTCCTCGTTATGCGGCATAATTCCTTTTTCAGTAATTCCGCAGCAGTAATACATATAGATCAAACCTCTTATTTATTGAATATTGTAAAATTCCATAGCGTTGCGGCAGGTAATATCGAGAAGTTCCTGAATTGGTATACCTTTTATTTCCGCAGCTTTTTCGGCAGTATATCTTATCATTGAACTGTCGCAGCGTTTTCCCCTGAACGGAAAAGGCGCCATGTATGGACAGTCGGTTTCAAGAAGGAGTCTGTTCAGCGGAACGGTTTCAAGCGCTTTCAGAGCCTTTTTAGCGTTTTTAAATGTAAGAACTCCGGTAAATCCGATATAAAGGCCGAGTTTTATTACTTCAGCTGCAGTTTCAGCCGAACCGCTGAAACAGTGAACGACTCCGTTCGGCTTATATTCACGCAGGATGTTCATTGTATCTTCAGTTGCGTCACGGCTGTGTATGATAACCGGGAGTTCAAGTTCGTCCGCAAGCTTAAGCTGATCTTTGAATAGTTTTATCTGTTTTTCACGATCATATCCTTCGTAATGATAATCAAGACCGATCTCGCCTATGGCTTTGATTTTCGGATTAGACCGGACGGTTTCCCGTATGATATCAAGGTAATTCTCCGGAACGCTGCCGGCATTTTCCGGATGAATTCCGGCGGAGGAATATATGTAGCCGTATTTTGACGAAAGTTCTGAATTTTCGGCTGTATCATCAAGTCCGGAAGCTGCGAGCATGATATATTTTATGCCGTTTTCAGGGAGTTTTTCAAGAATTTCGGAGCGGTCGGAGTCGAAAGCGTGATCAGCGTAATGTGAATGGGAATCGAAAATATTATGCATAGAAATCCTCCGTTATCATTCGCTGAAATATTGTTCAACGATACTTTTTATAAGCTCAGAGTTGGGCATGAAATCTTCTCCGGCGACAGTTCCGTCGATCTGAATAGCAATTGAAATGGAGTTTCCGTATTCAAACATATTTTTTACGGCATTTTTCCTGTTTTTGTAATCCACTGAAGTAATATTTGAATCGACGTCAGTCATATTTATAATAGTATTGAAGCTGTTATCAAGGCTGTCGGAAACGTATTTTCCGTCCGCACCATTGACCATATAAGAAATCATGGAAGCCGCTTTAAAAGCTCGTTCAGGTTCTCCGTCGCTGAACATGGAGTATGTGATGAAAACTTCCATTTGCTCGCTGTTGAGATTCTGAAAACTTCCGTCGCTTTTAAGGCCGGCAATCTCTGCGTCTACAGGATAAGAAACGCATCCCATTATATCGCAGGCTCTTTTAAAAGCTTCTGAACCGAAGGTCATATATCTGTCGATAGAAATTCCCATAGCATTTTTGATGAATGAAAGCGCAGTTGCTCCGCCTCCACGTTCAAAAGCTCCTTTAAGACTTTGCTGTTTTCCGTCAACAACGGCGATCATATTGCTTGGCAGACCGATAAAAACGAGTCTTTTATCTTTTGGAATTGACCGCATCAGTACAAAGGTTGACGAGCATTTTAAATCAGGTTCATTTAGTATAAACAAAATAGAGTGGTTGTCCTCATAAGAAACCGTGTCAACATTGCGGGCACGAGGCTTAGGCGGAGCTTCATCTGTGTCTATATAATGTTTGTAAATAAACAAAGCTGCACCGCCGACAACAATAAGTCCGATAAAAATTGTTACGAGGAATGGAACAGCAATGCGTCCTGTTTTCTTTTTTGTCATGATAAGATCTCCTTTTTAATTATATTTTGTTATATAACATATAGGCATATATTTTTTCTTATGCCTTTTATTAACTATTCGTATAATCGTTTTTTGAAAATATTCATCGAAAAATGAATAAAAATAATTTTCCATATCGGAATGTTAAAAATTATGGTGCGGAAAATCGTTATTCAACAACCTTTTCAACATTTTCAACATCAGATATGTGTTAAATAATGTTTAAACATCAGATTCAACAGTCTGTTGAAAGAATTTTTCAAGCCCTCTTGCAAAATTCTGCGAATGTGGTATAATATGATGAGAAGGTCATTTGATTCAAAAAATTCAGAAAGAAAAATCGAAAGTATTTTCAAGAAATGCGATATGTCTTCTTATGTTTCTTATATCTGTGCCGCATTCGTCAATGATTTTAAAAATATCCTCAATACTGAAACGGCAGATCCTTCTTCCCGTTTTATAGCCGTAGCTCACAGTTTGTCTCGTTCCGGTGTAGGATGAATTATTGTTGAGAAAAGCAATAATTGCGGATGAACGGTCTACCATATAATAATTACGGTCACGGTAAAGATATTTTTCGGGCGAGGTTTTCTTATAAATTATTTCCGGATCGCTGTTTGTTGAAATGAGGATATCTGAATTTTTTTCAACATACTTCAAAAGCTTTTTGTAATCAGCGGGAAAAACCTCGGCATGACGAAGATACGGCATAACTCCGATAAGAGTTATATTGCTGTTTGATTGTTTCTTCTTTATAATATATTCCGCAGCCCAAAGATCAATTCCGGTAGCGAGCCCGCTTATAAAATTTTCAAATCCCCGTTCAATCGCCATATCAATATATCTGTAGAGCATAAGCTTCACGGCAGATATGGTCAAAGCGCTATATATCTTGTTATGCTGATAGGGGATTATCGATTTTTCACGATGACCGGAAATGCAAAGGGTTTTGTCAGTATTTGGTCCGAATTCATCTGGCATAAGCACGGGAAGTCCGGAATCAATAGATTTTAGCATTTTATTTAAACCTCCCGAAAAATCTTCATGAATATCATGTGAACACGCTCTAATTATAACATATAAAAACATATATTTCAAGATGATTTTTCAAATGTAATTGAATTTTAATTCTTGATCAGAGAGAAAGGAAATGATGACAATGAAGCCTTATCTGAAAAGAGCTTGGGCAGAGATTTCTCTTGAACAGCTTAGAAAAAATATTGGGATCATAAAAGAGCTGAATGCACCTGAAACAGAAATCATGGCAGTTGTAAAAGCCGACGCATACGGTCACGGATATGAAAGGGTAGTATGCTGTCTTTCGGATGAATGCGGGATAAAATATTTTGCCGTTTCAAATCTTGATGAAGCGATCGCTGTAAGAGGATTTTGTCCGGAAGCAGAAATACTCATATTGGGCTATACTCCGCCGGAATATGCTCATGAAATATCCGAGAACAATATAATTCAGGGAGTTGTTTCAACAGAGTATGCAAAGTCGCTGTGCGAGAACAGTTCGGAAACTGTAAGATGTCACGTAAAAATAGACACCGGAATGGGCAGAATAGGTTTGCGTCATGATAAACCGGAGCAATGTGCTGCTGAAATTGCTGAAATGCGCAGAATTGAAAAATTATCCGTTGAAGGAATCTACACTCATTTTGCTGTTGCTGACAGTGATGCTCCTGATAACATCGCATATACCGATAAGCAGGAAAAATATATCACTGATACATACGATGTTCTTGTGCAAATGGGAATAAAGCTTCCTCATATGCACTTCATGAACAGCGCTGCAACGTGTTACCGCAACAGTTCGAGAAGCACTCTTTCAAGAGCAGGTATCATAATTTATGGACTTCATCCTGATATAAGTCTTGATATTCCTGCCGGACTTGAACCTGTTATGGAGCTTAAAGCCGTTATTTCGCAGGTTAAGACTATTGAAGCAGGAACTTGCGTGAGCTACGGCAGAACTTTTACCGCCGATCGTGAAATGCGTGTGGCTACAGTTACAATAGGCTATGCGGACGGCTATTCAAGACTCCTTTCATCGAAGGGAGAAATTCTCGTCGGAGGAAAACGTTGTAAAATAATCGGAAGAGTGTGTATGGATCAGCTCATGATAGATGTTACTGAAGCAGAGGCAAAATCCGGCGATATAGTTACTCTGATAGGAAAAGACGGGGGAGACTGTATTACAGCCGACGAGCTTGCTTCCATATACGGAACTATCGGATATGAGGTCGTTTGCGGAATTTCCAAAAGAGTTCCGAGAATATATATTGAAGGGAAAAATTGAAAATGAAAAGAGCAATGACGATAACCTATAAGGTTGGAAATAATCTTTATATAAATTTGACAAATAAATGCCCGTGCGCCTGTACCTTCTGCATAAGGAATAATGCGGACGGAGCATACGGTTCTGATCCGCTCTGGCTGGAACATGAACCTTCTATGGATGAGATCATAGACGCTCTTGCCAAAGAAGATTTAAAGTCATACGATGAAGTGGTTTTCTGCGGATACGGCGAACCGACTTGCCGTCTTGAAGAACTTATTGAAACGGCAAAGTGGATAAGGACAAATTACGGAGCTGCTCCAAAGCTCAGAGTAAACACAAACGGTCTCGGAGATCTGGTCAATGAACGTTCTGTTGCCGATGAACTTTGCGAAGTTCTCGATATAATTTCGGTAAGCCTTAATGCAGGAACCAAGGATGAATACATGAAGGTCACACGACCGAAGTATGAAAACGCTTTTGAGGCAATGCAGAAATTTACTTCAGACTGCGTTAAAAATGGCGGAGCAGAAGTTGTAATGTCAGTTGTTGACGTTATTCCGCAGGAGCAGATAGACGCTTCAAGAGAAATTGCTCAAAAACTCGGCGCAGTTCTCAGAATTCGTGCTTATGATTCATAATTGACAAAATGCACAAAAATATCAAGTAATATTTGTGAATTGTTTCGGATGAATCCTATGGAAATTTCTAATGAAATGTGATATAATTAGTTGGATAATAAAAATGAACCTATATCAGGTCTGTGAGAGGATATTTCCAAAGGAAATTCTCAGAGGGAGAGTAAGTATGGAAAACAAAAAAATCATTATTGCTGCTGCGGCTGCAACTGTTTGTGCTGCCGGATTGACCGCTGCGGCAGTTATTGTCTGCAAAAGACTTTTTGAGAAGACTTACTTCTCTGTAAACTAAGATCATCAATCCGCTCTGTGCAATGACGGACAGTCCGGAAAATATATCAAAGAAGGTTGGATAAAATGGAAATCAAATTTACAAAGGCAGAAACTTTAAAGGCTAAGCCGCAGCCAGGCGATAAACTCGGATTCGGTCATATCTTTACGGATTATATGCTTATTATGCCCTATGATGAAGGTCAGGGCTGGCATGATCCGGAAATTCGTCCTTATGGAACTATAGAGCTTTCTCCTGCCGCTATGTGCCTGCACTACGGTCAGACTGTTTTCGAGGGACTTAAAGCTTACAGAACTGCTGATAACAAAGTTCAGCTTTTCCGTCCAGACGAAAACTTCAAAAGACTTAATGTTTCAAACGAAAGACTCGTTATTCCGGAGCTTCCGGAAGATCTTGCAATGCAGTGCCTTATGGAGCTTCTTAAGATCGAAAAGGACTGGGTTCCTTCGCAAGACGGCGAATCCCTTTATATAAGACCGTTTATTTTTGCAGTTGATCCGTTCCTCGGAGTTAAGCCGGGCGCACAGTATTACTTTATGATAATTCTTTCACCTTCCGGAGCTTATTACGAAAGCGGACTTAATCCCGTTAATATTTATGTTGAAAGCAAATATGTCCGTGCAGTAAGAGGCGGTATGGGATTTGCTAAGACAGGCGGAAACTATGCGGCTTCTCTTATCGGACAGGACGAGGCTCATAAGCAGAATTACTCTCAGGTTCTCTGGCTGGACGGTGTTGAGCAGAAGTACATAGAGGAAGTCGGAGCAATGAATATCTTCTTCGTTATCGACGGAGAAGTTGTAACTCCGATGCTTCAGGGTTCGATCCTTCCGGGAATTACAAGAAAATCGGCTATCGAAGTATGCAGATCAAAGGGAATTAAGGTTACCGAAAGAAGAATTACAATTCAGGAAATTGCTGACGCTTATGATGCAGGCAAGCTTGATGAAGTATTCGGAACAGGTACTGCCGCCGTAATTTCTCCGGTCGGACATCTAAAGTGGAACGATAAGGTTATGGAGATCAATGATAATAAGATCGGAAATATTTCCCAGATGCTCTATGACACAATGACCGGAATCCAGTGGGGCAAGATCGAAGATACTTTCGGCTGGACTGTTGAAGTTAAGTAATTTGGTGAGTCCGTCAAAATATTGGCAAGTATAAATACAAAAATAAGGCATCGCAGTTCAGCTTTTATACGGCTTGTGCTGCGATGCCTTAAAATTATTTTTAAAGGTTATTTTTGATTATTTTTTCTTTCTCTGCGGCGCTCTTTGTCTCTTTTTATTTCATGTCTTGTCTCAACTATGTAATTCACGAGCCATCCAAAAATTTCTATTACTTCAAAAATAAAAAAATCAAAAAAGTCCATATTGTTTCCCCATAAGGCGATTCTTACCACAAGAACCGCCTTGATAAATTATATTTCCCCGTCATGACAGATGAGCTGTTTTAATGTTCATCTTAATATTCATATTTTATTCTCCTATTTCGTTGTTTTCCTGAACAGCAGGAACGTTGCTCTTCGATGACGATGAATCTGAAAGTTCGTCAAGATTTACGTCAATAAGAAGTCCGCTGTCGCTTCCTGTAACCTTTGGCAGAATACCGTTCCACTTCTGAATCTGTTCGTAAGCGATTACCTTATCCGAAAGAGATTCTTCAAGAAGTTTGTTTGCGTCTGCCTGAGCCTGAGCCTCGGTCAACGTTGCTTTTGCCTGAGCTTCTGCGGCGATGACTTTTTTGTCGGCTTCCGCATTTGCTATAACGATAGCCTGTTCCTGTTCGGTTTTGGTTTTAAGAAGATTTTGCTCGGCAACCTGTTTTGCTTCAATAGCGTTGTTATATTCCTCTGTAAAATCAAAGTTGACTATGTTGAATTTCTCTATGTAAATTCCGTAATCGTTAAGCTTTGCGTCAAGACTTGCCTTAACTTCGTCACCTACTGCGGCACGTTCAGTTATAAGCTGCTCTGCCGTGTATTTAGCAGTTGCCGATTTCATACATTCCTGCACTACCGGAGCGATAAGAACAGTTTGGTAGTCTATGCCGACATCCTTATACATACTTGCGGTTTTATCCGAAAGCAGTCTGTAGTTAACGGCAATTTTACTGCTTACTGTCTGAAGGTCTTTTGAAACAGCCGAAGCCGGAGTTTCGTAAACCTGAATCTTGTTGGACATATCTTCAACCTGCTGAATAAACGGTATTTTCAAGTGGAAACCTTCCTGATAAGATGTTTCCGAAACCTTTCCGAGAGTAAGAACAACTCCCGTATTTCCGGCAGGAACGATAGTGAAAGAGTTTACAGCAACTAAAATTGCAGCAGCTCCTATAGCTATCCATTTAACGCCCTTGAATGGCTTTCCGGACGAATTGTTTTTGTGTAATTCTCTGATATCAACAGACATAATAATTTCTCCTTTTTATTCTTGTGTAATTTTTTTATCCCTAACAGAACCGATAAGCGAACCGATACTCATTCCAACGCACATCCCTATACACAGCCCGGTGAGCATATCTTTTAAAAGAACTATTCCCATAATAACCCCAAGGGAGATTCCGATACTCATTCCGTAAGCAAGGTATTCCGAAGCGTAGCTGATACGCTCTTTTTTATTTCTCTTCATGATGATCCTCTCTGTTTTTCACGGATAGCGGCAAGTCCTTTTTCCATTTCGGCTTTGAGGCAGCCGCTTCTGTAAGCCATAACCATAACATACATTGCACAGGCGAGCTTTTCATCATCGGCAATTTCCTTAGTATTTTCCTTTATCTCGCCGCTTATAAGCTGTTTGACCGATTCGGTGTCGAAAGCGCCTTCATCTTCGGCAGTGAAAATAATTCTGCAAAGCATATTATAAAGGTGGATGTCGGCAATAATATCATCTGATGTATCTTCAACATCACCGTTAACATAGCTCATCAGATTTGCGATATCGTCAAGTTTCATAACATTTCGCAGCATATTTATAAGCAGTATTCGCAGAACTTGCTTTTCCGAATATTTTTTGCCTTTCGTGGATGATACCCACCCTCGTTTTATCCAGTTTTGAATGGTAGTTCCCTCAAGTCCCGTTAGTTTTGATAGCTGGGAAAGAGTGAGACCGCCGGTTGCTTCAAGAACAGGCGAAATAACTGAAAAAGCAGCTTCTCTTGCTGTTTCGGTAAATTTTAACGTTGTTCCCGGAATAATTCTGTTCATAGTCTTTAACTCCTCTGTTGTGATAATATGATTATATCATAAGTTCATATGAACTTCAAATGTATTCTAAGGACGTTTTGGAGAAAAAATCGATATTTTTTTGGGTTTATTTTAGTTCTTCTCTTGTTTTCAGACTTTTTCTTGTTTTATCACGGTTTTTTATTTTGTATAGGAAAAGGGAAGCTGAAAAGCTTCCCTTTGTTTTTTACAGAGTATAACCCTGACTTCTGAAATTGTCGATAACGTCGCCGAGTATCTCTGCATTTGTTGAAGAAACGGAATGAAGAAGAAGTATCTCTCCGCCGTGAGCAGAATCTGTGAGCTTTTTAAGTCCCATCGCCGGGTCGGGCTGACTGTCAGTTTTCCAGTCCACATAAGCAAAGCTCCAGAATAGGGTTTTATATCCGCATTTCTGAACGGTTTCAAGAGCCGATTCCGAGTACTCTCCGCAAGGACAGCGGAAATACTGCATTTGATAGCCGTAGTTATTCATAACGTAATCATGAAGCGACATAATTTCTTTTTCAGCTTCGCTTTCAGAAAGAGTTGGCAGACTTGCATGAGTCATACCATGGTTTCCGAGAACATGACCTTCTTCGATCATTCGCTTTACAAGAGCAGTTTCCTTTTTGGCATAATCGCCTGTAAGAAAGAAAATAGCCTTAACATTTTTCTCTTTAAGAGTATCAAGAATTTTTTCGGTGTAGCCGTTTTCATAGCCTTGGTCGAAAGTTATAATGATGCGTTTATCGTCATCCGAAAGAGCGTAGGCATCAAGTTCGCCGTATCGGCTGTTGAACGATAAAGCGTCTGTCGGACGGTTGGCTGAATCAACGCTTGTGCCTTGCCCGAAGCCGATTTTAGTATTATCGGCGCAGTACACTGCAAAAGGCTGAACGCTTAAAGCAGTAAGAGTTATAGCCATAGCCGAAGCCGTTTTTCTCATAAGCTTTGTTTTCCTTTTGAATATTGCGGAGATTGCCTCCGCATATATATTATGGCTTGACATGACTTTATTATTTATAGAAAATTCTGCAAATAAAAAACAGCAGTGAGTTAAACTGCTGTTTTGACCGTTATTATCAATATTTTAAATACGTTTCGATCCTGTGCGAAAGAATCCGTATTTAAAGATGATCAATTATTGAGATAGTATCTTACAAGAACCTGTAAAAGCTCGTCACGGTCTATGTGACGAATGATATTTCTTGCATTGTTATAAGTGGTTATGTAGGTCGGGTCTTCCGACAAAATATAACCAACGATCTGATTGATAGGATTATAGCCTTTTTGAGTAAGAGCATCGTAAACGATAGTCAGATTCTTTTTAAGCTCTGCTTCCTTATCTTCGTTAACGGAAAAGGTCATAGTTTTATCAAACATTAAAAATCAGCCTCCTGACGGTAGAATACTTCGAGTGAAACGCAATTGAATCAAACAAGAAGCTTATAATAATTATACTATACATACTTGAATTTTGCAAGGGTATTGCAGTAAATTTTTGAAATTGACTATATTCGACATGTTTTTTTGTGAATATTTACCAGACATGGTATACTCAGAAAAGTGTGCAAGTGTACATATTTAAGAAGTATGCACACTTGCTTTTGCATGTTTCATTGACTATTTTGCTGAACCTTCATCACTTTTCAGGCAATATTCTGCATTATGAAAAGACATCGTCTTGATGGGGGCAGCGTTACGCTCCTTAACCGCAGCAGCCGGTTCTCTTTACGAAAGAGTTGCAGTCGGTACATTCAGGAACAGTCGGGTTATCCTCATGAGTGCCTACATTGATACAGTCAAGCGAGCAGTAATGCTCTGTAACGAGGTTGTGCTGACACTGTGAAACCGTACATTTGATGTTGTCGTTTTTCTTTTTGTTATCCATAATAATAACTCCTTGTTTTTGATTTAGCGCTATTTCTGTCAGCTATCATTCTGAATTAACATTCCAGAGCAATAGCTGGCTTACGCTTTGCGGCATATTACTGTAAACCGGTACAGTAAATTTGATGCCTGTTTTTATTATTGCATAACGAAGCAAAAATATACGTATTAAAATAAAAAATTCTGTTGCAATTTTACACAAAAAGACGTATACTATATCTAAGGGTTGGTGAGTAAATTTGATTTATCTACTTGAAGATGATTCCGGAATAAGAAGCTTTGTTATTTATGCGCTGAATAATTCCGGGTTTGAAGCAAAGGGGTTTGAAGTTCCGTCGGCTTTTTACAAGGCTTTGGAAGAAGAAATTCCGGAACTGCTTCTGCTTGACATTATGCTTCCCGAAGAGGACGGGATATCTATTCTGAAAAAACTGCGCAGAAATGAAAAAACGAAAAATCTTCCGATAATAATGCTCAGCGCAAGAGGCACGGAAGATGATAAGGTTTCCGGACTCGACAGCGGAGCGGACGATTACCTTGCAAAGCCTTTTGGAACTATGGAACTTATTTCAAGAATTAAGGCTCTTCTACGCAGATCGTATTCTGAGAAAGAAAAAGCTAATGAATTTATTGCCGTTGGAGATCTGAAGATCTATCCGGAAAATCACGAAGTTTATTCCGGAAACATTAAAATCAATATTACAAGGAAAGAATACGAACTTTTATTGTTTCTTGTGAAAAACAGGGGAAAGGTTTTTTCTCGTGATGAGCTTCTTCAAAAAATATGGGGTTATGATTTTTCCGGTGAAAGCCGTACTGTTGACGTTCATATAAGAACTCTCCGTCAAAAGCTCGGAAGCGCCGGAGATATAATCCAGACTGTTCGTGGAGTTGGCTATAAGGCGGAAAGGGATGCAGATCGACCGATTAAAAGCGATATCTTAAAGTAATGAACGTAATTGACCGAAAAGGCAGGTGAGGAAAAGTGACTAGAAAAATTATACGAAGCATTATACTTATTTCAACAGTATCGGTTTTATTTGCTTCTTTTATAGTTATGATTCTTATGAACAGATTTTTTTACAAAAAAATCGAAATCGAACTTCATTCTGAAGCCGAACTGATATCAAACGGAATAGAGTTTGGCGGAGCAGATTATCTGAAGAAAAATAACTTTAATGATATTCGTGTTCTCTGGATAGCAAAAGATGGCGGCATTCTTTTTGATTCGGAAAAGAATGCCGTTGATTATAATGACATTACAAACAGCAAGGAGATTGAAGAAGCCTTTGAAAAAGGGCAGAGCAGTTCCTCAAGAAAGCTTATAAATATCTCTCAGACTGCACTTATTTATGCTATGCGGCTTGATGACGGTACTGTCATAAGAGTTTCTGATATTCATTTATCGTTTCTTGCCCAGCTTGCAGGAATTATCAAGCCGCTTCTGATGTTTCTTGTTATAGCCGCCGCATTGTCAATTATGATAGCGGATAAGGTTTCAAGAAAAATCGTTCAGCCAATAAATAATATAGATCTCGATCATCCAAAAATTGAAGCAAATTATTCTGAACTTGCACCGCTTCTGAATAAACTTCGTATTCAGAACGGAAGAGTTAACCGCCAGATGGAAGAACTCCGCCAGAGCCGGGAACAGTTCAGTCTTATAACCGAAAGTATGTCGGAAGGTATTATTATTGCCGATCAGAAGCTCGGTATTCTGGCAAGCAATTCCGGAGCATTGGCGCTTCTTGAGGCTGAACCGGTTAAAGAGGGGCAGAGTATTTATTCATTGAATAATTCCGAAATGTTCCGTCGATGTATTCAGGATGCCGCAGGCGGAAGAAATTCTGAATGCATCCTTAAAACCGAAAACGGCGACAGAGAGATCATAGCAAGTCCGGCTAAAAGCGGAAATGTTGTAAATGGAATAGTCGTTCTTATTATGGATGTTACTCAGAAGCAAGAGCTTGAAAATATGCGTAAAGAGTTTACTTCAAACGTTTCTCATGAGCTTAAAACTCCTCTTACAACAATTTACGGTATATCTGATATGCTCGCAGGGGGATTGGTGAAAGCGGAGGATACAGCTCAGTTTGGTGAAAAAATCAAAAATGAAGCAGACCGCCTTATAACTCTGATAAATGATATCATGTCGCTTTCCAAGCTTGATGAGGTCTCTGGATTTGAACAGATGGAAGAGATTGATATTTATGAGCTTGCAGGCGAAGTTTTGATTCGTCTTGAAAGAGCCGCTCTTGAGAAAAATATCAAGACTGAGCTGGTCGGCGAGAATATTATCTATTTCGGAAACAGAACCGTTCTTGAAGAAATTATTTATAATCTCTGCGATAATGCCGTTAAATATAATTTCGAAGGCGGAAGAATAGAGGTTAAAGTTTCACATATGCCTAAGACCGTTTTTATTACTGTTTCGGATACGGGAATGGGGATTCCGAGTCAGCATACAGACCGAATCTTCGAGCGTTTTTACCGTGTAGATAAAAGCCGCTCACGAAAGATCAACGGAACAGGTCTTGGACTTTCTATCGTTAAGCACGGAGTTATCTACCACGGCGGAACTGTTCGTGTAGAAAGTGTTGCCGGAAAAGGATCTGTTTTTACCGTTGAACTTCCTGTCAGGGGGACGCTGTCTCCATGATCTCTCTGTCAAGCAGAAGACCAACGAATAACGTCCCTTGACAGAGACAGGGAGAGATAGAATTCTACTTTTTTATTTTTTCATATTTAAGCTTCGTTGCAAGACCACCCCTTATGTGACGTTCCTGCTTGTTGATTTCAAGTATATCCTTAACCTTGGCGTAAAGCTCCGGATCTTCTTTGCGAAGCCGTTCACTTACGTCTTTATGTACTGTACTTTTAGAAATTCCGAAAATTTTCGCTGCGGCACGAACAGTTGCCTTGTGTTCAACGATGTACTGTCCGAGAATAACCGCCCTTTGGTTTGGCTGAGCCTTCAAAATAGTTCCCTCCTTTTTTCAGCGGTTCTTTCAATTATATGCTGAAAAAGGGGAATAAGAACGAATTTGCTTAAAAATAAACCTTGCATATATTGCGGAAATGGTATATAATAGTGTATAGTGATTTTTATCTTTAAAGGAGATCTGCTGAATGATTTATAACAATATCCTTGAAGCGATGGGACATACTCCGATGATACGGCTTAATAAGATGGTAAAAAAGGGAAGTGCGGAGGTTCTTGTAAAATTTGAAGGACTAAACGTTGGCGGTTCAATAAAAACCAGAACAGCCTACAACATGATAAGTCATGCCGAAAAAGAAGGACTTATCGGCGAAAATACTATAATTGTTGAACCTACAAGCGGTAATCAGGGGATAGGTCTTGCGCTTGTGGGAGCTGTAAAAGGCTATAAAACGATAATTATTATGCCTGATTCTGTGAGCGAAGAAAGAAGGAAGCTTGTTACTCATTACGGAGCTGAAGTTAAGCTCGTTCACGATGACGGCGATATCGGAAAGTGTATTGAAGAATGTCTTTCAACTGCTCTGAAAATGGCGGAAGAGGACGAGAATGTGTTTGTTCCGCAGCAGTTTGCAAACCCAAATAATACGGGTGCTCATAAATACCATACGGCGCTTGAGATTCTCGAACAGACTGCCGGAAAAATAGACGGTTTTTGTTCCGGAATAGGAACAGGCGGAACGATAACCGGAATCGGCGAGGCGCTTCGTGCGCAGTATCCTGATATAGAGATATGGGCTGTTGAACCTGAAAATGCAGCTATTCTTGCCGGAGGTACTATCGGAACTCATCTTCAGATGGGAATAGGCGACGGAATTATTCCGGATATACTTAATACGGAAATTTATAATAATATTTATATAGTGTCGGATGAAGAAGCTATCCAAACTGCAAAGGATCTTGCTTCAAAAGAAGGAATAATGTGCGGAATTTCAAGCGGAACTAATGTTGCGGCGGCTTTGAAACTGGCAGAAAAGCTTGGAGAGGGAAAAACTGTTGTAACTATTCTTCCTGATACGGCAGAGAGATATTTTTCAACGCCGCTGTTTTAGCAATGTTGTCAACTTAAGCGGGGACGCTGTCCCCGTACCTCTGCCAAAGGGTTATACAACCCTTTGGAAATCCAATATATGGCTAAAGCCATATATTGGATACGCTTTTGCAACAGTCCAAGAAACAAAATTGCTTAAGTTGACCTCATTGTCTGTTTTAGTTCAAGGCATAATTATTGAAAAAAGGACGAACCCGAAAGTTCGTCCTTTTTTTATTCATGCAGCATTTTCCATAGCTCGGATGCTGTAGTTTTATTAATTCCGGCTGCTTTGGCAAGTTCTTCCGGAGAAGCTTTTTTCAGATTTTCCTTGGTTTTAAACGTGGTCATAAGCTTTGCGGCTTTCTTTTCTCCGATGCCTTTTATCTTTAAAAGCTCTGAACTGTATGCTCGCTTCTTGTGCTTTGAGTGCATATAGCTTACCGAATATCGGTGTACTTCATCCTGAATCCTTGTAACAAGATTAAATGCCGATTTAAGGCTGTTGATCTGAATCTCGTGACCCTGTGCCGCAATTGCACGGGTGCGGTGTTTGTTGTCTTTGACCATACCGAAAAGTGGAATGGTCAGCCCGAGTTCGCTCATAACTTCCTGAACTGCATGAACGTGTCCCTTGCCGCCGTCGAGAAGTATCAGATCGGGAGTTCGTGTGAAATATTCATCGCCCTCGCCGGTTTTTATGTGCATAAGCCGGCGGCGAAGCACTTCCTGCATACTGCCGTAATCGTTCTGATAAGCAATTTCTTTGATGGTGAAACGTTTGTAAGCTTTTTTCAGCGGCTGACCGTCTTCGAAAACTACCATTCCTGCGACCATTGATTCGGACGACAGATTTGAGATATCATACGCTTCAATATATTTCGGAGGTTTTGCAAGTCCGAGACTTTTTCCAAGCTGTTCAAGAGCAATCACTTCTTTTGCAGTACGGTTATTTTTCAATGCAGCGTACTCAGCGCTGTTATTTTTAGCAAGCCTTAAAAGCTCAAGCTGTTTGCCCTTCTGCGGAATATGGAAGTTGATTTTATGAGAAGAATTATGCTCCATAAGTTCGGTTATAAGTTCCGAATCATCGGGAATATGGTCGAGTATGATGTTTTTGGGTATATCATTTCTGTCGTAGTAAAACTGCATCATGAAAATGCTGAGAACATCTTCGCCGCCGTCCGGCTTTTCAAACTCAAAAACGGCTTTGTCGTAGAGTCGGCTTTCACGGTACATGAGAACAGAAATGAATATCTCGCTGTATATTTCGGCAATTCCGATAACGTCAGCGAAGTCGATACCGCTGTTGATAATTTTTTGTTTTTCCGAAGCCTTTTTTATTGCGACTATTCGGTCACGGAGCATGGCAGCCTTTTCAAAATCGAGGTTTTCCGCTGCTTCATTCATATCCTCTTCCATTCGTTCAACGGATTGAGCACTTCCGCTTTTTATAAAGCTGACCGCCTCTGAAACAGCGTTCTTATAGGACTCGGCGCTTATCTTTCCACGGCAAAGTCCCATGCAGGTTTTTATATGATAGTTAAGGCACGGACGGCTTTTACCGAAATCCTGCGGAAAATTTTTTCGGCAGGTCGGAAGCATGAAAACACGATTAGCTTCGTTTACTGTTTCTCTGGTTATAAAACCGCTTGTATATGGTCCGAGATATTTTCCGGGTTCAGCAGTATTTTTCTCGTTAGTTATACGAGGATATTCCTCGTCCGATATCCTAATATAGTGATATCCCTTGTCGTCTTTGAGCAGAATATTATATTTGGGCTTATGCTGTTTGATAAGACTGCATTCGAGCAGGAGAGCTTCATATTCGCTGTCTGTCACGATAAAATCATAATCGTGAACATTTGATACCATTGCTGCAACCTTTGGCGAATGATCGGGATTTTCACGGAAATAGCTTGTTACACGGTTGCGTAGATTTTTAGCTTTGCCGATATAAATTATTGCACTTTCACGGTTTTTCATTATATAAACTCCCGGCGAAAGAGTGAGCTTTGCAGTTTTTTCACGAAGATAGGGAAGTCTTGGATTCATGGTTCACCTCGTTATTGTCGATTGAAATAGTTTATTCCACTGCTTGGCAGGAAATATGTTCTGATATATCCGTCTGTTGAAAGAATGACGAATTCGTTGGTGCTTTCGAGATAGTAAACTCCGTCGCCGTCTTCGGCTTCTGTTTTATATAATGCGTCAGGATTGTTTATAACATCGCTCGCACCTTTTTCGTATTCTTGCGCTGTTTCATATCCGAAATAATCGGAAAATTCTCCTCCATGCTTTTCAAAGTGTTGGTTGAGGAGTTTTTCATTGCGAAAGTGGTATTCAACATATGAACTCTCATAAGATGTTGTTGCTTCGGTTCGTGTTTCTGTAGATTCAGTCGATTCGCTTATTACTGCTGATGTGGTTTTCTGCTCTGTTGTGGCAGTTTCGGAAGAAGATACGGCTTCCGTTATTTCAATTGTATAGCTTGAAGAAGTTTCAATCCGGGATGAATTTTCATCATCATTTTTCGGAAAAAGATTGATGCCTGCAATTGCAAGAAAAGCCGCAATAATGGCTATAAAAGACGTCAAGATTATATTTTTGTTTTTCATAACGTTCTCCTAATGAAAACAGCGCCATTTCAGACGCTGTTTACTGATATTATTCTAAATTTGCTGTGCTGATAAATTTTTCAAGAAAGCTCTGAACGGAATTTTTTCCCGTAAGTCTGCTTGAAGAAAGAAGCATACCTGTGTATTCGCCGTCATTGAAAATATAGCAGTTGTCATTTTCTCCGGAAACAAGCTGATAGGTAAAATCAGTACCGTCACTGCAATGATAAACAGCAGTAAGGAGCGGCTCATCAAGAGTCGGCTCTGCTTTCATATCAATTCCGGAGAGGATTACTGTCGTGAAAGAAGAGTAGAAATTCTGGAAAGCGGTGGAAACGTTCATGATGTTCATATTGAATTCAGCGCCGTTGAAGGTTCCCTTACTTTCATTCATGTCAATAGTAATATCGTATTCTTTTCCGCCGAAAGTCAGATCAAGACCGGTTACTTCGTACATTGACGGATTATAAATAGTATCTGCCAAAAAGTCAAACGGAGTTTTATCAACGAAATTCAGATCGGCTGTATAATAAGCTTCAACCTGATTATCGTCTCCGATGAGAACGTTTGAATAAGTTCCGCCGTTATAGGCGTTTCCTATAGTTATCATACGTTCTGTTCCGTCAAGTCCTTTTATTGTAACTTCCGCATATGGATCATCGAAACCGTATTTTGAAAGATCTTCAAGGTTTTCATCAAGCATCTGCTCAGCCTGAAGTCTTGTCAGGCTGTTGACCATAGAAGTTACGGCTGTGTTGTCAAATGTAAGACCTGAATATTCTTCCGGCAGACTCCAGCCGTATGTTTCCGGATCATATTTAAGTTCACAAGTGATCTCGCCGTTTTTCTTTATAATGATCTCTGAAATTCCGAAATCGTCATATGGGATAAGCTCTTTTGCTTTAAGCATAAGACGATCTGTGCTGAATTCGCTGCCATAGAGCGAGCTTACTGCGTATATCTGGGGTTTATCTCCTACTGAAACGTAGTAATAATCAGTTGTAGGCGAAACGTTTCCTACATGAAGAGTGTAGCTCTGGTCGCTGCTGCTGAGGATGATAGTGCTTGCATTTGCATCATCAAGACCATAATCCGCTTTATTTCCGCTGTAGCTTGTTTCGGCTGTAAGCTCGCAGGTATATGTGCAGAGCAGATTGATATATTCCTGATCGAGAGCAAAATCGTCTCCGCTTGTAAGCTGCCACTGCGAATCAATAAGTTCGGCGGTGTATTCGCCTTCGGAGGAAACAAATTCGATTTTATTAATGCTTTCGGCATCGAAGTTAAAAAGGTTAAGATCTGCTATCTGATCCTGATACTGTTTCGTCTCGTCATCCTTTTTATCCTTAACTGCGAGATATGCTCCGACTGATCCTCCTGCCGCAGCCAGCAGAACAACTAATGCGATAACATTTTTTTTCATTATGCGTGTCTCCTTTTAAGCCATACCGCAACTCCTATGACGGCGACAACAAGTGGGATTATAACTGTTAATGCAATAGCGGTTGTTGCCTCGTTTGCATCTTTAAAATTCATGGAATCAACGGCGTCGATCTTATTTCCGATACCGATTTCGTCCTCGATGCTGTGAAGCCATGTATTTGAGAAAAGCGTGAGCATTCCTGTTCCGTTTATTGACGGAGCAACTTCATCGGAGTCTATCATAGCTGTCGAACCGATAGCGATCACCTTTCCTCCGGTGAGTTTATTATAGGAGTAATATCCGAATGCGAGTTCAATTCCGCTTAATTCGTTGTCAGCTTCGAGAGAGGTTGTATCATCTCCGCCCATTGAACGGCTTACGGTTGAATAAGTTCCGTCTGTGGAAGACGGAGTATTTTCGATAAGAGGTGAAATTTCAACGTTTCCGGCATTTGCAAAAGAGCCTTCAGGTATTTCAGCGAGACTTCTTGCATTTGCTATTCCGGCAGCGTATCCCTCATTTTCAACAAGGTAGATAACGTCTCCTGTAAGATTTTCGGTGAAGTCGTCTGTAGTCGGAACATATTGTATACGCATGAAATTATCGCTCTGTTCAGCCTCTCTGTTCTGGAGCTTGTTTACCGCAAGTGTTTCCGTAACGTAGTTATAGTCAATAAGGATTCCGAATTTATCGAGAATACTTTCGATATTCAGAAAGCGTCCCTCCGTTTCGCATGGAGCGAGCAGGAATGAAGCCGAGCCGCCGTTTTCGAGATAAGCGTCAAGAAGTTCTGCTTCATGTTCTGTAAGATCGCTCTGCGGACCGGCAAGATAGATTATTTTTGCATTTTCCGGCATAGCTGAAACTTCATCGAGATTCAGTTCTTTAACGTCGTAATTCTGACTTTTAAGCTGATCCGCGAATATTTTGTAGCTGTCTTCAATGGATTTTTCTCCGTGACCTGTAAGGAAATAAACGGTTGGAAGTGATCCGCTGGTGCATATTTTTATTGCTCCGGCGATGAGGTCTTCTCCGGCATACTGATCTATACCGTCAATCTGCTGGAAAATAAGCGACTGACTTACCTTTTTTACCACATCTCCGGACTTGACGAAAACGTCGCCGACGTTTACTCCCAGCACACCTGTCGGGTCAAGAGTATTGGCAATAGTCGGATCGCTGTTCGGATCAAAGCAGATAAGTTCAATATTATCACGTTCATTAAGCTGTGTAAGCGTATGATAAAGCGGAAGATATCTTGGTACTTGCTGTAAATAGCGAAGCTGTGATGTGAAATAAACTTCGATCTCTTTATCGGAAGTACTGTCGAGAAGTTCGGCAGTTTTTTGATTAAGAGTATATTTGCCTGCCGGAGTCATATCATAAACCTTGTCGTAATAAACCACAATAAGGTTTACCGGCACGAAAATCAGAAGAATTATCAGTGCGACGGCAATGGCAATAGGTCCGGATAAATTGTGTTTACGTTTCTGCATAAAAGCTTACCCCCTGTTCCAGCGTCTTTTTTCAATGGAGATGTATGTCCATGAAAGAAGAACCAAAATGGCTGAGATGAAAAATACGATATCGGAAAGGCGGATGAAGCCCTGTGAAAAATAATAGAATCTCGACTGTGCTGCAAATGCCAGAAGAACCGACTGAAGTTTCGGGAACTGAGAGATAAACGCAGTATAAGCAAAATCATCGAGGAAAAGGAATGCAAACATTACTATTTCACCGATTATGGCAGCTATTATTGAGCTTTCAGTGAACGAAGAAATGAGCATTCCAAGCGCAATAAACATTGTTCCCCAGAAGAAAAATCCGATATAGGCGCAGATAAGCTGGCTTATAACGACAGTTCCGTAGTTGGCAGTGATGATAGGGAAGATAAGAGAGCCTGCCATCATGAAGAGAAAAACGGTTACGTTTGCAAGAAATTTTCCAATAACGATTTTAATAACGCTTATCGGAGAGGTCATAAGCAGCACTTCCGTACCGAATTTTCTTTCGTCGGCAAATGTTCGCATAGTTATAATAGGAATAAGAAACATGAAAAAGAAGATTATGTCATAAAAAATTCCCGTGAACGAGAACTGAACAAGACTTCCTGATTCCAGTCCGCCGATTTGGTTTGCAAAAATATAAGTAAAGAGAAGCATGAATAATGCAGCCAGAGCATAGGCAAAGGGTGTAAAGAAGAACGACTGCAAGTCTTTTTTGTAAACAGAAAACATTTAATTATCCTCCTTTTCACCGTCAGTTTCATCATTTTCTGATGAAGCGGAGCTTTTTTCTTCTGGTACGATCTCATCAAGAAGATCGGTGAGCTTTGTTTTTTGAACGGGACGATTGATAAGCTCGATAAATACGTTTTCAAGATTAGGCTTGTCCGTATAAATCTCCATGATTCGCACATGATTTTTGATAAGTTCGTTCATAAGAGAATCCTGAATTGCTTCAGCGTCTCCTTCAAGCTGAACGCTGAACGAGAATATATCGTTTCCTTCATCATCAATAGAAAGAAGCTCTTTAACGCCCTCGGCGGTTTCAATAATAGAGGCAGCTTTGCTCTTTGAACCTTTCACCTTAATGTTGAGGACAAGGGCAGAACTGTACGATTTTTCAAGGTTTTCAATAGTGTCGATCGCTCTTATATCGCCCTTATTGATGATAATTACTCTGTCGCAGACCTCGCTTACTTCGCTGAGGATATGTGAGCTGAAAATAACCGTGTGGTCTTTTTTTAGATCTTTGATGATCTTTCTTACCTCGATTACCTGATTCGGATCAAGACCGACAGTCGGTTCATCAAGAATGATGAATTTAGGATTTCCGAGCAGCGCCTGAGCAAATCCGACACGCTGTTTATAGCCCTTGGAAAGGTTGCGTATGAGTTTGCCCTTAACGTCCGTAATACCGAGAAGCGTCATAACACGCTGGATTTCATCTTTTTTTTCACCGGAAGGAATTTTTTTGAGTCCGGCACAGAATGAGAGGTATTCGCTTACCTTCATATCGGGATAAACCGGAGGTATTTCCGGCAGGTAGCCGATATTTTTCTTTGCCTTTACAGGTTCTTTTGTGATATCCGTTCCGAAGATGGAAACGCTTCCTCCGGACATAGGCAGAAATCCGGCGATCATGTTCATAGTTGTGGATTTTCCGGCGCCGTTAGGTCCGAGAAAACCAAGAATCTCATTATCGTTGATAGTAAAGCTGATATTGTTTACGGCTTTGTTTTTTCCGTAATATTTTGTTAGATTTTCAATCGTAATCATGAGTTTCTCCTTTCTATCAGAAATATATAATTATACATTATAGTAACATACTATTTCATTATCTCAAATTTTTATAGATTCAAGATTAACGTACTGTTAATAAATTGTTAATTCAGAAAAAACGTGATATAGACAGATGATACTATTTATAAAATTACTGCTAAATATTATACCAAATATGTGTAAAATTTGTGAAAGATTATTGTGAAGCGGATGAATCTTTTTAAACAGATTATATTTTTAAATATATACATTTCGGTTTAACAAATTTCCGTTTTTGGCTGTTTGGACAATAGACAAAGTATACAAAAAAGAACTTCGGATTGTGTGCATTGCAACAAAATGTTCCAGATGAAAAAAAGAAAATAGTCTAAACTGTTGACATGGGTTGAAATCTGGACTATAATTAACTTGAAAATAGTTTGAGATGTGGGCGATTTATATCCGCTTGCAGTGTACGAGGTATTTTCGTATGATTTTTCCGACGGAATAACCCTCGGAAAGTCAATACTCATTTTCAAACCACTATAAATTTATATTATTAATGAGAGGGGTAAAACTTATGATAAGCAAAAAGAACAAGGCTCTCGTTGCAGGAATTCTTGCAGCAGCTACTTCTGTTTCAGCTATTCTTCCTGCTATGGGTTCAGCAGCTGAAAATCCGTATGCTTCTGAGAACGGCGCTAACGAAAGCTATGCATCAATGTTCGAATCACTTTATGCTGACGTTATTACAAACGGTCAGGAAAACGGTTACCTGAGCAGCCAGACAAACGGCGATTCATTCGGTATTCCTTACCATTCAATCGAAACACTCTGTATCGAGGCTCCTGACTACGGTCACGAAACAACATCCGAGGCTATGTCTTATATTGCTTGGGTTGCTGCTATGCACGATGTACTCGTTAAAGAGGGAGCTATCGAAGGCTCTAACGACATGAAGAAGGCTTGGAACACTCTTGAAGCTATCATTCCTGGTTGGTCTAAGGCTGCCGGCAGATCCGATATCAGATACAATTCTATCTGGAGTCAGGGCAGACTCAAGGCTGATACGGCTTATGAGCGTGATCTTCCTAATCAGTATCCTACAAGCAATGCTGGCGTTGACGCTATCAATCCTCTGTTTGATGTATATAAGTCGGCATACAGCAGCGATAACGGCTATTACCTTATGCACTGGCTTGCTGACGTTGACGACTGGTATGGTTTCGGCGGCGGCAACGGCAAATTCACATTCATCAATACATTCCAGAGAGGCGAGCAGGAATCCTGTTTTGAAACTGTTCCTCATCCTTGTCTCGAAGAACTTAAATACGGTAATAGCCAGGACGGTATTAAGGGCATTTTCAACGGTGTAGGCAATGTTGCAGCTCAGTATGCATTCACAAATGCTCCTGACGCTGAAGATCGTGCTATTCAGGCTGTTTATTTTGCAAATACATGGGGCGTTGACACAGGCGATCTTTCTGATCTCGCAGGTAAGATGGGTGACCAGTGCCGTAATGATATGTTTGATAAGTATTATCATGCAATCGGATGCCAGGATATTATGTCCTCAGGCAGCGCAGGTACACAGAGCCAGCACTACCTCATGTCATGGTATACATCATGGGGCGGAGCTCTCGGTAACTACGACTGGGCTTGGCAGATCGGCTGCTCACACTCGCATCAGTTCTATCAGAACCCACTTGCAGCTTATGCTCTCGTTACAGACAGCAAGATCAATGCTGGTATGAAGGCTAATAACGCACAGGCTACATCTGACTATAAGGAATCTCTTAAGAGACAGATCGAAATGTATCTCTGGCTCCAGTCTGTTGAAGGTCCTTTCGCAGGCGGATGTACAAACTCTTACAGAGGTCGTTACGAGAAGTATCCGGATGGATATCCAACATTCTACGACATGGTTTATGTTCCGCATCCTGTATATGCTGACCCAGGTTCAAACCACTGGATCGGTAACCAGGTATGGTCAACTCAGCGTCTTGCTGAACTTTACTATTATGTAAAGGTTAATGGCGATACAAGCGGAGTTAAACCGGCTGGTATGTCTATCGAAGATGCTCTTGAGAAGCTTCTTGAGAGATGGATTGGCTGGTTTGAGGAGAATACTCATTTCGATTGGACTGCTCCAGACGGAACTGACTACACATATTGTATTCCTTCTAACCTCGATTGGGGTTCATCTGATACAGACTACACTTGTGCTCCTGATACATGGACAGGAACTTATAATGAAAATGGAAACCAGAAGCTTCACGCTACAATCACTGGCTATGGTCAGGGAGACGTTGGATGCGTATCTTCACTCTGTGAGACACTCATCTACTACGCTGCTGCTAACGGAGTTCCTGCTTCTGAGGCTTATGAAGAGACGGCTAAGGATGATTCTATAGCTGCTAAGGGACTTCGTCTCGCTAACAAGCTTCTCTCCGCTCAGTGGGAACAGGGTCGTGATGAAGTTGGTATTTCCTTCATGGATCACAACGGAAGCCTTACTCGTGTATTCGAGCAGGATGTTTATATTCCTACAAACTATACAGGAACTATGCCTGATGGTTCTACTCTTGCTAATGGTGCAACATTCATTTCTATTCGTAAGAACTATGAGAAGGATCCTATGTTCCAGGAACTCAAGGCAGCTTATGAAGCTTCAGGTAAGACATCAACTGAGGGTTACGAGTATAAGCTCCACAGATTCTGGCACGCTGGTGACGCTCTCATGGCTTACGGTAACATGGCTCTTCTCTATCCTCAGGTTAAGCCAATTACAGGCAGCGAAGAGACTGAAGTTCTCTGGGGCGACGCTAACTGCGATGGCAAGGTAGATATGTCTGATGCTGTTCTTATCATGCAGTCACTTTCAAATCCTGATAAGTATGGTATTAACGGTTCTGATCCTACACACATTACAGAGCAGGGACAGCGTAATGCAGACGTTTACGAGAACGGTACAAGCGGTATTACAAACGAAGATGCTCTTCAGATTCAGAAGTTTAAGCTTGAACTTGTTAAGTCACTTGATCCTAAGGATTTCGTTAAGGAATAATTCTATAATTTTAAAGGGATGCTTCGGCATCCCTTTTTATTTTTGCAAAACACTTGCTTTTTTGTGCTGAAAGTGATATAATAAATTTGTATACATATATGGAAATTTGTGTGCAAAACTAAATGGAAAGCAGGGGATAAGGTGCTAAAAAGTATGACCGGCTACGGCAGGGCGCAGAAGATCCTTAACGGCAGAGATATTACAGTAGAAATTCGCTCCGTTAATCATAGATATTACGAGTATACTTCGAGAATTCCAAGAACCTACAGTTACATTGATGAAAAGTTGAAGGCGCTTCTTAAAACGGGAATTTCAAGAGGAAAAATTGATGTAGCTGTAACTATAAACAATATAGAGGGTAAAGATTCTGAAATCGCTGTCAACAAAAGTATTGCAGAAGGCTATGTTTCGGCGCTCAGGGGGATTGCTGATGAACTTGGACTTAAGGATGATCTTACACTTTCAAACTTGATAAAACTTTCCGATATTTTTAATATTCAAAAAACTCCGGATGATGAGGAAATGGTTTGGAATGATGTTTATGAGGTTACAAATGAGGCTTTGGAAAAGTTCATTGATATGAGAGGCGTCGAGGGAAAACTGCTCGGCGAAAATATTATTGAAAAGGCTGATTATATCCTTGAAATGGTTGAAAAGGTCGAGGAACTTTCTCCGCAGACTGTCGAAAATTACCGGAACAGGCTCTATAAAAAACTTAGCGAAGTTTTGGAAGATAAAAATATTGATGATCAGAGGCTTCTGACCGAAGCTGCGGTATTTTCTGAGAAAATTGCTGTCGATGAAGAGACAGTTCGCCTCAGAAGCCATATTTCTCAGCTGAAAACTATTCTTGAGTCGGATGAAGCTGTTGGAAGAAAACTCGATTTCGTTGTTCAGGAGATTAACCGTGAGGTAAATACGATCGGTTCAAAAGCACAAGATCTGAATGTGACTAAAATTGTAGTTGAAATGAAATCTGAAATCGAAAAAATCCGTGAGCAGATCCAGAATATAGAGTAGGTGCAAGCAATGAAGCTTATAAATATCGGCTACGGAAATATGGTTTCCGCCGAAAGAATAGTTACGATAGTCAGTCCTGATTCTGCACCGATAAAAAGGCTTGTTCAGGAGGCTCGTGACGGCGGAAATGCCATAGATGCGACCTATGGAAGAAAAACAAGAGCGGTTATTATTATGGATAGTGGACATATTATCCTTTCGTCCCTTATTACAGACACTCTTGCAGCAAGAATCAATGGTTCAGGAGGTAATGATGAACATGAGTAAAGGCAGACTTATCGTCTTTTCTGCACCGTCCGGCTGCGGAAAAGGAACTATGCTTGCCGAAATTCTTAAAGATGAGAAATTTTACGTTTCTGTTTCGGCAACTACAAGAAAACCTCGTGAGGGTGAAGTTGATGGAGTAAATTATCACTTTATCAGCCATGAGGAGTTCTTGAAAAAAATCGAAGAAAACGCTTTTATCGAATATGCTGAATACTGTAGTAACTTTTATGGAACACTCAAAAGCGAAGTCGATAATAAGCTTGAACAGGGAATCAATGTGATTCTTGAAATAGAGGTTCAGGGCGCTATGAAAATCCGTGATATACGTCCGGATGCGATTTTCGTGTTTGTAGCTCCACCTTCAATAAACGAGCTTCGCCGCCGTCTCAAAAAAAGAGGAACGGAATCCGATGAGATTATTGAGGAAAGAATTTCCAAGGCTGCCGGCGAGATAATGCTGGCAGAAAAATATGATTATGTTGTTGTCAATGCTGCCCTTGAGGACGCTGTAAGCGATTTTCTCACGATCATTCGTGCAGAAGAACTTAAGAGCGAATTCTCAGGCGAAATTATAAATGAGGTGTTAAAAAATGCTTAGACCTGCTGTAAATCAGATTATTTCAAAAAATGAGAGTTGTTATTCACTTGTTATTGCCGTTGCAAAACGCGCAAGAGAAATTTCTGAAACTCTCTACAAAAACGGTGAGACCCTTGAGGAAAAGCCCGTTAAAACTGCTGTTGAAGAAATCGCAAGCGGAAAGTGCAAAATTGTAAGCACTGCTGAAGTATCAGCAGAATAATGTCGCTGATTGCGGAAACGGCTGTAAGCGGAACGTCGTATTCATTCGACAAATTGTTCAGCTATGTTGTTCCGGAAAAATTCTGCGGTAAAATAGCCTGCGGATGCAGAGTTCTCGTTCCTTTTGGAAACGGAAATAAGCGAAGGATAGGCATTGTGATGAAACTATTCGAAGGCGATGGTGTGAAGCTAAAAAAATTCGTTTCTCTTATAGACGACAGGCCATTGCTTTCGGATGAGCTTATCCGGCTTGCTTTTTACCTGCATGAGCAGACTTTCTGCACATATTTTGACGCTGCGAAAATCATGTTGCCACCGGCAATGAGCGTTACAGTTAAAGAACGGTTCGGTATTGTGAAAAGTTTCGATGCCTATGAAAATCTTTCTGAAGAGGGCGCAAGTCTTCTTGCGAAAATCAATTCTCCCGAAACAGAGCTGAACAGCTTTCTTGAAAATTATATCGTTGAAAATGGAAGAGCAGTTGTTGACGAATTGTGTGATTCCGGAGCTGTCATTTCAGACAACGTTTTCAGACAGTCAGTCGGCGATGCAACTATGAAAATGGTTCGCCTTACGGATGAATTTTTGAGAAAGCCAGAGAGTTTTAAGCTTACTCCAAAACAGAAGCAGGTTGCTAATTTCCTTTTGGAATACGGTTCAGCAGCGGAAAAAGAAGCTGCATATATGTGCGGAGTGACTGTTGCTGTAGTTAAAAGACTCGCTGCAAATGGTGCTGCTGAGGAGTATGAAGCAGAAATTTTACGTGGTGTAGACGATGGCGCAGAAATCAGATGCGATCCCGATTCCATCGTACTTTCGGATGAACAGCAAGCTGCACATGATGCGGTTTTCGCTCAGATTTTTGAGGAAAAACCGGCTGCTTTTCTTCTTCATGGAGTGACGGGAAGCGGTAAAACTTCCGTTTTTGAAAAGCTTATTGCAGATACGGTAAGGCTTGGCAGACAGGCTGTCCTGCTTGTTCCGGAAATCGGTCTTACTCCGCAGATTCTGAAACGATTTCGTTCGCTTTTCGGTGAAAGGGTTGCCGTTATTCACAGCGGACTGTCTCTTGGACAAAGACTTGATGAGTACAAACGAATAAAAAGAGGCGATGCGGATATCGTTATAGGTACGAGAAGTGCGGTTTTTGCACCTTGCAGCAATATCGGTCTTATCATCATTGATGAAGAGGGCGAGCGGTCGTATAAGTCGGACAGCTCACCCAGGTATATTGCTCATGATGCTGCAAAACAGCGTTGTTTTTATCACAATGCCACGCTTCTTCTGGCTTCGGCAACACCATCAATCGAGAGCTATTATCTTGCTGAAAGAGGCGTTTATCGTCTGCTCGAGATGAAAAAACGTTACCACAGCAGTTCGCTCCCGGATGTTCGGATAGTTGATATGAATATTGAGCGCAGCGAGGGCAATGCTGCTGAATTCAGCCGTGAGCTGACCGATGAGATAAATCTTAATCTCAAAAACGGCGAGCAGACCATTCTGCTTCTCAACCGCCGTGGATTTCATACGATCATAAGCTGCTGCGATTGTTACCAGCCGATTTACTGCCCGAATTGCTCGGTTCCGTTGACATATCATAAAAAAAATGACAAAATGATGTGTCATTACTGTGGCTTTGTGAGCGAACCGATCACAAAGTGTCCGTCATGCGGTTCGGAAAGATTGAAAAATATGGGATTTGGTACTCAGAAACTGGAGGAAGAATTAAAAATGTTCTTTCCATCAGCAAGAGTCCTGAGAATGGACGCTGATACCACTTTCTCCCGATATTCCTATGAAAAGAACTTTGCTGCATTCCGTGACGGCAAATATGATATAATGATCGGAACTCAGATGATAGGTAAGGGTCTTGATTTCCCAAATGTTACTCTTGTGGGAGTGCTATCGGTTGATAAAGCCTTGTATGCCGGTGATTTCCGTAGTTACGAGCGGACTTTTTCTCTCATTACTCAGGTTGTGGGCCGAGGCGGACGAGGCAGTCGAAAGGGGCGTGCCGTGCTTCAGACGTTTATACCGGAGCATTATATAATGAATCTTGCGGCTGCTCAGGACTATAAAGGTTTTTACAAAGAAGAAATTGCAATCAGACGTGCAATGATTTTTCCTCCGCTTTGCGATATGTGTATATTTTGTTTTTCTGCAATTGACGAAATATCGGTAAAAAGTGGAGCTGATGCAGTTATTTTGCTTATGAATGAAAAACTGCGTATGCTTCAGCCGAAAACTCCTGTAAGAGTTCTTGGTCCGGTAAAATGCTCTTACGGAAAAATCGGAGGAAAATTTCGGTACAGAATTATTATGAAATGCAAAAATACCGCCGAAATAAGATCTTTTATCAGTGAGGTTCTTGTCGAATCTTCTAAATTAAAAGAGATGAAAAAAGTCTCGCTTTATGCGGACATGAACGGTGATGTTGGAGTATAATTGAAAGGAATGTATAAAATGGCGTTGAGAAAAATTTTAACTGATAAGGATGAAATGCTACACAAGGTTTGCAAACCTGTTGATAAATTTGATGAGAAATTAGCTCAGCTTTTGGATGATATGCACGAAACTCTTGATAAGGCTCAGGGACTTGGTCTTGCTGCTCCGCAAATCGGTGTTTGCAGACGTATTTTTATCATGCACCTTGAAGAGGGTTCAGTAGAGGCTATAAATCCCGAAGTTTCGAGATGTGAAGGCAAACAGAGAGTTCAGGAAGGCTGCCTTTCCTGTCCGAATGTCTGGGGATATGTTACAAGACCGATGAAGTGTCATCTCAAGGCGCAGGACAGAAACGGAAACTGGTTTGAGCGTGACTTCATTGAGCTTGGCGCAGAGTGTACCTGTCACGAAAACGATCACCTCGATGGTCATGTTTTTACAGAAATCGTGGAGGAATTCTTTGTTCTGGAGGAGGAATGATATAGTATGAAGATAGTTTTTATGGGAACGCCGGATTTTGCCGTTCCCTGTCTGAAAACTCTTGCGGAGAGCGATAATGAGGTTGCAGCAGTTTTTACTCAGCCCGATAAGCCGAAGGGAAGGGGATATAAAATGATACCGACTCCTGTTAAGGCTGTTGCGGAGGAATATGGTCTGCCGGTCTACCAGCCGCTGTCTCTGAGAAAAGGCGATGACGCAGAGCGATCAATGAAGATTTTGAACGATATTGCTCCTGATCTTATCGTTGTTACAGCTTATGGTCAGATTCTTCCGAAAGAGATTTTAGAACTTCCAAAATACGGATGTATAAATATTCACGCTTCACTTCTTCCTAAGTATAGAGGAGCAGCTCCGATAAACTGGGTCATTCTCAACGGTGAAACTGAAACCGGCGTAACCTCTATGAAGATGAGCGAAGGACTTGATACAGGTGATATGCTCATTAAGAAAAGCACGAAAATCGGTGAAAATGAGACTTATCAGGAACTTTATGACCGACTTTCTATTATGGGAGGAGAAGTTCTTGCCGAAACTATCGAGTCAATCTTGAACGGCAGTCTTGCTCCTGAAAAGCAGGATGACTCGCTTTCGTGCTATTCTCCGATGATAAAAAAGGAAATGAGCGCACTTGATTTCTCGAAGTCCGCAGAGGAAATCCATAATACCATAAGAGGTGTTACTGGATTTTCAATGCTTGAAGGGAAAAGATTAAAGGTTTTCAAATCTGAAATTTTGGACAATATTGCTCCGGATGCTGAGAACGGCGAGATAGTTGATACAGATTCGTTTGCAGTTAAATGCGGCGACGGGCGGCTTATCCGATTCTGCGAAGTTCAGCCGGAGGGTAAAAAACGTATGAAAACTGAGGATTTCCTCAGAGGAAAAAAGCTCGCAAAGGGCGAAAAATTGAATTATTAGGAGGAACATACTATGGGAATCGTTATTTTATTGGTCATGATAATTCTGCCTATCATAGCGCAGGTTAATGTTAATTCAACTTTTAAAAAGTATAAAAATGTAAGAAATTCGAGAGGTCTTACTGCTGATCAGGTCGCAAGACAGATTCTCGACAGCAATGGTCTTTATAATGTCCGCATCGAGCGCATCAGCGGTGAGCTTACCGATCATTACGATCCAAAAGATAACGTTGTGAGACTTTCTGACGCTGTTTACGGACAGACTTCTGTTGCAGCTATCGGCGTTGCTGCACATGAGTGCGGTCATGCCTGCCAGCATGCGCAGGAATATACACCTATTAAAATAAGAACGGCTATAGTTCCGATTACAAATATTTGCTCAAGACTTTGGTATTTCGTGTTCATTCTTGGCATTTTTCTGTTTGAGATTTTCCCTGAACTTGCACTTATCGGAATTATTATGTTCGGCGCAGTTGTACTTTTCCAGGCTGTAACTCTTCCTGTTGAACTTGATGCAAGCGGAAGGGCTCTTAAAACGCTTGAAGCGGACGGAATTCTTGATTATAATGAAGTGCCGATGGCTCAGAAAGTTCTTAAGGCGGCAGCGTTCACTTATGTGACAGCTCTTGTAACTTCCATACTTCAGCTTATAAGACTCCTTGCGTCTGTTAAAAGAGACTGATTATGGCAGATTCACGCTATCTTGCAGTAAAACTCCTGATTAAAACGTTTAAAAACGGGAGCTATTCCAACTTGCAGTTAAACAGCGGACTTGGCGGTTCTGATCTAGATGAACGTGATAAAAAACTGTGTTCAGCCATTTATTATGGGGTTATAGATAGGAAGATCACTCTTGACCATATAATCGAATCATTTTCGTCACGCCCGCTGAACAAGCTCGACAACGCTGTTTTGAATATTCTCAGAAGTGGAATCTATCAGATTTTGTATATGGATTCCGTTCCAGATAATGCGGCGGTCAGCGAGAGTGTTGAGCTTGCAAAGAAGTTTGCGAAAACGAGCGCTTCAGGCATGGTAAATGCGATACTGCGTAATTTTATTCGTCAAGGTAAGCAAATAAAGTTTCCTACGGACAGAACTCAGACAATTTCCGTAAAATATTCCGTTCCCGAGGAGCTTGTTAAAAGTCTTATTGCCGATTACGGTGAGGAGCTTGCAGAAAATTTATTTGCAAATGCTCTTGAAAAAAGTCCTGTTGCAATAAGAAAAAATAATCTTCGATGCAGTGATGAAGAGTTGATATCATTGCTTGCAAAAGATTCGGCAAAAGCTGAAAAATCTATTCTCATTGAGGGATGCTATATGCTTGACGGCGGAGATGTTATGGCTTTAGATGCATTTAAACAGGGATTTTTCCATGTTCAGGATATTTCTTCGCAGCTTTGTTGTCATGCCCTGGCTCCGACTGAAAAAGACGTTGTTCTCGATATATGCGCTGCTCCTGGCGGTAAAACGTTCACAATGGCGGAACTTATGCATGGCAGAGGAGAAATTCGTGCTTTTGACCTTCATGAAAAACGTGTAAAGCTTATCCGTGACGGCGCTCAGCGTCTTGGTATTGAAAATATCCGTGCCGAAAAAGGCGACGCTATGATATTTAATCCGGAACTTCAGGAATTTACAAAAATTCTTTGCGATGTTCCATGTTCCGGGTTTGGAGTTATAGGAAAAAAGCCGGAGATAAAATATAAAAGTCTTTCAGATTTTGATAATCTTCCTGATATTCAGTATAAAATTGCCGATAACGCTGTTAAATATCTTTCGCATGGCGGAGAAATGATCTACTCAACTTGTACGCTCAGAAAAGTCGAAAATGACGACGTTGTTGAACGTCTGCTAAAAAATCATCCGGAGCTTGAACCGGTGGACTTCTTGAAACAGTTCGGCGAACCATTCTGTGGATATAAGGCAAGCATTTTTCCCTGTCATTTTGGAAGCGACGGATTTTTTATAGCTAAATTCAGAAAAAAGAAATAACATTTAAGCGGGTGATCAATTGGAAAAAATAGATATTCTCAGTCTCAGTCTTGAGGAATTGGAAAATATTCTTATTGAAAACGGAGAGAAGAAATTCCGTGCAAAACAGATTTTTCAGTGGCTTCATGTCAAAAGAGTCTTTGATTTCAGCAAGATGACTGATATATCTGTCCAATTGAGACAGAGTTTAAATGAAATTTTTTGTATAAAAGGACTATTTGTGCAAAAAAAGCTTGAATCTGCTATAGATAATACGGTAAAATATCTTTATAGACTTCCGGACGGTAATTATGTTGAAACAGTTTTGATGGAATACAATTACGGCAGAAGTATCTGCGTCTCAACTCAGGTCGGCTGTAAAATGGGATGCCGTTTCTGTGCTTCTGCAATCGCCGGGTATATTCGTGACCTTGAACCGTCTGAAATACTTATGCAGATTTATGAAACGGAAAAGGATACCGGAGTAAGAGTATCCGGAGTTGTTCTTATGGGAATCGGCGAGCCGCTTGATAACTTTGCCAATGTTATGAGGTTTCTGAGTCTGCTTTCAGATAAAAATGGAAATAATTTAAGTCTGCGGCACGTTTCGCTTTCTACCTGCGGAATCGTTCCGAAGATCTATGAGCTTGCAGATAAGAAGCTTCAGCTTACTCTGTCTGTTTCGCTTCATAGTCCGGATAACGACAAAAGAAGTGAAATAATGCCCGTGAACCGAACATATAATATAGACAAGCTTATTGAAGCTTGCCGTGTGTATATTGAAAAAACAGGACGGCGTATAACCTTTGAATATGCTGTTATAGATAATGTTAATTCCGCTGAAAAAGACGCAGACAAACTTGCAGATCTGCTGCGTGGGCTGAATTGCCATGTAAATCTGATACCTGTAAATCAGGTAAAAGAGAGGAATTATAAAACTGCCGCTTCCGGCGTTGCACAGTTTGCAAAGAGACTTGAAAAACGTGGAATAAACGCTACGGTAAGAAGGACTCTCGGAAGCGATATAGAGGCGGCTTGCGGTCAATTAAGACGTGACGCTGTAAAACAACAAAACGGATGCGGAGGTGCGGAGGATTGAGATATAGATTCGGAACGGATATCGGTCTTAAACGTGACGAAAATCAGGACGCAGTTAGATGCGAATATTTCGGACATAATATTCTTGCCGTTGTTTGTGACGGTATGGGCGGCGAACGTGCTGGAAAAGAAGCAAGCTGCGTTGCTATAGAGGAATTTTTTCAGAGGTTTTCTGCCGGATATTCCGAAAATCTTGATGACGAGGCTATAAGAAAGCTGCTCATTTCATCTGTTTCAGCCGCAAATTCCGTTATTTACACAAGAGCAAGGCTCGATTTTAAGAATTTCGGAATGGGAACAACCTGCGTTGCCGCATTTATCAACCAAAAGTCCGTATTCATAGTTAATGTCGGTGACAGCAGAGCTTATCTCGTTACAGACCGTGAGCTTATGAAGATCACCAACGATCACAATGTTGCAGCTCTGCTTTATGAGCAGGGAAAAATTACTGCCGAAGAAATGGAAGTTCATCCGCAGAAACATATGCTGGTTAAGGCTGTTGGAGTGGAAAAAACCGTTCTTCCGGATACATTTGTTCTTGATTATGAAAATAAAATAAGTCTGTTGCTCTGTTCCGATGGACTTTCGGGATATTGCAGCGATGATGAAATATACAGCGTTATCCTTAATTCAACTTTCGATAACGTTGCCGACGAACTGATTCAGCTCGCTCTTAGCAAGGGCGGAAGAGATAATGTAACTGTTGCAGTTATATCAGATTAATTCAGGAGGATTGGTATGGATAAAAACATTGGCAAAAAACTCGATGGAAGATACGAAATAACCGAACTTATCGGAGTAGGCGGAATGGCGGAAGTTTATAAAGGAATTGATGTTATCGATAACAAAACCGTCGCAATTAAAATTCTTAAAAAAGAATATGCCGAAAATGAAGAATTTCTTCGCCGTTTCAGAAATGAATCAAAGGCTATTGCCGTTCTTTCTCATCCTAATATCGTAAGAATTTACGACGTGGGTTTTTCCGAAAAAATTCAATATATCGTTATGGAATATATTGACGGTATAACCTTGAAAGAGTATATCGAAGAGGAAAAGGTTTTAACCTGGAAAGATACGGTTCACTTCGTTATCCAGATTTTAAGAGCACTTCAGCACGCTCATGATAAGGGTATCGTTCACCGTGATATAAAGCCGCAGAATATTATGATGTTCACCGACGGCACTATCAAGGTAATGGATTTCGGAATTGCCAAATTTGCAAGAGAAGACGGCAAAACTGCTACCGATCAGGCTATAGGAAGCGTTCATTATATCAGTCCTGAACAGGCAAGCGGAAGCGTTACAGACGCTAAAAGCGATATTTATTCCGTCGGAGCTATGATGTATGAAATGCTCACCGGAAGGAAACCTTTTGACAGCGATAATCCCGTAGCTATAGCTGTTATGCATATGCATGACATTCCGGAAAGACCAAGAGCAATAAACCTCGATATCCCGGACGGACTTGAAGAGATAGTTTTAAGAGCAATGGAAAAAGCTCCGGAGGACAGATATCAGTCTACCGCAGAGATGATAAAGGATATCGAAAAGTTTAAATCCAATCCGCTGATAACGTTTGGTTATTATCAGGAGGAAGCCGATAGTTCTAATGAAGATACACTGAATTTTGCTGCACCTCCAAACAACGAGGTACAGCTTGAAACTCCCGTTGCCGAACCTGAAAGGGTCATGGCAGGAAATGCGCCTGTTTATGCGAATCAGGCTCCGGTCTATCCGCAGAATATGCAAGGCTATGGCAACCAGCCTGCACCGGCTTACGATAATTATTACGATGAAGATGATGAAGAAGAGGAAGAACGGTCATCGCTTGTTATTCCTGTACTTACTGCCGTTGTGGTTGTTGTAATTATAGTTGCTGTAATATTTGTTGCAACGCTTCTCAGTGGTCTTTTAAAGGGCAGTGGCAAAAAGAACGATTTCACTATGCCCGACTTTATTGGAAAAGATTACAACGAGGCTGTAAGCGAATACGGCAACAATATTAAATTTGAGGTCATCGGTTCTGAATACAGTGAGTATGATGAAAACGCTATTATCGAACAGAGTATCGAACCTGATACAGAATTCAATAAGGGCGATACCCTTAAGGTTAAAATAAGCAAGGGAATGGAAACAACGGAAGTTCCCAACTGTGTTGATATGAATCAGGAAATGGCTAAAGATGTGCTTAATCAGCGAGGGCTTAAGCCGGAAATAAAACAATCAACCGATCGTAAAGTCAAAAAGGGATACGTTATAAAAACCGAGCCCCAAGAAGGAACTTCAGTTCATAAGGGCTCTACGGTTATCCTTTATGTAAGTATGGGCGCAAACCTTGACCAGATAGTTGTTAAGGATTATACTGGTAAGGATATTGAAGACGCTGTGGATATTGCAGAATATGACGGACTTAAAGTTATAACAGCTACGAAGCATTCCTATGAAAAAGAAGGCATTGTTGTTGAACAGAGCATCAAAAAGGGCGAAAAAGTTGATGCCGAAACAGAGATCACTCTTTATTTCAGCGACGGAATTGCTCCTGACGGCGAGATTCCTTTCACAATTCCGTTTCCCTCAGATGCTAACGGAAGATTCGTTATCGACTTTGTTATTGTAGGAGAAGACGGAAAGACGAATACCGTAAGTACACCTACCTTACTCGTTCCCGAACAGGGATCTGTCGAGCAGGTTATCCAGGGTTCCGGTGAAAATGTACGTGTTTCGGTAATGCTCACAAATCTTAATAATAATGCAAGAGCGACTATCGGAACTTATTATTTCAATTTCGCTACAGAAAGCATCGTAACGCAGAGTGAAGATATATATGGTGCGTTTAACGCTGTAGGAGGATTCCCGGAGCCGGAAACTGAACCGACTACGGAAGAGCCGACTCCTGAACCTACGCCTGAACCGACTCCCGAACCCTCTACAAATGATTATCAGCCAGGAGTTAACGGCGAATACGATTTGTACGGAAACTGGGTATACTATCAGCCCGGCATAAATGGAGACTGGCAGACTCAGGATGACGGTCAGACTGTATGGGTATGGTTCTGATGAAGAGCAGTATTCAAAGCGGGATAATAACAAAATGCTTAGGGGGACTCTATACTGTAGAGTCCCCTGACGGTATATTTGAATGCAAGGCAAGAGGAATTTTCCGCAACAGAGGTATAAGCCCGTGCGTGGGCGATAACGTTAAGCTTGAAGACGGTGTTATAACCGAGATCGGCGAGCGAAAAAACTCTATAATAAGACCACCTCTTGCAAATCTCGATCAGCTTGTTTTTGTGGTGTCAACCTGCGAACCAGCGCCGAATTATCTCATTCTTGATAAATTTATTGCAATTGCCGAATATAAGGGGATTCGTCCGGTTGTTGCCGTTACGAAAACCGATCTTGGCGACAGTTCTGAAATTTGTGATATTTATGGAAAAATAGGAATTGATATTGTTGAAATCGACTATGGCAAAGAGAGTTCTGTTGAAGCTGTAAGAGAGATTCTTTCAGGAAAAATAAGCGCATTCACAGGCAATTCAGGAGCAGGAAAATCGACTCTTCTCAATGCAATAGACTCTTCGCTCAATATTCCGACCGCTGAAATAAGCCGAAAACTCGGAAGAGGCAGACACACAACACGTCATGCAGAACTTTATAAGCTTAACGGAGGAGGATATATTGCTGATACTCCCGGTTTTTCAACATTTGAAACGAATCGTTATGATATCATCCGCAAAGAAGAACTCGCCGGTTGTTTTCGTGAAATGGATGATTATGTTGATAACTGCCGATTTAAGGACTGTTCGCATACCTGCGAAAAAGGGTGTGCCGTTATAGAAGCGGTTCAGGGCGGAGCTATTTCGCAGAGCCGTCATGAAAGCTACTGCGCTATGTACGATGAAGCAAAGCAGATCAAGGAGTGGGAGCTGAAATGAATACTTACAGAATTTTTGCCGGAGGGGATTTTCAGGTTTCAGAAACATTGAAAATCGGTTCGCAGGATATTATAATGTGCGCCGACAAGGGACTGAATCATGCGAAAAGCCTGAATATTACTCCGGATATAGTAGTTGGCGATTTCGATTCGTATAGGGAAAAGCTTCCGGAAAATACTGAGATTTTTTACAGTATCCCCGAAAAAGACGATACCGATACTATGCTTGCAGTGAAAATCGCTCTTGAAAGGAGAGCTGAAAAAATAATTATCCACGGTGCTCTCGGCGGACGTTTTGATCATGCCTTTGCCAATATCCAGACACTTGTTTATATTCACAAACAGGGATGCGAAGCTGAAATTGCCGACTGCGGCAATGTAATGACGGTCTGTGGCGAGGGGGAGCATTCCTTTGAACTGTGGAACGATTGGTACTTCTCGGTTTTTGCGCTTACAGAAAAGCTTGAGATAGAGAGTATGAGCGGAGTTAAATATCCTTTGGAAAATTACTGCATGACAAACAGCTTTCCTCTTGGAGTAAGCAACGAGATAACCGCAAGCAAGGCTTTACTTAAAATACGCAGCGGAACAGCTCTTGTCGTTCGTTCAAAAATGTGAAGTAACATTTTCTTGATAGCTGAATATAATGAGGTATATTCAGTTGAAGGAGGGACTACATATGAAGGTTGTAGTAATAAGAAGTCCGAAATTTATATCAGGGATATTGAGAGTTATTTTCAGAATAAAAAAGGAAGAAGAATAAATCTGCGAAGAGTATACATATACTCTGCTTTCAGACTGTCACCAACAAGGCGGCAGTCTTTTTATTTTGTTTTTTTTTATACATAAATCCTTCACCTCTTGCATTATTATTAATGATATGCTATAATAAATTGTAAGTGTGCAGTTTTGCATATTAATTCGGAATTTATTCTTGTTATCAACGCTATGATTTATTGATTCAAGAATATTTTCTTAAATCATAATTATGAAAAGAGGAAAATAAATGCCTGCTAATATTGTTGTCGGAACTCAGTGGGGAGACGAGGGAAAGGGAAAAATTATTGATATCCTTGCTTCCCGTGCAGATGTTGTTGTTCGTTCACAGGGCGGAAATAATGCCGGTCATACCGTTGTAAATAATGGCGAAGTTTATAAGCTTCACCTTATTCCATCCGGAATTCTTTATCCGAATACGCTTTGTCTTATCGGTGCAGGAGTTGTTCTTGATCCTAAGGACTTTATCGGCGAACTCGATAGTCTTGCTGAAAGAGGAATCAAAACAGAAGGTCATCTCAAGGTTGATCCCCGTGCGCATATCGTTATGCCGTGGCACATCACTCTTGACGGTCTTTCAGAAACTTTCAGAGGCGGTAAGGATATCGGTACAACAAAGCGTGGTATAGGTCCTACTTATATGGATAAATATGAACGCTGTGGAATCAGAATGTTCGATCTTGTAAATCCTGATGTGCTTGCTGAAAAAATTCAGGCTACAGGTAAGCTTAAAAATAAAATCATTACAGATGTTTACGGCGGAGAAGCTTTTGATCTCGACGCTGTTACGGCTGAATATATCGAATACGGAAAGAGACTTGCTCCTTATATGGACGATGTTTCCGTTCTTACTTTTGAAGCTCATAAGGCTGGAAAAACGATCATGTTCGAGGGCGCACAGGCTACACTTCTTGATATTGACTTTGGTACATATCCATATGTTACATCTTCCCATCCGCTTTCAGCAGGAGTCTGCGTAGGAACGGGAGTAGGACCTAAGGTTATTACAAATATCATTGGCGTTGCCAAGGCTTACACAACTCGTGTCGGAAAAGGACCTTTCCCCACAGAGCTTGATGATGAGATCGGCGATCAGATCAGAAATGTAGGCGGAGAATTCGGTACGACTACTGGCAGACCGAGAAGAACAGGCTGGTTTGACGCAGTTATAGTTCGCCATTCAGTAAGAGTAAACGGTCTTGACAGCCTTGCTATAAACAAGCTGGATACTCTTTCTGGAATTGATACTCTTAAAATCTGCGTTGCATATAAAAAGCCCGATGGCGCTGTTATTGAACACTTCCCACCGGCACTTGAGGAACTTGCAGGATGCACCCCTGTTTACGAGGAGTTTGAAGGATTTAAGGAGGATATTTCTCAGTGCAAGAGCTTTGATGAACTTCCGGAAAATTGCCGCAAATATATTGCACGCCTGGAAGAACTTGTGGGATGTCATGTAAGCATGGTCGGCGTAGGTCCTGACAGAACTCAGATCATTGAAAGATAATTATGAAACTGTTTAAGAAAATAGTTTCAGTTTTAGCTGCGCTGACCGTTATGTCAAGCGCAGCAGTTTCCTCTGTTTATGCAGTTGAAACTGACACGAACATACGGTTTGCAAGTGATATTCAGTATAGTGCGTCCGGGAGTTTTTCAACACTCGATGAAGCTGCTGAATACCTTAGAGAACGAATCAAGCTTCGCAATGAAGCCGTGAATATTACTGTTCCGTATTCGTTTGATCAGGCATCTGATGTTCTGGTCGAGATTATGGATAAGGCTTTTGCTGAAACAGGAAACGGCAATGAGGGAGATTATATCCGATTTGGTATTCATGGATATGAATGTTCCTACAGCGGTGATTCTGCAAGAGTTACTTTTAATATCAGATTTTATTATTTTACAACAGGCGAAGAGGAAAGGCTTGTCGATGAAAAAGTTGAAAGTATCCTTGAAGAGCTTGATCTGATAGGAAAATCAGACTATGAAAAAATAGGGATTATTTATGATTATATCATAAATAATGTTTCTTATGCTTATGATTCTTCCGACGACGTGATTTTTTCTGCCTATAGTGCGCTTTTCAACGGTTCGGCTGTTTGTCAGGGGATAGCTCAGCTTTTTTATCGCTTGACAACGGAAGCAGGAATCTCCTGCCGGATTGTATCCGGAACGGCAAACGGCGGAAATCATGCATGGAATATTGCTGAAATAAACGGAAAATACTATCTGCTCGATCCGACGTTTGATTTGTCTTATGGCGGAAGAGCAATGTATTATTTTCTTAGAGGTTCGGAAAATTTCGATGAACATAATAAAACTGCTCCTCACATTGCCGGTTCGGGAAAAGAGGATAATTATGCTTATGCGCCGAACTATACTTCGGCTGAATTTACAAAAAAATATCCCATATCACAAATTGATTATGATCCGGAAAATGATAAGATCACCTATAGTACTGGTGATGTAAACGGCGATGGAATAGTTGACGGTATTGATGCAACTCTTGTACTCAGGGCTTATACTCTGATTATTGCCGGTCAGAATTGTGATTTTAGTGATGAACAAATGGTTGCAGCTGATATTAATGGTGACAGTATTGTCGATGGAATAGACGCTACACATATTCTCAGGTATTACACGCTGCGTTTATCCGGATATGACCATTTGTCAATTGAAGAGTATCAAGAAACGTATTTGAGGTGAGAAAATGAACGATGAAAATAACTTCGGCGGTTCTCCGCTTGATGATATAGAATACAGCGCTCAGCCAAAAAATGAAGGACCGCAGAGAATCTCAGCTCCCGTGCTCGATGAGATAGACTATGTTGCTCCAACTGCAAAAAAAGGCGGTCCGCAGGGAGTTTCGGCGCCTGTTCTTGATGATATGGGCGCTTACGTTCCGAACGAGCAGAAAAAAGGTGCACCGACTGGAGTAAACGCTCCGATTCTTGACAGTAACGATGATTTTGCTGCTGAACCGGAGAAAGTTGTAATGACTGATGAAGAAATCATTGCAGGATTCACCGCAGATCAGCTTGAAACTTTCAACAGACTTCCGGCTGTAAATAAGCAGAAAGTGCTTGATTTGAGAAGAGCTCAGCTTGGTGTTGAAGCTCCACCGCCGATTGTAACTGCTCCGGTTCTGGATGAAGACAATTATATTCCGTCTCCTGAAAAGACCGCAGAACCGCCGAAATTTGAAGAGCCAGTAAAAGCCCCTGTACTTGATGAAGAGCCTAAACCACCGAAATATGTTCCGAAATTTGTGGATGAAGACCTTGAAAGAGCGAAGCAGGAAGGTGCAAAAAAGGCAGTTTCCTCACAACTTTCCTCAAATCAGAAAGATTCAAAGGAAAGTCTGCGAATGATGCTTCAACTGAAAGAAGAGCGTCAAGCAGAAATGGCTGCAAAGGGCTTTAGGATTTCGATACTTCTTGCGGTAATCGGTATAATTTCAGCAGTTTTATTCTATCTGCTCTATTCAGGACAGCTTGGCTTGACCTATAAGGACGGTTTAAGCGGAATCGGAAAAATAATTGAAAATTCTGCCATGTATATAGCCATAACTGTCGGAATTTGTTCTGTTACACTTATAACAGGTATCAGCGGATTCAAGTCACTCAGTTCGCTTGTGTTCCTGCTTTTAGGAGTTATTCAGATTTTCCCCGGAATTATCATGATACCTCAGCATAACGGAAGTATGGCGCTTACTGCAATTCTCTACGGAGCTGCTCTTGTCGGAACTATAGTTGTTTTCTTCATGCTTTCTGCCAGCGAGTCCGTTGGACTGTTCTTTAAAAAGAATAAAAATTAAAGTTTGAATCAACCTCAATGCAGTGTTGACGTGTAATAAAAAGACCGCTTTTTGCAAGCGGTCTTTTTATATGATTTTGTTTGATTTGCTTATATACCACATTCATCGTAGTCTTTCCACTTTTCGACGTAAATCTTATTGCTCCAACTCTTGAACATGATGTAGCAAACTGAAGCAATAGCTATGAAAATTGCGCCGAGCATAGGAAGAGAATCTCTGATTATTTTTCGTGATGTGTATTTTTCTTTATCGCTCATATTAAACCTCTGAAATTAATTTATTCGGCATCCGAAGAATCAGTATCTGCACTACCGTTCATTTCAGCCATAAGTCTTGCAAGCTCTGCATCAACTTTTGCATCGGATTCAAGTTTTTCAAAAGAATCGCTTAACTCATCGTCCGATCCGGCAATTTCAGAAAAAGCGGAAGCCTCAGCCTCTTTACGTTCAACTTTTTCTTCCATTCTTCTAAACTTCTCTAAAGATGAAGAACCGTCAAATCCGCCGGAAGATTTAGCGAGATTTTTCTGTGTTTCAGCCATCTGTGAACGGGCAATAAGCATTGCCTGTTTGGCTTTAGCTTCATCAAGTTTGGATTTCAGAACCTCGACCTGATTACCGATAGCCTCAGTCTGATCAGAAATAGACTCATACATTTCCTTGTAGCTTGCAACGTCCTCATCGGCTTTAACTTTTTTGGCGAGAGCCTGTTTTGCAAGTTCCTGATTGCCCTGAGAGAGTGCAGCTTTAGCTTTCAGCTCCCAGCCTTCGGAAACCTTTTTTGCTTCAAGATACTTCTTTTCAGCAAGACGTTCACTTGCCTTAGCTTTTCCGTAATTCTGTGTAGCTTTAGTAAGCTCCTTCTGCATATCAAGAATGATTTGTTTAACCATTTTTTCCGGATCCTCAGCTCTATCAATAAGATCGTTTACATTTGATTTAAGAAGATCACTTAATCTACGAAATACTCCCATAAAAAACCCTCCTGTGTCATGGAAAAAATATAAATGAAAAACAACCCCTTTGTCTTTCAATAATATTATTATAGAGCAGAATCTTCGGCTTGTCAAGAATATTTTAACAGTTTCATCAAATTTTCATCATAAAGCGGTTTCTTTAGAGCATGTGTTCACAGGTTCTTATTTTCATCTTCTATTTCGGTGATATATTTGCCAAGCTCTTCAATTGAAATTCCTTTTGAATCAAATGATATGTCCTCATTTATTCGGAGAAGCTTTTCACGCAGATCGAGAAGTTTTTTTCGGCGTTCGTAGGCATCAGCATTCATAATGATAAGATCAGGCGAACCTTCTTTAACGAGTTTGATAGGTTCAGATGTAATTTCGCACAGCTTAGTGAATAAATCATAATTGCGGTTGAAATCTTCATGTTTAATAGATATCATAAGCGTTGTTCTCCTTTTTATTGAAAATTTAACGATTTTAAATCTTTCTTTTAGATTATTTTAACTCAAATTATTTATATTGTCAACAGGATTTTACAGAAAAATTACGGATTTTTCTGAGGCTGACTTTACTTGAATAAAACTTTGGCAAGCTATTGAAAAAACGCAGGAAATATGTTATAATAATATATTACAAGATTATATAGCTTTGCTGGTCTTGTTGATTATTTTGATGTCTGAATTTGTCTTAAATCTGAAAAATTTTGATAATATCAACGCATACTGATTGGTAAAGCAGCATGAAAAAGCGGGGTATCTGTTTTGAACGATAATACATTTTATATAAATGAATTAAATAAACTTTTTTCCGGCAGTTCAAAAAAAGCTTATGTCAGAAGCTTTGGCTGTCAGCTTAACGTTTCCGACGGAGAAAAGATAAAGGGTTTGCTTAAACAAATCGGTTATACATTCACTGAGAACGAAAACGAAGCCGATCTTATTATTCTTAATACCTGCGCCGTGCGTGAATCAGCGGAAGACAGGGTTTTTGGAATTATTGGAAGCATGAAAAAGCTCAAGGAACTCAATCCATCTCTTATCATAGGAGTTTCCGGATGTATGAGCGCTCAGGAGCATATTGCGGAAAAAATAAAAAAATCGTATCCGCAGGTTAGTTTTGTCCTCGGAACGTCGGCGATAAATTCTCTTCCGAAGCTTCTGCTTGAAAGCGTTCGTGGAACGAGATTTTCAGCCGATATAGCTGAATATGATGACTTTTCAGAAACGTTTGAACAGGTTCGTGAAAGCAAGTTCAAGGCATCTGTTCCGATAATGTTCGGATGCAATAATTTCTGTACATATTGTATAGTCCCATATGTTCGTGGACGTGAGCGAAGCCGTTCGGCTGAGGATATTATCAGTGAAGTGACACAACTGGTGCATGACGGTTACAAGGAGATTATGCTTCTCGGACAAAATGTGAATTCTTACGGAAATGATCTCGGTGGCGGAATTTCTTTCCCGAAACTTCTGCGTGAACTTGATAAGATCGACGGAGATTTCATAATCCGATTTATGTCATCTCATCCGAAAGACGCTTCGATAGAGCTTATTGATACGATTTTTGATTGCAGTAAGGTTGCAAAATCGCTTCATCTGCCTGTTCAGAGCGGAAGCGACAGTGTTCTTGAAAGAATGAACAGACGTTATACTGCGGAAAAATATCTCGGAATAGTTGACTATATCAGAACCCGTGACAGTGATTTTTCTCTAACAACCGATCTTATCGTCGGGTTCCCTGATGAGAGCGACGAGGAATTTGAGGCTACTCTCGACCTTATAAGGTATGTTAAGTACGACAATATCTACTCCTTTATTTACTCGAAGAGAAGCGGAACTAAGGCAGCTGAAATGCCCGACAAAATTTCCGATGAGATTAAGAGCGAACGTATGAGAAAACTGCTGGAGGTTCAGCGAGAGATATCCTCAGAACGCTATCAGCGGTTTATCGGTAAAAAAATGCGTGTGCTGGTTGACGGTATCTCGAAAAAAAGAAAAGGATTCATTTCGGGAAAGAGCAATGAATACATAATTGTCGAATTTGAGGGGGATTCTTCGCTTATAGGACAATTTGTTGACGTTGAAATTATTGAATCCATGAATTGGGCGGTTATAGGTAAAAAGATATAAGAACTTGTTCTCATAGGATATTTCACGCATCTTTTCGGCAAATTTTACTGATTGCTGCGTTGAAAAAGTTCACCATACAACAGTATGCTTTCACTTTTTCGCCTTGCCCTCAGCAAAATTATGCTCGAAAATATCCGCACAAATCCTATGAGAGCAAGTTCTAAAACACAGAACAAAAAAGGTGATGACATGAAAAAAATAACGGCTGTATTCCTCGCAGCATTATTGCTTGCAGGATGTTCTTCCGATGATAAAAGTGAGGAATCTTCTGATATTTCGCTGGAAATTCAATCTGAAACAACTTCTGCTACAGCAGAAAGATCAATCGAGGAACTCACAACGGAAGCTTTGACGAATGAGACTCCTCCGACTGTGATGAACATCCATATCCAAGAACTTGACCTGAGTCTGCCTGAAAACAGCGCCTACTCTCAATACGATGAAGAAAATTTGAGTAAAAGCGAATTTGAAGTGCCTGATTTTGGAACACTTATCTGTGAAAACGGCAATATTACTCTTTTATCTGCAACGAATGAGATTAATGGATTGATCGACCTTCCTGTGGAAAGCGAAACGGTGTATGTAACAATCGGCAGTATTATCGATAACAGCCGTTTCAGCTATACGATTCATCAGGAGGACGCTAATTTAGGCTGCGGAGTTTACGATCTGAAAACAGGGGAGGATTTCCGCATTGAGCCTGCCGAAGGACATATCGGGTATTATCCAAAGTGCGTCTCGGGTGACTATCTGATCATGTCAAGAGTGCGGATTGCGGACTTTTACGGCTATTCAAGGCTGAATCTGAATACTTATGAGCTTGAGGATATTTCTGATTCACTTTTTAAGGATCGGAGATATACAGTTTGCGACGCTTTTTCTCCGGACGGAAAATTTTTTGCGAATATTTTTGTTGACAGGTCTGGCAGCTTGGAGAATGTCTACACCGTTTCTTTGATTTCAATTGAAACCGGAGAATTGCTTGAAGAATACACTTTTTCAAGCGAAAACGACTATGTTAACTTCTCCATGAAATTTGTTTCCGAAAATGAGTTGTACGTTTATGCCGATCAATATCATCCTGCCGAGAAGAAATTTCTTTATATAATCGACTTGGAAAAAGACAACTTTGACAATTTAAACAAGAGAAAACCTGTTTTCTTCTCCGATTCCGGTTATTATTACTATTCATATGTTGGAGGAAGAGACAGCGCAAACTTTGTTCTGAGCTTCGATAACGGCGGCGGAAATCCTGTTCCTGTTGAAAACGGCGAGGACTGTATATGGTACTATAACAGCGGAGATACTTTTTATGGAACAAAGTGGAGCCTTGATGGGATAAGTTTTTGTAAATGTGAAAATAACGCTGTATCTGATATTTTTGCATATCCCCAATCGTACATCCACAAGAGCTATTTTACCGGCGATTACATTTACTATGTTGTTTCGGACGATAAAACTGCCGAAATTTGCAGGGCGGACTATAATGGTGGAAATCCTGAGACCGTTTTAACTCTTGATGAAGCCGATTATGCTCTTGATTTTCTGGTTTATGACAATAAAATTTACTATGATGCAAAGAAACACCATAAATTAGGCATATACGATATCGAAACAGGAGTAAATACCGATATTCCGCAGGGCGGAGTTGGGCGGATTTATAATGATTATATGTATTACATAAATAACGATCATGATCTCTGGCGGATGAAGCTTTCTGATTATTCTGTTGAACCGATTTGTGAAAAAGTGTTTAATTATGATTTCATCGGGAATGATATAGTTTATTCACCTTACGGCGAGAATGAGAGAGACGGTGATCTTTTTATACTTGAAAATGGTGTAAGCAGGAAGATTTTCAGCGCTCAGGAATTCTTCGGCAATGATTATTACTATATGATTGATAAGCTTCAATATAAAGACGAACATATCTTTGTGGAAATTTCATCCGGACCGTTTTACTCCTATATTGCGGAGCTTGATACGGATGGTAATTTGGTAAAGACATATTATGAAAATAAAAGCACATAAATTGGCTGGATGGAGAGAACAAAATGAAAAAGATATTATTAATAGCAGGAGTAGCTTTTATGCTCACAGGATGTTCTTCAGCGGAAAATGAAAAAAGCAAAACTGATATAATAAATGAAACAACATCGTCGCATGAGGAATTCATCGAATCTACTACAGCAACCATTGAATCTGCTGAAACTTCAACAGAAATTCTTACGGAAATCGCAGTTCAGCAGCCTACAGAAGCGGTTTCGTCAGTAAATTATGGAAAACAAACCTATCGTGAGGTTCTGGAGAATATATATTATAACCGTAAGCTGCCGGGATTTTCAGAGAAGGATATATTGCTGGATGATTATGATATCGAGGAAAATGATTTTTTGATTTACGATATTGACAACGATGGAAGCGACGAACTTATATTCAGGCTGAAAAATTATTATACGGCAGGTCAGACGGGAAGAATATACGATCATGACTCTGAAGGGAAACTTGTATTGCAGTTTCGTGCATATTCGTCTTTTACTTTTTATGAAAACGGCGCAATAAAGGTGAAAGACTCTCATAATCAGGGAAATTCCGGAAGTTTCTGGCCATATAGTATGTACAGATACGACCGTGAAACGGATTCGTATGAACTTTTCGGTAGTGTAGAAGCTCTCGATCTTGAAATAGTTGAAACGATAAATGCGGAGCGTGAAGAAATCGGCAGAACGGATATGATAGAGTATCCGTATGAAGTCGATATGAGCAATTCCGGATTTGTTTATTATATTCGCTATGGTCAGAGCAATGATGAGATAGAACCTGTCGACGTTACCGAATATAACGAAATGGACAGAGAATTCACAGGCGGTACAGAACCGCTTGAACTGGAGTTTATTAAGCTTACAGAGGAAAATATTCAAAATGTAACCCAATAAAAGAATGGACAATTTGCAATTGTTCGTCTATATAAATAATTAATTAAGGAGAATCAATCATGGATGTAATTGAATTAACAAGAGAACTGGGAAAGGCAATTCAACAGGATGACCGCTATATCGCCTATAATCTCGCAAAGCAGGTGAACGATAACGACAGTGAGCTTCAAGCCGATATAGAGCGTTTTTCTCAGCTTCGTGACGACCTAAACAAGGCTATGTGCGAGGAAAATAAAGACGGTGATAAGCTTCAGAAAATCGACGAAGAACTTAAAGCTGTTTATCAGAAGATAATGAGCAATAAAAATATGCTCGTTTTCAATGCTGCACAGCAGGCTCTTGAAGGACTTATCAATAACGTTAATCAGATAATTTCACTCTGTGCAAACGGTGAAGATCCTGATACCTGTCAGCCTTCTACAGGATGTACGGGAAGCTGTTCTACCTGTGGCGGATGCGGCTGATAGGCAGCAATATGTAAAAAATTCACAAAAGGAGCAACCAAATGGAAATAGACAGAAGCAAAATTTCTCCTATGATGCAGCAATATCTGGAGATCAAAGATAAGTACAAAGACTGCGTTTTATTTTTCCGTCTCGGCGATTTTTATGAGATGTTTTTCGACGACGCAATAGTCGTTTCAAAGACTCTGGAGCTTACTTTAACGGGCAGAGACTGCGGTCTTGAAGAACGTGCGCCGATGTGCGGCGTTCCCTATCATGCAGCGGATACTTATATAAAAGAGCTTATTGACAGGGGATTCAAAGTTGCCGTCTGCGAGCAGCTTACCGATCCGTCCGAATCAAAAGGAATAGTAGTTCGTGACGTTATAAGAGTTGTCACCCCAGGAACTCTGATCGAAAGCAGTATGCTTGATGAAGGAAAAAATAACTACGTTTGCAGTATTTTCTACGATCAGACTGAGCAGACCTGTGGAGTTGCTTCTGCCGATATTTCCACCGGCGAGGCCTTTCTCAGTTTTTTTGAGGGGAAAGACATTGAAGCCGGTGTTATTAACGAGCTTTCACGCTGTCAGCCGGCGGAGATAATATTCCCTGAAAATTTTCTTTCGCTGAAAAATGTCACTGATTTTGTGAAACTTCGTATGAAGTGTCCCGTAACTCTTCGTGACAGCGTTTGCTTTTCTCCGGAAAAAAGACGAAGCGTTGTACTTGGTCTTTTTAAAGCAAAATCGTTCTCCGAGCTTGGCATAAGCGAGAGCGGTGCGGACTGCTGTGCAGTATGCGGACTTTTCGACTATATCGACGATACGCAGAAAATCTCAGTTTCACGTTTTACGTCAATAGAAATCCTTAACAGTGATGCCTATATGGGACTTGATCTGAATGCAAGACGAAATCTTGAACTTACCGAAACTCTTCGTTCAAAAGACAGGAAAGGTTCGCTGCTATGGGTTCTTGATTCAACGAAAACCTCTATGGGACGGCGTATGCTTAAAAACTGGATCGAACAGCCGCTGAAAAGTCCGGCGAGAATCATTGAACGTCTTGACGCAGTTGAAGCTTTAACCAGAAAAAGCGTGATTCTTTCAGATATACAAATTCTTTTAGAGCAGGTCTACGATCTTGAGCGTCTGATGACAAAAGTTATGTATAAAAAGGCGAATCCCCGTGATCTGAAAGCGCTATCTGCTACAGCGATACAGCTTCCTCCTCTTAAAAAGGAGCTTGAAAAATTCAGCGATAATAAGCTGCTTTCCAAGTATAACAACGATATTTCAACTCTTGAAGAGATGGTTCGGCTTGTGGAAAATGCTGTTGTGGATGATCCTCCGATTGCAGTCAAGGACGGCGGAGTTATCAAAGACGGCTTCAATGAAGAACTTGATTCCTTGCGCCACATAATGAACCACGGAAAGGAAATGATCGAGGATATTGAACGCCGCGAACGTGAAGCCACCGGCATTAAAACGCTTAAAATCGGATTTAACCGGGTGTTCGGCTATTACATTGAAGTAACACGTTCTTATCAGGAACTCGTTCCGGAAGGTTATATCCGCAAGCAGACTCTTGCAAATGCTGAACGTTACATAACCGAGGAACTGAAAAATGCCGAAAACGCTATTCTTGGAGCTAAAGATAAGGCTCTTTCACTTGAAGCCGATATTTTTGCCGAAGTCAGAGATTTCCTTGCGACCAAGCTTGAAATGGTTCAGAAGACGGCTTCTTCTGTTGCTTCTGTCGATGTTCTCTGCGCTTTTGCCGATACCGCACTGAAAAATCAGTATGTTAAGCCCGATATTTCCCTTGACGGAGCTGTCGATATCAAGGGCGGACGTCATCCTGTGGTCGAACTCATGCTTGACGGAGAAATGTTTGTGCCGAACGATGTTTATATCGACAATAAATCAAACAGAATGTCGGTTATTACAGGACCGAATATGTCCGGTAAATCTACATATATGCGACAGACTGCGCTTATCGTTCTCATGGCTCAGATAGGAAGTTTCGTTCCGGCGGATTCTGCGAAAATTTCCGTAGTCGATAAAATTTTCACTCGTGTCGGAGCTTCCGACGATCTTACTGCCGGACAAAGTACATTCATGGTCGAGATGAGCGAGGTTGCGGATATTCTGAAAAATGCCACTCACGACAGCCTCGTCATCCTCGACGAGGTAGGCAGAGGCACTTCTACATTTGACGGAGTGAGCATTGCAAAGGCTGTTGCCGAGCATATATGCGGTTCAAAAAAGCTTGGCTGCAAGACTCTTTTTGCAACGCATTATCATGAGCTTATCGGGCTTGAAAATGAACTTGAGGGCGTAAAAAATTACAGTATCGCTGTGAATAAGCATGGCGGAACCATTCGTTTTCTGCGAAAAATCGTCCGTGGAGGAGTTGACGAGAGTTACGGTGTTGACGTTGCGAAACTTGCCGGACTTCCTTCTAAGGTTATAAGCAGAGCGAGGGAGATCCTCGGGGAAATGGAAAATAGTCATAAGAATAGTCTGCTCTTAGCAGAACAGGCTGAAACAGCGCAGATAAGCTTTGGAGCGATAAATCGTGAAAGCGCACTTGAAATGCTCGAAAAAACCAATATAGATGAGCTTACCGACGCAGAATGCCGTGACTTGCTGAAAGATATGTCAGACTTGATACGATGAGATATGGGGTGAAACCATGGTAAAATTTAATTCGGAAAATATGACCGAAGCTCTCGAACGTTTTGGCAAACAATATAAATATCCGATTTATGCAAGTATAAGAAACATGACAGGTTTTTTCAGCCGTCCGAGTGATGTAATATCAGGCTATGCGGCGGTCACTGACGATAATTTTCTTATTCTTGTGCAGATACCCTTGTTTGGAACGATAAATGACGCTGAGTATTTTCAGCTTCCTGTGCTGGGGATAAAGCGCCTTAAAATCAAAAAGTCTCCTTTGATAAATATATACACTGTGGATATCAGAGGAATTGCCGACGGAAAAAAATACAGATTCAAGATTACTATCGCAAGCAAAGTGGGCGGAAAAGGCTTTCCTGAGCAGACTTCAAATCACGCCGGATTTATTGAAAAGCTTAAAAAATGGTCCGACGAAATATAGTATAAATTTAAGAGGAATAATAATGAAATATTTTTATAAAATCAACGAGCTTCACGGAACAGACTGTCATGAATTCTTTAAAGGCAAGTGGAATGGTACATTCTGGAGCTATGATTCGATTTATATTTATGATGAAGACTTCAGCAGTTCAGGTCTTAAAAGAGCAATTTCCCGTGTTGTTACTGATTATTCGCCTTATGCTGATTCCGAGATAAATTCAGAAATGTGGGAGAAAATATGCTCCGAGGCGAAATTATCAGCTCTCGAAGCCGTTAAAGAAGCGTCATTCTGGGTTAAAGAAGCTCTGGATGAGCATGGGATTTTTACTATACTGGGAATCTGAGCGTTATATGCGTAAATAAGAATCCTCAGCATAAGAAAGGAGAAACATATGCCGTCAATAAATCTTTTAAGTCAGGAAATATCCGAGCTTATAGCCGCCGGAGAGGTTATCGAACGTCCTTGTTCCGTTATAAAGGAACTTGTGGAAAATTCGATAGATTCCGGAGCAAGGCATATTACTGTTGAAATCAAGAACGGCGGAACTACTTATATGAGAGTTACCGATGACGGCTGCGGAATGTCATTTGACGATGTTCCGAAGGCATTTCTTCGTCATGCAACAAGCAAGATAAGCTCGAAAGAGGATCTTGACAACATTCTTACTCTTGGATTCAGAGGTGAAGCGCTTGCTTCGGTTGCAGCCGTTTCACGTGTTGAAGTGATGACCAAGCAGAAGGATGAAACCTATGGCACTCTTTACAACATCGAGGGAAGCGTTGAATCGTTCCACGATAAGGGCGGATGTCCGGACGGAACTACAATTATAATCCGTGAACTTTTTTATAATGTTCCGGCGAGACGTAAATTTCTGAAAAAGGATATAACGGAATCAAATGCGGTTAGCCAGATACTCCAGAAAATAACGATGTCGCATCCTGATATTGCTTTCAAATTCATCAGGGACAACCGTGTAGAGTTTAATTCAAGCGGTGACGAAGAGCTGTTTTCAGCGGTTTATGCTGTTTATGGACGTGATTTTGCCAGAGATCTGATCAATGTTGAATATGAGTACAGCGGGATACGAGTGAACGGTTTTACCGTCAAGCCGCTTTACTCGAAAAATAACAGATCGTTCCAGAATTTTTTTGTAAACGGCAGATACGTTCGTTCAAAGCTTTGTTCCGCAGCTCTTGAAAATGCCTATGAAAATATGATAATGACCGGAAAATTTCCCGCTTGCATTATGATGATAGAGCTTCCTCCGGCTTCAATGGATGTTAATATACATCCGACAAAAGCAGAAGTGCGGTTTACTGATGAAAAAACAGTTTCTGACGCAATTTTTTTCGCTGTTAAGAACGCTTTGATGAACGATGGTCTTATTTATGAATTTGAGCTGAAACCACGTCAGGATTGGCGGCAGCAGGTAATTGAACCGGAGGAAATGCAGCAGCAGGAATTCCTGTTTACCCCTGTTTCGGAAATCGAACAGACTGAAAAAAAGCTTTTCGCTGATGAAAATAAAATATCGTCAGCTCCGGTGCAGATCAATTCCGTTACTAATGAAATTCCTGCTGAGAAACCGGAGATTCCGCAGTATACAGGTAAAAATGAATTGCCTGAGACTGCTTTTGAACATAATGTGGAACGAAAGCCTGCTATTGAAATTAAACCTGAACCTGAGCCGGAAAACGTTGAGGGATTTCAGTATTTAAGTACAAAATCCTTTGAGGAGATAAAGCCCGAACCTCAACCGCAGGAGCTGGAGAAAAAACAATCGGAGTGGACAGAAAAACCGAAGATCAAAGTTATTGGCGAAGCGTTCGGAGTTTACATAATTGCCGAAACAGAGGACAAAAATATGGTTATGATAGACAAACATGCTGCACATGAGCGCATTATTTTTGAACGTCTGAAAAGCCGTAATTGCCGTCAATACAGTCAGATGCTCATGAATGGTATAAAAGTTCTTCTTACAGGCGATGAGTTCAGCGCTCTTGAAGCCAATACCGAACTTCTTGCGGATATGGGTTTTGTTTTTGACTTCTCGGAGCGTCCATGCGTTAAAGCAACTGCTGTGCCGACTTTTATTATGGAACTCGATATTGAGGAGATAATATCCGAAATAGCTGAAAATCTTCGTCTCCACCGTCATGATCCGCAGTCTCATACACTGGACGATATGCTTCATACAGTTGCTTGTAAATCGGCAATAAGGGGAAACGATAAGAATTCCGCAGCCGAACTTCAATCTCTTGCAGAGCAGGTTTATAACGATGAGAGGATCCGTCATTGTCCTCATGGCAGACCTGTTATGTTCACGATGACTAAATCCAACATAGAGCATCAGTTCGGACGTTCGTGAATGTAAAAAGGAGAATTTTATGAATCTTACATTGTTTTTGGCTAATCATTCAGTCGGAATTTTTGAGTTTGTGAAGGGTTCGTATATTTTGCTGGCAGGCGTTATGATGCGCGGATTTATTATCTGCGCAGCGATTACATTTACTGCGTGTTTTATTCACAATAAGAAGATAAAGCGTGAACTGTAAAAGGAGAGTGAAGATGCTGAATCAAAGTAAACCACGTGTTCTTGCGGTTGCAGGACCTACGGCTTCCGGAAAGACATGGCTTGGAGTACAGCTTGCTAAAATATACGGCGGAGAAGTGATTTCTGCCGATTCTATGCAGATATATAAGGGAATGGATATAGCTTCCGCTAAGCCTACGAAGGAAGAAATGCAGGGTATTCCTCACCATCTTATTGATTTTCTTGATAGAGATATAAGCTTCAGCGCCGCAGATTACGTGCGGCTTGCAAATGAAAAAATAGCCGAAGTTTTAAGCCGTGGCAAACTTCCGATCATAGTCGGAGGTACGGGACTCTATATTGATTCGCTGCTTGAAAATGTGAAGTTTTCCGACGGCGGAAGCGATGAAAAATATCGGAAAGAGCTTTATGATTTTGCAGGAAAAGCGGGGAATGAAGCCCTGTATGCGAGACTTGTAGAAGCCGATCCCGAAGCTGCGGAAACTATACATCCGAATAATCTTGTAAGAGTTGTCCGTGCGCTTGAGGTGATCCATGTTACCGGACGCAAATTCAGTGAACTGAAAAAAGAAAGCCGTCTTGTAGAAAGTCCTTACGATTCGCTGATTCTTGGGTTGAATTTTGAAAACCGTCAGAATTTATATGACAGAATTGATCTCAGAGTGGATGAAATGATGAAAAACGGACTGCTTGAAGAGGCAGAGGAGCTTTGGCGACACGGTTCGATGAAAACCGCAGCAAACGCAATCGGATTCAAAGAGTTCATTCCTTTTTTTGAAAATATGATGTCGGTTGAGGCGTGTATCGACAAAATAAAACAGGAAACACGTCGTTACGCCAAGAGACAATTGACGTGGTTTAGGAAAAATCAACGTATTCAGTGGATTATTTTGGGCGAATTTGATAAAAAGAATGAAATTTTAGAAAAATCTAAAAAATGTATAGCAAATTACTGGAATGTGTGATATAATGTATTGTGTGTATTTCTATATGTTTTGGCGGTCTCTAAAAACCTGTTTGGTCAAGCAAAAATCAGATAAGTGAGTCGGTTGTAAAAAGCCTTGCGAAGTTGTGCTGATGCACTGCTTGAGGTTTTTTTGCAGCAAATGATGCGAATTGCTGATTTTTGTCAGAAGAGGCTTTTAGAGACTGCCGATTAGAGATATCAGATATATAAATTAAATAAAGGAGAACGAATGTGTATGAACAAAACAATTAATCTTCAGGATGTATTTCTTAATCAGTGCAGAAAAGACAAGATAATGGTAACCATTATTCTTACAAATGGATTTCAGTTTAAAGGCATGATAAGAGGATTTGACAGCTATGTTGCAATTTTTGACTGCGACGGCAAACAGCAGCTTGTGTTTAAGCACGCTATTTCTACAATTATTCCTGCAAGACAGGTTTCTATTCTTGATGCCTCTGAAAAAAGCGAATAAGGTGTGATTTAAATGCGCTTTGTTAAATCGGAGAGCAGTCCGCTGGTAAAGGTTCTGCGCAATGTTGTTCTTATAATGTTTATCGTTATTTTTATAAGCATTGTTTATAACTTCCGCAACAGGGAAAGCGATACCGAAAGCGCTCTTATTGCAGAGGCAACGGCTTCAAGAGAATGCAAGGGAGTTTTTATAAGAGACGAACAAATCAAAACTTACAACGGCAGCGGAGTTTTAAGCTATAATGTTACTGATGGCGGAAAGCTTGGAAACGGCAGCGTTATAGCAGAGGTTTATCCCGATGAAAACCAGATAAGCATTAACAGAAAAATCGACAGCCTTACGAGAGAACTTGATATTCTGAAGAAAATTCAGAATCCCGGAACTCTTGAATCAGCACAGCCGTCGAATATTTCTGCGGCTATCGAAGAGAATTACCGCAGTCTCATTTTATGCAGAGATATGAAGGATTATGATACTCTTGAAGTGGTTAAGGATAACTTGCTTGTCAATATGAGTACATACCAGATAATAACCAATGAGGTAAGCGGTTTTGAACAGCAGATAACTGATATTAATAATGAGCTTGCTCAGCTTCGTCAGCAGTCGTCTAAACCGATTGAGACGATCACATCGGACGAGCCTGCATATTTTGTAAGCTACTGCGACGGCTATGAAAGCGAGCTTACTCCTGAAAATCTGAGTTCGTTGACGGCTGCAAGAATCGCTGAGATAACCGATAACAGACTTACGGACAGCAATATCGTAGGAAAGCTTGTAAACGGCTATAACTGGTATATTGCAGGCGTTGTTGATAATTCTAGAAAAGAGTATAATATAGGAGCCGACGTTAAGGTGCGTCTCGATTCATCTGCGGAATATTTCAACGCTTCGATCTATGATGTAAGAGATGAGGGAGATCCTTCAAAAAGCGTTATTATCCTTTTGTGCGAGAAGCTCAACCATGATATTGTTCAGCATAGAACAGAAACAGTGGAGATAATCACGGGAGATTACAGAGGGCTGAAAGTTCCGAGAGAAGCTATAAGATTCGTTCAGATGGATGAAGAAACAACCGATCCTGAAAGCGGCGAGGATATTGTTAAAAGCGTTTCATATAAGGGCGTTTACATTCTTAAAGGCGAACAGGTTGAATTCAAGAAAATCGATGTTGTTTACGAGGGAAGCGATTACGTTCTTTCTGAGATACATGAAGATGACCTGAGTTACCTTGCGCTTTATGACGATATTATGATTGAAGGTGTTGAGCAGAGTGGAAAATAATTACAGCTATGATGAAATTAAGGACAATCTAAGAATCATCCGCAGTAATATCGGCGAAGCTTATGATAAATACCGTAATGACGGAAGCAAAGTTGATATAATGGCTGTTACGAAAACTGTTCCGGCGGAAGTCGTGAATTATGTTTTCGATTTTGGACTCGATCTTCTGGGTGAGAACAGAGTTCAGGAATTTCAGTCTAAGGCTGAGAGCTACGCTAAGGAGGCTAAGGTGCATTTTATCGGTCATTTGCAGACCAATAAGGTGAAATATATTATAAATTCAGTGGAAATGATACAGTCGGTTGACAGTATTAAGCTTGCTCAGGAAATAAATCGGCTTGCCGTTAATAACGGTAAAATCATGGACGTTCTCTGCGAAGTAAATATCGGTGGAGAGGATTCCAAAAGCGGAATTTCTCCTGAAAGTTTAAGGGAACTTATCGAGCAGACTGCGGTTCTTGAAGGGGTTCGTGTAAGAGGGCTTATGACTATCCCTCCGCCCTGTGAAAGCGATGTTTTCCTCGGCAGGATGCAGGAACTGTTCCATAAAATTTCCGATTACCATGTAAGCGGAGTTTCAATGGACATCCTTTCAATGGGAATGACCAATGATTATGCAAGAGCTGTTAAATACGGTTCTACGCTTGTAAGAATTGGAACAGGTCTTTTCGGCGCAAGAAATTATAAAGTTTGATCAGCATCATAATATATAAGAAAGACACGGAAATATCCGCATTAATTTCGTGTCTGAAACCAAAATATAAATATAAATAATGCGGAGAAACGGAGTATTAAAATGAAACTTTTTGAGAACATCAAGGAATTCTTCTTTGCCCCTGAAGACGAAGAGCTCGATCAGGCAGATGTTCCGGTTCGCCATACGAACCGCAGTGAGCGTTCAGGCTATCAGCCTTCTGAACAGGAGGAGGTTACTTCAGGCGAGACAAACAGAAGAAACAAGGTCGTAAATATTCAGACAACTGCTCAGCTTCAGGTAGTTCTCGTAAAACCTTCAGCTTTTACAGACGCAAAGCAGATCGCAGACCACCTTATTGCTAAGAAAACTGTTGTACTCAACCTTGAAACAGCTTCTCCGGATAACAAGAGAAGAATCATCGACTTCTTGGTTGGCGTAGCATATGCTAACGGCGGAAGCCTGAAACCGGTTGCCAACCTGACATATATTATTACTCCTTATAACGTTGGCTTCATCGGCGAGGATCTTGTCGGAGAGCTTGAAAACAACGGCGTATTCATCTGATGAACGGCGATACAGAGGATAAGCTTTTTGCCGCAAGACTCAGCGACCTGATCAGCCGCTGTGAAAGAGACGGCGTATGCTGTTTTTCAAATTTTCTTGACGAACGGCAGTGCGCAGAAGCGGAACGCTGGTGTCTGAATAATTCAGGTGCTTTGACGTATACGCTCTATGGCGGCTTTTCTGAAGCCAAAAGACGTATTCTTGCGGTTTTCCCTGATTATTACCAGGATTACATCACAGATGAATTTCCAATAAAATGCTTGACCTTTACTTTTCGTAAAGAGGACAGGCTGTCGCACAGAGATTTTCTTGGAAGCTTTATGGGAATGCGTTTAAAGCGTGATGTGATTGGCGATATTATTGTTGACGAGGGTATTGCTCAGGCTTTTGTCACTGATATCGCCGCAAGACTTATCTTATCAACGGTTTCCAAAATTGGAAAAACCGGAGTTAAGGTATACGACGACCGTCCGTTTCAGCTTGAAGTCAAGCAGGAATTTCGCAATATAAGCGGAACTGTGGCTTCTATGAGGTTGGACTGTGTTGTAAGTCTTGCTGCCGGAATAAGCAGAGAAAATGCAGCAAAGCTCATCCGATCTGAAAAGGTCGATATAAATCATTTTAAGGCTTCATCAATTTCGCAGGAGCTTCATGCCGATGATGTTCTTTCGATACGAGGCTGCGGAAGATTTATCTTGTCGGATATAAACGGCTCTACCAAAAAGGGTCGGATACACATTAATCTTCGTAAATTTATTTAGAGGTGAAAACAATGATTACTTCAAAAGATGTAAGAAATAAAAGATTTGAAAAGGCTGCTTTTGGCTATAAACAGGAGGAAATTGACGAATTTTTCTCTCAGCTCGAAGCAGAGCTTGACGAAATGGAAAGAGAGCGAATCGAATCAAACAACAAGATCCAGGTTCTTGCTGATAAGGTTCGTGAATATATGAGAGATGAAGACGCTCTTAAAGACGCTCTTCTCGGCGCTCAGAAGCAGGGACATCAGGTTATCAACGAGGCAAATGATAAAGCAGAGCAGATAATTGCCGAGGCTAAGGCGAAGGCAGAAGCTCTTGAGGATGAGGCTGTTCGCCAGCACGCAGAGGCTATGGAGCGTAACCGTGAGGAGATCGCAAGAGAAAAAGAAGCTCTTATCGAAGCTCAGCAGCAGGTTGCAGATTTCAAGAAGAGCCTTTTCGATATGTATAAGAGTCACCTTGAGCTTATTTCTTCTATGCCGGAAACATTTGAGGAAGCAACAGGTCTTGAACCTCAGACTGCCGAAGAGATCGCTGCCGCAGTTGCATCAGAGGAACTTTAATTTTATTTTTAATAAAATCGTATAAATTTGCTTGAAAGGAGGGTTCTTCCACAAATAAGTGCGAAGAATCAAGGAAAAATGGCGCAGGATTATAATAACACCTTAAATTTACCGAAAACAGATTTTCCTATGAGAGGAAATCTTCCCAAAAGAGAGCCTGAAACGCTCGAAAAATGGGAGAAAGAAAGACTTTACTACAAGATGATCGAGAAGAATAAGGGGAAGAAAACCTATATTCTTCATGATGGACCTCCGTATGCTAACGGTGAAATTCATCTTGGAACAGCTCTTAACAAAACTTTAAAGGATTTTATTGTTAAATATAAGAATATGAGCGGATTCTGCGCTCCTTATGTTCCGGGCTGGGATACGCACGGTCTTCCTATCGAGCTGAAGGCAATGAAGTCTATCGGCGTTGAAAACGGAGCAATTCCGCCTGTAGAGCTTAGAAAGCATTGCCACGATTTTGCAATGATGCACGTTCAGAATCAGATGAAGCAGTTCAAGAGACTCGGAACTATCGGCGATTACGATTATCCGTATCTCACGCTCCGTCCTGAATTTGAGGCAAGACAGGTCGAGGTATTCGGTGAAATGGCTAAACGAGGCTATATGTATAAGGGACTTAAGCCCGTTTACTGGTGTCCCGATTGTAACACAGCTCTTGCAGAAGCCGAGATTGAGTATTCAAACGATCCATGCTACTCTATCTATGTAAAGTTCAATGTTACCGATGATAAGGGAATTTTCTCCGGTATGGGACTTGATACATCCAAGATCTATTTCGTTATCTGGACTACTACAACATGGACTATTCCCGGAAACCTTGCTATCTGTCTCGGTCCTGAGTATAACTACACTCTCGTTCACGTTGGCGATGAGTATTATGTTATGGCTGAAGAGCTTGTTAAAACAACAATGGAAACAGCCGGAATTACCGAATATACAACAGAGGGAATCTTCACAGGTGCAGAGCTTGAGGGAATGAAGACAATGCATCCGCTTTACGACCGTCCGTCGCCGATCATCGTCGGCGATCATGTAACGCTTGAAAGCGGTACGGGATGCGTTCATACTGCTCCCGGCTACGGTGTTGAGGACTTTGAGGTCTGCAAGAATTACGATGATATCGGAATTATTGTCTGCGTTGACGCAAAAGGCAGACAGACCGCTGAAGCCGGCGAATTCGAGGGAATGGACACCGAGACTGCAAATAAGGCTATCGCCGCTAAGCTTACAGAAGTTGGAGCAATGCTCGCAACTCAGAAGATCGTCCATCAGTACCCACACTGCTGGAGATGTAACAGTCCTATCATCTATCGTGCAACAGAGCAGTGGTTCTGCTCCGTAAACGACTTCAAGGACGAAGCCATCAAGGCTATTGAAGAAGTTCAGTGGATTCCTGAATGGGGTGAGGACAGAATCAAGGGCATGGTTCGTGACAGAAGCGATTGGTGTATTTCACGTCAGAGAACATGGGGTGTTCCGATTCCGATCGTTTACTGCAAGGACTGTGGTAAGCCAATCGTTAACGACGAAACAATTTCCGCAATAGCCGATCTTTTCCGCAAAGAAGGTTCTGATGCATGGTGGACGAGAGAAGCTTCCGAATTCATTCCTGCAAGTGTTAAGTGCGAATGCGGATGCAGTGAATTTACAAAGGAATACGATATTATGGACGTATGGTTCGACAGCGGCGTTTCTCATACTGCCGTTATGGATGAATTCGACAGCCTTTCATGGCCGGCAGATCTCTATCTTGAGGGTGCAGATCAGTACAGAGGCTGGTTCCAGTCGTCGCTTCTCACATCTGTTGTTTACAAGGGAACAGCTCCTTATAAGGCTGTTTGTACTCATGGATGGGTCGTTGACGGCGAGGGCAAAACGATGCATAAGTCCCTTGGAAACGGAATTGATCCAAGCGAGATAACCGACCAGTATGGTGCAGATATTCTTCGTTTGTGGGTAGCGTCATCCGATTATCATTCTGATATCAGAATTTCTAAAACCATCCTCAGCCAGCTTTCTGACGCTTACAAGAAGATCAGAAATACTGCAAGATTCATCCTTGGAAATCTTGGCAACGGTAATGGATTTAATCCCGATACAGACAGCGTTTCTGACGATAAACTCACAGAACTTGATAAATGGGCGCTCATGCGTCTTGACGCTCTCATTGATAAAGTAAACGAAGGCTATCAGGCTTTTGATTTCCATATCGCTTTCCACGCAATCCATAACTTCTGTGTAATTGATATGTCGAATTTCTACCTCGATATTATCAAGGACAGACTTTACTGCGAAAAAGAAGATTCCGAGCTGCGTCGAGCTGCTCAGACCGCTATGTACCGTATTCTCAGCGCAGTTGCAAGACTTGCCGCTCCTATCATTTCCTTTACTGCTGAGGAGATATGGCAGTTTATGCCGCATACTTCTGCGGACGATACTGAAAGCGTTTTCCTGAATCAGATGCCTGAAAAGTCCGGCATTGAGTTCAGTGATGAGTTTATTGATAAATGGAACTTCATCTATGCTGCACGTGAATCGGCTAATAAGGCTCTTGAGGATGCAAGAAACGAAAAGATCATCGGTAAATCTCTTGAGGCTAAAATTATCATTAAGAGCAGTGAGGCTGATTTTGAAAGATATTCTGATCTTGCAGAGCAGCTTACAGAAATTCTTATTGTTTCCGATGTTGAAATTGAAAAGAATGACGGCGAAACTGTATTTGAGGTTGCAAAGGCAGAGGGCGGAAAGTGCGAACGCTGCTGGTGCTATTCAAAGTATGTAGGCGAAAATCATGAGCATCCCACACTTTGTCAGAGATGTGCGATAGCAATTGAGGTGTAATTATAACAATATTGCCTGCTGTCAAGATATGGCGGCAGGCGTATTATTTACTTGAAAGGACAAATTTTTAGTGGCTATTCTGCTTACGGCAATGGTAATTGCCCTTATCGGAATCGATCAGATAATCAAATACTGGGCGATTCATTCACTTCAGCCGAAGGGGAGTATTGACTTCATCCACTTTGGAAAGATCGAAATTTTTGATTTGACTTATCTTGAAAACGACGGTGCGATTTTTGGAAGTATGTCCGGTCAGCGATGGTTTCTGATCGGTTTCACGGCAATAGTTATCGCTGTCGGGATTGTGGCTATGTTCAAGTTCCTGAAACGCTCTAAACTGCTTAGCATAGCCGTTTCGCTCTTTGTTGCCGGAGGACTTGGAAACATTATCGACCGTATTCGGTTTGGCTATGTAGTTGATATGTTTGAGTTCAAGCTGTTCAAATTTGCGATCTTTAATTTTGCAGATATCTGTGTGACGATCGCTTTTATTCTGCTTTTGATTTATGGAATTTTTATTGATCCTAAGATCGAGAAAAGACTCAAACAGGAGTCGGCAGCGATGAAAAAAGAGGCTGATAAAAATGAGTGAGAAGCTTATTCTGACTGCTTCTGACGAAGAGTGCGGAAAAAGAATTGACAAATTTATTTCGGACAATATTGCTCAGCTTTCTCGGAGCGCAGTTCAAGGACTGATTTTAAATGGTTTAGTTCTTGTAGACGGAAAAAATTCGGGAAAAAATTATAAGATTCATGGCGCTGAACAAATTTCAGTTGAAATTCCTGAACCCCAGCCAATGGATGCTCTGCCGGAGGATATTCCGCTTGATATTGTTTATGAGGACAGTGAACTTCTTGTTGTAAATAAACCGAAAGGAATGGTCGTTCATCCTGCGCACGGAAATTATAACGGAACCCTGGTCAACGCTCTGCTTCATCACTGCGGAGATAGTCTTTCGGGGATAAATGGAGTTATCCGTCCAGGAATTGTCCACAGAATAGACAAAAATACCAGCGGATTGCTTATCGTTGCAAAAACGGATTCGGCTCATGTTAAATTGGCGGAGCAGATCAAGGAGCATAGTTTTACCCGTGAATACGAAGCGGTAGCCGCAGGTTACTTCAAGGAGTTTGAGGGAACTATCGACGCTCCGATAGGACGTCATAAGACCGACAGGAAGAAAATGTGCGTAATACAGGAAAATTCGAGGAATGCGGTCACTCATTACAGTGTTTTGAGGCAATATGGCGGATACGCTCACGTTCGTCTGAAACTTGAAACCGGCAGAACTCATCAGATAAGAGTTCATCTTGCCTATATCGGTCATCCGGTTTTGGGGGACGATGTTTATGGAAAGTCATATAAGGGAATTGACGGACAGTGCCTTCATGCCCGAAAAATAGGGTTTATTCATCCGTCCAGCGGTGAATATATGGAATTTGTGAGCGAGCTTCCGGAGTATTTTTCTTCGATTTTGAATAAGCTTGAAAAAATGTAGGCGGTGAGAAATTTGTTTGAAGATATATCTAAAATAGTGCTGCTTAGCGACATGGACGGAACGCTGCTTAATTCCAAAAAGCTTATTAATGAAGTTGACTTAGCTGCAATTCAGCGGTTTATTGACCTCGGAGGTCATTTCACAGTCGCTACAGGACGCACTTTACAGGCATTTGAGCAGTATCGTGCCGGCTTGGAACTGAATATGCCTGTGATAATGTATAACGGTGCAGCGATTTACGATTACGGTACCGGAAAGACGCTGTATACTCATCCTCTTCCTGACGAATGCCGAAATATAGCCAAAGAGCTCCTTGAAGCCATGCCAGATGCCGGGGGAGAGGTTTTAAAGCTGGATGGCACTTACGTTTTCCGCAACAATGATTATCAGAAGCTTCACACAAAACTTTGCGGAATAACTCCGTTTTATTCCACTCTTGATGAAGTTCCGGAGGGCGGATGGCTTAAAGTTCTGTTCGCAATGGCTCCGGATGATATGGAATACATAGAGATACTCGTCCGGCAGAAAAATTACGAAACTGTCAGCTTTGTGAAGTCGTCAGAGATGTTTTATGAGATGCTTCCTGTGGGAGTAAGCAAGGGTTCAGCTCTTTCAAATTACCGCAGGCTTAACGGAATGACGGATTTTAAATTCGTTGCTATCGGCGATTTCGATAACGATATTGAAATGATTCGTGAAGCCGACTTGGGAGTGTGTCCTGCAAATGCCGAAGAATCGGTGAAAAAAGCGTCCGCTTTCGTTCTTGAGAGAACTAATAACGAGGGCGCAGTTGCCGAGCTGATAAATCATATCATAAATAATTTGTAACTTTTTACGGAGATAAATATGAAGATTCAAAAGATTACAAAGGAATCGTTTGCCGTGATTGGAAAAGAGGGTTCTTCATCAGAAGGAAACGGATTTATTCAAAGATTATGGACTGAGGCGAATGCTCATGTCGGAGAAATTCAGCATTTGGCAAAAAAAGATGAAAATGGAAATATAGCCGGAATATGGGGAGCAATGTCAGATTTTTCACGCTCTTTCAAGCCGTGGGAAAACTTTAATGAAGGACTTTATCTTGCCGGTATAGAGTGCAATAACGATTCAGAAGCGCCTGATGGATGGACAAAATGGATTATTCCGGGGTATGAGTATATCTGTGCTGAATGTGAAGAAGACGACACCTTTTCGCAGGTTATTCAATATATGAGAGATAATGATATTGAATTAGCGGGCGCAGTTCATGATTTTACTTGTACACAGACAGGAAAAAATTATATGTTTTTTCCGATAAAAAGACTTTGATCAGAATAAATAAAACCAGTTGCTATGCGGCTGAATTATATATGGAGGTTATTATGGACGAATCTATCAAAAAGACTTTGCAGAAAACTGCCTGCAAAGTGAGAATGGGCGTTATCGAGGGTACTTATAACGCTAAATCGGGACATCCCGGCGGCTCGCTTTCAATAAGCGATACCCTCACATATCTTTATTTTAATAAAATGAATGTTGACAGCAATGATCCGGAAAATCCTGAAAGAGACCGTCTTGTGCTTTCTAAGGGACATACTGCTCCGGCGCTTTACTCCGTTCTTGCTCAGAAAGGCTACTTTCCGGAGGAGGAGCTTAAATCACTTCGTCATATCGGCGCACTATTACAGGGACATCCGTGTATTCATACTCCGGGAGTAGATATGTCCAGCGGCTCGCTCGGACAGGGAATTTCCGCTGCCTGTGGAATGGCTCTTGCGGGAAAGCTTGACAACAAATCATATAAGGTCTATGCTATTCTGGGCGACGGTGAGATTGAGGAAGGACAGGTATGGGAAGCAGCAATGTTTGCGGCTCATTACGGTCTTGGAAATCTTGTTGCTATTGTTGACAATAATGGACTGCAAATCGACGGTCCTATTACTGAAGTTTGTTCTCCCGAGCCTATTACAGATAAATTTGCAGCTTTCGGCTGGCACGTTATAACAATGGACGGTCATGATTTTGATGATATCGACAGAGCCTTCACCGAAGCTGAAAAGATAACAGATAAGCCGGTTGCTATTATTCAGAAGAGTGTTAAGGGCAAGGGCGTTTCATTCATGGAAAATCAGGTAGGCTGGCATGGAACTGCTCCTAATAAAGAACAGTACGAACAGGCTATGAAAGAGCTTAATGCGCAGTTAAAGGAATTGGAGGACTAAGACAATGGCAGAAGTTATGAAAAAAGCTACCAGAGAAAGCTACGGCGAAACGCTGAAAGAGCTTGCCGAGGAGTATAAAGATCTTGTTGTTCTCGATGCCGATCTGGCGGCTGCAACCAAGACCGGAATCTTTAAAAAAGCCTATCCTGAGCGCTTTTTCGACTGTGGAATTGCAGAGGCTAACATGATGGGGGTTGCAGCAGGACTTGCAGCCTGCGGAAAAATTCCGTTTGCAAGTACATTTGCTATGTTCGCTGCCGGAAGAGCTTACGAAATAGTAAGAAATTCTATCGGCTATCCTCATCTTAATGTTAAAATAGGTGCAACTCATGCGGGAATTTCAGTCGGTGAGGATGGTGCAACTCACCAGTGCAACGAGGATATTGCTTTAATGAGAACTATTCCCGGAATGACTATAATCAATCCCTGCGACGATGTTGAAGCTCGTGCCGCAATAAGAGCGGCTCTTGATTTTAATGGACCTGTATATATGCGTTTCGGACGTCTGGCAGTTCCGGTTGTAAATGATAGAGAAACTTACAAATTCGAACTTGGCAAGGGCGTTGTTATGAAGGACGGAAGCGATGTTACTATCGTTGCAACCGGACTTATGGTAAACGAAGCTCTTGAAGCTGCCGTTGTACTTGAAAATGACGGTATATCGGCAAGAGTTGTTAATATCCATACAATCAAGCCGCTTGATAAGGAACTTATCTGCAAGTGTGCAAAGGAAACGGGAGTTATCGTGACGGCTGAGGAACACAGTGTTATCGGCGGACTTGGTTCTGCTGTTGCAGAAGCTGTAACGGAGTGCTGCCCTGTCCCTGTTGTAAAGATCGGCGTTAATGATGAGTTCGGACACTCCGGTCCGGCTGTAGATCTTCTGAAGGAATTCGGACTTTCTGCTGAAAACATCGTTGCAAAGGTTAAGGAAGCTGTAAAACTTAAATAATTTAAGATAAAAGGAGCTTACAAATGTAAGCTCTATTTTTATGCCAGAATACCAATTTTTCGTAATCTGGAACGTATCGCACCGTTGGTGCGTTTGTGAATTCGTGCGATTTCAGTAATACATTTACCGGAATTAAATTCCTCGGCAAGCTGACTTTCTTCGCTTTCGGTCCACGGTTTGGGTTTTGGAAGAGCAGTTGTGCCGACAGCGTGTTCACGGAAACTTGCAAGCTGACTTTCAAGATAGCTCACCTCGCCATCGGGAGCTTTCTCCGCATCGGGATTGTTTTTTATGTATTCGGAGATCACTTCGCAGAAAGCGTCGCTGTACTTATCGGCCTTGCTTCTTCCGACTCCTGAAACATTGAGAAACTGCTCTCTTGAAGTCGGGAGCTTTCTGCACATATCACGAAGCGCAGCGTCACCAAAAACTATATAAGCCGGAACGTTTTCCTCATTCGCAAGTTTACTGCGAAGCGAACGAAGTTCTGCAAAAAGAGGATCATTGGCATAGAATTTGTCATCAGCTTTACGCTTGTCCTTTTGAGATTTTTCAATGGGGAGCTTCATGCTTACAGGAATTTTTTCTTTAAGGATTTTTACTGATTTAGAAGAAAGACAAAGCTGAGGGAAGTCGGAATCAGTGAGCATAAGGTAGCCGTTCATGACGAGATAGTCAATTTCAGATCGTATCTTTGAAGCCGAAACATCTGCCATTATGCCGTATGTTGAAAGTTTATCAAAACCGAGTGAAAGTAGTTTTTCATTACGGCTTCCACGAAGAATATCAACGATCATGCTCTTGCCGTAATCCCAGCCTTTTTGGTGAACACGATAGACGCAGGAAATGATTTTCTGTGAATCTATGGTTATATCCACAGTTTCAAATCCGTTTACACAGCTTGAACAATTTCCACAGTAGTTTGGTGAATTTTCCCCGAAATATCGCAAAATGTATTCTCTCAGGCATCCTGTTGTGGTACAGTAGTACGTCATGGCTTTAAGACGTTCCTTATCCTTTTCGAGAATTAGTTCACGCTCCTTTTGTGAGAGTTCCGAGTTTTCCTCATAGCTTTTTTCAATCATGAATGTGTTGGTACGAACATCGGTGCCACTATAGAGAAGCGTACATTCAGCCGGTTCACCGTCACGTCCGGCACGTCCGGCTTCCTGATAATAGCTCTCAATATTCTTTGGCATATTATAATGAATTACAAATGAAACGTCCGATTTGTCGATACCCATACCGAAAGCGTTGGTTGCTACCATGATCCTCTTGCGGTCATAGATAAAATCATCCTGATTTTGCTGTCTTTCAGAATCGGAAAGACCTGCATGATAGCGGGTTGCAGAGAAGCCTTCCTGATTGAGACGCTCACAGACTTCCTCAACATTTTTCCTTGAAAGACAGTAAACGATACCGCATTTTTCTCCGTATCCGGAAATAAGACTGCGGAGCGTATCGTATTTCCTCGTAGGCTGAATAACGGCGAAATATAGGTTTTTTCTGTTGAATCCGGTGGTTATAGAAAATGGATCTTCAAGCCGGAGAATTTTTATAATGTCATCACGGACATCTGTGGTCGCTGTAGCTGTGAAAGCGCTTACAATCGGACGTGAGGGAAGTTTACTTATGAAATCGATGATACGGAGGTAACTCGGTCGGAAATCCTGTCCCCACTGAGAAACGCAGTGAGCTTCGTCTACAGTTATCATTGAGATTTTGATGTGAGCGGCGAGACGCAGAAAATCTTCGGAATCCAGTCTTTCCGGAGCAGCATAGATGATTTTATACGCTCCGTTATAAGCGTTTCGGAAAACAGCAGAATATTCCTCCATAGATAGAGAACTGTTAATGCAGGCTGCATTGAATCCGGCAGAAATAAGAGCGCTTACCTGATCTTTCATGAGCGAGATAAGAGGTGAAACTACAATAGTCATGCCGTCAAGGAGCATTGCCGGAACTTGATAGCAGATAGACTTTCCTGCGCCTGTCGGCATTATACCGAGAGTATCACGTCCGGACAAAATGCTGTCTATAATTTCTTCTTGACCGTTACGGAAGCTGTCATGACCGAAATATTCTTTTAAAATATCGTATTTATTCATAAGTCACCAATTTCATTAAGAATTTATTAGACCTCCTCGGCAGCTGAAAAGTACTGTATGGCGCAGGATTTTTTGCGTTTTGCAAAGTCAGGTTTTCGCAGGGATACTGTATGTATTGCAAGGAAAGCTGACGAAGAAAAACACAAAAAAGACAAGTCAGACAGTGCGTTTCAGTTTCCGAGGAGGGCTATTATATTATACAATATTTGAGAAATAAAATCAAGCATTAAAAAGCCGTACCTGAACCCAACAAGTACGGCTTTATCCATGATTTGTCCCTTTTGGCTGTTTTTGCAATGCCTATACTGCAAGACAGCAGTTGAATACTATTTGCTCTTCAAAATATATTTAAAGAGTGTTAAACAGCAGGAAAAGTGCAGATTATCCGCCGTTTATAAACTTTTGATAAGCGCTTTTCTGATAAGGACTTCATCGAATGCGTCAATGATTTTGTCGCCGTCCATATCAGCGGACTCTGATTGCTCGGCTGTGAGCGGAGCAATGCCCAGAAGATGTTTCTGAATGAGGACGATATCGGAGATTCCGACTTTTCCGTCTTTATTGATATCACCCTTTATTGTAAAGGATGAAGCAGGAACAGCGAAGACGGTGAAGTTAACGCATTGATATGACTGCCCATTGCTTCCCAGAACGATTTTTTCTCCGGTTTTAACGGTCTTTTTATATGGTATAAACGTAAGATCGTTTGATGTAGTAAAAACAAAGTCTGAAGATGTGAAATCCTGTGACTTATCACACATTTTCTTATAGCTTTCAAGCCAATCAGGAGTATTTTCCACTCGGCTGTCGAGAGCGACATAGAGATCTATATCCTCAGCAGCAGTAAATTCGGCTGTATCTCCTGTTGTTCCCTTTGCGTCACATGAGGTCATAAGAATTTCTGCGTCCTTCAAAGCTTCAGGAAGAGAAGCGATAGTGAATGTTCTGTCCCCGAATATAAGTGAACCAACGTTTCCATTTTGTCCGATGTTCCAGCTTTGCGGATTGGCATTATCGCTTATTTTGACATTTTTGATAAGTTTACCGTTAAGAACGACAGCTTCTCTGCCGAAAACAAAGCTGTCAGCATTAAGAAGGTAACCCTCTCCGCCGGTAAATTTGAGGTAAAGGCTGTGAACTCCTGTTATAGTTGGGATAGTATATTCAAGCTCCTGATAGTCAGAAAAACCGTTTGTTCCGCTGAATGCTATCTTAGCGGCAGGAGTTCCCTCCATTTTATCGAGATAAAGCTCGATTCCGGCAGCATTGCCTGAAATATTGAGCTTAATGCTTTTGGCTCCGTCTTCAAAATCAACTTTTCGGAACATTATCCAGTCACCGTTTTCGACGAATCCGATATTTTGCCCGCCGGAATCAAGATCCTCGACACGCACACCTTCCTGCGAGTCATAAGCTTCCGCCTGAATTGTTTCAAAAGCTGAAATCGGTTCAACAGAATTTTCGGGAGAAAGCTCGACAACGCCTTCGGGGAAAGAATCAACAGTAAGATCGTTGATGTAGTATTCAATATTTGTATAGCCGAGACCGCAGTAATCGCCGTTTGTATCGCCTGCGTCGTTAGGATCAAGACCTCTTGCAAGCTCCCAGTCATCGGGCATACCGTCATTATCGCTGTCTATAATTTCTTTTTTCAGAACTGCGGACGGATAATTATATGTTACTCCGCATTGAATTTTGTATTTATCAAGGTCGGTTTTGGTTGAATCGTATTCAGCAGTACCGCTGCAAGAGCCAGTTCCGTTTTTGGTTTCCTCAGCGCATTGCTTATCAATATCGGTTCTTTTATCGGGAGAAATACCGTTTCCGGCAAAGCTTATAACGTGTTCGTAGGAATCTGCGGCGCTTTCAACTTCTGAAACAGATGAAACGTTCTCACCGTTAACAATTGTTTCAAACGGAGAATTGGAAACGAGATCGTTTTTAGTTATACCGATAGATGTTTTAACATCAACTCCTGCCCAGTTATCATTGGTGGGAGTCTCATAAACGGAGTTGTCCTTGTTGAGGATTCTGTTTCCGGTGATGTAAACCTTAAAATTCTGCGGTTTAGTACTGCTGTCAACATTCATGTAATGCTTTCCTCCGGTGGTACTGTTTCCCATTTTCAGAGTATTATTTACATAATTAAGGTGACCGATAGTACCGTAAGCCGTCTGATATCCCCAATCATAGATGATATTGTTTGTGAAATCGGCAGTTTCCTGACCTTCGACCTTTCCACGGAAATTTCTTGAAACATTGTGGATAATAAGGTTGTGATCGAATGTGAGATAGCCCTTTCCCATCATAAGACCGAAGCCGTGTAGTCCTTTCTTATGACCTCCCCATGAGTCGGCAGGACCAATAACGGAATATTGAACTGTATAGTATTCGTTGTTGGAGTAAAGTCCCCATTGCTCGTCGGTAGTCCATCCCATAGAGCAGTGGTCTATGATCGAATGTGAGCCTTTAGCGCCGCCCCATGCGTCATTTCCGGAGCTTGTTGAAGCGTATGGTCCGGGACGAGAGCTTATATAGCGGCAGATTATATTATCTCCTGCCATGCCGAGCTTATAGTTTTTCAATGTTATGCCTGAGCCTCCGGGAGCAGTTTGTCCGGCTATAGTAATATTGCTCTGGCAGAGAATATTGCTTTTAAGCTCAATAGTTCCGCTTACATCGAAAACTACGATACGGTTTGATTTGCTTACAGCGTCACGGAATGAACCTGTTCCGCTGTCGTTAAGATTTGTAACATGGTAAACCTCGCCGCCTCTTCCTCCTGTAGCATATTTGCCGCCGCCGACAGCTCCCGGAAAGGCCGGAACGTTTGAAGAAGCGGCAGAAGCTGAAATCTCATGTACATCCGATTTATCAGGAGCAATTCCCGAAATACATGAAAAAGCCGTTACCATTCCCGCAAGAAGAGCGGTGATTTTTTTAAACTTTTTCTTCATATAGTATAGCCTCCTATAAAAGCAGTAAAAATTCTTGTTGATAATATTATACATTATTTTTAGAAAAAATACAATAAAAAATAGTATCTTTTTATATTGGTTTAAATCTTAATTATTCTAAAGGAGTTAATATACTATTGAAAATAATCTTCTATCTGAAATGATATAAGATATTATTATACAGTTTATTGTTTGAATATAAAATGTTTCCTTAAATTTGAAAAAGATGTTGAATTGTCAGCGAATGTATGATATAATATAATGTATATGTTCAGAATTAATTTTAAAAGTACGCTTTAACAGCGTCGGATAGGAGTTTGTTATGAATTTTTCAGATATGATCACTACTCTTTCTCAGCAGACTGAGATGGTTAAGCCGGAGCTTTTTCCGTTTCCCTTTAAAAGTCATCTTATTTTCTGCTGTATCGGCTTTATTTTTCTTGCGTATCGCTTCTATACTCAGCGAAGACCGCATCAGATCATAATGGCATTTGCGCTTCCGATCTCGCTTATGGTGTGGCTTTCGGAAAAGAAATCAGTTTACTATACGATGGGAATTATAGAGCTTGTTCTGATAGTTGCAGCAATCGCAGCCACGGTAGTTTATAATGTTCATAATTCCAAAAAGAAAAATGGAAAAGACGCTGCGGAAGAAGCATCGGATGAAAACGGAGCTGCTGAAGAAAACGATGCCGATGAAAATGAAGATTCCTCAGATGATGAAAGCGGCAAGGAGGAATAATCCTTGAAAATAGCTGTTCTTGATTGGTATACGGTGAACATAAACGGAGATATTTCGACATCGGCTCTTGAAGAGCTTGGCGATGTGAAAATTATTCCAATGACAAAGCCGGAGGAAACTGCGAAGAATATTGGTGATGCTGATATTGTTCTCTGCAATAAGGTTCTTATCACAAAAGAGATAATGGATGCTTGTCCGAATATCAAGTATATAGGACTTTTTGCAACCGGATTCAATAATATTGACATAAAATATGCCGCTGAAAAGGGGATAACAGTCTGCAATGCTGGACAGTATTCAACAAACGCAGTTGCACAGCAGACTTTTGCATACATACTCGATCATTTCAGCCGTATAAGAGATTACGATATTGCCGTTAAGAACGGCGAATGGGAACGTTTTCCGTCGTTTTCTTATTTCCCTATACCGATATCAGAGCTTGCCGGAAGAAATCTTTCCATCGTAGGCTTTGGCTCTATTGGACGAAAAACTGCAGAGATCGGCAGAGCTTTCGGCATGAATATAATTGTTGCTACAAGAACTGTTCCCGAAAATTGCCAATATGAGGTTACCGATATTCAGACTGCTGCTGAAAAGGCGGATGTTCTGACGTTTCATTGTCCTCTTAACGAGCAGACAAGAGGAATCTTAAATAGCTGCTTGCTTTCAAAAATGAAGAAAACAGCGGTGCTTATCAATACTTCAAGAGGCGGAGTTATCTGCGAGAGCGATCTTGCTGAAGCTCTTAACAGCGGAAAAATTGCCGCAGCTTACCTGGATGTTCTCGAAAAAGAACCTATGTCGCCGGATACTCCGCTGAAAAACGCAAAGAACTGCGTTATAACTCCTCATACTGCATGGGCGGCTCTTGAAACAAGACAGCGGCTTGTGGATATTGTATGCGAAAATATAAGAGCTTGGCAAAACGGCTCGGTTAAAAATAAGGTTAATTGAATCAGGGAGATTTTTATGAGAAATATTTCCGAAAAAAAACGTATCGTTATAAAACTTGGAACTTCTACTCTTGCTCATAAAACCGGCAAGCTGAATATAAGAAGAATGAATAATTTAGTTCGTGTTATATCCGATCTGCACAATTCCGGAAAAGAAATCATTATGGTTTCATCAGGCGCTGTCGGACTCGGAGCAGGAAAGCTCGGACTTGCAGAAAGACCTCGTGAAACACGGTTCAAACAGGCTGTCGCCGCTATCGGACAGTGCGAGCTGATGCACGTTTACGATGATATGTTTGCAAAATACAGCGTCACAGTCGCTCAGATACTTCTTACAAAAACTATAATAAATAATCCGAATCACTGTGAAAATTTCAAAAATACTGTCGAAAGTCTTGTCGAAATGGGAGTTATTCCTATCGTCAACGAAAATGACACTATTGCTATTGACGAGCTGGAATTGGAAATAGGAGAGAACGATTCGCTTTCAGCTCTTGTTGCAAGTCTTTCCGGAGCAGATCTGCTGCTGATACTTTCTGATATAGACGGACTTTACGATGATGATCCGAGATCAAATCCCGATGCAAAGCCAATTACTGTGGTTGAGGAGATAACTCCGGAAATAGAAAGCGTTGCAGGCGGAGCGGGAACAAATCTTGGAACAGGCGGAATGTCCACAAAGATAAATGCTGCCAAAATCGCTGTAGAAGCAGGAATTGACATGGTAATTATGAACGGAAACGATCCTGAACTTTTGTACGATTTATTTGAAAATAAAGAAATCGGTACTATTTTTAAGGCAAATAAGCACATATAAATTATTTAAGGAGAAATATTTATGAGCTATACAGAAGAACTCGGAATTAAGGCCAAAGCCGCTGAAACTGCTATTGCTTCGGCGGGAACAATGCTTAAAAATAAGGCTCTTGCGGCTATTTCAAAGGCTCTTATTGAAAATCAGGAACTTATTATGGCTGAAAACGCTAAGGATATAGCTGCGGCAAAGGCAAACGGAATGTCCGAAGCTATGCAGGACAGATTAAAACTTGACGAAAAGCGTATTGCAGGTATGGCAAAAGGTGTTGACGAGCTTATTGTGCTGAACGATCCTATCGGAGAGGTTATTGAAGGTTTTGTGCGTCCGAACGGTATTAAAATAGCAAAAACGAGAGTACCGCTGGGAATTATCGGAATTATTTTTGAATCACGTCCGAATGTTACCGTAGACGCAGCCGCTCTTTGTCTCAAAACCGGAAATGCTGTTATCCTTAAAGGCGGAAAAGAGGCTATAAATTCAAATATATGCCTCGGTTCTATAATGAGAAATGCTATTGCCGAAGCCGGACTTCCGGCGGACGTTATTCAGGTTGTTGAAAGCACATCCCGTGAAACAACGAATGAACTTATGAAGCTGAATCAATATCTTGACGTTCTTATTCCAAGAGGAAGCGGCAGACTTATTCAGGCTGTTGTAAATACTGCGACTGTTCCTGTTATAGAAACCGGTACGGGAAATTGTCATGTATACGTTGATTCTTCGGCTGATGCAGAAATGGCTGTAGATATTGTCGATAACGGAAAAACTCAGCGTCCGTCGGTCTGCAACGCTGTTGAAAGCCTTCTCATTCATAAAGATTGTGCGGAGAAGATACTTCCCATGATAGCTGAACGCCTTGATAAACATAATGTTAAGTTCTATGGGTGCAGCAGAACTGCGGAAATTCTTGGCGATCGTGTTGAACATGCAACAGATGAAGAATATGCAACTGAATTTCTCGATTACGTTATATCAGTTAAGGTAGTTGAAGATATTGACGAGGCTATAGCTCATATCGGACGTTTTGGAACAAAGCATTCTGAATGCATTGTAACCAAATCGCTTGAAAATGCTGAAAAGTTCCAGAAAATGGTCGATGCGGCAGCGGTTTATGTAAACGCTTCGACTCGGTTTACAGACGGAGGAGAGTTCGGATTCGGCGCCGAGATCGGCATTTCTACTCAGAAACTTCACGCAAGAGGTCCGATGGGACTTAAAGAACTGACAACTGTTAAATATCTTATCAATGGAAACGGTCAGATAAGATAATTATAAGATTGAGATGATGAATTTTCAAGTGTACCCTAAATAAAAATAATTTTATTTAATTTATGGAGGTCGGAATGGCTATCAGAAAAGATTTGGACGATATGCTCAATAATCTGAAAAAGGGCGGAGAAACAGGAAGAAATGCCCCGAATGAGCAAAACGTTCTTAAAAGAAAAAGCATTTACGACGATATGTCAGTTGACGATTTGCTGAATGCGCTGACAGAAGAAAAGAAGCCAAGTCTTGCAGAAAATATTATTAACGAACTTGAAGAAAAAAACAATAAAACAGAGGAAATTCAGCCGCAAAAAATATCTGAGCCGGGGATTCTGCCGGAACAGTCTGAAACAAAAAAGAAGAAAATAGTTATAACAGGCGAACTTCCTGATTATGAAGCTATTCGCCGTCAGGAAATGGAGAGGATGCGTCTTGAACATGAGCGTGCAGGATTTCCTGTTCAGCCTGATGAGGAAACAGGAGAGATTAACGAAGTTCAAGAAGAAATTATTCCCGAAGCAGATATAAAAAATGCGGGAGAAACTGTTGAAACTTATGAAGCGGCTGAAATAATGTCGATAGAAATTTCTGACGAACCGGAAATTGAAACTGAGCCTGTAGAAGGGCCGAAGCCTGAAAAAAAGGTTAAAAAAGGTCTTTTCTCAAAACGTAAAAAGAAGCGTGATTCTGAAGATATTGCGGAGAAATCGGAAAGAAAATCTGCTGAAGAGTCGGTTTCTGATGAATATGCGATCAAAATTGACGATATTTTCGACAGTGAATCAGAGGATGAAAATGCAGTATCTGAACCGGAAAATGTTCCTGTTCAGGATGAAGTAACGGCAGAAGAAAAAATACACGAAGAGTTTATTAATGAAGAGGAAGGCTCCGCAGTCGAGCTTATAGACGCTGCACTCGCAGCTATAAATAGTTCGGCAGGTGAAACGGAAACCGCTGTAGAAGAAGTAGGGGATGAATCTGAAAATATTTCCGAAACTGTTGAAGAGACCGAAGAAAACGAGATCCGAGTAAGCAGTCTTATTGACGGAATAAGAGAAAATGCCGCCAGCGCTATTGCTGAACTTGATAAGCCGAAAGAGGAAACCGTCGAGTTTCCTGCCGAGCCTGTTATTAAGAAAGCTTCCGAAGAAAAAACGAATAATCCTATTGAAACGAAAAAGGGAAGAATAACATCAGCTTTAACAAAGATTCTTGATGAAGATACTGACGCTCTTCTCAACGAAAAAAGTGAGAAAACTGAATCTGATGAAGTTTCTGAAAGGAAAGGCAAGAAAAAGTTCAGGAAGAGATTATATGCAATTATGGGAGTAGTTTTTGCGTTTTTTGCAGTTATAGGAATTATCACTTCCGTTGGAAAGGGTATAGGTCTTATAAAGAACTTTACATCGGGTGAAGTCAAGAAAGATGGATTTACAGAGGTGATATATCCGGCAGTGATAATGGATATCGAATCTTTCAATAACGCATCAGAGCTGACTTCCGAGCAGATAATCACGGCTTCTATCTGGTCTATAATTATGAATGATGAGAAGATATCGAAGTATTCGCTTAATGCCGGAGGAGATACGGTTTCTATCTCGGCATATGATGTTGAAGCGCAGGCTGTTGAGCTTTTTGGACAGGATCTCCCTGAATTTGTTCATACCACATTAGGACCTGTTGAATCGAGATTTTACTTTGACGTCGACAGAGGAGCGTATAATGTTAAGGTAAAGCCAATCATCTTTACATATCATCCGGAAATCAAATCAATCGTGAAAAGCGGAAGCGATTACACCGTTACTGTTGATTACGTTGATGAACGTCCTGCTTGGATGGAAAAGAGCGTCTCAAAATCGGTCGAGTTTAATATTACTGAAAAAGACGACGGAACATACCGGATAAATTCGATGAAAATACTTTACATGAAAACCTCTAACTGAATTAAAATGACGAACCAAAAACGGTTCGTCATTTTTTGTCAGTTTTCAGCAGTACTGTAATCTTTGAAGCTGATATTCATGTCAACCTCGCCGTTTATTCCCGGAACTTTGCCCGTTGAGGAATACTGCCACATCTGATAATCGTAGTAATATGTAGGCTTGTCACCGTATTCAGCGAGCCAGAAATCGTAACCCTGAAGCTTAGGCAGATCAAGCTTAAACATGGTTGTGTTTTTATTCTGATAGATCATTGGAGTATATCCGGCGGATTTGACACGCTCACAGAAGGAAATACAGGCATCTGCAAGATTATCGACCGTCATAGCATCAGTTCTTGCGGAGTCTCCGGTTATAAGTTCCCAGTCGAAAATAACCGGATACGTTATATTATACGGACGGATAGCGTCAATAACAGCGTCCGCTTCTTCGATAGCTTCTTCGGGATCAATAGCCTGAGAGAAGAAATAGACTCCTGTTTTGATTCCGGCAGCGTCGGCATTACGGAGATTTTGCTCAAATGTTGTATCAAGAACTATCTCGCCACCGCCGTATGTTCGATAGCCTATACGGATAATAGCAAATTCAATTCCCGCATTTTTTACGGCATTCCAGTCTATATCTCCCTGATGCTCTGAAACGTCTATTCCGGCGATAGAAGTTATCTCTTCGTTTTCCTTATAAAAAGCATAGCCGTTTCGTGTTACGAGAGAGTTCATATCAAGCGAACAGGCAGGAACGTCTGCAAAAACCGGCATAAAAACTTCTCCGTAAACGCTGTTTTGCATAAGTATCTTTTTTCCGTCGAGCTGATAGAAAGTTTCCTCTTTTTCGATAACAGGACGTGTTCTCACTTCGCTGACTGAACCTCCGTTGACAGGAACAGCTTCGCCGTTTTCATCAAATTTTTCTTTAAGAAAGGAATTCCAGATAAGACCTCCCGAAAGAGCAGCAATTATCAGTGTTTCAATAATGCAAAGGGCTTTGAATTTATTACGTTTTGGTTTATTTTCAGACATTTTTTCCTCCGATTCGTTATTAGTGAGTATCATATTATTAATGATACCACATTTTCAGACTCTTGTAAACAGTTTTTGCAATATATTTGCATGATACCAAGAAAAAGGGACTGCTGTAATTATATGCAGCAGTCCTTTTTTTATAATATACTTAATTTTCTTTTTATTCTTTTCCCTGATACTTTGAATAAGCATAATAAACGTAATCAAAAGATAAAGAAATATTTAATATTTCAAAGTTCTTGAGAGTCTTGGCTTTATCCGATTATCCTCTTAATTCAGCTCCGATAGCAGACAGAGCTTTCAGTACACGCTTCATTGCGCCGTCAGCCTGTTCGTCCGTGAGAGTACCATCGTGAGAACGCATGGAGATAGAGTAAGAAACGCTCTTTTTACCAGCCTCGATCTGTTTTCCCTTATAAACGTCAAAGAGAGTAACTTTTTCCAGAATCTTACCCACAGCTCCCTTTATAGCCTTTTCAAGCTCAGCAACAGGAGTTTCGTCATCGCAGATAATGCTGAGATCACGGGTTGTAGCAGGGAATTTCGGGAGAGGCTGATATGTTATCTTTTCAGCGGCACAGTTCATCATTTCAGCGATATTGAGCTTTGCGACGTAAGTTTTCACACCGATCTCATATGTTTCCTGAACTTCAGGATGAATTTCTCCCATGATTCCGATATGAATGCCGTCTTTGAGAATAACTGCGCTTCTTCCCGGATGAAGAGCGTATTTTTCATCGAAAACTTCGCAGTCTCCGGCACGGACATATTCAACTCCGCTGATATTCATTTCGTCAAGAAGCTGTTCAACGATACCCTTGAGAGTGTAGAAATCAGCGTCTCCGCCGTACATTCCGATAGTGATATTCTGCGGCTCATCGGGAAGAGAATATTCGTATTTATGCTTCTCCCTGCCATTGCTTGCAAGAATTTCACCGTTAATATAAGGCTTTTCTTCCTGCGCCGGCAGATATTCCTTAGCAATTTCAAAGAGACAAGCTTTTTCGTTTCTGTTATTGTAGTTGAAAGAAAGAACATCGAGCATCGAGGGGATAGTAGAGGTTCTCATAACGCTGGTATCTTCTCCGAGCGGATTAACGATTTTAACAGTTCTGCGGAGCTTGCTGTCTTGAGGAAGCTTTATCTTATCGAAATATTTAGGAGAAACGAACGAGTATGTTGCAATTTCGTATCCTCCGAGAGCAACTGCTGCGTTTCTGAGAGTGCGGATAAATTTCTGCTCATCAGTGTATTCAGCCTTGGCAACACCTCTGAAATCGGTTGACGGAATATTGTTGTAACCGTAAATTCTTGCAACTTCTTCCGCAATATCGGCTTTGCATTCGATATCGATTCTGAATGACGGAGCAATAACTTTGCCGTTTTCAACCTTGAAATCAAGGCGGCTGAGATACTCGATCATGTCTGTTTCTGGAATATCAGTTCCGAGGAAGCTGTTTATCCAGTCTGCGCTGAAATCAACGGAAGCAGGAGTTTTATCCGTATAATCGCAGTCGATAACGGTATTAACTACCTCTCCTGCGCCAAGAAGTTCTACAAGCTCAAAAGCTCTTTTAAGACAGGTCATGGAGACAAGACGATCAACTCCCTTTTCATAGCGTGAAGAAGCGTCTGATTTAAGACCAAGCTTTTTGGAAGTGCGGCGAACCTGTGAAGGCTCGAAGTAAGCGGATTCAAATACAACAATTGTAGTATCGTCCATAATACCGCTGTATTCTCCGCCCATGATTCCGGCAACAGCAACAGGCTTTTTCTCGTCAGCGATAACGAGCATATCGTCGGAAAGTTCACGCTCAACACCGTCAAGAGTCATGATTTTTTCACCGTTTACAGCGTTGCGGACGTTGATATGCGAACCCTCGACATAACGAAGATCGAAAGCGTGCATAGGCTGACCGTATTCGAGCATTACATAGTTTGTGATATCGACAAAATTGTTGATAGGACGTACTCCGCTTGCACGAAGTCTTTCTCTCATCCAGCGTGGAGACGGTTCTATTTTAACATTTTTAACGATACCGGCACAATAACGCTGACACTTTTCGGTGTTGATGATATCGACCTTGAGGAAATCGTTCACATCGCCGTCAACGCCCTTGAATTCCGGAGCTTTAACATTCAGCGGAAGATTGTAAGTTGCAGCGGTTTCTCTTGCAAGACCGATAACGCTCAGGCAGTCCGGACGGTTTGAAGTAATCTCGAATTCGACTGAAGTATCGTCAAGACCTATGGCCGATCTGATATCCTGACCGATCTGGCAGTCTTCCTGCATGATGAAGATACCGTCCTCGATAGCGTAAGGGAAATCACGCTTATCAAGACCAAGTTCACCAAGCGAGCAGAGCATTCCGTTTGATTCAACTCCACGAAGCTTGCCCTTTTTGATCTTGATTCCGCCGGGAAGAGTCGATCCGTCAAGAGCAACGGGAACTATATCTCCGGCATTAACGTTTGAAGCTCCCGTAACGATCTGGATAGGAGCTTCCTTGCCGACCTCTACCTGACAAACAACAAGGTGGTCGGAATTTTCGTGGGGAACGACCGAGAGGAGCTTTCCCACAACAACGTTGGAAATTTCTTTTCCCTCGATCTCATAGCACTCAACCTTAGAGCCGCTCATAGTAAGAGCATGGCAGTAATCTTTTATCGGCATATCGGCTTTAACGTAATCGTTAAGCCATTTCATAGATAAATTCATAACTTTTTCCTTTCTATTTTATGGTTCGTTATAAACGTTGATATTATTATTTTTTTTCGTAAAACGCTTTATTACGCTTCGGCATAGTCTTTCGCTGTCACCGACAGGTATTACCGTGCTTCTGAATCCATAGCTTACCCTTATTAAATAGCAGCCGTATAACGGAATGAGCGTACCTCGTCTGATCGGATAGAACGCCTTTCTTCCTATACCGACAGAAGCGGTCTGAACGCTGATTGAACTGATTTTTTCATACGGAACTTTTCTTAATTTTCTCAGATCGAAAAAATAATCCGAAAACCAGTAAAATCTGTCCTTCATTTTATAGGAGCTTTTTCGGAAGTAGTGCTCCGGCTCTTCGGGAAGTTCGGCGAGAAATTTTCTCAGGCGGAGAATGTATATGCTCTGCCATAAAACCGCAGTCACGAACGGCAATGCAATGACCATACATACGATCAGAACGTTTTTGACAGAAGTTCTGCCGGCATTTGAAAAAATGATCATCAGCGCAGCTAAAGCGTCAATAATGAGAAAAACAACTGAAAATGTTATTATATTCCTGCTTCGCTTAAACATCAGAACTGTTCTAAGAATCTTACATCGTTCTCATAAAGCAGACGGAGATCGTTTATATTATAACGTCCCATAACCATACGTTCAAGACCCATACCGAATGCGAATCCGGAGTAAACATTGCTGTCGATACCGCAGTTTTCGAGAACCTTCGGATGAACCATACCTGCGCCAAGAAGCTCGATATATCCCTCGTCCTTACACATAGAGCAGCCTTCGCCGCCGCAGTTGAAGCAGCTTATATCAACTTCGCAGCTTGGCTCTGTGAACGGGAAGTGATGCGGACGGAAACGGAGCTTGCAGTCGTTGCCGTAGAGCTTTTTCATGAGCATTTCAAGAGTTCCCTTTAAATCGGACATTGTGATGCCCTTATCAACAACGAGTCCCTCTATCTGGTGGAAAAGCGGGGAGTGAGTAGCGTCTACAGCGTCCGAACGGAAAACTCTTCCGGGAGAAATAATGCGGATAGGCGGCTTCTGATTTTCCATAACGTGAACCTGAACCGATGATGTCTGAGTACGGAGGAGTACGGTTTCATCTGTTCCGTCAATATAGAAAGTATCCTGAGTGTCTCTTGCCGGATGATCGGGCGGAAGATTAAGAGCCTCGAAAACATGGTAATCGTCGTCTATTTCCGGACCGTCAGCAATTTCAAATCCAAGTCCAAGGAAAATTTCACGAATTTCGTTTTCAACCTTTGTAAGCGGATGAAGCTTACCGAATGGAGCGTATTTTCCGGGAAGCGTAATGTCGATGGATTCTTCCTTGATCTTAGCGGCCTGAGCGTCTGCTTTAAGGGAATCGAGCTTGCTTTTCAGAGCGTCCTCGATATCGGCTCTAACCTTGTTTGCAAGCTGACCGATAACCGGTCTTTCTTCTGCCGAAAGCTTACCCATTTGTTTGAGGATAGCGGTAAGTTCTCCTTTTTTTCCGAGATATTTGATTCTCAGATCGTCCAGAGCCTTGATCTCAGTGCAGGAATCAAGCTCCTGTTTAGCCAGCGATTCAATTTTTTCAAGCTGTTCTTTCAAAATAATCAACTCCTGAATATAATATTTTATGTGCAGGCAAATAAAAAGATCCTGTCCAACAGGACAAGATCTGAATCTTGCTTATAACCACCTATTGCCACAGGAGAGCCGACACTCTCTTGTCTTTAACGCAGACCTACGTCGGGATCTAATGAGCCGCAAGACCGTTCAAAACCGCCCCTCGTGAGTGAACTTCAATTTGTTCTGCGCCAAAGCGTTTCCACCAATCCGCTTCTCTCTGAATACGACTTTACAAACTTACTCTCTCAGTCATCGGGTTACTAAATAATATTATAAACGCAAAATTAAAAAAAATCAAGTACTTTTATTGAATTTTGAGGAAATTTATGATATTATATAAAGTAGTAAAGATTTTTTAATTCAGGAGTGTTGAAACTATGGATAATTTTGCAGAACAGCTTGTTAAACGAAACGAAACCAAATCAGACAAAACAAGAAGGATAGCCACAATAATAACCGGCAGTCTTTTTACATTGTGTATCGTACTTTTTGCTTTTTTGCAGATCGGGCAGCCGCTTCTTGCTCTTATGGGATTCGTTCTCGCCGTTGCAGCCGGATACGGAACATATTTCCTCGTTCAAGGCTCTTACGTTGAGTATGAATACACATTCACAAACGGAGAGCTTGATGTGGACAAGATAATTGCAAGAAAAAAGAGAACCGCTTTGCTCAGCGTTCCGGTAAGAACCTTCACCGCTTTCGGAAAATATACCGAAGATATGGAGGAAACCGAGGATATGACCGTTGTTATTGCATCAGATAATATTATTTCCCGTGAATATTATGCTGATTTTGAGCATACGGAATACGGAAAAACAAGACTTATTTTTGTTCCGGATGAGAGAATGCTTGAAAACATAAAAAAGACTCTTCCTGCAAAAATTCGCAGCGAGCTGAAATGATATGATACCCTTAGCACGAAAATGTAGTTATTATAAAGGAGGATAGTTTTTATGAGAATCGTTACCCCAAAACAAATGAGCGAAATTGAGGATAATTCTGAAAAGCTAGGCGTTTCAAAGAAAAAATTAATGGAAAATGCCGGAAAGGTTCTTGCAGAGCATATTGATAATTACTGCCGTCAGAACAACGATATTCCGACGGAAGAAAAATCAATAGTTTTTCTTGCAGGAAAGGGAAACAACGGCGGAGACTGTTTTGCGGCGGCTAATATTCTTGTTTACAGGGGATATAAAGTCACCGTTATAAACGTCGGCGCACCTCCGTCGACAGAACTTTCAAAGGAAATGTTTGCCGGACTTCCGGATGATCATATTGAATTTATTGAGGGATACCGCAGTGAAAACGTAAGTGCGGCTATCGAAGCGGCAGAACTTGATTACATGACCATTCCTGCCGTTAAGGATATTAATGTTTCCGACGGAAAAAGCGGCAAAAATCCTCTCGAAAATATTCTTATGCAGGAAAAACGCCGTATGAGTCTTATAAAAAGCGCTGTTTTATGCGCATATGTGATTGTTGACGGAGTTTACGGAACAGGTTTCAGAGATCATCTTGATAAGAATATCGCCGGAATTTTCGCTATCAGTTCAAGTGCATACAGGATCGCCGTGGATGTTCCGAGCGGAGGAAACAGCGTTACCGGAGCAGTTTCTTTCGGCTCTTTCGAGGCGGACGAAACAATCACTTTCGGATTTCTTAAAACAGGTATGACGCAGTATCCTCTTAAGAAATACTGCGGAAAGATAACGGTTGCCGATATCGGACTGCCGAAAAAATCTGTTGATATTCTTGACGGCGAAAGAAAATATTACCGAATTGAAAGAAATTACCTCGCAAGTTTTCCTCCGAAACGTGAAAAAGATGCTCACAAGGGAACTTTCGGAACAGTTCTCGTTATCGCAGGTTCTTCTTCAATGAGAGGTGCGGCGGCTTTTGCGGCTTTGGGAGCTTTAAGAAGCGGAGCAGGTCTTGTTCGTGTAGCTTCTGTCGAAAAATGTATAGATACCGTCGCCGCACTTGTTCCGGAGGCTACATACCTTGAGCTTGAATGCGATGATTACGGATATATGCTCTATGACAGCAGCGTTTCTCAACTTCTTGACGCAATGACCGGTGCTGACGCTGTTGTTATTGGATGCGGAATGGGAGTTACTCCCGATACTATAGCCTTAATGAAGTTTGTTGTCAAAAATGCAAAATGTCCCATAATTATTGACGCAGATGGAATAAATTGCATTGCTTCGGACATAGATATTTTACTGGGAAAGAAATCGGACATAGTTCTAACTCCTCATGTCGGAGAAATGGCAAGACTTCTTAACTGCGATAATGCAATGATTTCAGCTAACCGTATTGCAGTTGTGGAAAAATATGCCGAAAAATACGGAATAACCGTTGTGCTGAAGGGAGCAGGTACTCTTGTTGCCAACGGAAGAGCAACGGCGGTAAATCATACCGGAAATCCCGGAATGAGCGTTGGCGGAAGCGGAGATGTTCTTGCAGGAGTTATAGCTTCCATTGCTGCTCAGGGATGCTCGGTTTTCGACAGTGCCTGCGCCGGAGTTTATATACACGGTCTTGCAGGGGATGCTGCGTCTGAAAAATTTGGTATGGAAGCTATGCTGCCGAGAGATATAATCTCCTGTTTGTCCGATTCATTCAGGATGCTTAAAGAAAAACAAGGAAAAAAATCAAAGTAAATTGATTCAACAGAACGGATGTATAATTTTTTAATATTTAAAATGAATGGAGAAGATATTATGAAAAGAATTATTACATTCGCTCTGACTGTTTTAACGGTATTATGTTTCGTATCTTGTTCAATGCCGCTGAAAAGCTCTGTTTCGAGGAAAAATGGTCTTGACTGTGCGTTTCAGGCAGAGGTGAGCATTTCCCTTGATCGGCTTCAGGCGGAGGGAATCGTGAAGCGTTTTGGTTCGGGAGCATGGGAAATCGAATTTTCCTCACCCAATACTTTAAGCGGAGTCAAGCTTGAATTCAGTGAGGGAAACACTTCGGCGTCGTATAAGGGACTTAGTTTTTCCGTACCGCAGTCGGCTGTGCCTGTTCGTGCAATGATGCTCAATCTCATCAAGGCCGTTGACGAGAATGCAAAGCTGGAGGAGCTTAAGGGCGAAGAAAGGGACGATTCTCTTGAAATAAGCGGAGAGCTTGAGGGCGGAAAATATCTGCTTATCGTTGACAAAGACGGAAGATTGATCGGTTTTGAAATGGACAATAATAAGCTTAAAATGACCTTTACAGAGCTTACTCTTATTGACGAAAAAGCTCCGTCATCTTCTGAAACAACAACGGAAAGTTCGGAGGAATCAACAGAAGAGGCAACGGACGAGACAACAACAGAAACAACAACTGCTTCTGAATAATGATCGTATGAATAAGGACGAACTCATAATAAGTTCGTCCTTATCTTATTCTATTGGAAAGTAGTAATCCAGAAGAAGATTTACCATTTTTGAATATGTATCTATGCCTTCTTCACGTCCGTTCATTTTTATATTTGTATCTATGGCAGTATCTGAAATAACGCTTACTGTTTCGGTAGAAATTATCTCTTTTTTCTTGTTTTCTTCCCAGTAATTATCGGGCATGAATCTGAACCAGTCACGGCGGACATTATCGGAAATATTGTCGGAAAGGTAATATGCTTCCGTAATTTTAGAGTTGTATATTTCGTTGTGAACGTATTCAAGAGCGCTTAGACAGCCTGAGTAGCGGAATTCTACATTATCGCTTCCGGTAGTTGCGATATAGGAGATAAAATTCGCTTCGTCCTCCTGAATTATGCCTTTAAGATGAGCATATTCGTGACAGATAGTATCCGGAAGATTAGTTTTTACCATGTCGTCATTGTAATTCGCTTCAAGAGAAAACGGGAAATAGATTCCGGAAAGATGAGATTGACTCATAAAATAAGAGAATAAAATCGATTTCGCTTTGGGATAATATCCGGAGAGCTGAGGAAACTGTTCTGCGGCTTTTTTCATAGCTCTTCGAGCTTCTTCATCAACGTCTGCGGTAACATAAAAACGGTCGTCTTTATCACGTGGAACCTGAACAGAAAGTTCATTTGCTTTGTCTATAAGTGCAGAATAAAGCTGAATAAGTTCGCTTCGTGTATGTTCGCCTGCGGTCAGATAACGTTCCGAAAACGGCGTGCATTGGTACATTATAAAGCAGTTCAAGGTTTCGGCAGCCGTGATGAATGCAAGTATCCAGAGCGAAACAACCGAGAATATCCCTGCCGTTTTTCGTCGTATTTTTCCGGCGAAAATAATCAGAACGACAGTCAGCGGAACTCCTATGAATATAAGAAGTATGGCAATGATTATCATAATTTCCCCGACCGAAAACGGAAATAGTCCGCTTATAAACGAGAGGGGATTTGTTATAAACGGGAAAATTTTTAAAACATAAAAATCAGAAAAGCTACGGCTTGTTCTTGCTGCAATGTTGAGAATTACCATCAGAAGAATGACAGCTAATGGGATTATATATCGTTTTTTCGGTTTAGTCAAGCTTTTAACTCCTTTCAAAAATTATTATCATTATTATTGTATCATATTATGGATTATATTGCAAATGAAAATTCTGGTTTGCAAAAATTACTGAATACTACATTTTTTTCTCATCTTAACTATAGACAAATTCCACAAAATATGATATAATATTTGTGAAACAACATGAATCAGCCGAAAGGCAGATTCTTACTTATGCCGGTTTTTCCGGCAGGAAAGGAGCGTTTATGCTTCACGAGAAATCTTGCGGCGCTATCGTTTACCGCAAATTCCACGGAAATACTGAAATTCTTTTGATAAAACATATCAACAGTGGGCATTGGTCGTTTCCGAAAGGTCATGTTGAAGCCGGTGAGACCGAGGTTCAGACCGCACATCGTGAAATACTGGAAGAAACTTCTATTGATGTTATTATCGATCCGACTTTCCGTGAAACCGTTACTTATTCTCCGAAAAAAGATACCATAAAGGTTGTCGTATATTTCCTTGCGAAAGCCAAAAATGTAGATTTTGTTCCGCAGGAGGATGAAATTTCAGAAATACGCTGGGTTGATATTTCTTATGCCGGAAACATTCTTTCATACGAAAACGACCGCGCGATCGTTGCAAAAGCCAAAAATGCAATAAAAGATACCTACTGAATTCCGCCGAAAACAGGAGATTTTTATGAACAGCAATCGTGACCTGAATTATCGTTTGTATCTTCAGAGAGAGCATGACTTCAAGAGAACTGATTTTTCGAGCGAATTTGAGACGTATTCTCTCATTCGTGACGGCGAGGAAGATAAAGTCAGAGAAAGATTCAAAAAGATAAGCAAGGATTTCCAGAACGGAAAGGGCGAGCTTTCTGATAATCCTCTCCGCAATAATATTTATCACCTTGTAGTTGCTGCCGGAGTTATCGCCCGTATCTGCACAGAGGGCGGAATGCAGCATAATATTGCTTATACTCTTAGCGACGTCTACATAAGAAAAGCCGATAAATGTACAGTTCCCGAGGATGTGATCGACCTTATAGGCGAAATGCAGATAGATTTTGCACAGCGAATGAGAGAGATAAGACAGAATAAGGTCTATTCTATCCACGTCCGCCGTTGTTTGAATTATATTTACGATCATCTTCACGAACAGGTAACACTTGAAAAGCTTGCTGAGGTAGAAAAACTCAGCTGTTGTTATTTGTCAAAAATATTTTCTAAAGAAACCGGTGTTCCCGTTAAGAGGTTCATTGTTACAGCTAAGGTGAATACGGCGAAAAATATGCTCATTTATTCGGATTTTACGCTTTCTGAAATTGCAATGTCTCTGGGATTCTCCTCGCAGAGCGCACTTTCTGCGGCTTTTAAAAAGGTTACCGGACAAACTCCGGCGAAATTCCGTAATATGTATCGGGAAAAGGCTGAAGAGTGAGAATTTGCGTTCTCGGTATTCAGCCCGTTGGTTTTATTTTTCCTTCAGCTTTCCCGTATATGTTTTTTCGCCTATGGTAAGCGTTACTTCCTCTTCATCTTTGTTATTTTTCTGATAACCATTAAGTCCTGCTGACCTCATTTCGTTAGGATAATCAATGTAGCATTCGTTAAGATCAACATTTCCGGATATGCCGGATGAGCTTCCTGTCGAGCTTTTCTGCCATATGCTGTAGCTTCCGCCGTATGAAGGTTTGCTTACTCCGTAATGAGCTACCCAGATCGAATAGCGTTTCCGTATATCTTCATCAGTGTAAGCTGTCAGCAGACTGCTTGACATATAAAGTCCTGCCCAGTAACCGGCTTTTTCCAGAGTATCAAGAAATGCACGGATTATAGCTGAAACGGCTGCTTTTCCAAGATCAAGCTGACGTTTTTCTTCAATATCCACGAAAATCGGATATTCAAATTTCTTGCCTTTTATAACCTGTAGGAATACGTTTGCCTCTTTAATAGCTTCTTCGGGAGTGACCGCATACGAGTACCAATAAGCTCCGCATGGAATATTCCTCGATTTACAGCCGTTATAGTTGGCTTCAAATTTTTTGTCTTTCTGAGATATCTCTCTGCCGTATCCGGCACGAATGATGCAGAAATCAGTATTGATACTGCTCCAGTTTATGTCTCCCTGCCATTCTGAAACATCGATGCCATTTTTTGTCATATAAAAACCTCCTAAAACGAAGTGTTGTTTGTCTTACATTATTATAATATTCAAATAAAAGTATGCACGTTACAGCAAAATTCTGCATATAATATAAAGCAGTGCTGCATTGTAAAAAGATTACGGTGTACAGCTGAAATACCGCAGACAGCGGCGTTTTTCTTTTTGAAAGGAGATTTATTATGTGCGGAATCGCAGGAGCAATAAGCTTTGCCGAGGATATGCGGAGCGATATGAAAATCTACGAGAAAATGCAGAAAGCTCTTCTTAGAAGGGGGCCTGATCAGCGTGGAATAGTTCTCACCAAAGAAGCCGCTCTTATTCATACCCGTCTTGCCGTTATTGATATATCAGGCGGACGTCAGCCAATGTCATTTACATCCGAAGAGGGAACGTTTACGATCGTCTATAACGGCGAGCTTTATAATACCTCGGAGCTTCGCAGAGAGCTTGAAAAGGATTTCGATTTTGAAACAAAATCTGATACGGAAGTTGTTCTTAAAAGCTATATCAAATGGAAAGAAGCCTGTTTAGATCGGTTTAACGGTATTTTTGCATTTGCTGTATATGAAGAGGAAAAACATCGTGTGTTCCTTGCACGTGACAGAATAGGAGTAAAGCCGCTTTTTTATTATCTTGGCGAGAACAAGCTGATTTTTGCGTCCGAAATTCCGGCTCTTCTGGAACATCCGGAAGTTCCTCATGAAATTGATGAGAAAGGAGCGGCGGAACTTCTTCTTATTGCTCCCGGAAGAACTCCCGGATGCGGAGTTATAAAGAATATCTGCGAGATAAAACCGGGATGCTGCGGATTCTATTCCGAGAAAAACGGACTTGAAACATGGGAGTACTGGCGGCTCAGAGCATATGAACTTAATGAAACTTTTGAACAGACTGTTGAACACGTCCGTGAACTTGTCCTTGATTCAATAAGACGTCAGCTTGTTTCGGATGTTCCGGTATGCACATTTCTCTCAGGAGGACTTGATTCAAGCCTTATCTCATCCGTTGCGGCAGCGGAGATGAAAAAACAAGGGAAAATACTTGATACGTTTTCGGTCGATTATCGTGATAACGACAAATATTTTCAGAAGAGTCACTTTCAGCCAAACAGCGATCCCGAATTTATAACCTGCATGGCGGAGTATCTTGGAACAAATCATCATTGGACTGTGGTTGATACGCCGGAGCTTGCAGACGCTCTGACAGACGCTGTCGAGGCAAGAGGACTTCCCGGAATGGCGGATGTGGACTCTTCGCTGCTGATTTTCTGCCGTGAGATAAAGAAATATGGTACGGTTGCTCTTTCAGGAGAGTGCGCTGATGAACTCTTCGGAGGTTATCCGTGGTACCGTGATAAGGATATACGCATGACGGACGGTTTCCCGTGGGCGCAGAGTACGTCATACCGCAAGCGTTTTCTGTGTAATGATTATGCGGAGAAAATCAACGCTGAGGAATATGTCTACAGCGCATATCGTAAAACTGCTGATTATGCCGATAAACTGCCGTCTGATAACGAGACTGAATATAGAATGCGGGAAATGACTCAGCTTAATTTCAATTGGTTTATGCAGACTTTACTTGACAGAAAAGACAGAATGAGTATGTACAGCGGACTTGAGGTGAGAGTTCCGTTCTGCGATTACCGCATTGCCGAGTATATGTACAACGTTAAATGGGAGTATAAGGACTGGCAGGGCAGGGAAAAGGGACTGCTTCGTGAGGCGATGAAGGATTGGCTTCCGGAAAAAGTTCTGTGGCGAAAAAAGAGTCCTTATCCGAAAACTCATAATCCAGCTTTTCTTGATGAAGTAAGCAGACGTTTGAGAGCCATACTCGATGATTCTCCTGATGTGCTTACAGAACTTGTAAAACGTGAGGAACTTGAAAAACTGCTTGAACATGGCGATCATGTTCAGTGGTATGGACAATTGATGAATCTTCCGCAGACTATTGCATTTTTCATACAATTAGACCATTGGCTTAAAAAATATAGAATTAAATTAGTTTGATTTAGTGTGGCTGGTAATGTTTTCAATAGGAAATCATTATCAGCCGACTGTGTTTACACAATTGTTAGTTTAAGATAACAATTTTTGAAATTTTTTTTGAAAAAGTTCGTCTTTTTTGTCTTCTAAAATCACTTATATATGAAAGCTTTCATAATATCAAAAAAATCTACCGAAAAGGAGTGAAATCTATGATTGCCGAAACTAATTTAACCGCCGGAGGTGACAGTAAAATTTTAGCCGCTTTTTATAATAACGAACTCACTATTGATTCAGATTCTGATAACATAAATGATCTGATAGTATCCTGCGCTGTTTCTAAAGACAGTCTTTGCAAACTTTATGAAATGTTCAAGGGAAGCGTTTTTGCTGTTGCATTCGGTATAACAGCCGATTATCATCTTTCTGAAGACTGTGTTGCCGAAACATTCGTCCGGCTTACGCAGATAAAGGGATTTTCAGCGTCTAAAGGCGACGGCAAGGGTTTCATCCTGAAAATGGCACGCAACGTTGCATTAGAGCTTCGCCGCAGATATAAGCGTGAGGTCAAGGATTTTATTATCCAGAGCTACGGCGACGCTGAACAGACTGTCGAGGACAGTATTTACATAAATCAGCTTCTTAAATTTCTTAACGACAAGCAAAGACAGATAGTGATATTGAAATGCTGCGCAGAAATGACGTTCAAGGAAATCGCAAGGGTGATGAAGTGTCCCGAAACGACCGTGAAATCACGTTATAAAAGGGCTATGAATATTTTACAGGAAAAGGCAGGTGCTGATAAATGAAGAAGAATGATTTATACGGAAATCAGGAAATTGAAAAAATTCTGAAAGAAAAGATGAATGGTCTTTCATCCTCGATCGATTGTTTCGATAAGATTTCCGCAAGAGCTTTTCCTGAGAAAAATCCGGATTTTTCCGATTGCGAGCTAACCGTGACCGATCTTGAAAACGTTACCGGAAAGCGGCGTCCTGTTCCTGTTTTGAAATGGGTGTCAGCCGCCGCAGCCATTGTTATCTGCGTAGGAGTTCTTCCAAAAACTGCTCTCATGAACAATCTGAGAAACAGCCTTGTGAAAAAATCCGATAAAAAAAGTTACGGCGCAATTATTTGTGAAATAAAGAAAGAAACTGCTGAAAATGATTATATGATCTATGACATTCCGCTGGATTACTACAGCAAAAATGATGTTCTTGTCACACCGTTTTTCAGCTGTCCATTTGAAAACAAAGCTGATTCGGATGAAAGAGTAAGAATTTTTGTTAAAACCTGCGGAGGAATTCAGACCAATCAGGTTTATGCCGTTGAATACAGCGGAGAATATGATGAAGCTAATTTCAAGGCTGCCGCCGAATCAAAGGCTAAATTTACCGGAGAAGAAACAAAGCAGCTTGAATTATCCGGCGATATTATGAATTTGCTTAATTACGATTGTGCGGCAGATGCGCAGTATGCTTTTGGTACTGATGAAGAAGGTAATCTGACTGATAAAAACGGAGAAAACATCTCGGCAGCAAGTTTCAGCACTGTATCTTACTTTAAAGACGACGAAAATCGTATCAATTCTGTTACAAGCGATATTCTTTATTATCACCTCGGAACAACCGTATATGCTTCTGGATATTTTTATGATATAAATTCTTCATATCTTGACGGAACGGAAATAAAGAATTTGGATATTCCGGAAAATTTATGGAAAGAATCTGTTTATTCAAATGGAGTATCGGCTTTTCCGAGTGAAAAAGATAGTGACGAGAATGACGGCGGTTTTACTAAAACACGGCTTTTTCTTGATTATGACGAGAGATACGGTATTGAAGAGTCAACGCTTTATTATATGAATCCAGCGCTATCATTCGTTCCTGATGAAACTGCCGCAGATGAAAAAATTACTGAAACGATAACGGTTTCTCTGGAAAATATATATCAGGCTGAAGTAGTCGGCAAGGATGAAATAGCTTGTATCGCTGCGCCTTATAATGAACTGGTGAGAAATACCATGGCCGTTTATATTCCTTATGACAGAATTTCGAATAACAATTACAGCGCATTATCGCTCGAATCTTCAGTAGATGTAGGAAACCGCAATTATATTTATCTTAGTTCAAGCGGCGATTCATTAAAAACAGTTGATATGAATTATGAGGAAAGAGAATATGAATTGCAGCTTAATTCTGAAAATTTTGAACAGACAGTTTTAAGTATTGAAGAGAAAATCGAATCCGGTGGACTTAGTGAATCTGAGCTTGAAAAACTTAATATTGAGATGGAAAACTTGAATCAGCAGATAGCTGCTTTACAGAATTATCAGATCGCTTTAGAGGATAAAAGGAATATGGAAGAGGCTCAGAATGCAGAAAAAATGAGGAAATCAGAAGAAGAACTTAATGCGCAGAAGGATGCTATGCAGCGTTCAACAACAAATGCCGTAACATATGGCGAATAACGGTTGCTCGCACGATAATACAAAAGGAAGTTCATAAATAATCATAGGGACTGTTTCACAAGCGGAAACAGTCCCTTTTGTCATAACTTATAATTTGTATTTTTTAGTATTGAGTATTCTTATAGAATTAAGAATGAGGAGCATTGCCGTTCCGGAATCGGCAAAAACAGCAAACCACATATTCGGATGTCCTACAAGTCCGAGAACCAGAACTGCCAACTTTACTGCAAGCGCAAAAATTATATTCTGGTACGAGATTCTAAGCGCTTTATCAGCTATTTTCTTTGCCTTTACAATAGCTTCGGGTTCGGAATTCATGAAAACTACGTCCGAGGCTTCAAGAGCAAGATCGGAGCCGGTCTGCATAGCGCCGCCGACATCGGCTCCGGCAATAACAGGACCATCGTTTATACCGTCTCCGATGAACATTACTGCTCCGGATTGACTGCGTATATTATTTATCTCTTCAAGCTTACCGTCGGGAAGAAGTCCGCCCCTGACATGGTCGATACCAAGCTGATTTCCCAGTATTTCAGCATTTTCGGGTTTATCTCCTGTAAGCATAGCAGTTTTTATTCCCATTGCTTTAAGTGAAGATATTGTTTTGGAAGATGACTTTTTTACTGTATCGGAAACAACTATTCTTCCCTGCATTTCACCGTTTACAGCAACATAGACTACACTTCCGATTGTTTTTTTCTCATTCATCTTCAATTTGACTCCATTTTCGTTCATCAGCCGTTCATTGCCGCAGATGATATTCATGCCGTCAAATTTGGCTGAAACACCTCTTCCTGCAAGCTCGGAAGCATTTTCAGGAGATGAAAGTGCAAGAGATTTGCTGCGGCAGTAATCTGCAATGCTTTCGGCAACTGGATGAGATGAGATCTGCTCGCAGCTTCCGCAAAGGCGGATAAGTTCATTTTCACTGAGAGAACCGCAGGTTTTTACGTCTGTAACAGTGAAACTTCCGTTGGTGAGAGTACCTGTTTTATCGAACGCAATGGCTTTTACTTTGCCAAGAGCTTCAACCGAATTTCCGCCCTTGAAGAGTATTCCGAGTTTTGAAGCTGCTCCGATTCCTGAAAAATAGGCGAGGGGAACGCTTAAAACAAGTGCGCATGGACAACTTATAACAAGGAATGTCAGTGCAGAGTAAACCCATTTGCTCCAATCACCGGTTATCAGCGATGGAATAATAGCCGTAGCCGCTGCAATTGCTATTACGATAGGAGTGTAAATTTTTGCAAAACGAGTTATAAAGCGGTCGATTTTCGGTTTTTCGGCAGAAGCGTTTTCAACTGCCTGAGCTATTTTTGATATCATTGAATCTTCAGGAGCGGCAGTTACACGAAGCGTAAATGTTTCAGAAAGATTAATACATCCCGACAAAATTGATTCGCCATTATGCATCGTTACGGGAACAGGCTCGCCGTTTACAGCGGATGTATCAATTTTGGGCGAGCCGCTTTCTACAATTCCGTCTGCGGCAATTCGTTCGCCGGCTTTAATTCGAAGTATATCTCCGATTTTGATTTCATCGGCAGGGATACGCTGATACTCTCCGTTACGCAGAACGTCAGCTTCATCAACACGAAGTTCTGCGATATCGGTTATAGCCTTGCGGCTTCGGGAAACAGCATAATCCTCAAACATTTCGCCAATTTTAAAGAAGAGAACTACTCCAACAGCTTCTGAATATTCTCCGAGAGCAAAAGCTCCCAAAGTTGCGACTGTCATAAGAGTGTTTTCATCAAAGAAATTTTTCATGCGTATATTTTTAAATGTTGCAAGAAGTATTTTGTAGCCGAGAATAAGATAAGCTCCGGTATAAAGAATAAGTGTCAGTGGTTTTATATCGAGTACTTTTCCGGAAATAACCGCTGCTGCAAAAATAGTTACTCCTATGATAAAAGAAATAATTTCACTGAAATGATTTTCGTTTTTGCAGTGAGATTGTGAATGAGCGTGTTCAGGCTCATGAGAGTGTTCATGTTCATGGCATTGACCGCAGCAGCATTCGCTGTGCTCATGATTATGCTTGTGTTCGTGCTGAACAGCTGAAGTTTTATCTTTTGGAACTATTTTAACTCCAGATTCAATTTTTCCAGCGGTTTTATTGATTATCTCAAGTGTATCGCCGGATATATTTCCCTTTATTTTCAAGGTTTTCATCGGAAAGTTAAGAACGACAGATTCAATTCCATCAAGTTTATTTATTGCCTCTTCTATTTTTGAACCGCAGTGTGCGCAGTCCAGACCAATAATAGTATATGTTTTTTCCATAGTGACCACTGTCCTTTCATATATGAATAATTGTTCATGTGTTTATTTTATCATACAATTTGGACGTTGTCAAGTGTTTTATTGAAAAATTTTCGTGAGTCTGGGAATGCTCGTTAATAAAATTCTGATTCATTAGGAGTATGATAAGAGCCTTGGCATCAAATTTGATTTGAATGGGTATTATCAAGTACACCTATTTCAGTGGAAATCAGTTAAAAAACGTATAAATTATAGGCTGTAAGTAATTAAATACTTACAGCCTTTTGCTTGTTTGTGCAAATAACAGGAGTTTAACCTGCACCGAGTTGCCCCCCCGACTGGCACTTGAGGGTAAACGTTATGTTAGTGAATTTATAGAAAACAACCAAATATTAAGATTTTGACTATTTAAGTAAAATGATGTAATAATGTGGATTTCTGTATAAAGTCCGAAAATTAATGTTGTTTACTATAAATCTTATATATTATCATTTTATTGTGCAGATAGAGAGTTATTTCTTTTCAATAAGAAGTTTTCTGAGCATAACTATATCAAACGCATCAATCTGATCGTCATCACATATATCTGCAAGTTGCCAGCAGCCAAGATCATCGTCGTGTCCAAGAATCCATTTCTGGAGTATAACAAGGTCTGCAATATTGACCTTGCCATCTTTATTCACATCTCCCTTGAACACTTCATTTATATTACCGTTTTCATCAGAAATATACGTGCCTAGGATTTCAGGATAATAACGTTTATCGTATATTTCAAGATAAGAATCAGGCGACATTTCAAAGCAGGAAATTATATACTCACCATGATATTCATCTTTGTATTTTCTTAATGAAACAGGAACTTTGACGTCGGATTTTTCTGAGATACATATCCTGTCACTTCTGGTTGAATCAGCGCCGCTGATATATATTATAGAACATATCATATCATCTTTTACGACCGTTGTAGTGCCTACCATGCCTACAGATACTGCGCCGTTTTCATCCATAAACGCCGACGCTTCCTCTGTATTTTTCGGAAGCCAGTCGGGAAGCAACTTTTGAGTGGGTTCAAGCTTTTCTTCAAACTTAACAAAGTCATCAGAAAGACGTTCGATTTCTATTTCACCGTCTTTGCAGATAATTTCCGCTATGCTCTCTTCGGGTTCAAGCTCGAAATGCACCTTATCTTCGTAATTCGTCAATTCGGCTTTGCAAATAGTTAGAGTATTGTTTTCTGACCTAAAAACCAGTTCGCTGTCAGGGCATATATAATCTCCGAAATAATGTACATCTGATGTTTTGGTGTCGAAATATCCGGCTTGCGAGCAATACGTATCAGAATTCCACGAATAGGTAAAGTATATTTCATACGCACCATCATCATTAAGATCTCCGAGAGCCAATGATGTTACTCCCAAACCACCGTCATCTCCGATAAAACGTACCACTTTCTCATCAACTGATAAATGCGTTGCACCTGTATTTGAATCCTTATATAAATACATCCAAAGATCTTCGATGCTTGCATCATGGGAATCGTCGGGAATAGTACGAAGCCAATAGCAGTTCTTTTCATCGTTTAAAAGGGCACGGTCAAAGTCTGTTTCATAGTCCATCCACATATAAAATCCGTCTACAGAATCTTTGGTAGGCACTAGTGAATAAACAGCAATTTCGTCCGTTCCTTCTGCTATCGCAAAGTTATTCCCTGTAGCAGAATATGGGAAACATAAATTTGCCACAAGCAATGCTATCGTTATCTTAGCAATTTTTTTCATACCTGATAACCTCCTTTAGGCAGTCAATATCCTCTAACTTTGTATTAATTTATATGAGTCAGAATTCAACGTTGAATTTATAAATGTCTTCATATTTGTCTCGTATGATGGTGCAATATAAACTTCTTTTTCAACTGTTAAACATTTTTGTAAAGAATCTTTATCTAAAATGTTTGATTTATTTGTTCCTGAAACTTTATATATTCGTGCAACTTCGCCATAAATACTTTGATTTCCGAATTGGTCACTTGATAATGAATCAATATCATGCAAAAACGTTCTCGAGTGCCGAGCTTACTCTCCCATGCATATCCATGAACATTATTTCCATTTTCAACTTCGTTGTCAGCCTTAAACATTATCCCTGTATCCCAGCACCGTTCATTCATGATAGAGCTTCTCCATACGTCAGTGACAAGTGGTGTAATGTCGAAAGAATATGTATGAAGAGGAGTTAAAGATGCACCATTTGAATGACATATTACATTAGAACTTAAAACTTCCGGTGAATAGTATTGAATTTTAGATTCAGAAAGTTTACTCCTTTTTAAATCACTTTCACTAAACCAACGTTTATTAAACTTATGACAGTTAACGTTAATTGCATTAACATCAGACTGATAACCAATATCTCGAATATAAACATTTGCACCTGTGATTAATGTTCTATCCATTTGAAAAAGATTAACTAAATAGATTAGCCTGGAAAATTCGATACAAACGATTTAGAACTTTTATCATTGACAAGTAAAGAAGTTTTATCATGTACAGCATCGTTATCGTCATAATATTTAACAGGATAGTTGAAATAATGCTTTCTGTTTCACAATGATCTCTGCTGTTTTCTTCTGACAATTCAGGGCATCTGCAACTATAATATTTCCTTTGATATTCAGTTCTTTCAGAAGCTCCTGTACTGCGGGTATTTAATTACTCTTATCATCTGTACAACGCCGTGCAAGCGTCAGTTCCATTTCACAAGCCTGGGAATTGATGATGTGCAGAGGACTTTCTATATTCTCCATTTTTCGTTGAGCATATCGTTTTTCCGTCAAGAGAAATTGTCAAATTCTTTGGTTTTTCAGGCATAAACATACACCCAATCCGCAAAACAGCAGTTGAATGATTCTGGCGTGATAAGGTGTAAAAGACATAATATCCAATAATAGCACGGCACGTGGCTGATTCCGGCTTTGTACTTCGGTCATATTACCCCTCCCGTACCTCTTGCGGCACGGCAGTGTCATTTGCGTCCGAAGCCACAGTTTTTATTGCTTTGAATTCATATATCATAAACGCCACCGCCATAATAAATGCAATTTCGTCCGTAGCTGGACCCGCCCACAAAGCGGCTTCCACACCGCCTATGGCAGCAAATATCAAAATAGCGGGACACTGACATATAACCTGTCGTGCCAAAGTTAAAATTGATGATTTAACAGGCTTGCCGATAGACTGAATGAATATGCCCGAAACATTTGCAATTGCAACGGAAATTACCAGCATAAGACAAATTCTGAACGCCTTGCAGGCAAAGTTTGTGTACAATTCGCCCTCGTTGCCGAAAATTCCCGAGATATATTCGGGTATAATCTGGAAACAGAAAAAAGCTATCGCGCTGACGATTATTGCTGCGATAACGCAGGTCTTATAGGTTTCTTTTACTCTGCCGTACTGTTTTGCTCCGTAATTGAAGCTGATGATAGGCTGTCCGCCGATAGCGATACCCGCAATAATATTTGTCAGCACCGAATTTACTTTCATTGCAATACCAATTGTCGTCATAGGGATATCCTCGCCGTAAACAGACTGCGCACTGTATTTAACAAGGACGTTGTTCATAACAATTGTAAGAATAACTATCTCCGCCTGTGTAATAAAGCTTGACACACCTATTCCGCAGACGCGTCCGATAGTGGAGCTTTTCATTTTAAAGCAATTTTTCGTGAGATGAACATTTTTAAGCTTGAAAATGCAAGCCAATGAAATAATAAAGGAAATTCCCTGACCGATAATTGTTGCCCATGCTGCGCCTTTTATGCCAAGTTCAAGACCGTACATAAACCATGCGTCAAGTCCAACGTTTATGACTGCATCCGACAGCATGGATATCATAGCCATTTTGGGATTTCCGTCCGACCGTATAATTTGATCCAGACCCTAGTACATAATGACAAAGGGAAAGCCTGCAATTATAATACATCCGTATTCGACAGCAAGAAGCTTGTTTGCGGTGGTTGCCCCGAAAATATTCAGCAGTGGTGAAATAAAAATCTCGTACAGTATCGGCAGAATTACCGCAAGCATCACAAGTGACACTATGGTGTTGCCAACGCCTTTTTTAGCTTCCTTGTGTTCACCCTTGCCCATATTAAGGTTCATGTACGCCGCGCATCCGCAGCCCAGCAGCATTGAAAGTTCGTGAGCAAGTGCAGTTATGGGAAAAACAACATTTGTGGCGCCGTTTCCGAGATAACCTATTTTGTTGCCTATAAAGATTTGATTCACAATATTGTAGATCGCAGTGACCGTAAGGGAAATAACGCTTGGGATCGCAAATTTTGCTACCAGCTTGCCAATAGGATTTACGGCAAGCTCATTTTCAGCAATTTTTTCTTTGTTTGATATAATCTACCTCCATTGATTATAAGTTGTAAGCGACCTATATGTTTATTTATAAGGGCAGCCGTAAGCTTACCCTATTATAGCTATGAAATATTACCTATCATTTTCTTTACCAATGATGATAGGATATCCTCCTGTTCGGGAGTAATATTTTCAAATGTCTGTTTTTTTATCTTGCCTATAGTATCGTGAATACATTCCGAAAGACTGATAGCTTCTTCCGTAGGAATGATTTTTTTGTACCTGCGATCCGTAGGCAGCGTTTCTGTAACGATTAATCCTCCCTCTTCCATCCGGCTTAGTATACTGCTTACGGTTGGGTGGGTCAGACCGAGGCTATATTCAATATCCTTTTGACATATATCTCTGCCAGAATTTTGCTTCAGATAGCCGATAACGGTAGCCTGCGTATAAGTCAGACCGATATTTGCCAGCTCGCTGTTTAAAATACGTTCGATCGCGGTATTTAATATTTTGAATTGCAAGCTCCATTCAGTACGCTCTCTTTCAAGTACATCGCTTACGACTTATTATAGCATCGTTTGTTTGATTTGTAAATAGTTTCTGAAAAAAACGTTTTTTATAACGCATAATAATCAACAAATGCCATAATATGGTGTTATTTATAATAAAACAGCGGTCTGTTTGGAGCAGGGGAATGTCTGTTTATAGGCATTTGACTTATTTTGTATTTTTAGAAATGAATTGTATGCTAAGGATATCAGCAAAAAGGTTAAGGCTGGAATGCGTCAAAAGTAAAAAGTGAAGGTCTGGTTCTCACGTTGCCGCTTGGTTACTGCCTTGACCGCAACACTAACGAAGTGAAAAGCGGCGAGGATACGGCATGGATAGTACGTGAAGTGTTCAGGCTTTATGTTGATGGTTACGGACTTACTACAATTGCCAAAAAGATGAATGCTGACGGTATTCGTTCGACTGATTACTATTTCAATCGAAAACTTGCCGACTGTGAAACATATAAGGAAAAATTTCAGATGTGAATCTCAGGAGGCTTGTTAATAAAATACTGATTCATCAGAACGGGGATAAGAATCTTGATATCAAATTCGAGATGAACGGCGACTTTAATATCGCATCAAGCACACCGATTTTATCGGCAAATCAATTGGAAATTGCATAAATTAAAGGCTATAAGCAACAATTGCTTATAGCCCTGTTTGTCGTTGGTGCGGATAACAGGAGTTGAACCTGCACCGAGTTGCCTCGACTGGCACCTGAAGCCAGCGCGTCTGCCTATTCCGCCATATCCGCACATTACATTGTTTATTATATCACCTTTTTGGGAATATGTCAATAGGCATTATTGAAATTTAAAATAATTATCAAAATCCAAAATCATCATAATCTTCTTTGATGAAGCGATGATAGGTTATGTGATAGCTACCGTCGATTTCTTCGTCGATAGTAAGACAATACCTATAATCGTCCGGAGTATTATCGGTAAAATAGATAAGATATTGAAATTCATCGCTTTTTATTTCGTTAACTGAAACATTATCGGAAAACTTATGGAAAACGTTCAAAATTTCATTCAGAGAACTTCTTCTTCGGATTGCTTCAATGAATTCAGAAATAAATTCTCCGCCGCTATAATCTTTATGAACAAATTGAGTCCCTTTAACCGGAATGACAGCACAGAAGCCATTTTTAATAGTTCTGAATTCAACTGAACCAAGTTCCGGTTCAGCATAGCGTGAAAAATCACCAAGAGCTTTTTTCATTTGATCTTGATCAAGATTCGTTCCAATAAGGTGATTAAGGGAATTAAGAGTATAATTAAGACTCATGGGTCTTCCTTCATATCCGAGTTTTATCTGAGCTTCAAAAATATTGTCACAAATATTTTTTTTAAGACGTTCAAAGTTCATTTTAGAACCTCCGATTTAATTGATTTTGTCTTTCATATCAGATATGATCTCTTAATTTTTAAGCTGTCATATCTGATATAAGCGAGGCATGGGATTATTTGCAATGATGTTTTAAACTGCCTTTGAAATAATTCCGAAGTAAAGCAAAACAAGTGCGCCGAGGATAATTCTGTACCAACCAAATACCTTGAAATCATGTTTCTTGATATAGTCCATGAGGAATTTTATAACTGCAACAGATACTGTGAATGATACTATCATTCCAACTGCGAGAACACCAATTTCAGTTCCGGTAAAATCGGTTCCGAAACTCATAAGTTCGAGCAGACTTGCTCCGAACATGACCGGAATAGCAAGATAGAATGTGAATTCAGCAGCAACAGGTCTTGCAACGCCGATAAGGAGCGCACCGACTATTGTTGCGCCTGAACGTGAAGTTCCGGGAAAAAGTGCAGCAATAAGCTGGAAAATACCTATAATGAAAGCGGCTTTATATGTAAGCTCGTCTATTGTGTTTACTTTAGATGTTCTTGTTTTGTTTCCGTTTTCGATAATGATAAATGCGATACCAAATATAATAAGCGCAGCAGCGATAACAAAAGGATTATAGAAATGTTCTTTTATCCAGTCATTGAATAAAGCTCCGACGACGGCAGCGGGAATACAGGCGGCAACAACTTTGAACCACATCTGGAAAATGTCGGTTTTAACATAGGCACCGAATCCATTTTCTGAAAGAGGATGCTGATTGTTTTTCTTTCCGAAAGGAAACAGCTTTTTCCAGAAAATAACGACGACGGCGAAAATCGCTCCAAGCTGGATAACAACGTCGAACATATCAAGAAAAGCCTGATTTCTTTCAGGATCATCGCTTACATTGAGGTTTAAAAATTCATTTACAAGAAGGAGATGTCCCGTGCTGCTTATAGGCAGCCATTCTGTTATTCCTTCGACTATGCCGAGGAATATTGATTTTAAAATTTCTATCATGGTGTATTATTGTTCCTTTCTTTGAATTATGATAATTATAACATACATTAATGTGTATGTCAAATTACAGAGCAGATATGTATGATAATAATTTTTGAAAATTTGGAATTAGTATTGAATAATTATTTTATATATGTTATAATTTGTATAAAAGTTAAGGTGGATCATTATGTGAAAAAAATTTATTAAGGGGTTATTTATATGAATTCAAAAATCAAATGGCTCAGATGTAATTTAATTGGTATTATTGTCTGGGCAGCGTCGACGCTTCTTGTACTTATCGGAATGTATTATCATGAACCGTGGTTTGATGAGGCTCAGGCTTATTTGATCGCACGAGACGCTTCTTTGCACGATATATTATTCGTAATTCCTCATTACGAGGGACATCCGCCTTTCTGGCATCTTATTATCAGATGTGCGGTTCAGCTTGGATTGTCATCGGATCTTACTCTTAAAGTTGTACAATTTATCTTTTTTGAAGCGGCGATAATAACGCTTGAATTTCGCTCGCCATTCGGAAATACAGCTAAAGCGGTTCTTCCGCTAAGCTATTTTGTTCTTTATCAATATTCTGTTGTTTCAAGACCGTATGCGATGTTTATGTTAGCAGTTTTGCTTTGCGCGTCATTTTACAATGAACGTGATCAAAAACCGATAAGATTTACACTTTCGCTTCTTTTTATGTGTTTGTGTCATTCATATGGAATAGCATTTGCCGGAGGAATTGTGGCTGCGGATATATTGGGAAGATTTCTGTCGGAACAAAAAAGTCTTAAAAGAACTATTGTTAATTTTAATAAAACGCTTCTTGCATTGTATGGACTTCTGTTCATAAGCGTGGTTTTACTTATCATTGAGATCTTGCCTGCCGGAGACGCATATGCTGTGAACGGAGAAAAAAATTATGGATATATTTTTTCGTTCCTGCTTTGCTGGATATTTATTCCTTCAGAAACGCTTATAACAGCTTTTTCGAGGGATAATCATTGTATGCAGGAGAGTATTATTCCGATTTCAGATATAATCATCGCTTTTATTGTTTCCTCAGCTATATGGTGTTTTCTGATTATAATATGCAAAAGAAGAAAAATTATTAAAGAAATGTTTGTTCCGTATTTGTTTGTTTCAATAATTATGGCATTGTATGTATCACCGCATCACTATGGACTTTTTTATATTTATTTTATTTTCATTTTATGGATAGCGTCTTATAAAGAACAGATAAAATTTAATGAATTCAGCAGTATATTAATCAGGAAGAATTTTTCAGAAAAGTTTTGTAAGAGATTTGCGTACGTTATTACAGGGTTTACTGTAGGAATGAACTTATATTGGGGCATTTCAAGTTATATATGCGATATAAAATATTCTTACGATCAGGGAAAAAGTGTTGCCGAATGGATAGATTCAAATAATCTTTCAGATAAAAATATTCTTGCTGCATGGAGCGAAGAGAATACAAATATAATGACTGTGGGAGTTATAACAACTAATTTTTATTTTGACAAAAATATCTTTTTTAATACCGATCAGGGAAAAACTTATCTTACCCACCGTGTAGCAGACGATAAAGAGTGTCTGGATGATATTGCTGAGTGGAAAGATTACGGAGAGCCGGATCTGATACTTTCGACTTCGGTTATTATAACTCCGGAAAAACAAGCGCTTGGAATAGAATCAAAGTATGAAATGGTTTATCTCGGTCAGAGCCGCAGATCTTTTAAAAATGATCAGATAACCGTAAATATTATTATTTATGCGAGAAAAGATCTGGCTGAGAGCATAGAAAAGAATGTATATTAGAACAATTTTATAGAATATATCGTCGGTGATTGATGAAAATTCTGTGTACTCTATTGACAAAATAAGACTGATAAAGTATAATATTGATAATGAATTATGATACAGGGGGATATTAAATTGGCAAACTCAAAGGAAGATAAAGAGCTTGAAAAGATGTACCGTGAGCTTCGCGATTTGCGTGAGACTCGTGACAGCATGAAAGACGACCGTAACGATCTGCTTCTGTTTTTTGTAGGACTTCTTATGCTTGCAGGCGGACTTTTTATGATTTTCAACAATCTTTCCGTTACAAGCAGCTGGGGAGGAAGCTTCTGGCACATCGGTTCGTTCAGTTTTCCGAACGGAATGGTAATGTTTCCGCTTATCGTCGGAATAGCTATGCTTTTTCTTATGAAAAGAAAAATTTTCGGATGGATCGTTTTGGCAGTAGGAGTTGTGATAATTCTGCTGAGCGTTCTGCTTTCAACACGAATATACTGGAAAACTACATCAGCTTACATTTTTATTATTATGTTCGGATTAACTGCTGCCGGAGCAGGACTTGTTTTAAGAGAGCTTTTTAAGAAAAGATAATGACGTTATTTTAATGAAAAAAGAGCTGTCGTACTTTATGTGCGGCAGCTCTTTTTTACAGAACTTATTTTTATATAGCGGTAAATGCCTGTTTAAGATCGTCAAGGATATCGTCGATATTTTCAAGTCCGACAGAAAGACGTATCATACCTCCGTTTATGCCGGCAGCAGCAAGCTGTTCGTCGGTAAGCTGACGGTGAGTTGCGCTGGCAGGATGAAGCACGCAGGTTCTTATATCGGCAACGTGGACTTCGTTTGACGCAAGTTTGAGCGAATCCATAAACTTAACGGCAGTGTTTCTTCCTCCCTTGATAACGAATGAGATAACGCCGCTGCATCCGTCCGGCAGATATTTTTCAGCGAGGGCATGACATTTGTTGCTTTTAAGTCCGGGATAGCATACAGATTCGACTTTATCGTTTGATTCGAGGAATTCTGAAACGATTCTTGCGTTTTCGCAGTATTGTTTCATGCGGATAGGCAGGGTTTCAAGTCCAAGATTGAGATAAAATGCCGACTGCGCTGCCGGATAGCATCCAAAATCACGCATGAGCTGCATTCTCGCTTTAACGATATATGCTGCATTTCCGTAAGCCTCAGTGTAAACGATTCCGTGGTAGCTGTCATCAGGTTCGGTAAATTCGGGGAATTTTCCGTTTGCCCAGTTGAATTTACCGGAATCAACGATAACTCCGCCGACCTGAATTGCGTGACCGTCCATATATTTGGAAGTTGAATGGATAACGATATCTGCGCCGTGTTCGATAGGTCTGCAAAGAACCGGGGTAGGGAATGTGTTGTCCACGATGAGCGGAACGTTGTTTTCATGAGCAATTTTTGCGAATTTTTCTATATCAAAAACTGTAAGAGCCGGATTTGCAAGAGTCTCTCCGAAAACGGCTTTTGTATTTGGCTTGAATGCCGCGCGTATCTCATCTTCAGAAGCTTCGGGATCAACGAAAATACACTCGATTCCCATTCTCTTGAAAGTTACGGCAAAAAGATTTACAGTTCCGCCGTAGATAGTTGTTGTGGAAATAAAGCTGTCTCCGGCTTTGAGAATATTGAGGATACAGCAAAGTGTAGCCGCCTGTCCGCTTGAAGTACACATTGCGCCGATACCGCCTTCAAGTGCAGCGATTTTTTCTTCAACAGCCATAACTGTCGGGTTTTCAAAGCGGGAATAGATAAGGCTTTTGGTAGGATCGTCGAAAACCGCAGCAACATCGTCGGTCGAATCGTAAACATAGGTCGTACTCTGAACTATCGGTACAACTCTTGGTTCGGTATTTTTGGGTGTGTAGCCTGAATGCAGACATTTTGTTTCAATTTTCATTATTTAATTATCCTCCTGAAATATTTTGACTTTAAGAACGTTTTAGTTTTGGTATACAGAATTCAAGAACAGCACAGTATTTATCAATAATCATTATAACGTAGCTTTCTTTATATTTTGGCAGAGACTTGGTCATGGGCCACATATGCTTTTCAATAATATCACGCTCAAGCGCTGAAATATCTGTAAGTTCCGCAGCATTTTTGCAGGCTTGTTTAGCGTGCAGCATACTGTGGGAAAGCTGTCCTTTTGTTTTTGCAGCATTATACTCCTTGCGATTGTAATAGAAAAGATCGTGGAGCAGTCCGGCTCTTGCGGCAGAACGTGCATTAAGGTGAAGTTTTTTGCAGACGAGATAGCTGTAATATGAAACGTTCAGGCAATGCTGAAAACGTGTAGTCGAGATATGATGGGTGATTTCCTTAAGCTTTTCAAGCTCGTGACGCTCGATTATATCGTAAACGCAGAAATAATAGCTGCTCAGAGAAAGCTCCTTTTTAGAGCAGATAGCTTTTAGCATAAAAAATATCCTTTACAAAATATTATTAATAACTTAATTATACATCTTTTCTTTTAAAAAATCAATAGTAATATTATAATATTTTGTTTTCGCATTCATTGATACAACAGATATTGGAAAAAGGGGATTAATATAATCTCATAAGTCAGAATTTACTGATATTTCTTCATATATTCTTCTTTAACTTTATCAATTGTTTTTCCGCCAATACCAAAATTTTTATCTGACACTTCTTTAATTGTAGTGACAAAAAATTCTTGTGGTACTTTCATAATTTCAGAAGATACTTCCGTCAATCGTTTGATCAATTTTTCCTTTTGTTCATCTGATAATGCACCGCTTTCAACTGTAATATACGGCATTTTTCTTCTCCTTTCAAATTATGATTTATCTGAGCAACTCAGCCGTAATTTTTATTATATGTAAGAAAAAGCATATTCATGTTTTCTCTTTGATATAGGTAAAAGGGAAAACAAAGTTTCCCCTTAATCATGCCGATTCAAACTGCGAGTTATAAAGCTGAGCGTAGAATCCGTTTTTCTCAATAAGTTCGTCATGGTTGCCAAGCTCAATGATATCGCCGTCTTTCATAACAAGTATCAGATCGGCATTGCGGATAGTCGAAAGACGGTGAGCGATAATGAAGCTTGTTCTGCCGGACATAAGTCTGTCCATAGCGTCCTGAATAAGCGCTTCTGTTCGTGTATCGACAGAAGAAGTAGCTTCATCAAGAATCATTATCTTTGAATCGGCAAGTATCGCTCTTGCAATTGTAAGAAGCTGTTTTTGTCCCTGCGAAACATTGCTTGCGTCCTCATTAAGAACCATATTATAGCCGTTCGGAAGGGATTTTATGAAATGATGAGCATGAGCTGATTTTGCGGCGGCAATGACTTCTTCATCCGTTGCGTCAAGCCTGCCGTAGCGGATATTTTCCATGATAGTTCCGTTGAAGAGCCATGTATCCTGAAGAACCATTCCGAAATTTTCACGAAGCTGTCTTCTCGGAATTTTTTTAACATCAACTCCGTCAAGCATGATCGCTCCGCCGTTTACATCGTAGAATCGCATCAGAAGTTTGACCATAGTCGTTTTTCCTGCGCCCGTTGGACCGACGATAGCGATTTTTTGTCCCGGCTGAACATCTGCGCTGAAATCGTGAATTATGATTTTTTCCGGATCATAGCCAAAGCTTACATGATCGAACTTAACGCGTCCGCTGATTTCGGGAAGAACTGTAGCGTTTTCTGCTGTCTGTTCCTCTTCTTCTTCATCGAGAAATTCAAATACTCTTTCTGCTGCGGCAGCCATGGACTGTACTTGATTTATTACCTGAGCAATTTGCTGAATAGGCTGAGTGAACTGCTTTACATACTGGATAAACGCCTGTATATCGCCAATTCCGATGACTCCCTTTATAGCGAGAAGTCCTCCGGATATCGCAACTCCGGCATATCCCATATTTCCGACAAACGACATAACAGGCATCATGATTCCCGATAAAAACTGCGATTTCCATGCTGACTTATAGAGAATATCGTTGGTACGGCAGAATTCCTCAACAGTTTCGCCCTCTTTGTTGAATGCCTGAATAACGGTGTGACCGCCGTATGTTTCTTCAATCTGACCGTTGATGTGTCCGAGATATTCCTGCTGAGTTCTGAAATGACGCTGCGATTTTTTTATTACAAATGACAGAAGAATTGCTGAGACGGGAAGAATGATAAGCGAAATAAGCGTCATAAGCGGAGATATCGAGAGCATCATTACAAGAGTTCCGATCAGAGTTGCTATTGATGTGATTATCTGGGTAACGCTCTGGTTGAGAGTCATACCGAGGGTGTCTACATCATTTGTGATTCTTGAAAGAACTTCGCCGTAGGTTCGGCTCTCAAAATAGCTCATGGGCATACGGCCTATTTTTTCGGATATATCTTTTCTCATGCGAAATGAGATCTTCTGCGATATACCGCTCATTATCCATCCCTGAACAAAGCTTACGACCGAGCTGAAAATATATAGTCCGAGCGTAAAGAGGAGAATTTTTCCGATATAACTGAAGTCAATTCCGCCTGTTCCTGCAATTTTAAGCATAAGTCCGTCGAAAAGAGCGTTGGTTGCTTTTGCCATTATTTTCGGTCCGAGAACAGCGAAAACAGTTGCGATCGCTGCCAGTATCATTACAATGATTATTGGTATCTTATATATCCCAATGTAGGAGACAAGCTTTTTCAGTGTGATTTTGAAATTTTTCGGCTTTTCTCCGCCAACCATTCCTCCTCCCATAGGAGGACCTTTTCTTCTTGGAGTATTATTTCTGGTCTCACTCATTACGTCCGCCTCCTATACTCTTTTCTATTTCAGCTTCCGAAAGCTGAGATCTTGCTATCTGCTGGTATGTTTCACAATTCTTTATAAGCTCTGTATGAGTGCCTTTTCCAACGATTTGTCCCTCGTTAAGAACAAGAATCTGATCGGCATTCATAATCGTACTGATACGCTGAGCAACTATAATAACCGTCGAATCCTTTACATAATTGCTGAGCGCTTTTCTCAGAGCTGCATCAGTTTTCATGTCAAGAGCTGAGAAACTGTCGTCGAAAATGTAGATATTCGGTTTTTTAACAATTGCTCTTGCAATAGCAAGACGCTGTTTTTGTCCTCCGGAAACGTTAGTGCCTCCCTGCGAGATAGTACGTTCAAATCCTCTGCTGTCGGAATCAATAAATTCCGTAGCCTGAGCGATTTCCGTCGCAATACGAAGAGCTTCATCATCTGCACCAGGATCGCCGAATTTCAGGTTAGATTCTATCGTACCTGAGAAAAGAACTCCCTTTTGCGGAACAAGACCGATCTTTTTTCGCAAATCGTCCTTTGTAACGTTTCTTATATCAATTCCGTCGATAGTAATGCTGCCCTCGGTAACATCGTAAAAACGTGGAATTAGGTTTACAAGCGTTGATTTACCGCATCCCGTACTTCCTATAATAGCAGTTGTTTTTCCGGTTTCAGCGGTGAAATTAAGGTTTTCAAGAGCGTTGCTGTCAGCGTTGGGATATCTGAATGAAACGTTGTTAAAGCTGAGAACTCCTTTGACTGCGCTGAAATTTTCCGGCTTTTTGGGATCAAGAATCGTCGTATCGGTTTTAAGTACTTCGTCGATTCTGTCGGCGGCAACGCCTGCTCTTGGGAGCATTACCGACATCATTGTGAGCATCAGGAACGACATAACGATCTGCATTGAATATGTAATAAACGCCGTCATTGCGCCGACCTGCAATGAGCCGCTGTCGATTCTGTGTGCGGAAACCCAGACTATCATAAGAGTAACGCCGTACATGACAAGCATCATTCCCGGCATCATAAATGTCATTACACGATTGGTGAAGAGCTGAGTTTTCATAAGATTTTTATTTGCAGTATCAAATCTTTCTTCCTCAATCTTTTCACGTCCGAAAGCTCTGATAACAGGCAGACCGGTGAGAATTTCTCTTGAAACAAGATTGAGCTTATCTACAAGCTTCTGCATTGCTTTGAATTTCGGCATTGCAAGGGCCATAAGAACCATGACAAGAGCGAGTATTATCAGAACTGCGCAAATAATTATCCAGCCCATATTTGCTCCGGAATGTATAACCTTTATAACTCCTCCGATTCCCAGAATAGGCGCATACATAAGCATTCTCAGCAAAATAGCCGTAACCATTTGTATCTGCTGTACATCATTTGTGCTTCTTGTTATAAGAGAAGCGGTTGAGAAGTGGTCCATTTCAGTATTGGAGTAATGAATGACCTTGTTGAAAATCTTTTTTCTGAGATCACGTCCGACTCCTGCACCGGTTTTTGCCGCAAGAAATCCTGCACCGATCGACGCTGTGAGCATAAGAAGCGCCATGCCGAACATCTTGAATCCCTGAATCCAGAGATATTTTTTCTGAATGGAATCAATATCGACTCCTGCCTTTTCCGAACATGATATCGCATAGGCTATTCCCATTGATTTCATGGTGCTGCTGCCCATTTTTTCGGCAGTTGACTCCATTTGTTCACGTATGCTGCCGAGTTCATTTGCGTCGGCAGGCTTACTGGAATCGCCTTCATTTGTATGCGATGGCTGATCTTGACTGCTTATTGATACGCTCTGATATGTAAGAATAAGCGGTATCATGAACTCTTCATCAAGTTCATCAAGCTGTTTTTCGGAAAAAGATTTTCTCTCATAGACATCGCCGTTCAAAGCATAGCAATTTTCCCAATTTGCTTTTTCTTCATCATTCATGAAAAGCTGTGAGAATGCCATGTCCTCGGCTGTGAGTTTTTCCGGAACAACGTGCTGGATTCCATGGTTCTGAATTCCCACGTCTATCATATCGGAGGTATACTGCGGAAGAGCAAGGTCGCAGTATGCCTGAACTATGAGCAGAACGAGAGTCATTATAACCATATACCAGTACGGTTTCATGTTGGCGAAAATACGCTTCATTAAATTCCTCCTTTTCAGCAGTTATCACAAAATTATCACATTAAATTTGTGACAATTGCCTTAAATGTAATAGAACTTATTATACATTATAATACGGTAATTGTCAAGTAGAAAAATTCCAAATATAATTTATAATTAAATAATAAAATTTTATTGCAGCTTCGTCTTTTTAGGGCTTTAAAATCACTATATTATGAGGGGATTGAAATCAGTAAGTAAAAATTCCAAAAAACAGGAGGAAAAATTATGAAAATGAAAAAGATAATGGCTGTTCTGGCTTCAATGGTAATGTTGATGAGTGCAGCATCATGTCAGAACGGAAAAAAGGAAACGGATTCTTCCGAAAACGGAAACACCGTTGTTTCAGATGAAGCTTCGGCAGCAAAGCTGAATAATTTGATGACAGCAACAGAGCGCAGCAGAGTAAGCGTAGGCGAGCTTACTCTGCTTGACGAAGATGTGCAGGATGCTCAGACAGAAAGTACAGGCAGGGTACAGGTATATATTGGAACCATTGAAGATCTTCGTCAGGACGTTGAGGAAATAAAGGATGTTATTACTCCGGAGGAATATGAAGACTGTATTAAAGAAATTAACGAATTGAATAATGATTTTAAATATATTAATTCTGCTTTTGTTGATGGAAGAAGGATCTATACTTATTTTCCGGATTTTAATTATAATGGTGGAGAAATAGGGTTTTATATTTCAGATACCAAATATACTGAAGGGGAATACACATCTACAGAAGATAATTATGTACAATTTGAGAATTTTGATGAATTTAAGGAGTATCTCAAGGAAAAACTTACGAATAATGGAGCTCAGTCATATGAAGATACAATCGCATTATGGCAAAGCGTAATTGACGGAACTTATAAAGAAATTTCTAAAGAAGAAGCGGATACTTTAATTGATGAATATGAAGAAAATCTTTATACTACTTCCTTTAATGGTGACTATAAGGATACATGGGAGTATGACCGCAGTGAAGTTGAGGAAATAAAGGATTCGGTCAGGGAAATTTCTATTTATGATGAGGAACTTGATACGGAATTTCTTGTTCATGTAACACTTCCACCAAATTTTGATAAATCCAAAACTTATCCCATGTTCGTTTTCTCTGATGGAGTGTGGAGATTCGGCAATGTTCCGTCAATAAGAAAACTTATGGAAAATGGAGAGATTCAGGATGTTATTCTTGTTACAATAGGCTACAATTACAAAATTGACGGTACATCTATGCAAGTTCGCTCCAAATATTTTTATGAGGAAAGGGATAAAATGCTTGATTTTATGACAGATAATCTTGCACCGTATCTCAGCGAACTTTACAATATAGATTTTGAACATTCCGGTTTTTACGGTCATTCAGCAGGCGGAGTAATGGCACATTATGCTGTTTTTAACTCTGATAAGTACGAAAATCAGCCCTTTAAGTACTATATTATAGGAAGTCCGGCGCTTTGGGAACTCCATCGTCTTGACAATGAAAAATATTCCGATGCAAATGTTACGGATTATAATTACTGGGACAGAAATGATACGCTGGATAAGGTTATTTTCCTTTGCGGAGGTGAAAATGAGGATCCTGAATACGAAGAGTATTATGACGGATATGATACTACTCTCGAAGGTATCGCCAATCTAATGAGCAGACTTGAAAGCCATGGTGTGACTACTGCAAAATCTAAAATTTACGAAAATTCCGGACACTGGCAGTTTATTCCGGATATGTTTATAGAGTTTTTCCGTGAGTATTATGCGAAATAATTATACTTTTTTAGAGATTTTATAATACATATAAACAGAAAAAGCCAAGCGAATGCCTGGCTTTTTTGATATATTTATTTGTATTATTCCCACTCAACAGTTCCCGGAGGCTTAGAGGTGATATCATAAACAACACGATTAACGTGTTCAACTTCATTGGTGAGGCGATTTGATACTCTTGCAAGAACGTCGTATGGAATTCTTGCCCAGTCGGCAGTCATGAAATCATCTGTTGTAATGGCACGGATAGCGATAAGATGATCGTATGTACGGTGATCACCCATAACTCCGACAGTTTTAACATCAGGAAGGACGGCAAAGAACTGTTTCAGCTCGCTTTCGATGCCGCTTTTTCTGATTTCATCACGGAAAACAGCGTCGGCTTCCTGAAGAACTTTGATTTTTTCTTCGGTAATTTCACCAATGATACGAACGCCCAATCCTGGACCGGGAAATGGCTGTCTCCAGACAAGATCATGCGGGATTCCGAGCATTTCTCCAACCTTGCGCACTTCGTCCTTGAAGAGATCGCCAAGCGGTTCGATAACGCCGTCAAACTTAATATCATCAGGCATCTTAACCATATTATGGTGAGTTTTAATAACTGCGGTACTTCCGTGACCGGCAGTATTTCCCTTACCGGATTCAATACGATCGGGGTAAATAGTTCCCTGAGCGAAGAAGCCGTCTGTACCCTCTTCACGGATCTTGTTCCAGAAAACATTATAGAATTCAGTACCGATAATTTTACGTTTCTGTTCCGGATCGCTTACTCCCTTAAGAGCTGCGAGGAATTTATCTTTACAATTGATACGGACAAAATTCATGTCAAAGAGTTTTGTAAAGGTTTCTTCAACGAAATCGCCCTCGTCCTTACGCATAAGTCCCTGATCGACGAAAACGCAGGTAAGCTGTTTGCCTACAGCACGGCTGAGGAGTCCGGCAGCGACGGAAGAATCGACTCCGCCTGAGAGACCGAGAACGACTTTTTTATTTCCTATCTGCTCACGAAGTTTGGCAACGGTAGCGTCAATGAAGTTATCCATTTCCCAGTCGCCTTTGAAATTGCAGACGTTATAAAGGAAATTGCGGAGAATATTTTTTCCGTATTCGCTGTGAGTTACTTCAGGGTGAAATTGAACAGCATAGAATTTTTTATCAGGATTTTCAAAAGCAGCTGCGGGACAGTCTTCAGATTTTGCGGTAACAGTAAAGCCCTCCGGAAGTTTGCTTACATAGTCGGTATGGCTCATCCATACAATGCTTTTTTCAGGAATATCACTGAAAAGAATACCGCCTGACTGTGTTATTTCAATTTTGCCATACTCACTCTTGACGCAGCCGCTTACCTCGCCGCCGAGAGTATAGGCTATGATCTGACAGCCGTAGCAAATTCCGAGTATCGGTATTCCAAGCTCGAAAATCTCCTTAGAAATATGGGGTGAACTTTCATCATAAACGCTGTTCGGACCGCCTGTAAATATGATTCCCATAGGATTCAGCGCTTTTATTTCATCAATAAGAGTATCGTATCTTTTTATTTCGCAGTATACGCCGCATTCACGGACTCTTCTTGCGATAAGCTGGTTATACTGTCCTCCGAAATCAAGAACGATACAGAGCTGATTTGACATATTTCCCTCCTTGCTATTGCTTTTCAGAACAAGGGTGTGTTCGCATAGCAATAATTTCCGCTTTACGGCAGCGGATGCCGAAATATTATTATTCTATTATGCCACTTTTTCATTAAAATTTCAAGAGCTTTTCAAAAAAAACTTACTGTAATATGCAATTGTTATAAAAAAATTAAGATAACTTTAAGATTATTTTAAGAATATGGCTTTATAATAAAATTACACTAAACGAAAAATCATTTTAAGGAGAATGATAATCATGAAAAGATCAAATATAAAACGAATTCTTTCAGGAATTTCATCTGTCTGTGTGATCGCCTCGGCTATTCCTGTTAGCGGACTCTCACTAACGGCTGCTGCGGCAGATTCAGCGGATATCATTTACGGAGACGCCAATTGTGACGGTAAGGTAGATATGTCTGATGCGGTTCTTATAATGCAGTCTCTTTCAAATCCCGATAAATACGGTCTGAACGGTACTGACGAATCACATATTACATTAGACGGTCTGAATTTTGGCGATGTTTATGCCAGAGGCGATGGAATAACAAATGCCGACGCACTTTCAATTCAGCGTTATAAGCTTAATATGATTTCTTCTCTTCCCGAAACATGGGCGAATGGCAATGATCCTGATGATGATAAGGAAACAGGAACTCTCATTCATCTTAACGGCGATTCGATAGAGGTTGAAGGCGATTATGCCGAGGTAAACGGAACAACTGTTACTATCACTCATTCCGGAAGTTTCACTGTTGACGGAACCCTTAATGACGGACAAATAAATGTTGCCGTTCCCGATGAAACGGCCGATCCGGAAACAGTTAAAATATTCCTTAACGGAGTTGAAATAACCGGAAAAAGCGCTCCGGCAATTCTCGTTTCAAACGCAGAAAATACTTCCATTAATCTTGTTGACGGAACTGTTAATACGATTTCAGACGGAGATACCGCTTATTCCGGAGACTATTTCGGCAGTGCCTTGATTGAAGCTAAGGACGATATCACTATCAAGGGCGGAACGCTTGGAACAGGAATACTCAACCTTACCGCAAATACTCAGGACGGAATCGTCTGCAATAATGATATAAAAATCAACGGCGGAAATATAAACATAACAACTCTTAATGCAACCGATAAAACCAATGCGGTAAACGGTAAAACATCCGTAACTATAAAATCAGGAATTGTAAACATTGATGCAGAAGGCGACGGTATTAAATCCTCAAAAGGAAATGTTGAAATTTCAGGCGGAACTTCTGTTATCAAAGCCGGAAACGATGCAGTACAGTCCGGAACTACCATTGATATTTCGGGAGGAGTTATCAATGCCGGCGGTGACAGAGGTCTCACAGGCGGTACGGGAGTTAATATCACCGGAGGAAGCGTAACCGCTACAGCTACCGATTATCAGACAGATACGGCAACACTTACGGCATCGCAGAACGTCCTTCTCTTCAATTGCATCGACGATGTTTCAAATACCGATGGCTGCTGGAAAAAAGCAAATTCATTCAATATGCCTAACTCCTCTGAAGAACAGAAAAAATTTACTAAGAAATATAAATATGTTCTTCTCAGCGAATCGGGAACAGATACTTCATACAGTTTTGTTAATGCATCTACTGGAGCTAAGATTACTCATTCAAACGATGCTTCCGATGTATTTACGGTAAGCGGAAATATAACGGTTTTTGAAAATGTTAATCCTGCCGGAAAAACAGGAACAGTTATTGAGCCTGTAACCGAAGGGTACACTCTTACTCTTTCAGGAAGTTCAATGCTTACAAACGCTCCCTCGGATACAGCATCCGTAAGCAATAATGTATGCACGATCACCAAGCCGGGAGTATTTGCAATAACAGGCGAAAACACCGATGGACAGATCGTAGTAGATGTTGATAAAACGGCTTATCCCGACGGCGTTGTTGAACTTGATCTTATGGGAATGAGTCTTACCAACAGTAATACTGCTCCTATATATGTTGTTTCGATAGGCGACGAGGTTCAGATCGTTGCGAAGAACGGTACGGATAATACTATCTCAGACGGTTCTTCTCATACCCAAACCTATACTGACAGTGACGGAAACGTTAATACAGTTGAAGGAGCTATATTTGCTCGTGATGATATAAAATTCAAAGGCACGGGAAATCTTACTGTAAACGGTAATACGGACGACGCTATAATTTCTAAGAACGATATCAAGATTTACAACGGAAATATTACTGTAAATGCAGTTGACGACGGAATAAGAGGAAAAGACAGCGTAATTATCGGCAATGCAAACTCAGCCGACTACAGTTCGCTCAACCTGACTGTAAAAACTAAGGGCGGCGACGGTATTAAATCAACAGCAACAGATACTTCAACCGATACAAAATCATACGGTCTTGTTGAGATAAACGGCGGAACTATTGATATAAATTCCTATGCCGACGGCATTCAGGCAGAGCAGGATTTTGTTATGAACGGCGGAGATCTTACTGTTTATACATATCAAGGTTCAGCATTTACGTCTTCGGGCAGCAGTTCGTCCGGAAATAATCCGTGGAGCAGCGGACGTCCTGGCGGCGGTGGAATGGGCGGTGACGGCAATTCCAATAAAACCGATATCTCGGCAAAGGGCATTAAAGCTGTAGGTATTTATGATGCTGCCGGCACAACATGGCAAAGCGGCGGAAATATTACTGTAAACGGAGGAAATATCAGCATTGATTCATCGGATGACTCTATTCACTGCGGCGGAGATATGCTTCTCAGCGGAGGAATACTGAAACTTGCTTCTGCTGACGATGCGGCTCATTCAGACCATAATCTGACGATCGGACAAAATAGTGCAGACGTATTTGATGATATTCAGATTTTCGTTTCAAAGGCTTACGAGGGTATCGAAGCTCAGAATATTACTCAGAACAGCGGTACTGTTATCGTTAATTCTACTGATGACGGCTATAATGCCGCAGGTGGAGCAGACGGCTCCGGCAACGGCAATAATATGGGATGGGGTCCCGGAAATATGGGTACAAGCGGCGGAAATTATTCGCTTAATATAAAAGGCGGATTCGTTCTTGTGAATGTTACCGATGGCGACCATGACGGTTTTGACTCAAACGGAAGCCTTACAATTTCCGGAGGCTATGCAATTACAAACGGAAATGAACCTTTTGACGCAGACGGTTCATTAAGCTGTACGGGCGGAGTTTTTGTTGAAAATACAGGCTCAGGCGGAATGCAGATGGGCGCAGGACTTTCCGCGTCAGTATCAGCTTCCGGTTCGGCAAGCGCAGGAACGAGAATCACTCTTGTCGGAAGCGATAATCAGGTTATAGTTTCGTTTATTGCAGGAAAAAACGTAAGTCAGTTCAAGGCTGGAGGAACGAATGTATCAGGAGCTTCTTTCTACACGGGAGGAACTCTCAGCGGTTCGACATACTTCCAGACCGAAGATCAGAACCAGCTTGCCGCATTTGGCGGAACGCTTTCAGGCGGAACACAGGTTACGGGAAGCGGAAACGGTTCAAGATTCTGATAAGAGTATGCTCGAAAAATCCACACACGCCGAGATACTGAATAGGCTCTAAAAAAGAGCGTGCTCACATTTTTACGTGAACACGCTCTAATATTTTATTGACATAATTTAATGTTTATATTATAATAAAAAATATATGAGAACCGGAATCTTCTAAAAGGAGTTTAAAGATAGTATGGAGAAAATTTATAAAATCATACTGGGTAAAGCAAAGTGCGCTGTTGATTTAGGCGACGGCAGCGAACGAGGCGAATATGTTAATCAGGATTATATTCTTAATAAGCTTGGAAGACCGCACCGCAGTATCAGTCTTATGTATTGCTACTATCCTCTCGATGAACAGTGGCCTCAGAGAATATCGGAAGCTATGAAAGATGCGGATATTTCATTCCAGTGGGACTATCCTTATGATGATTATTTCACGTATAAGGGCGGACTGGAGGGGGATACAAGCGCCGAACCTTTTACATGTATGCGTGATATAAGAAAACATGGACAGGATGTAACCCTCACTCTCACTATCGATCCTGCCGTTTCGGACGAACAGCTTGCCGCTATAGGCGATGACCTTAAAACCTTTGGACGCTTGTTTTTAAGAATCAATCATGAAGCAACCGGAAATTGGTTTTCATTCAATAAAAGAGCGAGTTATCAGGAGATTGCTGATTTTTATTGCCGGGCTTCAAAAATAATTAAGCAGCACGCTCCGAACGTTAAGACTATCCTCTGTATCGGAGGAGTTGAAAATCTTGAGAAAGAAGAAATCGAAAAGGAAAAAGAATTTGCTCAGGCTGTAAGAGAAACAGATATATGGTCGGTTGATAAGTATATGTCGCTTCACTGGGGATGGCCGTACGATGTTGCCGAAAAAGGGGGGGATTCTCACAGCAGAAGCTCTGTTAAAGATACTTATGCTCTTACCAAAGCAAGCTATGAACGATTTAAGTTCCTTAATGGCGGCGAAGATAAACCGATGATAATGTCTGAATTCAACTCCGACGGCGATGTAACAGGAGCATATGAACAGGCGGAAATGGTGAAACTTTTCTGCGATATGCTTCAAGAAAACAATGCCGAATGGCTTTCGGGATTTACATTTTATCAGTTCCGTGACAGAGGACGGCTTGGTCTTGAAATTGAAGATCCAAATAATCAGGATGTCGGTATAGAACAACCCGTTTTACAGACTTATAAAGAGATTATTCATGATGAGTGGTTTCTGCCTTCAATTAAACAGGACGGTGAGATAACTCTTCCTGTAACGCTAAGATGGGGGAGTTCCGAGGATGCCGATGGTATTGCAGTTCCGCTTCATTTAGGTAAAAATCCTCACTTCTGCGAGCTGATTTTCGAGGATGAATCAAACCTTATGATAGAACTGAACGGCAGATGGTTTTATAAATCGCCGAAAGCTAAAACGATCGATCTTATGCCTGCGTTTTATGAAAAAACTATTGAAGGTGAATGCGATATGACCTTGAAAATATTTGCTCCGCCGGCAACAGGCGAAAACGATATATCCACAGAGGACGGAATGTTCAATTATTATTACACCCTTGAAAAACTTCCGACGATCAGGATAAGGACTGAACCGATCGAGCCAAGTAAAGATTAATCACATATAGGAGAATTAAAATGAATACATCAGTTGTAATAGTTTGCGCAGGAAATTCCACAAGAATGGGTGGAGTTAATAAAATACTTCTGCCTTTGGGCGAGCGTCTTGTTATCGGAGTAACTATGCAGGCTTTTCAAAAATGTGAAAGTATAAAAGAAATAATTATCGTTGCCCGTGAGGACGACATTCCGGTAATAAAATCGGAAGCAGAAGCGGCAGATATAACGAAGCTTGCCGCCTGCACTACCGGAGGCGCAACACGTCAGGAAAGCGTTATAAACGGAGTACGCTGCATTTCAAAGGAAACGGAGCTTATTGCAGTTCATGACGGCGCACGTCCGCTTGTAAAGCCGGAACATATTGAAAAGGTTATCAGGGACGCTGTTATTTTCGGCGGAGCAACTCTTGGAGTTCCGGTTAAAGACACTATCAAAACTGTTGAGGACGGTCTTATCACAGATACTCCGCCGAGAAAGTTTCTTTATATTACTCAGACTCCGCAGATCTTCAGGAAAAAGCTATACTTTGAAGGGATAGATTTTGCTCTTGAGCATGGTCTTGACTTCACTGACGATTGTCAGCTTGTTGAAGCTGTCGGCGGAAAAATCGCTATGACAACAGGCGACTATACAAATATAAAAATCACTACTCCCGAGGATATAAAAATTGCGGAAGTACTGCTTGAAAAAGGAGAATAATTATGTTCAGAATAGGTCATGGATACGATGTTCATAAACTTGTTGAGGGAAGAAAGCTGATTCTCGGCGGAGTTGAGATTCCGCATACAACAGGACTTCTTGGTCATTCCGATGCGGATGTTCTGCTTCACGCTGTGATGGACGCTATGCTCGGAGCGCTCGCCCTTGGGGATATAGGTCATCTTTTTCCGGATACGGACAAAAATTTCAAAGATGCCGACAGCATGAAGCTTCTTGAAAAAGTTTACTCTGTTTGCCGTGAAAACAGCTATGAGATCGGAAATATAGACGCTACGGTTATAGCTCAGGCTCCGAAGCTTTCTCCGTATATCCCGTCTATGAGAGCAAATATCGCTGCGGCATTATGCTGTGATATTTCTCAAATCAGTATAAAGGCTACAACAGAGGAGAAACTTGGATTTACAGGGGAAAAGCTTGGAATAGCGGCTCATGCTGTCGTGCTTATGACTGATGCTTCCGAAAAACAAGCAAATAAATAATTTTTATTTAGCTATTGACAAATTGATTTTTCAGTGATATAATAATAATATCTTTTAAAACCGTTGAAGCGGAGATAAAGCTGGTTATGCTTCCACAGAGAGTTCGGGGCGCTGAAATCCGGATGAAAAACAGGTCAGCAAATGGACCGCCGAGGGTGCAGTCAAATGAGTTGGTGCGAGAGTAAAAGAGTGAGAGTACGTTTATGAGAAATCTGATGCTTCGTATTTTGATGTGATTTCCTTTAATGTTCTCATGCGTTTATTTGCGATGCTCAGAGTATTCTGCAACGTTATGATGTGCGTTAAGCATCGGGGATATGATTGTATCCTGCAAAGCGCACGGTTTTATACCGTGAATCAAGGTGGTACCGCGGATAATGTTTATTCGTCCTTGACAGATAAGTTCATCTGTCAGGGACTTTTTATTACCTGACAGAAATTCCGGAGGTGCATTATGAATTTTTTACCAGAATACGATAAGGTCAAAGAAATTGCAGAAAGCGGAGAATACGACATTCTTCCGGTAAGCTGCGAGATTTTAAGCGATATCTGTACGCCGATCGAAGCTGTCATGATTCTGAAAAATATTTCAACTCATTGCTATATGCTCGAATCTGTTGCGGAAAAGGAAAAATGGGGACGCTATACGTTTCTTGGATTTGATCCGAAAACTCAGATAACCGCAAGAGGAAATGAAATAACCATCGGCGATATAAGGATGACAACGGATGACCCAAGCGTTCAGATAAGACAGATACTTTCAAAGAACAGAAGTCCGAAATTCAGCTATCTTCCGTCTTTTACAGGCGGCTTTGTCGGATACTTCTCATATGATTTTCTTGCGTATACCGAGAAAACTCTCCGTATTGAAACAGAAGATACCGAGAATTTCAAGGATGTTGATCTCATGCTTTTTGATAAGGTCATAGCTTTTGATAATTTCCGCCAGAAAATAATCCTTATCTCGAATATGAGTCTTGAGGATCCCGAAACAGGCTATAATAAGGCTAAAATGGAACTTCAGCAGCTTGCTGAACTTCTTCGTAACGGAAGCAGAAAAAAGGAAGCTGCCGGTAAGCTCACAAGCGAAGTTACAGCTCTTTTCGATAAGGAACAGTACTGCGGTATGGTCGAAAAGGCGAAAAAACATATCCATGAGGGTGATATTTTCCAGATAGTTCTCTCAAATCGTCTCAGCGCAGGTTTTGAGGGAAGTCTGTTCAACACATACAGAGTTCTCAGAACTATCAATCCTTCGCCGTATATGTTCTATTTTTCGGGAACGGACGTTGAAATTGCCGGAGCTTCTCCGGAAACGCTTGTTAAACTTGAGGACGGCGTTCTTCATACTTTCCCGCTTGCCGGAACTCGTCCCAGAGGTAAGACGGAAAAAGAGGACAAAGAGCTTGAAGCAGGTCTGCTTGCAGACGAAAAGGAGCTTGCGGAACATAATATGCTCGTTGATCTCGGAAGAAACGACCTCGGAAAGATAAGTAAATTTGGTACAGTTGAAGTTGAAAAGCTCCACAGCATCGAGAGATATTCTCATGTAATGCATATCGGCTCAACAGTTCGTGGTGAGATCCGAGATGAATTAGACGGACTTGACGCAGTAAGTGCGGTTCTTCCGGCGGGAACTCTTTCCGGAGCGCCGAAAATACGTGCCTGTCAGCTTATTGCCGAGCTTGAAAACAATAAACGTGGAATTTACGGTGGAGCTATCGGATATATTGATTTCACCGGAAATCTCGATACCTGCATAGCAATTCGAATTGCCTATAAGAAAAACGGCAAGGTCTTTGTCAGAAGCGGTGCAGGAATCGTTGCCGATTCAATTCCCGAAAAGGAATATCAGGAATGCATAAATAAGGCGGCAGCAGTTATCAATGCTCTTAAAATAGCAGAGGAGGCGGATTTATGATTCTTTTGATAGATAATTATGACAGCTTTTCGTATAATCTTTTTCAGCTTGTAGGAGAAATTTGTCCTGATATAAAAATAATCAGAAACGATGAAATGACCGTTCATGAAATCGAAGAGCTTGCTCCGGACAAAATAATTATTTCTCCCGGACCGGGCAGACCGGAGGATGCCGGAATAATAATCGAAGCTGCAAAAACTGTATGCCAAAAGATACCGACACTTGGCGTTTGTCTCGGACATCAGGCGATTTGTGCAGCATACGGAGCAAAAGTCACCTATGCAAAAAAACTCATGCATGGTAAACAGTCGGTTATTAAATTTGATTCGGAATGTCCGATTTTCAGAGGAATAGAGAAAAATTCTCCGGTAGCGAGATACCATTCCCTTGCTGCTGATCCCGATACTATCCCGGAATGTTTCAGAGTGACAGCGGTTGCTGATGACGGCGAGATAATGGCTGTCCAGCATAAGAATTTCCGGATATTCGGCGTACAGTTCCATCCGGAATCTATAATGACTCCAGACGGAAAAATAATGCTCAGCAATTTTATTTCGTTATAAGGAGGACATAAGTCATGATTAAAGAAGCAATTGTTAAAATAGTTGATAAGCAGGATCTTACCTATGAAGAGGCTTATCAGGTAATATCGGAGATAATGTCGGGCGAAACAACTCCAACTCAGAATGCAGCGTTTCTTGCCGCTCTTTCAACAAAGAGCGCTAATTCTGAAACTATCGACGAGATAACAGGCTGTGCCGCTGCAATGCGTGACCATGCGCTTAAATTTGAGAATGATCTCGATTTGCTTGAAATTGTCGGAACAGGCGGCGATAACGCTCACAGTTTTAACATTTCAACGACTTCCGCATTCGTTATTGCAGCATCGGGAATCCTTGTTGCAAAACACGGAAATCGTGCGGCTTCATCTTCATCCGGAACTGCTGACTGCCTTGAAGCTCTTGGAGCAAATATAAGTCTTGAACCTGAAAAGTGCCGTGAACTTCTTGAAAAATCGGGATTCTGCTTCTTCTTTGCTCAGAAATATCACACATCCATGAAATATGTAGGACCTATCCGCAAAGAACTTGGAATAAGAACAGTTTTCAATATTCTTGGACCTCTCACAAATCCTGCAAATCCTAAATATCATCTTCTCGGAGTTTACAATCGCTCTCTTGCCGAGCCGGTTGCCGAGGTTCTTATGAAGCTTGGTTCAAAGAGGGGAATGGTCGTTTACGGAACAGATAAGCTTGATGAAATTTCACTCAGCGCACCAACTGCTGTTTGTGAATACAAGGACGGATGGATGAAAAATTACGAGATAACTCCGGAACAATTCGGCTTTGAAAGATGCACGAAAGACGATCTTCTCGGAGGTACTCCTGCTGAAAATGCCGCAATAACACGAGGAATCCTCAGCGGAGAAATTACAGGACACAAGCGTAATGCCGTTCTTCTCAATGCAGGAGCAGCAATTTATGTCGGCGGTAAGGCGGATTCGATGAAATCCGGAGTTGAGCTTGCAGCAGAGCTTATTGATTCAGGAAAAGCGCTTGCAGCTCTTGACGCTTTTATTGCCGAATCCAATAACTGAGGTAAATAACTATGACTATTCTTGATAAGCTTGCCGAACACGCTTTTGAACGTGTTCAGGCGGCAAAGAAAAAACGCTCTCTTGATGAAATAAAAAGTCTTGCAGAATCTCTTTCGGCAGGAAAATTTGAATTTGAAAAAGCCATTGAGAACAGTGAAGATATTGCATTCATATGTGAATGCAAAAAGGCGTCTCCTTCCAAGGGTGTGATTGCTGAAGATTTCCCGTATCTACGGATAGCTAAGGAATATGAAAAAGCCGGAGCGACCTGCATTTCCGTTCTTACTGAACCCAAATGGTTTTTCGGAAGCGATGAATACCTCTGTGAAATAGCCGCAGAGGTGAATATACCGTGTATCCGCAAGGATTTTACTGTTGATGAATACATGATTTATGAAGCCAAGTTTCTTGGAGCAAAAGCGGTTCTCTTGATTTGCTCGATTCTTCAAGAGGAGCAGATTAAAAAATATATTGCGATCTGCGACAAGCTCGGACTTTCAGCTCTTGTTGAAGCTCATGACGAAAATGAAATAAAAATGGCCGTAAACGCAGGCGCACGGCTTATTGGAGTAAACAACCGCAATCTCAATGATTTTTCCGTTGATACGGGAAACAGCCGCCGCATGATTGAGCTTATTCCGGACGGAACGCTTTTCGTTTCTGAAAGTGGAGTCAAGGATGCGGAAGATATTCGTCTGCTTCGTGAAGCCGGAGCTGACGCCGTTCTTATCGGAGAAACTCTTATGCGTGCCGATGATAAAACAGCTAAGCTGGCAGAACTGAGAGGAAAAATATGACGAAAATAAAGCTTTGCGGTCTTAGAAGAGAATGCGATATTGAGTATGCAAACAAGCTTTTGCCTGAATATATCGGCTTCATTTTTGCTCTGAAAAGCAAAAGATATGTTGAGCCGGAGCTTGCTCTTGAACTTCGGAAAAAACTCAATCGTGAAATTCTTCCAATCGGAGTTTTTGTAAATGAAAAGCCGGAAGTAATTGCCGATGTGGTAAAACGAGGAATAATCGTTGCAGTTCAGCTTCACGGAAGCGAGGATAATGCCTATATTGCACGATTACGCAGGCTTGTCGGCAGTTCGGTTGAGATCATCAAGGCTTTCGTTGTGAAAAGTGAGAATGATGTTGAAGCGGCAAACAATTCAGATGCCGATTACGTTCTTCTCGATTCCGGAGGCGGTTCGGGAGAAGTTTTCGATCATTCTCTTATAAAAAATATAGATCGTCCGTATTTTCTTGCGGGAGGACTTACTCCTGAAAATGTCGGCGGAGTTGTTTCAAAGCTTCAGCCATATGCCGTTGATGCAAGTTCCTGTCTTGAAACGGACGGATTTAAGGATTTTACCAAAATGTCTGCCTTTGTCAAGGCGGTAAGAAAGGATTAATTTACATGTCTGAATCAAAAGGAAGATTTGGCGTTCACGGAGGACAGTATATTCCCGAAACTCTTATGAACGCTGTTATCGAGCTTGAAAACGCTTATAACCATTATAAAAACGATCCGGAATTTAACCGTGAGCTTACAGACTTGCTGAATAATTATGCCGGAAGGCCATCCCTGCTTTATTACGCCGAAAAACTTACCAAAGAACTTGGCGGAGCAAAAATTTATCTCAAGAGAGAAGATCTTAATCATACCGGATCTCATAAAATAAACAATGTTCTGGGTCAGGCTCTTCTTGCCAAAAAAATGGGAAAAACACGTCTTATTGCGGAAACAGGCGCAGGTCAGCACGGAGTTGCAACAGCAACGGCTGCGGCTCTTCTTAATATGGATTGTGTTGTTTTTATGGGCAAAGAGGATACAGAGCGTCAGGCGCTAAACGTCTACAGAATGAGACTTCTCGGAGCAAAGGTAGTTTCTGTAACAAGCGGAACGGCAACTCTTAAAGACGCTGTTTCCGAGGCTATGCGTGAGTGGACCACAAGAATCGACGATACTCATTATTGTCTCGGTTCAGTCATGGGACCTCATCCGTTCCCGACTATCGTTCGTGATTTTCAGGCAGTCATTTCCCGTGAGGCAAGAGCGCAGATACTTGAAAAAGAGGGCAGACTCCCCGACGCTGTAATTGCCTGCGTTGGCGGAGGCTCTAATGCTATCGGAAGCTTCTATCACTTTATTCCTGACGACGGAGTTCGTCTTATCGGATGTGAAGCTGCTGGCAGAGGAATTGATACATTTGAAACAGCCGCCACTGTAAATACCGGTAGAATCGGAATCTTCCACGGAATGAAATCATATTTCTGTCAGGATGAATACGGGCAGATCGCTCCGGTTTACTCAATTTCAGCCGGACTTGATTATCCCGGAGTAGGTCCTGAACACGCAAATCTCCACGATATCGGAAGAGCAGAATATGTTCCCATTACCGATGATGAGGCTGTAAACGCATTTGAGTATCTTTCAAGAGTTGAAGGAATAATTCCGGCAATAGAGTCCGCACACGCCGTTGCATACGCAATGAAGCTTGCTCCGACAATGGATAAGGATAAAATAATTATCATAACTGTTTCAGGCAGAGGCGACAAGGACTGCGCTGCAATTGCCAGATACAGAGGGGAGGATATTCATGAGTAATATAAAATCTGCCTTCAAGAACGGTAAGGCTTTTATTCCATTTATAACCTGCGGAGATCCTGACCTTGAAACGACAGGCAAAGTAGTTCGTGCTGCTGTTGAAAACGGAGCAGATCTTATCGAACTTGGAATTCCTTTTTCTGATCCGACAGCAGAAGGTCCCGTGATTCAGGGAGCAAATATTCGTGCGCTCGCAGGGGGAGTGACGACAAATAAAATTTTTGAATTCGTAAAAGAGCTTCGCAGAGATGTGAAAATACCGCTCGTTTTCATGACGTATGCAAACGTAGTTTTTTCGTATGATACTGAGAGATTCATGGCAAGATGCTGTGAATGCGGAATTGACGGCATTATAATTCCTGATCTTCCGTTTGAGGAAAAGGAAGAGTTCTCCACGGTAGCAAAGCAATACGGAGTAGACCTTATTTCACTGATCGCTCCGACATCGGCAAACAGAGTTGCAATGATCGCAAAAGAGGCGGAAGGATTTATTTACATGGTCTCAAGTCTTGGCGTAACGGGAGTAAGAAGTGAGATTACAACGAATATTGCGGATATCATGAAGGTGGTTCGTGAAAATACAGATGTACCGTGCGCTGTCGGATTTGGAATTTCAACTCCGGAACAGGCTGCAAAAATGGCGTCTGTTTCCGACGGAGCGATTGTTGGTTCGGCAATTATTCGTATCATTGAAAAATACGGAAAAGAAGCTGCTCCATATGTCGGCGAGTATGTTAAATCGATAAAGCATGCGATTATAGAGCTGTAAAAAAATATAATATATTAACGAAAATTTAATCGGAAAAATTTGAAAAACCATTGCTTTTTTTGATTATTTGTTATATAATATTGATATGGTTAAAAAGCCAAATTTAAAAAGGAGTGGTTTTTAAATGAAAAGTAAAAAAAGAGCATTTATGGTTATGGCTATAGCTATGGCTATAACAACCATTAACACTGTCGTAACTACGTCAACAGCAGTTACATCATCAATAAGGGAAGTAGATAATGATTCAATTGCTCCCGGATGCGGTAATGTAAATGTAAACAACGCATATTCGTATATTACCGATAATAGTTTATTTAATGGTGATGCGAGATGTGTAGCTTCAGGGAATACCGCTAATACATATCACTGGAAGCATGGAGGACTTTCCTCTTCTGTTCCTACATATTTTACAGTACATGTTGGAGCATATCTGAACCATTTGAGTTTTACAGATCCAGCTGCAAAATATTACGTTGAATATCGTCAGTATATGTCCACGCCTGTTGGTACGATCAATCAAAATCTTGCACCTGCCGGTTGGAATTACATTTCTGTAAAGGATGTAAAATCGTATATTCTATCCGGTGGCGGAGGATATGCCGGCTATTGGTCGTCTGATGCTTATGTTGAGCCTTCAGGCAGATCAGGTTATTATACCGGAGCTGATGCAATAAGAGTTTGGTTTACTTATTAAGGAGGTAATTATATGAATAAACGCAACATAAAAAATATTTCTTCAATGTTAGCAGCGGTAGCTGTGATAACAGGTTCGATTGCAATTATGTCCGAAAAGAAACCAATTGATAAGAGTTCTGTTAATTATTCAGCCATTGAATCTTCGGATAATTCATTTACTCCTGTTGTTAAAAGCGAGAGTGAGGTTGATACGGCTGTAACTGGCGGTGTGTCCGGTAAAATAAACGCTGAGGATATAAAGTTTGAAACGGTAAAAGACGAAATATGGCACAAAATGCTCAATACATCCGATTATTACGATTCTGTTTCGGGAAAGATGCTCTATTCGGACGGCATTGGCGAGGTTCTGTGTATTGATTATCAGTCTGACCTTAATAATTCCAGAGCGTACACCAGTGTTTCAGAGGTCAGCGTATCAAACACTGCTTATGCGGTTGACGGAAATACTTTGAATTATGTTGACAGCAATGGCAGTATCACAGAGGTTTTTACCGATTCCGATGCAATGGTGTATCTTAATAATACCGATAAAACAGTTGAACGTTGCGAATCAAGCGTTTGTTCAAGAAGAAACGACGGTTCGATAGACGATTCGATGCGTGTTGTAGAAGAAGAGGACGGAACACTCGGATATTACTACAGAGCCAATGTAACCAATACATATCTCGCAAGTGCATCTTTGCTTCCTCAGGAAATGACCTTTGGATTTTTAACTGATTTTGATGCATGGGATGTTGACGGAATAGAGGAATATGCCGGAAGGGAATGTTATGTAGTTTCAGGAAAAGCAGATGAGAATTACGGACAGAAACTTGGGGTTGAAAAATTTACTTTTTATATAGACCGTGAAACGGGAGTTCTTCTGAAATACGTTGGTTGTGACGAATCGCAGAATATTCGCAGCTATATTATTACTGAAAATATTTCTTTTGATAATATTCAAACGGTATATAAGCCGGATACAACAGGATACAGCATTACATAATAATCACTTTTGTGATATATTTTTAGTAACCTAAGGAAGCAACTGATTAAATTTGAATTATGAGGACGAAAAATTATTATGGCTTTTAAGTTAGTAAATGTTGTCCCTTGGGGAAGAAATTTCAATGAATATAGATTGATGTTTCAGTTGGACGATAGTGATATGTCAAAGAATATTGCTGGATTTGGTGATGGTCCTGCCAGCTTTAATTATGAGGCAGCTCAGCAAGGATATTCTGTTACCTCATTTGACCCCATATATCAGTTTTCAAAAGATGATTTGAAAAAACGCATTGATGATGTTCGCATTACCGTTATGCAGCAAATGAGAGAAAATATAAACAATTATGTTTGGACAAATATTAAGAATTTAGAAGAACTCGAAAACGTTCGTATGTCAGCTATGTGGTTATTTTTATCAGACTTTGAAAAAGGAAAACAGGACGGCAGATATATTTATCATGAATTGCCGAATAGATTAATGTATGCAGATGATACATTTGATATTGGTTTAAGTTCACACTTTTTACTGATGTATAATGTTTTGGGATATGAATTTCATATTCAGGCTATGACAGAAATGCTCAGAGTTTGTAAGGAAATAAGAATATTTCCTATTGTTGATTTAGATGCTAATAAAACGGATTTAATATCAAAAGTTATTAATTATTTTGAGAAGCGGTATAATGTTGAAATTAGAAAAACACAATACGAATTTCAGAAAGGTGATAACAATCTGTTAATTATCAGAAAATAGCTTCTGATTTGTGCGAGTAATACAATGTCAAAAAAACAAGCCCGAAAACGGTTCATCCAAACCGTTTTCGGGCTAAAAACTTCTATATGGGTATTCCGCTTTATCGTCAATCTTTTTTATTCAGCTAAAAGCTTCTCAGCGCTTGCAAGCTTAACGCATATAACGAAAAGTTCCATAGCTTTTTTAAGTTCGTCAACAGGAGGATATGTCGGAGCGATACGGATATTTTTGTCATCCGGATCCATGCCGTATGGGAAAGTAGCTCCTGCACCTGTAAGGGTAACTCCGGCTTCACTGCAAAGCTGAACGATTCTCTTTGCACATCCGTTAGGAGCGTTAAATGATACGAAATAACCGCCTTCAGGGTTAGTCCATGAACCGATTCCGAGGGGAGCGATCTCCTTTTCAAGAGTTTGACAAACGATCTCAAATTTAGGAGCAATAATTGCCATATGTTTTTTCATATGCTCGCACATATTTTCAAATGTACCGAAGAATTTAACGTGACGGAGCTGATTCATCTTATCGTAGCTGATAATGCTGATTCCGAGATGTTTTTTCAGCTCTTCAACGTTTTTCTGGCTTGCACCCATAACAGCAACGCCTGCGCCAGGGAAAGTGATTTTCGATGTAGAACCGAAAATATAAACGATGTCTTCATTGCCGACCTTCTTGGCTTCATCAAGAATATTAAGAATAAGAGTCGGGGATTCAGTAAGGTGGTGGATGCAGTAAGCGTTATCCCAGAATATTCTGAAATCCTTTGCAGCAGGCTTGAGAGCTGCAAAACGCTTAACAGTTTCATCGCTGTAAGAAATGCCGTCAGGATTTGAATACTGCGGAACGCACCAGATTCCCTTTATGGAATCATCCTCAGCAACGAGCTTTTCTATCATATCCATATCAGGACCATCAGTCGTCATAGGAATATTGATCATTTCAATTCCAAAAAATTCAGTAACCTTAAAGTGTCTGTCATAACCCGGAACAGGACAGAGAAACTTTACCTTTTCGTACTGTGACCAAGGCTTTTCGCCGAGAACACCTTTATTAAAAGCTGTCTGAACAGCCCAGAACATAGCGTTAAGGCTTGAATTTCCGAAGATGATAACTTCGTTTTCGTTAACGCCGATCATATCGGAAAAAAGCTTTTTTGCTTCCGGAATGCCGTCAAGCAGACCATAGTTACGAACGTCGATACCATTTTCACTCATGAAATCGCCGTCATCAAAAACACTAAGCATATCCATGCTAAGTTCAAGCTGTTCTTTACACGGATTGCCTCTTGACATATTAAGACAAAGACCCTGCGCCTTAAAGTCATTATAGAGAGCCTCGGTTTCATTCTTAAAGCCGATGAGCTGCTCCTTATTCATTTCAGATAAATTCATTTCCGGAACCTCACCTTTCAAATTGATAAATTTATGCCAATTAAAAGTATACCATAGCTGTAGAATTTTTGCAAGTGACAATATAACAAATATTGAACGGGGAAAATGGATTTTTTTGGTGCTTTCGGCATGAAACGAGTTATATGCTTGTAAATGCATGGTTGTATTTACTAAAAATGTGAGCTTGTATTATAATTTTTTAATAAATATATACCAAAAATATTGACAAATCGGAATGCTTTATATATAATAAAAGTGATATATAAATTATAGATATAAATATATACTTTTTTAGGGGAGAATCGGGAATAAATGGAGGTTTTGCCGTTATGAAAAAATTTTTCTCAGTGCTTTTATCTGTTACGTTTTTTTCGACATTTTTGAGTTGTACGGGAAGGTTTGTATCAGCCGATCATATTCCGGAAGACATGATTTTTTATGAATCAGAAGAAAACTCGGAAAACGGCTTGGGCTGGATTTATTTCGATGATTCTGCTGAAATTTTATCATCCGATCAGAGTGAGATGCCATATAGCTTTGGAGCATATCTTGATAAGAATAATACTGATGTGTATAATGCGTTTATTAAGCGTGCAGAACCGTCCGTCGAGCAATTAACGGTTAAGCTTTCCGAGCCTGTAGCTATTGAGATTTCGACCAATATTCCTTCTAAAATGACCGATGAGGATAATCAGATCTACAGCAGCGCTCTCTTTGCAAGCTGCCGTCCGGGAATTGATTCTGCTCTTTTTGATGTTCCCGAATTATTCTGGTTGGATATAACACGAATGGGGGTAACCGTAAAAAATTACAGTTCCAGCTATAATATACGCACTAAAAAATATACCATTGTTATGGAGGCAATAACGTTTTCTCCGGATTTTTTTGAAGCTTATGGTTCGATGGAATCTGTTCTGGAGTATAAGCAGCGTCTTAGTGAAGCTGTTGCAAATGTTCCGATAGAGGGTGAAACACGCTATGAAAAGCTGAAAAATATTCATGATCATATATGTAATTTTACATATTATGACCTCGATGCTCCCTTTTGTACTTCCGCTGTGGGAGCAATTGTTGAGCCGGGAGCCGTTTGTGAAGGTTATGCGGAAGGATTTAAAATTATTTGTGACAACATAGGTATACCATGTATTCTTGTCGTCGGGAACTTTTCCGGTACAGATGATGAAGGACATATGTGGAATTATGTTCAGATGGAAGACGGCAAGTGGTATGGCGTTGATGTAACATGGGACGATCTTAACGGAAAAAACGGCGAGGAGCTTCAGCACAAATATTTTCTCAAAGGCTCTGATAGCTTTTCCAAAAATCACACTCCTGTGTCGGAATTCGGAATAACCATGCTTAATTATCCTGAATTATCAGAAAGCGACTACGTTCCGCCATCAACTGAACCGGAGTATGAAACAGGAGACGTTAATCACGATGGAAAAGTGAATGTTGCCGATATCGTTTATTGTTCCGGCGCTGTTCTGAAAACGCATACTCCCGAATTTTCCTGCGATATTAATAATGACGGCACGGTTGATGCATTTGATATTGTTCTGATAAGAAAACTTGTGATTGAAAAAAGTTCTGTTTAAAATATAGTTTTTTTAATAGATTGCTTTACTTTTTGGAAATATAGTGATATAATTGTAAAGGTTATTTTTATCGGAAAGAGGCATTTTAATGAAAAAATTTATCGACATTTTTTTAAGATCATTTGCAACAGGCGTAGCAATTGCCGTAGGAGGAATCGTTTACTTATCTTGCGCCAACAAATACTTAGGAGCGTTTTTATTCGGCACAGGATTGTTTGTCATTCTCAATTTCGGGTTTAATTTGTTTACAGGCAAAGTCGGGTATGCTGTTGAAAACAAACCATCGTATATTATCGACCTTGTAATAATCTGGTTTGGAAATCTTGTCGGAACGGCAGTATCAGCTCTTCTTGTTTTAAACACAAGAATTTCCGGAATAAGTGAAAGGGCTGCCGGACTTTGCAAAGTTAAAATGGATGACACGCTTGCAAGTATATTCATTCTTGCATTTTTCTGCGGAATGCTCATGTTTATCGCTGCTGATGGATTTAAAAAGATAAGCAATCCGGTTGGACAGATGCTTGCGGTATTTCTGCCTGTAATTGTTTTTATTCTCAGCGGATTTGAGCATTGCGTTGCGAATATGTTTTATTTCACTCTCGCCGAGGCATGGACCTTGAAATCGTTCGGATATCTTATCATAATGAGTCTTGGAAATGCTGCCGGAGGAATTTTCATTCCTTTACTCAGAAAAGGATTTATTACAAAATAAAATCAGGAGCTGCTTCACACTTTTTGTGAAACAGCTCCTTTTAGTTTACTTACTGAAAATTTCATCTTCTAAAGTATCATAGTTCATATCAAAATCAACTCTGAGCACCGATTGATAGTTACCGTATTCATCGTACACGTCTTCTCCGCTGTAAGAGCCTTCAACAGGAATCTGAATCTGTTTTGTATCATACCGTAAAGCGGCAGGAAGTCTGAGTGAAAACAGGTAAAGATCCATTTTAGACATATTGGTAGTGAGGTGCGGAAGAGCGTTTTTGGAAACCTGGGTTATAAATTTCGGACCGGATCTCACTGCTTTTTTCATGAGAGCTGTAACAACATTACGCTGTCTTGAAGTTCTTTCAAAATCGCTGTTTCCGACATATCTTATTCTGGAGTAGCAAAGCGCCTGTTTTCCGTTCAGATGAACGTCGCCGCCTTTATCGAGAAGATCGTCATATTTATCGTCACCCATTAATTCGTTGACCTCATTTATCAGGATAACGTTGATCTCGTTAGCTTCTTCATCAGAAATTTCAAGATCAAGCCCGCCGGCGGCTTCGATAATTGATGAAACTGCATTAAAATTCACAGAAATATAATTGTCGATTTTAACGTAGAAATTGCTCTCAATAGTATCCATAAGAAGATCAGGACCGCCGTAGGAATAAGCGGCATTGAGCTTGTCCATTCCGTAACCGGGGATATCAACATAGCAATCTCTCATAAAAGATGTTAGAATAGTCTCGTTGGTTTTTTTATTCAGCGATAATAGGATCATTGAATCGGAACGTCCACGCTCGTCGTTTGTTCTTGTATCAGTTCCTATGATAAGAACGCTTTGAACATATTTTGCACTGAGAGCGTCCTCATTTCGATTTCTTGAGCCGCCTTCAACGTGTTCTATTTTGCTTATAAGGCTTAACGAAACGCATGAGTAGATTCCGAAAAGAAGCAGAAAAATGATAAGAAGCGATAAAATGACTCTTGAAATAACTCTTCCGAGGATGCTTTTGTGTTTTTTCTTTTTTCTCTTTTTAGGATCAGGCTGTCTGCCGTATCCTCCTCCGGCAGGAGGACGTTGAGGAGGCTGTGGCTGTCCTCCATAATATGGCTGGTTCTGATAATACGGCTGCTGGGGAGGCTGCTGTTGTCCGCCGTAGTATTGTTGATTCTGATAATATTGTTGTTGATTTCCGTTGTAATACTGCTGATTCGGGTTGTTATAATTGTTATACATGGGCTGAGCATTGGTATTATTCTGCTGCTGACCATGATTTACCTGCTGATTGTAGATTCGAGCGTTCTGCTGATATTCATTTGAATCGCTTGGAATATACATTGTACTTTCGTTATCAGTGTTTTTCAGGTGTTTTTCTGAAGTTTCGTTATGTTTATCCTGCATGATGAACTCCTTTCAAAAAAAATCTGTATCCGGAAATTAAATGCTCCGGATACAGATTAAAATTAAAGTTTTTTAATACTTACAGCTATATAGGTTAAAACAGAGCAAGCTAAATTATATACGATAAGAGCCGTTGCCGACATATAGACGTAATTTGTTTCAAATGCCTTTGAAAGTATCATAAGCATTCCAAGACCGAAACCAAGTATGATCGAAACGGTCTGAAAAATAAGTCCGATTATAACAGCAGAGTGAACTACCTTTGTTCCGATAATAAGCTGTGCAAACGAAGCAAATTTTCCTGTCGTTGCCATAGAGGCGCTTAAACGGACGGCTTTTTTCGATTCCTCATCAAAATCATCATGTAGTCTTTTGGGAAGAATTCTTATCATTTCTTCAGGAACTCCGAAAAGAGAACTGATTTTTTTAAGAGAAATACAAGGATCAACGCTTTTCAATATCATACAAACCTTGCTTTTGCAAAGTCTTTTCATCCATTTTTTAACATTTTTGTCAGCCGTGATGTCAACTATGAACATAGCCGCAAGATTGCCTGATATCGAAAGATAAAGGGCTTCCTGATTAGCCGAAGTTATCTCCGCCTCTTTGGTTTTGGTGGGAATACCTTCGATATTATGGCTGGTCATAAGCTCTCGGTTTCCGAAAAGAAGTCGCTTATTGTTTATCCAGCCGCATATTCCCATAGATTCCTCGAAAGAGTAGTTTTCGATCGGATAAAGATATTCCTCTCTTCCTTCGGTTACGTCCTTGAAAAGCATACGCATAATACTTCCGGCATGATGAGTAAGGCTGGCGGCTTCAAGAAGAGCCTCGTCAATTTTAGTATTTGAAAATACCTTTATTCCGGCAAGTTTGACGTTTCCATCAGGGAAAAGCGAATCTGCATTTATAAGTACGGAATTTGTATCGTAAAAATCATCTACGCTCTGATATCCGAGCATGATTCCTTCATTAGGAAAAACCGAAGCAGCCGTATTCTCAAGAGGAATGTTGACGACAAAAGGCATAGCGATGCATGAAGTAGCGCAGATAAGCATACTGAATATTGAGAATCCGAAAGCGGCAGATTCAAGTGTAGCGAGAGTTCCTTTAGTGAAAAACGTAAGGAAGCACGATACGATTATAGAAGCGATGAGACAGAACGGAGCTGCTCTGTGACAGTATGTATCCGCCATATCCGATGAATATGTATACCGCAGGAAATCGGTAAGGAAATCTGTTTTTCTTGTTGAGGCAAGAATGGGAAAATCGCCAAGAGTACCTCGTGTGAGCCGTTCTGCACGTTCTTCATCTGTTACATAAACAACGCCTGTTCGGTCGAAATTTTTGGAAACGAACTTAAAGTTTCTTTCGGCACGCCGTACGATAAGAAGTTTTCCGATTGCATTTATAAGCAGAGCCATTATACCGACAGGCATATAGATGTGAATGTTATCCTGAGAAGCCATTTCGGGTTTAAGGAAAGCCGGAATCAAAGCTATAATACATGAAAGAGCCGTTACAGCAGTCATTGAATCGGTATCAGCCGAAAAGGTTAAAACCTTTTTAACTCCCTTTGAAATAACGGGAAGGGAAGAGGCGACAGCAATGATTCCAAGTATCAGATGAACTGCGATATATGCTTTTGTGTTGCTTTTTTCAAGGACATTTATCAAAGGCAAACCAAATTGGTTTGCGATTGTTATAAAAATACTGAGGAATGCAGTCATTGCAAGAATACAGACACGAACATTTATGGTGCTTTTCAGTTCGTAGATATCACGTCCTACATCCTCTACATCGCCGTAATAATTAAAATCAACGATACGCTTTGTACGTTTTTTCTTTGATTTTGAGGAAAGATATTCATCTTGTTCCTGAGTGATATGAACATCAAGAGCTCCGGCATCAATTTCAGTTGTTTCGCTGAGGTTTATGCTTGTTTTTTCTGCTCTCGGAGCTGGTTCAACAGGTTTTGCAGCTTCAACGGCAGCAGGAGAGGGAACAATATCGGTGATCTGTTTTCTGCCTTCCGGACTGTCGTATTCCGCTTCGATTTGAGCACGGCTGCGTTTTTTCTTTTTAAAAGACGGTGGAGTATACATATATTCGCCGTCAAGGCTTTCATAATTATATGTATAATCTGATTTTTTCTTTTTCTTGTTTTTCTTACTCTTTTTCAGATTTTCGATTTCCTTGGCACGAGTAGACTCGCTCATACGTCTGATTTGCGGAGTTGAGTCGGGGGAGAACTGAGTGGGTGGGATAGTTCCGGTGTTGGCAGAAGTCGATTTCTGATGAGTTACAGTACGGATACTTCCGATATTGTCTTTATCAACAACAGAGATTCGTTTTTTAGAAAGATCCTCCGGCTTAAATTCGTTCGCCGGAGTCTGCTGACGAAGAGCTCCGTCAAAAAGATTTGATTTCTTATGTGAATGAATAGCTGAAGAAGTCTGTTCAACGCTTGTTTCCGGAGCATTTATCGTTGAATTCAGAATTTTTTGAGCGTCAACTCGCCCCACCTGCGTTTTGGGTGATTGATTTTCGGGAGAATACTCGTTCAGAATATCCTCCAAAGATAATTTCTGATCCGGCATATTGATTCTCCTTTTATGAGATTCTTCGCTGTCTGAGCGCTTCATACATAAAAATTCCGGCGGCTACAGAAGCGTTAAGAGAGTTTATCTTACCCATCATAGGCAGTTTTATCATAAAATCGCATTTTTTCTGAATTAGTTTGCTTATTCCAAATCCCTCTGAACCGATAACGAGAGCGCAGCTTCCGGTCAGGTCAGTTTCGGAATAATCGCTTCCGGATGCGTCTGTTCCGTATATCCAGACGCCGTTTTCTTTAAGAGCGTCAATACAGGAGGCGAGGTTTGAAACTCTTGCAACGGGAACATAGCTTGCTGCTCCGGCAGAGGTTTTAAAAACAGTCGAATTCAGCGAAGCGCTGCGGCGTTTTGGAATTATAACACCGTCCGCACCGGAAGTTTCAGCCGTTCTTATAATTGCACCGAGATTATGCGGATCTTCGATCTCATCGCAGATAATAATGAAAGGTTTAGTACCTTTTTTCTGAGAAACAGCGAGGATATCCTCAATTGAGACATACTGTCCGCAAGCTCCGACAGCCACAACCCCCTGATGAGAAGCTCCTCCGGATAGCTGAGAGAGTTTTTTATCTTGAGCGTCTTTAACTACAATATTATTTTCTTTTGCAAGACGACGGATAAGATTAAGGCTTCCGCCTGTTCCGTCTATGTAAATAGTGTCAAGCTGAGCGCCTGATTTAATGGCTTCAATAACGGGATTTCTGCCGCATATTATGTTATCGGCATCATTGCTTAAATTTTTTTCTTTTTCCATTTGAATCTTTTCAGAGGAATTTTCCTCTGCTCCTTTTGTTCTTTTTTACGCAGTATTACGCTATGTATCATTATATCATCTATAAGCCAAAAATACAAGTATTTTTTTAGATGTTTCTTTTGTAATTTTATGAGAAATAATGGAATTAACTGTCAATTTCAATAACAGTAAATTCAGGACGGTTAAAAATTCTCGGAATAAAAATCATTCTCAGCGGCTTGGCTAGTCCTTTGCTTACGATATGAACTGATTTACCGCCGTTGTAATCGAACATTCCGTTTGTATATTCGGGGAATAAACCTTGATCGGGAGCGTAAAGCCCTTGTTCGAGAATAAAAGGTATACGCCATTGTCCTCCGTGAGCGTGACCGGAGAGGATAAGGTCGAATTTAACATCTCCGCTGTCGAGGTATCTTCCATACTGTTCCGGCTGATGAGCGATAAGGATATTGTAAAAGTCGTTATCGAGAGTTTTAAAGGAATTTTTCAGCTGATCATCTTTATAAGCGTTTATTACGCCGTAAATTCGGATAGGCTGATTTTTTATATCCAACTCGAAATAATCTCCTATTGGAACGGAAATTCCAAGCGATTTCACCTCTTCGATAAAGCTTTTTTCATCGTCACGCATTTCCTCGTGATTTCCGGGAGTGTAGAAACAGCGGTAATTTTCCGCAGCCCATTTCATTAGAGTAAGCGAGTGCTTAGTGCCTCCCCATTGGTCAACAACGTCACCGCCGAAAATTACGATATCGGGTTCAGCGCTTTCGATTTCCTCGATAAGACCGGATTGGTCTGTTCCTCCGAAAAAGCAGTTATGAAGGTCGGAAATAAAGACAATTTTCAAGCCGTTCGGAATTTTATCAGATTTTATTTTATAGTTAACTGTTTGAAGCATAAATCCCCATATATAGAGTAAAATTATGACAGCGGCAGTTATTCCGGCAAAAATAAGTCGTTTTCGTAGTCTTTTGCGTTTTTCAGTCATTCTATTTTTCTCCTTTTAGGATTATTTATAATATATTATACACCTTGAAATATTTAATTGCAATAGACCGAGCTAATGTTTTACAATTTTTTTGCAAAAGGTAAGGACCGCTTTTTACAGCAGTCCTTGATTTTACATATATTTTTCATTTCTGGTGCCTTTAACAGTGATTCCATCGTCGTAATCATCAAGAAAACTGTGATAATTTTCACCGTCATGATATGAAATAAGCGTTCGGAGATTGACATTTTCAGCGCTTCGGAAAATATTCATATCGACTGCCGGGTTTGATTTACGAAGCTCATTAAGAAGTTTTTTTATCTCATAACGCTTAGAGCCGTTTCCATCGGAAGCATTTTTTTCCGCAATACGGCAGGCGCACTGAGAAAAATTCAACCCGCAGTATTCCTGCCATTTTATAATATCCTCTTCACGAACCAAATAAAGCGGACGGATGACCTGCATTCCGCTGTAGTTTTCACTGTGAAGTTTTGGCATCATAGTCTGCATTTGCGAGCCGTAAAGCATTCCCATAAGAATTGTTTCGATAACGTCGTCGAAATGGTGTCCGAGAGCGATTTTATTGCATCCAAGCTGCATAGCAGTTTTATAAAGCCAGCCTCTTCTCAGCCTTGAGCAGAGAAAGCATGGATTACCGTTGCTTTTTTGAACGGAATCGAAAACTTTTGTATTATGCATTTCAACAGGAATATGCAGTCTGCGGCAGTTTTCTAAGATATTTTCACGCACTTCATCGGTGAATCCTGCGTCCATAGCGAGAAAAACGGCTTCAAAGGTCGTTTTCCCAAAGCGTTCAAGTCTTTGCATACACTTAGCTAAAAGCATTGAATCTTTTCCTCCGGAAATACAGACCGCAATCCTGTCGCCTTTATTTATGAGCGAATATTCACGGATTCCTTTATTAAACTTAGTCCAGATAGCTTTGTTGAAAACTCCTGCTATCGCTTCTTCAGCGTCATCCGGAACTGACTTGAACCGGGCGTTCATCAGATCAGACATTGAAGCGGAAAAGAACTATATCGCCGTCCTGCATAACGTATTCCTTACCCTCAAGACGTACCAGCCCTTTTTCCTTTGCCGCAGCCATAGTACCGCACTCCATAAGATCGCTGAATGAGATAACTTCGGCACGGATGAATCCTTTTTCAAAGTCAGTGTGGATCTTTCCGGCAGCCTGAGGAGCTTTTGTACCGTTAGTGATAGTCCATGCACGAACCTCCTGCTTTCCGGCAGTGAGATAAGAAATGAGTCCGAGCAGAGCGTATCCTTCTTTGATAATACGATTAAGACCGGAAACCTCAAGACCGAGTTCACTGAGGAACATAGCCTTATCTTCGGCTTCCATATCAGAAATTTCAGCTTCTATCTGAGCGCAGATAGGAAGAACAGCCGAGTGTTCCTCAGCGGCAAGCTCCTTGACTTTATTGTAGTTTTCATTTGTTTCAATGTTATTAACGAAGTCGTCCTCGCTGAGGTTAGCGGCATAAATAACGGGTTTTGCCGAAAGGAGGGGAGTTGATTTTATAAGTTCACGTTCGTCATCGGTGAAATCGAATCCTCTTGCGGATTTTCCGTTTTCAAGATGGGCTTTGAGTCGCTCAAGAAAATCAATTTCGATAAGATATTTTTTGTCGCCCTTAACAGCTTTTTTAGCACGGTCGATACGTCTGTCGATCATTTCGATATCGGAGAAGATAAGTTCAAGATTTATTGTCTCGATATCACGCAGCGGATTGATGTTTCCGTCAACGTGGATAATATTTGCGTCCTCGAAGCATCTTACGACATGAACGATGGCGTCAACCTCTCTTATATCGGCGAGGAACTTATTTCCAAGACCTTCGCCCTTGGAAGCTCCCTTTACAAGACCGGCGATATCCACAAATTCAAGCGTTGCCGGAGTAAATTTATCCGGCTCATACATTTCTGCAAGTTTATCAAGACGCTCATCGGGAACGGAAACGATTCCGACATTTTTTTCGATGGTGCAGAAAGGGTAATTTGCAGATTCTGCTCCTGCGTTTGTAAGTGCGTTAAAAAGAGTGCTTTTGCCGACATTCGGCAGACCAACCATTCCAAGCTTCATTTATTTAACATATCCTTTCTTATTGCTCTTTGTGAACAATTCTTTTATTATTGACAAGTGAATTTACAGTAGAATTCTGAATTTTAAGTTCTCCTCCGACAGTTCCGATATCAACAGGATGAGCTGCAAGAACGTTCATAGTAACGACAGAATCTATAACCGAAACATTTCCCGAACCGGATGAATCGCCGATACCGGTAATTTCATCGCCTTCGGAATCAATAATTATCTCGGCATTTTCGATAATTGCATTAACGCTTCCGCCGATCGCTCCGATGCATGAATGCTTAGCGGAACGCATTTTCATACTGATTTTGCCTTTTTTGATGTAAACGCTGCCCTCACCGTCCTCAAGAATTCCGATTCCAACTGCCTGCGCGCCTGTACACGACATACTTATATCGGCAGAGGACGTAATAGTTGCGATACCGTTAGTACTTCCGATCCCGGTAACTTTAATTCCCGAAATGGTAATATCAAGACTGCATTTTTCAGAGATCTCAATATTTGCGTCACCGTTAAAGCTTCCGACAGCAAGTCCGTTATGCGAATACATATTGATCCGGATTTTTCCTGACATCAGGTTTATCTCCGAGTCACCGTCATTATAGCCGCCGCCGATGCAGAGACATTCGATGCTGTTGCATATAATTTCGAGCGAACCGGTAGTATTGATAGAAATATCGCCGTAACCGTGATCGTAGTCGTTTCCGATACCGATACCGTCAGCCGCATAGCAGTCGATAGTGAGCGAGCCTGTTCCGATAAGTTCAAACTGCGAACCCATCGGTACATAGATTCCGGAATAGCCAAGTTTATTTGTTTTAACTACATTAAGCGAAAGACGGGCATATTCTCCTACTGATATAGTAGGCTTGCTGTTTCCGCTTGTTATATTAACATTTTTAAGGGTAAGATCGCAGCTATGGTTATCCATAATGGATATATTCATTTTAACTGATTTGTCCGGATCTCCGACAATAGTGAGCTGGCTTTGATAAACATGGATATCGGTATATTTTTCAAGAGCAAGTTTAAGTATGTCAATTTCCGAATCATTTCTTGCCGAATAAATTTTCCTTATGCCGTCGGGACGTATCTCAAGATTTGTTTTGATTATTTCATCCTTAACGTCTGCGGCGATACTGTTAAGGAAAAGCGGTTTTGGTTTAGAGGTATAGTATCCCTGAATAAGATCAACTCCGAGTCTGATAAGCGTTTTCAGTTCCTGAACGGTTTCAACGCCTTCAGCAAGGGATTGAAGCTGATTATCGTGGCAAAATTCGATGATAGAAGTAACGAGCTGCTGTTTTTTCAGATCGTTCTGAATATCGCTGATAAGGGAGCGATCAATTTTTATATAGTCAGGAGCGTAATTCAGAAGATTTGAACTGTTGGAATATCCCGAACCGTAATCGTCGATAGCAAGCTGGGCATGAGTAAAGCTGCATCGTTTTTTCAGAGCTTCCATGTCTTTAGAGGAAACATCGCTGTATTCTACGATTTCAATAACAGTTTTTTCGATAAGCTCGCCGTATGTGAGATAAAGTTCATTGTAATCATCGTCAGTGAGCAGACAATTCGGAAGGCAGTTTATGAAAAGTTTCTTATTCTCGAAAATCTGTTGATGATCGCTGAGCATTTTCAGAGTGTTGAAGAAGGTCAGCTTTTCAATTGCGTAGAGATTATTCTGATTTCCGGCAATTTTCAGTATCTGCTTCGGAGTCATTTTAATATCGCCGGTTGTACGCATAAGAGCCTCATAAGCGACGATTTCACCTGTATTTGTTTCGACGATAGGCTGAAAATAATAGGTAAGAAGATTTTCACGAATTATCCTTGAGAAAAGCAGAGCGTTTTTATAAGAATCCTTTTCACGGATATAGCTTTCTTCCGAGAACCAGTTGATGACGCCTCTGCGACCGTTTCTGGCTTCGTAAAGAGCGAATTCCGAATAATTCACCAACATATTGAAATCAGAAGCCTCATCCGGATAAGATGAGCAGCCAATAGAAAGACTAAGACGGCTTTTATCGGAAATATCAATAATTTCTCCGAAATTATCGGTAAGAACGCAGTTTTGAACAGCTTCATCCATGCTGTTGAGGATATTATATATGGTCATTCTGTCACAGTTGCGGAAGAATGCACAGATTTCGTAATTAGATTTCGAGCCGATTATGATATTTTCGCCGGCGAATCCTTTAAGAGTTTCTGCAACGGAAGTCAGACAGTTGTTGGTGCTGTCCACAGTAAGATAAGAACCAAGCTTGTCCAAACCGTTGATGTAAAGTGTTGCGAGACAGCAATTCTGAACATCGGGCAGAAGTTTTTTTATTTTCTGAGAAAAAGACGGATAAGAGGGAAGACGTGTTATAGGATCATACTCAATAAATCCGTCCGACTTTTTTGTTTCGGTTATCTGACGTGTAAAATCCTGAATAAATCCGAGCCACTCATCGCTGCTTTCATAGATATTCATTTTAATAAATTTTGTAACATTATTTCTGCAAAATTTATATATATGTTTTTGACCTTCAACCGGATTTTTTGAAATTATTTCAAGAAGATTGAAAAATTCAAACTCATTAAGCTTATTAGAATTGCAGGCGAGCATATGACACGAAGCGTCGTCAAGATAAGCCGCCTTATCCTTTGCAATATATGTAAATGCGCCTATATTGCCCATAAACTGCTGGAAAACCTTCCAATCGTGGCTTAGCTCCGGAGTTTTTTGCTCAAAATTAAAAATACTCATAATTACTCCAATTACCGCATAATAATTTAGAAAAGAGGAGAGGCTGCGGTTCTGCATTAAACGGTATGCAGACAACCGTAATTTCCGAATTTTATACATACATTATTATACAGTAAAATCCATTCAAAGTCAATAAAAAACCAAAAGTAAATGCATCTTTCCTAAAAAGTAAGCCGTCCTGAAGGACGGCTGGTATGTATGGGGATCAGTCAAGGAAATCCTTGACCTTTTTGCTGCGGCTTGGGTGACGAAGTTTTCTGAGAGCCTTTGCCTCGATCTGTCGGATACGTTCACGAGTAACGTCAAAACGCTGTCCGACTTCTTCAAGAGTACGTGATTTGCCGTCCTCAAGACCGAAACGAAGCTTGAGAACCTTTGCTTCACGGTCGGTAAGAGTTGAAAGAACTTCGTTAAGCTGTTCTTTAAGAAGAGTATGAGAAGCGGCTTCTGCCGGAGCAGGAGCGTCATTATCGGGGATAAAATCACCAAGATGACTGTCCTCTTCTTCGCCGATAGGAGTTTCGAGAGAAACAGGATCCTGTGCTACACGCATTATCTCACGAACCTTGTCCACAGGCATATTAAGCTTGTCGGCAATTTCCTCCGGACTTGGATCATGACCGTTTTCGTGAAGAAGCTGGCTTGAAACCTTTTTAACCTTAGTTATGGTTTCAACCATATGAACCGGGATTCTGATCGTTCTTGCCTGATCTGCGATAGCTCTTGTTATGGCCTGACGAATCCACCATGTAGCATAAGTTGAGAATTTGAATCCCTTTGTGTAATCAAATTTTTCAACAGCCTTGATAAGACCGAGATTACCCTCCTGAATAAGGTCAAGGAACTGCATTCCTCTTCCGACATATTTTTTTGCAATACTTACAACAAGACGGAGGTTAGCCTCGGAAAGTCTTTTTTTAGCGTAAGGATCTCCTGTTGACATTCTCTGAGCAAGTTCGATTTCCTCTTCTGTTGTAAGAAGCGGAACTCTTCCAATCTCTTTAAGATAAATTTTAACAGGATCGTCAATAGAGATACCTTCGGTTGAAAGCGCCATTTCAAGGTCGTCGGTCAAATTTGAATCCATGCCGATTTTAAGGTCGGCGTCGATATTAAGATCTTCAACGATTTCAATGTTCAGATTTTCACAGTTATCATAGAAGGTATTTATCTGGTCAACGTCAAAATCCATTTCTTCAAGAGCGTCGGTGATTTCTTTTGTAGTGAGTTTGCCGTTGGTCTTTCCCTGTTCCATAAGGGCGTCGATAGTGGTTTTTTTGTGTTCCATAAGATTTCCTCCTATTTTTTGCTTTTGGATTTAAAAAGGTTTTTCAGATCATCATCGCTGAGATTATCTGATTTGACTGATTTATGATTTTTAAGAACCTGAACGCAGTCGTTGAAAACGTTCCGATTAATCGAATGTTCACGGTTTAAAGCCTCTATTCCGCTTATTCTTCCCATTTCTTCAGCTGAAAATTCATCAGCGAGAAGTGAAAGAGAGAATTTTTCACTTGATTTCATACGATCAAGCAGAGCGGAGTAGACTTTTTTGTTAAATGATGTTAAAAATATTTCCGGCGGCGCTTCTTTTTCAAGCAATTCAGCTTCTTCGGGATGCTTCATCAGGAAATAAATTATATGCTCTTCAGCCTTTGATTCTTTACGCAGCGCTGTGGCTTCCGGATTTATATCGTCACGCCGAAATGCAGTTTTAGTCGTAATATTCCGCCATTCGTTCTTCTGAGCAGAACGGCGGCTCTTTTTTAGCAGATCATCTATGTGGCTTTTCAAAACCTGCGTTGGAATATCGCATTTTTTTGAGGTTCTTGAAATATAAACCTCACGTTCAAGCGGAGATTCTATATCGGCAAGAATTTTTGCGGTACGTTTAAGCAGCTCAACTCGTCCCATTTCGGAAGAGATATCGATTCCGTCCTCGCATTTATCCAGCATAAATGCAACAGCGTCATTCGAGCCGTCCAGAAGCATTTTGAAACGGTCACGCCCAAATTTTTTTATGTATTCATCAGGATCTTTTGCGCCTTCCATGTGAATTATTTTTGTTTTCAAACCAACGTCTGCGAAATGATTTATCGCTTTCTGCGTAGCTTTCTGACCAGCCCCGTCACTATCATAAGCGACTATAACTTCTTCGGCGTAATGGCTGATAAGTCTTGCCTGATCGGGAGTGATCGCCGTTCCGAGAGTAGCGACAACATTTTCAAATCCGGCTTGATTCACGGCAATAACGTCCATATAGCCTTCGCAAAGGATGATACGCTTTGTATCGGCATTTTTGGCAAAATTCATCGAGAAGAGGTTAGCGCCTTTATCGAATACCGGAGTAGCTCCTGTATTGAGATATTTTGGCTGAGAGTCATCGAGTACACGTCCTCCGAATCCGATAATATTGCCTCGCAGATCGACTATCGGGAACATTACTCTTTTGCGGAACATATCGAAAACATTTCCTTTTTTTGATCTTCCGCCAAGCCACGCATCAACGATCTCATCATCGGAATATCCCTTTGAACGCAGAAATTTTGTAAGTTCATCCCACGAATCAGAAGAATATCCGAGACCGTATTTTTTGATAGTTTGCGGTAGGAGTTTCCGCTGTGCGAAATACTGAAGTCCTGTTTTGTCAGAACCTTTAAAAAGGTTTGTATAGAAGAAGTTTGCAGCAAGACGGTTCATCTCATAGATTCGGGTTTTACGTTTAGCGATATTACTGTCCTGAGAGTTATTCTGAGGAATCTCCAATCCCGAACGCTGAGCGAGCAGCTTGACAGCTTCTGTAAAATCGAGATTTTCAATTTTCATTGTAAAGGTTATAACATCTCCGCCTGCGCCGCATCCAAAGCAATAAAAGCTCTGTGTATCGGTAAAAACTGTACATGACGGAGTTTTTTCCGAATGAAACGGACACGAACATACATAATTTCGTCCACGGCGGATAAGCTGTATGTAAGCGCCCATAACAGTGTCGATAGGATTTGCGGCACGAAGCCGGAAAAGGAATTCATCGTTTCTCTGCATAGAATTCTCCTTGTTATTTCCAGAATTTCGGGACGAAAAGTTCGGTATAAAGGTCTACTGCATAACCGTCGCTCATTCCGGAAATATAATCGCATACTGCTCTGTCAGCATCAGTTTTTTTCATGATGCTGCGGTATTCATCGGGAAGCTTATTGGTATTTTCGATGAAGTAGGAATAAAGTTTCTTTAGCAGAAGTTCCGCTTTGGCTTCCTCTTGTTTTGCAGCCGGATTCAGATAAACCTTGTCGAACATAAAGTGCCGAAGATCATCGTGAGCTTTTCTTATTTGCGGAGCGAAATCGATCTCATAAGCTCCGTGTTCGATAACAGAAGCTATAAGAGTCGTAATTCGTTTTGCTTTGGTATTACCGAGTATTTTCACGCAATCCGTGGGTAAATCGCTGTTTTTGAGAATACCGGCACGGATAGAGTCTTCGATATCATGGTTTATGTAAGCTATAGTATCGGCAAGCCGGACTATATTACCTTCTTTCGTAGCGGCAACTTTATTTGTATGGCATTCAATTCCGTTGCGTACAGCGTAAGTGAGGTTGAGACCTTCGCCGTTTTTTTCAATTTCATCAACAACACGGACGCTCTGCAAATAGTGCTTGAATCCGTGGGGACATATTTCATTTAGTACGCTTTCGCCGCAGTGACCGAAAGGCGAGTGACCGAGATCGTGCCCGAGAGCAATGGCTTCTGTCAGATCCTCGTTCATGCGCATACCTCTGGAAATAGTCCGGGCAATCTGTGAAACTTCGAGAGTATGGGTAAGTCGGGTTCTGTAGTGATCGCCCACAGGTGAGAGAAAGACCTGAGTTTTACGTTTTAAACGGCGGAATGAATTACAGTGAAGAATCCTGTCACGGTCACGCTGAAATTCAGTCCGATAAGGACATTTTTCCTCACATCTAAGACGCTTTGTATTAGTTTCGTCTGTACTTGTGCAGGCGTATTTACTTAAAATTCCTGCTTCCATCATTTCTGTCTGCTCACGAACGTCCACAAAATCCCCCCCTAAAAACAACTTCTATAATACTTATACATTAAAAAATTGAAAATCCTTTATTTTTCAGAAAATTTTTTCACAGAAGAAAAATCCTCAAAAAGCTCTTCTAATTCTTCAACATTGGCTGAACCGTTGGTTATTTCGGTAATATTTTTTAAAAGAGCGTCTTTTTTTTCTGAAAGTACGAGAATTTCAAGAGTAATCTCTGTTCCGAAATCTGAATCGACAGTAATCGTATCGTAATTTGGCAGAATATAGGAGATTTTTCCGTACATTCCGTAATCTGTTTTTATCTTTAAACGTTGGCAAAGACGCATATCCATTATATGAGCCGAGTCGCAGGCGAGTGAAGCCGCATGAGAATATGCACGAACAAGACCTCCTCCGCCGAGCAGTATTCCTCCGAAATAACGAGTCACGACAACGCATACGTCGGTAAGTCCACGTTTCTGAAGAACATCAAGAACCGGGACTCCGGCAGTACCCTGTGGTTCTCCGTCGTCGGAGTATCGGGAAATATTGTCATTCCGAAGAATATAAGCATAAACATTGTGCTTTGCTTTTCTGTGCATTGACTTTATGGAATTCACAAAATCAACTGCCTCGACATTCGTCTTTACGGGAGCTATATAGCCTATAAACTCGGAACGTTTTTCGATAAATGAGGCATTTGCCGGTTTTGAAATAGTGTAATAATTCATAATTTTACCTATAATTATCCAAATGAAAAATAACGCAAAAAGCCGGTCGATAAAGACCGGCTGTGCGATTTACTTGTCCATATTGAAACGCTTCTTGAATCTGTCAACACGTCCGCCTGTATCAACGAGCTTCTGCTTGCCTGTATAGAACGGATGGCACTTAGAGCAGATTTCAACCTTGATGTTTTCCTTTGTGGACATAGTTTCAATCACATTACCGCAGTGGCAGGTAATTGTAGTCTTAACAAAGTTAGGATGGATACCCTCTTTCATGATTGTCACCTCTTTCACAATTTTTGTAAACCGTGCAGCCCATCAATTTCCTTAGACAGTAGTGCCGTTATACATTACATTTTAAAATTATACTATGAATTGCAGTCGATGTCAATAGGTTTATAAATATTTTTTTCTTATAACTAAATCTAATTTTGAATTACTTGAAAAATCTTCCAAAATCTTCAGCCAATGCTGTTTCAAGAGAAGCAGCTTCGTCATGAGTCGGCTTTTTAGCTGTGAAGTATGTTTTGATCTTTGGCTCAGTACCGGAAGGACGAACTATAGCCTTAGAACCGCCTTCAAGGAAGAAAGCGAGAACGTTTGACTTAGGAAGAGTAAGCTCGATTGCAGTTCCGGAAACAAGGTCTTTGGAAATACTTGTCTGGTAATCGTCAATTTTAACAACTTTAAGACCGCCGATCTCAGCTGGAGGATCGTTTCTGAGAGATGTCATGATCTCAGCCATTTTCTTCATTCCGCTTTCACCCTCGAAAGTGAAGCTGTGGAGAGTCTGGAGGAACACACCATACTTTTTATACATATTCTCACGAGCCTGAATCAGTGAAATGCCCTGTGTACGGTAATAAGCAGCCATTTCGCAGATAAGCATAGAAGCGTTTACAGCGTCCTTATCACGAACATAACCTCCGGAAAGATAGCCGTAGCTCTCTTCAAATCCGAAGATATAACGGTTTTCCTCGCCTTTGGCTTCGAGAAGACCGATCTGCTCTCCGATAAACTTGAATCCTGTAAGTACGTCGATTATTTCAACGCCATATTCCTTACCGATAAGATTTACGATATCAGTCGTAACTATAGTCTTAACAGCGATAGGATTTTCAGGCATAGTACCCTTTGCGATACGCTGGTGACAAATATATTCAAGCAGCATAGCTCCGACTTCGTTTCCGGAGAAAAGAGCGTATCCGTCGCCGTCCGGAACAGCTATGCCAACACGGTCACAGTCCGGATCGGTAGCGAGAAGAAGATCGGGCTTAACTTCATTACAGTATTTAAGACCGACTTTAAGAGCCTCACGGATCTCAGGATTAGGATACGGGCAGGTGGTGAAGTTTCCGTCAGGGTTTTCCTGTTCCTTAACAATAGTTACATCGGTTATGCCGAGTCTTTTAAGTATCTCACGAACAGGCTTGTTTCCTGTTCCGTTGAGGGGAGTATAAACAACTTTCAGTCCGCTTGAAGCGCAAAGATCTGCGTTAATACCTTCAGCAAGAACATTTTTGTAGAAGTCTTCAATAACTTCGTCGCCAATATATGAAATATTACCCTTAGCGAGTTCTTCATCGAATGTGGAAGATTTGACTCCGTTGAACATATCGAGCGAATTTATTTTTTCGAGGATTATCTCAGCTCCTCTGAGAGTTATCTGGCAGCCATCCTCGCCGTATACTTTATATCCGTTATACTTTGCCGGGTTATGGCTTGCCGTTACCATGATACCGCCCTGACAGTTTAAAGCACGAACTGCGAAAGAGAGGCAGGGAGTAGGCATAAGCTCTTTATAAATATGAACTTTTATTCCGTTAGCAGCAAGAACTTCTGCGGCAGCTTTTGAGAAAACGTCAGATTTGATTCTGCTGTCAAATGAAATAGCAACGCTGGGATTTTGATACTCTTGGTTGAGGTAATCAGCGAAGCCCTGCGTAGCACGTCTTACTGTATAAATATTCATTCGGTTTGTACCTGCGCCGATAACGCCTCTCAAACCGCCTGTACCGAATTCAAGGTCACGGTAAAATCTATCGTTTATAGCGTCATTATTGTCTTTTATATCAGCAAGCTCTGTTTGCAGATCAGCATCCTCCTTGGCGTTTTCACACCAGAGATTATAAAGCTCCATTTCTGTCATTATAATACCTCCTAATAAGAAATATAGATTATTATATCACATTTTTTCCAATTTGAAAAGAGTTTTTTTGACTTTGCGATAAATTTTTATGTTTTTACTATATGAAGAAGATCACCTTGATGTGATTGTGTTGTAAAAATGGCGAATTTACGGTGAATTTTATGTTTTTTTGCTTGGGATATACGATAGTATCAAGAAAAAATAATTGCGGTTTGTGTAGAATTTATACAGTGGAAAACGTTGTTTTTTGTTATGTTTTGAAAATGAATTAAGATTAAGATGAACGAATAAGGTCTGAGAGATAACTGGGGCGATAGGCAAACGGATTCTTTCCTTGTCAGCCGCAAAACTTTCATGAAAATTCATACATAGTTCCTATGAATACCGGTACTAAAAATAGCCGTCGTAAAATTTACGGCGGCTTATTGATTTAGGTGATTTAGAGCGTGTTCACATAAAAATACAACGCACGTATTTTCGGCAAATTCTGACGACTACTGTGTTGAAAATATTTGCCAAGCGACAGCTTGCCTGCATATTTTCGCCTTGTATTCGCCAAAATTATGCTCGAAAATTCTCACATTTATTTTATGTGAACACGCTCTAATTAATCTCCGAAAGAAACACCGATATCACGGGCAGCAATAACGAGGTGATTATCTGTATCAACAAATTTTGTTTTTCCGGCAATATCTTCAAGCTTGTTGGAAGTTATCTTGTTGCCGATTTTAGCAACGGTTCTGCCGTATTTTTCCTTTGCGATAAGATACGCTGCGTGAACGCCGAACTGTGTTGAAAGAACACGGTCGTAAGCGCTTGGTGCTCCGCCTCGGAGCATATGTCCCGGAACGCAGACACGAGCTTCGATACCTGTATTGGACTGAATCTGTGCGGCAATACGACTTGTTGCAGTGATTATACCGGCTTCGGCACGTTTTTTTGCACGTTCTTTTTTCTTCATTTTAGCTTCTGCAACATCGAATGCTCCCTCGGCAACTGCGAGGATTGAGAAAGTCTTGCCGGAAGCGCTTCTTGCAATTACAGCATCACAGATCTTGTCGATATCGTAAGGGATTTCCGGAATAACGATGATATCAGCTCCTCCTGCGATACCTGCATTCAGAGTGAGCCATCCGGCTTTATTTCCCATTATTTCGCAGACAAGAATTCTCGAATGGCTTGCAGCGGTAGTATGCAGACGATCAATAACATCAGTTGCGATATCAACAGCGGTATGGAAACCGAATGTCACATCTGTACCATAAATATCATTGTCGATCGTTTTCGGAAGACCGATAACATTCAGTCCTTCATCGGCAAGGAGTTTGGAAGTTTTATGCGTACCGTTTCCGCCGAGAGTAAGGAGGCAATCAAGTTTCTGTTTCTTGTATGTTTCCTTCATGTTTTTAACTTTGTCAATATTATCGTCGCCGATGACCTGCATCATCTTGAACGGCTGACGTTTTGTACCGAAAATAGTACCGCCCTGAGTAAGAATGCCTGAGAACGAAGATGGCGACATATCCTTGCAGAGATTGTTGATAAGACCGTAATAACCGTTGGAAATTCCTACGATCTCAACATTATCCTCGCCGAAACGCTCGTAGCAAGCCTTTGCAACGCCTCTTATCGTAGCGTTAAGTCCGGGACAGTCTCCGCCGCTTGTAAGAATACCGATTCTTCTTTTCATGATTTTATACCTCCGTTATATATTGATAAATTTTTTTAGATGTTACTGTTTATGGGATCAGCTTCCGAATTCACGAATATTCTGCTCAAAGAATTCCTGAAGCTTTTCCGGCGGCATGGGTTTTCCATAGAGAAATCCCTGTGCAAAATCGCATCCGGCAGATCTCAGGATAGATTCCTGAACTTCGTTTTCGATTCCTTCGGCTATAGTTTCGATTTTTTTAGATTTAGCGATCCTGATAACCGCAGACACTATTTCATAAGCAATATTGTCGCTTGCAATATCGGTTATGAATGAACGGTCGAGCTTCAGAAGCGTGATCGGTAGCGTCTGTAAATAGCTCAGCGATGAATAGCCCGTTCCGAAATCGTCCATGGCGAGTTTGACTCCGAGTTCACGGAGCTTATTCATTTGTGAAACCGCAAAGTCGATATCATTCAGGGCGAGACTTTCGGTAAGTTCAACTTCAAGCCACTGTGGATCAAGATTGGTTTTAGCAAGCGCATCGAAGACCTTTTCTTTCAGATCGGACTGATAGAAATCCGCTGAAGTAAAATTGACTGACATAACGATATTGGGATATCCCATTTTCTGCCAGAGTTTATTCTGACGGCATCCCTCGTTAAGGACAAATTCGCTGATTTTTCCGATGAGATGACTGCGTTCGGCGAGAGGTACGAACGAATCGGGAGTAATAATAGTTCCATCCGGCTTTATCCAGCGGATAAGAGCTTCAACACCCATGATCCTTCCGTTAGAAAGATCAATTTTAGGCTGATAGAAGAGCTGGAGTTCGTTGTTGTCGATAGCAATGGCGAGCGCTTTTTCCATCTCACTGCTTACGATTATGGAGTCGTGCATACTTGATTCGTAGGCACAGATGCTTCCCTGACTTCCACCGCTTGATTTAAGAGCAAATTCAGCGTGTTCCATAACATCGAGGAATGAGCTGCCGTCTTCGGGAAGTCTTGAATACCCGGCGGAACAGCTCAGATTGAGTGAAGCAAGCTCGTCAACGGCAAGCTTGGCAAATTCATCCTGAATGGATTTTATGGTTCTTACGGGAAGCTCGTTATCGCCGTAATCACGAAGAATGAGAGCAAAATTATCGCCGCTTATTCTTGCGGCAAGTCCGCCCGGAGTTACAAATTTATAGAGGATGTGAGCGAAATTTCTAAGCACATAATTTCCATTCGTATAGCCGCAGGTATCGTTGATGATATGAAAACGGTCGATGTCAAGAACGATTATCCAATAGGAATAATTGAGCAGACGGCAAGTATCGTAAATTTCCTGACCGCTTCCAACGAGTTTATTTCTGTTTGCGATCTCCGTAACCTCGTCAATATACGCAAGACGCTCGATAAGGAAATCCTTCTCATGCTCTTGAGTAGTATCAAGGATCGCTCCGCCGAAAAGCGGGAGAGTATTGTCTGTTCCCTCTATTGATTTATAGCGGTAGGAGTACCAGCGGTAAACTCCGTCGGAGGATTTTATTCTAAGCTCGATGCTTTTAACTTCGGTCGTATCGTTTGATTTTATAGCGCTGTCGAACTGAAGCCTGTCGTTAGGGTGAATGAGCGAGCGGAATTCATTGAGCGAAATAGTGCTGCTTTTCAGACCGAGCATCCTCACCATTTCGGAAGAAGCACGATATTTTTTCTTATCGGAGCTCATAATAACGCCGATTTCAGCAAGTTCCATTGAAGAATTGAAGAAGTCGTTTGCGCTCGCAAGATTGACTCTCATTTTTTTGATTTCAGTAAGATTGAATCCTGTGCTGAGATAAATGCATCTTTTTTTTGATTTTTTGACAAGTGACGTACTCCATGCGATGCTTGTTACAGAGCCGTCAGCGTTTTTGAAGCGTGATTCATAAGAATTATTGCTTATTATTTTTTCAAATTCTTCGCTGTCCGGAGCGTTTATGCCGAACGCCTTCCAGACGGAAGCTTTCTGGTTGAAATCATTTTCAGATATACCAAGAAGATCGCGGAGCTTTTTATTCAGGAAAACATACGAAAAATCGTCGCTCCAGATAATCATTTCGGTGTTGAGATCTTCTGCGACTTCCGGTTTAATGAGTGTGCTTATGCGGTTTTTATGAGTCCATGTAAGCAGAAAGAGGAACAGCGGCAGAAATATTATTGTTGAAAGATATATTATCATTGTGATATGAGCGAGTTCCGGAAAAAAACAGCAGTATGTTCCGACTGCGGCAGTAGCGGCAGTGATTATAAGTACTGCTGCGAGCGGATTAAAATGACTTTTTTTCATTAATACCGCCTCCTCTCCAAATAATACCAAATTTATTATAGCAAAAATCACTGAAAATGTCAACTGAAAAATTGTTGCTCTGATACAAATTTGATAAAATTGCCGGAAAATTACAAGAAAATTTCACATAATATACACTTTTATCTGTTAAGATGGTATAATGTAAAAGAAAAAAACAAGTGCTGAAATAAACGGAGGTAATTCTATGGCACACATTTTAGTTGTAGACGATGAAATGAATATCCGAAGAGTTGTTCGTGAATATGCCGAATTTGAGGGACATCAGGTAACGGAAGCTGAAAACGGTATCGAAGCGGTAAATCTTTGTCACGATACTGATTTCGATCTCATCATAATGGACGTTATGATGCCGAGACTTGACGGCTATTCAGCTTGCAAGGAGATTCATAAAACCAAGCAGATACCTGTTATAATGCTTTCGGCAAGAGGTGAAGAATACGATAAGCTTTTCGGCTTTGAAATAGGTATTGACGATTATGTTGTAAAACCGTTTTCACCAAAAGAGCTTATGGCGAGAGTAAAGGTTGTACTCAAAAGAAATTCAATGGCTGCCGAAGCGTCCCAGCAGGATAAGTATGTTTTTGAGGGACTGGAAGTTGATATTTCAGGAAGAGAAGTTTATGTAAACGGTCAGAAAGCGTCTATGACGCCGAAGGAATATGATCTTCTGTTTTTCCTCGTTAAGAATAAGAATATCGCTCTTTCAAGAGACAAGCTTCTTGAAGAGGTATGGGGATACGATTTCTTCGGTGACGACAGAACTGTTGACACTCACATAAAAATGCTGAGAAACAGTCTCGGCGAATACAGAAAATTTATTGTTACTCTGAGAGGAATGGGATATAAATTTGAATCCAATTAAAAAGCTGCAAAACGCCAACAGCAGAATACCTCTTAAATTCAAAATATGGATGTATTTTATCGTATTTACAGTTGCAGTATTCGTACTTCTTTGGACTTTTCAGATATTGTTTCTTGAAAAATTTTATGAAAGTATGAAAACTCAGGACGCTTCTGAAAGCATGGATACGATTTCAGAAGCATATGATAGAATGGATAAGACTGAATTCAGTAGTTTTATCAGCAAAGTTGCGGTCGATAACGACTTATGTATAGAAGTTCTTGATAAATATGGCCGTTCTATCTATTCAAGGGATGTTCTCGGAGATTGTCTTATACATGGAAGAGAAAACAAAACGAGAGTGTATGTTGTGAATATTCTGCAAAGCGAAGATAAAATGATCCGCTATAAAATCAAAAATACCCAAAGCAACTATGATATGCTCCTTTTTGGATGCACATTGGGCAATCCTGAAAATCCAAGCGGTTTTATACTTATAAATTCGGCGCTTGTTCCGGTTGGTTCAACAGCTTCTATAATAAAGCGTCAGCTTATGCTTATTACAGCTATACTCATTATAATGGCATTTGTTATATCGCTTTTCCTTTCTAAAAGAATTGCAAGACCTATAACCGGAATCACAAAATCTGCGGAACGACTTGCTAAAGGCGATTTTGACACTGAATTTGAAGGAAGAGGCTATCTTGAAGCGAAGCAGCTTGCCGATACGCTTACATATGCCGAGAAAGAGCTTTCAAGAGTCGATACGATGCAGCGTGATCTTATCGCCAATGTTTCACACGATCTGCGAACTCCGCTTACAATGCTCAAAGCTTATGCGGAGATGATAAGAGATCTTTCCGGAGATAATCCTGTTAAACGAAACGAGCATCTTGAAATCATTATCAACGAAACCGACCGTCTGTCGCTTCTTGTAAACGATATTCTCGATCTTTCAAAACTTGAAAGCGGTAAGCAGAAGCTTAATCCATCGGAATTTGAAATAAGAGGAAAAATGATGGAGATAATAGATCGTTTCAGCGGTATATCAGAGAAAAAGGGATATCACATAAACTTTGAACCTGACGAAGAAAAAATGGTTTTTTGCGATGTTGTTAAAATTGAACAGGTTATTTATAATCTTATCAATAATGCGATAAATTATACCGGAGCGGATAAGAAGATTTATGTAAGACAGAAAAATCTTGAGGATGGCGTGCTTATTGAAATAGAAGATACCGGCGACGGCATTGAAGAGGATAAGATAAAACTTATTTTTGATAAATACTATCGTTCAGAGAATCATAAGCGGGAAGTAGTGGGAACAGGACTTGGACTTTCGATCGTTAAGGCGGTTCTGAAAATGCATAATTACGATTACGGCGTAAGAAGTGTGATCGGAAAAGGTTCGATTTTCTGGTTTAAGATAAAAATATAAATGATGCAAATTACAGAAAATTAATTGAAGTTTTACAAATTCATCACACAAATTTCACAATAGACCTCTATAATAATAATTGCTGAGGGAGACATCCCGAAGCTGATTTTCATGGTAGTGTAATGTTTACCCCAACATTACATTATTAAATCCCCAATAATCCCTATATCATGGCAGGTGAGCTTCCTTTCGAGGAGGCTCATTTGTTATTCTCATGTGAAAAATAATTTCCCGGAAAAATCTTACGACTTCTATTGACAAATTGTGCGCAAGGGTGTATAATAAAAATATAACCTTATCAAGAGCGGCGGAGGAAACAGGTCCTGTGAAGCCCGGCAACCTGACTGTTTAATCAGACAAGGTGCTAAATCCTGCGGTTTATCCGGAAGATGAGGAGTTTTGAGAAAAATCAGAGCGTTCCGGAATAGGAATGCTCTTTAATTTTTACAGGAGGTTTTTAATATGAGTAAATGCTTTTTCACTTCGGAATCAGTTACGGAAGGACATCCCGATAAGATATGCGATCAGATTTCTGACGCAGTACTCGACGCTATTTTAGAGCAGGACAAGCTCGGAAGAGTTGCCTGTGAAACAGCCGTTACGACAGGTATGGTTCTTTGTATGGGGGAAATATCGACTTCAGCAGATATCGATATTCCTAAAATTGCAAGAAAGGTCGTTGCAGATATCGGTTACGACAGAGCAAAATACGGCTTTGACGCTCACACCTGCGCTGTTCTTACTTCTATTGACGAACAGTCGCCTGATATCGCTATGGGTGTAAACGAGGCATTTGAATACAGAGAGGAAAATAATGCGAGCGACGGTCTTTCCAACGGTGCCGGCGATCAGGGAATCATGTTCGGATATGCCTGCAATGAAACTCCGGAGCTTATGCCGCTTCCCATTTCTCTTGCACACAAGCTTGCTCTGCGCCTTACAGAGGTAAGAAAGGACGGCACTCTTCGCTATCTCCGTCCTGACGGAAAGACACAGGTCACTATTGAGTATAATGACGGAAAGCCTTCGAGAATCGACGCTGTTGTCGTTTCCTCACAGCACTCGGCTGATATCAGCCTTGAACAGCTCCGCAAGGATATCGAGGAGTTCGTTATACGTCCTATAATTCCGGAAGAACTTATGGACGGCAATACAAAGATCTTCATTAATCCTACAGGACGTTTCGTTGTCGGCGGTCCGCAGGGAGACAGCGGTCTTACGGGAAGAAAGATAATCGTTGATACATACGGCGGATATTCACGTCACGGCGGCGGAGCGTTCAGCGGAAAAGATCCGACTAAGGTTGACAGAAGCGCAGCTTATGCAGCTCGTTATATTGCTAAAAATATCGTAGCCGCAGGATATGCAGATAAGTGCGAGGTACAGCTTTCTTACGCTATCGGAGTTGCAAAGCCTATCTCTGTTCTCGTTGATACGTTCGGCACAGGTAAAGTTGACGAAGACAAGCTCTCGGACGCAGTTTCAAAGGTATTCGATCTCCGACCGGCTGCAATTATCGAAATGCTCGATTTAAGAAAGCCTCAGTACAGACAGCTTGCCGCATACGGTCATATGGGAAGAGAAGATCTCGGCGTTGCATGGGAGAAAACCGACAGAACCGACGCTCTTAAAGCTATCCTCGGATAAGACGGAGAACGACATGGAAGAATTAAAAAATTATACTGAAATACATACGACAAATGCTGTTCTTATTGATATTTTGAGCAGATATGCCGAAAATTCAGCTCTTGCGGAGTTTGTGGCAGAGGACGGTTCGATAAATCTTAAATTAAACCTGACCCCGCCGGTTGATGTACCGTCTGACTGCGAACAGGCAATAAGTTTTATGTTTAATGTTATCGAGCAGAACCCCGATACGACTATCGGAAAAATTTACCTTGCAAATCAGAAAGATATCCTCCGTGATGTTGTATGCGAACTTTCAAGGCTTATGGACGGTTTCAGCAATATTAAAATAACTATCCATACTACGCTTCCCGATGAGAAAAATCCGGAGGCAGAGGTTTCTCAGCATACTGAATTTACTCTTTCAAGGAGTAAATCCACAACAGTTGAAAACAAATAATAAATCAAACGGCGAACCATTATCGGTCCGCCGTTTTTATATCACCAGAGTCTTGCATCAATAGGTTTGATATAAAATCCTTCTATTTCATTTGTCACGATATTATAAATAATAACATATTTTTCCGATTCGTTTGTTTTGATTGTTTGATAGATACGTCCCTTATAGGGAGCGTAATCTGCATTGTCAAACGGCGATTTTCTAATAAAATCATACTCCCCGGAATCAAATTCATATTGTGAACCGCTGTATATAACATCATAAAATGAATTGTATGAATTCAATACCGAAAATGTCGTCATAAAAGGATCGGCATCATTAATATTTCCATAGAATTTTTCACCATATGCAACTTCATCCTCAAACATGATAAGCGATGGTGCAGTAACGTTCATGAAGAATTTAATTAAAGGATTGCTTCCTCCCGATACTTTAGCGGCAGTATTTGCGTTTCTGCAAACTGATGCTATATAGGCGGCGAGTATTTCTTTCGCTTCGAACTGTGTTGCATTAAAGGAGTAAGAGTAGTTATAATCAACTGTATAAGAACTGTGTATCCAATTATCAATATCCATGCATTCGGTTATAGAATCGTAATATGAATTGCTGTATTCCTGAAGTCTGCTGATGCCCTTCTGAACCTGTGCAGACGTTGGATTATATTCCGTATCGTCATAAAAATTAAGATAAATTATTGAGAAAGAATTGCTGTCAAAAATCAAATCAACGTATCGTTCCTCATGTTTGATATTATAATATTTATGTTTTTCAACGAAATAATAACCGTTTGAATCGACATACATCATTTTTGAGATATCCATATCAGCCGGTTCAGAATAAGCGGTTTTATCGCTGTAATTACTGATAAATTGGATGAGTATTTCCAGCATTTCGCTCATTGTGAAAGGCGATGAGCTTGAGAATCCGAATAAGATATCTTCATTTGGATTAATAAAAGTAGACTTTCTGCTGGGGTAATTTATTACTTCCATGGGATTGAAGGATATTTCATCATATGAGGATATATAAACTGCGTCGGTTTTCATTGAATTTTTGGAAACGACAGTCTGTTCGACATCGCTGATTCCGAAAATACGGCTTGCGATTTCCGTACCGTTAAATCCGATAATAACAATGGCAATGAGCAGGAAAGTAAAAAGAATTTTCGATCTCAAGTTCAACCCTCCTATCAGTAATAATCATAATATGAAGGAGCGAAAAATCCCTCTATGCGATCTTCTGCGATATTATATATGGTTATAAGCTGGTTTCCTTCGAACTGAACCGTCTGATATATTCTTCCTTGATAAATAGTATATTCTGGCTTTGAATAGCTGTCGCTTGCAAGAATTCCGCTTACGATATGAGAAACGCACGAAAAACCATATTCCCCTTTATTTACTGTATATCTTGAAAGCAAACACGGTTTTATCCAGAAATTTATAGTTTTAGAGTCGGATCTGATTAATGTTGAATCATAAACATATTTTAAATGACTATAGGTGTAATCGAAACTTATATCTCTGCCGATATTGTAATCAAATTCAAAATTGTTGTATGAAGCGGAGCTTTTATCATAATCGCTTTTGTAGTCATAGTATGGGTCGGGTTCGTTTATATTTATTGATTCTTCAATTTCAATGCCTGTTAATGAATAGAAAGAAGTTGATTCTTTGTCAAATTTTTCCAGAGCATTTTCAGCCTCATCGGATGAGAGTTTATAATTTTCCTCAGAATAGAATCGCAGGTATACAATACGTAGGTTCTGTATGCTGCAAATCAGATCGATATATCTTGTCTGACCATTAACGTTTTCATACTCGAATTTTTCGATATAAATATATCCGTTGCTGCTGAACTTCAAAGAATCGCTGAAAGCATCGGCAAATGAATCAGAACATTCGGAATTTTCGTCATAGCAGCTGAAAACAAGTATAAGTGCGGTACATAAATTGCGGAGAGTCTGATTATCCGCTGGCAATATCGGTTCATAAGTTGATTTTTCTACAATATCCATAGGCTTAAAGCCTGTTTCCTCACCCGATATATAAACGGCATTATTGTGATCCTGGCTGCGTGGGATTTTAGTTTGTTCAAGCCGAGAATCTTTCGAGAACAGAGTCGCCGAATCTACGCTGTAATATCCGAGAGTGAGAATGACCGCAAGAAGCAGAATGAAAGCTATCGTATGTTTCACAGGCATTCCTCCCCGGAAACAATGATATAAACAGTCGTTCCCTGACCGAGATGACTGTCGATAGTGAGGACAGCGTTATGCAGTTCGGCGATCTTCACGCAAAGAGCAAGTCCGAGACCTGCGCCGCCGGCTTTCCGGCTTCGTGATTTGTCAACCATATAAAACGGCTCGAAAACCTTTTTTGCGTCCTCCTGACACATACCGATTCCCTGATCGCTTACAGCGATAACTGCGCTTCCGCTGATCATAGCGGCACGAAGAGTTATCTGCTGTCCGATGGAAGAAGCTTTTATGGCGTTTTCGATAATATTGTAAAGCAGTGATTTGAAAAGTTCCTCGTCGGCATAAATCGTTATATCCTCTGAAATGCAGGCGAGCGACAGTGAATTTTTTTGCAGTATCGGAGTAAGCGCCGATTCGGTTTCCTTTATCATTGAAGGCAGACTGACCGGCTTTTTTTCAGTTTCGGTTCCGCCGAGAGCGATAAGTTCCATAAGCTTTCCGGAAAGCGAACGCAGACGTTTGGTTTCTTCGACTATAACGTTGGCATATTCAAAACGTTCCTTGTCGCTGACATTTCTTTTTATTCTGAGCAGATCAGCAAATCCGAGAATAGAGGTGAGAGGAGTTTTCATTTCGTGCGCAAGATTGGCAATAAAAGTTTGTCTGTCCTCGGCGATTTTTTCAAGGCGGGCTGCATGGCTTTGGATCGAATCCGCCATAATGTTCATATTTTCAGCAAGTTCACGGAATTCGTGGCTTCCCTTTTTACGGATTCTTATCTTATAATTTCCTTTTGCAATAGCTTTTGTGTAGGTGTTGAGCTTGCTGAGCGGACGAAGAAGAAATATAATCGTAACAAGAAGAATAAGCGAGATTATAGCTGCGGAAATAAGGCTTACTTTTCTTACGAAATCCGTTTGCTTACTTCTAAGAGTATATATTTCGGAAACGTCCGATGCCGTAAGGATAAGATAAGAATTATCCTCTATTTTAAGCGTTGAACATACGGTCATATAGTGGATATTTCCGCATTTAAAAATTTTTATATAGTAATCGCCTGCGGAAGTTCCGATGCCGGAAATATATGATAAAAACTCGTCAAGATCAAAAAGTTCCGGTAAAGTGCTGCTCTCGATGAGAGCTTTATCGCTGTCATAAACAGCAACGGCAGATTGCCCCTGCGAACGGGAGCTTACTATATCGGCAGCGATTTTTTTTATATCCTCTTCGCTCATTATTATCTTATCGGCTTTAAGACGTTCATAAACTACAGTATTTGCAAAAGAAGCGGCAAAATATTCGTATTCATTGATAGCGTGTGAGCGTTCACGTTCGATAAGCAGTTTGTGGCTGTTATTGAGAAGAACTATCGAGATTACATTTACAGCAGCTATTATCAGGCACAGAGAGCTGAGAAATATTTTTTGCCAGAGCTTCATGTTTTTTCCTGGCTTTCAAGGCGGTAGCCGAGTTTAGGAATAGTAATGAGCTTGTCTTTCAGATTAAGCTTTCTTCTGACCTGTTGAACATGAATATCAACAGTACGGCTTTCGCCCTCGAATTCGTATCCCCAGATATTGGAAAGAAGCCGTTCTCTTGAAACGGCGATATCCTGATGCTGAAGAAAATACACGATAACGTCAAACTCTTTTGGAGTAAGCTGAACAGGAACGTTATTATCGGTTATGATGTGGCTTGCGATATCGACCGTGAGCGAGCCGTAGGAGATTATGTTCTGCGTTTTATTGGAACGGCGGAGTACAACGTCGATGCGTGCAAGAAGTTCAAGAGCCTCGAAAGGCTTGACGATATAATCCTCTGCGCCGAGGCGAAGACCTTTCACCTTATCGGCAACATCCTGAACAGCCGTAAGGAAAATTACAGGAGTTCCGCAGTTTTTTATCTGATTCATTACCTCGAAGCCGTTCATTTCCGGAAGCATAACATCGAGAAGTATCAGATCGTAAGAGCCTTTTAAAGCCTCCTGCATACCGCTTTTACCGTCGTAGCAGCAATATCCGTTATAATTTACAATAGAAAGAGTTGCTTTTATCATTTTGGCGATATTCTGATCGTCTTCAATAATAAGTATATTTATCATAATTTTTACCTCTGTAATCAGATCTGTTGTCAAATGTTATATCAGACCTCTTATAATATAATTGACATCTTTTATTTTATCAATTAAAATAAAAGATGTCAAACATACAGGGGTATTTTTTGCAAATTTTTTGCATTTATTATTGTATTTTTCCGATTATTGTATTTTTTTGAATTTATAATCAAAAGAGGGAACAGTATCAAAAATATCAAGCGACGGGTTTTCACGCATTGATTCCGCCGAGTTTCTTCCGGCTATAATGTGGTCGATAACCGTGATACCAAGGGCTTCGAGCAGAGAAATTATTCTTTTTGTTGAAATAATATCATCTTCCGATGGCGATGTGTTTTCATTCAGATGATTGTGTGATATAAACAAACGGCTGCAATTACTTTTTACGGCAAATTTTACTATTTCACGACTGCTTGTCTGAACGCTGAGATCGCTGCCGGAGGAGGAACGAAAAATATCGGTTTTTTTGAAATTCTCATCAACCGCAATAGCTGTAAAATACTCCTGCGAAGCGCCGATAAAATGTTTTCGGAAAAATTCTTTTGCGTCATCTGATGTTTTAAGATAAGTTATATTATTTTTATCAAGACTTGATTCCTGAGATAATGCGCAGATCATTTTCAAAAGAACGGCTGCATTTTCGTTTAATTCGAATTTATTGACGAGGATTCGTGTATCAGCATCAACAATAGATCTGATTCCGATGAAGTTATTCATAAGCATATCAACGGTTTCTGCAGTCCGGCTTTTCTGGGCATAAGAAAGAATAAGCTGAAGCAATTCACGGTCGTTCAGCGAGCCGATATCGTTTTCAAAAACTTTATCCATAAGCAACTGTTTTTCGGATTTTGACATAATTGTTTGACTCCTTTAAATTTCTTTGAAACTGAATGATCCGCTGCTGCGCATAGAAAAAACGCTTCCACGACCGCAAATAAATACGTCGATAAGCTCTGCCTTTATGGAATCAAGAGCTTCCGCCATAGTTCGTGTAAGAGCGAAGTCGCTTTGCGTCGGCATAGGAAGACTGTTCGGACGGCATAATCCGACAATTATTCGGTCTGCGCCGCCCTTGATAACATTTTCGATAAATTCTCTCGAAGAATTTTTGCTGAAAAGAAGTTTTTCAAGAGGAAGGCTGCTTATTCCTGTAAGTTCAAGCTGTGCGCTTACTGAAATTATCAAACAAGTGTCGCAGGTGATATTTTTAGTTTTTTCGATGAGAAAACTTTTGATTTCGTCTTTACTGGTAAATTTAAGCTGAAACTCGGACGAATTTAAGTATCTTCGTGCAGCTTCAGCCAGAGCGCTTATAAGACAGGCGCTGGAAGCTCCGATGCCGTTTACCTCCATAAGTTCATGAGGAGCGGCGGCGAGAACTTTTTCAAGACTTCCGAAATGCTTGATAAGTTTGTGAGCATGGGGATTTGTATTGATTCTTGGAATTGCATAGAATAAGATCATTTCAAGAAATTCGTGTTCGTAGAATCCGTTGGCTCCTGTTTCGAGAAATTTTTTGCGCATACGTTTTCTGTGGTTGTTGTGTGTGTCATCTTTTTGCATTATGTAATATTTCCTTTTAATTAATTGTGAAGCGAATAAATCGTCTTATATAAATATAATACCACATGCTTGTGTATAAAACAATATGATATTGAATTTTTTTCAGGACAACGGCATTTGTTTTTTATGTTTAATAAATGAACTTCGTTTCTTGAATTGCTTATTGAACGTAGTTATTTCCGTTAGGGCAGAATTCCAAAGGGAATTTACTCACCTTTATAATAAGAATAAATACTGTTATACCGGAGTTTTTTATTCATCTGTGTATTTTTGAATCATCTGTTTTTTAAAAAGTAAATGATTGTGCATAGTAAAAAACAATGATAGAGTAAAATGTAATAAAAATGATTCAAAATTTCATAAAGAAATTATTGACTTCAAAGATAAATTGTGATAAAATTAAATCAGATAAATAGTACACAGAGAGTTTTTACATTGCGGCAACGGGTAAAAGCGGTATGCGAAAACACTCTGATTTGCATGGATTTGGAGGTTTCTTATGAATCTAAAAAGAATAGTAAGCGGTCTAACTTCACTTGCACTCTCAGTTACCGCTTTCAGTGGTTTAGGTTTTTCCGGAGCTTTGAAAACTTCAGAAGCTGAGGCAGCTTCTGCAAACTGGAAATTCGATTTCGGCGGAAAAGGTGCAGCGAGCGGATATACAGGGGTTTCAGCTTCCGAGGGATATGATTCCGGAAAAGGCTACGGTTTTGCTCAGACAAGCAGCGTCAAGGATGTCGATGCGGCAGGTTCAGACGCACTTAGTGATGCAGTGCAGTTTGTAAGTACAGACATCGGCAATACATTTAATGTTGATTTACCGAACGGATTGTACCAGATAACGGTTACAACAGGAAATACGTCAAGAACGAGCATAAAAGCGGAGGGAATGCTCCAGCTTATGAATCTGACGGGGAATAACGCAGCTGAAACGTTCCAGATTCCCGTTACCGACGGTCAGCTCAATATTCAGGCGACAGAGGGAAGAGCAAATACTCCGTTTACATTAAGTACGCTTGAAATAACTCAGCTTAATACTACCGGAACAACGAATCCGACTGTATGGCTCTGCGGCGACTCAACTGTTGCCAATTATTACAATACCGCAGATACTTCTCAGCATGGATGGGGACAGTATTTCGGAAGCTATATTTCTGAAAGTGGATATCAGGTAAGAAATATGGCGGCAAGCGGTCAGTATGCAAAAGGATTTGTTGATGCAGGACAGTTTGCTCCTATAGAAACATACGGAAAAGCCGGCGATTATTATATTATTTCAATAGGTATCAACGATACCAATTATTCAAATGCGACAGAATATTATGAAACAGTTACCGATATGGTCAAGAAAACAAAGGCTAAAGGCATGGAAGTTATCCTCGTTAAACAGCAGGGAAGAAGAAGCGATCTTAACCGCAATCCTAAGCTTGGGGGACGTTGGTTCGGCGGTCAGCTTGATACTATCGGTCAGGAACAGGGAGTTCAGGTAGTCGATCTTTTCACTCCGTGGCAGGATTTTGGTATTTCTGTCGGTTTTGATGCGATGGAAGCCTATTATGCCGCCGACGATGATCTTCATCAGAGCAAATTAGGATCGCAGAAACTCGCCGAACTTATGGCTGAGCTTGTAACTATCAGAAAAGAACCTGCTGTGATGGATACAAGTAAAACATATATGTTCCGGAATGTCAACAGCGGACTTTATATGGAGGTTGCCAATGCTTCTGCTCAGACGGGTGCAAATGTTCAGCAGTGGGGAGCTTCAGAGCCGTCTGCTCACAATACATGGAGACTGAAACATAAAGGATATAATTATTACGAGGTATATACATATCTTGACGGCGGTTCGTCTTATCTTCTCAATGTTGATTCCGGAAGCGCTGAAAACGGAGCTAATATTGCTCTGAATACAAATACAAACAACGGAGAACAGTGGTTCAGATTTTTCGAGAATTCCGACGGAAGCTACACAATAGTTTCAAGATGTTCTAAGGACAAAGGCGCTGTTGAGATAGTAAACGCAATGACAACGAGCGGAGCAAACGTTCAGCAGTGGGAACTTAACGGACATAGCTGTCAGAACTGGATACTCGAAGCGGTTGATTATCCACCCGTAACAACAACGACAACTCCGACTACAACAACTACCACCACAACATCATCTGCAACGACTTCAACGAGTCTTGTTATAAAAAAGCATCCGGGTGATGTCAATGTCGACGGCAAGGTCGATATGTCGGACGCCGTGTTTATAATGCAGAGCCTTTCAAATCCCGGAGTATACGGTTTGGGTGCGCCAAAGGGATTAACCGTACAAGGTGCTATCAATGCTGATATCGTAAATAATGACGGTATTACCAATGAGGATGCGCTTTTTATTCAGCGCTGTATGCTTGAGCTTGATACCTTGCCTGAAATCGAGTATTATCCTCCTGAAGATCCAATTGCAACAACTACAGCCGATATTTATTCCGGATATTACTTTGCCCTTGATCAGACATGGGAAATGGGTGTTGAGGAGTCAAGCAACGCAGGTTTTATGAAAGACGGCTATGTTAATCTTGATAACGTTGTTGACAGCAGCATCACATGGACTGTTGAGGCTGAATCTGATGGAAATTATCTCGTAACATTCAGAGTAGCAAACGGTACTGAAGCCGACAGACAGATGAAAATTTTCGTGAACGGAAATACTCAGGAATACTGGATTCAGCCGTTTACAGGAACAGGAAGCTGGACAACATGGGGCGAAAGAGGAATCGTTCTGCCTCTGAAAGCAGGAAAGAATACTATTAAGCTTGTTTCAGCAACAGCAGGAGGCGGACCGAATTTTGACTGCCTTACGCTCATGAAAACCGACGAACCTATCGCTGAGATCTATGATCCAAATAAAGATGAGCCTGTAATTGAAACTGATAAGCCGGTTATCTATATTGCCGGAGATTCAACGGTTCAGAGCTACAGAGCAAGCTATGCTCCGCAGCAGGGATGGGGATATTATCTCCAGAATTATTTTGCAGACAACGTTACAGTTTCAAATCATGCGATCGCCGGAAGAAGCTCGAAGAGTTTCTACGATCAGGGAAGATTCCAGACCATAGCTGACAGCCTGAAAGAAGGCGATTATGTAATGATACAGTTCGCTATCAACGATTCGGCTGCAAGCAATGCCGAAAGATATGCTCCGGTATGCGGAAATGTCGATGATCCGGCAGAAGGCTCTTATGAATGGTATTTAACTCAGTTTATCAAATCAACAATGGAAAAAGGAGCTACTCCGATTCTTGTAACAACTGTTATCGGAATGAAAGCGTATTCCGGCGGAAAATTTGTAGGAAGTTACATAAATTACTGTGATGCCTGCAAAAAACTTGCTGCAAAATATAATGTTCCATGCATTGATCTGAATTCGCTTATGGTTGCTCATTATAACTCTATTGGATATAATGCAGCGCTTAAATATCATCTTATGGGAGTTGTAGAAGGTTCTACAGACGGAACGCATTTCTGTGAAGAGGGCGCAAATAACGTTGCCGCACTTGTGGCAAAGGCTGTTAAGGAGCAGAAAATTGACGGTCTTGATAAATATGTTAAATAACAATCTGAAAAAATCAGTCTTCGGAAGATATCCGAGGACTGATTTTGTTCGTCTATAAAGCAAAAATAAAGAGCGTCCCTGAAGGACACTCGATATTTCCGGAATGTACGCTTAAAATTAAGCTCTCTCAACCTTACCAGAACGCAGGCATCTTGAGCAAGCGTAGATATGACAAGGAGTACCCTTGACGATAGCCTTAACACGCTTTACATTTGGCTTCCATGTTCTGTTTGTACGTCTGTGTGAGTGGGAAACTTTAATTCCAAAAGTTACGCCCTTTCCGCAGATATCACATTTTGCCATTAGGTTGCACCTCCTTAAGAAATTCATATAGAAAAATTGCTTATAAAATTACAACATTAATACTATAACATATCTTGAAAAAAAAAGCAAGAGTTTTTTAAAAAAAAACGGAAATTTTTTTCAAAATTAATTTTTTTATGAAGAGAACGTGAAAATTTTCACATATTACTTGAAATATCTGAGAAAATGTAGTATAATAATATTCATATAACTATGAATATAAAATGAAAGGGATATTATGGATATTTATTTTTTTCTTAAATACTTTTCACGAATTGTAACGCTTCTTCTCGTTCTTCCTCTTCACGAGGCGGCTCACGCTTTTGTAGCATATCGTTTCGGAGACGATACTGCCGCAAGGCAAGGAAGACTTACAGTTAATCCGTTCGCACATCTCGATCCTATTGGTTCGCTTCTGATAGTTTTAACGGGATTTGGCTGGGCAAAACCTGTTCCGATAAATCCGGTGAGAATGAAAAAGTACCGTGCGGGAATTTCTCTTACAGCTCTTGCCGGACCTGTTTCAAATCTTCTTGCAGCATTTATGGCAGCTGTTATATACAGTGTAATCAGGGCGACGGAAGCAGGATATAATGCTCTTCACACCTATGAGATAACTCCTATGTTCTGTGTTTTGCTGCTTATGATCTATCTGGTCGAAGTAAATGTCGGACTTGCGATATTCAACCTTATTCCACTGCCTCCGCTTGATGGATTCAACGTTCTTCGCTATTTCACAAGCGAGAAGTTTGACCGCTGGTTTTATATGCATCAAAGAGAGATACAGGTCGGTTTTCTTATTGTCATTGTTGGATTAAGCTATATCCCTGCACAGTATAATCCTCTTTACTATGCAAGAAGCTTTATAAGCGATCTTATCTGGAAATCGGTTTCATGGATTCCGGTTTATACTAAGTAAGAGGCGGATAATGGAGACCATTTCATTCAAGCTGGAGGTTTTTGAAGGACCTCTTGATCTGCTCCTTAACCTTATTTCCAAGCATAAACTGAATATCTGCGATATCGAAATATCAAAGCTTCTTGAACAGTATCTGTTGTATATCAATGAAGCGCATGAACAGAATTTAGAGCTTGCCGGAGAGTTTCTTGAAATGGCGGCAAGGCTTATCTATATCAAAACAGCATCGCTTCTTCCACAGCTTGAGATTGCTGAGCAGATGAAAAAAGAGTTGGAGGGAACGCTTATTGAGTATTCCCTCTGCAAAATTGCTGCGGCAAAACTTGCTGAATCTTACGTCGGCGGAAATATTTTCGTCAGAAAACCAATGAAGATAAAGGCTGATATGACATATACTCTCGTCCACGAACCTGAAAGGCTTTCCGAGGCTTACAGAGCCATTTCTTTTAAAAATGTCAAAACTGAAATGACAAAGCAAAAGGTCGAAAGTAAAATTAATTCTGTTGTTAAAAGAAGAATAGTATCCGTTATGTCGAAAGTAGTTCATATTTTAAGAGAGCTTTATTCAACAGGAGAGGTTTATATGGACAAGCTTTACGAAGGCGTTACCGAGCGTTCGGCGAGAGTTGCAACCTTTCTTGCTGTTCTTGAGCTTACCAAATCGGGTCGTATATCTATCAGCGATGATAACATGATCGTCTTTTTTAAAGGAAGAAAGAACGGAGTGAAGAAAACTTGGATATCAAAGAGAAACTCGGAGCAATAGAGGCGGTTCTTTTTGCAAGCGGTGAACCGATTGAGATATATCGTATCTCAGAGGCCTGCGGAATTGAAGTCGGTTCTCTGTCCGCAATGATAAAGCTTCTCAACGAACGTTATGACGACTGCGGAAGCGGCATCTGCATAAAAAAGTTCGACAGCAGCTATCAGATGTGTACACGAAGTGAATTTGCACCGCAGATACGATCTGCTCTTGAAACCAAACGTTCAGCTCCGCTTTCAAATGCGGCTATGGAAACGCTTACGATAATTGCCTATAATCAGCCTGTTTCAAAGGGTTTCGTTGAAAGTGTCAGGGGAATAGACAGTTCGTCGGTAATAAATAATCTTATTGAAAAGGGTCTTATTGAAGAAGCCGGACGGCTTGATATTCCCGGAAAGCCGCTTGTTTATCGTACAACAGCAGTTTTTCTGAGAAGCTTTGGTTTAGGCTCCGTTTCAGAACTTCCGCCTCTTACAGCAAACGGCGATATTTCCGAAGAAAAACAGCTTGCAATAGATGAAATGATTTGAATTGCCATTGTGAAAGGAGCGGCGGGAAATGATTGTTTTAAAAATATTATTAACTATTCTCCTCGTCGTTTTTGGAATAATTCTTCTGATTTTCATTATTCCGATGGGCGGAGAACTGAGTTATATTGACGGCAAGCTGAAATACAGAGTCAATCTTTGGATTATCAATATTATGGATTCCGACGGCGGAGGAATATTTAATTGGCTCAAAAGAAAAAAATCTCGCAAAAAAGTGAAGCCTCCAAAAAAGAAATATCAGAAGCCGGAATCTGTTTTAATTGAAAAAAATTTGGAAGAAACTGAGATATGCGAATCTTCCGAACCTGCGGAAATTCCTGCGATACCAGGTGATTCCGACGTAATGGAGTCAGAATTTGAAAATAGAACGGATGATGCAGAAATGCAGACCTCTTTGTCTGACGAGAAGGAAACAGATGATTCTGTTACGGAAATAAAAGAGAGATCGGAAAAAACTTCAAAAAGGAAAAAAACAAAAAAATCGTATGCCGACAACGAAGAAAAAGATTCGCTTGAAAAGAAATTTAATATGCTTTTTGATGTATGGAACAGCGCAAAAAGACCTGTTCACAAGATTTTCAAGGGATTTAAATTCAGCGATTTTTATATTGATTTCGTGATCGCAAACGAGGATGCGTATAAGTGTGCTTTGAATTACGGAAAAATAAGCGCTGCTTTTTACAGGATTCTTGCCCAGATGAGCCGTCTTTTTACTGTAAGGCTGAAAACCGTTGATATACAGCCAGGATTCGGCTTGAGCAAGAGTCGCTGGGATGTTTCGTTCAGGCTTAGTTTAAGACTCGGTACGTTTGTTATAGCAGGCATATGGTTCCTGATAACATATATTTTCAGAGTATTTCTTCCAAATAAAATTAAGCGAAAAAAAACTGCTGAAAATCAGAAATAATGCAGAAGTGAGGTTTATAATATGAATACAGGTAAAACGTCAGTCAGTGAACTTTTAGGAATATCAATGGAAAAGGTTAAGGAAATGGCGGATGTAAACGCAATTATCGGCGATCCTATCAAGCTTGATGACGGTACGACTATAATCCCTATTTCAAAGGTTTCCTACGGATTCGCTTCAGGAGGTTCTGATCTTCCATCTAAGTATGATAAAAATCTTTTCGGCGGAGGCGCTGGTGCCGGGGTTTCTATAAAGCCGGAGGGCTTTCTCGTTGTTTCTCCTGACGGAACGGCAAAAATGGTTCCCATGACTGTTTCAAGCGATCCGATAAGTACCGCAATCGAAAAAGTTCCCGGAATTATAGACAAAGTATCGGGATTTATCGGCAAGAAAAAAGCCGGTGAAGAATCCTCTGAGGAATAATTCCTCAAATAATCATAAATCCACATAAATCCGCATATTCTGTAACAAATCGGGTGCAGGTCTGCATCCTTGTTACGGAGGTTTAAGGATGAAAAAGCTTTGCGTTTCATTTGCGGCAGCGTTTATTCTTTTTAAAACGTTTCCGCTTGGAGGTTTATATGCAAATTCGGCGGAAAAACCTGAAATTACCGCTAAAGGAGCTGTTCTGATTTCGGCTGATACCGGAGAAATAATATTTGAATGCAACAGCGCTCAGAAGCTTCCTATGGCAAGTACGACTAAAATTATGACAACTTTGCTTTGTCTTGAAAGCGGTAATTTATATGATGAATTTGTCGTGGACAGCGATGCAATAAAGGTTGAAGGCTCTTCAATGGGACTTCAGGAGGGCGATATCGTTACCAAATATGCTCTTTGCTGCGGAATGCTTCTTCCGTCGGGTAACGATGCTGCAAACGCTGCTGCTGTAAAAATTGCCGGAAGTATAGAAAATTTTGCAGTTCTTATGAACGATAAAGCAAGAGAATTAGGTCTTTCGAGAACCTTTTTCGTTACTCCGTCAGGGCTTGAAGGCGAGGGACATGGTTCTTCTGCCTGCGATATGGCTATGCTTGCAAGGGAGGCTTTGAAAAACGAGGTTTTCCGTGATATATGTTCTCGATCGAGCATAGAGCTTGAATTCGGCAACCCTCCTTACAGACGCTGGCTGAAAAATACAAATAAGCTCCTGAATATGTGCGACGGAGTTTACGGAGTAAAAACCGGTTTCACAGACGAAGCTGGAAGATGTCTTGTTTCTTCGTGTGAACGGGACGGACTTAATCTCATCTGTGTTACTCTTAACGACCGAAACGATTGGAACGATCATGCGGCAATGTATGATTACGGTTTTGAAGCGGCACATAATCTCGAACTGAAAATACCGGAACTTTTCGAGCTTGAGCTTGCCGGAGGCGAAAATGACAAAATTACTGTTACAGCCGGAGATGAACCGATAAATATAACTACTCTCGGCGCAACGCAGGAGGATTTTGAAATGCAGATAGTCGCTTCTCCGTTTGTTTATGCTCCGGTTGCAAAGGGCGAAGAGCTTGCCGAGCTGAAAATAAGCTTCAAGGGCAGAGATGTACGGAGAATTCCGCTGTATGCTGCTGAAGAAGCAGACGTTAAGCAGATCAATGATTCCGGTGAAAAAGATGAAAAAAACTGGTTTGAAAAAATTATTACAAAACTTGGGAAATATTTTTCCTGATAGAAAAGGTTGATAAAGTGGAAAAAATAAGAATTCAAAAAATGATTGCCGACAGCGGCGTATGTTCAAGAAGAAAGGCAGAGCAGATGATCTCTCAGGGCAGAGTAAAGATAAACGGTCATCCTGTTAAGCTCGGCGACAAGTGCGGATATAAAGATCTTATCACGATAGACGGCGAACGTATCATGATACCGAGAAAAAAGAATTTCATTTATATAATGATGAATAAGCCAAGAGGATACGTTACAACTGTTTCGGATGAGCTTGACAGACGCTGCGTTATGGATTTGCTTGAAGATGTTGAGGAGAGAGTTTATCCTGTTGGACGGCTCGACCGCAATTCTGAAGGACTTCTTCTCTTCACGAATGACGGCGAATTTGCAAACAGCATAATGCATCCAAGCCGTCATATTTCAAAAACATATCGCGTTACGGTTCGTCCAGACATAAATGACGATCAGCTTGTAGCTTTGTCGGAGGGAGTTGTTATTGACGGAAAGAAAACTCTTCCGGCAAGCGTTGTCGTCAAAGATAAAGAAGCGGGAAGAGTCGTTATTCTTATCACTATTAAAGAGGGCAGAAACCGTCAGATAAGAAAAATGTGCGAAGCTGTCGGACTGGAAGTTGCACGTCTGCGCCGAATCAGCATAGGTCCGCTGAAACTGGGAATGCTTAAACCGGGAAGCTACCGTGAGCTTACCGCAGACGAACTGAGAGCGCTTAGAAACGCTATAGGTAAGGAGAACTGATATGCTCGAAATTCGGGAAAAATTCACAGCAGACGGTTATGAAGAACTTTTCGGATCGGCAGTATCGGATTCGTTTCACATAACAGAAGCAGTAGATAATGACGAGGTGATCGGCTTTATCGCATATTCATATGAAACGGACAAGACTATCGTTTATGATTATGATGACGGCGGAGATCTTATGCTCTGCGACGGACTTGTCCGTTCGGTTATATACAAAAGTTGTATTAAAGCAATTGAAGCAATAGACTTCCGGCTTTCTGATGAGAAAAAATACGGAAGTCTCCGCAAGCTGAAATTTTTATCGGAAAACAGTAAAACTGCGGAAAATATCGACAGATTTATGAATGGCTGTCAGAATTGCGAACATAATAAATAAGAAAGGAGCGATTTGAAATGCCCATAAGAATACCATCTGAACTTCCGGCATTCAAAACGCTTGGAGAAGAAAATATCTTCGTAATGTCCCGTGACAGGGCAGAACATCAGGATATTCGCCCGCTGAAGGTCGTTATCCTCAATATCATGCCCAAAAAAATTGAAACCGAAAGTCAGCTTTTAAGGCTACTCAGCAATACGCCGATTCAGGTTGATATAGACCTTTTGCAGATGGCTTCGCATACTTCGAGGAATACTTCTCAGCGTCATCTTGAGTCGTTTTACAAAACATTTGATGAGATCGCAGGAAACCGCTACGACGGCATGATAATAACCGGCGCTCCAGTTGAGCTGCTTGAATATGAACAGGTTGACTACTGGGAGGAGATCACACAAATTATGGAGTGGTCTAAAACTCATGTTTTTTCAACTCTTTATATCTGCTGGGCGGCTCAGGCAGGACTCTATTATCATTTCGGAATTCCTAAATATCCTCTTGAAAAGAAGATGTTTGGAATTTTTCCGCATAGGGCAGAAGTAAGCAACTGCCAGCTTTTAAGAGGATTCGATGATATTTTTCTTGTTCCGCATTCGAGAAATACAGAGATAAGACGGGAGGATATCGAGAAAATTCCTCAGCTCGAGATCTTAACTTCGTCCGATATTTCCGGAATTCATATCGTCGCAAACAAAAACGGACGGCAGTATTTTATTACAGGACATTCCGAATACGACAGAGACACTATCGCTAACGAATACCGGCGTGATGTTGAGAAAGGGATCGATATCCAGATACCGTATAATTATTTTCCTGATGACGATCCGGATAAAATGCCGTTATTTTCATGGAAATGCACAGCGAATCTTATGTTTTCAAACTGGCTGAATTACTGCGTATACCAGAAAACGCCATATAATCTTGATGAACTTGAGATAAGAAGCTGGAATTGGGAAACAAGCCTTTAAGGAGAAATTTATGGAAAATGAAAATAATTACAGCGGCTATCCGAACGGACAAGTTCTTCCCGATTCACAGAGAACGGGACTTGCGATTGCAGCATTTTGCATAAGTCTTATAAATTTTATTATTTTTAGAAGCGTTTTAAGCTTTATAGCTGTACCGGCATCGCTTATAATGGCGATCGTTTCGCTTAAAAAGAGGCGAGGAGGAAAAACGTTTTCGATAATTGCGATTGTTGTTTCGTCTCTTTCGACGATTCTGTTTGCATTTTATGCTGTGATAATGGTGAAAATTTATCCGGATATGAAATATTTAACCGATAATTTTACCTCAATCACATCGGAATACGAGGAAACAGGAGCAATTCCGGAATATTATGATAAATATCGTGATCCGAAATACGACGATTACTGGAAACAGCTCGGAGTTAATTCGTTTGATGAGTTTTTTGAATATATAATGAGACAATTCAATGTTACCTATGAAAAAGGCGCAGCCGAAACTTCCCCAGATGACGTCGTTTCTGCAACGACGCAGGAATCTTCTTCAACGGTAACGACGGCTGCTTCCGATTACGATCACAGCGGAGAGGAACTCGTAGTTCTCGGATAACTTTTACGTTCACATCAGGCAAAAACTGCTTGATGTGAACTTTTTTTACGCTTCTTTTTCATGTGTGAGAATTCGCATATATTCTTCGGTTGAATAAAAACCGCTGCGGTTATAGCGGTTCAATCCGAGGAGCGAATCGGGATTACGGGTTATGTAGTTCATTTTCTCATAGCAGGTGAGAGTTACCAGAAATCCGCATTCTCTTATGATCGGCAGACTTTCTCTGCTTATATAGCCGAATGGATATGCGAAAATATAAGGAGAAATTCCGGTTTTATTCTTTATCTCATTCTGAAGAAGTGATAGGTCACTCATTAAAATATTACGGTATTCTTCTTCGTTTTCTCCGGAAAGTTTTGAACATCCTTTCCGTGTACCGTTAAAGGAGTGCATATCGTATGTATGATTACCGATTTCTATTCTTCCGGAGTCAATAAGAGATGAAATATCTTCCCATGTAAGATAGGAATATTTATCGGTATGCGAGTCGTTATATGCAAGTTTTTCCGTATAGCTTCCGACTACTGAAACAACAGCGCACATATCGTATTTTTCAAGCAGTGGCAGCAGAACCGAAAGATTATTATAGTGTCCGTCATCAAGCGTTATGAGTACCGGTTTTTCCGGAAGTTCACCGTTATTCTGAGTATAATCAATAAGTTCCTTTGCCGAAACAGAGGTGTAACCGTTTGATTTCAGCCATTTAAGATCGTTTTCAAGCTGATTCGGAGTTACGATATATTCAGATGGCTGCCCATCATACACACTATGGTACATTATTACAGGCAGAGGAACAGGAGCTTCATTATTTTTTTCCTGAGCAGAAGAGAAAAACATTTCCTTTGCAATCAAGAAAAAAACGCTGCATAGCGAGAAAATAATAACATCCAAGGCGAGAAGCCATAAAAATCTTTTTGCACTGTAAATTTCATACATATAAATCACCTCGATAAAACATTATGAGAGAAAAGCAAGAAAAATGTCATCTAAGAAATATCAGAGCTTTCTCATGAATATAATCAAATAAAAGGTTATAATAATGAGGTGAGGATATGACACGTCACAAACGTCGTAAAGTTATAGGAATAGTAAAATTCTGCGTGCTCTTGACGCTTCCGGTTGCGGTCGCAGCAGTATTTAAGGGAGCGTCCGGATTGAAGTCTGTTCTTTCGCAGACCAATGGGTTCAGCGCAGAAAAAACTCCATCCGCAGCCGTTTCCGCTGAGAACAACGAGGAAATGTCCGTTATCAGCCGTGATTTTTCCGGCGAGCCGGATGATATTCTCAGCGGAAGTGTGATTTTATCCGAGGGTTACGGATTTAATGAAGAAGTTGCCGAAAAAGGAGTAAAGCTCGTCAGTCCGCTTGAAATGGTATCGTCAACGCCAGGGGATAAACCTTATCCTTCGGAGAGCGAATGGGTTGCCGGAGGAGATATTATCCGCAATACCTACACTCCATACAGCGGAAATGCTTTCTTTGATCTGGAAAAATGCGGACAGGTAAACAATAAAACTTCGATATCCAATGAAAAGCTTATGGAGGAAAGCAGATACCTCCCGAATTTTACCATAAGCGATACTTCCGAACCGCAGGTTCTTATATATCATACTCATACGACTGAAAGTTTCGAGCCGTATGTCAGAGAAAATCTTGATGCCAATTTTAACTATCGTACAACTGATGAAACTAAAAATGTCGTTATGATAGGCGATGCGATACAGGCAGAGCTTGAAGCGCAGGGGATAGGTGTTATTCATGTAAGAACGATTCATGACTATCCCTCTTATAACGGTTCGTACGATCGTAGCAGAGCGTCTATCGTTCCGATCCTGGAGCAGTATCCGACTATTAAAGTTGCTCTCGATATTCATCGTGACGCCATAGCCGGAGAAAATTATGCTTATCAGCCGTATGTGGAAATAGACGGAAAGGAAGCTGCTCAGATAATGATAATCTCAGGCTGTGATGACGGAACGCTCGGAATGCCTGATTATATGAAAAATTTTCACTTCGCCTGTAATTTTCAGCAGAAGCTGGAGGGAGATAATCCAGGCTTAACAAGACCGATTTTATTTGATTACCGCCATTATAATCAGGATCTTACGACAGGAAGTCTGCTTATCGAAGTCGGTTCGCACGGAAACACTCTCGATCAGGTTCAGTATTCGGGACAGCTTATCGGAAGGTCTCTCGGAGAGTTGCTTAATTCAATGAAATAGGAGAAATAATGCGTAAAAAAAGAAAAAGAACCTTACTCAGAGCAATTTTTGTTTATATGCTCCTGATGATAGGTTCATGGATGTTTTTAAATTCATATTCAAATTCATACAATAGACTTTCGGATGAAAAAATAGCACCCGCAAGTCTTAATCTCAGCGGAAATACCGCTCACATTGAGCTTCTTGACCATGAGATAAGTTTCAGTTTATCAGAAATAGCTCCCGACAGCAGATTATACTGCGCTGCATACCTGCTTTCACCTGACGAATTACGATCAATGTGCTACCTGATTTCGCTTTGTGATCTTTTTTGAATGAATATTATAGTAAAAATCATTAAGCTCGCCGGAATAAATAAGCGTTGATCCCGGAAAATTACGGAAATCATCCGGACGGTAGAGGTAAACCGGTTTTTCAAGTTTAATACCGATCTTACTCATTGTGTACGCGACAAACTGCGAACAGACAAAGCTGTTTTCTCTTTTCAATTCGATATTGAAGTAAATGGCAAGCAGACCGAGCAGATTATATGAATACACTCTTCTGTGATTTACGAAATGACGTATAGTACGATTATACTCCTCTTTTTGCTCATGCGTTACAGGTATCCTGTAAATTTCACAGGGGATGAAATTAAAGTTTCCGAGCGTACCTTTTCCGACAGTTTCCTTATTGAAAGTAGCGGGAAGAGGAAAACGGCGATAGGTTCTGCAAAAACTGTACATTTCGGAAAGAGTTACATCGCCGGAAAGCGAAACGTGATTATACGGTTTTTTCGTGAAGAATCTGAAGAATCTTGCCGGTCTTGTACCGGTTTGAGCAATAATTATGTAGATATATTCTTCCAAGCTGTACCCTCCTTGAATAAAATACATTAGTATTATACCATAAAAATTTTTTTATTACAAGAGATTTTTATGATTATATCTAATTTGTAATTTTTACATAAGAGGAGCTAATATTTTAAGGACGCTTCCTGCTATTTTGTAATACAATTTTTCCTTTTTGATAGTTTCCGGAGTTATAGTGCGGCATTTGGCAAGAGTTTCTGTGAAATCGTTTTCTATGTCTTCAATGCAGCTTGCCTTATACATATAAGTTGCGCATTCATAGTGATGATAAAGGCTGCGGTAATCGAGATTTATTGTTCCTATAACAGCTTTTTCGTCATCGCAGACGCAAACTTTGGCGTGAACGAATCCGGGAGTGTATTCGTAAATTTTTACTCCTGCTTTAATCAGCGAACTGTAATGCGTTTTAGCAAGGGCATAAGCGGCTTTTTTATCGGGAATACCGGGAAGAATTATTTTAACGTCAATGCCTCTTTCGGCTGCAAATTTGATCGACGTTTCGAGTTCTCCGTCGAGAATCAGGTAAGGAGTCATAATGTGAACATATTTTGTTGCACGATTGAGAATATCCATATAAACGTTTTCACCGACTTTGTCATCATCCAGAGGGCAGTCAGCATAGGGCATTATGAAACCGTCGGTTCTTGATTTTTTTTCCGGAAGGGTGATAAACTCGTCCCACTGTGGATTTTTTTCGCTGATATTCCACATCTGAAGGAACATGAGGGTAAAGCTCTGAACGGCGTCGCCTTTAAGCATGACCGCAGTATCTTTCCAGTGGCCGAAGCGGTCGATTTTGTTGATATATTCATCGGCAAGATTTATTCCGCCGTTGAAGGCGACGTTGCCGTCTATGACGCAGATTTTGCGGTGGTCACGATAATTGTAGTGAGTTGAGATGAACGGCATTATAGGAGCGAAAGCTTTGCATTTTATGCCCAGCTTGGAAACTCTTGAAGCGTAATCAAAGCTGAGTGATGAAATTTCGCACATTCCGTCGTACATTACACGAACATCGACTCCCTGTTTTACTTTTTCGATAAGTATTTCAAGAACTTTTCCCCACATATAGCCCTCGCTGAGGATAAAATACTCCATGAAGATGAATTTTTCGGCTTTTTTCAGCTCTTCCAGCATGGCTTCAAATTTATTTTCGCCAAGAGGGAAAAAAGTTGTTTCAGTATGTTCATAAATAGGGAAGCATCCGGTTCTGTTAATATATCGGCATAAATCGTCCGTACCCGATCCTGACAGAACAGGATTTTCAAATGTTTCTCTGCTCTGTACAAGCTTATTTTTGGTTTCATTTATGAGATATTCGATTCTTTTTTTGTTAGCCTTATGACCGATACTGTTTCGTGTATACCATAGAAAAACGCTTCCAGGAAGCGGAAACAGAACTATAATAGCAAGCCATGTCAGCTTAGCGGTCGAGTCCATATCGCAGCGAAAAAGATAGAATATCATAATAAGAAAGAAAATGGTTTGCAGTATCGGAAAAAACGGAATGTTTTCCCTTAGTATGTCGTAAATTGAGACAAACAGCAGAAGCTGAAAGGCTATCAGTATTATCATAAAGAATAATCGGCTGAAAATCAGGTGAAAAATACCCTTCTTTTTATTTTTTATCAGTCTTATGATTTTTTCGTTTGGTTCCATAATAAGCCTCCATCGGGGGAATGTGCGTTTTTGCTTAGTTAAATATCATATTTATTATATCACAAAAAAAGCGGACTTACAATGCTTTTTCGCTAATTTATGAGTATAAATTTTATGATACGAGAAATAATAAGCTTAAAGGAGTTGATTTTATGGACAAATTTGAAATGCCCGTTGGATTAGGAATGGCTCTTGCACAAAATCCAGAGGCTATGCAGAAATTTTCGTCGCTTACCGACAAGCAGAAGTGGGAAGTTGTAAGCGGAACTCATGCTGTTGAATCAAGAAAAGAAATGCAGCAGTATGTTCAAAATATTATTACAGCTTATTGAGACAAAAAGATTTTGCTTAAAATATTCATTTCTTTTGCATTTTTATGAGGACTCCTTCGCTTATTGCATGGTATATTCTTTATATCAGAACAATATGCGAAGGAGCTTTATTATGAATGAAATAATTAATTTACAAGATGAAAATAAAGTAAAAGAGTATGAAAATTTTGTGAGATCACATAAAAACGGATTCTTTACACAGTCTGTAAAATGGGCGCATCTTAAAGAAAACTGGAACTGTGAAATTATTGCCGTAAGAGATGAAAACGGCGAAATAAAGGGAACAGCTCTTATTCTTATAAAAAAGATTCCTCTTATAAGAAGGTCTTTGTTTTATTGTCCTCATGGACCGATCTGCGATTACGATGATGAGAAAACGTTCAGGGAGCTGATCGACGCCATTGATAAGCTCGCAAAAGAACGCCATGCGTATCAGCTTAAAATTGACCCGTGTATTTCCGAGAAAAATGCGGAGTATATACAGTTTATCAAATCTTTCGGCTTTGATCATAAGGAAAACGCATCCGAACTTTCAACAATACAGGTTCGGGATAATTATATGCTGTATTTCTACGGAAGAAGTAAAGAGGAACTTTTTGCTTCGTTTCACAAAAAATGGAGATACAATATAAGAGTTGCCGAACGTCACGGCGTAAAATGTTCCGTTTGCGGAAAAGAAGCGATCGATGATTTCTATGCTCTTATGACCGAAACAGGCACAAGGGACGATTTTCTTATCAGAGGCAAAAGTTATTTTGCAGATATGCTCGATAAGCTTGGTGATGATTGCAGTCTGTATATGTGCTATTGTCAGGGAGTGCCGTTATCCGGAGCAATTTGCGTCAGATATGCAGGAAAATCGCATTACGTTTACGGCGCTTCATCTTCACATATGAGAAACGTTATGCCGAATTATCTCATGCAGTGGACAATGATAAGCGACGCTGTTGACAACGGATGCTTTGTTCACGATTTTCAGGGAATTCCTTTCTATAAGGACGAAAATCATCCCAACTACGGTGTGTACCGTTTTAAAAAAGGATTCAACGGAGAAGTTGTTACATATGCCGGAGAATTTGACCGTTCATATAATCGTATCCTGTCCGCTGTGTCAAATTTTGTGATAAGAATACTTAAACGCCTCAGACAGCATAATTCCAAAAATATCTGAATTATGTGCATGGCAGCAGTATTTATTTTCTGTTCATGTTTATGCAGGGTACGCTGTCCCCTTAAGTCTCACCTGTCGGTTTGGTCGGTGTTTCTGCTTCGCAGAGATGTCCGCTGGACACCCGCACCCCCCTGCCAAAGGGACGTACAGTCCCCTTGGAAACCCGGTAATAATCAGGACTGCGCTCAATAGAACAATAGCTCCTTTCAACACGGAATCAAAGGAGAAAGCTATTCTTAATAAGCATAATAAAAAGTATATGCTGTTGCCCTGAAAAATTTGTGAAAACCATTGACATTTTCAAAAAAAATGCTATAATATATTTATATGGCAATGATGGGATTGACTGTTTACAGAGTGTTTGCAGAGAGAAAGCGGATGGTGTGAGCTTTTACATGAAAAACAGGTGCTTCCCCTGAGCTTCCGTGGGAAACTTCGGCGTATTTCTGCGTTAAGGATAACGAGAAGAGAACGTGTTTCTTTTGAATTTGGGTGGTACCACGAGAGCCTTCGTCCCATGCGGCGGGGCTTTTTTGCGTTTTTATTCCCAATACATCTATGATTTTTATTAAAGGAGATAAATTTTTATGCAATGGACCGGACTTAACGAGCTTCGTGAAAAATATCTTTCTTTCTTTGAAAGCAAGGATCATACAAGAATGGCAAGCGCATCGCTTGTTCCACAGGGGGATAAAAGCCTTCTCCTGATAAATTCGGGAATGGCTCCTTTGAAAAAATATTTCCTCGGACAGGCTGTTCCCCCTAATAAAAGAGTTACAACCTGCCAGAAATGTATCAGAACTCCCGATATCGAAAGCGTTGGAAAAACAGCTCGCCACGGTACATATTTTGAAATGCTCGGAAACTTCTCTTTCGGCGATTATTTCAAAACAGAAGCTATCGAGTGGGCGTGGGAATTTCTCACAAAAACTCTTGAAATTCCTGCTGAAAGACTTTGGATAACTATTTTTGAAAGTGATGACGAGGCCGAGCAGATCTGGGAGAATCATATCGGAATCCCTCATGAAAGAATTATAAGACTTGGCAAAAAGGATAATTTCTGGGAGCATGGTTCAGGTCCTTGCGGTCCTTGCTCGGAGATCCATTTCGACAGAGGAGAAGCTTACGGTCCGTTTGAAAACTTTGAACAGGCAAGCGACTGCGACCGTGTTATCGAGATCTGGAATCTCGTTTTCAGCCAGTTCGACAGCGATGGAAACGGCAACTATGCTGAGATGAAAAACAAGAATATTGATACCGGAATGGGGCTTGAAAGACTTGCCTGCGCAATGCAGGGAGTTGACAATATTTTCGAGGTGGATACCGTTCAGAATATTATGAAGCATATCTCGAAAATAGCCGGAGTTGACTATAAAACCAACGCTAAAACCGATGTTTCGCTCCGTGTTATCACAGATCATATCAGAAGTACAACTTTCATGGTAGGCGACGGAATCATGCCCTCAAATGAGGGCAGAGGATACGTTCTCAGACGTCTCCTCAGAAGAGCTGCACGTCACGGCAGACTTTTAGGTATCACAAAGCCGTTTCTCTGTGATGTATGCGATACTGTGATCAATGAAAATGCCGGAGCTTATCCCGAACTTACCGAAAAGAGAGAATATATCAAGAAAATTATCGGAGTTGAGGAAGAAGCTTTCGCTAAAACTATTGACAAGGGAACAGAACTTCTTAACCAGTTCACAGAGAAGCTTGCTTCTGAAAACAAGACTGTTCTTTCGGGCGACGACGCATTCAAGCTTGCCGATACATACGGATTCCCGATAGATCTTACTATTGAAATATGCGAAGAAAAGGGACTTACTGTCGATACCGAACGCTTTAAGGAACTTTCTCTTGAACAGCGTAATAAGGCTAAAGCAGATCATCTTGCAAAGGCTGGCTCTTCATGGGCTGACAACAGCATAAAGGTTGAAGCTCCTGCAACTATATTCAAGGGATATACTGATTTTGAAACAGAAGGAGCAGAGATTCTTGCTATTTACAAAAACGGCGAGGAAATTGAAACTGCCGTTGAGGGTGAAAACGTTGTGATCGTTCTTGACGCTACGCCTTTCTATGCCGAAAGCGGCGGACAGGTCGGCGACACAGGCGTTATTCTTATGGGAGAAAATATCGTTTCCGTTGTTGATACTGTTAAATCAGAGGGACATTTCCTCCATATTGCCGAAATCGAGCAGGGAAGTATTTCTAAGGGAGACAAGGTTCTTGCAAAAATCGACAAGGAACGCAGACTTGCTGTAATGCGCAATCATACGACTGCACATCTTCTCCAGTATGCTCTTCGTCAGGTTCTCGGCGAACACGTTCATCAGGCCGGTCAGCTCGTAAACGAGAAAGCTTGCCGTTTCGACTTCAATCACTTCAGCGCTATGACCGACAGCGAGATCGCTGAAGTTGAAGCTCTTGTAAATGCCGAAATAATGAGCGCTATTGACGTTACAATGCAGGAAATGCCTATCGAAGAGGCTAAAAAGCTCGGAGCCATGGCTTTATTCGGCGAGAAATACGGCAATACCGTAAGAGTTGTAACGGCAGATAAATCAGTTGAATTCTGCGGAGGTACTCATATTTCAAATACATCCCAGATCGGATTGTTCAAAATCATTTCCGAAAGCTCAGTAGCTGCCGGAGTAAGAAGAATCGAAGCTGTAACAGGTTTTGGCGTTCTTGCTCTTCTCAACGATTACAAGAATACGATCGCAAGATCCGCAAAGGCTCTTAAACTTGCAAATGTAAACGAACTTCCCGAAAAGTGCGCTTCTATGGCTGCTGAATCAAAGGAAAAAGACAGAAAGCTTGAAAGCCTTAATCAGCAGATAGCTAATGAGAAAATCGCAGCAATTTCTGACGGAGCAGAGGAAATAAACGGAGTTAAAGTTGTTTCCGCTATGCTTACGGGAGTTTCTCCGGACGCTCTCAGAAAGCTCGGCGACAGCGTTAAGAGCAAGTCGGAAGATATTATAGCTCTATTTGCCGGAGTTGACGGTGAGAAGGGTACTTTCTACTGCGTATGTACTGCCGGAGCAGTAAAGAAGGGCGCAAATGCGGGAAAAATCGTTCAGAGAGTATCTGCAATAACAGGCGGAAAGGGCGGCGGTCGTCCTGACGGCGCTATGGCAGGTGTTGGAAAGACTTATATGGTTGATGAAGCTCTCATGGCGTTCAAGTCTATCGTGACCGAATTTATAAGCTGAAAAAGGAGAATTGCTATGGATTGTTTATTTTGTAAAATCGTAAACGGTGAAATTCCGAGCGCAAAGGTTTATGAGGACGAATACGTTTATTGCTTCAAGGATATTGCTCCAATTGCTCCTGTACATTACCTTATTATCCCGAAAGAGCATATAAGCGGTGCGGACATGATCAATGAAGAAAATTCCGGACTTGTTGCCAAGGTTTTTGAGGCGGCTGCTAAAATTGCGAAAAACGAGGGAATTGAAAGCTTCAGAATTATCAATAACTGCGGCGACGATGCCGGACAGACTGTAAAGCATCTTCATTTTCATCTCCTTGCAGGAGTTAAAATGGGATGGGGACCGGAATCTCTCGGCAAAACTGAATGATCGGGAGGAATTAGCTTGGCAGGAACATATAAAATGACAATTGCCGGTCTTGAAAGAGAACTTGTGCTTTGTCCATTGAACGATAAAATAGACATCGCCGCATTTATAATGTTCTCCGATGTTGAACTTACGGTTGCTTCGGCTTCGGAGCTTCTAAAGAAATGTCCGGATTTCGATGTTATTCTTACAGCGGAATCAAAGGGAATTCCTCTTGCTTACGAAATGGCAAGGCAGTGCGGCAAACCATATGTTGTCGCAAGAAAATCGGTTAAGCTTTACATGACCGATCCTGTTGCGGTCAAGGTAAAGTCGATAACGACCGCAGCAGAGCAGACGCTTTATCTTTCACAGGAAAAAGCCGCTATGCTTAAAGGCAAAAAAGTACTTCTCGTTGACGACGTTATCAGTACAGGAGAATCTATTGCCGCTCTTGAAAAACTTACATCGGCGGCAGAGGGTGAAATTGCCGGAAAAGCAGCCGTTCTCGCAGAAGATATAGCTGCGGACAGAGATGATATAATTTTTCTGGAAAAGCTTCCGCTTTTCTTCAAGTGATATATATTTATGAAGCGAAAAATGATTGGAGCTGCGGTAGCGTATATGGCGGGATTATTTTTCGCTTTATTTTTTCATGATGTAAAAATAGTTCTTATTTTTGCTGCCATCACCATGCTACTTGCGCTGATATATGTAAGAAAAGGCTTAAAACTGCGTGATTTTGCCGTTATTGCTGTCTTTTTCGCAGTTTCTTTCAGTGTCGGAAAGTTGTATACGCATTTTTATTATGGCAGAATAATCGTCTACGATGATAAGACCGGAAGCTTTGAGGGTGAAGTTACAGATGTTAAATATTATTCCGGAGATAACGCTCTGTATACTCTTAAAGGTAAAATAAACGGCGTTCAGCCGGCAAAAATTAATTATTACGGAAATGTTCTGAATGCTGATTACGGTGATATTGTAAGACTGGATGATTGCAAATTTTCCGTTCCCGAAAGTACATATCTTTTCGACAGCGAGACTTATTACAAAGCTGATGGAATTTTTCTTAATGCCGGTTATTGCAGCAGTATTTCAACTAAGAAAATGAACCGAAAAATTTTCAGAAAAGCTCTTATGAGTTATCGTGAGAAAATGATCTCCAAATTCAAAATTTCTCTTGGCGATAACAGCGGAGATTTTCTTGCCGGAATGGTTTTTGGTGAGAAACAGGGGATGAGCGATAATCTTAAAACAACTCTGTATCGCTGCGGCATAGGTCACATCATTGCGGTTTCAGGACTTCATATTTCAATAATCGCTATGGCTGTTATGGGATTTCTGAAAAGACTCAGAATAAACAAATACGTTTCATTTGGTTTGGTCAATGCGGTTATGATCATGTTTATTGCCATGGCGAATTATCCTGTTTCAGCCATAAGAGCTGCGGTTATGATGAATTTTGTTTGCTCCGCAAAGCTTTTCAGGAGGCAGAACGATACGTTCAATTCTCTTGCCGGAGCTATTCTTATAATTTGTATTTGCAATCCTTATGCAGTTTACAGCAGCGGATTTCTTCTTTCAATTACCGCCACTTTCGGTATCGGAGTTGTTGGACCGTATATGTCGAGGAATTTTCCAAAAGATTCATCATTGGAAAAATTCCGCAGAAGCTTTGTGGTGTTGCTATGCACGTCGATCTGTATTTTGCCTCTGAATATGAAATTTTTCGGTGAAACGTCGCTTATTTCTCCGATTACGAATCTTATTATAGTTCCTCTTTGTTCGGCTGCGCTGATTATTGGATTTATCTTTGTCATAACAGGGGGAATAGTCCCTATTCTTGGTTTGGCGGACTGCATTATCCGATTAGTTCTTTACATTTCAGATAAAGTTTCAAGAGAAGATATGGTTTATTTCTCTTGTGAAAGCGATAAAGAGGTATGGCTTGCATTTTGTTTTGCTTTTGTTGTGATTCTTATTCAGGTAATTTTCGGAAACACGAAAGCTACGGCAGCTGGACTTGCAGTTTCCTGCGGAATTATCTGCATTTTCTCATCGGTGTACAGCAGAATCAGATTCAACAGTTTTAATATAGCAGTTCTCGGCAGGGGAAATAATGCTGCTGTTGTTGTATCATATCAGGGTGAAACTATCGTCATAGATCTCAGCGGACATTATCGTGCTTCGGAATATGTAAGGAAATACTTGTCTGAAAACGGTATCAAAGATGTGAACAAAATGATACTTACAACGAATATCCCTTCACAGTATGCCGCTTTTTCATATGATCTTGAAATGCTCCGGATTGATTCATGGATAGCGGTAGGAAATGAATGTTTGCTCGAAACAGAGTCAGCAGAGTATATGCAGGATGGCTTTGAATTGTCCGGAGGCGGTTATAACATTGAATATTATGATGACTTGCTGTCGGTTAAATACGGAGAAGCTGAGGTTGTTTTCTCAAAGGTAAAATCAGGGATTATTCATGAAAACTCTTTGAATATATATTATGGAAGAATATCGTCCGGAACAGAAAGGTTTAGCGGAAGTAATATAATTTATGTTGGTGAAAACAGCGCAGGTGAGCTGAATAATTTTGAAATCGAACTGTCGGAAAACGGCGGGTATAATATAAGGAGGCTGTAAATGCCCAATACTGATCCTAAAACGATAAAATCTTTAATTAAAAAGGGGGAGCTTCAGAATCTTTATTATCTCTATGGAGAGGATGTTGGCGGAGTTGAAAAGCTCACGAAGCAGATAACCAAGGCTGCTGTAGGCGATAACGAGGATTTTGCTCTTAACCGCATAAACGGAAAAAATATTGACGCATCTGAATTTCGTGATATTTCGGAAATGATGCCGATGATGTCGGAGTATAACTGTCTGCTGGTTAACGATTATAACTGCGAGGAGCAGCGTGAAGAGACGACGAAACAGATCATCGAAACGCTGAAAAACGTTCCGCCGCAAACGGTTATCATTTTTAATGTAACGGGATTTGAGATAAAAACTAAATTCGATTACAAAAAAAAGTGCCGTGTTATTACTGATAAAAATAAAAAAATTGCCGATATCATATCTAAAAATGGTTCGGTAGTCGAATTTTCTTTAAAAACTCCGCAGGAGCTTTCAAAAGAAATCGCAGCTGCGGTTTCGGCAAAGGGATGTTCTATCTCGATTGAAAATGCGAGAGATCTTGCAGAACGCTGTCTTTCTGATCCGCTGGCCATTGAAAATGAAGTAAATAAACTCTGTTCCTATGCTAACGGAGCGGAGATAAACCGAAAAATGCTTGATGATATGGTTCATCGTCAAAGCGGAATAACTGTTTTCAAGCTTGCAGATTCGGTTGCGGCATTTAACGGAAAACAGGCATTTGAGGCTCTTGATGAGCTTATGGAAAATAAGGATAACCGTGGTTCGGTTCTGGCAAGTATAACTAATTCTTTTCTTGATATGTACAGAGTTCAGCTTGCAAAAAAGTCCGGACGGAGCGCAAATGATGTTATTCGTGATTTCGGATATTTTAATCGTGGATTTATTATTGAAAAAATGTTCAGAAGCGGTTCGGGAATTGCCATCAGCAGGCTTCGAGCATGCATCTCGATACTTTGTGAAACGGCGGTTCTTCTTAATTCAACAGGCGGCGATGAGAAAATCGTTCTTGAACAAGCGGTTGCAAAAATGCTTACAACGAAATAAAACGGTGATAAAATGATAAAAATAGATCAGGCAATAATTGTTGAGGGGAAATATGATAAAATCAAGCTTTCCTCAGTTGTGGACGGAATTATAATCGTGACAAACGGATTCAGAATATTCAAGGATAAGGAAAAATTAGAGCTTATCCGCTATTACGCTCGAACAACCGGAATAATTATCCTTACTGATTCCGACAGCGCCGGACGAAAAATACGAGGTTATATTAAGGGTGCAGTTCATGATGGGCATATAAAAAATGTCTATATCCCAGATATTTTCGGTAAGGAAAAACGCAAGGATAAGCCGTCCGCCGAGGGAAAGCTCGGAGTTGAGGGAATAGATTCCGATATTCTTATAAAGGCATTTGAAAAATCCGGAATAACAGCTTCCGAAAGCGATAGTGTTCACGATATATCAAATATGACTTTATTTGAAAACGGTCTTAGCGGCGGTCAGAACAGTAAACTTCTTCGTGAAAGGCTTCAGATGAAGCTTGGGCTTCCCTCGCTTATGTCAACAGCCTCACTGATAGAGGTTCTTAATACGATGATGAATGGAGAAGGGCTTGCTGAAGAGGTTCGTCTTATCAAGGAGGAATTGAATGGTATATAGCAGTCTGCTCTTTATTTACGGTTTTTTTCCGCTGTCGATCATGATTTATTATATTTTCAGAAATAAATTTCCTAATGGTGTGCTTTTGATTTTAAGTATGATTTTCTGCGGAATGATAAGCCTTTATTTTCTGATGTTTATGATTTTATATACTGCTGCAAATTTCGCAGCTTGCAATTTTATTGAGAAAAAACGCTTGAGTAAACCAGCTTCGGGAATTATCTTTTACTCGGCAGTTATTTTTGATGTTGCAGCTATATTTACTTTCAAAACGGACTACTTTTCAGGTTTTAAGGAGCTTATTCACGTTCCGGAGGGATTTTTTCCGATTGGAATTTCATTTTTTACTCTTTCCGCTATCGGAACACTTATAGACGTTTATTTCGGAAGACTGAAGGCGGAAAAAAATATAGTAAAATTCGGACTTTACATTATGTTTTTCCCCCGGCTTATCATGGGACCCGTTTTACGGTATTCGAGTTTTATAAAAATGCTGAAAAACCGCCGGGACGGTCTTAATGAAATCGGAATCGGATTTACCGTTTTCGTTAAAGGACTTGCAAAAAAAGTAATTGTTGCCGACAGTCTTTATATGCTTTATTCCGCAGTTCATGGCATTGATATTGAAAACATGACCGCCCTTACCGCATGGATAGGAATAGCGGCTTATCTGCTTTGTCTTTATTTTACCCTTTCAGGTTTTTCCGATATGGGAATAGGTATAGGATATTGTTTTGGTTTCAGATTTCCTCAAAGCTTCAATTATCCGCTTTTCAGTACGAAAATACGCTATTTTACGACAAGGTGGCATATTCAGATAATCCAGTGGTTCAGACGGTATATTACCAAACCTCTTTCATCACGATTCGATAATAAAATTATTAAGAAGCTGATTTTCATTGCTGTATGGGGAATTTTTGGATTCTGGTATACATTTAGTATAAACGGTGTTGTATGGGGAGCTATTATAGGCAGTGCGGTTACTATTGAAAATCATTTCAGCAATGAAAAAATACTCAACATAACAGGCATTATTTACACTTTTTTAGCGGTTGTTATTGCTTCTGTTTTTTTATCAGGCAGCGATCTTTCATATTCACTGAAATATCTGCTTGTTATGCTCGGCGGAAACCGTGCTTTTGCTGATTCGCTTTCATTCTATTTTATTAAGTCATATATCGTAATATTGCTGATAAGCGTTTATGCAGCAACAAGTCTTTTCCGTAATCTTATGACACGTTCCGGAAGAACATGGATACGTAATGCAGTTTTGATCGTTTCTCCAGCAATTGTAATGGCTTTTATGATTATCTGTACCATTATGATTGCTTACAGCGGAAGCTCGGAAATGATTCTTTTGCAGTTATAGGAGGATGATAGAATGAAAAATACTGCGAGTAAAGTTACAGCTATCATTATGCTGGCTTTTGTTTCGTTTTTTCTCGTTTTTACAATTATCGTTCATAAAACCGATTTATCATTCTATGAACAGGATTCATCGGAACATATCGCTAAACTTTCATTTGAAACGCTTATTGACGGCAGATTTTCAGATACACTTAATACTCTGATCACCAGAAATTTTCCGGCAAGGAACAGTTGGATAGCTGCTAATTCGGCGTTTCAGGTACAGTTCAATGAAAGCATTGTAAACGGAGTATATGTTGATGAAAAGATGCTTCTGAATGCTGAAATCTCATCAAGACCCTCTTCTGAAAAAAGTGCGCAGGAAATAAAAAAGTTCCGATCATTATACAGCGGAGCAATGTATTTTGTTGCTGTTCCGACTTCTTCCGGAGTTTATGAGGAGTATCTTCCGAAGCATCTTATTTCAAATCCGGAAAGCCGACAGATAAATACGTTTTACAATAGTCTCGGAGCTGATATACGGCAGATCGACGCATACAATATTCTTAAAATGCTTAATGAAAATTATATTTATTACCGTAATGATACTAAATGGACAAGTTATGGGGCATACTGTGTTTACAGAACTGTTATCCAGAAGCTGGGATTCATTCCGATTGCTTACGATAAATATACTATTGAACACGTAACAAATGAGTTTCGTGGAAATCTTTACAGCAGAACGCTCTATTCCGGAGTTAAGCCTGATATGATAGATTCTTACAAATATCCTTCCGGAGCAGAGATAGTTGAATGTATTGGATTTGATAACAATGGGCAAGTGCAGGAACAGACTATTTGTGATAAGGAAAAGCTTGATTCTGGAAATAAGTATGATTTTTATGCCGGTGGGGATTTGCCTTTTCTCAAAATAAGTACATCGGTAAATAACGAGAGAAAAATCCTTGTTATCAAAGACAGCTTCGGAGATTGTTTTTTGCCGTTTCTTGTCCAGCATTACAGCGAGATAGCTGTTGTTTCTCCTGAAAATCTGGAATGTTCTCTTAGTGAACTTATAAATACCGCAGATTATGAGCAGACGCTGTTTATTTTTGGTATTGACAGTATCTGTGACAGCAGTAATTTTGAGAGGTTGAATTTATAAATTAAATTATGAAGGGAAAAATGAATATGAAAGCATTTATTACAGGTGCAACATCCGGTATCGGAAAAAAAATCGCTGAGAAGCTCAGCGAAATGGGCTGGGAGCTTGTTCTTACGGGAAGAAACAATGAGGTTCTTGAAGAAATGCGGACACGTCTCGGAAAAACCGAGATAATTTCCGCTGAACTTTCGGATAAAAACGAAGTGTTCAGAGTTTATGAATTCTGCAAAGACAAAAATATTGATATGCTCGTAAACAATGCAGGATACGGTCTTTTCGGACGTTTCGATGAAATTGATCTCGATGATGAGATAGATATGATAAACGTTAATATAACTGCACTTCATATTCTTACAAAACTTTTTTTGCGTGATTTCAAAAAAAGGAACAGGGGAATCATTCTTAATGTCGCTTCTGTTGCCGGATTTATGACAGGACCTCTCCTTTCGTCATATTATGCTTCAAAAAATTATGTTTTAAGGCTGTCACTCGGAATTTATGAAGAACTCAGACGTGACAGATCAAAGGTGAGCGTTACTGTTCTTTGTCCCGGACCGGTAGATACAGAATTCAATAACCGTGCAGGAGTAAATTTCAGCGCAAAACCTATAACGGCGGATTTTGCTGCGGAATATGCCATTAAAAAGGCTCTTTCGGGAAAGCTTTTCGCAATTCCGGGACTTACAGCGAAATTTTGCGCAGTCGGACAGAGATTTGTTCCGCAAAAACTGCTTTCGGCTGTCACATATGAGATTCAGCACGCTAAAAAAAATTCCGGCAGTAAGGAAAGGAACTTTAAATAATGCGGGATATAAGTTATCGTGTGGCTCTTGGAGGAATTGTTTCGGCATTATGTCTTGTAACGATGTTTCTTGCCGGAATACTTCCGGCGCTGTATCTTCTTCTTCCGATGATAGCCGGAGTCCTTATGATGATAATTGCCGTTGAAGTCAGCAGCCGTTGGGCGATGCTGACATACATAGCGGTAAGTCTTTTGTCAATGATCATAACATTTGACAAGGAAGCGGCGTTGATTTTTATTATGCTTTTCGGACATTATCCGGTTTTACGGATGTATATAGAAAAAATTCAATTAAAGAGTATTCGCTGGCTTATTAAATTTGCTGTTTTCAACATTTGCGTTATTGCGTATTTTTATGTAACAGTGTATGTTTTTGGTCTTGATCAAATGCTCGAGGAGTTTGGCGAATTCGGCAGATACGGAGCATATATTATGCTTGCAATGGTCAATGTTATTTTTGTTCTTTACGATATCAATCTTGATAATATTTATAGGATATATCGTAGAAAACTTATGCCTAAATTCAGAAAATAAGGTGAAGATATTTTAAAAAAGCCGACAGTTATATGCTGCCGGCTTTTTTATCCAATAATTTGGTCAGAAAAAAGATTTGGTTCAATAAGATAATACAATTTTCGTTAAAATATTTTTTGCTCAAAAAATATTGACATTTGATAATTAATGATGTATAATATAATTATAGTTATTATAACTAAATAGGTTTCTGTATATAAATGATAATGACGATGAATAAATTAAAAGGAGTGTTTTTTAATAATATCTGTACGTTTGTTCAGTTTCATCGTTACTATTGTGTTAATTTAAACAATCAATGGCAAAGATGATATCGCTTGTTAACAAAAATTGTGATACAAATTAAAGCTAATTAAAATTATTATATTTTTAAATGTTTACAAATATTTCGTCGAAAAGTATTGACAAATTAAGGTTTTCGGTGTATAATATAGTGAAAGCTTTTAAAACTTTATTATCTGTCAAAATTTCGCTTTGATGATGCAAAGCGATTAATGAGTTTTAAACGCTTTTCTTTCTTAAGAATTCGGCCGCTCTTTTTAGAACGGCTGAATTTTTTTTATTAATTTAATGTTTATTTTGTTAAAAAATATTGGAAGCGGTATGCAATTATAGTACAAAAATATTGCTTTAAAAGAGATAAGATTTTTTATTGGAAAATCGAAAAAAGACGTTGACAAATTTTGTGAATAGTGATATAATTGATTTTATGTAAGCAATGCGCATTTTGTCAATTTAATGCGCAAAAATGTAACGTCCTGTCCACGGCAGGTGAATGAACATAAGGACGTATTACAGGGAGTTGATGCTAAGCGGATATGTGGATTTTTTGAGTATGGTTTCTTAAATCTGCATATATGGTGTCTTGCGGAAGTGATGTAGAATTTATTTTTCAGTCATCGTCAGACGTGTGAAGTATAGCATTGATATGCCTATATTTTAACTGAAAGGAGAAGGCTTACTATGAGTAATTTAATTAATCCCGAATTTAAGATAAGAGAGGTCGCCGAGCGAATTAAAGCCACTCGTGAATCAGTAGGCTTGACTCCGGAGGAAATGGCTGAAAAAACCGGTATAACCACTTTCGAGTATCTTGCTTATGAAGGCGGAGCAAAGGATTTCAGCTTTAGTTTTATCTATAAATTCGCTAACGTTACAGGTGTTGAAATCACCGATCTTATGGACGGTGAATCGCCTCATATAAACAGTTTCGATATCACCAGAAGAGGAGAGGGACTCCCAATTGCCCGTAAAAAAGGACTTGTTTATGAGCGTCTTGCTCCTAATTTCAGAAATAAAATCGGTGAACCGTTCCTTGTAACGATTCCCTATGTTGACGAAAAACACCGAGTTCCTCATGCTCATACTCACGAGGGACAGGAGCTTGATATCATCGTGAGCGGACAGCTTAAAGTTCGTGTAGGCGATAATGTCGAGGTTCTCAGCGAGGGCGATTCCATTTATTACGACAGTTCCGAACCCCACGATGAATGGGCTGTAGGCGGTAAGGAGTGTAAATTTTACGCTGTTGTTTTCGGTACGAATCAGTATGCCGGAGCTATGTCGCATCTCGAACCGGTAACACTTCCCGGAACAACTAACTTCGATCTCGCAAACGTTGAAAATCCCGTTGCGGATAAATTCGTTGAGGTTGAAACAAACAGCGAGGGCGCTCTTACCGGAATTAAGTTCAAAAACGAGGAAACATTCAATTTCAGTTTTGATATCGTGGACGCTCTTGCAGCAAAAGATCCCGATAAAACAGCTCTTATTTACGTTTCCGACGATTTGGAGGAACGCCGTTTTACCTTTGCGGAAATTAAAAAATACTCCAACATGACCGCAAATTATTTCCTTTCAAAGGGAATCAAAAAGGGCGATAAGGTCATGCTGGTTCTTAAAAGACATTATCAGTTCTGGTTTGCTATTCTTGCTCTTCACAGAATCGGAGCTATCGTTATTCCTGCTACGAACCAGCTTGTTCAGCACGATTTCACATACCGTTTTGAGGCAGCTGACGTTAAAGCTATAGTCTGCACAGGTGATGGCGATGTTGCTCATCAGGTCGAGCTTGCTATCGAGGAATCCGGAATGGATATCATTAAGATGATGGCTCACGGCGAGCGTGAGGGCTGGGCTTCGTTTGATAAGGAAATGTACGATTTCAGCGACGTTTTTGAGCGTCCGGCAGATCCGGATAAGATCTCATGCGGAAGCGAGCCCATGCTCATGTATTTTACATCCGGAACTACCGGTTATCCAAAAATTGCCATGCACAGCCATAAATACGCTCTCGGTCACTTTATTACAGCTCGCTACTGGCATAATGTCGATCCGAACGGAATCCACCTGACGATTTCCGATACAGGTTGGGGAAAGGCTCTCTGGGGCAAGCTTTACGGACAGTGGATGAGCGAAACCTGCGTTTTCGTTTATGATTTTAACAGGTTTGACGCTCATAAAATTCTCCCGATGTTCAAAAAGTATAATATTACAACTTTCTGCGCTCCTCCGACAATGTACAGATTCTTCATTAAAGAAGATCTTTCCAAATATGACCTCAGCTCGATAAAATATGCTACAGTTGCCGGAGAAGCTCTCAATCCAGAGGTGTACAACCAGTTTCTCAAGGCAACCGGAGTTAAGCTTATGGAAGGCTTCGGTCAGACGGAAACTACTCTTGCGATCGGCAACTTTGTAGGAATGACTGCAAAGCCCGGTTCTATGGGCAAACCAAGCGCATTGTATGATATTGATATCGTTGATTCCGACGGAAACAGTGTTAAGCCGGGTGAAACAGGCGAGATCGTTATCCGTCTTGATAAGGGAATCCCATGTGGACTTTTCATGGAATATTACAAGGATGAAGAGAAAACAAAGGAAGTATGGTACGATAATATCTACCATACCGGCGACACTGCTTGGCGTGATGAGGACGGCTATTTCTGGTATGTTGGACGTGTTGACGATGTTATCAAGTCGTCCGGCTACAGAATTGGACCGTTTGAGATCGAAAGTGTTATTATGGAACTTCCTTATGTTCTCGAATGCGGAGTAAGCGCTGCTCCGGATCCGGTCAGAGGACAGGTAGTTAAGGCTTCTATCGTTCTCACAAAGGGTACTGTTGGTACGGATGAGCTGAAAAAGGAAATTCAGGATTACGTTAAACAGCATACTGCTCCTTACAAATACCCGAGAATCGTTGAATTCCGTGACGAACTTCCTAAAACTATCAGCGGAAAGATAAGACGTGTTGAGCTGAAAGGCTAAGAACTTGTATGCATAGGATAAGCTGTACGTTTTAACTACGAATACAATTTCCGGTAAATTTATCATAAGAAAAGGACGAACTTTTAATAGGTTCGTCCTTTATTTATGCGTCAGGATTTTTCGCTGAGATAAATACAGATTCGACTGTTTAGAATATTCACACATTCGTCTATGCTTTTTTCACCCTCAAGAACGCTTTGATATTCTTCTTTTATGATAGAATCAATCTGCTTATCATAGTATGGGTAAAATTTGATACTTTTTAGGTAGCTAAGAGTGTTGTCAATAGCCTCATCAGTCATTGTAAATTCTTCACCTTCATTATAAACTGATGAATAGACCTCACGAATACTTCCGCCGGTGTATGAGCTTGTTTCATAAGCGAGATTATGAAGTGCACTTTCTGTAACGGGAATTCCATGGAAATCAAGGCTGATATTCTGCAATGCTTCATCGTTGAAAAGCGTGTTTAGAAATACCCATGCTCCTTCTTTGTTCGGACTTGCGTCCATTATTGCATAAAGCGAGTCTATTTGTGCTGAAGCTCCGTTTCCGTTTGTCGAGGGAAACCCTGTATATGTTATATCTGCTCCATTAAAGTCGTTATAATAAAGCAGAGTGACGGAACTGTTTATTCCGAAGAAGGTCGTGACATCCACAAGAGCAGTATCGTTGATGAGACTTCCGGTTGGATTACCTGTTTTGCGTTTATCCTCAATTTCGGGAAGATCAAGCAGAAATTCCAGAACTTCGGGCAGATTTTTACTGAAATCGCAGGTATTGCTTTCAAAGTCGATGCAGTTATGACCGATATTTTTCATCATATACTGCCATAAATCAAATTTGGTCATCTGAGCTTTAAGAAAATCATTGTTTTCAGCCAGAGCATTATATGCTTCAATGGCCTGAGAATAAGTCCAGTTGGTATATTCACTGCCGTAGCGTGAATTCTTTACAGCCGCAGTATCAAGAAGAAAGGTGTTGAAAAGAGCGTTGAGTTCTCCGTTGGTTTCAAGAGATTCAAGGACGTTCGGGAGGAAATCTTCTTTCTTTACACCATCGTAATTTTCCATAAGGGGATAAATATCGGCAAGGTAGTCCGATTTGCGCAGACTATTGATGGACTGAGCGTCTGCCATGACAATATCAGGAATTTTCCCCGAAATAATATCCGCAGTAAAATTTGAAAGCGACGTTGTTTCAAAATAATCGTCATCAGTGTAATAATCAATAACGTTGACGGTATAAAGCTCGTTTAAGTTATTGAAGTCGTTTATCAGCGTTTGGATATCCTGATTAATGTGCAGCGCAGCCATGGTGATGACCGTTTTTCCTGTTGCTTCCGGAGCTGCTGTTGTTACCTCGCCGTCCGGAGCTGAATCAACGGATGAACTGCTGTTTTCTCTGCCGCATGATACTGTGCATAAAAGTGAAAGCACTGTAATAACTGTTAATATTGATTTTTTCTTCATTTTTATTTCTCCTTTATATCCTTTTTCTTTTATCCGAATTGTTCCGACAGATAGAGTGAGATCCTGTTTTGGAGCAGTTCTGCACATTGTTCCGCAGTTATTTCACCATTGAAGAAGCGTTCTGTTTCCTCGTGATAAATATCTCCGATCATTCCTGTCTGTTCAGAGTATCCTTCAAAGTCATATGAATACGGAATGGCTTCGTCAATGAGCTCATCAACTACAGCAATCATCTCGTCAGTAATTTCTCCTATTTTTACAATATCTGCTGATCCGTCCGAATTTATTCCTTTGTGAAAGATGTATCCGGTATATCCAGTTACATAGCTTTGCGGAGCTTTACTGTATTCAACAAGAAGTTCTCTTCCGCTTTTAGTAACAGGAAAACCGTTTCCTAAGCTAAACTTTTTGTAATATTCATCACTGAACATAAATTTGACAAATTCCCATGCTTCTTCTTTATTTTCAGAATTTTTCGTAATTGCAAAGATATTGTTGAATGCTGTAATCGAGGATTTACCTGTATTCACATCACCGAGAATTGTTATAGGTTCGCCGCTGAATTTTCCTTTAGTCATCTCAAGATAGTAGTAATAGCTAAACATGGTTTCGTGCGACAGAATTGCCTTATCATTGATATATTGCTGCATAAACATATTATTTTCCAGACGAAATTCTTCTTCGGTCTTTTCATCAGCAGCATAGTAATCATCAGTTACAGGTTCGCCTTCGCCGCAGTATTTAAGGTGACGGAGAAATTCGGGAGAATCAAATCGGCAGGTCGCATTTTTAAAATCTATCCACTCGTACCAGTTGAACTGAATACGGTCGTATATTGTATCGCCTTCATAATAGTAGCGCATTCCCATACCCTCGGGTTTATTTTCGAGTAGATCCATATATGCGTCAAATCCCCAGTTATCGGCTAAATCTTCGACAAATTTTGTTTTTCCAACGTAACCAATGTCAAGTATGAATAGATTTGGCATGGCGTAAGCGTGACCGTCCTGCGAGCCTTTAATGAGCGTATTTATAGCGGCAGGAATGAAAGAGTCCTCATTGAGCGTATCATCGTTTTCCATAAAATCAAGCATATCGCAAAGGGCTTCTTTTTCGATAAGATTGATTCCAAAACCTGAATCTCCGAAATATCCGTTCATATTATTTAGCATAAGAACATCAGGCAGATCGCCGCTTAGTGCATCCTGAGTTATTTGATTCATGAATGTTTCCTTATCAGCATCAGAAGCGCCATCGTTAATATAAGTTTTTACATCCACTTGAACATTATCGTGAGTTTCGTTAAAATATTCTATAATATCTTCCATTAGCAAGAGATTATTCTGAAGCGGCATTCCGATTGTAATATGCGGAATATTTTCAAGCTCTTCAGGATCACAGGGAATGAATTTTTTCAGGTCGCAGCTCCAGTTTGAATAATTTTTGACGGGAATTATGAAGCTTCCGTCAGAACCGACTGCAAATCCGCCAACCTTGTCAGCAGTTAAACCGGAGCGATTTATGCTGAACAGCGGTTCTATCGAAGAATCATCTTTGCGTACTCCGTATATATCGCTCATGGAGCGAAAATACATCGAATAATCGCCGCTTGCCGGAAGTATTTCATCATAGACAGAGCCGGAGATAGTATAATTTATACTGCTTTTTTCGAGCGTTCCGTCAGAATTGATTTTATCTATGCGGAAAGAATCTCCGTCCGTCACGGCACAGACGATAGAACCGCTGTCGTTACGTCCGATATTTTCAACGTATTCCTCTGAATCCGTACTTATCGTTCCAATGTAGGAGCCGTCGATTTTGAACAGTTCATATGTTGAATTTACGCATACGACGACTGTTTCGCCGTCGGAAACAAGTCCGGTTATCTGGATGTCCGTTCCGGGGGTAGTCGGGAAGTCCGTTACTTCATTATCCGTGAGTATCTCGCCGTTGAGGGAGTAGGTTCTCATGCGGAAACTATAATCTGCGGAATCTTCGTACTGCTGAACTGCTGTAGGATCGTTGTAATCCGGTTCAGGCAGATCACCATGGTCTGCGCATACCACAAAGACTACAATTGTGCCGTTTTCGGTAATATTAATATCGTATGATGAGCCGTAATCGAAATTTTTAATACCGATATTTTTAAATTCACTGAACTCCGAATCAACCGTCCAGAAGTCGACCGTTTCCGAACCCGACCCGACTATGAAATATTCCGAATTGTTATTGAACGGACAAAAACGGTAGATCATGTTCATATCATCAGGAAGCGGAAGCGACGTTTTTTTATAGGAAACATTGCTGAGCGATTCTGCTGTGAAGTTCTTCGGATTAGCCGAGTTTTCCGATTTTTTTATACAGGAAACGCTTCCCGCAAAAACTGTTAAAGCTGAGATAAACACAATTATTTTTTTCATAATAAAAACCTCCTTGAAAGATAATTTTCCTATCTTCTATAAACAAGTGATTTTCGTGGACGAAAAAGACGAGGAACTAAATTTTTTTGTATAATTGCACAAAAATAATTTGAGTTTTGTGTGATAAGTGCTGAAATTACTATTTAAGCTTTTTTTTCTTGAGGAAAAATGTTATAATATATACAGATTTAAGCTTTTTGTACAGTATTGCCTAAAAATAATTTGATTTGAGCAGGTGAAAAATGGATAATTTTAAGAATATTGCCGTTGTGGTTGCCGGTCTTGATGAGGAGTACCAGTATAATATTATCAACGGAATCAACAAGTTTGCCCGTGAAAACGAGATAAATGTCTCTTATTTTGCAGCTTTCGGCGGAATGCTTGCAAGCAGACGCTTTGATATCGGAGAATACAGTATTTATAATTTTATTGATTTTAAAAAATTTGACGGCGCTTTGCTTATGACCAATACTATCTGCGATTCAGAGGTTAAGGAAATTATTATTGATAAGGTGAGAAACTCCGGAATACCCGCTGTTGTTCTTGACAGTTCGGAATACCCAGAATTTTACAATATTTGTATTGATAACGAAAACGCAATGGAGGAAATGGTAAGCCATATAATTCGAGAGCATGGCGCAAAGGTTATCAATTATATTTCCGGACCGCTCTCCAATACCGAGGGTAAAGCAAGATACGAAGCTTTCCTTAGGGTAATGCATGAAAATCACCTGAATGTTGATCCGGAGCGAATATATTTCGGAGAATTCAGAAGCCACGACGGAAAACTTGCTGTCGAGGAATTTGCAGAGCGTGAAATGACTCTGCCCGACGCTTTTATATGCGCCAACGACGCTATGGCTCTTACTGCGGTTACTGCTCTTGAAAAGCTTGGCTATAAAGTTCCCGAAGACGTTATTGTTACGGGATTCGATTATACAAATAATGCAAGAAATTTTTGTCCTGCACTCACTTCCGTTAAAAGACCGCTGTTCACTGCCGGATATAAGGCTTGCAGTATAATTTATGACGTTTTAAACGGCGGTAAACCGCATAAAGATACAATTCTCGAGGCTTACCCTGTGTTCTCGGAAAGTTGTGGGTGTACCGATGAATTTTCAGACGATTTCAGAGATTTCAGAAAAACTACTCATAGAATCAAAGAACGGACAGACTCTAATATTTCGATGCTTAACCGACTTACTGCACGTCTTGCGGAAACAGAAACTTCTTCAGAGCTGTTTGATGTTCTCAAAGAATTTGTTGAAGAGATCGGTTGTGAAAAGTTTTCGCTCTGTCTGAAAGAAGACTGGCAGGAAGCCTACAATATTAAGACGACCGATGCAGACGATGAATCGGGCTGTTTTACCGGATTTATGACAGCTCCGCTTATCTGGGAAAAAGGTGAGAGAAGAAATGTTGAATATTTTTCTGCCGGCGAGATGAATCCTGAAAAATTTAAGTCCGGAGGAAACGTCAGTTACTTCCTTCCGCTTCATTTCGGAGAAAGATGTCTGGGTTACTACATAATCACAAACGGAGATTTCCCGATAAGCAGCCTTCTCTGTCATACTCTCACTATGAATATCAGTAATTCCATTGAAAATATTCGCAAACTTCTGCACCTAAATAACGCTATGGATGAGTTGAACCGCCTTTCTGTTATTGATCCCCTTTGTAATATCTACAACAGAAACGGATTTATAAACGTTGCAGACGATATGTTCAAGGAGTGCGTTGCAAATCATAAGAGCGTTATGCTCAGCTTTATTGATATGGATGGACTTAAATTCATTAACGATAACTACGGTCATAACGAGGGAGATTTCGCTATCCAAAGACTTGCAAGTACGATTTTTGAGTGCTGCGGAAAGGGAAGCGTCTGTGCACGTTTCGGAGGAGATGAATTCGTCATTTTCGATACAATTGTAAACAAAGGTTCTGCGGAGACTCTTGCAAGAAAATTTGGTGCAAAGATCGACAGTATAAATTCTATCATAAAAAAACCGTACACTCTTTCAGCAAGCGTCGGAAGTATAATTACAGTTCCGGAAGAGGGCGATACGCTTTATGGTATAATCAAGCAGGCTGATGATAAAATGTACGAAATAAAGAAAACTAAAAAGAATGCAAGAAAATCTGAAAAAATACAATAATATTATTTAATAAAAAAGGAGCTGTATAAACAGCTCCTTTTTCACGTTTATTTATTTTTCTTATAGCCAAGAAATTTCAGCGCTGCAACAGGAGTTCCCAGTTCGTCGCTGACATTTACATTATAACAGCAAGTAGTCCGTCCATCCTTGATAAGTTCGGTTTCAGCTATAATACGCTCAGTTTTCGGAACGCCGACAAATGAGATATCCGTGTTTATCGAAACAGTTCCGATCTGCTGCCAATTTGAAGCAACAGCAAAAGCAAAGTCGGCGAGAGTGAAATAAACTCCGCCCATTATTCCTCCGGCAGCATTTTTATGATGTTCGTTCAGAGAAAGACTTACCTTAGCATAATGGTCACCGATCTCGTCAATAACTGCACCTGCTTCTGTTGCAAAGCGGTCGTTTTGAAAAAGTGAACGAACTTTTTCAAGCTCTTCATTTGATACCATTTTAACTACCTCTTAAACGAGAGCCGACATATCATAAAGTCCGGCGGACTGATCTTTGAGGAAGACAGCCGCATTTATCGAACCCTCGGCGAAAACTGTTTTTGAAGCGGCAGAATGAGAAAGTGTGATAACTTCGTCATGTCCGGCAAAAATAATATCGTGTTCACCAACGATTGTTCCGCCTCTTATTGCGTGCATACCAATCTCGCTCTTTTCACGCTTCTGACGGCGGGAATGACGGTCGTAAACGTAATGCTTTGAGTTATCAAGAGTTTCATTGATAGCGTTTGCAAGCATAATTGCAGTTCCGCTCGGAGCATCGAGCTTCTGATTATGGTGTTTTTCAACGATTTCAATATCGAACTGGCTTCCGAGAACCGATGCAGCTTTTTTAGCAAGCTGAACAAGCAGATTTATTCCGAGGGACATATTGAATGTGAAAAATACCGGAATCTGTTGTGCGGCATTTTTTATCTGATTTATCTGTTCATCGTTGTAGCCTGTTGAAGCGAGAACAACCGGAGTTCCTGTTGAAAGACAGTAATCAAGCAGAGCGTTCAGCGAAGCAGGATTTGAAAAATCAATAATAACGTCGGCTTTTACCGGAAGTTTGTCCGGAGCGTCAACAATAGGAAAATCAGCGTACTGTTCGGTGTAGATATCTATTCCGGCAACAACCTTGCAGTCGTCACGTTCCTGAATGCAGCTGTAAATAGTTTTACCCATTTTGCCGTTTGCGCCGCATATAACTATATTTGTCATAGTTTTCACTCTCCATTATTTTGTATAACGGACTGCTGTTGAACCACAGCAGTCCATTTAAATTTGATTATTTTATAAGACCGTGCTTAGCAAGCGCAGCTCTGAGCGCCGACTTATGTTCCTCCGTCATTTCACAGAGCGGCAGACGGCAAGGTCCTACATTCCAGCCTGTCATATTGAGAGCTTCTTTTACCGGAATCGGATTTACTTCGATAAAGAGAGCGTTGATAAGGTCGAGATACTTGATCTGCATTTCAGTTGCCTTAGCAAAATCATTGTCGAGACAAAGCTGAACCATATCGTGAGTCTCTTTCGGGAGAATGTGTGAAAGAACCGAAATTACTCCCTTTCCGCCAAGCGACATAACAGGCACGATCATATCGTCGTTACCGCTGTAGATGTCGATGTTGTCGCCGCACTCGGCAATGAGCTTAGCAACATAGCTGATGTTACCGCTGGCCTCTTTTAAAGCGACGATATTCTTATGCTTTGCAAGCTCCTTAACAGTGGCAACTTCCATATTCATGCCTGTTCTTCCCGGAATATTGTAGAGAACGATCGGGATATTCACAGCGTCGGCAATTGTATTGAAGTGGAGGATAAGACCTTTTTGTGTAGTCTTATTGTAATAGGGAGTAACGAGAAGAAGAGCGTCTGCTCCTGCTGCTTCGGCTTCTTTTGAAAGCTCTACGGCATATTTAGTGTCGTTGCTTCCGGTGCCTGCGATTACCGGAACTCTTCCGGCAGTTCTTTTAACGGCAAACTTGATGCACTCAAGATGCTCCTCATCGGTCATAGTGGAAGCTTCACCTGTAGTTCCGCAGATAATAATTGCATCGGTATGATTTTCGATCTGATTATCTATCATTTCTCCGAGACGGTCGTAATTAATAGAGCCGTCGTCATAGAACGGTGTGACAATAGCAATGCCGGCACCGGTAAAAATTGTATTTTTCATATAAAAAGTCTCCTTTCAGAAAGACGATTCATTTAAAGTGTAAATATCCCAGCTTTTATCTTTTTGCATACCGTGAGACTCATAAAATCCTGCTGAATTTTTATTCCAGACAGCGCATTTCAATTCGATCTGCTCACAGTCGTTTGCGGCGGCGATTTCTTTTGCTTTGTCAAGAAGTTTTCCGCCGATCCCGCATCCTCTGTATTTTTCACAAGCATATAGATCTTCGATATACAGAATTTTTCTTCCTGAAAAAGTTGTGTATTTATAGAAAGCGTTCATTAAACCAGCCGCTTCATTGCCAATATACGCAATATAGCTCATAAGCGCATGACTTTCTATAAGTTCTTTGAAACGCTGCTGCGTCATAGTGAATATATTCAGAGCATTATGATATTCCATAAGTTCCTTGGTAAGAGTGAACGCAGTTTCCGTTTCTTCCGGCGAAGTGATTTTTATGTTGATTTCCATCAGTCAAAATAACCCTTGGCTGCAAGAAGCTCGGCAAGAAGAACTCCGCCGCCTGCTGCGCCTCTGAGAGTATTGTGCGAAAGGCAAACGAACTTGTAGTCATACTGAGTATCTTCACGGAGACGGCCTGTTGAAACAGCCATACCGTTTTCAAGATTTCTATCAAGCTTAGCCTGCGGACGGTTATCCTCTTCAAAATAGTGGATGAACTGCTTTGGTGCGCTTGGAAGCTCAAGCTCCTGCGGAACACCTTTGAAGTCAGCCCAGAGCTGAAGGATCTCTTCCTTAGATGGTTTGTTTTCAAAGCTTACGAAAACTGCGGCAGTGTGACCGTCGGAAACAGGAACTCTTAAGCACTGAGTTGTGATAGAAGGAGTTGAAGCTTTAACGATTTTATTTCCTTCGATAGTTCCCCATACTTTGAGCGGCTCCTGCTCGGATTTTTCTTCTTCTCCGCCGATGAACGGAATGAGGTTATCGACCATTTCAGGCCATGTTTCAAAGTTCTTTCCGGCGCCGGAAATAGCCTGATAAGTACAAGCGAGAACATTTTTCAGACCGAATTTTCTGAGCGGATGAAGTGCAGGAACGTAGCTCTGGATAGAACAGTTTGATTTAACTGCGATAAATCCTCTCTTAGTACCGAGACGCTCACGCTGAGCCTTGATGATCTCGATGTGATCAGGGTTTATCTCCGGAACTACCATAGGAACGTCTGGAGTAAAGCGATGAGCCGAGTTATTGGAAACGATAGGACATTCAGCCTTTGCATAAGCTTCTTCAAGAGCCTTTATCTCGTCCTTTTTCATGTCAACAGCGCAGAAGCAGAAGTCAACCATTCCTGCGATCTTTTCAATATCGGCAGTTGCATCGAGAAGCTTCATATCCTTCATGGATGCCGGCATAGGAACAGCCATTTTCCAGCGTCCTCCGGCAGCTTCTTCATAAGTCTGACCTGCGCTTCTTGGTGAAGCTGCAAGAACCTTTACATTGAACCACGGATGGTTTTCGAGAAGAGTTGCAAATCTCTGTCCAACCATACCCGTTGCGCCAATAATACCTACGTTATACTGTTTCATATTGATTTCTCCTTAGAAAAAAATTTGCAGAAAATAACAAAAACCGGTTGCAAACCGGCTCATCATACGTTATAATAGAAATGTTGACATAGCAGATAAGCTGTATGCCGATAGCTCTCCATCATAAAGTGAATGATGACAGTCACAAACCTATTAAGCCTGTGACCAGAACTGAGTTTACCAAAAACAGTCCTTCGGCAGCATTGCCTTTCACCATTCACCATAGGAGCGGTAATCCCGTGAATAGCTACTCATCGCAGCCGCACCTCTACCTGTATATTTACTATAATATCACTTAATTTTTCTTATGTCAATACTTTTTGAAAAAAATTTGCAGTAATGTGTGTTTTCCTGCATATAACGGCGATTCTGTTTTCCCTCCACCTTTGGCAGGGGACAAGAAAAACAGCGGCTCCCTTATACTGCCGGAGAAAGGAGATAAAATATGGAATTATTAAAATCAGACTTTTATTATGATCTGCCGGAAGAGCTTATTGCCCAGACTCCTGCCGAGCCGAGAAATTCATCAAGGATGATGTGTGTGGACAGGAAAACTGGTGAAATAAGTCATGACCGTTTCTATAATCTATGCGATAAGCTCAAAAAGGGTGACCTTCTCGTCATGAACGATTCAAGAGTAATTCCGGCGAGACTTTACGGCGAAAAGATTGGCAATCAAACCTTTATTGAGTTCCTTCTTCTTGAACAGAAGGGCGATAAGATATGGGAGATAATCTGTCGTCCCGGAAAAAAGGCGAAGGTAGGAACACGTTTCAGCTTCGGAGGGGGAAGGCTTGTCGCTGAGGTCATCGAGGTAAAAGATGACGGAAACCGTATCGTGAAATTTGAGTGCGAGGGGAATTTTTTCACGGCTCTTGACGATGTCGGACAGATGCCGCTTCCTCCCTATATCACGGCAAAACTTGAGGATAGAGAACGCTATCAGACCGTTTATTCAAAAGAACTTGGTTCGGCGGCCGCTCCTACAGCGGGACTTCATTTTACTCCCGATCAGCTTGCGGAGCTTCGTGAGCGGGGGATAAAAACAGCGTTCGTAACGCTTCATGTCGGACTTGGAACTTTTCGTCCGGTAAAGGAGGACAACGTCCTGAATCATAAAATGCACAGCGAGCATTATCATCTGCCGAAAGAAACAGCCGATCTCATAAATGAAACAAAGTCCAACGGAGGAAGAGTTATAGCGGTTGGAACGACCACCTGCCGTACTCTTGAAAGCGTTGCGAGCTTTTACAATGAAATTGCCGAGCATGACGGCTACACGGATATTTTCATTTATCCCGGCTATGAGTTCAAATGCATCGACGGTCTTATAACAAATTTTCACTTGCCAGAGAGTACGCTCATAATGCTTGTTTCGGCGTTTATGGGCTACGATAATACGATGAATGCCTATAAAACCGCCGTCGAAGAACGCTACCGCTTTTTCAGCTTCGGAGATTGTATGTGTATCCTGTAAGGAGGGAATATGGATACTGACAAAGAAAAAGCCGTCCGGAAACAGATTCGTACAAACTTTATTATTTCTTTAACAGTCGGAATGATACTGCTTGGAATGGGAATATTTGCAATTATCGTATGTACAAGCTATTCCTCTTTTGCATCAAAAATCGGATTACTTATGAAATTTGAACAAACAGGTTTTCCGCCTTTTGACATATTCGGATATTTGATACAATTTCTGTTTGATGTTTTTATTCTGGGGATGTATGGGATTTTTCCGGCAGCATACGGAACTATTATTATTCTGAGAAATAATATCATGAGGCTATTTAAAAATAAATATGCTGATGAATCTGCTTATTATCGATGGTCAGCAAGAATGAGCGTTATTGACTTGTGTATCGTTATTGTGAATGTTGTTGCTACAATAGGATACATGGAATTTGGAATATATCCGTTTATATACACAACTGTGAATATTCTGCTTGCTGTGGTGATGACGATAAATAAAATAAAAAGTTCAAAATTAAAAAAGAAAAATGACGAGGAGTATCTTATGAAAATTTCAGCTTTATTCAAAAGCATTGTCGATTCGGATATAGCACCAATAGTTATCTGCGAGACAGATCATAAAATCGTTTATATGAATCCTGCGGCTATTGAACGCTACGCAAAAAAAGGAGGAGCAGATCTAATCGGGAAGTCGCTTCTGGATTGTCACAATGATGAATCCAATAAAAAAATCAAGTCTATAGTGGCATGGTTTGACGAGAGTCCGGAGAATAACAGGATCTTCACATTCCATAATCCTAAGGAGAACAAGGATGTTTATATGATAGCTCTTCGTGACGATCATAATGTACTTATCGGATATTACGAAAAGCATGAATACCGTACTCCGGAATCGGATTTGACGGAAGCGTGATTTTGAATTGCGTGTTCGTTCTGCACTGTCCTTTACGGAGCGCTGCTCCGATACCCCACAAGGGCTGTCTGCCCTTGACCTGACCAAAGGTTGAATACACCCTTTGGAAATCAATTATTATTAATTTCAAAGGAGATTTTATGTTTACTCTTTTAAAAACGGAAAATAAAGCAAGAAGAGGTCAGTTTGAAACGGTTCACGGAACTTTTCAGACTCCTTGTTTCATGAATGTCGGAACTGCCGCTGCTATTAAGGGCGGAATATCTTCCGTAGACCTCAAAGGTCTTAAAACTCAGGTTGAACTTTGCAACACCTATCATCTTCATCTTCGTCCCGGCGACCATATCATCAAGCAAATGGGCGGACTTCATAAATTTATGAACTGGGATAAGCCTATTCTTACCGACAGCGGCGGATTTCAGGTCTTTTCGCTTGCAAAACTCAGAAAAATCAAAGAGGAAGGGGTCTACTTTGCTTCTCATATAGACGGCAGACGTATTTTTATGGGACCAGAGGAGAGTATGCAGATACAGTCGAATCTTGGTTCAACAATTGCTATGGCGTTTGATGAGTGCATAGAAAATCCTGCGCCGCATAAATATGTTGAAGCTTCTGTGGAGCGTACAACACGCTGGCTTTACCGCTGTAAGGAGGAGATGGCTCGGCTGAACAGTCTGCCTGATACGATAAATAAGAAACAGATGCTTTTCGGAATCAATCAGGGTTCTACATATGACGATATCCGTATAAAGCATATGGAAGACATTGCCGCTCTTGATCTCGACGGCTACGCTATCGGAGGTCTTGCCGTTGGCGAGGAAACTTCGGAAATGTACCGTATAATCGACGCTGTTGAACCGTTTATGCCAGTGAATAAACCCCGTTATCTCATGGGAGTGGGAACGCCATCCAACATAATTGAAGCTGTTGCAAGAGGCGTTGATATGTTCGACTGTGTAATGCCAAGCAGAAATGCACGTCATGCAACTGTTTTCACCTGGAGCGGAATTATGCATCTCGGAAATAAGTGCTATGAGACCGATCCGCGTCCGGTTGACGAACAGTGTGATTGCCCTACCTGCCGTAATTTCAGCAGAGCGTATATACGTCACCTTTTCAAGGCGAACGAACAGCTTGCAGGCAGACTTGCGGTTCAGCATAATCTTTATTTTTACAATACGCTCACGGAAAAAATCAGAGAAGCTATTGATGAGGACAGATTTGAGCAGTTCAGAGGAAAATATTCAACGCTTCTTGCTACGAGAATTTAGGAGATGAATTATAATGAAAACAGCAATTTTTGACCTCGATGGCACTATCGCCGACACTCTTTCCGATCTTGCAGACGCTGTGAATTATGCTCTTGAGAAACTGGGGTATCCGGTGCATCCGTATGAGAGCTTCAATCAATTTGTCGGCAACGGAGTTCAAAAGCTCTGTTACCGTGCTCTGCCGGATGATAAAAAAGATGAAACCGATAAGCTTGTTGAGATTTTCAGCGGATATTATAATGAGCATTTTCTTGATAAAACCGTTCTTTATAAAGGCATGGGCGAAACTATACATAAACTGAAATCTTCCGGAATCAGGCTTGCAGTTGCAACTAATAAACCGCAGGATTTTGCAAGAAAAATTGTCGCAGCGCTTCTTCCGGATGTTGAGTTTATATCCGTTCTCGGAGGGTGCGCTGAAAGACCGAAAAAGCCTGATACAGCCATAATTCGTGAGATACTCGGAAAGCTTCCCGTTGAGGAAGAGCAGGCTTTTATGATCGGCGACAGCAATGTTGATATTCAGACGGCAAAAAATTCGGGGATTATCTCTATCGGCTGTATATGGGGATTCCGTGGACGTGATGAGCTTGAATCCGAGGGCGCAGACTATATCGCCGAAACTCCTGATGATATAGCAAAAATAATTCTTGAACGTTAAGGAGTGATATTATGAGCAGAAAGAAAAAAAATGAATTCGAGCCTGAACTTTATACGGAAGAACAGCTTGATTCGATAGATCAACATATAGTTCAGTATTTCGGAGAGTACAAAAATGTTTTCCACGAACTTGCTTCGCCTGATATTCATGTTGATATCTGCATTATCGAGCCTGATGAAGAGAATGATTATTATACTCTCGTTACTATGGGCGCAGGAGCGCATAAAATGAACATTCCGGAAAAGCTTGCAGGACAAGGACTGGAGCGTGCGGAATATGTCATCTGTCTGCCGTCCGACTGGGATATCAACAGTCCGGATGAAAAAGACTATTGGCCGATAAGACTTCTCAAGGATATCGCAAGACTTCCCATTAATTCCGATACATGGATAGGTTGGGGACACTCTGTCGATAACGGAGAGCCTTTTGCTGAAAATACGGAGCTTTGCGGAACGATAATACTTTCTCCGCCTTTTGGGGATGATTGCTGCGTCTGCGTTATGCCTGACGGTGAGGAAGTCAATTTCTATCAGCTTATTCCGGTTTATCGGGACGAAATGGATTTCAAGATAGAACGTGGAACAGATGCGCTGCTTGATATGTTCGATAATGAGTTAAGTCCGATTATCGAGCCTGATCGTGAGCCCGTTGTAAGACGTGTTGATTATACCGTAATGGACAGAGAAGAATGGCACGTCGGTTCGATAAGAGAAAAGAAAATTCACATAGACGAGATAACGGGATATAATCATATGGCGATATATCTGCGCTGGGCAATCGAAAATGATTTGATGTGCGTAAATTTCAATGAAGCGTTTGCGGATACTATAAAGTCGGTCAAATCCGGAGAAAATACTGATCTGCGTGAATTTATTCGTGATGAGCTGGAGGGAAAGATTTTCCGTGAGATGTTCAATGAAGAGGGTGAAGCGTTTGCCGAATTTTATTATAATCACGAAAACGATTACGGTAAACCTTGTTACCCATCCGATGTGGACGACCATGCGCTGAAGTATTTCGGGGAAGAACGCTATAATTCGGATGACTTTCAGGATGAAGCATACCTTTTCGTCCCATTTGACGAAGATTATTACAGTGCTATGAAAGAGTATATAGAGCATTATTATGCTGAATTCAAGAACAAATAATCGGTTTGAAGAAACAAATATTTTATAAGTATTGACAACCGGTCGGATTTGGTGTAAAATATAATATGTGTATTTATATCATGAGTACTAAATAATCATGACAGCAGTATTTGCTTTTCTGTATATAACGGTGATTTTGTTCTCATTTCTTTCTGTCGCAGCAGGGAGTAAAGGGGAAGGGAGTCCCACTTAATAATTGCCGGAAAAAGAAAATAATGCTGTTCATGTAAAAGAATTGTAAAGGCGGTATATAAATGGGTTTATTCAAAGGAATTTTCGGTGCAAACGGCTACAGCAACCGTGAGCTGAAGCGTATCGAGCCTATTAAAAATAAAGTCCTCGAACTTGACGAGGAGTATCAGAAGCTTTCAGACGCTGAACTGAAGGCAAAAACTGTTGAATTTAAGGAAAGACTTGAGGACGGAGAGACTCTCGATGATATCCTGCCGGAGGCTCTTGCGACCGTAAGAGAAGCCGCATGGCGTGTTCTTGAGAAAAAGCCGTACCCTGTTCAGCTTATCGGAGCTATCGTTCTTCATCAGGGACGTATTGCCGAAATGAAAACCGGTGAAGGTAAAACCCTCGTTGCCTGCGTTGCATCGTATCTTAATGCTCTTTCAGGCAAGGGTGTTCACGTTGTTACCGTTAACGACTATCTTGCAAAAACTCAGGCAGAGGAAATGGGAAAGGTTCACCGCTGGCTGGGGCTTACGGTCGGCTGTATTCTTCACGGACTCAACAATGACGAGCGCCGTGCAGCATATAACTGCGACGTAACTTATGCTACAAATAACGAGCTTGGATTCGATTACCTCCGTGACAACATGGTTACTCATAAAGAAGAGCGTGTTCAGCGTGTTCCGAACTTTGCCATTGTCGATGAGGTCGACTCTATCCTTATAGACGAGGCAAGAACCCCGCTTATTATTTCCGGAAGAGGCGATAAATCTACAGATCTTTACGCTATTGTAGACCGATTCGCTAAAACTCTTACATCAACTACTGTTGTTGAAATGGATGATAAGATTGATCAGGACGCTATCAACGAAACTGCCGACTATATCATAGACGAAAAGGCAAAAACTGCTACTATCACTCAGCGAGGAGTTAAAAAGGCTGAAAAGGCATTTAATGTCGATAATCTTATGGATTCAGAGAATATGACTCTCCTCCACCACATAAATCAGGCTATCAAGGCGAACGGCGTTATGAGAAATGATATCGACTACGTTGTTAAGGACGGCGAGATCATTATCGTTGACGAATTTACGGGACGTCTTATGATGGGCAGACGTTTCAACGACGGTCTGCATCAGGCTATCGAGGCTAAAGAGGGAGTTAAGATCAAGAGCGAATCAAGGACTCTTGCAACTATAACATTCCAGAATTTCTTCCGTCTTTACAACAAGCTTTCCGGTATGACCGGTACTGCTATGACCGAAGAAGGCGAATTCAAGGAGATCTATAAACTCGATGTTATCTCTATCCCGACCAATAAACCGGTTATTCGTATAGATCACAACGATCAGGTTTACAGCTCGGAAAAGGGCAAATATTCGGCAATTATCGATAAGATAATCGAGTGCCACGATAAAGGTCAGCCTATTCTCGTAGGTACGGTTTCTATCGAAAAGTCGGAGCTTCTTTCCGCAATGCTCAAAAGAAAAGGAGTTAAGCACGAAGTCCTCAACGCTAAACATCACGCTAAGGAAGCTGAGATCGTTGCTCAGGCAGGTAAATACGGCGCTGTAACTATCGCTACAAATATGGCTGGACGTGGTACCGATATCATGCTCGGAGGCAACGCTGAATTTCTCGCAAAAGCTGAGATGAGAAAGCGTGAAATGTCCGAAGAACTTATCAACGAGGCTATCGGTTTTGCAGATACAGACGATCAGGAAATTCTTGAAGCAAGAAAGCTTTACCGTGAGCTTTACAATAAATTCAATGCCGAGGTAAAAGAAAAAGCCGTTAAGGTCAAGGAAGCAGGCGGACTTTACATTCTCGGTACAGAACGTCATGAATCAAGACGTATCGACAATCAGCTCCGTGGACGTTCCGGACGTCAGGGAGACGAGGGCGAAAGCTGTTTCTTCCTTTCCGTTGAAGATGATCTTATGAGAATTTTTGCAGGCGAGCGTCTTGAAAATATGATGAGAACTCTAAATGTTGCAGAGGATATGCCTATCGAGAGCAAACTCCTAACTAAAATTATTGAGTCCTCGCAGAAAAAGGTTGAGGGAAATAACTTCAGCATAAGAAAGAACGTCCTCAATTACGACGACGTTATGAATACTCAGCGTGAGATCATCTACAAACAGCGTTCACAGGTTCTCGACGGAGAAGATCTCCACGAGAGCATCCTCAATATGATGGAAGAGCTTATTTCGTCAACTGTTGATTCTTATCTTATCGACGAGGACGTTAAGGACGACTGGAATATCGTTGGTCTTAAGGAACACTTCCAGGGCTGGCTTATCGGTGAAGAAGATCTTGAATTTACCGAAGAGGAGCTTGCTTCCGTTACTAAGGAAGATATCGTTAACGCTCTTAATGAAAAGGCAGGAGAAATTTATCAGGCTAAGGAAGAAGAGTATGGCACTGATATCATGAGAGAGCTTGAGCGTGTTATCCTCCTGAAAGTTGTTGATACAAAGTGGATGGCTCATATCGACGATATGGAAGAGCTTAAAAAGGGTATCGGACTTCGTTCATACGGACAGAAGAATCCTGTTATCGAATATCGTTACGAAGGATTTGAAATGTTCGACGCAATGGTTGAATCTATCAGAGAAGATACTATCCGTATGCTCCTTACAGTCAGGGTTCGTAAGGACGCAATTCCGGAGCGTGAGCAGGTTGCAAAGCCGGACGCTCCTAATGCCGGAGCAGGCGACGGAAGCTTCTCAAATCAGGCACGTTCAAAGAAGATCGGCGATAACGATCCATGTCCGTGCGGAAGCGGAAAGAAGTACAAGAAGTGCTGTAAATCCAAGGATATGGCAAATAAGTAAGTTTCAGAAGGCGGATGATTTTTGTCCGCCTTTTGCTGTAATCGTAAAAAAAGGAGAACATCATGAAAAAATATATCGTTGCCCTTATCCTAACAGGATTGCTTGCCGGATGTTCGGACAGGAATGAAAGTACTGTTTCAAGTGAAAGTGAAACCACTTTCGCTTCTGAAATAACTGCGGAGGAAATAACGACAGAATCTGAACCTGTTTCGGACGGATACAATTTTAAGGTAGAAGCCGACGGAATATATTTTTTTGAAGGCTCTATTTTTCAGAAGATAGAGCTTGACTGCTCGGAATTTCTGGAGTCTGTGGAAAAATATGATAAATCTCCGGAGGAGTTTCTCACAATTGCTGATTTCAATTTTGACGGCTATGATGATCTTTTTGTACCGCATGGAATTGGAGCGGCTAACGTTTCCGGAAAATATTTCTATATGAACCCGACAAGGGATTTCAATCTTTTTGAGGAATGGGACGAATTGAACAAAATCGGTTTTTTAATGAGCGTTGACAATGAAAATAAGATTTTGAATTTTAGCAGTCATATCTCTGCCGTTGATCATGATTGGATTATTTATAAATGGAACAACGGAAAGCTCCAGCCTGTTTCTCGTGAACTTCAGTATAAAAGCGTTTACGATAACAAGATTTATATTAATCGTTTTGAATATGATGATGGAAAAGAAACTTTTGTTAAAAGGGAACGTGTGCTGCTGGACGAAAATAATGAGTGGCTGGGTACAGAAGAAGTTGAATTTCCACACAGCTATGCTTTCAGTGTGAATGAAAACAGCATTGACGTTTTGCAGGACGGCAAAATCGTTCAGACTCTTGAATGCGATCATACTCTTAGTGAAAAGAATCTATTTTTTGAGGATTACGATTTTGACGGTTACAACGATTTGTTTATTATGAATGAAAATTCTGACGGAACTTATTACCGCTATGTTCCTGATACAGGACTTTTTGAAAATTGGGACGAGATGAATAAAATCGGAAAATTTATGTATACCGGAATGTCATCCAATGTGAGCATAGGAAGAATTCTCGTGCAGAATGACAGAAACGGTCAGACTTTTATTTATAAGTGGAATGACGGAAGTCTTATTTTGGTGGAGCGAAGTGAAACTGTTATTGATGAAAATACAAATGAATCCGTAAAAAAGTGGTATTATATTGATGAAAATGGTAACGAGATTATTCGTGACGCTTAATGGAGGTGAATAAATGAAAAGAAAAGAACTTATCAATCTTATATCTGCCATATGCCTATGCGCTGGAGTTTTGTACGGATGTTCTGACGGCGGAAAAAGTTCAGATACGGATGAAAATCAGGTGATTGAAACTGTTGAAACAACGTCTGCAACAGAAGCAGCTACAGCTCCCACAACGGAAGCTCCGACCGAAGCTGTTACTCAACCGGAGATAAAAGAGACAAATAATCTCACTTATTCCATTGATGAAAACGGAATCGAGCTTATTGTTGACGGAGAATCAACTCAATATATTCCGCTTGGATATGAGCCGGATGAAAGCAATATTGTTGCTGATGATTTTGATTTTGATGGATATAAGGATATTTTTATTCCGTCGGAGGAATACAGAGGCTTTAAGGGAATTTATTACCGCTATATTCCCGATTCAAAGCAGTTCGAGCCATGGGATGAGCTGAATAAGATCGGTAGGAGAATGGGCGTTTACAACGGCGAACAAAGCCTTATCCTCCGTGAATATTCCAAGACCGGCAGCAGATACACATACTATAAATGGAATAATGATGTTCTTGAAGAAGATATGCTGAAAGACGTTTATTTCAGTAATTACGAAATATCTGACTATTATGAATATTCTACGTACGGAAGCAGAGTTCTTGTGAAAAGAGAGCTTAGAAATTGGGAAAACGGAGAGCTGCTTAAAACCTTTGAGCGTGACGAGCTTGTGTATTTTTCAATCAAGGAAAATGGGATAGAGGTTCTTCGTGACGGCAAGGTTATTCAGACTATCGAGGGAAATTATGCCGAAGCTTATGCGCCCTTAGTTGAAAGTTCGGGATATTACACCCTTGAGGACGCAATATATAAAATGGACTATGATTTTGACGGCTATCTCGATGTTTTTATTCCTGATGATATCAGTTACGATTCGGCAGGAACGTATTACCGTTATGATCCCGACAGCGGACTTCTTGAAAAATGGGACGAGATGAATAAAATCGGCAAAGAAGCATATGCAAGCAGGAAAAATACGATAAATGTTTATCAAGGTGCGGGGGCAGATTTTTGTATAACCGCTTATCAATGGGATAACGGAACTTTGAAACCGATCGGTTACAGGGTTCGGAGTCTGGATGAAAACGGTGAAACCACAGTTACCGATTATACTTTTGACGAAAACGGAGAAAAGGTTTTTTCTGCGTCTTATGAGGCAGGAGAAGCTCCGAATTTTTATGAATAACGAGGTGAAACAGAATGTCAGGCTACAGTGTTTTTGCCCGATATTACGATGAATTGACTGCTAATATCGACTACGGCAGGCGAGGGGAGTACTTTCATGAAATTATAAAAAAATTCAAGGCAACTAAGGAAAATATCCTCCTCGATCTTGCCTGCGGAACGGGAAGCGTTTCCGAAGTCATGGCTCGGCTTGGTTATGATGTTATAGGGGTTGATAACTCCGATGAAATGCTCGGAATGGCTATTGAAAAAAAATTTGAAAGCGGACTGAATATCCAGTATCTTTGTCAGGATATGCGAAAGCTCGATATGTTCGGGACTGTGGATGTGATAATTTGCGCTCTCGACAGCATAAATCATCTTGCAAATCTTAACGATGTGCGTAAGGTGTTTGAGGGAGCAGCGTTTTTCTGTGAGATGAACGGTCTTTTCATTTTCGATGTAAACACGCTTTACAAGCATCGGAAAATTCTTGCAAACAATACATTCACATATGAGACCGACAACGTTTACTGTATCTGGGAGAATACTCTCAATGCGGAAACGGACGAAGTCAGGATGAATCTCGAATTTTTTGAATGTGAGGAAAACGGTCTTTATTCGAGAAGCAGCGAGAGTTTTTCCGAAAAGGCTTACAGTGAAGAAGCCATAGAAAAGCTTCTTGAAGAAAGCGGATTCGAGATTCTTGCTAAATACGGCGACGATACTTTCGAGCCGCCTACGGAAACTTCACAGCGCATAATTTATGCGGCAAGATGCATTAAAAACGGACAAACTATTTAAAAAGAGGTAATTCAGAATGGGAAAATTATACAGAGCAATTTCAGCCGACGGTTCGGCATTTGCAGAGGTTATTGACGCAAGGGATATCGTTGCGGAGATCGAAAGAATTCACAAAACATCAGCAGTTGTAACAGCAGGTCTTGGCAGACTTACAATAGCGGCTTCGCTCATGGGATATATGCTCAAAAATGACGGCGACAGCATTACTCTTCGAGTGGACGGCGGAGGTCCGGCAGGTCAGCTCACTGCGGTTGCGGACAACTGGGGAAACGTTAAAAGCTGCGTTGGAAATCCTGTAGTAGAGATTCCGCTCAACGCTCAGGGAAAGCTTGATGTCGGCGGAGCTATCGGAATGGACGGAACGCTTTCAGTCGTTAAAGATCTTGGAATGAAAGAGCCGTATGTCGGAGTTATACCGCTTGTTTCGGGAGAAATTGCCGAAGATATCGCAAGCTATTATGCGACAAGCGAGCAGATACCGACAGTTTGCAGTCTGGGAGTTCTGGTGAATCCTGATCTTACGGTGAAGTCTGCGGGAGGATTTCTCGTTCAGCTTCTGCCCTTTGCGGATGAAAAGTGTATTGACATAATCGAGAAGAACGTAGCCGGAATGCGTCCTATATCGGCAATGCTCGACGAGGGAAAAACTCCCGAAGAGATCGCAGGAATGCTCCTTGAAGGTCTCGAACCGAACGAGCTTGATTCGGCAGAGCCTGTATACGGATGTGATTGCAGCCGTGAGAGAACGGAAAGAGTTCTCATCAGTATAGGAAAAGACGAGTTGAACGCAATCGCTGCGGAGGGAAAGGATACGTCGGTCTGCTGTCATTTCTGCGGAAAGGAGTATGTTTTCACTCCGGATGAAATAAAAAATCTGATAAAATAAAGATAGTCGGGAACTTATTTTCAGATAATATTTTTGATTTCAGGAGGTATTTATGTACGAAAATAAAACCGAAGAACTTCCGGTAAAAACAGTTCTTGCCTGCGTCGATACCGGAGAATTCGATGCCGAAACTTCTATAAACGAACTCGCCGAGCTTGCTGAAACTGCCAACGCCGAGGTAGTAGGAACGGTTATACAGAAGAAAACCTCCTACGATCCTGCAACTTGTATGGGCGCAGGCAGACTTCAGGAACTTAAAGAACAGCTTGAACCTCTTGAAGCGGAACTTGTCGTTTTTGATCACGAGCTGACAGGAATTCAGGTGCGTAATATAGAGGAAATCCTCGATGTTCGTGTTATCGACCGAACTACGCTTATTCTCGATATTTTTGCTCAGAGAGCAAGAACGAAAGAGGGTAAGCTTCAGGTCGAGCTTGCTCAGCAGAAATATCGTCTGCCGAGACTTACAGGAATGGGAACTGCTCTTTCAAGGCTCGGCGGAGGTATCGGAACGAGAGGTCCGGGTGAAACAAAACTCGAAACCGATAAGCGTCATATCCGCAGGAGAATTTCTTATCTTGAAAGCGAACTCGAAGAGCTTAAAAAACACCGCAGTTTCTCCCGTTCAAGACGTAAAAAGGACGGCGTACTTTGCGCAGCAATAGTCGGATATACTAATGTAGGAAAATCTACTTTGCTTAACGCTCTGACCGATGCCGGAGTTCTTGCTGAAAACAAGTTGTTTGCCACTTTGGATATAACCTCACGCTCGGTGGAACTTCCCGATGGAAGAACGGTTATGCTTATTGATACGGTAGGACTCATCCGCCGCTTGCCGCATAATCTTGTAGAAGCTTTTAAATCGACTCTCGAAGAAGCTGCTGCTGCGGACGTTATTCTCAATGTACAGGATTTGTCCTCACCCGAAAGAATTCAGCAGGCAGAAGTTACAGAAAAGCTTCTGGGCGAGCTTGGATGCGGTGATATCCCAAAAATCAACGTTATGAATAAACTCGATGCGGCAATTGATGCCGATACTGTTTTTGAGGATGATTCTACTGTTCTTATAAGTGCAAAAGAGCGTATCGGATTCGATAAGCTTCTTGATCGCATTGCAGAAAAACTTCCGGAAACCGCAAAGAGAATGACACTTCTTGTGCCCTATGAACGTACTGCCTTTATCGGAAAAATAAGAGAAGACGGCAGGATTTTTTCCGAGGAATATACCGAGAACGGAACTCTTATCGACGCTCTTGTAGATATAAAGCTTGTGAAAGAAGCGCAGGGGATGATCATATAGTGAATTGATGATTTTTGCCTTAAAATCGGCGGATGCAACCTGCCGTTGACAAATTGTAAAGCATGATTGCTTGAATGTAACCGGAATTAATGGTATGATTTTTACAGAAATGATGAATTGAATCTGCCGGCGGATTCGGGGTTCATAATAATGGTTCAAAAGGAGAAAATCACAATGATACTTGCAGATAAAATAATCAATTTAAGAAAGAAAAACGGTATGTCGCAGGAAGAGCTTGCTGAGAAAATGAACGTGAGCCGACAGTCGGTTTCAAAATGGGAAGGAGCGCAGTCCGTTCCGGATCTTAATAAAATCATCATGCTTTCTGAAATATTCGGGGTAACTACAGATAGTCTTTTGAAAGACGAGCTTGACCCGGAAATCTTTTGCTGTAATGAAATTTCCGATGATACTCCTGATTTAAGAAAGGTGACTATGGAAGAAGCCTCAGCATTCCTTAAAACTAATATCCGAAATGCCGGAAGAATTGCTTTGGCAACTTTGCTTTTCATATTATCGCCTATTCTTATGATAATTCTTTCCGTTTCAGGAGAAACAGGAATGATCCCTCTGTCAGAAGATCAAGGCAGCGAGATCGGATTTGTTGTTATGATAGTTATTGCTGCGATCGCAACAGCAATTTGCATTGTCATAAACAGAGAGATGTCGCCGTATGAATTTCTTGAAAAAGAAGCTATCGAAACTGAATACGGTGTTTCCGGAATGGTGAGGAAGAAAATGGAGAGCCGTGAAGTTTCTCACACGAAAAATATTATCGTAGGAACTATTCTTTGCATTTTATCTATTGTTCCGCTGTTGACAATACAAATAATTAAGGGCGAAAACGATTTTTACGACTCTTTGGGTATAGGTATGCTTTTCTTTATTTGCGCAATAGGAGTTTATTTTATTGTAAAAACTTCTGCTGAATTCAACGGTTATCGTAAGCTTCTTGAAGAGGATGATTATTCACGGGAGAAAAAGTATGAAAAACAGAACAAGGTGAATATTTCTGCGGTATATTGGCTTGTTGTTACAGTAGTTTTCTTACTTCTGGGATTTGAAGGATTTGTTTTTGACGTTGGATGGAAATACGCAGGTTTGATATGGCCTATTGCAGGAATTTTATACGGCGTTGTATATGAACTGAAAAAATTGGATAAGAAAAAATGATATAGACGCTTGTTTTACAAAAGATGGTGAATGCTGGGGAAACTTATCCCAATGGTCTTATCACATACTCCGATTATGAAATTTCAGGAAAAAATAGATATGCAGCAATGCATGAACAGAGTTGAAGAAAAGATAAAATAAAAACAAGGGACTGTTTTCAGTCCCTTAAAATTTTGTATGATCGGAAATAAAAAGAATAACCGAAATGAGAAACAGTGGAAATAAAGCTCTTTCCTTGAAAATAAAAAGCATGAAGAGTATAACTGAAATCCCAAGTTTTATCGAAGTCAGGATTTTTTCCGCAATTCGTTCGCCGGAAGCGCCGAGAGTGAAAAGCGATATCGCTGAGCCTCCGTCGAGCTGTTTATATGGGAGCAGATTGTAAATTGCCAGAAAAAGATTTATTATCCGAAATACAGGTAATAAATTTGCCCACTTACAAAAAGCAAATATAAAAAGATTAAATGCCGGACCTGACAGAAGCACAAAAAGCTCTTGTTTAACAGGTGATGCGGCATTTTTTTTGAGTATCATGCAAATACCTGAACCCATAAAATCAATCGAGGTTATTTTTCTTTTGGAAATAAATGCGGCGAAGATATGTCCCAGTTCGTGAAAAATACAGGCGGTATAAAACGATAGAATCGTTCCGTTTTCCTTGCTCAGGAAGATAAGAGCATTGAAGAGCAGGAAAGTAAAATGTATCCGGAGCTGTGTATTATTAAGCTTAAAGTTTATCAATTAACGACGCAATAAAGTCGATCGGATTCGGAAAAAGCTCTTTCGGCTGCGACGCAAGAGTTGTTATACGATTCAAAAGACTTCCTGCAATATCAGGATAGATCATGTTTGCTCCGAAGAAAAGAGCAGAAATAATAATACACATTACAGACTGCATTGCCGCAGCGTCATCAGCTCTGCCAAGACGTTTATTATCGTATTCCGCAAGAAGAGCTTCCGGCGAGTCTTCTTCCGGTTCGGTTGATGTAATAATTTCGTCGTTTTCATTCATAATATCAGCTCCTTTTTCAAATAATTATGCTGAAAAAAGATGAAATAGTACAGAAACGAGATCTTTTAATATATTAGAGCGTGTGTTTACAGGTTCTTATCTGCTGTTGACAAATAGGGGCTTATCGGATATAATAAAAATGACATAAACAGCAAATAAAGGGGAATATTCATGAACAGAACTATTCTTATTATAGAAGATGATAACGATATAAATAATATGCTGACCATTCTTCTCAGCAGAAACGGATATAGAACGGTCAGCGCTTTTTCAGGAACAGAAGGACTTCTCGTTCACAATAATGAGATAGACCTGATACTGCTTGATTTGATGCTTCCCGGAAGAAGCGGCGAGGAGATTATCAGTGACCTTAAAGAAAAACACAGCGTTCCGATCATAGTTATGAGCGCCGTTCATGATGTTGAAAAAAAGGTAGATATGTTTGCTCTGGGTGCGGACGACTATGTTACAAAGCCTTTTCACAATGAAGAGCTTCTTGCACGAATAGCAGTAAGGCTTCGCTACGGAACTGATAATCCGGAAGAGAAAAAACTCCTTGCTTATAAGGATATCGGGCTTGATACCGAAAATTTTACGGCAGTATGCAATGGGAAACAAATTGAATTTTCAAAGCATGAATTTGCTCTTTTAAGTATGCTTATGGAGAATCCCTCACGAACCTGTACCAAAAGTATGATATACGACAAGGTCTGGGATTATGAAAATTCTGCCGACGATAACACGCTGAACGTCCATATAAGCAGGATTCGCCGCAAGCTGAAAGAATGCAATCCGGAGCAGGAGTATATTGAAACGGTTTGGGGAATAGGCTATAGGCTTATGAAATAGAAAGCTGAACTTCATAAATTCAGAACGAGTTCAAACTTAATCGCATCTCACAAGAAGCTGTACGGCAGTGTTAAATCCGACATTGAAAGCGTTTTCCATATATTCGTGTACAATAGCGACGAATTCCATTTCGCCATCATTTCTTGTGTCGTAATCGTCTTTTAAATCGGGAAGATATTTGTCAAAGATTTTGTCGAACTTCACATTAAGTTTATGCGGATCGAGCCTTGAATCGGCTGGTTTTTCGTCCATAATTGCTTGGAACATTGCGTTTAATAAAAAATTTTTGCTCATAAAAATAAAAACTCCTTTTCAAATTACTTGACAAGAAAGTTTATCTGATGTATAATAGATTTCAGATAGAGCAATCTGTCGATGAGATAGAACGTTTGCAACTTTGACGAGGGGCAACGTTCTATTTTTTTTGTAAAAGTAGGTGTATACCTTGACGGATAGCCTCGCCTTTAGTTATATTGTGCTTTTTGCAATAATCTTGTAACAATCTTTCAGTTTCAGCATCAAGTCTAACACTATAGCGTATATCCTTTGGATTTTCCTCCTTTGGTCTGCCTGTTCTTGGTGACATAATTTCACCTCACTTTTTGTCACATCTATATTATACTTTATGCGTGACAAAAAGTCAAGAGATTTCTGAAATTTTTCAAGAAAAGTACCCCGAACAGAGTGCTTAATAAAATATTGACAATTAATGTAAAAAGCTGTATAATAAAAGCTGAGAGTATACCATAAAACGGTAGGCGGTCAAATCCTTAACTCCCGGAAGGGAGTGAATATTTATGAACTATGTAACATGGCAAGATTTGATTCAGCTTGGAATTTTATTCACAGCTGCTGCAAGTTTACTATACAAAATTTTTCATGATAAAAGGAAATAGCCGCCCCAACTGCCAATTTTGAGCGGCTATTTCTTTAGTTTTCTCATTATCGGGAGCGACCGTCTATCGGTATGCTCTCTTCCTTTATATTATATTCGATTATTTTGAAAAAGTCAATACTTGTCGATACTTTTTTTGCGTTTTTTGTCGGAAACTGTCGTAAAATGTCTTTAATCATCACCTTGATGAATTCTTTGTTTAGGAGATAGCCGACTTCTCTTCGGCAGTTCTAAGAATTATCAATTCGCATAATAAAATTTAAGACAAATTTAAAGTAATATGACATAATATAGCTAAAAAAATGCAATTTACAAACAAATTACATACAAAAACTAAAACCTCAGCCAGTCACATACAAGACAAGCTGGGGTTTTAATATAATAAAGATACAAATCCAGTCCATTCGACATAATACGACAAAAATCTTCAAATAACATATTGCATTCGTACCTTTGTT
>JAMPIL010000001.1:1134448-1445562 GCA_023662725.1 Ruminococcus flavefaciens
AGTCGGTGAAAATCATTAAAAAGCATCCATGGTTTTTACCTTGAAATTTTCGGCTTTTGAACGCTAAAAAACCGCTAAACTTAGCGGTTTTTTTTAGGTGTACATCTATTTTATTGTACCAATATGGTTGGGGTGGAAGGATTTGAACCCTCGAAATAACGGAGTCAGAGTCCGCTGCCTTACCGCTTGGCGACACCCCAGTGTAATTGTTTGTGTCTGAATCATTCAGCTTTATTATTATATCATCAATTTCAGAGAATGTCAATAGTTTCAGATATATTTTTTTATTTTAATTATATCTGTATATACTTGAAAAAAAACAAGAAAAATTATATAATATTTATATATTTATCCAAAGCTTATGATACAAGCTATTTCACAAAGATTAAAGTTTTTTGAATGTGACAATCTATATATAATAAAATTATGGGGAACATTATATGCAAAGAATATATTTTATTTTAAATCTTGTCGCCGGAAAAGCTCTTATAGCAAAAAAACTCGGCGGAATAATAGATGAATTTGTAAAAGCTGATTTCGAGATTACAGTTCATACTACTCAAAGTGGAGAGGATGCCGTTACATCAGCTCAATATGCTTGCAGCAGCGGATTTGATATGTTAGTATGCGCCGGTGGCGACGGAACGCTCAGTCAGTGCTTGCAGGGAGTTATGAGAAGCGAAAACCATATTCCTATAGGCTATATTCCTGCTGGTTCTACCAACGACTTTGCACGAAGTCTTGGTATTCCGAAAGACACTATGGCTGCCGTCCGAAACATAATAAACGGCACTTCCAATTCTTTTGACGTCGGAGGTATAAACGATGATTATTTCACATATATAGCTGCTTTCGGTGCTTTCACCAATATCACTTACGAAACCTCTCAACAGGTAAAAAATATTTTCGGACACGCTGCATATATTTTAAACGGACTCACCCAACTCACAAGCATTCGCTCATCAAGAATGAAGATTGAATATGACGATATCGTAATAGAGGATGACTTCTTGTTCGGAATGGTCACGAATACTTCTTCTGTTGCCGGGCTTCTTTCCATCTCTGATTTTCGTCTCGATGACGGAGTTTTTGAAGTCGTTCTGATAAAAAAGCCGTCAAACATCATTCAGCTTCAGCAGATCATTCATTCTCTATTGAATATAAATGAAGAGATAAACAAAGAGTACATCAAGTTTTTCCGAACTAACAAAATAACCTTCACTTCACTTGGCGAAGAACCCGTTACATGGACTCGTGACGGAGAATACGGCGGTAATTCGCCTGTAACATCAATTTTCAACTATAATAAGGCAGTTTCATTTATAGTAAGTGATAATAACGTTCCCGATGATGAAAGTGACGACGATACGGAAGAATATGATTACGAAATTTCTGCTTCCGACGAATCGGAGAACGAATCCGAATCCGAGTGATTTATCGTTAAACGATAAAAAATTATCGTTTATTCTGCACAATAAATTATTAAACAGAGCCATATCTGGTTATTGATTCCTACAAAATTAATGATAAACGATAAATAATAATTGACAAACGCTAATCTCCTTGATATAATAATATCATAAAATCACAAACCAATACTTTTAAGGAGATTTTTAACCATGAAAAATGAAAATGTAAGAAAAATCAACAGCCTTGGCAAAATCAGCCGAATAATTATTATAATCTTAAAAGTCGCAGTATTGATTGCTGCTATCGGATTATTGGTTGGTTCTCTGCTTTGTCTCGCAATTCCAAAGGATTCGATACGTATATCAGGCAGTGCCACTGCTGAAATGGTTGTCGATAACAATTCGTTTGTTGATGAAATAATTAAAATTGATGACGTGCACTTTGATTCAAATCTTTTCGGAGCTAAACTGAAATGTATTCTTCAGGATAACGGCGTAACAAACGACGAACGCATTTTTACTCTCGATGCCGCCGCAAACGACATAAATTCCGGTCATATCAAATACTCCATAGCGGCCGTATGCTTTTTAGGCGCAGTATATTGTTCAATTTTTTTCGTCATCCTCTGCTTTGCTCACAAATTTGCAAAATCTCTTGAAATCTGCAATTCGCCGTTTGAAGAAAATGTCATTAAACACATGAAAAAATTTGGAATTTCGCTGATTCCTTGGGCCGGGATTACTCTTCTTATAAGCGGAAATCTCAACGGCATCGTTGTTGCGCTTATTGTATTTGTAATACTTTTATTTATTTCAATTTTCAAATATGGCGCTCAACTCCAGCAGGAATCAGATGAAACATTGTGAGGTAAATAATGTCGATTATTTTAAGACTGGACAGAGTCATGGCAGACCGTAAAATGAGCCTTAATGAACTAAGTGAACGTGTCGGAGTCAGCAATGTAAATCTTTCAAAATTGAAAACCGGCAAAGTCAGCGCCATACGTTTTTCAACTCTGAATGCAATATGCAAAACTCTTGATTGTCAGCCGGGTGATATTCTCGAATTTATCAACGATCAGGAAAATTAAAAAACTGTCCTATCCGGACAGTTTTTATGAAAGATTTTCAATCGCTTTGTCAATCGCCTCTGTATCGTAACCTACCACGGCAGTTTTACCGATAACAGTTATGGGAACAGACTGCTGTCCTGTGAGGGTAAAGGCACGGAGAGCATTGTCCGGATCAGAAATATTCCGTGTTCTGAAACGAACTCCCTTAGCGTCGAGATAATTTTTCATACGTCTGCACCACACGCAGCTATCCGAGGAATATAATTCGATCATAAAAACAGCTCCTTTTAATATATCTTTTAATCTAATGTTTTTATATTCCCCATTTTTTATAATATTATTCACAAAAAAATAAAAAGGCGGTGCATTAAGCGCCGTCTTTTTTATAAAATCATTTTCACATAAGCTCACAAATAAGATTAGAAAATTCAACAGGATTTTCAATGCTCATGCCCTCGATGAGAAGAGCCTGAGTGTAGAGAAGATGAGCGTATTTACCAAGCTTTTCGATGTCCCCTGCTTCACTGATTGATTTAAGCTTGTCGAAAATCTGATGTTCCGGATTTATCTCAAGAACTCTCTGAGCATGGATTTTCTGATCGGTCGGCATTGAATTGAGAACCTTCTCCATTTCAAGAGAAATTTCTCCCTCACTTGTAAGACAAACCGGATGCGATTTCAGTCTATGTGAAAGAATAACCTTTGTCACCTTACCCTCAAGAGCCTTTGCAAGCTCATCGAGCATTCCGGAATTTTCTTCCTCCTTAGCCTTGATCTCCTCCTGCTTTTCAGCATTCTCAAGACCAAGATCATCGGCGGAAACCGACTTGAACTCCTTATCCTTGTATTTTGCAAGAGTTTTAACCGCAAATTCGTCGATATTGTCAGTCAGGTAGAGAATCTCAAAGCCGTTATCCTTAACAAGCTCGGTCTGCGGGAGCTGTTCGATGCGGGCAACACTCTCTCCTGTAGCGTAGTAGATGTATTTCTGCTCCTCACGCATTGCTGTTACATATTCGTCAAGAGTAACAAGCTTCTGCTCGTTCGAGGATGTAAAGAGAAGCAGATCCTGAAGCTTTTCCTTATTCATGCCGTAATCGCTGTAGATGCCGTATTTAAGCTGAAGTCCGAATGCTTTCCAGAATTCCTCATACTTTTCACGCTCGTTTTTGAGCATCTTTTTAAGCTCGTTGCCTATAGTTTTTTCAATGCTCTTTGCAATAACTTTAAGCTGTCTGTCATGCTGGAGCATCTCACGGGAAATATTCAGCGACAGATCCTCGGAATCGACAAGTCCCTTAACGAAACTGTAGTAATCAGGGAGAAGATCGGAGCATTTATCCATGATAAGAACGCCGTTTGAATAAAGCTGGAGTCCTTTTTCATACTCTTTAGAATAGAAATCAAACGGAGCTTTTGACGGTATATAGAGCAGAGCATTATAATTTGCGTTGCCCTCGTTTTTTACATGAGAATATTTAAGAGGTTCATTGTAGTCATAAAATTTCTCGGTATAGAAATGCTTATAGTCCTCTTCTTTAAGCTCGGTTTTGTTCTTTTTCCAAAGCGGAACCATGCTGTTGAGCGTTTCAACCTCAATATACTCCTCGTATTCAGGAGCTTTTCCGGCTTCCTCTTCCTCTTCTGTCTGCTCAACCGGACGGCTGTGAGTTACTTCCATTTTAATAGGGAAGCGAATGTAATCCGAATACTTCTTGATAAGAGATTTCAGACGGTATTGGTCAAGGAAATCGGAATAATTCTCATCATCTGTATCGTCGAGAAGTTCAAGGATGATTTCTGTTCCGACAGAAGCCTTGTCCGCTTCGGATATAGTGTAACCGTCAACCCCCTCTGATTCCCACTGATAAGCCTTATCGCTGCCGTATGCCTTTGAAATAACCGTAACCTTCTTCGCAGCCATGAAAGCTGAATAGAATCCAACACCAAACTGTCCGATGATCTGGTTATCCTCTTCAAGCTTGTTTTCGTTTTTGAACTTGAATGAACCGCTGTTTGCGATAGTTCCGAGGTTGTTTTCAAGCTCTTCCGCAGTCATACCGATACCGTTATCAGTAATTTTAAGCGTTCTGGAATCCTTATCCACCGTTATCCAAATAGCAAAATCATCCTTGTTAAGACCAACCTTATCGTCGGTCAGGGACTTAAAATAGAGCTTGTCGATAGCATCGCTTGCGTTAGAGATAAGCTCTCTGAGGAAGATTTCCTTATGTGTATAAATTGAATGAATCATCATTTCGAGGAGTCTTTTCGACTCTGCTTTGAACTGCTTTGTTTCCATTTCAACATCTCCGTAGTAAAATTTATACCGGGATCAATTACCGGTTAGCACTCTCCGCGTTCGAGTGCTAAATATAGTATATAACTTTTCAAAAGAAAAATCAAGTATGCAGGACTAATGTTTACATTTTATTCATATTTGAGAAAAAAATTTCACGTTCCAAAATTCAGAACGTGAAACTGTTGACAGTAAATTACAACTGGTACGCCTGACAGGAATCGAACCTGCGCACATGGCGTCGGAGGCCACTGCTCTATCCCCTGAGCTACAGGCGCAAATATTACTTAATTAATATTATACCAGAAAATCACAAATAATGCAAGCATTTTGTATATTATTATAAAATTAAATTTATACATTAAAACCCCAAAACACTAAAAAGGACGAACTTTTTACAGTTCGCCCTTTATTTTTATTATATTATAGGATTTGTTATTGGACTAACATTCTGCGGAGCATTGTGATCTGTATAGCCCTCATTCTTAACAACGTCAACACGGTTGTAGCACTCCATACCTGTTCCGGCAGGGATAAGCTTACCGATAATAACGTTTTCTTTAAGTCCAAGGAGCTTATCACTCTTGCCTCTGATAGCCGCGTCTGTGAGAGCTTTTGTAGTCTCCTGGAATGAAGCTGCCGACATAAAGCTGTCGGAATTCGACGAAGCCTTAGTGATACCCTGAAGTACAGGACTTGTCTGAACGAGCTGGAGATCGTACTCGCCAGCATCGATTCTTGCCTGAATTTCTTCATTGATAGCGTCAATTTCCTTGCGGTCAACGAGAGTTCCGGGAAGGAGATAACTGCTTCCTGTTTCCTCAACCTTGATCTTTCTGAGCATCTGACGCACGATAACTTCAATGTGCTTATCGTTGATATCAACACCCTGTAAACGGTAAACCTTCTGAACTTCATTGATGATGTAGTTCTGAACAGCCTGTGTTCCGAGGATATTAAGAATATCAGCCGGATAAACGTTACCTTCAGTAAGACGAGTACCCTTTTCGATATATTCGCCCTCCTGAACTCTGATCTTGAGGTTGTAAGGAATCATATAGCTTTCAGATTCGCCTGTCTCATCGCTTGTAACGATGATATTACGAGTTGTTTTAACTTCTTCAATGTGGATCTTTCCTGAGATTCTTGAAAGTATAGCCGCACCCTTAGGACGTCTGCTCTCGAAAAGTTCCTCAACACGAGGAAGACCCTGTGTGATATCTTCCGCATCGGCAGACGCAACGCCTCCGGTATGGAAGGTTCTCATTGTAAGCTGAGTACCGGGCTCACCGATAGACTGAGCGGCAATTACACCAACAGCCTCGCCGACTGATACAACGTTGTTGAATGCAAGGTTTACGCCGTAGCACTTAGCGCATACGCCTGTTCTTGCCTTGCAGTTGAGTACAGAACGGATAACGATCTTCTCGATTCCTGCGTCCGTGATCTTCTTTGCATCAGCGTCTGTTATCATTTTATTGCGTGAAACGATAAGTTCGCCGGATTCGTCACGAAGATCCTCTGCAAGGAATCTTCCGACAAGACGCTCTTCAAACGGTTCAACAACTTCGTTGCCATTTCGGATCTCGAATACTTCGATGCCGTCTGTAGTACCACAATCCTCTTCACGAATGATAACGTCCTGAGAAACGTCAACAAGACGACGTGTAAGGTAACCAGAGTCAGCCGTACGGAGAGCCGTATCGGCAAGTCCTTTACGAGCGCCTCGTGACGCAATAAAGTATTCGAGGATGTTAAGACCTTCACGGTAGTTAGCTCTGATCGGGATCTCGATAACCGTACCGGATGTATTTGCGATAAGTCCACGCATACCGGCAAGCTGACGGATCTGTGAAATAGAACCACGGGCACCGGAGTCAGCCATCATCCAGATAGGATTGTATCTGTCGAAATTAGCTTTAAGAGCCTTTGTTACGTCATCTGTAGTATTTGTCCAGAGCGAAATGATCTTCTTTGTCTTTTCCTGAGAAGAGATATAACCGTACTCGTATTCGGTTGTGATCTGCTCAACTTCCTTGTCGGCTTCGGCAAGGATTTCCTTTTTCTGCGGAGGAATCGTAGCGTCGCAGACAGCAACGGTAAGAGCTGCTCTTGTTGAATATTTGTATCCAAGAGCCTTGATTCTGTCAAGAACCTCGGATGTTGTAGTTGTTCCGTGAATCTTGATACAGCGTTCAATAATATCGGAAAGCTGCTTCTTTCCAACGAGGAAAGCGATCTCAAGATCGAACTGCTTATCGGAGTTTGTTCTGTCAACATAGCCGAGATTCTGAGGGATATTTTCGTTGAAGATAAGTCTTCCGACGGTTGCATCGATAATTTTTGAAACCTTTTTATCTCCGATATCCTTTGTTATCTTGACCTTGATATTTGCATGGAGCGAAACGTCATGCTCGTTGTAAGCCATAAGAGCCTCGTTTACATCACGGAAAACCTTGCCCTCGCCTGGTTCGCCCGGCTTATCCATAGTGAGGTAGTAAGAACCGAGAACCATATCCTGTGAAGGAACGGCAACCGGCTTACCGTCAGACGGTTTTAAGAGGTTGTTTGCAGCAAGCATGAGGAAACGTGCTTCTGCCTGAGCTTCAGCTGAAAGAGGAAGATGAACAGCCATCTGGTCGCCGTCGAAGTCGGCATTGAACGCTGAACATACAAGCGGATGAAGCTTAATTGCACGTCCCTCAACGAGGATAGGCTCGAACGCCTGAATACCAAGACGGTGAAGCGTGGGGGCACGATTGAGCATAACCGGATGATCCTTGATAACGTCCTCAAGAGCGTCCCAAACCTTATTATCGGCACGGTCGATAAGTTTTCTTGCGCTTTTTATATTGGCAATTGCCTTTTTGTCAACGAGTCTTTTCAGAACGAACGGTTTGAAAAGTTCGAGAGCCATTTCCTTCGGAAGTCCGCACTGATACATTTTAAGTTCCGGTCCGACAACGATAACCGAACGGCCGGAATAGTCAACACGCTTACCGAGAAGATTCTGACGGAAACGTCCCTGCTTACCTTTAAGCATATCGGAGAGCGACTTCAACGCACGGTTGCTCGGACCTGTAACAGGTCTGCCGTGTCTGCCGTTATCAATAAGAGCGTCAACAGCTTCCTGAAGCATTCTCTTTTCGTTTCTTACGATAATATCAGGAGCGTCAAGCTCAAGCATTCTTTTAAGACGGTTGTTTCTGTTTATAACACGTCTGTAGAGGTCATTGAGGTCGGATGTTGCGTAACGTCCGCCGTCGAGCATTATCATAGGACGAATATCCGGAGGAATTACCGGAACTGCTTCAAGAATCATCCATTCAGGCTTATTTCCGGAAAGACGGAAAGCCTCGATGATCTGAAGTCTTTTCAGTATCTTGACTTTTTTCTGTCCTGCCGGAAGTCCGACAAGCTCAGCTTTAAGGTCGTCTGCAACTATCTCGATATTATTTCTCCAGTCGATATCATCAAGCTCTGCGAACTTGCGGCATTCGTTGCATTCACATTCTGTAGGCTTGTTGAAACACTGAACCTTTTTACCGCCGAACGAGATCTTGCCCATTTCGGTAAGTCTTGTTTTATGAGTATCATATCTTGCCGGATCATATTCGTTGAGAAGCTTTTTGATAGCCTCTGCGCCCATTTCGGCTTTGAAATCATCGCCGTATTTTTCAAGATACGAGAGATACTCCTTTTCGGAAAGGAGCTGTTTTTTCATAAGCTCGGTATTGCCTGGATCTATGACGATATACTTCGTAAAATAAAGGATTTCTTCCAATCTTTTCTGAGATATCTCCAGAACCTGTCCTATTCTGGAAGGAGTTCCCTTGAAGTACCAGATATGCGAAACCGGTGCTGCAAGCTCGATATGTCCCATTCTTTCACGGCGGACTCTTGCTCTTGTAACTTCAACGCCGCATCGGTCGCAGACCTTGCCCTTAAAGCGTATCTTCTTGAATTTACCGCAGTGACATTCCCAGTCTTTGGTTGGTCCGAAAATTCTTTCGCAGAAAAGACCGTCACGTTCCGGCTTCTGAGTTCTGTAATTTATAGTTTCAGGTCTTTCAACAACGCCGTAAGACCAGCTTCTTATCTGTTCCGGCGATGCGAGACCAATTTTAATTGATTCAAAAGTTGTAAATTCCAAACTGCTACCTCCTGCAAATTTAGTAAGGTATTAGAACGCCTGTTTTCCGACAGAATCAACTCTGCCGGAGCATAGCAGTCTTTATTGTTTAAGGCTTGTTTATCAGGCTATCAATCTTCGTCGGACGAATCATCAAGACTGAAACTATCGAAAAGATCATCGTCGTCATCGCCGATAGCAAAATCGTCTTCGTCATCTTCATCGTCATCAAAACTGAATTCATCCGATTCATCAACTGAAGTGAAAGTATCGTCATCATCGTCGCCGTCGAGCGAGAAACCTGCGTCCCCGATATCGCTGTCGGAGTAGCTTGTGCTGTCGCCCGTCTCCTCGTCTGCGAACGTCTCGCCGGCAGGCATCGGGTCATCGTCGTCAAAGCTCTGCTTAAGGTCGATCTCATCCTGATTAGCGTCAAGAACACGAACATCAAGACAAAGCGACTGCATTTCCTTGATAAGAACCTTGAACGATTCCGGAATGCCTGGAGTAGGAACATTCTGTCCCTTAACGATAGCCTCGTAAGTGTTTACACGTCCGATAGTATCATCAGATTTAACAGTAAGGATTTCCTGAAGCGTATAAGCTGCGCCGTAAGCTTCAAGCGCCCAAACTTCCATTTCTCCGAAACGCTGACCGCCGAACTGAGCTTTACCGCCCAGAGGCTGCTGTGTAACGAGAGCATACGGTCCGACAGAACGTGCATGGATCTTATCGTCAACAAGGTGGTGGAGTTTAAGATAATACATATAACCAACAGTAACACGATTATCAAATTTCTCACCGGTACGTCCGTCATAAAGAGTAAATTTACCGTCTTCGTTCATTTCAAGAGCCTTTGGATTGATAACCTTATCCATCGAGTTAAGCTCGAAAATATCGTCACGGTGATTCTTATTTTTTTCATTTGCTTCACGGAAGCAGGCACGGATATCGTCTTCGTGAGCGCCGTCGAATACAGGAGTCATGATGTGCCAGCCAAGAGCCTTACAAGCCATACCAAGGTGAACTTCAAGAACCTGACCGATATTCATACGGGAAGGTACGCCCAGAGGGTTAAGAACGATATCAAGCGGAGTTCCGTCCGGAAGGAACGGCATATCCTCTTCCGGAAGAATACGGGATACGACACCCTTGTTTCCATGACGTCCAGCCATTTTATCGCCGACAGTGATCTTACGCTTCTGAGCGATGTAACAGATAACACGCATATTTACGCCTGCGCTCAACTCGTCGCAGTTTTCTCTTGTGAATACCTTAACGTCAACGATTACGCCTGATTCGCCGTGCGGAACTTTAAGTGAATTATCTCGAACTTCTCTTGCCTTTTCGCCGAAAATAGCACGGAGAAGTCTTTCCTCGGCAGTAAGCTCTGTTTCGCCCTTAGGAGTTACCTTACCGACAAGGATATCGCCGGAATTAACTTCCGAACCGATGCGGATAATACCGTTTTCGTCAAGGTTTGCAAGAGCGTCGTCGCCGACGTTCGGAATATCACGAGTGATCTCTTCCGGTCCAAGCTTCGTATCACGGCATTCGATCTCATATTCTTCGATATGAACGGATGTGAATACGTCCTCACGTACAAGGCGCTCGTTAAGAAGAACAGCGTCCTCGTAGTTATAACCCTCCCATGTCATGAATCCAATGAGAGCATTTTTTCCGATTGATATTTCGCCGTTTGCCGTTGCAGGACCGTCGGCAAGAACGTCTCCCTTTTTGACTTCTTCGCCTACTGTTACGATAGGTCTCTGATTTACGCAGGTACCCTGGTTTGAACGCTTGAACTTGATAAGCTCGTATTTATGCTCAAGTCCGTCAGTACCGATAAGATGTATCTTATCGGCGTCAACGTAAGTTACAGTACCGTCACAGTCGGCAACGATACAAACTCCGGAGTCAACGGCAGCCTTATATTCCATACCGGTTCCAACGAAAGGACGCTCTGTTTTAAGAAGCGGAACAGCCTGCTTCTGCATGTTAGCTCCCATGAGCGCACGGTTAGCGTCGTCGTTTTCGAGGAACGGGATCATCGAAGTTGCGATAGAAACGACCATCTTAGGCGAAACGTCCATGTAATCGACAGTTTCTCTCGGACATTCAAGGATCTGGTCACGGTAACGTGCGTTTACACGAGGTCTTGCGAGCTTGCCTTCCTCTGTGAGAGGCTCGTTTGCCTGAGCAACGATGAAGTTATCCTCCATATCGGCGGTCATATAAACAACATCGTTTGTAACGATGCCGGTTTCCTTGTCAACCTTTCTGTAAGGAGCTTCAATAAAGCCGTATTCGTTGATTCTTGCGAAAGTAGCGAGGTAAGAAATAAGTCCGATATTAGGACCTTCAGGAGTTTCGATAGGACACATTCTTCCGTAATGGCTGTAGTGAACGTCACGAACCTCGAATCCTGCACGGTCTCTTGAAAGACCTCCCGGACCAAGGGCTGAAAGTCTTCTTTTATGAGTAAGCTCAGAAAGAGGATTGTTCTGATCCATGAACTGTGAAAGCGGTGAGGAGCAGAAGAATTCCTTCATAGCCGAAGAAATAGGTCTTATATTGATAAGAGACTGCGGAGTGAGCGTATTCACATCCTGAGTCTGGATATTCATTCTTTCACGGATACTTCTTTCCATTCTTGCGTATCCGATTCTGAACTGATTCTGGAGAAGCTCGCCTACGCTTCTGATACGTCTGTTGCCGAGATGGTCGATATCATCAACTGTACCAACACCCTCGCAGAGGTTAAGGAAATAGCTTATCGTAGCGTACATATCGTCGAGAATAATATGCTTTGGAACAAGCTCGTCGGCACGCTTTTTGATATTTTCTTCAAGCTCTTCCGCATCAGCAGAAGTCTCCATGATCTCTCTGAGAACCTTATACGAAACCTTTTCGTTGATACCGTACTTAGTTGCGTCGAAATCGATATATCCGGCAATATCAACCATACCGTTACCGATTATCTTAGCGGTTCTCTCAACCATACGGATAGAAGTTTCACCACGTTCATCGGTAAAATATTCCTTGGCTTCAACGTTTACGAAAGCGTAGTAAACGCCTGCCTGTTCGATCTCGCAGGCTTTCTCGTATGAAACTGTTTCACCCTCGTCAGCCATAATTTCGCCTGTGTTAGGATTGATAACGGGCTGAGCGAGAATATGTCCGGCAAGACGTGAAGCGATGCCGAGCTTTTTGTTGTATTTATATCTTCCGAAACGGCAGAGATCATATCTCTTTGCGTCGAAGAAGAGGTTATTGAGGTGAGTAACCGCACTCTCTACCGTCGGAGGCTCGCCCGGACGGAGCTTCTTGTAAACATCGATAAGAGCGTCGGAGTTATTCTTAGTCTGGTCTTTCTGGAGAATAGTCTGCTTAAGACGTTCGTCCTCGCCGAACATCTCGTAGATCTCCTCGTCTGTACCAACACCCAGCGCTCTGATGAAAGTAGTGAGCGGAATTTTTCTGTTTTTATCGATACGAACGTAGATAACGTCGTTTGAATCCATTTCGTATTCGAGCCATGCGCCACGGTTCGGGATAACGGTCGTGCTGAAAAGATCTTTACCGGTCTTATCCTTTTCAAAAGCGTAGTAAACGCCGGGCGAACGAACAAGCTGTGAAACGATAACACGCTCTGCGCCGTTGATAACAAAGGTTCCGCTGTCTGTCATGAGAGGGAAATCGCCCATGTAGATTTCGCTTTCGCTTACAGCGCCTGTTTCTTTATTGCAGAGAGTAGCGGTCGCTCTCATTGCGACCTGATAAGTAGCACCTCTTGACTTGCATTCTGCGAGAGTATACTTGGGAGTATCATCGAATCTGTAATCCTTGAAATTGAGTACAAGATTTCCGTTATAGTCAGTAATAGCGGTCATATCACGGAAAACTTCACGCAGACCCTCGTTTCTGAACCACTCGTAAGAGTTTTTCTGAACCTCGATAAGGTTCGGCATTTCGAGAGGCTCGGTAATTTTACCGAAGCTCATTCTGACATTTTTTCCCAACTGCTTAGGTGTAACATTCACCATAGGCGGAACCTCCTTATTTTTTGCTTGACCGGACTAAAAAGCTGTTTTTACCAACTTTAAATCCGGATAATTTAACTGGCTGCCGACATCTGCGGCGGAGAAGAATTTTTCTGAAAACCATTGACAAATAACTTTGGATATGATATAATATCTATCGGAAAAAGCAAAATCTTCTCATACCGATACATTTTATAATTATAATATATTATTGTAGCTATGTCAAGAGGATTTGGAAATATTTATCAGAATCACCGGATTTTCAAAATAATTCCGGTGCTTTTTTGTTTCATTTTACAGATTCATTTTCCTCAGTAAAAACGCTTGATTAAAATTATTTTTTATGGTATTATTATGATGAATATTTAATAAAGGAAGAAATATTATGCTTGCAAGCCTTATCAATATAAATAAATTCTATAACGGAAACCAGCTTCTCCGCAATATATCGCTGATCATTGATGAAACTGACAAGATCGGTCTTGTCGGAAACAACGGATGCGGAAAATCCACTCTGCTGAAAATTCTGACGGGAAGCGTCGAGCCGGACAGGTTTACTGAAAAAGACGGCATCGTCTCCCTCGCTTCAAAAACGACCATTGGCTACCTTGAGCAAATGGGCGGACTCAACTCCGAAAGTACAGTAATAGATGAGATGAGAGGCGTATTTTCTGCGATTTACAGAGCAATAGACCGCCTGCGTGAAATCGAAGTCGAAATTGGAATGGGAGACAACTCCTCAGCGGATGAATATCAGCAACTCTCATCGTGGCTCGAAGCTAACGACGGTTACAACGTTGATGTTAAGATACGAATGATACTTAACGGAATGGGATTCTCGGAGGAAGAACTTTTCCGCAATATATCAGGATTCAGCGGCGGTGAGAAAACACGCCTCTGCATCTCAAAGCTTCTTTTGGAAGAACCGAATCTGCTTATCCTCGACGAACCGACAAACCACCTTGACTTCAAGACCATTATGTGGCTTGAGGATTACCTCCGATCCTACAAAGGAGCTGTTCTCATAGTTTCCCACGACCGTTATTTCCTGGATAGGTTATGCACGTCGATATGCGAAATTGAAAGAGGAATTTTAACCAGATATAAGGGCAATTACTCAGCTTTTGTCCGTCAGCGGGAGGAAAATGATGCACGCCGTGAAAAAGAGTATGAGATACAGCAGAAGCAGATCGCTCATATGGAGGAATATATAGCGAAGAATCTTGTTCGTGCCTCAACTACAAAAATGGCTCAGAGCCGACGTAAACAGCTCGAGAAAATGGAACGCATCGAGAAACCGGCGCATGATACCAGATCCGCAAAAATCAGATTTACATATGCCGTTGAACCGCCTATAGATATTCTGAAAGTAAAAAATGCCGATATCTCCGTTGGCGACGGTTCAAACAGAAAAACGCTTGTCGACGATATAAGCTTTGATGTTCGCAGAGCCGAAAAAATCGGTATTATCGGCGATAACGGAATCGGAAAATCAACGCTTTTGCGTATCATTCAGGAACAACTTCCGCATAAGGGAACGATTCGATGGAACAGCAATATAAAAATCTCCTACTTTGAACAGGAGGGGACAAATCTGAACCGTGAACTATCTGTTATGGAAGAACTGCACAGCCGTTATCCGTCTATGTCCGAACTTGAGGTGCGAAGCCTTCTTGCTCAGGTAAGACTGGTCGGAGAGAACGTTTTCAAAGAGACCGGAGTCATCAGCGGCGGCGAACGTGCAAAGCTATGTTTCGCCATTATGATGCAGGAACACGGCAACGTTCTCATTCTTGACGAACCGACGAATCATCTTGATCTGTCGTCGAAAGAAGCTATTGAAGAAGCGCTTGAAGAATATACGGGAACTATTATTTTCGTATCGCACGACCGTTATCTTCTCAGCAAAATAGCCGACCGTCTTATCGAGCTTACTAACGGCGGATTCCGTCTCCACAACTACGGCTTCGAGAAGTATCTTGATGTTCTCCGTGAAGAGCAAGCCGAACAGAAGCGTATTGCCGACGCCGAAAAATTTGCCAGAAACGCAGAAGCAGCGAAAGAAAAATCAGTAAAGAATTATCGCAGCAAACAGCAACGAAGCGCTGATGCAGCAAGGAAAAACGAGATGCGCCGTCTTGAAAAGGAAATAGACGAATTCCAGTTAAAAATTGATTCTCTTACAGAAGAGATAGGTAAAGAAGAAGTTTACAGCGATTACGAGCTCATGAACAGCAAATGCCTTGAAATAGAGACTTTGAAACAAAAAATAGACGAAAATTTTGAACTCCTAATTGAGCTTGATCAATAATTTTTGTACAAGTATTCTATTTTTCAGTAGATAATCATTTGTTAATTGTTGCAAATTGCCAAAAATCACTTTTAATGAAAAAACTATTGAAAAAAAGCAGGAAATGTGTTATAATGGTGTAAATTGATTTTGCATTGGGAGGGAAATAAAATGAAACATATCAAGACTATCAATAAGGCTAACCTTAAGGAGTCTGCTCAGAAGGGCGGCTGCGGTAAGTGTCAGGCTTCATGTCAGTCTGCTTGCAAGACTTCTTGCACTGTTGCTAACCAGAAGTGCGAGAGATAATTGTAACTGTAAAGGTTTATTAAAGACTCGTTCGGGGCGGTATTGTTTAATACTGCCTCAATTTTTATGAAAGGTATGTTTAATATGATACATAAATACAAGCTCAACGGCTTAAATATCGTTCTTGATGTAAACAGCGGCGGAGTTCATCTTGTGGACGAGCTTACATATGATCTTCTTGATAATGTCGAGCCGCCTTTTGAAGAGAAATGTCCGGAAAAGGTCATTGAAAAGCTTTCTAAAGTCTATAAAAAGGAAGATATCGAATCATGCTATGCTGAAATTGTCGAACTTTATAACGACAAAATTCTCTTCTCACCTGATGATTACGAGAAGTATGCGCAGTATTCCGTTGCTTCCCCAGTTAAGGCAATGTGCCTAAATATCGCTCATGACTGCAATTTAAGATGCAAATACTGCTTCGCTTCAACAGGCGATTTCGGTAAGGGACGTAAGCTTATGTCCTTTGAAACAGGAAAGCACGCCATTGATTTTCTCCTCGAAAATTCCGGCGACCGTCCTAATCTCGAACTCGATTTCTTCGGCGGAGAACCGCTTATGAACTTCGATACCGTTAAAAAAATTGTTGAATACGCAAGAAGCCGTGAAGGAGAATACGGCAAGAAGTTCCGTTTCACTATTACAACTAACGGTCTTCTTCTTGACGATGATAAAATCGACTTCATCAACAAGGAAATGTCAAACGTCGTTCTCTCTATCGACGGAAGAAAGGAAATAAACGACTATTTCCGTGTTCGTGTTGACGGAAGCGGCTGTTATGATAAGATCCTTCCCGCTTTCAAAAAGCTGGTTGCCGGCAGAGGCGATAAGGAATACTACGTTCGAGGCACATTCACTAACCGAAACACAGACTTCTCCGAGGACGTTTTCAGCCTTTATAACGAAGGTTTCGACCAGATATCTGTTGAACCGGTTGTCGGTGATTCCGATGAATTTGCACTTACCGAAAAAGACCTTCCGGCTGTTTTCAAAGAGTACGAAAATCTCGCCAACCGCATTCTCGAAAACGAGAAAAATGGCGGTAAATTCAACTTCTTCCACTTCATGATAGACCTTGATCAAGGCCCTTGCGCTATAAAACGACTTCGTGGATGCGGATGCGGAAACGACTATGTCGCCGTTACTCCCGACGGAGATATCTTCCCCTGTCACCAGTTTGTCGGTATTGACGAATACAAAATGGGCAACATTGACGAAGGTACTTTCGATCAGGAGATGAAAGCTGATTTTGCGAAAGCTCACGTTTATTCCAAACCTGAATGTAAAAAATGCTGGGCTAAATTCTACTGCTCCGGCGGATGCAACGCTAACAATTATCAGTATATGGGGGATATCAGGACTGCTCACAAGCTTTCATGTCAGCTCGAAAAGAAGCGTCTTGAGTGCGCTATCATGATGAAAGCTATAAGAATGCTCGATTCCGCTGAATAACATCACAGCGACATCTTTGCTAAACTCAAATTATCATCGAACAAATGAAAAAATTTGTTTTCTGCAAAATCAAAAGGACGAACCCATTAAAAGTTCGTCCTTTTTATTATTTGTTAATTATTCGATTTCTTTCCAGCCTGCTGAATTGCCGCTGTGAGAGTATTTTTCATAAGCATAGCAATGGTCATTGGTCCAACTCCGCCCGGAACAGGAGTTATATAAGAAGCCTTCTTTTCAGCTGATTCAAACTCAACGTCGCCGCAAAGTTTACCGTTTTCGAGTCTGTTCATGCCAACGTCAATAACGACTGCCCCCTCCTTTATCATATCGCCGGTAACAAAGTTAGCTCTTCCGACTGCTGCAACAAGAATATCCGCATTAAGGCATATCTCCTTGAGATTTTTGGTTTTTGAATGACATATGGTAACAGTTCCGTTCTGGTGAAGAAGAAGCATAGCCATCGGTTTGCCGACGATGTTGCTTCTTCCGATAACAACACAGTTCTTTCCGGTTATATCAGTTCCTGTACTTTCAATAAGTCTCATTACACCAGCCGGAGTACATGGCAGGAAAGCGTACTCACCTATCATAATTTTTCCAACATTTACAGCGTGAAATGCGTCAACGTCCTTTGCAGGAGAAATAGCCTCGATAACTGTTTTCTCGTTGATATGCGAAGGCAGCGGAAGCTGAACCAGAATTCCGTTCACCTTATCGTCACGGTTGAGAACATTGATAAGATCAAGGAGCTGTTCCTGAGTTGTATTTTCGTCAAGCGCATACTCGTATGAATTGAATCCAACAGCTTCGCAAGCCTTTTTCTTATTGTTAACATAAACTCTTGATGCCGGATTGTTTCCAACAATAACTACCGCAAGACCTATTTTAAGTCCCATTTCCTCTTTAAGTCTTGCTGCTTCTTCAGCAACCTCCTGTTTAACGCTTGCTGAAACTGCTTTTCCGTCAATGATCTGTGCCATAATTATTTATCCTCCTTAGAAATTTTGTCATCATTATTTTTAGTTTTCTCTTCATTTTCATCGTCAAGAATGCCTGAAAAAGAATCTTCGTCATCATCGTCGATATCGTCAAGCGGTATTCCGATGTTTTTCTGCTGAACCTTTGAGAGCATTGTTCTTGCTTCTTCCGTATTTACATACAGAACAAAGCTTTCCTTGTCACGCCGATATTTCGACATTATCACTATCTGAGTTATTATCGCAGCGACAACTATAATACCCGAAAGTATCTGTGAAACTTTCAGCTCGCCTATCATAAGGCTGTCTGTACGTAGCTGTTCTACAAAGAATCTCTCTGCACCGTACCATGTAAGATACATAAGAAAAATCTGTCCGTCATATTTTCTTCGCTTTGAGAACCAAGCAAGAATCACAAATCCGAGCAGACACCAGAGCGATTCATACAAAAAGCACGGATGAACCATTTTTAACGGATCAAGCTCAATACCTTTCTGGTACATATCTCCGTCGAGATAAAGCGAATTCTGAGTTATCTGCTGCTGAATCCTTCCGCCTGTCATGCCGAGAAAGAAATTAGTGTTGGAGCCGTAAGCTTCCTGATTAACGAAGTTTCCCCATCTTCCTATCCCCTGACCGATGAGGAATCCGATCGACGCTATATCAAGCATTGGAAGCATTTTTATTTTCCTGATCCTACATATGAGAAGTCCGACAGCCAATGCTCCGATGATACCGCCGTAAATGGCAAGACCACCGTTTCGGATATTGATTATCTCCTTGAAATCGCCTTTATATTCGCCCCAGTTAAAGACGACATAATAAATTCTTGCGCCGAGTATTCCGCCGATAATTCCTCCCAAAACAGCGTCTATCGCTTTATTCGAGTCTATTCCGAAACGTTTCATTTTCGGAAAGCAATAGAGAAAAGCGAGCAGCAATCCAAGCGTTATAAGAATTCCATACCACTGTATTTCCATGTTTCCGATTTTGAAAGCTGTCGGATTTATGTGAAAAACCCACCCAAGCTTCGGAAATTCTATTTGCGTTGCATCAGCGATTCTTTCAACTGTCATATCAGGTTTCCCCCTTTATCACGGAAAGAACCGTTTTATCCTCACAAAGTTCATTCTTGATAAATTCATAAACGTCCCCGCTTGTAAGCTCTGAAAGAACACTTATGGTATCATAAGGCGAAACCCCGTCCATATGAGCGTTAATGAGAAGATTTGCAACAGCTTCAACGTTGTTAAGCTCTCTAATAAGCGAACCGTAGGTAGACTTTTTAATTCTGGCGAAATCTTTTTCATTCAGTCCGTCATCAATAATTCTGCCTATTTCATCGGCAAGACTCTGACGAACTATCTCCGGCTTATCCGATTCACCACTGAAAATCACCGTAAAATAGCCGTCGCCGTAGAAAACTTCTGAAGCGAAGCTGGAATTGATGATTTCTTCATCAAGAAGCTTTTTGTACATATCAGTGGAAGCGTCGGTGAGCATGGAAGCTGCGATAGATGCTGCCATAGTCTTTTTAAGTCTCTCTATACCGGAGCAGCTTGCACACTTGTATCCTATGCTGAAAAGAGTTGCTCCTACCGGCTGATTCTCGTAAATTTCAGAAGTAACGATGCTCTCAGGTTCATCCGGGAAAACGGTTTCCAATCCCTTATCCTCGCAGGGTTTAAGGCATTCATCGCATATCGCCAGAACCTCTTCCGCATTGATATTTCCTGCAATGGAAAGAACCATGTTATTGAGGTTATAGAACGTATAATAGCACTTATAAAGTAATTCAGCGTCTATCTGAGCAATACTTTCAACCGTTCCTGCTATGTCTATCTTAACGGGATGATTATGATACATTCCACGAAGAAGATTAAAGAAAAGTCTCCAGTCGGGATTATCGTTGGTCATTTTTATCTCCTGACCGATTATTCCCTGTTCCTTATCGACAGTTGCCTGAGAAAAATACGGTTTCTGCACGAAATCGAGCAGTATTCTTAAAGATTCCTGATAATTCTTAGAGCAGTTGAAAAGATAGCAGGTTTTGTCGAAGGATGTAAAAGCATTTCCGCTTGCGCCAGTTTTTGCATAAAGCTCGAATACATCACAGTCCTCATTCTCAAAGAGCTTATGCTCAAGGAAATGAGCTATTCCCTCGGGAACAACGGTATAATCCTCATCGTCACGCATTTTGAACATAGTGTTTACCGAGCCGTATTTTGTTCCGAAAAGAGCCTCAACGCTGCTGAAACCCGGCATTTCGCAGATATAAATATCAAGACCGCTTTTATGCTTAACATGGATACAGCTATCGCCGGTACGTTCACTTTTAATAATATTTTTTTCCATTATTCAGCCACCTCTTTATCAAGCATGAGATAAATACTGTCAAGCTTCAACGAATTTGCCGCCTGAACTATTCTTGCTTTTGTAACATTTTTATAGTCGTTTAATCTTTCTGTCGGAGTTACAACATTTCCCTCACAGAATCTTTCAAAATACCAGCCCTCATAGGAAGAAGCCGTATCGCCGACCTGTTCAAGACCGTTCTCCAGAGCCAGCATTGCACTTTCAAGCTCTTCATCCGAAATATTGCCATTTCGGATTTCATCGAGCTGACGAAGAATTTCCTCTTTGGCTTTCTCAATATTTTCTCTTTCAACACCGCTGTCCACCATAAGCGCACCCTTTGATGAAATCACACGGCAGGCGCAGTAATAGCAAAGACTGAGCTTTTCACGAACGTTAACAAAAAGTTTAGACACCGGTGTTTCGCCGAAAATCGCACTAAGAAGCTTTATTGCAAAGGCGTCGTCGGAATCGCTTTTAAAGGTCATAACCATTTTACACTGTCTTACGTCAAATTCATCCGAACCCTCTGCAACTTCTCTGTGAAGCGGACTTATATTTCTGAAACTTACAGCCTTGGAATCACGTTTTACAGCGGCAAAACTCTCCTTAAACATTTCTGCCGCCGCAGGATTTTCCTCAGGGGAGATATAATAAATTTCGACCTGAGCCGTTTCAAGAAATTTCTGATACGCTGCAAAAGCCTCGGAAGAAGTAACGCTCTCGGCACTTTTTCTGTCGCCATAGCAGGAAAGCTCTGCCGGTTCGCCCTCAAAAGCTACTTCAGCTGCCCTTGAAAGAGCATAGCCACGTTTATTATTTATCTCGGCGTCAATACGGTCAAGAAGATCTTTTTTGGTGATTTTAAAAGAATCTGCTGCGAATTCGCCGTTTTCGGCATTAGGAGCAAAAATACAGTCCCTTACAATCTGAAGCATTTCACCGTCAACGTCCTCACCGTCGATAGTGTAGCGATTGTTCACCCATGAGGCGGCAAGACTGAGTATCTGAACGTCTCCCCTTTTCTTTGACGCAGTTCCCAAAGAAGCTCCGTAAAGAGAAGAAAGCTTTTCATTTATCTCTGCGAGAGTTTTATATTTTCCGTTAGAGGAGGAAAGTACTCCTATGCCCAGTGAATTTGCTGCTGCCGAATCTTTATCCAGCTTTGTTATAAAGCGGACGGAGAGCTTAGCGGTTTTAAATTTTTCGTCAATGATCGAGGAAAAGCCGATATTCTCGGCAAGCTCAGTTCTATTATATTTCATAAACGGTAACACTCCTGTTCTGATTATAGTATACTTTTCTATTATAACACATTTTCCAGAAAATTACCATACAATTTTGAAAAAAATTCGGCGAATCAGCAGCCATGTTCTCTTCAAGCTGACAAGATAAGCAAAACGGAGCAAATTCCCTTTGAAATCACAATATTATAAACTACAAAAAAAGACCGCCGCACTTGCAGCAGTCTTTTTAATGCTTCAATCGATTATTCAGCTGAAGGGGCTGAAACAGGACAAACGCCAGCGCAAGCGCCACACTCTACGCAAGTATCGGCGTCGATAACGTATTTGCCGTCTCCTTCTGAAATAGCGCTTACAGGACACTCGCCAGCACAAGCGCCGCAGCTAATGCAATCATCTGAAATAATGTATGCCATATCTATGCACCTCCGTAAAATTCGGGAAATTTTATGTATAATTCCCTGTTACATATTATTGTATCATATTTTCAGAAAAAATCAAGTTATTTCTGTTAGCATCAGCTTACTTTGTTTTAGATACTTTTTTGAGTATATCTTTTTTCATGTCTGCACACAATAATCCGGCAGAAGCCCAGAATATAGGCGCAAAGGTTATATTGCTGCATCCGATCAGGAACACTAAAACTCCTCCAAGAGTGATTGAGAAAAGGCAGATATTCTCAGCCGAGCCATCTTTTTTCAGCTTTTTAAATCCTATCCATAAAACGGGAATAATAACTGCTAAAAGCGCTATAAGCGAAGGAATTCCTCTTGTTGCGGCAGTGTAGAGATATTCATTATAAGTTTTATCAAAAGTTCCGGCATTTATCGCAAGCATCTCCTGCATATTCGCAAACTCATCTCCGGAAGGAAGTCTTGTTGTATGAACCTGAGGATAAACAAGCTGTTCCGGACCTGTTCCTGTCAGCGGATACTCCTTGATTATATTCACGGTTTTTCTGTTGATATAGCTGTAAACCTCGTCGATTTTCTGTATATCAACTGTTTTCGGGTTATAGTTTCCGCTTGCTGAAATTCTCTTAAACGAATCTCCGGTCCAGAGCGTATATCCGTCGGCAATAGGATATTTATTCAGAATAGACGTAACTCCCGTCATACAAAGAATCACAGCCAAAGCTCCTGCCGCTGCCGGAGCGATAAGTGAGACAAGTCTTAACGGAGAAGTTTTTTTCTTGATGAAAATTGCTGCTGCCGCAGAAACAATCGACAGAGCGAGCCCACAGATTCCCATGACAGAAAAAGTATGAAGAATAACGAACGAGAAAATACATGAACTTATTATGCAAAAAATTCTGCGATTTTTGTTTTCATCAAGAACTCCTGTAACATTCGACGCAATGAGTGAAAGAGTTAAAATCATTGCAAGAAAAATCGGCGACTGAGAAAGTCCGGACGCTGCAAAATCGAAATACAGCGAGATCATTGTATAATGTGAAAGCTTATGGAAGAAAATCTGAATAAGAGCGACTGCCGAATTAAGAAGTCCGGCTCCGATAATTCCGCTGATAAGAGTTTTTATAGCCTTTTCACGTTTGATAGAAATTGCGGTAACAAAAATTCCGAAATAGAACATGAGAGCCATAAGTCCTTCTCCTCGCTGAGGGAAACCGTAAAATCCCACATTCATATCATAAGAATCAATAAGCGAAATTGTTCCCCAGCCAAGCATAGCCGCAAAAGCTATAACAGGAAGCAGAACGTTCTTGGAAACGTATTTTTTCACAAGTGCGATAAGTGCGAGAATAAGGCAGAAAACTCCTGAAACAGCAAGTCCGGCAGCCGAAACAGAATATGAAACGCCTTCAGCCGCTTCCGGAATTATGGTAAAAAGCGAAACGGCAAAGCAAGCGGAAAGAAGTCCGAGCGAGGCAATTTTAGAGTATTGCTCTTCCGTCATATTCAGTATAAAATTTGATTTTTCAGATGTTTTAAGAATTGTCTTTGCCATAATTTGTCACCTTTCTTTTTCTGTGGATCAACTTTAGATGTTATTTTTGGTCGATAGTAATTTCGTAAGTATCGTTATTTGCTGATCCAACTGTGATCTTTAAGCCGGTATCAACAGTAAGATTGTCGCTGGAATCGTACCATTTAAAGCCTGAAATACTGCTGTCCACAACATCGCCTGTGCGATAGAAGTTATCGGTATCCGTATCGTCAATGATTCTGATCAAACGTCTGCCGTTATTGTTATTTGTGAATTCCGAACCGCTTGCATACTTGTATGAAACCCACCAGCCGTTATCATAAAGTTCGGCGGAAACATGATAAATTCTCACTCCGCTGTCGGTTTTCTGCCACCATTGCGGCTTGCTGTTATTTCCGTCGGTAGTAGCAAATTCAATTACGAAATACTCGGAATTATACTTACTATCAAGAGTTCCGTTTGGTATTATAACGCAGTTGCCGCCGTCCTTCTGGGCATTGCTGAGCGTGAAAGTCCGGCTTCCCTGTGAGCTGTCGTAAACCTGAATCTGACTCTTTCTGAACCAACCGAGCTGAATTTTTGAAACCGCACTGAAATCAGTTGAAGCGTCAGTATCCATAAGCTCGTTTCCTGCGACTCCGTGAAGTCCTTCCGAATCATTGCCTGTATAAAGATAGTAATCTGGAAGACCCATACAGTGTCCCATTTCATGAAGGTAACTGCTGTTGAAGTTATAATAGTCGAACGCACTTTCAATCTGAGCGTTTCCTGTTATAATATGACCCACTCTTACTCCGTCAACAAAATAATCATCACGTCCGAGTGGACCCGCACACGGCCACCAATCGGTATCGCCTGCTTTAGTCGGAACGGTAAAAAGAGTTGCATCAATATAGCCGTCATGATCACCGTCAAAACGTGAAAAATCCTCGCTATCTTTGAAAGCGTTATAGCATTCCATGGCAAGCTTAGCCTTATCCGTATCATATGCAGACTGTTTTTCTTTTGTAGTATAGCGGAAAGTCTTGCCCTGAAGATTCATCGCTCCTTTAGACGAACGTGAGTAGAATGCGCTCATGCTGTCGAAAGGATAGTTTGAATCGGATAAATCCTCTTCACCAAAAGCAATTTCGTCAATTTCACTTTCAGACGGAGCGTAATCGTATTTGCAGTCCGGAAAATCGACATAGAAAATAACGAGATTTCCTTCACCCTGCGACGGGAGATAAGCCTCGACCTGCTTTATCGGAGCATCAATAAATTCGTCTTCATAGTATACGGTAGTGGTAGTTGTTGTTATGTCAGCAAGACTTGTTGTAGTGGTCGTAGTTGCTGTAGTAGTCGTTGTTGTAGTGATCTCCTCGCCGAGAATCGGTTCTTTTTCCTTTATGCCAATAACATATTGACGGAGCAGAACAAGATCGAATGAATCAATATAACCGTCCTTATCAAGATCTGCGTTGTATTCTCCACCGTCAAGCGAACCTGTGCCGAGAAGATAGCGTGAAAGCGTTACAAGATCGGCTGTGTTAACGAGCATATCATGATTGATATCGCCCATGTAGCCAATAACCTCACGTTCGGCAGACGCATTCAGCGGAAAAAGCGACGCTGCCAGAGAAATCGAAGCGGCAACAGAAACAGCCTTGCCAAAAAATGATTTCTTTTGCATAATAAAACTCCTTTTCATCTGTTTGAACAGATAATATATTTAACACTGCAAACCGCCTAATTTTCGCAGTATCATTGATAAAATCAAAGCGGACGGCTTTAAACCGTCCGCAAATATTTCCACTTTATTTAGCAAAGTCGGTAACACGGCTTTCACGGATAAGATTGACCTTGATCTGACCTGGATAATCCATTTCAGTTTCGATCTGCTGGGCAATCTGTCTTGCAACGAGAACCATTTTTTCATCGTTAATAACTTCCGGAAGAACCATAATTCTGACTTCACGTCCTGCCTGAACAGCAAAGCACTTTTCAACTCCGTCGTAGGAATTGCAGATTTCCTCAAGCTTCTGCAAACGCTTGATATAGCTTTCATAATTTTCGCTTCTTGCGGCAGGTCTTGCGGCGGAGATAGCGTCGGCAGCCTGAACGATACAGGCGATAACTGTTTTCGGCTCAACGTCATTATGATGAGCTTCAACGGCATGAACAATAACAGGATTTTCGTTATACTTCTTACAAACATCCACACCGATCTGGACGTGCGAGCCTTCGATTTCAGAGGTAAGAGCCTTACCGATATCGTGAAGGAGTCCGGCTCTTCTTGCCATATTTGCGTCTACGCCAAGCTCTGAAGCGATAACTCCGCTGAGCTTTGCAACCTCGATCGAATGGTCAAGAACATTCTGTCTGTAGCTTGTACGGTATTTAAGACGTCCGATAAGCTTGATAAGTTCATGGTTTATGCCGTGAACATTGGTTTCAATAACGGCACGTTCGCCTTCCTGCTTGATACGGTATTCAACCTCACGGCGAGCTTTATCAACCATTTCTTCAATTCTTGTGGGATGAATACGACCGTCAGCAATAAGCTTTTCAAGAGCAATTCTTGCAACCTCTCTTCTGATCTGATCGAAACAGGAGAGTGTAATAGCTTCGGGAGTATCATCAATAATGAGATCCACGCCGGTAAGCGTTTCAAGGGTTCTGATATTACGTCCTTCACGGCCTATGATACGGCCTTTCATTTCGTCATTGGGAAGAGGAACGACGGAAACGGCAGCTTCTGAAACCTGGTCTGCGGCTACCTTAGCGATAGCAAGCGAGATATAGCTTCTTGCCTTTTCCTGGCACTCATCCTTGATCTGCTGTTCGTAAGCGGCAACCTTTACCGCTTTTTCGTGAACGAGATCGTCTTCAAGCTTGGAGATTATATATTCCTTAGCCTGATCCTTAGTAAATTCAGATATTCTTTCCAAAACATCAAGCTGTCCCTTTTTGATAGTTTCAGCTTCTTTAAGTTTTTCGTCAGCAGATTTGATCTTCTGATTGAGTATATCCTCTTTCTTCTCAAGATTATCATTTTTCTTATCGAGATTTTCTTCTTTCTGCTGAATACGTCTTTCCTGACGTGACATATCTGCTCTGCGATCCTTGATTTCCTTCTCCGCCTCGCTGCGAAGTTTATGTATTTCGTCTTTTGCTTCAACAAGAGCGCTTTTCTTCTTGTTATCAGCGTCTTTCTTGGCATCATCTATGATGCGTTCTGCCTGCTGTTCAGCAGAACCCACGAGCGCCTCTGCCTGCTGTTTACGTCTTTCGATGCCGGCATTAACACCTTTGCTATATGCCAAAACAGCAACAGCGACAGCTGCGATCATAAGAACACAAATTACAATTATAAGAACGATTTCCAAGTTCATACAGTGCATTACCTCCTTTTACAGTAAAATTATAATAAGCTTGTACTTTAAACCTATTACTCAAAGGCGGTAAATGCCGCATTATTTTATTCAATTGGATATTAAAATATATTGATTAAGGGACTGCGCCGAAGCTGCAAATCCCGTAAAACAGGAGTGGACGGAATTTAAAACGTCCGGAATTTGTTCTAATATCAATTTATACAGCGGAGTTAAAACGAATTTATTATTTTATCTTTTTCAGATTTTTCTCCGATGATGATGTAAAACAAAGCTGCATATACTGCCATAGTAATATTATGCAAATAAATACAATATAATTATTATATACTTTTTTCACAAGTATGTCAATAGCATATATAAATTAAAATAGCAATTGTGATATATTTTTCTTATTAAACTATAAATTGATTTGTGACAGAATTCTGAAAAATATTTCCTTGACCATTTTCACAGTCATTTTTGCTTGACATTAAAGTTAAAATAGTATATAATCAGCGTAAGAAATAAATTATGCCCTTGCTTGTTATGGAGGAATTGAAAATGAAAAAATTGTTATCAGTCATGCTCTCGGCTATTATGGGAGCTTCTGTCTTTAATATTTTACCGGTCGGAGCAGTTGGCGAAACCTCCGGCGGAGTAGTCATTTTCGGCGACAGTATTGCATCGGGATATGGTCTTGATAAAGAAAAAGAATACAACTACGGTCAGATAATCGGCGATTATCTTGGCTGCGATGTCGATAACTACGCTGTTTCAGGCGATACAACGTCCGATATGCTTGAAATTCTCGCAAATCTCAGCGACGAACAGAAGCAGAATGTTTCCGATTCGGATATCGTTATCATCTCTATCGGCGGAAACGATATTATACACTACGCTTCGAAAAAGATACTCGATTTCTGCGCAAAAAGAAATCTTCTTAACGAAGGATTCACGTCAAGCGATATTCCGGAAGATCCGGGAATCAACGATCTTATGATTATAGCTAATATCCGTGGAAAAGGCGGTCTTATCGAATACGCTCAGAGTGGTTTTACAGCTGCCTATGAGCTTACCAGCCTTCTTAAAGATATCGCTGGGAACTGTCGTTTCGACAATAAGAATTACGAAGGCTACATCGTTAACTCCATAATGCCCAATATCAAAACGGCTGTTTCAGAAATCAAAGAAATCAACCCCAATGCACGGGTTATCGTGCAGACCATCTATCAGCCTATCCAGATAGATCCTGAATTTTTAGAGGCAGAATACGGCGCAGACAGTCAGTATGCCGATGTAATCGCTCAGCTCAGAATGAACTTCAAGGATATTCTTGATTCTTTCAGAACCGAGCTCAACAGCGTTGAAGGAATTGAAGTTGCTGATGTTTACTACGAATTCACTTCGCTTGATGATTCCGTAACGCAGAACGCCGCAAATCCGGGATATGCTTATTATTTTACTGATATCCAGAAAAGCGGCAAGGAAAAGGATTTTCACCCGAACCAGAGAGGTCATCTTGCAATAGCGGCAAAAATTCTTGATGTTATCGGCGAACTTCACGATGACGACGGGCTTCTTACACAGGTTTATCTTAATCTCGGCGATACCGGAAAAGAAATACGTTATCCGCATATCGCACTTGATACCTATAAAAAGGTTGCAGGAAACTTCATGCTTGGCGACGTTAATTTCGATGGAGTAGTGGACGGAATAGACGCTACGCTTACTCTTAGAGATTATACTTTGAAAATAAGCGGTATGCCGACAATTTTCTCGAAATCTCAGCAGGAATCAGCAAATGCTAATTCCGATGAAGCGATAGACGGTATAGACGCTACACTTATGCTAAGATATTATACCCTCGTTTTATCCGGCGATAAGCGTACTTTTGAAGAATTCATGCTCTCCGGACAATAAAAGATAAACACATAATTAAAAGGACTGCTGCACTCCCTGTACAGCAGTCCTTTTTTCACGATAATTCAAATATCATATTTTACTTATCTTATTTTTGAACCGACAGGAATACTGTCGTCAACAAAAATAACCTTAATTCCCTCCGGAGTATCGGCGGCGCAGATCATTCCAAAGCTGTCAACTCCGCAAAGCTTGCACGGCTTCAGATTTGCTATAAGCTGGATCTTTCTGCCGATAAGATCTTCCGGAGCATAATACTGAGCAATTCCGGATACAACCTGCCGTCCGCCCATTCCGTCGTCAAGCTGGAGACAGAGGAGTTTTTTCGACTTTTTCACCTTTTCGCACGCAACGACTTTTGCTGCTCTGATCTCAACTTTCGCAAAATCATCTATTGTTATTTCCGGAGCAAGCTCGATTTCTTCGGCAATCTCCTCTTCCTGTTTTGCAGCAGCTATCTGGGCAGCCATTTTAGCGGCAGCCTCTTCCATGAATTTATCAGCGTCGATTCTCGCAAAAAGCGGAACAGGTTCGCCGACGCTCTTTCCTGCTTCAAGGCCTCCGAAGCTTTCAAGGCTTGCAAAATCACGAGCTTCTGCGCCTATCTCATCGAGTATTTTTTCAGCAGTATCCGGCATAAACGGAGTAAGGATAACTCCGAGAAAACGAATCGTTTCAAGGAGATTATAAATAACCGTTCCAAGACGCTCCGATTTAGCCTCATCCTTAGCCAGAACCCACGGAGCAGTTTCGTCAATATACTTATTCGCACGGCGGGCAAGGCTCATTATAGAATCAATTGCATCAGCCATGCGGTACTCGTCCATAAATCCGGCAACCGCTTTCGGCATTTCAACAGCCTTGGCGATAAGTTCGTCATCAACGGCTTCTGCACAAACCGGAACTTTTATCTCGCCGCCAAAATACTTCTTAGACATTGCAACAGTTCTGTTCACAAGGTTGCCAAGAGTGTTTGCAAGATCGGAATTGTATCTTTCAATAAGAGATTCATAAGTTATAGAGCCATCGGAAGAAACAGGCATTTCGCTGAGGAGATAATATCTTGCACCGTCAACTCCAAAAGATTCGACAACATCATCTGCATAAATAACATTTCCTCTTGATTTGCTCATTTTATCCTCTCCGAACAGAATCCAGTTATGACCGAAAAGCTTTTTCGGAATCTCCAATCCGAGAGCATGGAGCATGATCGGCCAGTAAATAGAATGGAAACGCATAATATCCTTGCCGATAACATGACAGTCGCAAGGCCAGTATTTTTCGAAAAGCTCATCTGAACCGTCGGGATCATAGCCGAGAGCCGTTATATAGTTTGAAAGAGCGTCTATCCAGACATAAATAACATGCTTCGGATCGAAAGTAACCGGAATACTCCATGTGAAAGTAGTTCTTGAAACGCAGAGATCCTGAAGTCCGGGCTTGATGAAGTTGTTTAGCATTTCCTTTTTACGGCTTTCGGGAGTTATGAAATCAGGATGCTCCTCGATATAGTTCTCAAGCCATTTCTGATATTTTGAAAGCTTAAGAAAATAAGCTTCTTCATTTGCAGGCTGAACTTCTCTTCCGCAGTCAGGACACTTTCCGTCTACAAGCTGAGACTGAGTCCAGAAGCTTTCACAAGGAGTACAGTAGAGTCCCTCATAAGAGCTTTTATAGATATCGCCGTTTTCATAAAGCTTATTGAAGATCTTCTGAACAACCTTTTCGTGCTGTTCATCAGTAGTTCTTATAAATCCATCGTAAGAGATATTCATTATTTTGCAGATATCCTTGATTTCCGCAGCAACCTTATCAACGTGTTCTTTCGGTGTTATACCCTCGGTTTTGGCAAGCTCTTCTATTTTCAGTCCATGCTCGTCCGTTCCGGTAAGGAAATAAACGTCAAATCCCTGCATTCTTTTGAATCTTGCAACAGCGTCGGTAAATACGACCTCGTATGTATTACCGATATGAGGCTTTTTGGAAGCATACGCAATAGCTGTTGTTATATAAAAAGGTTTTTTTGACATAATAACATCGCTCCAATCATAATAGTGTTTGTATTTATTATACACCATTTTTATACTTTTGTCACGCATTTTACTTAAAATAAATATTATCACTGATTCATAAATCGTTAAGAAAATATAACTAAAATAATAACACAATCGCATTAATTTTATGGTAATATTATAGTGATAAATTGTATTAACCCATGTATAGGGGGGATTTAATGAAAAATCCAATAAATACCGATCAGCAAAATATAATCAGCGTCGTCGATGATTTTGACAGTGAAGTTTCAGTCTCTGCGTATAGCAGCGAATTTAAAAAATGGCGGAAAAATAAAGATAATCCCTTTGCCTTTAACTTTGAAATAAATAAAAAAGAACGTGTATTCAGCGAAAGCCGTGGATTTGAGAACCGTTCCAAAACAGAAACAGAAAAAAAGGTACTCGGAAACATTATGCAGATAATAGGCATCGCAATGCTTATTTCCGTGGTTTTGTATACGGTAGTCGGCAAGATCGTTATTCATCTTCTCGAACTGCTCGGCTTTGATATTCACACAACTTTTTTCTATTCTGCCGTCTATGGCGGAGGCAAAGAAATAGTTATAGTAATGCTGAGTATTTCTTTTGCAGCTTTGTTTATTCCCATAGTTTATCTTCACAAAAAGCTCAAAATGACCTTCAAATCCGGTATTATGCGGACTGTAAACGATTCTGCTGAAATTATAGCAAGTATCGGCATGGCTCTTATCGTATGTACGATATCATGTCTGCCAATGGCTTATTCCAGCGAAACAAAGGATATTTACAACTATTTCCGAAGTATCGAAACCGATATTTCTGTCTGGGGGCAAACCGAATTTGTTATCTATACAATCTTTGATGTTATTATTTTATCAGTTATTACCGAACTTTTGCTAAGAGGTGCAATTTTTTCGGCGTTAAGGCAATTCGGCGACTTTTTAGCAATAGTTATAACTACTATTATGTCCGGACTTCTCGCAAGAGATTTTCTTGAAGCTCCGTCAGCAATTCTCATCTCGCTTGTCGCAGCTATAGGAATGCTGCGAAGCGGTACAATCTTCTCGGCATTTATAGTCCATATAGTTTATAAAATGTATCAGCTCGCACTTATTATAATTGAGGTAAACGCTGATTCCGAAGTATTTATACATAGAAACTTATTTATGGTTATCGTTTTTATTGTCGGAATAGCAATGACTGCGATAGTTATATCTACCGGAAAGAGAAAAAACAAACATTATTTAGTCAGGTATCATTCCGAGCTTACATTCAGAAAGCAGCTTCTCTACGCTGTCGGAACTTTCCCGTTTTCAGCAGTCGCCGGACTTTGCATTCTTAAAGCTGTAATAAAAATCGGTTCTTAGAGGTTCTTATGGAAAAGTATATGAAACGTGCTCTCGAGCTCGCAAAAATTGCCTTCAGCGAAGGCGAAGTTCCTGTCGGAGCAGTCGTTGTACGCAAAAACACAGGAGAGATAGTCGGCGAAGGCAGAAATAAGCGTGAAACAGCCAAAAACGCTCTTGCCCATGCCGAAATAATGGCAATAGACATGGCTTGCCGCACCCTCGGAGGATGGAGACTTCCGGATTGCGCAATTTATGTCACTCTCGAACCCTGCCCAATGTGCTGCGGAGCAATAATAAATTCCCGTATCGACGACGTGATTTTTGGCGCTTACGATAAAAAAAGCGGATCAGCAGTTTCTGTTCAAAAGATGTTCGAGCTTCCGTATAATTATCGTCCTAACGTTACAGGCGGAATTATGGAAGAAGAATGTTCCGGTATTCTATCGGAATTTTTCCGTCAGCTTCGCAAATCGAAGTAAATACCAAACAAACGAGCTTCTGAAAATCATTGCAGAAGCTCATTTTATTATGTTAATTCAAACAAAAAAGTCCATGCCAAAGCATGAACTTTAATGGTGCGAGTAATGGGACTTGAACCCATACGTCGGTTGACACACGCCCCTCAAACGTGCCTGTCTGCCTATTCCAGCACACTCGCATATATCAGTGCAGCACTTGAACTCTCTCGTTCACCTTGAGCTTTTGTTTCCCTCACCTGACTGCTTTAATATTATATCATAAGAAATTCGGTTTGTCAATACCTTTTCGAAAATTTTTCAAAAAAATTTTTGATTACAGAAATCGTGCCGGAGAATACTCGAATATGCTCCGACAAAATATCTGTATTTGGTCTTAGATGCAGTTTCGGGAATGCTTTTCTCTTTTTTCAGCATACATATTTTCATCCATTCTGCTGAAAAATTCATCCACAGAGCTTCCTGAAGCAAAAGTGCTGTTTCCTATGGAGAACGAAAGCTTATAAACTTTCTCCATCTTTTCATTAAATGCATTTACAGAATTTCTGATATTTTCAACCGTTTCATTAATTTCCGCTTCACTGCTGTTCTGCATAATAACAATAAATTCATCCCCAGCAAATCTTATGGCATCAGCCTTTGCCGGAACAGAGGATTGAATTATCAAAGCTGCATCAATAAGAGCTTCATCGCCGACCGAATGACCGTATTTATCATTTATGGACTTGAAATAATCAAGATCTATCATTAATCCAGCTGTGCAGGTACTTTTTCCGCTTATAACGGCAAGCATATAATCGAGATAATTGCGGTTATAAAGCCTTGTAAGCGGATCAATATACGAATGTTCATTTTGCAGTCCCATGTGGATTCCGACAAGTCCCAGAGCAACTGACGTCCACGCAAGCGATACTCCATAAACGCAAGCCTGAACCATCGTTCCTATCGCAAGCGGAATAATAAACATCCAGATCGGGAAAAATCTGATTTTTCCGTAACGTTTTTTATATCGGTATCTCAGGTAAACCGTGAACAATAAATAGACCACCGTAAGAACATATACGGCATATCCAAGCGGTTCTCGCTTATAAACATTATTTTCATCAAGACTGAACATAAACTGCCATTTCGAATTCGGAATAAGAAGCAGAACCACTACCGCTGCCGGAATCCCTATTATTTTGTAATACTTCTTTATTCTTCCGATACTTTTATAATGCCGAAGATCCGTATAAATACACCACATAAAGGTTACAAACATATTTGCAGCATAAAGAAATGAATTACCAAGAAGTAAAAGTATTCTTGCTTCGTTAAAGTTCTTTCCATCGCAAAGAAAAGTCAATGTTTCTATAATACATGAAAAACCGGTTATAATTATCATTTTTGTGAAGATTTTATCACTTATTGTTCGCCGCCGTCTTATAAGAGAACTGCTTATCAGCAATACTATAAGCATAGCGCAGCCTATAAGATTAGTTATTATAATTGCCTGCATATTCATAAACAGCTCCCCTTTCAGTCAGAACTTGTTTTTTCTATTATATCATACTTTACATATTTTTTCAAGATAAACAGATATTTTTCACAAAAACAGCACAACAAAAATAAGCATTTCAATTCATTTCAGGAAGCGAGTTAATAAGCTCAAGCTTGTATTTCTGAATAGCCAGAGCATCCTCATTAGTAACACCGTCTCCAGGAGTGCGGCAATCAGCATTCTTCAGCTTTGCCTGTGCTCCGTTATGAGCATTATCAAGGTTTATCGTTCAAAGATCTTTTATAACAGGATCGGAATCATCATCCTTTTTTTCATCGGTCACGTTGATCTGAAATTTAAGGACATTCGTCGAGAAAACTGTGGCGATAAAAGTAGTTCCCTCTCCGACGGCTGTAACAGTTCCGTTTGAATCAACTTTCGCAATATTTTCATTATCACTGTACCATTTCGGACTTTCACTTCCGCTTTTGATTTGAGCAGTAACGCTCTGCCCTATAGACGTAAATTTATTGTATCCGCAATGTCCGAACTCTCAACAGCAAAGACTGTATTTTCTGACAGCGGTAATTTAGCCGTAGCAGGAACTCCCATAAGACAAAAAGCTGCGGCAAAAGCAGTTATTTTTTTATAATTCATAAAAAGGTCTCCATTATAAAGTTAAGTCATATTATACCACATTTTCATAATTATTGCAATATTTTGTCCTGGTATAAATAAAAACACCCCTCCCGAAAAACGGAAAGGGGTGTTTGAGAGGAGGGTATATCATTAATTATCCTGTAAATCTGATTTTTGGGTTTAAGCTTCCGGAAGCGAATCTATAAGTTCTAACTTGAATTTCTGAATGGCTAGAGCGTCATTATTCGTAATTTCGTCGCCTGTATTATAGCAATCCGCATTTTTCAGTCCCTGACCGGTAATAGCGCTCTCATGCGAACCGTTAAGACCGTATGCATCCGGATTAGAGAGCGGCTGCATGATAAGAACCGCATCCGACATATCCACTTTACCATCGCAGTTTGAATCGCCGTAGATTATTTCATCAACCGAGCCAGTCGTTGACTGAGTTTTATCCTCTGTTACGAAAACAGTGTAGTTTACAACGCTGCCATTCATACCGTTGCTGCCTAATTCAACGGTTGTGCCATCTTTAAAGGGCTTCGCATATAAATCAAATTCAACGTTATTAGAGTTTACCGCCGTTTCCCCGGTTTTTTCGTATCCGCTAAGCCACTCCGGAACTGAACCTGCTTCTTCAACACGCTTATCGAGAAGAACATAAGCGGTCATATCCGCTCCTGCCTTAAATGAAGCAAGATCGCCGGAAAACACCTTGGAATCGCAGGCTGTAATAATCGCTTCTGCACCGTTTATTTCATCGGGAAGAGATATGTACGTAAATTCACGATCACCGAATACTGCTCCACCTACTGAGACTGATTCGGCTATTTTCCAGTCAAGATAGTTTGCTGTATCCTGAACAAGAAGTTCCTTAAAGAGTTTACCGTTTATTGGATCTACCTTGATCTCAAGAATCCATTTCTGATCTGCGCTGCCGTTGCAAGCCCACTGAATGACATTTGCGCCTACCTCTTTTGAAGCGGATATTACGCCTAAACCGCTTTTATCATTGGTTGCTTTTGTACAAACGGCATAAGTTCCGTCACCGTTGTCAACAAATTTAAAGAGCTGAGCGTCGCTTGCTGTATCTCCCCATATTCCAATATTTGTGCCGTTATCCTGCTTGCCGTAATCAAGATCGAGAAGGAATGTTTTTCCGTCGCCTATTTCGGAATAAATTCTGTAGTATCCGTCTCCGGCATCCTCAAAAGTCCAGCCTTGCTGAGAACTTCCCTGCTGAACGTTTGCGCCGTTTTCAGCTTTTGCATCAACAACTTCAAGATAAAGTCCGCTGTTTGCATTTTTGATCTTGTATTTATGAGCCGTATCAATAACAGCTCCTGTTTTACCCCTTATCACCGTAAGGTTTCCGTTTACAACGCCCTGTGGCCTTGCAGGAAGATCATAGCCCGTTCCGAGGAAAAAGCTTGTATGCGGAGGTTGATTATATGCAGTGTTCTGAGCCGAAACCTGCATACGGTAATGAGCGTCGTGCATGAGAGTTGTTATACGATAATCAGTATCATAGGGAGTACAGTAAATTCGCACGAATATTAACGCCTAAATCCACCCTCCAGAGTCTTGTTCCGTCAAGCTTTACGCAGTCGATAAAAACATTTCCCATTGTTCCTTTCTGAGAGTTATCCTTGGAATTTGAAGGATCCCACTTTATGAAAAGTTCATATTCGCCGTCACCGTCAACATCGCCCACCGACATATCGTTGGGACTGTATGTAATTCCGGAAGCTGTCGGCGAAGAAAGTGAAACGTCGAAATAAGCGTTATTTGAAATAAGCGAACAAGCCTCCGAAGAAACGACTTTATCTCCTACAACGGTGTCTACACGATATTTCGAGTTTGATTTTCCGTTTTTATCAAGATAACAAGTCGCATCATTTTTCTCACTTGTGTAAATAAGTGTTCCATCACTATAAAGTCTGCAAACGGCGGTATCATCGTCGTTTGCAAGAAATCTCCAGTTAACAAGCATTCCCGAACCCGTATTTATCGCAGAAATCTCTCTGTTCAGATATTCAAGCACATTCGTGCTTCCGGCTGCTGCGGCATTAACTTCCAACGGTTGTTTTTTCGAGGGAATCGAAACTGTTCCGCTTACTATAAACAGTGCCGAAACTATGGCAGCAAGCCTTTTGATTTTTCTTCTCATCAAAGCAATCCCTCCCCTGAGAGCATTCAAAATGTCATTCAAAACGCTAAAATAAGAACTTTTTTCAAATCGGAGTTTCTTCTAACCGATTCATAATTTATCTATATTAATATTATACACAATTTTCATTGCTTTACAATGAAATATTCTATCATTTTCATAAGATTTTTTTGTAAGAGGCATAAAAATATGCATAATAGTCTTGCAATTAGACTTAAAATATGATAGAATAATACACATCGATGAAAGGAGCTGTAAAAATGAAGCAAAGAATTCTTATCGGAGTTATTATTACCGAATGTCACGTTGATTTTCAAAGCGAGATCATGCGTGGCATTATCTCTCAGGCTTTCAAAAGCAACTGTGATATCGCAGTTATTTCGCCATTGAGTAACTTCTACATAGATTCAGCTCATAAAGATACCGAGAAATCTATATTAGATCTGATACTTTCGGAAAAATTCGACGGTTTTCTTTACGACCGCAATACCTTTTACGGCGAAAAGATACATAAATATATAGACGAACTTCTTGTGCTCTCAGATAAGCCCGTTATGCTCCTTGATTCAGGCGATCATAAGAATTTTGAAACAACCTCTGCTGACGACTGCGACGCTTTCGAGGAGATCACCGACCACCTTATTGATGTTCACGGACTTAAAAAGGTATATTGTCTTACCGGTCCGAAAAATGTTTATGTTTCAGGAGAACGTCTTAAAGGCTATTTTAACTCAATGAAAAAGCACGGTCTTTATTATGATAAAAGTTATTATCAATATGGGGATTTCTGGACGGAATCAGCAAAAAAACTTGCCGAAAAAATTATAAGCGGTGAACTTGAACGTCCGGAAGCAGTAGTATGCGGAAACGACGTTTCAGCTATCCAGCTTACTAAATCGCTTATGGCTCACGGCATTAAAATCCCCGAAGATATCGCCGTAACAGGATACGACGCTTCTGACGACGGCTATAGCTCCTCTCCATCTATAACAAGCTATGCAAGACCTAATTTTCAGCTCGGCGCAGAGGCTTTCAGACGACTTTACAGAATCATTACCGGAAAGATCTGCCGTAAAATTCCCAACGAGAAAGGAACTCTTCGTATCGGAGAAAGCTGCGGCTGCAGAGAGAATCATAAGATGCGCCGCAGTTTTCAAAGGGAAAAAAATATCAACAGCAGATTTGAACAGGGTATGCTTTACGGCGATATGCTCTTTGATATCACAAACGCTGATAACACGGATATTTTTGCCGACAGACTCGATAATTACACGCATCTTCTTTATAAAATGTCTCATCTCAGAATATGTATTACAAAAAATTATATCGAGTCTTCACATGGACAATATTCCGATAAGCTTGGCTTCCGTTGCGGCGACGAAGTTAAGATCATTCTTTCAAAGTCGGCTGTTAAAAGAGAACCCGGCAGCAGCGAATATTTCAGCTCCTCCGATATTCTCCCTGATTTCAGCGCCGAAAGAAACTATCCTTCGGCATTTTATATCTCTCCTCTTCATTACAATGACAATTTCTTCGGATATACTGCCATTTCGTTCGGAAAAAATCCAATGGCATTCAGAAGTCTGTATTATCAGTGGGTAAATTATGTCAACGTTGCTCTTGAACAGGTACGCATAAAATCAGCCATGTCCCACGCTGTTTTAAACTCTAATAAAGCTCTTCTCTACGACAGCATCACAGGTCTTTTCAGCCGTAGCGGAGTTGAAAAAGAATTCTCTGAACATCTTGCCGCAGAAGAGAAAAACTGCACTCTCGACTGTATAACTATTGAACTTGTCGGCATAAAAAGAATCTACTACAGAAGCGGCGAGAAAAATTGCAGCCGTATCACAGCAGCTTTCGCTTCTGCCCTTAAAGAATGCACCAGAGAAAAGGAGATCTGCGGAATGTGGAACGCTCAGACTCTTTGCATTATAACCAAATTGAAAGATCGTGTGACCGAAATTTACAGCGAGCTTCATTCAAAAGTTAAAGAGAGCCGCTTCAGCGAGGGAGAAAATTTCAATATCGATTTCTCAATCGGTCTTTTCACTTTCAACACAAATGAAAATATCGACCTCGGAGAAGCTATGTATAAATCGACCGTAAACAAGATAATGGCTTACAATGTATCGGAAAGCAGCGCAAATCCTCAGTTTGAAAAGCTTTGTATTCTCCGCAGCAAAATAAAAAAAGATCCTGCCTATCCCTGGAATATAAGCGATATTGCCGATAGTCTTTATCTCAGCAAAAGCTATCTCCAGAAGATATACAAGTCTTTTTTCAACAAGAGCATTATCGAGGAAATGATCGAATTCCGCATCGAAAAGGCTAAAAAGCTTCTTTCCGAAACAGACCTTACCATTACCGAGATATCAAAGCAATGCGGATATTCCTCTTACAATTATTTCGTCCGTCAGTTCCGGCTGAGCGAGGGTATTTCTCCGTCGGAGTATCGGGAATTCAATAATTGATTGATATAACCAAAACTGCGCTGTACTATACAGCGCAGTTTTATTTTTATTGATAAAATGTTGGGTTATCTGTACGTTCAAGAAGATAATCTATTGAAACATGAAAATAGTCCGCCAACGCTATAAGCGTTTTATAATCAGCTTCTCGTTCACCGCTTTCATAACGACTTATTGAATTTTGATTAAGATTTAAATCCATCGCAAGTCTTTGCTGCGTAATTCTTTTTGCTTTACGTAATTCTTTTAGTCTCATATAAATAACTTTCTAAAAAATACTTGACTTAATTATACCATTATGGTATAATTATTTTATCCCAATTTGGTATAAAGGGAAATAAAATAAGGAGGAAAAATATGAAAACGACAAAATTAGTTTTAGGAATACTTACAATAGTTATATCCTGCTTTGTTTTGTTCCAATCTTGTGCAGCAGGTGCAGCAAACGCTTTGAAGGACAATGGTGAATCAAGCGGCACAGGCGGTGCTTTTGTTGCTTTGTTGATGCTTGCAGGCGGAATTACTATGATAGCAAGCCGCAAGAATACTGCAAAGGGTGGTTCGATTGCAGGCATAATTATTTTTGCAATTGCCGCTATAATCGGCTTTACAACTGCTGGTTCTGTATTTAAGGATTTAATTGTATGGGCTGTAGTATGTGCTATTCTTGCTGCCATAAATTTATTAGCAGTTTTTCGTTGTAAGAAAAACGATGATGAGCAAGAGAAAAAATAATAAAAAAGAGAGACTTCAATACGAAGTCTCTCTTTTTTATCCAATGTCACATTTTTATTTAAGAAAAACCTCCTGCTGAGCGCAGATATCGCCCTCAAGTTTATAGGTTACAATATATGTAAGAGAGGTTTCGGTCTTCTCTTCGGTTATGCTGCGTTCAATTATTTCAATTTCATCTCCAAGAAAATTCTTTTCGTAAAGATAAATTTTCTCCATAAGCTTTTCTGATAATTCTTCATCGGTAAGAGTTTCTTCAGAGAGCTTTTTTTCTGTTATTTTTTCTTTCACAAAACCTATTGGAAGTTCTTTTCCGAAAATATTCATACGGTTTTCATATGTTTCACTGTCTGAATTTTTATATTTATTTTTTCCAAAAAACATCGGTATTTTTAGGTTAAAAAGCCTCAGATAGCGTTCGTTGGAGGTTTCTCCGGTCGGTTCAAAGGTCTGCGTATTATAATCGCCGGTGAACGTGACGTTTTCTTCGTAAACTCCCCGTATCTTCCCCATGGCGTGGTGGAGCGTTGTATGTCCGGTAGCGTCGGTCGTAACTCCGCTTACAAGCATAGTCCCCTGCAAAACGTAATCGCCTACCTTGTGCATCAAAAAACCGTCGTAAACCGAAGTATAGGTTATCTCTGCGTCTTTCGAAGCGACTATATTGCATGGCACACGCTCCATAGCCATTTCAGGTCTATCAACGATTTCCGTGACCTCAACCACAACTCTGTTTCCCGTATGACGTATCGCCGCCCAGGATATCTGGTTTACCATTACCCTCAGCTCGTTTTCGCAGTAATGAAAATTTATCTTCCGAAGCGGAGTTCCCTGCTTTATATCGAGTTCAGCAAGCGCAGCCAGAATCGCTTCGTCGCTTACGACCGAGTTCCCTTGAATATCAATCGTAACGACTACATTTGAAAAATAAAGCGAGCCGACAAGGACGATGATCACTCCGATAAGTATACCGAATCTTTTCCGATATCGCCGAACTTTTGAAGCGAGAGTGTTATATTCAGCGTATTTAAGCTCGATATCGAATTTCCCGGCAATTTCTTCAAGTCTTGCAAGATCGCTCCGATAAACCTCCGCATAAAAAATGTCTTTACGAACATATTGACTGAAACAGCTTATCCTGCTGGAATGCAAAGCATTTATAAATTTATACAGATTTTTTCCGGATGCGTCAATTCTCAATCTGCCTTTCAGCTGATTCTTCATTTTTTCTTCCGCTCCTTTCAATAAATTCGACCTTGGAAATTTTCCCCCTTACAATAAGTCCGTTCGCCTTGAAATCATACGCACGAAGATTGCTCCCCCATATCTGTATACAGAGCTTTCCCGATACGAGCTGCATAAAAACCTCGTTATATTCCTCTATACGGCTGCAATTTTCGATAAGAAGCTCGTTGTTGCAGTCGAAATAAATCTGCGGATTCAGATAAAACGTATCTCTCGCCTTGTCGGCAAATTTATTGAACAATACTATCATCTCCTTGGATTATCATTTATACAGAATATCATAGTTTTATTTTCAGTTATATAATGGCGATTCTGTTTCCCTTTACTGTTTGGCAAAAGCTGTATGTACTCTGGGCAGAGGGTATGGGAGACAGCGTCTCCCATAATAATAACTCAAAATAAAGCCATGACATTCATGGTCTAATTGCTCTCTTCAAATAATATGATTAATCGGGTGATCATTATGAAGAAAATTTCAGAAAAAACTTTAACTGCCTTGAAAATACTCCTGTTGATAACAGGAGCTTGGTTCTGCATTTCCGAAACAGAAGCGGTAAAAACTGCGGTATCCGGAGCCTTAGGACGATGTATAAATATTATAATCCCTTCTCTTTATGCGATGATGATAGTCTCGGCGCTTATAATAAAAAGCGGCTTAACAAGTAAATTGCCAAAGCTATTCAATTTTGTCGGGAGATTTCTTTTCGGCATGAACGAAAGTTCCTTTCCAATTTTTCTGTTCAGTATGTTCGCCGGATATCCTACCGGAGCGAAAATGCTCTGCACCGGCTATAGCGACGGAAAAATCTCCGAAAAATCCGCCGGACTTCTCATGGGGATATGTTTCGGGGCAGGCCCGGCATTCATCTTCGGGTGCATATCCGGACAGCTTTACAGTTCTACCCTTGCCGGAAAAATTATCCTTATATCGACAGTTTCGGCTAATTTTATATTAGCATTTTTTGTTTCATTTTTTCTTAGAAGGGACGCTGACAGAAAAAAATCAATGCAAAACACATTCTCGGTAACAGGAGATATGCTCACGGAATGCGTCGTATCAGGTGGAAAAACGATCGCTGAAATATGTTTCATGATAATTGCTTTTTCAGTTTTTACAGCCATGCTCGACGCTTACGGAATACTGTCGGCGGCGGCTGACATTTTCTCAAAAATATCGGGGATCTCTCATGATATATCAGCGAAATTTCTTCCTGCTTTTCTTGATATCACAGCCGTAAACTCCCTTCCCGAAAATAATTACAACCTGCTCCCATATCTATGCGCTCTTACCTCTTTCGGCGGTATTTGCGTTATATTCCAGATATCCGCTGTTGTTTCGGGAAAGCTTTCCCTTAAACCTCTTATTCTCCTACGCAGTATAACCGCAGTTCTCAGTTTTATCATATGCCGCTTTATCATGCCCTTTATGATGAGAAACGAAGTTGTTTCCGCTTCGACAATATCCGTTAAAACATATAAAGCTCCCTCCCCTGTTCCGTCGCTGCTTATTATTCTTATGACTTTTATGCTTATGTGCGAATACGGAAATCTTAGAATATATAATAAAAAACAACAAAATAAAATATAATAAAATATACAGAATAAATAGTGACATTTAAGGAAAAATATGTTATAATTATATGTAAGAATCTGTTCTGAAAACAGCTTCCAAATTACAAATAAGCAAAGGACGTGCTTGAATATGTCTGAAAATTATGATGTTATTATCGCAGGCTGCGGCGCAGCAGGACTTTATGCAGCTATAAATCTTCCACAGCAGCTTAAAATTCTCATTATCTGCAAGCGTGAACTGAATCTCTGTAATTCATCTCTTGCACAGGGCGGTATTGCCGGAGTATATAACTCTCCTACTGACAATATCCAGTATCACCAGAACGATACTCTCGTTGCCGGAAGCTTTAAAAATAACGTTGACGCAGTTCACACTCTCGTAAGTGAAGCTGCCCGTGACCTTGAACATATCATTGAACTTGGCGTCGATTTCGACAAAAACCCCGACGGTTCTTACCACAGAACGCTCGAGGGAGGTCACAGCCACCACCGTATTTTCCACCATGCCGACGCTACCGGAGCCGAAATAACTTCAAAGCTTCTCGATCACGTTCAGACGCTCGAAAACGTTGAGATAAGAGAAAATACTATTATGTGTGCCGCTAAAAAAACTTCAACCGGATACTCCGCTTTTCTTAAATCTGAGGATGACGTTTATACAACCTGCAGCTGCCACTTTATGATACTTGCAACAGGCGGTATCGGCAGAGTTTATAAGTACACGACCAATTCCGCTATCGCTACGGGCGACGGCATTACGTTCGCTTATGAAATGGGCGCAAAGATAAAAAATCTCAGCTACGTTCAGTTTCATCCGACTGCTTTCAATAATAAAGCTACACGTGAATGCTTCCTCATTTCCGAAGCTGTTAGGGGCGAGGGAGCTTATCTCCTTAACTGCCATAAGGAACGCTTTATGCAGAATTATGACGAACGTCTTGAACTTGCTCCGAGAGATGTTGTTTCCCATGCTATCGTCCTTGAAGCAAGGAAACAGAACTCCACCGAATTTTTCCTCGACATAAGCTATAAGGACAGCGAGTTTCTCAAAAAACGTTTCCCCATGATATACAGAAATCTTCTCGAACAGGGCTACGATCTTACTAAAGAGCCTGTTCCGATCTACCCATGTCAGCATTATCTTATGGGCGGAATCGACGTTGACAACAACTCCGAGACAAGCCTTGCCAACCTTTTCGCCTGCGGAGAATGTTCGCATACCGGAGTTCACGGAAGTAACCGTCTTGCAAGCAATTCCCTGCTTGAAGCCCTTGTTTTTTCACGCCATGCAGCGGAATGTATTGCTTCACGTCTTGAGAATGTACCTGATGATTTCGAGGAAGCTGATTTCGATGCTCATATCGGAAACAAACGCATTCCAAAGGGATACCGCACCGAAACACGTAATATTATGCAGCAGAGCTATTTTGTAATTCCTGATAAACAGGCTGCCGCCGAGGGATTCAAGAGGATCAAGGAAATGCGTGACGATCTCCTTAACGGCCGATATCTTGTCGACGCAGACTATGTTCTTGCAAAATCCATTGTTACTTCCGCTTATATAATCCTTGAGGAAGTTATGCAGTAATCTCATATTTTCATCCGCCATCCGCCTGATTCACGAGGTATATATATGTCTAAAATAAGTAAAATAATTTCATCCGCTGCCGTCGCTGTCATTCTCTCTTCTATAACTCTTACATCTAATGCTGATTCTTCGCTTAAAGGAGATATAAACGGCGATAATGTCATCGGCGGAGGGGATATGAAACTTTTACAGAGTTATATTCTTAAAGATAAAGCTTTATCCCAAGAAGAGTTTGAACGTGCCGATATTAATTGTGATGGATCTGTCGATTCATTTGACCTTGTTCTTGCAAAAAAGAACCTCTATTCCCACCTAGATAAGCTCCCTATGGGAACATGGATCGCTGACGGAAAAGAAGGCACACGCTACTATAATTTCACCAACGGAACCGTTACAGAGCAAGCCACCGGAAAAACTACGGTATATTCCTGTGATGTAAATTCTCATAACCTTAATTTCAGTGAAAATGTTTTTGCAGATAAAAAACACGCCATTTTCTCTTACAGCGATGAAACTCACCTCGTTCTGCGCTGGGACGGCGGAGCTGTTGAAACTCTTCACTATTACGGCGAGAAACCTATCGACTACAGTAAGCTTATCAGAGCCGGAAAATGGACAACCTCCGGTGGATACGGTTCAAGAGAATTCAATTTCAGCGGTGTAAGCGGAAATTACATAAGTTCTGAAACCGGCATGGGACTTGCTTTCGAATACAGCATAAACGGAAATAAACTCGCTTTCCAAATGGGCGGAGACGGAAATTCCGTAACTGCAACTATGACATCCGTCGATTCAACTCATTTTACTCTTACATGGGAAGATGGAATGACTGAAAACTTTACAAGACAAAACACCACGGACTATACAAAACTTATAGGTTCCGGAAAATGGCTTGCTTCCGGAGATAACGATTACAGAGTTTTCAGTTTCAACGGAACAACAGGAAATTATATCGATTCAAAAACGGGCATTGGGCTCGCTTTTGAATACAGTGCGGATGAAGAAAATCTCACTTTCCATATTGGCAGTTCAGACAATACAACAACTGCCGTTATATCCTCCACCGATTCCACACATTTCACTCTTACTTGGGAAAACGGCGCTGTCGAAAATTTCATCAGACAGAATATTGAGGTCAAAAACGGAGTTACCTATGTTAACGGCATCCTTATCGCAAATAAAACATACTCCCTTCCCTCTTCTTATAATCCGGGAGCGCTTACCGCTGAAACTCAGGCAGCTTTCAACCGCATGAAAAATGACGCTGCCGCAGCCGGACTTAATCTCTGGGTATGCTCCGGCTTCAGATCATACAGCTATCAGGATCAGCTTTACAACTCCTATGTTGCAAGAGACGGAAAAACTGCTGCCGATACATATTCCGCAAGAGCCGGTCATTCCGAACACCAAACCGGACTTGCCCTTGACATAAATATGGCTTCCGACGCTTTTATCGGCACTCCCGAAGCAAAGTGGATAGCCGCAAACTGCTATAAGTATGGTTTTATTCTTCGCTATCCTCAGGGAAAACAAAATATAACGGGATATAAATACGAACCTTGGCACGTCCGCTACCTTGGTACAGAAACGGCAAAAGCGGTTTACGATTCCGGACTTACTCTTGAAGAATATCTCGGTATCGACTCCGTTTACCAGAATTAAAATTGAAAGGAAAATCATTTTATGAAACTTTTACAATGCTATATCGACAATATCATAACAACAGCTCTTATGGAGGATATTAATTACATCGACGCTGCGGCGGATAATCTTATTCCTCCGGAGCATAAAAGTTCGGCTTATTATGTTGCAAAGGATTCCGGAGTTGTCTGCGGAATCGAAGTTGCTAAACGTGTTTTCGAGCTTGCAGGCGGAGATGTTGAATTTAAAATACTCATGAACGACGGCTCCGAAGTTAAAAAGGGAGATATAATTGCTGAACTTGAGGGAAGCACTCTTACTCTTCTCAAAGGAGAAAGAACGGCTCTTAACCTTCTCCAGCATATGTCCGGTATCGCAACTGCGACTAATAAATGTGTAAAGCTGGTTAGCGGTACTAAAGCTTCCGTTACCGATACAAGAAAAACTCTTCCCGGACTTCGTGCGCTCCAGAAATATTCCGTTACAGTAGGCGGAGGAAAAAATCACCGATTCAATCTTTCCGACGCAGCTATGCTTAAGGATAATCATATCGACGCTTACGGCGGAATCACTGCAGCTGTTTCAGCTCTTCGTGAGAAAATCGGTCATACCGTTAAAATTGAGGTAGAGGTAAGAACGCTTGAAGAACTTAAAGAAGCTCTTGATAATAACGTTGAGATCATTATGCTCGATAATATGAGCTGCGAGGAAATGAAGCAGGCTTCTGAGATAACTGCCGGAAAAGCTCTCCTTGAAGCCTCCGGAAATGTTACCGCCGACAATATCCGCTCTGTTGCCAAAACAGGAGTTGACATAATTTCTCTCGGTGCGCTTACACATTCCGTGAAGTGCTTCGACATTTCTATGAAAATTAAAAAATAAAATCCAAATATTATATTGACATTTTTGATTTTATGTTGTATAATAGATTTATAGGAAATGATTTTGGGACATAAATCTGCTTTTCGTGACACAACTATTGACCATGTAATACTTTAGTATTATAATTGCATATAAATAATATGGAGGTAATTACCAATGCATTTTTTTAAATCTATTATAACATCTTTTATTACTACGGCAACTGCGATTTGTTCGCTTTCTGCTATAAATGCTTATGCAGCTGAACAAACAACTCCTGATCCTAACATTTATATTGACATGACAATTGAAGAATCCGGAGCAATAAGAGCTGATGTAATTATGGAAAACTTTCCTGAATTTAATGAAGCTGCATTTCGAATTAATTTAGGAAATAACTGGGAGGCGGTAACAAAGCCAAACGGAGAACCAAAGCTTAAATATACTGATCGTACAATGAATGATGCAGAAATGAAGGCTTCAAAGTATGTACCATCGGATAATGGAAATTATGTAACACTCATTGCACTTAATTATGCCGATATGGACTTTAATGGCACATTTGTCTCATTTTATATAAAAAAATCCGACATATTCAATTGGACGACATCAGGTGTAAATTTTGTTAAAGATCCGACTATGTACAAAATAACTGACTCAAAAGGAAATGAATATTTTAACTCCATACTTGAAACCGCTCCTATTATGATTGGGGCAGACGAATACATTGTTGGTGATGTTAATAACAGCCTTTTTGTTGACGGAACCGATGCTACACTAATTTTAAGATTTATTAATCTTAATGGCAATTCAGTACCGCTTTCTGATATCAATTCTTACCTTAATGAGGTAATTCATGATTTAAGAAGCGCTTATGCCGCTGATGTTAATAAAGATGGATACATTGATGAAACAGATGCTCAACTTACTCTCAGATATTATACAGAAATAATATCAGGTTCTGAATATTCCGGACGTATTGGTACAACCGATATTTACGAAATATACAACGATTAATTTTATGAGGTGATACTATGAAAAAAACTATTTCTTTGTTGTCAGCAATTTTACTTGGTTTATCTACTGTCCCTATGACTGTTTCCGCAGAAGATTCTGAACCTGTTGTATATGAAATAGGTGATGTAACACATGATGGAGTTATTGATGCAATTGACGCTACTCTCGTACTTCGTTATTATACTCTCAGAATATCATATGATCCGGCAACAGGTGAACTTCCTGAAGAAATCAATAATCCCTGTTTTGACCACATAAGCGAAAATGCTGATATTAACGGCGACGGTATAATAGATGGCATTGATGCTATTACTATTCTTAAAATCTATACAGATCGTGTTTCAAAAATAACAACTTATGAAATGGGCGATGTAAATCACGACGGTATGATTGATCCTGTTGATGCTTGTCTCGTGATTTCTTATTATGCTGATTATATATCAGATATTGACGGTAAGCCTAATGATAGATTAAATCACCCTTATTATCAGTATATATCTGAATATGCTGATATTAACAATGACGGAATAATTGATGGTACGGATGCTATTGCTATCCTTAAAATCTATGAGGAAAGATCCGGCGACGTCGGTAAGAAATACATTGCAGACGAATACCTTGAAGAACATGGTTATGTATTTGACTAAATAAATCAGGACTGCTGTATGAAAATACAGCAGTCCTTTTTAATTTTTAATAAATTTCCACTTGACATAACCTTATATTTTGTGATATACTATAAACATCTAAAGTACAGCTCTGCAAACAATTAATTTAACTTGGAGGCATAAATCATGAAAAAATTCAAATATACAGCTATCTTACTTTGCGCAGGCTTAATGCTGACTTCCGCTGTCGGATGTAAAAAGGATAAAACAACTACTTCGGATACATCTAATTCCATAAGCGTAAACGATGACAACAACAACAATAATAATACAAATACTACAAAACGTGAAATAGGTAAAAATGAGATAGTTGCCGAAATGTCTGAAGACGCAAACGGAAACGATACTTTTTTTAAGCTTAATTCCGTGCTTATGACTCCGGATACACATAGCACCACAGAAGGCGAACGTAAATATGTTTATCTGGATGTTGAAGTAACAAACAACTCCGATATTGCGTATGATCTTAACTGCCTTAATAATTTCATCCTCGTTCTTCCTGACGGCAGCGAAATATATTCACATATTCAGACGAATGTATATGCAACCACTACATTCAAAGAAAATATGTACACTCCAGACCCATTCAACGTTCCTGCAAATGGAACTTTCAGCGGTGTTGTCGGCGGATTCCGTATTCCACCTGAAACAGACAACTTCACTATCTGCTTCTTCCCGACTAAAGACGATCCAAACAATAAGGAAAGTGTTATCAAGGTAAATGTAACTGCGGATGATATTCAGACTATATCTCCTGACTTTTTTAAATAATTCTATTTGGTCCACAAGCCTGCCTTTGCGCGGGCTTGTTTGTTTTTACGGCTTTTCCAAAAACTGCAATAATAATGGCTATATAAACGATTCCACCTATTAATGCAGAAAAAATTATAACCGCAGCAGTACTCATATTTTTCGCCTCAAGAAGTGCGGCAGTCAAGTATGCTGAAGCTCCACACATAATTCCTGCGTAGATAGCTCGTAAAAACGGCGCTGCGCTTATATGTATTCCTGAAGCTTTTATAAATACAGCAAGAGATACTGCAAGAATTACTCCGTAACACAGCGAAGTTGATAACGCTGCTCCGTCAACACCCATAAAAGGTATCAGAACAAGATTTCCGACAAGTTTTACCGCCGTTCCAAGAAGCATTATTTTCAGCGGAAGAGCTGTTTTGCCAATTGCCTGAAGCATACTGAAAAGCGGATATGATACACACAAAAATACCATTCCCGGCATAAGAAGACGAAGTGAATTTATACATATAGCCACCTCGTCCGATTGACGTGGAAAGAGAAAAGTCATTATTTCCGAAGAAAGAACTCCCAATCCAGCCGCCGCAGGTATCGCTATAACTGCCGATGTTACAAGCCCCTGCATCACGCTTCGCTGCAACGAGTCTCTGTTGCCGCTTTCCCAATCAGAAGTAACGCAGGTGAGAGCGCCTTTTCCAATCATATTGGTCACAGATGGAACAAGATTAAAAATAGTAAGAGCAATTCCAGCAAAAGAACCGTATATGAACTGCGGAATCTCTTCAGACTTTATTCCTGCTGGAATATGAGCTGCTCCCGCACCAAAATAAGAAATACACCCTATAACCGTCCACATATCTATAAGGGCAGTAAGATTGGTGACAACGGCGCTCACTCCGACCGGAACGGCTGATCCGATAAGCTCACGAGTTATCCGTCTTCTGCTCATAACCGTTTTCTCTTTGGAAACTTCACATCGAATGAAAATTCTTAAAACCGCAAAAAATAAAACAGCTCCAAGTGAAGAGAGCGTTACTCCAAGAATTCCTGCTGCTGCTGCAATTGCTCTTATGTCGGTAATGTTCGGGAAATATTTCATAACGGCTTCACTGTTTTCCGTAACGAAATTACAGAGCAAAAGTCCCATTCCGACCTTGACCGTTCCCTCTGCTACCTGCGAAAGAGCAGTCGGATACATATTGCTTAGTCCCTCGTAATATCCACGCTCAACAGCCGTAATGCATCCGAAAAATACTGCCGGAGCTATCATTGCTACAGCAACAGATGCTTCAGGACTGTTTGCCGAATAAATACTGAATGGACGTGCAAGAAGAAACGTTATCACGCTTCCGATAAATCCAGCAGCTGAAAAGACCATAAGAGCAGTTCGCCTGATTTTTTTTGCATTATCAATCATTCCAAGAGCCATACTCTGGGCGGTCATTCTTGCAACAGCAGAAGATACTCCGGTCACTGTAAGAGCGTATATCGGCATAAAAAGGCTGTATGCGCAGCTGAAATAACTCATTCCTACTCCGCCGAGAATATTGGTCAGAGGAATTTTGAACAGCGCTCCAAGAAGTTTTGCCGCCGCCGCCGAAGCCATAAGTATCAGCGAGCCTTTAAGAAAATTCTGTTTTTTCAATAATATCAATCCTCTTTATAATTTGTAAGCGTTTATCCTTTTTAATATTAAATATTGAGTTTATCCCCATTATCTTTTTTCAAAGGTGTTTTTCTCTGTGGCAGTCGCCATAATTATATCAAATTCCACCTGTGGGTATTTGATATAATTAATACCGGGTTTCCAAAGGGGATGTACTCTCCTTTGGCAGGGAGTCAGTGGAACAGAGTCTCCTTAAAATATCAAAAAAGATAAATGCTTTCACTTTTCATAAAAATATATGTTGCAGAAATCAAAAATATGTGGTATAATATATTTGTTCTGAAAATTTATGCGGCTTATCCGCATTTTAACTCTATTATTTAGAAAGGAATTTTTACTATGGATTATAAATTTTCCGATAAAGTCAGCGGACTTAAAGCTTCTGCTATCCGTGAAATTCTCAAGTACACCTCCGATCCGGAAGTTATATCCTTTGCAGCAGGAAATCCTGCTCCGGAAGCTTTTCCAAAAGAGGCAATTGCCGAGATTTCCGCAGATCTTTTAAAAAATGATCCCGTTCTTGCACTTCAATACAGCATAACCGAGGGTTACACTCCACTTCGTGACTATCTGAAAAATTGGATGAGCGAAAAAAATTGTTTTCATCCGGAATTCGACGACCTTATCATTACTTCAGGCGGACAGCAGGCAAATGAACTTTCCTGCAAAGTTCTGCTTAACGAGGGCGATACTCTTCTTTGTGAATCACCAAGCTTTATCGGCTCGCTGAACGCTTTCCGCTCTTATAACGTAAATCTAAAAGGTATTGATATGGAAGAGGACGGCATTAATATTGAAAAGCTTGAAAATGCTCTTAAAACCGAGCCGAACGTCAAAATTCTCTACCTTATTCCGAATTTCCAGAATCCTACCGGAAGAACAATGTCGCTTGCTAAAAGAAAAGCCGTTTACGAGCTTGCCTGCAAGTATGATTTCATTATTCTTGAGGACGATCCCTACGGTGAACTCAGATTTGCCGGCGAAACTATTCCTTCTATCAAAAGCCTGGATACCGAGGGCCGAGTTATCTACTCCAGCACCTTCTCAAAACTTATCTCTCCCGGATTCAGAACAGGCTACATTTCAGCTCCGACTGCGATCATTCAGAAAATCGTCGTTTGCAAACAGGTTTCGGACGTACATTCAAATATCTGGGCTCAGGTCGTTTCGCACCGCTTTATGTCCAGTGTAAACCGTGAGGAGCATTTCAATAAGCTTCGTGCGATCTACAAAGAAAAATGCGAGCTTATGTGCGGTCTTATAGAAAGCGGATTCTCGAAAAAAATCACATATACCAAGCCGGAGGGCGGTCTATTTATCTGGTGCACTCTTCCCGAGGGATGCGATATGAACGCTTTCTGCACCAAAGCTGTTAAGGATTACAAAATTGCAGTTGTGCCCGGAAATTCATTCAGCATTGACGAAAACGAAGTCAGCCGTTCATTCCGTCTCAATTATTCAACTCCAACCAACGAGCAAATCAAAAAGGGTATGGACATTCTCGCTAAGATGACAAGGGAAATGTTAGATTAATGAGGTCGCTCTCCCTCTTCCCCTGCCAAAGGCGAATACCCAATAGAGACAAATTACCTTGGCAATAAGTGATAGGGAAAAATCCCTCTTAATATAACATTACTTGTCTCTATTTATGACTAACCTATAACTCAAAATACACATAAATGAAAGGAAAATTATTATGCCAAACAGAAATACAGGCAGATATTCTGTCACACAGAAATACCTCATGACAAGAGGTCAGGCGATCAACTTCCCTGTTGAATTCTTTAAAACTAACTTCAAAAAGAACGACGTTTTCGGCGTTGTTATTGATATTCCCATGTCTCCGGAGATCCTCACAACTATGGTATGCTTCATTAACGGAGCTGCTAACCTCTATTTCAATAACGGAGGAGAATATACTGGTGCTGCTCAAAAATACAGAAATCTCGTTCAGGCTTCCCACACTCTTGTAGCAAACGCAGGTCAGCTTCTTCCCAAATGCGAAAAAACAACCAAATTTGACCTTCCAACAGACAGAACCCACAATATCTTCCTTTTAACAAAAGGCGGCATTTACAAAACTACTCTGCCTTCCGGACGCATTCCCGAAGAGGAAGTTGAAAAACGTACCATTTATGTTCTTTATCAGCGTGTACTTGATGAACTCAGAAACTGTCAGCTCAAGGACGGCGCTGAAAGACGCAATGCTGCAAAGTAAGGAGATTTGTTCAATATGGAAAATAAAAAGCTGATTTTCAGTGGTATTCAGCCAACCGGCACGTTTACTCTTGGAAATTACATCGGCGCAATAAGAAACTGGGGACCTCTTCAGGATGAATATAACTGCATTTACTGCGTTGTCGATATGCACGCTATCACAGTAAAACAAGACCCTGTAAAGCTCCGTCAGAGTACAATGAATTCCTATGCTCTGCTTATGGCTTGCGGCATTGATCCTGAAAAGTCTATTCTCTTCATCCAGAGCCACGTTAAAACTCACGCTGAACTTAGCTGGGTTCTCGGATGCAACACTCAGTTCGGTGAGCTTTCCCGTATGACTCAGTTCAAGGATAAAAGTCAGCGTCACCCTGACGATATCAATTCCGGACTTTTTACATATCCTGTTCTTATGGCGGCTGATATTCTCGCTTACAACGCTGATCTCGTTCCTGTTGGCGTAGACCAGAAGCAGCATCTTGAACTTGCGAGAAATATTGCTCAGCGCTTTAATCAGCGTTACGGAGACTTCTTTACTATGCCCGAACCCTATATCCCAAAAGTTGGAGCAAAAGTAATGTCGCTTCAGGATCCTACTAAGAAGATGTCTAAATCGGACGAAAATCCAAACGCCGTTATACTCATTCTTGATGATAAGGATACGATTATCCGTAAATTCAAGCGTGCCGTTACCGACAGTGAAGCGGAAGTCTGCTACCGTGACGGCAAGGATGGTATCAACAACCTTATGACCATATATTCAAGCGTTACCGGCAAGGATTTTGCCGCTATCGAGTCGGAATTTGCCGGAAAAGGATACGGCGACTTCAAACTTGCTGTCGGTGAAGCTGTTGCCGATCATCTTGAACCGGTAAGAACTGAATTTGCCCGCATTTCTCAGGATAAGACTTTCCTTAAAAAATGCTACACAGAGGGAGCTGAAAAGGCTCTCAGATACTCGCAGAGAATCGTTTCAAAAGTTTACCGCAAGGTTGGTTTTGTTGATAAAACCTGACCTGATATACTGCGAACATAAGGCAAAATGTACAAACAACCGTATCTTTACGCAAGCTATTGTGCTATATTGCCAAAAATGTCAAAACAGCTTGCATTTTATCAAATTTTAAGGTATTATATTACTTAGCCTGTCTTAAAGGGAGTGTGTTTAAGTATGGTTGAATTCCAGCAAAAACCTAATTATTCTATTAACGATCTTATTGATATCGTCAGATTGCTCAGAAGTGAAGGCGGATGTCCTTGGGATCGCGAACAGACTCATGAATCTATAAAAAGTGATTTCATCGAAGAAACCTGCGAGGCTATTGAAGCCATTGATCTTAAAGATACCGAGCTTCTTCGTGAAGAACTTGGCGACGTTCTTCTTCAGGTCGTTTTCCATTGCAGAATCGAGGAGGAAACCGGTTCTTTCGCTTTTGACGATGTCTGCGACGAGATCTGCAAAAAGCTTATTATCCGTCATCCTCACGTTTTCGGAGACGTTTCGGCTGATAACACCGATCAGGTGCTTAAAAACTGGGACGCTATCAAAATGAAAACCAAAGGTCAGGAAAGCTATACCGATACTCTTAACAGCGTCGCTAAATCGCTTCCCGCTTTGATGAGAGCGCAAAAGGTCGGTAAACGTGCCATGCGTGCCGGAATGGACTTCCGCTCTGCCGAGGACGCTGTCGCTTGTATCAATTCAGAAAAGTCTGAACTGGATAAAGCCATTGCAGCCGGAAATAAGACTGATATCGAAGAGGAACTCGGCGATCTGCTCTTTTCATGTGTAAATGCGGCACGTCATCTTGGTATTGATGCAGAGCTTGCACTTAAATCAGCTACTGAAAAGTTTATCAAGCGTTTCGCCGTTACTGAAAAACTTACCGCTTCGGATAATCTTGATATGAATTCGCTTTCTATCGAAGAGCTTGACGTTTATTGGGACAAGGCTAAACATATTATTAACTCGGAGGAAATTGAAAATGACTAAAACAGAACTTATTAATTCTATCGCAGATAAAGCTAACTGCACAAAAAAAGACGCTGCTTCCGCTCTTGAAGCTACACTTGCTGCTATTCAGGAAGCTCTTGTAAACGGTGAAAAAGTTTCAATTACAGGCTTTGGTACATTTGAGGTTCGTGAGAGAGGCGAAAAGACTTGCCTTAATCCAAGAACAAAGCAGATGATGACCTGTCCTCCAAGCAAAGCACCCGCTTTCAAGGCTGGCAAGGCTCTTAAAGAGGCTGTTAACAAGTAATTGAATAATTTGAGCCGCACAATTTCCCTGTGCGGCTTTTTAGATTTTGGCAGCATTATTTACTATTTTGTATTATAAGAGTAATTTTGTCTCCCTGTACTCATGTCAAGGAATCGTTATCCCATGGACATTCGTCCTAATTTTGTTGATGCCCTTATAACAGAATTAATATCGTTTGTCCAAAAGGGATGTACTCCTCTTTGACAAAGTCTCCCCTCTTATATACACAAATCAGTAAACCATGCTGACAGATATGGAGGATTTTATATGAGACTTGATAAATATCTTAAAGTAACTCGTCTTATCAAAAGAAGAACCATTGCTAATGAAGCCTGCGACGCTGAAAAAATCGTTGTAAACGGAAAAATCGCAAGAGCTTCTTATGATGTTAAAGTCGGCGATATTATTAAGATAAACATGGGCGTTCATCCGCTAAAAGTTAAGGTTCTTAACGTTACCGAACACGCAACAAAGGAAAATGCCGCCGATAATTATACCGTTATAGACGGTTAAACACAAGTTTTAAACATAAAAATAAGGACTGTTGAAAATTCAGCAGTCCTTGTTTTTATCAGAACGTAAACAAATATTACTTTGTGTTGTGAATATCCCAGCGGAAGTTCGTAAGCTTTGCGGCTTTGGTGTTATCAAGCATATTATTATTCTCAAGCTTAGACATATCAAGATAGCGATAATTAGTTTTTTCTTCCTTATTTCCGCCGAAAAGTCCCTTGATCTTGGAAAATGTTCCGCCGGGAGTTTTCTGTAAAACAGCTCCGAGACTATGGTTCTCACGCATAAAGGAGATGATATCTGCCGCAGTTGTAAGAAGTTTGTCGCTTACATTATAAACTCCGGCATAGGTCATATCCTCGGCATTTTTTACGTAACAGAGAATAAAATCCACAAGATTATGTACACAGCACATCTGAAAGCCGTTTTGTCCTTTACCAAGAACAAATTTTGTACCATCTTTCGGATCGGTTATCTTAGCAACAAGATTATCTGTAAAGTGGAGCGTATAAACCGGTGAAAATCTTGTTATACATCCCATAACATTTTTATGGTGCTGCAATTCTGAAACAAATACCTTTTCCGACTCCAGTTTCAAGTTTGCATAATTCGTTATCGGCTTCAAATCTCCGTCTTCTCTTATCGGTTCACGTGTTTTTGGGAAATCATAAACCTGATCTGTACTGAGAAGAATTATTTTTCCAACATTTTCTGTCATAGCATAGCGATAGATAAATTTATCGCATTGCTTTGCCTCGTTCATTTCCTTTTCGGTAATAATTGGTCCAAGATCGTTATCGACCGTACAAGCGCCATGAATAAGAACATCGACCTTATTATTCTCAAAAATTTCAGCATAGGCATTTTTATCATTAGGAAGCGCCTGAATAAAGGAATAATTAAGCTTACCCTCATTATAATTGCCGGGTTCTCTGTCTACAGCGATAACAGCGTATCCTTTTTTCAGGAGTCCTGAGCAGATATGCTGACCGATAAGTCCGCATCCGCCCGTTACAACAACAGTATCCATTATCTATCTTAGCCTCTTTTCTGAAATATAAATTTCCATAATATTATCATGATTTATTTCTGCGTTTATCAGACAAATTAAAAATTATTCTTTAGCCTCTTCATTGATCTCATCAATATAGGTCTGAACTGTTGCATAGATCGAATCATAAGTTTCATTCCATGGAATTCCTCTTGATGAAAGACGAAGATTATCATCAATAACCTTTCCGCAATCATTTGAAACGCCTCTTGAAATATCAATAACAGGATTTTCGCTTGCCAGTCTATTCATTTCCGTTCTCATTTCAACCATTTCTTCGGTCCAGCCGTAATCATCCATAAATATCGAATCTGCAATTGCGCATGATTCCTCATCGAGTATACAAAAACGCTTGCAATCAAGATATTTTGCAACACCCTCCGGATTCTGTCCGCCCTTAACAAAGGAATATGCCTCTACACCGGCGGGAGTATAATATGCGTCAGCTTCAGGATCTTTCGGCATAGGTACGAAGAAAACGTCCTCGCCGTATTTTTCTTTCCAGAGTTCAGATTTAGAATAAAGTTCATGAAGCCCGACAGGATAGAAAAGGAGTTTTCCTTCTCCGATATAATTCGGTCTTGCTTCCCAACCGTAATCTCCAACTCCGATAGCGATAAGGTCCTGCTGATACAATTCATATATCCAATTTTGAACACGTTCCATAGCCGGATCGCTCAAGTTATTTACAAGCTTGCCATCTTCAAGACCGATTGGCGGAACTCCTATAGTATCAATAAGACCAAATTCAAACCACCAACCGTCAATTCCGTAACGCTGATTATCGGTATCAACAAAACTTTCGAGCATAGACTGGAATGCATCCCAAGTCCATTCACCTTTTTCATAAAGTTCAGCCGGATCATCAAGACCAGCCTCCTGCATAGTCTTTCTGTTATAGACAGTTGCAACAACATCTCCGGTCATTTGTGCAACAGCAGTATAGTGTTTCCCATCCCACATAATACTGTCGTTCACCTCTTTAACGTCTTTCCAGAGAGGCGATTCAAAATCTATGTAGTCATCCGCAGGCACAAACATACCTCTGATTGCACCCTTTGGAATAGCGTCAAGATCGCCGGCATAGAAAAAATCAATTCCCTCATCACTGCTTATAGCTTGGGCAAGTTTATCATAGCGTTCGCTGTACGAAACCTTATGATATTCAATATTTCCGCCGTAAGCCTCCTGAAATATAACAAGATCAGCAGGAGTAGTTTTTCCCGAAGAATCTGGGTTTATATCCCAAGTTGACATCCACTTGATAGTTTTATTTGAAAGTTCACCCGTAAGGAGAGAGTCCGTATCACTATTGATTCTTTCAACTATCTGATCTCTTTTCTCCTGCGGCATAGTCTGATCTTCGTATTTATTTTCGTCTTCAGATTTACTGTCAGAGTTTCCGCTTCCGCAAGCTGATACAGAAAAAGCTGCAGTTGTTATAAGCAGTGCGCTGAGGAACGCTTTTAATTTTTTCATTTACAAAACTCCTTTATTAAAACCTGCCCTGAGAGAAAGGCAATTTAATCACACACTTTTCTTTTATTATAACATTTTTAAGCCTGCAATGTCAATATTCATTTTTCATATAAATATCGCAGAATAATAGTGATTTTACACATTAAAAGCTCTTTAAAATATATACAAACAGTTAATTTTGACAATTATTTTATCTGATTCAAATCCAATTCACCTATTTCCGCAAACTCCTCCTGTTATAACAAAAGCACAGTTTTCACGAAGATTGCAGACCGCACAGCCTTTTTTTCCACGTTCAATAGGTTCATCCGAAATTCCGATAATAGCTGTAACAGACTTTGATGGGATAAGTATGCTGTTTTCGGTCGCCGTAAGACCTATTCTCCTATGAGCATTAAGCGCCCAAAGAATATCCGATTGAAGCGATATCGGCAGATCTCCATATCCGGGACTGAATCTCCATGTACGGTATGCGGCACTGACTTCCGAAAATATCTCTTTCTCTGCTCTGTCACAGACCTGTTCAATTGCGCCGCTGCAAATACAGTCCACTGCAAGGGATTCCGCCATGCTGATAACAGCCGACTGCCTTATAAGCTTATCTGCCTCGGATGAAAGTGTTGCGGCAAGAATAACGGCTCTTTCGCATCCTGACAGATGCTTTTTCACGTCATTTCCGATCAGAACTGACGCAACTGCACCAAGTTTTACTCCCCCGTCAACTTGTTCAACGGTCGTTTCACGATAAACGTATTTCGGATGAACGCTCTTTCGCACTAAAAGCTCTGCTTTATCAAGAAGCTCCGCAACATTTTTGTCCGGCTCGCCACGAACCCCCATATACCGTGCCGCCTCTTTTTTCGAGATTGGTTCAAGCTGCATCATGTATTCAACACACCCGAAACTGCTTCGCTGATCTTTCTTGCAACATAGGCATTATTCATCGTATAAAGGTGAATTCCGCCAACACCGTTTGCAGCGAGATCGATTATCTGATTAACGGCATAGGCAATTCCGGCATCACGCAATGCGTCGGGATTATGCTCATATTTCTGCATGATCTTAACGAATTTCTTCGGCAGACTTGCTCCGCAGGTCGTTACCATACGTTCTATCTGATTTTTATTGACAACGGGCATTATTCCGGCTTCGATCGGAACATTTATCCCGGCTAACATTGCTTTCTCACGGAATTCGTAGAAGTAATTATTATCAAAAAACAGTTGGGAAATAAGATGATCTGCTCCTGCCTCAACCTTTTTGCGAAGATTCATTATATCATCAAACAAGTTTTCAGAATCAGGATGTCCCTCCGGATAGCAAGCTCCGGCAATGTCGAAATCCCCCTTAGACTTGATAAAAGTGATAAGATCACTTGCATGAAGGAAATCGTGTTTCTGAGGAATATCTGGATTTATATCCCCTCGTAGTGCAAGAATATTCTCGATTCCCCTCGACTTTATTTCATCAAGAGTTATTGAAATCTCCTCACGGGTATAATTTATGCAGGGAAGATGTATAACCGGAGTAATTCCGGTTTCTTTAATTCTTGAAGCGATCTCGCAAGCTAATCCACCATTTCCGCTTCCTCCGGCACTGTATGTTACACTGATAAAGTCCGGTTTAAGCTCATGCAGCTCATCAATGGTCTTATAAATAGTATCTATAGAGCTTGTTTTCTTCGGTGGAAAAACTTCGAAAGAAAAAACTGTTTTTTTATTGAAAATATCTTTGATTCGCATAATAATTCTCCTTTAAATCAGTCTATCGACCAATCAATTTCGTCCATGCCATTGGCTTTAAGAAATTCATTCGCTTTGGAAAAATGCTTGCAGCCAAAAAATCCATTATAAGCCGAAAGCGGACTCGGATGCGCTGATTTCAAAATAAGATGCTTCGGATTAGTGATAAACATCTGCTTAGACTTTGCGTCAGCTCCCCACAGCATAAAAACCATGGGCTTTTCACGCTTATCAAGAAGCTTGATTACATCTGTTGTGAAATTTTCCCAGCCAAGACCGTGATGACTGCGAGCCTGATTTGCTCTTACCGTAAGAACCGAATTAAGAAGTAAAACTCCGTCTTTCGCCCATTTTGTAAGTTCGCCGTGCTTGCCAAGATTATCGATTCCGACATCGTCACGAATCTCTTTAAATATATTCAACAGCGACGGCGGAGGAGCGATTCCCTTGCGCACCGAGAAACTCAGTCCATGAGCCTGACCTTCGCCGTGATACGGATCCTGACCGATAATCACGCACTTTACATCATTATATGATGTAAGCTTCATTGCGTTGAAGATATCATACATTCCCGGATAAATTCTCTGTGTTTTGTACTCGTTAATGAGCTTCTGTCTTAGCTGAAGGTAATACTCCTTTTCAAACTCATCTTTAAGAAGCTCGTCCCATTCGTTTTCAAAATTAACCATATTTCACTCCATTGACGTATATCACAATAGGGCGGATAAACCGCCCCTTGCGTTTATTTTTAATTGTAAACTGTATCCTCGTAATATTTAAATTTAACCAGCGTATTCCGCTTATATGTCAGCGAGCCTTGCTGATTGAAAGGCACTTTTTCATAAGCCTCAGGCGAGCATTGTATTGCTATTTTATGTCCTTTTCTCGTTACAAAGACAAGCTCATAATATGCGTCCCTGATCTCGATTTGTCCGGTACTTTCTATAACACGAAGCCGGTCGTCACTTTTTCTTATAAGCGTTGCCATTTCAACTATCGGTTCAGATGTTTTTCGTTGTTCGGTTCCGGAATTTGCTCCTCCGCTATTTACACGCTGCGATCCGGAATTTTCTCCATTATCACTTTCCTCAAGAAAAATTGATAAAATGCGTCGGAAACGGCTTTTACCGCTGAAAAGGAAAATAATCACAATCAGTAAAACGACAATTCCAGTCAACAGGATCAATAAATTTTTCAACTGTGGAGTCATTTATACATTCCTTTCTTTGAGAATATGTTATGTTATTCTTATAGTGATAGTCTTAGTTTATTCCATTTGGATTAAGCTTTGTGAAATTCCAACTATCGGCACACATTTCGTCTATATCAGCCTTTGCCTCCCAGCCGAAGAGATTCTTTGCTTTTGAAGCGTCGGCAAAGCAAGTTGCAATATCACCAGAACGACGAGGTGCGATCCTCTTGTTTATAGGCTTGCCGCAGGCCTTCTCGTAAGCTGCAACAACTTCAAGAACACTCGACCCCTTTCCTGTTCCAAGATTTACAGCTTCAAAGCCCTTATTCTTTATAGCATAGTCAATTGCGCAAACGTGACCGGAAGCGAGGTCTTCTACATGGATATAATCTCTTACACCTGTTCCGTCAGGGGTATCATAGTCGTTGCCGTAAACACTGAGCTGCTCCAGTTTTCCTGCGGCAACCTGTGCAATATACGGAACCAGATTATTTGGAATTCCATTCGGATCTTCTCCGATAAGACCGCTTTTATGCGCTCCGATAGGATTGAAGTATCTAAGAGCCACAACGCTCATTTCAGCGTCTGCAACACAGCAGTCTCTAAGTATTTGTTCGATCATAACCTTTGTATAGCCGTATGGATTGGTAGCCGACGTCGGCATATCCTCAGTGTAAGGAGCAACGTTGTTCATTCCATAAACAGTTGCGGAGGAAGAAAAAACGATTCTCTTACATCCATTTTCACGCATAACACGAAGCAATACAAGCGTTCCGTGAATATTATTAGTGTAGTATTCAAGAGGCATCTTAACTGATTCGCCAACAGCCTTAAGTCCGGCAAAATGAACCACGGCATCAATACTATTCTCATTAAAAATCTGTGTAACACCGTTATAATCACACATATCGGTCTTATAGAACGTTATCTTTTTTCCGCTGATTTTTTCTATTCTATCTACAGCAGCTCTTTTTGAATTTGAAAGATTATCCATAACGACGATATCAAAATTATTTTTCAGAAGTTCAACACAGGTATGACTTCCGATAAAACCAGTTCCGCCTATAACAAGTATTTTTGACATAATATACGTCCTCTCATATATATTTCTATATTTATTATTATAATATATTTTTTTGTTTTTTGCAAGATGTAATTGCAAATTTAGCAAAAATATGTTATACTTATTCAGAATAATTATATAAATTCTAAATGCTGATTAAAGGAGATTTTTATGCAAAAGATTCTTGGTCGTATGCGAAAAGCTATTCATGAATATGATCTTATTCACGACAATGACCGCATTTGCGTTGGTGTTTCAGGTGGAAAGGACAGTTTTGTTCTACTTCATGGTCTATTCCTTTTGAGACGATTTATTGGTATTAATTATGACATCGTCGCTGTTACGCTGGATATGGGATTTAATGGTTTGTCCGGAGATTTCACTCCTATCGCTGATTTTTGCAAAAAATTGGAAATTGAATATCATATCATAAAAACGCAAATAGGTGAAATTGTGTTTGATGTAAGAAAAGAACCGAATCCTTGTAGTTTATGTGCCAGAATGAGAAGAGGTGCGCTTCATGATGCTACAGTTTCTCTTGGATGCAACAAAATTGCCCTCGGACATAACTACGATGACGTTGTTGAAACCTTTATTATGAATCTTTTCACAGAAGGACGTATCGGTTGTTTTTCACCAATTTCTTATCTTGAACGAAAACAAATTCACCTGATTCGTCCGCTTGTACTTGCCTCTGAACGAGAAATAAAAAAAGCTTCGACGAAAAATGAACTTCCGGTAATCAAGTCAAGATGTCCTGCCGACAGCTTTACAAACAGACAAAAGACAAAAGAATTTATTGCTGATATGGAACGAAAAAATCATGGTTTCAAAGAGCGCATATTCGGAGCAATGAAGCGTGGAAACATCGACGGCTGGGGCAACATCAGTAAATGAAAAAATCCTCTCCCGAAGGAGAGGATTTAATTTTATTCAGTTAGAAATTTGACTAATTAATTAGTCTTCCTTCTTTCTGAGAACAAATGCTGTACCTACTGCAATTGCAAGACCAGCAGCTGCAACGCCAACACCAGCAACACCTGTCTTAGGTGCATCAGCCTTCTTTGTTGTTGTTGAAGGCTTCTTAGTTGTCTTAGCTGTTGTTGTTGTTACCTTACCAGTTGTCTTAGGAGCATCTGTAGTTGTTGTGGTGGTTGTTGTGTCAGAAGATGTTGTTGTAGATGTAGTAGTTGTTGTAGATGTTGTTGTTGTTGTAGTTGTAGTAGTTGTTGTTGTGGTTGTAGTTGTTGTGGTTGTAGTAGTTGTTGTTGTGGTTGTAGTTGTTGTGGTTGTAGTAGTTGTTGTGGTTGTTTCCTCAGGAGTAATCTTGATGTAACCGTTCTCAATACCCCGTGTGAATGTCCAAGCCTGCATGAGCTTAGCTTCTGCATCCTCATTATAGTTATAGAAAAGATCCTTTGTATTACCTGCACTCTGATATCTTATTCCAATTGGATAAAGTGCACCAGCATATACATCATCAGGAATAGTAAAGTTTAAAGAGTACATTGTACCACTCATAAAGTTTGCCATATCATCACACATAGATGTTATTGTGAGAAGACCATCTTCAACAAACTGCTCAGACTTTGAAAATCCCTCAATAGCATCGCCAGCTTTAACATATGTTGTTCCTCTATACGGCTCAAGTTTAAGACGAGTATCATAAATTACATGAATACCAATTGTAGAAACTTTACCATCAGCATTTGCAACATTAAGATTTACAACCTGCTTAGGATTTGCCTTAGCCTCCTCAAGTGAAAGTTCAATCTTATCAATAGAAATCTGCGGTTTAACAATTGATTCACTTGCACTCAACTGACCATGTGGATAATCATATTCGTCTACATATGCAACTTCTTTATCATCCTGATTATTTACACTATAAAGTGCAGATGCAGAAAGAGATGTTACGGATACAGCCATAGTAGAAACTGCAAGAGCAGAAAATGCTCTCTTAAGTGTATTCTTATTCATTGTTTTCATTTCCTTTCAGTTATTATGAAATATATATAATCCGCCGCCGTTTAAGACGGTAGATTAAAATCATAAAAATTATTTATTAAAAATTTTGTTCCAAAGAGCCTCACCAGGTTCTTCCTTTGAAATAACAAGGGTATAATATCTAAGAATTTGTGTTGCATCAGTACCATCAACATTTCTTTCTGCCTTTGTCATTTTCCAGTTATTAGAAAGATCTGAATTTACATCAGCAAGGAATGCCGCAAATTCTTCATAAACAGATGTAGGTGAATCTACTAATTCACTTGTTGAAAGTGTAAGTGTATACGGATCAACTGCTGCACCGCCAGCACCTGACATTAATAATGTGTAGTAACGAAGTGTTAATGTTGCATCCGTACCGTCAACGACATTATTAAGGTTTGCATCGCCCTTAAGACCAATGTAAACTTCTACTGTAACGGCATTCCCGTCAACATCCTTAAGTTCTTCACCCTCATAAGAAACAGGAACATCATAACGAAACGTATCATTCTCTTCATTATATGTATTTCCAGGAGTATTTTCTCCAAAGTCAACATCATCAAGAATATCAGTTACATTTTCATATTCCTTAAGTACAATAGCGTTTCCATCTTCATCAAGGATTTCGAGACCATCTTCATCTACAGCTACGTCATTGTAAAGAACGTGGAGCTGAGCACTTGTAATCTGTTCTTTGTTGAATTCCTTGTCATAATCAATGTAGAAACCATAATCAGACTCAACTTCTGCATATCTGCCTACTTCAACAGCCATTACAGAAGTGGTAGTTGTCGTAGTTGTCGTATCAGATGTAGTAGTTGTTGTTGTTGTTGTTGTCTTAGGTTCTGTAACTACTACTCTTTCGATTTCTACATCAACACTTGCATCAGAGTCATTTGCTCTGCTAAGATCAACGGTTCCTGTAATAATCTTATATGAGCTTACATAGGCACCAAGTTCATCATTACTGTTATAATATGCAGCAACAGCATCAGCTTCGGCATCATCAAACTGTCCTGAAAGTGTATATACACCACTTTCTGCGCCAGCATTAACGCTTGTAAGACTATCTATAAATGTACCGATTTCAGCCAATTCAATATTTACTGCTGATGGAGCAGCTGCCTTATTTATTTCTGAAATAGCCGCATCATAAATCGATTTAACTGCTTCGTTTGAGGCAATAGCAGCTCCTGTTGCAGGAATAGTTCTGTTTATGTTCTTCTTAGCAAGTTTTGCATTTACAGCAGCAATAACGTTTTCAACAGTACCGTATTCCTTGCTTGCAGCTGATTTCTTTGTTGCTTTAACAACTCCATTTTCAACTCTATTGAGCTGATAAATATAATTATCAAACGGCTTATCGATTTCAGTCTTTGCAGCTGTTACATCAAAGCTAATTCCCTGAGCAGTAATACTATCGATCTTGTCATAAGCAATCTTTCTGTATTCCTCAAGCTTGCTCTTTGCCCACTCAATAGTAGCTACTGTTCCAAGGTTTCCGCCTTCAGAAGGAACAAATGCAAACGTTACAGGAAGTTCTGTACCAGCGTCAAGTGCCGAAGCAGCAATAACGACTTTAATTGTACCGGAAGCATCCACTGTTGTAAAATCAACATTGCTAAATTCAGGAATATCGAATTCATCAGCAAGCATCTTAACTGCACTTCCAAGTGACTTTTCAAAATCACCGGAAAGAGCTTCTGAAACATTATCGACATCAGCTGTAATTGTTATATCACCGTTTGATGCAATTTCATACTTTACATTTTTTACCTGACCCAAAACAGCTGACGCAAGTTCGCTGTATGAACCAGCATTTTTTGCAATTGTATCAAAAATCGCACTAGCATCAATAGAACCAGCCACATTGCCAGAATCAACTACTGTCTTAATTGCACTTACTGCAAGATCATTCCATTTTGACTTTGTTTCTGTAGGAGCAATGTAAAGGAGCTTTTCAAGTGTTATAGACGAAACGGAAGCGGCATCATCAGCAATTGCTGTAGGAGCTGCTGTATCATCTGCTGTTACAGCGAATGAATAAGTCAGACACTGTGAGAGAGCAAGCGGAACAGTTGCAGCTGCAGCGATCGCTCTTTTGAGTAATGAATTTTTCATTGTTCTATACCTCTCTAATATTTTTTCTCATTCCTTTCAGCTTTGTGTTCAAAGCCGAATGCCTGAGTTTAAATTCAGGGTTTGTTACAGATATACCTATAGCTTGCCCCGCAAATTCATAACTTCATTTTAACATATTATTCTCAATAAGTCAAGAAGATGTCTATATTTTTTTCAAAAATTATTGACGATTAATTAATGCCTTTTTTGTGCTTATTTCACAATTCTATCAATATTTTTTATTTCAACTGCTTTTCAACGTATTTTCCTTAAATTTAATTTTCCTCTGTGCTTTTATTATATCACAGCAATTTTATATTGTCAACTGTATTTTTATGGATAAAAAAGCAGACCCGAAGGTCTGCTTTTTATTTAATATCAGTCGTTCTGACCGCCAAATCTCCACGGAACTACTTCATTCCATGTTTCATAAGCATCAGGTAATGTGCCGCCAGGTGTACCAGAAATCATAAGAGTATAGAATCTGAGTATCTCTGTTGCATCGGTACCGTCAATATTTCTGTCTTCTTTTCTTACTCTCCAGTTATTTTCGTCCCATTCATCCACGTTAACGTCTCCCAGGAATGCTGCGAGATGCTCAAGCGGATCGTTTGGTCCAGTAACCAGTTCGCTGTTTGAAAGTTGAAGCTCTAACGGATCGATAGCTCCACCACCCTGACCTGAGATACGTAATGTATAGTATCTGAGAGTATGTGTTGCATCAGTACCATCGGTTACGTTGTTAAGGTTTACGTCACCCTTAACGCCAATATAAGCGGTAATATAAAGCGGGTTGCCATCCTTGTCTACAAGAGCAAGGTCATCATAATAAACCTGAACATCGTGGTCATATGTGAAGTTTGTACGATCTTCGCTGTAAACAGAAGCTGGTGTAAGACCATTGTAGTTGATCTTGCTCATATCAATGTCTTCTCTGAGTACAGGAGCCTGTTCTACGCCATCAATTGTGTAAACATCGTAAATAACAAGGCTATTTACCTGTTCCTTAGCAAAGCCACCTGTCATGCCATCTGCACGTCTGCCGTCATCGTGGCTGAAGTAGAATCCTATTTCAGTTTCGATTTCTGCATAAGAGTGATCAAGCACCGGCTGACCCGGAACAGTAGTAGTTGTTGTTTCAGAAGATGTAGTAGTTGTTGTTGTTGTAGTTGTAGTTGTTGTTGTAACAGCATCAACGATAATTGCACCGTTGATTACTACAATCTGCTTTGTTATGTCAATTCCGTTGCCGGCAGAAACATAAAGATCAGAAAGTGTTACAGGATATCTGCCTGCTGCTGTATCTTCCGGAACCGTATAAGTAAGTGTCATTACAATAGCTCCGTCTGCCGCAGCTGTACCATCACCGATTTCGTCACCAAATGCAAATTCCTGTGTATCATCGTTCGCAATAAGTGTATCACCATATGCATCTGATCCTGTTGCTGAATTATAAATAATCGGATCTGCTGCCTTGATGATATACTGTGCTGCTCCAACAGGAAGATTTACGCCGTTAGGATCTACAACTATCATCTTAAGTGTAACTGTATCTCCAGGAGCTGCGTGCGTTTCTTCAATCTGCCATACGATTGCGCCATCAGGTGCTGTGATTGTAGTAGTTGTAGTAGTAGTGGTGGTGGTTGTTGTAGTTGTTGTTGTAGACGACGAGGACGATGTTGTAGTGGTTGTATCAGAAGATGTTGTCGTAGTTGTAGTAGTTGTTGTTGTAGACGACGAGGACGATGTTGTAGTGGTTGTATCAGAAGATGTTGTTGTAGTTGTTGTTGTAGACGATGAGGACGATGTTGTAGTGGTTGTATCAGAAGATGTTGTTGTAGTTGTAGTAGTTGTTGTTGTAGACGATGTTGTAGTGGTTGTATCAGAAGATGTTGTTGTAGTTGTTGTCGTTGTAGTTGTGGTTGTCTTCTTGATAATGATTGCACCGTCAACAAGTTTTACCTTATCTGTGATTTCATTACCATAAGTATCAGTAATGTATGCATTAGACCATTCTACCGGATATCTGCCGTCTGCTGTATCTTCAGGTACAACATAGGTGAGTGTAAGAACAATAGAACCGTCCGTTGCAGCTACACCTGAACCAATTCCCTGACCAAATGCAAATTCCTGAGTATCATCATTCTTAACGAGTGTTGAGTCATAAGCAGTTGAACCAGATGCTGAATCATAAACGATAGGTGTAACAGCCTTTATAACGAACTGGGCGCCTGCTACAGGAAGAGCCGGATTAGAGCTGCCGGATACTTCAACCTGCATAGTAACTGTATCGCCAGGCTGTGCCTCAACTTCAGGAATTACCCAGCTAACTTCTCCGTCAACAGTGTTAGGAAGAACTGTGATAAGACCATCAATAAGTGAGATCTGCTCTGTAAATTCATTTCCGTTTCCGTCGCTGATATAAGCGTTGGACCACTTTACAGGATATTCGCCTGCTGGACAATCATTAGGAACAACATATGTGAGTGTAAGAACTACAGCGTTGTTATCAGCAACAATACCGTCGCCAATTCCATGACCAAAAGCAAATTCCTTTAAATCATTGTTAGCTACGATTGTTGCATCATAAGCTGTTGAACCTGCAATGCCATTGTACTCAATAGGAGTATCTGCATTGATATCAAACTGAGCTCCGCCTACAGGAAGCTTAGCTCCGTTAGGATCAGAAACAAGTGCGTTGATTGTTACAGTTTCTCCAGGATAAGCAGTAACCTTATCAAGAATCCATGCGATCTCGCCCTCAAACTTTTCTGCTTCAACGATGATTGCACCGTCTGTAAGAGTGATTTTGTCTGTGATTTCAAGTCCGTTTGTATCTGTGATATAAGCATCGGACCATTTTACAGGATATGTTCCTGCTGCTGTTCCGTTAGGAACTGTGTAAGTAAGAGTGAGAACTACAGCGTCGTTTGCTGCTGTTACACCATTACCAATTCCCTGACCGAATGCAAATTCCTGTGTTGCATCATTAGCTACAAGCGTTGAATCATAAGCTGTGCTTCCTGAAGCGGAATTGTATTCGATAGGAGATGCTGCATTGATATCAAATTCTGCACCTGCAACTTCAATAGCTGATCTCTTTACGAGAACATCCATCTTAACCTGCTCGCCTGGCTTAGCCTTAACTGTAGGAATTACCCACTCAGCTTCGCCGTCAACAGGTACTATTGTTGTAGTTGTTGTCGAGGAGGAGGATGTTGTTGATGTTGTAGTTGTAGTAGAAGAAGAGGATGAAGTAGTAGTTGTTGTTGTAGTTGTTGTGGTGGTGGTAGTAGTCTCGCTGGTATTACCAACCTTGATTATACCGTTAATAGTAGCACCCTTGAGCATATTGCTCTGGTTATCCTTGTAGATATCGAAGTAATCGCCCATACCAATCTTGTATTCGCCGTCCGGACAATCCTCCGGAACGTGATATGTAAGCATAAATACTACGCTTCCATCTTCTGCTAATACCGCGTCTCCTTCCGGTGTTGGACACGCAAAAGATGCTCCGTTATTATCCGGATTAAACATTACTGCTGCATCGTTATATGCAGGTGTGAACTCTTCAACAGCTGTCAGTGTAAGCGGAGAATCATGCTTAAATCTAACATCCATGGATATTACTGCATTTCCGTTTGACTGAACTGTTACGTCTACATATACGTCATCACCTGGCTGTGCTTCCCAGTTGCCGAAATCAAGAATGATATCTGCTGCAGGTGCCGGTCCAGGATTTGTAGTAGTTGTAGTTGTTGTAGTTGTTGTAGAAGAAGATGTTGTTGTCTGGCTTCCACCGTTACCAACCTTGATTATACCGTTAATAGTAGCACCCTTGAGCATATTACTCTGGTTATCCTTGTAAATATCAAAGTAATCGCCCATACCAATCTTGTATTCGCCGTCCGGACAATCCTCCGGAACGTGATATGTAAGCATAAATACTACGCTTCCATCTTCTGCTAATACCGCGTCTCCTTCCGGTGTTGGACACGCAAAAGATGCTCCGTTATTATCCGGATTAAACATTACTGCTGCATCGTTATATGCAGGTGTGAACTCTTCAACAGCTGTCAGTGTAAGCGGAGAATCATGCTTAAATCTAACATCCATGGATATTACTGCATTTCCGTTTGACTGAACTGTTACGTCTACATATACGTCATCACCTGGCTGTGCTTCCCAGTTGCCGAAATCAAGGATGACATCTGCTGCCGAAGCATTTTTATTTGCTGCTACATCCAGAACTTCGTCCATACTAATATTAGGCTGCGAAGCAGATAATCCACCCGCAGCACTAACCGACGAAGCAAATGCACTTGTCATGAGCGATATGCCCATGACAAAGGATGTAACCGCAGAAAGCAGTTTCTTCATCAGTGCATTTCCTTTCCGAGCGTTATGCTCTATTTAATTATTTTCTATTCTCGTTAAACTTAGCCGTTTACAACAGGAAGTGTAACAAGATGTACGATAGATCTGATGATAGCATCAGAGTCAGCAGCTGTAAGCTTAACGCCGCTTACCTTAACCTTACCACCAGTTGGATCCTGAGGATCGCAGCAGTCAGCATTTACCTTACCCTGATCAGTCATGTTGTAAGCCTTGTTGTCGTTGAGCCACTTGTTAAGGAGAACAACGTCAGAAACGTTTACCTTACCATCACAGTTTACATCGCCCCATGTAGGTGTGTATTCGCCAGAAGGTGTAGGTCCAGGAGTTGTAGTTGTTGTTGTAGAAGAAGATGAGGATGTTGTTGTAGTTGTAGTAGTTGTTGTTGTAGAAGAAGATGTTGTTGTCTGGCTTCCGCCGTCGCCAACCTTGATTATACCGTTAACTGTAGCGCCCTTGAGCATATTACTCTGGTTATCCTTGTAGATATCAAAGTAATCGCCTATACCGATCTTGTATTCGCCGTCCGGGCAATTTTCAGGAACATGGTATGTAAGCATGAATACTACGCTTCCGTCTTCTGCAACTACTGCGTCTCCCTCTGGTGTTGGACACGCAAAAGATGCTCCGTTATTAGCAGGGTTAAACATTACTGCTGCATCGTTGTATGCAGGTGTAAATTCTTCAACAGCTGTCAGTTCAAGCGGAGAATCATGCTTGAATCTAACGTCCATAGATATTACTGCATTTCCGTTTGACTTAACTGTTACGTCTACATATACGTCATCGCCTGGCTGTGCTTCCCAGTTGCCGAAATCAAGGATGACATCTGCATCCGGTGTAGGACCAGGATTTGTTGTTGTCGTTGTTGTTGTAGTTGTTGTTGTGGAAGAAGATGTTGTTGTAGTTGTTGGACCTGGATTTTCAGAGCCCTCAACGTTAATGGTCATGCTCTCAAGTTTAAGACTGCCATCTAAATGAGTCATTGTATTACCGTTCTGAACCATAGTTGCAGGAACATACAGAAGGTTGCCATTCTCATCCTTGGCTGTCTGATTTGAGTTATATGTGAGGAAATCAAGAGTATACTCGCCTGCAGCAAGACCCTTAGGAAGAGTTACGTCAAAAACTGACATAGGATGATCTGTAGAAGTTGTACCTGTCCATGTGTATTCTTTACCGTAATTGGTCCAACCAAAACCATAATAATAGTTTTCTGTCTCTGCTGCTTTTAATCCCTGTGCAGCATTGATCTGATCCTGTCCATGCGGAACAAATTTCTTACCTCTTGCATTATAAGCACCAGCCCATAAAACTACCTGCTTAGAAGTGAATGATGTGCCGTCTGCAAGAGTGTATTCCTTATCAGTGCTGAAGTAAGAATCAGTACGTGCATATGCATTGAATGTAATATCCTTTGCAGCTGCTCCGCCGTTAACTGAAAGCATAATATTAAATGATGTTGTATCTGGATTAGCTTCATCAAGATAAATACCAACAGGGATTACAACATCGCCAGCAGCGATATCATCAGCGGAAACTGTTACATTAGAACCAGCGCTTGCATACTTAGAATCAGATTCTGCATATGTCTTGATTGCAAGACCCTTAGTAGTATCCTTGCCAGCAGCGCTTGTAACAACAGGAGCTACAGCGCTTGCCATTGTTGCAGCCATCGCAAGCGATGTTACTGCGGAAATAAACTTTCTCATTTGTAATAATTCCTTTCTTTAGGTTTTTAGCCTATTACTAAACTTAAAAAATTGGGTTTGTATTCCTTTGTAAGGGGGACAAATCAGATAATCACGGATTAAAGCTCACTAACAAGTTCAAGCTTGAATTTCTGGATTTGAAGTGCATCGTCATTAGTTACACCATCTCCGCCTTTGCCAGCGTCTCCGCCTGCAACATCGGCATTCTTTAAGCCCTGTTCAGTGATATGAGTATCGTTGCTGCCGTTAATACCATAACCGTCTGGATTTGAAAGAGACTGCATAATAAGAACAGCATCAGACATATCTATCTTGCCATCACAGTTAGCGTCTCCACGCATTCCTACCGGAATTGGTGTATCGCCTGCAACTTTAACGTATCCGTCAACAGCATTGACTGTATAGGAAATCTTTTCGCTGCCGTTGAAATATCCGCAATTGATATTGGCGTTTTTTACACCTGAATCCGGGTATGTTTCACGATCGGTAGGAACAGCCTTAAAATCAATAACAGTTCCTTCCGGTGCATCTGCTGAAACAGTTCCGGAAATTGTACAAAAAACTCCATCCTTACTGATCCAGTAAGATGAATCTTCTGCAGCTGTTGTCCATACTAATCTTACTTCACCATCAGAAAATGAGCTTCCGAAAAGCGGAACATCAGCAGCAGACGGATCATTTGAATCAGCTCCTGTGGTTGCAGATGAACCAGCCTCCACCCCATCGATAGTAAAATATGTGGAATCATAAACAATTGCAAAATCAGTTGCTTGAATTCCTGTAGACGGAATATCAGCCAATGATACATCCACTGTAACCTTATCGCCTGCATTCGCCTCAACCTTGCTAACGCTTATCTGCACTGTATCGTTAGCAGCAACAACGGGCGCAATCGGGCATACGGAAAGTGAAAGCATCGTAGCAGCGATAGCTCCGACGACTACCTTTTTTGTCTTCATTAATTTTTCCTCCTTTTTCATTGATGTTATATAACAAAGGAACAATAGCCCCTTTTATTATATCGTGTCTTAATTGCAGCAGCCCCTGCCGCAGCATCCACTGAAATCAGATACATAGCGCATATCTGAACTGCAAAGCGGCATTTCTGCTTCTGCGGTTTATACAGACTGAAAATTCGCTCCGCACACAGTAGTTTCAGCGTAAGACGCATCACACTGCCATGATGAGATACCTAATCCAAATCTATATCTATTCTTGAATTTATTATATAACAGCCGCAAAAAAAAGTAAATAGCTTTGTGGTGTTTTTGGTATTTTATATAAACACTTATTTTATTTTTTGAACAGCTTGCACAATCATAAATTCACCGCATGATTTTAAGAGTGCGAAAAAATAGATCGTTTTATGAACAAAACAATTTATTTATCCAAAAATCTAAATTCTTCCGGAATACTGTCTTCAATTATCTGATTTACAATATTCCAACTAAAGCTTGTATACGTTCCCTGCGGTATAGCATAGGGAATTCCATGGCTTGCAGCAAGCTCCGGAGTATACTTACTATATGGATAAATTCTCATATTCGAGAAATTACCGTCATCATAATGAATGATATTAGGAACACAGCCTACATTTTCAAGGCTAAGTTCATTTGTTTCGCCGTCGATAACTATATCAAACATCGGCATTTCACCGATAAGGTTGAAGTTATCAGTCTGAGCGCAAACAAAATTTCCCATCGAATAATAAACGAAGCCCTTAGTTCCGTCGTCACGCTCTATCCACTCCATAGTCTCGGCAGTATGAGTATGACATCCGAGAATAACGTCTGCTCCCCAGTTTACCATTTTATTTGCGAGTTCAATTCTATCATCCGAAACAATGTTAGTATCTTCAACACCCCAATGAGCAGAAACGATAACTGCGTCAGCGATTTGAGAAGCTTCTTTTATCTGTCTTTCGATAACATCCTCTTCATAGTTCATAACAACTCTCAGGGGCGAATCGTATGGGAAATCGAAACCGTTGATATGCTCGGCATAGGCAAGAAAAGCAATTTTCACCCCATTTACTTCACGAACACGAATATTGTTCGCATCTTCTTCATTCAGGTAAGCGCCAAGAACCGTTAAATCGTTTTCTTCTGCCTTTTGGTTCCAGAAATTGATTGACTCTTCCAAAGCTGAAGCACCGAAATCAAGAAGATGATTATTAGCCATTGTAAAAACGTCAAAACCGAGGTCGATCACAGCGTCTGCAACCTCCGGCGGCGAATTGAACAAAAGCGCTCCGCCGTTCGCACCACGCACCTCATTGCTTTCAGAAATGATCGTTTCCTGATTCAGAATAGCCACATCGGCTGATTCCACCAGATAACGGACATTTTCATAAATGGGAGCAAAATTATAAGCTTCTCCGTTTTCCGCATAGGCTTCGGCATTCTTATAAACCGAATAATGAATAAGATTGTCGCCTGCGGCAAGCACATGAACAACCTTGTCTTCCTGAATCTGTTCCGTAGAAGCTTCAGTAATTCCATCGGATGAAGATGTTCCTTCTCCCATAGGATATACTGCAATATCATTCTGCTTTACAGAATCATCCGAACCAACGATTGTAACAGCTGCACAGCTAACACCTGATACCACAAGAGCGGCAACAACAATCAGTGACGCAAACGCACGTCCTTTTCTTAATTTCATTTTTTCTCTCCTGTTATGCTTAATACTTTTAAAAATGAGAATATTTCTATAGCAGTATTAAGCATATGTGTGATTTTTGTTACTCAACATAAAACCCCACGTCCCATTACAATATATTATATCATAGAATTCAGACTAATGCAATTACAAATTATAACCGTTTCAATAATAAAAGCCTGAAAAAACATGATACTTTAATTGTTATTATCTCTGAAACAACGTATTTCAGCCATATTATGGGGGTTTATGTATATGATTTTTTCATTTTTGTTAATATATACGAATTTTCAAGGATTTTTTTGTTCAATTTGCCGCAAACACATTATATACAAATTTCAGCATACATTCCGGGATTTCTGAAGCTGGATAAATTCTTCTGCGAGCCGAACTGCTTCATCATATGAAGAAAGCTGATAGCAGCGTCCTCTGAACTTAGCAGAACCGTAATATCCGTTCATATACCATGCAGCGTGCTTTCTCGCCTCATGCATAGCCAGTTCCTCGCTTTTTTCGCTGAAACTGAGAATAAGCCGGATATGTTCAAGCATGACCTGCATTTTCTCCTCAAGCGTCGGCGGAAAATATTCTTCTCCATTGAAATGGTCCTCGATTTCACGAAAAACAAAGGGATTTCCATAGCTTCCCCTGCCGATCATAACAAGGTCGCAGCCTGTTTTTTCGTACATATCAAGACACGATCTCAGATCGTTCACATCGCCGTTGCCGATAACAGGAATACTAACAGCCGACTTAACATCCTTAATGACCGAAATATCGGCTTCACCGCTGTAATACTGCTCTCGTGTACGTCCGTGAACGGCTATGGCGGACGCTCCGACATTTTCAAGTGCTTTTGCAAACATAACCGCATTTACGCTTTTGCTGTTCCATCCGCTTCTTATTTTAACTGTAACCGGAACTTCTCCGGCAGCCTTCACAGCGGCGGCAGTAATTTCTGCGGCAAGGTCAACATCCCTCATAAGAGCTGAACCTGCGGAAGTATTGACCACCTTCGGCACAGGACATCCCATATTGATATCAATAATATCCGGCTCATATCTGAGAACGATATCAACAGCCTTAGCCATAAACTCCGGCTCGCTTCCGAAAAGCTGAATAGCCATTGGTCTTTCTTCAGGAGTTATTGTGCAAAGTTCAGCCGTTTTCCGGTCACTGTAGCAGATTCCCTTTGCGGAAACCATTTCGCTCACCACATAAGCTGCTCCAAATTTCTTGCACATAAGCCGATAAGCTCTGTCGGCCACACCCGCCATCGGCGCAAGAGCAGCAGTTTTTTTCAGTTCAACTTTACCGATTTTAATAGCATCCGCATTCATTTTTCTGCTCCGGAATCTTTATTTTTAAAAACGAAAACTTTGCTTAAAATATAATTTGCAATGAAAATCAAAACCTGACTTAGGAATGTGATAATAGTTTTGTTCATACCGATAAAATCGCAGCAAACGAGGAAAATAACTTCCTCCATAGCCAGTGTGGCAAGTCTGGCTCCATAAAACGAAACAAAAACCTTTCGAAATTCCCGAGGAGAATGAGTTTCATTTTTAAAAACGTACTTTTTATTGGTAAAGAAAGCGAATGTAACGGCGCAGATCCATGAAAAAACAACCCCTGCAGTACTTTCCCACTTAGGCTCGCCGGGAACTAATACAAATAGCAGAAGCTTCGTAACAATAGAAATAACCGTTGTCAGACCTCCGAAAACGAGGTAAAGCCATTTTTCCTCATATTTGTAATATATATTCTGAATCGACTTCGGAAGAATCGATACGCAGGCTTTTATAAATTTTTCCATTCAGATTTTCCTTTCTAAAACATAGACAATTACTATAATACCAGTATTTCAAAAATTTTTCAAGAGTTTTCATCATTTTTTCAAAAATTTTTTTATATGTGCTTAAACATTTGCTATTTCCATTAAAATATGTTATAATAGAATTGTTTATAAAATACGTTCTGAGGAGCTTGCTATGAAATTTCTTGCAATAGACGGAAACAGCATTCTTAATCGTGCATTTTACGGAATAAAGCTGCTTTCCAATAAAAACGGCGTATTCACCAACGCTGTTTTCGGATTCATGAATATTTATCTCAAACATATCTCGGAGGTAAATCCGGACGCTATAGCTGTCGCTTTCGACCTCCGTTCACCTACTTTCCGCCATAAAGCCGTTGCTTCGTATAAGGCAAACCGCAAGGGTATGCCTCCGGAACTCGCTCAGCAGCTTCCTATTGTGAAACAACTTTTAACGGCTATGGGAGTCAAAGTTATTGAATGCGAGGGATACGAAGCCGACGATATTCTTGGAACGCTCTCACGTTCATGCTCTGACGTCGGAAACAAATGTTTCGTGCTTACCGGCGATCGTGACAGTCTCCAGCTTATCAACGACAATGTAACCGTTCTTCTTGCCACAAACAAGGAGACTATACGCTACACGCCCGACCGGTTTGCAGAGGATTATGGCTTTGAGCCTATCAAACTTATCGACCTCAAGGCTCTTATGGGAGACAGTTCTGACAACATCAAGGGCGTTGCCGGAATCGGTGAAAAAACCGCTTCAAGCCTTATCAAAGAATATGGCACGATTGAAAATCTTTACGAAAATTATGCCAGCTCAAACCTCACAAAGGGAGTAAAGGCAAAACTTGAAAAGGGCACAGAATCAGCAAAAGAAAGCAAATGGCTCGCTACTATAATCAAGAATGTTCCTATTGACGACAATCCGGAAAGCTATATCCCTTCCACTCCGGATAATGCTGAGATAAGCCGCCTTCTTTCTGAACTGGAGATGTTCAAACTCCTTGATAAGCTCGGTATATCGGCTTCTGAGGTAAATGCTTCCTCCGTGGAACAAGCTTCGGAAGAAGCGCCTGCTATCGAGATAGTTAATTCTGAGCTTACTGCTGAAATTATAAAAGAACTTAAAGAATGCAACTACCTTTTCAGGAACAACACACTCACTATTCTCAACGGAAACAACGTATATACGTCCTCCGATGAAAAACTTATGCTTGATTTTTTCATGTCGGACTGCGAAAAATATACCGATGATGCAAAACCGCACTACCGTTGGTCAATGGCTCATGGAGGCAATCTCTGCAATCTCAGAAACGACGCTTCGATATGCGGCTATTTGCTCAACACCTCCGCTTCCGATTATACAATTGAAAAACTCTGCGCTGAATACGGTGTTCACTTCTATTCTGAAAACGACGAATTGGCTGATTTACTGTCATTGGGAGGTCTTATAAAGAAGCTCCGCAGCGAAATTGAAACTGACGGTATGACGTCTCTTCTTGAAAATATCGAACTTCCGCTTACCGAGGTCCTCGCTTCTATGGAGGATATCGGAATATGCATCGATAAACAGGGCGTTGAGAACTTTGGAGTCACCCTTTCGGAAATGATCGAAGAAACTCAACAGATGATTTTCGATGATGCCGGACACGAATTCAATATTTCTTCTCCGAAACAGCTTGGAACAGTCCTCTTCGACGAACTCGGACTTCCTACAAAGAAAAAGACCAAAAGCGGCTATTCTACCAGTGCGGATGTACTGGAAGATCTCAGAAATCAATCGCCGATTGTTGATAATGTTCTCAAATACCGCCAGTATACAAAACTCAATTCAACCTACGTTGCCGGACTTCTCGATAAAATCGCTGATGACGGACGTATCCATACGTGGTTCAGACAGACCGAAACGAGAACCGGACGAATTTCCTCCATCGAACCCAATATGCAGAATATTCCCGTTAGAACCGAACTCGGCTCGCAAATGCGAAAATTTTTCGTTGCCGAAAGCGGAAAAACTCTCGTTGACGCCGACTACAGCCAGATTGAACTCCGAGTTATGGCGCATTTATGCGGCGACGAAAATATGATACGTGCTTTCAATTCCGGCGAAGATATCCACACCTCCACAGCAGCGCAGGTTTTTGATATGCCGGAGATAATGGTCACCCCTGAAATGAGAAGCGCTGCAAAAGCTGTTAATTTCGGAATTATTTACGGTATCGGAGCTTTCTCGCTCTCAAAGGATATCGGGACATCGGTCGCTCAGGCGAAAAAATATATTGCCGATTATCTCGAACGCTTCCACAAAGTCCATGCGTTCATGGAAACAACCGTTGAAAACGCTTTCAATGACGGCTCAGTTACAACTATGTTCGGCAGAAAACGCCGCATTCCGGAGCTTTCCTCGTCTAATAAAATGCTTCAGGCCGCCGGAAAACGAATCGCCATGAATACTCCTGTTCAGGGAACTGCCGCCGACCTTATCAAAATCGCAATGATAAATGTCTACAGGCGTCTGAAAGCAGAACAACTCGATGCCAAGCTGATTTTACAGGTTCACGACGAACTTATCCTCGAAAGCTCCATAGCTGATTCGGAACGTGCCTCTGAAATTTTAAAGGAAGAAATGCAGGGTGTTTACGACATGAAAGTGCCGCTTGCCGTCGATGTACACTGCGGAGACAGCTGGTATGATGCGAAAGGATGATAATTTGAGCGATTTTACGATTGAATTTCTGCAAAAAGATTCTCCGGACGATATCTTTCGCCAACTTTCCAACCTTGATATCCTCTGCGTAGGAAGCGACGGCTGGTCGGAGAACTCATTCCGCAGTGAAGCCGAAAAAGATAACGGGATAGTGATCTATATCAGATCCGAAAACAGTGTAATTTCACTTATTTCAGGCTATTTTGCGGTCGGAGAGGGAGACATAACAAGCGTTGCCGTTCATCCCGATCACCGCAGAAAAGGCCTTGCACAACGTCTTATCGCTGAATTTGAAAACAGGCTTCCCGAACTTACCGAAAGCATTTTCCTTGAAGTTCGGGAGTCTAATGAATCAGCTATTGCACTATATAAAAAATGCGGATTTGCGCCTTTATCCGTCAGAAAGAATTTTTATGTAAAACCGCAGGAAAATGCGGTAGTTATGAGAAAAACTTGCACCAAGGAAGATGATGTTTAAATGATTATTTTAGGTATAGAAAGCTCCTGTGATGAAACCGCAGCAAGCGTAGTAAAGGATTGCCGTGAGATAATTTCCTCGGTAATATCAACTCAGATCGAGGAGCATAAAAAATACGGCGGAGTTGTTCCCGAAATCGCCTCACGCCGTCATTGTGAAAATATTCTCGGAGTTGTCCGCAAAGCTCTTGACGATGCCGGAATCACTCTTGCAGAGGTAGACGGAATCGCCGTAACCTACGCTCCCGGACTTATCGGCGCTCTGCTTGTTGGGGTAAGCTTTGCGAAAGCACTCGCTATGGCATCCGATAAGCCACTTATTCCTGTTCACCACATTGCCGGACATATTGCGACAAATTACCTCACATTTCCCACTCTTGAACCGCCGTATCTCTGTCTTGTTGCAAGCGGAGGTCACAGCCATATCATCGAGGTTTTAAGCTATACAAGTTTCCGTGTAGTAGGAAGAACTCGTGACGACGCTGCCGGAGAGTGTTTCGATAAATGTGCCAGAGCCATGGGATTTCCTTATCCGGGCGGAGTTCATATCGACAATGCTGCAAAAAACGGAAATTCGTCCGCTTTTAAGCTTCCTCGTCCTACCGTTGCCGGAAACGAATTTGATTTCAGTTTTTCAGGATTGAAAACCGCTGTGATCAATCTGCTCCACAATGCCGAGCAGAAGAACGTTTCTATTGACCGAAACGATCTTGCCGCAAGCTTGCAGTCAACTATTGCAGAAATTCTGACGGATAAAACTATTCGTGCCGCAAAAGCTCTCGGCTACAAAAAAATTGCTCTCGCCGGAGGAGTTTCCGCCAATACCGGAGTTCGTGCCGCTCTTTCCGAAGCCTGCGAAAAAGAGGGATTCGAGTTCTATATGCCTGAAAAAAAGCTCTGCGGTGATAACGGTGCAATGATTGCCTGTCAGGGAAGCTACAATCTTCTTGCCGGCATTACTGCGGATGAGAGCCTTAATGCCATTGCCACACTCTCCATGGAGGATATCTGAATGAAAAAGCAATCCCCTACAAACTGCGAAACTTGTACAAATTACGTCTACGATGACGACTACGATTGCTACACCTGCATGGTCAACCTTGATGAAGATGAAATGGCACGCTTTCTTCAGGGAACGAATTATGCCTGCCCATACTACCGTCTCGACGATGAGTACGGAGTTGTACGACATCAGAATTAGCTTATTGTGGGAGACTCTGTCCCCCACAACCTCTGCCAAAGGGTTATTCAACCATTTGGAAACCCAGTATTAATACAGAGCGTAAATACATTAATTTGTTATAGTATATTTTTTTACTGCTCCTTTATCGGTAATTTCAGCTATTTCAGCGGAATTACTGTCGCTTAAAAGCTCTCCGAGAACCGTTATTATGTCGCATTCCGGAATTTTCCCCTGTTCCACAGCTTGCTTTATAGAACCTGAGAGAATTTCTGCATCCGCTTTTTCGAGGATTTTTCCTCCGTTTTCACTATATGCAACTATACAGGACGGCGAAACTTTCCAATTGTTGAGCAAATATTCAAGCGTTTCGCAATAGCCGCTTTCACCAAGTATAACAAGCTCGGTATATCCGGTAAAAATCGGTTTTCCGCTCTTTATCTCCGCAGACTTTTGTGCAGAAGAAATGTCTTTGCCTGAAGCTGAAACTGAATCTCCGTTGCCTGTAAAAAAGGTGAACGTGAGATTTTTTTCGTTTTCTCCGCTTATCGAGACGGCACGCAGATAATTTTTGTCGTGAACCAGACCGCTCGAAGAGCATCCTGTAAGGGTCAAAACAGCTATAGAAGCCGTCAGAATCATCTTTTTCAGCATAATTTCTCCCCTTTCAGCTTTAAGCATATTAATTTTATCAGCGGAACTGCAAAAAATGCAGCTATAACTGCTATGGCTATCGCCGTGCTGTACGGAGGAATCTTTGAGAGCAAAAACGCTGATCCTATCATTAAAATCAAACTAACACTGCTCCGATATTTGGTGAACGAAGGAAAAAGTTCTCCTATAATATATGCCGCAGAGGTCATCTGAACGGCTATCGAAAAGACTGCAAATATCGCAAAAACTATCAGGAAAAGCGAGTCTATTCGCTGAGACGCAAACGGCTGTGACAGTTGTGCCGCTGTAATTACCGGAAAATCAACAACTTGCATTATTCCGCCTGCCACAAGCACAGCAGTTACGGTAACAACTGCCGTTAATATTATTTTCCCGATAAAATATCCTATCGAGTTCTTCAAACGATGTCCTTTGGTCATTTTCAGCAGAACAGCAAAGCTTCCAAGGCCTCCGCTTAAAACAAATCCGATGAGCAGTTCATCAAAAAAGCTGCGTCCGCTGTCGGCTCTGGTTAGATTTTTCCAGTTCATATCTGTCGCTGCACTTATTGCGGCAACAAGCAGACATACTGCTCCGACGGCAGCGGCAATAAGCGATGAACGTGCAAGAGATTTCATTCCGGTTGACGAAATATAGAGACAAACCAGCGCTATCAGCTCCGATACAAGAAGTTTTCCCCATATTCCGCCTGAATTTTCATAGGGAATATATATGACCTTTGAGGCGTTCCACTGCATTCTGAATAAAAGTCCGCCCCACATTATCATGTAAACAAGGTAAAACCAGTTTTCCCACTTGCTTTTTTCACCGCCAAGATATATTACAGGAATCGCCATTATAAATTGCAGAACGATACCAGCCGAAAGTCCAATGACAGTAACGAGCGACATTTTCCCCATAAAGCAAAACAGTGTAAATGCGTCTGTTATGAGAAGCATTGCCGCAAGTTGATTTTTTGTGATATTATTCATGATATTCCTCCACGGTAAAGCCACGATTCTGCATTTTTTTCATACCGGAGCGTATTGCCGTATCTTCCATTCCGCTTTTTGCAAAAGGAGAAAGCGGCGCAGTATACGGAAATCCGTAGTCCTCGGTCGCACAGATATTTGCAAGAACAGCGCAGGCAAGCAGACTTATTCCGAAAAGACCGAAAATTCCTCCTGCCGCAAGAAAAGCGAATCGAAGAATAGTTACCGCCGGATTAAGCTCCGGTACTGCAAAACCGCTTATAACAGCAAGAGCTGTCATTGTAAGAAGCGGAGTGCTTATCAATCCCGAACTGACTGCTGCGTCGCCGATAATAAGTCCGCTAACTATGCTTACAGCTCCGCCGACTGGTTTAGGCAGACGGATTCCGGCTTCCCTTATTATTTCATACATCAGAAGAACGCCTATAGATTCGGTTATTATCGAAAGCGGAGCTTGCTTTTCCGATTCAACAAGCAGCATAAGCATTGTACTGTTTAGAAGTTCGGGATGATGCATGACTATCGCCGCATAAACTGCCGGAAGAAGAACCGAAATAACGAACGCTCCATATTTGATCCAGCGTATAAACGTCGCATAATAGGGCTTAAACGAGTAATCATCAAGAGTCTGAAAGCTTTCGCAGAATAGTCTGGGAATAACAATCGCAAACGGAACTCCGTCTACAAGCAAAGCGACACGTCCCTCAATAAGCTTAGAGCAAAGCACGTCCGGACGCTCTGTGGTTCCCGTTGAACTGAAAAGCTCAAAGTTATCGCTTTCAACAAATGGACGTATATATCCTGTGGAAAGAATAGATTCAAGCTCTATCTTATCGAGAGACTTGCGAATTTTATTCATAAGTCCTTTTGGCACACGATCTTGCATATAGCAAAGACACAGGTCTGTGCGGCTTTTTTCACCCTTCACCATAAGCTCCATAACAAGAGCCGGACTTTTCAGTCGTCGGCGAATAAGCGACATATTAGTTCGGACAGTTTCAACAAACCCCTCGTGTGCGCCCATAATATTCGCTTCACCTGAAGGTTCTTGTATACTTCTTGAGGCATATCCCTGAACTCCGAAGGCAAGCGCTTTGTCTATCTTATCAGCGATCAGGACGGCAAATCCGGAATTAAGCAGTCTGAAAAGAGTATCATAATCATAAGCTTCCGGACGATCATTTGAAAGCAGAAGCATTTCCTGAATATAATGAAAAAGCTCATGGGAATCTTTTTTGGCAGATATATTGGTTATCGGTTCAAAAATCAATTCAGTAATCACAGCCGTAGAAACCATGCCCTCACAGCATAAAAGCGCACAATGAATACCTCCGGAAACGAATTCGTTTATAAGAACATCAGATGAACCTCCGGATATTTCTTTTATTTTCTCGATAGATTCTTTCAAATCAGGTATAATTTTAATTTTTTTCAAGTTATTGTCATTCATCATCTCACCTCTGTATTATTATGTGAGATTTAATTCAGGATATACAAAAATGAGCTGCCGTACCTCTGTACAACAGCTCATTAATTTTATTTCTTTTTCCATTTCATAAGGATAAACGCAGTCATTCCGGTAAGGAATATCGTAAGCGCTATCGAAAACCACGTATACGGCATAGGCAGATCGACGGTATTGATTCCGTAAAAAGCAAATATAATATTCGGGATTTCAAGAATTATCGTGATGATAGTAAGTCTCCACATCACCAGATTAAGATTATTTGAGATTATAGAGGAAAATCCATCCATCATACTTGAAAGAATCCCCGTATAAATGCTCGCCATTTCGATAGCCTGTTTCATTTCAATAAGAACATCTTCAAGGAGATCCTGATCTTCATCATAAAGCTTTATAACTCGTCCTCGGAAGATTTTCTCGATAGTAGCTTCGTTCGCTTTCAAAGACGTTGAAAAATATACGAGCGATTTTTCAAGAGCAAGAAGCTGCATAAGAAGCTCGTTTTTCATCGCATCGTGAAGTTCCTGCTCGGCTGCGGATGAAATCTTGTCGATTTGTTTCAGATAGGTAAGAAACAGCGCTGCAATTCTCAACAAAAGCTGTAAAACAAAGCGTGTTTTAAAACTTGGACGAAGATTTCTTATCCCTCCGTGCATAGCCTCATTAATTACCTGTATTTCTTTAAGCGATATAGTGAAAACATAATCGTCCGTAATAATAATTCCCATAGGCTGGGTGTAGAAATTGCGGGTTTTATCGTCATCGACTGTAGAAACAGGAGTATCTATAATAACAAGAGTCTGCTCGTCCTCACGTTCAATACGTGAAGATTCTTCTTCATCGAGTGAAGACTTAACAAATCCGCTGTCAAGACCGTAATCATCTATCAGAACTTTTATCTCCTGTGGAGTTGGATCAACAACAGATATCCAGCATCCGGACGTTGCTTCATCACATTGAGAAAGCTTTCCGTTTTCAGTTATATAAAAATTAATCATTTCACATTTCCTATTCGGACACAAAAAAACAGCATCCGAACTGCGCTCCTTTCACCAGAATTCCCGGTGAAAGTCAATACAACATGAGCTTCCGCCGGTTAAGGGGATTCAAATATTAAATTCCCATAAGGGTCAGAACTCATAATACACCTCCGAATAATAATACAAAATTATAAAATCTCTGCTATTGAAGATAATTCAAAAGCGGCTATAAATATATTATATCAAATTTTTCATAAATTTACAACCCTTTTATACAAAAAAATCTCCCCCGTTTTCACGGAGGAGATAATTTTAGTGATTATTCATCATCTTCTTTTTTGAGCGAACGTGATACAAATGCTGTTGCTGCTGCGAGAGCGATAACTGCAAGTGAAGCGCCTATGCCCTTGACTCCTGTCTTAGGAGCATTAGTAGATGAAGCCGGTTTAGACTTAGTTGTTGTAGTCTTAGAAGCTGGTTTTGCTTTTGTTGTTGTAGTTTTTTCTGTAGCTGCAGTTGTTGTAGTAGTTGTTGTTGCTTCATCGCCCTTAACATCAACTGTAGTTGTAGTAGTTGTTGCTGTGTTATGGTCGATATCAATATCTTCTGTTGTAGTAGTTGTTGTTGTGGTGGTCGTAGTTGTTGTTGTGGTTGTAGTAGTCGTCGTTGTAGTAGTTGTTGTAGTAGTTGTTGTAGTGGTGGTTGTTGTAATATCAATTGCCTCATCGATCATTACTACAGTATCAGTATCAACATCAAGTCCATCAATAGTAACAAGTTTTCCGTCCTTGATCTCGAATTCAATATCTGTTGCAACCTGATATCCCTCTGGAGCTGTAAGCTCATGGAGGATATATGTTCCGTCTACAAGTTTAACTGTAGTTTCAGAAGTTCCTGAAATCCAGATGAGTGAAGCGCCGAAGCCGTTTACAAGCTGTGCGTCTGTTCCAAGCTCAATTGTGTCTTCTTCAAATACGATTGTATTGCCGTCTACGTCAGTACCAGTAAGTGTAAGAGTTGCACCCTTAACTTCATCACCGTATACATCCTGCTTATCAATCTTGATTTCAGCTGTTACAGTAATGGTGGTGGTAGTTTCTTCTGTAGTTGTCGTAGTCGTTGTTGTAGTTGTTTCTTCTGTGGTTGTCGTAGTCGTGGTAGTTGTGGTAGTTGTTGTTGTCGTTGTTGTGGTGGTAGTTGTCGTTGTAGTCGTAGTCGTATCGGAAGTTGTGGTTGTCGTTGTAGTTGTTGTTGTTGTAGTCGTATCGGAAGTTGTTGTTGTGGTTGTAGTAGTTGTTGTTGTCGTTGTAGTCGTTGTCGTGGTAGTCGTTGTCGTGGTAGTCGTTGTTGTGGTAATCACCTTATCGATCATCTCAACTTCGTTGTCCTTGCCGACAATTCCGCCTTCGATAACCTTGCCGTCCTTAACCGTAAATACGATATCAGTTTCAGCTTTTTCGTATCCTTCCGGAGCTACGCTCTCGTGGAGAGTATAAGTACCGTCTTCTACGAGTACTGTTGTTGCTTCCTTTCCGGATAACCATACAAGCGTTGAGCCGGTTGCATTCATTATGCTTCCGCCTTCGCCTACGTTCAATGAACCTGCTTCAAACTCTATCGGTGTTCCGTCTGGCTTCACTCCTGTGAGTTCGAGCTGAGCTCCCACTACTTCATTTCCGCCTGCTGCATCTACCTTGTTGATCACCACTTCATATTTTGGTATTGTCGTGGTCGTTGTTTCTTCTGTAGTTGTCGTAGTCGTTGTTGTAGTTGTTTCTTCTGTGGTTGTCGTAGTCGTGGTAGTTGTGGTAGTTGTAGTCGTTGTAGTCGTATCAGAAGTTGTTGTGGTGGTTGTAGTTGTAGTCGTATCGGAAGTTGTGGTTGTCGTTGTAGTCGTGGTTGTCGTTGTTTCTTCTGTTGTAGTTGTCGTAGTCGTTTCTTCTGTAGTTGTAGTTGTGGTTGTTGTAGTTGTAGTCGTTGTCGTGGTAGTCGTTGTTGTGGTAATCACCTTATCGATCATCTCAACTTCGTTGTCCTTGCCGACAATTCCGCCTTCGATAACCTTGCCGTCCTTAACCGTAAATACGATATCAGTTTCAGCTTTTTCGTATCCTTCCGGAGCTACGCTCTCGTGGAGAGTATAAGTACCGTCTTCTACGAGTACTGTTGTTGCTTCCTTTCCGGATAACCATACAAGCGTTGAGCCGGTTGCATTCATTATGCTTCCGCCTTCGCCTACGTTCAATGAACCTGCTTCAAACTCTATCGGTGTTCCGTCTGGCTTCACTCCTGTGAGTTCGAGCTGAGCTCCCACTACTTCATTTCCGCCTGCTGCATCTACCTTGTTGATCACCACTTCATATTTTGGTATTGTCGTGGTCGTTGTTTCTTCTGTAGTTGTCGTAGTCGTTGTTGTAGTTGTTTCTTCTGTGGTTGTCGTAGTCGTGGTAGTTGTGGTAGTTGTAGTCGTTGTAGTCGTATCAGAAGTTGTTGTGGTGGTTGTAGTTGTAGTCGTATCGGAAGTTGTGGTTGTCGTTGTAGTCGTGGTTGTCGTTGTTTCTTCTGTTGTAGTTGTAGTCGTTGTTGTAACTTCAGAGGCTTCATCAATCATTACGATCGTATTGTCCTTAACCTCTTCGCCATCTGTTCTTGTAACTTTTCCATCCTTGACTATGAATACGATATCATTAGCTTTTTCATATCCATCAGGAGCATTTTCTTCGTGAAGCGTATATGTTCCGTTTGGAAGACCTATTGCAAATATATCTTTCGAGGAAGTCCACACAAGCTTTGTTGCTGTGTCTGATGTTACATCAGAATCATTGCCAACCTTTTTATTGAATGTGTAGAAATGTGCTTCTGCATTTGCACTGTTATCAACAGAATCTGCGATAATATTTCCCTCAAAGTTTCCTCCGGTAATTGTAACAGTTGCATTCGGAGCAACAATGTGTCCGGTAAGATAGTTTGAAGAAACCGACATAGCATCCGGTAGATTAAAAATCAAACCGATACCGTCTTCAAGATTAATCTGTGAATCTGTCTGTGAGCCTGCAAGACTTTTCAATGCTTCACTTAAGCTTGAACCGTTAAGAGAAATATTAGGTCCCGCTGAACCATATGAAGTAAATTCCAGACCGATCGGATTATCATTTACATCGGTAATTGAAATAACATATCCGCCGTTTACAAGTGCCTCTAAATCTTCAACACCTGTAAGATTAATTTTTTCTGCCTGCTTAAAAATTTCATATGGAATTGTAATTTTTCCATTTTTTGCAACAGATAAATCTACTGTAAGAACATGATTCGTATCTAAGGAATCTTCGCCGATTGTTGTTCCGATTTTTCCATAAGATTCAGACTGTGCTTTAATTGCAGTCATTGCCTTATCAAAATCAATATACAAATCTGATTTATTCTTCTGAACAAAATATGAATAAACGTTTGTTGTAGAATCCGGAGCATTAATTATAGCATTATAATAAACCTTATTCAGACCTTTGTTTCTTATTTCCTCAGCAAGTTCTTTGCTGATTTTTTCCACATATCCTGACATATTATAGTTGCCATATTGCAAAAGTGTTCCGCCGATCACTGTAGGAGCAACCGCACCGTCACCCCATGCACCCAATGTCGCATTTTCTCCTGCTGCAACTGCACCAACAGTATGTCCTGTAGCAATCAGGTTTGTGAATACAAAATACTGATAATCCGATAAGAAATTTTCTATCGTATATGCACTTGGATATTTTGTTGTAATAGACGTGTCAGTTGTTTCGTTTGCAGACTCGTCTGTATTTGTGGTTTTATCCGCATCATCTGTGCCATTTGTGCCTGAACCGGATGCTGCAAAATAATCCTTGTATTCTTCGCCGAAAATTATTGCATTTCCGTCATCATCCACACCCGTGAGAGAAAGTTCTGCACCCGGAAGTCTTGATCCTGCATTATCCTGCTTATCAATATTAACAACAACAGTGGTGGTTGTTTCTTTTGTAGTTGTAGTAGTTGTTGTTGCTGTAGTTGTCGTCGTTGTTGTTGTTGACGTTGAAGCATAGTTCGGAACATCAATATTGATCGGATTTTTTGTATCATCTATCTGCACATTAGGAGCAGTATTTTTGATACCATTGATTGTCAGCGTCGGATAATCTTTAAGAGCATTTCCAACAGTGATCGTATTTGTTGACGAAGTATACTCTGTTCCGTCATTTAAAGTAAAGCTTTCTGCCTTTACTCCGTCTTTAAGATTAATTTTAATGCTTTCGAGTACATCATTTGCTGGTGCTGTTTCAGAGCAGTCAATAATAATGCTGTCTACTGAACCATCCCAAATGGAGAATTTAATATTACCATTGTTATCAAACTGTGCATTTGATAAACCTGCAACATCTACAGTCATATTATTGTCTGATGTAAATACTAAACTGTCTTTACCATCGTCTCTGCCTATCCAACGCCAGTCATCAGTCTTAACCTGAATATTTACGCCTGAAGAACCGTTTACAATAATTTTATTAATCTTAAGGTTGGCAAAATCAGGATAACTTTTAGCAGGTTCATTATCATTTGTAACCATTTCACTACTTTTAATGGTTAATTCTTGACTCTTTGTATCTGTTAAGATATCATCAATCTTAAGTACTCCGTCCTTACCAACTTTGGCAGTTCCTTCAACTTTCTTATCTCCGGCATAATTGAGAGTATAAGAAACATCATAAGAATCATCTTCGTCTCTTGTTACGGAATAATCATTATTAATTGTAAAGTACAATTTTTCTGATAATACTTCATATCCCTCGGGAGCTTTTGATTCCGTGATATAGTATCTGCCGGTATCAAGATGTCCGAGATCAAGAGTACCGTCTTCATCTGCTGTAAGACCTTCTTTTACAAGAACATCACTGCCATCCTTATAAACAGCGAGATTGGCAGGATTCTGTGTAATAGCTTCCCATGTTTCGCCGTCAACCTTAGTAAGCTTAACGGTCTTTGCCGTATTCACAAATTCGGGAACTTTATTTGAAATACGAGAAATCATCATGCTTTCGGCATCGTAATAGTAAGTACCGTCAATGCCCGCAAAAGTGCTGGGTTCTGCAGGATCAACACCGATTACATCAATTTCTTTATCATCACTCTGCATCGTAACTTTGGTAACGCTTCCGTTCTCAATATAAAGCTTATATTGAGTTTCCACCTGAGGCATAGTAGGAGGTAATATGCTTCCGCTGTTATCAGCCTTTATTGTGATTGTTCTTGAAATCTGATTGCCCTCTTCATTGTATTCGTCAGTATAGGTCAGATTTCTTATTATTTCCCCGTCAAGAGTTACTTTAACCTCTACCTCTTTAGGAACGGTTCCGTCTTCAAATTCCTGAACTTCCTTAACTTCTTCAATAATTTTTACTTCGTAGGTCTTATCTGTCAATAAATAACCTGCCGGAGCAGCCACTTCTTTTAAGGTGTATGTTTTTTCAATCGCTCCAACCTTTGCATCGGATGTATCAATTGAAGAAGGAATAGTTATGAAGTTGTATGTACCGTCGATAGTTTCAACATCTGAAGCTATATCGCCGTTTTCTTCAAGTCCGAGTGTTGCGCCTGCAAGAGGATTTTCACCATCTGTCTTTGAAACAGCAAGTGCATATCCGGAAACAGAACCGAGCATTGAAATCGGACCGCCAAATGGTCTGTAGCCAAATTCAGCATATCCTTCAAAACTCTTCGCAATCAATGCACCTGATAAATGCGGATTAGGACCACCATGTGCTTGATGATTGAATTTTTCATCTGTTACATTTGCATTTGGAGCAAGCACTGTTCCATAGAACGAAGCACCACTGAGAATAACATATTCTGCATTGGGAATGTTGTAAAGAATTGATGTTGTACCGGGTAAATTGTTATGCTTATTATCATTTGTAATAGAACCACCCGTACCGATCTCAACGCCATTAACAGTTGCAGTTGATCTATTTTGATCTTCTGCTGAAGCATACTTACCAAGATGTATACCTGAAATATCTTCACTATCGCCTGCATCCGAGTTATCGGTCTGTGGAATATTTACTACTATATAAGCATATTCCCATGTAGAGCTTGTTCCATCATTGTTTACAACTTCTCTTGCTTCTGGAAGTTTAGGAACATTCACGTACTTGATGTTCATTGAATTTCGGAAATTCTGCAACATATCATCTGGAATTGTTGCATAAACAGTTTCCTGCGGAACATCGCTATTTCCCATATACGTAAAAGTTATAGTTCCACCATCTTCTGGACTATATGATATCTCAAACTGATTCTCTTTTTTGGCAAGGCTTTTTTTGCTGCGATTACGAAGTTCTTCAATTTGTTTTTTAACATCAAAAATTTCTGACCCTTCATAAATGTAATCTTCTGGATCACCAGTCCAAAGATATAATCCAGCAAATTGTAAGAAGTCACTCTGGAAAGTAACATTATCCTTAGTTGTAACCCAATATCTTTTTTCAGTATTGCCCTTTGTGCCATCTGGAAGAATAGAGTCTTCATCCCACGCCGTAGGAAGCACATTTAAAACTTGACCTTGTGCAATAACATGAGCAAATCCATTGTTTTCTAATAACTTTTCAAGACTTACAGTATTGGAATAATCTCCCTTACCAACTTCATATGCGTTGATGTCTTTTGGGATAAGACTTCCTCCTAAAGCCATACGACCTTCTGAATCTGAATCATGCGGTACAAAGTCCCCTTCAAGAAACACCGAAAATTGAGAAGCAATACCAAGAGCATACGATTGATTGTAATTCTTTATAGTATCAATTACATCTTTACCCTTCTTGCCATTTTCACCAACAAGTAAAGTGACATCGTCGTTTTTTCTTGATTCATCCCCAGATGCAGGATAAATGGGATTCGCCGCATTGGTCAGCAAACCACCGCCCAACTGCAATCCGGACGGCAGCATATAAGAAACCGCCAGAACTGCCGAAGTAACGCCGCTTAACAGCCGCTTCCCCCATGTTTTTTTCATAGGTTTTCCATCCTTTCATTATATATAATATCAAAATCCCTCTTAAACCCCGATCTTCATGTACGCAGAAAGAGCCTTAAGATATATTTTGCACTAATTATTATATCACACATAAATTTAATTTGCAACTATTATTCATATACATTAATTAGAATTTTCTGCAAAAAATTTGTAACACTTGCACATCATTGCCAAACCGTTCAGATTGTCATTGTGCAAAATTAATAATAAAACGAAATACATAAAGCAACGGCTATACATTATATATAATATAAAATTACAAAAAAGCTGCCGTACCATAAAAATAGTACAGCAGCGCATTTTATTTTTCAATAGATTTAACGATATATCTTCCGCAAAGCTTTCTGCTTTTTCCGACATTAAAGACGTGTTCTCTGAAAGTTTTTGCAATAGAATCACGATACTGCTCTTTTTCTTCAAGCATTTTGGCGATTGTTTCATTAATAGCATCGAGCTTATTAGTATCCATAGAAACACCGATAACGTCCCTGAGAGTAATATTTATGGGCTTGGTTTTGATTTTATCCCATTCCTGATTCATAACCTTCATCGGGGTATTGATAAACAGCACCGGACGCTTCGTTACAAAAGCAAATTCCCACGAAATATCCGACCAATCGGTAATAAGGATATCAGATTCCATGATAGGATTGTTAGAGGAAAAATCCGTTTGAATTTCGATATTATTGAATTTACCGAACTTTTCTTTCATAACCTCAAATTTTTCCGGCTGATGCCTAACCTGCTGAGGATGCGGACGAACGATTATCTCATAATCCGTTTCCGAAAGTTTTTCGAGAATATCATCGATACACGAATCAATAATATTATCCGGCTGCCAGGAAGGAGCGATAAGTATTCTTGGGATTTTGTTCTCCTCATGCTCAGAGCTTTCGTATTTTTCGATCATCTCGTCGATAAGAGGATAACCCGTTTCAACAAGTCTCTTTTTCGGAGTGTTATAAATCTCCTCAGCGTCTCTTATCTCGTTAACGCAGTCGATTCCAACGGCAAAAACGGTATCGTACCAATCCAGCGCACCTTTTCTGAGCGTAAGAGCCGTACTTCCCATACCGTGGAAAGCGTAAACGTACTCGATATTCTTATTAACTCTTGAACGCTTGATATGATATTTTTCCAGATCAGGAGTTGTCATAACGCACATTCTGCAATCAAGCTTCATGAAAAGCGGAATCAGATATTTATCCGAAGCTATATAATAGGGATGGATCTGCTCCCTTGAATCCTTGAACACAGCGTCGTTCGGATCGCTTGTAACATAATGTATAACGATATCTGAGTTCTCACAGATATAGTCTATCATTCCGGAATAATACTTAAAGAATCCGCTCTGCTCGGAATAAAACACAAGCTTCATATCCTTTTCAGAGAAGAATTTTTTATAATCAGCTTTTTCCCTGACTCCATACTGCTTATGAAGTTTCTCTTTTTCAATGCGCTGTTCACGCATTTTCTTGAGATAATCGTAATCAATGTACTTTTTCGGAGGCATACAAAGATTTGTAACGAACATAAGCGGAATTCCGAAAAGGTTTCCGAAAATCCAGTAAAGCCCTACTCCGGCAGGAACGAGAAGCGCAAAATATGTAGAAAACGCAACCATAAATATCGTCGTCAGTATCTTATTTGCATTTCCCTGTGCCATCTGAAGAATATTTATCTTATTCTGAACATAACAGAGCAGCCATGCGCTGAATCCTGAGAGAAAAGGTATGATAAGAAGAATATAATCCCTTTTGAACGACGGAGTTTTGCTCAGGTCGAGTCCAAAAAAATTCATATCCAATGCTTTGATATCAGAAATAGCTTTGCTGAAATTTCCATCCGGAACAACGCCGTCTTTAATACGTCTGATGATCTCGCACTGATAGGAGTTATCAGCAGCAGCGTCGCTTCCCTTTCCGACTATTCCGATAAGCCAGTCCCGAAGCTGAGAAATAACGTCTGCATCTATCTGCAAAACGTATGAAAGCGGACGGTAGATAACGTAAACAAGTCCGAGAACGAGCGGAATCTGTATAAGAAGCGGTATCGTTCCAAGAATCGGATGATACTTATATCTTTTATATAGCGCAAGCCTTTCGTCGGCAAGCTTATCTTTATCGTCGATATATTTGATTTTAAGAGCATTCTCCTCCGGCATGAGCCTTACCATATTTATGGAATTTTTCTGCGTTAAAAGGCTAAGCGGGAAAAGAAGGAACTTTGTAAAAAGCGTAAAAACGATAATACTAAGTCCGTAATTGTTAATAACATTATAGATAAGGCTCATAACCCATCCAAGAATCGTACCTAAAACTGCCATACAAACACTCCTGAAAAATTAATCTTCGTCAAGAAGATCATCAGCGGTTATAACATCCTTTTCATTGCCGTGAAGACTGTTAACTTCAGAAGCATCTATTGCAGGAGTTTCATCCTTTTTCTTTTTGAAAAGACGTTTTATCTTACTCCAGAAAATTCCGATAAAGGTTCCGGCAGCGATAATAATACCGGCTCCTATCTGAATAATAAAGCTTGTGGTTGCGGGGTCGATGTACATAGAAGCTGTTAAATTAAACATATTTATCATTTCCTTTCAATATTGTCCTTTTATAATAAGTAACGCACAACGTTACTCATGCTCTGCCTGCGCTTCCCAGTTATCGAAATCTCTTGCGTCCCCGGTTATTTTATAAAGGGTTTTATAAATTATTTCACCGGCTGTAACATATTGAAATGTCTGAAGATAACGATCGGGATGAAGATTTTGATTAATTATATCATTATAAGAATATCCGTAATCAGAATGACTGATTCCGGCATATTCGAGAATGCTTGCCATAAAAAAGTCATTGGAAAGCTCGCTTGTACTGTCTATTTTCAGCGGTTCTGAATCTGATCGGGCTGGTTTTATAAGAAGACCTGTCGTTATTGCATGAGTAAGCTTATCCATACCATTATCCAATCCAAATGCAATACGGCCATGATCGCCGACAATTATAATAGTAGAATTATCGTAAACGTCAAGTTTTTTCATCTGCCGCAGATATTCAAATATGATTTCATACGCACCTCTTGCTGTAGAAATTCTGTCAAAGTTCTGCGATTCGTCACCATTATTATAAAGTGCGGATATAATTTCGTTTTGTCCATGTGCGCCGTTAAGATGAATAAACGTAAATGTCTTATTGCTCGAATCAGATTTCAGCCCATACCTTTTTATATAATTATTAAATTTAATGTCTGATTTTGGTTCAATAGCAACAGGAGCAAGCTTTTCATCAATTTCGGGTAAATATGATATAAACTCATTTGAAAATCCCGGAGCTATATCCTTTGTTGTAATTCCTTTAAATATGTACGGAAGCGTTCTTGAAAACGAGAATCTGGTCATTACTGGAACTATTCCGTTTTTTCCGATATAATTGAAATTATAATCGCTTCTTTGACAATATTCTATATTATCACAAATATCTTCAAGCTGATGATAATTATTAAACTCGGTAGTTTTATCTATAAAAAGGTTTACATGGTAATTATTATTTTTAAGTTCATGCGGAATGGTATTATTCTTCCATGCCTTTTCAAGAAAATCAACCCAGATTTCTCCTTCATAATACGAGCCTGTCAGCATTTGTGCAACCGAAGGAAAAGTATTCGTATTATGTGCAATGTTATTCTGATAAAAAGTGAACCCCTCAAGTTCATCTTTTACTTCAGGATAGCGTTCGATAACTTCATCCATCCAGAGACTATCAAGTCTGTCAAAAAGAAATACAACAATATTTTCTTCTTTAGAAAGAGACATTGCCGATTCATACGAAAAATATGAAGAATACGCATTTTTATTCTTATTCTGATCGGTATTTAAAATAGTAACTAATGTTCCGCAGAGCTGCATCAGAAAAATCAGTGACGCTGCATACGGAACGATCAGCTTATTTCCTTTATTCAACCACTTTATATCAGATTTTTTATGTGCTGCTGCATAAATGATAATAGGAATAAACAATATAAAATAATAAAAAATAAAATTAATTACATTTGTCTTCATATCCTCAGGATAAGTAATGATTCCATTTTGGGATGACATTTTTCCGTTAAAAAAGAGACTTTGAATATAACAAGCCAGAAGGAATCCTAAAATAAGTCTCAGAACTATCTCAAAAGCTTTCTCACAAATTTTATGCAATAAAATTAAAATCATCAGAACAGTGGCAAAACACACTAATGAAACAATCAGCAATGGAATTGCCGCCTGCTCAAAATTTATAAGAAATTCTTTTTGATTCCCAAGAAATACTTCAATTGATGAAAAGAAAAAAATAGTAAAAGATACGGATATGCTCAGCATAACTGCGGCAAACATATTCTTTTTATCAAGGAGCTTTCTATTTATTTTAGTTTTAAAGCAACCAGACTTCATCACTCATGCTCCTCCTGCGCTTCCCAGTTATCGAAATCTCTTGCGTCTCCGGTTACTTTATAAAGAGTTTTATATATAACTCTTCCATAACCGCCGAAATCATATGTCTGGAAATAGCGTTCAGGATGAAGATTTCCGTTTATAACATCATTAAATGAATATCCGAATTTTTCGTGATCTATTCCTGCGTATTCAAGAATGCTTGCCGGGAAGAAATCGTTGGAAAGCTCGGATTTGCTGTCAAATTTAAGAGGTTTCGTCTCAGCGTTCTTCGGTTTTATGAGAAGTGCGGTAGTTATTGCGCTCTCAATACCGTCTTTGCCCTCTCTTTCTATCTCAAAAGGAGCTCTTCCGTGATCGCCAAGTACGATGATCGTAGAATTATCATAGATTCCGAGTTTTTTCATCTGATCAAAATAATAGAACAGAATCTCGAAATCGCCTCTTGTTGTGGACCATCTGTCGGTCGGAATGGAACTGTCGTAAAGAGCAGTCAGCTCATCGGAATTATCATGCGCTCCGTTAAGATGTATGTATGAAAAAGTTTTCGTATCGCTTCCGGCATTAAATTCGTGACTTTTAATGTAGTCGTTATATTTCAGGTCGGATTCTATTCCGACAGCCATAGGCATCATATCGTCCATAGGCTTGCTGTATGTCACAAAATCTGCCGAAAGGTTTGCTCCAAGACCGACTGTCACAAGGCTTTTGCAGATATACGGCGAAAGCTTTGAAAGCGAAATCTGTGCCATAGTCGGAACTATACCGCCCTTGCGGACATAATTGAACTTAACATCGTCGGTACCGCACGATAAAATATTATCGCACTGACCGTCTAACTGAGCAACACTGCTGTATGTCGTAAGATTATCTATAAGAAGATTGACCCTGTATCCGTTTTCTTTAAGATTTTTAGCGACTGTATCGCATTCCCATGCCTTGCTGACATAGTCTGCCCATTCAGTGCCCTGATACCGATAATTGGTAAGCATCTGAGCAACCGACGGAAAGGTATTGGTATTATGGGAAATATTATTCTGATAGAATGTAAATCCCTCGAACTTATCGTTCAGATCGGGATATTCGTCAATAATCGTGTCCATCCAGAGTCCATCGAGACGGTCTACGAGAAAAACCACTATATTCTCATCCTGCGAAAGCGACATTGACGGTTCGTAAGAAAGATAAGACGTATAGGTCTTTTGGTATTTGTCAAAATCAGCCGTGAGCATTGAAGATCCGGTTCCGGCAAGCTGCATTCCGAAAATAAGAATACTTAAATAGGGAATTATCATGCCCTTTCCGAAACCTAAGACTTTATTTGTCTTGAATTTGCCTGCAAGGATGCTGAGAATAAGCGGAAGAATTATTAATACAATATAAATCGCAAGGTTCAGTATAACGGTGAACTTATTGTCACTGTAGCGGGCATCGTCGCCTGTTATAGCAGCCATTTTACTGTTGAGGAAAAGCGACTGAATATAAGCTGCAAGAGTTATTCCGAAAATCAATCTTGATATTACCATATAAACCTTTTCATGAATTATCAGAAAAATATTCTGAATAAGAATAAGCAGAGCAGCGCTTATCAGCGACGTTATAAGAAGCGGAGCTGCAACATGACCAAAGCTTACGACGAATTCTTTCTGATTTCCGAGAAATATGTCTACAGGCGAAAAAAAGAAAAATGTAAAGCTTGCCGTAAAGCTCAACAGAATGATAAGCAGTTCATTTTTCTTATTCAGCTTTGAAGATGTTTTTGTTTTATTATTTTCCTGAATTTGATTTTCAGTTTTATTTATCATTTTCATTTTCCCCTTATCGTAATATTGCATATAATCAAGCAACTTACATTGTATCACAGCATCCTCACAATGTCAAGAAAGCTATGTATAAAAGGGCAATTATAACAAAATTGTAATGATATGAATCAGCGTAAATATTTATTTTTTCAAAGCGAATAGAAAAAAACTGCTGCAAAGAATGCAGCAGCTTAAAGAATTAATATTGACCTCTTTTTTCTCGAATGAATCCGTATGGGACCATATCTTTTATAAAACAACATATTTACGGTTTTATCGGGCAGTCTTGAATAATAATGCAGCGTCACATTTAGATGTTCCGTATATGATTTTAGGCAGATTTCTGAAAAATTCTTTTTCATAGGTATATCAGAAACCGTTCTTCCATGGTCCGTATTCGATGATTTAACGGAAAACAATTCCATATTTCTTATGATACCTGTGGTTGTGGATGTCACATAGATGGTAGAAGTAGTAATGGTTGTGGTTGTCGTTGTTGTCGTTGTTGTCGTGGTGGTGGTGGTCGTCGTAGTGATCAGTGATGTTGTGATGCGGGTAGTTGTTTCATAATTACCGGTAGTTGACGAAAGCGTAGCTATAATTGTTGTTCCGGAAGTACCCGTGGTTCTCGAATTGGAAGTATGTACAGCAGTCGTGGTTACGGAAGGTTCAGCTAAAGTCGTTGTTGCAGAAGGTCCGGCTAAAGTTGTTGTTACAGACGGCTCGGATGCAGTTGTTGTTTTGTATGATGCTGCTCGAGTAGACGAAACAGCATTATTCCCCTCAGAAGCCGGATGTTGCGTAGATACAACCGTTGTTGACGTATTAGATGAATGTTTTTTTCCTGTTGTTGTAGTTACATCCGCCTTTGTTGTAACGATATCGGATTCCTTCGTTGTGGAAACCGGATCTTTTTTATCCGTATTATCCTCTATTTCCGGAGAAATAATTCCATCGATCACTATTCTGCTGCTGTCCAAATCAGAAGGAATTGAACGCAGACGGCTACTGTTAAGAATTCCTATTCCTGCAATAACTAAAACGCAGCAGCTCAATGCAATTGAAATATTCTTTAGCCAAACGGAACGTTTAGTTTTTTTGGCTGCCAAATACTCGTCTCTGCGCTTAAAAACATCCTCAGCAATTTCTTTATAGGATTTCAAATTCAAATCCCTCCTTTTCAAGCACGGATTTTAAGGATTGTTTAGCCCTGTATAAAAGATTTTCTATCTGTCTTTTGGATCTGCGCATTATTTTTGCCGTTTCTTCATTTTTAAAATCCTCAAAAAATGTCAGGTATAAAACCTGACGATAATCAGGATTAAGCTTGCCTAAAGCCTTATGAAGCTGTATTTTCTGCTCTTCTTTAAGATATTCACGTTCTATGCTTTCTTCATCCGAAATATCATAGCACTCTTCAATGGGTGTATGAACCATCTTTGAACGACGGCGTATTCCATCGATAGCCGCATTTCTTCCTATTGAATAAAGCCACGTTTTAAACAGGCTTTTCCCTGAAAAACGAGGTTTTTTCGTAACGAGCTTAAAAAATGTATCTTCCATAAGTTCTTCAGCAATATAAATATTTCCTGTAAGACCGTTAAGATATAGTATAAGACCGTCTTTATAATCACGTATTATCTCTTCCATTCCGCTGTCGTCGCCGTCCAGAAAACGGCGGTAACTCGCTGCACCGCTGTCCATACATCTCCTCCTTTCGCATAGAATAAGAATCTACAATTCTATATAAATAAAAACTATCTTTATTATAAGACGTAAAAGAGTAAAAAAACTCTCATATCTTTAAAAAATAATATTCTCCGCTAAAATTTGTGAATAATATTTACATTTCTTTTTAAAAGTGCTATACTATAGTATATGTTTCAGAATTTTAAATCAAGGGGTGATCATATTTGTTTGCAAAAGTTTCAAGTCTGGGATTATTTGGGCTTAATGCTTTTCCTGTAGACGTTGAAATAGATATAAGCCGTGGAAGTCCGCAGTTCGATATTGTCGGACTTCCCGATACGGTCGTAAGAGAAAGCCGTGAACGGATTCGTGCCGCACTTCGATCATGCAGCATTGATTTTCCTGTCGCCTCAGTTATGATAAATCTTGCTCCGGCTGATACAAAAAAGAGCGGTTCTGTTCATGATATGGCAATTTTTATGGCTGTTCTGAAAGCGATATCCCTGATAGATCGCTCTCTCGACGGATGCGCTTTTATCGGAGAAATATCCCTCAACGGCGATATAAGAAGAATCAACGGTGTTCTTCCTATGGTAATGCTTGCAAAAGAAAATGGAATAAAATCCGTTTTCGTTCCCGCCGACAACGCTTCAGAAGCTTCGGTCATCGACGGAATAAACATTTACGCCGTTAAAAATGTGGAAGAACTTATCCTGCATTTTCGCAATGAGGAGCTTCTTTCACCAACGCAATGCTATATTCCGCCGGAAACTGCATATAATGAAACTATAGATTTTTCAGATGTAAAGGGACAGCAGTCGGCGAAAAAAGCTCTGGAAATAGCGGCAGCCGGCGGTCATAACGCTTTGCTTATCGGTTCACCGGGAAGCGGAAAAAGTATGCTCGCCAAAAGAATGCCTTCTATTCTGCCGCCGCTTACGTTTGAGGAAGCTCTTGAAACTACGAAAATTCACTCTATTTCCGGATTGACAACTCCGGAAATGCCAATAATAACCAAAAGGCCTTTCCGTTCTCCCCATCATACCATTTCTTCAGCCGGACTTGCGGGCGGAGGTACTATCCCACATCCCGGCGAGGTCTCTCTTGCACATAACGGACTTCTTTTCCTTGATGAACTTGCAGAATTCGACAGAAAGACTCTGGAAATTCTCCGTCAGCCTCTTGAGGACAGAAAAGTTACTATCGCAAGAGCCGCCGGAACGGTTTCATATCCCTGCACAATAATGCTTATCGGAGCGATGAACCCTTGTCCATGCGGATATTACGGTCATCCAAAGAGGAAATGCATCTGTTCAAAGAAAAAAGTTTCAGGTTATCTTTCAAAAATTTCAGGCCCGCTTCTTGATCGGTTTGATCTTCATATCGAAGTTGCTCCCGTTGAATTCGAGGATCTTTCTTCAAAAGCAAATGAAGAATCCTCCGCCGAAATAAGAAAAAGAGTTACAGCGGCAAGAAAAATTCAGGAGGAACGCTTTAAAAATACTGCAATAACCTGCAACGCCCTTATAACTCCGGACAAGCTGCAAACGCTTTGCCCTATGGACGAAAATGCAGAAAAGCTTATGAAAAACGTTTTCGACAGGCTCGGTTTAAGCGCAAGAGCATACGACAGAATTCTCAAAGTCGCAAGGACTATTGCCGATCTTGATAAATCCGAGGTCATCCGCAAACAGCATATTGCAGCGGCAGCGCAGTACAGAAGTCTTGACAGAAAATACTGGTCGGAGGAATGAACTCTGACTAAAACGATAAAAAGAACAAAGGATATATTAAAAATTAAGGAGAAACAATGAAATCGGCATTTAAAAAATTATCTGTAAATAAACATAATATCGACGTCGGACTTATGTTTGCAGTTACGCTTTGCGCCGCTATAAGCACTCTGCTTATATATTCTATCAGCGAAAGCGGACTAAGCGCAAACGAAGGCGTTGGTTCAAGCTATTGGAAAACTCAGCTTTTTTCAATGATAATCGGTATCGGAGCAGCTATTATCATTTCTCTTATAGATTACCGCAAGCTTGTTAAACTGTGGTTTATATTTGCTCCGGCAGCACTTTTTCTCGTGGCATTAACGTTCACTTCTCTCGGTTATCAGCGTGCCGGCGCTGACGATCAGGCGTGGATACAGATCGGACCTTTGAATTTTCAGCCGTCCGAGGTTCTGAAAATCGCTTTCATACTCACATTCGCCTATCATCTTTCCCGAGACGAAGAAGATATGAACAAGCCGCTTCATATGCTTCTTCTGCTGATACATGGAGCTGTACCGATTGCTATAGTCGGAAAACAGGGAGATTACGGTACAGCTATAGTTTTTGCTGCGATCTTCGGATTTATGATATGCTCTGCAAAAATTTCATGGAAATATCTTGTTGCAGCTCCTTTCGTTGTTGCAGCAGCCGTTGCCGGAATGTGGTTTTTTGCGCTGAATGAATTTCACAAAAAGCGTATTCTTATTCTTTTTAGTCCAGGAACGGATTCTGATATAGAATATCAGCAGAATCTCGGACTTGCCGCACTGAAATCCGGCGGAGTATTCGGAAAAGGTCTTATGAAAAACGCCGACGAATATGTTTATGTTCCCGAAATCCATAACGACTTTATTTTCACATATGCCGGACAGGTTTTCGGTTTTGTCGGTTCGATCGGACTTCTCATCATTCTTGCTTACATCTGCCTTAAAATTTTTGCCGACAGCCATATTACTCGCGACAGACTCGGACGTTTTATCTGCATGGGAGCTTTCGGTCTTATGCTTTCACATTGTATACTCAATATCGGAATGGTACTGAAAGTTGCTCCGGTTATCGGAATTCCGCTGCCGTTTCTGAGCGCAGGCGGTACGGCTATGGTCAGTATGTATGCGATAATAGGACTTGTTTTAAGCACATACAGTCACAGGGCTGTTAACTACAACGTCTTTTATGATGACAACGAAGAATAAACTTAAAAACTTATTCTAAAAATACCGCACAAAATATTGTGCGGTATTTTCTATAATATACTCGTAATCGACGGCATTTCACCTTTTGTTATGGATTCTATCATATGCTTCAGTTCGGTAAGATCAGAATGCAGCTCTTCGCTTTGATGTTCGACAAGATAAATTATTCTTGAACTTATACGGTCTATTTCGGTGAGTTTACCATTGTGTATCAATACAGAAGCGTAGCTTCGAAAGTTTTCCCAATCATCTTCAAGCTTTTCAGATTCATGGTAGGCTTTATCAAATTCTCCGGTCTCATAATACTCCCATATCGTTTCGGTATCTTTTATAAATCCGCTGCACTTTTTATTTATAAGAACGCTGAAAAAAATACTCATCGCTACCATAACGCATAAAATTCCGGTGCATATTTTAACTCTGGTCATTTATTATTCTTCTCCTCGATAATATGCGGTTTTCCGCTGTTTTTTTCTGCAATATAATAATTTCCGCATCGATCTGCGGTCATTAAAAGAACATCCTTCATCTTAACGCTTTCTTTTTTCAATATCCTGTTTATACATTCATCGTTCAAACCAAGAAAATCCAGCGTTCTTGCTATCATTTTTCCATCTGATACAACAAGCATCGGAGGATCGCTTGATTTCGGATCAAGACCTATATCGCTTCTTTTCGGTGTGTCATCCGCCTGTTTTTTCATAACGGAAATACTTCCCGTTGTTTCAACTATAGCGAACTGCACCTCGCTTATATCAAAAACGTCCTGTCCCCTGAGAGCCATTAAAAGGTCGTCAACTGAAAAACGAAGTTCACGCATAACATACGGATCGACTTTCCCACCCCTGATAATTATTTTCGGACTTCCCGATACGGCTTTTCTCAATTTTGGAAAATGAAGTCCGAGCCATGATGTAATAACCTCGAAGCAAACAAGTGCAAAAATCGGTGTTACACCTAAAAGAACCGGTATATCGGCATCCTCTATAGGCAGTGTTGCGATGTTAGATACAAGAATAGTTATAACCAGTTCTGACGGCTGAAGTTCGCCAAGCTGACGTTTCCCCATCAATCTTATAGCGAATATTACAAGAACATATAATATCAGTGATCTAAGAAGTATAATACTCATTTCAAACAACTCCTTTCTGATTATTATTTCTTATTTTTTTTTCAATATACGCAAAAAGACTCTGATTTTAAGCAGAGTCTTTTTGTAAAAGAGAGATATAGTATTCTATGAAATTCTGACAAACAGCCGAAGGAAATCCCTCAGCCGCTCGCCAGACGCACATAGCATCATGAATTTTTTAAAAAGGAAATTCATTTTATTTCTCAAATTTTTTATTATATTCGTTGTATGCCTTAATTATAAGCTCAGCACAAAGCTCGTCTCCCAGTTCAGCGCTGTTGAGACAAAGAGAATACCTGTCTTTATCCTGCCAGAGCTTTCCGGTATTGACATTATAAAAAGTTTCACGTCGCTTATCAGCCTTTTTCATAACCGACTCGGCTTTATTCGGAGCAATGCCGTATTCCTCAACCGCACGTTTCATACGTTCTTCCGGAGATGAATAGATATAAACGCTGAAACATCCTTTATCCTCAAGAATATAATTTCCACAGCGTCCGACAAGTATAAAGCTTTCCTCCTTTTCAGCGATCTCGTTGATTATACGGCTTTCCATAAGAAACACCTTATCCGAAAGCGGCAGACTGTCTTCCACCGATCTTGCGGGATTTGCTGAAAGAAGAAGCGAATAAAGAAAACTTGTGGGAACATTTTCCTCGGCGGATTCAAGATATTCCGGAGAGATCTGACATCTTTCAGCTGTCATATCAAGGATCTGCCTGTTATAGCAGTTTATTCCAAGTTTCTCAGCGGCGAGCTTTCCGATAACGCTTCCTCCGCTTCCATATTGACGTTCTATAGTGATAATTTTTTTCTTCATCGGAAACAACCCCCAATTGCTAAATTGTTGTACAAAACTGATGAATCAATCCTGTATCTTTATGATTACTATTCTATTATACCACATTTTGCATATATTTCAAGTGATTATACGAAAAAAATTATCTAAAAAGCAATATTCTATTATTCCGACAACTATTTATTCGTTCAATTGTGCATTTTATATAATATCTATTTTACATAAATCTGTTGATAAGTGAATAAAAATAAATATATATTTAATGTTTAAGGAGTACTTTTAGAATGAGTGATACAGAGCGCAATCTTATAAAAATATATCTTAACAGAATATCGTATAATTATCCGGAGATACCCAAGGTTCCTGATATTGAGGCTTTATCCGATGCTATCGGAACTTTCCGTCGTGTTTTCGGGATAAGCAGCGATGAGGATACCGATGACGCTGTTATTCTCAAAATCAAGGAAATTTATGCTTCAATCAAAAAATTATCAGAACTCTATAAAATTGCAGACGAGCTTGAAGGCATTCCGGCTCAGTTTCCAGGAGAACTTCACAAAGGAAGCGAAGGTGAATCTGTAAAGCTTATGCAGCTATGGCTGTCGGCTGCCGGCAATTTTTATCCGTCAGTTCCGGAAATAAAAGTTACCGGAATCTTTGACGAAGAAACCGAAAATGCGCTTAAAGCCTTTCAACACGTTTTTGAACTCAATGAAACAGGAAGAGCCGACCGCACTTCATGGAACACACTGTACACAGCTTATAGGAGCATTATAAAAGCTCCGGACATAAATGATATTCCGCACACCGATCCATTCGGCTCATCCATACTGCGTGAAGGTATTTCCGACAGGAATGTTCGTATTCTACAAGAATATATCAACCTTATAAATGAAACCCTCGAACTTTCTCCTATATTAAAAGAAACAGGATATTTCGGAGCTTTAACGGCTCAGGCAGTTTCTCAGCTTCAGCAGATTCTCGGTCTTTCTCCCGACGGAATAGTAAATCATGATACCTGGAACGCCATTGCAGAGCTTTATTCGGATATTATTCTCGGAAATATAAAAAAACCGTTTCAGTTCGCAGGTTACACTATTGAAGAAAATGCCGTATAATCTTGTATATATATAACTATGTTAAAAATATATCACAGTATGCTATTGACAGTTTGACAAAAATAATATATAATAGTATTAGAGATACGATTGAATTTTTTCAGTTGTATTGAATATATTTGCTAAATGATTTATAGGAGGTATAATACGATGTCACTTACAAAGAATCCTAACGTATTAAAGTGGGTTGACGAAATGATCGCCCTCTGTCAGCCTGATCAGGTTGTTTGGATCGACGGCTCAGCTGAACAGCTCGCTGCTCTCAGAAAGGAAGCTATCGAAACAGGCGAAATGATCGAGCTTAATCAGGAAAAGCTCCCGGGATGTCTCTACCACAGAACAAATCCTAACGATGTTGCTCGTGTTGAGGACAGAACTTTCATCTGTACAAGAAATAAAGAGGACGCAGGCCCGACAAACAACTGGTGCGATCCTCAGGAAATGTACGCTAAGCTCGGCAAGCTCTACGACGGAGTTATGAAGGGCAGAACTATGTACGTTATCCCTTATTCTATGGGACCTATCGGTTCTCCTCTCGCTAAGGTCGGCGTTGAAGTTACAGATTCTATCTACGTTGTACTTAATATGAACATCATGACAAGAATGGGCGCTGACGCTTTCAAGAACCTCGGCGACGAGTCCAACGACTTCGTTAGAGGTCTCCACTCTAAGGCTGACGTTAATCCTGACGAGAGATATATCGTCCAGTTCCCAGAGGATAACACAATCTGGTCTATCAACTCTGCTTACGGCGGAAACGTTCTTCTCGGCAAAAAGTGCTTCGCTCTTCGTATCGCTTCTTTCCAGGGTAAGAATGAAGGCTGGATGGCTGAGCATATGCTTATCCTCGGCGTTAAGAAGCCAAACGGAGAAGTTAAGTATATCACTGCTGCTTTCCCGTCTGCCTGCGGTAAGACAAACCTTGCTATGCTTATTCCTCCGGAGGGATATAAAAAGGACGGCTACGAAGTATTCACAGTCGGCGACGATATCGCTTGGATGAAGCCTGGCGAGGACGGCAGACTTTATGCTATCAACCCTGAAAACGGTTTCTTCGGCGTTGCTCCAGGAACTAACGAAAAGTCTAACCCGAATGCTCTCCACTGCGCAATGAAGGATACTATCTTCACAAACGTTGCTATCAATAATGATGACAACACTGTATGGTGGGAGAAGCTCGATAAGAATCCTCCTGTTAACGCTACAGAGTGGAAGGGCGCTAAGGTTAACGGCGTTGAATACACAGAAGCAGGAAACACTCTTGCTCATCCTAACTCAAGATTTACTGCTCCGGCTACAAACTGCCCATGCATTTCTTCTGAGTTCAACAATCCTGCAGGTGTTCCGATCTCCGCTATCATCTTCGGCGGAAGAAGAGCTTCTACAACTCCTCTCGTATATCAGTCATTCGACTGGACTCACGGTACATACATCGGTTCTGCTGTTTCTTCTGAAACAACTGCTGCTGCTACAGGCGCTGTAGGCGTACTCCGTCACGATCCTATGGCTATGAAGCCGTTCATCGGCTACAATGTCGGCGATTACTGGGCTCACTGGCTCGAAATGGGCGAAAAGCTCGGCGATAAGGCTCCTAAGATCTTCAACGTTAACTGGTTCAAGCAGGATGAAAACGGAAACTTCATCTGGCCTGGTTTCGGCGACAACATGAGAGTTCTCGACTGGATCATCAAGAGATGTGAAGGCACTGTTGACGCTGACGAAACAGCTATCGGTTACCTTCCTAAGAAGGGTGATATCAACGTTGAGGGCATCGAGGATGAAGTTACTTCCGAAGTTATGGATAAGCTCCTCGCTGTTGACAAGGATCTCTGGAAGAAGGAAATTGCAGAGATGAGAAGATATTACACTGACGATATCGCTGCTAAGGGCGGAAAGATCCCACAGGCTCTTTATGATGAGCTTGATAAGATCGAAGCTAACCTTAACAAGTAATTTCGATAAAATCATAAAAATTAAGCTCCCCTTTTCGGGGAGCTTTTTTATGTACATAACGTAAGTATCGGAATAAAGTTTCTTAAAAGATAATAGAGAGTCAAGAAAGTCAGAATAAATGTTAATACCCAATATTTTCTTGGAATTATATGTTTCTCAACTCCAAAAGCGCAAATAGAACACTCGATATAAAATAATACCACAAACACCAAAAGCAAAATTGGAGTTATATTATATCTCATCGAAATTAAAATATCTCCCCTAAAAAGAGCCTTGATACTTCTCGTATTGCCGCAAGCAGGACAAAGATATCCAGTTCGATTATAAAACTGACATTCCGGAAGAAATCGGCTTAATTCAATAAGATATTCCTTTGATAAAAAAACTAGCAGGGTGAACACCGGTAAAATAATCACCGTAACCCCTGCTATCTTTTTCCTTAGATCTGTCATCAAGATCAGAAAAGTCCTATTGTTTCAAGGATAGCTGCTCCGCTTACTATAATTATAACCGACGGAACAAGACTTACAACGGATAAAACCAAACCTGCTATACCCATTCCCTTGCCGCCTTTTCCGCTTTTTATACCGACAGCAGCAAGAATTACTCCGATTATCGCACACGGAATAGATATGTAATACAAACAGCAGCTAAAAAGTATAGCAACAATTCCCAAAATCATTGAAGTTATCGAGCATCCGCTCACGGGGTTGTTAGACTGCTGAGGCTTATACCCATCCGGTGGCATATTATAAGGCATCTGATTATTCATAAAATCACCCTCCTAAAAATATTTACAAACTCAAGATTATTTTACACTGAATTTGCAAGATAATTATAAAATATTTTAATTGCAAACATATTAGAAAAATATTGTTTATTTTCATTGTGATATGAAATATAATTAATATTAGAGGAGCGTGAAATTATGTTTAAAATACAAAATACATACAACGAATACGAAAGCAAAACCGTTAGGATGCCAAAATATATGGCAGAACAACTTGCACAAATAGCATTGGATAACAATATATCATTAAATGAACTTGTTAATCAATGTATAAAATACGCTATAGATAATCTTGAAAAACCTGAAAGTAAAAATTAATTTGCACCTAAAAGAAAAAACGACTGTATCTGAACGGTCGTTTTTTCTCTCTATAAAAATAAAAAGCCGCCGCACATTGTGCGCAGCAGCTTTTCACTCATAAATATTTATAGCAGCATATCAATTGTAACCGGAAGTTTACTATATTCGCCAAGAATATATTTGCTCAGCATTAAAACGTCCGCAGAAGTTACAGCTCCGTCTTTAAATGTATCTGCCGCTGCTATCTGAAGATCATTAAAATACACGCTCTCCTTATCTGCAACATATTTTTTCAGAAGAACAAGATCAAATGAATCAACCTGACCGTCTCCGTTCAAATCGCCTGTTGACCGTGGCACAACACGATATTTTACGGGAACTTCCTGACCATTCAGAACAACTTCGTCATCCAGAACAACAAAAATCACAGACCAATACCATTTTCTGTCGCTGTTAGGTTCATACGAAAGACCAACGCCGAAATGAGTTACTTTATCGCTTGTTATTGCATTCCAGTGAACCTCGGAGCTTTTCCAAGCTTTAAAAACAAGATCAACGTTTGAGCTTCCTCTTGCAAGTATCTCATCGGCAGAATTCCACGGAACAAGCGTGCGGTCAATAATCGACACCCAGCTGTTGCCGTCAGGACGAATATGGTCATAATTCTCCAGAAGCTCTCTTGAACGAGTTCTTGCAACATCGTTAAGATAAGGAACGATATACAATGGTTTAAGCCCCAGTTCCAGCCGTGCTTCGTTAATTTTCAGTGCCATTTCGTTTTCTATGGACGAAAGTTCCTCAGACGCTGCATTTGTTGAATCAACAGATGTTTCAACATTAAAACAAGCCATGCAAACAACTGTCAGTATAAAAGCCAAGACAACCGAAGTAAATTTTTTTAATATATTATTTGTTTTCTCCATTCTTTCCACCTCATGCAAACTATTGAAATAAAATATTAAACCAACTCTAAATCCGCTATTTTACAATAAAAACATTGTAGCATATTTTTCCTGATTTGAAAATAGAAAACATATTTTTTCAGCAATTCACACAATAAATTTCAGCAGTTTGCATAATCTAATTATACTAATAGTAAATTTTTTTCTATTTTATCCCTTATGACAAAACAGAATCACGGCTTATATAGACAAACGTATAATCTTTTACTTATCCGTAATATGCTTGACAAAACCACCAATTTATAGTAAAATTATTACATATCTGAAAAAGGAGGATATCAATATGCTAACTCTTAAACCAAAAATGTTTGAAGAATCCTCAAAATCACACGCTTCTCCGAATATATGGATACAGCTTGCGATTTTTATTGTGGTCTTTTTTATAATATTCATATTTGAGTCGATTATTCCGTCCATTCTCACCGTTCCACGCCTTATGAAAGAACTAAGTGTAGATCAGGCTTTTCTCAACGGAGCAAAAAAGCTTACTCTGGAAGAATCAATGAAAATGGCAGAAAGCTACTCCAATCTACCGGAAATAATGATACCAACACTCCTGACAACCGTTTTCGGAACTCTTGCAAGCATTTTCTACTGTCGGTGCGTAGAGATGAGACCTGTACGTTCCATGGGTTTCAGAAAACGAAAGGCTTTGCCTCATTATTTTCTCGGTCTTGCCGTGGGAACACTGATGATGACTGCAATTACGCTCCTCACTGTTTTAAGCGGAGCAAACAGCATAAAGCTCTGCTCGGAAATCAATTTCGGACTTATCGGTCTTTATCTTCTTGGATTTGTAGTTCAGGGAATGAGTGAAGAAGTCATTTTCCGTGGATATCTTATGACTACTGTTGGCGGACATCATAGTCCTCTTCTTGCCATCGGAATAAGTTCTGCCGCATTCGGACTCGCTCATTCGGCCAATCCGGGAATAAGTCCTCTCGCTATGCTCAATCTTATTCTATTCGGAGTATTTGCAGCACTTTACATTATACTATTCGACGATATATGGGGAGCCTGTGCGATTCATTCTGTCTGGAATTTCACTCAGGGCAACGTCTATGGAATCAGCGTAAGCGGTTCCGGAAACACGGAATCCATATTCCGTACAACGTCGCAGTCTTCTCACGCTTTTCTTACCGGAGGCAAATTCGGTATCGAGGGAAGTATTTTCACAACGCTCATTCTCACCGCCGGAATATTCCTGATAATTTTAAGGATAAAAAAATCCTCTGCGGAACATTCACCTGCATAAAACAGAAAGTCTGCTGTACTTTTTGAAGTACGGCAGACCGTTTTTTCTTAACTGCTTTTTCTGAAATTTGTATCTGTAAGGATTCTTGCAAAAATAAGTCCCAAAGGAAGTGCAAGAACTATTAAAAACGCTTTACTCAGCCATAAACCGCCAGTGGCAATATTATTTAGTCCAATAAAATAAATACCCTTATACATAAACATTCCGGGAACCATTATAACTATTGACGGAACTGTAAGAGTTATTCTCGGATATCCCACCTTGATCTTTATCGCAGAAGCAAGCAGACCTGCTGTCAGCGCTCCTACAAAAGCCGCCGCACTTACCGGAATATTGGTAAAATCAATAAGTTCCAGTCTTAACGTATTGGCTATCATACCTATCAGACCGGCTGTAACCGCCATTTTTCTTCTGCTGTTGAAGAGGAACGAAAAGCCGTAAACTCCGCAGAAGCTTGCAATAAGACGGAATATGAGCTGTAAAACCGGATTGATCTCAATCTCGGAGAAATCCGACGGCGCAAAATCAAATGCCAACGCTGTCAGCCAACCGGTAAGCGTCGCCATGATTATTATAAGAAGAGCATACATTATACGTTCCATTCCCGAACGCAGATCAAGTTTGGCAAGATCGATCCCGCCCGTTATAAGCGGAAATCCAGGTATAACGAAAAGCATCGAGCAGATATATCCCGCCTGATGGACCGCAGATACATCCAGAACCGTTTCTGCCAGCTTCATAAGCAGTACATATGTACAACAAGCAGCCGCAACTCCTCCTGCAACGTTGGCAAGCAGAGTTATATGACGCTCCAGAAGCTTTTTGCGTACGAACTGTCCAACGCCTGCTCCGAAGAATGCGAGTATCATCTCGACTATTCCTCCGCCCAGCAGAAACGTAAATCCGCAGCAGGCAAGCGCAGAAGCAAGCGCAAGATTCCATGCCTTATAATTTGCCGGAAGCGATTGTATTTTGTCGAGAATCATATGAAACTGTTCGACAGAATATTTTCCGGCTCTTTCACTGAAGCCGTCTGCGAAACGTTCAATAGAATTTAGTTTATCTGTATTTACTCCGGTAGTGCTTAACGAAATCGCATTTGTATACGTTTCGCCGTTCTCAACGCAGGTATACGCAATTGAAAGAAGTCCTATATCTGCATTGCAGACTATATTCAAGGCTCTTGCAATTTTATTCATCGAAGCCCTTACTCTCCATGCGCCTGTTCCGACTGAAAGCATCATCAGTCCCACACGTCCGACGAGTGTTGCTTTTTCTTTCAGAGTGGCATTTACAGCCGGTGAATTACTTTCCTGATCGATGATATCGTGCCATTCGATCGTCATATGCTGTTTACGGAATTTGCTCATTATATTCTCCTTTTAAGAGATTCTTATATTTCAATGCTGTTTATAGTATTTCTTACGCAGTCTGCGCTCTTTCTGAGAAGATCTGTTTCAGCGTCTGTAAGCGGAAGCATGATCTTTCCGTGTGCGCCGTTATTTCCCACAACATTAAGTATACTGAGGCAAATATCGTCAAGACCGTATTCACCGTGAAGCATAGTCGAAACGGTCATAGTCGTATCAATTCCGGTAAGCAGACACTTGCATATGTAGCATACTGATGTTGCGACAGCATAGAAAGTAGCTCCCTTACGCTCTATAACGCTTGCACCGGACTTTCTTACATATTCCTCGACTTCGTCATAATTAAACTGAGGTATCATGTTATCGGATTTAAGCACAGAAGCGTGGAAATCCGCTATCGGAATATTGGAAATATTTGCAAGAGACCACGGAATAAACGATGAATCTCCATGCTCGCCAAGAACGTATGCATGAACGTTATTCTGATTGATCTTGTAATACTCGGAAATTCTGGTGCGGAGTCGGGAAGTATCGAGGATCGTTCCGGAACCGATTATCTTATTATCGGGAATACCTGAACGCTTGCAGAAAACATAGGTCATAACGTCAACAGGATTGCTTACTATAAGGTAAGTTGTTTCGCCTGCGTATCTTGTGATATTGGGGATAATGCTCTTCATAACGTTCACGTTTGTCTGAGCAAGGTCAAGACGTGACTGACCGGGCTTTCGTGCAATTCCGGATGTAATAATAACGATATCAGAACCGGCAGCATCTTCGTAACTTCCGGCGTAAACATTAAAAGGATTACAGAAAGGCGAGCCCTGTCTTATGTCTAATGCCTCGCCGAGAGCCTTTTCATTGTTGATGTCGATCATAACTATTTCGGAAGCTGTTCCGAGAAGCGAAAGCGCATATGCAATTGTTGAGCCAACGCTTCCTGAGCCTATAATGGTAATCTTATTCATAAATATTCTCCTTTTTCAGATCGTGTTCTTTTAATGATCTGCTCTGGAATATATTATATCATATTTCAAGCGATTTGTCTATAAATCTGATTTAATTATAACCGTAATTTTCCATAAATTTAATACTTCTAATTTGTAGTTTGTTACAAATTGTTCAATTTTATCCATTTTATTTGCTACAAACTATTGAAATGAACGAAAAACGTGTTATAATATATATAAACAAAATACATGAAAGGGAGCGAGCCGATTTATGAAAAAAATAAGCCGGGTTTTTTCAAAACTTTTTACAACAGTTCTTTCCGGAGCTATAGTCTGCTCCAGCATTCCAAGCTACGCCGCTTTTGTCCCCCCCTCTTCTGATAAAGAGGAAACACTGCCCGAACCTGAGATGATCTCTGTTATTGAGGGGGAAACCTCGGAATACGGTCTTACTCCCATTTATTATGTCGATGAAAACGGAAACGAGATAGAATCAGATCTTATTCCCGATAGAGAACCGAGAGCATTGGTTCTTCCTTCCAAATTCGATCTGCGTGATTATGGATATGTCTCTCCGGTAAAGAGTCAGGGAAGCACGGGAACCTGCTGGGCACACGCTACTCTGGCAGCAGCTGAATCAAATATGATAATTAACGGTCTTGCTGATAATACTATAGACCTTTCTGAATCTCACCTTACATGGTTTACACAAGGTTTGGCAAGCACGGATATAAACGACCCTCTTTACGGAGATGGCCGCAGTCTTGGCAATACCGACCTGAACAACGGAGCTTATGACAGCGGAGGAAACAGCTATCGATCCAGAGCCGCTCTGGGAAGAGGGAGTGGTGTTCAGTTTGAGGAAAATGCTCCGTCGGTTCATGAACGACCGGCATTAGATGAAAGTCAGCGATACATCTCCTATGGTTATCTCGTAAACAGTAATAACATAGATGTAAACGACCATGAATCAATAAAACAGCATCTTATGAATACTGGTGCGCTTTACTGTTCCTACTATAGCGATCAAAGCAAATATTCAAACGGAGATTCTTACTTCAAAGAATCTTACTATAACAGCGACATCGTTGAAACCAATCATGCTGTAACTATTGTCGGCTGGGACGATAATTACAGCAAAGAAAATTTTACAGCAGACGTTCCTCCGGGAGACGGTGCATGGATAATCAAAAACAGCTGGGGAGACTGGTGGCATAATAACGGATACTTCTATATGTCTTACTATGACGTCTCGTTAAATTATATTACTTCTTTCGAAATAACCGATATGTCAACGTATAATAACATATATCAGTATGACGGCGCAATGCCTGATAGTTATATAGGTTACGGTTATGGTACAACAACAGCAGCCAATATTTTTGATGCCGAAGAAAACGAAACCATTTCGGCAATCGCTTTTTATACCAAAACCGCTTCTGTTCCATACGCTATTTCTATTTATGCAAATGTAGAGGATGCCAATCCATGCAGCGGAACTCTTCTTACTACTCAAAATGGTACGATGCCTTATGCCGGATATCATGTTGTTGATTTGAACAAATCAGTTACAATAAGCAAAGGCACAAAATTTTCTGTCATTATCACTCTTTCTACCGATTTCACAATTGCCACGGATTCTGTTTATAGCAGCTATATGGCCATTCAGGAATGTAGTAATCTAAGCAACTGTTCATATTATACAAGTGGATTTCCGAACGCAAGCAGCACTTGGAATGATATGATTTCAAAATACGGCTCAACAGCCTGCATCAAAGCTCTAACACGAAGCGATGTACTTATAAACAGTTCAAATTTCCCCGACAGCGTATTCAGAGACTACGTTTCAAGTTTCGATACCGATTTAGACGGAGCGCTCTCTTACAGCGAAATAGCTCAGGTTTATGAAATGAATTTATCAGGCCTTGGAATTTCTGACTTTACGGGAATCGAATTCTTTACCGAGCTTACTGATCTGAATTGCAGCTTTAATCCTATCATCAATCTTGATGTAAGCCGCAATAATAAGCTTACTAATTTTATCTGCTACGGATGCTCGATCAAACTTGGCAGTGTTATTTGCAATGGATTCACAATAGATGGTCTGGATATCAGCAAGGTATCAAATCCACAAGAAATAACCATTGAAGGCTCTTCTTTTATTCCCAGTAACAAAATAATGCATTACACATATAACTGCGGAAAAAATTATGATACACTGATAACAGTCATTGCAGATTCACTGACGCATTCCTACGGAAGCTGGAGCGATAACGGTAATTCTCATATTAAAACCTGCTATTACTGCGGCGACATAAACTCCGAGGACCATTCTTTCGACAAATGGAATATCGACTTCAAAGAGCACTCTCATCAATGCCTGATTTGCGGAGGCATCAAATCTGAGGAACATTCTTATGGACAATGGTCAGAGAATGGAAACCATTATCATATGCATTTATGTGAAATATGCGGAGTTCCTGAAATGTCTGAGCATTTATTCAGCATATTTGAATTTTCCAACAGTGAAGAGCATGCAGGAATATGTGAAAGCTGCGGATACACCGAGCAATTCTCTCATAAATTTGGAGATTTTACCCCTTTGGACGAAACATACCATACTAAATCCTGCGAAGACTGCGATTACTCCGAAAGCTCCGAGCATAATTGGAGTGAATGGACGATTGCAGACGAAGACAGTCACATCAGAACCTGCGTTAACTGCGGTTACACTGAAACTCTCACCCATTCATATGGAGATTGGGAAACTTCCGGCAACGACAGTCACTCAAGAATATGCAACGACTGCGGTTATACGGAAAACATTGCTCACAGCTTCGGCGAATGGACATTTGTTGATGAAAATGTTCACTCAAGAATATGTGCGGACTGCGGTCAGATCGTTGAAGCTGAACACGATTTCACTGAATTTTCATCATCAGATAAAGAAAGACACTCCAAAATATGCAAATACTGCGGATATTCCGTTGATCTTGCACATGATTTCGGCGAATGGGTAACCGACGATGAACACAGTCACACCAGAACCTGCGTTGACTGCGGTTACACTGAAACTCTCACCCATTCATATGGAGATTGGGAAACTTCCGGCAACGACAGTCACTCAAGAAAATGCAATGACTGCGGTTATACAGAAAACATTGCTCACAGTTTCGGCGAATGGATATTTGTTGATGAAGACGTTCACTCAAGAATATGTGCGGACTGCGGTCAGATTGTTGAAGCTGAACACGATTTTTCCGAATTTTCATCATCTGATGATGAAATGCACTCCAATATATGCAAAGACTGCGGATATTCCGTTGATCTTTCACATGATTTCAACGAATGGTCATATCATGACGATCAGCAGCACTACAGAACCTGCATCGACTGTGATATTATAATTTACGGTGACCATAATTTCGGTAAATGGACCGTTTTAGAAAATGGCAATCATTCAAGACAATGCACCGACTGTGGTTACATCATCAGTTCCCCTCACATCTTTGACAAAACAGACGTTATAAACAGCGAAAACCATTCAAAATCTTGTAAAATATGCGGATACACGGAAATTACACTTCACAGCTTTGGGGGAACAACTTATACAGATGTTCAAAATCACTCCCAGACTTGTGGTGAATGCGGATACGTTCACATTATTGAACATAATTTCTCTGAATGGAAATCTTCCGGCGAAAACAATCATAGCAAAATCTGTCAAGATTGCCACCATATAGTCACAACACCTCATAGTTTCGGCAACTGCGAATCAATCAACGAAAAAGAGCATTCGATAATATGCGCAGACTGCGGATATACCATTACTTCTCCTCATTCGTTCGGCGACTGGAATGATAATGGAAACGCTACGCAGATACGAATTTGTACCGGCTGCGGCTACAGTGAAATTGAGGATGTTGATTATTCTTTAGGAGACATTAACGGCGATGGAACAATAGATTCTTTCGATCTTGTTATTGCAAGACAAAAGCTGCGTAAGGAATTTCTAAACAGCGCCGAATTCGCATCAGCCGACATTACTCATGACGGAACATTTGATAAAACTGATATTATATTACTTCAGAATTTTATATTGGGTAAAATAAAAATCTTCTGAGAACTACATTCTGCTGCACCGGCATTATCTGGTGCAGCAGATTATTTTTCTAAAGTAAATAAAAAAGACATCTCAGATTACTCTGAAATGCCTGTTTATCTGGGGTGGGAGATGGGATTCGAACCCACGATCTTCGGGACCACAATCCGACGCTTTAACCAGCTAAGCTACACCCACCATATAATAAATTGGCGCGCCTTGCTGGATTCGAACCAGCGGCTTACTGCTTAGAAGGCAGTTACTCTATCCAGCTGAGTTAAAGGCGCATACATAAGATTAGCAGCCAAAGCTGCTAATAAATGGAGCGGGTGATGGGAATCGAACCCACGTAACCAGCTTGGAAGGCTGGAATTCTACCATTGAACTACACCCGCAATCTTGTGTTTCAACAGTATTTATTATATCACGGTTATCTGCAAATGTCAAGAGAAAATTTCAAAAACGTCATTTTTCACAAATTCGCTTTTCCGCATCAACACCAAACAGAGCAATTGTAACAATAAACATCCTTTAAAATATAATTCTATTGCTAAAAATTATAGGGAACTGTCATATTATATCTGCTAAGTATGAGATGATATCCTATTTGAACATCATAATATTCTCCATTGAACATAAAAATTGAAAATGACGTTTTTGTTATTTTAAAGTCACAAAAAAGTCATTATATATTGGTATGATATAGTAGATTGATTTTACGACAAAAATTCCGAACTGAAAAAACAAAAAAACTGCAAAATTTATTGACAATTTATTTTTATAGTATTATAATCAGTATTTGAAGAGGATGAGGAGTTGTTGTAATTTAATTAAAATAAAAAAATATATAAAAAGTTCGTCTTTTTGTCCTCTTAAAATCACTTATATATGGAAGGTAAAAAAATGTAACATACACCAAAAAAATTAAATAATAAACTTTTTTAAAAGCGTTGTCAGAACGGCGCATAAAAACACACTTATTATAATAGAACAAAATGAAAGCAGTGATCAGATGAAAAAGAAAAAAACAAAAAACCAATGCGGAAGACGGCGTGAACGTATTTTTAGTAATGCCTGTCTTGTTCCGAGCGTTGTGGGAGTTCTTATCTTCTTTTTGATTCCATTCGGAATCGTTGTTTATTATTCATTGATAAACAATCCCATAATGAAAGAATATGTCGGTCTTGATAATTATCAGAATCTTTTTAAAAATGCTGCATTCAAGCAAGCTGCTTCAAATACTGCGACATTCTCGCTTATTGCAGTTCCTCTCGCTGTAGTTCTGTCGCTGGGACTTGCAATTCTTCTTGAAAAAAACATCCCTGGCAAAAGTCTCCTACGAACCTTTTTCCTGAGTCCTCTTATGGTTCCTACTGCGTCTGTTGTACTTGTCTGGCAGGTTCTCTTCCATAATCACGGTACAATAAACCAGATAGCCGAATTTTTCGGCGGAGAACCTATAGACTGGCTTAAATCCTCTAAGGGACAAATCGTGATTATTCTGATGTTTCTATGGAAAAATATAGGATACAATATGATACTTTTCATGTCGGCTCTTTGCAGCATTCCAAAAGACATTATCGAAGTTGCCGATCTGGAGGGCGCTGGAACAATTTACAAGTTCATGCATATAAAGCTCCGTTACCTCTCCCCCACCATTCTGTTTGTTCTTATTTTATCGCTTATCAATTCATTCAAGATTTTCCGTGAAGTTTATCTGCTTACCGGAAATTATCCCTATGATAAGCTTTATATGCTCCAGCATTTTATGAACAATACATTCAATAATCTCGATTATCAGAAGCTTTCGGCGGCGGCTGTTTTATTCTCACTGGTGATGATAGTGGTCATTGCAGTTCTTCTAATCTCTGAAAGCCTTTTCGGAAAGGATGTGGAGAACTAATGTTGAAAAAAAGAAACCAGCGTGTATTTAACATTCTCATAACGATTTTTGCAGCAGCGGCAGCAATAAGTTTCCTTCTTCCTACTGTCCTGACTATCGCAAACTCGTTTATGACATCAAATGAAATATCAGCAAACTACGGCTCTATGTTCGGAAATATGTCCGGAAGCGAAAAAGTATTCATCTCCGACAACGTCAATCTGAAGTTCATTCCCGATAAAGTCACTATCGACCAATATAAAGCAGTTCTTATAACAAATTCCGATTATCTTCTTAAATTCTGGAATTCAGTTATACTTACTGTTCCGATAACGGTTTTCCAGCTTCTTCTTGCCGTTCTTACGTCATATGGATTTTCAAGATATCCGGGTAAAATAAAAAACCTGATATTTTTCATTTACATAATTCTCATGCTTATGCCCTATCAGGTAACAATTGTACCTAACTACCTTGTTCTTGATAAACTTGGAATGATCGAAACGGCCGATCCGGAAAAATCATGGGCAATAGCTCTTAAACTTCAGGAAACATTCAGTTCAAACACGCTCGCCCGTCTTGCGATAATACTTCCGGCAATTTTCTCGCCTTTCAGCATTTTCCTGCTGACCAAAGTAATGAGACGAATTCCCGTTTCTTATGTCGAGGCGGCAAAGCTTGACGGCGCAGGCGAATTTAAGATACTGACGAAAATTTATCTTCCTATGTGTAAAAGCGCCCTTGTTTCGATAGGAATGCTGGTGTTTATTGATTACTGGAATATGGTGGAACAACCGCTTATTCTTATGAAAGATTCATCCCTGCATCCGCTTTCGGTGTTCCTTTCGCAGATAAGCACAAATGAAATAGGACTCGCCTTTGCGGTGGGAGTTGTTTATATGATACCAACAATACTTATGTTCCTGTACGGAGAGGATTACCTTATTGAAGGAATTACATATTCCGGCGGAATCAAAGGATAAAGGAGACGATAACTATGAACGAAAATACAAACATAAAAGAAAATACATCAAAAATCAACGATAAAAAGAAAAAAGACGGAGATGATTATTCTCCTATAAGAAAAAGAGAAATTATAAAAACTCTGATAATCATTTTCCTTGCGGCAATGCTTATTCTCACATTCTTCTCAAACACGATAATGAACCGCTCCCTTTCGGAAATTACTACCGAAACTGCAACATCCGGCAAGCTTACAGAACGTATTCGTGGAAGCGGTATGATTGAATCAAATCAGTCTTACGAAGTAACTGTTGACGGGAATAAAATTATTGATACTATCAATATAAAATCCGGACAAGAAGTAAAAAAAGACGATGTTCTTTTCATAGTAAAATCCGAAGAGAGCGAAGAGCTAACCGCCGCTGAAACAGAACTTGCAGCCTTAGAACTCGATTATCAGAAGGCTCTTCTTACCGAGCCTGTTGATTATACCGAGCAGAATCAGGCTATCAAAAATGCCCGTGAGGATCTTACCCTTGCAATAGAAAAGCGTGACGCTGCTTATAACAATCAAGCAGTATCAGAAGAGGCAAAGGCTCAGTATAACAGCGATAAAGCCGAGCTCAGAAGACTGACATCCCTTCAGGGCAAGCTTACTTCAACTATTGCCGCTATAGATTCAGACGAGTATTCTTCAGCAGCTCCGGAATATGTCGGAAACCTTGCTTCCCTTTGCAGCAATTATATGAATGCCGACAGCGAATATAAAGCCGCTTACGAAATATATTCACAGGCAGTTGCAGAAGGTGCAGACGAAGGTGTCGTTGCTTCCGCAAAGGCTGATGCCGACGCAAAACAATCCACAAGAGATTCCGCTAAAAGTGATTACGATTATGCTAAAAACAATACCCGCAACGACCTTGCAAGTCAGCTGTATTATACTGAAAGCGATATCGAAAATCTTACCTCAAGCATAGAAGCATATGAATCCTCTATGGACGGTTCTTCTATGAGCTATGAGGACTGCGTTGCCGATGTTCAGGCAAAACAGCGTGCTTTGGACGATCTTATGATCGCTCTTCAGAAAGCTCAGAAAACCGATAATATTACCGGACAGATCTCAAACCTTGACCTTGAAGCAAAGAAAAAAGAGATAGAAAAACAGAAAAAGAAAGTCGCAAAGCTTAAAGAAACTGCAACATCAACCGAAGTTAAATCCAAATACGACGGCGTTGTAAGCTCGATAAACGTTCAGCCGAATGATACTACAACCCCCGGTTCTCCGCTCGCCGTTATTGATATTGCCGAAGAGGGATACACCGTTAAGATAAGCGTTGATGCCGAAAAATCTAAAAAAATCAAAACAGGCGTCAAGGCAGAGATCGTTAATAACTGGAGCGGAAACGTTGAAGCCGTTCTCACAGACATAAAAAATGATACGACTGCCGGCTCGAAAAATCGTTTTCTCATTTTCTCCGTTACCGGCGATGTTGATTCCGGAACTTCTATCGACCTCTCAATTCCATGCGGCAGCGGAAGCTATGATGCGATCATTCCAAAGAGCGCAGTTTATCAGGATAAAGACGGCAGCTTCGTTCTTACGGTAAAATCCAAAAGCTCGCCTTTCGGAAACCGTTACTACGCTGAAAGAGTAAACGTTGAAGTAGTTGCTTCGGATGAAGTTTCAAGCGCAGTTCAGGGAGGAATCTCTCAGGGCGATTACGTCATCACAGCCGCCAGCAAGCCTGTTTCTTCCGGCGATCAGGTTCGCATGAAGGATAAATAAGGCGGTGTGCCACGGATGAAAATTAAATTTAAAATAAGATATATCATAATTGCTGCCATAAATCTTCTTACGATAGTCGGCGCAGCTATACTGACCGCCGTCGGAAGTTCAATGGCGAAATCACAGTCGTATAATTACGCCGCAGAACGCTGGGGCGGTAAAAAAGGAGATTACTCGCAGATCAGCAGCTTCTTTTCAAATGATTCAGGCTTTACGACCGAATCGGTCTCCGCAGTCCGCTCGCAGATTTTAGGCGAACTGAAAAATATCTCGATAACTCCGGACGAAGGAAAAACGCTCGTTCCGGACGCATACAGCGCTCCGATAGGTTCTGTCACAGTACGATGCGATATAAGCGGACGTTCAGAAGCCGAACTCACCGCAGTAGGAGGAGATTTCTTCGCATTCCGCAATTTCACTCTTCTCGACGGCTCGTTCTTCAGCAAGGACGATATCATGCAGGACGGCGCAGTTATTGACAAAAACCTTGCATGGGCGCTTTACGGTTCGGAAAAAGTCTCCGGCATGAACATGTACATAAACGGCGTTAAATTCTATATCGCAGGAGTTATTGACCTTCCCGAAACAGAAGCTGAAAAGAAAACTTCCGGAAGTTCTCCGAGAGCTTATATCTCCTACGATATGGCGTCTCAGGTAAGTACAGACAGCAAGTTTTCTCCCGATGATCCCGACAGAGCTGTTGACAGCAGTTTTAAGAAGGTTTCCTGTTATGAATGTATTATCCCTAACCCGGTCGAAAACTTCGCTTATACGACCGTTAAAACCATTCTGAGCGAACCGTATAAAGGTATGGTCAACATCGTCAACAACAGCGAACGCTTTGAGCCGAAAAAAAGAGCTAAGGCTTTCAAAAAGCTGTCCGATCTTGCAGTCCGAAAAGACAGCGTTATCTATCCTTACTGGGAAAACGCCTCAAGAATAATTGAATTCAAACTCTCATACATTTACTCGGCACGAAAATGGCTCTTCACTATTCCAATACTGACCGCCCTCTGGCTTGCATTTCTGGGACTAAGATTCCTCCGTCGAAAAAAACAGCATATAAAAAATGCCGTGGGACGTTTCTTTGATAAAATAAGAATCTCTCTCAGACATAAGATACATAAAAATACAAAAACAACTGATTGATCAAGAAAGGAAAAAAATTATGAAAAGCAATCTGATCGGCCATATTACGGCTATCTCTTCATCAGCAGCAATTTTATTGTGCGCTGCTTCATGCGGAAAAAAAGAGAAAGAAGCGCCTAAGGCGAGCGAACTTATCAACAATTCCTACCGTTCTGTTGAAATCGACTGCGATATAAATATTGAAAACGTCGATAAAATGTCTTACATCGGAGAATCCGATAAAATCTTTATCTCAGGCTACAATTACGATAAGGAAACGTATGAAAGCACTCCCGTTTTTTGCATAGCAGACACTGAATTCAGCAGCGTTCAGAATCTTGATCTTAATATTCCCGCTCCTGAAAACGGTTATCTTAACATTAATACCTCCGTTTCCGATGGAAAGATATACGCTTTCGCAACAACTACGGATTACGGCGATTTCAAACTTCCGGACTATAGTTCAGAGGATTTTGATCCCGAAAAGTTTGACTATGAAGCTATGGAAAAAGCTGCGAAAACCTCTTACATCCTTTACTCATTTGACGAATCCGGCAGCCAGCTTTCCGTAACTGACGTAGATCTAACCGGCATAAGCGAAGAGGATGAAAACGAAAACGGCGGCATTAACATCGGAAATATTTTCTCATGCGGCAACGACAAATTTATCGTTGAAACATACAGTATGGATCAATCATATTACCTCATGAATTCCGACGGAACTTTTTCCGGTAAACTCGAACTTGACGCATTTAACTGGATAAACAGCATATCCGCTGCTGCCGACGGAAATATCGCAGTTATGGGATATGGTGAAAAAGGTCCGGAGATACGTTTCGTTGATCCGTCAAATCTTTCTCAGGTAGGCGAAACTGTTGAACTCGATAATTTCAACGGTTCAAACACAATGATAAAAGGTACAGGCGATTACAGTCTTTATATGTCCGGCAGCACAGCTCTCTACGGTCTTAAAGACGGAAACATTGAGGAAATCGTAAACTGGCTGAATTCCGATATAAACGGCGATTATGTAAACTCTATCATAGCTCTTGACAATGGCGACTTTATCGTTTATATCAACAACTGGCAGACAGATGAAAAAAGCTTCTGCCGCCTTACTAAAAGAGATACATCCGAGCTTGAAAACACAAAGGTTATAACCATAGCCGCTATGTATCCCGATAGCGATCTTATGGAAAAAATCACTGAATTCAATAAATCAAGCGATGAATACCGTTTCAGAATAAATGATTACAGCCAGTATTTCGAATACGATTCGGAATCAAACAAAACCATAAACACTCCTGAAAATCAGCTTAAAATGGATATTATAGCCGGTAAAGAGCCTGATATGATATACAACCCTGATAACTCGCTTCTAAGCGTTCTTGCTCCTAAGGGAACGTTTGCAGATCTGTATCAGTTCCTCGATAACGGCGGCAGCCTTTCAAGAGACGATCTTCTGCCGAATGTTCTTAAAGCCTATGAGATAGACGGAAAGCTTGTTTCAATTTCAAATTCATTCAGTATTTCAACATATGGAGTAAAGAAAAAATATTTTGATAAAGACAGTTGGACTTTTGACGAAATGGTCGAGGTATATGACGGTCTTTCATCCAAAATGGACTTTATGGTAAACAACTCTAAAGAAAACGTTTTTTCATTTCTTAGCTATAACACTGATTCATTTATTGACTATAAAAACGGAACATGCAATTTCGATTCTCCTGAATTTATCAAATATCTTGAATTCTGTGATCGCTTCCCGAAAAATGATGATCTTATAAACTGGGATACAGCTACAGATGAGGAACTGCAGGAATACTGGAGCAAAACAGAAAACGCTGTTCGTGATGACAAATGCCTCCTTTCCGATATTTATTTATACGATTTTCGCAACTACGCAAGAATTAAACAAATGGATTTCGGCGAAGATCTGAGCCTTGTCGGAGCGCCTTCTTCAAACGGCAGCAGCTCTTATATTGTTCCTAACAACAAATTCTCAATTCTTGAAAGCTCGCCTTCTAAAGAAGCTTGCTGGCAGCTTATCTCCGGTTTCTTCTCAGAGGATTATTACTCGAAAAATAACTGGGGACTTCCTGTTCGTACTTCTGAATTTGAAAAACTGGCAGACGAAGCAATGTCCCGTCCTTACTGGACAGACGAAAACGGCAACAAACAGGAGTACGATGACACCTACTATATCGGCGATAAGGAATATGTCATCAAACCTCTTACACAGGAAGAAAGAGACTTTATCGTTGATTTCATCAAGAGCGTTTCAACTACCGCAAATTCCTACTCTTTAGACATTCAGCAAATAATAGAAGAAGAAGTACAAGCATTTTACAACGGTGAAAAAACAGCCGAAGAAACTGCTAAAATGATTCAGAATCGTGCTTCTATCCTCGTCAGCGAACAGAGCTGATAACTTAACTTTGAAATCCAGAAAATAAATACAACCTCCTTATGAGGTCCGCCGCATTCACAAAGGATGCGGCGGATTTCTTTTTATTCGGACAATAAAAATGCTTCATACCTTTTTATCGGTATGAAGCATTAAAAATTATCCTTTTTTACTCACAGTTCTTCTGACAACCTTTTTAAGCCGTTCACAAGTATCTTTCGGGAACTCGATAATAAATTTTATCGCCTGATCATGAGCCTCGTCGGAAGGTAGTTTCAGAAAATTATGAAAAAATATATAAACTTCATTAAAGGTGGAAAAAATTTCATTGGCAGCTTCTTCTCCCTCCGGCGTAAGAACAACGCTGTTGCAGAAATCCTCATAAACGAGTCCGGATTTAGCGAGACACCGAAGCATCTTGCTCACACTTGGTCTTGAAACTCCAAGATGATGAGATATATTCACACAGCGAACGCATTCGTTTTCGTCCGAAAGCTCTTTTATAGCGACAAGATATTTTATCTGTCCGGCGCACTTCTTCATCCTTTTTCCTCCTTATTAATACATGACGAAAGTATTTATTTTTGTTCATGTGTATTAAGGGGACTACGTCCCCTTTGGAAACCCGGTATTAATCATTATAAATCCTCGCACAAGAGATTTATAATGATTAGAGCTATGCCCGATGAATCAATAACTCTTTAACAAGAGTAAGTGGAACAAAATATACCTTATACATATGATCAAAATAAATACGATATTATTATTTATCCGAATCAATAAGATTCCAGTAGCCCTTTAAATACACTGCTCCGGACAAAATAGTAAGAGCTGTCGATATCCAGATAAGAATTGGGATTACAACATTATCTACGGCAGATTTTACTCCGCAAGCAATACCAAAATCGAAATCATGGCACAAGCTGAGCCAGAAAAGTACTCCGACTATAGTTGCCATTGTAAACGCAGTTTTAAGCTTCCCCCATATTCCGGCAGCTACAACGATTCCGCTGTCTGCGGCAAGAAGTCTTAAACCGGAAACCATGAATTCTCTTGCACTGATTATGATAAGAGGAATAGCTCCCATTTTAACGTCATCCAGCTCGACAAAAACGGTCAGGGCGGCTATAACAAGAACTTTATCCGCAAGCGGATCGAGAAATTTTCCGAAGTTTGTTACAAGGTTATTTTTTCTTGCGATATTGCCGTCAAGAGCATCGGTTATAGAAGCTCCTGCAAATATCACAAGCGCTATAAGATAGTGAAACGGCATTTTCAAATATATGAAAAGCAGGAAAAACGGAATTAAAAAAACTCTCAGCAACGTAAGCTTATTTGGAAGATTCATTAACTATCACCTCTCCGATCAAATCATAATCAAGCGCTTCAGTAATTCTGATTTTAACATATTCGCCTATTTCAAGCGTTTTTTCTGATGTAAAAAAGACCTTTCCGTCTATATCAGGAGCATCAATAGCCGTTCTTCCGAACCAGCACTCGCCGAACCTGTCGAACCCCTCAACAACTGCTTCAAGCTCGCATCCCATCAGCTTTTCGTTATTTTCGGCGCTGATAAGCATCTGCTGTTCCATGATTATATCAGCACGTCTTGCAGCAGTTTCCTCGTCTATCTGATCGGGGAAATCGTACGATTTAGTTCCCTCCTCACGGGAATATGCAAAGCATCCGAGTCTGTCAAAGCGGACACGCTTAACAAATTCCGCAAGCTTTTCAAACTGCTCTTCAGTTTCACTCGGAAAGCCTGTTATAAGAGTAGTTCGCAGAATTATTCCCGGAACTTTTTCTCTTATGTGATCAAAAAGGGCTTCGAGCTTTTCTTCGTCGCCCCAGCGGTTCATACGGCTTAGAATATCGCCGTCGCAGTGCTGTATCGGAATTTCAAGGTACTTGACTAGTTTCTCTTCATCCGCAATAGTTTCAAGCAGTTCGTCCGTGATACGTTCCGGATAGCAGTAGAGCGTTCTTATCCATTTAAGACCGTCTATGCGGCAAAGACGCTTGAGAAGCTCCGGAAGCTTCGATTCGCCGTAAATATCCTCGCCGTAGCGTGACGTATCCTGTGCGATCACGACAAGTTCAGTCACACCGTTTTCAGCAAGAAATTCAGCTTCTTTTATAAGCTCCTCAATAGGAACGCTGCGGAATTTTCCTCTTATCATGGGAATTGCACAGTAAGTACAGCAATTGCTGCATCCCTCGGCGGCTTTAAGATATGTGAAAAACGGCAGCGTTGAGATGATTCTCTCTCCGGTAAGCTCTGCGTCGAGCTTAGGAGCAAAATTCACATACTTTTCTCCGGCAAGAACATGATCGAGAACATCGACGATATCCTTATTATTCCCGATTCCGACAACAGCGTCGGCTTCGGGAAAAAGTTCTGCTGCTTCTTCTTTATATCTCTCGGTAAGGCATCCGGTTATGATAATTTTTTTAAGCGAACCGTCCTCTTTAAGCTTTCCAAGCTCAAGAATAGTCTCGATAGCCTCTTCTTTCGCCGACTTGATAAATCCGCAAGTATTTACTACGGCAACATCGGCAAGCCCCGGTTCGGTAACAAGCTGGTATCCCCTGCTTTTCAGCTTATACAGCATTCTTTCGGAATCAACAAGATTTTTTGAACATCCAAGCGATACCATTCCAACTTTAACAGGCATTTGTCAGTCCTCCAGATAACTTTCAAAATATTCTCTGACAGCACGGTTTATTTCATCGAAACCGTAACCGTATCTTACCAGCGCACTTTTGACCTTTTCAACAGATTTTCGGTCGGTTTTATCGGTAAGAAACCTTGCGTGTTTCGTTTCAAGAAGCGTCATCAGATTTTCGCCGAAAACCTCGGCGTATGGTTCAAGAGCGTCCTCGGCTGTAAATTCGCCTATGCCCTTTCTTATTATCTCACGCTTTGCCCTGCGATAGCCGAACCTTTTAGTTTCGACAAATTTTCTTGCGAGTTTTTCGGCATATCTTTCATCGTCGATAATACCGTTTTTCTCCAATTTATCGGCAACCGCACTGCAAAGCGATTCATTTTTATAATTTGAAACAAGCTTATCAACCATCTCTTTTCGGGAATAATCCCTGTAATCGAGAAGATACAGCGCACGCTGATATGCTCTTCTGAAATTTGAAGAGTAAATGATTTTTCTAAGCTCATCCCGTTCAAGCTTCATGCCGGAGCGTATGGAAAAATCAGCAATAATATCGGCATGAAGATAGATTTTCCGCTCGTTATCAAGCTCTACCTCATAGGTTGAGCCTTTATATTTTGCTACGGAGGTTATTTCCATAAATTATTCTTCAACGGGAGTAAATTCCTCGAAATCCTCTTCAATATCGGCAAGAATATCGCTGGAATCCATAGAAGCTCCGTTTTCCTCGGATGTTTCTGAAGAATCTGAATAATCGTCTGAAAATTCTTCTTCGAATTCGCCCTCGGATTTTTTTCCGGATTTCTTGCCCTTTTTCTCCTTTTTGGGAGCGATTGCCTGAAGCTCATCCTTACGGGCAAGGATCTGTTCTTCGATCTCTTTCATAAGAGCCTCGTCATTTTTAAGAACTTCCTTAACGTTATCACGTCCCTGACCAAGCTTCTGATCCTTATAACTGAACCACGAACCGCCTTTTTTCACGATCTCAAGATCAACGGCAAGATCGAGTACCTCTCCGGTTCTTGAAATTCCCTGACCATACATCATATCGAACTGACATTCCTTAAACGGCGGAGCAACCTTATTCTTAACAACTTTACACTTCGTTGAAGCTCCGATAATTTCATTGCCGGATTTAATTACTTCGCCCTTTCTGACCTCGATTCTTACAGAGGAATAGAATTTAAGCGCTCTTCCGCCTGGAGTTGTTTCGGGATTGCCGTACATTACTCCGATCTTCTCACGAATCTGGTTAATAAAGATTGCAACGCAGTTTGATTTTGAAATAGCAGCCGTAAGCTTTCTCATAGCCTGAGACATGAGTCTTGCGAGCTGACCAACGTGAAGATCGCCCATTTCGCCGTCGATCTCGGCTCTTGTAGTCATAGCGGCGATCGAATCGAGAACGATAACGTCAATTGCTCCGGAGCGTATAAGAGCTTCGGCAATTTCAAGAGCCTGCTCGCCGCTGTCGGGCTGAGAAACGAGAAGATTTTCTATATTAACTCCCAAAGCCTGAGCATAAACAGGATCGAGAGCGTGTTCAACGTCGATAAAAGCGACTTCGCCGTCCATTTTCTGAGCCTGAGCGATAATGGAAAGAGCAACCGTAGTTTTACCCGAACTTTCAGGACCGTATATCTCAACGATTCTTCCTCTCGGCACTCCTCCGATTCCAAGAGCCATGTCAAGAGTCATCGAGCCTGTCGGGATAGCGTCAACGTTAAGGGTTTTGGACTGCCCGAGACGCATTACTGCTCCTGCGCCGTATTTCTTTTCGATCTGCTTCAAAGCGCCGTCGAGGGCAGCTTTTTTGTCCTCTTTAGTCGTTGCCTGAACGACAGCAGGCTTTTTTGCAAGTTCTTTTTTTGCCATGATCTGTATTCCTCCGTTTATGTAAATGAATTTATTTTTTTACCTGAAATCGTTCTTATGATTTCTCCTGCGTCTTTTTGGAGCGTGATATCTGTAAAATTGTTTTCCGCTAAGATCTCACTGACAGCCAAATGCTGTCCCATGCCGAATTCATAAAGAAGATATCCGCCTGTTTTAAGCGAATTTTTCCACATTGCTGTAAGCCGGCGGTAAAATCCAAGACCGTCATTGCCTCCGAAAAGAGCAAGCTCCGGCTCGAAAGCGACTTCCCTTTGAAGTTCCTTCATTTCCTCTCCGGTAAGATATGGCGGATTGCTTACGATTATGTCGAAATCAGAAAGACTCCGCTGAAGATTTTCGTCAAGAACATCCCCCTGAATAATCGTTATATCAGCGTTGTTAAGCTCTGCATTCTGCTTCAGATACTTAATTGCTGCATCCGATATTTCAACAGCAACAACCTCGGCTTCGGGAATTTCTTTTTTCAAAGTGACTGCAATACATCCGCTTCCGCTGCAAGGATCTATGATTTTCGGGGATTTGTTTCCCATTTGACGGCAAACCGCCAAAGTCTGCTCAATGAGCGTTTCCGTATCGGGACGAGGAATAAGAACTCCCGTCCCAACCTTGAACGGATAGCCGTAAAACTCCCATTCGCCGAGAAGATACTGCAACGGATATCCCTCGCTTCTTCTGCGGACAAGTTCCATTATTTTATCGGAAAGCTCCGGTGGAACGTCTTTATTTTTGTCTGTGACGAGTATCGGATTTCTCTCTCCCAGCATATCCTGAAAAATACAGAGAGTATCAAATCTTGCAGTATCTATCCCCTTTTCTTCGAGGACACTGCGGCACTGCTCAAACAGAGCATATCGGCTTACCAACGGTCCTCCTCCTTATCCTCGGGGATGCAGGGTGTGAGAGCAGCGATAGCAATTTCGATCATGCTGTCGTCAGGCTCACGTGTAGTAAGCCTCTGCATGGCAAGTCCGGGCGCGGAAAGAATTTTTGTGAACGCATTGTCATTGTTTCCGGCAAGTCGGATGCATTCGTAAGAAAGTCCGACTACAAGCGGAAGAAGAACGAGAGAAGCGATGATTCTCTGCCATGTTACGGTAAACGGAACAAAACACATCACAAATATGCTTATGATAAGAACGATGAAAATAAAACTTGTTCCGCACCGCTTATGAAATCTTGTCTGCTTTCTCACGTTTTCGACAGTCAGAGGAAGCTCCGCCTCATGACAGGCAATCGTTTTATGCTCCGCACCGTGATACATATATTGACGCTTGATATCCTTCATAAGTCCTACCAGAGCCATATATGCCACGAAAATGGCTATCTTTACAACACCCTCGACAATAGAGCGTACAATGCGGTGTTCTGTGATTCCCGGAATAAATCCCGTTAACCATTTTGGAAGAAACACGAATAGTCCGACCGCCATAACCAGACCGATAACTACTCCGATATACATAAAAATATCGAATATTCCCGATGAAGAATCCTTCTCACCCTTATCTGAAGCGGACTTGGATTTCTCTTTTTCGTCCTCCTCTTCTTCGGGCATCTGCTTTTCGGCAGATTTCATCATATATTTATATCCTTTTACAAGAGATATAACGAAACTACAGCAGCCCCGGATTATAGGTGTTTTTTTATACCACGGAGCATTTTTTCCGTTATTTTCCTCCCATGTTTCAAGGTCGATGCTTCCGTCGGGCAGACGGCAAGCCATGGCTCCTGTATCAGGGCCGAGCATCATAATTCCCTCGATAAGAGCTTGTCCTCCGATTTTTGATTTGAATTTTTCGTTGCTTTGAGACGTATTATTTTTACTCATTTTATTCACCTGATTTTTTTTCATTTGCGGGAAGAATTATCGTAACCTTAGTACCCTTGCCTTCTCCCTCGCTGGATATGTCCATTTCTCCGCCATGCATAGCGATAATTTCGTCCGCAACCGCAAGTCCGATTCCGGAACCTCTTCTTGTATGATTTGCCTTATAGAACTTAGTTTTTACCTTAGAAAGATCGGATTCCTTTATTCCGCATCCGGTATCTGCAACTGAAACAACGATTTTTCCGTCCGCTTCGGAAGCGTCGATAGTTACCGTATCACCGGTGGACGAATATTTGACAGCGTTGTCGATAATGTTTATAAAAACCTGTCTTATGCGGTTTTTATCGCCGAAAAATATCGGGAGCATTTCCGGCTCGTTATAAATAATATTGATATTTTCACGCTTCGCCTTATCGCTGTAGATCAGTACAGCGTCACCAAGTTCGGCAAGAATATCCATATTTGCATTCCGGAGAGTGAAATGACCGTTCTGCATTCGTGAAAAATCAAGCAGTTCTTCAACCATCTGCGAAAGACGCTCCGTCTCGTTTACGATAACTCCAACGCCCTTTTTCATCGTGTCCGGACTTCCTCCGCCGTCTATCATAAGAGTCTCCGCCCAGCCCTTTATTGCAGTCAGCGGAGTTCTCAGCTCGTGAGAAACGGAAGATATAAACTCATTTTTCATAGCCTCGGCATTAGAAAGTTCGTCCGCCATGTGATTAATAGCCGAACAAAGCTCGCCTATTTCATCATCGCTGGAATTCTGTATCCTTACAGAAAAATCTCCCATAGCAAATTTTCGTGCGATAGTGCTTATCTGTCTTATCGGATTAACAATAGTTCCGGCAAAATAAAGTCCTGTTGAGATGATTATGACGATAACGATCAGTATTACGACCGAAACAACAATTACATAATTTTTTATCGTGTTTTCTATCTCAGCAAGCGAAGTGACCATACGAACCGAACTGTATTCGCTGTTCATGGACGATATCGGTACGGAAACGGCAAGAATTTTTTCTCCGCTCGGAAGCTTTCCGACGTAAGAGCCTTCGCCGTAAGTCATAGCGTCCTCATAATCGGGCATCAGCATATCAGCGTCGGGCGAAAATCCGGAAGAAGTTAAAACAACTCTGCCCTTGGAATTTATCGCCATAAGCTCGATTTTATCCTTTTCGTTAAAGGTTTCCAGCATATTTCTCATTTCAGCCGAAAAATTGGCGGCGCTGTCCTGCGAATGAATACTCAAAACGCTGGTAACGGCGTTTATCTTTGAAACGAGATACTGCTTTGCCGAGCTGTAAAAATAGCTCTGAACCGCATAAATAATAGCCATAGCGATAACGAGCAGAGCAAGGATTATAACGCCGAGGTTATTGATTATCCAGCGTTTGGTGATACTCTTTTTCGCCATTACTGCATATCATTCCATTTATAGCCGTAACCCCAGATCGTTATGATATATTTCGGATTTGAAGGTTCTTCCTCGATTTTCATGCGTATTCTTCTTATGTTTACGTCAACTATCTTATCGTCTCCGTAATAGCTTTCTCCCCAAATATGGTTGAGAATGCTTGCACGGTCGAGAGCGGTATTCTTATTATTCATAAAGAACTCGAGTATCTGGTATTCAACCTGAGTAAGCTCGATTGATTTACCGTTTTTGGTTACTGTTCTGCTCTTTAAATCGAGAACGAACGGACCGGATTCAATTATAGACTGCTTTTCATTTTTGATAAAGCTCATACAGACTCTTCTGTAGATAGCGTCTACACGAGCAGTCAGTTCAGACGGAGAAAAAGGCTTGGTTATATAGTCGTCCGCCCCTATCATAAGACCGCTTACTTTATCCATTTCCTGAGTTCTTGCAGTCAGCATAATTATACCGATAGTTGAACTTTTCTCACGGATTTTCTTACAAACAGTAAAACCATCTATACCGGGCATCATGATATCGAGCAGAACGATATCAAAATTGCCACGTTCCTCCTCAAAAGTCTGCAAAGCAGCTTCACCGCAGTCCACGTCAACAACTTCATAGCCGGCACGCTTGAGGTTGATAACGACGAATTCACGGATAGTGTTTTCGTCCTCGCAAACAAGAATACGCTTCATAAATCTCAACTCCTTAAAAAGTTTTTTAATACCGGGTTGCCAAAGGGAATGTACTCCCCTTTGACAAAGGACAGCGTGGATGAAAACAATAAAATCTAAAACTCAAAATTGCCAAAAATGATAGTAAAAATCATTCCACACTGAGAATCCCATTATTAATCGCGCTTCGAACCCTTTATTTTTATTTTAAAATAATTTAAACCCAAGTGCGGCATCTCCTGCCGTGATTGAATATCCGTCTCCGTTATCTTTAGGTATATAAGCAAGATACGACGAATCTCCCTTGGTTTTCATAAGCATATACCCATTGGAGATCCTGTCCTCTCTCGAAGGGGAATCCTCAGCGCAGTATATACGCATAAGTTCTCTTCCGGTTTCTCCGTCAGAATAACGGCAGAATACTATCTCATCGTTTACAGAATCACGCCTTACAGTAACATTGTTTCTCCACTTTTCAGGAAAAACAAAGATATATCCGTCGTTAACGCTGGCATAAGAAGAACATTTACGTTCTAATCTGTCCTCTCCGCTTACAAACTTCCACTCGGTTATTTTCATCTGTTCCGTTTCGGGAACCTCCTCATATCCGGGAGAAATAGTCTGCACAGGAATTTCAAGAATACCGTCGCCGTCGATATCAAAAGAGCTGTAACCCGTCGGACGGATCGTTGCAAGCGATTCCTCCGGCAGTGTAAAAACCTTATTAAGACCGGTACTGTCCATGTAGATAACATCCGTTTGAATAGAGCCTGCTCCGGAAACTGCGTCAATATAAAGTCCCTTTCGTCCACCGCCTATTTCGCCGTAGCCAAGACTATCGAACTCGGTAAAGCTGCCGCTGAGCGGAGTGCTGTATTTATGGTATTTTCCCGTGCTGTCAAGCTTGTAGGCTTCGGCAACAGCAGAAGATCCTGTCACCGAACCGGCAAGAAGCAGAAATTCATTTTCATTATCATTATCGAGGTCGGTAACATCAATAAAAGAATACGCTTCTGAAAAAGTTTTCTCAATGCTTCCCTCTTCGGCATTATATGTGAAGATAGAAACGCTTTTTTCGGAACGGTTTATAAGACTGCTGCCGATAATAAGATTGGTCCGTTCATTAGAACCGAGCCTCGAGATCATAACTCTTTCTATCTCTGCTCCGTCCGCAGGAGTATCGCAGACTGAACGCCACTTTCCTCTCTGCTGATCGAGAATATTTATACGCAGAGTATTTTCCTGTGCGGCAAGACTTGTTTTTTCATAAAAGACCACAGCTTCATCTCCGCCGTCGCCGTCGATATCCTCAATAATAAAAGCGGAGAGATATTTTCCGGATTTGGGATATTTAAGACTTATCGAAGTTCCTGCGGCATCGGTAAGCGCACTGTATATCTGCTCCTGAACGGCGCTGAGTTTTGGCGGCGCCATAAGATTATCTATGCTTGAAGCAAAGTTACAGCTGCTCAGAAGAGCTATTGAAAGAAAAACTGCGGCAGATTTCAGAAATTTCATTTTGCCTCCATAACGAAAACTGATCTGGATTTCATATAAAAGATATTAATCTCTTTCTTCTAATTTAACGTATTCACGTTCTTTAGCAATAGCCTTATAAGCAGGACGTATTATCCTGTTGCTTGTTAATATCTCCTCCATACGGTGCGCTGCCCAGCCTGCCATACGTGCAACTGCAAAGAGCGGAGTAAACAGTTCATCCGGAATTCCAAGCATTCTGTAAACAAGTCCGGAATACATATCAACGTTGGCGCACATGGTTTTGGTGCTTCCCTTAACTTCTTTGAATATCTCCGGAGTAAGTCTTTCAACAGTTTCAAGAAGTCTGAATTCCGCTTCAATTTCCTTGCCTTTAGCAAGCTCAAAAGCTTTTTTCTTAAGTATGAGCGCACGCGGATCTGAAATTGTATAAACTGCGTGACCCATTCCATAAATGAGTCCGGAGCAGTCGTTAGTTTCTTTTCTTATGGTTTTGCGCATATAATCGGCAACTTCGCCTTCGTTATCCCAGTGCTTGATATTTGCTTTGAAGTTATCGAGCATCTGGATGACCTGAATATTGGCTCCGCCGTGACGAGGTCCTTTAAGCGAACAGATAGCGGAAGAATATGCGGAATATGGATCCGTGCCGGAAGAAGTAAGCACACGGCAGGTGAATGTGGAATTGTTTCCTCCTCCGTGTTCAGCCTGAAGCATAAGCAAACAATCAAGCATCTGTGCCTCTTCCTTGGTATATTGTCTGTCGTTTCTGAGCAGAGAAAGTATACACTGAGCCGTATTTTCCTCATAATTGATGGGATGCATTATCATGCTCTGATTATCGAAAACTCTTCTTTTAACCTGATAAGCGTTCGCCATAATAACCGGAAGCTTGGCTATAAGGCTTATTGCCGTACGCATTTCGCTTTCAAGACCTTTATTTTCACATTCGTCATCGTATGAATAAAGAGCAAGAACCGAACGGGCGAGCTTATTCATTATATTTTTGGACGGAGCTTTCAGAATCATATCCTCAACGAATCCGCCGGGCAGATCTCTTTTAAGCGAAAGATATGTATTAAAATTTTTAAGTTCTTTTACATTGGGCAAACGTCCGAAAAGAAGAAGAAAAACAGTTTCTTCATAGCCGAATCTGCCCTCGGCTTCAACATTTTCAACAAGGTCGTTAATACTGTGACCTCTGTAAATCAGCTGTCCAGGAATAGGTTCAACCTCCCCCTCGTTAAGAACATAGCCATGAACGTTGCATATATTGGTAATTCCGGCAACAACACCTGTACCGTCGCTGTTACGCAAACCTCTTTTAACGTGGTATTTTTCGTAAAGCTTCATATCAATTCTGGAATTTTCAGCAACCTCACCGCATAAATCTGTAATATTGGCACCTGAAATAAAAGATGGCATCACAATCACTCTCCTTTGAAAATAGTTACTTTAATTATACACTATTTTTTATTTCATGTCAAATGGAATTCTTGAATTTTCAACGGAATTTCACGAACTATCTCAGGAGGTATTTATGAAACAGTATATTTCTTCAATACTTATTCTTTCGGCAGCAATTGCAGTTATTCCTGCAATTCCGGTATACATTTCCGGAAAAGCCTATAATCAGGCGGAAATATCCGATACGGACAAAAAGGAAAAAGAACTTCCCATCATTCAGGAGAACACGGAACCCACTGAAAAAACGCCTTTACCTGCTGCGGACAAGGTATCGGCTGATTATTCAGGAGCTCCTTACAAGGTTCTTGACGTAAGCTCGGGAGAAATTCTCGAGGTTTCTGAAAGAGACTACGTTATAGGAGCAGTCTGTGCGGAAATGCCTGCTTCCTTCAGTGAAGAAGCTCTAAAAGCTCAGGCAGTTGCGGCTCATACATATGCTCAGCGGCAAAGACTTCGTGAAAAAGAAAATCCGACAGCCGAGCTTAACGGTGCGGATTTTTCAAACGATACTTCAAAATATCAGGGCTATTTCACTCAGGATCAGGCAAAACAGTATTTCGGCGAACACTTTGACGAAAACTATTCAAAAATTTCAGCAGCAGCCGATGAAGTTCTTCCGTATATCTTAACATACAATGATGAGCCTATAATCTCGGCATTCCATTCAATGTCCTCCGGCAAAACCGAAAGCGCCGAAAATGCGTGGGGAGCAGCGGTAGATTATCTTGTTCCTGTTGACAGCAGCTCTGATACTTCAGCTCCGAAATATCTTGAGGAAACACGCTACAACAGTGATGTTCTGCGAAATAAACTTGAAACTGCTTTCCCGGGAATTGCCCTCGGCGAAGACATTTCTTCATGGATAACAGTAAAAGAAGTATCCGATTCCGGAACGGTTTTAATCGCTCTTGCAGGAGACAGAACTGTTACAGGAAATGACCTGCGGATTGCACTTGCACTCAGAAGTCCCTGTTTTGATGTACGATATGAGGGCAGCGAAGCTGTTATAACGACCAAAGGATACGGTCACGGAGTCGGAATGAGCCAATACGGCGCAAATGCTATGGCTCAGGAAGGAAAAAAATGGCAGGAAATTCTTGAACACTATTATCCGGGAGCTGAAATAATTTCAGCGTGCTGATTTTGCAGCAACGGCGATATGTCTTTGTTGCTTTTAAGAGGTGTTATGCCCCTTATCTCATGTTAAAGGTATGTCAATTCTATGGACATCGCCCTAATAAAACAAAATACCCCATAAAGGGGTATTTTGTTTTATTAATACTGGGTTTCCAAAGGGAACGTACTTCCCTTTGGCAGGGGGGTGCGGGCGTCCAGTGGACACCTCTGCTAAGCAGAAGCACCGACCGAACCGACAGGTGAGACTTAAGTGGACTGCGTCTCCCTTAATATTTCAACAATCACCTTTTCAACCGTCTGTTCAGTAACAACAGCCGCAGTAAGCCGGAAAATGCCGGTTTCGACAACTTCTCCGGATTCGGGGATATGCTCTAAAACATCGGTTATCCAGCCGCCGACGGAAGTATAATCAGTCTGGACGAGATCTTCATCAAGATCAAGCTTGCTGAGGAAATCGCTCACGCTCATATCCCCGGCGACCTCATACTTATCAGCCGAAAGCATTACCATATTGTTCACGATCTCATCGTCCTCATCGTATATTTCTCCGACAAGTTCCTCGATAATATCCTCAAGAGTAACAATACCCTTCGTTCCACCGTACTGATCCGTTACAACGGCAAGATGAACCTTGGAACGCTGCATTTTCCTCATTGCCTCGCTGATAAGCAAGGTATCGGAAATATGCGGAACTTCCTGCATAATGCCCTTTATATCGTTCCCACCCTCGGAAAGCATCTTGAAAAACGCTTTGTTCGTTATGATACCTATAATGTCATCAAGACTCTTTTCGTAAACGGGCAGACGGGAATACATTTCCCGGCAGAGAGTTTCCTTTATCTCCTCAATAGTCGAACCGATCTCGATACCAACAACCTTTACTCTGGGTATAAGAATTTCATTAACTGAAATCTCGTCAAATTCAAGAGCGCTTTTAACAAGTTCACTCTCTTGCTCTTCAATAACGCCCTGCTCCTCGATCTCGTCGATCATGAATTTAAGCTCGTCCTCCGTAACGCTCGGAGATTCCTCTCCGCCTTTAGAGATAGCAGACGAGAGCTTGTTAAGAACATAAACAAACGGCTTGAATATCGTCACAAGAACTGACAAAGGCGCTGCAAACGCAAGAGCAAGCTTCTCGGCATTTTTCTTAGCATACGATTTCGGCAGTACTTCGCAGAAAACCAGTACCAGAACCGTTATAACAACGGTTGAAACAGCAGCTCCGCTGCTTCCGATAAAATTGATAAAAACAATAGTGCTCACCGATGATGTTGCGATATTCACAATATTATTTCCGATAAGAACCGCCGTCAGAACCTCGTCGAACTTATTAGCCAGCTTCAAAGCTTTTGCAGCCTTTTTGTTTCCCTGTCCGGCGTAATTTTTAAGCCTTAGCTTATTAACGCTTGAATATGCGGTTTCCGTGCTTGAAAAGAGCGCAGAGAAAATCATCATTACAACAACAAGTATAATTTTAAATATGTCTGAATTATCCATAAAAACCTTTCCTGAGATCAATATATAGTATTAAATTACATTTTACCATATTATCTTAGATAATGCAATAGCGAATCGTGCAAATTTGGAAAATATTTTTTGAAAAAATTATTGTATTGCTGATAAAAATATGATATAATGAAAACAAGTTTTCATTATAGATGATTTAAATACCCTCGCAGATACGCAAATCATAGATTTGCTCCCTGCGTATCGGGAAATTATATCACAAACTCAAAGAGTTTGTGATATAATAAATTGACTATGCTAAAGGAGTGATATTAAATGCTCGGCTTTGAAAACCATATTGGTCAAATTTCTATTTCCGACAATTACCTAACACAAATTGTAAGACACGCTGTTACGGACTGTTTTGGAGTTTCCGATGTCTGCAACATTAATGCATTCCATTCCGCAATTTCCGCTCTTACTTTCGGTAAAGCGTTTAAAAATAAAAGAGGAGTTGTCATCCGCACCAACCAAAACGGCTGTCTTTCTATCGACCTTCATATAAAGGTTTCTTACGGAACTAATATTTCCGCAATTGCCGACAGCATTATCCACAAGGTCACATTCACAGTTGAAGAGGCTGTGGGTATCAAAGTAGCAGATGTCAATGTTTTTATCGATGATATGATGAGCTAAGACTGCTCGGATTAAGCCTTTACCAGAAATATTACTATACATTTGAATTTGAATTGGAGGACTTTACTGTGATAAACGGTTCTTTGCTGAGAGACGCTATCATTTCAGCCGCAATTACTATAAACAACAGAAAACGTGAAGTTGACGAACTTAACGTTTATCCCGTTCCGGACGGCGATACCGGTACAAATATGTCTATGACCATAGGAAACTCCATCGCCGAACTTAAAAGACTCGATGACCGCACTTCTGCCGCCGATGTTGCTTCAACTGCCGCTTCCGCTTTTTTAAGAGGAGCAAGAGGTAATTCCGGAGTGATTCTTTCACTTATTTTCCGTGGTTTCGCAAAAGGACTTTCAGGCTGTACGGAAGCCGGATGTGAAAATTTTGCCGAGGCTCTTCAGCTTGGCGTTGACGCCGCTTATAAAGCTGTTATGAAGCCTGCGGAAGGCACTATACTCACTGTAGTAAAATCAGCTGCCGCTAAAGCCAAGGAAGCTGCGCTTTCTACCAACGATGATCTCATTTTCTGGAACGATGTTTGCAATGAAGCTGAAAATGTTCTCGCCCAAACGACCGAAATGCTCCCACAGCTCAAAAAAGCAGGCGTTGTCGACGCCGGAGGTATGGGACTTGTCATAATTTTAAATGCCATGAAAAAAGTTTTCGAGGGCGGAGATATTGCCGTTCCAAACGAAACGCAATCTCAAAACGATTCTTCTGCCGACTCGTTCAGAACGGCTGTCAGCGAATACGATGACGAAATAAATTATACATATTGTACAGAGTTCATACTCGAAAAGAAAGAAAACTGCCCCGACGTTTTTATGCTTCGTGCGTACCTTGAAACTATTGGCGACTGCGTTGTTGTCGTTGACGACGACGATATAATCAAGGTTCACGTCCACACGGACAATCCAGGAAATGCGATCCAGAAGGGACTTGAATTCGGATGGTTCATCAACGATCCAAAACCTAAGATCGAGAATATGAAAATTCAGCATGAAAACCGTGTCAAGGAAGCCAAAACTGCTGAAGAAGAGGGATTTGCCCCCGCTGAGCAAGAGAAGGATTTCGGATTTGTTGCCGTTGCGGCAGGTCACGGACTTGAAGCGATGTTCACAGACCTCGGCGCTGATGTTGTGGTCAAGGGCGGTCAGACCATGAATCCTTCTACTGACGATATTCTAAGAGCAATTATGAAAACTCCGGCAAAAACAGTTTTCGTGCTTCCAAACAACAAGAATATAATCATGGCTGCCGAACAGGCAGTACGTCTTGCCGATAGAAACGTTTGCGTTCTACAAACCAGAACCATTCCTCAGGGAATCACTGCAATGCTTAATTTTGACGAATCTCAGAGTCTTTCCGATAACAGAATCAACATGACTAAAGCTTTTGAAAAGGTTTCGACCGGACTTATAACTTTCGCCGCAAGAGATTCTGAATTTGAGGGCAAACAAATAAAAGAAGGCGAGATTCTTGCTCTTGAAAACGGCAAGCTTGCTTTTACGGAAAAAGATATACACAAAGCCGCAGTCAAGCTTACAAAAAGACTGGCTAAAGGAGAAGCAAGCTACGTTACGCTTATTCATGGAGCTGACGTGACGGAAGAAAACGCTGAACAGCTTCGTGAAACAATTCAATCCAAGCTAAATGACAAAATAGACGTTATGCTCGTAAACGGCGGTCAGCCGGTTTACTACTATATAATTTCTGTAGAATAAAAAAGGGACGAACCAATTTAGGTTCGTCCCTTTAAATTTTATATCCGATTGAACTTCCAAATTTAACAACGGTTTCGTTCCCGAAAGCGGAATTACGCAGTATATCGTCATCCAGACGAATTTTATCCCTTTCGAAAAGCAGAACTATAGTTGAACCGCCAAACTCAAACATTCCTTTTTCCTGTCCACGGCGGAAAGAACCTGTCTCCTGATGATTGCATATTCGTCCGACCATCATAGCTCCCACCTCAACCTGTACTACATTTCCAAAATTTTCAGTATGAAGAACCGTGAATTCCCGGCTGTTTTGCTTATAGATGTTATAACGTTCAAGAGCGATAGGATTGACGGTGTGAAGCACTCCCCTAATGAAAAAATTACGGGATTTTGTGCCGTTGTCGATATAGCAGTAACGGTGATAGTCGTTCACCTCCAGACGTAATATCAGGCAATAACCGCCTGTAAATCGTTGGGCAAGGGACTTGCTGCGAAGCAGATCTTCAATACGATATTTAGAATCTTTGATGTTGAAGATGCTGTTTTGATTAATTTTATATGCGGTGAGCTTTGAATCGCATGGACTTATCAGAACATTTGGATTCATATTTACAACTCTGCATTCACTCTTGATTTTTCTTGTAAAAAACTCATTATAAGAACAAAATTCGTTTTTTTCATACTCTGACATATCAATATTATTACAACGGATAAACGGCTTGATACAGGGTATAGACAATGGCGAATCCATAAATTTGCCAACAATAGACGAAATAACCGGAGCTGTCAGAATTTTAAGCAAAAATCTTCCGCCGAGCGTTCTGTATAAAAATTTTTGTATCTTGCTTGTTTTCATTCCAACCTCAATTCTTAGGTACAGTGTTCAGACAGAACCAATCGCACCACTGAGGATAATATTTTGCAAAAACATGAACGCCGTCACTTGTGCAATCTGCCATAAGATTGCCGTTTCCGTCATCAAAAACAGGATTGATATCAATGTAGAAAATCGACTGATTATCCGCAAGAGCAGCGATCATCGAATTAAGCTCGTCAATCCTCTGATTGTTTATTGCATCATTCTGAGATGCCTCCGTTACATGAAGATTCGCCTCCAGAAAGATAATCGAATTCGGTGATTTTGTTCTTATATTTTGAATGAGCGAACGGAAATTGTTCATAGTTGAATCGAAATTGTTTCCGACCTCATTAATACCAAGCATAACATAGATCTTGCCATAATTGTTCGAACTGAGCATATCGGCGAGATCATCGCTTTCGGCAGAACTGTTTGCATCTCTTGTTGTAAGACCAACATCGCAGTAAAAATCCGAGTTGCCAAGCGAACCGTAGTCACGCAGACCAACAGTTCTTGAATCGCCTATAAACAGCGCATCGCTGAAGTAGGAGTAGTCGCTTGCGACAAATCCGGTGAAATTTGAAGATGAAGTTGACGGAGGTACAAAAATTGTATCTGTAGCCGTTGTGTCAGCAGGATTTTCCTCGGAAGTGGTTATAATTTCAAGATTATCAGAATCAGAAGACGGCTGCTGTTCACTTCCGGGATTTTCGGAAGAAGAGTTGTTTTCCATGCCTTTTTTTATATCGATTTCAACGGTTTTAGCGTTGGTTTCTTTTTTCTTTTCAGCACTTGTATTCCAGATCTGCTTAAAAATCATCGGTGAAGCGATAACGCAGGTCAGAATAAGTATTAAAGAATATGTGCATTGTTTGAATTTGTTCATTTTTATCCCTTATCTTTTGTTCAATAGTATTTTTTTCTGATTTTCTCTCTAAAGCAATAATTTTTCAGAGAATTGAGATACAGGTTAAAACCGGATCCCTGTAATAATTTTTATTTTAGAATCTAAAGTACATAAACGGATCATTCATGCCCTTATACATACAGTAAACCGAAGCCCAGAATATCGTAAGCAGAAGCAATGCGCAGAACACCGAACCTTTTATTTTTTTATAGATTATTTCAGGTAGTTTTGTTGAGAAAATAATTCCGGCAATAAAATACTTTTTGTATATATCCCAGTATTTTAAATAATCTCCTTTGAGAACGGAGATACCTTTTTTTCCTGAAAAATCAACCAGTCTTGAAAAGTAAGTTCCAAGCTGAGAAAAATCGGTTACAGCGAAAAGAAGCCACGTCAGTGGAATTATCAGGAGCATATAGGCATGACCGATGATTCTGTGCCGATTCATGAAATTTCCGATATAATTTTTCTCGATCATGAGTATTCCAAACAGAACAAGTCCCCACAAAACGAAATTCCAGCTTGCGCCATGCCAGAGTCCGGTGAAGAGCCAGACCACGAACGTATTGCGTATCATAGCCGTTTTTCCCTTGCGATTGCCGCCGAGGGGGATGTAGATATAGTTCCTGAACCACGAGCCGAGGGTGATATGCCATCTCCGCCAGAATTCAGTCATGGTAACGGATGTGTAAGGGTAATCGAAGTTTTTCGGAAGCTCAAATCCCATGATCCTGCCCAATCCGATAGCCATCAGTGAATAGCCGCAGAAGTCGAAATACAGCTGAAAAGAGTACGCAATGATTCCCAGCCATGCGAGCTTTGCAGAAATACTTTCGTAGCCGATCATGGAAATATCGCTCCAAAGACCGCTTATCTGGTTTGCCAGAAGGACTTTATAGCCGAGACCGATAGTAAATGTTTTCAGTCCGTCCTCGACCTTTTTGATACTGTGAGAACGTTTTCTCAGTTGAGAAGCAACGCTTTCATATGTTACTATAGGTCCTGCGATAAGCTGTGGAAACATACTTATATAAGCTCCGTAATTTAAGATATTACGTTCTGCACGAGCTTTTTTCCGATAAACGTCGATGATATATGAAACATTCTGGAATGTATAAAAACTGATTCCGATGGGAAGAATAATATCTTTAACGGTAAGATTGGCATGAAAGAGAGCATTCAGATTTTCCGTTCCGAACCCCCAGTATTTGAAGAAAATTAGCCACCAGAAATTAAAAATTATACCAAAAGTAAGCCATAGCCGACTCGTACGCCGATGGCTTTCGATGAACTGTGCAACAATAAAATTAAACAGCAGCGTCAATAGGAACAGTGAAATATATACAAACTTTTTTACTCCGAGGCTGTAGAATATAACACTTCCCACAAATATTACCGCATTCTTATACTTAGGCGGACTTACCGCATACACAATAAAAAATGCAGGAAGGAATATAAAAATAAATTCCAAGCTGCTGAAAACCATTTTACCACCCTTATTTCACTTTTGTTCTACATTTTCTCGCCTTTTTAGGCTCTCTACTATTATTTTACAACGTAATTTAACTCTTGTCAATAGAGATTTTTATTTGTAGCAATTTGTAACTTTTAGAAAAATTCAAGTGATATTATAAATGATTTTGAGCAGTATTACTGTGTTCAGCTAAAACGTCCCACTGACTAAAATTCCCAGTCGTCGCAGAGCTTATTTATCGCTTCAGCCAGTTTATTCATATCGGCATTGGCGCATCCGGAAGAATTTTTAACAAGAGCTGAAAGTCTTTCCGAAGCGGACAGCAGACGAGAATAACTTGCCGAAAAATTAGCTGTATTATGTTTTTTCTTTGGGATAGGGACAGGTTTTGCATCAACTGTGATCTCACCGGAAATCATGTCAAATTCTGCTCCGCTGAAAGGAGCATAGGCAGGAACACCCAGTTCTGATTCAAGCTTTTTTACAAGAGTGTTTGCTGAATCGTCTTCGCCGTGGTTAACAAAGAACATTTTTACTCCCTGTATAGCCTTTGCCCAAGCCATAAGACCATTAGAGTCGGCATGACCGCTTATTCCGGGAAGCTGCGTTATTTCAGCGCAGACGCTTATTGTTTCACCAAAGAGACGAACCTTTTTCGCTCCTTCGATAAGACTTCTGCCAAGAGTGTTCCACGCCTGATAGCCTACAAAGAGTATAATATTTTCGCTCTTCCAAAGATTATGCTTAAGGTGATGTTTTATTCTTCCGGCATCGCACATTCCGCTTGCCGAGATAATGACTTTTGGTCGTGAATCGCTGTTTATCGCTCTTGAGTCGTCGCTGGTGACGGTACGGATAATTCCATCGAAAGCAAGCGGATTTATACCTGCTCTTACATATCCGAGAGCCTCCTCGTCATAACAGCTTTCACGGTTGTTGATGAAAATATCGGTCGCCTCGTTAGCAAGAGGACTATCCACATAAACCGGAAAATCGCTGTGACCTTTCAGAAGTTTCTGTTCCTTTATTTTTCTCAAAAAATAGAGCATTTCCTGAGTTCTTCCCACAGCGAACGACGGAATTATAACGCTTCCCCCACGATCGAAAGCACGCTGTAAAACTTCGGCAAGAGCAGTAACGTAATCCGCCGGTTTTTCGTGGATTCTGTTGCCGTAGGTCGATTCAATTACAGCATAATCGGCAGAATCAATAAACTGCGGATCACGGATAAGCGGCTGATCTAAGTTTCCGATATCGCCGGAAAAGACTATTTTTCGAGAAATTCCCTCTTCGCACATTTCGATGATAACGCTTGAAGAACCAAGAAGATGACCTGCATCACGAAACGTGACCTTTATTCCCGAACTAAGTTCAAATGGGATATCATAATGATGCGGAACGAAAAGGGCGATTGCTCCGAGAGCGTCATCCATGGTATACAGCGGAATGTACTCCTCTTCACCTTTACGCCGTGCTTTCCGGTTTCGCCATTCTGCCTCAAATTCCTGAATATGAGCGCTGTCACGGAGCATAACGCTGCATAAATTAGAAGTAGCTTCAGTTGCATGGATCTCGCCCTTAAAACCTCCTGCAAAGAGCAATGGGAGCAATCCGGAATGATCGATATGAGCGTGCGTCAAAAGGACAAGATCTATATTCGCCGGAGATACCGGTATACGGACATTTTCATACATATCTTCTCCCTGCTGCATTCCGAAATCAACAAGAATTTTTTTGCCGCAGGCTTCAAGATAAGTACAGCTTCCGGTTACTTCATGCGTTGCACCGATGAATGTTAGTTTCATAATGACCTCCTAAAATAAAAAGAGTACAAAGCAATATTTTGTTTATACTATTATAACATATATCAACATATTTGTCTATGTTATTTTGTAAAATTTCACAAGTTTTTTCTTTCTTTTTCACCCGATATCAGGCTTGACATATATACCGATGCTGTGCTATAATAATAAGATAAAATGGAAAAATTATGCACGTTTGAAGGAGTTTCAAATGAACACTATAAAAGAACTTTATGCTTATCGGCAAATGATTTTCAGTCTCGTAAAAAAAGACCTGCGTGGACGCTATAAAGGCTCCGTTCTCGGTTTTTTATGGACGTTTATCAACCCACTGCTCCAGCTTATCGTCTATACCGTGGTCTTTTCATTCATACTTAAATCTAATATCGAGCGATATTACCTTTATCTTTTCGTTGCGCTGATACCTTGGATTTTCTTTTCATCGTCGCTGACAGTCGGAGCGTCCTCGATTGTGGCGCAGAAGGACCTGATAAAAAAAATCTATTTTCCGAGAATGGTAATTCCGATCTCATATGTCACAAGCTGCTTTGTTAATATGCTTCTTTGCTTCATTGTTATCTTTGCTGTAATCATATGCACGGGAGTGGGATTTAATTTTGCTACACTCCTGACGCTTCCGATAATCATGATAGTAGAATATATCCTCGCATTGGGAATGGCTATGCTTGCATCTGCAGTTACCGTTTATTTCAGGGATTTAGAGCATATTCTCGGAATTATTTCAATGATGTGGATGTATATGACTCCCATTATGTACGATAAATCTATCGTTCCCGAACGGCTTCTGCCTGTTTTCAATCTCAACCCTATGACTCATGTTATCGAATGCTACCGAACCGTTCTTTACAACAAAGCCATGCCGGATCTGTCAACATTGCTTTTTGCCGCCGGTTTAGGAATATTTTTCCTGATTTTCGGCAGTTTCGTTTTCAATAAACTTCAACGTCACTTTGTGGAGGAATTATAATGCCCCAGAATGAAATCGCTATTGATGTAAATAATATTACTAAAAGCTTCAAAGTCTTTCTGGATAAAGGCTCGCAGCTTAAAGAACGTCTGCTGTTCCGCAAAAGAAGCCGCTACGAGGAGCGAACGGTGCTTCGTGGAATAAGTTTTCAGGTCAGAAAGGGCGAAGCAATAGGCCTTATCGGGCATAACGGCTGCGGAAAAAGCACCACGCTCAAGCTTCTCACAAGAATCATGTATCCCGACTCGGGAACTATCACTATGAACGGCAGGGTTTCAAGTCTTATCGAACTTGGCGCAGGTTTTCACCCCGATATGAGCGGACGTGAAAATATCTACACGAACGCCGCAATTTTCGGTCTAACCAAACATGAAATAGATGCGAGACTTGATAAAATAGTCGAATTTTCGGAACTTGAGGAGTTTATAGACAATCCCGTCCGAACTTACTCATCGGGAATGTATATGCGACTGGCTTTCTCAGTTGCTATAAACGTTGACGCAGATATTCTGCTGATAGATGAGATTCTGGCAGTTGGCGACGCTAATTTTCAGGCGAAATGTTTCAATAAACTGCGTGAAATAAAGTCTAAGGGAACTACGATCGTTATCGTCTCGCATTCTCTCGGTCAGATAGAGCAGATCTGCGACCGTTCCGTCTGGATTCATGAGGGACTTATCAAGGCTGAGGGAGATCCTAAAGAGATCGACCTTGAATATCTCGATTTTATGGGAAGAAAAATGCAGGAGAATGCTAAAAAAGAACTTTCGGAAAAGGAAAACTCTGATGAACAGGCTCCTAAGAATAATGCTTCCGCAGAAACTGAGACGGACAGCTCAACTTCAAAAAATCGCTGGGGAAACGGCAAGGCGAGAATCGAAAAAATACGTTCCTATTCCTCTGACGGCAGTGAGCAGAAGATTTTCCGAACCGGTGAGAGCATTCTGTTCAGGCTCGATTACTCAGTAAAAGAGCGTGTGGAGGACGCTGTTTTCGGTATAGGTATTTTTAATCGAGACGGAGTTCAGTGTTACGGTACTAACACAAGAATCGATCAGATCAAGCCGTTTACACTTGAAAAAAGCGGTTCTGCCGAGATAGTCCTTAATGATGTTATGCTTCTTGCAGGCGAGTATATTCTTGATTTCGCTATTGAAAGCGGCGACGGGATTCCTGTTGATTACTACAGAGGCGCATTTAAAATTCAGATGATCTCAAATCAGGGCGATGTAGGTATAGCTCGGATAGACCATAAATGGAAGCTGAAATAAAAGTTTGGAGTGATAACTTTTGAGCAATATAATTCAATTTTTACAAAATATCAAATCACAAAACGGATTTAAGGCTAAATTGCGGAATCGTTTGTTTTCTTCAATGATTCATGGATTTGAAGCTATTGAAGCCGACATCGGCTCGATAAATTCCCAGCAGGAAGAGATAATGAAAAGACTTGAAAACTTGCAGTCACGTTTTGATACGGTTGAAATCAAATCTTCCGATTGTACCGGTACAGTTTCAGCGTTGAGAAACGATCTTGAAAGCATCGGAGTTAATCTCCGCAACAACAATTCCGCTATAGACAGGCTTTCTGCCGACAGTGAGTTCCTTAAATTAAAGATTTCCGGAATGGGAAAAAATCTCCGCAGCAATGTTTCGGCAGCAACTTCTGTCCCTCAAAACGAACAAACTCAGATCGTTTCGCAAACCGCTGTTAATGCTACACAAGAAAGCGATTATGAAAGTATAGATTACTTTGATTTCGAGAACCATTTCCGTGGTTCTATCGAAAGTATCAAAAAAGCTCAGGAATTCTATTTGCCCTATTTTAAAAATAGCAAGAAAGTTATAGATATTGGCTGCGGACGTGGAGAATTCCTCTCGCTTATGAAGGATAACGGAATTAACGCCTGCGGTGTTGATATTTATGAACCATATGTCGATTACTGCAATATGAAGGGTCTTTCCGCAGTTTGCGGCGACGGTTCGGAGTTCCTTTCAAAGCAGGACGAGGTTGACGGAATTTTCGTCGGACAAGTTGTTGAGCATCTTAAAACTCACGAAATTATCAGGCTGTGCAATACCGCCTATGAGAAGCTTTCCGAGGGCGGAATTATCGTGATAGAAACGCCGAATCCGACTTCGCTTGCGATCTATACCAATGCTTTTTACATCGATCCGTCGCACATTAAGCCGGTTCATCCGCTTACTATGAAGTATTATCTCGAAAAAGCCGGTTTCCGAAAAACAGACCTTATTTTTACCGAAAACAGTCGCCCGCCGTTTGAAATTCCGAAACTGAAAATTTCCGACGGAGAAGATACAGAAGAATTCAACAAGGCTATGAAAAAGGTTTCAGAGCTTCTCTACGGCAGTCAGGATTATGCTGTTATTGCCTGTAAATAGCCTTTGAAAGGACATAAAAATGGAAAACAACAATATTAATATCGAAGAAATCATGGCACAGATAAAGCGTGACATAAAGGAGAAAAATCTCTCCTCTGATATGCTCAGCTTCGAGGACGTTCCCTATAAAAAACCGGTTCAGATAAGCCGCAGTGGAAACGTTTCCCTTGGTGATGCGGACGAGGCTCTCGCCTCCATGAATGCTCACTACTATGTTCAGCCTTATAAGCCGATTGCAGGTAATCCGATTAAAGTTTTCATTAAAAAGGTTATCAGAAAGCTCACTAAATTTTATGTTGAACCTGTAGTTTTTGAGCAGAATGAATTCAACGCAAACACGGTCAGTGTCCTTAATACTCTGCGTAATATAGCCGAAAATCAGTCATCATTCGAAAAGGATTCGCTTGCTGAAAAGCTTGAAACTCTTGAACTTGCGCAAAGAGAACTTCTCATCAGAATCGAAACTCTTGAAAAGGAAAATTCTTTGCTCAAAGAAGAAATTGCCACAGGAAAGCAGGTTTCGGAATGAGGATTATCCAGATTCTTCCCACGCTCTCTTTCGGGGACGCTATCGGCAACGATACGATCGCTCTCAAGGGAGCAATTGCCGATATGGGATTCGATTCCGAGATCTATGCTGAAAACGTGGACAAACGGCTTTCATCGGATATCGCTAAGAATATAGGAAGGCTCAAGGGGCTTAAACCGGACGATATTATCCTCTATCATAAATCGACGGGAACGGACCTTACATTTAAACTTGATGAATTCAAGTGCCGTAAGATAATGATTTATCACAACATAACTCCGCCTGAATTTTTTGCTCCTTACAGTCCCGCGGCAGAGAGTCTTACGAAATTCGGCTACGAGGGAGTCGAATTTCTCAGAGATAAGGTTGAACTCTGTCTTGCGGACTCTTCTTATAATAAAAGTGAACTGATTCGTATGGGGTATAATTGTCCGATAGAAGTTCGTCCTATACTTATAAAATTTGACGATTACAAACAGACTCCCGATAAAACAGTTCTCAAAAATTGCAGCGATGGTAAGAAAAATCTTATTTTTGTCGGCAGAATAGCTCCGAATAAAAAGCAGGAGAATATTATCCGTGCTTTCTATTGGTATAAGCGAATGAATCCCGATTCACGTCTGATTCTCGCAGGTTCTTATACGGGCATGGAGAATTATTTCGAACGGCTCGTGAAGTATACCAAGGCGCTCGGTCTTGAAGAGGACGTTGTTTTTACCGGACACATAAAATTCAGCGAAATACTGGCTTATTACCACTCCGCTCACGCTTTTGTATGTATGAGCGAGCATGAGGGATTTTGTGTTCCGCTTGCTGAAGCGATGTTTTTTGACATCCCGATAATTGCTTACGATACAAGTGCGATTTCCGATACTCTCGGCGGAAGCGGAGTTCTTATTGATGATAACGACCCTGTTTTTGCCGCACACGTCATTGATCGTGTTATAGGCGATAATACGTTAAGGAATCATATTATTGAGGGACAGAGAAAACGTCTGGAGGATTTTTCTTACGATAGAATCAAAAATATTTTCGAGAAACAGTTGAAAGATTTTATAAAAGATAAAAACTGTCGATAACAGCGTTGTTTTTGACGTATACAACGGTGAATTTGTTCCGCTTATCCTCTGCAATAAGAATTTCCACATGTTTAGGCATTCTGCTCTAATTATTTTCATTACCTCTTTACAGGGTAATGAAAATAATTAATATCGGGATTCCAAAGGGTTATTCAACCCTTTGGCAGGGGGTTAAGGGGACTGAGTCCCCTTAATAAAACGTCAATAAAGAAAAGGTGATAACAAAATGAAAAAAATTGGATTTGTGATTCCGTGGTATGCCGACGGTATCCCCGGAGGAGCGGAAATGGAGCTGCGTGAGGTTGCCGGTCATCTACACAGCGCAGGAGTACGGCTGGAAATTCTGACGACCTGCGTAAAAGAATTCGGCTCCGATTGGAGCGTTAATTACTACAAAGAGGGCGTTGATTCAACCGCTAACGGCATTACGATAAAGCGTTTCAAGGTAAAAAAAAGAGATACAGAAGCCTTTGACGCAATTAATGCCAAGCTTATGAGAAAAGCGCCGGTTTCGCTGGAGGAGGAGGATATTTTCCTCAGCGAAATGATAAACAGTCCCGATTTGTACAACTATATCAGCGAGCATGGCGACGATTATTCGTTGTTTGTTTTTATTCCGTATATGTTCGGAACAACATATAACGGAGCTAAGATTTTTCCCGAAAAATCGGTACTTATTCCATGTTTCCACGATGAGGGCTACGCTTATTTGAACCGTTTTAAGGAACTTTTTCCACAGACCGCTGGAATGATCTTCAATGCACGTCCCGAAGCAAAACTTGCTCAGCGGCTTTATGGATTTGAGGAAAGCGGTACTAAAACCATTGTTATGGGAATCGGTATGGACACCGATATTGTTCCGGATCCTGCGGCTTTTCGTGAAAAATTCAAAATAAATGAACGTTTTATTCTTTATGCCGGAAGAAAGGACGAGGGAAAGAATGTCCACACGCTTGTAAAATATTACACAGAGTATATCAAACGTCACGAAACTGATCTCCGATTGGTTCTTATCGGAGGCGGAGAAATCGAGCTTCCCCCCACATTGGTCAAATCCGGCAGAATAGTTGACCTCGGTTTTGTTGACAGGCAGGATAAGTATAACGCTCAGGGTGCCGCGGAATTTCTCTGTCAGCCCTCAATGAACGAGAGTTTCTCTCTGGTAATAATGGAAAGCTGGCTCTGCGGACGTCCTGTCCTTGTACACGAAAATTGTCCGGTTACGAGAAATTTCGTCTCGGAATCTAACGGAGGTCTGTATTTCGGGAATTATTTTGAGTTTGAAGGCTGCGTTGACTACATTTTGAATCATAAAAATACAGCGTGGCTCATGGGAAGCAACGGAAAAGACTACGTTAAAAAGAATTTTGATTGGGACGTTATTGTCGATAAATACAAGAAATTTTTCAATGAAATTTCAGGAGAGAACAAACAATGAAAAAAATTGCACTGGTGAACCAGCGATATGGTCTTGAAGTAAACGGCGGTTCCGAGTATTATACAAGGCTCATCGCCGAACGGCTTACGGATGAATTTCAGGTTGACGTTATTACAACCAAGGCTCTGGATTATACAGATTGGAATAATTATTATACAGCTGACGAAGAAGATATCAACGAAGTTCATGTTAGAAGATTCCCTACCGAAAAATGCCGTGCCGAAAACTTCAACGAATATAACGGCGAATACCTTTCAAAAATCTCAAACGGTCATTTTTCCGAAGAAGAGGAAAAGATATGGTTTGAGAAACAGGGACCGTATTGTCCCGCTGCCATTGAATTTATTAAGGAAAACAGGGATAATTATGATGCTTTTATTTTCGTGACATACCTTTACTACCTTACTGTTATGGGAATGCCGGAAGTTGCTGAAAAGTCAGTTTTTATACCGACGGCTCATGAAGAACCGTTTATTCACTTCAAAACATTTGAGAAAATTTTCACGCTTCCGAAAGCTTTTGTTTTCCTTACGGACGAGGAAAAAGATCTTGTTCAGAATCTTTTCAACTGCCGTGAGATATCTTGTGAAGTCATGGGTACAGGTGTGGAAATTCCCTGTAAACCGAACGAAAATGCCTTTCGTCAAAAGTTTGGCATAGATGGCGACTACATTATCTATGTCGGCAGGATCGACGAGGGCAAGGATTGTCCGATGATGTTCAAGTATTTTATGGAATACAAGAGCCGCCGTCCTGAAAGCAGGTTAAAGCTTGTTCTCATGGGAAAACCTGTTTGCAGGATACCGAAACACGGTGATATAATCAGCCTTGGATTTGTCAGCGAGGAGGATAAATTCAGCGGTATTTCCGGTGCGAAAGCTCTTGTGCTTCCCTCTAAATTCGAGAGCCTTTCAATTTCCGTCCTTGAAGCGATGACGCTCTCTGTTCCGGTTATAGTCAACGGAGTATGCGAAGTTCTTAAGGGACATTGCGTTAAAAGCAACGGTGGTCTTTATTATATGAATTATTTTGAATTCGAGGGTATTCTCGATTATATTTTCTCCCACGATGAAGAATACGCTCTGCTTTGCAGAAACGCTGAGAATTATATTGAAAAAAATTACCGATGGGACGTTATTATGAGAAAATTCAAGGAGGTCATCGAGCGCATATGAATGAAAAAACGAAGAAAAAATTTGCATTCCCACGCTTTCAGCCGCATGATATTGTTACGATTTTGTTTGCAGCTTTGATTTTTTTTATCAATTTCAAAATTGTCGGAAAGTGTTTTAATCCGTTTGTTTACAATGATGAAATGGGGTATTGGACTCATGCGGCTGAAATGGCGGGACTCGACTGGCACGGAGTCTCAAAAACGCTTGCATGGTATTCCTTCGGTTACAGCTTTATGCTTGCTCCGCTTATGAAAATTATTTCCGATACGGTGATCCTCTATCGTGCAGCAATAATCCTGAATATCTGTATGGAGATTGTTTCGTATTTCCTTTTTGTTTATATTATAAGATATTTATTTCCCAAAATCGGAAAGATTCCGGCAAGCTTTGTTTCGGCAGCGGCAATACTTTATACTTCGTATCAGATGAACGCCGGAATCGCTTTCTCGGAAACGTCTCTGCTATTCGTGACTACAGTGATAGTCTTTACTGTTGTGAGGATAATTCAAAAGCCGACTTACCTCAATCTCGGCTGCCTTGGAATTTTATCTGCGTATCTTTTTATGATACATAACAGGACTATCGGAATCGTCGCTTCAGCCGTCCTTATCGTTGCTCTGGGATTTATATTCAAGAAAATAGACTACAAAAAAGTTGGAGTTTTTACTCTTACGCTCGTTGTAGGTATAGTTTGCAACAAGCTTGTAAGAGGATACCTTGAAAGCGCTCTTTGGCCGTCCGGAAAAGCCGGAGGAAACGATGCCGGAAGCGTTTTCGGAAAGCTTAAAGCTGCATTTTCTTCTGTCGACGCAATAAAGAAGCTCGTTTCGATAATGGCGGCACAGGGATTTGCTGTTTCCGCAGCAACGATGTGTCTTGTTCTGTTCGCCCTCTGGGCGGTTATGAGAAGAATTATTTCCGCTCTTGGAAAAACTGCTATTGCCTTGAAAGAGAAGAAAAAGCTTGACTGCAATATCTTTGATGAGCGGATTTTCGTTCTCGCTTTCATCTTCTGCGCATTTATTTCCACCTGGATCATCAGCAGCGTTTTCATGTTCGATTTCCAACGTATAGACCATGTGCTTTATACAAGATATTTCGATATTATTGTCGGAGTTCTTGTTATGATCGGAATCTGCTTTCTTTATGAAGCGGAAAAAATTGATTTCGGATTTATGCTTCTGATTCCGTTCATAATGAGAATAGGCGCAGGAAGAGCTTCGGTTATGATGCAGTATGTTAAAGCTCCTGTTTTCAACAAGGTCTGCTCGCCGGGAATATGCCGTCTGTACGAGTTCAATGGTCAGAATTTCCACGCATATATAACGTGGTCGGTATCGCTTTTCTTCCTTATAGCATTCATCATGTATGCTCTTAAAAAACATAAATTGGGCATTTTTGCAGTTTCGATCATCTGCATCTGTTGTTTCAATAAGAACACACCATCCGCTGTTGAAGCAATAACGATCAATCAGGATGCTTATGCCGGCGACCGTGCAATGATAGACAGAAATAAAGAAATTTTTGAAACCGGAAACGTCTATATGACGCCTTCTGTCGGAACTTTTGCTTCATTCCTCCAATATGAACTGAACGACGTTCGTGTTGATTTCGTTTACGACCTTGAAGAACTGAACGAAAATTCCTATGTTTTTGCAAATAAAAGCGATATTATAAGCTTTCTTGACTACAACATCATTGATAATTCCGACAAGCATATCATTGTTTCTGCCGTTGCTGATGAAGAGAATTCGGGCAATCTGCCGCTTTCATACATGAACACATTCGATTACAGCTATTATATTGTCGACGAGGATATAATTGAAAGCAATCCTGCAAATAATTATGTCTGCTACGGACCGTATCTCAATCTCGAAATCGGAACCTACACGTTCTCTCTCGACATGGATTTCGACAAGATCAGCGGCGAAAATATAGGATTCGCCGAAATAAGAAGCAGTTCTGTCAACACGGTTTACGATCATATCGAGATCACTGACGACATGATATCAAAAGACGGAAGTCTTGATATAGATCTTAACGCAAATGTCGGAGTTCCCGTTTCCGATATGGAAATAGTGGTTTTTCTGTATGATCCGGCAGAAATTTCTATGCAGCTTAATTCGATTCAAGTTGATACAAAGGAGTAATTTTTATGAAGCTTATTATTCAGATTCCCTGCTATAATGAAGAAGAAACACTGGAACTTGCCTATAACGACCTGCCGAGACATATCGACGGGATAGATACGATAGAGTATCTTATAATCAATGACGGAAGCAAGGATAATACTGTTGCAAAAGCTAAAGAACTTGGTTTCCACCACATCGTTTCGTTTAAGCAGAATAAAGGACTTGCCAAAGGGTTTATGGCGGGAATCGACGCTTGTCTGCACCTCGGAGCAGATATTATCGTCAATACCGACGCGGATAATCAGTACTGCGGCGACGATATTGAAAAAATAGTTCGTCCTATTCTTGATGAAAAGGCGGATATCGTTATCGGTGAACGTCCCATTGACCAGACAGAGCATTTTTCTTGGAAGAAGAAAAAGTTCCAGCATCTCGGAAGCTGGGTTGTACGAGCTGCCTCCGGAACTGATATTCCCGACGCTCCCAGCGGATTCCGTGCATATTCGAGAGAAGCTGCGCTCCGGCTGAACGTTGTGAACGAATATACTTATACCCTTGAAACCATAATTCAGGCTGGAAATAATAAAATAGCCATGACTTCCGTTCCGATAAGAACGAATCCGGAAACACGTCCTTCAAGACTTTTTTCCAGTATGTGGCGCTATATGAAGCGTTCTTCAACTGTTATAACACGCTCGTTTGTTATGTATAAGCCGCTGAAATTCTTCATGACCATCGGTATGATACTGCTTCTTCTCGGAGCTGTTCTCGGGGTAAGATTCCTCATTCTGCTGGGAATGGGCGAGGGAAGCGGTCATATCCAATCGCTTATTTTAACGGCTATCCTCATTATGATGGGATTCCAGACCGTGACTATCGGTCTGCTCGGAGACACTATAGCCGCAAACAGAAAGCTTCTTGAGGATGTTCAGTATCGTGTGAGAAAAATGGAATGCGGAGAAAAGAGAGAGAATGAAGAAAAATAACAGAAAAAGAATCGTTATGATAGGTCCTGTATATCCTTTTAAAGGCGGCATTTCGCACTATACAGGTGCTATGGCAAAAAATCTTGCAAAAGATTTCGAGGTTTTTACCATTTCATATAAAATGCAATATCCGAAAATCCTCTTCAAAAGCGAGCAGAGAGATTTCGACAACGATACGTTTAAAGTTCACGATACGAAATACCTCGTCAATACGGCAAATCCCTTTAACTGGATAAATTCTGCAAGAAAGATAAAAAAGCTCAAACCCGATTATATCATCATGCAGTGGTGGCATCCATATTTTTCACCGTGTTACACAGGCTTGTCCATGTTTACAAGAAAAATTCCTAAGATTTTCGTCTGTCATAACGTTTTTCCCCACGAACGTTTTCCGCTGGACAGATTTCTCACCAGAACCGTTTTGAAAAAGGGCAAAGCCTATATAACTCATTCAGCTATGGACGCAGAGGACTTAAAGGGAATCGTGGCAGTTCCAAATTATGAAACTACGGTACTTCCGGTTCATAATTCCTTTAAGATGAAAAATCTCACAAAGCCTCAGGCGAGACTGGCAGCGAACGTTCCCGAAGATAAGAAAATTCTGCTGTTTTTCGGTTTCGTCAGGGACTATAAAGGACTTCGTCATATTATAAACGCAATGCCGGATATAGTTAAATACGACAGCAATATCCGTCTTATGATAGTGGGGGAATTCCGAAGCGACAAAGAAAACTACCTTGAACAAATAAAAAATCTGGGCGTTGAGGATAATATAGATATTGTTGACGGCTATATCCCCGACAGCGGAATCGAGAAATATTTCGCTGCATCTGACTTAATAGTCCTGCCATATGAATCAGCGACTCAGAGCGGTATAGTCCAGATAGCATACGGCTTTGAAAAGCCTGTTATAGCGACCAACGTTGGCGGTTTGCCGGAAGTTATTTCCGACGGAAAAACAGGATATATAGTCGAGCCGAAAAATCCGAAAGCTCTCGCTGAAGCCGTTATCCGCTTCTTTGACGAGAATAAATCAGAAGAATTTACCGAAAATGTCCGCAAAGAAGCTTACCGCTATTCGTGGGACAGAATGAATGAAGTCGTTGTAAGACTTACGGAGAAAATCGATAATGAAAAGTAAACCTAATTTAAAGAAGCTACTGAAACTTGCCGGCAATCTTATCGTTATAGCTGCGCTTGCGTTCGTTGTAAAAAAAATCATGGGCATGGACGTTAAGCTTTCAGATTTCAAATCCGGAGCTGTAATGAGTTCATTTGTCATCAGTCTTGTTGTTCAGGCAGCTCTTATCGTTATAGCGAGTTTTCCGTGGCTTGTGTTCACTCAGTCGCTTTCCGGGAAAAAAATCCCCTATTCTGCGGCAATGCCCGTGTATACTAAGTCCAATATATTCAAATACATCCCGGGAAATGTTTTCCAGTATGTCGGAAGAAATCAGCTTGCGCTCGATATGAGCATAAGTCACGTTGATGTTGTCTGCGCTACTATCCTTGACGTTCTTTTCTGCGTGTTATGGACCGGAGTTATTTCCGTTATTCTTCTTGGCGGAAAAATTGCCGAACTTCTTGGTAAATACGGCAAAAATATTCTCATAATCGGAACGGCAGGAATCGTTCTTGTTGTTGCCCTGATAATTTTTGTAAAACTGAAATTCAGAGATAAACTGAAAGAGTATCTTTCACGCTATTCCACAGCTTTTGAGAAGGAAAACCGTACAAAGCTTTTTCAGGGAATTTTCTATTATCTTGCTCACAATGCAGTTTCGGCAGCAATGTATTTTGTCTGCCTGCGGCTTATTATAGGCAACTCAGCGTCGTTCCGTGAGCTTGCTGCCCTGACCGGAGCGTTTATGTTTGCATGGATAATCGGATTTGTAACTCCCGGCGCTCCCGGAGGAATCGGTATCCGTGAGGGAGTTATGCTGTTCGTCTGTGGAAACGAGTTTCAGGATAGAGTAATTCTGTTTGTACTTGTGATGAGAATTGCTTCCATTCTTGCCGATGTTGCGGCATTTATCGTTGGACGAATATATAATAAATCAAAAAATAAGAAATGAATTAAAAATGACGAACCATAATTGGTTCGTCATTTTTGCATATACAAAATGTAATTTATTTTTTTGCATTAGCAAGCATAAGTTTGATACGGTTCTCCTGATTAACTCTCGTCGCTCCCGGATCGTAATCGATTGCGACGATATTTGCATTCGGATTATCTGCCTTGATAGCTCTCGACATCCCCTTTGCAACAATATGATTAGGAAGACATCCGAATGGCTGTGTGCAGATGATATTCTCAACTCCCGACTTCGCAAGAGCCGCCATTTCGGCAGGAATCAACCATCCCTCACCCATCACAACGCCTTGATTAATATACTTATCGGCAAGACTTCGCAGGTGTTCAAAATCGTGAAGCGGCTCAAAATCGCCCTGTTCCTCCATGACTTTGATAAGCTCTTTCTGCTTGGCATAAATCAGCTTATATCCCAGTTTAAAGAGCCTTGAAGCCTTTGTCTGGTGATCGTATATCTCGGCATTGGTGAAAGAAGCCGAGGCTGTGTACATCACAAACTCAAGAAGTGACGGAACAACCGGTTCACATCCCTCTGAAATCAGGAAGTCCTCAAGATGATTATTGGCAAGCGGACTATACTTAACGTATATTTCGCCAACTATTCCGACTCTGATTTTTTTCTCTCCTGTAAGAGGAATTGCTCCGAAATCATTGAGAATATCACGGTAAACTCTCTTCGTTTTCAGATAAAGAGTGCTTCCCTTTTTAAAGATATTGCCGAGTCTGTTCTGCCATTTATCGAGAACTTTCTTGGATTCGCCCTTGTTAACCTCGTACGCTCTGCACTTGTTATAGCAAGTCATCAGCAGATCGCCGTAAAGTACGGCATACAGCAGTTTAACAAACATTTTCGGAGTGATTTTAAATGCGCTGTCCTTTTCAAGTCCGCTGAAATTCAGCGATACAACAGGTACCTGCGGATAATTTTTATCCACAGCTTTTCGGAGCAGATGAATGTAATTCGAAGCACGGCAGCCTCCTCCAGTCTGAGTAATAAGCAGAGCTGTTTTGTCCGGATCATATTTTCCGCTGTTCAGAGCGTCCATGAACTGTCCGATAACGAGCAGAGCCGGATAACAGGCATCGTTGTGAACATTTTTCAGTCCCTCGTCAACAACTGCACGAGAATCATTTTGCAGAAGCTCCATTTTATATCCCGCCGACTCAAAAATAGCTATAAGAAGCTTAAAATGAATCGGCAGCATATCGGGTACGAGAATAGTATGAGTTTTTATCATATCCTCGGTAAATTTTGCGTATTCCGGCATAAAGCACCTCCAAATTATTTCTGCTCCATGGCGGCGACAAGGCTTCGCAGACGTATCCTTGCTGCGCCAAGATTGTTGATTTCATCTATTTTTAGCTGAGTATAAAGCTTTCCGCCGCTTTCGAGAATATTGCGGACTTCATCACCGGTAACTGCGTCGATTCCGCATCCGAACGAGACAAGCTGAATGAGCTGCATATCGGGCTGAGTTGTAACGTACTTCGCTGCACGATAAAGCCTTGAATGATATGTCCACTGATTAAGAACCCCAAGCTTAGGAGTTTTCGCAAGCATCGCAACGCTGTCTTCAGTAACAACAGCCATTCCAAGGCTTGTTATAAGCTTGTGGATTCCGTGATTTATCTCCTTATCAATGTGATAAGGACGACCGGCAAGAACGATTATCTTGCGGTTTTCACGGCGTGCCTGTTCGATTATTTCCCTTGCTTTTGCAGCAACATTTATATGGTAACGCTCCAACGCCTCGTAAGCGGCATCAACTGCGGCCGGAATACGTCCCTTGATATTATACTTTTTAAGAACCTTCGCAAGAACTTTTTCGACATTTTTTCTTATATTCAAATCCATATACGGATGAATGAAATTGTCATTGTTCAATCTTGGATTATTGGCAAGCAGAAGTTCTGGATAATAGGCAACTACAGGACAATTGAAATGATTGTCGCTGTCACCCTCGTCAAGATTGTAGCTCATGCAGGGATAGAAAATAAAGTCCGCACCCTTGTCGAGCAAATTCTCGATATGACCGTGAGCGAGCTTTGCCGGATAGCAGACAGTGTCCGAAGGGATCGTATGCTGTCCGAGATAATACATGGCACGTGAACTCTCTTCGGAAATAATCGTCCGGAAACCGAGAGTCGTAAACAGCATATGCCAAAATGGAAGCTGTTCATAAAAACCTAGAGTAAGAGGCAAACCGACCGTTCCCCTGTATTTTTTCGGCTGATGAGTTTTAACGGTATTAATTATGCTGTCGTATTTATACTCGTAAAGGTTGGGGATTTTATTTTTTGAAGCCATTCCACCGCCTTTTTCACAGCGGTTTCCGGAAATAAATTTCCGTCCCTTACCGAAACTGATAATGTTGAGCTGACAATGTGCCGTACAGCCTCCGCACTGAGCAGAACGTGATGTGTAAGCGAATCCGGCAAGCTCTTCTTCGGAAATAATTGTGGAACGCTCTCCGGCTTGCTCCTTAGCATAAAGTGCGCAGCCGAACGCTCCCATAAGACCGGAAATAGCCGGACGGATAACGTTTCTTCCCAGTTCTTTCTCGAACGAACGCAGTACAGCATCGTTGAGGAAGGTTCCTCCCTGAACAACGATATTCTCGCCAAGCTCGTCCGGAGATTTCGCACGGATAACCTTATAAATAGCGTTTTTGATGATGGACGAGGAGAGTCCGGCGGAAATATCCTCAACAGTTGCTCCGTCCTTCTGAGCCTGTTTTACAGAACTGTTCATAAAAACGGTACAGCGTGAACCGAGGTCAACAGGATGCTCTGCAAAAAGACCAAGCTGTGAAAACTCGGCAATATCGTATCCGAGAGCCATAGCAAATGTCTGAATGAACGAACCGCAGCCCGAAGAACAGGCTTCATTTAGCATAATGCTGTCGATGCTTTTGTTTTTGATTTTAAAGCACTTTATGTCCTGACCGCCGATATCAATAATAAAATCAACGTCCGGACAGAAATGCGCCGCCGCCTTAAAGTGAGCAACAGTTTCAACGATACCGTGGTCAACAGATAGTCCGGATTTTATAAGATCTTCTCCGTAGCCGGTAACAGCAGAGCCTTTTATAGTTATCCCGTCATTCATTTCGGAATAAATACGTTTAAGCTGATCGGCAATTTTATCAAGAGGCTGTCCCTGATTAGAAGAATAATGGTGATAAAGAATACGCCCATCGTCTGTGATAAGAACAAGCTTTGTCGTAGTCGAACCGGCGTCGATTCCAAGATAAGCGTCGCCCTTATATGTACGTATATCAGCGTAACCGAGGTCGAATTTCTTATGACGGTCGATAAACTCATCGTATTCCGCATGAGAACGGAAAAGCGGCTCGCCTGTAATAATATTGTCGGAAGCCTTAGCGTTTGTGATTTTTTTTATTACAGCGTCGATTCCAAAACTGTCCTCAGATTCGGACGCATATAACGAACAGCCGTAAGCTACGAAAACCGGAGCTTCATCCGGGAACACAGCATTCTCGTCATCGAGTCCGAGGGTTTTCACGAAGGCTTTTTTCAGTCCTTTCAGGAAGAAAAGCGGACCTCCGAGAAACAGGACTTTTCCCTCGATTGAACGTCCCTGAGCAAGACCGGAAACAGTCTGGTCAACAACAGCCTGAAATATACTCGCAGCAATATCTTCACGCCTTGCTCCCTGATTAAGCAGCGGCTGGATATCGGATTTTGCGAAAACTCCGCAGCGAGAGGCAATTGGATATACCTTTTGCGCATGAAGCGAAAGTTCATCCAGTTCGTCGGCAGTAATTCCGAGAAGAGTAGCCATCTGATCAATAAACGCACCTGTTCCTCCGGCGCATGAACCGTTCATACGCTGCTCTACGCCGCCTGTGAGAAAAATTATCTTTGCGTCCTCTCCGCCAAGCTCGATAACGGAATCGGCGTCGGGATGCTTTTGCTTAACTGCAAGGAATGCCGCATGAACTTCCTGAACGAATGGTATCTCGGCGGAATTTGCCAGTCCAAGTCCGGCTGAACCTGTTATACAAACTGTAAACTTTTCATCAGGAAAATCTGCCTGAATCAGTTTAAGCTGATCTGTAACGGTTTCCTTGACTTTGGAGAAATGCCGCTGATATTTTGAATATATGATATTTTTGTTTGAATCGGTTATGACGGTTTTGACAGTTGTCGAGCCGACATCAATGCCGAGTGAATATAAATTCGACATATTACACCTCTATTAAGTAAATTTGAAAGGAGAAGAACACGCATAATCAGTCTGCCGCTGTTTTCCTGCGGCAGTACGATTTTCTATGCAGCCGGAGAATTTCAGCGAACCGTATGCTCACAATCGCTTTGCTCTGTTCGCTGCTTCTCAGGTGGACGCCGTCCCCCTCGTTCACTCCCTGCCAAAGAGTTGATTAACCCTTTGGAATCCTGTTATTAACTCTTTATTTTATTCTACAGTAACGCTTCCGGATTCCCAGTGTGAGAACGCATATTTTTCCATAGAACGGTTTTCTGATAAATCGTTAAATATATCGGCGTCAAAGAAATAAAACTCTATCGGATATACGGTTCCGCTTTCGGCATTTTCCGGTATATCAAGATAAAACGTTACTATATCTCCATCTCCGCCGCCCTGCTTAGTAAAGCCTGCCGTGAAGAAAAATGCTCCGAGCTTTTTCTTTTCCATTTCTTCAGGTCTTTCGCCCTGCCATTCCATTGCAGATGAAAAACTTGCATCTTCTGTGGCTTCGCCTAACTCATATTCTGCTTCGTTTCCTTCTTCGTGAGCATTTACACAGTCAAGTTCTTCCGGATATGATACGTGAATACCGCAAACGTTCCATTTATCCGCCGCATTTTTTACCGATACAGTTACCTCGGCTCTTCCTCCGGCGGGAGCAGTCGTATTGCTTATCGAGAGGATCGGTCCTTCCTCATCATCGGGAACATCTTTGTATTTTTCGTTGAAAGCTTTTTCGCTTTCAGTAAGAATTTCCTCAACCTTACTTTCTTCTTTGCCGCATCCGCAAAAAGCTCCTAAAGCAGTTAAAACGACCGCCGCAAGCGTTATCAGCCTGTGATTCATTCAGCCTCACACTCCTTATTTCCAACCACAACGATCTCGCCGGATTCATCTGTTGATATTGCAATCTCTTTCGTCGAGGAAGCCTGCTCGATTATTATTTCAGCAATTTTATTTTCGATATCCTGTCTGATAACTCTTCTGATATCTCGTGCGCCGTACGGTTTTCCGTAAGATTTTTCCGCAATAGCGGCAAGTGCGCATTCATCGCATCGAAGCTTTATATCCTTTTCAGCGAGCGGCTCTCTCATTTCATCAAGCATAAGAGCGGCAATGCTTTCAAAATCCTTCTTTGTAAGCTGATTGAACACAACGATCTCATCAATTCGGCTTATAAATTCCGGACGAAGGAATTCTCTTAATCCCTTAACAGCTCTGTCTCTGGAAACCTCTTCTGTTGTTTTATTGAAGCCGACTCCCGTTGATTTATCGGTCGAACCTGCATTGGACGTCATGCAGATAATGGTATTTTCAAAATTGACCGTTCTGCCGTGAGAATCATCAACCTTGCCCTCATCGAGGATCTGCATGAGAATATTCATAACATCAGGATGCGCTTTTTCAATTTCATCAAAGAGAATAACGGAATACGGACGTCTGCGTACTTTCTCCGTAAGCTGACCTGCTTCATCATAGCCGACATATCCGGGAGGCGAACCTATCATTCTTGCAACGGAATGCTTTTCCATGTATTCGGTCATATCAAGTCTGATAAGCGGCTCCGGAGAATCGAACATTTCCTCGGCAAGAGCCTTTACCAGCTCTGTTTTACCCACTCCCGTAGGACCCACGAAAATGAACGAAGCCGGTCTGCGGCGCTTATTAAGACGAACTCTCGTGCGCTTGATAGCCTTTGAAATAAGAGAAACTGCTTCATCCTGTCCGACAACTCTCTTTTTAAGAGAGTCTTCAAGACGGGCAATTTTAAGGAATTCAGTCTCGGCAATTTTGTTTGCGGGAATACCGGTCCAAAGCTCGACTACCTTAGCGATATCCTCTTCCGTTACCTGAACGTTTCCGGCGGTATCCTTGATCTTCTCCATTGCTTCACGGGCGTGAATAAGCTTTCCTTTGACCTCGGCAAGAGCTTCGTAATCTATTTCGGGATTATCCATAATAACGTCCTCCATGCCCTCAAGAACGCTTATTTCCTTTTTAAGAGAAGCATATTCGGCAACCTCCGGAGTACGTATGCAGGCTCTTGCACAGCCTTCGTCCATAAGATCTATAGCCTTATCGGGAAGAAATCTGTCGGTTATATATCTTTCTGAAAGAACGGCGCATACTCTTAAAAGATAATCGGAAATATGAACGTTATGATATTCCTCGTAATGCTTTTTGATTCCGAGAAGAACGTCAACGGTATCTTCAATAGTCGGTTCGCTTACCGTAACGGGCTGGAAACGTCTTTCAAGAGCGGAATCCTTTTCGATGTATTTTCTGTATTCGCCGAACGTTGTTGCTCCTATAACCTGAACCTCGCCTCTTGAAAGAGCCGGTTTAAGAATATTTGCAGCATTCATTGAACCTTCCGAATCGCCTGCCCCCACAAGATTATGAACTTCATCAATAAAAAGAATAATATTATGTTCACGCTTTACTTCGTCGATAAGACCTTTAACACGGCTTTCAAATTGTCCTCTGAACTGAGTTCCCGCAACAAGAGCCGTTAAATCAAGCAGATAAACCTTTTTATTAATAAGATTATACGGAACGTTCTTATCGTTTATACGCTGAGCAATGCCCTCGGCAATAGCTGTTTTACCAACACCCGGTTCGCCTATAAGACATGGATTGTTTTTGGTTCTTCTTGAAAGTATCTGAATAACTCTTGCAATTTCCTTATCTCTGCCGATAATATTATCGAGCTCGCCGTCGGCCGCTTTCTGCGAAAGGTTAGTACAGTATGTTCCGAGGAATTTAGGTTCTTTTGATTTTTTATCCTTTCTCTGAAAAAGTCCTTTTTTTCCGCTGTTTTCCTGATTATTTCCTGATGATGAAGAATTTTCTCTTGCCGGCTGTTTTTTATCGGAAACATCTTCCGATTCCTCTTCAGCCGATGAACTTATACCAAACATATTTGAAAGAAAACCGGGCATTAATCCGGAGCCGCCCATTTCAAAGCTGTCACCATCGAGCATATCCATCATCTGGTCGGAGAGCTGATCGATCTCTTCGCTTGATATTCCCAGCTTATCCATATATTCTGCAACTTGGGGAATATTTCTTTCTCTTGCGCAAGAAAGACAAAGTCCCTCATTCTTTTTTTCGTTTCCCTGAACCGACGTTATAAAAACAACGGCTGGTCTTTTTTTGCAGTTACTGCACATTATCATAAACAGATTCCTCCTATAAATTACATTTTTGAAGCTATAAAATCGTAAACATATTTGAATATATATGTTTTATCAATTGCCTTAACGTTAAAGAAAAGCATATCGCTGTTTCCGAGTATTACATTCAGCCTTACAACAGAAGCTATTAAAGCAACTATTGCCGCACCCTTTACTACTCCGACAAATCCGCCGAAAATATGAGCTGCAATGCTCATCTCTTCTTCCGTATTGCGGAGAAGCGATTTTATTGTGATAAGAGCAATAGCTATAACAGCGGCAAACAAAGCAATAAAACTTATAATGCGAATCATGCTTTTATATGACTTTTCAGTATAGGTGTCCGCTATGTATGCAGCCGCCTTTGAGTTATCATCCGGTTCGATAAGAAGAGGAATAAGCTCTTCGACTGTTTCAGGATGGCTGATAATTTCTTTTTCTGCCGATTCTGCGGCGTATCCGGTTAAATTATCCTCAACTATACTTTTTATTATAAAAGCGTAACCCTCATGAAGCTTCCGGTAAAAATCCTCTTCCTCGTCAACTTTTATGGCATTTATGCTGTTGACATATTTATATATCTTCTCATCAAAGTTTTCACCCGAAGCATAAATATCGGCGATCCTATCGTCCTTAACGATAACGTTATAACCGAGAGATTCAATATGATCGGCTGTTTTTTCAACAAAATCCACTGAAGCAGCAGATTTTGCAAGCTTTCTGATATTGCTGTCTCTTACCGTGCTTTTATAAATCGAATCCGATAAACTTCCGCTTACCGATATTGCAAGAGCGAACGCAAGCAGATATCCTCCAAGAGAAAGAGCCGACCGGAATATCCCCTTTCTTTCCGAAATATAAATGCAAATCAGAACTGCGGCGGCGGCTGTCACATCGTAAAACCACCAGAATTCTTCACCCAAAATAATCCCTTCTTTCTTTTTAAGTACCTGTATCGTAGTCGATACGATCTATTTTATTATATCCTTTAAGGAAAATATAATCGTCGCTTCTGACAAATCCGGTGTAAGAATCATTTACGGCTGCCGTAGAACGAAGCTTTCCGCTGAAATCATAAGCCATAACCGCATTCTGAGTCATTATATAGGCAAGGTCCTGAAAAACGGAAACCTCTACAGCGGGCGAATCAAGTTCTATCACAAGGGGTTCTTTTCCGCTTCCGGAGAAAAGAACGGCTGTATAGTATCTTCTGTCATCGTTATTGACAATAACGGCAGATTTTCCGCTCATGCTTGCACCTGCCACAAGTTCTCCGTCATATTGATAAAACGAGCTGATCTGTCCGCTGGTATCGATATATCCGCAGGCGTCCGTTCCATAAATAAACGTTCCCTCGGAAGAGCCGAAAATTTCCAGACCAAGCGTATTAAATCCCGGAGAAGTCCATTTTTCTCCGCTTTCTTTAAAGTTTATCTCCTTGACATTTGTGACCAGAACGCCGTTTTCAGCCGAAACAGAGCTTAAAACGCAGCCTTCGCTTTTGTTGATAAAACTAAGATCGCTTACTCTTTCGGTACATTTTCTCTCATAGATAACGCTTCCCTTTTTATCGTAGACTATAAGCTCACAGCTATAATTGTCGGAAGTTGTTATAACCGCAGTAACTCCATCAGAACTGAGTCTTGCGAACAAAATGTTGTTATCGAAGCTTCGGCTGTATAAAACCTCGTCCTCATTCTCAACCGAGAATTCATTACCGCCGTTTTCATAAACAAGCGCTCTGCCGTTTGCTACACGAAGAACGGAATTACTGTAGGAATGCTGTCTTCTTTTAAGAAGCGTTCCGTCCATATCGTAAAAATAGAGGTATGTATCATTCTGAACGATAATTTTATTAACGGTATACCTGAGCTGATAATCATTTCCGCCGCTTACTTCAATAGGAAAATTGCCATCCGCAAGCTTACCGGAATTGACTATAGTTTTATACTGTTTGCCTATTCCACGCAGCTTGGGATACCATATATCAAAGGTAAAGGCAAGAGCAGCTATGATTCCGGCAACAAGGAGAAAAACGGTAAGTTTTATCAGCCGTTTTTTTCTTTTTTTTCGGTTTTTGAGATCGACTATATCGTCGGCATCGTACATATTGGGCACGAGCGTATCCCCTTTCAAAAAATAATCTCTTTATTGATCGTGATTCGCATTCTTTTTTAATAAAAAACTTTATTAAGATAAAGTCCGTGAGCCATTGCCGTTCTTCCTGCACGAAGTCTATCCCTCGCCGCAAGTATTTCCGGAATTTCATGAATAGATATCCGTCCCTCGTTTACGTCAATAAGCGTCCCGACAATTATCCTAATCATATTATACAAAAAACCGTTGCCTTTTACAAGCATTGTCACCGAATCTCCACAATTTTCTATTTCAAAAGAATAAATAGTTCTTACGGTTGTTGAAACATTTGTACAATCCGCACAAAACGATGCAAAATCATGTTCTCCGACAAAATATTCTGCGGCAATTCTTGCTTTTTCTGTATCAAATTTCCGCCTGTAATGGAACATCAGATCAGTCGCAAACGGATTTTTGGATTCACTGCAATGAAGTTTATAAATGTATTCTTTGCCTTTACAGTCAAATCTTGCATGAAAATCAAGCGGAGCCTCCTCACAGCTTAAAATGGAAATATCATCCGGAAGCTCACCGTTTACTCCTCTTATAAATCCTCTTTCGGATATAAGACTATTCGTTTTAACGTTAAAGCAGAACTCGTTTGCGTGAACTCCGGTATCAGTCCTTGAACATCCGACTATCGTAATCGGTTCATTAAGAACCTTTGAAAGGCTTTTTTCAAGAACCTCCTGTACCGTTACCGCATTGCTCTGCCGCTGAAATCCGTGATAATTGGTTCCCCGATATGCTGTTATAACTTTAAGATTCCGCATCATTTTCCTCCAAGGCGTTAGCGTCTGCATCATGAATTGTCTCTTGTTTCTCCGGTCTGAAAATTACCTTCGCATCAGCCTCCGGAGCAATTTTATTCTCCTCCGCCTGATCGTATATATCTTCTAAACCGATAAAATTTGTGTAATCCTCTTCCGAAACGTACACAGCGGTATCGCTTTCTTTTTCGGAAAGAGCAGCTATTCTCTTTTTCTTTCTTCTGCTCTCAAACCATATCAGAAGCAATATCACAGCAAGACTTGTTCCGGATATAATAACTCCCTCGATAAATCCCTCGGGAACATATTTCAGCCTGATATCATGCTCTCCTGCAGAAACTTTTACGCCCAGCATCGACTGCATAAGCTTGACTGTTTCTGCCTTTTCACCGTCAATATAAACGCTCCATCCCTTTTCATACGGAATCGAAAGGAACATAACTCCGTCTTGAAGAGCGTTTATCTTTCCCTCTATTTCCGTATCGCCGAAGCTTGTTATCTCAAGCTGTTCATCGGCTAAATTATTGTACGCTTTTTCAAAAGTTTCCTGTCTTAAAGTGTAAACCATAAGCTTATAATTGCCGGAATTTTTTCCTTTTGTTATGTTGAATTGGACCGTTGAAGTTTCTCCGACCTGAGCATCGCCCATCGGGAAAACTATCGGGTAGCTTTTAAGAAGATCGCCGCTGTCAATAATTTTTCCCTCGCATTCTATCACAAGATTATCGCATACTCCACCGTTTGCGCTTGCATAACCGTAAAGATATGAGCCTTCAAATCCGTTAAACGTATATTTAACGCTTGCTTCTTCATTGTGGCTGTCTTCAACGGAGAAAGTATAACTGCCAAACCCACTCTGAGTTACCTTGATATTGTTGTATTCTGCGGACACAACTTCATGTGCGTTGAAAACCGATTCATCAATTCCGGCAGCAAGCTTTAAAAGCGCATTCTGATATTCAAACGGATTAAATGCGGCGCTGTCCTGCATATTGAGTATCTTCTCGTCCATCATAAAACCGATAGAGAGCGGATACTTATTTCTGTATAAATGTGAAGAACCGGCTTCTCCGACGTATTCCATAGCCATTTCTTCGCTGTTAAGATATCCGTTCTTTTTAATAAGATACTTTATTCCCATAAGCGAATTAACAACGGGAGTTGAAGTTCTGTAGTAATATCTGTTTCCGGCTTCAGAAGCGTAAAGTCCGAGCCGTTTGCAGAAGGTCGTTACAGAAACGTTTGCTGCTGATGAGAACTGTGAAAGACCATAATATCCGTAAGCCGAACTGTCATTAAGAGTCCACGTCGATGTCATTTCTGTCCTGTAAAACGGAGAATCATCGGTATTGGCAGCCATGCTCAGAAGTGACTGCGCTTCCTTGTAATTCGTCGGATAATTGTCATACGCCGTTGTTCCGACAGTTTCGACTCCAAGTCTTGCGTTGCAAACAAATTCGGAAAAAACTGCCGCCGCAAGTGCAAAACTCATAAGAGTATTTCTCACATACTTCTTTTTAAACGGGAAAACTTTTGCTGCAAGGAAAATAAGCAGAAACGCTCCCGTGACTATCATCGAGCTTTTAACAGCCGATGCTTTTATAAAATCCTTACCCTTTGCCATATAATTCAGATAAAATACTGCCGCCGGAGCAAAAAGCATGAGAATAAGCTGATAAACTTTTATTCCACGTTTAAGAAGAATATCATAAGCCCTGAATGCTGCGGCTGCAAGAACGAAACTGAAAATAAATGCAAAGCGATAGGGAATCTGATTAGTAAAATGAAAACCGTGCCATATAAAGTTCAATTTGTTCATGTTGCAGCTTACAACGATCACTGCCAGCATTACAAGAGCCGATATCTTCTCTCTTATTTTTATGCCGAACGAAAGCAGAAATACCCCGAAAAGAACTATTGCAAGCATTCCGCAGGCAAAGTTCGGGAGCCCATCAACCTTGGTCGGAGCATTGTAAGAAAGCAGATTCGCAAGAATATCCGTCCATTTTTCATAATAGGATGTCTCTTCCGGAAATTTATTATTTGCACTGTAGGTCAGTTTCAGTCCGAAATAAGCCGGAAGAAGCATAAATGCTCCAAGAGCTAGGGCAAGAACCGACGATCTCAGCATTATCCAGAATCTGTGAAACCATACCTTTATGCCTTTAAATTCGATTATACCGGACGCTGCAAACATGAATACCGAGAAAATGCAGGTAAAAAATGCGATATAATAATTCGATACAAGTGAAAGCGCAAGAGCAAATGTGAATGTTTTCCACCTTCCCTCACGGCATATCGCAACAATTCCCAGCATAACAAGCGGGAAAAGAGCTATAGTATCAAACCACATTACATTCCAGTAATAACCAAGGGTATAACTGCAAAGAGCATACATTACCGAGAATATACAAATTGAAAAATCCTTGCGTTGATAAGTATATCTGAGGAAACTGCTGAAAAAAGCTCCGGAGAATCCTATCTTTGCAATAAGGATAAACGTCAATGCGTCACGGACATGATCTGCGTCGAAAAAAATCGATATCCAGTTAAGCGGACTGGCGGAATAATAGGATATCAGCGACAGGAAATTCGTTCCCAGACCGTTCTGCCATGAATAAAGAAACGAACCACCTGTGAGAAGTTTTTCCCGAACTACCCTAAAAAAAGGGAAATACTGATGCCAGAGGTCAACAACGAGCATTTGTCTGTCGCCGAACGGATGTATACCGTTATCTGCGAAAGCAAAGGTCATTATTGCTGCCGGAATCAAAAATGACAGCAGGAAATAAAAGACTCCCTTTTCATACATTATATCGTAGCATTTGCCTTTTTTGAACTGATTCCATTTTTTTCTTGTTTTGTTAAAGATATTCTTTGTTTTCTTTCTTCTGCGAGGTTTCTCTTCAAGAATGACCTCTTCTCTTTCGTTCTCCATTTTATTCCTCTCTGATCTTTGCCTGATTTCTCTATTTATTTAAATAATATCCCCATAGCTATTGAAGCTGCAAGAAAAAGTATCGTTATCGCCAGAGCAACATAATCCCTCGGAGCTGATTTAAGCTGACGAAGTCTTGTTCTGCCGTCTCCTCCGTTATAACAGCGGCATTCCATTGCCGTTGCAAGCTCGTCTGCTCTTCTGAAAGCTGAAACAAAAAGCGGGACAAGTATCGATATTAGATTCCTTGCACGATTTTTAAAGCTTCCGGAGTCTATCTCTGCTCCTCTTGCCTTTTGTGCGGAGATGATTTTGTCCGTTTCTTCGATAAGAGTCGGGATAAATCTCAGCGCTATCGACATCATCATTGCAAGCTCGTGAACGGGAAATCTCAGTTTTTTCAGCGGCGAGAGAAGCCTTTCTATCGCATCCGTGAGCGTGATCGGCGAAGTCGTATACGTTAGCAGAGACGTTCCCATAATGAGCAATATTATCCTGATTATCATGAATATGCTTATATTTAGTCCCTCGTCCGTTATTTTTATGAACTTCCACTGCCATAAAATTTCTCCAGAATTGACCAGAATAAGATTCAGAACAGCCGTTATCAGAAGAAACGGAACAAGCGGCTTCACGCTTTTAATGAACATTTTAAGCCTGATCTTTGAAAAGAATATCGCCATGAACGTAAAAACTGCTCCTGCCGCAAGACAGATAATGGAATCGCCCGTAAACAGCATTATAATGAAAAGCACGGTGATAACTATCTTAAATCTTGGGTCGAGCCTGTGAATAATGCTGTTTCCCGGAAAATACTGTCCTATTGTAATATCTCTCAGCACTTTGCCGTTCCTCCTCTTAGCTTTTTCAGCAAAAGATTTTTAGCGTATTCAACCGTATAAACGTCCTTACCGAAATCCAATCCACGCTCTTTAAGCTTTTCAAAAACCCTTGTTATCTGAGGAACATCGAGTCCGATCTCTGATATCTCCTTAGACCTCGCAAAAACCTTGACTGTTTCGTCATAGCAAAAAAGTCTGGAATTGCTCATTACAAGAATTTTATCAGCGAACGAAGCGATATCCTCCATGCTGTGGGAAACGATAAGAATAGTATTTTTCGTACGTCTGTGATAGGCTTTTATATGTTCAAGAATCTTATCTCTTCCGGCAGGATCAAGACCTGCGGTCGGTTCGTCAAGGATAAGAACCTTTGGCTGCATCGCCATAACTCCGGCAATAGCAACACGTCTTTTCTGTCCGCCTGAAAGCTCGAACGGAGAACGCTCCATAAGCTCTTCGGAAAGACCGATATCATGAGCAGTTTCAAGAACACGCCGTTTGATCTCAGCTTCATCGAGTCCCATATTTTTCGGACCGAAGGCAATATCCTTGTAAACAGTCTCCTCGAAAATCTGATATTCGGGATACTGAAAAACAAGTCCGACCTGAAAACGGACATCACGAATTTTCGATTTATCTTCCCATATATCCTTTCCATCAAGAAGTATCTTTCCCGAAGTCGGCTTTAAAAGACCGTTGAAATGCTGTATCAGCGTAGATTTTCCGGAACCCGTATGTCCCATAACTCCGATCATTTCGCCCTCTTCGATCACAAGATTAACATGATCTACCGCCGTTTTTTCAAAAGGCGTTCCAACGCTGTAGGTATACGTCAGTTCCTGTGTTTCAAGAATTGCCAATGTTTTATCTCCTTTTACTGCTTGTTCCCACGATATAGTTTGAAAGATTTCATTTCAGCCGTTGGCTTTTTTGTCATTCTGATTCTGGTGCGTAAGAAAATTACCACTACAGCTATTGTTATAATAACTGCTGCTTCAACATATTTCAATGCATCTTTGCCTTCAAGCAGCCAGCTCACGAGCTTATAAGGAAGTATCGCCAGTATTGCTATATAAACATATGTACTTGCTCTGAACAGAACATATACAAGAGCATTGGCAAAATTATCTGCATCTGCTTTTGTTATTTTTCTTGTATTTTCTTCAGTATTCAAATCTTTTTTCATATTTTCCCCCTCAGCAAAATTATTTATTTTAACATCTTATACAACGCTTCCACGCATTCATCCTCTGAAATTATTTCCGGAGAAATATCAAATCCCTCTCGTCGAAGCTCCCAGACAAGCTCTGTTACCTGCGGAACATCGAGTCCGATCTCCTTTAGCTTTTCAACCTGTGAGAAAACTTTTTCCGGTTTATCATCAAGTATAATTCTTCCCTTGTCCATAACTGCGACTCTATCGCACTTCGCCGCTTCATCCATATAGTGAGTGATAAGCACTATAGTTATACCCTGTTCACGGTTCATACGCTGAATAGTCGCCATAACCTCTTTACGTCCCTGCGGATCGAGCATTGCTGTCGGTTCATCAAGGATTATACAGTCCGGCTGCATTGCAATAATTCCCGCAATGGCTACACGCTGCTTCTGACCGCCTGAAAGCTGGCTCGGAGAATGAAGTCTGTATTCGTACATATTGACCGCTTTCAGAGCGTCGTCAACACGTTTTCTCATCTCTTCATACGGAACTCCGAGATTTTCCAGCGCAAACGCAACATCCTCTTCAACTATCGAAGAAACTATCTGGTTATCGGGATTCTGAAAAACCATTCCGGCACGCTGACGAAGATCGAAGAGCCTGCTGTCGTCGGACGTATCGATTCCGTCAACCATAACCTTTCCGCTTGTCGGAACAAGAATTGCATTAAGATGCTTGGCAAGAGTTGATTTGCCCGAACCGTTATGTCCTAAAACCGCCACAAATTCGCCCTTTTTTATGTTAAAGTCAATGCCTTTCAGAACCTCTTTCGGTTCAGAATTTTCATCGCCGGGGCTATAGCTGAAATGCAGGTCTTTGATTTCTATGATATTCTCCATTTGCTCTCTCACTTCTGCCATATGGCTGTTGAACCGCAGGGAAGAGTCATTCCCGTTGATTTTACGGGCAGACCGATTTCATCAAAGCTTACCTCGCCGCCGAATTTATCGGTTAAAACAGTACCGAGGATATATCCCATAACGGACGGCGAAAGTCCGGTCGTATAGCTGTTTATGAGGAAGAACAGCGGATTATCGGAAAGAACTCCCGAACAAAGCTTAACAAGATCGTAAACGCAGTTTTCCAGTTTCCAGACTTCTCCTCCAGGTCCTCTTCCGTAGCTCGGAGGATCCATGATAACGGCGTCGTATTTTTTTCCACGGCGTATTTCACGGGCAATAAATTTCTCACAGTCGTCAACTATCCAGCGAACCGGCTTATCGGAAAGTCCGGAAGCGGCGGCATTCTCCCTCGCCCACTGAACCATGCCCTTTGAGGCGTCAACATGACATACTGAAGCTCCGGCAGCAGCACAGGCAAGAGTAGCTCCGCCTGTATACGCAAAAAGATTCAGAACGTTTATATCACGTCCTGCATTCTGAATTTTCTCTGTCATGAAATCCCAGTTCACTGCCTGCTCTGGGAAGAGTCCCGTATGCTTGAATCCGGTCGGACGGATGTTGAACATAAGCTCTTTATAGCTTATCGTCCACGATTCAGGGATTCGTCTGCGAAACTCCCATTTTCCTCCTCCCGCATTGGAGCGATGGTAATGACCGTCCGCCCTGTTCCAGAGCGAATTTGTTTTGTCCGTTTTCCAGATTATCTGGGGATCGGGTCTTACAAGACTGATATCGCCCCATGTTTCAAGCTTTTCGCCGTCTGATGTATCATGTATAATATAATCTATCCAATTTTTAGCTGTTCTCAAATTAATTCTCCTTATATCAGCAGCACTGTAAAATCAGCTGCACATTATTAAAATTTCGCTCTGCAAGGTCTTTTTTCCGAATATAGAAATAAATTCTTCCGCAGTCTCCGAACATAAGCTCATAGTCGTCCGTTTCTACAGTATCCAGCTGAAACAGCAGAATCCAATCCGCCGCTTTCTTTTCAACATCGGCTTTTTCTTCTTCGGAAGTATCCGGAATGCCGTTTCCGTAATCATAGCCTCTCGATACATATTCGCATTCGTACTGCATAATATCCTGAATCATATCTGCATAGCCGAGAAGTTTTATTCTTACATCATCCGAAAACTCGCTTTCACGCAGTTCTTGGTAAATATCATAATCATCGTCCTGAAAATCCGCATTATAAAACTCGTACACCTCACCGGAATCGGGGACATCGGAAACACTGATAAATTCCGGAGTTTTTTCCGGAATAATATAATCCCTATCCAAAGTTTCCGGAAAATCCGTCTGTTTCAGCAAAGAAAGGTCGCCGTCATAATAAAAAACTCTCGCCGCACCTTTATCTTCCGGAGAATATCCCAATGTCATAGTTCCAAGTTCATAGAAAAAATAAAGCATTCCGGTATCGGGGAGCAGATTGTCCTTATCATACGGCTTTATTTCGGCGCAGTTTATCTGAGCGATAAATGAAAGCGGACGGTTTTCCGTAACGCCGTTAAAATCCTCCCCCTCGTAATAAGACCAATCAAAATCGGACGGAAGATCCGGTTTGCCTCCGATTTTTGTTTGCAAAGGCTCTGCTTTTTTGTCAGTCAGTTTCAAAAAAACTGCATTTTTTGCATACTGACGTGCAAAGCTTTCGATATATTCTCTATTTATACCCATATACAATACTATCCTTCTCTTAAAGCACATCTTTCCCTGATTTTCCGTGCAATTTCCATAGCCATAGAATTTATTCTGCCAAAATCGTTTCCCTCTATCATAACTCTGATAAAAGAACCGTTTTCGCCGCCCTCACGGACGATAATTCTGCCTTCGCTGCCGAGATCTGTTTCAAAGCTTTCAATAAGTCCGGTTATTTCGCTGTCATTTTTCCAGACCTCACGGCTGCTGTCGGATATCCTGACGTTCAGCGATATCTGGGGCAGACGCTTCATTTCTCCGGCAAGCTCGCTGAGTTTTTTTCCGGTTATTTTCATGATTTCAAGAAGTCTTGCACCGCAGAGCTGTCCGTCGTCGCAGGCAGAATCGTCAGTGAAAAAAATGTGACCGCTCTGTCCGCCGCCAAGATTATATCCGCCTTCGATCATGCGGTCGATAACGCTTCTTCCCCATCCGCCGGATGTAACCACGTTTATTCCGTTTTCTTTGGCAAAATTGACAAGTCCCAAACTGCTCATAATACTTATTACAGCGGTATTTTCTTTAAGCCACCCCTGTTCCTTATAGAATTTGGAAAATATGGCAAGCAGCGAATCTCCGTCAACGAGCATTCCGTTTTCGTCTACTGCAAGACAGCTTCCGCCGTCACCGTCGATAGCAAGACCGCAGCAGCAGTCTCCATCTGCGACAAATTCCATAAGCCTTTCAAGATTTGTTATATCCGGAGCAAAATCAGATTCCTCTCCGACAGGATTTTCCGGAAGCATAACAACCTCCGCCCCAAGTTCGGAAAACAGTCTTTCAGCCGTAATTCCGGCGCTGCTTCTTCCGCAGTCAACGACAATTTTAAGTCCGCCAAGATCGGTTTTTACCGCTGATTTTATGTGTTCCATATACTCATCGACTGCGCTGCTGCAATTAAGCATTTTACCGATTCCGTCAAAGCGTTTCTCCGCTTCCTCGTGACTGGCGAAAACGTAGTTTTCTATTTCCTGCTGAGCAGCTTCGCTAAGACGCAGACCGCTTCTTCCGAATATTCTTATGCCGCTTGAATCTTCCGAACCGGCAGCTTCTGTTATCATAATTCCGGTAGCGGCTTTATGCTCTTTTACTATGTAGGAAGCAGCAGCAGCCGGAACTGCTCCGATTGTTTCAGCGTCTATTCCGGAAGAACATATCCCGGCGCAGACTGCCGCTTCAAGCACATCCGATGACAGGGTTTTATCTTTTGCAACGATTATTTTTTCTCCCTGTTCCTTGGCAAGAAGCTCGGCTGCCGCCTTTCCTGCCTGCATAGCAAGCTCGCAGGAAAGCTCGGCAACAGTGATACCTCTTGCGCTGTCTGTTCCGAACAGTTTTGACATTTATTATTCTCCTCTTTGTTCTAAGGCAAAAACGCCCTAATTTCTTTTTATTTTATATATAATTATCGGCTTTTTTCTGCCAATAAGTTCTTGTATTTTTTTACATTTTTTTGCTTCGGTACAATTATTGTAAACATTGTAACTTTCTATCCCGTTCTCTTTATGAATGCAGAAAACCGTGTGTATCGACGACAAAAAAGGTATCCCGGTCCAGAAAACGGCTATAAAAGCTCCGGTATTTCCGATAGTTCTGGTCTTTTCCGACACAGCTCCGAAATGTTCAAGCGCTTTGCCGATCTTATACGGATTGCATCCGAAAAAGCCGAAAAGCATCCTGAATCGTTCCATATAAAAAGCTATATCGCTCAGCTTCTGCGGAATTCCCAGATAAACGAGAGCGTTATGAACCGCAATCACCTCGCATCCGTTGAAGCTCATGGGGCATATGCCGTAGCGATACCGTGAAACAGCTCCCCTGCCCTGACCGTTTATCATTTTTCCGGATTCGGTATGATCGGGCAGATTCTCATTATGTTTCAGATTATAAGTCTTTGTTCCTCTGAAAAGCATATTCAGAATGTGAGCTGACCGCTGACGGAAGGCGAATCCTGATCAGGTCTTACGATTCCTAGATGTTCATAAGCAAGCTTGGTCGCAACTCTTCCTCTCGGAGTTCTTCCAAGAAATCCAAGCTGCATAAGGAAAGGCTCGCATACATCCTCAAGCGTTATTGCCTCCTCGTTTATCGCCGAAGCAAGCGTTTCCAGACCGACAGGTCCTCCGCCATAGCCTTTGATTATCATTTCGAGCATTCGTCTGTCAAGGCTGTCAAGTCCGAGCTCGTCTATATCAAGACGGCTTAAAGCGATAGACGCTATATTTTTCGTAACTTGTCCGTTTCCCATAACATCAGCAAAATCACGAACTCTTTTAAGCAGCCGATTGGCGATTCGGGGCGTACCTCTTGCTCTTCCGGCAATTTCCGCAGCGCCATCCGTTTCACAGGGAATACCGAGGATCATTGCGCTTCTTCTGATAATATCGGTAAGCTGATCATTTGAATAAAGCTCAAGCCGCTGAATTACTCCGAAACGGTCACGAAGCGGAGCCGAAAGCTGTCCGGCACGTGTAGTAGCTCCGATAAGCGTAAACGGCTTCAGATCCATTCTTATTGAACGAGCCGAAGGACCTTTGCCTATGATTATATCGATGACTCTGTCCTCAAGCGCAGGGTAGAGAATTTCCTCAACCGCACGGGAAAGACGATGTATCTCGTCAATAAAAAGAACGTCATTGTCGGAAAGGCTTGTAAGAAGCGAAACAAGATCGCCCGGTTTTTCGATAGCCGGTCCTGTCGTTACACGAAGATTAACTCCAAGCTCATGAGCGATAACGGCTGAAAGAGTAGTTTTACCAAGTCCGGGAGGACCGTATAAAAGGACGTGGTCGAGCGGCTCTCCTCTGCGTTTTGCGGCTTCGATATAAATTGCGAGATTTTCCTTTACCTTGTCCTGTCCGATATATTCATGAAGCGTCTGCGGACGCAGGCTGAGTTCAATATCGCTGTCTTCCTGAGTATTTTCAGGCGTAATAATTCTGGGAGCGAACTCCATATCCTCTGTCTGTATCAATTTAAAAAAACTCCTGAATAAATTTTATTTTTCAAAATAACGCTTTTTTCTGACATAAAAAGGCTCAACTGTCTCCACAGCCTTTTTTCCCATATCCTGCTCATAGCTTATAAAGCAGAGATGCTCGTTATGCTTGACTATCTTTGAGAGATATTTTGAAAGCGGAACGAAAAGCTTTCTTGTGCTTCCGAGCATATCCAAAACCATAAGTATCTGCGGTTTTTCGCATCCCTTTATCATCTCCATAATAAACGCTCTGTCAACATTAGGCTGTTTTGAGAGGAATTTGCTTGCCGCTTTTGTTATATGCGAAACAGAATGCTCAACGGGACGGTAAGAGATTATATCGGCTTCGTTATACGAAATCGCCTTGATCTTGAGGTTTCTTGCAACCATAAGTATGCTCTTTATCTCCTGCGACGAGAATTCCTTGCCGTAAGAATTCGGGTTAAGAACGGCTGAAACGGACTGTATGAGGTCGAACAGTCTGAGACAGTTGATCTTATAGCAGTCAACATAACGCTTTGCAAACTGCTGGAGCGCACGATAGCTTGTGAAAAACGGGATAAACATATCGCCGTCGGGATTCTGAGTTGTAACAAGCTCCAGCTGAATACCTCCCTCAGCTCTTCCCCTCTCCTGTTTCACGGGATTTTTGCAGATAACGTACACATCGCTTTTGATAAGCGTCTGTAAAAAAACAGAACGCTGTGCAGGATCTTTGATTGCCGCTTTCAGTAATTCATCGAGATTCATCATGGTATTTTCTTCCCTTCTGTATGTATTATTTTAAATTTTTTGAGGTCATAAGCCTTAAAGTTTCTTTTATGAGATCCTGAGTACTCATTTCAGGATCGAGCTTGCGGAGAACCGAAGCTGCCTCGCCCTGCGAATATCCGAGCACCATCAAAGCTTCAAGCGCTTCCGTTACAGAGTTTGAAGCTCCTGCGCCGGAAACGTCCGAATAGCCGTAACTTTCCTGTGATATCGTTCCTCCGATAGATTCCGAAGATATCTTGTCTTTCAGCTCAAGGACTATCCTCTGAGCCGTTTTTGCACCGATACCCTTTGTTTTTGTGAAGGCTTTGCTGTCACCCGATGCCACAAAAAAAGCAAATTTTTCCGGAGTCATATCCGATAATATTGACGTTGCCGCTTTAGGACCTACTCCTGAAACGGAGATAAGCAATCTGAAACAGCTGAGTTCCTGCTGGGAAGCAAAGCCGAACAACTCGATATTGTCCTCACGGACATAAAGATAGGTATAAAGCATAGCTTCGCTGCCTATCTCTCCAATATGGGAAACTGTGTTATAGGATGTTCTGCATCCATATCCTACTCCGCCGCATTCTATAACGACAAGTCCAAGCTCTTTTACTGTTATTTTTCCTTTTAAACTGTAAATCATTTTTTATTTTCCTTTGCTGAAATTTTCATCCGAAGCGTGTGCTGTGACCGTGACATATAGCTATAGCAAGAGCGTCAGCAGCGTCGTCGGGCTTTGGTATCTGAGCAAGACCGAGAAGCCGTTTTGTCATTTCCATTACCTGCATTTTCTCAGCCTTTCCGTATCCGACTACCGACTGCTTTACCTGAAGCGGAGTGTATTCCGAAACGGGAATTCCTCTTTTTGCCGCCGAAAGAACGGTAACTCCTCTTGCCTGAGCAACATCAATGGCAGTTTTCTGATTTGATGTGAAATAAAGACGTTCTATCGCCATGCATTCCGGACGGAACTTTTCAAAGATGAATTCGATATCATCGTAAATAGCTTTAAGCCGCTCCGGAAAAGGCGTATTCGCCTCGGTAAGAACTGCTCCGTATTCAATGGGGGTAAAATTTATTCCATCGTAATCAAGAACGCCGAAGCCAACTATTGCATAGCCGGGATCTATTCCTAAAATTCTTATTTTTTTCATTATTTATCCTTAAAATCAAATAGATATACCTTTTCACTATATTCCATATTATTATATCACAAAAGCATTGCTGTTTGCAATATATTTATTCTATTTTTTCTTGATTTTTATAAAAAAATCTGTTATACTATATTGTGGCAGTTTCTGCTAGCTGAAGTTTTACGTTAAAAGTTTTCTTTTTCGGCTTTCAGAGACGTTTTTACTGATTTATTACGGAGGATTTATTAATGGATTTACAGCAGCTTCGCAATGGAATTGATGATATAGACAGCGAAATACTTTCCCTTTTTATGAAAAGAATGGAGCTCTGCAAAGGAGTTGCGGATTATAAAAAGCTTCATGATCTCCCCGTTTTCCAGGGTGGAAGAGAACAGCAGGTCATCGACCGTATAAAGGCTCTTACCGCTTCTCCTGAACTTGAAAACGGTACTGCGGCTCTTTTCACAACCATAATGGATATAAGCAAAATTCTTCAGAACAGAACTATTCTGGCGCATTCGCAGGACTACGCTCCTGCTCCGGCTGATTTTGAACACGCTGCAAAAATAGGATGCCAGGGTACTTCCGGAGCAAACTCCGAAACGGCGGCAAAAATGATTTTCGGCGATAAGAATATAACATTTTACGATACTTTCGAGGACGTTTTTAAAGCGGTTCAATCCGGCGAACTCGATTACGGCGTTCTGCCTTTTCATAATTCAACGGCAGGCTCGGTCAACAGCACATACGACCTTATGTCGGAATATTACGTTTACATAGTCAAGGAAGTTATTGTCGAGATCAACCATTGTCTCGCCGCTAAAGAGGATATTCCGGTTTCAGAAATAAGCTGCGTTTATTCTCATCCTCAGGCTCTTGCTCAGTGCGGAGATTTTATCTCGGCCAACGCTCTTAAAACAGCTGAATACGGCAATACGGCTACGGCGGCTGAAATGGTCGCTTCAAGCGTTTCCGACGAAAAGCTTGCCGCCATATGTTCTGTTGAGTGCGCTGAAAAACTCGGATTGAAGATTCTTGCCGAAAATATCGCCGACTGCTCTGTAAACCGTACAAAATTTGTCTGTATTTCACGCAATATGGAGTCTGATAAGGATTCCGACGCTGTTTCCGTTATGCTGAAGATACCACATACAGAGGGAAGCCTTTACCGTCTGCTGACAAAATTTTATGTAAACGGAATGAATCTTATCCGAATCGAAAGCAGACCTGTTCGTGACGGAAGCTTCGATGTTCTGTTTTATATTGATTTCAGCGGAAAAATTACGGACGACGTTGTTCAGGCAACATTGCGTGACCTTAAAGAAAATCTCGAATATTTCCGCATTCTCGGAACTTTTAAAAGCGAATAAACGAGAGTTTTCCACAACTAATCAATGTCATCCACTTAAGCTGGTTTTGTACCCTGTACCTCTACCAAAATGGTATTTTATCTCTGGGCATTCATGCCCTAATCTTACTTACTCACTTAATGGAAGTAAGTAAGATTAATACTGGGTTTCCAAATGGTTGAATAACCCTTTGGCAGAGGTTCGGGGACAGCGTCCCCGCTTAAGTTGACGACATTCCACAACTAATCAGGAGGATATCATCGCTATGTCTGATAAATTCTATTCCCTTCTTGAAAAAAATGAATTTGTTTTTCTCGACGGAGGTATGGGAACTATGCTCCAGTCTTTCGGGATCGAAACCGAACACGTTCCGGAGCTTCTAAATCTTACAAATCCCGAGGCTATAATGAAAATCCACCGCCTTTATATCGAAAGCGGTTCAAATATTATCTATGCCAACACTTTCGGCGCAAACCGATATAAGCTTGCAAAATGCGGTCATTCCACGAAAGAAATCGTCGAAGCTGCCGTGAGCAACGCCCGTACATCCGTCGGTGACAAAGCTCTTGTCGCTCTTGATATCGGTCCCATCGGTCAGCTTCTTGAACCGGCAGGCACTCTTAAATTCGAGGACGCTTACGACTGCTACAAGGAAGTAGTTCTTGCAGGAAAAGACGCCGATATTATCGTCATCGAAACTATGACCGATCTTTACGAAGTCAAGGCGGCTTTGCTTGCTGCCAAAGAAAACTCCGATAAGCCTGTTCTTATCACCATGACATTCGAGGAAAATATGCGTACATTTACAGGCGTTTCGCCGGAATGTATGACGACTGTTCTTGAAAGTCTCGGCGCTGACGCAATAGGAGTGAACTGCTCGCTTGGTCCGGAGGAGCTTTTTCCGGTTCTCGAACGAATCTGCTCGCTCACATCTTTGCCTGTCATCGCAAAGCCGAATGCAGGTCTGCCCGATCCTGTAACGAACGAATACAACGTCGGACCTGACGACTTTGCCGCAAGCGCACTGAAGCTCGCAGACGCAGGAGTTGCGATATTCGGAGGATGCTGCGGAACTACACCCGACCATATCCGTAAAATGACCGAAGCCCTTGCCGGAATCAAAAGGAAACAACGTAATATTACAAGAAAATCAGGGGTTTGTTCCGCTGTGAACTACGTTGAAATAAATCAGCCGAGGGTTATCGGCGAAAGAATAAATCCAACCGGAAAAAAACGCTTTAAAGAGGCTCTTCTTGCAAACGATATCGACTATATTCTCGGTCAGGCTGTCGAGCAGATCCATGCCGGAGCTGAGATCCTCGATGTCAATGTCGGACTTCCCGGAATCGACGAAAAGTCCATGATGATAAACGCTGTCAAGGCTATTCAGGGCATCTGCGATACTCCGCTCCAGCTCGATTCAACCATTCCCGAAGTCCTCGAAGCCGGGCTGCGTGTGTATAACGGAAAACCTATCGTCAACTCTGTAAACGGAGAGGACGAATCCCTTGAAGCTATTCTGCCGATCGTCAAAAAATATGGAGCAGCCGTTGTCGGTCTTGCTCTTGATAAAGGCGGAATCCCCAAAACTGCGGGGGGAAGATTCGCTATCGCCGAAAAGATACTGAAAAGAGCAATGGACTACGGTATTCCCCGTGAGGACGTTTTTATCGACTGCCTCACTCTTACCGCTTCCGCTGAACAGGACGGAGTTATGGAAACCCTTAACGCTCTTCACAGAGTTAAAACCGAACTCGGACTAAAAACAGTCCTTGGCGTTTCAAACATATCCTTTGGTTTGCCGAACCGTGAGCTTATTACACGAACTTTCCTTACAATGGCGCTTCACAGCGGTCTTGATCTGCCGATTATAAACCCTAACGTTGATTCGATAATCGGAGCGGTAAGAGCATATCGTCTCCTCGCAGGAATAGACCGTAATTCAACCGATTTCATAAGCGTTTACGCTCAGGACGGAGCTGCTCCGGCTGCTAAAACCTCGGTGTCGCCTGCACAGGATAAAGGAACTCCCGATTTAATATATGCAGTCGAAAACGGACTGAAAAACGACGCAGTCAAAGCTGCTGAAGAACTTCTCGGAAGCGTTGACGCTATGGAAATAATCAACGGATACCTTATTCCTGCTCTCGATTCAGCCGGAGCAAAATTTGAAAAAGGAAAAATATTCCTCCCACAGCTCATTCTCACTGCCGGAGCAGCTCAGGCTTGCTTTGAGGTAATAAAGCAGAAGCTCTCCGCAAGCGGCTCTGAAAGCGTTTCCAAGGGCAAGGTAGTTCTTGCAACGGTCCAGGGAGATATCCACGATATCGGCAAAAATATCGTTAAAGTTCTCCTCGAAAGCTACGGCTTTACGGTCATCGACCTCGGAAAAGACGTTGACCCGAAACTCGTTCTCGAAGCGGCAGTCAAGCATCAGGTGAAGCTGGTCGGACTTTCCGCACTGATGACGACAACTCTCGGCGCTATGGCTGACACGATTGCTCTCCTGAATAAGGAATACCCCGAATGTAAGACCGTTGTCGGCGGAGCTGTTTTAACGGAATCTTATGCAAAGCAGATAAACGCTGATTTTTACGCAAAGGACGCTAAACAGACGGTTGACATCGCTTCAAAATTACTGACATGATAAAAATAAGGGGACGCTGTCCTCTAACCCCAGCCAAAGGGTTATACAACCCTTTGGAAACCCAGTATTAATAAAACAAAAATACCCCAAAATGGGGTATTTTGTTTTATCAGGGCAGAATGCCCATAGATTGAACATTCCTTTTATACTCGCCTTATTTCTGATATGATATTATTTATTGGATATAATTCCGTGAATTAAAACAGTGTTGCAATCATAAATAGTTAAAACGCCATTTTTGCTTCAAGATAAGCAACGAGGTCATCAATAGCAACACGCTCCTGCTGCATTGTATCACGGTCACGAACGGTCACGCAGTTGTCTTTTTCAAGAGTATCGAAGTCGTAAGTGATGCAGAAAGGAGTACCGATCTCGTCCTGACGGCGGTATCTCTTGCCGATAGTACCTGTTTCGTCGAAGTCAACCATGAACTTCTTGGAAAGCATCTCGTAAACTTCCTCTGCTTTTGGAGTAAGCTTCTTTACAAGCGGAAGAACTGCGCACTTGAACGGTGCAAGAGCCGGATGGAAATGCATAACGGTTCTTGTTTCTTTCTTCTCGTTGCCGTTTTTGTCAACGGATGTAAGCTCTTCCTCGTCGTAAGCTTCTGTAACGATAGAGAGGAAAAGTCTTTCAACGCCGAGCGAAGGCTCGATAACGTATGGGATGTATTTCTCGTTTGTTTCGGGATCGAAATATTCAAGAGATTTTCCGCTGGTGTTGATATGCTGTGTGAGGTCGTAATCGGTTCTGTCAGCTACACCCCAAAGCTCGCCCCAGCCGAATGGGAAGAGGTACTCGAAGTCTGTTGTAGCCTTTGAATAGAAGCAAAGCTCCTCTGCGGAATGGTCTCTGAGACGGATATTTTCTTCTTTGAGTCCAAGGCTGAGAAGGAAGTTCTTACAGAAGCTTCTCCAGTAGCTGAACCATTCAAGGTCTGTTCCGGGCTTGCAGAAGAATTCAAGCTCCATCTGCTCAAATTCACGAACACGGAAGATAAAGTTTCCGGGAGTGATTTCGTTTCTGAAAGATTTTCCGACCTGAGCAACGCCGAAAGGAACCTTCTTACGAGTAGTTCTCTGGATATTTGCAAAGTTTACGAAAATACCCTGAGCTGTCTCCGGACGGAGATAAAGTTCGGATTTACTGTCCTCGGTAACGCCCTGAAAGGTCTTGAACATAAGGTTGAACTGACGGATATCGGTGAAATTATGCTTTCCGCAGTTCGGGCAGGCAATTTCATGTTCTTTTATATAGTCCATCATCTGCTCGTTAGTCCAGCCGGCAACGTTAGTTCCGTCGAAATCCTCGATAAGATTGTCTGCACGGTGACGTGTTTTACATTCCTTACAGTCCATAAGAGGATCGGAGAATCCGCCGATATGTCCGGAAGCCACCCATGTCTGGGGGTTCATAAGGATAGCGCTGTCAAGACCAACGTTATACTTGTTTTCCTGAACGAATTTTTTCAGCCATGCTTTTTTTATATTGTTTTTCAGCTCAACTCCAAGAGGACCGTAGTCCCATGTATTGGCAAGACCGCCGTAAATTTCAGAGCCGGGATATACAAAACCCTTGGATTTACAAAGGTCAACAATTTTGTCCATTACTTTTTCATTATTTTTCAGCATTTTTATTTACCTCATTTCAATGATGCTATCTATTATTGTACGTTATATTACATAAAATGTCAAGTGCCTGAAAAAGTTTTTTCACAGCGGCAGTTTTTGATCCTATTTGCATTAATAGGCGAACTTTTTTTCTTTTACTTCTTACCAAAGAGGATTCCCTTTTGGGCATACTCCATAATTATTTCAAATTCCCTTTACGGGGATTTGAAATAATTAATTGTGGGTTTCCAAAGGGGTGATTACCCCTTTGGCAGGGGGTAAGGGGGGGACAGCGTCTCCCTTATCAACGCAAATAGAATCAAAAACCGCCGTTATGAAATAACGTTTTCATACAATTGACATATTAAGATAAAAATGGTATAATCATAATGAAATAATGTGCTCTGCGCACGATAAAGGAGATTTTAATAATGAGTAAGAATATCAACAGCTATGAAAGTCCGTTCTGTACACGTTACGCAAGCGAGGAAATGCAGTATATTTTCTCTGCCGATAAAAAATTCACAACATGGAGAAAGCTTTGGGTAGCGCTTGCAAGAGCTGAAATGAAGCTTGGTCTGCCCGTTACGGAAGCTCAGGTAAAACAGCTTGAAGAGCATATAAACGATATCGACTACGAAGTTGCCGAGGCTCGTGAAAAGGTATGCCGCCACGACGTTATGTCCCACGTTTATGCTTACGGACAAGTTTGCCCCGAGGCTGCCGGAATTATTCATCTCGGAGCAACTTCCTGCTACGTTGGCGACAACACTGACGTTATCATCATGCGCGACGCTCTTGAAGTCGTAAAAAGAAAGCTTGTAAACGTCATGAACAATCTCGCAAAATTTGCCGATGAATACAAGAATATGCCATGTCTTGCATACACTCATCTCCAGCCGGCTCAGCTCACTACTGTAGGCAAAAGAGCAACGCTCTGGCTCAACGAACTCCTTATGGATTTTAACGACCTTGAATACAGAATTTCTACACTCAAGCTCCTCGGTTCTAAGGGAACAACGGGAACTCAGGCTTCGTTCATGGAACTTTTCGAGGGCGATACTGACAAAATAAAACAGCTTGAAAAAATGATCGCAGAGGAAATGGGATTCGACAGCGTTGTTCCTGTTTCCGGACAAACTTACTCACGCAAAATAGATTCACAGGTTCTTGCCGTTCTCAGCGGAATCGCTCAGTCTTGCAGCAAGTTCTCCAACGATATGAGAATCCTCCAGAGCTTCAAGGAAATGGAAGAACCTCGTGAAAAGAAGCAGATAGGTTCTTCCGCTATGGCTTACAAGAGAAATCCCATGAGATGCGAGAGAATCACTTCCCTTGCAAGATACGTCATGATAGACAGCCTTAACCCTGCATTCACAGCCGGAACACAGTGGTTCGAAAGAACTCTCGACGACTCCGCAAACAAGAGAATCTCCGTTGCAGAGGCCTTCCTCGGAGTTGACGCTATCCTCAACATCATGATGAACGTTACCGACGGTCTTGTCGTATATCCTGAGATCATCCGCAGACGTGTTATGGCGGAGCTTCCTTTCATGGCAAGCGAAAATATCATGATGGACGCCGTTAAGAAGGGCGGAAACCGTCAGGAACTTCACGACAGGATCATGGATTACTCAATGATGGCAGGCGAACAGGTCAAGGTTTACGGCAAGGACAACAACCTTTGCGAACTTATCGAAGCTGACCCCATGTTCATGGTCACAAAGGAAGAACTTGACGCTGTTCTCAAGCCTGAAAACTATACAGGAAGAAGCTCCCAGCAGGTTGACGAGTTCCTCAGCGAATGCATCAATCCTATCCTTGAGGCAAATAAGGATGTTCTCGGCGAAAACTTTGAGATGAAGAACTAAAGATAAAGCCTATGGTTATGAATATACTTGCATACTTTTGGTACTGGGTTTTATTGCAATAAAGTGAGTGGAATTTTAAAAGGAGATCAGAATGAAAAAACAATATCTCGAAGCCGGAAAAATAGTCACTACACACGGAATAAAAGGCGAAGTAAAAATCATGCCCTACACAGACTATCCGGAGCTTCTTTGCGAATTTGACAGGCTCTTTTTAGGAAAAAATCACGAGGAAATAATAGTCGAGCGTTCCCGTGTTTCCAAAAATATGATAATTGCAAAGCTGGAGGAATACGATACTCCCGAATCTTCCGAAAAGCTCCGCAACAAAATCCTGTATATGCATCGTGACGACCTTGAACTTGACGAGGACACCTACTTCATTCAGGATCTAATAGGACTCGAGGTTTCCGACGCTGATTCAGGATTTGTCTACGGAAAAATCATCGACGTTATGCAGACCGGAGCTAACGATGTATATGTCATTCAGGGAAAAGACAGAGAATATCTCGTTCCGGCAATTCCCGAAGTTGTTATCTCTACCGATATTGACGAAAATACCATGACTATCCGTCCGCTGGAGGGACTTTTTGAATGAAAATAGAAATCATGACTCTCTTCCCCGAAATGTGTGAAGCCGTACTCGGCGAAAGCATTGTCGGAAGAGCCAGAAAAGCCGGAAAAATCGAGCTTAACTGCCGTCAGATACGGGAATATACTCAGGATAAACACCGCCGTGTTGACGATACTCCCTACGGCGGAGGCATGGGAATGGTTATGCAGTGCGAACCGATATACAACTGCTACAAGGCTGTTTGTGACGAAATGGGAGCGAAGCCGCATACTATATATATGTCGCCGAAAGGAAAAATTTTCGATCAGCAAAAAGCAATCGAACTTGCCGGAATGGAAAATATCCTCATAATCTGCGGTCACTACGAGGGCGTAGATCAACGTATTATCGATAAAATCGTGGACGAGGAAATCTCTATCGGCGACTATGTTCTTACCGGCGGAGAGATCCCTGCTATGGCTGTTGCGGACGCTGTTGCAAGAATGTGTCCGGGAGTTTTATCCGATGAGATATGCTTCACGGACGAAAGCATTTACAGCGGTCTGCTTGAATATCCTCAGTATACACGTCCCGAAGTATGGGAAAATATGGCTGTTCCGCCTGTACTTTTATCAGGTCATCACAAAAATATCGAAAAATGGCGTCACGAACAAAGCCTTGAAATAACCGCACAGCGCAGACCTGACCTTCTGGAAAAATATAATAAAAAATAACCTTTTTAAAGTTTATTCTACCGTTTTTATACTTTAAGTATACATTGCATTATAATTTCCATTTAGACGAATTAACCATATTATAACACCGTTTATTATATATTTTCAACAATTACTATCAACATTATTTTGTAGTGATAATTAACAAGCAAATAAGATTTTTTAAGCCGGGATTTAATCTAAATGTAGAATTTATTAAAATGCAGGGATTTGTAGCAAAAAATCCATTGACTATACAAAAATTTGAATGTATAATGAGTACAGCAATTGAAATAAATTTGCAGCTTGACGGCAAGGCTGTCGAGATTACAGAGAATAGGAGAGTTGTATATGTTTGTAAGAGAAGTAATGGTTAAGAATCAGGTTGGACTTCACGCAAGACCTGCAACCTTCTTTATTCAGAAGGCTAATGAATTCAAATCATCTATCTGGATTGAAAAAGAAGAACGCAGAGTGAATGCAAAGAGCTTGCTTGGTATTCTTTCACTTGGTATTGTAGGCGGAACTAACGTTAAGGTTATCGCTGACGGTGCTGACGAAAAGGCTGCTGTAGACGCACTTATTGAGCTTGTAGACAGCGGTTTCAGTGAGGAAAGCAGATAATTTTACTTAAATGCAGTTGGGGCGTTACTTAAATGTAACGCCCGATTTTGTTTTATTCTATTTTATTCAGCTATCCCTCAAGATATTCCGCCATGTTTTCGGCAAATATCGCATAACCCCGTGTCGGATCGGCTACAAATACATGAGTTACCGCTCCGATAAGCTTTCCGCCCTGTATTATAGGACTTCCGCTCATGCCTTGAATTATACCTCCGGCAGCTTCGATAAGACGTTTGTCCGTTATGCGTATAACCATATTTCTGGAATAATCATCGCTGTTGAAATCAACGCTTTCTATCTCTATCGAGTATTTTTCAGGAGTGCAGCCGGAAATTGTCGTATAAATTTCAGCTTTTCCCGTCGTTATTTCCTGACGATAACCCATTGTGAATTCCTCGGCATTTTCACACAACTCCTTAACAGCCTCGTCCGTTAGATTTCCGTAAATTCCGCAGTTGTTGTTTCGGTTAAGGGTACCGTAGGCGTTGCCTTTCCTGAAACATCCACGAAGCTCTCCGGGGATTCCTTTTTCACCCCTTTTAGCCTCAATTATTTCAACAGGTACAGCTTCTCCGCTGTATAAAGGTACAAGTTCTCCGGTATCAGCATCGCATATAGGATGTCCAAGACCGGCAAATTCTCCGGTTTTTTTGTTGATAAAGGTTACTGTTCCGATCCCTGCAACACTGTCACGAACCCACATTCCTCCACGCCACATATTAGTCTTTTTGGAGAAAACCGGCTCAAGCGTTATCGTGAATTCGCTGCCTTCCCTTTCGGCAGTGATCTCTATACCCTTTCCCTCGCTTTCAGCTATTAGCTCCTGAAGCCTGCTGTTGGATACTATCGGTTCTTTGTTAACAGCTTTTATAACATCGCCGACCTGTATTCCCGCATTTTCAGCCGGACATATAGTCCGTCCGCTTTCATCAAGAACAGCGCCAAGCTCTGTGACCATAACGCCGTCCATAAGAAGCTTTATCCCGAACGGATTTCCTCCGACGGCAAGAACAGGCGCTTCTGCTTCACGAACCTGAACGTTTTTAACCGGAATTGCTCCGAAAAGCGAAAGCGTAACCTGATCCGAATGCGGAAACACACTCGCTGTCTGAACGACGGAATCCGAATCAGCCAAGCAGCTTATTTCCGGATATTCGGCAATTCTAAGCTCCGCCGACGGTTCTTTGGTTATTACCGCAGGAAGCTTTGAGGAATAATATCCGGCAGCCGAGAATAAACAAACAAATGCAGCAGATAATACTGCCGCAGTTGACTTGATAATTTTTCTTTTCAAATGCATTTTATAATTCCTTTCTCTGGAATGAGGGATTTTCCCTCAAATTTATTATACATCAAAGCATGAACTTTATTATTGAAAATATGTACCGCTGATTCCATGTAAAACAGCGGTATTATTGGGAGAATATGCTTATGAAAAATAAAAAACAGCAATTTTCAAAACAAAAATCTTCAATGACCGCTGCTAAAATAATTCTTATCGTTTCAACGGCTACTTACCCGATTTTTATGGTCATGATGACGGGCGCAGGTCTTATCAGCAATAAAGCAAGCTACGGTTCGATAATATCAGGATACGGAACAAAGCTAATTATTTCCGGTTCTCTCATGACCGCCGCCGCCATTCTTTGTCTTTTCAGAAAAAGCCTTCCGAATCTTATTGCGCCATTTCTTTCGTCAGCAGGTTTCGCTTTATGTATGACCATGACTTATCGTCTTATCAGACACGCCGAATCTGCCGGATGGACCGGAACCGGAAAATATGAAAATCTCCTCGTAAGCGATATGTACAGGGAAAGACTCATTCCCACAGCTGCGCCTTTCCTGCTGACGCTGGCGATCTCGATCATTCAATTCTTCTCCTATGACGCTTGTGAGGAAAGACGGATACGGAAAAAACTCCGAAAAGATAAAGAAAACGCTCCCGCTCCTCCTATTATTGATTAAAAATCACTTTAATAATATTGTGATTCACTATCGCATATTGTATGCGAAAAATTATGAAAAATTTTTCAAAAACACTTGACAAATACTGAAACGCACTGTATAATGTAATTATTAACTTACAAATGCGATGAAGGGAAATAAAACTTGTAAATCGTTTTCACAGAGAACTGCCGGCTGGTGAAAGGCAGTATACAGTTACAGGTCATAGCTCCTCCCCGAGCAGTCGGCTGAAAGACCGCAGTTCTTCGTATGAATAATCTATTCGTGCTGCGGCAATTAGGCTTGAACGGATTCTCCCGTTACAGAGATATGCGTTGTTCCGACGCAGATGAGCGGATGTAGTTTTGTACATCAAGAAGAGTGGTACCACGGAGTAACATATTTGAAACTTCGTCTCTTCCATGCCTTGCATGGAGGAGATTTTTTATTATCCGTCCGCAGGCATATATCGGATCAATCAGATTGGAGGAAATATTAATGAAAAACACATCAAAGTACACAAGACAATTTTTTGAAGCTCCGAAAACTTCAATGAAATGGACTCAGAAATCTTATATCGACAAAGCTCCGCAGTGGTGCAGCGTCGACCTCAGAGACGGCAATCAGGCTCTCGTTATCCCTATGAGCCTCGGTGAAAAACTTGAATTTTTCGAGAAGCTCGTTGCGATCGGTTTTAAAGAGATCGAGATCGGCTTCCCTGCCGCATCTGAAACGGAATACGACTTCTGCCGCACTCTCATCGAGCAGAATATGATCCCCGATGATGTTACGATTCAGGTTCTTACACAGTCGAGAGAGCATATCATCAAAAAGACTTTCGACGCTTTAAAGGGATGCAAGAACGCTATCGTTCACCTCTACAATTCAACGTCTCTCGCTCAGCGTGAACAGGTTTTCCGCAAGAACAAGCAGGAAATAATTGACATCGCTGTTACAGGAGCTAAGCTCTGCAAGGAATACCGTGAGAAATATGAAGGTAATTTCAAATTTGAATACTCCCCTGAAAGCTTCACGGGTACAGAACCGGAATTCGCTCTTGAAATATGCAACGAAGTTCTCGATATCTGGCAGCCTACTCCGGAGGATAAAGTCATCATCAATCTGCCCGTAACCGTTCAGCTCTCTATGCCTCACGTTTACGCAAATCAGGTTGAATATATGTGCGAAAACCTCAAATACAGAGAAAATGTAATTGTTTCTCTCCATCCCCATAACGACAGAGGATGCGCTGTTGCCGATACCGAAATGGGACTTCTCGCAGGCGCTGACCGTGTGGAGGGTACTCTCTTCGGAAACGGCGAAAGAACCGGCAACGTTGATATCATCACTCTTGCTCTGAATATGTACTCGCAGGGCGTTGAGCCGGGACTCGATTTCACCGATATGCCTTCGATTACCGAGCTTTATTCAAGAATTACAAGAATGGCTGTAAACGAACGTCAGCCATATAGCGGAAAACTCGTTTTCGCAGCATTCAGCGGTTCTCATCAGGACGCTATTGCAAAGGGAATGAAGTGGCGTGAAGAGAAAAACACCGAGCATTGGACTGTTCCTTATCTTCCTATTGATCCTTCCGATCTCGGAAGAGAATACTCCGCCGACGTTATCAGAATCAATAGCCAGTCCGGAAAGGGCGGCATCGGCTATGTTCTCGAAACAAGATTCGGCTATAATCTGCCTAAAAAAATGCGTGAGAACGTCGGATATCTCGTTAAGGGAGTTTCCGACCACAAGCATAAGGAACTTCTCCCGGACGAAGTTTACGAGATCTTCAAGACCAATTATGTCGACATAACAACTCCACTTAAAGTTACAGAAGCTCATTACGTTCAGCATGACGGTATCGAAGCGACTGTAAGCCTTGAATACAACGGCAGAACAGCTTCCGCAACCAATAATGGCAACGGACGTCTGGACGCTGTAAGCAATGCTATCCAGTCTTACACAGGACTTAAATACAGCATCAGCACATACACGGAACACGCTCTTGAAGTAGGTTCTTCTTCCAAAGCAGTCTCTTATGTCGAGATCCTCTCGGATGACGGAAAAAGCTTCTGGGGAACAGGTGTTGATACCGACATCGTTACATCGTCCATAAAGGCACTCGTAAGCGCTGTAAATAACATGATAAAGTAATGGTTTTCTCTTCCTGCCTTGCATGACAAATGCTGTCAGCTTAAGCGGGGGACTCTGTCCCCCATCCCCCCTGCCAAAGGGTGAATCCCCCCTTTGGAAACCCAGTATTAATCATACTTAATCCCCTTTATGGAGATTAAGTATGATTAGGGCATAGATGCCCAGAAAGCGAATACCGTTTTGGCAGAAGCGAGGGGTACAAAATCCGCTTCAATTGACTGCAATGTTCGCAAGGCATGGAGAGAACATAACATTTGCACAAATTACCATGTTGAAAACTCTTAGCGGTTTATAAAAATCTTCAAAATAATCCTCTCCTTATTGATTTTAAAATAAGATAGTGGTATAATAGTTTCAAGAATACTCAAAGGAGTGGAGCATGATGAAATCGGTTATTACTTTTTCCGGTATAGTCATTATTAACGGCGCAGTCATTAACGTCCCGAACTGCCGCTGTGATTCTTTCTGCCCGAAGGAACTTTGAGTAATTGCTTGATTCGGATTTGATTCCCTGCATCAAAGCAATGACGCTTGATTAAGACCTCCGGCGGATTGCCGGAGGTTTGTTTTATTTACTGAATTACATTGTTCGGGACGTTAATTGCTTGATATTATTTCAGAAGAAGGATTTGTTAATATGAAAATTTCAGGTGCAAAAATCGTTGTTGAAACACTCGTTGAACAGGGCTGCGATACCGTTTTCGGTTATCCCGGCGGTCAGGTAATCAACCTTTTTGACGAGCTTTATCTCAATCGTGACCGCATAAATCACGTTCTCACTGCTCACGAACAGGGAGCTTCTCATGCTGCTGACGGCTATGCAAGAGCTTCCGGCAAGGTCGGAGTTGTTATCGCAACATCCGGTCCGGGAGCAACTAACCTTGTAACAGGCATAGCTACGGCTTACCTTGATTCCGTACCTATGGTAGCTATAACAGGAAACGTTCCGTGCGATCTTCTCGGAAGAGACAGCTTTCAGGAAGTTGATATCGTCGGTGTGACAATGCCGGTAACTAAGCACAATTTCATCGTTAAGGATGTAAACGAACTCGCCGATACGCTCCGAATGGCATTCAAGATAGCCAAATCAGGACGTCCCGGACCTGTTCTTGTCGATATTCCCAAGGACGTTCAGATCGCTAAGTGCGAATTTGAACCGAAAAACCAACCGGTTATCCCCTATCCTATTACTTACGTTTCGGAAGATCAGCTCAAAAAAGCTGCCGAGCTTATCGAAAATGCCCAAAGACCTTATATCTACTTCGGCGGCGGCATAATCAGTGGAAAGGCTTCTCAGGAACTCATCGCTTTTGCCGACAAGATTGACGCTCCTATGGGATGCTCGCTTATGGGACTTTCTGCCGTTCCTTCAGATAATCCGAATTTTCTTGGAATGCAGGGTATGCACGGTCATTACGCTTCTTCCGTCGCAGAAGACGAATCCGATCTCGTCATCGCACTCGGAGCACGTTTCAGTGACAGAGCTACCGGTAACAAGGCTCGCTACGCCAAAAATTTCAAAATCATCCACATTGATATAGACGGTGCGGAACTGCATAAGAATATTCCTGCGGATATCGCCCTGAACGGCGATATCAAGGACGCTCTTGAACGTCTCACTGCTATAGTTAAAGAGAAAAAACATCCCGAATGGTTTGCTCGAATAAGCGAGCTCCGTGAGGAAGAAAACCGACGCACGGCAAGCGCTATTGCTAAAAAATATTCAAAGAACTGCGAAAACTGTACAAACAGCTGCGACAAGTCCGGTATTTCTGCCGATGACCGCATGAATCCGTTTGAGATCATTGATATCGTAAGCTCTCATGCAGGCGACGCTGTTGTCGTTACAGATGTCGGACAACATCAGATGTGGGCGGCTCAGAGATATCCTCTTAAAGCTCCGAGAACCTTCCTCACCAGCGGCGGTCTTGGAACTATGGGATTCGGAATGGGTGCGGCTATCGGTGCAGCGGCCGTTTCAGGCAAGCACTCGCTCCTCTTCACAGGCGACGGCAGCTTCGGTATGAACCTTAACGAACTGGCAACAGCCGTTTCAATGAATCTTCCGCTCGTTATCGTTATAATGAACAACGGAGTTCTCGGAATGGTTCGCCAGTGGCAGACGCTTTTCTTCGACAAGCACTACTCAAATACAACTCTTAACAGAAAAACCGATTTCGTTAAGCTTGCGGAAGCTTTCGGCGCAAAGGGCGCAAGAGTTTATACCAAAGACGAACTCGAAAAAACTGCCGAAGAAGCTTTCGCTTATAACGGAACTTTCGTTATCGACTGCGCTGTAGACTGCAATGAATTCGTTCTTCCGATGCTTCCTCCCGGCGGTTCGATCGACGATATAATAACAGAGATCAAGTGAGGTGAATGCAATGAATCAGTATGTAATCGGAATGATAGTTTCAAACATTTCAGGCGTTCTTTCAAGAGTTTCCGGAATGTTCACACGAAGAGTTTTCAATATCGACAGCCTTACGGTAGGAGAAACTGAATCTCCGGGATTTTCACGTATTACCGTTGCTTTTCACGGCGACGACTACATCAAGGATCTTATTCTTCAGCAAATTCGGAAGCTTCACGATGTTCGTGAAGTCGAGGTTCTCAGCGAAAAGGAAACCGTTATCCGTGAGCTGCTTCTCATAAAGGTGAAAAACACTCCGGAATCAAGACAGGATATAATGTCTGCCGTTGAGATATTCCGCTCAAAGATAGTCGATTACTCCCCTACTGCTCTTGTTTGCGAGCTTACGGGAGAAACTTCAAAAATAAACGCATTTATCGAGCTTGTAAAGCCCTATGGCATTATGGAAATGTGCCGCACCGGTATTATAGCCGTTGAAAGAGGCGAAAATTGTCTTAAAACGGTAAAGTAATATGAAAATAAGATATTGGCTGCTTGCATCTGTTTTTTTCGGAATAATAGGCACAATAAGCTCCATGCGGCTCGAAGACATAAATGTTAATTTCGGATTTCTGACATCAGCATCAATGCGAATCACTTCTATATTGCTGATTATATCTTACACCCTTTTTATCATCAACCATTCCGGCATGGATCCGTTAAAGCATCTGCGTTGGCTGAAACAATTTATCATAATATTACTCGTAATTTCAGCAATAACTCTTATAGCTTGTGCAGAAACTATCGGGGGCGATAATCCTGACATCAGCTTTGTTGCATTTTTGACATTGATAAGCCTTCCCCCGGCTGAAATTGCTTTAATAATCATCTCCACAATAGTTTATTATGCGAAAAAGAAAAAGTATAATGCCGCTGCGGAGGAAATTCCTGAGGATAATCCGGACGAAACACAATTATAATTGCCCGACGACTGCACGACAGCAACCGCACATGGCAGTTTAGCGAATCTTGTCCGTTAGGTCATCATCAATTATTTATTATTTATAAAGAGATCTTTCTAAAAGGAAAACGGTGATTCGAGATGAATACAAGATATTGGCTTTTTTCTATTCCATTATTCCTTGTTTGTGGAATTTTAAGCAATTTTGCCGCTAAAATATGCGGAGGGTTAGGCAGTGACTTTCTTTTCATGACTGTTACCGGTCTCGTGGTTATTTTCTTTTGGTGCACCTTAATATCAATTGCTGTCGCTATACTTTATCCCCATGTTTTAAAAAAGAAAAAGCAGACGCAAAATTATGAACCGGTAAAATTATTTATCTGTTTAATGCAGATATCGGCATTATTAATGCTGCTGTTTGTAATTGGCGAATTTGCCCTTGAAGTAAATAAAAAAGGTTGTTTTGATGAGTTCGGTTATGTTTGTACATTTTTGTTTGCCACGTATATCATTATCTGCGACTTTGTAATAACCAATATTGCTATTACAGTTTATCATATATTAAAGCTGCGGCATGATGCGAAAAAGACCATAAAGCAGCATATCCTATTTAATCAGTTGACGATTTTGATCATTAGTTCGCTGATTGCGGTTATATCTGCATATGTCAGGGAATATTCTGAAGATGCGTTTGGTGCGGCATTAACATTTCTGCTGTTTTTTGTTTCGATCGACATTATAATAACCGCCGCTACATCTGCTTTTAAGCACATATACTGTCGAAAGCATTATAAAATTGACGCATATACGCAAGCTGCGGAGTCCCCCTCCGATCATACAAAATTATAATTGCCTAACAGCAATTACATATAACGGTTTAACGATTCTGATCCGTTAAACCAAAATCAAATTATTTAAAAAGGAGTCTTTTTAAAATGGAAAATACTGCAAAGGTTTTTTATGAACAGGATTGCGACCTTTCCCTTCTTTACGGAAAAACGATCGCTGTAATCGGCTACGGCAGCCAGGGCCACGCACACGCTCTCAACGCTAAGGAATCCCTCGGAGATAAGGGCAGAGTTATCATCGGTCTTTACGAAGGTTCAAAGTCTTGGGACAAGGCTGTTAAGCAGGGCTTTGAAGTTTTCACTGCTGCTGAGGCTGCTAAGCAGGCTGATATCATCATGATCCTTATCAACGATGAAAAGCAGGCTGCTCTTTACAAGAACGACATCGAGCCAAACCTCGAAGCAGGCAATATGCTCATGTTCGCTCACGGTTTCAACATTCATTTCGGCTGCATCGTTCCTCCTGCTGACGTTGACGTTACTATGATCGCTCCTAAGGGACCTGGTCACACTGTAAGAAGCGAATATCAGGCTGGCAAAGGTGTTCCTTGTCTCGTTGCCGTTCATCAGGACGCTACAGGCAAGGCTCAGGAAATGGCTCTTGCTTACGGTCTTGCAATCGGCGGCGCTCGTGCAGGCGTTCTTGAAACAACTTTCAGAACAGAAACAGAAACAGATCTCTTCGGAGAACAGGCTGTTCTCTGCGGCGGCGTATGCGCTCTTATGCAGGCTGGTTTCGAGACTCTCGTTGAGGCAGGCTACGATCCGAGAAATGCTTACTTTGAGTGTATCCACGAAATGAAGCTCATCGTTGACCTTATCTACCAGAGCGGTTTTGCAGGAATGAGATATTCTATCTCCAATACTGCCGAATACGGCGACTATATCACAGGTCCTAAGATCATCACAGAAGATACAAAGAAGGCTATGAAGAAGGTTCTTTCCGATATTCAGGACGGTACTTTCGCTAAGGACTTCCTCCTCGATATGTCAAATGCCGGTTCACAGGTTCACTTCAAGGCTATGAGAAAGCTTGCTGCCGAGCATCCTGCTGAGAAGGTTGGCGAAGATATCAGAAAGCTCTATAGCTGGAACAACGAAGAAGACAAATTCATCAACAACTGATCGCCGAACAACTGAATATTCTCCGATTGAATAATCGGAATGTACACCGCTGCTTTCCCGATTTTTCGGGTTAGCAGCGTTTTTTATGAAAGGAGCATATTTATGGGATTTTTAGATTCGCTGAAAAAAATTTTTGACGCTGCCGAAAGTGCCGGTCAAAAAATCAATGACTCAGTGTTATCATCAGCAGCTCCGAAAAAACCAGAAAATGCGGTTTCCGGTGCTCCTGTGAAAAAGACTCCGCAAAATATTCTTGATTCAGGAAATGTTCCTGCAAAACAATCCGTACTTATTGAAGATGAGTACGGCGACAAAAAATATACGTTCCGGCTTTCAGGTGATTTTATTGAGTTCAACAGTCACTGTGAACTGGATCCTTCTTACCAGTATGAACCGTACAACAGCGAGGATTATACCGAATTTCTTGAAAATCATCCTAACATATTCATCGGTCCTTATGACGATGTTTATTATGCCGTTGAAAACGGTCAGCCTGTCGGAAAAGAATACGAAAAGCTTGATAATAAATACTTTGCATTTAAAACAAAACTCCCCTATTATGGAGAACTCCTTTACTGCTACGGTTTCCGTGACGGTACGGCAAGAGAACGTGAAGCGTTCGGGCTTGCTTACAACAAGGATATTGAAGGTACTCCACTTGAAAAAAAGCTTATGGCTGCTCTTGACGACGCAGCTTCAACATATATTGAAATCTAATTAATGAGGTGAAATAAAATGAGCGGAAATTATTTCTGCGAGGGTGTTGAAAAGGCTTCACAGCGTTCCCTTTTCAATGCGCTCGGACACACTAAAGAGGAAATGAAACGTCCTCTCGTTGGTATTGTTTCGTCTTACAACGAAATCGTACCCGGACATATGAACATTGACAAAATCGTTGACGCTGTTAAACTCGGCGTTGCAATGGGCGGCGGAACTCCTGTAGTTTTCCCTGCTATCGCAGTATGCGACGGTATCGCTATGGGACACGCAGGTATGAGATATTCTCTCGTTACACGTGACCTTATCGCCGATTCTACGGAATGTATGGCTCTTGCACATCATTTCGACGCTCTCGTTATGGTTCCGAACTGCGATAAGAACGTTCCAGGACTTCTTATGGCTGCTGCTCGTATCAACGTTCCTACTATTTTCGTAAGCGGAGGTCCAATGCTTGCAGGACACGTCAAGGGAAAGAAAACAAGTCTTTCCTCCATGTTTGAAGCGGTAGGAGCTTATACTGCCGGTAAAATGTCTGCTGAGGACGTCGAGGATTACGAAAACCATGCCTGTCCGACCTGCGGCTCATGTTCCGGTATGTATACTGCAAACTCAATGAACTGCCTTACCGAAGTTCTTGGTATGGGACTTAAAGGCAACGGAACTATCCCTGCTGTTTATTCAGAAAGAATCAAGCTTGCAAAAATGGCTGGTATGCAGGTTATGGAGCTTTACAGAAAGAATATCCGTCCGCTTGATATCATGACAGAAAAGGCATTTCATAACGCTCTTACTGCCGATATGGCTCTTGGATGCTCTACAAACAGTATGCTGCATCTTCCGGCTATTGCAAACGAGTGCGGAGTTAATATCAACCTCGATATCGCAAATGAGATCAGCGCTAAAACTCCGAATCTCTGTCATCTTGCTCCGGCTGGTCACACTTATATGGAAGATCTTAACGAGGCTGGCGGCGTTTATGCAGTTCTTAACGAGCTTACAAAGAAAGATCTCATCAACACCGACTGCATGACCGTTACGGGAAAAACCGTCGGTGAAAATATCGCAGGATGTATAAATAAAGATCCCGAAACTATCCGTCCTATCGACAATCCTTACAGCGAAACAGGCGGAATCGCAGTTCTCAAGGGAAATCTTGCTCCGGACAGATGTGTTGTCAAGAGAAGCGCAGTTGCTCCTGAAATGCTCGTTCACAAAGGTCCTGCAAGAGTTTTCGACAGCGAAGAGGAAGCTATCAAGGTCATCTATGAAGGCGGAATCAAAGCCGGAGACGTTGTTGTTATCCGTTACGAAGGTCCTGCCGGCGGTCCGGGAATGAGAGAGATGCTCTCGCCGACTTCTGCAATTCAGGGCGCAGGTCTTGGATCGACTGTTGCTCTTATCACTGACGGACGTTTCTCCGGCGCTACAAGAGGTGCGGCTATCGGTCACGTTTCTCCTGAAGCTGTAAACGGAGGTACTATCGCTTACGTCAAGGACGGCGATATAATTTCTATCGACATCCCGAATTACAGCATCACTCTTGAAGTTTCCGACGAGGAGCTTGAAGAGCGCAAAAAGACTATGCCTATCAAGAAAAAGGAAAACATCACAGGCTATCTCAAGCGTTATGCTTCTATGGTTTCTTCTGCTGATAAGGGAGCAATTATCAATAAAAAGTGAAGTTGTTAAGATAAATCAATGGAGGATTTATTATGAATATAACTGCAAAGGAAATAAAAGAAATAGAATCCAAAACCTATGCGTATTTATCAAGCGTTGTGATTGGATTTCTGAGTGCAGATATACTATTGCTGATCTATTCTTTTATTTCCAATTTGCAGGAATACCTGACATATCACAATAGTGAAGATGATCATGGTGAAAAATTACATTATGTCGATTTAAACGCACTTTGGTTGTGTGGTTGTTTGGGAGTAATTTTAATATTAATAGTATCTTTCGTTTGGCGGTTTTGGATACGAAAAATAAAGTGTATTGAAAAAAGACTTCCCGTTATGATTATATCAAGCGTTTTAGCCTTGATTCTTCTCCCTGTCTGGGGTTACATATCAATTTGTATAATGTCTTTAATAGAAATTATATCTTGATTTTAAAATAAATACAAATCGATAATTAAATTTATATCTGAAAGGAATGATAAACATGGGTATGACAATGACTCAAAAAATTCTTGCGGCTCATGCGGGACTTGATTCGGTTCAGGCAGGACAGCTTATCCTTGCCAATCTGGATTTAGTCCTCGGCAACGATATCACATCTCCCGTTGCCATAAAGGAGTTCGCAAAGCTGAATAAAAACAGCGTTTTCGATAAGGACAAGGTAACAATGGTCATGGACCATTTTGCTCCTAATAAGGACATCAAGGCTGCCGAGCAGTGCAAAATGTGCCGTGATTTCTGCGGCGAGAAGGAGGTCACTCACTTCTACGATGTAGGCGAAATGGGAATCGAACACGCTCTTCTCCCCGAAAAAGGACTTGTAACTGCCGGCAACGTTGTTATCGGAGCAGACTCCCACACCTGCACATACGGCGCTCTCGGAGCTTTCTCAACAGGCGTAGGTTCAACAGATATGGCTTGCGGAATGGCTGTCGGCAAGGCATGGTTCAAAGTTCCGTCCGCAATCAAATTCAATCTCACAGGCAAGCTTCAGAAATACGTTTCCGGTAAGGACGTTATTCTCCATATCATCGGAAAAATCGGCGTTGATGGCGCTCTTTACCGCTCTATGGAATTCACAGGCGAGGGACTTTCTTCTCTCACTATGGCAGACCGACTCTGTATTGCCAATATGGCTATTGAAGCCGGAGCTAAAAACGGTATTTTCGAGGTCGACGATATCACTCTCGAATACATCAAGGAACACGGCAATGCTGAGCCTGCAATTTACAAGGCTGACGAGGATGCCGTTTATGATGAAGTTATCGACATCGACCTCTCTTCTATCCAGCCGACGGTTTCTTTCCCTCATCTTCCTGAAAACGCCAAAACCTTCGATCAGTTCGGAGATATCAAAATAGATCAGGTAGTTATCGGTTCATGCACCAACGGCAGACTTGAAGACCTTATCGCTGCCGCTGAAATAATGAAGGGCAAAAAGTGCGCTAAAAACGTTCGAGTTATCGTCATTCCGGCAACACAGCAGATCTATCTTGACGCTATGGAAATGGGACTCCTCAAAATCTTTATTGAAAGCGGCGCTATCGTTTCAACTCCGACCTGCGGTCCATGTCTCGGAGGATATATGGGAATCCTCGCAGCTGGAGAACGTGCTGTTGCTACAACAAACCGTAACTTCGTAGGAAGAATGGGTCACGTTGAATCAGAAGTTTACCTTGCAAGTCCGGCAGTTGCTGCTGCAAGCGCAATTACAGGAAAAATTTCAAGTCCATGGGAGGTAATGAGCAAATGAAATATACAGGAAATGTTATAAAATACGGCGACAACGTTGATACCGACGTTATTATCCCTGCACGTTACCTTAATACAAGCGATCACGCAGAGCTTGCTTCACACTGTATGGAAGACCTCGATAAAACTTTCGTTTCAAGAGTTCAGCCCGGCGATATCATCACAGCCGGACAGAATTTCGGATGCGGTTCTTCCCGTGAACACGCTCCTATCGCTATCAAAGCAAGCGGAGTCTCTCTCGTTATCGCAAAGAGCTTCGCAAGAATCTTCTACAGAAACTCGATCAATATCGGACTCGCTATCGTAGAGTGTCCCGAAGCTGTTGACGGTATCAGCGAGGGCGATAAAGTCGAAGCCGACATGGATAACGGTATCATCCGCAATCTTACTACAGGCAAGGAGTACAAAACAGCTCCGTTCCCTGAGTTTATCCAGAAAATTATCGAAAACGGCGGACTTATCCAGTCTATCGCCGACGGTATCATTAAGTAATGTAAACGAAATTATTAAGCAGGAAAGTGAGGAGGCATAATTATGTCTATTGAATATAGTGAATGGAGTGGATATCCATTATGGGTTGATGCTTATGGTAAAAAGCATGATATTAAAGACATGAATGATAAATATATATACTATTGTTATAATTGCTTAAAGAATATAGAAAAAATCTGTTATATGCTAACTGTTGATCAATTACCAAAAGATAAACAGAAAGAAATAAACATTCCTTTATCTGAAGCTTGGTTTTTGACTTATGGACAGATATATATTAAGGCCTTCGAAACAGAAATTAAACAGCGAAAAAAATTATAAAATCTTGATGGAAACTATATATAAACACCCGATGTTCTGTCGGGATGAAAATAAAGGAGAATGGAAATGGAATTTAATATAGCTTTGCTCAGAGGAGACGGAATAGGTCCTGAGATCGTGGACAGTGCTGTTGCAGTTCTTGAAAAGACCGCTGAAAAATTCGGTCACAAATTCAATTTTACTCCATATCTTATCGGCGGATGCGCTATCGACGCAACAGGTATGCCGCTTCCACAGGAAACCGTTGACGGCTGTCTTGCAAGCGACAGCGTACTTCTCGGAGCTGTAGGAGGTCCTAAGTGGGACGATCAGCCGGGTGAAAAGCGTCCTGAAAAGGCTCTTCTCGGAATCCGTTCCGCACTTGAACTTTTCACAAATCTTCGTCCGGCAACTCTTTATCCGGCGCTCAGAGCCGCTTCTCCTCTCAAAGATGAAATAGTCGGCGACGGTTTTGATATCATGATCGTCCGTGAGCTTACAGGCGGAATCTACTTCGGCGACAGAGGCTACAGACAGGGCAAATACGGCGAAGAAGCCTACGACACCGAGGCTTACAGCGTTACAGAGATCGAACGTATCGGAAGAGTTGCTTTTGAAACTGCTATGAAACGCAATAAGCGTGTTACAAGCATTGATAAGGCTAACGTTCTTGAGTCCTCACGTCTCTGGAGAAAGACCATGCATAAGCTTGCCGAGGAATATCCGGAAGTTGAATACAGCGATATGTTCGTTGACAATGCGGCTATGCAGCTTGTAAGAAATCCTAAGCAGTTCGACGTTATTGTAACTTCAAATATGTTCGGAGACATCCTTTCCGACGAAGCTTCTCAGATCACAGGTTCTATCGGTATGCTCGCTTCGGCTTCTCTCGGAGCAACAACAAGAGGTATGTACGAGCCTATTCACGGTTCTGCTCCTGATATTGCCGGACAAAATAAGGCTAATCCTATCGCCACTATTCTTTCAGCGGCAATGATGCTCCGTTATTCTTTCGGTCTTTCCGAAGAAGCAGACTGCATTGAAAAAGCTGTTGACAAGGTTCTTAACGACGGCTGGAGAACTGCCGATCTTATGGGCAGCGCAGATGGAACTCCTCTTACCTGCACCGAAATGACTGAAAAGGTATTGGAAGCGATCGCATAAAATGAACGACAAATTTAAAGCAATCGACTGCGGAATGAGGTCTCTTGCAGTATTCCGCAGTCTCCTCAACGATGAAATTATAAACGAACTCTGGCAGCTTCTTGACGGCAACTGCGAAGATGTGTCTGTAAATATCTATAACTACTCCGAATTTGTTTCAAAGCTTTATAAAAGCGGAGCAAATCTGAGCGAATATGTTCTTAAGGCTGTTTTGCAGGACGAAAATTTCTATATCTCAGGAAAAGCAAAGGGTGAAACTTTCGACAGCTTCATCGAGGAAGCCATGGAAAATGAACTCAGAATTTTACAAGAATTTTCACAGCTCCAACCACAGGATTTCGCACTCTTTGCAGACAGTACAATCTCGCTCCCGAAATGGAAAACTACAGAATTCGATTTTGTAAAAGAATACAGAAGCCGAATTGGCAATATCGAACGCTACGGTTATGGAAAATTTGCTCAGAACAGAATGTTTATCCTTAGAAAGGGCGAAATAGTTCCCGTTAAGCATCCCGATCCGCAACGCCTTTCCTCGCTTTTCGGCTACGAAAGAGAACGAAAGGCCGTTATCGACAACACGCTCGCTCTACTCAGCGGAAAACCGGCGCAGAACGTTCTTCTTTACGGCGATGCTGGAACAGGAAAATCCTCAACGGTCAAAGCTGTTGTAAACGAATTTGCCGATAAAGGACTGCGTCTTATCGAAATAACAAAGGAACAGCTTCGTGATATTCCCGACATTATCGAAAGCATAAGCGCCAATCCTCTGAAATTCATTATCTTTATCGACGATCTTTCTTTCGTTTCGGGAGAGGATTGCTTCGGAGCGCTTAAAGCTACTCTCGAAGGCTCTGTTTCAGCAAGAACGGGCAATACTGCGATCTACGCTACAAGCAACCGCCGTCACCTTGTTAAAGAAAGCTTCTCCGACAGAGACGGCGACGACGTTCACCGCAACGATTCTATGCAGGAAACTCTTTCACTTTCGGCACGTTTCGGTTTAAGAGTTAATTTCAGCAAGCCCGACAAAAAATCATATGTCCAGATAGCTCAGGAGCTTGCGGCTCAGCACGGAATCAATATCGACTCCGATACTCTCGCTCTTAAAGCGGAACAGTTCGCTATGCAGGGAAGCGGCAGATCGCCGAGAACTGCAAGACAGTTTGTAAACCAACTCATTAATGAACAAAAATAAAAAGAAGGTAATTAAAATGCTGACTCTTGATAAAATCTACAGCGCAAAATATATACTTAAACAGGTTATAAGAGAAACCGACGTTATCCGTGCGCCTAAAATAAATCCTGATTCCGATATTTACCTTAAAACCGAGAATCTTCAGATAACCGGCTCTTTCAAAGTAAGAGGAGCTTATTACCGTATGTCTCAGCTTTCGGATGAGGAAAAAGCTAAGGGAGTTATCGCCTGTTCTGCCGGAAATCATGCTCAGGGCGTGGCTCTTGCGGCAGCTAAAAACGGTATCAAGTCGATCATCTGTCTTCCGGACGGAGCGCCTATTTCCAAGGTGGAAGCAACAAAAAGCTACGGCGCAGAGGTTTGCCTTGTCAAGGGAGTTTATGATGACGCTTACGCCGAGGCTCTCCGCCAGCGTGACGAATACGGCTACACTTTCATTCATCCCTTCGATGACGAAAACGTTATCGCCGGACAGGGTACGATCGGTCTTGAGCTTCTTGAGCAGCTCCCCGATATCGAAGCAGTTATCGTTCCGGTAGGAGGAGGCGGACTTATTTCCGGAGTCGCTTATGCAGTAAAAAGCCTTAATCCGTCAATAAAGGTCTACGGAGTTCAGGCTGCCGGAGCACCAAGTATGGTCAACTCTATCAAGGACGGCAAAATTGAATGCCTTGACAGCGTTTCAACCATTGCCGACGGTATAGCCGTTAAAGAACCCGGGGAAAATACTTTCAGACTTATTTCCGAATATGTTGACGATATTGTTACAGTTACCGACGACGAAATATCAGCCGCTATCCTTGCTCTTATGGAGCAGCAGAAGCTTGTTACAGAGGGTGCGGGAGCTGTTTCCGTTGCAGCGGCAATGTTCAATAAAGTCCCGATAAAAGGTAAAAAGACGGTTTGTCTGCTTTCAGGGGGAAATATCGACGTTACTATCCTTTCAAGAGTTATCAAGCGTGGTCTGCTTATGTCCGGACGTTCCTATTCCATGATGATTGAGCTTATCGACAAGCCCGGTCAGCTTCAGGATGTTTCAAGAATCATCGCTGAGCTTGGCGGAAACGTTACGTCTATCCACCACGAACGTGCAAATGAAGGCTCGGCAGTCAACGGATGCTACCTCAGAATCGTGCTTGAAACGAGAAATTATGAGCATATCGAACAGATAAAAAAAGCACTTGCGGACGAGGGATTCAAGGTGCTCAATAACAATTAAACAAAATCAATCGTGCTGCGCTGGGACACAAAGAGTCAACGTCCGCTTGCCTTTGCTGCGCTCGGCGAGGCGCTGCTCTTCAGGGAGGCACTGCCTCCCTCATACACCCTCCGCTTAAGGACGAATCCGCCCTTAAGAATCCTATTATTAAAGAATTTATTTTAGAATATTTTTACTATTTCTGGAGGAAAATATCATGATAAAAATTCATACAGACAAAGCTCCGGCAGCAGTCGGACCATATTCACAGGCTATGGTTTCAAACGGAATGGTTTACACAAGCGGTCAGATCGCTATAAATCCGCTGACCAACACTATCGAAGCTGCTACCATTCAGGAGCAGACCGAACAGGTTATGCGCAATCTCGGCGAAGTTTTAAGAACAGCAGGTTCTTCTTTTGAAAAAGCTGTTAAAACTACCTGCTTTCTCGCAGATATGAACGATTTTGCCGCTTTTAACGAAATCTACGGAAAATATTTCACCTCGCTTCCGGCAAGAAGCTGCGTTGCTGTTAAAACGCTTCCAAAGAATGTTCTTGTTGAAGTTGAGGTTATCGCCGAAAGCACTCTTTAATGAAGATGCCGTAATACTGATTCTTTGTCAACTTGTCCATTAAGTGAGGCTCTGCCTCCCTTAACCCCACCGCCAAAGGGGAGTACATCCCCTTTGGAAACCCGAAATCAGTATCAGATAAAGGAGTTTTTATATGACAGTAAGGGAATTGCAGGACGCTGTCCTGAAACTGAAAAAAGAAACAAATACAGCCATTCTTGCCCACAGCTACCAGGCAAGGGAAATAGTTGAGATCGCCGATTTTACCGGAGACAGCTATAAACTCAGCGTTGACGCTAAAAACATCAATGCGGACAATATCCTCTTCTGCGGAGTTCATTTCATGGCTGAAACAGCAAAAATGCTCTCGCCGAAGAAACGAGTTTTTCTCGCAAACGCTCAGGCAGGATGTCCTATGGCAGAGCAGATGGACGCTGAAATGATATCCGCTATAAAAAATCAAGAGCCTGACCGCACTGTTGTTGCCTATATCAACACTACGGCTTCGCTTAAAACAGTCTGCGATGTCTGCGTTACGTCCTCAAGCGCACTGAAGATAGTCAGAGCTATTGACAACGACAAGATTCTTTTTATTCCGGACTGCAACCTTGGCGACTTCGTTAAAAGAAACTGTCCCGAAAAAGACATAAAGCTGCTTCAGGGCGGATGCCCCACTCATGCGGCAGTAACCGTTAAGGACGTTGAAAAGGTAAAGTCCGAACATCCCGATGCACTGTTTCTCGTTCATCCCGAATGTCAGCCTGCCGTAACCATGCTTGCCGATTACGTTGGCTCTACATCCGGAATCATGGAATTTGCCAAAAAATCAGACGCCAAAGAATTTATTATCGGAACGGAAACGTCCATCGCAGAATATTTGCAATATGAATGTCCGGATAAGCAATTCTTCCCGGTTACGAAAGATATCGTCTGCCGCAATATGAAAATAACAACCCTGCCCGATGTTTACAATTCCCTTCTAGGAATAGGCGGCAACGGCAGCGCTTTTGAAATTTTAATGGACAACGAGCTTATTGCTCAGGCAAGAAAATGCATTGACGAAATGATAAGACTGGGCGGCTGAATATGACCGGACTTGTTGAAAAGCTGTATCAGAACGGCAATTTATCTGACGAGGAACTTCTTTCGCTTATAAATTCAAATAACGAACATACCTCGGAACTGCTGAAAAAGTATGCGGACGAGGTAAGACAACGTGTTTACGGCAAAAAAGTTTTTCTGAGAGGTCTTATCGAGATATCCAGCTATTGCAAAAACGACTGTCTGTACTGCGGAATCAGACGCAGCAATAAAAATGCTCAGCGTTACCGTCTTAGCCGTGAAGAGATCATGAGCTGCTGCGAAAACGGTTATGAATTGGGATTCCGCACCTTTGTGCTTCAGGGCGGAGAGGACGCTTTTTTCAGCGACGAAGTTCTTATTCCGATAATAAGAGCTATCCGTGAGAAATACTCCGACTGCGCCATTACGCTTTCACTCGGAGAACGCTCTTATGAAAGCTTTAAAAGGTTAAAAGATGCCGGAGCAAACCGCTATCTTCTCCGTCACGAAGCGGCTTCAGAAGAACTTTACGCAAAGCTTCATCCGGAGAAAATGAGTCTTGAAAACCGCATGAACTGCCTGTTTTCGCTCCGTGAACTCGGCTATCAGGTCGGTGCGGGATTCATGGTCGGAGCTCCGTATCAGACCTCTCAGCATCTTATTAAAGACCTGCGTTTTTTACAGAAGCTTCAGCCGCAGATGATCGGTATCGGACCTTTCGTGCCTCATCATGACACGCCTTTTGCAGATTATAACGGCGGAACGCTTGAGCTTACTCTGAAACTTCTCGGCATTATCAGACTTATGTTCCCGAAGGTTCTGCTTCCTGCTACGACAGCTCTGGGAACTATTTCCCCTATCGGCAGAGAACTTGGTCTTCAAACAGGCTGCAATGTTGTAATGCCTAATCTTTCCCCTGTTAAAGTAAGAAAAAAATACGAACTTTACGATAATAAAATATGTACCGGAGAAGAAGCGGCTGAATGCTGTGGCTGCCTTGAAAAAAGGATCAACTCTGCCGGCTATATCATATCCGGCGAGCGTGGCGACCATTCTGATTTTATCGCTTCATAAGGAGAAAAATAATGAGAGTACGATTTCATCTTCCCGATTTTTCGGGAAATTTCAAGCTTAATTTTATGTTTGCGGAAACGCTTAAACATCGTCCGGAATTTTTCAGAGAGGGCGTTGAGATCGCTTCGTTTTACGGAGTTTTTCCGCCGTCTGTCTGGAACGGCGGCAGAACTCAGGGCGGAGTTGTCGATAAAGCGTTTGTGAAAAATGTCATTAAAGTTTTCAACGAGCGTGGTATTCCCCTTCGCTTCACCTTCACCAATCCTGCGATCGAAAAAAAGCATCTCAGCGACAGCTTCTGCAATATGATAATGAATCTTGCCAATAACGGTTTGAACGAAGCTATCGTCATGTCGCCGCTTCTTGAGGATTACATCAGAAGAACTTACCCCAAATACAAACTGACAAGCTCTACCTGCAAAAGAATAACCGATCCTGACGCTCTTAAAGCCGAGCTTGAAAAAGATTACAGCATTGTTGTTGTTGACTATGATTTCAACAATAATTTCGAGGTTCTTGAAAAACTCCAGAGAAAAGCCGACTGTGAACTTCTTGTTAATGCCTGCTGCGAACCTGGATGCCCGAGAAGATCAGCTCATTACCATTCTATCGGAGTGCAGCAGATTGCCTATAATGAACATATCAAAAAGTACCCTAACGCTCCGTTTGACGCAAGCAAATACGATCCTGAACATTTCCGTGAATGTCCTTATTCCAAAAGAGGAATTTTCGAAATACGCAATCTCAGAACGCACATTTCACCCGATGATATCTGGGAGAAATACGTTCCTATGGGCTTTGAGCAGTTCAAGATCGAGGGCAGAACAGCAAGTCCGCTTAATGTTCTTGAAACCTATATGTATTATATGGCTAAGCCCGAATATCGTGATGAAGCAAGATTCACAATCCTGAAAGCTCTTGAAAATTCACACGCTCTCATATTTAATTAAGGAGAAAAATTATGAAAGTAAGATTCCATCTGCCTGATTTCACCCAGCATTTTAAGTTCAATCTTGTTTTTGCAGCTATGGTTAAAAGTTGTCCGCATTTTATGCGTGAGGGAATTGAGATTGCTTCGGTTTACGGTGCGTTTCCGCAGTCTCTCTGGAACGGAGGACGAACCAACAGCGGAGTTTGTGATAAATCTTTCGTCCGCAGCGTGCTTAAATCTTTCAACAGCGAGGGCATTCCTCTTAGATTCACATTTACCAATCCTATGCTCAAAGAGGAGCATTTAAGCGATCCATTCTGCAATGCGGTACTGAAAATGGCTAATAACGGCCTTAACGAAGTCATTGTCAATTCTCCTCTGCTTGAAGAATATATCCGCAAAAACTATCCTAAATACAAGCTTACAAGCTCCACCTGCAAGCGTATCACGGATATCGAAAAGCTTAAGGAGGAAATGGAAAAAGACTACAGCATAGTGGTTCTCGATTACGATTTCAACAACAAATTTGACCTTCTGGAACAAATTCCTCATAAGGAAAAATGCGAAATACTGGTAAATGCCTGCTGCGATCCCGGATGCAAAAGACGTACTAAGCATTATCAGGATCTCGGAATGCAGCAAATTATTTACTGCGATCATCTCAAAAAGCATCCCAATAAACCTCTTAACTTAAAAGATTATCCAAATATGCCTGAAACAGACTGCAACTGCGCCGACAGAAGTATATTTGAGATAAAAGATCTTAGCACACACGTTTCTCCTGACGATATCTGGGAAAAATATGTGCCGATGGGATTCAATCAGTTCAAAATAGAGGGAAGAACGTCTACAAAGCTTAATCTCATTGAAACTTATCTTTACTATATGGTAAAACCGGAATGCCGTGATGAAGCAAGATTTATGTTCCTCTTCAATCTGGAAAGATACGGCATTATCAAAATCAACGACTAAAGGAAATGCCTCGCATTTTCTATGTGGACACCAAAAGGAGATTTTATGAAAGCTGCACCGATTTTCAGCAATAATATGGTTCTTCAACGTGAAAAACCGGTTTGTATTTTCGGAGTATGCGAAAAAAACGGACTTCCCGTTCCGACTTTCAGAAACAGTATTTACCTTTTCTGATATTTATTAAGGGGACTCTGTCCCCTTCAGTCTCACCTGTCGGTTCGGTCGGTGCTTCTGCTTCGCAGAGGTGTCCACTGGACACCCGCACCCCCTGCCAAAGGTTGAATTCACCCTTTGGAAACCCACAATTAAATTATTACCGATACCCCGCAAAGGGGTATCGGTAATAATTTAGGCAGGATGCCCAGACGGAAATAACCTCTTTCAGCAAGGAATCAGGAAAAAAGTCCGCTTGATAAAAATAACAAAAAATAAATGCTGCTGTAATGCATTCAGCTTAACGCTTGACAAAAACTCTTCATACGGTATATAATAATAGTATTACAGATATGACTGACAATTTTTACGTTTCCTGAAACTATTGCTCCGACAATTAAAGCCTGCTAAAAGACGCAGGATTCAGTTGGCTGAAAAATATGAGAAAGGAACCGTTTTATCCATATTCTAAGGAGTTTACGATGCTTTTTAAACAATTAAGAAGAGATATTAAGCTTATTAAAGAACGTGATCCGGCGGCAAGAAATTCTTTTGAAATTCTTATGACGTATCCCAGTCTTGTTGCAATAAGAAATTACCGCATTGCCCATTGGCTTTATAAGAAAAAAATGTTTACTGCCGCAAGAATTATTTCCCAGAATGCCAGAAGACGTACCGGAATTGAAATTCATCCCGGAGCTACGATAGGCAAAGGACTTTTTATAGATCACGGAATGGGAGTTGTTATCGGCGAAACGACTATTATCGGCGATAACTGTCTTATCTATCAGGGAGCAACTCTAGGCGGTACTGGTAAAGATAAGGGAAAAAGACATCCTACACTCGGCGATAACGTTCTTGTAGGCGCAGGAGCAAAAGTCCTCGGTCCTTTCAAGGTAGGAAACAACGTCAAAATTGCCGCAAACGCTGTTGTTCTGAACGAGATTCCCGATAACAGCACGGCTGTCGGAGTTCCTGCAAGAGTAGTCCGCAAAAACGGCGCAAAGGTCGGCAGAAAATGCGTTACGCAGGAAATAGATCAGGTTCACATCCCCGATCCTGTTTCGCTGGAATTCTGCCGTATGCAGCTTGAAATAGATGAACTTAAAAACAAGATCTCAAAGCTTTCATCAGATTCAAAAAATAACAAGGAGTAATCATTATGCAGATATATAATTCGCTTTCTCATAAAAAAGAAGAATTCATCCCAAATGAATCAGGCAAGGTAAGTATGTACACCTGTGGACCTACCGTTTACCATTATGCGCATATCGGTAATCTGCGAAGCTATATCATGGAGGACGTTCTCGAAAAATATCTGCGTTTTTCAGGTCTTGACGTTAAAAGAGTCATGAATATTACCGACGTCGGACATCTTACAAGCGACGGCGATACCGGTGACGATAAGATGCTCAAAGGCGCAAAGCGTGAGCATAAAACTGTTATGGAAATAGCTAAATTTTATACCGACGCTTTCTTTGACGATTGTAAAAAGCTGAATATAAAAACTCCTGATGTTGTCGCTCCTGCAACGACTTATATCGACGAATTCATAAAAGTTATCTCATCTCTTATGGAAAAAGGATACGCTTACGAAGCCGGCGGAAACATTTATTTTGATACTTCAAAGCTCGAAAAATACTACGTTTTCAATGATTTCAAAGAAGAAGACCTTGCTGTCGGAGTTCGTGAAGGAGTTGAAGAGGACGGCAATAAACGCAATAAAGCCGATTTCGTTCTCTGGTTCACAAAGTCTAAATTCGACGATCAGGAGCTTAAATGGGACAGTCCATGGGGCATCGGTTATCCTGGCTGGCATATCGAGTGTTCATGTATAAGCATGAAAAATCTCGGCGAATATCTTGATATCCACTGCGGCGGCATTGACAACGCTTTCCCTCATCATACGAACGAAATTGCCCAGAGCGAAGCTTACATCGGTCATAAATGGTGCAATTACTGGTTCCACGTTCATCATCTTAATACAAACAGCGGCAAGATGAGCAAATCAAGCGGCGAATTTCTTACAGTCTCTCTTCTTGAAGAAAAAGGCTATAATCCGCTTGTTTACCGTTATTTCTGTCTGCTTTCACACTACAGAAAATCGCTCGTCTTCACTTGGGAAAATCTCGATAACGCTGTTACAACGTTCAACAAGCTCATAGCTAAGATCGCTGCGCTTACTAAGGAAAATCCCGCTGATATCGAAGCTCCTGAATATGAAAGCCTTATGAAGAACTTCACCGACGCTCTCGATAACGATCTGAACACGTCCCTTGCTATCACTGCGGTTTACGATGTTCTCAAATCAAAGACAAATGCGTCAACTAAACTTGCTCTTATTGCAGAGTTTGACCAGGTTCTCGGTCTTGATCTTATTGAAACGGCAAAAAAATCAGTTCAGGCTTCCGATTCCGCAAGCGAGGACGATATCCCTGCCGAAGTCATGGAACTCGCCGAGCAGAGAAAAGCTGCCCGTAAGGAGAAAAATTTCGCTCTTGCAGACGAGCTTCGCAATAAAATTGCCGAGCTTGGTTACGAGATCAAGGAAACACGTCAGGGAACGGAAATAAATAAAATTTAGGAATGATAAACTGAATGGCAAGAATTTATCCCCTTTTCAGCTCCAGCAAGGCAAATTCCACTTTCATCGGCAACGAAAGAGCCGGAATCCTTATCGACTGCGGTGCAAGCTTTAAAAGGCTCTCTGCGGCGCTGGAATTAAATAATATCCCGCTTTCGGCTGTTCAGGCTGTGTTCATAACTCATGAACACAGCGACCATATTGCCGGACTTTCAATGCTTACAAAAAAAACAGGTATTCCCGTCTACGGTCAGAAACGTACTCTTCAAAGACTGTACGATGCCGGAAAAATTGCTCCGGCTTCCCATGTCATCGACATGGAAAAAATTTCGATAGAATGCGCCGGTTCGGAAATAAGCTGTTTCAACACTCCGCATGATACTATCCAAAGCTGCGGCTACAGAATACATACAGCTGACGATAAATTCTGCGCTGTCTGCACAGATCTCGGACACATCACTCCCGAGGTAGACAACGCGCTCATCGGATGCAGACTTGTTCTTATCGAGGCTAATTACGACGAGAATATGCTCCGCCAAGGCCCTTATCCTCTTTATCTTAAAGAGCGCATCCTCTCGCCAAACGGACATCTTTCAAACAATGACTGCGCCGTTCAGGTCGGCAATCTTATCGAACGTGGAACAACTCATTTTATACTCGGTCATCTTAGCCAGGATAACAACCGTCCGCATATAGCCGAGCAGACCGTTAAAAGCAGTCTTTCTCAGTACACCTTCGGAAAAGACTATCTTATGGGCGCTGCTCCTGTTGAAACTAAGGGAGGAGCTGTGATTTTCTGATGAACGTTAATCTTATCGTTATCGGCAAACTGAAAGAAGATTATCTCCGGAATGCCTGCGCCGAATACATCAAACGGCTTTCACGTTTCTGCACTTTCGAGCTTCATGAGCTTGATGAATGCCGTCTCAGCGATTCTCCATCGGAAAAGGAGATCGCCGCAGCGCTGAAAAAAGAAGCGGAACAAATAAAAAAATATGCCAAGGGAATGATAATTCCCCTTTGTATCGAGGGAAAACAGCTCAGCAGCGCCGAGCTTTCCGAGCATATCTCCGATGCCGGAGTAAACGGTTTCAGCACTGTTACATTTATCATCGGAAGCTCTTTCGGTCTCGATCCGGATATAAAGACTATGGGAAATCTCCGACTGTCCATGTCGAAAATGACATTTCCCCACCAACTTGCAAGAGTCATGCTTCTGGAACAAATATACCGTGCATTTCAAATTTCCGGAGGCGGAAAATACCATAAATAAAAACCTATCAATTCATTGCGGCTGTATTTATATTACTGTCATTAAAGAGGAAATCTGTTTTCTCTTATCCTTCTGTCAAGTGTAATTTTACTTTTTGGGCTTTAGCCCTGATTTATTATAATGCCCCTTTATGGGGTATTATAATAATTAATACTGGGTTTCCAAAGTGTGGATTCACCCTTTGGCAGAGGGAGTCTCCCTTATAATATCAGGAAAATAAATATTTCTGCACTAATTCGATAGGTTACGAGAGAGGAAAATTTTATGAAGGTCAAAGAATCGCTTCTTAAAGCCCTCGCTGAAGCAAACGGCGAATACATTTCCGGAACAGCTCTTGCAGAAAATCTCGGAGTAAGCCGGAATGCAGTCTGGAAGGCTGTCAAAGCTCTTGAAACAGAAGGATATAAAATCATTTCATCTCCCTCAAAGGGATATGCTTTCGATTATGACAACAATCGTCTTTGCGAGGAACTTATCCTTTCAAAGCTTGAAACAAAAGAGCTTGGAAGAAATCTTAAAATATACAAAGAGGTTGAATCGACCAACATTACCGCAAAAGAACTCGCCGCTGCCGGAGCTGTTCACGGAACAGCTATTATAACCGACACCCAGACTATGGGTAAAGGCAGACTCGGAAGACAGTTCGTTTCTCCCGAAGGCACAGGAATGTATATGAGCGTTATCATCCGTCCAAATCTTCCGATTGAATCAGTTCCGCTTATAACTCCGGCAGTCGCTGTTGCGGCGGCAGAAGCAACTGAAAAGCTGTGCGGACATGAAGTTCAGATAAAATGGGTGAACGATCTTTATATGAACGGCAAAAAAATCTGCGGTATACTTACGGAAGCTTCGCTCGGTCTTGAGATGAAAGCTCTCGATTACGCCGTTATAGGCATCGGTATAAACGTCCTCAGCGTTGCGGATTTCTTTTCAGAGGAGCTTCGCCAGACCGCTACTTCGGTCGAGGATGAAACAGGAATTAAAGTTGACCGCAACGCAATTTGTGCCGCTGTACTCAACTGTCTTGAGCAGCGTCTTGAAGAAATCGAAAGCCGCAGATATCTTTCGGAATACCGCCGCAGAGAGTATCTCACAGGTAAGCGTATCACCGCTGTTGTCGACGGAAAAACCATTACCGGAAGCGCAGTCGGTATCGACAACAATGCAAATCTCATGATAGAAATGCCTAACGGCGATATCAGATATCTGAATGCCGGCGAAGCTAATCTGTGCCGTCTTAAACGATGAAAGCGAGGGAAATTTATGTCTACTCCTCATAATAATGCAAATAAAAATGATATAGCCAAAACCGTCCTCATGCCGGGCGATCCTTTAAGAGCCAAATTTATTGCAGAAAATTATCTTGAAAATCTCGTCTGCTATAATGAAGTGAGAGGAATGCTCGGATATACCGGCACATATAAAGGAATTAAAATTTCCGTTCAGGGAAGCGGCATGGGTATGCCGTCTCTCGGAATATACTCCCACGAACTTTTCAACGAATACGATGTTGAAAATATCATAAGGATCGGAACTGCCGGAGCAATTTCCGATAAAGCAAATCTTCGGGACGTTATTATCGGTATGAGTGCAAGCACCAATTCCTCTTATGCTTCACAGTATCGCCTGCCCGGAACTTACGCTCCGACAGCTTCGTGGAAGCTCCTCTCGGCTGCGGTTTCTTCCGCAGAAGAAAAGGAATGCATTTACCACGTTGGAAATATTTTCTCCAGCGATACTTTCTATGACGACTCAAACAGTCTTGCCGAATGGAAGAAAATGGGGGTTATCGGAATCGAAATGGAAGCTGCTGCTCTTTATATGAATGCGGCAAGATCCGGTAAAAACGCTCTTTGCATTTTAACCGTTTCCGACTGTCCTCTGAGAGGTCTTTCAACGACCGCTCAGGAACGTCAGACGAGTTTCCGTGATATGATGGAAATTGCACTTGAAACAGCGCTTAAAATTTCAGATTAAAAACAAAGAACGAACCGATAATGGTTCGTTCTTTTTTAAGGTGCGTTGACACCACCATAGTTATGTCTCAATTTATTTAGTACCGTCAAACATATAAATGAATTTTACATTTCCGTCCATATTCTCGGAAATGCCGGAATAGCTGTTATATTCTTTTGCCGCATTCTGAACAGCCTTGAAATTTTCGATGATATTCGGAAGATTATCGTTTATTGTTCCTGTAAGAACCGCAATTCCTTCATCGTTGAACTTTATCATACCGTCGTTAAGTTCTTTTGCTCCGTCTTTAAGCTGTGACACGCCGTCGATAAGAGCCTTGCTGCCGCTTTGCAGTGTAAGGATTCCCGAATTGAGTTCTGATGCTCCGGAAGAAAGCGATGAAGTTCCGCTTCCAAGCTTGAGAATTGACTGATAGAGCGTATTTGCTCCGCTGTTGAGCTGCGAGCTGCCATTATAAAGCTGAGCAAGACCGCCGTCAAGCGTCAATGCGCCATTGCCAAGTTCACCAAGACCGCTTTCAAGAGCTGCCGCACCGTCTGAAAGTCTGAACAGACCGTTATTGAGGTCTACCGCTCCGTCAGCAAGACGAGCGATTCCATTGTTAAGTTCATACGCTCCGCCGGAAAGCTGATCAAGTCCTGCTGAGAGCGAATCAAGACCGCCGATAAGACCTGTACTGCCGTTTGCAAGAGTTCCTATGCCGGAATCAAGCGTTGCCGCACCCTGAGAGAGCGTTCCTGCGCCCTGTGAAAGCTGTGCGGACGAACCTGAAAGCTGTGACGCTCCAGCTGCAAGAGCCTTTCCGCCGTTATCGAGGGATTCAAGTCCCTGACTGAGAGCCGCAGAGCCGTTCTGAGCCGTTGCAAGACCTTCTGAAAGTTCTTCGAGCCCGCCGTTTAACTGCTGTGAACCTGTCTGTATCGTTGCAGCACCGCTGTAAAGCGAACCTCCCTCGCTCATTGAAGCCGCAATTTGTTTCTGAGCTTCTATTGTCTGCTGAAGAGTTCCTATAGCCACCGATATCTCATCGGACGGATTCTGTTCATATAATCCCTGTAAAGCGGCAAGAGCCTGTTCATTGGCTGAAATAGTCGCATTAAGAGAAGTTCCTGCCGTGCTGAGTCCGCCGGAAAGAGCCGCCGCACCCTCTGAGAGGTCGGAAGCTCCGGCTGCGAGTGAATCTGCTCCGGTTTTGGCAGTTGAAATACCTGCTGAAAGAGAATCTGCTCCGGTTCTTACTTCCGAAATTCCTGCCGATATCTGATTTGCAGAACCGCTTAGCGCATAAGCGCCGTCGCTGAGAGCCTTTGCTCCGCTTGCAAGCTCGGACGAACCGTTTTTCACCTGTGAACTTCCTGCTGTAAGGGAATCCATACCCCCGGTTAACTGAGAAGCTCCGCTTTTAAGAGCTGAAGCGCCGTCGTCAACCTGTGTAAATCCGGCAACAAGAGCGTCCGAACCCGTTTTAGCGTCGCTGAGTCCGCTGCTGAGAGCCTCTGCTCCGGCGCTTGCAGACTGCAATCCCGCATTAAGCTCCGACGAGCCTGAACTTACCTGTTCAATACCGCCTGCTATTGCGGAAGAGCCGTCCTTTGCCGTTTTCAGTCCGGAAGCAAAAGTTCCTGTAGAATCGGAGAGCGTTTTTGCTCCGTCGGCAAGGGCTTTCGAGCCTGAATTGAGTTCGTCTGCTCCGTTTTTCAATTGAAGCGAACCGTCAGCAAGCTTATCAATACCTCCCGTAAGTTCTCCGGACTTGTCGGAAAGCTGTTTTATTCCGTCATAAAGAGCCGCAGTTCCGTCGCAGAGCTGTTCAGCGCCGTCGCTTAACTCCTTAAGCTTATCTTTAAGTTCATCCAAATTGGACGTATCATCAAGATCAAGATCTGCAAAAACTTCATTGGAAACAGCCGTTACGGATGAACCCATTTCAAAATCAGTAACATCGGCTGATATCTCAAATGTTTCCGGCAGACCGATATCAAGTCCCTCTATCTCGTCAAGACCGAGACTGTCGGCGAGTCCTGGAAAAGCGATTCCGACAACGATAAGCTTTTCGCCGTCTGAGATGACCTTTCCGTTTTCCGCCTCGACATTTACAAATTTATCGGTATCGAAAACAGCCGCACTTGCCGCAAGGAAAGGAACATTTATCTCCTTTTCCTTTCCGTTTACGAGCTGAACCGATTTCTGATTGTTCTTATATGTCCAGCGAATTACGAGATGACCGCTTTTGCCGACAATACTCTCTGGTGAAACCTCTTTTCCGTCAAGGAAATAGGTCATGGTAACATCAACCGGCAGCTGTTTGTCGGAGTTGCCCTTATAGTAAATATCGCTTCCGTCCGCAGACCAGTTAAGCTCCTCACCGTTCACCGTGAAGCTTTCATCGCCCTTAACGTTCACAATATCGCTCAAAGAAGAAATATCGCTTATTGAATCAAGCGCCGGAGTATTTTTAATCCAGTCGCTTACTAATATATTTTTGATAGAAGAATTATTGTTGCAAAGAACATAAACAGTTTCGTCTTTATAAGCGGAGCTTCCGGAAGAGCTTCTTGTCATTTCAGAAGTTTCCGTATTCTTCTTTTCTGAATTTGCAGGAGTGGAATCTGTTTTGTCATTATTTTTTGCATATGCTATAGAACCTGTTGCTCCGACAGAAATTGCAACGGCAATCACTCCGGCTGTAACTTTTTTGAAATTATTCGTATTCATAATATTACCTCTCCTTTAATTGATTTCAACGGTTTGTTTATTTAAGTTAGCTTTATTTTTCTTTGGAAGAAATCCTGCGCTCGTCTTGCAGATGATTTTATCAAACACCATAAACATTGACGGAAGAACGCCGATAACGATTACCATCGAGATTATAGCTCCTCTTGCAAGAAGCATACAAAGCGACGAAATAAGTCCGATATCCGAGTAAACTGCTACGCCGATAGTTGCCGCAAAAAATCCAAGAGCGGATGTTATTACAGACTTGATAGACGTGCTTAAAGCGATATGAACGGATTCTTTTTTATCCTTTCCACTGCTTCGCTCGGTTTTGTATCTTGTCGTCATAAGAATAGCGTAATCGACAGTTGCTCCGAGCTGTATCGTTCCGATAACCACGGAAGCGATAAACGGAAGTTCCGTTCCGCTGAAGAAAGCTATTCCAAGATTTATCATGATAGCCAGCTCAATAACCGAAACAAGAATGATAGGCAGAGTTATCGACCTAAAGGTTATTGCAATGATAAGGAAAATTACCGCTATTGAAAGTATGCTTACAATCTTGAAATCCTTATCGGTTATTTCAATAAGATCTTTCGTTGCCGGAGCTTCTCCGATAAGCATTGCCTTGCTGTCATATTTTTCAATGATATCGTTTATCTGATTTATCTGAGTGTTTACCTCGTCGGAAGCAACCTTATATTCCGAACCGATAAGCATAAGCTGCCATTCATCGTTTTTCAGAATTTCCTTGACGGAATCGGGAATAATTTCTTCAGGGATCGCAGGTCCTACCAGTGAATTGAATCCAAGAGCCATCTGAACTCCGTCAGTATTTTCAATTTCGCTGATCATACGATCTGCTTGCTTTGCGTCAAGGGAAGAATCGGCAAGAAGGATATGAGTGCTGTTCATGCCAAATTCTTCTTCAAGCTTTGTATTGGCGATCATGCTTTCGAGATCAGCCGGAAGAGTGCTGTCGAGCTTATAGTAAACATCGTAATTGTTATTGCCGTACACTGCCGGAATAAGAAGAACTACAGCCGCCGTAAGGAAAAGTCCGCAGTGCTTTATAATAAATGAAGATGTTCTTTTGAAAGAAGGAAGAAAATCTCTGTGGGATGTTTTTGAGATAGCCTTTTCGAAAATAAGTATCATTGCCGGAAGAACTGTTACGCAGGCAATTACTCCGCAGACAACGCCCTTTGCCATTACTATTCCAAGGTCGAGTCCGAGGGTGAAGCTCATAAAGCACATTGCAAGGAATCCGGCAACCGTAGTAAACGAGCTGCTGACAACGGACGTTATCGTATTTGCAATAGCGTGAGCCATAGCCTCCTGCTTATTATCGGGATAGCGCTGTAGCTGCTCTTTATAGCTGTGCCAAAGGAAAATGGAGTAATCCATCGTAACGCCAAGCTGTAAAACAAGCGCAAGCGCCTGAGTTAAAAACGATATCTCACCGAATACGAAGTTTGTTCCAAGATTCCATACAATAGCAACTCCGATACTGAGCATGAAGAAAACCGGTATCAGGAAAGAATCCATAGCTACCATAAGAACGATACTTGTAAGAATAACCGCTATAATGGCATATATGATCGTCTCGCTCTGCGAAAGCTTTTTCATATCGAGCGTTATCGCCGACATACCGCTTATGAAGCATTGTTTAGATGTTATATCTCTCATTTCTTCAACAGCGTCCAGAGTTCCGTCGGCTGAGGTCGTGTCATCGAAGAAAACAGCCATCATGGTTGTATCGTCTTTATTGAAGAAATCGTATATATTGTCCGGAAGAACCTCTTTAGGAATATCAAGACCTATTATAGACTGATAGCAGACAACATTTGAAACGTGGTCCACTTCCGCAATCTTATCGGCAGTTTCCGCAACATCCTTATCGCTCATTCCCTCAACCATGACGAAAGAAAATCCGCCCTGACCAAACTTGTCGATAAGAATATCCTGCCCCTCCATAGTGTCGATATCCTTGGGCAGATATGAAAGAATATCGTAATTTACTCTTGTGTTAATGAATCCTATTGCACACGGTATCATCAGAAGAACGCCGATAATAAGAATCAGAATTCTGTGCTTTGCGATCCATTCTCCGAATTTAAGCATAAAATCGTTCCTTTCGTTTAAAATTGGTACGCCGGAAAAACGCTGAACCGGCGTACCTTTTATGGAGATTAGGAATCAACAACTGACCGTAGGTCATTTGTCTCTATCGATAGTATATTACAAAAATGACCGTTAGTCAATATGTTTTGAAGAAAAAATGACCTAAAGTCATAATTTTCGTCCGTCTGCACAAAAATGTGCATTCCGATTAATGACTATTAGTCAATTTATCCGACTTGACAATTCCTGTCGATTTGGATTATAATGGAATGAGCAGTTATTTGTCAAATTAAAATTTAAGGAGCGCATAAAAATGGGAAAGGTTGATTCCAACAAAAAACAAAAGGAAAATTCTCTTCTTAAAACTGCCTTTGAATCGTTTACCACAAAAGGCTTCAGCAAAACCTCTATTTCGGATATCGTAAACAAAGCCGGAGTCGCCAAAGGAACGTTTTATCTCTATTTTAAAGATAAATACGATATCCGAAATAAGCTTATCTCACATAAATCAAGTCAGCTTTTCCGCAATGCTGCCGATGAGCTTGAAAAAATCAGTGAATCTCTTGATTTTGAAGAAAAGATCATTTTCATAATTGATAATATAATAAATCAGCTCAACGAAAATCAATCTCTTCTTACCTTTATTTCAAAAAATCTAAGCTGGGGAATTTTTAAATCGGCTCTGACCTCGCCAACAATGGACGATGACGTTAATTTTTCGGACGTTTACAACTCTATGCTCAGCGAAGCTCCGTATGAATTCAAAAATCCGGAAATAATGCTGTTCATGATAGTCGAGCTCGTTTCGTCAACCTGCTACTCTGCTATACTTTACAGCGAACCTTGCAATATTTCCGAGCTTAAGCCCTATCTTTTTGAAACGGTAAGACTTATTATCAATCAACAGAAAAAATCTGTTTAACTAAAAAAGATTCAGCAATTTAGCTGAATCTTTTTGCTTTGAAATGCGAGTTGTTAACAAAATATTTTCTCAGTAGTATAAATTTTACGTTTAATATTGACATTTCACCCTTTTTGTAATAAATTTATAAAGGAGTTTGATTATCTATGAAGATTTTCAGGAAAGCGCTGTCCGCTGCCTCTGCGGCTGCTATAGCATTGACAGTCGGCACTTCAAGCATCGGTATCAGCGGCGTAACAAATGAAGACGCTCTTACTATCCAGAAATTTAAACTTGAACTTATTCCTTCTCTTGATCCAGCCGATTCTGTTGCATGATCAAAAAATATTGATGCCGGACTTTTTAGTCCGGCAGTTTTTTCAGAGCATATTCACATAAAATCTGTTTCCGACATATCTTAATACAGAACAATTTCAGGAGGTCGGAATATGTCGGAAAATCATCTTGTCGCCCTTGCCGGAAACCCAAACGTCGGAAAATCCACTGTTTTTAACGCTTTGACCGGAATGAAACAGCATACTGGCAACTGGGCAGGAAAAACTGTTGCCGGAGCAGAGGGACGTTTTGAATATAACGGACTCAACTTCACTATCGAAGATATAGCCGGAACCTACTCTCTCAGAGCAAATTCCGCCGAAGAAGAATCTGCCCGTGATTTTATCTGTTTTGGCGGAGCAGAGGCAGTTATCGTTATCTGCGATGCAACTTGTCTTGAAAGAAATCTTAATCTTGCCCTACAGATAATAGAAGCAGCTCCGAGAACAATGATATGCGTTAATCTTCTTGATGAAGCAAAAATAAAAGGAATAGAAATTGACCTTGCGCTTCTGGAAGAGCTTCTCGGAGTTCCTGTTGTCGGAATGACGGCAAGAAGCGGAAAAGGTCTTGACGAAATGAAAAAACGTCTTTGCAGTCTTATAGGCGAGCCTGTAAAGGACTCAGTTTTTCACAGCGCACTTCCGGAAGAACTCGAAACAGCTCTTACCAAAATTCAAACGGAAATCAGCGGATGCGTGAAAAAAATGTCAGCAAGAACGATCACTCTGCGAATTCTGGAGGGCGATACCGAATTCCTTAAAAAGGCTTCCGAATATGAAGGTACTGCCATTAAGATAAGCGAAAACACCTCAGAAATCATCTCATCTCTCGCTGAAAATGGCTATACTCAGGAAAAAATCTCTGACAGCATCATTGCTGCCGATATTGACAGAAGTCGTTCGATAGCACGCAGGACTGTTCGGACTGGAAAAACCTCACCATATCTTCGTGACAGAAAACTTGATAAAATTCTTCTCAGCCGCAGATTCGGAGTTCCTGCAATGATCCTGCTTTTCGGACTGATTCTCTGGATCACCATTGCCGGTGCAAATTATCCGTCAGAAATTCTCGGAAACGGTCTTTTCGCTCTCGGGGACAAAATTTCAGAGGGAATGATAAAATCCGGCGCACCAGATTGGCTCGAAGGCGTACTTATTCAAGGTATCTACAAAGTTCTCGCATGGGTAGTGTCCGTCATGCTTCCGCCTATGGCCGGATTCAAAATAAACCATAAAATAAAAAACCTGTATCATCAAATCGTTAATCGAACTGCTGATACAGGTTTATATTTATTTATTTTTCTTTACAGAAGATTTTTTAGTATTTGCGCCAGTTTCCGATTTGTCGGAATCTCCTACGCTTGTATCGTCATCCTCTTCGTTTTCGTCATCATCAGAAGCCGATTCAACAGCAAGCTTCTTAGAATTCTCATTCTTTATAGCCATAATAAATGCAACAGCAAGATAAACGATAAGAACCAAAGCTTCGGCAATGATCGCAGGTATCATTGAATTGTGTAAAATTGCCTTTATAGAAGCCTTGTTAGGACTTGAAGCCGGTACGAGGATGTTATAAGCGTTTGCAAATTCTACAGCTTCAAAGTACTCTTCTGAAGTGATTCTTGTATCTTCGATCAGATTTTCAAGCTTCTGATTGAGCGAAACGAGCTGTTCATCAACATATTCAGCCATTTCGGGAGTGCTTGTAGCAGAATTATCAAGTCCTTCTTTTCTTTGTGTATAAAATTTAATATTCTGCTTTGTTTCAGCAAGCTCAGATGCGATAGAATCTCTTCTTTCAATAAGCTTGTCATATTCCTCGGAAGCTTGAGTAAGTTCAGTATTTCCACTTTCTACGCCTGCAACTACAAGGATTGAATCCTTCTTATAGGAATCAATGGTTTCTTTAAGGTTGTTAAGCTTTTCAGTAAGAGCGTCCTTGTTTCTTGTTAGGGAATCTATTCTGTACTGATAATATGCAATTGTCGATTCTCTGTTTTTAGTAACGTTATTAACGGTTACATAAGAAGAAATTCTGTCCAGATCTATAGTTTTTACAGAGTTGATAGACTGATAGATATCATTGAATGTGTGACCGCTCTGGATTGAACGGAAATATGTCGAATCACTCTTAGCAAGATCGTTTACATATTTTGCAAGAGTATCGAGAGTTGTTCTGAAAAGATCTACAGCTTCAGAATAATCGTAATCAGTATAATCAATAGCGGCGACAGCAGAACCAAGAGCCTGATTATAACCATAGCGATTGAAGAAATAAGTTCTGAAATTCTTCAGTATGCTGTTCAAAACAAGAACTGCGTCCGATGAGCCGATACCTGCTGCGGCATAATTGAAAGTTACTGTGTACTGAGTAGGATAATAGTCAACATCAAGCATAGCCTGTGCAGCAGAGAGATTACCGCTGTTTGCATTTTCATAAATACTTTTGTAAACGGTAATTCTGTCAATAGCATCATCCGGCATAATGCTGCTAAAACGGAGATTATCTCTTATATCTGAAACCTTTTCTATATCCATATTGTTCTCAATAAGAGCGTTTGTAATAACCTGCGGATTCTTGATCATATTGATATCAAAAGTCTGTCCGGCAGGATCGAGACCTTTTTCAATTCCGTCGTAATTAAAGCTTACAAGAGCTGTAAGTGGAGTTTTGTTTTTTCTCACCTTTAGAGCTGTAAAGCCAAGCACTCCAACGCCGATAATCACAGCAATAATTATCCAAGGCAGAAAATATTTTTTCAGCATTTTACAAATTCCAGCCAGAGAAATAACAACAGAGTCTTTATCATCCGGCTCATTTTTGATTGTAACATTAAGGTTACGTTCCTCAGATTTAGCCATTTTGTCCTCCAGATTTTAAAATTGCGGATAATTCCGCCGTCGATATATTATACCACTTTATATTCCAAATTGTCAATGTTTTTCGCTGTTTTCTGATATTTTCCAACATTCATCCAAATGTTTGCAGAATATAAATAAGCGATTTGCTTAATTTAACAATAAATGTGAAAAATTAATGAAAGATCATGCAAAAACGATTTCTTTAAGCTCAATGCAGCCGTTTCCCTTATAAATAAGACAGAGCGAACTTTTTCCCTCAGGAAAATTAATTTCCGTGAAAATTTTAGTCCATTCTATGCAGTCGGACGGAAGCGTTATTTCTGCCGAAGGCTTACCTTTCGGCTCTGAGAAATAAACAAGAAGCTTTCCTACATAATCGCTGTTTTTTTCGCCTCTGAAAACGATTCCAAACTTTTCGGCCTTTCCGAACTCAAAATACTTAAATCCAATAAGAGTTCCATCGCATATTTCACCGATATAACGCTCCTCGCCCGAATTTGTGACATTAGGAAAGCTTTCGGTAAAAATCTTATTAGAGCCATGCGGCATTCTGCCGTTAGTAATATTGCAGGCAATTACTGCCGGATATGTTCCCATACCGATAAGCGGCTTTCCATTAAGTCCGCATGAAGTTATTTCAACCTGCTTTATCGAACCGTCCTGTTCAATAGTGATTTTCTCTGCGCACGCCTGACGGCTGTAATCGGATTTATGAGTCAGCCTATGGTAAAAAACGTACCAATCTCCGTTTATTTCAATAATACTCCCATGAGTCGTTCCGGTCATGTTAAGGCGTTTTTCATCGGTAACTTCATTTATGCCGACATCACCATTGGAGACTATAGTTCCGCCGTAAACGAAATCACGGTCCGAAAAATCGCTTACAGCATAACAAAGCTCGTGATTTTTCTGTGAAGAGAACACAAAATAATACTTCTCACCAACTTTTCGCATCGAGCTTGCTTCAAAGAATTCATGACCGCCGAAATCTGCTTCATACGGTATAATATGTTTCGGATTCTCCTTAACTGTGAGCATATCGTCCTCCAGAACGACCATGCAGGCTCCGTTTACGTTATCAAGAGTTCCGAGAACTTCCTCCGGCGATTTATTGAATCTTTTGCAGACTTCAGCCAGCTTGTCCGGATCAGAAGCAAGAATCTCATTATCTTCGTTCATATACTGCGTACCATAGTAAATTCTGATAATTCCGTTATCGTTAAAAGCGCATGGATCGAAACAGACGTAATCGCTCATAGAAGTACCGTCCGGATAACGTACAAAGCCGAGGTACTCGTATTTTCCGGCAGGAGTATCGCAGACTGCAACAGATATCGGTCCGAAATAACCTCCCACTCCGTATTCGCCTGACATACAATAATAAAGATAATATCTGCCGTCATTACCCTGAACAACATCAGGAGCGTACATATACGGTCTTTCAGCATAGTTTGGATCCTGTTCCGCACGATAGATAACGCCCTCTTTTCGCCACTGTGAAAGATCGTCCACGGGAGCAGAGTAAACTGTATAATCTCCCATGCAGAAAGTGTGACCGCCCTCTTTATCGTGAGAGCCGTAAAGGTAAACCCTGTCTCCGAAAACGTGCGGTTCGCCGTCGGGGATGTATTCGCCAAGCGGAAGATATGGATTGTAAACCTGATTTTTATTCATTCTAAACCTCCGTATATTCATTTTCTAAGGGGGACTCTGTCCCCCTGCCCCCCTGCCAAAGGGTGAACCCACCCTTTGGAAACCCGGTATTAATTATTTTCAATACCTCGTAAAGAGGTATTGAAAATAATTAGGGCAGAATGCCCATAGAATGAACACTCTTTTGCAACAGTCCAAGGAACAAAGTCTCTTTGAAATTGAACATCTAATGAATACAGGGACGGCTTTTTCCGTCCCTGATTGTTATTATAACATATGACCGTTAGCCTTTAGGACGTCCACGACCTCTTCAACATACCTGCGGCAAGTCTCTTCATCCTCGGCTTCAACCATTACACGCACCAACGGTTCTGTTCCGCTTTCACGCACAAGAATTCTTCCCGATTCGCCAAGCTCAGCGGCAGCTTTTTCAACTGCGGCACGAACATCCTTATCAGCCTGAGCGGCAGACTTATCCTTGACCTTTACATTTTCAAGTACCTGGGGATAAACCTTGAAAGGAGCGGCAAGTTCGCTGAGCGTTTTTCCTCTTGCCATAATAACCTCCATGATTTTAAGGCTGGTGAGGATACCGTCGCCCGTTGAAGCGTACTTCGAGAAGATAATATGTCCCGACTGCTCTCCGCCGAGACGGCAGCCGTTTTCCTTCATGTATTCGTAAACGTATTTGTCGCCGACAGCTGTTTTAGCATAGTTGATACCGATCTCATCGAAAGCTTTATAAAGACCAAAATTGGACATAACCGTTGTAACAACAGTATTATTGACCAGTTTTTCACGTTCTTTCATATAGCGTCCGTAGATATAAAGAATGTGGTCGCCCGAAATAACTCCGCCTTTTTCGTCCACGCAGAGACAGCGGTCAGCATCGCCGTCATAGGCAAATCCTGCGTCAAGATTGTTTTCCACAACGAATTTCTGTAAATTCCCAATATGGGTCGAACCGGCATTATTGTTAATATTAGTACCGTTCGGCTCGGCATTGATAACATGGGTTTCAGCTCCAAGAGCGTCAAAAACAGCTTTTGCAACATTCCATGCAGCTCCGTTTGCGCAATCAAGACCGATCTTCTTTCCTCTGAACGAGTAAACTCCAAGTGAAATAAGATAGCCGATATAGCGGTTTCTTCCGGAAACGTAATCAACTGTACGTCCGATCTTATCATCGAGAGCAAAGGGAAGCTCGCTCCAGCTCTGACCGAAAATCTCAAGTTTATCGTCCAGATAAGCCTCGACGAGATTTATAACTTCGTCTTCCATTTTTTCACCGTATCTGTTGATAAGTTTAAGACCGTTATCGTGATACGGATTATGACTTGCCGAGATCATGATTGCACAATCAAAACCGTCCACACGGGAAATATACGCAACCGAGGGAGTTGTTGTGACGTGAAGCAAATAAGCGTCTGCTCCGGAAGCGGTAAGTCCGCCTACGAGCGAATATTCAAACATATAGCTTGAAAGTCTTGTATCTTTTCCGATAAGTACTCGAGGAGCGGTATTATCGCCGTTTCTTCTCTTTATCTCTCCGTAATACCAGCCGAGGAAACGTCCGACTTTAAAAGCGTGATCAGCAGTTAAATTAACATTGGCAGTTCCTCTGAATCCGTCTGTTCCAAAATATTTTCCCACTTGAATGTTACTCCTTACATTATATAATATTAAAAATATATTGTATTGTCTATATATTTTATTCTTCATCTTAAGCAATCTGAACAAATAAATCATCAAATCGCTTAAAATTATTATAACACTTTATCATTGGATAGTCAATATTATTTTAAATTTCTTTCAAATAATTCATAAAATTCTGTTTATTTTCAATGGCAGTAGTTGTTGGTCTGCCGAGATCGGCTCTTGCTCCGACGGCGCATTTCACCTCAATAAACGAGAGTTTTCCCCGTGATCTTGCTTCTTCAAGCGCTTTATCAAGCTCGTCAAAACTTTGAACGCATACGGCGCTGGGATATCCGCAGGCCTCAGCGATTCCAACCAAATCGACCTTTGAAGCGACCGTCGGCATTCCTCCTACAGTTTCGTGCGAACCGTTGTTGATAACTACATGGATAAGATTATCGGGGGAATTTGCTCCGAGAACAGCCATTGCTCCCATATGCATAAGCGCAGCTCCGTCACCGTCGATACACCATATACGGCTTTGCGGCTTATTTATAGCGACGCCGAGGGCGATAGAGGACGAATGTCCCATCGAGCCGACTGTGAGGAAATCGTACTTATGGCTCTGGGAATTAGCTTCACGGATCTCAAACAGCTCACGGCTTGCCTTTCCGGTAGTCGAGATAACAGGATCGTTTCCTGCGGCGGAGACAATATGACGGATTATCTCTTCACGAAGCATCTTATTTTCATTTTTGTATTCAACTTTTCCGTCATAAGATAACGCTCCTTTGCGAACCACGAATGCAACCTGTTTTCCCGCTTCAAGAACGCTGCGGAAATCCTCCATAACGGCGGAGAGTCCTTCTTCACTGGTGTCTTTGCCGATGACGAAAGTTTTTATATCCATATCCTCAAGCAGTTTTACCGTGACCTCTCCCTGATAGATGTGCTGCGGTTCATCGTGGATACCGGGCTCACCTCTCCAGCCGACAATAAAAACTGCCGGAACAGCATAAACTTTATCGTTAAGAAGCGAGGCGACCGGATTTATTATATTTCCTTCACCGGAATTCTGCATATAAACGACCGGAACTTTTCCCGTTGAAAGATGATATCCGGCAGCAAGAGCTGTACAGCATCCCTCGTTTGCAGCGATTATGTGATGATTTTTGTCGATTCCGTATGTATTCATAAGATAGTCGCAGAGCGGTTTAAGCTGTGAATCCGGAACTCCGGTAAAAAAATCCGCTCCTATAATTTTAACAAGGCTTTCTGCTTTCATAAATTACCTCCCATTTATTTCTTCAAGCTCGGCAACTGTGTCGATTTCGGTTATCTGCTCATTTTTTATGGGATGAACTTTAAGTCGGAGCGAATCCAGATTCATATTTACAACATCGTCCCAGAAGAGCGTTTCATAGCCGGATTTTCCATATGCATTCTCGATTGCTCCCGCAAGAATTTCAGCGTCGTTCTTTGTAAAAAAAGCGATTCCGGTCATGTTATACTGATATTTTCCACCCTTTCCGACTCTGGTAATATAGCCGTTTTCATCCGTATCAAAAACCCAATCGTCAGTTTTTTCCTCTTTATACTTGCCGAAATAGCACGAATTTGCCAATTCACAGCAAAACACTTCTGCATCCGGAATAAAAAGGTCGGCTTCGCAGATAAAGCAGCTGCCCAAACGGAGAACGTCCCTTGCATAGTAAACGGACGAGATATTGTTTATAGTTTCATAATCGGGATTTTCAATTATTTCGGTCTGCGGATATTTTTCCGTAAGATACCGGAACTGCTCTCCCAGATATCCTGTAACGATATATATTTTATTGATATTGCGTCCTATCAGACCTTCGATGACCGTTTCTATCATCGGTCTGCCTTTAACTTTTATAAGAGGCTTCGGAGTTGTTTCCGTAAGCGGACGCATTCTCGTTCCCATTCCGGAAGCCATAATTACTGCATTTTCCATGAATATCTCCTTTGATTTCATTGAACATTTTTAAGGGAGACGCTGTCTCCCTTATACCCTCTGCCAAAGGGGGAATCACCCCTTTGAAAACCCATAATTAGGTCATTACAAATACCCCACAAGGGGTATTTGTAATGACTATGGCAGAATGCCATAGAATAATTACACATTAACAGAGAATAAACAGAGACCAAATCTCCTTATAGTATGCAAAAAACAAATATGATGTCTTAATCGTTATATTTCACAGGTACTGCGATATTATTTGCTTTAAGAGCTTCTTCAAAAACCCTGAAGAAGCCTGTTATATCCTCTTCATCGATCGCACCGAGAGCGCAGAGACGGAATGTATTCGTTGTTGAAATTTTTCCGGGATAAATGGTGTAGCCACGCTCATAGCAGTAATCGTGAACGGCTTCAAAGCTCCAGTTCGGATCGTCGGGGTAAACAGCCGAAGAAACAAGACCTGCCCTCAGCTCCGGCTTGATGACCTGACGGAAGCCAAGTCTTTCAAGACCTGCATTAACAGCGTTGAAAACTCTCGTATGTCTTGCCCACTTGTTCTGCTCGCCCTCTTCAAAATATTCTTTAAGAGCCTGTTTTGTTGCATAAACGGTCTGAACAGGCGGAGTGAAGTGCATTTCTCCCGTTTTCTCAAAGAAATCATATTGCAGGAATAAATTGCAGTAATACGATCTTTTCGGGTACTCTGCCGACGCTTCGATAATTTTTTTATTACCGATAATAAACGAAAGACCTGTCATAGACATAAGACCTTTCTGTGCAGAAGCCATGCAGAAATCAATATTATCCTTTTCAATATCAATAGGACGCATTGCAAGAGTTGACGTTGTATCAACGGCAAAAACGGCGTTATACTTATGAGCCAAAGCGCCTATTTCACGGATAGGATTGAGGATTCCGGTACCTGTTTCGTTATGAGTTGTATAAACAAGGGCGACATCGGAATTTTCCGCCAGCGTCTTTTCAACTTCGTTTAAATCAGGAATTTCGTCAACCGGATATTTCAACTCGATAAACGGCAGACCATAGTACTGACAGATTTCAACAGCTCTTGCACTGTAAGCTCCGTTATTGATAACAAGAACCTTTTTATTCGCAGGAAGAAGCGAATTAAGGCAAATATCCATATTGATCGTTCCCGAACCGCAGAAAAGTACGGACGTATATTTTTCGGGATCGCCGTGAACTATTTTAACGAGATCGGTTCTGAGTTCTCTCATCATCTCGGCAAATTCCTGTTCTCTCGGGCAGATATCCGGTACGACCTGAGCCATTTTTACGGTATCGGTAGTGGTTGAAGGACCGGGATTGAGAAGAATATTTCTTTTGATTTCCATAGTTTTAACACTCCTTAAAGTTCGTCAATAAGCGTTATGATATTTTTTATAGGCATAAGACGGTCGTCAACTTCCTTTGCACGATGATATCTGAGGATATCCTTGGCGGTCTGTTCCATAGCAGGAAAAGCGCTTCTGGTAAGCTGATTTGCGTAGATAACTATATTAACTCCATGAGCCGCAAGCTCGCTCTCGGTTATCTGATTGAACGATGTCGGAACGACTACTATCGGAGTACGGCTGTTTTTCTCTCTGAATTTATCGCAGAATTCAAGTATCTCCGCCGGATCTTTTTTTCGGCTGTGGATCATAATTCCGTCGGCGCCTGCTTCAACGTAAGCAAAGGCACGTTCAAGAGCGTCGTCCATGCCCTGTTCGAGGATAAGGCTTTCGATTCTTGCAATTATCATAAAGTCGTCGGTAAGCTGAATTTTCTTCCCCGACTTTATTTTCTCACAGAAATGCTCAATGGAATCCTGTGTCTGCTCGACTTCTGTTCCGAAAAGCGAATTCTTTTTAAGCCCTGTTTTATCCTCGATAATTATAGCCGAAACGCCCATTCTTTCAAGAGTTCTTACCGTATAGACAAAGTGCTCGATAAGACCTCCCGTATCGCCGTCGAAAATGATAGGCTTTGTTGTTACCTCCATAACGTCGTCAATAGTGCGGAAACGTGACGTCATGTCAACAAGCTCGATATCCGGCTTGCCCTTTGCCGTTGAATCGCAGAGCGAGCTTATCCACATGGAGTCAAACTGATCGAGTTCGCCGTCGGTTTCAACGATAGTTTTCTCCGCAATAAGTCCGGTAAGACCGCTGTGTACTTCGAGTGTTTTCACGATCGGACATATCTCGATAAGCTGTCTGAGCCGTTTTCTGCGGTATTCCGGCATCGCAAGCTTTTCCCTAATGCGTCGGTCGATTCTTTTCACGTTTTCGTTGTATGTATATGGAATGTCGATAATGCTTCCGCCGTAGGCTTCGAGGAGCTTCTCGGCATTGTCCCTTATGGCTTTCTCCGGACCGTTTTTCCAGTTATCGCCGTGAATAACGTAATCGGGATGAATTTCAGCGACAACCTTGTCGTACATTATATCGTCCTGAGTTATAATTTCGTCGGCAATGCCCAGTTCTTCAACAATGCGAACTCTTTCGGCAAAATCGACTGTTGGGAAGCGGTTATAGCGAATCATAGCGGAATCGCTTAAAATTCCGACAATAAGTTTTCCGTATTTTTTAGCTTCTGTGAGAATATTTATATGACCTTCATGGATAACGTCTGTGCAGAAGCAAGTGTAAACGATTTTCATTTTATCCTCCATGTAATTATAATAGATATCTTATTTATTATAGCACGCTTTTGGTAATTATTCAATATAAATTTCGGTTTTGTAATTTTTTAGTTGATTTTTTACCGTCTGTGTGATATAATTTTATCCGGATTTATTTATATTAAAGGAGAAATTCACTATGCAATGGATAAAGAAAAACGGTCTTGGAATCATTCTATGCGCCGCAATATCGGCTGCTGCGACATTTTTAGCGTCGCTCAGCATAGGAAGCTTTTCGCTTGAAATTATAGGAGCGCCCGTGTTCGCAATACTTTTTGGAATGCTTATAAGCCTTGCTGTTCCGTCTCTTGCCGGAAAAGCTTCCTTAAAACACGGAATAAAATTTACTTCAAAGAAAATTCTTCAATGGGCAGTAATCATACTCGGATTTTCACTTGATCTGAATACAATACTTAAAGTCGGCGGAAAAAGCCTGCCTGTTATAATTTCAACTATTTCAATATCTCTTATAACTGCTTTGGTTCTTATGCGTGTTATGAAGATAAACAAAAAGGTTGCCTGTCTTATCGGAGTCGGCTCTTCAATTTGCGGAGGTTCAGCTATTGCCGCAACCGCTCCGGTCGTCGACGCTGACGATGACGAAGTTGCTCAGTCAATATCGGTAATATTTCTGTTCAACGTTATTGCGGCGCTCATTTTCCCTGCTCTTGGACACGCTATAGGCTTAGGTTCAGAGGGATTTGCAGTTTTTGCCGGAACAGCGGTAAACGATACTTCGTCCGTTACGGCTGCCGCTTCTACAGCAGAAGGAATTTACGGAGCAGACGGTATTCTTTCCTCAGCCATAACGGTTAAGCTTACAAGAACCCTTGCAATAATTCCTATAACGCTTATCCTTGCGGTTTACAGAACAAGAAAAGCAAAAAAATCCGGCACAGAAACGAATAATTTCTCGCTGAAAAAAATTTTCCCGTTCTTTATTCTCTTTTTCATAGCCGCTTCCGTTATAACGACTGTCGTCGGACTTCTTCCGTCAAACGGATTCACTGCCTTTTATGACGAACACTTCGTTCCGGCAGCAAAATGGACAGCTAAATTCTTTATCGCAATGGCAATGTGCGCCATCGGACTTAACACTGATATAGTCGGACTTATCAAAAATGGCAAAAAACCGATAATTCTCGGACTCTGCTGCTGGGCGGCAATAACGGCAGTTTCTATCGGAGTTCAGATGCTTACGGGAATTTATTACACCAATCTATAAGGTTGAATCCACCCTTTGGAAACCCGGTATTAATTATTTCAAATATCTATGGTATTTGAGCCATAGAACAAACAACTCATTGGCAAAGGAAAAAGAAAACATATTCACCATATAGCCCATTTAAAATACAAAAAACCGCATACCTTACCTTGAACTATCACAAGGAGGTATGCGGTTTTTATTATCCTTTAAGAATTGATTCTATCGTCTCTATTTCCGATGCGTTGAATTTAAGATTGCCTATACACTTTGTATTTTCGATTATCTGCTCCGGACTGCTTGCTCCGATAAGAACCGTTGTTACCGCCTTATTATTCAGAACCCATGAAAGAGCCATTTGAGAAAGAGTCTGACCTCTTGAAACGGCAATTTCATTAAGTCTGTTAAGCTTTTTCAGCATAGCTTCGTCAAGCTGAGCTGAGAGACATGAATTTCCTTTGCCTGCTCTGGAATCGGCTGGAATCCCTTTAAGATATCTGTCCGTTAAAAATCCCTGATAAAGCGGCGAAAAGACAGCAAGACCGATACCGTTTGCACTTGCATATTCATCAAGTCCGTCATCTTCTATCCAGCGGTTCAGCATGGAATATGAAGGCTGATTCACGATAAACGGAGTTTTTAATTCCTTGAAGATCTTTGTTATCTCCTCTGTCTGAGCCGTATTATAGTTGGATATCCCCACATAAAGAGCTTTTCCCTGTTTTACGGCATTATCAAGCGCAAGAGCAGTTTCCTCCGGCGGAGTTTCGGGATCGAACACATGATGATAAAATATATCTACATAATCAAGTTTCATACGTTTAAGACTTTGATCGAGCGAAGCTGTAAGGTATTTGCGTGAACCGTTTTTATCGCCGTAAGGACCGTCCCACATTTCATAACCTGCTTTTGTGGAAATACAAAGCTCGTCACGGAAAGTCCTCATTCCGTTATCGAGAATCCTGCCGAAGTTCTCTTCAGCGCTTCCGTTATAGGGATTTCCGTAATTATTTGCAAGGTCGAAATGAGTGATTCCAAGATCGAAAGCCGTGTGTATCATTTTCTCCATGTTATCGAATTTTCCGGTATAGCCGAAATTCTGCCACAATCCAAGCGATACTGCCGGGAGCTTCAGTCCGCTTTTTCCGCAGCGATTGTATTTCATTTTTTCGTATCTGCATTCATTTGGTGTATACATAAAATCATTCTCCTTGTATATCATTATAACAAAAAATCGTAAATTTCATATTAAGAAATTTACGATTGAAATGCTAAAGCCTATTTATCAGGTGATTCAACCTTACTTTCATCTTCTTTTTCAAGTAAAACGAACGCAACAAAAGATTCTTTTTGTACAGGATTTTTATTTGAATCAATTTCTAAAATACCATGAGTAATATGAGTTACTTTCCAGCCCTCATCTAACAGGTTGTTAACATGAGTAAAATATTTATTTTCGTTAATATTGCCCTGTTCCGTATAATCACGGCTATTACTTAAATAAACTAACTTCTGCATATGCTTTTTCTCACTTTTTATGTTTTTGGTGCCGCTGACCGGACTTGAACCGGTACGGATGTTACTCCGAGGGATTTTAAGTCCCTTGTGTCTGCCTATTCCACCACAGCGGCAACTATTAACTTGTATTATTATATCACATTAATATAAAAATGTCAAGGATTATCCGAGGATTTTTTCAGTTATTTTCAAATCAGGCAATTGACAAGCAAATAAGCGCATGATATAATGTAAAATAGGGTACTGGATAAAACGGTAGGCGGTTCTAATCTTCTCTCGGAAACGGGGGTGAGCTGAAATGACCATAATGGAATTACTAACATTACTTATGCTCGTAGTTGCGATTATAAATCTCAGCAATAACAAAAAGAAATAACCGCCCCACTACCACATAGGACGGTTGTTTCAACAATAACTTTCACATGAGGGAGAACCGCTTATCGCAGTACTCTCTTGTATTTATATTATAGCAAATAAAATTATATGTGTCAAGCGTCAAATTCTATTGTATATCATGTATATCACGTTTTCAGTTATTTTTAAATCGGACAATTGACAAGCAAATCAATGCATGATATAATGTGAAACAGGGTACTGGATAAAACGGTAGGCGGTTCTAATCTTCCCTCGGAAACGGGGGTGAGCTGAAATGACCATAATGGAATTACTAACATTACTTATGCTCGTAGTTGCGATTATAAATCTCAGCAATAACAATAAAAAGAAATAACCGCCCCTGCCACGGATAACGGTTATTTCATAATCACATATCTGAGGGAGAACCGCTTATCGCAGTACCCTCTTGTATTTACATTATAGCACATAAAATTGTATGTGTCAAGCGTCAAATTCTATTGTATATCACGTTTTTCAGTTATTTTTTATATCCGGTAATTGACATTAATTAACTGCCATGATATAATAAAATGTATGATAGGATAAATATCCTGCATATAATATGTTAAATAAAAATATATACATGGAGATAATGAATTTGAACAAAACAGTTAACGGTATCAAAATAAATTACGAACAAAAAGGAAGCGGCGACCTTATCGTTCTGCTTCATGGATGGGGAAGCAATATAAAGCTTTTTGCTAATCTCATCGACCTGCTTTCACAGAAATATACGGTAGTTGCAATGGATATGCCCGGATTCGGCGAAAGTGAAGAACCGCCCTCGGCATGGTGCGTGGACGATTATGTGGATTTCGTGATCGACTTTCTTAAAGATTACGATAATAAGGAGATAATGTTCCTCGGTCACTCATTCGGCGGACGTGTCATAATCAAACTTAACAGCAGAAAAGATCTGCCTTTTAACATTTCAAAGGTAATTCTTGTGGACAGCGCAGGAATTCTTCCTCCAAAAAGCAACAAAAAAAGTTGGAGAACTCGCTATTATAAAATGGGAAAAGCGTTCCTTTCAACCAAACTGGTTCAGAAAATAGCTCCGGACGCTCTTGAGAATTTCCGCAAAAAAATGGGAAGCGCAGACTATGCTGCAGCTTCTCCGCTTATGAGACAGGTTCTTGTCAAGGTCGTAAACGAAGATTTAGAGCCGCTTCTCCCGAATATAAAGTGTCCCACTCTTCTTGTGTGGGGAGTGAACGATACGGCAACTCCTCTTTCAGACGGCGAAAAAATGGAAAAACTTATCCCCGACGCCGGACTTGTCAAACTTGAAAATGCCGGTCATTATTCGTTCCTCGAACAGCAATATACATTCAACCGTGTAATGTATTCGTTTATGAAGATTGGAGATTGATTTATGAATATTGCTTTATTCTGTATTTATACGGCGGTTGCTCTTGCCGGAATAATTTTCTTCTCGCTGAGAGAATTCCATATGCTCCAGCTAAACGGCTATAAAACTCCGGAGCATTCTTGGTGGATGAGGAAAAATTACAAAAGATATATTTTCCCGATTGTTCTTTTCGCATTGCAGTTCCTGATGCTTATCACAGGAGCGACTCTCCCGATGCTTATCGGATTTACAGCATTTAACCTCTGTTTTCTTATTATAAACAAGCCGGGGAAGAAGTTCAAAAAGCCTCTTAAATATACGGCAAGAGTCAAGAGAATGCTCGTAACTTTCTGGATTCTCGAAACTCTTATTATCGGCGGAAGCTCTTTCATATGGCATGGGGAATTATGCTCGCCGTGGCTCTATATTCTTATCGGCACCGGTCTTTATCTCACACCGATTCTTGTACCACTCTCGAACCTTATAAACAAGCCGATCGAGAAAGCGATACAGAAATGGTACATCAACGACGCAAAGAGGATTTTAAGCGAAATGCCCGATCTTCACAAGGTCGGAATCACGGGAAGCTACGGCAAGACCAGTATGAAATTTTATCTCAGCGAGCTTCTCGGCTCACAGTTTGAAACGCTGAAAACTCCCGAAAGCTTCAATACTCCAATGGGCGTTACGATCACGGTAAGACAGCATCTCAAGCCGACTCACGAGTATTTTATCTGCGAAATGGGTGCAAGACGTGTTCATGAGATAAAGGAACTCTGCGATATTGCTCATCCTCATGACGGTATTATAACTTCTGTCGGACCGCAGCATCTTGAAACTTTCAACTCTATCGAAAACGTCGTAAACACAAAATTCGAGCTTGCCGACTGCGTTCAGGCAGGCAGCGGAAAAATTTACCTCAACGGCGACAACGAGCTTATCCGCCAAAAAGCTCCGCAGTATAAAAATGCAGTTCTTTACGGACTTCAGGAAGGCAACGATTACCGTGCCTCCGACATATCGGTTTCTGACAGAGGCACTGAATTCACCGTAACCGCTCCGAACGGCGACAGTCTGCGTTTCACAATGAAACTCCTCGGCGAACATAACGTTCAAAATGTTCTCGGAGCTATCGCATACTGCCACGGACTTGGCATCTCCCTCGAAAAACTCGCTCTTCCCGTCAAGCGAATTGCCGCTGTTCCACATAGATTGCAGCTTCTTGACAAGGGCGGCGACCTCACCTATATCGACGACGCTTACAACTCAAATCCAAGCGGATGCCGTGCGGCTCTGAACGTTCTCGGACTTTTCGATGCCTGCCGCATTCTTGTAACTCCGGGAATGGTCGAGCTTGGCGCAAAACAGGAGGAACTGAACTACGAATTCGGCAAAGAAGCGGCACAAGTCTGCGATTACATCGTCCTCGTAGGCAAAGCTCAGACAGTTCCGATCTATAACGGAATCAAGGATGCAGGCTACAACATGAGTCATGTTTACGTTGCAGACGGTCTTAACGAGGCTCTTGCAAAGGTTCAGGAATACAAAACCGACAAAAAGAAAATAGTCCTTCTTGAAAACGATTTACCGGACAATTATTAAGGGGACGCTGTCCCCTTATACCCCTGCCAAAGGGGTAATCACCCCTTTGGAAACCCAATATTAATCTACCGGAATCCCCATTAAGGGGATTCCGGTAGATTAGGTCGAATGCCCTAAGAAAAATTATCTCCTTGTCAAAGAGATACAAGGGCAGAATCCGCTAAATACCGTACAAAATCAATTACTATAAAGGAGAAAATTTCAATGAAGATCAATCTTGCAGTACTTTTCGGCGGAAGAAGCGTCGAGCATGAAGTTTCAGTAATTTCGGCTGTTCAGGCTATGGCAAGCATGAACAAGGAAAAATATAACATTATCCCTGTTTATATAACCAAAGAAAGCGAATTTTTTACAGGAGAAAAGCTATTCGATATCAATTCCTACAAGGATATTCCGTCTCTGCTTAAAGAGTGTACGGAATGCGTTTTCGTAAGAAGCGGGGGAAAGGTTCAGCTTATCCGTCAAAAAATGAAGAAGTTCGGTTCTAACCTTATCTCGGATATCGACATCGCATTCCCTATCGTTCACGGTACAAACGTTGAGGACGGCGCTTTACAGGGATATCTCCAGACCCTCGATCTTCCGTATGTCGGATGCGACGTTCTCGCTTCCGCTGTCGGAATGGATAAATTCGTCATGAAGATACTTCTCAAAGACGCAGGATTCCCCGTTCTCGATTGCTGCCGCTTTTCTTCTTTTGATCTCGATAAGATTGACAGTCTCGTTGATCAGGTTGAAGCAAAATTCAGCTATCCGGTCATTGTAAAGCCGATAAACCTCGGTTCGAGTGTAGGAATTTCCAAAGCCTCCGACAGAAACGGTCTTGTCAAGTCTATCGAGGAAGCATTCGAGTTTGCTGATAAAATTCTTGTTGAACCGGCCGTCGTTCAGCTTAAAGAAATAAACTGCTCCGTAGTCGGCGACAGCGAATCAGCGGAAGCTTCGGTTTGTGAAGAACCTGTTCAGCAGGATGAAATTCTCAGCTATAAGGACAAATACGTCGGCGGAGGGAAGTCCGGCGGAAGCAAAGGTATGGCTACTCTTAAAAGAAAAATTCCCGCCGAGATCACTTCCGAACAGGAAGAATTTGTCCGCAAAACAGCCGTTGACGCATTCCGCTACCTCGGCTGCAACGGCGTTACACGTATCGACTTCATGCTCGACAAGGCAACAGACAAAATTTACATAAATGAAATAAACACTATCCCAGGTTCTCTCGCATTCTACCTTTGGGAACCAAAGGGAGTTAAATATTCAGAGCTTCTTGAACGTATGATACAGCTTGCTCTGAAGCGTCATAGACAGGGAGAAAAAATCAACTACACCTTTGAAACAAACATCCTCTCAATGGGAGGAAGCTTCGGTTCAAAGGGAAGCAAGCGGTAATTCCGCACCGGAGGTTAAAATGACTGAAAAAGAAAAACAGCAGGCCGGCGAGCTTTATAACGGCGGCGACAGCGAGCTTACTTCCGACCGTATAAACGCAAAAAAACTTTGTATGGAGTATAATTCACTTCCGTATAACGACTTCCAGAAAAAAGAACGTCTCCTCGACAGACTTCTTGCCCTGAGAGGAGAAAACACTTGGATAGAAGCAAATTTCTTCTGCGATTACGGCTATAACATCATCATCGGAGATAATTTTTATTCAAACCACAACTGCGTTATCCTCGATTGCGCAGAAGTCGTTTTCGGAGACAACGTTTTTATCGGTCCAAACTGCGGATTCTATACCGCAGGTCATCCGCTTGATTATGAAACAAGAAATTCCGGTCTCGAATATGCCAAACCTATCAAAATCGGAAGCAACGTCTGGATAGGCGGAAACGTCTGCGTAATGCCCGGCGTTACGATAGGCGACAACGTTGTTATCGGCGGTGGAAGCGTTGTCGTTCATGATATTCCGTCGGGATTTGTGGCTGTCGGAAATCCGTGCAAACCGATTCGTCCTATCGACGAAAAAGAAAAGAAGTAATATATTTTAAAGGCAGGAGGACGAAACGATGAATACTCTGCACTTCAAATATGCAGTCGAAATCGAAAAAACACGTTCTATAACTAAGGCCGCTCAAAATCTCTATATGGCTCAGCCAAACCTGAGCAAGGCTATCAAGGAGCTTGAAAACACCCTCGGAATAACTATTTTCCGCCGTACCTCCAAAGGCGTTATCCCGACCGATCAGGGACTCAGATTTCTGGGATATGCCAAAAAGATACTTATACAGATAGACAATATGGAATCGATCTACGCTCCCGATAAGGAAAAAAAACGCAAGCTGAGGATCTCTGTTCCGAGAGCCGGATATATCTCCAAGGCTTTTTCGGAATATATCGCCGCAATGGAATCTTGTGATGATATGGAGATCTATTTCTGTGAAACAAATTCAATGAGAACTATCGAACACATTCGTGAGCATGGATACGATTTCGGGATCGTACGCTATAATACGGCACACGAAAAGTATTTCGCCGATTTTCTCGCTGAAAAAAATCTCGACGGCAAGCTTCTTTGGGAATACGAAATGCTCGCTGTAATGTCAGCAGAGCATCCTGTTGCAAACGACGACAGTCTTAATTATGCCGAGCTTTCTTCTCAGTATACCGAGCTTTGTCAGGGCGACGATTCCGTTCCGTACATTCCCGGAGCGGTAGAGAAGCTGTTTGCCGAAAACCGTCCGGCAGACGTTCCTGTTAAAAGGGTTTGTATGTTCGACCGTGGAAGCGCACTCGATTTCCTTTTAACCGTTCCGCAGGCTTTCATGCTCGATTCGCCTGTTCCTTCAAGTTTATGCGGAAAATACGGTCTTATCCAGAGAAAATGCGCTTTCAAGGACAACAGTTTTAAAGATATGATCGTCTATTCCTCAGGTCATAAACTCACAGAAAAGGAACTCCAGCTTATAAACAGACTTTACGAGGTAAGAAATGAAGTTGCTTTTGCTGAATACAAGTAATTTAGATATGCAATATTTTATATAATAATATTCTTTTTTTAATATGTTTGAAGATGTTTTTTTGGAAACATCTTCTTTTTTAGTATTGAATTTATTTGCGACACTAAAATTATAATATAAAGAATGGAATATTGTTATTCTTCTGTTATATTTGAAGAAAAAATTAAAATATGATATAATTAATGTATATATACACTGCCGATTCCGCAGTAGTTCAACGGCGAGCTGCTGCCGGACAGGTTCTAAATCTATTACGAAGAAGGTATGGACAAATGTTTGAAATAATTGAGAAAAAAAGTCTTAACCCTACTGTTACTTTAATGAAGATAAACGCTCCCAAAGTTGCCGCAAAGGCAGAACCGGGACAGTTTATTATCCTCAGAACTGACGGCGAGGGTGAGCGTATTCCGCTTACTATCGCTGATTTCGACCGCAGTGAGGGTTCTGTTACCATTATTTTCCAAATAGTCGGCGCTACAACAGAAAAACTTAATCATCTTAACGAGGGCGAATGCCTCCACGATTTTGTAGGACCTCTCGGTAAAGCTACCGAAACAGAAGGTCTTTCAAAGGTTGCAGTAGTCGGCGGAGGCGTCGGCTGCGCTATCGCTTACCCCGTTGCAAAGAAGCTTCATTCGCTCGGAATAGAGGTTCATTCTATCGTTGGATTCAGAAATAAGGATCTCGTAATTCTTGAGGACGAATTCAAGGCTGCTTCATCCAAATTCGTACTTATGTCTGACGATGGCTCCGCCGGAGAAAAGGGACTTGTTACCGACGCTCTTAAAAAGCTTATCGAAAGCGGTGAAAAATACGACCGTGTTATCACTATCGGTCCGCTTATCATGATGAAATTCGTATGCGGACTTACAAAACAGTACGATATCCCGACAGTTGCTTCTATGAATCCGATCATGATCGACGGAACAGGTATGTGCGGCGGATGCCGTTTAACAGTCGGCGGACAAACCAAGTTTGCCTGCGTTGACGGCCCTGAATTTGACGGTCACCTTATTGATTTCGACGAGGCTATGGCAAGAGGCGCTATGTATAAGGATTTTGAGCGCAGGGAACACGAAGAAACCTGCAATCTTTTCAAACAGGAGGTAAAGTGAAATGCCTAATATGTCGCTTGTAAAAAATGAAATGCCGGTTCAGGAACCGGACGTAAGAAATAAAAACTTCAAGGAAGTTGCTCTTGGCTACACCGAGGAACAGGCTATCGACGAAGCCAAGCGCTGTCTTAACTGCAAAAACAAGCCATGTTCAAACGGATGTCCTGTACAGATAGATATTCCCGAATTTATTTCCAAGGTCGCAGAGGGAAATTTTGAAGAGGCTTACAAGGTCATCACAAGAGCAAGTTCGCTTCCTGCTGTCTGTGGAAGAGTATGTCCTCAGGAAACTCAGTGTGAAAGCAAGTGCGTAAGAGGAATCAAGGGCGAACCTGTTGCAATCGGCAGACTTGAAAGATTCGTTGCCGACTGGCATAATGCCCAGCCTGAAATCAAGATTGAAAAACCGGCTTCAAACGGTCATAAAGCAGCTGTTATCGGCTCAGGACCTTCTGGTCTTGCCTGTGCGGGCGATCTTGCAAAAAAAGGCTACGACGTTACCGTTTTCGAGGCTCTTCACGTTGCCGGCGGCGTTCTCTCATACGGAATCCCTGAATTCAGACTGCCCAAAACTATCGTTCAGAAAGAAATTGAAGGACTCAAAGCTCTCGGTGTAAAGATTGAAACGAATACAGTTGTCGGCAAAACTGTTTCTGTAGACGAACTTATGAAGCAGGAAGGATTTGAATCGGTATTTATCGGCTCTGGCGCAGGACTTCCGAGATTTATGAACATTCCCGGAGAGAACCTTAACGGAGTTTATTCCGCAAACGAATTCCTTACAAGAATCAATCTTATGAAAGCGTACAAAAACGGCAGTTCCACTCCGATAAAAGCCGGAACAAAGGCTGTTGTAGTCGGCGGAGGAAACGTTGCTATGGACGCTGCCCGCTGTGCAAAAAGACTCGGTGCAGAGGTTTATATCGTTTACAGACGTACCGAAAATGAGCTTCCTGCAAGAGCTGAAGAAGTTGAACACGCTAAGGAAGAGGGCATTGTTTTCAAGTTTCTCACTAATCCGACCGAGATCACTTCAACTGAAAATGGCTGGGTAAAAAGCGTTGTCTGTCAGCAGATGGAACTCTCCGAACCTGACGCTTCCGGCAGAGCAAAGCCTGTTCCGATTCCGGACGCTTTTATCGAAATCGACGCAGACTGCGTTATCATGTCTATCGGAACATCACCGAATCCACTTATCAAATCCACTACAGAAGGGCTTGAAACTCAGAAATGGGGCGGAATTATCGCCGATGACAATGGTCTTACATCTAAAGAGGGCGTTTATGCGGGCGGCGATGCTGTAACAGGCGCTGCTACTGTAATTCTCGCTATGGGTGCAGGTAAAAAAGCCGCTGCCGCTATGGATGAATATATGCAGAATAAATAATCTTTGATTAATATCTATAAAGGGGACCCGTTACAGACAACGTTGAACCGAGAGCTGGAATGCTGTATGTGCCTGCTGAGAATTGCGGACAGGCTGTACATAAGGTAAAATGTAAATGCCAATATAATAAATTCTCACATAATTCGGCTGAATTTTCACTGATCCAGCCGAATTTTCACTTTTTTCACCTTGACAAAGTGAAAATTCAGCGTTATAATAATAAAAAAGTGAAAAGAGGTCGGCAGTATGAATTACGAAACTGAAAGTATAGAGTTTAAATTGCGTTTTACTGAGGAAATATACAAGGAAGTCATTGCATTTGCAAATACCGACGGCGGTACTGTTTATGTGGGTATTGACGATAGCGGAACCGTGGTCGGGATAGATAATGCTGACGAGGAGCATACCCGTATTTCCAACGGAATACGCGACGCAATTATGCCTGACGTTACGATGTTCGTTCGTTTCACGATACAAGAAAACAAAGTACTTAAAATAACAGTAAACGAGGGAACGAACAAGCCGTATTACCTGCGCTCAAAAGGCTTGAAGCCAAACGGAGTTTATGTTCGACAGGGAGCATCTTCCGCTCCGGCTTCCCATGAACTGATAAGGCAACTGATAAAACAAAACGACGGAGATACTTTTGAGGACTCCCGTTCTTTGGAACAGGAGCTTACCTTTGAAACAGCGGCAAAATCTTTTGACCGGTACGGAGTAGAGTTCTCGCCTAAGAAATATTCTGCGCTGGGAATCACTCAGCTTTCATCGGGGCTTTATTCCGATCTGGGACTTTTATTGTCAGATCAGTGCCTTCACACCATAAAAATTGCAGTATTCAGCGATGACGCTAAGACCGTATTTAAAGACAGCAAGGAATTCGGGGGCTCGGTATTTGCTCAGCTTGACAGCGCATTTGATTACCTTATGCTCTGCAATAAAACTGCGGCAAGCTTTAAAGGTCTGGAGCGTATTGAACGCTCTGAATATCCAGAAGCTGCTATCAGAGAGGCTCTGCTGAATGCCATAGTTCATCGTGACTACAGCTTCAGCGGCAGCATAATCATTAATGTGACCGACAGCGAAATGGAGTTTATCTCAATAGGCGGACTTCTCCCAGGTCTTTCCTCCGACGATATACGCAGCGGAATTTCTCAGCCCAGAAACAAAAAGCTTGCCGAAGTTTTCCACCGCCTGCATCTTATCGAATCCTACGGCACCGGTATCCGCCGTATCTATGATAACTATAAAAACTGTGCCCAACAGCCTCGCATAGAGATTACAAGCAATACCTTCAAAATGATACTGCCTAATACTAATTCTTCTGCGAATAACGATAAACAAACTGCTACGCATATTAATGCTCAGATGCAGAAGGTTCTGGATCGTGTAAACGAGTACGGAGCAATAACCGAGAAAGAGATCGGCGAGTTACTGGGCGTAAAGAGCACTCGTTCATATAACATAGCAAATGAGATGTGCAAGCTTGGACTGCTGAAATCAGAGGGAAGAGGAAAAAACAAGCGATATCATTAGTTTTGTCTGATTATGCATTAAATATTTGGAATTTTACAAAAGTATTTTAAAAATATGCAATTTAGCTTTCTGGCAGGCTATAAAAATATGCAAAAACAATTCTAAAACGGTCTTAAAATATGCATTTTTTATTGACGGCTTGGATATAATATGATATAATATATCTGACGGAGGTATAATTATGCTTAAACGAAAGTTTTATGACACGCTTATTGAATGGAAAAATAATAATAATCAGTCCTGCCTGCTGGTAAAGGGCGCAAGGCAGATCGGTAAAACTTACATTATTGATTATTTCGGAAAAAATAATTATACAAGCTATATTTATATTAATTTTATTGAATCTCCTCAGACAAAGGACATCTTTAACGACGAACTTTCCGCAGAGGAGATATACAAAAGAATGACTCTTATCATGCCGGAAATCAAATTTGTGGAAAACAATACGCTGATTTTCCTCGATGAAATTCAGGAATGTCCCAATGCAAGAACGGCGCTAAAGTTTCTTGCAATCGACGGTCGTTTTGACGTTGTGGCGTCGGGCTCGCTGCTGGGGATAAGCTATCGTGAAGTGCCTTCTATCCCTGTGGGATATGAAACTCAGGTGGAAATGTATTCTCTGGATTTTGAAGAATACCTGTGGGCAATAGGATATGAAGAATCCAAGATCAGTATCCTGAAAGAGTACTTTGATAAGCAGGAAAAGGTTCCCGAGGCTGTTCATAACACAATGATGAAGCATCTTCGGGAGTACATTACAGTCGGAGGAATGCCTGCGGTTGTAAATCAGTTTATAAGAAACAAGCATTTCGGAGAGGTCCAGGAACAGCAGCAGCGAATTCTTGACAGCTATTTTGACGATATATCCAAGTACGCTTCCAAAACCGAAAAGCCGAAAGTCAAAAACTGCTATTTATCAGTTCCGAAACAGCTTGCAAAGGAGAATAAGAAATTTCAGTTTTCCGTAGTTGAAAAAAAAGCTACTGCAAGAAAATACGAAAACAGCGTTGAATGGCTGAGTGACGCTAATCTTGTACGGCTTTGCTATAATGTCAGCACTCCCGAATTTCCTCTTGCCGCCTATGAAAAAGGCGAGCAGTACAAAATGTACCTTTCCGATATAGGCTTGCTTGTTGCTTTGTACGGATTTGAGATCAAAAAGACGATCATAGACGACACTCTCAGCGGCAATGCAAAAGGCGGAATTTATGAAAATCTCATTGCCGATATGCTAATAAAGCGAGGCTATAAGCTTAATTATTATCGCACAGACAACGGTTCGGTCGAGGTTGAGTTTTTAATTTCAAAGGACGCAAAAATAATTCCCATTGAGGTAAAAGCGAACAACGGCTCAACGGTCTCGCTTAATGAAATGCTGAAAAGGAACGATATTCCTTACGGATATAAGCTCATTTCCGGCAATGTCGGCGTAAATGACAAGAAAATTGTAATGCCGCTTTATATGGCTATGTTTTTGTGAGCGGATAGTATAAGTTTTTGAGCAGCCAATCAAATCCAAAAAAATCGGCAGAAACGAGCCTTGTCCGTGCGGCAGCGGAAAGAAATATAAGAAGTGCTGCGGAAGGTAAGTAAATATATTCCGAAACAAAACGCCCGAAGTACCTGCAAAGATACTTCGGGCGTTTCCTATGCTCTCAATTATCAAAATCCTTTTTCAATTCCCTTATCCAATCCTCGATAGCCCGCACCAGCATAAACTGCTGACGTAATACAGCCATACCCATTTCGGGAATCTCAGGCATATCGCTCTTTGCGGAAATGTTCTTTTCGATCTGCTGTTTTAATGAGCGGACATTATCTTCAATACGGTTCAGACACAGTATCTGCTCGTCTGAGGGAAGGCTCATTAAATTTACGATAACGGCATTGAAGTCCAGCAGAATATTGATAGGCTTAGCGGAAATGTCAAGCATAAGCTTTTCAAATTCGGCTTCTCCTGCGAGAGTCAAAGAGTATACGGCTTTTTCAGCCATGTTGCCCTCTTTTGTAGCCGTGCCTTTGATAAGTCCCTTTTCCTCGAGTTGTATTACTTTCTTGTAAATCGAGGGAGTGCTTATTTTCACCCATCTGGATATGTTGCGATATTCCACCTGTTTCTGGATATCGTATGCACTCAAAGCCTTGTTTTTTAACATTCCCAAAACAATTAAATCTATCGTAGCCAAAAAAATTCTCCTTTCTCTATTGACAAATACTATAATTTATAGTATTATATTTTATAGCACTATAAATTATTTGAAATTGCGGCCGCTTGTTCTATTTTATAGTACTATATTTTACACCTTGTGTCAAGTCAAAGGAGTGTTAAAAATGAGTGAACGTAATAAAAAATTAGAACTGCTGGGCAGTGCGCCGATACCAAAAGCCCTCATAGCGCTTGGCGTACCTATTATGATAGGTATGCTTATAAATGCGCTTTATAATCTGGCGGACGCCTACTTTGTGGGAGGATTGGGTGAGAGCCAGATGGGAGCGATCTCTGTCGTTTTTCCTTTGGGGCAGGTAGTTGTGGGTTTAGGTCTGATGTTCGGCAACGGAGCGGCATCGTATCTTTCAAGACTTTTGGGGCGTGGAGATAAAGACACGGCAAACCAAACAGCCAGCACCGCTTTGTACAGCAGCGTTACGATCGGAGCAGTTATCATACTGCTTGCCGCAGTATTTCTGAAACCAATCTTGAATATGCTGGGAGCAACGGATACAATTATGCCCTATGCTCTGAAATATGCAAGGATATATGTGATTTCGTGTATCTTCAACGTTTTCAATGTAACAATGAACAACATTGTGTCAAGCGAGGGAGCCGCCAAAACGACAATGTGCGCCTTGCTGTCGGGAGCCGTTTTGAACATAGGGTTGGATCCGCTGTTCATTTATGCTCTTGATTTGGGAGTGACCGGTGCAGCGATAGCCACAGCAATCTCTCAATTTATTTCTACCTTGGTTTATCTGACCTATGTTCTCAGGAAAAAGAGTGCATTTACATTCAGTATCAAAGCGTTCAGACCCACAAAAGAAATTATGTCGGAAATATTGAAAATCGGCATGCCTACTCTGGCGTTTCAGATTCTTACAAGCCTTTCAATTACGCTTATCAACCGTGCCGCAAAGGGTTACGGAGATGCGGCTATTGCAGGAATGGGGGCTGTCACAAGAATTACGTCTATGGGAACTTTAGTTGTATTTGGATTTCTCAAAGGCTTTCAGCCCGTTGCAGGATTTAGTTACGGTGCAAAGAAATTTGACCGTCTTAGGCAAGCAATAAAAACCTCGATTTTGTGGTCGACGATTTTCTGCGTAGTTGCGGGGCTTATAATGGCTTTATTTTCCCCACAGATCATTTCCTGGTTTGGCGAGGGCAATACGACTATGATTTCCATAGGTAAAAAATCTCTTACAGCAAACGGATTTTCATTTATGCTGTTCGGATTTTATACGGTATATTCCTCTCTGCTGCTTGCTCTGGGAAAAGGTTCAGCGGGCTTTATTATCGGAGCATTAAGACAGGGAATTTGCTTTGTTCCGCTTATTCTTGTTCTTCCAATGGTATGGGGACTTAACGGGATCTTGTATGCACAGCCGATAGCGGACGTTGTTTCTGCATTGATTACGGCTTTTATGGCGGTTAAACTACATAGAGAATTGGCGCTTGAGGAAGAAATCAGTAAAGCTGATAATTTGCAAGTATAAAATCCTAGCTTGTGTCAAAGTACACAGTAATCAGTAAAATACAGAGATGGTGCGTAACAAATCGGGTATTCCGAAACGTTACGCACCTGTTTTAGTTTATAGGATAGATCAAATTTTCCCGATTATTCCCAGATCACGCTGTCTGCCAACGGCTTTCTGTCCTTTTCTTTAACGGGAGGCTTTTCGTCGGCATATCCTATGGCGAGAATATTTACAGGCTCGATATTATCGGGAATGTTAAAGTTTTTTCTGACAACATCGGGCTTGAAATAGCATATCCACACACTGCCAAGACCGAGATCGACTGCCTCAAGCATCATGTGGTCGGTGACGATCGAGGTGTCTATGTCCGTTGTAAGCTTGCCGTCAAACGGGCGTTTCCACGCCTTTGTTTTGTCTGCGCAAACAATAAGCGCAAGAGGAGCGCCGTATATATTTGCGGCTTCTCCGAGCTTTTTCAGACCGTCCTCACTGCGAACGGCTATGATTTTCTGCGGCTGTAAATTTGCCGCAGTGGGCGCAAGTCTTCCTGCCTCGAGAATTGCGTTCAGCTTGTCGTCCTCTACCTTTCGGTTTGCATAACTGCGCACCGAGTAACGTGTTTTGCATAATTCAATAAAGTCCATGATAAATTCTGCTCCTTTTCTTGAAAATTGCCGCGCGGCTTGACTGTGTTAATCGATTATGATATAATTGTATCATATAAATATACTTTTGGCAAGTACGCACTTTATTGTAATATACTATACAAAAAGTAAGTATAAGTTTTTGATGAGGAGAATAAATATGGCGAAATGTCCCAACAGCTATTACTGTCCCGTAGAGGCTACGATCGATCTGATAGGTGGAAAGTACAAGGCGGTGATTTTATGGCATCTGACCGACGGAACAAAGCGTTTCAGCGAGTTTAAACGCCTGATGCCCGAAATAACCGAAAAAATGCTTGCACAGCAGCTCAGAGATCTGGAAAGCGACGGCTTGATCACGAGAACCGTTTATCCTGTTGTTCCGCCGAAGGTTGAATATAACCTGAGCGAATTCGGACTTACTATTGTTCCTGTTCTGCAAGCTATGTGCGATTGGGGCAGAGGATATATTGAGAGAAAGCTTGGTGAAAGCAGTCGGTAAACATATTATAGGGAGGCGCATAACGATGAACACAAATTCAATAGGAAACAGCGGAGATACCATAGAGAAAATCATTGCTCTGTTTCACAGTAAAAAGCAGATTTCATACGAGCTTAAAGAAATACGTCTGCAAGAGGACGACAGCAGGTGGATAGTCTATGTGAATTTTAAAGATGAAAAATATATTATCAAAATTGCCGCAAATAATTTCACTACACCCGAGAGAGTGAATTCATGGGTCGGTCTGATTGAGGAATATAGGAAAATGGGCTATTACAGTCCCGCAATGATGTTAAGCCGAAACGGGAATTATTCCGAACAGGTCGCATTCAAGGGAAAGCAGTGCGTTGTCTGGGAAGACGAGTTTGCAAAATATAATTTTCAGGACGATCTGGATAAATCGGTTTATATCGGTGCAGATAACCGTCCCGTTTATTTTAATGAGGTCATTGAATTTATCGGAAGAATAGCACAAAAGCATTTTAAGGGCTTTCCGGGGAAATCGGGTTATGTGAGATTAGAACCGTGGGTGCAGGAGGATACTGTCGACGAAGTGACCGAATGCGTTCAGGAGCTTGACAAGCTTGTCAAAAGCAAGGCTCCGCATTTTACGGAGCGTTGGCAGGAGATTTTAAAGCTCTGGGAGAAAAACCGAGATGAACTGCGGAAAATATACTGTCAACTTCCGACATCTGTTTTTCAGGCTGACTGGAGCGAAAGCAATCTCCTGCTTGATAACAACGGACATTTCAAGGGAGTTATTGACTATAATCTTGCAGGAGAAGATACCTGTCTGAATATATTTTTGTCCATGATAATTTTTGGATATACATACGGGCATTTTGAATTAAACGATATGAACGAAAACACTCGGTATCTTGTCAAGGATTGGTTTATTGAAGTCATGCTTGAAAATCTCAGAGAGTTTAGGAAATACTATGATTTTACCGAGATAGAAGCGGCTGCTGCGCCAATGCTGTACAAATATATCATTACGATCTATTATATGGAGATCGACACATTTAATGAAAATGTCGACGATGACGGTAAGCTTAGTTTGCTTTTTGACCTCATAGAGCGTGAATTGACGAGGGCGGATATTGATTTTAGTGGGGCAATGTTGGGAAAACGCTAGTATGTTGTACAGAACCTATGATTCTTGCAATAGAAAAAACAATGAATAATATCAACACTAATGAAAATTAGTTTTTTATTATAGAAACAGTCAATAATATTGATATATCAAATTTACATTGTTTTTATCAAGAGGAGAAAAATAAATATGTTTGACGAACTAAAACAGGAAATACTAAACTGCCGTAAATGCCAGGAAAGATTCGGATTTGAACCTCAGCCCATAGTTATGGGAAATGCAAATTCAAAAATAATCCACATCAGTCAGGCGCCGTCGCAGAATGTGCATAATACCTTAAAGCCGTGGAACGACGCAAGCGGCAACCGACTGAGGAACGAATGGTATCACATCTCTGACGAGGTATTTTACGATCCGGATAATTTTTATTTTACTTCTATAGCCCATTGCTATCCGGGAAAGTCACCTAACGGCGGAGACAGGCTTCCGCCTAAGATATGTGCGAAGACTTGGCTTATGAGGGAAATCAAAGCGGTAAACAATAAAATGTTTATACTTGTCGGCAGTAAAGCGGCGGATTTTTTCTTTCCCAATGAGGATTTTACGTCATTGGTATTCGAGGATCACGTTATAAACGGCAAGCCTGCGTATGTTCTTCCGCACCCGTCGCCGCTGAATGTAAAGTGGTTTAAGGATAATCCGGATTTTCTGAATGCGAGGGTCAAGGTGATTGAAAGGAAAGTGCATGAGGTGTTGGGGATAATCAATTAATTTTATTATCAGTGTTATTCATATTAACTGAGATATTACAAAAGCTAAATTTTGCAATGAACGAAGAGACCTAAATAGAGTGTTTATCTGGGAGTTCAGAATCAACTTTGAAGCTGCAAATGTCCTTTGTAAATTCTTGAGTATATATTTTGACTTAATCATAATAGTCAAGGTGATAATTTTGATTATCACGATGCTCAGCTTTTGTATACACAAATAGTGCAACGATGCTGTAAATACAATGGATTTTAATATTCTTGCTCGGATGTGCTTTGTTATCCTGCGGATAAATATAGATATAATAAGTGAATCGTTTTAACCTTATAGATTAGAATGCTTTTATATTTTCTTGGTGAAAACAGATAAAAAGCTCGGAGTTTTGTAAGGAAGACCAATGTCCGGCATTCAACGCATATGACAAGCTGCTGTATTTCTCGGCACATGAAATAGCAATGGAAGCGGTATACAAGAGTAATATTGATCAATCTGTGGCGGAGGTAGTACTGCCACTTTTGTCGGACAACAGAATGAAAAAGATTATGGTCTGGCTGCGAGATTTTCGATTACGGGATATCTGGTGGCTACAATCGGATGAAGAAGACATCGTCCTTATTATAAATAAAATCATGGTCATTAAGGATAGCGCAGCAAAAGTACAATTTATTGATGACAGCGTTTAACAATACACATTCCAGGGATTCCATCCAGCGAAGTATAAGGTGGCGAATCAGAAGCAGAAACCACTACGGAAGAAGACGGCAAGAAAGCCTGTCATACAAGAACGGGATGTTACGCCAGTCATTACTGCCTTTCAGAATTGCGTGACGGAGATTATTCAGAAACCGAAGGTCAAGCCACAGAAGTTTTGCTGTAACGAGTGTTGGAATCAGTGGTGGAATGCCTATCCTGATCAGATAAATCAAAAAGCTTACTACGAAATCACTTATCAGCACTGCGGAAAGCTCACAACGCTCTATGGAGATAGGCAGATGAAGTTCTTCAGCCATAAGTGTTACATAGCGAATCGATATGGAAACTGATTAATATACAGTATATTCGATATAACCAATAATTTTCAACTTTAAGGCGTTTTTTTGACTTAATCATAAAAAATACAAAATGCTATTGAAATGCGGGATGTTTTATGATATGATGTTATAAACTTGTTATATAAGTGCTGGGGACATGATAGCGAGGTAGAAAATATGAGTTTTTCAGAGGACATAAAGCGAATTCGCCGAAAGGCATTCATGACGCAAAAGGATTTTGCCCAAGCAATAGGTGTTTCTTTTGCCACAATTAATCGTTGGGAAACTGGAAAATCTATTCCTAATCTTAAAACAATGAAGTTGATTGATGACTACTGCAAAAATAACAGAATTGACTTCGATATTAAAGAAGAACTAATTGATTAAGAGTAAGGAGGAACACCACTGTGTCGAATGTTGAGAAGATCTACGAACCGACAATAGTCTCTATTTTTTCTGGTTGTGGCGGTTTGGATTTAGGGTTCCATCAAGAGGGTTACCAAACAATCTGGGCTAACGATTTTGCGGAATGGGCGGTTGAATCATTCCGTGCCAATTTTGGCGATGTAATTCATATGAAGGACATCACTAAAATCAATCCTTATGAAGATAAGACAATACCTGCCTGTGATTTAGTATTGGGTGGTTTCCCTTGCCAGGATTTTTCGATAATCTGGAAGCAACCTGGATTAAACGGAACAAGAGGCGGGTTATTTAGACATTTTGCAGAATTTGTTGATGCAAAGAAACCGAAAGCGTTTGTAGCCGAAAATGTAAAAGGTTTGCTGACTGCAAATGGCGGAAAGGCTATGGAAACAATCGTCAAGGACTTCGAAAGCATCGTACCAGGGTATGTCGTAAAGCCACATCTTTACAATTTTGCTGAATATGGAGTTCCTCAATTCAGAGAACGTGTTCTATTTGTCGGCGTCCGTATTGATACCGGCTTTAATTTCGTGCATCCTCTTCCTACACATGGTCCCAATGCAGATAAGCCATATTTCACAGCTGGTGAAGCTCTGGAGGGTGTGGAGAATGTCCCTCATAACAACGAAAAGATCAATATAAAAGAGAAAACGCGACAGATGCTCGAACTAATTCCGGAAGGTGGCAATTTTACAGATATTCCAGAGGATAGTCCCCTTTATGTCAAAGGAATGATCAGCCATGTTTATAGAAGGATAAAAAGAGACGAACCAGCAAAAACGATAATTGCAGCTGGTGGCGGAGGTACATGGGGATATCATTATCCGGAACCTCGTGCCTTAACAAATCGTGAGAGAGCAAGGCTTCAATCATTTCCTGATGACTTTGTTTTAAAAGGTAACATTACAGAGGTCAGGAGACAAATTGGAAACGCAGTCCCTCCAGAAGGTGTCCGCCTTGTGGCAAGAAGACTAAAGCCTCTTTTTATAGGAGACTATACACCAGTAGATCTTCAGCCCGAATATGAAGCAATGAAAGCAATGTCCGTAAAAGAGCGATTGGAATATGTAACAGCGCAGATGAATTGAGGAGGATGTAATGGAAATCTTACAGTCAAACTATCCGCCGGTAAGAACGAACAACAACACTTTCCTTGATATGTTTTATAATCTTCTGTCAAGGACAGAGAACCTGGATATCGCCGTAGGCTATATCACAGCAGATTCGCTTGTTGAACTGCAACAGCTTGCAGAACAAAATAATCTTACGGAACTAAATTTAACCATAGGAATGCACTACTTGGAACGTTTTACTCGCGTTCAATACAATGCAGCTAAAAGTCTCAACGATTATTTGCTGGAGAGTGGCAAAGGGCAAGTACGTTTAGTTACACCATTCAAATATCATGGGAAACTTTATTCGTATAGCGATGGCTTGGGTGCTTTTGCAGGCATCGTAGGATCAAATAACCTTGGAAGCATTGTTGAAGGAGGCAGTCGCATTTACGAGACATCTTTCTTAATTGATGATCGGCAACAGGCTGAATCAATTCGGGCATTCATATGGCAACTGAACCGTGAGGCTACATCAAACATCAGTGATTGTGATATTCAGCATTTTAATGAGAATAACTCTGTCTTGGAAGAACACGAGAATGTACACAAAGCTACTCCGCAGGAAATTGCCGAGTGTCTTTCGGCGCTTACTACAACAACATTTGAAATACCAATTAAAGGGGCTGAAGTTTCCCCTCAAAGTAACTTAAATGCTTTCTTTGGTAGAGGCAGAGTTTCGCAGAACGGTCTTGTAAAGCCACGGCATTGGTATGAGGTTGAGTTAATTGTTCCGCGGACTGTTGCGATGCAGCACGGGTATCCAAGAGCACAGACAGAAGAAGCGGTTTTTCAGGTTGTTACGGACGATGGATGGAAATTCTCGTGCAAAGTCAGTGGAACTAACAATAAAAATTTCCGTTCTGAGGGTGACTTAAAAATACTTGGAAAATGGTTAAAAGGTAGGCTTGAGAATGCGGGAGCTTTAACAGTAGGGGCGCTTGTGACTAATGATACATTAAGGCGATATGGTCGCAATACGTTTACACTGACTAAAACTACGATACCTAATATATGGTATTTAGATTTCGGAGTGAGATAATGGGACGATATTTGGATAATTACCTAAACCAAATACAAAATAGAGGAAACAGTTCTCTTGCGGCAGCAATTAACAAGACTGTTGAAGATGTGGTTCCGAAATATATATCTAATTTTTCATATACAGAACACGTTGTCAGTCTGCTTGTCGGCGATGTGCAGAGCGGAAAAACGAGTCATATGTTTGGGCTTATGTGCGCAGCTGCTGACGAGGGTTTTGGCATTTTCATACTATTAACAACAGATAATATTTTACTACAGCAGCAAACATTTAAACGCACAGAAAGGGATTTGTCTGATTTCTGCATCTGCGATGAAAATGATTATATTAAGTTCGCAGAGAACAACATGAGAAGACCTGCGGTCATAGTCCTGAAGAAAAACGGTAGAGTGCTAAAGCAGTGGAAGAATAATTTATCATCCACGCATTTTGTTGCGGGCAATCCGCTCTTTGTAGTAGATGATGAGGCTGATGCTGCAAGTCTTAATACACAGGTTAATAGAAATAAGCAGAGTACGATAAATAAATGCTTGGAGGATATTAAGAAAACTACCTCAAGTAGCATTTATCTTGAGGTTACAGGCACACCGCAATCAATATTGCTGCAGAGCAATCGCAGCGGATGGAAACCGCTTTTTGTATATTATTTTAAGCCAGGTAATGGTTACATGGGCGGAGAGTTCTTTTTTTCAGATGAAAATCATCCTCATATTATTCTTACAAATAACACTGAGGCAACAGAACTTCTTGATGATGATGAATTCCCTGAAAATGGGCTTAAGACTGCGTTGGTAATGCATCTGATTACGGCAGCACACATAAAGTTGCAAGGTGGTACAGTATGCAATTTTCTAATACATCCCAGCTTTAAGACCTCCGAACATAGTATATTTGCTGAAAAAATTGGTACTTATATTAACGAATTGTTTGGCACGTATGATGAACTGGAAACACAAGAAAGTATTCGCCAGGTTTACGAATATTTGAGAGAAACCAAGACAGATATTGCTGATTTTGAAAGAATTTACGCTTTCATTGGCGAAGAGATGCGGAATGATAATATAAATATCCTTATCTTGAATTCAATGGTTTCATATGAGGAAAATACTCAGTATGAAACGGGTAACAACATCATTATCGGTGGCAACAGCCTCGGAAGAGGAGTGACATTCCCTCAGCTTCAAACAATCTACTATTGTAGGGTTGCCAAGAATCCGCAAGCGGATACTATGTGGCAGCACGCGAGAATGTTTGGATACGATAGAGACCCTGATCTTATGAGGGTTTTTATGCCTCCGAAACTTTTTAAGTTGTTTTCAGATATTAATACCACGAATAACAGTATCATTGCTCAGATTGAAAGTTCTGAAAACGGCAGTGACATCAAAATATTCTATCCGACAGGCCTTAGACCGACAAGAAAGAATGTTCTTGACAAAAAAGTGGTTGGCGTCTTTTCTGGCGGAGTTAACTATTTTCCATTTTATCCTACTAACAATGATATATCAGTCATTGATGAACTGTTATCTTCTTTTGACGAGGAAACATATAGTGTCAGTCTTAAGTTAATGGTAAAGATAATAAACCAGGTAGGTTCAGAGGGAGATGATTGGAGCCCGAAAGCGTTTGCCGGATTCGTAAACACTTTTATTGCAGAGAATCCATTAGCTCAAGGGACGCTTATAGTTAGGAGAAATAGAGACATCGGACGCGGGACAGGGACATTATTGTCTCCTAATGACCGTGCTCTTGGAGATTCCATAACAGACAGGGTAGTATTAACGCTCTATAAAGTGACTGGCACAAAAGGCTGGAACGGACAGCAAATTTGGATTCCAAATATAAAATTGCCTGGAGATGTCACCTATTATAGTGGAGATTTTCAAGTGTAGAAAGGATTAAAAATGGATGGATTGTCTCGAGAAAAACGCAGTTGGAATATGTCCCGGATCAAGGCTAAAGACACAAAGATTGAGGTTGCAACAAGAAAATACCTGTTTGCGGAAGGCTTTAGATACAGAAAGAATGATAAAAGATTTCCTGGAAAGCCTGACATAGTTTTACCAAAATATAAAACTGCTATTTTTGTAAATGGATGTTTCTGGCATATGCATAATGGCTGCAAGTATGGACGATTGCCAAAATCGAATATCGATTACTGGAAGGAAAAACTTGAAAAAAATGCAAAAAATGATGCTATCCACATCCAGCAAATAAGGGACATGGGGTGGAATGTAATAATCCTTTGGGAATGTGAATTAAAAAAGGATTTCAAGGGTAGCATGAATACGGTTGTAGCACAGTTGAAAAATAACACAGATTAAAAGGAGATTATTCGTTTGGCGTGAAGCAGGTCATTCAAATATTATATGTCGAAGCGATTTGACAATGAAATATTTAATTCCATAGTGTCTTATATTGAAGAAGTCGGGTGCGAGGATTTTGACAGACTCGGTCTGAGATTACGCAGAATCCATCAGGTCGGGTGCTTCGAATTTGCGGAAGAAAATGTGTTACTCAATGGATTAGTATAAGAAAAAACTGTATGACTGCCTTGTTCCCGTTATTAACAAAATGGATTATTTTATTTGGTCATTTTATTATACAACTTTCAGGTTTTTAGTAAAGAAAGCCGTTTTTTGAAAGCATATTAGATTGAAGCTGATTGACCAAATCAGTATTTTCATCGAAGAATTCCATATAGAATCACTAGTAAGTAAAATTTATTCGCTGTTAAGATTTTTTGTTAAGTATCTGTTGTATCATATCCTCTTGACAGGAACGAAATATAGTATAATTCAAATTAGTATAAAACAAATTATACTAATGATTTGGTGCTCTTGACAATTAGTACTACTGCAACGGTGGCGTTGTGGTTGGTTACGGTTGTTGGCGAATAAATAAAACAATTAAAATCTTGGGGTTGCTTATTGAAAATTTTTTTCTGTCCCATATTGACAAACGCACGTTCCGATGATATAATAAATAAAGACAACAACATTCAACATAAAATAACAATTTAATAAATAAGTGCCTCTTACTTACATAAACATATTGGCAAACACATTTAGAGCAAAATGCTCGTACATATTTAAGGCACGATTTTGGTAGCAACGGGATAACTATATCCTTTTGCACTAATCGTGAACTTGAAATATGTGCGAGCTTTTTTGTTTGTCTAAATAAATTCAATGTGGTATGTAACGAATTGGCAACGCGGTCAGAGTTACATAAATTGCGATACCCTCCGTGTCACAGAGACATACCTTTAATATAACATACTAATAATATTAATATAGCAGAAGAAAGAATGTATAGTAGATATAAGTATTGGTAGGTGCGTAACGAAATGGAGGCGGAATATCAAATTGCGCATCTGCGATTTTAATTCTTCTGCTATGGAAAGGAATTTTTATGAAGTTGAAAGAAATAATCAAAGTTGACGGTAATCCTTTTGCAGACACAGAGTTTGGTCAGCTTGAGTGTGTTGAGGTTAACGGCAAGCTGTATTTTCCAGCATCAGAGTGTGCAAAGGTTCTCGGATATCACAATCCGAGAAAAGCTATCATAGACCATTGCGACGAGCCGATAAAACTTACTGTTCCGCATCCGCAAAGTCCGTTAAAAACTATCGTGAAGAATTATATCAGCGAGGGAGATCTGTATTCGCTGATTTTCAATTCAAGGTTACCGATCGGCAGACAGTTTCGTGATTGGATATGCGAAGAGGTTCTTCCGACTATAAGGAAGTACGGATTTTATGTCACACCGAAAGTTCTTGCGGAGTGCGGCGGTGATCCCGAAAAGCTTAAGCGTAAGCTAATGGAAATACAATGTTATCAGTTCTGGAACTACTGTCTGGAGCATCCTGATAAGGCGGCAGATTTGATATCGAAATTTTATGAAAAGGCTATGAGAGAAGATGATATTATAGACGCTGAGTTTTGTGGTGAGGTGAGTAACGAAACAGAGCGCCTGATTGAATGCTCTGCGGTGCGTAACGAACTGCGTACGGCAAGAAACGCCGAAATCTCGTCCGTGTGAGCCTTCCGTTTCTCGGTGGTATTCTTGCCCCAACTAGGGAATATTAAAGCCCATACACGCCGAATGTGTGCGACGTCCGAGGAAGTTAACGAAGATTTCTGATGAGAGAATGAAAGTCCGGTAAAAATTGCTCCTGTCAGTATTGCACGATCACCGATATGCAGAGGTTAAAGCAAATCGAAATATTGTAAAGCAAGTTAAAGCATCGGGGTCGTAAGCCCCCGATGCAGTCACACCGGACAGCAAAGCTGACCGCAAAAGTGCCGAAAATACGCCGTTTTAGCATAGGTCTTGTGCATATTTTCAGCAGTCGCCTTATGGGGTCAAAATACGGATCGTTCATAAATTTAGGGGTCGCAGGTGCAGAATAGTGCTTAAAATCGGCGTATTTTCAGGAGTCGTGTCAGAAAATCAAAGGACATTGCCGCATTTTTCAAAATTGAATAACTTAAATCCCAAAGTCAAAAATGAATCAAAAGGAGTGTTGCCTATTGGAAATTAACGTCAGTGAAAATAAGCGGATCGTAGAGATCTGGCTGACAAATCAGGAGCAGGAGGACGATAGTATCAGCGAATTCGTGCAGAATACGGCGGACAAGTACAGCGATAAAAAATACAAGGTTGCCGTATTTATGTCGGGGGACAGCGACCTGTTGGACTGCACGGAGGGCTTGATGGAACACAATCTCTGCCTATGATTTGTGGTGCGTAATCAGGCGCACCCTACATAACTGACGTGAAAAAACATAAATTGCGGCAAAGTCATAAAATCTTCACTCGGATATTTATTGCCTTTGCCTATTGCAATTCTGAAAGATATATGATACAATATTGATATAAATTAAAACGAATATTTCTGGCAACATTGTAAGTATTCGCAAAGGTAAAACCGAACCGAAAAAATAATTAACATTGAAAGGGTGAAACAATGAGCATAAAGTACAGCATAGCAGGCTACTGCCGAATTTCCGTCGATGAGGAAATGGACAGGGACAATACCTCGATAGAAAACCAGAAGGCTATCATAGCCGACTTTGTTAAACGCAAGTTCCCCGACAGCACGCTTGATTTCTATGAGGACCGTGACCGATCGGGATATACGTTTGAACAACGTGAGGGCTATCAGGAGCTGCGGAAGAAAATGCTCCGATTAGAGTACGATATTCTGATCGTCAAGGATTTCTCCAGATTTTCCCGACGAAACAGCAAAGGACTTGTGGAGCTTGAGGACTTGCGTGATGCGGGAATGAGAATTATCTCGATTGGCGACAGCATAGACTATCCGACCTATGACGACTGGACGGCAATTCAGTTTCGGTTTCTCATAAACGAAATGCCTGTTACCGATACGTCCAAAAAGGTCAAATCGGTCATAAAACGCCGTCAGGAGGAGGGCAAGTGGATATGCGCCGTGCCCTACGGCTACGTTATGATAAACAACAAGACCATGCAGTTCGAGGTTGACGAGCCTGCGGCGGAGGTTGTCCGTGATATCTTCGACAAGTACAACAGCGGCTGGGGTTACAAAAAAATCGCCAATTATCTTACGGACAAGCATATTCCCACGCCTAGAATGTGCGAAAAAATGCGCAGGGAGGCTAAAGGCGAGGAGTGCAAGCGTGAGGTAAAGCAGACGTGGAGTATCATAACCGTCAGCGAGATATTGCAGAACGATTTCTATATCGGCACGCTCCGTCAGGGTAAGTACAGGCGCAGGAAGATAAACGGCGGAGAGGTCAAGCAGGACGAAACTGACCACATAGTTTTTGAAAACAATCACACTCCTATTGTCGATTACAAGGTGTTCGCTCTGGCTCAGGAGCAGCTGAAAAAGCGAACGACCTCTCACTATCGGGGAGTAAAAAAGTACGACAATGTGTACTCTGGCTATCTTTTCTGCGGAGACTGCGGCTCGCCCATGTTCGCAATGAGCCGTACCGATCTTGCTTCTGCCTACACCTGCGGAACCTACCACAAGCGAGGAACAAAGGGCTGTACCTCCCACCACACCAGAGTTGATATGCTGGACGGTCTGCTGAAAAGCTATATCAAAAAGGTGCGTGACAACTCCGCAGAGATGATCGAACGCTTGCAGGAGTCCATTGCTAAAGAACAGCATGAAACGAAAAGCAGTCAGTCCACCGTTGATGTGATAAAGGGGCAGATAGAGGACGCAAAGGCGGAAATGAAAATGCTCACCCGTCAGCAGGCGAGGGACGTTATGAAACACCCCGACCGTGCGGAGATAATCGAGGAGACCTACACCGAGATGATAGACGAGCTTACTTTGCGTATCGAGGGACTGAAAAATCAGATGCAGCTTGCAGTGGACAAGCACAACACAGTTGTCAGAGTGAACCGCACAGCCAGAACTGTGCTGGAGATTTTTGATGACATCATTAACAAGCCCTCTCTTGACAAGAACGACCTGAATTTTATAATAGACAAGATTGTGGTTTTTGAAAACAGAATTGAAATTCATCTCAAAGCGGATATCGACTGTCTGCTGAAATACGGCACGCTTACAGAACAGCAGCTTGTGACAGTCGGAGCAGAGGGAACAGTCGAAAATTTTAATCAAGGCACTGAGATCGGAAAGTCAGCCGGACAGCTTGCTGATGCCGTCACGGACAGCAGAGGCAGGGTTCTTGGTGTCAAGGTTGTAAGCAACGTTGACACTGTCAACGTTATCAGTAACGGCGACGCTGTCCTTTTTAACCTATTTGAAAATTCATACTTAATAAATAATAATACCCCATTAAGGGGTATTATTATTTATTGGGACAAAATACCATGACGGTTGATGATTCTTTGCCCTAAACAAAAGAATAGTATCGTCATTATACATCCCCGATATGATTAATTTTGACTTTAACTCTTGATTTAATTACTATAATATGTTATAATATAGTTATAATAATTTTCTGAAAGAAGGTTCTTTATGGATATTAAAGGCAAAATCGGCGAGATCACTGATAAGGTAAAAAACGATAAAGATTTCACAAACAACCTTAAAAATGATCCTATCAAAGCTGTAGAGGGAATTACAGGAATCGACCTTCCCGATGATAAAATCAATAAAGCAGTTGATACAGCTAAAGATAAGCTCGGTGACGTGATTGGCAAAATCAAAAAGTAAAGCTAACAAGTGCAAAGAGGCGCTTTCCGCAAGAAGGCGTCTCTTAATTATAGTCTCACCCGACGAAAGGAGTAAAAATGAAAAAAATTTTCGAATCAGTAAAACCATTCAATCTCGTAATGCTTACTGTCGCCGGAATTATAAATGCTTTCGGGATAACGCTCTTCCTTATGCCGGTAAAACTTTACGACAGCGGAATTTCAGGAACTTCCATGCTTCTTGCACAAGTAACTCCACAGTGGCTTTCACTTTCGATTTTCCTCATTCTGCTAAACGTTCCACTTTTTCTCTACGGACTGAAAAAACAGGGCAAAGCATTCACATTCTATGCGATTTATACTGTTATGATCTACTCGGTAACATCGTGGCTTATAACCGATATTCTTCCGGTCGATGTGAGTCTTGCTTCTCCGCTCGCCGGTACAGATCTACTTCTTTGCGCTCTCTTCGGCGGAGTTATCTCCGGAACAGGAAGCGGACTTGCTATACGTTTCGGCGGAGCTATGGACGGCATTGAAGTTATGGCGGTCATTTTTGCCAAACGCCTCGGATTGTCGGTCGGATCATTTGTCATGATATACAATATTATTCTGTACATTATCTGTGGAATGGTGATAAACAGCTGGATTCTTCCGCTTTACTCAATAGTTACATACTATGCTGCACTAAAAACCATAGACTTTATCGTAGACGGCTTACAACGTTCAAAAGCCGCAATGATAATCACATCCAAACCGGATAAAATCTGCAAACAGCTTATGGATGAGTTCGGCTGCGGAGTTACCATTATCGACGCTAAAGGCGGCTTTTCCGGAACAGAACGGAGTGCGCTGTATTTCGTTGTAAACCGATTTCAGGTCATGCGGATGAAAGATATAGTCCAGAAAATCGATCCTCTTGCATATATAACCCTGAGCGAAGTTGCAGATATTTTTTCAGCTAACCACAGTAAATAAGGGGAACTCCGTCCCCTTAAGTCTCACCTGTCGGTTCGGTCGGTACTTCTGCTTCCCAGAGGTGTTCGCTGGACACCCGCACCCCTGCCAAAGGGACGTACAGTCCCTTTGGAAACCCACAATTAAATAATACCGATACCCCATAAAGGAGTATCGGTATTATTTAGGGTAAAACCCAAAGAACCGCTGCACTTTGCAGAAAATAACGGCAACCAAATCTCATATCACTTGTCATGAGCAAATATATAACCTACTCTTCCTCGAATATCAGCACGGGGTAGCCGTTGTAATACGGCTTGACTATCTCCGGGTGAGCGTCAGCATAACGAAAAATAGTTTCCGCCAGACCTTCTTTGAGGAATTCCGTGAGTTGTGAAAGCGGGCGGTTATACAGCTCCTCGCAGATGGAAGCTATTGCTATTGCTCTTTTTCCTCCGACCTCCATGATTCGATACGGCCATATATGGCAATCAAAAGGTTTATCGTCTCCAAGCATACAGCCGTTTTCGGTCAAAGCCGGACAGGAAAAACGCTCATCTCCTTTAAGCTCTCCTGCAAGGAAAGTATATCCTCCGTCCTTGGGAATAAATTCCGCATCCGGTTTTACTTTCAGGATTTTCTGACGTATCTCGTCGGTAAAAACAGGAGTTTCCCATATATCATCCTTATCGAAAACGCAGCAAAGCCTGCACTCTGCACAGGAACTTCCGTCCAAAATTTTTTTAAGCATGGTTTTATCCTTTCTGAATCGGAGAATCGTTTAATGTATTACATTTATATAATAAAATGCTCCGGAAACAGGCTGTACACCGGCATAACGACCGATTTAAGCCGTCGGATGAGCGAGCATTTCAGTCAAAGCTCAAAATGCGCAAAATTCACACGTTCCCACAAAGCCGAATCGCTGGAAGCCTGCTGGAGCGCTGAGAATCGTAGCCTCGCTTCAAAACTAGAGTATAAGATAAAGTCACTGACAAAGCCGCAGAAACTCCGTCTGATAAGCGAAACCGGCTCTTTAGAGGAGTTTTTTGGCAATGATGCGAAATTTTACAAGCGTGAATCCACAAATATAGAAATATGAGCTGCCGCAAATCATGCGGCAGTTTTTGTTTTAGCAGAATAATTCAAAAATTCTATCCACCTATTCCTGTCAATGATTTATCCTCTTAGGGCATTCGCTCTAATAAAATCAAATCCCCTTTATGGAGATTTGATTTTATTAATACCGGGTTTCCAAAGGGATAATATCCCTTTGGCAGAGGGTTTCAGGGAGACAGAGTCTCCCTGAGATCATTTCTGCTTAATTCTGAAACTGCTGTTGCGGAGTTTGCTTGCATCAAATCCCTTTGGTTTTCTGTTTTCACGCTTCTTTTCGTTTCTGGGACGGGACTGCTTTTTCTCCTCCTCGTCGTTAAGACGCATGGTGAGGGAAATCCGGCTGCGCTTAACATCCACGTCAATTACACGAACCTTTACAACTTCTCCTACCTTTACGGCTTCAAGAGGGTGCTTGATGAATCGGTTGCAGATCTGAGAAATATGAACAAGACCGTCTTCATGTACTCCGATGTCAACGAAAACTCCGAAATCAATAATGTTGCGGACTGTTCCGACAAGCTCCATACCGGGCTTGAGATCCTTAATTTCCATAACGTCTCCGCTTCTGAGCAGAGGAGGAGGAAGCTCGTCACGAAGATCACGTCCCGGCTTTTTAAGCTCGCTGATAATGTCTGTAAGCGTAGGAACGCCTATTTCAAGCGAACTGCTGATATTTTCTATGCCAAGACTGTCCGCTTTTTCCTTTATATCAGCAGCTCCGCCGTTTGAGATGTCGGCAAGAGTAAATCCGCACTCGCTTAAAAGTGCAGACGCCGCCTTATAGCTTTCGGGATGAACTGCCGTGTTATCGAGAGGATTCTTTCCGTCTCTTACTCTTAAAAATCCGGCGCACTGTTCAAAGGCTTTTTTACCAAGCTTCGGAACTTTAAGAAGTTCTTTTCTGTCAGTAAATTTACCGTTTTCCTCACGGTATGTCACTATATTTTTCGCTACAGCAGAGTTGATTCCGGCAATATAGGAAAGCAGCGAATGCGAAGCCGTATTAAGGTCAACTCCGACCGAGTTTACGCAGTCCTCGACCACTCCGGAAAGAGCGTCGCTCATACGAGCCTGCGGCATATCGTGCTGATACTGTCCGACTCCGATAGCTTTCGGATCGATCTTAACAAGCTCCGCAAGCGGATCCTGCAAGCGGCGTGCTATCGAAACTGCGCTTCTGAGCGAAACATCGTAATCGGGAAATTCCTCGGCGGCAAGCTTGGAAGCGGAATAAACGGACGCTCCGGCTTCGCTTACAACCATATAGCTGACCTTCTGCGGAATTTCTTTGAGAAGTTCGGCAACAAACGATTCCGTTTCACGGGAAGCCGTACCGTTTCCGATAGAAATTGTCGTAACGTTATGCTTTTCTATAAGCGAACGGATAGTTCTTTTAGAAGCCTCCATATTTGTTTTCGGTCCGGGAGTACAGTAGACGATGTTTGTATCGAGAACTTTTCCCGTAGAGTCGATAACTGCGACCTTACATCCGGTTCTGTAGCCCGGATCGAGTCCGAGGATAACGCTGTTTTTCAAAGGCGACTGGAGAAGAAGCTGACGTAGATTTGAAGCAAATACCTTGATAGATTCTTCAGCAGCATTGGCAGTCATCTCGGACCGTATTTCACGTTCGATAGACGGGAAAATGAGTCTTTTATAGCTGTCCTCGGCGGCGGCACGGACAAGTTCGCCGCAGGCATTGTTGTTTTTGATATATTTTTCGAGGATTATTCCCGTTGCGGCAGCTTCATCCAGACTTATCGAAACCTTGAGGAAATTCTCTTTCTCACCCCTGTCGAGAGCGAGAACACGGTGATTTGCAATTTTTGAAATCGGCTCGGAATATTCATAATAATTGGTGTAAACGCTTTCTGCCTCGGGATCGGACGCTTTTGAAGCTATTTCGCCCTTTTCGTTCGCCAGACTGCGGAGCTTCTTTCTTATGCCTGCGTCATCGGAGATATCCTCGGCAATAATATCCATAGCTCCCTGAATAGCCGATTTAACATCGGGAACGTTCTTTTCCTCGTTCACAAAAGCTTCAGCTTCTTTTTCAGGCTCGGTCGAGTTATCCTGCTCCATGATAAGAACAGCGAGCGGTTCAAGTCCGGCTTCTCTTGCAACGCTTGCACGAGTTTTTCTCTTCGGCTTGAACGGACGATAAATATCTTCTACCTCAACAAGAGTCACAGCAGCGCTGATAGCTACCTCTATTTCCGGAGTCATCTTCTCCTGCTCCGTAATGGAATTTGTGATCTCTTCCTTACGTTTTTCAAGATTTCGGAGATAAGTAAGTCTGTCGTTAAGCTCACGAAGAACCTGATCGTCGAGCGAACCTGTAAGTTCTTTACGGTAACGTGCAATAAACGGTATAGTTTTTCCGTCGTCAATAAGATCTATTGTATTATCGACCTGTTCCTGTTTTAATCCGAATTCTTTTGCAATTGTTTTATTGATATCCATTTTATATATCCTTTCATTTTGTCATATATTTTCTTCGTCAGAGGCTGTTTCTTCGGGAGTTTCCTCAATAATCTCTGCGACTGAATCGTTATAGCGGTCTATCCATGAAAAAAGCGTTTTCGCTATATCTTTCCATACATTTATGCTGTTTTTTTCGTTGAGAATTTCATGACGCATACCCTCAAAAAGCCTGTGGGAGATACTTTCATAGCCAACTTTTTCAAGTGAGAAAATAGCGGAAAAAAACTTCTTTTCAGAAATAAAGCATGGATCGTCCTTTCCGGAAACGAATCTTACCGGAAGCGACGGATTTTTAAGTTCCCAGCCGTCCGACGAATATGCACGGCGTATAAGACCGAGCATTTCCTCATATTCGTTAAGCGTAGCCTTAAAGCTGCAAAGCGGATCGCTATTAAATTCCGCAACAACCTCCGAATCGCTGCACCGCCATGAATTTTCAGGCTGTTCAAAGCTTTTTCCGAGAGTACTATTAATAGTATCGTAAATTTTTTCGCTTCTGAAACGGCTTCCCGGTTTTTTTGATGAAACCGCATGAATACATCTTGTAATAGGCGAAAATCTGCTGTAACACGGTGTTCCGAGCAGAACAAGTCCGTTTAAGCTGTCATCGTGTTCTTTTATATAGCACCTTGCACCGACAGAACCCATTCCCTGCGCCATCATAAAAATCGGAAGCTGAGAATATGTTTCTCTTATAATTTTATTCAGCTGAGCAATATCGCTTACAAAACCGTCTCCGCCGTTTCTGAACATAAATCCGAGGTCGTCGGGGGTACAGATACTTTTCCCGTGACCTCTGCAATCGTGGATAACGGTAATAAAACCTTCTTCAGCGAGATAATCCATAAAGGGATAATAACGTTCCTTATGCTCGTTCAAGCCGTGAACGATCTGAACAACGCCGCATACATTTCCAACCGGAACGGCAATCACGGCAGAGATCACCAGTTCATCGAATGAAGAGGTAAATTCAAACTCCTTTAAATCCGCATTCAGCATAAAAATCCTCCTATTTAAAAGGGTATTATTAATATTATACCATAAATTTCAAATTAAATCAAGAGAACGATAGCAGTTTTCACGGTAACAGCATTTACTTTTCCTGTTAGTTGTTAAGGGGACACTATCCCCTTAAGTCTCACCTTTCGGTTCGGTCGGTGCTTCTGCTCCGCAGAGGTGTCCACTGGACACCCTCACCCCCTTCCAAAGGGATATTATCCCTTTGGAAACCCAGTATTAATAATTTCAAATCCAAATAAGAGGTTTGAAATTATTAGGGCAGGATGCCCAGACGGAAATAACTCCATTCAGCAAGGGATTCAAGACACAAAGTTCACTTGATAAACATAACAAAAAGTAAATGCTGTTACCCTGAGCAGTTTTTCAGGCAATGGTATTCTTCTTTTCAATAGAAAGCAGTTTTTCTTTCATATCAATTCCGCAGGCGTAACCTGTAAGTCTGCCGTTTGCGCCTATAACTCTATGGCACGGAACAATAAGCCATATAGGATTCTTATTGCAAGCTCCTCCGACTGCTCTTGCCGCTTTGGGATTTCCAATTCTTTCGGCGGCTTCGGCATAGGATATCGTGCTGCCATAGGGAATTGTTTCAAGTATATGCCAGACTTTTTTCTGAAAGGTCGTGCCGTGAAGCTCGTATTTAACGTCAAATTTCTTTCTTTTTCCGCAGAGGAATTCGCATATCTGCCGATACACGCTTTCTGTGAACGGAGAGAAAACACTGTTTTCAGGCGCAAAATCTCCTGCATTCAGAGCAAAGAGAGTATTATTCTCGTAAACCATACGCAGAGTTCCAATACTGCATTTATAATAAGCTGTTTTCATATAGTCCTCGCAAATATTTTATTGAATCTTATTATACATTAATTATGCCGTAATTGTCAACAATTCAGTCCGTATGAAATGTTACGTCTATGATTTTTACATTGCCTCTTCTGCTGTTTCGCATTTCATTTACTACAACGATTTTGTCAACGAATTTCAGCAGAAATAATCGCTTCTCCGAATCATTAAGCATCTCCCAGTTTTCCTTAAAATTTTTGATAATATCCTCCTGCTCGATCACTAATTCTTCTTTCATAGCCGAAAGTTCATCAAGCTGATCGAGAGTTTTGATTTTCTCGGATTCAATATATTCCTTTAGCTGAATATACTGCTCAAAATTCAGTTTGTTTTCCGCATACGAGCCTATAATTTCCCTTTCCTTGCACTCAAGAGTTTTCAGAAAACGATTCAGATTTTGCATCTCCTTATTTTCTTTTATATCGTTCATTTCCTTCGGTTGAACTTCGTCCGCTGCGGAAAAATCTTCGATCTGCTCAAGATAATTCAGGAATGCCTTTTCAGCATTTTTATGCAGTATGTTACTGGCATTGCAAGTCTTTCGTCTGTATCCGCCGCAGCGGTAGCCTCCCCTGAACACTTTTTCGCCGTTTTTATTTTTAGTGCTGTCGTTATGAGTTACCAAACCTGCTCCGCATTTTCCGCAGTATAAAATACCGGAAAAATAATTTTCCTCCTTTGGACGTTTTGTATAGCTCTTTGTAGAAATCCTGCCTATGAGTTCCTGAGCTTCATTATACAGTTCTTCGGAAATAATTGGCTCATGATTTCCTTTGACCTCAAAATTGCGCTTCTCATCCTTTGTCGCATATCTGACATTGCCTATGTAATTGCAGTTTGTAAGCATATTTTTTACGCTTCTTGCCTGCCAGACTGAATTTTCTTTCGTTGGAATATTTCTCTCATTAAGACTTTTTGCTATATCAAGAAACGACATCCCCCTGTTTACGAACATCTCAAAAACTTCCTTTACAATAACCGCCTCTTTTTTATTGATTTTCTGTAATTTATCTCCTCGCCACTTATCGTAACCGTAGCTTGCCGTTCTGGTACAGAGACTATAGCCCTCTTTCACCTTTCTTTCAAAACCCAATTTGGTTCTTTCGACTATATTTTCCCGTTCGAATTCAGCAAAAATGCCGATTATTTTTATAAACATTCTTCCTGAGGGCGTTTGCGTATCTATACTTTCACAAAGCGAATTAAATGCGCATCCGTATTCGTTAAACAGATTTATCAAATATATTAAATCTGACGTACTTCTTGTAAGACGGTCTATCTTAAAAACCAGAACATTTTTTATATGTCCGTTTTTTATGTCCTGGATCAGCTCTTTTATCTGCGGACGGCATTCAATACTCTTTCCGCTTATTCCCTCGTCGGAATAAATCCGATATATAGTCCAATCCTTTATTTTTGCGTAGTCCTTCAGCTTTTCCTCCTGCGCCCTTATCGAAAAACCCTCTTTTGCCTGTTCCTCGGTCGATACCCTGACGTAGATTCCGGTTGACGGCATGATAAATCGCTCCTATCATTTTTCTTTTGAAAGCAGATTCTTTTTCTTCCTCGGAATTGACGTTTTTAAGAAAAATTTCAGCATCCTTATCTGGAGTTCCTTCGGCAGAACTATCTTTTTCCGTTCATTTTCCATATCTCACCTCCAACATTCTGATAAAATTATATTAATTTGAAAGATATTTATTCCGGTTTATTTTGAATCCGGCCATGGCAATATTCTTCCCGCTTTTCACAATTCTGGAGGATGCAGGATATCTTCCGAGAATCGCATTTAATCTCGATCGCTGTTTCCGATGCTGCAATGCCTGCGGAAAACAATCAATCACAATGGCAATGGGATTCGGCTGTAACGCCTGCGGAGTAACGGGATGCCGTATTATCGACTCTCCCCGTGAACGTCTCATTGCAATTCTGACCAACAGTTTTGTCCCCTGCAACGGTCGATTTCCGACTATTATAGCTATAATCACTATGTTTTTTGTCACGGCAGGAAACAAGTTTTCATCTGTAATATCTGCGCTTCTGCTCCTCGGAGCAATTCTGCTTGGCGTAGCGGCAACGCTTGCTATGTCCAAACTTTTGTCCCATACTCTGCTTAAAGGAATCCCCTCATCTTTTACTTTGGAACTTCCTCCATACCGCCGCCCGCAGTTCGGCAAAGTTTTAGTGCGTTCGATCTTCGACAGAACAATTTTTGTTCTTGGAAGAGCCTGCACCGCCGCTGCTCCATGCGGACTTATAATATGGCTTCTTGCGAACATAAATGCCGGAGACGCCTCGCTGCTCTCCCATGCATCGGATTTCCTCGATCCATTCGGACGCTTCATCGGTCTTGACGGAGTCATACTACTGGGATTTATTCTCGGATTTCCGGCAAACGAGATCGTCGTTCCGATAATACTTATGACCTATCTTGCGCAGGGAAGCCTTATAGAACTGACTGATCCGGCACAGCTTCATGCGGTTTTAAGCGCAAATGGATGGGATTTCACTACTGCGCTCTGTATGATAATTTTCACACTGTTTCATTTCCCCTGCGCCACCACCTGTCTTACAATAAAAAAAGAAACCGGCAGCCTTAAATGGACGGCTGTCAGTTTCATTCTTCCGGTTTTAACGGGAATCATTCTTTGTGCGGCAGTGAACGGCGTTTCAATGATATTCACATAAAATAAAAAAACCTGTAGAAAATTACAGGTCAAGAAAAATAAAATGAATTTAGAGGGGGAATTGGGGGATTATTTAATCCTCTATAAGTATAGCCTCGCTTTCTTAAAATAATCTTAAAAGAGTATCTTTACCAGAGAATTTTTTCATCCGATAAAATCAGCCTTTATGATAGAATAACCATATGGCTCTATTTTAAGGGAATTATCACTTAATTCACCCACATACGGCTTTAAATTCTTAAATCTCGGAAGAAGAGAAGCAATATCGCTCAGCATTACGTTTTCAGCGCTCCTGTTTACAAAAACAATGTAATCGGTCTTGCCTACTCTTGCAAACGCAATAATTCTGTCATCAACAACTGCCTTGTCATTCAGCACAAAGTAAGTCTGACCGTCTTTCATGTTCGGGATAGATTTTCTCACACGGCTAAGTTCTGAAACATACTCAATAAGCTCGTGATCTTCATTTCCCCAAGGATAACAGCGGCGGTTGAACGGATCTTTATAGCCCTGAAGTCCGGCTTCGTCGCCGTAATAAATGCTCGGAACTCCGGGCAGGAAAAACTGGAGCGCCATTGCTGCTTTCAGTCTGTTTTTACCAAGAGCATATTCGCTTTCGGTCAGGTATCTTTCCGCCATCCAGTCTTTGCTCTTATTGTCGCAGTTTTCGCCGCCAAGACGGTTTATAGCACGCTCAATATCGTGAGTTGAAACAAAATTCATCAGAACGTCGATAGTCGGCTTCGGATAATTCTCTACAATCGTCATCACCGAATTAATGAAATGTCTCGGATCTCCGCCCTTGATGAAGTTGATTATCGCCTCACGGAAAGGATAGTTCATAACGGAATCGAGCTGATCGCCGAGGAGATAACGACGTTTTATACCATAGCTTTCCTTGTTTGAAGCGTCCTCCCAAACCTCGCCGATAACGATTTTATCGTCACCGAAGCCTTTAACAGACTTACGGAGATTATTCAGGAACTGATCAGGAAGCTCGTCGGCAACGTCAAGACGGTATCCTGCCGCACCTTTGCTGAGCCAGTATTGTAAAACACCCTCTTCACCGCAGATGAAATCGGTGTAATTCTCGTTATTTTCCCATACATTCGGGAGTGTATCTATTCCCCACCAGGCTTCGTAGGTGTCGGGAAAATTGGTGAAAGAGTACCATTCGTAATACTTGCTGTCCTTAGACTGATATGCGCCTGCTTCGGGATAACGTCCGAATTTGTTGAAGTAAACGCTGTCAGCTCCGGTATGAGAGAAAACTCCGTCAAGAATTACGGATATACCGTACTTTTCGGCCTCTCTGCAAAGCTCCTCAAACTCATCGTTAGTGCCAAGCAGCGGATCGGCTTTCATATAATCGGCGGTATTGTATCTGTGATTTTCGTGGGATTCAAAAATCGGGTTGAGATAAATGCAGGTAACTCCGAGGTCTTTAAGATAACCGAGTTTCGACTGGATTCCGGCAAAGTCGCCGCCGAAATAGTCGTTATTCCATACATGACCATTCTCATCCGGTTTATAATAAGGAGTACCGTTCCAGTCTTCACGGATAACACGTCCATAAGGAATGTTTTCGTGAACCTTTCCGCTCTTGCAGAAACGATCGGGGAAAATCTGATACATAACTCCGCCCTTGAGGAAATCCGGGGTTTCATAAGTATTTTTGTAAACGGTAAGCTGAAAGAGGTCGCCGTTGTCAACACATCCCCCGTGAACATTGATCTTCTTGATGTAATGACGGATTCCCTCATGAGTATACGAGAAATAATAGTAGTGAACATCGCTGTATCTTGCGGTATATTCAGTAGAATATGCAATACAGTCATCCTCTTCGGTTATTTCATTCATATTAAGGAAACGTTCTTTGAAGCCCGTTCTGAAAAGCACCAGTACAGGCGGAAAATCAGGAACTACATCCTTCGAGAGCCTTATGGTGAAGCGGCAAGTCTCAAACTGCTTTACCGCTCCGAAAATCGATTTATAATTAAGATTCCATGAGTCATAAATCGGTTTCATCAAAATACCTCCAAATAAAATTATTGAAAAACCGCCGCTGAAACAGCAGTATTGGTCTTTATCGGCTATTATATAGAGAACTCTGTCCCCCATTCCCCCTGCCAGAGAGTGAATACAACCTTTGGAAACTCGGTATTGATTAGGGCGATGCCCCTAAGAGAAATCATCTTTTTGACAGAGAGTATGAGGGAAAAATCCCCCTACAATAGCAGACAAAGTCAATACTGCTGTCCTAACGCCGATCTCTGAAAACAAGTCCCACAGCGGCTGAAATTCCTGCAAGACCGATAATAACTGCCGAAACTACAGCTGTAGAAACGTCATCGCTTATTGTAATCGAAAAATCCACATTCGACGGCAGAAAATGCAGAGCAAGTTTTTCCGCCGATAAGAGCCATACGCCAAGCATTGCAAGAACGGCGGACGATTTGAGAAAAATATTTATCTTAGCATATCTTATAACTGCAAAAATTGCCCATACCAATACCAGAACGCACGCTGCGGCGACCATTCCCGTAACGAAGCTTTCCCAGACTCCGTATTTCAGCGTTCCATAGGCAACAACCACCAATATCATAGCCGTATCGGCAGCCATACATATAAGCGATTTGTTATTTCCGATATATTTACTTATAAAATCACATCGAATAATAAACGGCAGAAAAACGATGCACAGTCCCAGTGTAACGGACAAAAATGCCATAACAAACCAGTCTCCGCCGCTGTAAACATTTCCCGAAAGCAGAAGAAGAGTAAGCGAAACGTAAGAGCTTGCCAGCGTGAGTATTCCCCTGTTTTTAGCCGTAAATGTCGGAACATTCAGCAATGAAGCCGACAACATCAGCGACGTTAGAAGAATACAAAACTTTGATGTATTATGTTCATTAAGAATAAAAATTATAAAGCACGGTATAATTGCCGATAAATAGCCCAAAGCCAGAATCGCATTATATATTGCAATAAATAATTTATACTTTTTTGCCATTTTCACAATTTTTCGCTGATTTTCGTCATCGCTTGCCGTACAAAGCTCATGCTCTGTAATATTGAGAGCGCTGCATATCTCGGAAATCATGGTAATATCGGGATAGGATATACCTCTCTCCCACTTGCTGACAGCAGATTCAGTAACGTAAAGTCTTTCAGCAAGAACTTTCTGAGATATCCCCGCCTCTTTCCGTTTGGACTGAATGAACTTTCCAAAAGTAATTTTATCCTGCATATTTTTCACCTCAAATAAATTTGGTACACTGCAATGTTTTCCATAAGCCAATTATAAATAATGCTTAGAGAAATGTCAACATTTTTCAGTGAAAACAGGGGTGGATTGGCAGTCGAGTAACGTAAATACGTCGTTTCCGGCAATATAACAGTAACAAAAACAGGCGGCAATGTCCTGACATTATTTACTTTCTCTGTAATTATAAGGGGACACTGTCCCCTTATACCCCTGCCAAAGGGTTATATAACCCTTTGGAAACCCAGTATTATATTATTACAAATACCCCATAAAGGGGTATTTGTAATAATTAGAACAGGTATTCTATAGAGTTAAATTTCCTTTAACAGCGAATAGAAAAGACAGGTGTCCCCCTTATAATTACAGAAAAAGCAAATACTGCCAAGCAACGCCAGCCCATTTGAAATATCTGAATTATCTTAAATGCCAGATGTTGTCGGCATATTCCGTAACAGCACGGTCTGCGGAGAAGATTCCTGCGCCGGCAATGTTGTTGAGAGACATCTTAGCCCACTTCATCTTGTCGTTATAGCACTCAGTAACGTATCTCTGAGCGTTCTTATAGCTTTCAAAATCAGCCAAAACCATATACGGATCACGGTCCTTAAGAGAATTTGCAACGTCGTTGAATGTGCATCCGTTGATTCCGTGGTACATACGCTCGATAGCCTCGTGGATAATTCCGTTGTTGTTGAAGTATTCAGTCGGGTTATAACCTCTTGCCTTGAGAGCGTTAACTTCGGGAGTCGTCATACCGAAGATTATATTGTTGCCTTCTCCGGCAGCCTCATTTATTTCGATGTTAGCGCCGTCAAGCGTACCGAGAGTTACAGCGCCGTTCAGCATAAACTTCATATTTCCTGTACCGGAGGCCTCTGTTCCTGCGAGGGATATCTGTTCGGAAATTTCCGAAGCCGGCATAAGAAGCTCTGAAAGCGTTACACAGTAGTTTTCAAGGAATACAACCTGCAACTTCTGGCTGATTCTCGGATTCTTTCTGATCTCCTCAGAAATAGCCCAGATCATCTTGATTATCTGCTTTGCAAGGTAATATCCGGGAGCAGCCTTAGCGGCGAAAATATATGTTTTAGGAGTGAAGTCCGCATCAGGATTATTGAGAAGATAAGCATAATCGGAAAGAATATTCATAACGTTAAGGTGCTGTCTCTTGTATTCGTGAAGACGTTTTACCTGAACGTCAAAAATGCTGTCGGTATTAAGAATTATACCGTTTGTATTTTTAACGTATTTAGCAAAATGTTCCTTGTTAGCCTTTTTAACGTCCATAAGCTTTGTAAGAACATTTTTATCGTTCTCAAACTTTCTGAACTTTTCAAGCTCCGCGCCGTCCTTGATAAATTTAGTTCCGATAGTTTCACTAAGAAGCTTTGTAAGTCCGGGATTCGACTGATAAAGCCATCTTCTGTAAGCAATACCGTTGGTAACGTTCTTAAACTTTTCAGGAGTATTCTCGTATTCATCGTGGAATACAGATTCCTTGATGATCTCGGAATGAAGCTTTGAAACGCCGTTTACGCTGTGTGATACGGCAACGCAGAGTGTTGCCATGTGGATCATGTTGTCCTTGATGATAGACATACGGGTAGTCTTAGCACTGTCGTAGCCATTTCTCTCCATAAGCGACTGGCAGTAACGATTGTTGATCTCAACGATGATCGAGAAAATTCTCGGAATAACGTGCTTAACGAGATTTACATCCCACTTTTCAAGGGCTTCAGCCATAACAGTGTGATTAGTGTAAGCGAAAGTCTTGACAACGATATCCCATGATTTCTCCCATGTGTAGCCGCAGTCGTCGAGAAGGATTCTCATAAGCTCCGGAATAGCAAGAGTCGGGTGAGTATCGTTGATGTGTATAGCAACCTTTTCAGCAAGATTGTCAAGAGTTCCGTAAACGTTCATATGAGTGTTTACGATATCGCCAACAGCTGCTGCGCAGAGGAAATACTGCTGACGGAGACGAAGCGATTTGCCCTCGTTGTGGTTATCGTTAGGATAAAGGATCTTTGAGATAGCGTTTGCGATAGAATTCTGAGCAAGAGCACTTTCATAGTTACCCTTATTGAACATATCCATATCGAAGCTCGGAGCTTTAGCCGACCAGAGACGAAGAACGGAAACGCCCTCTCCGCCGTAGCCTGAAACGTACATATCATAAGGAGTAGCGACAACTGTATTGTAGTTTACATGAGAGATGTAGTGATACTGATTATCCCAGTATTCCTGAAGATCGCCTTCAAAATGAATATCAATTGAAAGCTCGGGCTTAGGAACAAGCCATACTGAACCGCCGGGGAGCCAGTTATCCGGAAGCTCTGTCTGCCAGCCGTCTTCAAGCTTCTGCTGGAAGATTCCGTATTCGTAGCAGATGGAATGTCCCATTGCAGGGAAATTCTGAGTTGCGAGACCATCGAGGTAGCAGGCTGCAAGACGTCCGAGACCGCCGTTTCCAAGACCGGCGTCGGGTTCGTAATCATAAATTTTATCAAGATTGATGTCATACTGTTTGAGCATTGCCTTGATATCGTCGGCAAGCTCTAAGTTGTAAATGCTTGTTTTTAAAGAACGTCCCATAAGGAATTCCATAGAGAGATAGTATATCTGCTTTCCGCCGACAGAGTGAGTGTGGTTGATAAAGCTCTGTCTTTTTGCGCCGAGGATCTCCACGATTATTGAGGAAAGAACATGATAAACCTGCTTATCAGAGGCCTCTTCAGGGGAAACGCTGTAGAGAAGCTGCAGCTTTCTCGGGAATTCGTCTTTAATTCTGTCCATGAGTGGATTTACGTTTTTATTTGCCATATAAAATCTCCATTCCGCCGCCTGATGCGGCAACATTACTGTGCGTATATTGTCCCAAACTCTATACAAACGGTCTATCGCCAATTATCACAGGACAAATCTACTAACGGTATTATTTTAATTATACTATGTTTCAGATTTTTTTGCAACTGTATATTTCAACAAATATTTATCCACTTAATTTACATATTGCGAAAAAACATCAAATTTGCGTTATTTTATGAACAAGTTCGCTTGTTGCGTATTGTGCAATATGACAAACCGTAAATAATTACTGTCTCAATTTTGTTGAATACTAACAAAATAGTGTGTATTAGTTATATTCCATACATTTTTAAAAAATAAAACATGAAAAACATTTGAAATTTCTCTCAATATGTGGTATAATAAATATAACCTCCTGTAAAGTAGCCGGATACGGCTCTGAATCAATCGTTGAACAATAGTTTCACCGCCACTATATTATTTGAAAAAGCTTTTGAGTTATTCATACAGGGGAAAAAGTGTAGAATAAAACAGATCGACAAAATGAAAAGGAATGATTATTTATGGAAAAGAAAAAGAGATTCTCGCTACTTAAAATCCTGATTACAATTATTTGTATTGTTTTCATCATTATTTCACTTTTAATAAATATTACATTTTCAGGCGGAAAAACTCCGCATATTTTCGGAAGATATATTTACATCGTCGGCGAAGGAGATAACCTTGGCAACAATGTTACATCCGGAGCTGCGCTTATCGCCAAAGAAATAAAAAACGAATCGGTTTTAGCGCGTGATATTGTTCTCTGTTACCCTGCCGACTCTCCCGATACGCTTAGTCTGCGCAGTATTTATGACGTTGTTACAAGCGAGGACGGAATAGAAAAATTTTCAACAGCAAATGCCTCAAGCGTTGACGAAAACACGATCACAAAAGATAAGATCGTCGCTCTTTGTACAGGATATCCCGAAAGCAAAGAGCTGGGAAAATTCATAAAATTCACGAGGAACATTAAGGGAATTCTTCTCGAACTTCTGCTCCCTTGCGTCATTCTTGTTATCTTCCTTATAGTTAAGATCGCTTCTTCAAAAAACGCTGCCGAAGACGATGAGATCGAATACGATTTCTATGAGTACGAAAACAACGGCAGCGATTCCAGAGTAAATTCTCATGCAAAAACCAATTCTCCTCTTTTTGAGAATATTCAGGAAATACAGCCAAGCGATGAGCTTGAACGCAAAAAAATGTCTATAGTTGAAAACTTCAGCCAGAAAAAAGTCAATCCCGATTCTCCTTATCAGAAGGAAAAAGAACGTACAATGCAGTTTAAAGCACAGCGCAGTGCGGAATCTTCTTTTGCTGCAAGAAATGTCGGCGGAACTTCCTCAACTGCTCCTACAGCGGACGCTTTAAGAGAGGAAATGCTCCGAAAAACTGCTGAAGCTGAGCGTACAGGAACTTTCTCCATCAAGAGCGCAGGCTCAAAGCAGCCGACAGAATCGGTTTCCGACATTACAGGTATTCTTCCGAAGGCACAGCTTACTGAAATGTCAAGAAACGATATTCCGAAAACAACTCCTCTCAGAAGTCAGTCTGCACAGCCGCAGGCAAATAAAGCACCGAAAAAGAGCAGTTCGCCCGATATTTCCGATATTATCAAGCGTACCGATTCTTCTGCAAGAAAAAAATCCGCCGCAGATATGTCTGTTGACGATCTTCTCAAGCTTATTGAGGATGAGAAAAAGAAATTCTGAGATATCTATAGCAATATTAAAGGCTGCCGCACCCCAAAGTGCAGCAGCCTTTTTTTACTGTTTATAACTCATTATTGCCAATGTTTGTTCCATTTATATTCTCGTTATTATGAAATTCCACACCAAGTTCGTTCAGAAAATCCGCCACGATAAATCGTGGTCTTTGCTTGACCTCTGCATATATCTTTCCGACATACTCTCCGATTATACCAAGACAGAAAAGCTGCAACCCGCCGATCAGCCAGATCGAACATATTGTGCTTGACCAGCCAAGCTCGGAAAATCCGGCGAATTTTGCAATAAATGCCCATATAAACGCCAGAATGCTTATCATTGACATTATAAAGCCAAGACTCGTTATCAGTTTAAGCGGCTTTGTGCTGAAAGAAGTTATTCCATTTATGGCAAACGAAAGCATCTTCCTAAGCGGATATTTGCTTTCTCCGGCAAGCCTTTCACGGCGTTCGTAATAAACGCTGCAGCTTTTAAAGCCTATCAGCGGAACCATTCCCCTCAGAAACAGATTCACCTCTTTGAATTCAGAAAGTTCCTGCAAAACTCTTTTGCTCATAAGACGGAAATCAGCATGGTTGTACACAACATCCGCTCCCATCGCTTTCATGAACTTATAAAACCTTTCGGCAGTGAATTTCTTGAAAAACGTATCGGTTTTTCTTGCGCTTCTTACACCATAAACGACTTGATTTCCCTCATAATATTTCTGCATCATCTTGTCAATAGCGTTAATATCGTCCTGAAGATCGGCGTCCATGGTGATACAGACATCGCATATATCCTTAACGGTCATAAGTCCGGCAAGCACAGCATTCTGATGACCGCTGTTGCGGGCAAGATTGATTCCGGAAAAAAACTCCGGTTCATCGCAGTGAAGCTTTTCAATAATGCTCCAGGTTTCGTCACTTGAACCGTCGTTGACAAAAACTATACGGCTTTGCGGCGAAATAAGACTGCTTTCTATAAGAAAACGGTACTTTTCTTTAAGCTGTCTTGCAGTTTCAGGAAGAACCTCCTGCTCGTTATAGCATGGAACTATCATATATAAAATCTCTGGCGGACGCATTTTTCAACCTCTTTTAACAATTCTTTCTTAAAGTATATCATATCCCCCGAAATATGTCAACTGCTTATAAGGGGACGCTCAGGAAAATCAATTTTTACACTTTCCGTGGTTATTCAAGGGAGGCTCTGCCTCCCTTATACCCTCCGCCAAAGGGATATTCTCCCAACGGTCGCCCCTCCCCTTTGTCAGCCTTGCTGACATTTCCCCACACTGTGGGGAATCGCCCTTTGGAATCCCGGTATTAATCATACAGAATCCCCATAAAGGGACTTCTGTATGATTAGGGCAATGCCCATAGTTAGGATACCATTTGGCAAAAGTTAAAGTAAACAGTATCTATTTAAAATACCAAAAATTATAAGAATTTATTTCCCTGAGGTGATAGCATCCCTTAAATAATTATTGTAATTGTAACAAAAAAGGAGGACAATGTCCTCCTTTTTAATCGCATAAAAGTTAAAAGGCTGTTTATAAATTATTTCTTTTTCTTGTTTTTGCCTTTGTTTTTATTCTGGTTTCCGCCGTTATTTTTAGGCTTCTGATCGGAAGTCTTTGGTTTCGTTTCAACAGCTTTTTCAGGATTTTCAGCTTTTGCGAAAGCCTGCTCATTCTGTGATTTTTCAGATTCTTCCTCTGCCTTTTCAGCGTAAGCCTTACCCTTATTCAAAAGCTCTTCGTTCTGTTTTTTTATTTTCTCCTCTTCGGCACGGGATTTTTCCGCTTTTTGCTTTGCAGCTTCTGCTGCCTGCGAATCAACCGCTCCCTTTGATTTGATGATCTGAACCTTTTTCTTCATTTCCGGAATCTGTGATTCAGGAGTATCGGACGGAATCCCAAGCTTTTCAATCTCTCTTGCCTTGCGTCTTGCTTTAAGAACAGGATTATGCTTTCTGTCGTAAATATAGAACATTACGATAATAGCAATTCCGAGAATAAGAGTAAATATTCCCATATTGAATCCGGGAGGAGTATACTTCATAGAAACGGTATGCTCGCCCTCCGGCAGACGGATTCCGATAAGAGAACCGAGAACGATAACTTCTCCGGTATCTCCGTTATCGTTTCTGAGATAAGTTGCTCCCGTTTCGTTATTGGTTTCTTCAAGGATAAGACTGTCGACCTTCTTGCCATCGACCTCGATAGTCCAGCCCGGCTCGTAAGGAATTGTAGTTACAAGAACCTGTCCTGCCTTAGCTGTTATCTTACCCTCAAGATAACGGTCGTTGGATTTTTCAGGATCGATCTCCCACTGATTTTGTTTAAGAATGTTGATATCCTGTTCAAATGCCGCACGATCGAGCTGATAGAAGTTGAAACCGAATGTCTTTGTTACCATAAAGTATTCGTTTGAACCTGTGTAAGTTCCATTTGTAGGAACGATAGTAAATCTTACCTCAAGTTCTGTTCCGGCATCGAACGGGCCCAATCTTACGACAGGAGAAGAATTGGTGGTGAAATAGCTGCCGTAGCCGACATGATTTGTGAAATTTCCATTTTCATCCTTTGTATCCGATACCCAGACATTGCACTGCTTTCTCATTTCAGAGCCGAGATGCATATAAACATCGCCTGTTTCCTTGACTGTCATGTGAACGTTTACAACAGCGTCTGATGCTCCCGGAAGAGCGTCGTAGCAATCGTGAACGGTTTTTCTCGGAGTAGCAGTATTTACATAATCACTGTGTCTTACCTGAGTTTCATCAAAAGAAACTTCAGTTTCAAGCGGTGTGTAATACTCCTTAGGAATAATAGGCTCTGTAAAGTCCGCAGTATTTCCCGTCATAGCGCTGAGAACGTTATTAAGGCTGTTGAAAGGATTATCCCTTCCAAGTCCTGTAATTATCATGATATCATCGTCAGCCATAAATCCGATAGAAAGCGCATTTGGATTCTCGTAAATATTAACTGTCGATTGCTGATTATCTTCTCTGAGATAAGTCGTTGTAAGCTCGTCGATCTTCTTGTAGGAAGCGTCGAGCATATGCGAACCGGAACTTCTTGTCGGATCATCCAGAATATATTTTATTCCGAGAAGTGAATCTGCAACAGGGTTGCTTCCCTCGTACTTGGATTCAAAGCTCTGGGTAAAGTATCCCATAGTTTCGATAAATGTAATAGCTCTTGCATTCATTACCGAGCTTGAATGCGAAATACCTTTCAGTCCGTAAGCGAGGTTATCGTTTACCATACGGGAATACGTTTTCTCGGCTCTGTAGAAACCGTTATCGTAGTTTTCAAGCTTTTCAACGATCTCCGGAGCGCTTATAATATCCGTATACGACTTTTTATCGGAATTGCCGACTTCTTTATAGATCTTTCTGAAAGAGTCGTAACAGTTGTAGCCAGCTTCAAACATTACTACCGCCGCAACACAGCAGGTAAGAATATTTTTAACCTTTTTGTCTTTGATGATGCTGTAGAAATGGATATAAAGCAGATAAACCGCTGCGAGCAGAACTCCTATCGCAAGTGTTCCGAGCCACAGCTCCTCCCATTTTTCATTGCCGTAATTCATTTCAGCCTTATATGGAAGAGTTGCAACGTATTTATATCCCTTATAGTGAGGACTGTCCTCGGTAGTATAGCCGTATGTTCCCATTTTTGCTTCAAATATAAATACAAGAATGGCTATCAGACCGAAAGTTCCTCCCGTTGCCTGCAAGCTGAGATTATAGCCGTCAAGGTTGGCAAAAACCTCCGCCGCCATAGAAACAAGCAGGAATGAAACGATAAACGAATATCTGTAAGGAAGCCAGTTCGGATCCTGTCCGCCGTGCCACATCATATTAAAAGGCTTGATATACATACTCATAAACATGATAAACAGAAGCAGAGCGTTACCTATCTTTTTATTTGATTTTATCTTCTTGTTAAGGAAGAAAAGCGGTACGAGAACCAGTGTAAGAACACCGCAGTATATCTCCGGACGTCCGTAATATCCTGTTCCCGTATCAACGTTTACGGAGTAATACTGATTCGGCAGCAGACAGCCGAGAAGCTCAAGCGGCTTAAACATGGTCTGGAAGCTGTAATCAGGATCTGAGAAGTCAAATTTACCAAGTGCAAGAGCATTATATACCGGAAGTATCATAAATGCGCTGCACATCAAGACGACGACGGTTGAAACTCCCATGATGCCGAAGGTTTTTCCGTACTCATTGATATTTTTGAACTTTCTTGTCGTTCCAAAGAACAGATAATAAACGAAATAGAGTGCAACGAAAATTGCGATCATAAATCCGATATAGAAGTTTGCCACGAACATTATTGCAAGCGGAATGATATAATTTATTTTTCTTCCGTCGTCAATAAGATATTCAACGCCGAGAATAATAAGCGGCAGGAATATCGGTCCGTCTATCCACATCGGGTCGATGAGCTGAATAACAACGTAGCTCATCATAGAGTACATCGTTGAGAAAACTACTGACGGAAGCGGCTTGACACGCTTTGATTTCTGAGCGTAAATGCAGAATGCCGCACCTGCTGCGCCGACCTTGCACATCTGCATTATCATCATGCTTTCAAGGATCATTTTCCTCGGCAGGAGCATGATTATCAGCGTGAACGGACTCGCAAGATAGTAGCCTATGATGCCCATGAATCCGCCTGAAAGGTTACGGCTCCAGCTGTAAAAAGCGCTTCCGTCGCCCCAGAATGCGTCACGCAGTGCCTCGAAATAGTAAATGTACTGACCGTTGAGGTCAAGAGTGAGGACTGAACGTTCTCCAAATGGGTAAACATCGAAGCACGCATAGGAGATAAGCGTCAGAACGAATGGAATAATAAAAGCCGGAATGCAATACCAGAGGTTTGACTTATGCCCTCTTGCTTCGGCTATTACATCGGCGGCAGTTCTTGCTGGTTTCTGCCCGTATGTGTTTTTTCTTGCTCTCGTACCGGCATTTTTTGTTCCGGCACGGGAAGCCTTTGATTTAGCCAATTTTGTTCCTCCTTTGTTTTAAAAAATGTATTGATAGATAGTATAGACACACTATCCTATAATACTCCCATTATACTATACTTTAATTTATTTTGCAATAGTTATTGAAAATTTCACAAAAAATCTAAGAACTTTTCTCATACAATTTTAAAAAAATGAAAGCCCCCGATAAACGAGGGCTTTAGGATACGTTACATATCTGTTGAAATTATTTTTTAGAGATAGTAATGCTGTAATTATCTCCGTTATTTTCCCCGACAGTTATTTGAACTCCGGGATCTATTATCTGGTTGCCGAATTCATCATACCAGTTAAAGCCCAATATATTATTATCAACTACATCTCCTGCACGGTACATATTATCGGTTTCCCGATCGTCTATTACACGTATAAACCGTCGGCCTTCATCATTATTGGTAAACTCAGAACCGCTTGCATACTTATAAGATGTCCACCAGCCGTTATCATGAAGCGTTGCATCCACATGATATACTCTTATTCCGCTTGACATCATCTGCCACCAGCCCGCATTGCTGTTATTTCTATCCTCTGTTGTATATTCTATAAGCATATATTCACTGTGGTATCTGTCATTCAATTCTCCGCATGGAATTATAACAACATTTCCGTTATCAGTTTGAGCGTTTGTGAGAGTAAACGTCTGTGAATCCTGCGACCAATCATACACCTGTATCTGATGTTGTCTGTACCAGCCGAGCTGAAGCTTAGAAACGCCGCTGAAATCAGTTGTGGCGTCAACATCCATCATTTCACTTCCGGCAGTACCATGCATACCTTCCGTATCGCTGCCATGATATAAATAAAGATCAGGAAGTCCCATGCAATGTCCCATTTCATGAAGAACAGTGCTGTTGAACCCTAAATAATCATCAATTGCATTTATCTGTGAATTACTCGTAATAAGATGTCCTAATTTCTTGCCGTCTATATAAAAACCGTCATTATCAACAGGTCCTGCACAAGGCCACCAGTTATCATCTCCCGCTGCTTTTGGAACAGACACAAGTGTTGCGTCTATAAATCCATCATTATTACCATCAAAAACGGAAAAGTCAACATATTCATCCAGCGACTGATATATTTCCATAGTCAGATTTATTCTTCCGCTTACACCATCGTAATTGGAAACGTTATTTTTGGCAGTATACCTGTACGCTTTACCCTGAAGACTCATTGACCCCTTTGATGAACGGTTGTAAAAAGCGCTCATGCTGTCGAAAGGATAATTTTTATCAGACGTATCTTCAGCACCGAAAGCAATTTCCTCTATTTCTTCTGCCGTAGGTGTAAATTCGTATCTGCAATCAGGAAAATCAACGTAAAAAATCACAAGATCAGCTTCACCCTGCGATGGAAGAAACTTTTTAACATCATTTATCGGAGCATCAATAAAATCTGATCGTTCATCTTCGAACCACTGCCATACCCATGGTCCATCGTTATTTAAAACATTTTTACGGAGAAGAACTAAATCAAAGCAATCGACGATCCCATCCTGATTTATATCTGCTGTAACAAGATACTCCCCCGCCTGAAATCCGTCCGAACCGTCTATCCCTATATAGCCGTTGTCTACAAAATATCCGTTTTCTTGTGTAAGCGGCTTTTCACCTAAAATGTGCTGATTCAGAATATTCAGATCTTCAGCGTCAACGGCTCTGTCTCCATTGAGATCTCCGAGACATCCGATATGTTCCCAGCCTGCTGATGTATCGAAAGTAAATGTACAAACAGAACAAGCCAGCGATACTATACCTAAAACTGATCCGAACAACATGGATTTGATTTTCATCTTAAACCTTCCTTTCGCAAAATACATATATTTTACTAACAATATTATAATATTTTTTACAATTCAGATAACTATGTAATTATATTATCATTATTTTGACCATAAGTCAAGTATTTTCCCCAAAAAATCTCCTCTCCACTGAAATTTTGTTTCAGTGGAGAGGAGATACATTATTATTTACTTTTCTGAATTGATAAACATATCGTATATTCTTCTTATAGCTTCGGCAAGCTCGTGTTCGCTGACGCCTATAATTACGTTAAGCTCGCTTGAACCCTGATCTATAAGCTTTACATTGATTCTTGCATGAGCCATTGCTGCGAAAATACGTGCAACAGTACCTCTTGTGTTCTTCATTCTGCGTCCTACTACGGCAAGAATAGCGATTCCGTCCTCGATCTCAAGATGATCGGGATTAACTGCCTTTCTTATTTCGGCAAGAACCTTTTCACGTACAGGTTCAAGCTTCTCTGTGCTTACGGTAATGCTCATTGTGTCGATACCGGAAGGCATATGCTCGAACGAAATGCCGTTTTCAGCAAGAACAGTGAGGATTTTCATACCGAATCCGGTTTCATTGTTCATCATTGCTTTTTCTATATTGATAGTGCTGAAGCCCTTTTTGCCTGCGATACCTGTTATTGTGTGGCAAAGACTTTCCTTGCTGAAATCGTAATCATCGGAAACGATCATCGTGCCAGCATCTTCAGGTCTGTTTGTATTTTTTATGTTGATCGGAATACCTGCGCTGCGGACTGGGAAAATTGCGTCCTCATGAAGAACGGACGCTCCCATATAAGCAAGCTCACGAAGCTCACGATATGTGATAACCTCGATAACGTCTGGCTCTTCAACTATTCTCGGATCTGCAACGAGGAATCCGGAAACGTCGGTCCAGTTCTCGTAAATTTCAGCCTTGACTGCATTTGCAATGATAGAACCGGTAACATCAGAGCCTCCTCTTGAGAAAGTCTTGATGCAGCCCTCCGTCGTTCTTCCGTAAAATCCCGGAATAACGGCGTTATCCAGTTCCTTGAGCTTTAAACGTACCGCTTTTACCGTTTCATCGAGAAGAAGAACGCCCTTTGTATCAAAAACAATAACGTCGGCAGCGTCCACAAAATTGAATCCGAGATAATTTGCAAGAACCTTACCGTTGAGAAATTCACCTCGGCTTGCAGCAAAATCCTTAGCCGGACGCTCTTTAAGCTCTTTAACGATAGCCTCAAATTCATCTTCGAGCGACATATCCATTCCAAGCTCTGAAATAATACCGTTGTAACGGTCTTTTATCATCTGGAAATCTTCGGAAAAATCCATACCGCTTCCTGCAAGCTCACAGCATTTATAAAGCATATCGGTAACTTTGATATCGTCGGAAAACCTCTTTCCCGGTGCGGACGGAACGACATACTTTCTTTTTTCGTCGCTTTTTATAATAGCGGCAACTTTTCTGAACTGATTAGCATCGGCAAGACTGCTTCCGCCGAATTTTACAACCTTATTACCCATAAAAACCATTCCTTTATAATAATGTATATATTCATTTTGATATCAATATCTATTATATTCCTATTTTTCAAGAAAATCAATTGATAGATAAGACAAATTTAAGGATTCATTCCGTGTATTTTTGGTGAATACGCTTGTACGCCCACAGCGGACAACTCTTGATTTGACAATAAAAAACGCTTTTGTTCACTCCTAATACAAATTTAAGATTGACAATTTTTGCTGAAAATGATATAATAAATGTATATGCAATTATTCAGAAAAGAGGTTTTGTATAAATGGCAAAGAATAAAAAAATGGTCACCGAAATTACCGCTATGGACGAGGATTTCGCTCAGTGGTATACCGATATATGTAAAAAAGCGGAGCTTGTTGAATACACAAGCGTTAAGGGATGCATGGTAATAAGACCTTACGGCTATGCTATATGGGAGAATATTCAGCGTATTCTTGACGGAATGTTCAAGGATACAGGTCACGAAAATGTTTGTATGCCTATGTTTATTCCGGAAAGCCTGCTCCAGAAGGAAAAAGATCACGTTGAAGGATTCGCCCCCGAAGTTGCATGGGTAACTCACGGCGGAAGCGAAAAGCTTGAGGACAGACTCTGCGTTCGTCCGACTTCCGAAACCCTCTTCTGCGAACATTATGCCAATATCATTCACTCATACCGTGATCTCCCCAAACTTTACAACCAGTGGGTAAGCGTTGTTCGCTGGGAGAAAACCACACGTCCGTTCCTCCGTTCAAGGGAGTTCCTCTGGCAGGAAGGTCACACTATTCACGCAACTGCTGAGGAGGCAATCGAGGAAACAGAGCGTATGCTCAATGTTTATGCCGAATTCTGCGAAAACGCTCTTGCAATGCCTGTGGTGAAAGGTAAAAAGACCGAGAGCGACAAGTTCGCCGGAGCTGTTTCAACATACGCTATCGAGGCTCTTATGCACGACGGTAAGGCTCTTCAGGCAGGAACTTCCCACTATTTCGGCGACGGATTTGCTCAGGCTTTTGAAATTCAGTACACCGATAAGGAAAACAAAAGAGTTTTCCCGCATCAGACAAGCTGGGGCGTTACTACACGTCTTATCGGCGCAGTTATCATGACTCACGGCGACAACGAGGGACTTGTTCTTCCGCCTGCTGTTGCTCCGATTCAAGCAGTTATCATCCCTATTGCACAGCACAAAGAGGGCGTTCTCGATAAGGCTAACGCGCTTAAAGAACGTCTTGCCGCAAGCGGATGCCGTGTTAAACTTGACGACAGCGAAAATTCTCCGGGTTGGAAGTTCTCAGAGTACGAAATGAAAGGCGTTCCGGTTCGTGTGGAGATCGGTCCTAAGGATATCGAAGCTGGTCAGTGCGTTATCGCATCACGCTGGAACGGCGAAAAGGTTGTTGTTTCGCTCGATAAGCTTGAGGAAACAGTTGCCGTAAAGCTCATTGAAGCCCGTGACGGAATGTTCGCAAAGGCTCTTGCCAATCAGCAGAAGAGAACCTACGCTTGCCGTACAGTCGACGAGATAACAAAGTCGCTTGAAGAAAACGGCGACGGCTTCGTTAAAGCAATGTGGTGCGGCGAGGAAGCCTGCGAGGACGAGGTTAAGGAAAAAACCGGAGTTGGTTCAAGATGCATTCCTTTTGAACAGGAACAGCTCAGCGACAAGTGCGTTTGCTGCGGAAAACCTGCTAAATGCATGGTTTACTGGGGCAAGGCTTATTAATTCAAAACAAAAATTGTCCCTGCGAGCTGTTCTTGCAGGGATTTTTTTCATATATATTCAAAGAAAGGTCATGGTCATATTGTCTAAAAAAGAAATCGCAAAAAGGTACATACTGCTTGTTATAAGCTTGTTTTTCTCCGCAGTCGGAGTCGCTTTCACCAAAAAAGCGGAACTTGGAGTATCGCCTATTTCGTCCACTGCAAATGTTATGAGCTATAAATTTTCGTCGTTGTCACTTGGGACTTGGCTCATCATCTGGAACTGCGTTCTCATTCTGGGGCAGATTCTGATTCTGCGCAAAAAATTTCAGCTTATACAGCTTCTTCAGATTCCCCTTTCGTTCCTTTTCGGCTATTTTACGGACCTCGGTTTGCGGATGGTATCGTTCATCCCCGTGAATTCGTATCCGGTAAGGCTGATAATGGTTTTTGTCGGAATAATAATTCTCGGTCTTGGAATCTCTCTGTCCGTTACCGCAAACGTCATTATGAATTCCGGAGAAGCCTTCGTCAAGGCGGTTTCCGACACTATCCACAAGAATTTCGGCAGCGTTAAAATCGTTTTTGATGTGGGATGCGTTGTTGCTGCGGTCATCTTATCGCTTATTTTCTTTGATTTCACTATCGTCGGCACAAGAGAAGGCACGATCATTTCCGCCCTGCTTACGGGAGTTGTGGTCAAGTTCTTCCAGAAATATCTGCATGAACCTGTAAACAGGCTCGTTTCATAATATACCAAAAAGCTTCTGCATGGATTTTTGCAGAAGCTTTTTATTTAAAAATCGAAATCGCTGTGAGTACCGGTTCGGGTAAGAGATAGTATCAATTTATCTTCACTTATACGATATACAAGAAGCCAATCAGGTTCAATATGACACTCACGATAACCTTGCCAGTTTCCGGTTAAAGTATGATCCTTGTTTTTTTCCGGCAATGGTTGCCCATTTGCTAATAATGAAACCACTTCTTTGAGCAAATTGATTTTAAATCCACGTTTAACAGCTAATTTATAATCCTTTTTAAATTGAGATGTTCGCTTTATTTCATATTTCATTCGCTGTCTAACTCCTCAAACAAATCGTCTACGCTCTTGAAACTTAATGATGTAGGATCATTTAACATCATTTCAGTTTCCATTCTTGCAATAGTGTTTTTATCTGCAAAGAGCATTATAAACTCTTTCATTTTTTCTTCAGATAGTGAAGCCAGTACACTTACGGCATAATCTCTTGTACTCATAAATAACTCCTCCAATCACATCTATATTTATTAATTATATTATATCCAAAACATTTAATATTGTCAAGGTAATAAAGCGGATTTAAGAAAACAAATCTTAAATCCGCTAAATTTTCAGCAATTCGAACTCATTAGCGTTGACATATCTTATAAACATTTAACCTAAAACAAATTATAAATCTCTTAGAGTATTCCAAATTTGTTATAATCAAATATATTTATAATAAACAGGATTATCCGTTAAACCCAGCAGATAATCGACATTTGTTTTGTGAAATTCAGCTAACAGAATTAATATGTTTGTCGGAATATCATTTTCACCCGTTTCATATTTGGAATATCCGGTTTGCGACATATTTAAAATCTTAGCCATTTGCGTTTGATTCATGTCTTTATCTTCTCTGAGATTTCTGATTCTTGAATACACGACTAACCACCTCAAAACAAGCCATAAACATTATGAATTTCCATTATTAATACTATTCTCTGACTCATCCAAATGCTCCAAAGCATATTCGCAGCATTGAACTATTAATTGATTAAATGAGATGTCATTTTTTGCGGCAAGTTTTTCGAGTTTATCAATTAGTGAATCAGACATACGAATGGTTTTGTTAGATGCAGACGGTTTCTTAATTTTAAACACTAAATCACTCCTTTTTATCTCATTTATATTTTACATTATATTTAAGCCAAAAGATATATTCAAATTAACATTCAAAATTAACTTGTATTTTTATGTATTATATGATATAATATTGAAAACAGTATTTATAACAAATATAGCAAATCTTTTAGTATTTCAAAGTCGAAATATTATTTTTTTTCGTCAGCATCTGCTTGTTGCTTAAGATGTTCGAGAGCATATTCACAACACTGAACAACTAACTGATTGAATGATATTTCATTTTGCCCTGCTAATTGTTCAAGTTTTTCAATTAATGAATCAGGCATACGAACTGTTTTATTAGATGCAGACGGCTTTTTTATTTCAAACAATTCACTCACTCCTTTTTAAATCATACTTTTATTTTACCCTATTTCAGAAATAATTGATAGATTCAAAATAATGATTATTATTTAAATACCGTTTTAAGTATTAATTTACATCACAATATAATTATTTATTGGAGGAAAAAATGCTTTTATTCATTTTAGGCTGCGTATTAGGCGCAACGATAGGTTTTTTTGCAGCTTCATTATGCTCTGCCGCAAAGCAGGACGACGAATCGGACAATTAAAGGAGCAATAATTTTTGAACAAGATAGATGAAAGATACGAACAGGTCTATAAACGGTGTATAGAATTATTTCCCGATATGAGGCCGATTGTCAACAAAATACGTAAGATTCAGCCTCCCCAAACTCGGGAATGCGGAATCTTATTGGAAAAATTATTCGCAGGCGACAAGGCGGCAGCAAAAAGACTTGTCGAAATGTACCTGAGAAACGCTCTCCGCATTTCTCTCGAAGTGGCGGAGAAGTTTTCCATGCCTTTGGACGAAATCTTCTCCGAAACGGTTATGGGACTGACTGAAGCCCTGCACAAAAAGAGCAATGCAACAAATTATTTGACGTATATCACCCACAAAATGAGTTCGAAAGCGCTTAAGTATGTCCGCAGAAACAAAAAGCAATTCTTGTCGTATGAGGAATACTGCGAAAGAATCAAGGACAAAGCCTACTACGACGGCGAAAGACTGATGATACAACGGATATATCTCCAGCAGCTCAACAAGGTGCTGGACGAAGCAATGCGCTCATGGATAATGGACGACAGGAGCGTTAAAATTCTTAGTCTGCGATTCGGAATCGGAATCTATACGAAGCATTCCTACAAGGAAATCGCCGATTTGTACGGCACGGACGTCAAGCGAATTCGTTTCATCGAAAGACGTGCTTTGCATAAATTAAAAGTTATTTATAATATCTCTGATGAACTCGAAAAATTTTTAGAATAGTTTGCGTCATATTTTACTTTCCTCACGAATATAATAGACCATAATCAAAATTTCGGAGGATAAATATATGCAGGATAAAACAATTAAACAAAACCATAATCTTATTCTTGAAAACCGCAAAAACCTCAGTATTTCGGGAATAACCGACGTTGACAGCTTCGACGAAAAGGCGATTTGTCTTTATACCGAAATGGGCGAGCTTACCATTCAGGGACGTGACCTCCACATCGACTCGATGAGCGTCGATACTGGAAATATGACCATAACCGGCGATATCTGGGCGATAGTCTACGGCGACCGTGACAGAAAAGGTCCAATTTCAGCCCTGGGGAGATTATTCCGATGAACGTTCCGGAGACGTTTTTCTCGATAAACGAGGAGCTTATCCTCTTCGGCATCTCATGCGTTTTCGGTCTGCTTATAGGCGTTTGCTACGACGTTTTCAGGACGGCAAGAGTCATTTTTCCGCATAACAAATGGCTTGTCTGCATAGAAGATATTGTTTTTCTGATTTTATACTGCATTTTTCTCTCGTCCTTTGCTTCCGCCGCCTCAAGAGGTGAACTGCGATTGTATTTCGTTATAGGAAACGCTATCGGTTTCACGCTCTATCTTATGACCGTCGGCAGCATTGTTATACGCACTATGAAAAAGCTCTTTTACATAGTTAAAAAAGTTGTTTTTGTCATTTTTTATCCCTTTATACGCTTTTATGCATTTATAAGTAAAAAAGCAGCATCAAAATTTGTGGGATGTTCCAAAGTTATTGTAAAGTGTTTTAAAAAAGTGAGAATTCTCTTGCTAAAACCACATCAGTTGTTGTATAATAAAAGGGAAAATAAAAAGAGAAAGAACGTGAAAAGCGTTGCCAAAAAGGTCAAAACAGGATAAAAAAGGACTGTTCAACAGAGCTCTTATAAAGGCTCTGGCTGCCGCTTTTGTTATAGGCTGCATTGTCACTATTTATGCAACCGAAAGAGACAGAGCCGCAAAAGAAAGAGAACTGGCTTCAATTCAGAGCAAAATCAATACATACGAGCTTGAAAATGCTGATTTGCAGCGAATTCTCGACAGCGATGATATGTCTGATTATATTGAAAAAATCGCTGTTGAAGAACGTGGTTATGCATATCCTGATGAACGCAGATTCTACGATACATCAAGGGATTAATTTTAAAGGAGTTATATATACATATGCAGGAGCTGGAAATTGGTAAAATCTATACGGGTAAGGTTAAGGGAATCACGCAGTACGGCGCTTTTGTCGATATCGACGGCGGCGGAACAGGTATGGTTCACATTTCGGAAATCGCTAACACCTATGTAAGCGAGATTCGTGAGCATCTTACCGAAAATCAGGAAGTTAAGGTCAAAGTTATCGGTGTGAACGAAGCCGGAAAGGTCAGCCTTTCCATTAAAAAAGCTGTCGATAATCCGAATCCGCCTCAGCAGAGACACAGACGTCAGAATGACGGCGGTCAGAATCGCTCGAAGCCCAATGTTTGGGAGCCGAAAAAGCAAGCACCTATTTCAGAATTGTCTTTCGAGGATATGATGTCACGCTTTAAACAAACGAGTGAGGAGCGTATGTGCGATCTTAAAAGAAGTACCGACCGCAAAAATGGTACCAGAAGAAAGTAAATCAATTGTAATTTTAATGCCATCCTCTTTCTGGGGATGTTTTTTTTTCCTTAGTTGTTATATTTTTTCAAAACAATATTGATTTTGTTGTAGTTTATTGTGATATATTACAAATATTATTTTTTTCTCATTTTTCTATTGACATTTCTCTTTTTTTGTATTATAATAATTAAGTCGTAAGCGATTAGTAATAAGAGCGGCACAATAATGGCGGCATAGCTCAGTTGGCTAGAGTACTCGGTTCATACCCGATTGGTCGTTGGTTCAAATCCTACTGCCGCTACCATTTACGGCCCGTTGGTCAAGAGGTTAAGACATCGCCCTTTCACGGCGGAATCATGGGTTCAATTCCCGTACGGGTCACCATTCAACATTCCCATAAATGTTTAAGCATTTGTGGGTTTTGTTTTTGTATGGAAATACCGACTCTCTTTTTTTGAAATCACTCTTTATGTATACCACAGGAGCTCTCCTGTGGTCTTTTTTATCTAAGTCCAGGGATTTTGCAATCAGAAAATATAGGATTTGCTTTCATATAACAAAGAGGCGCCTAACACTTTGATTCGTTACGCACCTCTTTGAAAATGACATATTTTACGATCCAGTTCCGCTGTATTTCAATGCACCGTGCATCCAGAATTTATAGCTTATCCAGAAGAATATCACACCAATCAGCGGTGACAGCCACGACAGAAGCGGTATTTCATCAGGACGCAGTATTACAATACTCGGATAGTAAGCAATAAATGCGATTGGCATTACAAATGTAAATATAAATCGAAATACCGGACTGAAAATTGTAATCGGATATTTTGCATAATCCTTGAATCTTGTTACGAGGTCAAGAACATAAAACGAATTCTGAATCCAGAAACAGGTCGCTGCCGCCGCATTCTGAAGAGCGATCATAATCAGCGAGGCGGTAATCAGAAATATAATAAGCTTCAGCAACATGATCGGTGTAAATTCAAGTCCCAGCTTGCTCCATGAATAGGCAATCGTGCCGATACCGAATGCGAACTGTCCAAGTCCTTTGATGTCAAAAACTTCAGATTGATAGTAGAAAAACAGGTTGATTGGACGGAAGCAGTATTTGACGAAATCGCCGGAATATACATACATTCTCAAGCTCCAGTTATTATCAAAAAAGCACTGAACCGGTGTTAACGAAACAAGCGAAAAGCCGTACAGGAACAGCATTTCGTAATAGCTCCAACCGTTAATTGACGGAAAACTGCGAAATAATATCCAGAAACTTACAAATCCTGCAATATTAGTGAAAATCATGCCGATAGTGGAAATAATAAAATCTGCACGATAGCTCATTTTACTCTTTAAATCCTGTGCGAGAATTTTTCCGTATATCCGCAGATAGAAACCTAAACCTTTCCTTTTCATAACTCAGCCTCCATTCACGGTAATCTGCCTCAGCGATACTTTCCAGAAAAGTTTGCTGAGAATTGTCATAACAATACACCAGAAAAGCTGTATGCCAAGCGTTGTAAGAAGAGTCAGCGGCTGAGGACTTCCGTCCAGAAGAACGGAAAGCGGCGCATTGTATATTGACTGAAACGGCAGATAATATGTAATGGTTTTCAAAGGTTCAGGAAAAAAGGCAATCGGAATTGTTGCACCCGACAAAAGCATAACAATTACCTGCTTCATGATGTTGATACCCCATATAGACTCGGTATAAAGGCAGATAGTTCCCACAAGAAAATCTATGCTGTAATTGATAGAAACTGCCATAATAACAGAAACCACGAAAAACAGCAGATTAAGTCCTAAGTGTATTGCTCCGTGCGTAACGGCTGCCACAACGATGAATGTAGGGAGAAATGTGAAGAAAAACTGCGTTACAAACGAACCTGAGTACGACCAGAACATATACTTTCGGTATTCCATAGGTTTAAGCAGGTCAAGTGCAATTTTTCCCGATTGAATGCCACGTCCCATTTCCCATACAATATACATTTCCATAAAGTTGAAAAGCGCCGTTGCCAGTACCAGATAGATAAGCGTATCGGAGAATGTCATGCCGTTCACAATATCCGTTCCGACAGAGGCGTAGATCGCTTTCCACAGGAAATAGACCACGATCAGATACAGGAGATTTCCTGCAACTATAACAAGCGTTCCAAGACGGAATTGCAAAGACTCGATAATGCCTGCACGGGTAAGGGTGAGAAATTTTTTCAGCTTCATTGCACACCCTCCTCGTATATTTTTTTGATAACCTCCTCTGTGGAAATCTCCTCAAGCTGCATATCACGTATTTCATAAGACTTCTGAAGCTGATTAAGAACCTCCATCACTTTTGATTTTTCCTCGTCAACCAAAATGGAAATCCATTCGTCATCAGCAGAAATACTGAAATGAGGAAGTCCCTTCCGTATCTTCTCCGCAAGATTTTGCAAATCACCATCAATGCGGATTTTCAGTGTTCTGTAAGAGCCGAAGAAGCCTTTGAGATGTTCGATATCGTTATCGTAGAGCATTTTGCCCTTGTCGATGATAACGATCCTTTGGCATAGTGCGTCCACATCGCCCATATCATGGGTAGTGAGAATAACTGTTGTATTCTTTTCCTTGTTCAGAGCGTGAATGAGCGTGCGTATCTTCGCCTTCATGGAAACGTCAAGACCTATAGTCGGCTCATCCAGAAAAACAATTTTCGGATTATGCAGAAACGCCGCAAGAATATCGCTGAGTGTGCGCTGTCCGAGAGACATCTGACGTACAGGCTTATGCAGTAAGGGCTCAATATCCACAAGTGATTTGTAGAGGGCTATCATATTGTCGTAATCTTCATCGCTGACGCCATAGATATCCTTGAGAATCCGGAACGATTCGACCAGCGGAAGCGCCCACCAGAGCTGTGAACGCTGTCCGAATACAACACCGATTTTCTGTGCGTTCTTTGTCCTGTTATGATATGGGATATTGCCTCCTACCAGAATTTCTCCCGAAGTAGGTTCAAGAATGCCCGTCATCATTTTGATCGTAGTGGATTTTCCTGCGCCGTTAGGTCCCAGGTAACCAACAATTTCGCCCTGCTGAATATTCATACTGATATTGTCCACAGCACGGACGATTTTATAGTCCCTTGAAAACAGGTCTTTCAGACTGCCTTTCAATCCTTCACGGCGGTTAAGTACCTTGAATTCCTTTGTGATATTTTTGATCTCGATAACATTTGCCATGGTTATTACCTCACTTTCGTGTGAACGGAAGATGAAATTTGGATTTGTCTTATGACAGGACATAAAATCGGTTATTTTAGTATATCATATTAATTGTCCTGTGTCAAGACAAAACGGGCTTTTGTATTCGTTCTGTAACGAAATATTCGTACGAAAATTTCAGATAACCTTCGGAGCGTGAAAAAATGGCGAGAATTATTGACGGTGAAAAAATGAATATGATCGGCAGGCAGGTGAGGAGATTCCGTACCGAACAAAAAATGAGCCAGCAGCAGCTATCGGTAAAGCTGGAAACTATTGCGGTATATATCTGCCGTGGCTCAATTTCGAGAATAGAGGATCAGACAAGAACTGTGTCTGACATCGAGCTTTGGGGTTTGGCAAAAATTCTTGATAAACCAATACAAAGCTTTTTTGAAGATTGAATACATTACTGAAAGTTAAGAAAACACCGCACGATCTTTGTGCGGTGTTTTCTATATGATCGCTGTTTTTTCCAGAAGTTCTTTTCGTTCCCTCCAGTCGGGAAGCATTATCTGTAATAATGAATAAAACTGTTTTGAATGATTGGGTTGGATAAAGTGACAGAATTCATGGCAAACAACATATTCAATACAGTTTCTCGGAGCTTCTATCAGACACTTATTCAGCGTTATCACTCCTTTGTACGGATGGCAGCTTCCCCAGCGGGATGTCATGTTTCGTAATTTCAGCTGTGGAAATTCTACATTATACGGAATAAATTTCTTGTGTACTTCCCTCATTATCCCTGTAAAAATTGTTTCACACTGCTCATTAAGCCATGAATTCAGCAGATTCTTTTTTCGATTGTAATATTCGGGACGTTTTACATGGAGATACACGTATACTCCGTCGCAGCTGACATACTCCAGAGCGTCTTTAACTACGTTTATACGCATATTTTTGCCAAGAAGCGTTACATTTTCTCCGCTTACATACTGCATTTCCGATTTTGGAACATCATTCTGGTTAAAATGATTGAGTGCATTCTGAATATAACTGCATTTGCTTATAACAAAAGTATCCACAATTTCTTTAGGTACATTTCGTGGAGCTGAAACGCATATATCTCCGTTATGTTTTATTCTGAGATTTATATTCTTTACGTTTTTAAGCTCGAAGGTATACGATATTTCTCCGCAGGCGGTCTGAACTTTTCTTGTTTCCGTTAATACCGCTTTCATCAGAACCTCCTGAGCGCAATAGTTTTTACATTATCAATTATCTTATCCATTGTTTCAAAATTTAGATTCCAGCCGTTATTGTCGCTGTAATCATAAAGCAAATTATCAAGGGCATGGGAAATTTTTTTGTGAATGTCAATATTGGAAGTCCAGTCTATTTTACTGAATCCTCTGATAATGTCCGTTATATCGGCAGACAGACCGGCAACTGTATCCCTGTTCTCAGCGAGTGGGACGATTTCATCAAGTATAGCTGAAATCACACCATAGAAAGCCTGTGCATGAACGTTATTTTTAATTCTGTCGGGATACGTAAGTTCAGTTTTTCCGCTTCGATACTCTTCCATTATCTTTGTCATTTTAGCAAGATATTCCGCCTCGCTTATTACTTGTTTTTTATACAGCTCAAGAGTCTCTTTGATCTTCTTTGAAAAATTATCATAATAAGCAGGGTTTTCATCGTATTTTTCAGATATGCTCTTGGTCATTCTTGAACGTATAGCGTCCGCCTTTGCTCTTGCAGAACCAAGTTCATTAAGCTGTTTTTCAAGTCCTTCGGAATCAAGAATATCAACAGGCGCTGCAATTATTTTAAGTCCTGTAACGGAAAGGTTCTGGTCAAGAAGATTCTGCATTATCGGTTCATATTCCTTATTGTCAATAGCGTCTGCATAGCGAAGCTTCACAGATTTTCTAATCTTAGAGAACATAATGAACTCCGACTTATATCTGCTTATTTCATCACCGGAAACAGCTTCGTAAGCTTTTTCGGAGTTTACAACAATAGCGAGCGCTTTTCCAAATTTGCAAAGACGATCGTAAAAATCCTTCCGAAGCTCTTCATCTTCAAGCCTGTCCTCATATTCATCTATGAGTGGAACGGCAAACTCTCCGAATCCAGGACAGTTGGATATAACTTCTCTGTCTTACGCCAGCAGTATCAATCCGATATAAGGCGTATAGGATTCATTGTTGACGGCGCAGCGAGTATTTCGCCTGTGCGCAAAAAGGTCAAATGCCCTATTTGTGGTGAGGAAACAGAGCGAGTACAGGATACCACTTTTATTGATGCGTCCGCAGCAGAACTTCAAAAGATTAAACGGCATCTATCTGAATTGAGCGATGCACAGCGGAGCGTGGAGCGTCAGCAGGAGGTCATAATTGCAACGATTCGCACGTTGGAGGAAAAGAAGGATGCGATCGACACTCTGATTACCGATCAGTTGCAGCCGCAATTATCTTCTTTTGAGGAGAAACTGGAGCAGCAGCTCAAATTGATACGGCTATCAAGCGAGTTAGAGGTTGTCCGCCAGAATGAAAATCAGTACAGAAGCGAGTTGTTCAGCAAGGAAGCCGAGGAAACACCGGAGCCTCAAAACATAATATCTTTGAGGACTATGACTACGATATCATCCACGGTTTTGAAGAAAAGTTAAGAGAGATTCTAAGTTCTTCAAAAATTGGCGGTGCTGCTACAGCCAGACTTAACATGGAGAACTTCGATATCGAGATTGGTGGATTCAAGAAGTCGGTTTCAATGGGTGGCGGATTCTGCGGAATACTAAACACGATCACTACGCTGGCGATGAGCGCATATCTTATCGATCTCGATAGGTATGCGCCTGGTTTCTACGCCGTGGACTCCTCGCTGACACAGCTATCCGAGGCAGAGTTTAAGGAGCAGAGTAACACCATAAAGCAGAATTTCATCGAATACCTTATTGCCCATGCACACGAGCGGCAGGTCATCATAGTGGAGCAGACAAAGCGAATGCCTTTCGTTCCTAATGAGGATGAAGAAAAAGGCATCCATGTTATTCGTTTCTCCAGAAACAAAGAAGAAGGTCGCTACGGCTTTTTGAACGAAGTTTATAACCCGGAGGATCAATGATTCTCATTTAATTGCTTTTACGCTCAAAATCAGGAGGCAAACAATGCGTATAAGTTATAACAAATTATGGAAAATGCTGATTGACAAGAATATGAACAAACATGACCTCGCAGAAAAAAGCGGTGTGAGTTCAGCCTCCATCGCCAAACTGAGTAAAGGTGCTAACATCACCACAGATGTCTTACTAAAAATATGCGAGGCCATGAGTTGCCACATAGAGGATATTCTTGAAACGATTGACGACTGACATTGAAATATGGCGCACCCTATATCCAACTATTTATAAGGAGATTCTTATGAGAACATTTGTTGATAATTATCTGATTGAAAGAAACTTTATTTTTGATCCAAACCAGGTTATGGTCACAAAAGAAGTAATCAAAGGAAGTATTGTGCATTGCTACGAGACCCTCGATATGATAGATCAAAATCTTGTAAGCAAAGGTGTATCCAAAATGTCGAGCTTAGTTGAACTGGCTAACCTTTCTTCGATCATTGGAAATTTGTTAGGAGCAGGTTACGCCGATTACAGCCACGGTTTTTATCTTCGCAACAGACCACATACATACCCCGATTTAATAGCAACTGATGACAGATACCCCGGTATCGAGATAAAAACCGCCCTGGTTAAGAACTCCCTCAAAGGGCATCAACCAAAGCCCGGATACTATCTCACATACCGTTACTGCTTGACCGATGAGGATGGTCACAGGAATCCCGGCGAGGAAGACACATGGGACACAGTCACTATCTGGGAAGTAAAATTCGGCTTTTTGAATGCAGAGGATTTTAGTTGCAGTAACACGGACGGGGATTCTGGTAAAACTGCTGTTATCAGAACTGCTTCTTTCAATAATATGAAGCTTCTGTATCTTGATACGGAAATTATTCCCTATCGCCATTCTGTTGCTAAACCTTATAAGGGATTTAACTGATAAAATGGATAAGGCCCTTGGTAAGGTGCGAACCAAGTGCCTTATTTATTCTCCTTGAGATATTTCTACTATTTGTTTACAAACCATTTCAATTAGCTTGGGAGGAACACTTTCGCCAATAATTTCAGCGCAGAGATTTTTGGAGATATATTCTCCGTTGATGGTAAAAGAGTACTCATAATCAGCTATTGTCTGTAAAATCAAAGCCTCATAGATAGACAGCACTCTTGTCTGTGATGGATGTACCTTCTTATCAGATGCCTCGAAAATGAAGTTCTGCGTCAAGGTCGCTGCCGGAGCATCCCACTCCATCCTTCGGTATGCAGTATCATACCCCTTAAGTAATCGGCGTTGCCCTGTTTTTTTATCTACCAATGTAGGGCGAGGTAATAATTCTCCACATTTTTCACAGAATATTGGTGTATCCTTATTTGCTGAGTGGAGGCCGCCATCTGTATTACTCCCATGTAATCGGTTCCCTTGATATCCACACATAGGGTTAACACACTGGTTATTATATGCTGTACAACCTTCAGGCGTGTTTTCCATCCACCAATATTTCTCTGCATTCATAATGGGGACAAAATGCCAAGGGTGATAGTCCTTCCTTTCATTTTTCCCTTTTCGTGCATCCAGTGGTGGAAGGCTACCAATAGCGTCCCGCAAAGTAATCCACCGTTCTGTAAATAAAGTTTTCTCTTCTGAATGAGTTGCTGGAGGTAAAAAACTACCATGCTTTTTTAGAAATGCCTTTCCATTTTCACTCCGGGTAAATATTGTTATCAACCTTTTTCGCATCTGGGGGATTCCGTAATCCGCACAATTTACCACGGTCGCAACTCCAGAATACTCTTCACCTAATTCTCGCTGAACATAATCTATAATGTTAATGTACTCACCATTTTCATCACAAATAATGGTATTGCTCATCGTAGGCACATTTTCAAGTAACATCCAAACGGGATGCAATGCCTTTACAATGTGCATTGTTGGGATAACCAACCTATTCCGTGGATCATCTGGATTGCGGTTACCTTTCCGTATTTCGCTCAGCAGCTTACCCGCCCCATTAGAAGACATCCCTTGACATGGGGGAGTTGCATATACCAGAAACGGAGCATCGCTACACCGTTCATTCCAGGCTGAAATAATTTCATCTTCCTTTTCCCAAATGTCACCGCAGATAGTATGAACCGATGGATAATTCTCGCGGTAAATATCACAGCGATTTTGTACCAATTCATTATTAACAAGAATTGACAAACCTGCCGCCTCAACACCTAACTCGCCTATCCCTGCAGACGAGAAAAGGCTTAAAACATTTCTATTGTTTGACAAAACCTTTCCTCCTCATCAAATCTGTTGGTCATCCTGTTTATCACTATTTGCATGAATTTTCATTATAATGGTGTTGTTAGTAGTGTCCAGGAAAATATCAAACTTTGTTTTCCACTTTTCTACGCCCATATTTGACAGGATTGCTTTTGGCATTCTCACCCGCATATCCTGTTGCAACACATAAGTATCAAGATAGATGCATGAATCTGTCATGATAATGTTCCTCCCGGTTTGTTCTCAGCCTAATTATAAACTATTTTTAGTCCAAAGTCAACTCCCTGTACCAATTTAACGATAGCCTGTACATTTTAACGATAGCCCTATTCCGTAACGATAGCTTTTCAATCGTTACAGAGTTCGGCAAAAAATCGGAGCGTTTCCTGTCCTATCGGCTGCCCCAGCTACGCTGCCATAACGATGGGAATAAAGAAACCGCCCAGAAATGGCGGTTTTACGGCATTTTTGAGGGTATGTGATTGTAGCAATCTCGGCGTGGTTTTGTCATAAATACGTTCGTTTTCTTTAGGAGCAACCAGTTCTGCCACAAGCTTTGATACATTGCTTGGAGTAAAAAATTCTCCGCCTTTCTTGCCTGCGTCCGACGCAAAATTGGCGATCATATATTCGTATGCGTCACCAATAATATCTGCACTGTCAAGCTGAGAGGGACTTAAATCAAGCCCGTTAAAGTCCTCCAGCAAATTGCGGAGTATAGCGTTTTTATCTTTGGTTTCACCGAAATCAACAGTTGAATTAAAATCAATAGCCCGGAAAACGTTGCGTAGTTTTTCACTATTGTTGTTTTCGATCTCGGAAAGCGCAACGTTTATCTTCTGACCGATCTCATTATCCGCCCGGTTATCGTACAGATAATCGAAAGTCGATGTTTCTGTCAAAGTAAAGCGCTCATTACGCATAGCACGTTCTACACGTCTTTCATCGCCTTTGTATTCGTCAATATACTTTGATTTTCTTTCGTTATAAACGTCATTAAGATACTTAACAAAAAGCATTGCAAGAATATAATCCTTGTAACGGGAGCTGTCTATTTTATTTCTGAAGCTGTCACAGGCGCTCCAAAGCACCTTTTCAATATCATTTTTCGTAGTCATTTTTATTTACCTCATATTATGTTTACTTTATTTATAATATATTTCTTTCTGTATTCGTACGATAACAAATCCCGTCCTAACAGAAGCTAATTTGTTTAGTTTCATAAATCCTCCAAATAAAATTTGTTTTGGGTGAAATGTAACTTTATAACCGTAGTATAACATAACAGATTATAAATGTCAATATTTTCAATTTTTTGTTATGTGCGCAATGTTTGACTGTATTTTTTACAAATCTATAATAAAAACCGCTTAAACATATTATTTAAGCGGTTTCCACTTGGAGCTGGAAAAGGGACTTGAACCCTCGGCTTCCTCATTACGAGTGAGGTACTCTACCAACTGAGTTATTCCAGCATATATTCAATTTTATTTGTAAAGCTTACACTCTCCTCTATATCGCTGCTCGCACATTTCTAATTACGATTATGCAGCACTGTTGAGAGTGCTGCATAATGCGATCAACAAATCTGGTGGGCCATTAGGGACTCGAACCCCAGACCGTCCGGTTATGAGCC
>JAMPIL010000020.1 GCA_023662725.1 Ruminococcus flavefaciens
TTATATTATACCACGGCTTAATCTTTTCTGTCTAATTTATTATAGACGATCCAAGGAAGGTAATGGACTGACTAATCTCACTTAGAACTAAGCGTTCGTAGTAGAAAGTGTCAGCCACCTTCTTATTATCAAATTCGATTAAGCATGTTGTACCTGCTGTGAAAGTTCATAGCAGCGTTAATGTAACTAACCAAAATGAATTTTAATAAGCTCCTGAGTGGAAACATTATATATATTTTCAGAAAGTAGGTATCACTATGATCAGTGTAGGCATTGATGTATCAAAAGATAAAAGTACAGTTTGCGTTTTGAAGCCGGGAGGAGAAGTTGTTAAACCGCCTTTTGAAATAGATCATGCTGTCGATGAACTTGATTCTTCGATCTCCCTCATCAATTCGTTTGATGAAGATACTCGTATTATCATGGAAGATGCAGGGCATTATCACCTGCCTGTTGCTTCCTATTTGTCTTCACATGGTGTTTTTGTATGCTGTGTGAACGCTCTACGCATGAAGAAATACTGCTCCCAAAGTATTCGTCGTGCTAAGAACGATAAAATTGATGCAGCGAAAATAGCAGCATTCGGCATTACATATTGGAAAGAACCGGTTAAAGCTTACGATGCTCCCGATACATACGATGAGTTGCGATTTTTGTCACGGCAGTATTATCAGTACATATCAATATTGATTAAAACCAAGGTAAATTTCAGCAATTTGCTTGATCAAGTTATGCCCGGAATTCAAGGGGTTCTAAAGGATCAGGGCGATAATCACAAACTGACAGAATTCGTAAATCGATACACTCATTTTCAAAAAATGCTTGATATGGGAGAAAAGAAATTCATTACAGATTACTGCAAATGGGCAAAGAAAAAGGGATACCGTTGTAATGAACGTAAGACATCAGAAATCTACGCCTTTGCTCAAAACGGTATCCCATCGCTTCATAACTCCCAATCCGTCAAAATTGCCGTTAGTGAAGCTGTTAGATGATTTACTCTGCTGAGGAATCACGCAATACAATTTTAGCACAAATGCAGTCTCTTTGCAAGACTTTATCTAAATATTCTGTTGTAAAGGAAATGAAATGTATCGAAGATGTTCTTGCTCCTCGTATTATTGCTGAAATTGGTGATGTCCGTCGTTTCAGAAACAAGCATTCTCTGATTGCATATGCCGGAATTGATGCACCTGTGTATCAATCTGGAAAGTTTTACGCCACAGAACGGCATATATCAAAACGTGGCAACAGCTATTTACACAAAACAGGCTATGAAATCATGCAGTCATTGATAAGGCATAAACCTGTCGATGACCCTATTTACGAATTTATCCAAAAGAAACGCAGTGAAGGAAAATGCGGTAAGGAAGCCATGATTGCTGGACTTAATAAATTTTTGCGTGTATGCAATGGCAAGGTTTCAGAGGTTTATGCGAATCTTCCAAGTGATTCGAGCTGCTCATAGATTCCGAACCAGAGTCAATCCAGCCACCGCCATCAGGCGGCTTGCCCTTGACAGGATCATGTACTAAGACGTATTAAGCATACGTCAGCTTTGCTATACCCTTTTATTGAACTTGTGATCATTCATTTTTGGTTATTTTGCCTATTGACTTTTTTTAGCAGGTTTAGTATATTCTACAAACGCACCATTTTCCCAAATATAATACTTTTTATCCTCAGTATTAAGATATATGTTTGATTCCGTTATTGCGTGTGATACTTCACGATTAGTCCATGGCGTGAAATATTGCTTTTGGTTATATGAGTAACCAATCAAAAACATTTCAATATCGTTAGCAAAGCATCGCTATTATAATACATTATTTCGCCTCCGCCTGGTCTACCATATGCAGCGTTTGTAACAGTACAATACAATTCTTTGCTACTATCATCACTTATAACGAGAGTGTAATTATGATTAGCTGATGGATATGCATCAGCAAGTAATAGCGTATGCCCAAACTCATGCGCACTAATTCCTTCATATACTGCAATCTCACACCCCATATTTCTCATGTTTATTGTTTTGTTGACAAGCATATCAAACCCGTCAGAAGTGGACGATGCTCCACTTTCCTGAGTTACATTTACTGTAATATAATGTTCTTCATCTGAAGGTTCCGTAACAACTATTGGAACTACAATAGTGTAAATATCCATTCCTGGATAAAAATCAAATTTTGTTCCAAAATATTCTGAACTCCATCGTCTTTCTATACCATCCAGAAACAAATCTAATAAAGTACAATCTTCACCTAAATTATTTATAATATCGGTTGATTCTTCGCTTAGATATCTGTCGTCATACAAACAGTCCAAAGCTTTTAGTTCATAACTGCCTTTAAACACGATCCTTGGTTTAATAGTAATGTTGTTATTTTCAACTTGAATATATACTGCGTTGTTTTCTTGATTTAATCCTTTAAGATCTGTTAACTCAAGGAAAAGTGTTTGAATCGTATCAGATTCAAGGGGATGAAGATAGTCATATCTTGGATCACTTGTAACATTCGTTACTTCATTTCCATCAATAATCCCATCACCATCCGTATCCTCATCCTCGGGATTAGCCACCATCTCAAAATAAATGCCATCATTATCACTAATGAAAACATCCGGAATACCGTCGCTGTCCGAATCTGTTGTAATATCATATTTTTCTGTAACATTAATGTTTAGAAAATATGAAATCAATTCTTCAGCGGTATTGGCATAAAAATATTCGCCGCCAGTTCTATCGGCCATTTCTTTTAAGATGGTTTCACTAACATCATCCGTTAAACCAATTATATAAATTTTAATGCCAGCATCAGCTGCTTCGTCAACAATTGAATAGTCAAAATCAGATGGGTCAATAGCATATCCACCTTCGTCAATCGGATAGCCATCAGATAAGAATATTATGATATTATCAGAAGAAGTATTATTATCTACATCCAGGCTGTTGATGAAGTATTGGAGAGCTTCTTCATAATTTGTTGTGCCCAGAGACGTTACATTATCAATCGTCTCTTTCAGTAAGTTTTTATCTGTTGTCAGATTTTTTTAGAGATTGATTATCCACTAAATGAGTCCCCAAGTTTGATTGATCTTGAGCGACACCTGATAACCTGATTCTTTTTCAGCTCTTGTCTGACAGAGCGTAAAAGCATCTGGTATCGCTTCGCAGTCGTCAACCATATAGCTGAACGAAACCGAAGAATCAGGATTTACGGTTGCATTGTACCCACTGTTTTTAAAGTAGGTTGTACCGTCAGAGGTCTGCATTTCTTGAACGTTAACAGTATCGTGTACCTGACCGTTTGAATCAAAATACAGCATCCAGTTTTCAATAGCGTTGTCTCCGGTGTTAGACAGCGTTACCGAAACAATCTCAGTATTCCCCCAAGAATTAGTTACGTCATATGAAACCTCATAGCCGTCATATGAGTATGTACGAATGCTTTCTTCATCCGCAAAAGCAGAAAACGGCATAGTCATAAACACGTTAGCTGCCACAGCAGCGCCGGCAGCATTTATAGCCGAACTCATCCCCACTTTTGCAAGCAGATTAAGAATTACTTTTTTTATACTTTTCATTATTTCCACATCCTTTTCTAAATGCTTCTATTATCATAGATATCGCAACGGAAACTAATGCCATATCTATAACAGCAGCAAATTTAAAATTTATAAAACATAAAATAGATGATACCATAATCATAACTAAGCTTATTACAGCCGCATAGAATTCATGTTTTTTCTTTTCTTCTATTGTAAGCGGTTTGTATTTATTTTCCACCGGCGCTAACATAACGGCGCTTAAAATGCTGATACCGGCAAGAATAAAATGAACATAAATCGGATAAACCGACATTATTTTTAAAATTATCATCACTAAAAGAACATTTGCTGTAAATATTGTATCGCATACTAAATATGTCTCGGCATGATATCCGCCGCAATATCTTCTCAGTAATACAAAATCACCCAAAAACACAATACATTTTAAAAGTTCAGAAAATACTGCTCCTATAAGCAAGCCTATTCCAAAACATATTATATTGGAAATCATAATTTCAAATCCATATATGTAAATGTCCAATTTCGTATTGTCTATTCGCATTCAAAAACGAACCTATCTGAAAAGAATGTTACTCAATTATACTTTATTTAAAGCAAATCGCACAATTTTTACAAATATTTATAGAAACAAAATGTAGGTGAGCACCAAAAATAACATTATTCTATATTTCCTATTGACAAGATAGGAAAACTGTGGTATACTATATGCATACTAAACAGATATGAATAATTATATTGGAGGTTATAGATGTGAATATTAAACATAAAATCACAGAGCTTGTAGGACGCACACCACTTCTTGAAATGAACAATATTGAAGCTGAAGAAAAGCTTGAGGCTTCAATTATTGCCAAGCTGGAATACCTGAATCCCGCCGGCTCAGTGAAAGACAGAATTGCTAAAGCTATGATCGAGGACGCTGAGACAAAGGGGTTACTCAAGGAGGGCAGCGTAATTATTGAGCCGACAAGCGGAAATACAGGTATCGGACTTGCTGCAATTGCGGCATCTAAGGGATACAGGGTCATCATCGTAATGCCTGAAACAATGAGCATCGAACGACGAAAGCTGATGAACGCTTACGGAGCTGAACTGGTTCTTACTGAAGGTTCAAAAGGAATGAAAGGCGCCATTGCCAAAGCCGATGAACTGGCAAAGGAAGTCCCCGGCAGTTTTATACCGTCACAATTTTCAAACCTTGCAAATCCTCTTGCTCACAAACAGACCACAGGCATCGAGATATGGGAGGATACCGACGGAAAAGTCGACATCTTCGTTGCCGGAGTCGGCACAGGCGGCACTATAAGCGGAACAGGAGCATACCTCAAATCTAAAAATCCAAATGTCAAGGTTGTTGCAGTCGAACCAAAGGACTCCCCTGTTCTTTCGGAGGGAAAATCTGGAGCGCATAAAATTCAAGGAATCGGAGCAGGCTTCGTTCCGGATACACTTGATACGAAAATTTACGATGAGATCATTACGGTCTCAAATGAAGACGCATTTGCAACAGGCAGACTTGCCGCAAGAAAAGAGGGCGTACTCGTCGGAATTTCGTCAGGTGCTGCAATATGGGCAGGAATTCAGCTTGCAAAGCGTCCCGAAAATAGGGGAAAGAATATTGTAGTTTTGCTTCCCGATACAGGCGACAGATATCTTTCAACCCCAATGTTTGAGTAACACAGCAACATCAATTTTATCTTAAAAGGAGAATAATTATGAGCAATTATAAATTTGAAACATTACAGCTTCACGTTGGACAGGAAAATCCCGACTCCGCAACAGATGCGAGAGCTGTTCCGATTTACGCAACAACATCATACGTTTTCAAGGATTCTGCACAGGCAGCAGGAAGATTTGGGCTTACTGAGGGCGGAAACATCTACACAAGATTAATGAACCCAACTTCTGACGTGTTTGAAAAGAGAATTGCAGCTCTCGAGGGCGGTGCAGCAGCACTAGCAACTGCTTCAGGTTCAGCGGCAATTACATACGCAATCCAAAATATTGCAACGGCAGGTGATCATATCGTTGCATCGACCAATCTTTACGGCGGTTCGTATAATCTTCTTGCAAATACTCTTGTTGAACAGGGACTTACAACTACTTTTGTCGATCCAACAGATCTTGAAGGATTTGAAAAAGCAATCAAGCCAAATACCAAGCTTATCTATGCCGAGACTTTAGGCAATCCGAATTCCGATGTTCTCAATATCGAAGCACTTGCTGAAATCGCACACAATCACGGTATTCCACTTATTGTAGACAATACATTCGCTACCCCCTACTACCTTAGACCAATTGAACATGGCGCTGACATTGTAGTTCATTCTGCAACGAAGTTTATCGGCGGTCACGGTACTGTAATGGGCGGTGTTGTAATTGATTCCGGCAATTTCAACTGGGCACAGAACGACAAGTTCCCCGGACTTTCTAAGCCTAATCCTTCGTACCACGGAGTAGTATTTACAGAGGCTTGTGGCAACATCGCATATATTATGAAACTCCGCACAACGCTCATGAGAGATCAAGGCGCTGCAATTTCACCTTTCAATTCATTCCTCCTCCTTCAAGGACTTGAAACTCTTTCTCTTCGTCTTGAAAGACACGTTGAAAATGCTCTTAAAGTTGTTGATTTTCTTAAAAATCACCCACAGGTGGAAAATGTCAATCACCCGTCACTTGCAACAGGCAAGGCTAAGGAACTCTATAATAGTTACTTCCCCAACGGTGCAGCTTCAATCTTTACTTTTGAGTTAAAGGGTGACGCTGAAGCTGCTAAGAAATTCACAGAAAGCCTTGAGCTATTCTCACTCCTTGCAAATGTTGCAGATGTCAAATCACTTGTTATCCATCCTGCATCAACAACTCATTCACAGATGAACGAAGATGAACTTCTTTCCGCTGGAATCAAACCAAATACGATCAGACTTTCAATCGGTACAGAACACATTGATGATATTCTTGCCGACTTACAGCATGGTTTCGATGCGATAAAGTAATGACGGACTTCATCGGGGATTATTCCCCGATGATATTCGAAAGGAGGAAATTATGAGAATTTCAACCAAAGGAAAATACGCTTTAAAGCTGCTTGTTGACCTTGCAGAGAACAGCAGTGAGAAATACATCTCATTAAGCGATATTTCTCAACGACAAAATATCTCAAAAAAATTTCTTGAACAAATAGTACCGATGCTTATAAAAGGCGGAATAATTCGTGCTAACCGTGGAAATCGTGGTGGTTACCAGCTCAAAAAACCTGCGAACTTATGTTATGTTGGTGAAATTCTCCGTGCAACAGAAGGAGATCTGATACCTGTTGACGATTTATTAAATGACTCTGACAGCAAAATCGCTTTTGTAATTGAAGGATTACACGAAACGATCAACAGATATGCGGATAATATTTCTTTGCAGGATATCATTGAGCGTCAGAATGATTTTTATAATTATTGTATATGATTTTTTGCAATCATATCATATTAAACATATATTAAAAGTATACGTAAAAGGAGTTGAAGATTATGAAAAAAATAATATCAGCAACTATATCAGGAACGATTGCTTTGTTAAGCATGACAGCATGCGGAAAAAAATCTGACGTCAACACAGTAAAAATCGCATATCTCCCGATAACGCATTCACTTGCAGTTCTTGAAGAAGCAGAAGAACTTGAAAAAGAAAACGGCATAAAGATAGAACTTATTAAATTCGGTTCATGGCCTGAACTGCTTGACGCACTTAACAGCGGAAAGGTTGACGGTGCATCTGTACTTATAGAGCTTGCAATGAAATCAAAACAAGAGGGTGTGGGAATCAAGGCAGTTGCACTCGGACATCATGACGGAAATGTTGTTGTTGTATCCAATGATATTAACTCTGCTTCTGATTTAAAAGGAAAGACTTTTGCAATTCCTCACAGGCAGTCATCACATAACATTCTTCTCAACGAAACCCTTGCAAAAGGCGGACTTACAATTGAAGATGTAAATATAACTGAACTTGCACCAACAGAGATGCCGTCGGCACTTGCAAGCGGACAGATCGACGGATATTGCGTTGCAGAGCCTTTTGGTGCAATGGGAGTTTCAATAAATGCGGGAAAGGTTCTTTATTCCTCAGAGGAATTATGGGAGGATTCGATATGCTGCGGACTTGTACTGACCGACAACTTTATTGAAAACCGTTCGGCAGATGCAAAATCATTTGTTGATAGTTATAAAAAAGCCGGAAACAATCTTAACAAGGAGACTGCAAAAGCTACGGCGAAAAAGTATTTCAGCCAGAGTGATGAGGTTCTTGAAACCTCTCTCCAGTGGATTTCCTACAACAACCTTGAAATTACGGAAGAAACCTATAATACATTAATCGAAAAGGTAAAGGAATATGAACTTTCTGAAAATCCGCCTACATACAGCGAATTTGTCAAAAATGATTTCTAATGAATCGGAGTGATTGAATGAAAAAGATATTATCTGTAAAAAATGTCGTTATATCAATGGCTGTACTTATCGGAATATGGCAGATTGCATATATGTCAAGCAATTACAGTGATGCACTTTTCCCCTCACCATATCAGTCGATTTTGGCGCTCAGAGAAATGATACAGAACGGTTCGCTCCTTGAAAACGTAAAGACGAGTATGTTCCGCTTTGCATCAGGATATGTAACGTCTATAATTGCGGCAGTCGTACTTGGACTTATACTCGGCAGACTTCCGAATGTGTTTAAATATGTAAATCCGGCGGTTCAGCTCCTCAGACCTATTTCCCCGACAGCTTGGATGCCTTTTATAGTTCTTCTGTTTGGAATAGGAGATATGCCAGCAATAATTATCATTTTTATAGCCGCATTTTTTCCCGTTCTTCTTTCAACCGTTTCAGCGGTGGGAACTATTGACCCGATATATTTCAAGGTTGCGAAAAGCTTTGGAATCAAACAGCCGCATCTTACATGGAAAGTAATTTTCCCGGCGGCATTTCCGCAAATTGCAAACGGTATACATCTCGCAATAGGTACATCATGGATTTTCCTCGTTGCAGGAGAAATGGTAGGAGCTCAGTCTGGACTTGGTTATCAAATAATAGACGCAAGAAACAATATACGTGCTGATATTTTGTTGGCAACAATAATTGTGATTGGAGTAATAGGAATTATTCTCGATGGATTGCTTAAATTCCTTGAAAACAGAATTATGAAAGCATGGGGAGGTCAGCAGTAATGGCGTATATCGAAGTAAAGGACGCCTGCAAAAAATATATTCAGAACAGAACTGAAGCAACTGTTCTGGACAATGTTTCGCTGAACATTGAAAAAGGTGAGTTTATCTGTCTCTTAGGTCCGTCCGGATGTGGGAAAAGCACACTTCTGAATGCTCTTGCAGGCTTCGAAAAGGTAAACAGCGGAAGTGTAAAAATCGAGGGTAAAGAAGTTTATGAGCCCTCAAAAAAGAACATCACAATTTTTCAGAATTACGGATTGCTTCCGTGGAGAAATGTACTTAAAAACGTTGAACTCGGACTTGAATCTAAGAAAATTCCAAAAGCAGAGCGACAGAAAATTGCTGAAAAATATATAGAGCTTGTCGGACTTAAAGGTTTTGAAAAACGTCACCCACGTCAGCTTTCAGGAGGTCAGCAGCAAAGAGTCGCTATTGCAAGAGGACTTGCAGTGGACCCCGACATAATATTCATGGACGAACCTTTTGGGGCATTGGATGCTATCACAAGAATGAAGCTTCAGGACGATATTCTGAAAATTTCACGGGAGCAGAAAAAAACAATTATATTTGTAACTCATGATATTGAGGAGGCTGTATTCCTTGCAGACCGCATCGTTGTTATGATGGCAAATCCAGGCAGAATAAAGAGTATTGTGAAAGTTCCGCTTGGTAATTACAGAAACAGAACAAGCAGAAACTTCCTATATGTCAGAGATAAAATATTTGAATTATTCAATCTCAGAACAGACGATTATATCGAATATGTAATTTAAGGAGTTTACTATGAACGAACATAACCACGAACATGAACATCATCACCATCATGATGATATTTCACATATTCACTCGCACAGAAATCTGATCGGATTTGATGAACATGGAATCCCTACAGTAACTCTGAAGGCTTCACATCATGGTGGCGAGGAAGATGATGATTCGCAAACATTCATAAAGGACTACATGAATGCTGTTTCTGAATACAGAAAGACATTCCCGACAAAACAGGACGTTATAGAGCAAACTCCTGACCCTGCTGTAATAGAAATGCTCCTGAGAATGGAACAGCTTGGAGTTGATACGGCATTTGACAGATTCGATAAGCAAAAGCCTATGTGTAATTTCGGACTTGCAGGAATATGCTGTAAAATCTGTAACATGGGACCTTGCCGAATAACGCAGAAATCACCGAAGGGCATCTGTGGAGCTGACGCCGATTTGATAGTTGCGAGAAATCTTCTTCGTTCTGCGGCAGCAGGTGCTGCACAGCATGGAATGCACGCAAGAGAGGTCATGCTTGCACTTAAATATGCAGCAGAGGGAAAACTTGACGTACCTATCCTTGGCGAACAGAAAATCAGAAGTACAGCCGAGGCATTTGGAATCAAACAGAAAAACAGACAGCTCAAAAATGTCGCCAAAGACCTTGCCGACGCGCTTCTGGACGATTTATCAAGAACTGTTCCGGGAGAATACAAGACAATTTCAGCCTGTGCCGTTCCTGAACGTCAGAAAGTATGGAAGGAGCTTGATATTCTCCCTATAAGCGCCTATCATGAAGTTTTTGAAGCGTATCATAAATCAGGCTGTGCAACGGACGGTGACTGGAAATCAATCATGCAGCAGTTTCTCAGATGCGGACTTGCGTTTACATTTTCCGGAGTTGTGGGAGCATCAATTGCAACGGACAGCCTTTTCGGAGTAGGCGACAGAGTCACTTCAAAGGTAAATATCGGAGCGTTGGAAAAAGGCTATGTTAACATTGCAGTACACGGACATTTGCCACTGCTTGTCAGTCAGATTGTCGAGGCAGGAAAACGTGATAATCTTATAGAGCTTGCAAAATCAAAGGGTGCAAAGGGTATAAAATTCTATGGCATATGCTGTTCGGGACTTTCTGCAATGTACAGATACAGCGGAGTTATTCCCCTTTCAAATGCCGTTTCCGCTGAACTCGTACTCGGAACAGGTGCATTGGATTTATGGGTAGCCGATGTACAGGACGTATTTCCATCGATCATGGAGGTTGCTAAGTGCTTCAAGACAGTTGTTGTGACTACAAGCGAATCGGCAAGACTTCCAGGTGCTGAAAGATTTGAGTATGATCATCATCATTCGAATATCGGCGAAACCAAAGAGCTTGCGGAAAAAATCGTCAGACGTGCAATCGAAAGCTTCGAGAACCGAAAGGGTATACCTGTATACATTCCGCCTTATGAAGTCGAAGCAGAAGTAGGCTTTTCAGTTGAATATATACACCGCAGATTCGGCAGCATGAAACCACTTGCAGACGCAATAAAGAGCGGTAAGGTACTTGGAATTGTAAATATGGTCGGATGTAATAATCCGAAAGTACTTTATGAGAAATGTATCGTTGACGTTGCAGATACACTTCTGAAAAACAACGTTCTTATCATCTCAAACGGTTGTGCATCTTTTCCACTGATGAAGCTTGGATACTGCGCAGTTTCAGGCAAGAATAAGGCCGGAGAAAGTCTCCGTGAATTCCTTGAACCTGATTTACCACCTGTATGGCACGTTGGTGAATGTATTGACAATACACGTTCCAGCGGAATTTTTGCGGGAATTGCGGGAGAGCTTGATCACAAACTATATGAGCTTCCGTTTGCATTCTCTTCACCGGAATGGGGCAACGAAAAAGGAATAGATGCGGCGCTTGGATTCAGACTTAACGGAATCAGCTCATATCATTGTGTTGAAGCACAGATTTATGGTTCAAAGAATGTAATTGAATTTATGAAATACGGTACAAAAGAGCTTCTCGGCTCAACAATGAACGTAGATACCGATCCTGTGGCACTTGCGAAAAAAATCGTTGCTGATATGAAAGAAAAACGTAAAGCGCTTGGCTGGGATAAATAATAATCGGAGGTTAAAAATATGGCTTGTTTTATAGTACCTGCAACAGAAGCAGTTATTACAACTGTTGCAAATAAAATCATAAAGAAAAAGGGCATTAACAAAGACGGCAGTACTCTGAAATTCAGCGATAGGCTGGATCGCCTTAACGGTCTGCTTTGGGGAGGTTCTGGACTTCTTGCATTTGAACACACATGGCATGGTGAGGTCACACCGTTTTTCCCATTTCTCACAAATGCTGTCAACGCACAAGACAGGGCGGAAATGTTGTTTGAAATGGGAACATCAGGAGTAGCTATGGCTGCGCTTGTAACATCTGTTTGGGCAATCAGCGTAGTACTTGAAAAGAGCATGATCAAGAAACCGGTTAAGCATAAAATAACAGAGGTAAACAGGGTATGACACTTTTGATTACGATTTTTGCAGCGATTATTTCAACTGCTGTCTGGTATACAAATGAAAAAGCAAGGGCTCTCAGATGCGGAACTCTATGCTATATGTTTTGGGGAGCATCTCTTATGTGGTTCGTAGACACTGTGGCTGAATATCTTGAAACAGGTGCAGAATATTTTCAGCCAAACATATATGATATGCTGAACGATACTTTACTCGGTTTATCAGTTCTTGCTCTTGCTTTGACTGTATGGATTGGGATTCTGCTTGTTAAAGATCCGAAAAACGTTATGAAAGCAGAGATGAGAAAAAAATAAAAAGGTGAAGCACGCATATGTTTTAATTTTTCTTTCATTTATTTCACTCCAAACTTATGTAAAACTGTGGTCTGCCAAACGCAAACCGCAGTAATAACTCGTTTTGCCTGTATAGTATTTATCCCCGATATCCGCTGTACACGGAACTTTGCAGACGATCGGCAGCTTACCGATCTCATGGAAATCTCATCCCTCTATGGTTCTCATAGAGCCTCCCCCATTGCTTGATTCTGTGGCTAGACGTAAGTACCATTATCCTCACACGCTTCATTGACGTTCCGGAAAGCTGTTCCGAATTTCGAAACTGCATATTTATCGCTCGTCTATTTGGAGTTATGGCGTATGACTTATGAGACTGCCAAGATTTTATACCAGCCGTGTGATTAACGTACCTGCAAAGCTGATATTCAGTTGTCAAGTTGCCAAGGGATTCAGATTACTCTTTTGTCCTTTCACCCTATAGCCGACGAAAAAGGCGGTTTTACCCACTTACAATAAAATTCCAGTGATTTTCACAATCAAATAAGATATTGTTTATTGTGATTTCAGTAACTTTGACGATATTTCTTTCTGAGTATACCCGTCAAATATGTATAACGTAAAGGCTTCACGCCAAATTTCAAGTAGTGACATTACTTTTTCATACTTCTCAGAGTCGGTACACGTAATGACAGTAATTCTATTATCATCAAGATCATTAAGAATCCATGTTTCTTCGGGATTTACAATTAACTATTCCCGATTTTATAAATTATTTTTATAAAATTTAATTTTGCTTCATTAGCTTTCAGATTTTACAAATGTATTATTAAGCATCACTATATTTTATTAAAGTATATAATTATTATAACATAAAAAATGCAGTAAATAAAAAGTAATTATATGACATTAATTTACCAGCGTTATTCTATACATTTCTTTTTTGAACTGAAAATAAAACAGCACCGCAGGAATGTTTTATCCTGCGATGCTTTCTTTTTGTCCAATATTACAGAAATAGTCATTTTATAACTGTTAATTTTTCAATTTTGCAAATACTGTTATGAATCACTTTTATAATTCTCCAGATTCATTTTATTTCTACTCTCCAGTCAGAGAAAAATTCTTCAACATTGCATAAATATTCCGATTTTCTGCTTTAAAACGGCTCGTATGTAGACGAAGTACTTCCTGTTCCATTTACCATAACCACGGATACATATTCTTACTATCTTTAATTTCAGAGGGATATCATATTTAATTTTTTCCATATATCGTTCCAAGCGTCATATTCCGTATATGGCGCTTCTTTGTCTCCAAGCGCTGTATATTTTTCTCAATTTCTCCCTCTGCCACTGTATATTTACAGTAGTTCTCATTTCGATGATTTTTATTGCCTTTCCCATACAATCCTCCCTCTACTTAACAGGCATATAGATATCAAGATATTCCTCTATCTTCTGATAATACTTTTGAAACTCCTTATTATCATTCTGTAAGCCATAAGATATGGAATCGTATTATCGGATGACAACTCTTTTCCTGCCATAATACCGAACAGTCCCTCCGCTGCTTCGTTGCTTTCATAGGTATTCTGATCAAGTCCGTAGCCAACCAATTCAATTTTATCTCAATCAGGTTCTGACTCATTATTTTGTGATTTCAAAAATTTATGTACCTCATGATACTGCGGACTTTCCATCATCATTACCTGATGAACTCCAATACCTTTTAACAGCGGCAATTTCAATTTGTATTTTACCCATATAAAAGCATATATAAACAATCCTATAAATAAAGCAATACATAGCAGGTATATATTTCTTTTTTGTACAGGATCAGGCGAAATATTCAGCATCATATATATCTGCAAAGCTATTCCTACTATCTGTAAAAGTGGGAAAAATGGTGTTTTAAAAGTTCTTGGAACGTTTTTCATTTTCCTTCTGAGAATTATAACATTGATGTGTGAAGTTATATAAGAGAGCATCCAGAACAGTGAACAGGTGAGGGTAAGAAATGCAACCTGTGAACCGGTTGATATACCTGAAGCTTCGATTAAACAAGTAAATATTCCGAGAATTATAATTACCCAGTATGGAGCTCCGTTTTTGTTTTTCTTCTGAAAAAATGCCGGAATAAGATTCATTTTTGCCATTCCGCAGCAGATTTCGGAAACTGAGCAGATTATAGAATTCTGAGTGCTGACAGCGGCAAATATGGCTACAATTATCATCCAGTATCTTCCGAACTTGCCAAGCATATTTACTGCATACAGCATATGAGGAGAAGCGGATGTTCCCAACTCTGACCATACTGTGTAGTTTTTGAAGCCAAAGATCATTATAATCTGTATAAGTCCCATAATGACTAGGGATAATATCATACTCAGCGGAACTTTTCTGGAATTTTTCATATCTTTTCCCAAAGGAACAATAAACTCTGCTCCAATAAAGAACCAGAAAGCTGTAGCAGTAAGAGGAAGAACATCTTTCAGATCTGAAGATATAACAGCTTCCTGAGAAATTGTTGCATTAGTTCCTATGCCAAAAGCTCCTATAATGCTCAGTATAAGAAGCGATAATACCATAAAAGTTGCAACTATTTCCTGCAAAATTGTAGACATATTTATGCCCTTAAGGTTAATAAAGACGAGTATAATCGTTATACCTACACTGAAAACTTCCGGCGGAATTGCCTCGCCGGTAAGTTCAGTCATAACATTAGCGAACATTGCTCCTTCGGCGGGAGCTGCAAAAACATTGCTTATAAGATAACCACCGACCATTGTGACTATCGTGAGAAGCGGACCTAATCCGGCAAGAGTATACTGTGCGATACCTCCGGTCAGGTTTGGCATTATAGCATTCAGCTCTGCAATTGACAAAACAGCAAGAATATTTGCGATGCAGGCGATTACAATCGCTATCACAAATGGTGTTCCGACAAGACTGGAACCACTTGCAGAAGATACAAAGCAGCTTGTTGCAATCAGCATTCCAACTCCTGTAGAAACCGCTCCGAATATTCCTATTTTCTTCATTGTATTATCCTTTCTGAAATTCAGTCGATACTAGATTCCTTTAAAGCGTCGATACCATCCTCGCCGGTTCTTATGCGGATAATATTTCTGACATCAGATATAAATATTTTTCCGTCTCCGATATGACCCGTATAGAATTCCTTTTTCAGGAATTCCACAACTTCGTCAACCTTACTTGATTCACAAATCATAATCATAGTGCTTTTCGGAAGAAGTCGGAGAGGCTGTTCTTTGATGTCAAGTGCATATTCAGCGCTTCCACTCTGAACTCCGCAGCCCATAGCATTATAGACGGTTATTCCCGAAATGCCGAGTTTGTGGATTTCCCTGACATTTTTTCCTGTGCTGAGCGTTTCAATAAACGCTGCCACCTTTGACATACTTCCGATAATCTCAATTCTTGAAAATTCAGTACTCATTTTTAATTTTACCTCCATAAACGTTGGCGTATAAAACCCATTGTTCTATACGCCGTTGTATAAATCATATTAAAATTTTTTGTTGCAGGTTATGTCTTCCGCATTATTCAAAGCATACTCTTCGCAAAGAAAGCCTTTGACAATTCTGCTGTCGTCAAGTTCGATATTTCCTATCAAAAGCGGAGGTTTTACGTTTTCGATAAAGCTTCCCAACTTTGAAACAGGAATTCTGAATACATCAACGCAGATATTTTCACCACCGTCGGATGTTCTGACAAGTCCCGGTTTAACGGGATCGGTGTTTAGCCTGTACAACTTATACGCCTTTGTAGTAATTGTACTTTCAATATATTCTGCACCAAGCTCAATAAGCTGACTCTCAAGCATGAAGCCCTTTTTATGAAGTCCGCAAACAGCAAATTCAATACTTTCGGAATTAATAAACTTCTCTGCCGTTTCCATAACAAGATTTGTATTGTCGGCAAGTCCGAAAATTGTAATGCCAAAAGGAAGATTTCTGTCCTTTGTATTTTCGGGTACAGCAACAGCCATAAGGTCAAGAAGATTGCAGTGGTTGGTGTAGAGACCCATGTAACTGTTGGTGTTTATAGGGTCGTTTCTTACCTGATCCCTTGTGAATGTTCCTCCGGCAGTAGGCATTATCATAACAGCATTCTTCAACAATTCCTTTGTCCTGTGCTTGTAATACTGAAGCTTATGCAGGTCGTTAAAAAGTTTTGAAGCTGTTTTATCCTCAGTACCGCCAGATGAAAGAATTTCCCTTGTAACCGGAAATACTTTGTCCTGATTACTGCTGACAAAACCCTTAAGGTCTGCCCATCTTTCTGCCACATATGCACCGTCATAGAGGATTTTTGCAGCGTCGTAAAACATCTGATAGTCTATGTAATGAATATTAACGCCGAGCTTTTTGATTCTGTTCACGGCACAATGCCATTTAGTTCTATGAATATCTGCATTATCGCCAAAAAACTGCGGTTCTTCTTTTGGAAGATATATCTTTTCAAGAATACTACTGTTTTTTTCGTCATATTCTTTTGACCATGAACAGAGCGCATCATAACCTTTAGCATATTTGTCTACCAGCTGTGCATCCTCAAGGCTGTTTGCAAATACCGTAACGCAGTCGAGACTTGCACAGGCAGGTACTACACCCGAAGTTGACCACGAACCCAAAGACGGTTTGAATCCTACAAGCGTGTTAAGCATCGCAGGAACTCGTCCCGAGCCTGCTGTATCTGTTCCAAGTGAGAAAGCAGCCATACCCAGTGCCACAGAAACTGCCGAACCTGAGCTTGAACCTCCGCTTATCATTTTGCTGTCATAAGCGTTGTATACCTCACCGTATGGACTTCTCGTTCCAACAAGACCAGTTGCAAACTGGTCAAGATTTGTTTTGCCGACCGGAAACGCACCAGCTTCAATAAGCTTTTGAACTACAAAGGCATTTTTTTGGGGGATATATGCATATCCGGGACAGGCTGCTGTAGTCGCAACATTTTCAAGGTCGATATTGTCCTTTATTGCAAACGGCATACCCCACAAAGGCATATTTTTGCTTCTCGACGGAAGTTTGGATATATATTTCTCCATGAGTTCTTTCGTCGGAGCAGTTATCCAAATATTTTTCTCCTTGAACTTTTCAGCTCTTCTAATTATTTCATCTGCCAGTTCATAGGGCGTAAGCTCTTCGCTGTCGTAAGCCTGAGTAATCCATTTTATTGACAGCTTTTCGGGAAAAAATTTCATAGCTGTTAAACCTCCGCTTTAATTGCAGCGATCATCTGACCCGCATTGACCTGCTGACTGGTTTTTATAAAAATCTTTTCAACAGTTCCAGCGTATTCACTTTCAATTGCAAACTCCATTTTCATACTCTCAAGAACAGCAATCGTATCGCCTTTTTTTATAGCCTGACCCTCTTCCGCAATAACTTTCCATACACTTCCGGGAATTGCTGCGCTTATTGGTTCACAGTCATCCGGAAGAACATCGTTTCCAGTCTGTATCTCCTCTGTTTCAGATACAAAGTGGTCGAGACCCTGCTCAATCCAACGCTGTCTTTCAGCCTCAAAAGAAGCCTCCTGATGAGCCTTAAACTTTGTGGCGCTCTCCTTTATGCTTTCGAGGTACTCTTTATATTCACCAAGGTGGAATGTAGTTTCCTCAATTTCAATTTGGAATTTTCCTCTAAGAAAGTCTTCTCTGTATTGGAGGATTTCTTCCGCCGAGCAGGGATAGAATTTCAGCCTGTCAAAGAAGTTTAGAAGCCATGGCTTGCCTTTTTTAAAGTATTCGGTTTCCCTGAGCGGATTCCACATCTGAATGGTTCTGCCAACAAACTGATATCCTCCAGGTCCTTCCATACCATATACGCAGAGGTAAGCTCCGCCTATACCAACAGCATTTTCTGGAGTCCAGGGTCTTGCGGGATTGTATTTTGTAGTAACCATTCTGTGGCGAGGATCTACAGGAGTAGCAACAGGCGCACCAAGATAAACGTCACCAAGTCCAAGCACAAGATACTCTGCATCAAAAACAATATCTTGAACATCTTTTATACTGTCAAGTCCGTTTATTCTGCGGATAAATTCGGGATTACTCGGACACCACGGAGCGTTGGGACGAACAGTCTGCTGGTAACGTTGTGCCGCTATCTGAGTCTGAGGGTCGTCCCACGAAAGCGGAAGCTTAATAATTCTTGATGGCACAGTAATGTCGTCAAGTTTGGAAAGGTTTGAATTTACTTCAATAACCTTGCTGCACATTTCTCTTGCGGAAATTTTGTTGACGTCGAAGTGAATCTGAAGCGAACGAATTCCGGGTGTCATATCTATAATCGGCAGACTGCTTTTTTCAAGCTCATTCATAAGAATGTGCACTCTGAAACGCAGCTCAATATTAAGTTCCATTTCACCGTACTCTATGAGTACATTTTCCTCGCCCTGAAGCCTTATTTTATAGTCTGTATCATCATGATTTCCTTCTGCAAGTACAGCATAGTATGCATCAATATTCGTTTTCTCAGGAAGCCTTACTTCTGTATAGTCGAGTGAAATATTTCTTTCCTGAGCCTTTCTGATTTTCCCAGCCTGCTCTAACGTGATAAGCTGAAAATGAACTTTGTCTCCGGGATGAAGCTGACCCAGTTTCCAGAGTTCGCCTTTAGCCGTTGTAACCGAGCAGACGAATCCGCCCAGCGACGGTCCATCAGGTCCTAGAAGAATAGACTGGTCTCCTGTGAGGTCAAGAGTACCGATTGCATAAGCGTTATCGTGAATATTTGACGGGTGAAGTCCGGCTTCTCCGCCGTCCTCTCTTACCCATTGCGGAATTGGTCCGTTTAATCTTATGCCTGTTCTTGCACTGTTGAAGTTTACCGTATATTCTGCTTCTGTGAGGGTTTTAAGATACTCCGGCTGGAGGTATTCATAAGTAGGCTGAGGTCCGGGAATTACGCCGATTGTCCATACATTGTCTATTTTCGGGGTATAGTTTTTATCAAACGTACTAACGATGTTAGTAAGGCATTTATTGCTGAGGTGAAGTACATCTCCGGTTCTCAATGCCCTGCCGTTGTGACCTCCGAATTTGCCATCGCAGAACGTAGAACAGCTTCCCATAATTTTTGGAACTTTAATACCGCCGGCAACAAGGAGATACGTTCTCATACCCTTTGTACAGGTCTTGAATTTAAGTTCCTGCATCGGTTTTGCAGTGACTACTGTGTACATGGGTACAGTTTCACCGTCAAGAGTTGCAGACATATCTGCACCTGTTATACAAAAGCTTGCCGTTGTTCTGAAACGGTATGTACCGCCTCGCATAGTAAGCTCAATACCCGCAGAATCGGGAGTATTCCCAAGAAGTTTGTTGCCTATTCTGAAACTGTATGAATCCATAGCACCGCATGGAGGAACACCTACTGTCCAGTATCCGATCATTCCTTCTGCGTCCTGAACAGTTGACTGTAATCCACCGTCAAGTACCTCAATGGCATTTTCTTCCGGCATAAAACAGTCAAGCATTTTAGTGAACAATCGACCAGATTTATAATCGGGTGTGGATATAAAACTTTTAAGATACATAAGGTTTGTTGTTACACCATATATCTCGGATTCTTCCAGAACATCATTTATTTTCTGAACTGCTGATTCTCTTGAATCAGCATGAACAATAAGCTTTGCAAGCATAGGGTCATAAAGAGACGATATTTCAATATTTTTTCTTATCCATGTTTCAACTCTTGCTTTATCGCTGAAAATAACGTCATCTATCTTGCCTGTACCGGGACGGAAATTATTTATTGCATCCTCAGCATAAACTCGTACTTCTATTGAGTGACCGTCAGGAACTGCTTTAAAACCGTCTATTCCTTTAAGTTCACCAGCCGCTTCCTTGATCATCCATTCAACAAGGTCAACACCATATACTTCTTCTGTAATGCCGTGTTCGACCTGAAGTCTGGTATTAACCTCAAGAAAATAGAATTTTTCGTCGGATTCATCATAAAGAAATTCTACAGTTCCGGCATTTCTGTAACCGCTTGTTTTTGCCAAATTTCTGGCGGCACTGTACATCTGCTGTCTTACTTCTTCGGAAATATTTGGAGCAGGAGACTCCTCAACTACTTTCTGATTTCTTCTCTGTACAGAGCAGTCACGCTCGCCGAGAACGGCTGTTTCACCATATTCGTTGCCAAAAATCTGCACTTCAACGTGCCTTGCTTTTCTGATATATTTTTCAAGAAAAACGCCGGCGTCATTGAAATTGCTTTCTGCCAGATGGCAGACGTTGTCATAAGAGGATATAAGCTCATTTTTGTTTTCGCATATTCTTATGCCGATACCGCCGCCGCCTGCTGTACTCTTTATCATTACAGGATAGCCAATCTTTTCAGCTGACTCAACAGCTTCATCAACTCCATTTAAAAGACCGGTACCCAAAAGAAGCGGAACATTAGCACGCTGAGCCAGTTCTCTTGCAGGGTGTTTTAATCCAAAAAGCTTTATCTGATTTGAGTCGGGTCCTATAAATTTGATGTTGTTTTTTTCACATTCAGCAGCGAATTCAGTATTTTCGCTCAGGAATCCATAACCGGGGTGTACAGCCTCTGCTCCTGTTTTTAAAGCCGCATCAATGATTTTATTTACATCAAGGTAAGTTTCCTTTGCCGAACCGTCGCCGATGAAAACAGATTCATCAGCATTTTCTACGTGAAGACTGTCACGATCAGCTTTTGAATACACCGCAACACTTTTAATTCCCATTTTTTTCAGAGTTCGCTCTATTCTTACTGCAATAGCCCCTCTGTTCGCTATAAGTATTTTTTTAAACATAAAAATCTCTCCCAAAAATCAATCCCAGATAAGAAGTCTTACAGGGGTCGGATTATATGCGTTGCAAGGGTTGTTAAGCTGAGGGCAGTTGCTAATAAGCACCATAACGTCCTCCAGAGCTTTCATTTCAACATACTTGCCCGGAGCAGATACTCCGTCATCAAATTTATAACCTCCCTCTTTTGTGATGGGAACGTTCATAAAGAAGTTTATATTCGGAGCAAGATCTCTTTTTCTGATATCAACCAGACTGTCAGCAAGCTGAAGCATAAAGCTGTCACGGCAGTTGTGCATATATCGTTTCTCCCTTGCATAACGTACAGTATTGCTCTGAGACGAACAAGCTCCTCCCAGAGTATCATGTCTACCTGTTTTGTCTGCTGTTATTTCAAGTAAAGGTTTGCCAGATTCAGCTCTTAAAACGCTTCCTGTGGTAAGGTAAATATTTTTCTGAGCGACAATCGTCTGAACTGCCCCATAATGATCCTCGGGATTTTTAAGGTCGTAGAAAGTTGTATCTACCGCCTGATTTCCCTCAAGGTCGAGTATTCTGAAAGACTGACCTTTTTTTAACTCGTGCATCCAACCAAGACCGGCTTCAAGAACTTCATCATATACAGCCTCTTCAATCTTAAGCTCGCTGTCCTTATCCATAAATCCATACATATAAGATCTCCTCCTTTTATTCGCCAAGCAGATTATAATAATCCCAGGTATTTTCAAAAGCTCTGTAATTTTCTTCTCTTAAATTTACGCATTCGTCCATTAGGTCAGTTTTAGGAGCATTATAAACTTCTATTGTAACAGGAACGGACGGATAGACAGTTGACGGATCCAGCGGATTAGGCGTATTTGAAATGACAAGAAGAATATCCATTTCCGTTCTAAGTGTTACGGTTGCTCCTTTTTTGCAGTGGTCTGAAACGTAGTGCATACTGCCGTCATCTTCAACATAAACTTTTGAGAAAAGGTTTACACAAGGGGCAATATCTCTCTTACTCATATTATTGCGTACGAGTTCCACCTTAAAGTTTTCTTCACCGCATCTGTAAAAATCGTTGCCATGAGTCTGATAAGAAGTTTTGCCGTATTTTTCATCTGTCATAGCTCTTGTTGTGTGACCGCAGATAGAGTCATGCCAGCCCAGACTGTCCTCAACAATGCTTGCAAGAACTCTGCCGTTGTCACTCATGAGTACGTTGCCCTTTGTGAGATGAGCAGTATACTGTGCCTTAAGCGAATCAGGCATATTGTATCTCTCAGAAGTATCTCTCATATTATAAAGAAGAACAGATACATTTGCATTGTCTCCCAGTGCCTTGAAGTGGATATACTTGTTTTTGCCAATCAGACCTGACCATTTTTCGCCGGGTCTGAATTCTTTTGTAAACAGTTTCTGCATAATAAAAACTCCTTTTCTGCGGCAGTATTACCAAAAGCCATATTATTGCGCTATATAGTTGAACCGCTGTAGTATAATAAACAAAAAGGCTTAAAGAAGTGATTTATACACATCTTTAAGCCTCATTGCTTTTTCTATGATAAAATTATAGCACGTAATAACCAATAATTCAATTGTCCGATAGATTTAATTTAAGAAAATATTATACTACTTTAGTTCTATATTAGGTTTGTCCAGAAACAATAACATTAACCTCCCTCTGCTGGATGCTCCTGTTTTTGTATAGATATTATATATGTGCTTCTTTACGGTTGAAACGGAAATAATCAGCGTATCAGATATTTCCTGATTTGAAAGTCCCTTATAAAGCAGAGAAAAAACATCGGTTTCTCTTGATGTAAATCCATAGGAATCTGCAAAATCGGCTATACTCCTGACAGATGATATTTTTTCATGGTTCGTTTCATTAACAGTATTCAGAATATTTTCAATATGTTTTTTAATAATGTTGAGAATATATATTTCCTTATCATTAAAATCATATGACTCTTCGCCTCTGAAAAGGTTGAATATGCCTATTATTTTAGAATTGCGTACAAGAATAATTCCGCAACCAAAAACAATATTTTCAGGATGCAGAAAGTTTATGTAAAAATCCGTTTTTTCCCGTATATCGCTTGCAAGAATATCAGTATCTTTATAAACACTTGTTTCAGAGGTAAAACCATAGATGTACTGTAAATAATCTTCGTCATAATAAATATCTATATATTTATCCTGAACTGACTTTTCAAATCCGATAAAATATGACTTTTCACGCTGAATCTTCTGGGTATCATTCAGCAAAAGAAACCAACCCTTGTTATATGGAATAAGCATTTTGATGAGTTTCATGATTCTTTTTGCAAAAGAATCAAGATCATTAATAGTGTAAAGTTCGAGCAGTATGTTGTTTATTGTATTCCATTCATTTTCTGTAAGCATTTTTAACTGCTCCTTTCTTATTTTTATTCAGAGAATCAAACTAAAAATTACAGACAAAAACAACCTTTTTAACAATACAACTTTTTCAATATAATATTCATAAAATTATTCCTTTTTCTGAAAAAGCATTAACTAACATTATCTCGTTTAACAAAATTAAACACTATATACTTATTATAATACTATTTCTAAAAAAGTCAATCCCCTGAAAAAGATCAAATTCATTGGATTACAGTTAATGGCCTATTTCTTTCTGTTTAATTTATCATAAACAATCTATAAATCCTGCCTACATAAGCAGGCAGGAGGCATGAGAATTACTTTCTTGGTTTTTCATCACAATTTTTGGCGGTGATACATAAGGCGAGTACGAATACGCCGATAATTTCTCCCGACACGTCGCTTGTGTGAAATGCGACGATTATATCGTTATCTATATCGCATGCGGTCTGAACTCCGTTAAGTTTTTTCATATACATATCGAGAATAGCAACGTCGTATTTTCCTTTTTCAAAGCTTTCGAGCAATTCTTCGCCGCTTGAAAACTCGTCTATTTCATGAGGTTCGTCCGGCAGAAAGCTACGGATTTTTACTTTCTGAAATATAATTTCACGCTCTTTGTATTGAGACGGTGGTATCAATCGTATTTTATCAATAAGCGGATTCATATCGGGACATATCTCTATGCATCGCCGATATATTTTATCATATTTTTCATTTGTGCTGTTAAAATTATTTCTGTTCCTTGTCATATATATTTTTATTTTTCGATTATTAATTTTTTTATTTCCTTCTTTTTGTTTGGAGTAAGTTTGCGGTATTGTTCAAGCAGCAGAGCCTCATCGTCTGTAATAATATTCTTGGTATGATTTTTGATAATACCAAGCCGCCTGACTGTAACATCAAATAATTTAGATGATACGGCATCGTTATTTAAAAGTATACTGCACTCTTGTATACAGCTATTCCTAATCGAAGATAAAGTAACGCTATCGCCTACGCCGCATTGCTTACGTATCATTTCATAATCCCAATTTATTTGTTGATTATTTTTACCTCTCTTGTTTACAAACAGAATATCGCTATTTATAAGCTTCCAGTCTGTAAAATACACTCTGATCTATAAAAACATATCGATGCATTTCGATTTTGTGCAGCAAACCATTTTCATTTTATCATCAATTATCGAACCGGATACGTCCTGTATACGAAGTTTTTGTAGTTCTGATACCTTACACCAATAAATTATTGAACGCAAGGTGCATAATCTGCGCTTTACCGTTGCTGGAGTATATTTTTCAGTTAGAAATCTGATAAACCGTTCTGAAAAATCCGTTTCAATCAGGAAAGTGATCGGAACGTCGTTATCGGATAAATATTTAGTTATTGACTTACAATCTGCCACGATACCTTTGTACGTATTCTGCGGAACTCCTTTTTTATAATCGAGGTATTCATCAATTATCCGGGCATTGTATTCTTGATTGTCCATTAGGTCGCCTCCTCTACCAAATGTTTTTTTATTTGGAGGTATAATATTTATGACGGACTACAGCTTTCGCATCTATCTGAATCACTATTCTTCTTTCTATGTGGCTAAAATCAGACTCTTTGATTATATTAATGGCTTTTATAACCGTAATCGCATTCATTCTGCTACTAACTATTTGTCGCCTGTCCAATTTGAAAATTCTTTACTCTATTCATTTCTTCCTTCTTCAAAACAGAATGAAATGATTCCATGGGTGCGTTATCAAAAGGACATCCCTTTTTACTGTAAGAAAGTCTGAAAAGCTATTATGCAAAAGCATCAGGCAGCAGAAAGGCGTGCAAGCTGAAAAGCGGTGTTATGCTGCAGAGGAGTAATGATCTCAAAAGGCTTTTGATCTCTGAGAATAGCAAAAATGATGTTGCAGAGCTTATGTATAACAGCTGATACAGCCACCATCTTTGGCTTTGAAAGCATTTGTTATCGTAGTAAGAACGCAGCACCGGATTTTTTGACCTCACCGCTGCGTGAAATGCCAATACTGTTGATAGTAATCACATATGAAGAACTCTTCTTGCAAGTCTTGAACCTCTTTTAGAGAGCTTGACATTTGTGCCGTTGAGCTTGCCGATTGCTTAACTGAGGAGTCAAGTCCCAGATAAGCGTAAAGCTTTTTGGACGATGAAAACACCCTAAAATCTCCGATCTCACACATCAGAGTAACAGCAGAAAGAAAACCGCAGCCCTTGATCGTTTCAAGCAGCTTTATCTGCTTAACAAATAATTCGTCAGGATGACTTTCAATAATAGTCCTTACAGATTTCATGATCTGTTCGGCAGTACCGTCATAGATTCTTATCATAGAGATGTAAATCCGTATCAGTTCGGCATCGATTGGCAGTGAATGACCGAATACTTTTGCGGCTTCGGCGACAGCAAAAAGCTTGTCATATTGCTTTTCAGCATAGGCTTCACCAAAGCGTGCTGTTTTTCTGATGAGCTTAATAACGTCGGATCTGCTTGCAGAAAACATAGTATCCGGCGAAGGATACTCGTCTAATAAAGCAAGGGAGATTTTTGTCGTGATTTTAGAGAATATTCCAAGATATTCGGGAAAAGAAACCTTCAGAACAGCAGTGAGCTTGTTGACATAAGCTGAACGCTGGTCAGTCAGACGGTAATACTCTCTGACAAGGTTTATGATGTTCAAAATGAAGTCAGATGGCATAACAGAAACCTTTAAATCAGGCTTAAAAGCAATTAAAGCTAACTTTTTTGAATCAAATTTATCATTATGCACTTTACGAATGTTCAAATTTGTGCTATTATTAGAGATGATAGGATTAATGACGGAAGCATTGAATCCCCTATCACGAAGATAGCAGAAGAGTGGGTAGTGATAAACTCCCATAGATTCGAGAAAGATTTGAGCTTTCAAAGAATTTGACTCTTCTGCTTCTTTTATCTTTGAAACAGCAGCTTCAAGAGAGTTCAGATTCGAGTGGGTGATTTTAAACGGTTTACCCACAAAAGTTTGGTTCGGCAGAGCGATGGACATAAAGCTGAAATCAGCTCCCATGGATTGTCAACCCCAAATAGGACAGAAATTATTTAGCCAGGTGTAATGATTTAAACTGAATGGGAGAGAGATAGCCGAGAGAGCCATGAATACGTTGATTATTGAATCAATGAATATAATCAGCGAGTTCAAGTTTAAGCTGTTCAAGGGAGTCTAAGGCTTTATTCATAACAAATTCTGTTTTAAAGATCTTGTAGGTTGCTTCAGCGACAGCGTTATCATAAGGGCAGCCTTTATGACTAAGAGAACGGTCAATTTCAAAAGTATTAATAAGCTCACTTATGATTTTATTTTTAAATTCATTTCCTCTGTCGGTATGAAATATCTTTACCTTGGAAAGATTTACTCTGCTGCTCAGAAAAGCGTCATATACAAGCTGAGCAT
>JAMPIL010000021.1 GCA_023662725.1 Ruminococcus flavefaciens
TAAATCATTTCACCCGGCTAAATAATTTCTGTCCAAAAAAGTGTTGACAATTCATACAATCAGTTTAATGTGCATAAGTTTCATTCGCATACTTATTCAGCTTGTGGAAAAGGAAATTCAATGGCTTAAGAAGTGTTCATTACAAATTACAAAAAGTAGGAGGTAAAAGCATTGTTTAAAATGAAATTGGGTTCGTTATTTGACGGAATATCGAGATTTCCGCTTGTCGGAAGCTGATATGGAATTGAACCTGTGTGGAGTTCTGAAATTGAACCTGCACCAATTAGGATCGCAAAACGTCATTATTAAGATGAAATGTGAAGAATGTGGAACGCTTGTAGCAGCTTTTGCATATCAGCAAGGTGGCAGTATGCCTACGCTTCCATATGGTGAAAAAATTTCTCCACCTCTTCTGAGCAGTCAGAAAACAGCGGTGTTGATTGACAATCATCCTGTTGACAGCAGGATTGAAATTGCCAAGGATGGTGTATGTCAAACACTGAGTGCAAGAATGGGGACAGGAGGTGGTAACGTATCGCTTGTTATGGAAACTGATATGGACAAACCTATTGCATATGGTCAAAGTGGATATGGTGATTATGTCGAAAACAGAGTTTCTACTTTAAAATACACTGGTGGTGATCTTGGCGGCGGTTCAGAATCCTTAATTCTTAAGCAGACTAAAGATAAGGATATTTATGTAGTGACGGATGCATCTCATACCCAGGTTTGTGTAAATCAATCACCTACTCTTACAGCAAGGACTATAAAGATCTGCATTTTATCGGCAAGCCTAAATCCATCGTGAGACGACTTACTCCTCTTGAATGTGAGCGTTTGCAGGGCTATCCTGACGGTTGGACTGCATCCGAATCAGATTCAGCAAGATACAAGGCTCTCAGTAACTCGATTGCACTTCCATGTGTGGATTATATTATGAGCGTGGTTGTGGATTTGCTTAGTTAAAAACATAATCAGTTTGTCGTTTAATTACTTGAAGAATCGTTGACTAATTTATGAGAATATGCTATAATATTTATACTAAATTAAAGTTTTGAAGGAGTGAGAATTATAGAATCTACGGGATTGCATACCAAGCTGATACACAATGACATATTGAAACTGCTTTTTAAATGTATCTTCAATCATTCTCAGAAATTCAGGTCTGTTATCGCTTGTACCTGACATTGCACTGTCGACAGATTTTCAAGAAACCGATATGACAGCGCTTTATATAAAGCAAAACTCAAAAAATTTGGAATACGTGTTTTGTCTGCAAAAGAGAATATCAGTGATGATGCAAGCGGTATCCTTATGGAGGTAATGCTTGAGGAAATGGCTGAATATTACAGCGCTGAGTTAGCACAAAAGGTTCAGCGTGGAATGGATTTGAATGCTAAAAAATGCTTATCAACAGGTGGAAATGTTGCATTAGGATATACAGTTGATAAAGATAAGAAATTTCAGGTAGATCCTGAAAGTGCTATGACTGTAAAGTATATATATGAAAGTTATGCAAAAGGTGATACTGTTACTGAAATTGTAGAGCATCTGAACAGTCAGGGATTTAAAAATCCTAAAGGTAAGAAGTTTTCTAACAGTACTGTTACATTTATTCTACAGAATAAGCGTTATATTGGAATTTATACTTACAAAGGTTCTGAAACTCCATGAGGTATTCCGAGAATCATATCGGACGATTTATTTAACAAGGTTGCTGATAGAATGGCAAAAAATAAGAGGACTCCAGCACATTCCAAAGCTCAGGAGGAATATCTTCTTACACAACAAAGCTGTTTTGTGGTCACTGTAAAGAAATGATGGTCGGTTATGGTGGCACAAGCAGAAACGGAAAAGTTCATCATTAATACGCCTGTAAGAATAAAATAAGGAAAAATAAGACTTGTGGCAAGAAATATGTTGCAAAGGAATATATCGAGAATCTTGTTGTAGATAAATGTCGTGAACTTCGTACAACTAAGAATATTGCAAAAATAGCAAAAGAAATTGTTTCAGCTTGTAACAAAGGAAATGATTTATCTGAAATAAGAAGATTGTAAAAACAGCTGAAAGATATTGAACGTAAGCAAAATAATCTTATGAATGCTATCATGTAATGTTATAACGATGTAACACAAAAGTTGTTATTTGTCGAAGTATCAAAGCTGGAAGAAACCAAAAAAGCTGTTGAAGGTGAAATAATCAAAGAAGAAAAAGGAATGGTTCGATTGACAGAGGAGAAAGTACGTTTCTTTTGGTCGGCATTAAAAAGGGGTTCTGTAGATGATATTAAGTATGTAAATCTTTGATAAGTGTATTTGTGAATAAAATCTACTTGTATGATGATAAGATAACTTTTATATTCAATTCAGGTGGTAATCCTGTTACAATAGATAATAACTTGTTGGATTGGGTTGATAAACAAAATGAAAGCTTTAAATGTTCATATTTAGAAAAGGTTGGTCAACCAAAATTTTGGAACTATATTGCTTAATATAGTTGCTTTTGTTTTTGTCTAATTATAGCGAAATACTGAAGTGTATGACTGCTTTGAATGTGGCTTTTAGAGCTATATTGCAGGTGATTGTTTCTTTTGATAATATGCTTTTGGAAGAAAAAATACATCAAATATACATCAATTTAGTAAATTTCTATTAATCTGTCATTCTGCAAAAATAATCAAAAGGAGGTCATTAGAAAGTGAATGACATACATAGTTTATCACATTCGAAGTGGAATTGCAAGTATCATATAGTATTTGCACCAAAATACCGTAGAAAGGTATTTTACGGAACGAAGAGACTCGAGATATGACAGATACTGAGGAAGCTTTGCAACTGATATGGAGTAACTTTACTGGAAGCAGAAGCGCGTCCGGATCATATCCGTATGTTAGTAGAGATACCGCCTAAGCACGCAGTATCATCCTTTATGGGTTACTTGAAGGGCAAGAGCAGCATTATGATCTACAACAAGTGAGGCAACATGAAGTATAAGTACCGGAATCGTTCGTTTTGGTGCAGAGGTTACTACGTTGATACGGTCGTAAAGGATACAAAGGCAATAGCGGGACAATTAACTTTGGACGATTCAGACTCGTTTAACGGGTAAGCTGTAACAATTACGCAGAAGAATGTAGCAGCATACGTCCCGTGTTAGTACGCCTTTCAAGGCGTGGCTTGTATTCTGAGCCCCTATGGGGCTTTTACCGAAATACCCCCGGCTTTGCCGGGGGATGTTTATTTATTTTTAGGATTTTCTATTTGATATATATGTTAGATATTCTACGAAATTTACAAAAGTTTTTTGAAGTTGTATATTGACAAAACAAAAAAACTGTTGTATACTGTTAATTGGTTAGCGGCTGCTAACGATATGATGAATGAATTTAAAGCTGAATCCGGCTTTAAATTATTTGTATAATGTTAGATGATACTAATAAATTTCGCATGGATATGCGGCTATTTTTTGATTATGAGTTAGTGTGGTATAACATAATTGCATAAAATCCGTATGATTCGGATTTTAAATAAATTTAAGGAGTAATCTTATGAAAAAAATTACATCATTTATCAGTGCGGCAGTATTTGCATCAGCAATTATCGGTACGGTTCCGCTCACTGCAAACGCAGAAGAAACCGATGATCTGATTTATGGTACAATGAACATTCCGTATGCGGATTTTTATGCTAATGAGGATATCAGCTATGAAGTTGATGCAGTATCTTCCGCCACAACATCAAAATGGTCAAGCAATCAGGATGGAGGTCTTGTTCAAGGCACTTTTAATGAATCTAATTCGGATGGAACTGGTAGAATTCTTGGTGTTACATATCCAGTAGCAATTTCAAAGTCTGATCTTAACTCTCTTGGAAATGATAACTATAGTTTTACTGCTCTGGATACTTTACCGGAGGCATATAAAGAAGTTACCATATCTAATGATGGTATGGTTTCATTCTCTGCGGTCGTTGATAATAACATTGAAAATGGAAAAACTTCGCTTACTGTAGAAACATCATCTGTTTGGGGAGATTATTGTGTTACAGTTGATGAACTGGTATATGAAAGAGGTGCAGCCGCATCATCTATTGGTAAACTTTATGGCTGTATCGTAACAGATACCGATGGCAATCATTATGCAATGCGTCATCTTGAAAATATATGGAAAAATGAGCTGGGAATCAACGTTCTTGAAGGTTCAACTGATATACATGGATCACCAAATAGCTACGCTGATTTTGTTGGTCTCAACGGAGCCAAAATTGATACGATTAAATATATTACTGAAAGAGGCTATTATATCTATGATGTAGAACCTGATGCATATCTTGCAAAGAAAGTTATCGGAACAGTTTCTATTGCAGATGCAGATGTATCAGCAGGAAAGACAACTTTGAAATCAGATCTTCCATCAGATTATAATACAGAATATGTTTTAGAAGATATCGACGGCAGCATAAATGGTAATATTCTTACTTATTCAAATGCGCTTCCAGGAACATACTCAGTTAAAGTTTCTGATAAAAACGGTGTATATGAATCAGTTACAGTATCATATACTCTCACTTCGGATTCAATGCCGGCATCATATCAGAACGGTTCAATAGTTAAGGCAGAAGGTGCAGATGATATTGATTTTGCAAACTTCCTTAAAAATATTTCCATCGTTTCGGTAAACGGCACTGAATATGCCGCTTCAGGTAGAGGAAGCGTGAAAATCATCGGTGACGATGGAAAAATTGACACTTCCGCATCTTCAAGAAATTCAAAAGTTTTTGAAGGCAGCGAAACTTATCAGATGACGGTAACTGCAAATGGATATAACAATAATCTTGAATTTACGTTTATACCGGGAGAAACTAATACACCTTCAACAACAGATTCGGTTAATAATACGAATGCTGCAACAACTACTACAACTGCAAAACCAGCTGGTTCAAAATCAACTACAACGAAAAATAACACGTCAGACAGCAAGTCGGACAGTCCTAAAACAGGAGTTGCAGGAATAGCTGTTCCGATTACAGCTATGGCATCCGCCGCAGCTATTGCATTTGCTTCAAAAAAGAAAAATAAATAAAAATCTGATCTCATAGAATACAGCATATATCCTTTCAGCAAATTTTGCTGATGTGTGTTTTGAATATATTTGTAATGCAGCAGTATTTTCTTCGTCATCAGCAAAATTATGCCTGAAAATCTATGTACAAATACTATGAGAACAAGTTCTGATTGATCTGAAAGGTGAAATAATATGCTTTTTCTCATTGCCATGATTATTGCGTTTGGATTTACATTTTTATGCAGCAAGCCTCTTAAGAAATATCCATATGTTTTTTATGCGGCAGCAGTTGCTGTAACGATTACAAGCGTTATACTGTCAGGTTCAGACTTGCAGTCTGTTCCTGTTTTTCTGAATACTTATGTTATAGGACTTTTTACAAGGGGAGCGTTTGCAACGGCTCTCTGGTGTGTTGTTATGTGGACAGGAGCTTTACCGAACGGTTCTGCCCTCATTAAAAAGTTTATGCCTGTAAGAGGAGAATTGTCGATATTTGCAGCAATTCTCACACTTGGTCATAATATAGGATTTGGACGTATATATTTTGTAAGATTATTTACAGACGCAGGAAAAATGACTTCAAATCATATCGCTGCAAGTATCCTTACTATTATAATGCTGCTTATAATGATACCGCTTACAGTAATGTCCTTCCCTAAAATTCGCAAAAAAATGAATGCAAAGCTCTGGAAAAGAATTCAGCGGACGGCATATGCTTTTTATGCAATGATTTATATTCATGTTCTCATTCTTTACTATCCAATGGCAAAGGCAGGGCGTGAGGGGATTTTTTTCAGTATTTTAATTTACAGTATAGCATTTATTGGTTATGCAGTATGCCGTATAAGAAAGTGGTATTTAGTTCGTAAGAAACCCGAAAGAACTATCATTCTGAATATTTTAAGCATAGCTGTTTTTTTAATAATTATATCCGGAGTTTTATTATTTGTTAAATCCGAGAAAAAAGCTGAGAAGTCAACTGAAAAAGTCCATACATATATGATTTCAACGGTAACAACATCAATAAATCAAACAGGCAATGTTACTACGTCAACTTCAGCAACATCTGTTAAAGTTTCACAAACTACAGTTTCGTTAAAGTCAGTTTCGGAAACAACTGCAACTACGACTGTTACAGAAACTTCAACTGAAACTGCTTCTGAGGAAGAAACTGAAGAGTTTACGGAAGAAGAACAGGAAAATATTTACGATGAACCTGAAGATGAAGAAGAGCCGCCGTATGAAACAGAACCTTCGTATGTTTATGGAAACGGTACATATTCTGCAAGCGCATACGGATATGATGGGGAGGTTTTTGTTACAATCACGGTTGAAAACGATCTTATCACATCAGTTTCAGCATATACTGAGGAAAGTGATTCATGGTATTTTGAATCTGCGGAGGGATCGGTTATTTCACAAATACTTTCTTCGCAGAGTACAAATGTTGACGCTGTTTCCGGAGCTACCTACAGCTCGAACGCCATTATGGAAGCGGTACAGAAAGCTTTGAATTCGGCTAAGAACTGATTACTGCGGCAATATACTTCACAAGTAATCTGGAAGTTATTTCTTATCCTTGTATAAAAAAGAGAAGTTCGGTTTGTTTTATGTCTATTAACCTTAGTTTATAAACAGGAAAACTAATCCGGACTTCTCATTTTTTATTATTTGATGTATAATATAAACAACAATTTAAAATATACCGAGGTATAAAGAAAGCTATTGATGGTATGATCTTCTTATGTCGGTATGGACTTTTCTTGAAGAATATGATTTATCAGGAAAACAGTTATTCTAATCTTTTCTCATAACGGAAGTTAAATGATTATTGATTTTTGCACAACGCAAAGAATATATTCATATATAGCTTTTTTCAAAATAAAAACATAATTGTATTGACAAAACAACCATATATATTGTATAATAAATATATTAGTATTTGTTCTGATTCTGAGAATAAAATTCTGAAATACGCTTTATTGCAATGATACGGAGGATAAATTATGTGTGGAATAGTTGGTTTTACCGGAACAGAGCAGGCTGCTCCGATTCTGCTTGATGGACTTTCCAAGCTTGAATACAGAGGTTATGATTCAGCAGGTATTGCTGTTCGTGACGGCAGCGGCGAAACAGAGGTAGTTAAAGCCAAAGGCAAGCTCAATGTACTTAAAAAAATGACTAATAACGGCGAAGCAGTTAAAGGAAGCTGCGGCATAGGACATACAAGATGGGCTACTCACGGTGAACCTTCAACGCTTAACGCTCATCCCCACAGCAGCGACGATGAAAACGTTATTGCCGTTCATAACGGTATTATTGAGAATTATCAGGAACTTCGTGAAAAGCTTGTAAAAAGCAATTATGAATTCAAATCACAGACCGATACAGAAGTTGCCGTTAAACTCATTGACTATTATTATAAAAAATACGCTCTTGGACCGGTTGACTCAATAGCTCGTGCGATGATTCGTATAAGAGGTTCTTATGCGCTTTGCGTCATGTTTAAAGAGCATCCCGGCGAGATCTATACAGCAAGAAAAGAAAGTCCTATGATAATCGGAATCGCAGACGGTGAAACTTATGTTGCTTCTGATGTTCCGGCAATTCTTAAATATACAAGAAATGTTTACTATATTGGAAACATGGAAATTGCTAAGCTTGAAAAGGGAAATGTAACATTTTATAATATCGACCGTGAAGTAATTCAGAAGGAGCTTACAGAAATAAAATGGGACGCTGAAGCTGCTGAAAAGGGCGGTTACGAACATTTTATGCTCAAGGAAATTCACGAACAGCCAAAGGTAGTTCGTGATACGATTAATTCTGTTATTAAAGACGGAAAAATCGACTTTAGTTCTATCGGTCTTTCCGACGAGGAAATGCAGAAAATAAGCCAGATCTATATTGTTGCCTGCGGTTCGGCATATCATGTTGGAATGGCTGTTCAGTATGTTATTGAAGACCTTACAACTATACCTGTAAGAGTTGAGCTTGCATCGGAATTCCGCTACAGAAAAATGACTCTTGTAAAAGACAGTCTTGTAATTATCATTAGTCAGTCGGGAGAAACCGCCGACAGCCTTGCTGCTCTTCGTGAAGCTAAGGATCAAGGCATAAAAACTCTTGGTATTGTTAACGTAGTCGGTTCTTCTATCGCTCGTGAAGCCGATAACGTTTTCTATACTCTTGCCGGACCTGAGATTTCCGTTGCTACTACTAAAGCTTACAGCACACAGCTTATTGCAGGTTATCTTCTCGCTATGCAGTTTGCAATTGCAAGAGGTGAAATGAGCGAAGAAAAATGCAGTGAAATGATCGATGAACTTTACACTATTCCTGATAAGATCGAGAAAATTCTGGAGGACAAAGAGCGAATTCAGTGGTTTGCAAATAAGCTTGCCGGCGCTAAAGATGCTTTCTTTATCGGCAGGGGAATAGACTATGCTATCAGTCTTGAGGGAAGTCTCAAAATGAAGGAGATCAGCTATATTCATTCCGAAGCATATGCTGCCGGAGAACTTAAACATGGTCCGATAAGTCTTATTGAGGATGGGATTCTTGTTATAAGCGTTCTCACACAACAGGAGCTTTACGAAAAAACCGTGAGCAATATGGTTGAAGTTAAAAGCCGTGGAGCTTCTCTTATGGGACTTACAACATACGGAAACTATAGTATGGAAGATACCGCCGACTTTACCGTTTATATCCCTCAGACAGATTCTCATTTTGCAGGAAGTCTTTCGGTGATCCCTTTACAGCTTCTTGGATATTATGTTTCTGTTGCAAAGGGATATGACGTTGATAAGCCGAGAAATCTTGCTAAGAGCGTAACTGTTGAATAAAGAAAAGCCCACTCTTAAAGTATAATACCCATATAAATTTTTTAGCCCGAAAGCGGTTTGTATGGAACCGTTTTCGGGCTTGTTTTTTGATATTGTATTAATCGGATAAATCAGAATTTATGTGTTTTTTATAGCCATATTACATCTTTTCCAAATTTCATTATCAAATCGAAATGCATCATCTGTGATTGACCTTTCCAAAAATCCTACACTCAAATAACATTTTATGGCTTTAATATTATTAGAAAAAACATTCAAATGCACCATATCTGCTTTCGTAATTTCAAAAGCATATTTTACAGCTAAGGAAATCATTTGACGACCATATCCTTTGCCACGACATTTAGGTGATACCATTATGAATTTCAACATTCCCTCATTTGAAAATAAATTCAAAGAATAGCAGAAAAAACCTACTACTTTTCCTTCATCGGTAGTAGTTACAAATGGAGTTTCGCCATATTTTAGTTTCATTTCTGACAATTTATCCTCAAAATCTTCTTGAACTAACGGATACTGAAACCGATTTGCACACCATAATGAATGTGTTCGCTCATCAGTAATCCAATTTCTTATTTCATCAAAATCCAAATTTGATATATATGGTCTTATTCTCATCTTTATTGCTCCTCTAAATTACGATTTATCTTACTATAAATTATAGCATGACCACAACAATATGTCAACAATAAAAAATGCCATAGTACTTCCGACCATAAAATCAGAAGTACCATGGTTTGAAATTTCTTATGAGTGCCGCACTAAAGAGGTAATCTTTTTAGAATCTGTATTAATAGTCTGCAAAAGCCATTCTGCTGTATTCGGGAACATCTCCTATAAGAACGTTTTCCGCAAGGAGAAACTCAAAGCTTACTTCGGTCTCAAATGAATAAATTGGCAGAGATGATTCTATTTCCGCTGTTACTACAGCAGAGATGCGATGTTTTGTCTGATTTATTCCGGCGGATTCAAAGCAGCTTTTCAGCTCGACAGAAGCTTTTTCTGCCGGACAGATTCTTATGCGTATATACGGTCCTTTTCCGGCAAGCATATATGAGCCCGTGAGTGAACCAAGCGGAATTTTTGAATAAGTTTCAGAAGCGGAACTGAATTTCCGGTTTATCATAAGCGTTAAGCCGGACTGTACTCTATTTATATTATATGGTATAGCTTCAACAGAAACGACATTGCCGTTTTCATCATAAAGCACAGCGGCAAAATTTTCATAGGAGAAACGATTTTCTTCAAGATATTCAAGAACTGCTTCTGAAATGATCTCGCTTGCGGAGCTTTTTGCATAATGTTCCGCCTGCATTGCGGCAACCGGCCGGACTGCTTTATCTGTTTTAATAATTGAAAAAATCAGAAGCAGAATTATTATAATAAGAATAATTGCCCCAAATATCGAACGTCGGTTTGATCTGCCGTGTTTTTTTCTTCTCATTACAGCGATACCGATAAAACTGAGATCAACTCATATCCGAAGGTGCGTTGTCACATTCCTCTTCACAGCCGCAGAGTGACTGCGGAGAAAATTCCTCTTCGGGAAATTTGAGTTTTTCAAATACTTCACAGGGGGAATCGGATTCATTGCAGCATTGCTTATGTGGGATAGTATAATCAAGGGTTGGAACCATTATCGTGACCGGACGTGAAAGCTCGATAACAGAAAAAAGTCCAAGAGTAACAGTAATTTGCGGCGTTGAATTCTGATCATTAATATTGGGAGAATGTCTGCATATATTCGTTTCAAGGATAACGGGTTCAAGAACTGAAACACTTGCTGTTGGTGGGTTGCCGGTTCGGCATGGTGGATTATTCGTCATCGGAGAACAAGTTTCAGAATCAGTAAATGTTTTCACAGATGATTCGCTTCCGTATAGTATACAGTTTTTTGAAGCATAAGCTGTTCCCTGAAGAATGATAGGCATACTTTTTGAATTTTCGTAGCCAAGAATTTCAAGGCTGAATGTAAATGTAATGTCGATCGAATAGAAGCCCTTGTTGAATGGAACAGGTTCAACGCTTATGCTTACGTTTTCAACGGAAGCAGCACGGCTTCTTACTATGTTTATGTTGGATGAAATTGTTCCTGAACTGATAGTTACCGGTATTTCGGCAAGACAATCTTTGTCACTGCAACTGTCGAACACCCTGTTCACCCTTACAGGTACACCCTCGCAGGAAGAATTAAAATTAAAATCGCTCATAATGACCTCCTTTGAATTTATTGCTCTTTCAACTAAAGCTTTAGAGCAATATCATCATTGTATTATATTCAAAGTTACGCTATAATGTGACTTTTTATGTAGACAAAAAAGAAAAAATGTGATATAATTAAGGAATAACTGATTAAATCTTGTGTGAACTATTCAGGAAGATTTCATAAGAAGCAGTCAAATGAAATTTGATTTGTGCTTTTTTAACAAATAATTATTGGAGCTATTTTTCTATGAAAAAGATTACAATTGGAATTACTGCTCATGTCGATTCTGGAAAAACAACTCTTTCGGAAGCCATGCTTTATAAAAGCGGAAAAATTCGTCGGTTCGGAAGAGTAGATAACGGAAATTCTGCGCTTGATACTGACACGATCGAGCGTGATCGTGGCATTACTATATTTGCACATCAAGCTGAATTTTCAAGCGGCGACACTAAGTTTTTTCTGCTTGATACTCCGGGGCATATTGATTTTTCCGCTGAAACTGAAAGAACTATGTGTGTTCTTGATTATGCCGTTCTTGTTATCAGCGGAACAGACGGAGTTCAGAGTCATACGCTTACTCTTTGGAAGCTTCTTCAAAGATACGGGATTCCTGTTTTTATTTTTGTGAATAAAATGGATCTGATCGGAGCAGAACAAAGTGCGGTTCTTTCAGATCTTCAGAAAAGATTATCTTTATCCTGCGTTGATTTTTCCGACAGCGATGAACTTATTTACGAAAATTCAGCAGCTTGCAATGAAGAACTTATGGAAAAATATCTCAGCGAAATAGGAATAAATGACGACGATCTAATTGCTGCAATTTCGGATAGACAGCTTTTTCCATGCTTTTTCGGTTCAGCATTAAAAATGGACGGTGTGGACGAATTTATGAAAGCGCTCGATCGTTTTATTGCTGAACCATTAAGGGGTGATGCGTTCGGAGCAATGGTGTATAAAGTTTCTTACGATGCAAAGGGGAGTCGTCTTACTCATATGAAAATAACCGGCGGCGAGTTAAGAATGCGTGAAGAAATACATTATAAAAATTCCGAAAACGAAGATGTATCAGGAAAAATAAGTTCAATCCGATTTTATTCCGGCGATAAATTCCGAAATGCGGAAATTGCCGAGGCGGGCGATATCTGTGCCGTTACCGGATTGCAGTTTACTTATGCCGGACAGGGGATAGGTTATGTAAATAACTGCGAAAGAACGTATTTAGAGCCTGTTATGACATATAAACTTTTGCTTCCGGAAAATGTGAACGTATACGATGCTCTTAAAGATATGCGAAAGCTTGAGGATGAAGATCCTCAGCTTCATGTTGTATGGAATGAAGAACTTCATGAAATACATATTCAGCTTATGGGAGCGGTTCAGCTTGAAGTGATTACACAGCTAACGGAACAGCGATTCGGATACAAAACTCAATTCACAGACGGTGCGGTCGCCTATAGAGAAACTATCCGTAATAAAGTGGAGGGAGTTGGACATTATGAGCCGCTGCGTCATTATGCAGAAGTCCATCTGCTTCTTGAACCGCTTGAATGTGGAAAAGGACTACAGTTTTCATCATCATGTTCAGAGGATATGCTCGACCGAAACTGGCAGAAACTTATTCTGACTCATCTTGAAGAAAAAGAACATAGAGGAGTTCTTACCGGTTCATCGATAACAGATATGAAAATCACTCTTGCAGCAGGAAAAGCTCATATAAAGCATACTGAGGGGGGAGATTTCAGACAGGCTACTTACAGAGCAGTTCGTCAGGGACTAAGAAAAGCTGAAAGCGTTCTTTTAGAGCCTTATTATGACTACGAACTGGAAGTTCCGTCAGAATTCGTCGGACGAGCTATTTCAGACTTGCAGCATATGTCGGCAGAATTTAATGCTCCGGAATCACTTGGCGACACTTCTCTAATAACCGGATGCGCTCCAGTTTCAGAGCTGAACGGTTATCAATCGGAAATAATCAGCTACACAAAAGGCAGGGGAAGACTGAGCTGTACTGTCAGTGGATATCGTGAATGCCATAACGCCGATAAAATAATAGAAAGCATAGACTATGACTGCGACAGCGATATTGAAAACAGCGCCGATTCCATTTTTTGTTCACACGGAGCTGGATATATCGTGAAATGGAATGAAACAGAAGAACATATGCATATTCCGTCATGTATTGAAAAAAATAGGGACGATGAAGAATCTGACCGTAATAAAGCCAGAAAATATGTTGAATACGCAGTTTCTGACAAAGAGCTTATGGAGATATTCGAGCGGACTTATGGCAAGTTAAAAACTGATCCCAGAAAAGCGTTCAAAAAAAGCAAAACGGAAATCGTTGATAATAAGACGGTCAAGCTTCCTAAATACAGCGGTCCGGACTATCTTCTTGTTGACGGATATAACATTATTTTTGCATGGGACGAACTGAAAAAAATCGCCGAAGAAAATCTTGATGCTGCCCGTGGAGAGCTTATCAATATGATGTGTAATTATCAGGGATTTGCAGGATGCGAGCTGATACTTGTTTTTGACGCTTATAAAGTTAAGGGGAAATTTCGTGAAATTGAAAAATACCTGAACATAAATATAGTTTACACAAAAGAATCCGAAACGGCCGATACTTATATAGAAAGAGTTTCTCATGAACTATCTAAAAATCATCGTGTAAGAGTTGCAACTTCAGATGGAATCGAACAGATGATAATTCTTGGAAACGGAGCAATGAGAATTTCGGCATCAGAATTTCATGAGCGTTATCGGGCTTCACAAAAAGCTATAAGGGAATATATTTCTTCAATAAAACAGAGCTGATGCATAAAATCATCAACTCTGTTTTTATATGTTTGATTTTACTTTTGTTTTTCGTGCTCAAAAGATTCTACAAGATTCAGACGATATTTCTGAATCATAAGCACATCTTCATTGGTAACTCCGCTTGTACCATGCTCATATACATCGGCATTAAGCAATCCCTGTTTCGTAATATGCGTCGGATCAGAACCGTCAACACCATATTTATCAGGATTGGAATTTGACTGAATGATAAGAACCGCATATGACATATCTACTTGATCGTCGCAGTTAGCGTCGCCCCACACCACTGTTTCAGGAGGAATTTCCGTTGTTGTAGTTGAAGCAGATGTTGTTAATGTAGTCGTTGTGGTGGCAGAAATAGTTGTTGTGACGATTTCAAGAGTTTTTTCCGTAACAAGAACTGTATAATTTACGAAATATGTCGACTGACCATTTGCCAGAGAATTATTTTATCTCCTTTTGCAAAATTCCTTTTATAGAAAGTGAACTCAAAATCCTCATTATAGCTTGTTGTCATATGAATTCATCCAGGAGGGGAGTTTTTCAACTCGGTTATCAAGAGTGATGTAAACCGTGATATCTTCGGAAGCGATATCATTTTCGTAGAATTTTGAATTGCAGGCTGTCAGTATCTGTTCAGCTCCGATAAGTTCATCCGGCAAGCTTTTGAATGTGAATTCTCTGTCGCCGAAAAGAAGCGAACCTGCGGCTGCTTTATCTGATAATTTCCAATCGGATGAACGTTCGGTATCGTTTACGATAAAATCGGAAATAAGTCTGCCGTTAAGGGGAACTGAATCTTTTCCGAAAACAAATCGGTAGATATTAAGAAGATAACCGCTTCCGCCTTTGAAAACAAGATAAATGTCATGTTTGCCCGAAATGGTTGGAATATTGAATGAAAGTTCTTCCCATTTATTCCACGAGCCGCTTCCGTTAAATTTAATAACAGCGGACGGAGTATCAGAAATTTTATCCGTATAAATTTCTATTTCACTTGCATTGCCAGTCAAATTAGCGATAAAGCTTTTAGCTCCGGTTTCAAAATCTACGTTTTTAAAGCAGATGTGATCGCCGTTTTCAATATATGCAACATGGGAACCGCCGTCATCATGATTTTCATTTCTGGTACCTGATTCGCTATTGCAATCTTCGGCTTCAAAATTCTCAAAAGCCGATCTTGCAGGAGCGCCGTTATATTCAACAGATCTCCGGCAAGCTCATTAAGATACATTTCAACGTTAGTGTAATCGTCAGCGGAAAGACTTACGATTGAACCGTCGGAAGCGTTGTTCGGATCAAGACCGTGTTATGTTTCTCAAGCATCCGGCATACAGTCTTTATCGGTATCTACAGGAGCTGTTCCGCCTTTGAAATTAGAGCTGTTAGGGTAGCCTCCTGCATCGTTCTGGCTATCAATAATTCCGGTAAGTCCGGCAATGCTTCCTTTATAATATAAGAACCCTCAGAGACTTCCTTCAGATAAAGGGAATCTATATAATCGCATTTGGGATAATTTGCGCCGGCTGATTTTATAACTTTTGAATAAGCGTCTTCTGCCGTATCAGTATTTACATAGGATTCAACATTCAGGGTGAGGGCAGCGCATCAGTAAACAATGCATGGCTCAACGGTTTTGAGATCGACGGTGCAAGTCCATTTACTTCAATTTCCAAGATCAGTCCGTCCGATCAGTCAAAGCATCAGAATATAGAGGACGGTCTTTCATGGACAGCCGGTCAAGGAGCATTTTCACATGATGTCTACATAGGCACAGATTACAACAGCGTTTTCAATGCAACAAAATCTTCTCCCGAATATAAGGACACAGTTTCAAAACCGTATTTCGATCTTGACAGCAGTTATTCATCAAATCCGACATATTATTGGCGTGTTGATGAAAACGGAAGCGGAGGAACTGTAAATAAGACATACCTGCATCGTTGCTGTTTGAAACGTTGGTCGGACATTTGATTCCTGTTTGAATTGTTTTTCCGTCAACTGTAAGTTTAAGGGAGCTGTTTGTAACATTATCAATACAGCAGTGCCATCCTGTAAACGAATGTGTACCGGAAGAAAGTCCGGAGATTTCAAGTTCAAGTATTCCTCCGTTGTCGTCGTCCTTTATCTTAGCGCCGTCAGCAGTAATATAAGGAGTTGTACCCTCATATTTCTGAAGTTTTTTATTATTGATAACTTCAACACCTTCTCCTACCAAGCCACCGCTGCTCAGTGTGAATGTTAATCCTCCGGATTGAAATTCGCTTCCGGAATAATGCCGGTTTTCAGTATTTTTGGAATACAGAGCTTTACGTCCGTCATTTCTGTTAATATCTATTCTGATTCTGCGTTGCGAAGAAGCTGCGGATACGACAGCCGGAATTATCGTAATATCCGGTATTTTTAAAGCTCCTGTCGAAGTGCATACAGAAGCTGCTATAATTGCAGAAACAATTCTTTTGTAAAGAGTTTTTTTTGCTCATTTCATTAGTCCTCCATAATTGATTTGTTGATTATTGCTATAAATATCATAATACTAATTAATAGTCGATATGCAAATATATTCATACTTAATTCATCAATAATGCTTAAAAACTACATATTGAGCAATTGATTATGCACGATAATATTCTTGGGTGTGTAAAATAATGTTTTTGGACGATGAAAAATTTTTCAGGAAAATTTAAAAAAATAGTGGAAATTTTTTTGGAGATATGTTATAATAGAATCAAATGTTGTAATTTTTAGGACTTGTTCTTAGTATTTACACGTTTATATTTTATTCAGATATATTTTAGGAGGTTTGTACATGAAAAAAGTGCAACTGACAGAAACAGTTTTGCGTGACGCCAATCAGTCGCTGATGGCTACACGTCTGCCTTACGCAGATTACGAGGGAATTCTTGCGGATATGGACAAAGCGGGATACTATTCGATCGAATGTTGGGGCGGAGCAACCTTTGATTCCTGTCTTCGCTATTTAAATGAAGATCCATGGGAAAGACTTAGAAATTTGAGAAAAAATCTTCCTAACACAAAGCTCCAGATGCTTCTCAGAGGACAGAATCTTCTTGGTTATAAGCATTATCATGATGATGTTGTGGAGAAGTTTATCGAGCTTTCTATCAAAAACGGTATCGATGTTATCCGTATTTTCGACGCTCTTAACGATTTCAGAAATATCGAGACAGCTCTCAATGCAACATTAAAATATGCCACAAAGAATACGATCGCTTCCGGATGTATTTCGTATACTCAAAGTCCTGTACATACGGTCGATAAGTATATCGAAATGTGTAAGGAACTGAAGAAAATGGGATTCCAGACTATCTGTCTTAAAGATATGGCAGGAACAATGTCGCCCTACGAGGCTGAACATCTTATCAAGGGTATCAAAGATGCTATCGGCGATATGACTCTTATTCTTCATACTCACTGTACTACCGGTATGGCTTATATGACCATCACAAAAGCAATTGAATCGGGAATAGACGTTATTGATACTGCAGCTTCATGCTTCTCCGGCGGAACATCTCAGCCTTCAACGGAAACAATGTATTACGCTCTTAAACAGTACGGAATTGAAACTGGTCTTGATGAGGAGATCATCAATAAAGTGAACGATTTCTTCAAGCCCGTAAAGCAGAAGTATATCGACAATGGTCAGCTTAATCCGAAGAGCCTTGCAACTGATGCTCAGGCGCTTGTTTATAAAGTTCCGGGAGGAATGCTTTCCAATATGATCGCTAACCTTACTGATATGCACGCTATGGATAAATTTGACGCTGCTCTTGCTGAAATTCCGAAGGTAAGAAAGGATCTTGGTTATCCTCCGCTTGTTACTCCGCTTTCACAGATGGTTGGAAATCAGGCTGTTACAAACGTTCTTGTCGGTGAACGTTACAAGAATATCTCCAAGGAAGTTAAAAATTATATCAAGGGTGAATACGGCATTGCTCCTGCGCCAATAAGTGATGAACTTATTAAAAAAGTTCTTGGTGACGATCAGCCTGTTGACTGCCGTAACGAGGATCAGAAGAGAACAGGCGAGGAATTCAAATCAGCTAAAGAAGCTCTCGGAGATCTTTGCCGCAGTGAAGAAGATATTATGAGCTATATCTGCTATCCCGATCAGACGCTTAGCTTCCTCAAGAACCGCAAGGCTCAGGAGGAGAACGAAGCAGTCTACACCATTGAGGAAATGTAAGGAGGTTGCTTTATAATGGAAGATCGTATTATTTCTCCTGAAGCAATAACGGAAACAGTTTCCGAGATCGTAGAAGCAGTTGCTGATAAAGGCGATAAGCTCAGCATTCCTGACGCAGCTGTTACCGCAGTTTTCGGATATGCAGTAGTTTTTTCAGGACTTTTGATCCTTATGATCGTTTTATACTGCACAGGTGCATATTTCAAGTCGAAAGACAAAAAAGAAAAGGCTAAAAAAGAAGTCGCTGCTTTGACGAATAATCCTCCTGTGGTTACTTTAGCTCCGGTTGCTCCGGGTTCGGCAGGTCATGTAAAACTCTTCGATGTTCCTGATAAGGAAGCGGCAATGATCATGGCTATAGTCGCTGATAAAATGCAGAAGCCTCTTAATGAGCTTCACTTTATTTCAATTAAGGAGGTTAAATAATTATGAAGTATAAAGTTACACTGAACGGCAAAACATACGAGGTTGAGGTTGAACATGGAAAGGCTGTACTCCTGGATGAATACGAGGCTCTTGCTCCGGCTCCGGCTGTTTCTGCTGCACCGGTCGCCTCAACGCAGTCAGCTCCCACATCTGCACCGGCTGCTCCTGTTACTCCCGTTAATCTTGCTGCTGGTGAAACAGTTGCCGCCCCGATGCCGGGAAATATTATTCGAGTTGACGTTGCTCAGGGCGATATGGTTAAAGCAGGACAAATTCTCGTTATTCTTGAGGCAATGAAAATGGAAAACGAAATCGTTGCTCCGAAAGACGGAACAGTTGCTCAGGTCGTTACAAGCAAGGGTTCAGTAGTAGATACGGGCGCTCCGCTGGTTATCATAGCATAAGGAGGGCGCATAATGGATATTCTTGAAACCCTGAAAACCCTTTGGAACGAATCGGGTTTTCAAAGCTTTTTCGTTGACGGAGGCTGGAAGAATCTTCTCATGATCTTAATTTCATGTGTTCTTCTTTACCTCGGTATTAAGAAAAAATTTGAGCCGCTTTTACTTGTAGGTATCGCTTTCGGATGTCTGCTTGTAAACCTTTCATATTTCGGTGCAGGCTCGACAGATGCTCTTTATCATCTTGATCTCTGGGATAATTTCCTTGATCCGTCTCATCCTGATTATCACAGCTACGGCGCAATAATGAGAGAGGGCGGACTTCTCGATATTCTCTACATAGGAGTTAAAGCCGGAATTTATCCTTCGCTTATCTTCATGGGCGTTGGAGCTATGACCGATTTCGGTCCGCTTATTTCAAATCCTAAGAGCCTTCTTCTCGGAGCAGCAGCTCAGATGGGTGTATTCCTTGCTTTCTTCGGAGCAGTTTGCCTTGGATTTACAGGACAGGAAGCAGCTTCTATCGGTATCATCGGCGGAGCTGACGGCCCTACCGCTATTTTCCTGACAACAAAACTTGCGCCTCATCTTCTCGGACCTATCGCCATTGCAGCTTATTCTTATATGGCGCTTATTCCGATGATCCAGCCTCCGATTATGAGACTGCTCACAACAGAGAAAGAGCGTAAGGTTAAAATGGAACAGAGCCGTCAGGTTTCCAAAACAGAAAAAATTATTTTCCCGATCATCGTTGCAATGTTTGTAATTCTTCTTCTTCCGTCAACAGCTCCTCTTGTAGGATGCCTTATGCTTGGAAATCTCTGGAGAGAATGCGGAGTTACGGAAAGACTTTCCGATACAGTTCAGAATGCTCTCATGAATATCGTAACAGTATTCCTCGGAATTTCAGTAGGCGCAACAACTGCTGCAAGCCGTTTCCTTTCACTTGAAACTATCAAGATTGTTTTCCTTGGTCTTACAGCATTCTGTTTCTCCACTATTGGCGGACTTCTTGTCGGAAAGCTCATGTATAAACTTTCCGGAGGAAAGATCAATCCTCTCATCGGTTCTGCCGGAGTATCAGCCGTTCCTATGGCTGCCCGTGTTTCGCAGACAGAGGGACAAAAAGCAAATCCGTCCAACTTCCTGCTGATGCACGCTATGGGACCGAATGTTGCCGGAGTTATAGGTTCTGCTATAGCAGCAGGTTTTCTCCTTGCTGTATTCAAATAAAATAATCAAAATACGAGATGCTTTTTTTACTTTAATCCCTGAAATTTTATATTTCAGGGATTATTATATATTTTGTGTTATATTTTTACTTATAGATGTTTCGGAGGAGATCATGAAGGAGCAGCTTGTCACTGGTTAAGCAAAACAAAAAAGTGACAAACTAAATTTGGGGTGGTGAATCAACTCAGTAACTTCGACTCGCTTAGTACAAATTCACTCCACGAAAATTGCGATAGGTAAGGTTTTGATATCATCTCCGCCTTTTCTGTCAGGTATCTTATGGTGACAGTGGATTTCATCAATCCAAAGCACTTTGCCTGTAACGGCACATTTACCATATTGGGCCGCCAATAATGAAAGGCGATTATCCATGAATTCTATACTTTTTGTTAGTGTACTGTTCACGCATAAGCATTAGCAGCACTGTGATATCAAATTTCAGATTTTCATGAATTTTAACTCTGCCTTCTTCTGTATATTTACATATCTCTTTCTTTTTGTATAGGGGAGCTTTTGTCTGAATAAATCCTATCGGACACAACGGATAGCCATTAAGATAACGTATTCGTTTGCTTGTGCCGTAGTTTTTCAGAATATATGTGTTATTGGTTGCCCCTGTTTTACTTAACCTGTCACCTAACCTGTTTTTATCACTATGCTGATACTGCGTTGTATTTTAGCACAGTCAAAGGAAATATGCGTAGCAAACTTGTAATAGTTATGAATGCCCCATACTGCGGAATTATATAGATTCAGCATGTGTTTCTCGTCAAGCAAATCCTTTGGTCGCTGCAAATCTTTGATTTTATCAGATAACTTTTCTTTTTCTCTTTGCAGTGCATTATCGCTCAGATGAGACCTCACCACATATTTATCAGTCTTTTTGATTGCTTTCAGCTTAAACCCAAGAAATTCTGAATACTGCTTTTTCAGATTAACAACTTTGGGCTTTTCATCACTGATGTCCAGCTTCAATCTGTATTTGAGCCACTTCCTTACAGCTATAAAACTTTATCAGCGTCACTGCGTTTCCGACAGAAAATTTTGAAATCATCCGCATAGCGGACAATATACATTTCCTTTAATCTTGTTTCCTTGAGTACCCGATACATATTTCCACGATTAGATTTTTTCCGCATGTTGTAACGTAAGATGTATGTGTCGGCATTGTTTCCCACTGTGAAGATATCCACCAATCCAATTCGTTCAAAAAGATATTGGAAAGCAATGGTGAGAGAATCCCTCCCTGCGATGTTCCTTTCGTGGGATGTATAACTTCGCCATTTGGCATTTGAATCGGTGCTTTCAGCATTGCTTTGATAATGCATAGTAATGTTTTATCTCGGATTCCCATTGCCCATATCTGACGTATTAGATTTGCATGATTCACATTGTAGAAAAAGCCTTTAATATCAATATCTACAACAAAATGCAGATGTTGAAGCTGTATCATTAAGTTTGTACCATGTCAATTTATTTTGAACACATCTGACATATTCGTCTGCTGACATTTTTTCAATATCCGCTATTGTTCTGCCATCAGTGCCGGGAGTATTACTTCCGTTGTTTCTTTTGATATTTCGATAAGCAAGCATGATATTTTCCCTTGACTGAATCAGATACATCAGCTTATTAAAGGTTTCACCATTTTTGTTTTTTTCGTATAGACTGTCAAATTCCCCTTGAAGGTCGTAATACTCCATATTTCTTAGTTTCTGTTGTTTTGTCATAGGCATCATCCTCCTTGTCGGAGCATAATTTTCTCGGACATCTTGCCCTAGTCATACTGGAAGCTACGAAGAATATACATGTTTTCCTGTTTTTCTAAAATGACTGGTGGCTGTTCCTCCGCCGCTTATTATCCGCGGTTTCGTTGGTCGTGCCACCACTCTCACTGCAATAAAGAGAGCTTATCTATTCACTCTCACCGCTTCATAGATATGCAAATTATCTCTGCGTTTGCAGCTTTCCACGTTCCGATAATCCTATCTTTACATATATCCGTAGGTGCCTGCTTTAAGCCTGTAACTCCGCATGGTATTTCATAAACAAAATTCTTACTTTATCACATATGCCTTCAAATGAAGATATACATTTCTGCATATTAATGGTTTAGACTCGTACACTCACAGGTTCGTCGAAACTTCCGTTCATTCTCACCATATATATTTTATAGACCCCCGGCATATAGGCAGCACCGTCCACCTCTGGACAGCTTTCCACAGCTTGGACTGCTCTCTGCCGAATTCTTCGAGATTTATACACAACCGCATTTGCACCGACTATGCATATCGAAGTATTAGGGCGGCGTTTCAGGACGTTACTCCGTCATTCCATCTGTCGGATTATCAGTTCTCCTAATTTGAGAACATCACGTTCTTTTTCATTGGTGCCTAACCTGTTCAGTTAGAAATGTGTCGCACGTTGTTCCAACTCGTCTTCAAAACTCAAAAGAGCCACATTCTACGTGTTTTGACAGATGTCGCTTGCCACGCAAAACACAAAAATCTACTAAAAGCAAAGAAAAAGCCTCTTGAAGAAAAATCCAAATGAACAGTCAATGGCATAGTGCATTATGCAGGTTGGGAGAATTCTGCCGATCATTCGCAGGGATTCGGTCAGTATGTCTGCGTTAATGGAAGTGACGGCAAATATTATTACTACGGTCTCCTAAGCGAGTCAAGGTTAAATCCGGTTAGAATATGAAGGTCACAGACGTTGTTGGCATCGAGGGAAGTATAGGTTGTTCAAACAGTTCACATTGTCATTACTGCATTCGTCCGAATTTCTGCAAAGGTAACAGTTTCAACGTTTCTGAAATCTCCGGCATCCCCAATTCTGAGGGCGGTACATATGATGACGGTTACAGATCAACGACGGCTGCTCCGATTAAAAGCACTAAATCCGTTACTCTCATTATCGACGGCGTTACTTATGTGGGGTCATTGACTGAGAAATAACAACAAAACAACCGTCAGGGCTTTATTTGCTCCGGCGGTTTCG
>JAMPIL010000022.1 GCA_023662725.1 Ruminococcus flavefaciens
TATCGAATGCTCCTCCGCCTTCGGGCATCTTCACATACGTTTCTTTGGACTTGCCCACAGCGTACACGAATTCGTCCCATGCCGTTGGGATATACGGGCTTTCCTGCGTTCCGTTTCCTTGCATTGAATTTTCCTCCTTATCGTATAAAAATAAGCGCCGATATTTCTTATCAGCGCTTGACATTTTCTTTTTTTGTGATATAATATATGTAGAAAGAGTACTGCGATAAGCGGTTCTCCCTACGATTTAGTTATGAAATAACCGTCTCATTTGGAAGCGAGGACGGTTATTTCTTTTTATGTAAAGAAATTATTTCTTGTTGAACTGATCTTTAGTGACCTTGTAAACAAGAGTGATAACGCCTGTGAGCATCATTACAAACTCGATGAGTTCGGAAAATGTCATAGCCTATCACCTCCCTTTCGGGAGAACCGCCTACCGTTATGCAGCACCCTACGAATATATTATATCACAGTGCGCATTTTTTGTCAAATTATCTGATTTCGGTCACGCCCTCCGGAATCCACACCCCCGTTATTTCCGATTCCGTGAAGGCGGTTTTGTCGATTATTGTTGTCGCTCCTCCGCCGAGGTTTGACGGGATTTCAACGAGATTTTTGTTGCCTTTGTAGCCGGTAACAGTGGCTAAACCGTTAGAAACCGTATAAATAAAATCCTCGGTATCTCCGACAGGCTGTAAATACCCGATCGAAACTGCGAAATTCTTTTGATTCCTGATCGCAGTTTTTAAATGAATACTTTCCTGAATCCGGAATTTAAGATTCATTACTTCACCCCCTGAGCTGCGGCGTGAACATAAAGAGAGCCGAAAAGCTTTCGATAAGACCTGCCATCGGGAGTTAGCAGACGGAAGTGCGCATCGTAAGCGCCTTCTGACAGCTTGCTTGTATCGGAACTATCAAGCTGAACGGTGAATCCGCCTTCAATAGCGTCGCACTCCTTACAGAGAGCGCAGACATCGGGAGTATTGAATTTTGCAAGAATGATCTGCATCCGGCAGTTCTCAAGACTATCCTCGGATTCGACGGATATCGTAAAATCGGGGAGGGTATCGCCGGACAGGCATTCCATATCCGGAAGTTTATCGTAAAAAATCATGATGCGCCTCCTACTCGCCTGTAAAGATCTTCAATATTGCTATGAATCAGATCGATCTGATCACGGAGCGAATAAATCATGCCGTCGCTTCGTCTGAACCTGATATCGTCCGAAAATACGGTTTTTTCACTGTCCTCGAGGGCGGAAATACGTCCACGGAAGTTTTCGATGAAATTGCGAAGAGAATAGTATCCGTCGTCATCTTCGAGCTTGATTAAAATATCGTTTCCGTAGACCTTTTGAGCAGATATACTTCCGCTTTCAGCGTTCATCCATATCATTGTTTCACCGTTATGACTCAGCCACATACCTCCGGCTTGCGCTTTTAACTCATAGCCAACAGCATTGTTGATAATGCAAAATTCAAGAGGAGATAATTTGTGATTCCACTCACGGCAATTCAGACTAATGATGTCGTACATTTCCGATGAAGAAGATATATTTATGCTGCCTCCGGTAATATTTATCGCCGAAGCCGTAACAGAACCGTTGGGAGAAACACGAAAAGTCCCGTCACCGTTGACTATTTCCACACCACGAAGAACTCCGGCTGTAATAAAGTCTGCAACAATAGCTCCGTCCATGGTCATAGCCGTACCGTATTCGCCGTTATAGCCTGTATTGGAGTAGCCGAAACCTCCGGAATTCCAACGCCATACCTTTGTTGCCGTCTCTTTATCCGGAGTATCCATAATGAGAATTTCGTTCGGATTCACAACAACATATCCGTTGATTCCGGCATTGATAAGGTCTGTAGCGGTCGCTTTTGCGGAAGCGAGTATGTCCAGCTTCTGCTGCGGAAGTTCGTATTCGATAAGATGTGCTGTGCGGACTGAAATATCGGTAATACGCTCGGCTCTGTCGCCTATCTCGATCACAGGAGAGTATGGCTTGTAAATATCGACAGTCCGCTTCATAATGCGAAGCTCTTCATCAAGTCCCATAAATCTGTTGACAAAACGATACGTATTGCCGCAGCGGATATTTTCATGGCTGGTATCAATTATCGACAAATCGAGAACCTGCGCTTCGTAGGCTTTTCGGATGCGGTTATTGTTTTTCAGATATTCCTTTCCGGCTTTCAGAAGATTTTCCGGAAGAGTGATATTGTCGAACTCAGCAGTCCCAACTATGATACCGTATTTTTCAATTGCCGCATCATCGTCAATGTACATTTTCCCGTCGTTAACGCTTGAAATGTCAAGACGTTCTGCCGTTTCTCCGTTGTTAAGCTGATAGCCGAGAGGAATGAGCCGTGTTATGATATTGGTGCTGTCTATTTTAACGTCAAGCGACTTCATGTTTTTGGCAAGCTCTATTGCAGTATTTGATTTCGTTCCGTACTGCGTGAGAAAATCGAGAATAAGCTTTCCGTCGACTTTTCTGATCCTCATTTCTCCGCCGACACGTTCTGTCAGATTGATTCGTATTTCCTCAAGAGTACTACGATATGCCGTGGTTTTGCTGTTTGTGTTGTCTCCGCTGAAATCGCACGAACCGAGATATATCCGCTTTTCCTCTGAAACAATAGCGTTGTGACGTTCGAGAACGGCTCTGAGAAATTCAACGATCGTATAATTTTCGTAATGATGATACGGCTGAATACTGTCGCATAAATAACCGAGAAATCCCTCGCATACTGCGGTTTTCTCCAGCTTTCCGCCTGAACTCATACTGTCGCTGTGAGTGAGAAGAGTTCCCTCAAATTCGATCTCGTTTGTGAGAGTATTCATGATCGTTACAACATCTTTTCTGTCATTCAGCTCTTCGGAATAATATGGATTCGATACCGGAATCGTAAAATCGAACGAGGGAATCTGATTCACTTCCTCCGAAAACTGTCCGGAAGAAAGGCGATTCCGGCTTAGAGTATCAGGCTCGTGGAGAACCTTTTCAGATATGCCGTTTGAAATTGTAATTTTGTACATCAGATCACTCCTTTATTTTTTTCTTTAACATCGTTGAGAAATTCCGCCCATCCGCCGGGACTGTTTTCATATTCGCCGGACATCGCTGCCGTGTAAAACTGCATAACAAGCGTTGAGTCCATGCCTGTGATTGCACCGTCCATATCTGCGTCGGCTGCCTGCATCTGACGTTCGCTAAATCCCGGATCTTTGCCGGAAATAATATTTGTGTATGCGTTCAGGATAAGCGTTGCGTCAGTTCCGTCCACAATGCCGTCGCCGGTAACATCGGGGAAATTTACCGTATCCGCCGTATACTTTTTGTTGCTGTTCGGCATGATATGCGGATTTGCTTTGAACGTCACTGAAAATGTATATATACCGTGCTTTTCCTCCCAGTTCACAGTCGGTTCACGCACCTCATAATGATAATCGGGAAGCAGATCGTCGTACAATTCTTTCCGACCGGTCCAGTGAAGCCATTCAAGAATAGCCATGATTTTTTCCTGAGCACGTCTTTTGTGGAAACAGAGAAGCTCGAATTTGTAAGAAAGAGTGCGTTCACCATAGCTCTGCCGTCCGCAGACTGAACCGAAATCATATGTCACGCTGCTGAAAGGAACTCGCTCGGTGTAATCGTCTTTGGGAGCTGCGCTTGCTGAACGTTTCAAAATCCGCAATCCGTGACGATAATAGGAATGAACTCCGTTTACCGTTATGCCTTCAATTTTCATCACGCAAGACCTCTCTTTCTGAGCAGTATTTTTTGTCCCTGTTTCTTGTCGATCTTATCCAGAGCAATGTCGGCAACCATTTCCTCGCCGATAAAAATCTGAATATTGCCGGACAGATCACCGGAAGTTTCAGAATTATTATTGTTATTAACAGTGCTGTAGCTGTACTGATTATTGACGATTTCGGAAGTCGGACTCGACTGAGCGATGCCGTTCGTACCGGTTTTCTGAAGTTCTAAGGTCCGTATAGCTTCGGAATCGATATCCGGTGTAAATCTGATCGACGTAAAAGTTTTGACAGCTTCTTTACCGACATCCGGAAGTTCCTCCGTAAAGCCTTCGCCAACGCCCTGTGCAAGATATTTTCCCACGCTGTCACGCATTACCCTTGAGGGAGAATGTATACCGAAAACGTCCTTGAAATCGTCTATGATTCCGCCGCCGAAATCAACGATCTTATCTTTGAGCCATCCGGCTGCGCTTTTGATGCCCTCCCACAAGCCTTCAACAAGCTGTTTTCCTGCCTCCCACAATTTATCCGGAAGCGAAGAAATGCCCTCTACGACGGTATCTACAAGGCCTTTTGCAGCTTCTTTTCCTTTTTCAATGAGATTTTCGCCCCAGTCTGAAACCTCATCTACAGCGTCGCTCAGAAAATCTGAAATATTCCCCGGAAGCTCTTTGAAAAAATCTACTATTGCATCAATGAAATCAGATGCAGCTTCTCCGGCATCGTCAATCAAATCTGAAAACCATTCTGCTATATCGTCCGCAATCTTTTCTATCCACTCGCAAACGTCGTCTATAATGTCGGAGAACCACGCTCCTACATCGTCGATAACATCTCCGAAAAAGTCCTGAATATAGCTTATCCACTCGTCAAACAAAGTCAGCTGATAGTTTACCAGAGCGACAAAAAGTGCAGCAAGAGCAGCAATAAAGTCCGGTATATGTTCGATAATGCATCCTGCAAGAGTTGTGACTATCGTAACGACTACGCCTGCAATTTCATCTGCGTTTTCCCCGATATATTCGGCAATCGCCAGCATTATCTCTATAACCGCTTCGATGAGAGGATCAATATTCTCCAGAAGCGACTCAGCAAGAGTTTCAAGAACCTCCAGAACTGCGTCCAGAATAACGTCTATATTGTCCGCAAGAGACGACAGAAGAGCCGATACAATTTCCAGCGCAGCTTCGATGAATGCAGGCAGATTTGCCGATATTCCGTCAAGTATCTGACCCACTCCCTCGATTGCCGCTTTGGAAAGCTGCGGAGCGGATTTTGCCAGTCCCTCTGCAAGAGAGGTTATTATTTCAGTTCCTGCAACGATAATTTCCGGCAGAATTTCTGCTGCGCTGCTTAGAAGAGTCATCATTATCTGCGAAGCCGACTGCGATATTCCGTCAATATTGGAAACAAGACCGTTTATCAGATTTTCAACCACAGAAGCTCCCATTTCAAGAATCGCAGGAAGATATTCTGAAATTTTCGTTATAGCCTGACCGAGAACGTCCCCCAGACTTTCGGCAAGACTTTCAAAACCGCCCTCCTTGAAAGCCGTGGTCAGCTGAGAAATGTAGTCGCTGCCAAGCGTTGCAAGCTCTCTTAGAGGTTTGTTCAGATTATCGTATATCGCTATTCCGAAGGCTTCCATTTTGGAATTCAGCGATTTAAGATCGCCCTCGAGAGTATCGTTCATGGTGTCAGCCATAGCCGACATAGCTCCGTCGCAGTCGCTGAGAGCGTCGGTCAGGTTGTCAAATTCCTCGCCGCATCCGGCAAGCATAGCCTGTGCTGATTTAAGATCGACCTTGTTGAAAATTTCATTGAGAACCTGAGTTTTTTCACCCTCGCTCATCCCGGCAAGAGCCGAATCGAGGTCTTTGAAAATCTCGTTCATTGGACGCATATTTCCGGCTGCGTCGAATACCTCCAATCCGAGAGCAGCCATAGCTTCTGCCGCTTTGTCCGTCGGAGCGGACAGCGCAAGGATCATGTTTCGCAAGGCAGTTCCGCCCTCTGCACCCTTGATTCCTCTGTTGGCGAGAACTCCGAGAGCGGCGTTAAGCTCCGTTGTACCTCCGGCAAGAGATTTTGCCGTACCTCCGACCGTGAGAATAGCTTCTCCGAGCTGAGCAACGCTTGTATTGGCTTTGCTTGCCGTTTTCGCCATTTCATCGCCAAAGCGAGTAAGATTACCGCTTGTTGCCTCGATTCCCAGAGCCGCCATTGCGTCGGTTGCAAGATCTGAAGCGTAAGCAAGATCAAGACCTCCTGCGGCTGCCAGGTCGAGTACTGCCGGAAGAGCGTCCGCCGCTTTTGCCGCATCATATCCTGCGAGAGCAAGATAATTCAGAGCGTCGGCAGCTTCCGAAGCTGAAAAGGTCGTGGATTCTCCGGCAGCCGCAGCCGCTTCTTTCAGCAGATCGTAGCTGTTTACACCGTCCTGAACCGTGTCCTTTGTGATACCCATAGTTGCAATGACCTGAGCCATACTGCTTTCAAAATCCTTGCCCACGCTGACAGCGTATCCGCCGAGAGCCGAGACAGCTCCGGCAGCCGCAGTAACAGCGGCTGTAACGGCAGCCATTCCCTTTGCAGCAAGACTGCCGAGGCTATCCAGACCAAGCTTGAAGCCTGTTTTATCTATCGCCGTATCAAATTTTAAAGTGCCGTCGAATGCCACACTTATCCCTCCTTAAAGGATGTGCGGCGCACAGGCTCAATGCACTTTTCCGTTTTTGATTTTTATTTCAAATTCTTGTTTGCATCCTCTTGTACATTTCAAAAAAACACCGCTGCATTCGGCGGTGTTGTCGTACAAAATCGTTTTAGCTCCGCAGTAAGGGCAGAGTAGCCATTTTCTTTCAAGAGACGGTTTTCTTATTTCATCCAAAATATCACCCCTCAAAGATTGCAGCTATATCATCTTCGTCCATCTCAAACGGGAGTGCGAGCTGCTGTTGAATACGAGCGATCCTCTTACGTTCTGCTTCATTTTTTATCTGAGACAGATCGGTCGAGCGATACGCTATACGCTTCTGACACTGCGAATCGTCTGGCAAGGCATTGAAAAGACAGCGGAACTTCCACCAGTGCATATATTCCACGGAAAGCAAGTCGATCCCATAATATCGCCGAAAATCGCCGAGAATAAAGGCTGCGTCGTACTTCCAGTCAAATACCGGAGGACGTTTCGGCTGTTCCGTTTCTTCTTCATCGTCAGCTTCCGGCGAATCGGGTTTTAAATCGTCCACTTTGTAAAAATTGAAAACGGCTTTTACAAGTTCCGAAGTGATTTTTTCCGGAACATCAAGCAGCCATTCCGTCATCAGATAAAGCTTCTCTTCTTTTTCAAGTTCTTCATCAGCAAGCATATCGGCAAAACGAAACCATTCCCGAAAGTCCGTTACGATCGGATAAGCGATTCCGCCGACTTCAATTTCTTCCGGAAACGGTTCGTATAAAGCGTTTATCATGTCTTTTTATTTCGTCTCTGCTGACGATTCGGTCTGTATTTGGACATTTTTTCACTTCTCTTTGTCACTGCTGCGTTTCTCTGAGCTGTAACAAAGTCGAGAAGCTTGTAATAAACTTCATCGTAAGCGTCTGTATTATCCGAAATTCCTTTGAAAATCTTTTCCGATGTTCCCTCGCCGAAAATCCGGTCGTAAAGATCACGGAAAAGATGGCAGTAAGCTCTTATTCTTGCTGAAGCTTTGCCGTCTTTCGGAATCTGTTTTTCTTCTTCTGACATTTTATCAAACGCATTTTCATAACGCTCCATGCAGTCTGCGTCCTCAAGGTCAAGCTCAAGGCTCAGACCGTTTATCTCCCATATTTTCTGGTTCATAACAGCTCATCTCCTCGTCGTTATCTGATTCTTCGTGTTTGGAGCTGACGGCATTTGACTCAGCTCCGGACATCTAACCGGAAGTTTCCGGCTTAAACGTTATAGTCTGCCAGTTATCCTCACTGGTCGCCGTTCCGTGGATTTTTTCTCCCTTGCACTTGAATGTGCCGGAGTAGGTGTAGATGTTGATGTTGTCGCCCTCGTTTGACGGAATAACGGCGTAAGAACGTTTTATTGCCGTTCCTTCGTCCACGTCAACGATCACGATATTTCGTACCGCGTCATCTGCGATAAGCTCATTATCCGTGATGCCCACAATATCGCTCAGCACCTCGCAATTGCGGTGCAGATCAAAAGCGTAGGAAATCGACGGCGAATAGCCTGTAATGTCCGTTTCCTGAAACGGTTCGTCAACGTACTGACGACTGTATTCGATCGGATTTTTGCTCTGGGAAAGCTGCGTGAATTTCGGCATCCTCAGAAATTTTTCCGTTCTGTCACTGCTTAAAACGCCATAAAACGCAACTTTTTTGTGACGTGCAACGATTGATTTTTTTGTTTTGTCTGACATTTATTATTCCTCCTCGTAAAGCAAGCGTAATTGTATCTGATATCTTGCCGTGTTTGAATCGACGTCAAAAGCGTAGCCTCCGGTGACGACTTCTATGCTTACCGGAATTCTTCCGTCAAGATCGGGAAGCTCAGCTTCTGTTATCCAGTCGGAAAAATGCTCGTAAAACGCAAGATTTTCAATATTCTGATTAACAGTCTGTCCATAATACTCACGGCTTGCAAAAATAAAAAGAAACTGCTTCATGCAGCTTCCGTCAACGTATTTCTGATAAACAGGATTGCAGGGAACAGGCTCGACAACGTATTCCACAGGTTCATTTCCCAGACAGTCGATCATCAGACATCCGTCTTTAAGTTCCGGGAAAGTCATGATGTGATTCCGTATACACTCAATTATCGGCTTCATGTGAATTTCTCCTTTGCTCCTTTTTCAATCTCCGCAAGATGATCGGCTTTCATCCTTTCAAAAAAGAACGGACCTCTAAGTCCTTTTCTGCCTTTAATGGAATTAATGCCATCTATGCCGTGTCCTTCGTTTGTGTAGTACTCACGGCGAGCCTTTGGTTCTGTATTAATAACGATTCCGGGACTTTCGACCTTAAATGAATCACGCATTTTTCCTGAATTTTCATATTTACTATCAGCAACAGGAACATAATCAAGCATTTTTTTGATGCACTCATCATCAACGTAATCCTGCATTCTTGAAAAACGACTTTCACATATTTTATCAAAACCCGAAACAAACGAAATTCCTTTGAATTCAAGCATATTATCACCTTGCCCTCACTTCAATATGACGTACTTTTGCTGAGCCATACCTGCGGTCGCTTACCGAGATAATTATAAAAGAATGTTTTGGCGGCAGTTCATCCGGAATGCTTTCTCCAATTACTCTATCATCTGGTTTTGGAAGGTAATCCGACGAATCTTCCGGTATTGAAATGAAAATTTCATTTTGTGGAGATCTGTCTGATCCGCTACGTTCTTTCAAAGTTTCCTCCCAGTAAATTGCTCCTACGGTATGTCTTATGTATACAGTTTCACGGTTCTGCACTGTTTTTTCATAGATCGTGCAGCCTTTTCTGTTGGTGAACATTTTAAATCTCCTCAGTCGTGCTGCAAAGTTCAATTGCTCCGTAAGTCTGCCTGAGTAATCCAAGATCTTTTAACTCATTTCTTAGAAAGTAAAGGGATTGTCCGGCGTTAAGATAAGTCATTGAAATGCTGTAAGAACCATTTGTTTCCGTATTCTGAGAAACAGCCGGGGAAGTTTCTGAAATACTGTTCAGAGCTCTCATAGCTGCCTGAATGACCGTACTTTTCACGGCAATTGCAAAATCTTCATCTTTGCACATTTCATCAAGATTTCTGCCGTGTTTTTTTGCAATTACTCTGAGCTTTGCAGAAGCGGCTGAAAGAAGAGTTTCTGCCACCTCTGCCTGCTGTGCCGTGAGAGTATATCCAAGTGTAGCAACATCCTTTAACGCTGCATATGAACTTCCCATTATTCTCCGTCCTCCGCAATGATAGCAAAGGAGTTTTTATTGAGAATTCCCCAACCGATATACGCTTCTGATCTGAGAACGATCTGGTTTGTTCTTTTAAGATCTCCCTGACCGTCAGGATCGCCGTATTCAATGATTTCAAGAGGGATGTTTTCAGAATAACCCCATTTAAATGCGTTCGCAAAGTCGCCTATGATCGCTCTGTCAGAACTTTCACCGAATGAAACTGTATTGTTCACGTCGGAATTCATGCCGCCGAAAGAAGTCGGATTTGCTCCGAAACGAAATTCCGGATATATTGGCAGACGTGAATCTGCTGCTTTCATAGAGCCAAGAGCTGATCCGAATGACGGAGACATCGCAATACCTGATACATCACCGTCGGCGCCCTGAATAAGAGCGACAGCGGCGTCGATATTGTCGTCTGCGAACTGAGCTGTGAAAGCGGTTTTAAGCGTAACAGACTTATCAAAGCAGTTATTTCCGACTGTTTCCGAAACATTTCCGTCATATGGATTCACTCCATGCATTGCTGCAATATCAAGCGCTCTTGCGATCTTCTTAGCAAATCCATCGGAAAAAGCTGTAAGATAGGGGAGTTGTTTTTCTTCAGAAAGATGGACGAATTCATCTGTTACTCTGTGCTGATAAACGAACTTTATCGGTTTAATCGTAACAGGTACAAAAGATGCTTCTCCAGCAGGTTTGTTTCCGCCCTCGCCGACTATTGAGGCCTCGCCGTCCATGCTGAAAATAAACGTGTCGATTCCTGCAAATGGCATCGGATTTGCTCCTGAAAGTTTGGCAAGAGAGGAATGTCCCTTGACCTTATTGAACATTTCTGTAACAAGTTCAGGCTTAAAAAGTGTTGCTGACGTAGTTGTTTTACTCATGATTTATACCTCCGTTTATTTGTTGTTTATAGTTTGCAGCATTGACAAGTATGCTGCTTCCTGAGTGGATTTTATATGTTGTTCACCTGAGAACTTTGGAAGCGGTTGAGCTGATTTTGACAGATATTTAGAAAGTTTTTCAGCATCTGCTCTGATATCCTTTTCTGTTTCGCCGGAGAGTTTTTCGGCAAGCTCAAGGGGGATTCCTGTTTCATAGGCTATTTTCATTTTGGTTGTGTTGAGTTCATAAGTTCTGTTCTTTGCCGCAAGATCGGCAGAAACAGCTTTTTCGTCGTCACGCTCTTTAGTGAGCGCCGCAGCATCTTCGGGAGATATCCAACCCTCGAAGCGTTTTTCAGATTCGGCAACGGCAGAATTTATAGCAGCTTCAAATTCCTCCTGTGTCTCAATAGGTTTGAAAACCTCATTGCCATTCATAGTTATGCCTCCTTTTGATTTAGATGATATGGAGTATCTTTTCGTAACGCCTGCATTGACCTGTGCAGGAACTGCTACAAAGCTCCATTCATACGCATCAGTGATATCACTGAGAATAGTACAGCACTGTTTATCACCGTAGCTTTTTCCCTTTATGTGAGAGCATCCGATCTCGTTTTTGTCACATCCGCATATTGAGCATATCCTTTTAGCAGCAGAGCATGAGATACTTACCTCTTTCTTGATGCCGCCGTCGATTTCAGAAATGAGGGTACGGTTTTCATCTGTACGTACCATGTATGCCGATGCTTTCAGATATTTATACGAATTGCCGTATGTTGTAATTCGTGAATTATCAGTAACAAGCTCTGTATCGAAAATACGGGCATTCTGATTAACGGCGGTAGGATCATGATCAAAAATACCGGTTTTCCCAACAAATCTTTCTTTCAGTTCTTCAAGAGATTCATCGGAGAATCGTTCTCCGTCACGGTCGATTTCATTGTCGCAGAGGACAACCGAAAAAACATATACCTCATCTTCTGTAAGAGGACGGCGAGTAAGCTTATTTATTTTATCAAGTATTTCCTTTTCCATAAATTCTCCTTAATAACTTATTTTCTGTTTGGATTTTTCTTTGGCATTAGAGCAAAGCCAATGCGCCAAAGCAACTGATTCAACAAGCGATACATCTGCTCCGTCAAGAATGGAAGCATAACCATAGCCTCCTCCGTTTCCGATAGCTCTATGTTCGCAATTGGAAACAGCCTGCGTAAGTGCAGGCTGTCCTTTGTGACAGATTTTTCCGTCAAAAAGCTGTTTTTCAAAGAGTGCATTAGCATTGATAACTTCCTTTACTGTTGGCAGAACAGACTTGCATTTAACGGACGCATTTTTCATATCCTCAGTAAGAATAGTCTGATTGCCTGCTCCGTCAACAGCGATCTTTGCAGCTTTTTTTCCTCTTAAATATTCGATTATCCAGTCGTTTCCGTCACGGATATTCCGGCAGTCTATAGCTTCAATAAAAATTCTGCCATCCTCCGTTTTTACAGCAACGGAAAGAGAAACATTTCCGCTGTTTTTTGAGTATTTCACACCAAAATAAAGCCGTGCGTCCGCCTTTAATACAGGAATATCATCAAGTTCAGCAGACCTCCACTCTTCAAGAGAAATTGATGATTTCTGGTTGTATTTCAGCCATAATCCCAGACGTTGGATATTATCGTCGACCTGATCGTCTCCAAGTTCCGATCGGATAGTTCTTTCGCTTAAAACCGAACCGAGGGACGGATTTGTTTCATACCAAAGTTCCGGATTGTGGGCGTCGGTCAGCTTTGGTACACTCCATTCAGCCCAGCCGGAATCCTGATTTTTTCCGGTAAAAGTTGTTTTTCGATATTCAAGGAAAACAGTTCCGGATGATACCACCGTCGGCGGAGTTCCGCACATTAATGTCTGAGGATTTTTGCTGTCGGTGACAACATATTTCAGAGCTGATTCCTGATCGGAGGTGTATTCCTGAGCTTCGTCGATAACAAGCAGATCGTATCCTTCGCCAAGACCGCCCTTGCTTGAACGTGTCCGGAAGTTTATTACTCCTTCACCGTCTTTAAGCCATTGAATGCGCTCAAGACCAAACTGCTTTGTAGTTTTGAAATCCTCTCCTTCAACAAATCCGGCTTTTGATAGACGTTCTATTATTTTTTCCCAAGCGTTATGAGAGGTTGTTGTTCTGTGAGCGGTATAAAGCACTCGTTCTCCGTGTGAAACACCGTATATCGACCTTATTATAAGTATTTCCGATTTTCCGTTTCGTCTCGGAACAGACCAGCCGAATTTCATATGTATCCATAAATTTTCATCATTGTAAGCCATGATGTCCTCTATCATTCGCTCCTGCCACTCTAAGGCGGTACGCCCCGATTTATTGTAGATCTCAATTGCATCACCTCCAAAAGACTGCGTATACGGTAAAACTACGGAGCTTGTCGGAGTCTGTCTGCCAAGTCTTTTTTCACTCATCGCAAGCTCCTTTCATATCAAAAATTCTTCCAGTCAAATGTTTGAGGCAGTATTCTATTTGATATAAGCTTAAGATCATCGTCAAATCTCTGCTTTTCGATTAACTTATCAGATTTCTGCCTGTTGCAGCACATATGAGCAAGCTGCAAATTTTCCATAGCAGACGGATGTCCTCCTTTTGATACCGGAATTATATGATCTATGCACGGACTCAGCGGATGTGGAAATTTGAATCCGAAATCAACTGGTTTTCCGCATATTCCGCATACTGTCTGCGTTGCATATATTTTCTTTTTCGCCGATTCAAAGGCGCTGCGCTGTGTGCCGTTATGATCGGGGCGCAGATTTGGTTTCGCCATGTTTACACCTCCAAAAGGGTATAAGAAAACCGCCTTTTAAGGGCGGTTTAGTTTGTGTTTTTAATACATTTAAGAGTGTTTGACCTCAAACTTTATACAAGAAGGCGCAACGAATTTATTATTTTTGGTTCTCATTTTTTCTGCATTTTCTATTTGCTTTTTTGCTTCCTCAAAACTAATGCCTGCTCTTCTGGCATAATCAGCAATTTTTTTATCATTCATCAGTAATCATCTCTTAAAATGTGGAGTGCTTGGTTTAATTTTTAGTACCACATTACAACTCGTTCTTCAGGTACTTTGTTAATTTTGCCATTGTTTAATTCTTCTATGGTGCGTTTTAATCCGTTAATCGCCATTCTTTCATACATTGAGCCAAAATCCTCAATAGTTTCCACTGATATTTCATTAGTTGAGACATTAAGTGAAACATGAGCTTTTTGTTGACTGCTTTCGGGAATATAGTCGGCTTCAATTATATTGTCAGTCTTTTTTATATTTATTAATTTCAGCATAATATTTTTTAACCTCCAATCCATAATTAAACTTTTTCTCAGTTATTTTATGCGCTTCATATTGAGAATAACCCATTTTCATAAGTTCATGCTCCATTTTTTCATGGTTAAGCATTGTAATGTCATGCGGTTGAATATCTTTTCCATCAATTAATCTTTGCCATGATTCAGCCATTTCGTAGCTTGGATAAAAATATTCAGGCTCAGAGTTACCTAAATCATGTTTTTGCATAAATACATGATTCTTTATTTGATTAATATCATCTTCACTAAAATCAGTATTTACAGATATCCTTTTGGCATCTGTTTTCATATGCCGAACAGATTCATAATATCTATCTGCGTGTTCCTGCGCTCTTTGACTATCAGGATTAAGCGCGCCGCTTATTATCTTTGACTCTATTATATCATTATTACCACCGTTAGTCAATGTTTTAGGGAGATTCTGCTCCTGTAATTTCTCAGCTTTTTCAGGAGAAATTACCGTAGGTTCATAGGATTCCGAATTGATCTCAGGAGCTTCCCAACTCCTTTTTGACCAGACATTCTGTCGTGTGCGTCCGTGTTCTAAAGTCACAGTACAGCCGCAGTTATCGTGACGGCAAAAAATATCATCTGGCATTTCAAAAACGTCGTATTCATATCTTCCGGCAAGAGCGCTGCACCATTTACAGCAATTTCCGTCTGTTTCACGTACTATGTAGCATTTCAGTCCGGCATCATTGCGGAAAGAAGCGTTTTTCTTCATATAATCATCGTGAAAAGATTTTGATACATTTGCGCAGGATGCCCCGGCACGTCTTTGAATTGTTTCGGTAGGAACGGTCGTATCTTCAAGGGAATGAGCGATTTTTTTTACACGATCAAGTGGAAAAGCTGCTTTTTGCGGAGCGATTTTTATTCCTTTTTTCTCATCAAGAGAAGTCTGAACCTGTGCAAGGATATCATTTATATCAGCATACTGATTTCGCAGAAGTTCAGTGCAAATATGCTCTTTAAGTCCCTGTGAGTCCAGCTCCGGAACATATTCCGAGAAAACAGAACCGAGGATATCCGATGCAATATCGTTATATCGAGCAGTATCGGAAAAATCAGCTTTTCCGGCTGAAATACGTTTCGCAATTGCTCTTAGTTCTTTGTTTTTCGATACCTCATCCGAAAATTTTTCTTTGATTTTTGAAAGCTCTTCGTCATTCATGCAGATCACTTTCCAATCCTGTAAGAAGCTTGATATTTCTTGCTCCGAGGAAATCGGGAACAGCCTGATTTATTTTCAGGATAGCGTCGCCGATAGCTCCAAGACCGGAAGCGTCCGGCTCGAAAACAGGCAGCCATAAAGGCTTTATATTGCAGAATGATTTTCGTTCATATTCAAAGCTGTCACGAACGCAGGCTGCAAGATATCCGGCATTCAGAAATCCCGTGCCGAAACTTCTCTGCGCTTTTCTTGCGGCAAGTCTGAGATTTTCGTGGCTTGCCTTTATTGCTTCCGAGCTTGCCGGATTTGATGTTGTAAATCCAAGATCGTCAATAGTAAGACCTGTTTCTCCTGCGAAAAGTGACGCAAGCATTTTAAGCTGTTCAGTATAAGGGGACATACTTTGCTGCTGAAACTGTCCGACAGAAGGTTTATCATTATCCTCATCCTTGCGAAAATCAAGGAACGATGAAATTTCTGCTGCTCTGTTATTGAACTCGGCTTCTTCAGAAAGTCCGATAATATATTTTTGAGGGAAGCTGTAAAATTCCGCTGAAACCTCGCTGCGGCGGAGAGTTCTGAGAGCCGACTGCATAATGCTGATACAAGCTCTTGAAATTCTTGAATGACCAAATGGACGTTTTGCATCCGGTCTATTTATTATCGGCACAAGAAGAGCATATGGTGCACGATGTGTCATTTTGTTTGTAAGTCTTCCATTTGTATAATAGTCGGTCTGATATGGACGAAAATATGCTTCAAGGATAGGTTTGTCGAACTCATCCTTTTCAAGTATCGCATAACCCTCTGTGAGCAAATTTGTTACAGAATCAATAATTCCTGTAGCGCTCCCTCCATCAATAACCTGCATAAACGGATAACCGTCCGTATCATTGGCAATATAGATGAAGCTGCATGATGAAATAAGCGCCGAAAGAACTGAACTGCTGAAAAGTACATCCGGATTGTTGAGACTGAAAATTTCATTGAGCAAGAAATCATCGTTGGAAAATTCATCAAACATAAGCCTGTCAGCAAGAGCGTCAACCGATTTTGCACACCATCCGAGAGTCGCAGACAGCCATTTGAAACGTTCCGGAATAATACCGCTTGCATCATCCACAGCATTTTTCATTTCGTAATATCTGTATCTGGTTTGAACCCGTATTTTTTTACTGTTAAGCTTTTTTCTGAGATATTCTATTCCGTATTCCGTTGTTTCCATCTCCTTTCAGCGAGAAATATGAGCACTGACGCTGTGAAGGTCTTTCGACTTCTTCGAGGGGGGATATCCCCCCTATATTAAACGCCATTAACAGCAATGCCGTTCTCCAAAAAAGGAGAAACGGCACGCTAATTCTTCAACTATAATTATATCATATAATTTCTCTCATTTTTTATCATCTTTTAGAGTTGCAGAAATTTTACGAATCTGAATGTTTATGTTATTTAAAATACGATACAAATGCGATTCAGAATAACCGGTTTCCCTTGAAATTTTCGGTACATTCCAGCGGAGGATATATCTCAGACGATAAATTTTATCGTGAACGTCTCTGCTGTTTATAAGTTCCTGCTCCTTAAGTTTCAGAAGCTCTTTCCGGTTGAGCATCAACGTTCCGGCTTCTTCAAGTCTTTCGTCAATGCATTTACGCTCTTTCTCGATCAGATATCCGTCAAAAGGACTGCCGCCTGCTGAGCTGGTACAGGATTCTTTATCAAACCGCACCGCTTGAGGCTGAGTTCGGGCAAAGAGCCTTTCCTTTTCGCTCAGAACCGCATCATATCTGCGCTGAGCTTCAAGGTAATTCTGCCGGAATCGTTCATAGTCAAGATAAAGCATTTTCTTCGCCTCCGTTACTTCTTTCTGTTGATGTATGAAACGGCGACCAAAGTAATACATATAATCGCCGTTATAATTATTGAAGCAGACATTTTTTCCGTCACCTCGCTTCCTTTCCGAATCAGAATTTGTTCTCATAAACCCAAAAGGCTTTTGTATTCCTCGACGCCGTCTCTCAGAGCGGTTTTGCGGCGATCTTTGCCTTTGATTTCTACCGGGATGCACATTTCAAGCAGACGGCTGTAAATACGTTGTTTGCTTATCTGAGCAGGATTGTTGAGTTCCTGAGCGGTCAGGTTCGTTGTGATTATAAGCGGCAGACCGCTTCTGTACCTTGAATCAATGATATTGAATACAATTTCATTCATGTATTCAGTGTCACGTTCCGCCGCAAGATCGTCAATAACAAGCAATGTGAAACGGTTGAGACTGTCGATATAATCCTGTTTGCCGTCAAACATTCCGCCGATAGTGTTCGTAAGTCTTGCAAAGTTGGTTACTAAGCACGGATGTCCCTTATCTATCAACGCATTTGCTATGCAGGCGCTTATAAACGTTTTTCCTGCTCCGACTGTTCCATAGAAAAGGAGGCCCTTTCCTTTTTCTTTAAGCTTTGGAAAATTTTCAACGTATTTGTGAGCTATTTCCGATACCTTTGGATTTGTCCGGTCATCGTTTTCAAACGTCCAGTTCTGCATATCTGTGTCTGAAAATCCTGCTTTTCGTAATTCTTTGATACGCTGTAAGCCTTTTTGCCTCTCCAGTTCTGCTATTTCAGCGTCTCTTTTTTCGGTCTCGCACTTACAGAGGCAATACGGAGTTCTTACTTTTCCGAAAAGCTCTATCCGGACTTGTTTCGAGGTTCGACATTTACCGCAGTGAAGCAAGCCGTCCATTATGTAATCGCTGTCCGACGTATTAACGTTCTCAGCCGTTTTTCTTTCAAGATCGTCAAATATTCTGTTGAAACTCACATTATCGCCTCATTTCTCTTAAAATCCTGTTTATATTCTTCTTTCTTACTCTTGCTTTTGGATGATACAAGGCAAGACATAATATTCTTTTATTATCCGTTGAGAGTATCAACATAGCTCTTGTTGCCTGCTCCATAAATGGAGTGAATATTGCAACTATATTTTGACCGAACTTTATAATAACCTCTGCAAGCTCTTTAATATTGCTTGCAACTTTATTCAACATTTCAATTATCATTTCATCAATCGATCTCATAATTGTTCCTCCAGCTCTTCTAAAGCCTCAAAAAATGTGCTTGCTTTTATCTCTGTAAATCCCTCTTTTTCGGGAGTAACAGAATCATAGTTGTTAGAAACAATTTCAAGGTACATTTTACCATTGATCTCAAAATGCCGATGTGAAAATCCACCGAAGTGAAGCTCTGAGAAATAGTCTCCAATAAACCTATCCCAAAGGCTGACGATTACTTGACTTTCAATGCAAGCATCCTGAAATGCTTTGAGAATCGGGGACGATTTTTTAAAGTCAAACAATCCGTTTCGACGTGGGTTCTTTTTTAACTGATCACCAAAATTTTTCTTGTTCTGCTCTGTCAAGCTAATCGAAAGGCAAATACCTCTTTTTTCGTTCTCTGAAAACGGCTTATTAACCGGACCGTCTCCACTGAAATAATAATAATCTCCATCAATCCCATGTTCTTCGAAAAAATCAACGATCAGTTGATTCTGGTCTTTTTTTGCTTTCTTCAAGAATCGAGACTCCTTTATAAAATCTGAATTCTCAACTATGTAATATTTCTCAATCATTTTCAACTCTCCCAATCAAATTTCTGACCGCATGACGGGCAGTAGTCGTGTTTCTCATAATCCAGTTCATAGCTTGCCTCGCAGTTAGGGCAATCATAAGTGTCATAAATTATATTGCCATTGTCATCATATCCGTCACCGTAAATATCTGGTTTCAGCGCAATGCTTTCAACACGTATTCTTCTGTTCCAATTCTCTATTGCTATTCCATCTGCACAGTATTCAGCTGATACATGAATCAGTCCGCTTTCAGCCCCACACTGTTCGCACTTTACAAAACTGAAAATCCTGTCTTTTTCGTTGTTTAAAACTCCTTTACCTCCACAAAACGGACAAGGCTTTAATTTGATTTCATTCATACTAACACCTTAAACTTTCATTTCTAACACTTCAAAATTACAACTAGTATTTGCACAGCTGTTGATCAACTTTTTTGCAGCATTCTCTGCAACTTTTTTAGATTTATATAACTTTGGGCTATGGTTATTAAAGCAAGCGTATTTTTCTCCTTGAAAAATATAACAACCTCCCGAGTACGTCTCTGTAGACTGATTGCAATAATGAAAAACAATATAATACATTGTTTATCCTCCTCAATCATTACTTGTGCTGATAAACGGAAAGAAGTCGTTACCGCTTGAATCTGCAAGTTTAGCTCCGTTAGCTCCGGATTTTGAATTACTGCCGTTTCTTTTTTCCCAAGTTCTGACGCAAGCTTTCCAGTCTTTCATTGGATTGCTTCCGACTTTCCAGCCTTTAGAAGCGTAGAAGTCGACAAAGTGTTCCGGATCAATATTGTTTCCACGTTCCTGACAGTAGGCTTGTACCTCTTCAACAGTGGGAGGAGTAAACCGTTTTGCGGTTTGCTCTCTCTCTTTATTATCCTTACCTATACTTACCTTACCTAACCTAACCTGTGGCAACCGTTGGTCGACCAGTGGTTGACCGCCTGATTCAACAGTGGTCGACCGTGAATCTTCTTCAAGCTGATAAGCGTTATTTTCATCAAGGAATAATAATGCTTTCTGATCGGTATAGGCAGTTTCGTTATATCGGTCTTTACGGATATAATTGTGTATTCGCCAATGCTTGATAACTACGATTCCGTTATCGAATGGAATGATAAATTTTCGCAAAACAAGTATGCTGAGATCGTCCTGAGACGCACCTATCATCCGCATGATCTTTTTGGGAGCATTAACGAATCCGTCGTCATCCGCTCTCATTGCAAGGTCGTAGTACAAAAGTCTTGATGTGACAGGCATATCAAGAAAAGCGTCGCTGTCGATTATGGTTTTGGCAAACATTCTTCTCTCCGCCATGCTGAACCTCCTCTATTGTTAAAATGACTTTGGTCTGATTTCCATAATCAAACGTATCTGTAAACGCTGTAACGCACTTTCGGTTATCATCCCTGAGCTTTCCGGCTTTTACGAGCGAATCAAGAATGAACTTTTTTGCAAAGGCAATGTTATCAAAATCCCTGCGTTTATTGCCCTCTATCCAGTGAAAATGAATCCTGACCGGATTTTCAAACCGTGGCAAACGTCGGATAAAGATACCGATATCCGCTTCAATATTTTTCTTGAATTCAGCCGCTTTGTACCTGTTTTCACGGCACACGTTTATGTACTCGTTCAACGACGGCAGCTTCATATCGATCTCACAAATAATTCTTCCCGAATACTGAGATAAATTCTGCTCTTGTTCCATGTTCAGCCTCCCATTTTCTTTGACATTCATTCTCATAAACCGCCGCCTCCTGATGTCCATTCTCTGCCGATCTGGTTTTCCAGAAGCCGCATTTGCAGCTTTATAGAATTGATAGCCTCCATGTTTGCTTTGTAAACCGCCTCCGCAGCGTCACGCTTGAATTTTGCCTTTGCAACCTCCGGTATTCCGTAGCAAGTCTTATCTATCAAACCTATTGCCATGCCGTCATCTCGCAGCTTTAAGCACTCTATTCTGAGAAGTATTTTGTAATCTTTCTCCGCCTGAGCGTAATTAATGCCGCTCTGTTTGAGTTGTTTTATACTGATATCAAGCTGTCTGGTTTTGCTATGTAACTCCTGATATAAGTCGTAACCCATTATATAACCTCCTGTAAAAGAGCTGAAAATGCTCTCCATTCAACGCAAAACCGTTGTATGTTCTAAAATTTTCATCGGATTTTCATAAATCAAAAAGGAACATCGCCGTCGCTGAGAATTTCCTCAAAGTCCGAGAGATCACAAAAAGAATTTGAACCTGCTCCGTCTGAATTCGTTTTTGGAGATGATTGCTGAGTCTGTCCGCTGTCTTTCTTACTGCCGCAGAACTCAATGTTCTCAACCAGCACGTCCGTTGTGTAGTGAGTAACATCGGAGTGATTTTTGTCCTGATAACTGCCTGTTCTGAGAGTACCGTCAATGCATATCATGCTGCCTTTTCTGAAGTATTTTGAAACGAATTCAGCAGACTGCCTCCATGCCTGACAGCTTATAAAATCCGCCTGTCTTTCGCCAGTATTCTTATCGGCAAACCGTCTGTTTACGGCAACAGTGAACCTGCACGAAGCAACTCCGCTTTGAGTTTGTCTCAGTTCCGGATCGGCAGTCAGACGTCCTGTTATGATAACTTTGTTCATTGCTTTTTCTCCTTTTTGATCATCTGAAATATTAGGTACTCAAAGTAAAATCTCTGTTTATCCGATAGGATCACGGCTTCCGTTTTCTCTTTAAAAAGCTCATAAAGCGGACGGATTTTCGGATTATTAACATTGATTTTATAGCCATACTTATTTTCTTTTGCGTAAATTGAATCGTTTGGATTCAGTCCGGCAATTCTTCCGGCTATATCTATTGGAATTTTCCTGCTCATGATCGCTTTCTATGTATTAGAATCTCCGGCAGCGTGCTTGCCGCTGAATGTCAGTTCTCCGGTCATAAAATCGGCTCTGTTGATCTTTAAATAACGGCATATGAGCCTGATCTCTGCAAGCGTGAAGCTTTCCTGATCACGTTTTCTGTTGCCGAATGTCTGACCTGTTTTTCCTATGATCTTTCCCATGAATTCATCGCTTCTTTTGCCTTGAATAAGCTCGATATTACGCTGTAAACGCTCTTTTTCTTTCTGAGCTTCTGTAAGTGTTACTTTCGGCATGATTTCTCCTCCTCATTCCCTCATTGTTTTATCTCTTAAATTCGACAACATACGTTGCAGAATCGTTGTCATTCCACCGCTCATACTCAGCAAGCAGGCTGAGATATCCCTTTAAAGTTATCAGATCAAATCGTGGAATAGCTGTGCCGTCTGACCAGACTGGATCAAATTCTGCTCCGTTGTACCGTCCGCCTATTCCTCTTACGGAAGCGGAATAAAGCTCGTTTGGTTCAAATCCTTTCAGGTATTTATCGCCGTGTCTGATCGACGCCTTTTTTAATGGTTTTGGCATTTGATTATCTCCTTTCCCCACTGTTCTGCCATAGCTTTGGCTATGCCCTCAAATGTCTTGCTTTTGCGCTTACTGTCTCTAAATGATGTTCCGCAGTTTTCTCTTGAAGTTCCGTCAGACTTCTTGCTTCCGCCCGAAACCCAAGAGCATATAGGTTTGACAATTTCTGTTGGCTTAAGCTGCGGCAAGCCTATAAGCCACAAGCAAGTTTTTTTGCTGTATGGGTGACCGTATTCATAGGGCTGTATTATTTGGCTGTAATTAGGCAGTCGATAAACTCCCGACGGAACGGGATTTTCCACCGCTATTCTGTCAGCCGAAGCGGTTAAGAATTTTAAGAAAAACTCCTTTGCGTCAAAACCTTTGTTAAGACGTTCCAATTCAATATAGCTTTTTCCGTTAATTTTCTTGTAAAGTCTTGCTGCACCCGCATTTGATAAATATGTACACGGCGGATGTGCGATAAGCAAGTCCCACCGGCTGTCGATTGTGTGTGTGATACCGTCCAGTGTGACAAACTCACATTTACCGTTTATCAGCGGCAGAACATCGCCCTGTATATGCCACTCAGGATGACCTCCGGAGCATTCTTGTATATCACAGCTGTATGCCTCATGTCCAAGTTCACGGAACGCCGTGCAGACTCTCTGCGATTCCTCGCAGGCTACTAAAACTTTCATTTTTCCTCCCATTCTCTTTTCAAGCGATTGAGCCAATCTATCATTGATTCATAGCTATTGT
>JAMPIL010000023.1 GCA_023662725.1 Ruminococcus flavefaciens
ATATACGCCCATGCTGATGGCTCTTGTGACCTCAACATAGGCGTACATATTAGTGTCTTGTGACTATAAAATAGATGAATGGAAAATTTACCGTTTTGCTATAAATGATTTAAGGAAGAGTATTACAGAAATATGAAAGAAAATCCAAAAATAAAATTATACTAAAAAGTTCATATTTCAACTCTTTGTATTTAAATATGAATTGCATAATCATTAACCTAAATCTTATTGATATATGCTCTGTACAAAGCAGGAAATTCTGTTAAAGTTGGCATCAATTCGTTATTCGCAATCATTTTTTCTAACATTGACAAACTAACCCATTTTATATCAATTACTTCTACACCATCTATATGTATCTCGTTCAAGGCAATATCTTTTTTATATAACCATACTTCGTAAAAATCATGATGTTCATCACGCCTAGTGCTTATCATCTGTATTCCTGTATCATTCGATAAATCTATCCCTAGTTCTTCCATTACTTCTCGGTTAATGGTATCAATATTTATCTCTCCAGAAATTGCAGATCCAGCTGTGCATTCCCATAACAAAGCTCCTCTTTTATTATGCCCGCGCTGAGATAACAGAATTTCTCCCTGTGAATTTACAATCCATATACGAACCACTAAATGATATTCATCATCTGTTAAATTACATTTTCTCTTTTTTAAATAATCTTTTTTTCTATGATATTTATCATATATATCCCACATTTCATCAGCATTCTGTTCGTTATAATCCCATAATTGCATTATTTCTCTCCAAACCTTTTCTCATATGCTGAATGACAAATGTCAAATGCATCAAGTAGACATTGATACAAATCATTTTGTGAAATTTCTTTATACTTATAGGGATACGGAGGTTCCCTTCTTTCATATAATTCCCAATTTGTAGAGAGCTCATTGATTCCATTTTCCACAGCATTGTCATAAAATACCGAACCCGGATATGGAATAAACACTTTGGGTGAAATTATATCAATAATTCCTTTTTCTATAACAGCTTTCATAGCAAGCAAATTGGATTTTAAACTCCTTATTGTTGAGCCTGGTAATCCAATTATCCAATATGTATATATACAAATATTAGGAGCTGTGTTCTTTAACAAAATCGCAGCTTTTATATTGTCGCTAAATTTCACTTTTTTATTTGAGTTTTCAAGTATGTCATCGTTAGAATCTTCTATTCCTAAGCATATTTTGATAACGCCAATTTTTTCAATAAGACTAATTTTTTTACTATCAATACAAGAGCATAATGTATCACATTCGAAAAAGAAGTATCCAAGCAAATTGTTTTGAATCATTTCTTCCAGAATATTTTTTAAATGATTCTCATTTAGTGTAAAAATATTATCAATAATGTGAATAATCGTTCCTTTTGGTAGAATAGATTTTAAAAATTGTAATTCTGCAACTATGCTTTTTACATCTCTTAATCTTGGAGATTTCCAATAACTATTATTAACACAAAAATTACAACATCCAATACATCCTCTCATTGTTGACAATTGAATATTCATTTTATCAAGATGCTTATCTATCAACGAATAATCTGGTGATGGTATTTCTTCTGGATTCAAATAATGAAAAAAATCATTTATTTGTATATCATTGTTTTGATTTCTATAAGCAATTCCTTCTATATAATCAATATCTTTTTTTTCAAAGAGTGCTAATAAAGCTCGTTCACCTTCTTTAAGAATGACATAATCTACCATAGGATTATTTTTTAATGTTTCTTTTGCACAAAAAGAAACATGATATCCTCCTAAAATCACTAAAACATTTGGATTAATTTTTTTAGCTTTTCTAATTAGAGCATTGATGAGTTGCATCGTTATTGTCATTGTTGAAAAAGCAACAACCTTTGTATTATTGATCAATGTATCAAATTCATCATAATTCAAATAGTAATGTACATATCCAATTTTTATACCATTTATATGTTTTTTTAAATATGAGCTAAGACAAAGTAATCCCATGGAATAATATATTTGCTTTTCCTTATATTTTTTATTTGTGATTTTAGAAGTAATATGTTCACATTCATTTCTATATTGTATCATTTTTTCTTCAAGTTCTCGATTTGTATAATTATTATTAATATAGGGAACATCTACGAAAACAATGTCATATTCATTTCCATTTCTTCCGCACTTATCACTTAACATGTTCCTCATAATATTTTGTTATCTCCTCATCTTTAAAATTCGGTAAGCCTGCACTTTTAGCTAATTTTCGAAGTTTATCCACAGTCAAGTTATCTGTGGTTATATTCATACTTCTCTTTTTAAGCTGTTCTGAATAGTCCACAAAATTTATGTTAAACAAGTCATTATTTTCAAACATAAGAGTAGCGGGATACTTTTTCCCTGAAGTCCATTGTGTTAAAAAAGTCATTACCATTAGTGAGTCTGTTAATTCAAAGCGTATAAAAGGAATCTCTTTATGTAGATAAACATGGATTTCATATTTTTCGCTCAATTTTCCAAGTGCATAAAGTGATCTTAACACTTCCATCTTTTCATTAATAATTATTTCATCTATTGATTTTTGATTTTTTGTGTTTTGATAATTTGATCTTTCCTTTTTCAAGTACATACGTTCCCTACTTCTAAAAATAGAATCTTCTCTAATATCTGCCACGAAAACATTTATTTCAAGTCTAGAATCATGATAAATTATTTCTTTGCCTAATCTTTTTGTCAAATAAAGTGCTCTATCACCAAAATAAATAAATTTTTTTGTTGATTGAATTCCTCTGTTTAAACGGTCGTTAAAATTCACATTTGGATCGTTGGTATCCTCATACAGTATAGGAAATTTCCCGTCTGGAAGGTCTTTTAGCGTTTCTTTTACAATTTCACTTATATCTTTTAATGCTACATTTTTATCAACATCTTTTGAAGTAGTATTTGGTAAAAACAACATAATAGCAGATGCTAATACAGAACAGATAATTGCTGTTATAATCGAAAAAAGATTTTGTGACCACAAAGATATAATCAACTCTTCATTAACACCATAGATAATAATACACAATTCTAATAAACAAACACAAATCAAAATAATAAATAATGGCAATTTATATTTTTCGAAAAAAATCATTTTCTTCTCCTTCAAACGTAATTTTCGCATACAAAAAAGCTTCATCACTTGAATAAATTTATATTAAATAACTCTTCTTCTCACGATGTGATTATAAAAATTAACATTTCAAATTTTGTCATCATTTTAACTCACTAGAAATATTATTAAATCATTAATAAATTCAAGAAAGACATACAAAAACACTAGAACTACTGAACTACTTCATGACAAGAAAATTTGCTATACCCAAACAGAAATAAATTCTTTCTGTCAAGCACCCAGAAACAGAATAAAAGTAAATATAAAATAATATACAATTATCCTCGATTGACAGTATACTCAAACAATTATGTTTAAATTAAACTGAAAGTAATTATATATTAAATAACAACTGCACAATATAAAGCTGTGATTCGTGCTGAAACTTGCGGTGAAATATCGATTTGTATGCAGTAAACTGTCGAATTTTCAGATTTTTGATATAAAAATTGAAATCATTGTCTGTAATTAATTATAACTATTTATATTATATTTGTCAACAGTCGTGGCACGAAATGCATTTTTTTGGCATAAAATGCATATTATTTTTATTTTAACAATAAATAAAGAATCAAAAATCAAGAATTGTATGCAGCCCAGATGTTTTTGTCTGGACTGCATTTTCCTTTATTTGCTGCTAAACTCATCAATCATCCTCCGATACTCCTTTTCCTCGCAATCGATGTAATCTTTGGCGAACTGTTCTGCTTCTTCAATGCTGTTATTGAGCAGTTCAAAATCAACCGCAGCCGAGAAAACATCGATTTTAAGTCTTTCTGATTCATCAGCAAAAATTTCGATGGTAAAGCCTTCACAGGCAATAATTTTGCCGTTTTTATTCTCTCTCAACAAGTTTTTATCGGGAGTAATTTTCACAAAAAATCCTTTATATTTCATATTATCAATCTCCTAAAACTTCATCTGAAAATCGTCGTCAAAACCGTACTCTTCATCAAGATTTTCTTCCATAAACTGCTTATGGTAAATTGAATTTTCCAGTGCTGTCCAAAGGTAGCTTTCATCCAGACCGTTCTCCCTGTATCCCTGCAGAATCGTATCATAATACTGCGGACTCGGCGGAGCAATCTTGCCACGATTCATCAGGTAAGCCATACCCTCAAACATTTTTCCGTCAATTTCAAACTTCATTTTTTCCTGTCTATAGAAACTCGGGTAGCCTTCGTAGCGGTTTAAAACCGGCAAATCCCTTTCATCAAGCTCCCAGATTAAAACAGGTACTTTCATATTTTCTTTTGGAACAATCGTTGCAACACCTCTGAATTCCAGTTCAAAATCCTTGATTTCAGATGCTCCCACGACTTTGGAATGCGGACATCTGAATGCCATCTGTTCCAGATTTATATTTGAACCATAGGCGATATACAGCTGTTTTTTACTCATTTCTCAACCTCCGTTACATACTTATTTGAAATGTTTCATCTTCCTCACATTCGCTCACTGTCGGCTCTGAATTTTCATCGGGTAAATTGTTGGCTTGCTGCTGAACCTCGCTTACAGGCTCGACACGCTGCTCACGTGCGGCGATTCTTTCAGCTTTCAACCGTTCAAGTTGTTTTATCGCATCTTCGGGGTGCAGCCACGCAATATTTCCCTCCAAGTGAGAAAGCAAGTGCTTACGACAGTTCTTGAATTCCTGTCCGTTTAAACCAATTCGTATAAGCCAACAGCGGAAAGTGTACCGGGAATTTTCGCTATGCGTCACTCTTGGACTTGCCGATTTCTGAGTCAGAGCCTGATTGCTGACCGCCAAAACAAGCGAAATATAGGCTCTCAGCACTCCTGCGTTCAGACTGCTGTTGAACGCCCTTATCTCAATATTATTGTCAGTAAACACGGAATGTAAATTCAAACAACGATACCGCGACGAGTCATAATGCGAGTGATATTCATAGTCATCGCCGTACCACAGCCGTTTTATCGTCCGCAAATCCTTCGGCTTTTTTCTGTTCAGTTCTTCAACAAAATGCTTATCAACTTTTTGGCAGTAGGCTCTTTCACGATTTTCATTCACCTGCAAAGCCTGATACAGCATATCCTCCTTGCTCGCAAAAATATTCACCAAATTACGCAGTTTTTGTGGGTCATACGGTGCGAAATCGATGTGAATATGGATTCCCGTGGTGTTATTGCAGATGCCGCCGTTTCGCCGAATTGAACGTACGACTTCCTGTAATACCGCTATATCCTCATATTTCAGAATAGGCGTCACAAGTTCCACAGAATATTTTTTTGAAGCCGGAGTGCCGTCCTTTGTTGTACATTTTATGCTTGCGTCGGACATAATTTTCCAGCATCTGTTCCTGCTGTCATAAACATCGTACCGGTCATAACTTCCGCCGAAATAGTCCGGCGAACCGCCAAGAACCTTTGCTACGGCTTCTGCCGCATCTTCCCTTGTCAAGCCCGTACACTCGATTTCAACCCCAAATTTTTGTGTTTTAATCCCTTCAAAATTTCCCGACATTTTATTTCATCACCACCAATAAAAATGACTTGCAAATAATCTTACAAGTCATTTTTTGTATTATTCAATTTCAGTTTTCACTTCATATCCGCCTTTGAAAATCACCAGTATTTCGGTCTTGCTAAGTACTTTTATGCACTCAATCAACTTGCGAATCAGCACATTATCGAATGTTTCCAGCTCGAATTTTTCATTCTCAATCATACGCATAATCGTATCAAGTTTTGCCTGAGTTTCGGCAGAAGTCTTATTCTGTGATTTCAAGGTTTCAAGCCGTTCACTCAACTGCTGTTCTTCCTGATACAGCTTTGCAAATTCGCTGTCAAGCCTGTCCTCATCGCAACCGCCGGAAGCTATCAGCATTACCAAATCGTTCCTCGCATTATCGATTTCTTTCAGGCGTTTTTCGGTCGCCAGAATCTCCTCCTGCCCCTGACATTCCAGCACAGTTCCGATATTTACTTTCAGAATCCTCGCAATGTCATCACGGCAGGAATAGTAATTATTTATTGCCCGAATTATGCCTTTGTGCAGGCTTTCTTCCTTTATCGTCGGCGAATCGGGACAGTATTTTTTGCCGTGTTCCAGACGGCTGATGCAACGCCACACAATTTGCTTTTTTTCTTTTACTATCCAAGTGGCTCTGCGATAGGGAGTACCGCATTTTCCGCAGATAAGTAATTCTGTGAGAGCATATTTGCTTGAATATCTGCCTTGCTCCGTCGTAGTTTTATCAGAAACTTTACGCTTGGAAGTCCGTCTTGCAAGCTCTTGCTGAACCCGATTATATGTATCACGGTCAATTATCGGATCGTGGTGGTCGGTTACAAGGAACATGGGACGTTCGCCCTTATTTTTCACAACTTTATGAGTAATACAATCAAGCGTATAAGTTTTTTGCATCAGTGCATCTCCAACATATTTTTCATTTTTCAGAATACTGCTTACAAGCGATTCATTCCAAATTTTCTTGCCCTGTGATGTCAAAAATCCTTTACACTCAAGGAATTTTTTGATATTTCTCATACTATATCCATCAAGAAACAGCTTATAAATCAGCCTTACTATTTCAGCTTCATCAGGCACAATTTCGGGCTTGCCGTCCGCACCTTTTTTGTAGCCAAGAAGGTGCTTGTACTGAAATGCAACCCTGCCCTCACGGTACGCTTTTTCTTTTCCCCAAGAAACATTTTTGCTGATTGATTCCGATTCTGCCTGAGCAAATGAACCGTACAGAGCAATCATAAATTCACTTGTCATCGTCAGCGTATTTATGTTCTCTTTTTCAAAGATTACTCCGATTCCAAGGTCTTTCAGTTGTCTGACATATTCAAGGCAATCCACGGTATTTCGGGCAAATCTCGATATCGACTTAGTTATTACAAGGTCAATTTTTTTGTTTTTGCACATCCTAATCATACGGTTAAACTCTGTACGTTTTTTCGTCTGAGTGCCTGAAATTCCTTCGTCGGCGAAAATTCCCGCCAAAGTCCATTCCTTTTTTCTGTTGATTAAATCTGTGTAGTATGCAATCTGAACCTGATATGAATTCTGCTGTTCCTCCTGTTCAGTGCTTACACGGCAATACGCCGCAACTCGCAGCTGGTGGTATTTATCCCTGTTTTCCGCAGTCTGTACTCTCGCAGGAATTATTGTTACATTCGGTGCTGTTGGCATTTTTTCCATTCCTCTCTGTGATATTTTTTATAGTCACACCATTGATAAATTCGACCTCTATTGTACAAAAATGGCTTATCAAAATCCTGTTTACGCAGGACTTAAACAAGCCAATATCAAGCGTATTTAATTGTTCCTGATTTTCAAGCAGAGCCTTGATTTCCGCTGTTTTCTGCGGATTTTCATTGTAAGTACAGCAGTCATATTTCAGCTCCGCAAGCCTGAAAATTTCGGATTTTATTCTGTCAAAATCAGGCTGTACATAATCCAGCATCTGACTGATTTCATTCTGCTTACGAATTACATCGACAGTGGGAGAATACACGCTGATTTCACTGTCTGATTCCAGTAAATTTGGATTTACAATTGCCGTGTTGAGAACAGTCAGCACTGAACCGATTATCATCTGGTCTGTCAGCTGATATTCCAGTCTGTAACAGTCAGGATTTCGGCAGTCCCACTTCTCGCAGTGGCAATTACCGCCGATTCGTGAAATCCTGTGACCGCATTCCGAGCAGTATGTACGATTTCTGATTTCTTGTAAATCTTCCGAAATTACGCTTATAGTCGCTTTCTGAACACGTTTTTTGTTCGCAATTTTAAAGGTTTCCTCATCGATAATCTGCGGATATTTGCTGTTTCCGAGATACTTTTCATTCTCGATAATCCGCTTGACCATATTTTTGTTCCAATGGTCAAAATCAGCGGTATATCGGATTTTTTCGGACTCCATTAACCTTGCAATCTGTAACAAACTATTGCCATTCAGATATTCTTCAAAAATTCTGACAACTGCTTCGAATTCTGTCTGTTCCGTGATTATCTCGCCGTTCCGCATACAGTACCCGAACGGTATTGTGCGATTTTTAGCCATAATCTCACTCCTTTCCAACAACAAGCATACCACACTTTCCGGCAGAAATCCAGTATCAAAACCAACAAAGAATCGTCCTGAAATTTGACTTTCAGGACATATTCTGCTATATTTTTTCTGTGAATTTCAAACCGCCAATCAAGTGAAACTCCAGCTCATTCTGATTTATAACCACAATTTTCTCAACAATATTTTCAAACGCTGATTCATCAAATTCTGTAATCGGATTTTCCTGCTTTTCAAAGTAATCCGTCAGCATTTCAATCTGTTCCAGCGTTTCATCTTCGTCATCAGAACGCGTGAGTTTTTTCAGTTCCGACTGTAATTTATTGATTTTCGCCGTAAGCTCCGTGGTCTGTTCAAGATATTTCACATTGTCCAGAAACCCTTTTGTTTTCAGTCTTGCGAGAACGTGAGTCTGCTCCCTGAGTTTTGCGACTTCTTTGTGAATCTCCATAACGTTGGAATTGCCGTTAAATCGGCGGATTTTCAGCTCCTGAAGTGCTGTTTGCAATGGTACAAGAATCTGCCTGTAATTGTGCAGAAGTTTATTACACAGCACTGTGAAAGCGTTGTAAATTTTATTTTCGGCTATCCATTTTGAATCGCATTCAACCGCATGAAAATCGTGTTTTAAACACACCCAATATACCTTTCCGTTAACGTATTTTCGCCTATAAATCGAGCTGCAGTTACCGCAAATCATCTTTTTGCTCAGTGGATATTCGTGGAATTTTTTGTTGCCAAAATATTCGCCTTTTTCCGCAAGCAGCCTCTGAACTGTTTCAAAATCTGCCCTTGAAACAATCGGCTCATGGTCACCGGAAACATAATACTGCTCCGCCTGACCGCTATTTCTGCTTTTTTTAAACGGAAACACGTTCTCCGTTATCTTCTTCCGCCACAGACAGTCGCCGATATATTTTTCGTTGGTCAGAATGTACCTGACCGCTTTTTTCTTCCATATACAGCCGGATTTTCCCATAACTTTTCCCTCTCGGTTCAGAATATCACAGATACCGTTCAAGCCGTTTCCGTTCAGAAATTCGGCATAAATTCTACGCACAATCACAGCTTCTTCCTCAAAAATAACGAATCTGCTGTTCTCTTTTCGGTACCCAAACGGCACGTTTGAAACGATATATGTGCCATTTTTCATTCTGTTTTTTATCGACCACTGTATATTCTGCGAAATTGAAACCGATTCCTCCTGAGCCAATCCGCCCATAATAGTTATCATCATTTCATCGGTCATATTTGCGGTGTCGATGTTCTCTTTTTCAAAACATATCGTGATTCCAAGCGATTTCAGCTCACGAATATTTTTCAGACAATCCCTTGTATTTCGGGCAAAACGGCTTATCGATTTCGTATAGATTCTGTCAATTTTACCCTTTCGGCAGTCCTTAATCATCCGCTGAAACTCGTCACGCTTGTCATCACGAGTACCTGTCACACCTTCGTCGGCATAAATATCGATTAAAGTTTCCGTTTCTGAATTTTCAAAAATATGGCTGTAATACCTTGTCTGAGCCATAAAGGAATTCAGCTGGTCCTCGCTGTCGGAACTCACTCGGCAGTACGCCGCACAGCGAATCATTGCACTTTTTTCTTCTGTTATTGTCGGCTGTATCACTGTTACTATCGGCACTTCAATCACTCCTTTCACTCAACAAGAATACCACATTTTCTGTCAGAATGGTATCACCAAACCCGACAAAATTAATTCTCAGAATCTGTGAAATCCGTACATTTATCGGCTTCAGAAGCCACTCTGCAAAAGCACATTGCGAAAACTCCAACCGTTCCTCCGACCATACAGCCGATTAAAAATCCAATCATGCCGCCACCTCGTATTCCCTTGCAGACGGATATTCCGAAAACACTTCTTTTTCATTAAGTTCGCTGATTTTCTCCTTCTGCTCGTCTGTCAGACAGGTCAGTGCCATTAAAAAAGCCTCCATCTGACGGTACATAAATTCTGCTGTGCCGTACTTATACATTCTCATTCACTCCCAGACTTATTTTGATTATTTCGTCGATATTCCGCATCATTTCGCTGTCCAGCGAGCCTACATACCTGCCCATCCGACAGCGGTCAAGCGTCCTTATCTGCTCCGCAAGAATCGTGGAATCCTTCGGCAACCCCGAGCCTCTGATTCTTACATGAACAGGCAGTTTGCTCTTTTTCGCCGACGAAATCGGAACAGCAATAACCGTCGGACTGTGCCTATTTCCGACATCATTCTGCACAATCAGCACCGGACGGACACCGCCCTGTTCCGAGCCAATCACAGGGTTCAGGTCGGCATAAAAAATATCTCCACGTTTAATCATCATTTTCATCACTCCCATTTTTCGGCGGTTTAAAGCCTTTTTTATTCCTCACGCAGCTGTGAAACGGACAAAAAAGCACGTCCGTATCCCTTGCATACCAGATACAGCCACTGCACGGATGTCCGTCTGATAATTTTATTGTCGGAATCGGAATATTAACTCCAAAATTATGCTGTAAATCTGACATTTTTTCATCGTCCATAAACCGCACTCCTTCCTAAATTTTTATGTAATACGGCGGTCTGCAAATCACAGAAACCGCCGTAACCTTTTTGCCTTCGTCTGATTCTTCAGACGATTTTCCGTGATATTTATCCCCGATATCCGTCACGGCGGAGCTTCAGAAACGATGAACAGCGTATTCATCTCATGGATTTCTCATCCCTCTGTGGTTCTCACAGAGCCGTCCCCATTGCTTGAGTCTGTGGCTGGGCGGAAGTAGCATTGTCCTCCTGCGTTTCGTTGCTCACGGGTAGCTGTCCCGATTTCCGGACTTCATATTTTTCGCTCGCTCTTCCGAGGTCTTGGCGTATGGTCCGTGCAGCTGACGAGATTTTATACCGTCCGCAGGATTCACGTATTTCTAATGCTGTCTATTCTGTTTTCAAGATGCTTTCAGAAAGAACTTATTTTTTTGCCCTTCTATATCTCTATAGGCAGAAAAAATTCAATTCCACAAAAATTATTTTTTAAAATTTGAAATGTTTGGTAATTTTCAACAGCATCGCTTTAGTTTTATATGATACGCTTTGTTGAGTTTTACCAATTGCAAGTGCAGTTTCCGTTTCTGACTTTCCCTCAAGCACAACCATTTTAAACACTTTCTGATCTTCAGGAGAGAATGTCGTCAGATACGAAAGAACATTCTGAAACAGAATTTTATCCTCAATACCCTCAAACATATCTTCTCCGGCGATAACACTGCCGTTTTTTTCATTAAGTTCTGCGAACGTCGGATACACTCCGTCACTAAACGCTGAAACGTATCTTGCGTGTCTTTTACTCTTAGCTTCTTCCTTATACTCGCTTTCGCTGCATTCCAAAACAAAATTACCGAAGGAGATATAGAATCTACCTTCGGTAATTATCACGTCTTTTATGAATTTTTCTTCGCTGACCTCTATGTACTTCTCACCATTTTGGTCGTTGTTATACTCAAAATACTTGACTTTCATTTTTAACCTCCGTTTTGATTTTATTATTTCGAATCAAAACGAAGGCTAAGGGTATTCAGCTGTGCGACACAGCCATTTATATTTGAATATCATCTTGTCCTTTCTCTGTATTCAGAAAAGATGACATAAAAATAAGGGTACAAATATATTCGCTTTATTAATTAAAACGATTGTATTTATATCCTTATTCTGTTTCTTATTCATTTTTCTTATGGGTATAAAAACATTCCTTTCCATTTTATAAATCAATTTATAGTAAAAATATGGAGCAGAACTCGCTTTAAAAGCTTGTTTTGCTCCGATAAATTTAATCTTTGTATAAAGAGAACTACTGTTTAAACATCCATTTTATAAAATCATTAAATATTCCAATTACAAATTGAAAACATAAGACAAATATAAGTGTTCCAAATTCTATAGATACTGTAAATTGAATAATATTATTAGATAATTCTTTTTCTCCAATTATATATAACAAAATAGAAATTAAATATGATATAATGGATGGTATAGTTATTATCCAAAAATATATAAATCCAGACGCATTTGAATATTTCATATTCTCATCTTCATAACATAACCAATTAGGTCTCATCACCCATTTTATAAGTTGAGGAATTTTGATCTTCAATCCTTCATTACGATAAATGGTAAGTGAATAACCTATAAAATACGTTATAATTTGTACAAAAATAATAATTATTATTTTCAACTCATTACCTCTTCGAACGATGATTTAATATCTCTAATTTTATCTTGTATCTTATCAAAAGTATTTGCAACACCTTGTATAATCTCTCCTGAAGTAGGAATTTTTGATGAAGCAGCATCCAAAACACCAGAAACAACCGTTCCTTTTACTATACCTGGAACAACTCTTTTACATAAATCTTCAACTACCATACTATCACAAAAATGAAGAGATTCTATGCCCGCTCTTCTATAATCATAACCAGCACCATTTCCACCAACAAAACCAGTTACTGCTCCAAACATAGCATTTTTTTCTATATCATCAGCTTTTCCACCTTTTAATGCACATGAAGAAGCAGATATAATACTATTTATTCCTGCTTGTCCCCAACGTGATACGTCCATCATAGCACACGCTCCTGAGACACCACCTGCTGTTCCTGAAATTATCACATCATCTATATTGATATCTTTGAGTTCCTTTTTTTCATAGTGAACCTGTTCAAAAACATTAAGTCCTGCACCCGCTGCGGCACCAATTGCTGCTGAAGCTAATGCTGCACTTAAAGGTACAACTGGAGTCACTGCTGCGACAACAACAGCAGCAGTGACAACAACAGCAGCTCCTGCAATTGCCTTACATACGGTTTTAGCCCATTTAGGTAAATGACCACTCGGATCTATACCTATAATAGGATTATTATGACAATAGGTATAAAGATTAAGACTAAGCGGATCGTCAATTTTACCCATAACAGAATCACGTGAAATAAATCTACCAGTAGTAGGATTGTAATATCTTGCCCTAAGGTAAATAGTACCCGTTTCAGCATCAAAATATTCACCGCAGTAACGGAACGCATTTGTATCGCTGTCAGAGATATTCTTCTCAACGCCGAAAGCATCGTAAATATAGGACTTGGCAATACCGCCGTTTTCATCGGTAAGATTTACAACATCACCATGGGCGTTCTGAACATAGTATCTGTAATCACTCTTGTTTGACTGGTGAAGATGATAGCTTGCTGCAAGGTTAGTTCCTCTTACATAGATATCCGCATTATAATGTTCACCATAATCAACAACTATCTGATCATTAATCCAGATATGTGTAGTTTTAACTCCGTTTACAGTCTTGCTGTCTCTTAAACCGCTGATACCATAAGTATAGCTCGCAGTTGTTTCACCGTCGGTAAATCCGATAAGCTGATTCAGTCCGTCATAAGTGTTTGTTTCAGTCTTGCCGTCAGCAGTCTTTGTAATCTGATTGCCGTTAGCATCGTAAGTGTAAGAAGTCTGCTTAACATTGGAACTATTATTCAAAGCATTGTTTTCGCCCTGAACAGTTTTGGTTTCCTTCTGAAGAAGTGCAGTGTACTTGCCGTTTGAATCAACATAACTGTATTCAGTTACATAATCCTCAGTACCTGTTGCTGTCATCTTGGAACGGTTGCCATAATCATCATACTCGTATGCGTAGGTATCAGTTGTGTTGTCGCCAACCTTAACGGATTCCTCAGTCAGTCTCTTGAGACCGTCATACTCGTATTCTGTTGTTTCTATTATACCATTTTCATTGTGTACTTTGCAAGCGTCAGAACCATCAAAATAATATGAATATTCGTAGCTTGATATGGTCATATCGCCAGATTTGTTTTCAAGTTTCGTTATTCTGTTTGTATTGTTGTAGGTATATGTCGAAACTACGCCGTTTCCGAGAGTTTCAGATTTTTTGTTTCCGTTTGCGTCATAAGTGTAGGAAACAACGTCTTTTCCGGTTTCCCTGACATTGATGACACGCATTTCATCATCATATTCATAATCTTTTTGATAGTAGAGAAGTTTATGGAATATTCCCGAAGTTTCGTATGAAGGATACTGCGAAATTCCAACATATCTAAAACCTTTAAAAGCGTTATATCCTTCTTCTTGATAAACTCTTCCCAAATCATCATATAAATAATTGATAGAATTATCATTTACGGTTGTTCTTGTGATTCTTCCCATTTCATCATACTGATATGATTTCGAAACATTCTTGGAAGAATCATCAGTATTTACAGTTTCTGAGGAAATCACACGATTAAGTGCGTCATAAGTATTTGTTGTAACATTGCCGTTTGCGTCAGTTGAAGTGATAACATTTCCGTTCAGGTCATAAGCGATTGTACCGGAATTGTGACCTGTACTGTCAATCGTTCTTACAACTCTCATCCAGCTGTCAAACTCATATTCTGTAGTCAGATATGTATCATCATTTTCAGAAGACATACCCGTGTACATCTTAGTCTGAATTCCTGCGTTATTGTAGAAATACTTGGAAATATTCTTTTCGCCGTTTACAGTACCGTCGCTGAGAGTTACTTTTTCAAGCTGTCCCATTGCATTGTAACGATTCTGAACAACGCTGTTTTTATTATCATCAATGTTCTGAATTGTCTTGATTACATTGCCGTTTTTGTCATACTGATTTTCTGTAATCGAATACTTTTCACCATCAAAAGGAACACAAGTTTTGGTCAGCTTATTAAGATATTTATATTCATATGTTGTAGTATTATTTAATGCATCGGTCTGTCTTGCAAGCTGTCCGTTTGCATAATACGCATTTGTACGCTTTACTTCGCTGTTAGTTTTTTCTTCAACAGGATTTCCTCTGAAATCGGTAAGAGTTTCCGTTACAACCTGTTTATCAGCAGTGATGTAAGAAGTTTTAATTGTTCTTAATCCATAATATGAATGTGATGACGAATTATTTATCTCTGTGTAAATATCAAATCCGTGATTCTCAAATTCATATGATGTTTCTGTAAGAGTCTGCTTAGGACAACCCTCTGCAACTCGGAAATATGTAGCCTTTTCACGCTGTAATCCGTCATATTCAGTGCCGTTGATTGTTTCATCGGGATTTTCTTTTTCAAGAACATTTCCATATGCGTCATAAGTGAACGATGTCTTTTTTCCAAGTGCGTCAGTCTGCGTTTTTACCGCACCGCTCGGATAATATGTGATATGTGTTCCATGGCTCTTGTCAGCAGAGTAATTAGGAGCATATTCCGCAGTTTTTCTGCTCAAAAGGTCATACTCCACAATTGTAACAGCCGCCGTATTTCCAGTACCATAATCACGAACTTCCGTTACATTATTGAAGCTGTCGTATTCATATTCCTTAACTGCGTAAACATTCTTGGAAATATCAACACTTGTTTTTTCTTTCGATACCTGAAGCTGCGAATTGTACTCATATTCAACTGAGTTTACAACAGTATCTCCGTCCTTGATTTCCTTTTTAATCGGAAGTCCCTTTGCATAGCCGGAAGTACCATAAGTATACTCGGTCGTATGCCCTTCAGCGTCTGTAATTGTGCGGATAAGACCGGCAATTTCTGCTGTTTCACTTGCAGGATAATAGGTATAAACGGTCATTGCATAATCAGCTTCATTGATTACAGAATCAATACTGAAATTATTTACAAATGACGATGCATCGCTAACAGCAGACAAACTCTGATAACTTTTTAAAACATTAATTCCTGTCTCATCATACTGACAAATTGTAATATTTCCGCTTTCGTCAGCCTGGATTATCGGCATATTTTTATCGTTGTACTTTGCAAGTGTAAATGTGCCGTCGGGATTAATTGTTTTTGTCACGTTTCCGTTGTCGTCACGTTCATACTTGGTTGTATTTTTCATGATGTCAATGCTTTCGGACATCTCATCATACTTGTTTTCGCCGTCAATCATATTATATGTGATTTTATCAACCTCATATGTCTGACCATCAGTTTCAACAGTATTTGTCTTAACAGCATACTTTTCATCATAGTCATATGTGAAAGTTTTCACAAGCTTATTGCCGTCATATTCCTTGAGACCTGTCTGCTTAAATGCCTTGTCATAGGTATATTCCTGCTTGAGACCTGCAGCATTTGTAAGCCAATTAACAGAGCCGTTATCGTTGTAAACGATTTCATCTGTCATCTCGTCATAGCAGTTTGTGATTTTACAAAGTCTGCCGTTTTCATCATATTCGTACCTTTCAGTACCGCCTGATACGCTTGTTGCAGACATAAGCTGAAAATTTCCATCATACTCATATGTAACAATTCTTCCAGCTCCAGTATCCTCAAGCTGAGTGATTCGGGAATGCTCACTGTTGCCGTTGTAGGTGATTGTGTAAGTTCTGCCTGTTGAATCGGTCACAATACGCTGATCGTTGGACTTTTCAGAAATTGTAAGAGTGTTTCCATTGGCGTCCTTTACCCAGTCAAGCTCACCGTCTGAATTGAAGTGGTACTGCGACAGAACTGCGTTTGTAACAGTGTATTCATCGCCTGATTTTGTCATTTTGCTGTGTGCGTTCAGGCACTCAAATCCGCCATTGCCATCATCCTTAAATGTCGTATTAGAGCCGTCAGGAAGTACAACCTGATAATAACCGTCGGCAGGAATTACAATTTTGCTTACATCAATATTGAAGTCCCAGCCAATACCGAAACTACCCTCTTCATTGCTCATGGAATTGTAAGTTCTGACAAAATCGGACTTAACTCCAGGTGATGCAATGCTCAAATCTGTGAAAGATTTTGTGTAGTTACCTGTTGCAATATGTACACCATCACCGATTTCCCAGCCCTTGCGGTAGAGAGTGTAATCAGGCTCGTCGTAATGTCTCCACCATGGTCTGAACCAAAAGTTTTCCTCTGTGAATTCTTGTGTGAAAAGAATACCTTTTTCATAATCGAAATTCAAACGGCGCTCTGTATTGTAACTGCCATCCTCGTTGTCTATATATGTTTCAGGATTATCCCAGAGAATTGTCTGTTTACCGCCCTCATATCCAAATATTATTGACTGCGTTCCTGAAGAATAAATGGATTTCTTGCCTGAATACTCATTTACAGTCCACTCTGGTCCAAGAAACCAAATTTTACCTGCTGTCCATTTTCCTTCCATGTCAGCGGACGTAACATATCTCCAATTACCAAAAATAAATAATTCATCATCAGGATTAGTCATTAGAAGAGTATCATAGCAATATACCTGACCAAAATGAAACTCATTTCCAACTACAAGCGTACCGCCATTCATATTCATCAGTTGTCCTGCATTGCTATCCCATTCATCGGGTGATGTTGTTCGAAAAACGAGATTATTTTTAACCGTAAGCTGACCGCCATTGATGTCTAATGTTGCACCCTGTTCTGACCAAAACTGAGGCATATCTGTTGTGAATGACATACAGTCACCAACAATTATCGTGCAATGATTCATATCAAGATTTGTATCATGAAGATTGAAACTGTAAGGGAAGATACCGCTTTCAAGAACAGTAAGATTTCTCTTGAATGCGTGATCCCAATCAAGGTCACCCGAAGCTGCATAAGCCGATTCAAACCAGTAAATATCGGAGTCGTCAATTGTTCCATTATTGTCCTTATCCATATATTCATAATAGTTATCAGAATGATCATGCAACTGAAGCTGCTCATTTATTTTGTCTATACCTTCATTGTAATCATCTGCATCTACTCTTCCATCATTTGTGTAATAATGATTATATACAAATGCAGGAGTTTGATACTCTCTTGCAGTATCAACTATATACGCAAAATTTTCCAATTCTTCATCTGTTGCATTTGTATCTGCCTTTTTTAACTGCAAATCATAATAATTAATGACACCGTTACCATCAAGGTCATATTGATACATATCTAAGTCAGCCATATTATAGAACTCATTTTCATCAAGTTCTTCATATAGCCTGTAAAAATAATCCCAGTCAGCATCGCTTATAATACCATCTCCATCATGGTCCATACTTGGATTAAAACCGGTATCGCCACGATATGCTCCAAGACAGCTACGAACATATTCAATGTCGTTTCCGTCAATCCTGTCATCACTCCACTGATTGTAATTATCCGAATTGTATGTAGTATCGCCGGGAACGAGTGTTACAGTATCCTTTGACTCTCCTGAACCTATCTGATATGAACCTGTTCCGAAGTCTTTGAGGTAAAACGGAAGATAGCCATCACATTCAAACTTGACATGATAAACATCTGAGCCACCTGCCGTAACAGAATAGCTTCCTCCGTTTCCGACCTCCTGAGAAGCAATTTCTTCCCAGTTACCATTAAATATACGCACATATATAGGCGTCGAATCAGAAGCCGCATGACCACTTACAACGCCCTTTTGTACTATACCGGATACAGTTAATTCAGTGGTAAATGAGGGTTCATCGTTTCGTGCTGCTCTGAACACTGACATTTCATACTCTGAAGTATTGAAATATTCGACTTTACCTAAGTCTTTGACCGCTTCGTCAAACTCTTTGGCAAGTTCTTTTTCATTTTTAGCATTTTCCTTTGCCTCAACTGCTGACGCAATTGTTTCAGCATGAAGTATGCCATATGATGAACCGTCACCAAAAATCAACGCCTGTCCTACAAACATCGCCGACAGTGAACCTGCTATTATTCGGTTTATCTTTTTGTTCATTTACTTCCTCCTTCTTTTTGACAACATACCGAAAGAACACTATAGTCAAATATGTATTGTAAATAAAATTTTATTGTTTTTGCATCAGTATTCTCTCGGCTGCCATCTCAGTAATTATTGTCCCGTTTATTAGGACTTGCGAAGCTTCTTTAATGCTTCGGGTTCTTTTGGCTGATTATATCCGCCGAAAGATGCTGAATTTGATGCATTTACAGCTGCATTTTTAACTATTTTAGCTGCTGTTTTGCAAATCATTTTTTTAATCTGCATTTCTGTTCACCTCAACTTCCTTCATCATCCTTGTAATCAACATCGCTAAAGATACTGAAAGCAAAGCTAATGCTATTATAATTGAAACAGTTTTATAAAAGAATATTAATAAAACTGTAATTACCGTAAAAATAAAAGATAATATTATTGCTGTTTTTCTGTATTTCTCAATTTCTGAATGTTCTAAAGGTTTATTTTTATTTTCAATCGGTGCTAACCAAAATACCAATATATTTGATATAACAACAGTCATTATATAAAAAGTAGTACTTACTATTGAAATATTTTTTATAAATAAAATAACTATTAGTACATTAAATGTAAAAATCAGATTACACTTCAGATGTGTCTTGGCGTGATAACCTCCGCAATACTTCCGCATTGTTAAAAACACAAAATAAAATATAAAAACATTAAAGAGTTCATGGGTTATCAAACCGCTAAGAATAACTATAGCCAAATTTACCAATGCCGAAAATATTGCTTCGCACCCGTAGACATATATTTCACGTTCTTTCAAATCAATAATACTTTTTTCGACAAAAAAATCAGCTATTATATTAGCAAGACGGGTAATCATTTGCTTAATCACCTCTTGCAAATATAATAGCTTTTATTTTCTTAAATGTCAATACAAAATGCGTGTTTGGTATGTTTCGCTTCGTATTTGGTATATATTAAAAAGATTTAATCATAATATTGGTAATAAACATATTTTCATTTTCATAAAATTCAATCATTCCATCATACTTTTCCGTTATACTTTTCATAGACTGTGTTCCGAGTCCGTGATGTTCAAAATTCTTCTTTGTTGTTTTCAACTCAGAATTATTTTCCAGTACAGATGAAGTAATTGAATTACCAATCGTTATGCAGAGATAATTTCTTTTGTTTTCAATATTTATTTTAATACGACTTTTAGCTTGTTTAAGACACGCTTCAATTGCATTGTCTATGGCATTTGAAAATAAACAGACTATATCATCTTCTTCAAATCCACTGAAATCCGTATTGATATTACACACAATATCAATATTTTTTTCTCTTGCAAAATTAAGTTTGACATTTATAATAGTGTCAATGATTTCATTGCCTGTTTTTATATACTCATGGAACTGACTCAGCTTCGTATCAGAAAATTCGGTTATATACTTTTTCGCCTCATCATTCTGATTATTTTCTATGAGATTGTACACACACAAAAGATTGTTTTTTAAATCATGCTGCAAAATCTGAAGATTATGATATACTGTCCTTACTGAATCATATGATTTTTTCTGCAGTTCATACTGCATCTCCATCATAGAATATTTCATTTTGTCTTTATTCTTTCGGGCGATAATTCCAAATAATATAAAAGCAATAACATTAATAATCACCAGTCCGATTAAAAGAATAATTAAAAATTTATCTATTGTACCGTTTCTGCTGTCACTGTAGTATACTTCACTTGAAAAGCCTACAATCATAACAGAGATTATAAATATTATAGATACTGCTGCCAGCTCGTGATTATCCAAAAACGCTTCTTTAGGTTTAACAATTTTTAAAACAAATCTTGTTATAATAAAAAACGAAAACTTAGTTATAAACAGCAGAAAAATCCTCAGCATGTTTCCTGATTCAAGTAAATCATTGGGTGTATAATTTAAGATATTCGATGCGGTTATACTTATGATTAGATTTATGAATAATATAGTCATAATTGACAATATCGGAGTTATTATCTTATATATTATACTCCCTTTCATAAAAATCAATGTATATACTACATATAGAAAAATCCCTAACAAGTCCAATACCGCTGAATATTTTACAGAAATATGTGCAGACGTTATCATATATCCGTTTATTAATAAAAATGCACCTAAAATCTGTAATATATTTTTTATCCCTCGCAGCTTACTTCCCAGAAGTTTGTTAATAAATTCAAGCAAAATCGCTGTTTCAAGTACAGTTGCAGCAATCTCACAGATTTGAAATATTTTACTCATCACATACTCCTCATAAATTTTTGAAATTTGTTCTTCACTTCTTTTTTCCGACTTCGGCTCAGTACGATATGTTCTTTAGTTGTAAGTTCAATATTATCATTATTGATTGAGAATATATAATAACAGTTAACAATTATTCCTGAATGACATCTTACAAACATTTCATCTGAAAGTATACCGGATAACTTTTCAAGAGTATAAAAAATTTTAATTTTATCTCCTGATTTGTTATTAAGATACACATTGTGATTGTTGGATTCAATATAAACTATTTCTGAAGGAATAAATGGTTTTTCCCCATTTTCCGTTTTCAGAAAATATTTTGTGCATCTGTTTTTTGCTTTATTATACAATCTCTGTATTTCTTCTTCTATTTCAACATCGAAACAGTTTTTTCTGATAAATGCTGAAATATCATACTTCAGCGTTTTATATACAAGATCGCTGCAGTTGGTAATAATAGCAATTATTGCATTGATATTATTATCCCTGATAATTTCCGCTGTTTGCATTCCATCCGGTTCCGGCATTTCAAGATCAAGAAAGAGTATATCAAAACATTGTATTCTGTCCGCCTCAATTACATCATTTCCGTTATTATATAACTCAATTTTAGCTTCATATTTAAATTTTTCAAGTATCTCCGTTATTTTGTCGGAAATATATTTCAGTACATTTTGCTCATCATCCACAATAGCAATCCTAATCATAAAAATCACCTCATACCTCATATAATACCATATTTTAATAATAAATTCAATATATATTGCAAAAATTCTGTGGTATAATTAAGATATGAACTGAAAAATTTCTTTCGTCAATTCCGCACAT
>JAMPIL010000024.1 GCA_023662725.1 Ruminococcus flavefaciens
TATATTATACCACGGCTTAATCTTTTCTGTCTAATTTATTATAGACGATCCAGCTCCTGTTGTGTGATCATGTTGATATATGGCAGCTTCATGACCGACCTCCTGTGTGCTTCGCAAGCCAAAGCTCGTCACTATACACCGGTTTGATACTCCGTACATGGATACGGCTGAGATCTGCTTTCATCTCATCCGGCAAAGTGTTCAGTTCGGTTTCCCATTTTCTTAGATCCTCCGGGTGTGCAGCAATATGCATCAGCCCCTGTACGATCATTTCTTCAACTGTCATATGCTCTGCATCTGCGATCTTCCGCAGGATATCCACATATTCTTCCGGTGCTTCGATCTCGTAAACATAATGCAGCAGTTGTTTCTGTTGTTCTTTATCCGACCTCGGTATTTTCTTCATTTGCATGACCTCCCTTTTTGCAGCAGCCGTATAGAACCGCTGTCTGGTTTTTGACTATTATGCCACAGGATCTGAATTTTGTCAATTGAACCAACAGTTTAATTTCAACAGTATCTGTTGAAAAAAGCTGCAACGTAAATACATACTTTTTCGGTTTTGCTTTAGCCTGCTGAATCGAATTTTACAATCAGGAGATTGTATTTTGTGTGTACTGCCGATTCAATTTTGCATTTCGCAATTCAAACTATGTTGACAAATTTCTCTGATACGCACAAAATTCCGAGAAAAGTTTGTGACATTTGACAATGCGATTCCTGCTATGATCGGATGATCAGATCGGCAAGCACGTCACAAAATGCTTCACGAAGCAGCGGTGAATATTTTGCCTTTCCCCCTGCCCAACGAATCAAACCGGCGATACGCTTTTCTGTTATTGCACGATTTCTCAGGACGATCAGTTCCTCCACAGGCTGGTCTAACAGTTCGGCAAGAATAAACAAATGCTCCGCCGACGGAAGCGTCTCACCCCGGAACCATTTGTATACTGCCTGCGGGCTTTTAAGTTTTAGTACATCCTGCAATAAGGCAGGGGTGATATTTTTCCGTTCGCACAGTGTTTTTATGTGATACCCGGTTTTACGCACATCAATCAGACCTTTCAATGTTATCAGCCTCCCGTTACATTAAGATGTTGGTATCTTACCGTCTTTTTCGATAAAATACAAGAGGCTAAATGTCACAAAGTTTTGCAGCCAAATTTGTCCGGTATGGTGAATAGACTTTACATTCAACTGCTGGTATAATGTCTGGTACAAATACATTCAGCAGGAGGTATTTTACATGAATAAAAAAGTAAGCAGAGAAGCTCTGATTCTGCAAAAGCGCAGGAAAGAAATGGGCATGACACAGACGGATGTTGCCGGACAAGTAGGAATACAGCTTCAGCAGTATCAGCTCTATGAATACGGAAAACGCAGGGTATCCAGCAGCAGTATGCTCCTCGGTCTGCGGCTTTGCGCTGTGCTGGAACTGGATCCCTATGAGCTGGTTTTTGAGAAAAGTGAAGATTGGGTAAAAAAAGTACGCAAGCTGTAAGAGCCTGCGTATATGCAGAAATGTTCAAATTGTTGATTTGTCACAACACGCACCGCATTATCCCGCACTTATTTCTACATCGAAAAATCGGCAAATACAATTCCGGAGTTGTGGACAAGGAAAATGGATTATGGTAATATGTCCATTGGCTTGAAAAAGCCGCATATTCATGATCTGCTCATTATGGTGAGCTGAAAAAGGAGGAATTCATTTGATTGAACTGATATGGGGCAGTAAAGTTCTGCTCCGAACACGAAGTCCGATCTGCGTTCTGAGGGGGTGGAGACCCTGAATGATATTAAAAAAGCCGCTGAAGAACGTGCGGCACATCCAAGCAATACACCCGCCGGCAGCAGCTTTGAAACGGAACGGCAGCGGCAAAGAGCTGCCGTTGGCAGACAGTTTGACGCATTGGACGAAACTCGTATCCGGAAGATCAGTGCAAAGACAGATACAGGCAGTTCCCCGAGAAAACTACGTGTTGCAGCGTATTGCCGTGTCAGTACGGATGACCTCGATCAGGCGCTTTCGATCCATATGCAGAAGAAGGTGTATCAGGAAAAAATCAAGGCTAATCCGGAATGGAACTTTGTTGGAAGCTACGTGGACAATGGATTTTCCGGAACCAATACCGCCCATAGACCGGGCTTTTTGAAGCTGATCGCCGACTGCCGTGCAGGGAAAATCGACATGATTCTGACAAAGTCGATTTCAAGATTTGCCCGAAACACTGTTGACTGCCTGAATTATATCCGTATGCTGAAAGGAATGAATATTCCGGTATTTTTCGAGAAAGAGTCCATCAACACCATGGACGCACGCGGAGAAGTCCTGATCACCATTATGGCTTCGCTTGCGCAGCAGGAGTCGGAATCGCTCAGCAAGAACGTGAAGCTTGGAATGCAATACCGCTTCCAACAGGGCAAAGTGATGGTGAATGCCCGCTGCTTTCTCGGCTATGACAAGGATGAGGACGGGCACTTGATCGTCAATCCGGAAGAGGCAGAGATCGTCAAGCGCATTTTTCTGGAGTATCTTGAGGGAGCAAGCTGTCAGAAAATTGCCAGAGGGCTGGAGCGTGACGGCATTCTGACGGCAAGGGGCAATCCACGCTGGCACGACAGCACAGTCCGTAAAATACTTGAAAATGAAAAATATATGGGTGACGCACTCCTGCAAAAGACCTACACCGTGGATTTCCTCAGTAAGAAGCGAGTAAAGAACACAGGTATTATGCCACAGTATTACATTGAGGACGACCACGAAGCGATCATCCCCAAGGAGCTGTTTTTGAAGGTGCAGGAGGAAATGGCACGGCGGAGCGCAGATAGAGACTGCATGGGTAGAAAGCGGCGATTCAGCGCCAATCACGCCTTTTCGCACATCATATTTTGTGCTGAGTGCGGTGAAACCTTTAAGCGCCTGCATTGGAATAATCATGGCAGGAAATACATCGTATGGCGCTGTACAAGCCGACTGCACGACAATACAACATGCGGCGCACGAACGGTCAAAGAAGAGATTTTGCAGGAGGCATTTCTCGAAACGGTCAATAATATGGTTGGCAACAGTCGAGAATATCTGCGGATCCTGCAGCAGAATCTTGAACTTGCGATCAAGCAGGTGAATCCGGATTCGGTTGAGTATCTGTATGCTCGAATGGCGGACTTACAGCATGAACTGATCGACCGCACCGAGCGTCATGAGAACTATGATGATCTGGCGGAGGAAATCCTGCGCTTGCGGCAGCTTCGGGAACAGACGGCGATGGACGACGCAGCAAAAGCTGAGTACCAGAACCGCATCAACGAATTGCAGGCGTTTATCCGATCACAGCCGAAACGCCTGACATTTGATGACGCACTGGTAAAGCGCCTGCTTGCAAAGGTCACGGTATTTCCGGAGCATCTGGTTTTTGAGTTTAAGTCAGGCGTGACGATTACTGTCGAAAAGTGAATAGATATGAGAATCTCCTCATCATCGGAGCATAATTGCTCTGGTGATGAGGGGATTTTTGTTGGCTATATAAGGGATATTTCCTGATTATCTGCGTCAACACGAGCCATAGCACCGTATGGGAGTATTGCTCTTGGTGAGGCATGACCGAAATTGACATTGTAAACCATCGGAAGCTCCTTGTTATTGACGGTATCGCGCCATACAGACTTGTATTCCTCATAGTATTTTTCGTTCATGGGCTTGCCGATGATGATGCCGCTGATGTTATCGAAAACTCCCTCGCTTTTCAGTGCTGTGAGGTATTCTCTCAGCGTTTCGGGCGTGGGAGTGACCTCGCTTGTTTCTGCAAACAGTATTTTGCCACGCCATTCATCTGCTGTCGGGAAGATATGGTATCTGCGAGTAATCTCGCTCTGCTTTTTCAGGTCTTCTGCAAGCTGCGGACATTTCTCCATGTCTGATGCGAGAAACGCGCCGAATCTTTCGATATTCCCTGCGATGAGCATTTCTCCCATACTGTCGATACAGCCGCCGAGAAGCTCACCCTCAAAAACGGGCTGCCCTGTAAAAGCTCATAGCCGTGTTCTTCCCTGTGAGAAACGGGCATAGTGCCTACAGCTACTTCGGAGAAGTCGGTCCTTTCCTCGTACCATACATCGGACGGAGTTATCTTCCTGCCGTGATATGTGGTAAAGCAGCTCTGGAACTGAGCCTTTGAGTAGGGGAGCATATCTCCCGAAAACTCTGCAAGGTCACACATAAAAGCCTGACCGTAAAAAGTCTGCAAGCCCAGTCTGTGAAGCATAAGGTGATTATTTGTGGTATCCGAAAAGCCGAGAAAGAACTTGGGGTGCTGACGAACAGCGTTTCTGAACGACTCATCTTCCATAAGGTACGGGAAGGTGCGGAAAGTCTCTATGCCGCCTATGGAAGTGATGATACCCTTTACGGATTCATCAAGAAAAGCAGCTTTCAGGTCTGCGGCACGCGCTTCGGGATGAGCCAGAATGTAGTCCTTTCCCATGAGGGCATGCTCTGTGAAAACGGGTTCGAGCCCGAATTCGCGAAGTCTGCGTATACCAAGCTCCTTTTCGTGTTTGCAGTAAGCCTCACCGATAACGCCGCTTGAAAGGCATATAACGGCAACCTTATCGCCTCTTTTCAATGGAGAGGGAGATACCATGGCGGAAGCCCCTTCTTTATCTGTAAACGTATTCATACCTTTTGAATTCATAATCTCTCCCTCTGCGCACTGATAGCACTATACAGAAATATACCTATGTTTCTTCGTTTTACATCCAATCCCCACACCACCAAACGCAATTTATCCAATCTCCACCTGCATATTCAAGCATTCGTCTATACTCCAAACAGTCATAGACTTTGACAACACTCGTTTTTCTCTATTTTACGCTACTTTTGTAGCTGTCAGCATTTTCACACACTACAACCTTAAAAAAGTAGTTTCACACACCAACCGACCGAGTGCTTAAAAATGCTGAACGCTCGTGTATTTCTTTGCATTTTCTCAAACCGCCCGATACCTTTCCGCTTACACGAAAAATGGGTTGATTTGAGTGATTGCTGTTTGGCAAAATTTCGGAAAAATCTCGTAAAATCGGGATTTTAGCGATCGTCTCGTGTCAGCAGAACCACGCACTCAACGTGCATCGATACCCTTGATTTGATAACATACGCTGATTTGTTCCCGAAAATCTATGTCTTTGGGAAGAAATCAAGGTGACTCCCCGTTCTTGGGAACAAATCATAGTCGTTTGCCCGTTCACGGAAACAAATCGGTATGTAAAATAAAGAGGGGAGAGGAATACTTATTTACTAATGTGTAAGCAGCCCCTCTTCCCTTTCAGATTATTCTTCAGCAATCAGGCATTCATCCATCTTAACCTTGCAAGCCTTTTGATAGAATGCAACGCCATAGCGGATTACTTTTTTATAGCAGTCGTCTATCAATTCTTCAGAATATCTCATGTCCCGAATCTGTTTTAAACCTTCATCGCATTTCGCATCGAGCTGACGAAACGTTTCCGCAATTTTTGCCTCAATTACTACCGCCACTTCCCTCGTCTGATACTCACATACAGTAATGTCTGTTCTGCCATCACCATTTTCACGATTGGATTTCACCTGATAAATCTCAGAGCCCACCAGCAATCCGGCAAGAAACCCGTGGTAAAAATTTTCTTTTGTATCATAAAAACTGATACATTTTCTCAGCCAACGGTTGATTTCATTCTGAACAGCCTGCGGATCTTCGTCCAGAATTGCCTGCAATAATGGCGGATTTTTTTCTTTTTTGACGGTTTCTTCAAACCATTGTTGGATAGTTAATTCATAGATACTCTGCACTTCCCTGTTTGGAATCACCATAGTGGAATATATCTTAGTCCCCTGCAATTCTGAGTCAACCTGCTTCAAATAGCCTGTAAACAATAGAAAACTCCATATACTGTCAGAATTCACATTTAGGTTGGCATAAACGGAATCTTCGTAGATACGTGCTTTTATACTTCCGCCTTCCATTAACGATGCAATCTGTTCTTTTGTTTTTGCGTCAGAATTTACCACAAGTTCGTGGATGATGCTGTTGGAACTGGTGTTGATCCAGTAGGGCTGGCAGGCAACTGTATCTTCATCCATTACTGCATTAACATATTTCAGAATGCTCCACGGATTATAGATTTCTGTCTTACCAAATACATAACCGTCATACCAATCCTTCATCTGTGACAGCTTATCTTCAATCTCAAAATCCTTTGCGATCTTTTCAACCTCCGCTTGCGTAAAACCAAAACAATCTGACATTTTAGACGCTGTTACGGAGTAAACGTTAAGATTATTCAGCCCTGTAAAAATACTCTCCTTTGAGATTCGTAGGCATCCTGTCAGAATGGCAAATTCCAAAGCGGGATTTGTCTTTAATGCACTCTCAAACACGCTGCGGATCAATCCAACCATTTTATCATAGAATCCACAGAAATAAGAGCTTTCCAAAGGAACGTCATACTCGTCTATCAGTATGATGACGTTTTTGTTATAGTAAATATTTAAGCACTTGGAAAGTAGTTTAAGTGCTGTAAAATAGCTCTGAGTCGGAGCTTTTCTCTTTTTAATCATTAAGAATTCTTCTCTGTCTTCTTCGCTGATATCTTTTGAGTTCAACAAGTATGCGTGTCTGTCAAACTCGTCTGATAATAATTTTACAAACTGAAATAGTGCATCTTCATAACTTTCCTGCTTCATACTTTTCAGCGAAACCGAAATCACCGGATACTGCCCCTGATGCTGCATATATTTCTGTCCGGCTCTTGAAATATTCAGATTTTCAAAAAGATGCCCGTTACTCTCTTCTGTTTTCTCAAAGAAACGCTGTATCATGCTCATGTTCAATGTTTTTCCGAAACGTCTCGGACGTGTGAAAAGACTTACCATACTGTCCTTATCCAAAATATCCTTTATCATTAAAGTTTTATCCACAAAGTAATAATCACGCTCTACTAATCTTTTAAAATCCTCCACACCAATCGGAAGCGGCTTCATTTTTGCCATTGGTTATGCACCTCGCTTTCTACAATTTAAGTATACCATATCTGAAAGAAAAAAGCAACTAAAAAACTCTTTTTGGGATACGCTCTAAAGAAAAATAAGTCTGAAAACAAACACCGTTTTCAGACTTGTTAAATATTAAATGCGATCACCATGGTAAGTAGGGGGGGAATTGAACAGCCTTAAACCGAATCTCATTCATTAAAATGAGGGCGAAATCAGGTTATTCACTTTGATAAATAAACACCTTTCAAACAATTGGCAAAATGCCGAAAATATGGACTTCCAGAGGTGTTTCACCACCTTTAAAAGTCCGTTCTTTTTACTGCCGTTTTATATGTTGCAGATTCTTTTTATAGGTCGACCCCAAAATAAAGAAATCGTACAATGATATATTTTTACACAGTTATAAGAATGTTTCATATGAAGTTTAAATAGAGATAGACTGAAACTGATACTTTTCATATTTTGTATTCTCTTACTGTACAATCGATAAAATCCTCCGCAAGATTACTCCTGCGGAGGATTCTGATTGTCCCGTTATATCGGAATAAAACCCTATATATTCTCTCTTATTGTGCAGATAGAGAGATTATTAGCCATAGATAAGCTTGCGTTTCAGCAGGCATAGGTCAAATACGTTAAGTACACCATCTTCACACAAGTCACCGAGCTTCCAATTTGCCAATCTCGTGTTAGGTACAGCAAGCAGCCACTTCTGAAGAAGAACAGCATCTGCTACAGTAACTTCTCCGTCACAATTAATATCGCCAAGTTCAAATGGCTTTTCAGCATTGACAGTGATTTTAGAAGAAGTATCATTATTGCTGATTGTTATATTCGCTGTGCCATTTTTTACAGCTTTGATGACATTTGAGCTTGAAGTAGCAGAAGATGGTGTATCGGACGTGAATGTAGCATTGTTAATAGATGTAATACCATTCAGATTTCCAGTAAGAGTCAAACTTGAACCCTCTTTTAAAGTTACATTTGATATAGTTGCATTTTTGTTACTGGAGTTAATAGTAACAGCACCGTCAATTATGATATTATTTGCATTAAATTCCCCTGTAAGCTTGATTGTTCTATTATTAGTGTTCTTAATTTCAAGGTCATTGAAATGAGAGGAACTAATTTCAAAATGTATTGTCTGATTGCCAGTGCCTGAAAGAATTACTTTATTCTCGTCCTCGGCTACCCAAAAACCACCATTAGTATCAGTATAATCAAGTACATCTCCTTTGATTTCAATATTTCCCATTGATATTTTATTACAATTACCATAATAAACATTTGTAATGAAGTTGCCACCAACAAGCATATAGTCATTATCCCAAACCATATTTAATCTGCCATCTGATTTAGCATAATATTCTTTTTTTCCACTGTCCACACTTGGTGTTGCGTTCAGATAATCTCCGTCTATTTTCAGTGTTCCGTTATGGAAAAGAATTGTTCCTTCATTATGATCAAGCATACCAGTAACGTAAATTGTGCAGTTATCCATATCAATATCGCTTGAAACAATCAGGTTGCCATTTACAGTAATGTTTGAATTATTTAATGTAGTTGAACCATTGCCAAGTTCAAAATTGCCTGTAGCATTAATACTTGTTGATTTCAACGTGCCGAATGCAGCTATTCCGTCTTTGCTTATCATTTTCAGATTATTTTTGTCAGATGTAGTTGTTCCATTTACTTTACAATATTTATCAATAGTAATTGTTCTTGAGTTTGAATTTCTCATTTCAAGGTCATTGAAATGAGAGGAACTAATTTCAAAATGTATTGTCTGATTGCCAGTGCCTGAAAGAATTACTTTATTCTCGTCCTCGGCTACCCAAAAACCACCATTAGTATCAGTATAATCAAGTACATCTCCTTTGATTTCAATATTTCCCATTGATATTTTATTACAATTACCATAATAAACATTTGTAATGAAGTTGCCACCAACAAGCATATAGTCATTATCCCAAACCATATTTAATCTGCCATCTGATTTAGCATAATATTCTTTTTTTCCACTGTCCACACTTGGTGTTGCGTTCAGATAATCTCCGTCTATTTTCAGTGTTCCGTTGTGGAAAAGAATTTCTCCGCTTTTGTGGTCTACATTTCCACCAATAGTCAAAGTATGTCCATTCAAATCTACATCAGCTTCAATTGTAAGACTACCATAAGTTGTATAGTCCTCAGTTAAAATCCATTCTTCATAAACAACACGGTTTGTATAAAGCATATCAACAGTCTTGTAAGTCTCAAAATAGCTTGTAATATCAGCATCAGTAACAGTTGTTTTCTTTTTAACAACTTTCACTTTCTTCTTGACGGTTTCATTTGGAACGTCAGCAAGATAGTTGTTATATACACATACATCGATATAATTGAGGTAATCTTCATATGTAAGACGCATATTATCAAGCATACTGATGAATCGCTTGTAATCTTCACTCTCAAACTTTTTGAACAGCTGATTGATTAAACCTTGTTCGTTGGTGATTTCTGCATATGTCTTTGAGTAATCAACGCCTTCGATATAGGTCTTTATCAACTGCTTAAATGCCTCAGTATAAAGTTTTGCATTCGCTTGCGATGGATTGGATTTGTATTGCGACTGATATTTTTTGACAAGATTTACTGTAATATCCTCAATATCATAGAGTGCATCCATCGCATATACGTGTTCAACGTCTTTGTCAGTTGAAAACAGTATTCCAGCTGCCAGTTTACCTGACTTTTGACCTGTTTTCACTGCAATGGTAAGCTTTGCACCTGCAACATCAACAAGAATAGCATCCCATACAGCTTTGAAACCATCATCAACAGCTTCACCAATCGTACTTTCCGATGCAAATACACCTGCAATAATCTGGTCAGGTATTACATCATCCATAATCACAGTCATTCTTGCACATGCCAATTTAAGGGCAGGATTTGCTGTACTATTGCCGATATCCGTAACAATTTTCTTTATCTGCTCCTGATTTTCTACAAGCGCCTCAACTTTTGCCACCTTTTCAACAGCCTCATACAAATCCTTGCACTTATCCAGCTGGTCTTTTAAATCGCTTATATTCTGAAAAGCATCTTTTAATGCATCACAGGTTACAAATTCTGCAACCAGTGTATTATACAAATCCGAGCCTTTTTTGATGTCTTCCAATTCAAAGTTAATAAGCTCCTCATTGTATTCCATCAGCGTTTTCATTGTGCCTGCTTTTGCCGATGCAACTTTGCTTGTCAGGTCATTTAACTCCGAATTTCCGTCCAGACCTCCATAGATAGTGTCATATAAGACAGTTTCGTAATATGCCACACACTTTCCGGTTTTGTCAGCCAACTTTGCATCGAATGTCAGAATCTCCCACGCTTCAAGCATAGCTGTATATGTTAGACTATTTCGTCTGTCCTCGACATATTTCCTGTATGGAAGTTTGAAATCCCTATTGATATAACTTTGAGCGGTTTTATCAGTTAAAAGGTAATCAGCAAGGTATGTATCATAGGATGCACTTGAAGCAGCACCGACATTAAATGTTCCAACCGAGAATGATGCAAGCATTACTGCGGTTAAGAGCAACCCTATGAATGCAGATAGTTTTTTTGACATTGTAAATTTCCTCCCTCTTTCTTTATAAAATATTTTAAATTGTAAGCCACTTGTTTAGGGAAAGCAAGTGGCTTCAACAATCTTTTATCCATTGATGAGTTTGCGTTTCAGCAAGCAGAGGTCGAATACATTAATGACTCCATCTTCACATAAGTCACAAGCCTCCCAATTTGCAAGTCTTACATGAGGTACGGCGAGCAGCCATTTCTGGAGAAGAACGGCATCTGCTACAGTGAGTTTTCCGTCACCATTGGCATCGCCTGTTACAAGTTCATTTACTATCAGATTGATTGTTGTACTTTTGTTAGAAGTATCTTCAATTGTTATTTTGGCAGTGCCAGAACCAACAGTCTGAATTGTATTACCGGTTACTTTTGCAATAGTCGAAGCAGAGCTTGAGAAGGTACAAGAACTTACAGGAGAAAATCCACCAAAATTACCATTGAATGAAAGTGTTGCACCATCGGTAAGAGCGATATCGGGTATCTTTGTTGCGGAAGATTCAGAAGCAATTTTATGCGTACCCTTGCCCACAAACTTCACAGTAGTGCCATTAGCTTGGAAGTTTGCTGAAGTTCCATTATTGTATTGATAGAAATTTCCATCAATTGCAAGCGTGCCACGTTCAAAGTGATTCCAATGCGCTCCACCTGAACAATTTTTACTACTTTTCATGTAAAAATCACCATGAACATTCACAGTACCATCAGCCCATTCCATGCAAAGTGTACCATTGGAATCCTCTATTATTTCTTTGGTTTTGGAATCAACATGGGTTTTATTCTGAATTGTATAGTCACCGTTTACGTTCAGTGTTCCACCGTATATTTGTATTTGTCCGCCATTTTGAATTAAATCACCATTTACAGTTAAGGTATATCCATTTAAATCCATATATTCACAATCATAAGTTGTATCTCCATCAATCACAATATCCTGAGCAAGTTTAAAGCCATGAAAAATACCTGTAAATTTTATTTTTGCATCTTCAGGAACTTCCAGATTATTTCCTATGTAAGAAGAATCACTCTCAAAGTAGATTTCATGTGTGTCACTGCCCACAAATTTTACAGTAGTACCATTAGCTTGGAAGTTTGCTGAAGTTCCATTATTGTATTGATAGAAATTTCCATCAATTGCAAGCGTGCCACGTTCAAAGTGATTCCAATGTACTCCACCTGAACAATTTTTACTACTTTTCATGTAAAAATCACCATGAACGTTCACAGTACCATCAGCCCACTCCATGCAAAGTGTGCCGTTGGAATCTTCTTTTGTTTCTCCTGTTTTAGAATCAATATGTGTTTTATTGGTAATCGTATAGTCGCCGTCTATATTTAATGTTCCGTCTTTCACTACAATTTGTCCGCCACTTTGAATAAGATTGCCATTAACAGTCAGCGTATACCCATTCAAATCAACACTGCTCCCCAGATACAAATCTCCATTCACAGTCACATTTCTCGTCAGCGTCTTATCTTCCGTCCATGTCTGATAAGGCGTATAATCATCTGAATCCGCCGAATTTGCAAGTGTGATAATTCCCTCATACTCCAATCCGTAAGCGGAATAATTTGAATAAGAAACTGCCTTGTTAGCGGTTCTTTTTGATGTTGTGCTTGTCGCCGATTTATCGAATGAACACTCTGCAACTTCAACACCATTTTCCCAGTGCTTGTTATAACGAAGCGGAGAATTGTCGAAGTTAATAAACTCATAGCTCTGCGAGAATTTCACAACATCAAAAAGATTCAGATTTGCACCTGCTTCGGCAAAGGCGTACACTTTCAGATTATCGCAGAAAACAGCGCCGTCATTTCTGGGAGTATTGGTGAATTTTCCGCTTTCTCCGCCCATAACATAGATTTCTCCGATCTTACATCCGAAAACTTCTGCATTCAAAGCTGCCTTGATTGCAATCTTTTCCGAACCGGTAGCAGTAAGAGAAAATCCTTTTTTCTTAAAATCCTTTGTCACTCTCCATCCGCCAGCCTTGGTATAGGAAACACCGCTGTTGATATCCCAACTGTACTTCATGGTAATTTCACCGCTGACGCTGACAGAAACGGAAATCACAATATTGGCACTCATAGGACCGCCTAAATTGACAGGCGCTTTAGCAAGATTGACTTCCTTACTGGAAGTGTCTTTAATCAGATTTCCGGTCATAGTACAGGAAATATCTGCATCAGCATCCACATTCAGATAAAAGCTGTTGACATTGACACCATCGTAATCCAGCTTATATTCAGGTTTGATGTTTTTAATAGTACCATTCAGCTTGATGGACGCACCGCCCATATCAATTTCTTCATCAATGCTGATGGTATCATTTTTGATGTTGACCGCTTTTACAAGCTGGGACTGCACACCGTTGATATTCGGTTTGTACTGGAGCAGTTTCACCTTATCTGAACTTGATGATGTGCCATAAAACATTGCATTTGAATAGTCCACATCACCATATCCCTGAATATCAATGGCACTGACTGCATCTTTTAGAGCCACATCTGACACTGTAATAATCGTATTGCCCTCGTCATCTCTGGTGATACTGTTAGCTTTGTAAAGTTTATCCATGCCATCAATATTTACACAGAAAATGTTGCCTTTTTTGATGGAAACGCTTGTACCCTTGATTGTGACTGTTCCGTTGAAATAAGAGGCATTCACCGAGTCATCAAGCTGAATGACAGAATTTGTATAATTTATCGTATGCTCAGCGTTTTCATCAATCACGACACTTTCAAGAGATGCTTTTGCATCATTAAGAATGTTTTCTGCTTCCTTTTCTGTTAATACCGCATTTGGCAGAAATTTACCGGAAGAAGGCGTGAACCAGCCTTTCTGAACAGAAACGACTGCATCGTACTCATAGTAAATATCATCGCTGTCTGCAAAAGTTATGGTTGTACCATCATCCAGATAACCAAAGCAGTAATTTGCGGTGTGCGCTGCAAATTCACGGGTTACATAATCATCCGGATCAAAGGATTCACTTTCAATATCGAACACGCCGTAATTCGCCGCCAGATCAATATCATAGGCATACGGGCTATCCGCAGTATCAGTAAAGTGAGATTCCATTGTGGACTCATCTTCTATGGACATATCAAATGCTGTCACAAGTTCATGAATCCATTCTTCTCTGGTAACAGATTCTACTGCATCAATATACTGAATATCCGAGGCATAATCGGTACCAGCAGGTGCTACAGCAACTGTTTCCTGTGCATATGTTGACATTCCCGCTGTCGGCAGTGTGGCAATTGTTATGGCAATTGCACTGACTGCTGACAATAAGCGTTTGCATTTGTGTTTCATGATTGACCTCCCATGTTATCGTTGAATTTCTTCTTGAATCTTTCCTTCTTTAATTTTCCCCTCATTAAATTCAGATTTATAAAGAGGTAAAGTTCTATGATAAGTGCTGCGATCATTCCAAACCACAAAAAGTGAAGTTCCTGATTAGATAGTTCATCACAATTGAAATTGAAGTAAAATACGGTCAAACAAATAGCTGTCATAAGTAGAAAATCTGGGAATTTACACCAAGATGAGGAAACTTTATAAAACAGTCCGAAATCTTTGACTTCCATTGTTCTTATTAAATCATTATTATCCTTCTCCCAAGTCAAATCAACTGGTTCCAGTTCTTTTGCCTCAATGTAAGCCGACATTTTAAGAATGTCAATTCTATTGTTAGCAGCCCGATATGAAACCATAATAATCAGTATGAGGGGTAATAGTAAAACCCATCGACTGATATTTTCATCTTTAAGTACAAAGGCATAAACTGCAATCGTAGTGGTAATGCAGAAGGTGGACATACTTTCAATTCTTTTCAGCTTGTCATTGATTTCGCCTTTTAAACTGTAGTACAGTTTTTCCTTGGCGTTTTCCAAGTTTCCTTCAGTTTTCTTGGATACGTCATTGCTCATAAATAAACTCCTTTGAATTTTTATTTTTCTTTCGCAAAAGAGTGAATTTTGCGAATAGAGACCATTTCAGGTATTCAATTTTCAAGCTGCTGGATTTTTCAAAAAGCGAGTTTCAATCGTTTCATATATTCCTTTTTCTGTTCAAAAGAGGAATGAACATAGCGATTCAGCGTAATTTCTACGGAACTATGTCCCAGAAGTTCACTGAGTGCCTTGACATCAAAGCCTAATTTGATGCAGGTTGAAGCGAAAATATGTCGGAGAGCATGAAAATGAACTGACGGCAATTTTCCGTTTTTTAGAATCGTGCGGAATCGATACTGCATTGCCCTTGGTTCAATTGGTTTTTCTTTTCCTGTCAGTATGTAATCACGGGCTTTTCCTTTGAACTTATGCAAAAAACTCATCATACAGTCCGGAATTGGTATGCTTCTGCGAGAAGATTCGCTTTTCGGATCGGTAATGATGAGTTTGGTTTTAGCTTTTTCAGTCGGACACTGGATTCGCTGCATGGTTTTCCTGACGGTCAGAATCCGTTTTTCGAGGTCAATATCCTTCCACTGCAAGGCACAAAGCTCTCCGATTCGGATACCTGTGGACATTGCAAGTGCAACGCCGAGTGTGCTGCGATTCTGATGTTCTGAGACGTATTTCTGTAATTTTTTCTGTTCTGCATCATCAAAAAGCTGAATTTCCGGTGATTTTTTCTTTGGAAGGACAATCCCGTCCATCGGGTTGAAGATACGATAAGTTTTGACTGCGTATTTGAACAATGTTTTCATCAGAATCACAATATCGGCAATATATCTCATTGACAATCCGGCTTTCCGCTTTGTAGAGATAAAAGCATAGATATCCTCCTGAGTGATTGCAGATACCGTTTTATCCCCGAATGCAGGCAAAATATGCTTATCTGCTTTCATAGTATAATTGGCAGCAGTCGATTCTTTGACACGATGAAGAATACTACAGTGCCATTCGCCAAAAAGTTCTGCTATTGTTTTTGAACATTTTCCTTGCGGCTGTTCACTTTGACGGATTGCCGCCATTTTCTCAATACATTGTTCTCTGGTTCTCGCAAGAACATATTGAAATTTTCGCTTACCATTCTTTTTTCCACGGGAAATACGACCTTCCCAGCGCCCATCATGGCGATGATAGATGTTTAATCTTTCCATGATTATCCTCCTTGTATAAAATCAATAAAATTTTATGGATTTCAAACAGTTTTCACTATGTTTTTTCGGTTTTTTCTTGACAAATCTGAAAAAACATGATACAATAAATGTAATAATTTTACCCTGTTTCATTCTATCATATTCTTTCGCAAAATTCACTCTTTTGCGAAAGGTCATCGACTTGCAAAGAGCAGGTCGTTTTTTGCTTTATAGTGAAAATTATTTTATCACTCTATTTTACTCATATTTTGAGTAAAAGTCAATACTCAATTACTGAATATGGTATAATAAATCTACCAAACTTTCGAGGTGATATTTGTTGAAACTGCGATTAAGACTACGGGATTTAAGAGAAGATAATGACATGAGTCAGGCGGAAATGGCGAAATTGCTGGGCTGTTCGCAGCAGACCTACTCACGATACGAGTCTCATACCACGGAAATTCCGCTGGAACAGCTGATTTTCCTTGCGGAATACTACGATACCAGCGTGGATTATCTGCTGGGAATTACAAATTGTAGTGAAGCCTATCCAAGAAAATAACGGAATTTGACCGTCAGGTACAAAAAATCCCACCACAGCAATGTGTGATGGGATTTTATAAATGCTATTATTTCACATATATAAATAATACTCATACAAAGCAATAGCCTGATGAATTGCAAAGGTTGTGTGGTATTGATACGCTTCCAAGTCAGTTTTCATATCTGCAATCGCCGCATTAACGTATCCGGGATTTTCTTTTTCTTTCTCGCAGAATGTAGGAGCTCCCTCGCTGTTTTCATCCACCTGCACCCCGATTTCCAAGTTGCAGTCATTCTTTTCTATGTAGTAGAAAACAGGATGTTCTGCATTGGTCTGCACTTCTGTTACCAATTGCTCGATTTTACTCGTGCTGTCACGATATAGCATCAGTATCGTCTCATTTGCAATTTGCGTGATGGAATCATAAACATTCCGTGTAATTCCTTCGTCATCCGTATAATCATACCGGACGATCCAATACGGCAGACAATGGGACACGGACAAATTTTTAGACTCCGCATATTTCTGTGCCGTTTCGATGAACTTCACTTGCTGGTATCTCGCTGCATCGTTGTTCTTCCAGTTAAACTCCGAGTTTGTCCACACCTCTACATCATAAGAAACTCCCGCTAATCTTGCATCATAATCGACCTGACTGTTATACTCCTCAACCTTATCAAAAACACGATAAATCGCCGTTTGGTAGGTATCTTCATATAACCACGTCTTTTCACCGGTCAGCAGATACACCTTCATGTTCCTTGCATAAGCATTTTTTACAAAGACTTCCACCATATCCTTATTGTTTACCAATTTGTTCGCACCGATAGAATAATAGATTTCGGTAATATCGTAGAATTCCATTGCGTCTAAAAATTCATTCTGCTTTTCTGCATCGTCATCAAGTCCGTACAAAGCAGCTTTCGTACCCTTCCAGAACCATGTCGCACAATTCATTTTCGTCTCTTCATTGACAACGTAAACGTCCATTGTGCCTGCGTTATACAGATAGTTGGTATCGCTGTTCAAGCCGAATTTTTCATTATTTACGAGATAAAACCGATCGATTGAATAGTCTAGAGGACGTCCCATTTTGTCCTCAATTGTACTTTTCAAATTTCCTGCGATCTGGTAATTGTACTCCGATTTTGAAATAAAATTATTTTGGACAGCATCTTTATAATCCATACCGATCAGTGAATCCAAGGTATTATGCGTCATTGTTTGAATCAACGCCCGCTTCATCAGGCAAAGATCAAACACATCCAGTCTGCCGTCCGTACAAAGGTCGCCTGCCTGCCAATCTGCAAGCTCCGTACCCGGAACAGCCAACAGCCATTTCTGCATCAGTACAACATCCGCAACAGAAAACTGACCGTCTGCGTTGACATCGCCTGTGACAGGCTTCTCCTCATATGAGGAAATTGGTTCATCTGCATATGTCTGCATCTGCGGCATTGTGCAGCCCGCAAATATACATGATAAAATAACAGTTAATAATTTTTTCATCGTAATCAACACCCGTATTCTGATTTTTTTAAAATCGTTCTTTATCCCACTGCAAGAGAATTCTCAATCATTACACTTAAATTATATCACTTTTCTTGAATTTATTCAATAGATTTTGTAAAGCGAACTCAAACGCTCTGTCCTGCTCTCCTGTTCGTTTCGGCATACCTTTCAATCTTCCCCCACTATTACGGATTTTCTTTGAAGCAGCACGGAATTCCAGAAGTCCCGAAATATTCTCATTAGTGTATTCTTTTCCATCTTGATTGAGAACGACTGCACGTTTACTCAAACACATCGCCGCAAGTCCGTAATCCTGCGTAATGGCAATATCGCCCTGCTGAATCAAATTTACAAGCCGGAAGTCCACGCTGTCTACACCTTTATCCACTACAATTGTTTCAACATTTTCATGTTCAATGCGGTGAGCAGTATCGCAGATGATAACACATGGAATATTGAATCCCCCTGCGATTTTCAGCGTATTTCGGACAACCGGACAGCCGTCTGCGTCGATGTATATTTTCATATTCATGCTCTTCCTTCGTGAAGTTCTTTTTTCTTTTTCTCATATAATTCTCGGTCAAAATATAGTCGCACCGACTCACTGTTCATTGTACACCAGATACGAAAAATGATCTTTACAAATCCGTACTCCTCATACCATACAACACCATTCAAACCTGCCCCAACATCATCGGAACCGCTGCACTGCTTTATCGGCTCTCCATAGACCACATCATCCGTTTTATACAGTGTGCGATATAAATATATGGTTTCCCTGGATTCAGAATGCCATCCGACAAAATATTTGCCTGTCGGAGAAACCGATTCCAGATGAACAGGAATATTTGTATTGTCATCTGATTTTGTAAAGTAGTTCATGTATTGACCTCCTTGCGATTTCATCTGCATTGCCTATATAAATCAAGCATTCAATTCTATCGGCACAGTTCTTGTTATTTCCAGACTGCCAGGTGTTACCGCACATTTATAAGCAAGAATATGTACTCCCTTTTCAGCCGCATATCTCAAAGTATCGCCGAATGCCCTATGTGTCACATCATTCGGAGTAAACATCTCTATTTCTGACATCTGAATCACAAACAGCACATAACTGTGATAACCATTTTTCATTGCACTGACAAGTTCTTTGATATGCTTTACTCCTCTCTCGGTAGGTGCGTCCGGAAATGAAGCTATACCTTCATTTTCAAGAGTAACGCCCTTGACCTCAACAAAACCTTTTTCACCGTTTTTATCCTCGATATAGAAGTCAAAACGAGAGTCACCATATACTTTTTCAGGGCGAATTATCGTCAGTTCCGACATACCGGGCAATTTTATACTGCCGTTTTTCAAAGCCTCTCCTGCAACTTTATTTGGAACTTGGGAATCCATATTTATCAATAAATTACCTTTCCTGACTGCGATCAGGTCGTATAACAGCTTGCGTTTTCCCTGCCGATAACTGAAATCCTCCAGATAAACAACAGAATCGGGAACGAGCAATTCACGGCATCGTCCTGTATTTTTAACATGGACGGAAACTTCCTCTCCGTTCAGAAGAACCTGTGCAACAAAACGGTTCGGACGTGAAATAAACTTTGCAGGAACTATTTTTTCGTACTTCATAAATTCTCCAAAAGCTGACGGCAGCCCTCGTAAATATCGCTGTAAGCAACGTCAAATTGATCCGTATACCAAGGGTCGGAAACGTCTTTATTTTTCAGAAGCTTGCGGACTTTATTATCAGGATCGCTGCCGAAAATCCGCATTGTATTTGTGACATTTCTGCTGTCCATACACAGAAACAAATCATAATTGCCATAATCAGATTTTTTCAGCTGTACAGCTCTTTTCCCCTTGCAGGATATGCCATGCTTTGCAAGTTCTTCTCTTGCAGGCGGATATACGGGATTGCCGATGCCATTCCATATTTCCTCGGTGCTTGTGGCACTTGAAGCAACAACAAACTCTTTTTCACGTCCGCATTTTTCCAGCATATCCTTGAAAATAAACTTCGCTATCGGACTACGGCATATATTACCGTGGCAGACAAACATAACTTTTATCATACCATTTCAACCTGTCATTCTCATCATAATTTCGTCGCCATGCTCTTTCAGCCATGATTTCTGCTTTTCATAATCAGGCAGGACCTTCCTGACCTCTGCCCAGAATTGCGATGAGTGATTCATTTCTTTTCTGTGGCACAATTCGTGTACTACCACATAATCCAGAACCTCCGGCGGCATCAGCATCAACAGACAATTGAAGTTCAGATTACCTTTGCTCGAACAGCTACCCCACCTGCTTTTCTGATTGCGGATTGTAATACGTCCGTAATTCACTCCAACCAATGGCGCAAAATAAGCGACTCGTTCCGGAATAACTTCCAAAGCTTGATTTGCAACTTTTTGTATTTCTTCTTGGGTTAAAGGTTTTATCTGTGAAACTTGTTTCTGACGTTCCTGAACTGCTTGCAAATGCTTTTCTATCCAACCGGACTTTTGATGCAGAAAGTCTTGAATCTGCGCATCTGTTATCTGTACAGGCACTTTTAGTTCAATACTGCCTTCCGGCTTGATTTGCAAAGAAATTGTTTTTCTTTTGCTTTTGATAATTTTTATGTTTTCCATACTACATCACACCAATTTCTCACGGCTCATGCCCTTAATTTTCTTATATGTGGCTCTGTCAAGAACCGATTCCTGTGCCATAGCATTTTCTCCTCTTTCACACATTTCTTTTTCAATTATAGCATAACGCATCGGAAAAAGCAATCTGTTTTCCACCTTATGTAACCAAATATTTAAAAATATTTTGATTAAATTGTATCATACTATTGCAATTTCAGGTAAAGTACGATATAATATTTTCAAGACCGAAGCATAACTATTCGACCTTATGTGTCGAGAGTTATGCTCTTTTTTTATATCCTCAGTTCTCGTTCGCAGAAAATTTACAAATTCAACCTTCCGATTTTGACCCCTTAATTTGTCTTAGTATTTCTAGGAGGGCAAATAAGGCTCATTCTCAAAACTGAATATGGAGGGAGGAAAAGCTATGTCTACTCCCCCGCATAATAAAAATGACAAAATGGAACTTGAGATTTTCGATAGTTTCAGTAAAACAGTAATGAGAAATACAGGCAGAAATATAGCCTCTGCTTTTAAAATTATAAAGACAAATGAAACTGTCAGTACAGATACAGTACAGTACATACTGAAAACACAGGGTGAAAGAGAAATTTATCCGTCTGAACATATTATCAATGACGGCAACGGTCACAGCTGTGTTGTTACAACAGAATGGCTGTATCAGGCTATGATCCTGCTGACAGCAAAACAGAAAGAGACCTGCAAATAAAAGTCAAGTGGTAAAATGAAAGTTTCACAAAACTTTCACA
>JAMPIL010000025.1 GCA_023662725.1 Ruminococcus flavefaciens
ATATTATACCACGGCTTAATCTTTTCTGTCTAATTTATTATAGACGATCCATTCTTTATTCCCAAAATAAAAAGAGCCACCCTGTACTGCGACAGAGCGATTCTTTTAAACGGCAGGACTTGCAAACAAGTTGCACCTAAACTAATGCAGAAATATTTAAAGAGCAACGATGTTATTCTTGAAGAGTATGAACGTGCGAAGAACAGGAATTACAAGCGTGTGGAACGGTTTGAAAATAAGTTGTCAGGTAAGCCAACCGGCAAGGATTTGACGTTCTTGCAATATGATTCTTGGATGCACAGGATGAGTTCCGCCAAGACTATGTATTGGCAGGGAAAACTTAATGCAGATGAATTTCTTAATATGATTCACGAGCTGGATTAGAAATAATTCTTGCAATTGCAAACTAATTATGGTAAAATAATTAAAAAGGGGGGCGTGAAGACATGAGAATAATAATATGCGACGACTGTGAATCCGATGCATTGGCTGCCAAAGATGTCATAAAACGAACCGCACAGGAATTACACGTCAAGACTGAGTTCGACATCTACTCAAATGCCGCAGAGGTTGAACATATGCTGCTTGTAAATAAAGAACCTGCCGACATCCTAATACTCGATATAGATATGCCGCAAATATCAGGACTTGAACTCGCTGAAAGACTGCGAGCAGAAAATCTGAATCTGATAATAATTTTTCTGTCTGCACACGAGGAGTTCGTTTTCAAGGCAATAGAATTCCAGCCGTTCAGATATATACGGAAGATACGTCTTGAAATGGAAATGCCCATAGCAATTCAGGCAGCTGTAAACGTCTTGGAAATCAGCAGCGACAAGCAGATAATTCTCTACACTGAGGATGGAGAAAAGGCTGTTATGGTTTCTGAAATAATGTATTTTGAAGCAGAAAAACACAAGACTTACATTTACCTAAAAAATGGAAGCTGTATTCACGCAAGACGCTCCATTGCTGAGCTGCACCAGCTTATAAACAAAGAGAGCTTCATTATGATACACAGAAGCTGCGTTGTAAATACGGATTATGTGAAGAATATGCAGAACTGTCTGCTGGTCCTCAAAAATGATGAACAGCTTCTTGTCAGCAGAAGAAAATTCAGCGAAGTGAAGCAGCAGATCTTGAATATCTGGGGTGAGATGTTATGAGCCGGATATATTGGATAGCCGAATACGGAGCGACATTTGCAGAATTTTTTCTTAGCACGATTTTTTGCAGAACATTTATAGAGAATTCAAACCCGGATAAAAAGTTGTTTCGCCGTATATTTGCGTCTATGATCGCAGCCGCTTTAATATTGACGACCAATCATATAAAGCTTTATTCTCCAATAACAGCGGTCATTGGATTTGTTTCTATTGCATTATTGCAGATAGCAGTTTATCCCAAAAGCAAAATTAAGGCAGTTATCTGGTCGCTGATATATCTGCTTCTGATCGCTATGACTGACGGAATTATCGTCAGTATGCTGTCTTATGCGTTTCATATTCCGACCGTCGATATTTATGAAGAAATGTCATTGTACCGACTTGTAGCGTTAGCGGCATCAAAGATTTTTCTTATGTTCCTGACAGTTATTCTCAACAGATTGCTTTCTCAAAAAGGTGCTATACAAAAGAAATATTTCATTATTTTATTTGGAGTTACAGCTATAATGCTTGCTCTGACCGTAACAGTAACTTTTATTGATATTCAGAACGAGTCTGTAAATTCATACGTCTCAACATTGTTTTTCTTCATGATGCTGTTCCTGATAATCGTTATTTTCTTCGGGGCTTTTAAACTTACAACGCACTATGAAGATCAGCAGCAATTGAAGCTGACCACGCTGAAAAATGAAATGCTCGAGCAGTCAATGGAAGAAACAGAGCAGATATTTGAGATATGGCAAAGGAAACTCCACGATTTCAAGCACCAGATCATTGACCTTATGTCGCTGGCTGAAAATGACGATATGGATGGAATTAAACGTTATCTCGCAAAACAGAACGACTTACTCGGAAAGAAGCTTTTCTATTATAAAACAGGCAATGACACGGTTGATTCCATTCTGTATATCAAGCAGAAAATGGCTGAAAACAGCGGTATTATATTTATAATAAACGCTGAGATTCCTGAAAACTGTAAAATCGCCTCGGAGCATTTTGCATCAATTCTCGGAAATCTGCTGGACAATGCACTTGAAGCATCGGCGGCTGAAGAAAAGCCGTTCATTGAAGTAAAGATAAAACAGGTTGAAGATTTTCTGGTGATTTCGATTTCAAACAAGTGTACCAAAACTGAAATTTCCCTTGAAACTACAAAGCCCGACAAAAAGCTTCACGGCATAGGACTTCATTCTGTGAGACATATAATCAAACGTTACAACGGAGAATTTTCTGTTGTCCATAAAAATAGTGTGTTCAATGCCAACGTTATGATTCCAATGTGACCACTTAAATTTTGAGCAAAACCCTATATTTTACAGTCAAAAGATGTAATCAAATGCCATTCGTGCTAAAAAACATACCATTCGTGCAAATTTTAACACAAACCGTTCCTGACGTGTTATAATACAATCACAAGGTCAGGAAGGGAGAAATAAAGATGAAAAAGAGAATCATTGACGTTGTCAGAAAGACAATTGAGAGTGTGGCAACTGTTTCAAGTGAGGCAACATCAATTCTTGGTCTGTATCAGCCCAAGACACCCAACGCTCTCATCAAGTCCAACAAGAAAAAGTGAGGTATGACAAGTGTTTCGAAACCTTGCAGAGGACATCACATTCCTGTTGATAAAAAATAAGATAGTCGAGATTGAAAAGCGTGAAATTTACATATACGGACTTGAAGTTATCCTGCTGAACGGTGGACTTTTGATCACATTTCTTATAATCAGTCTGCTCTGCGGCGAAATGATAAACTTCGCAGCATATCTGATATTTTCCCTTCCGATAAGATTATTTTCCGGAGGATACCACGCTGAAACAAGCGAACGCTGTTTTATCTTATCAACAATCATGTTCGGAATATCAATTGCAGCCTCAAAGCTTATTCCGCTGCTGTACACATTCAATACGGGGAAAATAATCGGAGCAGTTTCCGTACTCGTTATATTAGTTCTGGCGCCGCTGGTAAACGAGAACAATCCCTTGAATGAAACACAGCGGAGGCGGAACAGGATTATTCTTTGCACACTGTTAATTTTTGACCTTGTATTCTTTAGCCTGAGCTGCAATTGTGACTGGACAATCGCTTCAAACGAGCTGATTTTCATTATTACGGATGCTATACTGCTTGCAGCCGGAAAACTGAAACAGAGCATTTCCGCAGGAAATATCAGCTCATAATCGTTAAAACAAAAAAATATTAAAAAGCTTCGTCTTTTTGAGCCTTTAAAATCACTATATTATATACGGTTTTATTCTCAGACTGACAAGCGTACATGAAAGGATGTTTATTTATGAAAAATATGTTTAAAAGATCTCTCGCCGCTGTTATGGCTGTTGCTTCGCTCGCTGTTGGTATGGTTGGTGTTAGTGCCAATGCTGCAACAGAATCAGCAAACAGCATAACATCTATCAATATGACAGACGAATCATTAACAAGATCACGTCATGATTTTAAACTCATAAACAACGCAATGATTCCTATTAAATCAATTACCGGTGCTGCAAATGTAAGTATTTACGCTAAGCCTACTGGAGGTAGTGTAAACGTTTATGTCTATGATGGGGGTACGTATGTTGCAGGGTATTATTTTGATACGTCCAGTTATGCACCAACGCAGAATTTGTCAATTCCGTCTGGAAAGACTTACACTATTTACGTTCAGTCATCGTCGGCTTCTACGAGTAATCCAGTCACTGGATATATAAACATAAATTAATCGACGCTTGTAAGTGAAATAATAGCTTACAGCAAAACTAAGAATCTGTGTTCATAGGAAGGTTGTGCAGATTTTCGAGTATGATTTTGCCGAAAATACGTGCGGCTTATCCTATGAACACAAGTTCTAAGAACTTATTCTACAAGATTCATAAGAGCCTGTTTAGTATCTCGGTGTATGTGAATTTTTTGAGCAAAATTTCACCGAATGCAAGACAAAAAAACGAAAGCATACGTTGACATATGGTAAGTTTTTTCAACGTAGCAATCGGTAAAAATTTGCCGAAAAGGCGTGTGCAGCGAGATACTCAACTGTCTCTAAGGGAGAAGACTACATGAAAAAAATAATTTCATTTATTTTAGTATTAACAATGCTTATATCCAGTACGGGGTGTTCTAAAGGAAATAATTCATCAAATTCATCAGATTCACTGCAAGCAGCACTGCTTCCCCTAAAATCTGCTGATATACATATGGCGGATGATTTTGATGAAATAATCTGCACAAAAAGCAGAAAGAACGACATTCTTATTTTCGGCAGGCTGAAATCCGGCGAATACAGCGGATATATTACAAATTCTGAATTTTCAGAAAAAAGAAGCTTTATTTTTGAGCCACAGGAAAACGAGGAAATAAAATCTGCCGCTCTCTCTGAACTTGGAAAATCAGCCGTACTGACTGTTCTTGACGGCGAAACTTTCATTTATATTTTCGACAGGGACGGAAATTTAACAGATACTATAAACTGTAGAGATATGATTTCTGAAAACGATTATTTTGCCGATATTGTTTCCTGCGATAAGGGATTTTATATTTCTCTTTCGCACAACACTCTTGTTTATGCAGATGAAAACGGAAATATTTCTGAAAACAACGACGTAACAAATAAAACCATATACGGTCTTTGCAGTAATTCCGAGGGTGTTCCATGTGTGCTTTTCGACAGCAGCGATAAGATGATTCTTGCCGAACTTGACCCGAATGGAATAACCGAACAGGTCGTATGCGATAATATCGGCTCAACCATAAATGCTGTCGGCACAGGAACAGGAGATTATCAGCTTTCAGCGATTTGCAGTGACGGACTTTACGGCTTGAAGGAGGGGAAATGGCTTAGAATAGCCGATTTTTCCGAGAACGATTTCAATGTGCAGAATATAATATCCGTTATTATGACAACTGAAAACGAATATGCCATTACACTGCATAACGAGGATTTGACATATGAAATGCGGCTGCTTTCCGAGCGTGATATTTCTGAAATAAAGCAGAAAAAAGTAATAAAAATGGCTAACACTTCAGACGGAAATATGGACATTTACGACTCGTCCATAAAAAAATTCAATTCTGAAAATGAAGAATATAAAATTGAAATGGTCGACTATGCGAAAAATGCCGAAGATTTCAGCCAGGTGATAGACGCTCTGAAGCTTGATATTCTCTCGGGAAATGCTCCTGATATCGTGAGATTTATTCCGGGTATTCCGAGAACATATTTTGCTGACCTGTACCCGCTTTTGGACAATGACCCGGATTTAAGCCGTTCTGATTTCGTTGAGGGATTTCTTGGGGGAATGGAATCAAATGGCAAACTGCTGCGAATTTCTCCAACATTTTCTATAAATACCTTGTGTATTAAAGATAAATTTGCAGACGGACTGAAAGAATGGGATTTTGAACAGCTTGACAGCATCTGCAAAAATCTGCCTGGCGATATGGGCATCGTTTCCGGCGAAGATATATTCAGCCGTGCAGATATGTTCATGCAGCTTTTCAATTACCGTGAATTTACAGATTTGAAAAACGCCTCCTGCGATTTTAATTCGCCGGAATTTATTAAGAGAATGCAATTTGTGAACGATAACCAAATCGGACGTACCGACTTAACCGGCGGAGGTGGGTTAGGTGTAGACGAGCAGATATACGATTTCAGAAATGACAAATATCTTCTGACTAATGCATTCATAAATAGCTATCGTGATTTCAAGATATATGAACAGGTCTACGGCGGCGAGACCTGCACCTTTATCGGCTGTCCATCGGATAACGGAAACGGTTCATACTGTCCTACAGAGAGAGGATACAGCATAATGGCTGGTTCTCAGTATATTGACGGTGCATGGGAGTTTTTGAAATATTATCTTTTTGAAGAGGATAATTCCTCTCGTCTCGGTTTTTCTGCCTTGGAATCAAAATTATCAGCCGAACTTGAATACCATAAAACTCTGCAAACATATGAAAATCCGGAAACAGGCGAACAGGAAAACGTTGAATTGTACACTATGTTTGAGCCTAATTCCTTAGAGCCGACGGTTATTGAACTTGAACCTTTTTCCGATGAAAAAGCTGCTGAATACAGTGAACTCGTTCATAATGCTGTAAAAAATTCTTGTGCTGATGATGAAGAGATACGCAATATTCTCACCGAAGAATTGACATATTATTTCGGAGGCGAGCGTTCTGCGGAGGAAACGGCGGATATTATTCAAAACCGTGTCAGCATTTATGTAAGCGAGAATCATCAATAAATGAAAAACAGAAGTATTTCTTTTTTGAATACCCCTGTTTTATGTTGTTTTATTGGAGCTACTGAATCGATTTGAACGGGCGACCTGCTCATTACGAATGCTCTGTATACCACTTGAGCTTTTCAGCCAAAAGTTATTTTTTACTAAGGAACTGTGCATAAATAAGCACTACATTTTTTCTGAAAATAAACGCTCTATCGAAAAACAATTCAAATCAAAATGTATGAATTATTTCCGCAGAATTCCTAACATTACGCTTGCTTTGAGTTAATATATTAACAATTAAGACGCAAAATATAGCCGATGCCTACAAATTTTTGTAAGCATCGGTTTTTCCTATTCGGTTTTTGTCATTTCTTCGTTAAGAGTATCACGCTTTGCCGGGGGATGTTTATTATTGATATTAAGATATAAGTTTTTCTGCTCAGAACATAAAGCTGAACTCATTATGAGTTCAGCTTTATGTGACAGGAATATAAACTATAAATGACGCCCCACCGGAATCATTGTCTTTAACGAATATTTTTCCATTATGAAGATCGATGATCTCCTTTGCTATAGCTAAACCAAGACCAAAGTGAGAACGATCTTCACGAGCATGATCGGCACGATAGAAACGCTCGAATATATGACGTTTATCTTCATCAGATATTCCACTTCCATTATCGGAAATGATTATAATATGCCATTGAGTTTCAACAGAATAGGATATGTCAATTTTTCCTCTTTCCGGAGTATAACTTACAGCATTGCTGAGAAGAACGGAGATGACTTGCTTTATGCGTTCAGAATCAATATTTGCTTTTGGAACATTTTCTTCAGGCAGTTTTATATTAATGTGTATCTCTTTTTCTTGCGCCGGAGCCATAAATGCCTCATAGCAGTCAAGGAGAATAGTATCAAGTTCTGCCGGAACAAAATTTGAAGTAAAGTTCCCGTTATCGGAACGTGCAAGAGTAAGAAGATCTTCTGTTAGAAGCATTAGACGCTTGCCTTCTTTTCTGGCGATATTTGCGAAATTGTCATGTTGATTTCCCTCGCATTTGCCCATCGCATCAAGCGCAGATATAATAGTATTAACAGGATTTCTTATTTCATGAGAGGCAGCTGCGATAAAATGAGCCTGTTGTTCATGTGCCTGACGAATCGGTTTAAGAAGCATACGAGTAAAAACATAAGAGAAAATAAACAAAGCTGCAAAGGCAAGTATTATAATGATAATAAAATGAATGCCAAGTTTCCACATTTGTTCTCTTTCGTTTTTTAATATATCAATTGCATATATTTCTGTATTGCCGTTTTTACCGGGGATTGTGATTATGCTAATAAAAATTTTGTTTCCGTTAATGCTGCAAGATATTTCCTTATGCTGTGATATGGTGGAACGATGCATTTGATTTACATCGTTTGTGAAGTGTTGTTTTATGTTCTCAATCAACATAAGATCGCTATCACTTTTATTTTGTAATGTAAATTTCATTGGAGCATTATTGTCATATACGAAGAGGTTATAATTATAGTCTTTTTGAATGCTTTGAAGCCATTCATGAGAAATGGTATGACTTTTAGAAAATTCTGAGCTAAATATTGTCATATCGTTTTGAAAACTTGTGAAAGCATTGTTATATATACTACAGTAATTAAGATAAAGATAAAATATTGACATAATAGCGAGAATGAGTGTACAGACAGTGGTAAATACCATAGTAAGTCGGATATGGACTTTTCGGAACATAGTTATTCCTCCGACACAAGGCGATATCCTATACCACGTATATTTTTAATGTATAGACTGCTTCCGGTATTTCTGAGTCGTCTGCGTACGAAATAGATATAATTATCAAGATTTCCATCTTCTATCTCATAATCTGCTCCCCATATTCTTGCAAGAATAGTCTGACGTGTAATAGTCTGATTAGGATTGTGCAGAAAAAGCTCTATCAATTCTCCTTCTTTATTAGAAAGGGTACAGCTATCAGCAGGTCCAGTAAGGGTATTTTCTTCCTGTTTATATGTTAAATCACCAAAAGTAGTTACATTAAGGCTGGTGATATTTGTAGGGCGTCTTAGTCTGCATCTTATATGCGCCATAAGTTCCTTGAATTCATATGGCTTTATAATGTAGTCATCCGCTCCATTATCCAAACCCAAGATACGGTCATTAAGTTCACCAAGTGCAGTAATCATTATTACTGGAGTTGTGTTGCCGGCCGCACGCATTTCATTTAGAATAGTGATGCCGTCCTTATGAGGCAACATACGATCAAGAAGTACAAGATCATAGGCGTTCTGACTGAGATAATACTCTGCATCTTCTCCGTCAAAACACAAATCGACTGCATATCCCTCTTTCTCAAGCTGAAAATTTAAAATAGTGCATTGTTCTTTGTCGTCTTCTATAATTAGTATACGCATGGAGATCTCCTTTTCTTTTTTTCAGATACTATTATACCACATAATTATTCTAATTGAAATACTTTAGAGAAAAATTAGAGAAAAAATAGAAGTAATTTAGAGAAAACTATGATATTATATATATAAAGATCTTACGAATATTTCACGATACTATTTCTAACTGCAATTTTCATAAATGACTTGTTATAATGATATACTAAATAATTATGTAAAGTTTTACTATTTAAATTTTTTTAAATTATAGAAATATTCGTGAGGTCTTTTTAATAATTTGAGCAATAAGTTAGAAAAAAAGATACTATATAATACAAGGGGGGAATGAGTATGAAAAAGGGTCTTAAACTGTCGGCGTTTATAACAGCACTAACAATAACTATTTCAGTTACAGGCTGCAAAAAAAGCGATTCAGCTGATAATATGTCAAAGGGTGGATATGTGGAAGAAGAAATGGATGCGAATTTGCAAGTTTATTCTCTTTCGGAATTTTGTCTTATTGACGGAAAGATATCTATATTTGATACAGGAGCGAATGAAAAATATTGTTTATCAGAGGATGGAAAGAGCTTTTTGAAAAGTTCAGATGTTATAATGAACAAATCAGACTACGGTACTTCAGAAATAATTACTGCATCTGAAATGGGCTATCTTATCCGTTCATTTGGTAATTCATCTGAAGAAGTAGGTTATTATTTTGTTGATGCCGAAGGAGAAAAAAATAAACTGAACATAGTATCTCGTTATGCTTGTTCTGCTGAGTTTTCATCTGATGGAAAGCTTTTTGTTACAAATGATGGAAAGCTTAGCGTGGTCAGTCTTACAAATTATTCTGTAAAACCTATTATGAGTGTCGGATTTGAAACAAAGGTAATGGATATCATCGGAGATAATATTATTATTGTTGATGAAAACGGTACTCATATGTATGATTACAAAAATGAAAAAGAAACAGAGGTTCCACAGGTTCTTTCAGATTTTTTCTCTGAAAGAAATGGTAGTCAAAATGATGGCGTTACTACTTTCGATATGTGTTCCGGAGAGAATAATTCTATTTATATTGCCTGTTCAGACGGCATATTTCGGTATGTAATGAATGGAAATCAAATAGAACAGCTTATTGATGGAACAGTATGCAGTCTTGGCGATCTTTCACTTGAATTATCATCGATCATTCATTGTGAAGATGATACTATCTATGCTGCATTTAAAGATGGAAAAATACTGAAATACAGATATGATCCTGATCTTATAACAACAGTTTCATCAGTTCTGACAATATACAGTCTTGAAAAAAATGATACGCTTTCTCAGACTATAAGAAGTTTTGCTGCCTCAAACAGGAATATTAAGGTGGATTATCAAGTAGGGATGAGAAATGGTATAACATATGATGACGCCATGAAGGAACTTACCACTCAGATACTTTCGGGTAGTGCACCAGATGTTATTATGCTTGATGGAATAGATATAGACAATTATATTGATAAAAATATGCTTTCTGATTTATCGGAAAGTGAAAAAATATGGAACCCGAACGGAACGCTTCTGGACAATGTTGCGAAATGGAATAAAAAAAGTGATAGTATATACAGTGTAGCTTGTAGATTTCGCATTCCAGCTGTAGCGGCACCCTCTGAGGAAGCAGAAACAATAAAATGCTTAGAAGATATTGCTGATAGGGTTGAAGAATATCGTGAAAAATATGATGATCCGTACCCGATAATATATGTTGAGAGTCCTGAAGTTACCATAAAACTTGGACTTATTTATGAGGGTAATGATGTAATGGATAGTGGTGGTATTAATAAGGATAAGCTTAAAAAAATGTTTGACAGCTGTGAGCGTATATATAACAATTCTCAGAATCAATCAAATCCAATTCGTTACAGTATGCATAGTCAGGACATAGAAAATGAATATATATTTGCAACAAGAGTAAACGCTTCTCTGTTAGATGACCATACTTTAGCTTTAGGAACTATAAACACCTTTGATTCTGATCTTAATATGGTAACTTCTATTGATACACTGAGTGTTCCTTCTGACATAGAGGTAAGATATGGTATAGGAGATAACGACAAACTGTTTATTCCAACTTGTAATCTGGGTATTATTGAGGCTGGAAAAAACAAAGATGCTGCTGTAAAATTTATTGCAACAGCACTTGGTGCTGAGAATCAAAAGATAGATCATAATGATGGTTTTCCTGTAAATACAGACACACTTGAATGGTTTTATAACAAGAATAAAAATATGAACAATAATGTTTTTAATTTTGAATGCAGTTCTATGGGTGGAAATCGTGAAGCCACTATGAATTTGGAATGGATGACAAATATGGAAGTTGAGGATTTTGATACTTATATCCATAATCTTAACGAACCGGTGATTATGGACACGATAACAAAAACTATTATTGTTGATGCAGGAGTGAAATGCATAGAGGGCAGTATGTCTCCGTCAGAAGCTGCTGATGAAGCTATCAGGCAGCTTGATCTCAGAATGAAAGAATGATTATATGATAAAGAAGAAATTTTCTACCGGAAAATGGAAATATATTCCGTTTCTTCTGCCCAGTCTTGTGGGTGGGATGATATTCATTTTTCTTCCATTTATTGATTCAATGCGCAGATCGTTCTGCGCATCCGGCTCCGGAAGATTTGTAGGATTCAAAAATTACCAAGTAGCTTTTAAGAATGAGGCTTTTCTTCTTGCTGTAAAGAATACAGTCTTGTTTACAGTTATATGTATTCCCGTACTTATCACATTATCATTTTTTGTTTCATATGCAATATGCAAGCTGAAACATATCCGACTTATAAAGTCTATTCTACTTTTTCCTCTTGCCGTTCCTACTGCTGTGCTTGTGCTTGTGTGGCAGATACTTTTCAGTGATGCAGGATATATAAACAATATACTGATTAGTCATGGACATAAAAGTATAAGCTTTTTTAATACATCTGCTGCATTTTGGGTGCTTGTTGGAAGTTATATATGGAAGAATCTTGGTTATACGGTACTATTATGGGTAACAGGTATAATGGGAGTATCTTCGTCGGTGATAGAAGCTGCAAAGGTTGACGGGGCAAATGAATTACAGGTAGTAACCCGTATAATTATTCCCGAACTCAAGCCCACTTTGTATACTATAACTGTAATTTCTTTTCTAAATTCGTTTAAAGTATTCCGTGAGGCTTATCTTGTTGCCGGTTCCTATCCTCATAAAAGCATATATCTTCTTCAGCATTTATTCAACAACTGGTTTGTCAATATGGATCTTGACAAAATAGCGGCTGCCGCTGTATCAGTATTTGTTGTTATATTTATAGCGATAGTATTACTTCAGCATATATGGGATAAGGAGAGGTAGGCATGAAAAAAATACGTTCTGTTTTTCTATATCTTATATTTGCAGTGATTTGTTTCGTTATAATATATCCTGTATTTCTTGTTGTAATTCTTCCGTTTCAGGATTCGGATGAACTAAGGCACACGCTTTCTCCTTTGGTCATGTTTACAGGAAAATATGTCGATGTAGATTATATACCACAGTATCCTACCTTGAATCATTTTAAGAATCTTCTTCTGTTTACTCCGGAATTTTACAGAGTTTTCTGGAATTCACTTTTTATAGTTGGAAGTATATTGATATTTCAGTTAGTAGTGGCGATACCATCTGCATGGGCATTTGCCAGTTTCAGGTTCAAAGGAAGAAGGCTCATTTTCAATCTTTATGTAATATTTATGCTGATGCCATTTCAGATTACAATGCTTTCACAGTATTTGATATTGAATGGTATGCATCTTATGAATACACGGCTTGCAGTTATATTGCCGGCTGTGTTCTCAACTTTTCCTGTTTTTTTAATATACCGTGGTTTTGCCGACATTCCTGTAGACGTATCAGATTCTGCAAGAATTGATGGCGCAAATGAATGGCAGATATTATGGCGTATCGGTATCCCGCTCGGAAAATCAGGAATACTTTCCTGTGTGGTTTTATGTTTTCTTGATTTATGGAATATGGTAGAGCAACCGTTAGCATTTCTTAAAGACAAAAAGTTATTTCCGCTTTCGCTCTATTTGCCAATGCTGGATATCAGCAATGCAGAAACAATGCTTGCAGCTGCAGTGATTACACTGATACCTGCGGCATTTGTTTTCATTATTGGTCAGGATTATCTGGAGCAGGGAATAATAGCTTCTGCACTTAAGGAGTAAAATATGAAAGAGAAATTTAAAGTTAAAGCGGTGAAGTATTTTCTTATTTTTATTGTGATAATGCTGGTTATGACCTTTATGTCGAGAATGGTATATGTAAACAAGCTTCCAAGAGTTATGACAACAAAAATAAAAACTCAGGCTTTGTCACACAGTGTAAAATGCAATGGAATTCTTGAGGCTGTAAAAAGGAATCCGATAATAGTTCCAGAGGGATTAAGAGTAAGTGAAGTAGTTGTAAAACCAGGAGATAAGGTATTAAATGGTGATCTTCTTCTACAGTTTGATAAAGAATATCTTTCAGAAAAGATATCTGATTTGGAAAAAGAGATAAAATCAGAACTTGAAACACTTCCAGGTGCCTATGATACAACGAATAAGATTCCAATATTTACTCAGCCCGATCTTCGTATTTCAGAAGTATATGTAAAACAGGGAGATAGTGTACAGATAGGTCAGGAGCTTATTCGTCTTGATTATGATTATCTTTACGATATGATTAATAGCCTTCAGAACGATTTGAATTCCGATTTGATCACGCGTGATGTTTATTATGAAAATGACGATAATAGTTCGGCGGAAGCTTTAACAAATGTTATTGATGAAAAACAGCGTAAGATTGATAAATACAATGCAATTGCCAGTAACGGGGGAGTAGTTTATAGCAGTATCAGCGGAGTGATTACTGATCTTAATGTTACAGCCGGAGCAATTACACTTGATTCTGCTATTGCGCTGATAAGTGAAGATCCAAAACTAAGTTTCTCAATATCTGAGAAAAAAACTAAACTGGAAAAGCTTAAAAAGATTGTAGAAGCTGATGGCAAAATTGTTAGTTTGTCAGATGGAGTGATATCCGAAGTATTTCTTAGTGCCGGAGATTTTACAACTGAGACGGCTGCCTTTATTATATCTGATACCTCAGCCGGAACTGTTTTTACGGCAAATATAACCGAGGAAGATATAAAGTATATTGCAGTAGGTGACATCGTTTCAATTAGTTTCAGGAACGGTAAAGTTCGTATTGATGACTGTGAGGTAACGTTACTAATCAGAGAAGAAACTGAAGGTTCTTACAGAATAGAGATACCTGTTGTAAATGAGCAGCTTAATATAGGTGAAGTTGGTCAGCTTTCGACATCGGTTCTTTCTGAGCAAGTGTATAATTGTTTGCCGTGCAGTGCCGTTAGCTTTGAAAATAACAATGAAAGTGAGGGTTATATATATGTAATTGAAGAAATTGAAGGCTTTCTCGGAATTGAATATATAGTACACAAGAATTCGATAAGCATTGATGACAAGAATGATACATTTTACGGAACGTCATCAATTGACCTTGATAATTCTGCATATATAGTTCTTTCATCCTCCAAAGAATTGTCTGAAGGGCAAAAGGTGAGACTTGCATAACACATCAAATTTGTTGCGACGTACAGCGAACTGATGCACAGAGCACAATCAATAGGTACTTTTCTTTCAAAAAGAGGAGTGAGCAACAGACTGATTATTGTATTGACCGACAGAAACGTTGAAATTATTGTTATGTTTTTCGGTGTTGTCTATAAATGTAAAACAGAATTGATCAACGGTTTAATAGAAAGAATTCCAAGGTATATTATGCCGAATAAAATAATTCGTTTAAAAAAATTGTCTCGGAACTCTCACAATAAGGTTGACAGAGTAAAATTAAAGGAAAGTTTGTGATATCTTGAAAACGATATATGATAAAGTAATTGTAATCGGACTTGGCAAGCTTGCGTTTCAGTGTGCAGAATACATTTCAAACTTATATAAAATTAATGTAGAGCTGTATGATGCAAATAATCAACCGTCGACATACCTCAGAAAAAACTGCTGTAATACCAATATAAATTATTATTGTGTTTCCAAAAACGAGATGGTTAAAAATCTCGAAGAATATGAAGAGGAAATTCTGATATTAAGTGTATACAATCCCTATATTCTGCCGAAAACAGTATTGGATAAAAGAAATATTTTTGCTTTAAATCTGCATCATGCATTACTGCCTAATCATCCGGGAAGATACTCTGAAGCATGGGCTATATATGAACAAGATGAATTTGCAGGAATAACATGGCATATACTTACTGATAAAGTCGATTCAGGTAATATAATCAGTCAGAAAAAAATCAGGATCAATGATGATACCACTTCAGTGAGCCTTTTATATGATATGAACAAAAGTGCATATCATGCATTTGTTGAATTCATAGAATCCGTTATGAGCGGAGATGTTAAAAGTTCACCTCAAATTAAAAAGAATGGCGTACGATTTCATTTTGCAAAAGACAAACCCAATAACGGATTTTTGAATCTTGAATGGTCAGGAGATAAAATAAGCGCTTTTTTAAGGGCTTATGATTATTTTGTTACATCTCCATTCGGTATTCCAAGAGTAATATATGAAGGCAATATCTATATATGGAAAAGATATACAATTACACGATCCAATGATATAAATGTAAATACAGAGATTTATAATGATTCATTGATTATAAGAAAACCGAAAATGACTATCAAACTGAACGATTTAAAAAAAGTTGTAGAAGAGTTGAATTTATCTTTTTGAGTTTTTATTTAATCCGTTATAAGCAGTTTTTTTCAAGTATAATATGGAGTTTTTTATGAATGATAATAAATTAAATAACTTTAAAATAATGGAATATGATTTTTTAAACAAAAATATCATAGATTATTTTGAAGAACAGGTTAAAAGAAATCCTGATGCAGTAGCTGTTGTGACCAAAGATGAAACGCTAACTTATGGAAGTTTGAATAGCAAAGCTAACGTTATTGCTAATTATCTTAGGGAACATGGCGTGGGGGCAAATGACATTGTAGGGGTTATTATTTCCAGATCAATAGAAATGATAATAGCTATCTATGCTATAATGAAAGCAGGGGCAGCTTATTTGCCAATGTCTGTTGACTATCCACAGAACAGAGTGGAATTTATAATTGCTGACAGTAGTATAAAGTTCATTTTAGGCTGCCGTGAATTAAAATCAACATATAAAGATAGGGTAAATTATATAGACTTGAACGATCAGTGTACTTATGTTGGAGACGATAGAGATCCTCATGTTCGTATAAAGCCTTGTGATCTGGCATATGTTATTTATACATCTGGCTCAACTGGTAATCCCAAAGGTGTAATGATTGAACACAGATCATTAAATAATAGAATATTGTGGATGCAAAGTGAATATCCTATAAATCAAAATGATAGAATATTGCAAAAAACTGTTTATACATTTGATGTTTCATTATGGGAAATTTTCTGGTGGGCAACGCAAGGTGCTTCTGTTTATTTGTTGGAAGCATATAAAGAGAATAATCCCAAATTAATGATCTATACAATTATTAAATTCAATGTTACAGTACTTCACTTTGTTCCGTCTGTATTTAATGTGTTTTTAGATTATGTGTCAATCAAAAAATGCAGTAAGGATCTATTAAGTATAAAATATATTTTCACAAGTGGAGAAGTATTAAAAAAATTGTACGTGAAAAATTTTTACTCTTTGTTCGGCACAAATAATACAAGATTGATAAATTTGTATGGACCTACAGAAGCAACAATAGATGTTACACACTTTGATTGTATTGATTATGAAAAGTATAATAATGTACCTATTGGAAAAGCGATAAAAAACATTAATATTTTCATTTTTGATGATAATGATGAAGTTATAACAGATGATAGAGTCGGAGAATTAATTATTGGTGGAGTTGGCGTTGCAAGAGGATATTTAAATCGTGATGAACTTACCAAACAGCGATTTTTTTATAATAAAAAAATATGTGAATACAAAATGTATAGATCAGGCGATCTTGCAAAATGGTGCGAAGATGGAAATATCGAGTTCTTGGGTAGAAAAGATCTTCAGATTAAGATGAGGGGATTAAGGATCGAAGTTGAAGAAATAGAGCATAATTTAATGCTTAATAATATTATTAAAGAGGCTATTGTAGATCTTGTTGAAGATCCTATGGGAAATCAGTATCTCTGTTCATATATTGTTTCTGATGTTGAGTTTGATAAAAAGGATATTATTGAAAAACTAAAACTGAATATTCCTGAATATATGATCCCTAAAATTTATATGAGATTAGAAGAAATTCCTATAAAGTATAATGGCAAGACCGACCGCAGTAAATTACCAAATCCTTTTAATAAGAGTAAAACTAAAATGCCTTAGATCGCTTAATCTTTTAAAGAATATTATATGTTGTAAAAGAAAATATGATACTTTAATATGGATAAGTTTAATGGCAATATTTATAATACAGACGAGATCTGATAGGGTATGAATTTGCTGTAATGATATGCAGCTTAAAGAATTTAAGGTTTCAAAAGAAACGGAACGGTGCATTATGCAGGCTGGGAGAATTCCGCTGATCATTCACAGGGATTCG
>JAMPIL010000026.1 GCA_023662725.1 Ruminococcus flavefaciens
TTGAAATCTCTTGATTTTTTATCAGAATGATGATATAATAAGTTTAAGAAATTATCTGAAAGCAAGGTGAGATTATGAACGAACGTAAGCCTATTCCAATTGGAGTAGAAGATTTTAAACGATTAATAGATGACGGTTATTATTTTATCGATAAAACTCTTATGATTAAGGAGCTTCTTGACCAGAAAGGTATGGTGAATTTATATACTCGTCCGAGAAGATTCGGCAAAACGCTGAATATGAGTATGCTGAAAAGATATTTTGAAAAAACTGAAGAAGATAATTCTTATTTGTTTGAAGGATTGAAAATCTCTGAAGCTGGCGAGAAATACTGTCAACATATGGGAAAATATCCCGTTATAAGTATTTCACTTAAGGGAATGAAACAGCCTACATGGGAGCAAGCCTTCATTCAATTTAAAGAAATAATTGCAAATGAATTTGAACGTCATCAAGAAATTTTGAAATGTGCTTCAATTTCAGAAAGAAAGAGAAAAAGAATTCAAAGTATTCTTGACGACACAGCCGATGATACTATTTATTCAACTGCGTTGAAACTGCTTTCAGATTGCCTTTTTGAAGCCTACAATCAAAAGGTGATCGTATTGATCGACGAATATGATGTACCGCTGGAAAACGCCTATTTCAATGGTTTTTATGATAATACGATAGATCTTATGTGTTCTGTCTTTGAAAGTGTTCTGAAAACCAATGATTCTCTTGAATTTGGTGTACTTACAGGTTGTTTGCGAATTTCAAAGGAGAGTATTTTCACAGGATTGAATAATCTGAAAGTTAACAGTATCAGATTCGAGAAATTCAGTAATTACTTCGGGTTTACTGAATCGGAAATCAAAAAACTTTCAGAATACTATGTAATAGGAGATAAATTTGAAGAGATAAAGAAATGGTATGATGGTTATAGGTTTGGAACAACTGATATTTATAATCCGTGGAGCGTGCTGAATTATATTCAGACGGCTATTACAATGCCAGACGCTCCGCCTGAACCATATTGGAGCAATACAAGTTCAAATTCGATCATTCATAAACTTATAACAGAATCAGATATTACAGTCAGGAACATGATCGAAGAACTTATGAATGGTGAGAGTATCAGTGTCCCGATTTATGAAGATACTGTATACGCTGATATTGATGTAAATAATGATAGTATCTGGAGCTTTTTGCTTTTTACCGGATATCTGAAAATTATAAATACAAAAAATATAGATAATATGCTGTATGCTGATCTGGTGATCCCAAATATTGAAGTCAGAACTATCTATCAGCGGACTATAATCCAATGGTTCAAGGAAAAGGTGAATGCCAATCCGAGACGTGATCTGTTTGAGGCTCTTATCAATGAAGATATTGAAAGTATAGAGGATATTCTCTGCGACTGGCTTGACGAAACGATAAGCTATCATGATGAAAAGGAGCAATTTTATCATGGTTTTCTGACAGGACTTCTTTCAGGGTTCAAAGGATATACTCTGAAATCAAACCGTGAAAGCGGTGACGGAAGGCTTGACTTAATGCTCATGGAAAGAAGAAGGCGTGAACTTGCTATCGTCATTGAAGTTAAGGATACTAAGAACTTCAATGAACTTGAAAAGCTCTGCAATGAAGGTCTTGCTCAGATAGACAGATTGAGATATGAAGCTGAACTTAAACATGACAGATATAAGAAAATTATAAAGTATGGAATAGCCTTTTGCCAGAAGTCGTGCATGGTGAAACATTAGGCGAGACATTTATCAAAACCACAGAAAATCTGGATTAATTGATGAATTCTGAATATCACAAATTTACATTTTTTAAAATAGATACTGTTGCTAATGAAGTTAATAATAAACTTTAAATATTTTTAATATAATTTTAAGCATTCATCTGTTATGAGCGGTTTCTGTTAAAAATGGCGATAATTGGATAGGTAGTTATTACCCGGTATCTCGGATACAAGGTCTTTATAAAGCAGCAGCTCCCAAAAAAGGGAGCTGTTGTTACATAAATACTATATGCATTGTACCACCGTAATTTATTTTTCGTGTGATTTATTTGGAGATTTAAGCGTTTTTCATGCATTCCAAACTTCACTATCAATGGTTCGACATAAAGAAAAAAGCCTGTATTTCGGAAAACTCCGTTTAACACAGGCTTTTTATCTATGGTGAGACATGAGGGATTTGAACCCTCGACCCTACGCTTAAAAGGCGTATGCTCTACCGGCTGAGCTAATGTCTCACAACGTATATTATTATACCAGATGAATTATGAAAAGTCAATAGCTTTTTTGAAATTTGTGACAAATGTTATAATTATAAACATATATCTAAATAAATAGTGGAAAATGCTTTTTTTTGAAAAGTGTATTGACTTTTCAAAAAGTTGGTGGTATAATATTAACTGTCGTTAGGAAATGTGCTTGTAGCTCAGCTGGATAGAGTGACTGGCTACGAACCAGTAGGTCGGGGGTTCGAATCCCTCCAGGCACGCCATATTGGTGAGACCAAATGGATGCTCACCTCAAAAAGTCCGTATTTACGTGGCACAAATAGGGAACGACCCTAAACTTATGTATCACGGAGAGCAGTCTGATTTATTCAGACCAATGCCCTCCGTTTTATTTTTGTCTACTTTACAATTCCAATATGAGTAAAGTAAATATCAATTTCCTGCGTAACGCTGCCGTTATCGTCTTTCAGCTTTTCGTGAACCTCGATGCGCGATACAAACGTGTGTAAGATTTCCTGAGTTAATTCTGTAATATCTGTGTACTTTTTAGCCAGCGCAGCAAATCTTGCGGTGTTAGCCGTCTGGGATTGAAGCTCTTGGATCGTTTGATTCAAATCTGATATTTCCGCTTTAAGCTGATTCTGCTCATCAGTGTATCCCTGCGACAGCATTCTGAACTGATCATTATCAATCGTACCAAGAACATGATCTTCGTACAGCTTTCTGAAAATTATTCCTACCTCGGCAAGTCTTTTCTCACTCTTTTTCAGCTTTTTATTAGCATCGGACAGTTCTTTCTTAGCAGCAGTATTTGACTTCCGACTGATATACTCGGCAAAATTGTCTGTACATTCTCTCGCAAACGCAGTCACATTCCGTATTTCATGCAGTACTATTTCCTTGAGATGACTTTCTTTGATACCGTGCATGGTGCATTGATCCCGACTGTTTTTTCGATACGAAGAGCAGACAAATTTCCAGTTTTCGGGCTTTGCCCTGACGTGTCTGTGAAAATATAACTTTTGTTTGCAGTCTGCACAGAAGACTATTCCTGAAAAAATACTTTTCTCTCCGCTCCTTGTGAACCTGCGCTTGCTCTGCCTGAGCCGCTGAACTATCTCCCAAGTATTGATATCTATTATCGGCTCGTGAGTATTTTCAATCAGCTTATGCTCGCTTTCCGACAGTTTTAATTTCCGATGGTCTTTGTATGACGCTCTGCCAAACCTGAAATTACAAGTGTGTCCGATATAGCTGACGTCCTCAAGGATATTTGCAACTGCAGTAGGATTCCAGCGGTAGGGATAGCTTGTATCGAAGTTAGAAATAACATTTCCCGTTTGAGTGTACTCGTACATCGCAGGAGTGCAGATCTGTTCTTCCTCAAGCCTGTGCGCGATCTGAGCCGGACCCAAGCCATCGGCGCATAGTTGAAAAATATATTTTACGATCGGCGCTGTTTCGGGATTGGGCAGAATTTTGTTGTGATCCTCCTGAGATTTCATGTAACCGTAAGGCGGACGTGAAGCGACTCTCTGCCCTCTTTCGGATTTTATCGCGCAGCTTGCCTTGATTTTTCTGCTTGTATCCTTGACGTGGAACTCGTTAAAAATGTTGTAGAATGCCGCCATATCGACAGAGGAGGACTCCGGATTATCGGAATCAATATTATTATTGATCGCAATATAGCGGACATTACTGTGCGGAAAATATTCCTCTGTGTATAATCCAACGTGCAAATGATTCCGTCCAAGCCTTGAGAGATCCTTTGTAATTATTGTGCCGATCCTGCCATTGTCCACATCGTCTATCATGCGCTTGAATGCAGGACGTTCGAAATCTACTCCCGTGTAGCCGTCGTCAATGTAGAACGCTGTGTTGTAAAATCCATGTTCATCGGCATATTTTTGAAGTATATCTTTCTGATTTGAAATGCTGTTGCTTTCTCCCGCAAGCTCGTCCTCGTGACTGAGCCTGCAATACAAAGCCGTTATCTTATTCGTGTCTGACATTATTAACCTCTCTTTCCGTCCGTTCTGCGGACTCTGTCAAACCGATTGAGATTACAGACAGTATATCACAATCGATTCTGAAAGTCCAGCAATAATCTGTAAGTTTACGATAATTTTTCAGCAGCGGATATCAGCAAATATTTCAGCTTGTCCTCCGCTGTGGATTTTGAGGTCATATCAAACACCGAGTTGATGTTGTAAACAATTCCGTCAATGATCTCGGAACGGCTTTTGATATATTTATCCTCAGTTTTCGTCATGCTGCCGGCGCAGCAGCTTTCGTTTCTTTCTATAATATTTGCGTCCATATACCTCCTGATCTCCGATATATATCGGAACAAATGTTGTAAAAATTCGTATAAACAAATCAGTTCAGTCCTTTCAATTTAAATTTTGTGGTGCTTATTCGTTATGCACCGATTTTACAATTCGTTATCATCAACCTCATAGGTGTTAACGATAACATCATCTTCGCCATATTCGCAAGGACTTTCTTCTATCCTCTGTTCGGCAAACTCACGATTATTCCTCGCAATCAAATCGTCAAGATTAACCTTACCTCTTGTCCTGCGAACGTTACGCACCGCCTCCTTGCGATACTCCGCTATGACTTTCGGAGGAATGTCAGTCAGCTCCGACAGGATCATAATCACAATTTCTAGCTCAACTGCGTATCTGAACAAGCCTTTTGAGATTTTTGTAACTCCTGCTTCGCTGCCTTTCACAATTTCATCCGCAAGATTTTTTGCGATGATATTTTTCTGCCTGCCGACTTCGATTGAGGAGACATACTCCCTTATCGCCTTGGCTATAAATTCCGAACGTGAGTGCGAAGTTTTCCCCGCATACTCGTCACAAAGCTGTAAAGTTTCATCGTCCAAGCTTATTCCTATTTTCTTTGTCATAAATACCTCCGTTTCCTGCGGTATTACCTTTTGGTACACGCTCCAAAGGGCGATATTTCCGCACTTTTATTGATTTTTTACTAACTGTGACACCTCCGTTTCATACTTTTGCAAATTAAGACGCTTTTTACTCGAATGCCGAAACATTCCGTAATTTCGGCAAAATATTGCGGTCAGCTTTGCTGTCCGCTGTGAGTGCGACACCGTCGCTTTAACCTGCAAATCATTAGTTACGCTTACTTTAACTTCTGCATATCGGTGATTGTGCATATTTCCAAATTGCTTAAATCTCCTTTTTCAGATTATAATCTGACTTCTACGTTTCTATCACTCACAGTGGCTTACAAATCGCTTGTGTCGGCTTTTGAAATGATTTTGCTAAACTTACCCGACTAAAAATTCAAGTCCACAAATCGGCTTACGTTGCGTTGACAGTAACCCTAAGATGTTGACAGTAACTTTGTCCGATTTCAGTTACTGTCACACCTACTGTTATCACCGTAAACCAAGCATTTTCAAAGGTTTGCGAGGTATTGCTTATGCACTCCGTTGACAGTAACGACGGTAGAATTTTTACTGTCACTACTGTCACGCTCATGGTCGTAATGAAGAATTATCAGTCTGCCTGTGTGAGTGCGTTTGTACTGAAAATCGATTCCAAACTTTTTGAGAATGTAACCGTTCTGCACCAGATCTCTTGTTACTCTGTTGGGATAAAACGTTTTATCGGAAACACTTTTCAGAGCATCCACTAATTCCGAAGCTGTACCGCAGAAATCAATATACTTCTTAAGATACACATACAGTGCAGCCAGAAAAATGTTATCCTTGCTTTTACAGTCGGACGGCTTATCGTTGACGATCCACTTCTTTAAATTGCTGTCAAACTGCAAATTAATTTCTGCGTTTTCAATATCACGACCTACGCAATGCAGTTTAGCTTTTCGACTACCACGCTTGCTTTCAATCAGAACCATACTGCCGTCTACACAACCGCTTAAACCTGTACTGCCTGAGATCATATTGAACGGATCGCTGTCGGAACATTTTCGTGTGTGATGAACCAGAACTATAGCTATGCCAAGCTTGTCCGCAAGAGCTTTCATCACAGATAACTCTTTGTAATCTGAACTATAGCTTGACTCCGATTCGTTACGCACCATTTGCAGAGTATCAATAAATACAACTTTTAAATCAGAGTGTTCTTTTTGGAAATCTTCAATTTGTTCTTCAAGACCATTTCCAATCGACTCGGACATAATTACGAAATGCAATCTCTCCGTAGGCTCATCCGTGATTTCGTAAAGACGATTTTGGATTCGCACATAACTATCTTCCAGACACAAGTACAGCGCAGTACCTTGCGTGGTTTGCTGACCTAATACCTTTTCTCCTTTCGCTATAGACAAGCACATATCAAGAGCAAGCCATGATTTCCCGACTTTCGGCGCTCCTGCTAAGATATACAGACCCTGTGCAACCAGATCGTCAACTACAAATTCAATCGGTTTGTACACAGTGGTCATGATTTCCTCGCAGGACTTTGAGTTGAACTTTTTCAATGTATCAAGCCTCCTTTTGATTATTTAAATTTAAGATTGTTTACCGCAAACAAAAAAGCTTGCAAAGACTCTTAAATCTTTGCAAGCTCTTATGCTATGTTTCCAATTCTATGGTATCTCAAATTGACACGATTGTCAAGGCCTTTGGAAACGTTTTTCTGTTTTGCACAGGAATTTATTATTTGCGACTGGGGATAGTTGTGCATTTAAAACGTTGCATGGTGAGACAGTAGGTATATCAATCTAATATTAAAAATGATTTTACACATTTAAGTATTGTCTGCTGTAATGGCTTTCAAATTCTTATTTTCACATATAAGTACATCAATCATTAGCTTTGCTCCGTCCCTGAATACAGACTCGTAGTTGTCCTCTGAACTTATAGACATTAATTTGCCATAATTTTCGCATATTTCTGACGACAGATTGTATATATTCGTAAATATTCTATTTTACACATATAATTATTAGTTGCATATCGGTTAATATTTTTATAAAGAAGTGCAATAAATAATATAATAAAAATAACTTTATCTATTGACGAATCAACCCCAAAATGATATAATTTAAAATGGATTATTAGAATTTTTTTGAATGATTTAATGGCTTTTTAAGGAGTTTAATTAATGAATGAATGTAAAATAGATGTTATGTGGGACGATACACCCGTAGATGTATCAACAGAAGTTAATTTCATTTGGTCTATCGCCAATAAGCTGAGGGGTACATATCAGAGCGATAAATACAAAGATGTTATCATTCCAATGGTAATTATCCGCCGTTTTGAGTGTGCTTTGGAGGAAACCAAGCAGGCTGTTGTGGAGCAGTACAAGAAAAATCCTGCTTATCCTGCAAAGGCTATGTGCCGTGTATCGGGGTATCAATTCTTCAATACAAGCGAATATTCTCTTGCGGAGCTTGTCAACGATCCCGATCATCTCGCTGCCAATTTCAGAAACTATATTGAGGGGTTTTCTGCAAATGTGCAGGACATCATCAAGAGCCTTGACTTTGACAAGCAAATCGAAAAGATGGACAAAAATAATCGCTTGTTATCTGTAGTAAAAGCATTTTCGGAACTTGATCTTGATCCTAAGACAATCGATAATGTAAAGATGGGATACATATTTGAAGATTTAATCAGAAGATTTTCTGAAAATGCTGAAGCTGGCGATCACTACACAGGCAGAGATATTATTAAACTTATGGTAAATATTCTGCTTGCGGAGGGCTGTGATGATATTTTTGACGATCACAAAGAAATCACCATACTTGACCAGGCAGCAGGTACGGGCGGTATGCTCTCGACTTCCTACAACTTCATTCATCGCTACAATCCTACTGCGAATATTCGTCTGTTCGGGCAGGAGATCAATCCTGAATCTTACGCTATGTGCGTGGCTGAAATGCTTATCAAGGGGCAGAATGCTGAGAATATCCGTATGCAGGACACAATGAAATCAGATTGTTTTCCCGACAGACAAATGCGTTTTGTTATCGAAAATCCTCCGTTTGGTACGCCTTGGGGCGGTAAAGATGCCGCTGAAGGTGTTGAACAGGCTGTCAAGGACGAAAACAAAAAAGGGTTTGACGGTCGCTTTGGTGCAGGCTTGCCAGGTTCAGGGGATATGCAGTTACTGTTCATTCAGTCCGCTGTCAATAAAATGGACGATAACACAGGTCGTGCCGCTATCATTGAGAACGGTTCTCCTCTGTTTTCGGGCGGTACTTCATCAGGGGAAAGCCAGATCAGAAGATATTTACTTGTGGGTACTGTCAAAGAATAAACGTGAAGAACGCAAAGGTAAGATTCAGTTGATTAATGCGGGAACTATTTTTCACAAGCTTCGTAAGGCTCTCGGTAACAAAAAGAATGAAATAAGTCCTGAAGACCGTTCAGTAATCACAAAGCTCTATGCTGACTTTGAAGAAAATGAATTCTGTAAAATTTATAACAATACAGAGTTTATTTATCGTGAATATACCATTATGCAGCCATTGCAGAGAAGCTATATGATAACAGAACAGCGTATTCAACTTATGATATCTAAGAGAGCATTGGATTCTCTTTACAATCAAGTGAAATTTGAGGATTTAGAGCTTTTAGTTGAGCGTTCAGGGAAGGAACAGAAACAACTTGATAATTATTTTCTTGGCAAGCCTGTATATGATGCAATTGTTGAGGAGTTAAGGACAGCTATTTCCGATAAAGTATGGCTCTCATTAACTGAATTTATTCCTGAGCTTACAAATATTCTATCAAAATCCACAACGGATAAAAGACTTATAGATAAAATAGCGGACGGACTTTCAGTAATGGACAAGTCTGCGGAAATCCAGCGTGATAAAAAAGGCAATATCCTCTATGACAAGGAAACAAAGGAAACGGAAATTGTCAAGTATGACGAAAACATTGAGGACTATATGGCTCGTGAGGTTCTTCCCCATATTCCCGATGCTCGGTGGTTCTTTGAAGAAGATTTAGGAAAGAAAAATCCTGTTATCAAAACAGGTGCGGAGATTCCGTTTACAAGATATTTTTATAAGTATCAGCAGCCGAAGTCCAGTGAGGAGCTGAAACAGACGTTTCTTGAACTGGAGAAGTCTGTGAGTGAGCGTATTGCAAGGCTGTTTGGCTAAGAAAGGGGAAAAAATGATTTTTGAATATCCACTTATTCTTGTTGCGAAGAAAGAGTTTCTTGAATCTTTTCAGCGTGGCGATTTATATATGACAAGTTGTCTGCGTTACCAACAGATGGAGAAAGATGATCCAAAGCGTGGAGATAAATACGATGGTGCTGTAAAATGCACTTATAACGGTTATAACATAGATGATAACTTTCTGAAAGATGTTGATGATTCCAAAATAATGATTTTAGCTACATATATTAAGTGCTTCTATCATTTCAAAGATAACGACGTGCAGAAAATTGGCGATAACGAATATAGCTTTACTTTCTCAAAAAAATCAACTGATGAATTTAATGACTTCAACGAAGAATATGCCTTGATAATATATGATGTGCCTAAATTCATAGAACGATTTAGCAATGCTTGTAAGAGCAATAAGAATATTGCTAATTACTTTTATTCTGATGTTATTTATATTGATGATGAGGAATATCCAAAGTACGAGAAAGATTTAATTCGTGGCGTTTTAGGTGAGAAAACAGATTGTGTTGTTAATCCTGCATTCCTTAAACGGAAGAAATATAGTCCTCAACAAGAATTTAGAATTGCTGTTTCGTTAAATATTGGAGAACCGCCGGTTAATGCTACAGGTATTAAAATTCCTGAATCAATAGATTTTTCAATGGAGGAAATCAAAGACATATCTATTATTGTAAAATTGCAGGACATAGTTAAAAAATCTGTTTTTGCAAGAATAACAACATCAGGTGAAAAGAAAGGAGCAAGAATTGAATACTATCTTTAAGTTTATTTTTGAAAGATTGACTGATCCTCTTGGTCTGCCTATTGATCCGCTTTATGAATATGCTATCCTTGCTGTGATTGGGGCGATTGCCTATTGTATCGCATACAGTAAAGTCGGTGATATGTACCACGGCGGTATGATAGATGGCAGAACGGTAGGCTCGCTCTTTCATTGGCTAATTAAAGCTTTCCTGTTCGTGGTGATGTGGCTTATAGCGTATGCGGTCATTCAGGGATATTTCTTTGTGACAGCAAACTGGCAGATTATTCTGATGATCGTAAGTAGCGTAGCAGGAGCTGCTTTGCTCTGTGCGCTTGTGGTAACGGCTATGAGATTTGTCCAGAAACATAAGACGGTGAATTGCAATGCGTGAAATGAAAGATAGTGGGATTGAATGGATTGGAAAAATCCCTGTAACTTGGAATACAATTAAAAACAAGTATCTGTTTCGATTGCACTCTGGTGAAGCTATTAGTAAAGAGGATTTGGTTGACGAAGGTTTATATCCTGTATATGGTGGCGGTGAAAAAATAGGAAACTACAATAGCTATAATGTGTCAAACAAATCTTTTTTGATTGGACGAGTTGGAGCAAGATGTGGCTGTATAACTCCTATAGATACATTTTGTTGGGCAACAGATAATGCTCTAATTGCAGATTTCCCAAATATGAATAAATATTATATATATGCGTTAATTGCTTCTGATTTGAATAGATTGAATGAGTCAAATGCTCAACCTCTAATAACATCGACAAAAGTTTTAAACGTTTCAATTCCTCAGCCGAATAGTCGTGAGCAGAATATTATTTCAGCATATCTCAGTAAACAATGCTCTGAAATTGATTCATTAATCTCAGACCTTCAATCCCAGATCAAAACCCTTGAAGAATACAAGCGTTCCGTCATTACCGAAGCAGTCACAAAGGGACTTGATCCTGATGTGGAGATGAGGGACAGTGGAATTGCTTGGATTGGTGATATTCCTAAGCATTGGATAACACACCCTCTTTACTTCTACTTTGGCGAACGAAAGAACAAAAATGCTTCAGGTCTTGAAACTAATCTTCTCTCTTTGAGCTATGGCAGAATAATCAGAAAAGATATATATTCAAATGGCGGCTTGTTGCCTGAGAGCTTCAATACCTATAATATCATTGAAAAGAATGATATTATTATCCGTCCTACTGACTTACAGAACGATAAGAGAAGTCTGCGTACTGGCATAGCAAGAGAACATGGTATCATTACCTCGGCTTATATTGCTATGAAAGCAATCAAACCTCTTAACCCTGAGTATTTCCACTATCTTCTTCATGCATATGATGTTATGAAAGTGTTTTATAATATGGGTAACGGTGTTCGTCAAGGTCTTAATTTTTCGGAGTTTTCAAGGCTTATAGTGTTTGAGCCTACTGTTGAGGAGCAAAATGCTATTGTTTCTTTCTTAAAAGATAAATGCTCCGAAATTGATTTTACTATTGCTGAAAAGAAACAGCAAATCGAAATTATTGAAGAATACAAGAAGTCACTTATTTTTGAATATGTGACTGGAAAGAAAGAGGTGATTTGATGATGATTTCAAAAGAAGCTGAAAAACTGCTACTTGAAATAATTAATCATGAGTCTGACAGCGAATATTGGTCGGAGAGATTTGAAAAAGCAGATCATGAAGAGACCACCATACTTAGAGGTTGCTTCAAAGAATTGAAAGATAATCAGCTTATCAATACTATGTGGGCTGATAATATCCCATTTATTATCAATGTTCTGAAAGACGGTTATCTATACCAACAGCATAAGGACGAACAGAAAAAAGCAGAGAAAGCCTTGACCATGAGCAAATTTGAAAAAAGTTTATACGAGCTATTGGAGCGTGCTAATTTCCTTAGCGCACCTAATAGAATGAAAACTGATAGTAATGGGAAAGCACAAAACTTGCAGGCGAATATTTGGATGGACGATGTTCAGACATTCTATTCAGCCTATCTTAAAACACACCCTCTATCATCAAGAATTGATACTTTGTTGTTTCAGCGTAAATTTGATGAATTAGTTGCTGCTTTAACAAGTATCAGTAAAGATACAGCGTTTATTGATAAAATAAATGGAGTTGATAAGGTGGAAGTTCCGAAATATCAAGCTAAAACTTTGCCTGAATACGATGTCTTTATTTCCCATGCAAATAAAGACAAAAAAGAATTGATTGAGGAATTGTATCATTCCTTAGATATGTTGGGAATAAAGATATTCTATGACAAAGAATCCCTTGAATGGGGAGATAACTGGAAAGAGCGTATTTTGAACGGTGTCAAGAAAGCGGAATTCGCTATTATTGTGATTTCTGAAAACTTCTTTGATCGTGAATGGACAGAAAAAGAGCTGTCAGAGTTCCTTAATCGTCAAAACCGAAACGGACAAAAGCTAATTCTCCCTATAGTACATAATATTTCAATGAAACAGTTGCAGGATAAATACCCTACTGTTGCCAATATCCAAGCTCTTGACTCTAAAAAATATACTTGCGATCAAATCGCTTTATTGTTCGCAAAGCAACTGATAAAGCGATTGAAAGCAAACTAATGAGGTACTTGCAATGAACGATATACTTACAGAAAAAGATTATCAAGCGGAGCTATTGGCGATACTCCGTGACCAAAACGGATACACAATAAGGAAAGCATCGAACTTTGACCGCAGATTTGCAATTGATCGTGAAATGCTGTTTTGTTTCCTGAATGATACGCAACCGGAAACAATGGAGAAACTCCGAAAGATACATAAGGACAGACTTGAAGATACGATAGTTTCATTCATCAATGCAGAGTGTACGAAGAAAAGGGGTAGCTTGCTTGAAGTTCTCCGTCATGGTGTTGAGCTTTCGGGACATAAGCTTGAACTGATGTATACAAAGCCTGCAACCACTTTTAATAAAGACCTTATTGCAAAGTATAAAAAGAATCGTTTTACAGTTATGGAGGAAGTATGGGCAAACGATAAGGAGAGAATTGATGTGGTAATTTTCCTTAATGGGTTTGCAATTATCACTTTGGAGCTGAAATGCAATTTTGCCGGACAATCAGCCGATGATGCGATTTATCAGTATCGTACCGAGCGTGATCCGAAGTCCAGACTGTTTCTATTCAAGGCTGGTGTACTGGTCAACTTTGCTATGGACTTGCACGAAGTCTATATGACAACAAAGCTTGACGGAGAAAAGACATTTTTCCTGCCGTTCAATCAGGGAAATGGCGAAGGTATCAATGCAGGAGCCGGAAATCCGCCTTGTGAGGAGGACTATCCCGTTCATTATATGTGGGACGATATTCTCACAAAAGACACGATACTTGACCTTATCTCCAAATTCATCTTTATTCAGACCTTTGAAAAGGAAAACGAAAAGACAGGCAAGATTGAGACGAAAGAGACGATCATCTTTCCTCGTTATCATCAGTTTGATGCTGTCCGTAAGCTCCTTGCCAATGTAGAGGAAAACCGTACATCGCTGAATTACCTGATTCAGCATAGTGCAGGTTCAGGCAAGACAAACACAATCGCTTGGCTTGCATACCGTCTTGCTATGCTCCACGATGCTGAGAACAAAATTATTTTCGATAATGTTATCATTATGACAGACAGGGTTGTTGTAGACCGACAGCTTCAAAAGGCTATTATGGGTATGGAACATAAATCCGGATTTATCCGTGTTATGGACGAGAAGTGCAATTCTGCTGACCTTGCGATTGCTCTCAACGGCAATACAAAGATTATCGCTACCACGATTCAGAAATTCCCATATATTGTTGACAGCGTTCAGGGGTTAAAAAATAAGCGATTTGCTGTCATCATTGACGAAGCACATTCCTCCACGGCTGGCAAGGATATGGCTGCTGTTACTGAGTCTCTCGGTATGGGAGATGAGTTGTATCAGGATATGGAGGACGAGATTGCTGCTGAGCTTGCAAGAAACGGCAAACAGCAGAATGTCTCAATGTTTGCTTTTACAGCTACTCCGAAGCCGACAACATTACAGCTTTTCGGTACGATCAATACCAAGGGACAGCGTGAAGCATTCCATGTTTATTCTATGAAGCAGGCAATTGAGGAGGGCTTTATCCTCGATGTTTTGCAGAATTATACTACATACAAAACTTTCTATCAGATCAACAAGGAAATTGAAGAAGATCCCAAAATGCAGACAGCAAGTGCAAAGCGGCAGATAGCACGCTTTGTTGAGCTGCACGAAACGAACATTGCCCAGCGTATTGAAGTGATCGTTGAGCATTTCCGTACTACGGTCATGCCGGAACTTGGAGGTCAAGCTAAGGCAATGGTGATAACTGCTTCAAGACGGGCAGCCGTTAAGTATTGTCAAGCATTTGAGGATTATTGCAGTAAAAAGGGATATAGTGGTATTCGTGCGCTTGTTGCATTTTCAGGCAAGGTCAAACTCCCTGATGATGATACTGAATATACTGAGCCAGGCATCAACGGTATTCCAGAAGATCGGCTCACAAAAGAATTTGATAAAGACGAGTATCAGGTTCTTTTGGTTGCGAATAAGTATCAGACAGGTTTCGACCAGCCGAAACTCTGTGCAATGTACATTTTGAAGAAGCTCAAAGGCGTGAATGCTGTGCAGACACTTTCTCGTCTGAACAGAATTTACCCTCCGTTTGAGAAAAAGACCTTCATTCTTGACTTTGTAAATACTTATGAGGATATAGTCGGTGCATTTGCTCCATATTACACTACAACTCTGCTGTCTAATTCCGTAACCCCGACAGCTATATATGACCTTGAAGCTCAGATAGATGCCTATGCGATCATTGATCCTGATGATGTGGATAAGGTTAATGAGATACTCTACAAAGAAAAAGTACAATCTGTTGATAAGAAAAGGATCAATTTCTGCCTTGATAAGTCGCAAAAGCTGATTGAGCATTACAGTATTGAGAAACAGCGTGAGATCGTTGTTGACCTCCGTCATTTTGTACGATTCTATGAGTTTATGATACAGGTATCTTGCTTTGAGGATACAGAGCTTCACAAGAAATACAACTATATCATTCTTCTGCTTTCTCACATAAATATCAAACACCCAGGCGGTGGATTCAACCTTGACGGCAAGATCAGGGCAACTCAGTTTGTACAGAAGAAACAGGACGAGCATACAAAGTCTGATATTGTCGCAAAGCCTGTGGTAAAGCTACCCTCAGCAGCGAATTTCGGTTTGACTTCCGCAAAGGAAGAAAGGCTCTCTGAAATTATCGCGGCAATAAATGCTCGGACAGGAAAGGCTTATGACAGCGATGTTGCGGTCAAGGCTATGCTTCAAATCAGAGATATTCTGATGAAGTCTGATAAGCTGAAAGCAAGTGCTAAGAATAATACTGTTAAGGATTTTGAATTCTCGTATTTTGATGACATTGATGATGCTTTGATAGAGGGATTAGAGCAAAATCAGGACTTTTTCTCGCTGCTCTTGAATGATGAGGAGATCAAGCGTGAAGTGTTGGGAATATTTACAGATGAAATATATAATTCACTAAAAAAATCTGATTATTAATATAAGAAAATTTAGGTTAATAATCATTAATTTACTGTAGTTACTCTACCATAGGTTAATTTATTAACAATTAAGTCTCAAAAATAGAGCCGATACCTATGAATTTTCGTAAGCATCGGCTTTGTTCTATTCGATTTTGTTTTCTATTTTATTGTTAAAGGGATGATATAATAGTAAATCACTGCTATCGACCAATCAATTGTTTTCACTATTCGATTTGTATGACTTATAGTAATATTCCTTTATTTCTCAATCGGTTTTGCGTGTTCCTTATTGTAGCCGCGTATTTACGGGCTTTTTTCATGTTTTTCAGCCGAAAATTTCAAGGTAAAAACCATGGATGCTTTTTAATGATTTTCACCGACT
>JAMPIL010000027.1 GCA_023662725.1 Ruminococcus flavefaciens
CTCCATTCTATATATATGCAAAAACACCGCCTTTTCAGACGGTGTTTCACTTTAGAATATTATGTTGTTGGTTCAGGAGTACCTTCAGAAAGTTCAGCGTTGCTCATATCAAAACTCTTAATTTTTTCGCTGCTTCGTTCATTTCTCTGAACAGGATACGAACCGATAGATAAATCATTCTCGTTGCGGGCGCAGACCACAGACTGAACCTTATAATCCTTAATATGAATTTTATACACAACTCTATCCGGAGTGTCCATAGTTCTGTTTAAAGCATTAGAGAAAGCCAGATTCAGGTCGTCGGCTTTAACGATTTTATCGCAATTAACGTCGCAGGCATAACCCGTTTCGCCGTCCCAGTAAAAATAAAAATCGGAATCAATATAAAGCTTAGCCTGATTTGCGAGAATTTTCGTCTGCGCGTCAGCTTTAGCTTCTGCGGTTTCGCTTGGAGAATTTATAATATCCTGCTGTCTTGAAATATCGCCATTCAGCTCACGATCCTTGAATTTATATCTGATACACTCAGTCTGGGCGGCATTAAAAATCACTCTTGAGTTATTATTCTGCGTTTTTATTCTTCCCTGCATAATAAAATAATGCCATGTAGGAATCAGAATACCCGCCAAAATTCCGATAATTGCAATAACTATAACAAGTTCCATTAAAGTAAAACCTTTTTTATTTTTCATAAAACCGCCTCCTGAGACATTATTCCTACATCTATTATACCAAACAATTCACAATTTGTCAACAAAAAGTTTATGTTTTATCGTACAAATTTCATACAAAACTATTGTGCATTCAGCTAAGAATTTCAAGAGCCTTTTTCAGCTGAACATCGCTTACCGTCCCCCGAAGCGAGCTGTCCATTTCGATTTCAATATCCGGCTTTATTCCAGTTCCCTGATAGCATTCCCAGTCGCCGATAGTGTAGTAGCCGTAGGTATATCGCAGAATTCCATTGTTGCTCAGATACTCCTCATTCTGAAAAATCCCCTTGCCAAAGGTTGTTTCGCCGACTATTGTAACATCCTTGCCGAACTGTTTCAGTAGAGCAGTCATCGCCTCGGATGCACTGGCGGTTTTCCCGTTCACAAGTATAACTATCGGCACATTGATTTCATCGCCGGAATTAGTCATCCCCTTTGTATAGTCCGTACCGTCCTTGTAATATTCAGTTTCATAGCCCTCCGTGAGGAATCTGTCGGCAAGATTTAAGCTTGACCCTAATTCTCCGCCGCCGTTATCACGCAGATCGAAAATAATTCCTTTGGCATTTCGGGCAAGTTCCATATATTCACCACCGAAACGCAAATTAGTATCATAATCAAAATGCCTTATATCAACATAAAGAATATTTCCGTTCATCATCTCGGCTGTCATGGTTTCCTCAATATCCTCTTTGCTTTCCGATGCATCAATCGGCTTATAATAAAAAGTATACTTATCGTCATAAAGCGACAAGTATCCGTTTACAACTGCCGATTCATCGTCCAGACTATCGGGAAGAGCAATTTTATTTTCGTCAAGAACTTCTTTCACTTCATCAAGAATACCATATTCTTTATAGAATTTCAATTTTTTATTAACAGCAAACAAAGTTGTTCCCACACCAACGGCTATTCCGCAAATAACGCAAATTCCGCCCTTAATAATTTTATTTTTATTCATAACAATAATTTCCTTATAAAAAAACCTCTCTCAAAAGAGAGAGAGGTTTTTATTGCATTAAATGCTTAAATCAAGTGGACTTGATTTTATTTTCAACCTTTGTTCGAACGTCAGTTTCACTAGGCTTCGATCCACTCTTGTAATCATCAGAAGAAACAAGACCGCCCGGATATGTTCCAATGTAAACACCATCGGTTGAAACAATTGCACCTGTACAGGTACCTAATTCAACATAAGCAGAAGCTATCTTACATTTTGTAATATCAGCAAAGTAGTTCTTTACATACTTCTTGAAATTTTCAGAACTAATTTTTGCAGCTTCCTCAGCTCTTAAATCACTGACAGCATACCATCCAGTCCATGAAATATCAAGGTTATCAACGTTTTCACAATCAGAGAGAGCAGAAGTAACAGCTTTCTGGAGTGAAGAAGAAGCCGAATCAGCAGCCGTAATCTTAGACTTCTTTACATAACCGAGCATAGCAGGTACGAGAATTGCAGCGAGAACACCGATAATAGCGATAACAACGATGAGCTCAATAAGAGTAAAACCCTTTTTAGTTTTTTTCATAGAAAAAACCTCCTTATAAAAATAATATTGTGCAGTCGTTCATGCACATCATTAATGTGGTTCAAGGAATATTCTTTTCAGCACCGCCGAACTTTATGTAGCTTCCAAACCTATACGATATGGATTCCGTTCACATTTAAGTCATAAGCAGTCCGCTGATTTCTAACCCTTTCCCCTTTCCTTGTGATTATAGTATATCATTTTATTCATAAAATGTCAACACTTTTCTTCAAAAAAACGTCGTTGAAATGCATTTTTTACATCCAAACGGTAAATAGCCATGTTTTTTTTGGTGTTTTCGTCAAATTGCACAATATTATATTAATTAATAAAAATATTAGTCGTATAAAGATAAAAATTATATATTTTACAAACTATAAAACAGCAGACGAAATCTTTCCGTCTGCCGCCAATTATCATTTTTTAAAATTTATTTTCAATTATTCTAATGTGACACTTTTCTCCTTAACCATTTGTCGAAGAAATGTTTATCCCATTGGGCAATTGCCCTAATTCTATCAAATACCTTATGGTATTTGATAGAATTAATACCGGGTTTCCAAAGGGACTGTACGTCACTTTGGCAGGAGGGTTAAGGAGGACAGCGTCCTCCTTATAAAAACTTAAAGCTGAGCGAGGAAGCGATAGAATTCCTGCTTATCCTGACACTTTTCAAGAGCGTCAACTTCACTGATAACGTTATTTTTAACAAAGCGTGCAAGCTCCTGATCGAGGCTCATCATGCCCTGCTGTTTACCTGTCTGAATAGCCGACTGAATGAGGTGAATCTTGTTATCACGAATCATAGCGGCAATAGCGTCGGTTACGTTAAGAATTTCCATGCAGGCGATACGTCCGGTGTTATCCTTTTTAGGAATAAGAGTCTGAGAAATAACTCCGACAAGGTTGTTAGCAAGCTGAGTTCTTATCTGCTGCTGCTGATGTTCGGGATAAACGTCGATAATACGGTTGATAGTATCGGCTGCGGAAGTCGTATGCAGCGTAGACATAACGAGGTGACCGGTTTCGGCAGCGGTTACAGCAGCCTGAATAGTCTCGAAGTCACGCATTTCTCCAACGAGGATAACGTCCGGGTCCTCACGAAGAGCCGCACGGAGAGCAAGTGCAAACGACGGAACATCATCACCGATCTCTCTTTGATTTACCATACAGCGCTTATGATCGTGAACGTACTCGATAGGATCTTCAACGGTTATGATGTGAGCGCTTCTATTGAGGTTCACGAAGTCGATCATACCGGCAAGAGTGGTAGACTTACCTGAACCGGTAGGACCTGTTACAAGAACAAGTCCACGGGGACGCATCGCAAAATCCGCAAGAATAGGCGGCAAACCGAGATCCTCAAGAGTCGGGATATCATTTCTTAAAAGACGGATAGCGATAGCGGGCTTACCCTTCTGAAAATAAACGTTTACACGGTGACGATATCCGCTTCTTGTCGTAAAAGAGAAGTCGGTATCATGATGATTGTTAACGCTTGTCTGCTGAGCATCGTTAGTCATCTGATGAACGATATTGAGTATTTCCTCCTCGTCCATTTCGGGATACTGAGAGCGCATGGTTCTTAAAGTACCGTTCAAACGAACTACAGGAGCGATTCTATCAGTAAAATGAAGGTCTGAACATCCAAGCAGTCTTACCTCGTCAAGTATTCTGTTAATTTCAATAGCCATTTTTATTTCCTCCCTATTGAGATATGATATGAAATAGATCCGTTATTAAACGGAGAATGTTGCTCTTACAAGTTCGTCAATAGAAGTCTGACCTGCCTGCACCAGTTCGGAAGCATTATCTCTGAGGAGCTTTGTACCGTTTTCCTTTGCGGCAGTTTCGATCTCTTCCTTAGTACCGCCGGCAGCGATAATTGTTGAAACCTTAGAGTTACAGTGAATAATTTCGTGAATAGCAGTTCTTCCTCTGTAGCCTGTATTATTGCAAGCTTGACAACCGCATGGTTCATAGATCTGAATAGAATGCGGAATACCCATAAGCTCATTTTCTTCCTCAGTTGAAAGTCTCGGGGTTTTGCATTCAGGACAAAGAACCTTGATAAGACGCTGAGCGATAACGCCGATAAGCGAAGTTGCGACCATGTAAGAAGCAACGCCCATATCGACAAGACGAACAACGGTTGAAGCTGCGTCGTTCGTATGAAGTGTGGAAAGAACAAGGTGTCCGGTGATAGCGGCACGAATACCGATATCGGCTGTTTCAGCGTCACGCATTTCTCCGACCATTACGATATCAGGGTCCTGACGGAGAATAGAACGAAGAGCAGCAGCGAAAGTCATACCGGCTTTAGTGTTAACCTGGCACTGGTTGATACCGTCGATAGCTTTTTCGACAGGGTCTTCAACGGTGATAACGTTTACATTCGGCTTTGCAAGTTCACCGAGAGCCGCATAAAGAGTAGTTGTTTTACCTGAACCGGTAGGACCTGTTACAAGAATAACTCCATGAGGAACACGAAGCATATGCTCGAAAAGCTGATAGTTATAATCCGACATACCGAGATCGGTAATTTTACGAAGAGCGATCTGACCTGTTGAAAGAATTCGGATAACAATTTTTTCGCCGTGAACCGTAGGAAGCGAAGATACACGGACATCGAGAGTAGTTCCGTCAACGACCTGTGTAAAACGTCCGTCCTGAGGGATACGTTTTTCAGCGATATTCATTCCGCTGATGAGCTTTAAACGTGTAGTAAGAGCGCTGTGAACTGCGCTTGAAATATTCATAAGTTCAACAAGATCGCCGTTTACACGGATTCTGATACGAGTGTAGGTTTTGAACGGCTCGATATGAATATCGGTAGCGTCGGCTCTGTAAGCGTTTTCGATAATAGTTGTAGCGAGCTTAACGATAGGAGCGCTTTCAACACGATCTTTGGAATCTGATTCTTCCTGGCTCATATCACCAAGATCTCCGCCCATAGCATTTACACTGTCGATAACGCTGTCAACATTCTGCATTGAATAATATCTTCCTATAGCCTTATTGATAGCAGATGTGGTTGCAAGAACCGGAATAGTGTCCATACCTGTTGAAACCTTGATATCCTCAAGAACGATAAAGTTTACAGGATCGTTTGTTGCAACTGTAAGGCGCTTTCCTTGAACATTAATAGCAATAACGGTATGTTTTCTTGCCAGAGCTTCGGGAACAAGCTGAACAGCCTCCGTATTGATCTCGATATTATCAAGATCGACATACTGAACTCTCAGATTTCCGGCAAGAGCCTTTGCAAAATTAAGCTCCGTCATAAAGCCGAGTTCAACAACAACATCGCCAAATTTTTTCGTTCCGTTAGACTCCTTTTGTGCCGCAAGAACTTCCATCAACTGTTCATTGCTGATAAGTCCCTGATTGACTAAGTAGTCTCCAATTCTTTCGTTTCTCATAATTAACCTCCGCTTATTAAAATTTATTAGAATACTTGAAATTTGTATAAATTATGATATAATATAAATATACATTTATATTTATTATTTAAAGGAGGGTAAAAATCATGCTGGAATTTGAAAATATGCTCCATAATGAATTTACCAGTCTGGTGTTCAAAATTACTTTCTACTTATTTATGTTCGTTTTCGGAATATGCATAGGAAGCTTTCTGAATGTTGTAATACTAAGGCTTCCCCGTGGAGAGTCTCTCATCAAGAGATCGTCCCACTGCATGACCTGCGGAACAAAGATCAGAGCAATAGATCTTATTCCCGTTTTCAGCTGGATTTTTCTTAGAGGAAAATGTCATAGCTGTGGTGAAAAAATCTCTTCAAGATATCCAATAGTAGAAAGTCTGAACGGATTGCTTTATGTTCTGACATTTTATGTACTTGACATCAATGCTGAATCCATAATAACCTGCGTTCTTATGTCGCTTCTGATAATTGTCGGATTTATGGACTGGGATACGATGGAGATCAACGAGATCATACTTGGCATCATCGCACTACTTGCCGTACCGTTAGCAATTTTTACTGATGAAGTATCAATAAAAAGCAGAATTATCGGCGCATTTGTAATCAGTGTTCCTTTTTTTCTTATCGGAGAGATCAGCCGGCCTATCATAAGAAATAAGTTCGGCGAAGATTTTCGTGCTATCGAGCTTGGCGACACACTTCTTATGGCCGCAGCCGGAGCAGTTCTTGGAACACGGGCTATTATCGTTTCAACATTAATCGGAATTGTTGCAGCCGCTCTTGGAGGACTTATCAACAAAGCCGTTACAAAGGATTCAAAATTTGCTTTCGGACCATTCCTTTCGATCGGAATTGCCATTGGCTCGCTTTGGGGAGATCAGATAGCTTCATGGTACATAAATCTTCTGAACAACCCTTTTTAATATCTAAAAATAATTTACAGGCAGCAGCGAAAACGATCTGCTGCCTGTTTTTTAGGAATTACTGATTAAATCCAGTGCGCAGATTGCGCAGTCAGATTGTATAGAAATTTTGCAGGCAGGCTACCGCCTGTCAAAAGATTTCTGTGCAAGATGACGGAAAATATGTACCCCAAGGGCACTTCCTTCGGGCGCAACAAGATGCGTGCTGAGCCGTCGGGCATGATTTATTCAATGATTTCTTTACTACTTCAAATCTGGTAAAGTGTAAATAAAATAAATACAATCGCCTTCAACAACAGGGTAAGCATAGAATCTTTTATCAATAAGAGCAGCCTGTCTGCTGTTTATCTCTTCATAATCCCATATTCCGTCCTGTGAAGAGGGATCGTCAACCATAGTTGTTGGAGTGAAATTACCTATAATATTCCCATTAGTATCCTTAGGGCTGCCATCCCATCTTATAGGTCCCCACTTATCGCCAACTCGGTTGCTGCTGAAAGATGAGTTGATATTTACGAGCGACATATTAATATTAGAAAGAGCAAATGGTGATTGAAAAATTATCTGTTCTTCATTTTCCGGAGTTGAAGGATCATCTGCCACTTCTCCGAAATGGTTTGTATTTTTATAAGTCATAACGCTGATCGAAAACAGTTCCGGACTGAAATCTTTATGAACTGTTCCGTCCGAAGCAGTTATCGGCACAACAGACGTATAATAAGTATCTGCGCTGTCCTGAGAAGTGTCAAATCCGGCGCTGTTTATCAAAGCGTCATCGTGAACATTCTCTGTATTATTATATCCGGGAACGAAGTAGAATGAATAATTCTCATAATAAACCGGATTTATAACGCTGTTATCAACTTTTTTATTTGAAAGAACAGCCGGTTCAATACCATAAACGTCTTCCATTAAAGGATTGCCTTCAGCGTCCGTTAACGGAACGCCTAAACTGTCTACAACCTGCTGCTGAATCTTTTTACCATCATAACCAAATTGAACGTACGTGTATCCGGATTTGAAATCCCATTCATACTCAGTTACTTTTCCGGAATCGGCATTGTCGATTTTAAGCATTCTTACCTTTCCGGTAAGAGGATTTTCGCTTCCTGGATTTGTTCTGTTTGTGTAATGATTTTCAATAAATTTAAGAACAGCATCATCTTCGTCAGCAACGGTATTACCATTAAAATCAACAAGATCGCCTACAAAAACTTCAATACAATCGGAATATCTGAGCGAACCCTCCATATAGCGCTTCATATTATCAACAGCAGCCGCATTTGCTTCCTGAAGAGAAGCCTTCTTCACGATTTTTGAAAGTGGATTCATTATACTCATAACAGCGACCATAAGGATTCCGAAAACAGCCATAACAATGATAAGCTCTATAAGAGTAAAGCCCTTCAGCTTTTTATTTTTTCTCATAAAACTTCCTCCTTAAGGATTAGTAGGCTTTTCGATCTCAATAAATCTGAGATTTCCGCCTTCGGCTGTAGGATCAGGAATCTGGTTGCCGGCATCGTCAACAGAAAACGGCTCTACGCTGTAAAGCTTTCCCTTAACAACAACCGATGCTGCGGAATCGCCGCTTTTTTCGACAGTTATTTCATAGTCATCGTTTACAAGAAGCGCAGATTGTTTATTCTGCGCCTCTGCAACAGGGCCTTGAACTGCAACTTTATTGTTAAGCTTTCTTGCTGCTCTCTGATGTGCTTCAATGGAGTTACCCACAACAACGAGAACAAGCGAAAGAGATGCAAAAATAACGATAGCAATAACTACTTCAACCAGAGTCATGCCGCGTAATTTTTTCTTATTTTTTTTCATGCGTCATTCCTCCTTAATATTCCATGTAATCAACGGAAGCGTAGGTATGCTTTTTATTGGCATCAGGTATAGGATTGTTGCCGTCCACATCCTTTACATAAAGAAGAAGCCAGTCATTCTGAGCCTCATGGCTTGCAACGTTAAGACATCCTATAATACCAAGTCTCTGCGGATTCTTTGCCGTATCAAGCCGGATTCCGTCATAATAAAGCCTTGAAAGACAACTGTCGTAAGACTGCTTAAACACTTTAACATCAAAATCCATATACGGAGCTCTTATAAATCCGGTAATAAAGAAACCATTTGTACCCGTAAACTTAGCACCCATTTCTGAATAAACGTTTACTCTCGGAGTCGGAAGATATGGATACGGTCTCAGTTCTCCTGTATTCGGATCTAAATCAGAAGGATTTTTAACAATAAGAGTAGAATCATTAGTATCTGATACCACCTGACAAATCTTACTGGAATTGTAGAAATTAAGGAACGACTGTGTAATTATCTCGCCGCCTCTCATTTCATTATTAGTACCGGTAACATAGAAGTTTACTGTTCCGCCGATCTGATTTCCGCTTCCATCAACATCGTTAACAATGATCTTAACACCGCCGTCTGTTGTGAAATTCTCAAGCTGAATCCAGATAGAATCGTTTGCAGGCGGAGTAATGATAATATCCTTATTCTGCCAATGACCTGTTATTTTAGCGTCAACGCCGTTGATCTCAAGCTTATTATTAACCGCGTCAGCAGGTGTCTGAACATTTGTTATAGTTCCTGCCGGTTTCTGAATATTATTTTCAATCCCCCATTTAGTCATTACTTCATGAACAGTTCTGACCACCTGTGTATCCTCAAGTTCCTGAGGGTTATTATAGTTACAGGTAATCTTTCCTTCACAAGCAAAGTAAACGTTTCCTCCATCAGAATCATCTATAACTATTTTAGACAAAGTCGGATCGTCATCGCATGAGAAATCGACCTCAGATAACAGAATATAGATATCACTTCCGCTTGTTTTAACATTGACAGTTTTTTCAAACTTTCCGGTAAGCGTACAACTGCTCGTTACATCACCGACAAGGCTATACTGTGTGTATGTGGTATATTTTGCCTCTTCCGGAAGCTCATCATATTGAATAAGATGTCCTTCCGTACCCTTTACAGGACCTGAAACGCCGAGAATAGTTGCCTTTTCAGCGTATTCCGGGAAGATATGACGCTCTACATCCGACTGGAATTCTTCAATCGTTTTTATCGGAATATCGCCGCTGTTGCTCTTGTATACAGCTCCGGCAGTTTCCATAGCTTCAGATTCGGGTACTTCATTGTTTGTACCTGCAACAACGAAAACACCGGTCTTATAAATTCTTTCAACATTAAGATCAGGATCCGGATCTTCAGGATTTACCTTCTCAACCGGAACTGCATCGAATATAACGCTAACATCATAATATTCAGGTTCAACAATAGCGCCTGCAAAATCCACTGCATTAGTGCCGTCCACAGGAGTTCCGGGATCAACCTCTAAAAAGCTTGGATATAACCATGCATAATCGGCATGAGCTGTACATTCTTCAAACGTTTTATCGTCCGGAACAGGATATTCCGTATAATATGTTATATCTTTCGCAAGAACATAATACAGATCCTTCTGCTCGTATCCATCCTTAATGGAAGCGCTTTTCATTTCGATAAAAGAGTTTGTCTCATATGAACCTGCATAAATAGCGCCGTTAACATTCATAGCGTTTGTATTAGCAGTAAACTTTCCGCCGACAACGAGATTCTTTTGAATATTTATACCGCTGTTTACAGTAAAATCGCCTTCAACTCTTACGCTTCCTTTAATTTCTTTAGAGGGATTTCCGCCTATCTCAAGACTGCCTTTGGAATAAATATTTCCTCCGACGCTGCCGTAACTGTCTATGCCTGAAATAACCGAATCCGACCAGCTGTAAAGCGTGGACGAGTTTGTATTATATTTGGATGTTTTATTTTTATCATAACAATAAACATCGCAGTTCAGACTTGGATTTCCGCTCTGCCAGTCAAAGCTTCCGCAGAAGAAATTAAACGGGAAGCTTCCGTCGCCGAAGCTAAAACTCTGATTTTCGATTCTAAAACAGCCGTCAACATAAAGATACGGGATCTCATTAAACTTTACTCCACCGCTTGAACCTGTAAGCTGAGCTTTCAGCGGATCTGAAAGAGTAATGCTCGGCGTACCGTTCTGGCAATAAAGATCTCCCCAGATCTGAGCGCCCTTTCCTTTCTGAGTATAAAAAAGATTGAGGTTGGTTCTGACATCAAAATTTCCGTTTACAACAAACGGAGTTTCCGCTCTGTTAATATCTTTAAGCTGGAAGTTTTCATTTGTAAGATACCATTTATCTTCAAGGGTAATCAAATAATCTCCAATATGATTCCACTCGATATATTTAAGAGCGTCGTCATACCATTTTTTGCCGTCATGGCCATGACCCATACCATAGTAAGCGCCGCCGAAAATACTTCCGTTATTGCCGTTTGCTGTTCCTGCGCCGCCCATTGTAAGGAATCCGGGACCGTCGTCTGTCTGAACAGTAGGATCCTGGATAACGTGTGAAACTATTGTGATCGTTTCTCCGCCGTGAGTTACCTCGGCAGAGATCTCGATAAGATTCTTTTCAACCCATGTTTTAGATTCGGGATCGAATATTGTTTTCTTTCCGGCATAAGCAACCGATGCTTTTTCAATTCTTCCAAGAGAAGGATCATTGATATTTACAACAACATCGAACTTGCCGTTTTCGGAAAGGCTCTCAACAGCACTTGCGAAATTATTATCAGTGCCTACTGCTGCAAGAATACTGTCAATAGCAGCTCTTGCCGTATATGTAGCCTGCGAATTGGAATACGTTTTATGAGCCCGCTTATTCGCAGATGACGCAAGAGCAAGTGCGCTTGTCATGAAAATAACCATAAGCGCCAGCACTGAGACTACTGTAAACAGTATCGAGCCTTTAAGGGTTCTCTTTTTCTCAGTTTTCATCAACTTTTACCGCCTTTCTGATAATCTGAGAATCCGTATCAACAAGACTTGCGTCTGCTTTCCGATTTTATCAAATATCGGAAAACGGACGCTTTCTTGTATTTTTACAGGTTCTGATCAATTATTTTTTAAATCAATCTGTGTCAGGCTTTTCCATGTTGTATACTGAATAGAGTTGAATAACTACTGATGCATCGACTATTGTATCGTCTTCAAGATTCTTTTTCTCTTTTTCCTTTTCGTTCTGATTGCTCTGACCTTCCTCGCCGGCAGCAGGTGCAGGATTCTTATTTGCGTCTTCGTCTTCTTCAAATATTTCCATTCCAAACGCTGTTATAAGAATTGCATCCTCTTCTTTGGCGATCATATCAATATAATTCATTACATTCTGATATTCTCCACGAATCGAAAGACCATATCTTGTTGACATGATAGTTTCAACGTTTCTGCCGGAAATAAGAGTAGATTCTTCGCTTGCCTTCTCAACCTTTTCAAGAAGGCTTCCGTTTACGTCAGCGCTTTCACGCAGAGCAGTTGCAACCTCCGTATACGGCTTATAATAATATGTAAGAGCAGCGGCTGCCGTATCGTCTACACGAAGTTCTCTGACCTTTACCTTACATTCCTCAGCATATATCTGCATGAACTGATCGAGAAGAGTTGTCTGATCGATATCTTTCTTAGGAACAAATATTTGCGTAAGTGAATCTGCATCTGCAAAGATTTCATCTATTTTAGTTTGAAGAGGCTCGATTCTTGCGATCTTGTTTCTGATCTCTGTTTCCTGAGCCTGAACCTCTTCCAGTCTTACCTGATTATCTTTTATCGCCTGTCTCTTTGGCTTGATAAGAGCGAAGAAGCCTGCGAGAATGATTGCAACTGCAAGAACAATAGCAAGTATAACTTTATCTCTGTAATTTAATTTCATTTTACATCATCCTCCCTTAATCTGCCTGTTCGTCAGACGATTCAGTTTCTGTCTCCATACCGTCTGCGGCGCTCTTATAACTATTAAGTTCAAGTGAAACACTGAATTTCACCTTATCGGCAACTTCTTCCTCCGGATGTTCCTCATCCTTAGCGCCGTCCTCAAGCTGATACCCCGAATAGCCGGCGGCTCTGAACATTTTTTTATTGCTGTACTTATCGTCGATTTTCAAAAGCTCCTGAACGAATTCAGCCGGATATTCCTGAGCATAGACCTTATCATTAGTAATATCTCCCTCAAAATCAATAACCATAGTACCGGCAGCATACTCGTTATAGGTAACAACACCGTTTGCAAAACGGTATTTCTCTTTGGAGTTAAGCTTTACCGCCGTATCCATAATGGATTTATAAACATCGCTTCTGATGACAGGCTGCGAATAATAAGCGGCATTTACATTGTTCATTTTTATGTAATAATCATCGACCTGAGTTTTCTTCAATTCAAGATCATCTACTTTTTTCAGTTTCTCATTCGTGCTCGGACTGTCGATATAATCCTGAACTTCCTGAATTTCATTTTCAATGCCCTTATTCTTGATAGCGCTCACACCAAAAACTGCGCCTACTATTATAAGAGAAGCGGCAAGTGCACCGATAAGAACGAGGTTGCCGGAGCTATCGCCCTTGATTTTATTTTTAACAGCCGTTCCGAGGTCAGTTTCAAGAAGATTGATCTTCTCGGTTTCCTTATTTCTCTTGAACATAGCGCCGATAGCGTTAGCATAAAGGGAGAATTCAAGATTTTCGTGACCGTGTATCTGCGGAGGAACATTGATAAGGCTTGTTTTAAGGTCAAGTTTTTCAAGTTCATCGGTAAGTCTTACATATTCGTGAGTATCACCATAGAAGATAACGTTTTCGATGAATTCGCCCGTATTACGGCTTCTGTGGAACTGAAGCATACGGAAGATATTCTCGTTAACAGCCTCGAAAACGTAATCCTGAGAGTTGCCGTAGTCGGCAGCGTCGATCGAAGCGAAACGTGAGAATGAAAGCGAACCCTGCTCATAAAGGTTAAGAGAAATGAAGTTGTTATCGATCTGAACAGCAAGCAAAGGCATCTTGGAACGGATTTTCGTATCGGCAAGAAGCACCTTTGTAATACAGTTGCATCCAATCATAACTGATTTAAGAGAAATTCCAAGAAGCTTAAAAACTTCTCTGTAGCTGTTTACGATCTCATAGGGACAAGCGGTAGCGAGAATTCTGTAAGCAGGTTCGCTGCCTTCTTCTCCCTCTGTTTCGCCAACGATAATATATGATACGCCATATGAATCATCAAGGTTCAGTTCAGCCTGCATCTGCTGCTTAACAACCTTCTGAAGCTCCTGGGTTTTAACCTTGGCAACATTCATTTCCTTAAAGATAGTAAGGTTAGAGGAAATTGAAACGATCGCCTCTTTATCGGGCATTTTATTCTTTTTAAGAACGCCGTTTATAAGCGTTGCAACATTTGGAACATCCTTAACATGACCATTTACGATAAGTTCCTCTTCAATGTTAAGAGTAGCAGCGGAGCTGATTTTGATTTTTCCGTTGCTTTCCGTTCCCTTAACAACTCGTATATTTCTATCGGTAATATCAAATGAAAGCATTTATCTTTCCACCTTTCCGTTTTATTCGTTCTCGATGCTCTCGAATGAGCCGTAGAGTGCGGGGTAAATTCCGACAACAACAAGACCAATGATTATTCCCATGAAGATGAGGAGCAAAGGTTCAACCATACTTACAAGACGCTGAACCGCAGAATCCGATTCATCCTCATAATATTCGGAAGTTTTTTCCAAAATGGAATCAAGTGCGCCTGATTCCTCACCAACGTAAAGAACCGAGCAGAACATGGGCTCAAATATCTCTGTTCTTGTAATTGCAGAAGAAAGAGATTCACCCTGTTTAACTTCATCAACAACATCAACAAACTTTTCGTCGATATAAGAGTTGCCGAGAATAGCGGACGCTCTTTCAAGGCATTCAACCATAGGAATACCGCTTGAGTACAGTGATGAGAGAGTTCTTGAAAAACGTCCTGTGTAGATCTTGGTGATAAGCGGGCCAAAACCGGGACCTTTAACAATAAGCCTGTCGACTTTAAGTCTGAAGCTCGGAACTTTAAGAGCATATCTCAAACCAAAGAATGCCGCAGCAACAATTATAATAAGTATATACCACTTAGTTTTCAGGAAGTCGCTTATTGCCGCCATAACCTTTGTAAGCGCCGGCATGGTGGACGGATCGTCATACATATCAATAAATGTAGGCATGATAAATGTGAAAAGGAAAATTACGATAACAACGCAGAGAACGAGAAGGATGATCGGGTAGATCATAGCGCCCTTAACGGTATTTTTCAGTTTATTTTCCTTTGCATAGTGGTCGGACATTCGCTGCATGATAATGTCGAGCGAACCACTGGTTTCACCGGCAGCAACCATTGAAATAAGGAAATCCGGAAACGATCCTTCGTGCATTTCTAATGCAGACGAGAAGGATTCACCCTTCTGAACGTTTTCATAGATATCCTGCCAGATAGCCTTTGCCTTTTCATTCTCCTGTTCCTTACAGAGAATATCGATTGATTTTACAAGCGTAAGACCGGAAGTAAGCATGGCGCTGAGCTGTCTGCAGCAGAATGCCAGTTCCTTGGTGTTAAACTTGTACATAGATTTTGACTCGGTTGAATCGCTTTCCTTGTAATCTTTTACATACAAACCCTTTTCCTTAATTTTCTTTAAGAATTCCTGTTCGTTTTCTGCATTGATCACACCCTTGACCTGATTATTCTTAGCGTCCTGAGCAACATAAGAAAAACTCTTCATAAAACCACCCCCATAGATTATTGAATGTGCTTAACGTTCACACTGCCTTAATATAACAATTATAACATTTTAAAGATTAATTTTCAATCGCTTTTTTAACATAAATAATCAGTCATTTTTTATTAATATTCACTAACTTTTATACAGTATGTAATATTCAGTGATTTAAAAAGACTTTTTTACAAATATCAAAATCATGTATTATTGTTTTAGAACAAGGCAGTACAACGAGCAGTATCAAACAGACATATTCCACACTGCTGATTGTTAAACTTATACAAATATTATATCACATCATAAGTATAATTGCAACATAAAAGTATATTTTTCTCATATTTTTTTAGAGAATTGTGAACTTGTGCAAATTCGTTAACTTGCTTTTAGTCATTTTGACTGTTATATAAGCGTTTATATATACTATTATTAATATGATCAAGCAAAATAAAAAAAGGACTAACTCGTTTAAAATGAGTTAGTCCTATAAAAATCAAATTTTATATATTTCTTTTAACGTAATACTTAACAAACACTGCTTGCCCATGGCAATATGCCGATTTAATTTCTCTGTCGCCTGCAAAAATATTTATAATCTTTTTTTCTCCGGCAAAAAGTGAGGATTTAACTTCCTCAGCCAGTGAACCAAGTTTCAGAAGATATGGATATCCGCCGTTCAGCTCCGGAATGCATCTGAACATGAAATCCGGGTAAGGAG
>JAMPIL010000028.1 GCA_023662725.1 Ruminococcus flavefaciens
TCGCAATACGTCAGCCGTGGAGGGTTCAGGCGGTCACAAAATATCTCTATCCTGAGCTCGCAAAATTATACAATGTCACATGGTCGAGGATCGAACGCAACATCCGATACAGCATTAATACTGCGTGGAACTGCTCATTCCATATTCCTTACATATCTTGGTACTGCTTTTTCCTGAATTATACAGGCTTACTATGCTTTGCTTGAATTCCTCATTATATTTGTTGTTTTCCATGCTTTTCTCTCCTTTTTTATTATTATACCTTTTTCGCCTTTTTGTGTCTACTTTTTTAGTATAGCACCAAAATAAGGCATCTGCGGCTTTTTGATCCCTGCATCTACTCTAACCCGTATTGTTGCTGTTATTGCCATGGTTAAATCTCCTAAAAATGCTTTATTATAATAAATATAGTGCAGTTAATATAATAGCGATTAAAAATACTAAATTCAAAATAGCTGTTGACAATATACTGATATTATGGTATAATAAAATTATAATTTTATTAACTATGAATGGAGAGAATATATGAAAAAATCACTAAAAAAGTTACTTGCTGTCGCAGCGATTTCTGCTATGTCACTCAATGTGATGACAGTAATGCCGAATAAACCAGTGGATACAATTTCTGCATATGCTGTCACAACCGAAACAAGCAAAATTACATATGTTGATTCCAGCAGCAAACTGGCCTATATCTTTATACCACATAGCGATAATAAAACGTGTACGCTTTTTAGAGTATACGATACTGTCCAGTCTGGCAATGATTGGACTCTTGGCAATAAAACAACCCTTATCATTCCTTCAACTGTCGAAGATTCATCAGGAAAACAATATACCATTACAGAACTTGGCGGTGAAGGGCAGAGTATTTTTCATAACTACAACTATTGCAGTACCAGAGTAAAAACTTTAACCCTTCCAAATACGGTAAAGATTATAAATAGTAAAGCATTATATGATACCGAAATGGATGCTTTAAAAACATTAAACATAAATCTTGAAGCCCTTGAATATTGCTCGGTTGATGCATTTGGCAGCAATACTGCAATCAGCGAAGTTGCTGTATACGATTCTGCACTTAAAAAGTATGTTTCAACGACAGCAAGCATAGATAATTTTAATAAGGCATTTGGTATTAATCAGACCGATTTTATTTCTTTCCAGAATTCATCGTGTAAATCAGATGTTTATAAAGCAGCCTCTTCTTCAATAAACGGAAAACTTGAATTTATAAACGCTATCGCTTGTTCTCCTTATTCAAAAAAAGCTGCATATAAATTTGCAGAAAAGATCGTGTCCGACAATAACATCAATTCGCCATCCAACAGCACACAGCAAAAATATGAAATGATATATAACTATATAGTTACAAACAACAGGTATTCCGCACTTTATACATATGACAGCGATAATGAAAAATGTATCCGTATGGAAAATCTTTCAGGTTCAGCTTTATCTAACTTAGCATTCCATTCCGGAGTATGTGGTTCTTTTGCGCACGGTTTTGAGATGCTTTGCAGAGCTGCTGGTGTTGAAGCTCTTTGTGTTGGTCTGCCCGGTCATGCTGCAAATGCAGTAAGACTTAACTCGAACTGCAATTACTATATGATAGATTGTACCGCAAATGTATTTATGCAAGGCTATGGCGAAGGTGTCGGCAAGTATGATTCCGAGGTTTCTTCTTATGTTTATGGGCTGGATACAACGAGAAGCGAATGTGATGCAACACAAAAAATAATTAAGCTTTCAGATAAGTATTGCAGCTCTTTCTCTTATATTTCTATTAATGATATGACGAATAAAGAGTTTCAGATTACGTTAACTGACGCAAATAATTCCTCCAAGAAATATATTGACTATATAACACGCAGTCTGCCTATAGGAAAAACAAAGCTTGAAAAACTGGCGACAACAAAGAATGAATCTCTTTATATAGATTCAAATACTTACTACAATTTGACCATCAAATACGGAAACACTACTGTTAAAACTATCAATAATGTTTTTCATGGATACAGGGACAATAAATTTAAAGTAGGTAATGTGGAATATAATTGCATAGTTGAAACAGTGGACTATGCAGAAACTGGAGTTGTTCCTCATTCTTCATATACTAATTATTTCAAGATAACTATCAAACCCGTCTGATTTTTGTTGCAATTTATAAAATCACGATTTTTTCAGAGCAGTATAACATAATATTGAGATATTATTTCAAATTCCGCAAGTTAAAATTGCTTGATTTATTTCATACAATTAAATATGAGTTTATAAAAGAGGTACAGATACGATTAAGAGTCTGTACCTCTTTTTGTACTAAGCAATAAAGGATTTCCTCAAATCGTTAATATCTATATCAAATTAGATGTGAGGTGTAGATATGGAAGAAGTGATTATATATAATAACAAGCACATGATTTAGCAGTGTCAATTTATGCTGCGGATATATTGTCATATATTCAATCTTACCAAGCAGGGTATGATGCCTTTATTTCAACTGAAAGGACCTAATGATGGATATGGAGATGGGATGAATGAGTAATTGTTTGAATTACAAATACTACGATGACTGTATAAAGTACTTTGGAACACTTCCAGAGAGTCATTGTGAAAGAAGAAGTGAGATGATATCATGCTTGCAAAGTGTAATTTTTGTCATTTTGTGCCAGAAATTGACATCTTGTGCCAAATTTATTGACTTTTTTACCGATTCTGGTAGAATTAAAGCATCGATTGCTTATGTAGATGAGATATAACAAATTATTTTTATCTTTTGTTCGATGTTTTATTGTGAAAAAAGATATAACATGATGATAATGATTTTTTAGTCAATCGTTGCACAGAAGGAATTAGTTAATTGTTATTTATGGATAGCGCAAGTTCGTTGATATAAGAGTTTACATTCAGAGAAGTTATCAAAAAATAAAGAGGTAATCAAAAATGAGGAAAGATGATGCAAAACCGACAGTTGGTATCATTGTTGATAAAAGAGGAGACCCACCATATACAAGTGTGGATAAGTTATGGAATGAGACAGTGAATATAGTATCACAGAAATATGATACGGAGATACTGGAAGTTGAGTCATATAAAATAGAGAATGACGCAAAATATCGAAGATTTATAAGCAAAATAGATGTATTAATACTTCTATCACCTTACTATACTATTGATAGATCACTTAAAGAGTTTCCTGTTATAGTTTACGGATTAGGTTCGATGCAAAAAGGTGGTCATTGGCTTATTGAGAATCAAACAAGTTTTAAAAGATATGATTATATTATTTTGAACTGTACTGCCTGTCAAGCCATATTTGACGATCTTGTAAAAGAAAATTCCATTCAAAGAGTTTTGATACCATTTGGGGTAGATACTTCAGTTTTTTATCCTATAACTGATAAAATAGCGATTCGTAGAAAATACAATGTACCAGAAAATGCATTTATAATGGTATATTGTGGCAGAATAAACTTACAAAAGAATCCATTTTTGCTGTTAAGTCTGTTAAGGATTTTGAAAGATCAGTATGAGGATCTTCGGCTTATGTTTATAGGTTCTTATGATGATTTTTATATTTCTGAATTTTCTGATGGAAAATCACCTGATGTGAAAACAGAATTTCAGAAAATGATTAATGATTTTGGTTTGTCATCCAAAATAATCTTCTTTGAAAATCAGAACGATCCTTATCTTTATTCAGAAATGATAAATATGGCAGATATAGGCATTAATCTTACAACTCTGCTGAGCGAAAATTTTGGATATGCTGCAGTAGAGATGCAGGCTTGTGGTTTGCCTGTGATAGGCGCTGGTTGGGGTGGTTTGAAGGATACAATAATAGATGGAGTTACAGGTTTTCATATAAACACAGTGCAGAGCAGCTACGGAGCAAGAATAAATTTGGAACAGGCAAAGGATAGAATACACCTACTTATAAAAAATAACAAAAAATTAAAGGTAATGGGTAAAGCTGCAAGAGAGAACGTTGAAAAAAATTACTCAAGTAAAGTGTTTGCAGCGAATATTCAGAATATTATACAAGAAACATATGATAAATTTATAAAAAGAAATGAATCAAAAAAACATTTGATTTTGAATCCGTTAATAGAGAAAATGTCGGCTCAGTTACATAAAAAATATGGCAACACCCGTCATATCAGCTGGGAGCATTTACATCCGAAAATAGATTTTAATCATTATGATATGATTGCATCAAAATGTGCAACCTGTAATTATTGAGGAAGGTATCAAACCTGTCGAATCTGCTCCCGAAAGCAGCCTGGGTTGGCTACGACGGACATCCAAATCTTCTGGGAAAAACAGAGCTTGGCGTATGACACCGAAAACTCGTTCAGATTGGGAAAATTGGAGCGATTTCTATAAAAATATAAAGAAAATAAGTGCCGTTTGTACAGAATGGTAATATTTGGAGGAATTAATATAATGAATAGATGGCTTAATTCAAATTATTATATAGGCAGTGATGGAACTATTGATCCGATTGTTGACTCTCTTGGCGACTGTGTAGTACAAGCATCATATATTATAGGAAAAAATAAATATGATATGGATAATTTTTTTGTTGCATATCTGAATGAAAGTACATTAACAATCCAATTTAATGAAAATGGTGCATTTAATGGCTTTGGAACAATAGAGAATATCTTTGATAGAGGAAATTTTCGTGTTTACAGATATTATAACACAAATGAACGTACTGCTGAAAAGGTTTCTGAATTGCTGGCAGAAGGTATAATACCAATTATTTATCCTATAATAGAACGTTTCCCTTTTGCAGAACTTTATGATTCTAATTATGATAAACAGGTACGTAAAAGTCATCATGTGTTTATTATTGTAGGCGAAGATGATGAAAATTTCTTTTTCGTAGATAATCCTGCTGTTATAGTATATAGTAAATTTACTTCTTATGAGCATAATTCAGAAATAGGGGTAATATCAAAAAAAGAATTTTCTGAATCTGCAAAATACTGTTGTGACATAATGTTTATAGAGCATTATCCTGAACTTATAAGAGATGATATAAGAAGATGGAAGCTTTCATTCCTGCATTCTCATGATCATTATTACAATGAAAGTACCTTAGAAGACGGCAAAATAACGTATTACGGCAAAGAAGCAGTCATAAAACTGAGAGAGATTTTTGATTCAGAACAGTTGTTGTTCAGCGATGATGCCCCGACTCATGACAGAGATATGATGACATATTTCCGTTGGAGAATTTGGAATGTAAGGGGGAGAAGAATGCTTCAAAGAGAATATCTCAAACGCCTATATTCTGAAAATGAAGAAATTAGGAAAGTAATGATGCAGGCACTTGATAACTCTTTACTTTACTGGGATTTGCTTAATAAAAGTATGTATAAGGACAGTCTTAATGGCATGACAGTGATTGGAAAAAGATATTTGTCTTTGATTGATAAAATTGCAGATGCTGAAGATAATATGCATCGTGCGTACGAACAATTTTTAAATTAATTAGAATGAAGGATTTTGAGAAAATATGATTTACTGATTCATATTTGCATTGATTGTTTAATAAACTGAGTAAATCATATTCAAATATTAAAATAAAAAAGAAAAAGAGGAATTATTAAAATGAACAAAAAATTGATTACAGAAAAACTCATGGCTATTTTAAAAGAAAATACAGTAATGATAATAGATGATGAAAATATTAAAGAGGATACAGACTTTATTGACGAACTTGGATTTGATTCCTTATCGATAATAAGATTTATTGCGGATGTTGAGAGAGAATTCAATATAGAATTTGATTTTGAAGAACTTGTTTCGGAGATTATTGGCAAATATGGTACTCTTCTTGAAGTTATTGAAAAAAAGTTAAATAAGGAGCAAGATTGATATGGAAAATAAAAATCTTAGTGATCTTATAAATTATGCTGCAACTCATGTAGAATATTATCGTGAGTTGCTGAATTCACTTGATATTAAAGCTGGAGATATAAAAACAGTTGAAGATCTTCAGAAACTGCCGTTACTGACAAAAAGTATCGTTCAAGGCAGACATGCAAGTTTTGTTTCAGATGAGCATCAGAAATTTCCTAAAAATGAAAATGTAATAATCAAGAGAACTTCAGGATCTACGGGAAAATACTTAAAGATTTTTTGGGATTATAAAGATGATATAAAATCACTTATACCTCTTTGGATATTAAGAAATCGATATCATAGTATTTCGCCTGCTATGAAATTTTGTAGTTTTTATTCAGTATGCTATGATGGAAATAAAATTATTAATCTTGTTGATAAAGAGCTTGTTCAGGGTGGGAGAAATCTTGCTTTTTCAAAAATTGGTCTTACATATGAACGTATAAAAGAGATTTATAAGGAAATTTTGGAATTTAATCCCGAATGGCTTATGCTTCAGCCAAGTGTTGCTTATCTTATTGCGGAAGTAGTGAAAAACGAAAATCTTCCTGTTCCGTCAAGTCTGAAGTATTTTGAACTTAGCGGCGAATATCTTTTTAATGAATACAGAAAAACTATAGAAGAAACCTTCGGAATAAAGACGGTTAATATGTATGGTTGTAATGAAACAAACGAAATTGCCTATGAATATCCAGATGGAAAGCTTCATGTTATAAGCAATAATGTTATAGTGGAGGTAATTAAGGACAATAAGCCTGTATATGATGAAGAAGGCGATATTTATGTTACATCTCTGAAAAATTATGCAATGCCTTTTATCCGTTATGAAACAGGCGATAGAGGTATACTTCATAATGAGAATAAAGAACTTATCCTTGAATTAAAATCAGGACGAGCAAGTGATTTTATAATTTTGGAGAACGGTGAAAAACTTAATAGTTACGTTTTTGAAAATATATTAGAGTATACTAATGAAAATATGTCAACTGTCATTAAGCAATTTCAGGTAATACAGACTGATATAAATAAATTTACAGTAAATCTCGTCATACGTTCTGATTACAGTGGATGGAAGGAAGCTGTTGAAGAGAGTTTTATACAGAATGTGAAGGAAGAGAAACTAAAAAATGCCGAATGGAAATTTGTATGGATGGATAGTATCTGTCCTAACCCAGAGACTGGAAAATTTAAATTTTTCATCAATAATGTGAAGTAGTGCCAAATGAGAAAAATAAGTGAAAATATAAAATCTATTATTGATGTAATAAAATTTTGCATTAAGTTAACATATATGACTTCCAAAAAATATTTTTTCCTGCATTTGGTCATTGATATTTTTTCAATAGTTATACCTTTTGCCGGGATATATTTTTCAAGCAAACTGATAGATATTCTTTCTGATAATTATGGAATAAGCAATAACGGCAGCGGGATGATATTAAAGTTATTTATCATTTTTGTAATCGTTATGATCTTTCTTCAGGTGTGTGGAAAAGGAGCATCATCACTAAAAAGTTACCTTGAGGGAATGTATAATGAAAAGCTGAGTGCCTGTGCCAAAAGACAGATAATGGAAAAAGCCGGTTCATTGGATATGAAGAATTTCGATATACCTGAGTTTTTTGACACCTTGAATGATGTTGAAATGAATAGTTCAATGATAATCTTTACGGCATTTCAAGTATTTGCATTATTTAAGTCTGTCATTCATTTTATTATCGCTTTTGTTAATACGGCATTATGGAATTGGTATCTGCCTTTTATTATAATAGTGACATTGATACCAAGTGTTATAATTAATAATAAGCAGATGTCATCACTGTATGCGTTTCAGAAGGAAAATATGAAATATGACAGAAAAATGTATTATCTTACCGATTTGACGGTAAATAGGAATTGTGCTCAGGATGTAAGAATGTATAGTCTTATTCCTTTTATCAGAAAAAGGTTTGATAATATATGGAACGATATATTTTGTAGGAAACGTAAGATAGTACTTAGATATACATTACTTCTTATATTCTTTGATATGCTGCCTCTTTTAGTTACGGCAATTTTTCTGATTGTTCTTGGAATGTCAGTGTTTAATGGAAAAACAACTGTCGGAGAGTTTAATATGTATCAGGGGTTCATTTCTCAGGCTATGGATAGTATGTTTATGGTAATATACAGTCTTACTCAAATATATGATGGAAAAATTCGTGTAACTAATTATAAAAAATTTTTGGAGCTTGAGTCAGATACGTGTCTATCAGGTGATAAGGAATTTATGGATAAGGAATTCAAAATAGAATTCAGGAATGTAACCTTCAGATATAATGAAGAATCGGAAGATGTTCTGAAAAATGTTAGTTTCACGATAAACAGTAAAGAAAAACTTGCACTTGTAGGCACAAACGGAAGCGGAAAAACTACCGTTATTAAGCTTCTTCTCAGAATGTATGAGCCAACCGATGGTGAAATACTGATAAATGGAGTGGATATACATGAATATAGTATTGGAAGTATAAGAAAATGTTTCAGTCCTATGTTTCAGAATTACTTCAATTATGCTTTTACTGCTAAAGAGGATATTTTAATTTCAGATCTCGAATATGAAAATGACTTAGATAAGGTAAAGAAAGCTTCTGAGAAAAGCGGTGCAGCTCTATTTATTAATGAATTTTCTGATAAATTGGACACATACCTTACAAGGCAGTATGAGGATGGTGAAGAGCTTTCAGGCGGTCAATGGCAGAAGATAGCGCTTTCAAGAACTTTTTTTCGTGAAGCTGAACTTTATATTCTTGATGAACCATCATCAGCTCTTGATGCAGAGTCTGAAGATCAGTTGTTCAGACAGTTTGAAGAACTTTACAAAAATAAAGGTGCAATACTTATATCTCATCGTCTTTCAAATGTCAAGAACTGCGACAGAATCATTGTTATAGACAATGGTGAAATTATTGAAGAAGGAACTCATCATGAGCTTATAGCCCTTGATAAGAAATATGCTCATTTATTTAATCTTCAAGCGGAAAAGTATTTATGACAGGTGATAAAATGAAATATATCAAAGCAGCTATAATAGACGACGGGGCGAACCCCGCTTTGTTCAGCAATGTTTCAAACTTTATAATATCTCGTAATCTTAAAGTTACAGAATCGGATTTAAGTGTAAAGTATGGAATGCACGCAACTTTATGTATGTCTGTAATAAATAGGTATGCCGATACAAGTGATGTTCATTGGTTGAATATACAGATTATAAATGTAGAAACAGGACGAAGTTCACATGAACAGTTTATAAGGGCACTTGAATTTTGCGAGGAACAGGGTGTAAAACTTATTCATCTGAGTTTAGGTACAAGTGAATATAGTGATTTTCCTGAAATAGAAACAAAAATAAATGTACTTCTGGAAAAAGAGACTGTCATAGTTGCTGCATTGAGCAATCAAGGATTTTTGACATATCCTGCTTGCATTTATGGTGTTATTGGTGTAAAAGAGGATAATCGAGCAAAAGATTTTAATTATTTGTATGTAGATGATGCAATCGATAATGTCAATTTCCTTGCACCGGCTAATCATCTAATAAGGATTGGAGGTAAACTTGAATTTATTGAACGCTCAAATAGTTTTGCAGCACCTGTTATAACTGCAAAAGTAATAGAAATATTACGCAAAGATTTGAATATGTCTATTGAAAAAGTTAAAGAGAAGCTTAAGAAAAACGCTGTATGTTATGTATCATCTGGCTCTTTTAAGGAATATATGGATATTAACGAGAAAGATATCACAGTGCCTCTGATAGGCGTATTTATGAAAGATGAGTCTTCAGCAGCTTCATTGGCAAAAGAACTGTATTTGCTCTTTATTTATAATGAATACAAAGCAATATATTGCAGCAGCCTTGAAAATGGTCTTTTTAAATTTCCTGAAACAGACATATTAAAATATCTTTTATTCCTAACGAAATTCAGCTGCTGTGATATTATAATCGCAGGATTCAGCGATAAAGAAATAATAAGGAATTCAATTCCTTTTGATATTATTCTCACTGATGTTGATGGACAAATACCATATATAACTGAAGAAGATACTTCAGTGATTATGGTAGAGGGAAAATCCGTATCAGAAATATATAGTTCAGTAATAACAAATTTTAAAGAATAGAGGAGAAAAGATGGATTCAAAACCTTTTATTAAACTTGTTAAGTCTCCGTTTAACAAGTACGTTTATGATGTTAATACAAATCAAGTCATAAAGATTTCGGAAGAATTGTATAATTATCTAAATAATCAGTCGGATGAAACATCTTCAGAATCAGTTAAAGAACAGATTAATTTTTTAAAGAAAAAAGGATATTTATCAGACAATCGTGCTAAAAAAATAATACATTACGAATCAAATAGACTCAGTTATCATCTTGAAAAGAACATTACACAGATTACACTTCAAGTTACACAGCAATGTAATTTTAGATGTTCATACTGTCCGTATACAACTGCGGAATTTGATAATAATCGTGAACACGGTTCTAAAATCATGTCAATGGAGACTGCAAAGAAAGCAATTGATTTTTTTGCGGAACATTCTACAGAGCAAGACAGTGTGTGTATAGGATTTTATGGAGGAGAACCGCTTCTTAGCTTTAATCTTATTAAAGAGGCTGTAGATTATGCAGAAAAAGTATTTTTAGGCAAAGAGATTTCGTTTACTTTAACTACAAACGGTTCGCTTCTTACAGACGATGTTCTAAAATTCATTTCAAAGCATAATTTTCATTTTATGATAAGTCTTGATGGACCGCCTGAAACGCATAATAGATCAAGGAAATTTGCAGCTTCAGGCAAGGGGACTTTTAGTGTTATAGAAAAAAATCTTAGAAATATTATAGAGAATTATTCTGATCTTATTCCTATGATATCAATAAATGTAGTAATAGATCCACGTTATTCAGCTAATAATTTTCATCAAATGTTTTCTAATGATTGTGTATTCAGTAAGTTTCAGATACAAAGTACACTCATTGATGATTTTTTTAGCATTGAAAAGGTAACGCTTGGAGATGAATATTCTATAGAAGATGGTATACATATGTTTAAGGCATATGCTGCTTACATAAATAGATATCCGAAAGATAAGGTTTCTAAAGTTGCTTATAATAGAATCATGACTTCATTTGAACGAAATAAAATGTTTATGAAGCCTGAAAAAATGCTTCCGCCTGAATGTGCACCGGGTGGACCATGTGTGCCGGGACAACGGCGTCTGTTTATAGATGTAGATGGTAATTTTTTCCCATGTGAGCGTGTCAGTGAAACATCTGAAGCTATGAAAATAGGAAATGTGGATGAAGGATTTGATTATGGTCAGGCATATAAATTACTTAATATCGGTCAGCTTACTGCGGAGAAGTGCATGAATTGTTTTGCATTTCGTCATTGTTCGATATGTGCAAAATTGTGTGATAATAATGGTGAATTATCTGCCGAACTTAAATTATCGAACTGCCGTGACGTGAAAAGGGACACTATAGGAATGTTAGAAAATTACATATTTGAAAAAGAATTACACGAGGAGAAGAAAAGTGAATAAAAAAAGAATTGTTGTTTATCCATTTAATGAAGAATGCAAAGTGTTTTCAGACTATCCGGAACTGTTGGATGAAAAATATATTTTTGCCGAAGCGGCTTCACCTGCTGCATGGGGATTCGCAGGAAAAAATATAAACACTTCAGAAGGGGAGTATGTTATAAAGAAATCACCTTCAGAGTTTGACGGCGAGGCTGATATTCTTCTTATACCGGATTTTGTTATTATGGAAAAAGCGGAACCAAGTCTTATCAGTGAAATAATCTCATTTATTCCTTTTGTGAAAAAGGTTATTTATTATGCAGGTTTTTCAGAAAAGAGTAAGAAAATAATAACTGATAAATGCTTTGAAACAGGCTGTGAATTTTGTGATTTGAAAAATTATTCAGACCCATATAATTTTGATATAGAAAATAAGATAATAAACACAAAAGTGCCTGTTGTAGCTGTAGCGGGTTTGTGGGAGGATACTGATAAATTCAAGGCAGCTCTTTCATTAAGGCGTGGGCTTATAAATAATGGTTATAAGGTTTCGCAAATTGGTTCACGTGGATATGCCGAGCTTCTCGGCGCACATCCTTTTCCTTCTTTCATGATGAACACAGGTATCTCAGAATTTATAAAACCTATAATGTTCAGCAAATATATAGATAATATAGTAAAGGAAGAAAATCCCGATATAATTATTGTTGGAATTCCTGGTTCATTGCAGTCACTTAATAATGATTTTCCAAATAATTGCGGCATACTCCCATATATGACGTTTCAGGCATTAAATGTAGATTATTTTGTGTTGTGTACTTTTTTTGATGCAAATCCTTTGAAGTTTAATAAGGCTATTTCTGATATGTGTATGTATAAGTATGGTGTGAAGCCAGATATGATTCATATGTCAAAAACAAGTATAGATATGTTATCTACTAATGAGAGACACAGAATACACTATTTTCATACAGACGATGAGACGGTTAATAATACGATAAGTTCAGTATATGGCGATGACAATCTAATTACCAATTTGACATATGCTGAAAATGAAAAAATAGTAGCTGGAAAGATAATTGAAAAACTTTCTTGTGATAACTTTACTATATAATTATATGTCTGGAGGAAGTGGAAATGGAAAAAGTACATGACACAATTTTTGATATTATGAATAACGATTTTAATATGAAACTTGATCGTAACAACGATGAAATAAAAAAAATGAATTTATTCTGTTCATTAATAAATTTCGATCCGAGAGATATGATTTATCTTATGCTTTTATTGGAAAGAAAATTCAATATAAAATTTCAAGAGTCTGATTTTGAAAACAATGATTTTTATACAATTAAAGGTATAAGCGAAATTATTACATCGTATATCCATGCATAACAAAAGCTTCAATTCCTGATGGCCGAGCGGGATTGATGATATATTAAGATATAACGGATAAGCTACTCTATATTGCTTATTCATTAATGAAAGGACTAAAAATTATGAGAACTCTTAATAAGGTAAATGTTATAAAGAATGACACTATTGAAACATACGCACACTGCAGTCAGTGTACATCTTGTGGTTGTCAAAGATGTGGTTGCACATGGGATCAGAGTGAACAGTCAACAACAGACAGAAATAATTTTGATACCAGATCTCAAAATGTTTACACCAACACTGGTCGCAAGTAATTAATACTTAAATTAAAATAATTAATGTGCAGATCCCTTTCGGCCAGGGATTTGTTTTTGTGAAACCCCCCCGGCTAGGTCGGGGGATCAGAACAGCTTAAAGCTATCAGTCTTGAAAAAACAACACCTTTTGATTATAATAAATTAGCGGCTACCACCTGCAAAAATAATCAAAAGGAGGTCATTAGAAAGTGAATGACATACATAGTTTATCACATTCGAAGTGGAATTGCAAGTACCATATAGTATTTGCACCAAAATACCGAGGAAGACAGAATGGCAGGACAATTAACTTTGGATGATTCAGACCCGTTTAACGGGTAAGCTGTAACAATTACGCAGAAGAACGTAGTCGCATGCGTCCCGTGTTAGTACGCCTTTCAAGGCGTGGCTTGTATTCTGAGTCCCTATGGGGCGTTTACCGAAATACCCCGGCTTTTGTGAGGTATCCTTAACGAACAATTAAAGCTTTTATGTAAACCGGAAAGTCTCGTACTTTCCGGCTGCTTTTTATTAAGCGACTTCTTTGGTTTCCGAATCCAACATAGTGCCGTCAATTTTCATTTCCTTATCAGTCTGAAACGTGAAGTAAATGATGATTCTGTTTCTGCAGGTGCGGGAATATTTTTCCTCTTTCTCAAAGACCTCGATACGTTTGATGAAGACTTTTATCAGTTCGGGAGTGAGTACAGGCATTTCAATGTACTGCCGTGCCTTTTCTACGAAATCCCTGATGCAGTTTTCCCTCAGATTAACAATGCCAATCTGTGATTCAAGTTCCAGCAGTTTTGATTTCATAGAGGACTGTTCCTGTTCATAACCTGACGCAAGCGTGTCATAACGTTCGTGAGTGATTCTGCCTGTTACTCTGTCCTCATACAGCGTGCTGATGATATTATCAAGCTGTTTCATTCGTGATGCATATTCGGATTTTCTGCTTTCTGATTCCTTAAGCATCTTCTCGGCTTCACGTTCTCCGTTCTCAGCGGCGATTCTGTAAAATTCCTCGCTATGCTCTCTCGCATAAGCCGTGACCTTTTTCAGCGAAGCAAGCACGATTTCATCAAGCACACTTTCTCTGATATAATGCGAAGTACAGTTGCTTTTTCGGCTCTGATAACCTCCGCACATAAAGTTATTGTTCTTTGGATCAAGGGTTTTTGCTCTGTGAAGGTACAGCCTTGAACCGCATTCGCCACAGTAAAGGAAGCCGGCATACTTGTCCATTTCACCCTGTTTATCGGGACGTTTTCTTCCTGCAAAGTGATTCTGAACCATATCAAACAGCTTTCTGCTGATTATCGGTTCATGAGTATTGAATTGTCAACACTTTTTTGGACAGAAATTATTTAGCCGGGTGAAATGATTTA
>JAMPIL010000029.1 GCA_023662725.1 Ruminococcus flavefaciens
TAAATCATTTCACCCGGCTAAATAATTTCTGTCCAAAAAAGTGTTGACAATTCATCTCAACAAGTCCCAGACCGTTAGCCAGAGTGTAGAGCCTTTTGGTCGTTGTCGCCATGAGATCACTCCTTTCGCAAGCGGTAGTTTTTCGCCCTGTCTTTTTTAACAGTATATCTGTTTTTTCTTGTTTGCTTAATAATACGCCCTGCCAGAGCCTCGTCGATTTTTATAAGATCATCAACATCAAGCTCAGAAGAAATAACGGTTATCAGGCTGTTTCGTGCACGATAATCAATTATTTCAAAAGCAAGTTTTACATCGGCATCGCTTACACTTGACTGCTTGAACAGATCGTCTATATACAGCACATCGGTTTTCTTGAAATCGTCTATAGCAGGCTGATATTCCTTGTCATTGACAAGTGCTTTTAAAGCCGTGGAATCTTCACGCCAGACGAAATATCGGGCTGATCTTCCTTTCTTTATCATCGCTCCGATAACAGCGGTGCAGAGATGTGTTTTTCCGCAGCCGCTCTGACCTCCAATATAAAAGAAACCTTTATCCTGCTCCGCAAAGCTCATTGCTCCCGATTTTATGATTTTTTGCCATTCCTCTGTAGTCTCAAAATTACGGAAAGTACAGCAGCGGAGAAGTTTCTCAAGACCGCTGTCTTTTATTCTTCTCAGCGTATCACGGGTTTTGAGGCACTTGCATTCGGCAAGCACCTCACTGTCATCAACGATTTTCTCGATATATCCCTTGTTTTTGCATATAGGACAGTCGTATCCGGTAAGGTTACCCGGCTTGCTGTTATACGAATCCGCTTTAAGTTGAAGATACTCAGCATACGACAGTTCCATATTGATCTTCGGAATTTCCGGTATCGTATTCTTGATCTGATCCATTCTGATTTTCCTCCCAGTCCCGGCGATTCAGCCACGTCTGCGCCAGAGGTATATATTTAACGTGGATATGCTTCCAGTCCTTCAGCTTTGCCTGACGTTCCAGCTCCGTAAGAACCTGCTCCAGTGTTTCCTCTGTGATCTTCAGCTTTTCAAAAGTCCTCAGAGCTTTTGGTTGTCCCTCTTTTCGGGGATAAGCTTGCCAGAAGCGGTCGAAAAGTGGATTATTTGTCGGAGCTGGCGTTCTCATGATCTTCATCCTCGCTTACAACCGGAAAATTTTCTCGCTGTTCCTGAAAAAGCAGCCGTGTTAATACGCAGATAAACGCCAATGGATCATCTTCTCGACCTGAATAGGTATTATACACATACTGCACAGCGTAAAACATTGCGAGTATCAGATCATTTCCATTTTCGTTTTCTATGTCAATCTTCGGAAAGTAATCAAGTTCTCTCTCGTCTTCATCTCTGAAGACATCAAGTAAAGCTGTAGTGAATGCGACTTGCATATTTTCTTTTTTAGTCATTTTTATTCCCTCCATTATTTTGTGGCTCATACATCAAACATCCGTCATATCTGTCAACGCTCCGGATCAGCTTGCCGCAGTAAAGATCATCGCCTGAACCGCATGAGTTCAGGCACGTTTCGCAGCAGGGGATAATTTCATTCATCATCCTCACCTCCGGACACAGTGATCTTAGTTTTCAGTTCTCTGGTAATAGAAATCGCATAATTAACTTTCAGAATAAGATTCTTCAGCAGTTCGTCATCAATTTTATTATCATTATTTACTTTGATAAGATTGCTTATAGTCTGCCACGAAGCCACCTCGTTTATCAAGAAAGCTGTATCCGAAGCTTCGTTTTCTGAAACGCCAGCAAAGTCCATAAGCACTTTTTTATCCTTTTGAAAATCAATACCTTTAAGCTTTTTCAAAAGTACTTTTTTGACCTTATCATCACAGCTAAGCGTATTTACTACATCATCGATACTTCCTTCGCAGAAGCCCCTGTTCCATACAGCAGCGAGCAGTCTTTTCGCCGTTGGCTTCAAAGTATATTTCAGCTCTTCTTTTACCATATCTGAAAAAAATTTTCCGAAGATATCTTTCAGCATTTCGATCGAACAAATCTCGATCTTGTCTGAATTGGTTACAAGTGCACTATTTCCAGAATCGCTGCTGTAGTTAACAGATTTGATTTTAGTGTCCTTAAGCTCTTCTCCTGCTGCGACATGGAGCTGAGCCTGAAGCTTGTCGTATTCAGAATCCAAAGCTTTCTTTTCAAGCTTTATAGATGCCATACGATCAATAATTTCAAAAATTTCCATATCACACAGCCTCCTTCATCTCAGCGGAGCAGGATGCGCAGACGCATACGTCCTTGTATTTGCGGACGTTCTCCACAGCTCCGCAAAAACGGCAGCGGTCAACGTGCGGTTTGATCATCAGACCTCCGTCGCCTGTAGTCTCCATATCCACTGACATTCCCGGCTGCCATCCGAGCTGCAAGCGTACGTCCTTTGGAATCGTGATGCCCGATTTGCTTGTAAGTCTTTTCGACGTCATATTTTTTCCTCCTATTAAGTTTTCAAAATTCTGTGACCTGCCTTCATCAGTGCCGGGAGGTCATTTCCGGCAGACAGCGGAGCTTTTCCGCTGTTTCGGCGTTATAATATTTTATAATTTAAGCAAAAAATTTAAGCTGGATATCAGAATTAAGCCATTTCCATTTGAATGAATTATCATTAGGAAAAATAATACCCTCATCTTCCAAACGAAAACGTTCTTCAAAATCATGAACAGTATGAGACGGCTTAAAAGAAATAGGTGAATCAATATCCCATTTCAACAGCAAATTCCAGTATTCAGGATAGTTACGTCTTAAAAGACGAAGATGTCCAATAGACTGATTATGGCAGAACCAGCATCCGCCACGGCTTGAAGTTGTATATATTGGTGATAGTAAATCATTTTCAAAGCACCAATCATAGCACATTTTTTCAGTCCATTTGGCTTTTACGAGCGGTGAAACTTTACATTCTGACAAGACTTTAAATCGTTTCGGCTCATCATAAGCAATGCCGATATATGAAACAGTATTTTTATCAATTTTATTTAATGTAGAAACTTTCAACTTGCTGTTGCACCATGAACCTTTTATCATGGGAAATCCGTATATATGTCCGGCATTTTTGCTTTTTCCCCCAGATTTTGAAACACGATAAAAAACATCTTCATATGTAACCCCGGCAGAAACGTGTTCAACAGTTATTCCGTATCGTTCTTTTATGATTTTATCTGCTTTGACTTTAAATTCAATCATTGGTGGTAAATCGGCTGGAATTGTCTTGGTTGCCCATATTTCAGCGTGAATTATTCTGTCAAGCGGTAATCCTAATTCTTTAATTGCTCCCAAACAAGCAAGACTATCCTTGCCGTAGCTGAGAGACAGAATATGTTCCATTTGCTACACTTCCATTCTCAAAATTTCGTGACCTGCCTTCATCAGTGCCGGGAGGTCATTTCCGGCAGACAGCGGATTTTCTCCGCTGTTTTGGCTGTTATCCGTATAGTTCTTTGGAAATTTTATCGTAATTCCTGTCGAGTCGTTTCCATTCTTCATGGTTTTGGCAATAGCAATGCGAATTTCCAGAACTTCGTCATTAGTATAATTTTGTTGATTTGCAGCCATTTCACTGAATTTACGAGTTAATTCCTTACCTTCAGCTAAATTAGCTTTTATCTTCGATTCAACTTCATCAAGCCTTATCTCGCCAATAACTTCTGTCCACGAAGATATATCATAAGCCAGTCCCGAAGTTCTCATTATAGCTTTTATCAATTCTTCCTTGGTACATTTTTCGAGGACTTCACGCAGGTTATTTTCTTTCATCGCTGATCTCCGATCATATTCCCAGCTGCTCACAAGCCGTATAGAAGCCTTCCGCCCACAAGTAAACTCTTGGATTTACGCTCCTACCGCAGTAACTCAGCCATTCCCAGCTGTCAGAATCGAATTCTTCAATAACATCTTGCAGCTCTTGTGACGGAATAAATTTATCACCATATATGCTGCTTGAAACTTCATCCTCAACAAACTCCCAGAATTCGTCTTCATCGTCAAATCTGTCGCTTTCTTCAACGTATTCCAATACATCGATTACGTTGAGCCGATGTTTGATTCCATTAACAACATCGTCCTCGTCGTAATCGTATAAATCCGATGAACACTGAATCTTGCCGATGTAATAGTAAACGTCGTTATGAATGTAGCCTTTCAGATCAGCAGGTTCAAGCGAGTTGTACCATGTTGCGATGCTGTCTCCCAGATCGCCGCTGACTATCAGACTGCCTCTTTTCTTATCTACAATGTAGTTAACGTAATAGTTGCCGCTGCCGTCTGCTCTGCGCCAGTCTATTATACAGTAACGGTCAGTATTCTGTATCAGGGTTGCCTTGTGTGTGGCGAACCCCTTGCTGCACATCGCCTTGATTTCTTCAGTTGTCATTTTTCTGTACCTCCATCGGAATAACTATCTGATAGTTATGTATTTTAGCTCCCTCGTCGAAGCCTTTCTGATAAATTTCTCTGTGCCTGACTGCTTTGAAGTACGCATCGGCTGAGTTCCAGCCGATATATCCTACCAGTCCGATCAGAACCGGGAGCAGGACTTCTCCTCCCATATGGAGCTGGCGGTCGATCAGGCTTTCAATCGCCATGTTGATAAGCTGCATTGCTACAGCTCCGGCGATCAGTCCGACCGCAAGCGTTTCTATATATTTTTTCATTGTGCTTTCTCCTTTGGAATTTTTCTTATTGTTCCGGTATGACGATGTACAATCGTCATTTCTTTTTCTGTATTTTTGACTATCAGCCAGTTCGCTGGGTCTAATCTGTACGATCTCAGTAGGATTTTCTGCGCTTTCGTTGGCGATTTTCCGTGTTTCATGCGACCTCCTTGATCCTGTTCAGAATCTCATTCAGATTCTTGAAATGAACTTTAGCTTCCTTTGCTTCTTTTATGAGCGAATCAAGATCGTATGTGCCACGATTATAAGCGTTTTTAAAGATATACAATGCTTTGCGCTGTCCGAGATCCGATGTTGTAGCTATGCAGTGGAGGAACATTATCTCTTTAAGCATATTTTGCTGAGTGAGCTGCGGATACAGCATTTTTGTATCGCTGAACTGTATCTGCTCGGCTGTGTATGTCGGCTCGGTAACGAAACGGCTGCTGACCTGAACACGGTCGCTGGTGTACTTTCCGTTGAATTTATTGTAGAAGCAAGGATTTCCGACAAAAGCAAGTCCGACTGTTTCTCCTTTTGCTTCAAAATAGTCAGGAATGGATCTCAGAGCATTTGCCGCCTGATATGTCAGCTCCTGAGCTTCGTCAACAATGATCATCATTCCGTCATGGAGCTTAGAGAAAAGGAGTGTTTTTATGCGTCGCTTGTTGGTGTCGCTTATTCCAAGCTCATAAGCAAGCAAATACAGCATATCGGTCACGTTGCGATTCAACACGCTTGCTGTGATGACTATTGTTTTATTACGGTTGTCTCTGTGATACTTCTGAATGGTTTTTGTTTTTCCGATTCCGGCATCGCCTGTTATAACGGCACATCCGCCGAGAATATGAATGTTTCTGAGTCTCTGGTATATCATCTGTGAGATGGTCGTCGGCGCATAATCTACCGGAACAAATACGTCCGGCAGTTCGTTTTTAGCGTTTTTTACTCTGAAATACGCTGCAAGATTAGAGAATTGCTTGTCAGGGTTACCTTTGTAGTTGTTTTTTCTCAATCCTGAAATTATCGCTGCATTCATTCCGATTTTCTCCGCAGCCTTTCCTGCGCTCCCGGCTTCGGGGATGGAACGCTCAAAAGACCTTATTATCTCGATTTGTTCATCGGAATAGACGTCAAATGCCGCCTGACGGTCTGCAAAGAATTTTGTAACATCTTCAACCGATTTTGCTTCTCCGTTGAAAGCGGATTCCAATACATTCGGCTTGACTCCGATAACAAGATGTACTTTATCAAAATCAATTTCAAGTTCTTCTGCCAGAGCTTCAGCTCTTGCTTTTAAATCCATAATTTACGCTCCTTTCGCTTTTTCAAGTCTGTCGTTGACCGCCTTGAGCTGTGCAAGCTCGTCCAGAATCTCAACTGAAATAATATTTTCACGTCCCGGATTCTGCTCGTTAAGTTCTGCGGCTGTAATAGGCTGTATTACCGAAGGTCGCTGTATCTGCATTTTATCCATGTTCTCAGCAGCCTCGTTGATTCTGGCAGCTAAAACATCGATAGCGTCCGAAGCGGTATACGCAGCAACTTTTTGTTTAATGGCTTTCTTAGTGATATTCTGGTTAGCCATCGCTATAGCCAAACGTTCCTTGCCGTTTGCATCTTTTACAATATACGGTACATTCAAATAGTCGGCACGCTTGTAAACCCATAGGAATTTGTCTGTTTCCTTATCGTAAACCCTGACTTCGTTAACGTTTGCAGGATCATATCGAACATACACTTCTTCATTAATATGGAAAACAGTTTCCTCATTTTTGAACCAGACTTTTTTGCCGTACAATTCAACAAATACGCCGTTCCTCTTGATCTTCTGATAACGTGAGGTTCTTGCCATAAGAAGCGTAAGGTCTTCATCAGCCGCATCTCGGAAAACAACCTCATCAGAATTAATGCTTTCGTTCCAAACATCTATGTGAGTCATGCCTTTGTATTTCTTCTCTTTTCCTCCATACTCCCGGCAATTATATCCGCCGTTGATAAGTACTTCAAGAAGTTCGGCAACTTCATCATCAGTTGGAATTTCTCCGTTTTTAACCTTTTTTGCAAGATCCTCCGGACGTTCAAGAATTGTACCGCCTGAATATCCGCTGAAAGCTTTTGAAATATATTCCTTGAAAGTGTTGAAATATCTTTCAATATTTTTTGCCTTCGCATTTTTTACAATAGCGTTTACCATCGTTATTCCCAAAAGTGAGAGTATAGTCGGAGGATCGTCCCCCTTATTCCAGCTCGCTTTTGTTCTGTGACCTCTGCCGCCTATGTCATGTACAAGGAATTCCGATCCGTTATCAAAATATACTCCAAGCGGAAGTCCATATCCATTCATTGCCGCCGCTCTGAGCGCAATCAGCGTTGACTGGGAGCAGGGATTATCGCATAAATTCCAGCCTACAATGACTCCGCTCTTAGCGTCCATATATGCCGTAAGTGATAGTCTGTGCGGCTTTCCCTCCGGCGACATTGAGATAACGTCAAGAGTGTGGTTGTCTGCGATCCAGATATCGTTTGAGTTGAGATCTGTATAATCTCTATCAATGTATTCAAGATATTTATCAAAGCAGGATTTTTTGCCGTATCTGGCGTACTCGATCACACACTCAGGAATTTCACGCTCTATTCTGCGGCTGAAAGTTCTTGCAGACGGCAGAGAGCTATAGAACTCAGGGTAATGTTTTTTAGTCCATGCCTGAAGATCTCTGTAGCATCGGCTCACGGTCGGTCTGCTTGAAACAAGATAAATTCTTGTGAACATTTTCCAGACATCCTCATTCATGGAGGTCTGACCTCTGTTCCAGCCGCCTCGCTTATCGATCAGACCATCGTAGTCGTTTTCACGGAACGCCGCATATTTTCTGTAGAGGATATCAATGCTTATATTGATTCCCTCATGCTCAAGTCGGCACTTTCCAATAAAATCACTGTCAAACGAAGTCTTATTCTTGTATTTAACACGCAGTTCCTGCCACTCTCGGAGTATATTGCACCACAAGGCTATTTCGGTACGCTCATCCGAAGTATATTCTTCAAATGGTCTTTTAATAGCCTTTTTATGCGGTTTTAAGACTTCCGTTTCTATGAGCTCCGGCGCTGTTCCGGCTTCTTTTTTAAGCTTGTTGTAATACTTTGCTTTCAAATCTTCAGGAAGTGTTGATACTGGGATCATGTACCGCATTTTTTTAGTTTCGGGATTCATAATTGATTCAGCGATAATCTTATTTGTTTTAATAAGTCTGCTGATATAGCTTATAGAGCATCCTTTTAATTCCGCAACCGCTTCAACTGTCAAATAATCCACATTTCCCTCCTTTCTGTCGGAGCAGGACGCTCCGGCAAAAAATTTTCTTGACAAATTCTGCGTTTTGTGATAGACTTAACTTGAACATTAATTAAAGGTTAATTCCTTAATTAACGTTTCGTTTTCCAGTTTCAGGGATTTTGGTAACTCTCCAAAGTTAAATTTGCCCTGAAGCTGGATTTTTTCTAAGTGTCTGATCGCAGTCTTGTTTGCATGGATAAATGTTTCTCTGCAAACCTTAGCTCCTGCGGCTGAAATTCCCATTTCAATGATAAAGTCGGCGGTTGATTGCTCCAACTCCTGCATCGTGATCACGATCTTACGAACCGCTTCCGGTTTTAGATCGCATCCTGTCATGTTGCTGAGCGACAATACTGCTGTCGATATCTTCGTTAGATATATGGACGCTTCGTAATTGAAACCCATGATTTCACCTCTTTTCATTTTTCAAGATTCTTTGGCTTTATGGTCTGCCATCATCAGTGCCGGGAGACCGTCCCCGGCAGACAGCGGAGCTTGTCCGCTGTTTCGGCTATATGCCACAACTTTACAAAAAGGAGGTGTAAGTAATGCAAATGATTCATGTTGATTCGTCTAATCTCGGCAGTGTCGGATATGAAAACGGAAATCTTTATATCACCTTTAACAACGGTGCAACATACTGTTATTTTAATGTGCCAGAAGCTATATATCGTGGGCTTTTAGCAGCTGGTTCTAAAGGTAGATATCACGCAGATTTTATCAAGAATTCATATTCTTACAGAAGAATAGGCTAATCAGTCACAATCAGCACTATAGCAGGACCGTTGACGGTTACCGTCATATTTTCATACGGTTCTGCTATTCGTGCATCAATCCCTTGTCTGCGTTTCAACTCTTCAACGAGTTCAGCAGTTGTGAATTCACTCATTTTATTCATCTCACTTTCTCGGTCTGCCATCATCAGTGCCGGGAGACCATCCCCGGCAGACAGCGGAGCTTGTCCGCTGTTTCGGCTATTCTTCAATATATACTCCGCATTCACCGAGCAAGTCAATGATATTCCTTGTATATCCGACTATGCCCTCGTATCTGAGCCATGTATCAAGTATTTCACATGTTGAGAATTCTTCCTTTATGATCTCAAAATCAGTACAGTCAGAATCGTAAGTTTCATTGAAGGCTTCAAGTATTGATTCCTGCATCAGCTTGCCCTCCTTTCTTCCGTAAGAAATGCGTTAGGCGCAAGGTCAAGGGAAATTGCAAGAACTATGAGCGTTGTTGCTTTGGGAGCAATTATATCGTCTTCAATTCTCGAAATAGTTGCCTGTGTGAGTCTTGCCTTCTTGGCAAGCTCAACCTGAGTAAATCCAAGCTCCTCACGGCGGTTTCGGATTTTGTTTCCTAATGTCATATTATCAGTCCTTTCTATTGAAAATGATTTGGTTTTGGTGTATAATGGTTGGGGGAAGGGGGTGAGTATATGAATGCTAAATTAAAAGCTTTAGAAATAACAGCTGAACTTGTAAAAGCAAGACTTAACAATTCTGAAATAAGACTTAGCACAGAAGGCGGACAAGCTACAGCTGCATATTTCGAAGCAATTTACAATAAGGTTTCAGAAATCACTAAAGAAATAGCTAAAGGCGACTGATTTCTAAAAGGACCTTAGCAACCTCTGGCAGAACCGCAATTTCTGTTTCAGAGGTTGCATTTCCTTTAGCTACACGTTTAACAAAATCGACGAGGGCTTCTGTTACATACTTCTCCTGATCTAATGTCATAAAATTTCACTCCTTATTACCGTGTTTATAATTATCAAAAAACAATTTTTGAAAGTGCTAAAAAAGAGTTTACCGATTAATAATAGTTTTGTTAATGATTTCATCGCCCATAACAAGGCTGATAGTAATTTTTCTCGATTTTTCTTTCACCTGTTCCGCTGCAACCAGAGCAGGTGATTTTTTATGTTTTCTTACTTTTGCTTTCATAAATATCCTCCATACAGTTCTTATACGAATTATTTTAATCAAGAATAATTCCCATTAAGAGCAAAAACACCAAAACAAGTAGGCGGTGCTTGATCTTGTGATTTTTTAAACTACGATAAGTTACTTTTTCTCTTTGCATCCATCCGTCTTTATCGAGCCACGATATAACAGGTGGATTTTCTTTTGTGATTTCGATTTTCATAAAATCACCACCCATCAGAACAACGTCAGCTGCATATCGTCATCAAAGCAGAAATAATTGTGTTTATACCTGTTTACAGCCATTTGAGAAATTTCAATATCGCTGTTATTCATGATGAAGTTAGCGATTTTCTGACAGGAATATTCACCTGAAACGATCATCTCGTCAACCTGTCGTTTAAGTTCCGGATCAAGCGTTGATATTTTGCTTGGTGTGGTGTACTTGTACCTTCGTTTGATACGCTTTGCCGGCTCAGGAGCAGGCGGTGCTGCTGATTTCATAATAAACGGCATCAAAGCCTTGATAGTCTCGCTCACGGCTAAAGAAACCGACTTGACAATAATCTCCTCAATGTTGATTGAGTTGAGACCGTTCCGGAGCTTGTCCTCCATAAGGTTGAAAGCTTCAATATATTTCAGCTTCCACTCAAGAGCTTTCTTTCCGGTGAATCCCATTACCAAAAGGCTGAATCCGTCTCGTGTGAGTTCATAAGACTTATACCATTGCTTATTCTGAGGATGTTGATACGACTTTTCTATGAAAAATGGGTCTCCACCATTTTGGGCATACCCTATCAATTCGCCGTACATACGCTCAATTTCAGCTACAAGCTTATCATGTCTTTTATCAAAATCCTTTGCTACTTGTAAACTGGAAACCGTCAGCGTTCCATTAAAATTGTTAATTATAATTTCATTCATGACAAATTTTCCTTTCCGTGTAGGCTCTTATTTCGTCATTTCGACAAATTTCGATTTTCTCCATATTTTTTCCTCTTTTCTGTTTACTTTTCAAGTTTCTTGTGATACAATTATCATAAGGCTTTTTATGCCCTGTGATATTCGTTAAGTATATTATAATTCAGTTTGCTTAGTTTGTCAAGCAAATTTTAAAATAAAATTCAGAATACTGAATTTTTGTGCATTTCGCTAATTGAGAGGAGCTATATTTGTGTTCTATAGACAATTGAAACAAGCTTGTAAGTCAAATAATACATCTATTACTGCGGTTTTAAAAAAAATAGGTATCGGAACAGCCAACGGTACGTATTGGAAAAATGGCTCTGTTCCATCATCAGATATTGTAGTTCAGTTGTCTGAATTTTTAAATGTGAGTACTGATTATTTACTTAAAGGAAAAGAAAAAAGCTCACCAATGGCTGAATTAACCAATGATGAGCAGGAAATGCTTCTTATATATAAAGGTTTGTCCGATATTAGTAAAGCGAAAGTTAAAGAACGAGCCATTGTTTTATCAGAGATAGAATCTCCAGTCGAGCAGGTTGCCGAAGAAGATCCGGAGGAGCAGGAGACTATATTTATAGAATTCGCTACACTCAAAGCTTCAGCCGGAACAGGTGAGCAACTAACTGATGATCCGGAGAGGGATTTTATTGAGGTTGTAAAAAATGACACAACACTTCAAGCGAAATTCGCTATTCAGATACACGGCGATAGCATGGAACCTGAATACAATAACGGTGATATTGTCCTTGTAAAAGCTCAACCACAGATAAATATCGGACAAATAGGCATTTTTACTGTCAATGATATGGGATATATAAAAAAGCTTGGCAAAGATCGACTAATTTCTCTCAATCCAGATTATGAGGATATTTATTTTAAAGAAGGTCAGGAAATCAGATGCAAGGGACTTGTTATCGGAACACTCGAAGAGGATGATTTTGTCTAATGATTATATACTATTTGTATAAAAATAACTTGGTGAACTGGTTCACTAACAATTGCATTTTAGTTCACTAAGTGAACCGAATATTTTACGCTATTTCTTTTCAATATTTCAGAGAGCATTTAAAAACATGGCTTTAAATTTAAATGCTAAAATTACGATATATAGCCATTTATACAGATGTGTATAATTAAGACCTTACTTTTAAAACGCTATTTTAATACTATTTGATGAAAAATTAATAATGCGCCGAAATTGTGGAAAACTCCTCAAATCGGCGCATTTATTTTTGACACGTTATTTTTATTAACTTTTATAAAATCAGATGAACAAAGGTTAAAATCAGACGGAATATAGGCAAAAATCAGCTCATATCAGGTAAAAAAAGCCTAAACCAGTCAAATAAAGCTTTTTTGTATTCTGCTTGTCAAATAACAGCAAACGGATACGATATAAATGCAGATTTCGGAGTAAATCCTCAAACAAAGGACGGGAGAGGGAATATTTGTCCTGTAACGATAATACTTCCAACACTTGCAATGATGTCAAAGGGAGATGTCGGCAATAAGGACAAGGAGGATTTTATAGAAATACTTGATAAAAAAATACATGAAGCGAAAGATCAGCTGATAGAACGATTTGAATATATTTGCTCTCAATCTCCTGATAGTGCTAAATTTATGTATGAAAATAATATTATGTTAGGATATGATGGTAAGGATATTCGTTCTGCATTAAAGCACGGAACTCTTGCACTGGGACAGATAGGACTTGCAGAAACCTTGCAAATTCTGATTGGATGCAACCATACAACAGAAGAAGGCATGAAGCTTGCCAAAAGAATAGAAGGTCTTTTTAGCCGCAGATGTGCAGAATTTAAAGAACAATACAAATTGAATTTTGGAGTTTACTTTACTCCTGCTGAAAATTTATGTTATACAGCAATGATCAAATTCAAAGAAAAATATGGAGAGATACCTAATATTTCAGAAAACAATTTTTTTACCAATTCGACACACGTTCCTGTATGGGAAAATGTTACAATGAAAGAAAAAATTGATATTGAATCTCAGTTAACAGGGTATTCTTCAGCAGGATGTATCACATATATAGAAAATAACGGCTGTGCAAAAGACAATCCACAAGCGTTAGAGAAAGTTATTTCTTATGCTATGGATAAAGATATACCTTATTTTGCAATAAATGTACCAAATGATACTTGTAATAACTGCGGATTCACTTCAAATATAGATGAAATTTGTCCTGTTTGCGGAAGTAATAATATTGCGAGACTGCGCAGAGTGACAGGTTATCTCACAGGAGACTATAAATCAGCTTTTAATAACGGAAAGAAACAAGAAGTTGAAATGAGAGTTACACACAGTGAAGAATCATTACAATGGTTAAAGTAAAGGAGAAAATTGAATGGATACAAATAAAAATAAAATATTTTTCGCAAAAATTCGTGAGACTGCAAAGATACCTTCAAAAGAGCCGGAGAATGCCGGTTTTGATGTGTATGCAGATTTTGAAGAGCTATACAAGCTTATTCTCCCGCATGAAACAGTGTTAATACCTACAGGCATCGCTTCCTCATGCAGTCCGAATT
>JAMPIL010000002.1 GCA_023662725.1 Ruminococcus flavefaciens
GGCTCATAACCGGACGGTCTGGGGTTCGAGTCCCTAATGGCCCACCAGATTTGTTATGTGTTTTGATTTATTCCGCTTCGGGCAAGTATAGCTCGGGCGGTTTTTGTTTTAAAGGAAATTAAATTTATGATAGAAAAATATATTGCTCATGGGAAAAAAAAGCTTCGATGCGGATATACGACTGGTTCTTGTGCAGCCGGAGCGGCTAAAGCGTCTGCGAAGATGCTGATAACAGGTGAAATTATAGATAGTGTAAAAATTTGTACTCCAAAAGAAATCAATCTTGAATTGAAAATAAATGATATAAGAGTAGACGAGGTTTCTGTTTCTTGTGCAGTACAAAAGGATAGCGGTGATGATCCTGATATTACAAATGGTATTCTTGTATATGCAAGGGCAGAAAGAATAATTCATGGAATAATAATTGCTGGTGGTGAGGGAATCGGTAAAGTTACTAAAACCGGGCTTGACCAACCTGTTGGAGAGTGGGCAATTAATAGTATTCCGAGGAAGATGATTTCGTCTGCTGTTAAGGAAGTATTTGAAGAATTTAACTATCACGGCGGTATAAAAATCACGATTTATGTTCCAAACGGCAAGGAAATTGCTCTGAAAACTTACAACCCACGAATGGGAATTGAGGGTGGAATTTCAATTATTGGTACAACGGGAATCGTTGAACCAATGAGCAGCACTGCATTGATAGACACGATTCGTCTTGAAATTAAGATGAGGCATGAGGAGAAACTAAAAACGATTTTGTTAACTATAGGTAATTACAGTGAAAGTTTTCTTGCGAATCAAATGCCGTTTGCATTAGATAAAAGTGTAAAATGTTCTAATTATATCGGTGATGCAATTGATATTGCCCTTGAATTTGGTTTTGAGAATATTCTTATTATAGGACATATTGGGAAACTCGTCAAACTTGGGGCTGGTATTATGAATACACACTCGGCTCAAGCGGATGGTCGTATGGATGTTATTGTAACTTGCGGAGTCCTTGCCGGAGTTGAATCTGCTTACCTGAAAAAAATTCCGGATTGTGCAACAGTTGATGCTGCACTTAGCATTCTCGAAGAAAATGGAGTCAAGGACAAAACTATTGAAATTCTTATGCAAAGGGCGCAGTATTATCTTAATGTCAAGGTGAAAAATGAGGCGAAAATCGGTGCAGTTATGTTTTCTGAGAAACATATGGAAGCGTGGAAAACTCCTGCTGCCGACGAGCTAATCAAATTAATAACGGAGGAATATTATGGTTGATTTTGTTGGTGCCGGAAGCGGTGCAGCGGATTTGATTACTCTAAGAGGGAAAAAATTGCTGGAGGAAGCTGATGTGATTATTTATGCCGGTTCACTGGTAAATCCGGAGCTTCTTGACTATGCAAAAAAAAATTGTGAAATCTATAACAGTGCATATATGAATCTTGATGAGGTAATTGCTGTGATTGAAAAAGCTGAAAGGTCGGGAAAGAAAACCGTTAGGCTTCATACAGGAGACCCCTCGATATATGGTGCGATTCGTGAACAAATGGACAAGCTTGACATCTTAAAAATTCCATATAAAATCTGTCCCGGAGTAAGCTCCTTTTGCGGTGCAGCAGCTTCATTGCAAGCCGAATATACTCTTCCCGATGTATCTCAGACTGTAATCATCACACGAATGGCTGGACGTACTCCCGTTCCGGAAAAAGAAAGTATAGAACTGCTTGCTGCACACGGAGCAACAATGGTAATTTTCCTCAGTACAGGTATGCTTGAAAAGCTTTCCGAGGCATTGATTCGTGGAGGTTACAGCAGTGAAACTCCTGCGGCAATCGTCTATAAAGCTACATGGAAAGACGAAAAGGTGCGCCGTTGTACTGTTGGAACACTGGCGAAAACAGCTAATGAAAATAATATAAATAAAACTGCGCTTATATGTGTAGGCAATTTTCTCGGCAATGATTATTCACTATCAAAATTGTATGATAAAAATTTTGAAACAGAGTTCCGAAAGGCGCAGTCATGAGGATAGCAATAATCTCATTAACTGAAAATGGTAGGAGAATTTCTCTTAAAATAGCCGAAAAACTTTCTGACAGCCACACTCTTACACGTTTTACATATGAAAAATATACTGATTCTACCTCTGTTGCATTTAGTGGACTTAAATCTGTAATTGCAAGTAATTTTGACCAATTTGACGCAATTATTTTTGTTTGTGCCTGTGGAATTGCAGTCAGGATGATTGCACCATATATTGTTTCAAAGTTTTCGGATCCGGCAGTCGTGGTCATTGATGAACAAGGGAAGTTTGTCGTTTCACTCCTTTCCGGACACGTTGGCGGAGCTAATGCTCTTACAGAAAAAATTGCTCAAATGATAGGATCAGTTCCGGTTATTACAACTGCAACGGATGTTGGAGGAAAGTTTTCGCCGGATAGTTTTGCTGCTGCAAATAACTTGTATATGTGTGAGCCTGATTTAGCAAAGAAAATTGCAGCGCATATTGTAAACTCAAAGAAAATAGGATTTTATTGCGAATGCGGTTACATTAATTTTACTGAAGAATATTTTGGTGATAATTCTGATATAGGAATATGTATAAGTAAGAATGTTTTGAAAAATCCGTTTCAAACAACTCTTCATCTCGTACCGAAAAATATAATTATCGGAATCGGATGCAGAAAAAATACTCCGTCGGAGATGTTGGAAAGTTTTATTTTGAAGAATCTTGCTAACAATGATATTGAACTATTCAGGCTGAAAAAAATCCGCTCGATAAATATTAAGCAAAACGAGAATGCTATTACTGGATTTTCGTCTAAATATTTTGTGCCGGCGGAATTTTTGTCAGCTGATGAGTTAATGGAAGTTCAAGGTGATTTTTCGTCCTCAGAGTTTGTTATGAAAACGACTGGAGCTGATAATATATGTGAACGGAGCGCAGTTTGTGGTGGAGGAACATTGATTGTGCGAAAAATAGCCGAAAACGGAATGACCTTTGCTGCGGCGGAGGAAGAATTTATAATTGATTTTGAAAGGAGGGTTCTATGAAGCATTTGTACATCATCGGTTTTGGTTCAGGAAGTGGAGTTGGGATGACCATTGAAGCTCGAAATGCTATTGAAGAAAGCGATTTGGTCGTTGGATATACAGTTTATGCTGAACTTATGAAAATACATTTTCCCGAAAAAAGATTCTACACCACTTCCATGCGTCAGGAGCGTGAAAGAGTGATTTTTGCTCTCGAAAAAGCCGCTGAGGGACAGAATGTCTCACTTATTTGCAGTGGAGACAGCGGAGTTTATGGCATGGCTGGACTGGCTTTAGAACTATCTTGCAGCTATCCTGATGTGGAGATTGAAGTGGTTGCCGGAGTTACGGCTGCCCTTAGCGGAGGAGCAGTTCTTGGTGCGCCTTTAGGACATGATTTTGCTGTAATAAGCCTTTCAGACTTACTCACCCCATGGGACAAAATTGAAAAGCGTCTTGAATGTGCGTCTGCTGGTGATTTTATAATAATTTTATATAATCCTTCATCGAAGAAACGTTCGGATTATATTGCCAAAGCTTGTGATATAATTCTCCATTTTAAATCAGCAGAGACAGTTTGCGGATACGTCCGGAATATAGGAAGAGAAGGTCAAAAAAGTCGGATTTTAAGTCTTGGCGAGTTGTCTGTATGTGATGAAATTGATATGTTTACAACCGTTTTTATCGGTAACAGTGAAACAAAAGAGTTGAACGGAAAAATGGTTACTCCGAGGGGTTATAAAAATGTGTGAGATTTTCATTTTTGGAGGTACAACGGAGGGAAGAGTTATAGCTGAATGGTGCGTAAATCATCGTATAAAGGCATTTGTCAGCGTTGCAACGGGTTATGGTTCGAAGCTTTTGCCGGAATCTGAGTATCTTGAAATTCTCGAAAATCGGCTTGACAGTGAGCAGATGATGAGAATTTTCCGTGAAAAAGACATTTCAATCGTTATCGACGCAACTCATCCTTATGCGGTTGAGGTGAGCAGAAATATTTCCACGGCTTGTTATGAATGCGGAGTGGAAAAATTTAGAATAATCCGTAACAATAGCCAGGATTTCGGCGACGCAATTTGCTTTGATGATATTTCAGGTATCATCAGTTATCTGAATCAAAATCCGGGGAACGCTCTCATAACTACTGGAAGCAAGGAAATTTCCAAATTTTGCGGAGTGGATCATTATCAGGAGCGATGTATTGTTAGGATTCTTGATGTTCCGGAAATTGTCGAACAATGCAGTGGAATGGGATTTCATAATATAATTGCGGAGAGAGGTCCGTTTTCACTTGAAAAAAATTCTCAGCATATTATTGATTTTTCTGCTGATTTTGTGGTTACCAAGGACAGCGGAGAAACCGGAGGATTTCACGAAAAACTTATGGCAGCAAAACTTTGCGGAGCTGTACCGCTGATTATAAAACGTCCTGTGGAAGAGGGAATTATGTTGGATAAAATGCTGGAAATTCTGGAGGAAATTTATAATGGTTAAACATATCAGCGTAATAGGAATTGGTATGGATGGAACGGAAACCCTTACCGGAAAAGCTTTACAGACTATTGAAAATGCTCAGATTCTTATCGGCGCTCAAAGAATGCTCGATTGTTTTTCAGAGCTTGGGAAACCTGTTTTCTGTTCCTATATAAGTAACGTCATTGCTGAATTTATCAGGGAATGCGAATATGAAAAAATTGCCGTTCTGATGTCCGGCGATTGCGGATTTTACAGCGGTGCCGAGCGTCTTTTGCCTCTTATATGCGATTTTGAAACGGAAGTTATCTGCGGAATTTCCACGCCCGTTTATTTTGCTTCTAAACTTAAAATTTCTTGGCAGAATATGAAATTTGTCACTCTGCACGGTGTGGGAGGAAATATAGTCCGTCACATTTGTTCAAATCCGGTAACTTTTTTTCTTCTCGGCGGCGAGATTGCTCCTAAGGATATTTGCAAACGGCTTTGTGAGTATAGACTCGGGGATTTGACAGTTCATATCGGCGAAAATTTCGGTAGAAGCAACGAACGTATCACGACAGGGACGGCAAAAGAATTGACAGAAATCGACACTGATAAACTTTGTGCGGTCGTTGTATGTAATGAAAATTATGAGAAAAATTTGCGTTCGTGCATTCCTGATTCTGAATTTATCCGTGGGAGCGTTCCGATGACAAAATCTGAAGTGAGAAGCGTCTGCACTGCCAAATTGGATGTAGGTTCTGACAGTATTTGTTGGGATATCGGCTGTGGGACGGGATCTGTTGCGATTGAAATGGCTTTTCGCTGCCCGGACGGTAAGGTTTATGCAGTTGAAAAAAATGAGGAAGCGGTTCAGCTTACTTCTGAAAACCGTATTAAATTTGGCTGTGACAATATCGAGATAATTTCAGGAAATGCTGAATCGGTGGTAGAAACTCTTCCTGAGCCGGACTGCGTTTTTGTAGGTGGTTCAAGCGGTTCGCTGAAGAAAATTATTATGGCAGTCATGGAAAAAAATCCCTTTGCAAAAATTATTATAACGGCAGTATCACTTGAAACGTTGAGTCAATGCATTGAAATTTTCGACTGTATTGGTGCGGAAACTGAGATAATGCAGATTGCAGTTACGAGAACGAGAAAAGTCGGCAGACATACGATGTTTGCGGCTGAAAATCCGATTTTTATAATTCGGGGGAATTTGAAATGAAGAGGATAATGATTGCAGGAACGAACAGCGGATGCGGAAAAACTACGGTAACTTGCGCTGTTTTGCAGGCTCTTGTCGAAAGAGGACATAAGATTTCCTCATTTAAAAGCGGTCCGGATTATATTGATCCAATGTTTCACAGCACGATAATAGGAACGAAATCGAGGAATCTTGACGGATGTTTTTGCGACTCAAACACGCTTCGATATCTTCTTAAAAAGAATGCTTTGGATATTTCGGTCATTGAGGGAGTTATGGGATTTTACGACGGGGTTGGTGAAAAATCCTCGTCCCATTGCCTTTCGCTTGATACGGAAACCCCAGTTATAATCGTGATCGACTGTAAGGGAATGAGCCTTTCAATCGGCGCAGTTATGAAAGGTTTTCTCGAATTTCGCCGACCAAATAATATTGTCGGATTTATTTTTAATCGGATTCCGGCAAGCCTTGAAGATAAGGCGAGAGAACTTTGCAAATCTCTGAATACAGGATTCTTCGGATTTCTGCCGTACAACAAAGAGTGCGGAATAGAAAGTCGGCATCTTGGACTTGTAACTGCCGGAGAAATTTCCGATCTCAAACAAAAAATGCACAAGCTTGCTGAAACCGCTGAAAAAACTCTTCTGATTGACGAAATTATACGAATATCAGAATCAGCTCCGGAACTTAGCTGTCATGCTCCTGAAGTAAAGAAAATCACCGAAATTCCGATCAGAATTGGTGTTGCTTACGATGAGGCATTTTGCTTTTATTATGAAGACAATTTTACACTTCTGGAGGATCTTGGATGTGAAATTGTACGATTTTCGCCGATTTACGATTCGGCTCTTCCGAAAGATATATGCGGGATGATTCTCGGCGGAGGATATCCAGAGCTATATGCCGACAAACTTTCCTCCAATAAATCAATGCTGAACGATATTTTAAGCAAGATCAACAATAAGATGCCGACTATTGCCGAATGCGGAGGTTTTATGTATCTTCATAAAACACTTGTAAATAAGAACAAAATGCGTTATAATATGGTTGGTGCAATTGACGGAGAGGTTTTTCCGACAGAGAAACTTTGCCGTTTCGGATATATTTCGCTCACTGCCGAACATGACAATCTGATTTGTAGTTCCGGTGACGAGATTCTCGCTCATGAGTTTCATTACTGGGATAGTACAAGCTGTGGGGAGGATTTCAATGCTGTTAAAATAAGTTCCGGAGCAAGCTATAAAGCTGTTCATGCAAGCGATTCGATGTATGCAGGATTTCCTCATCTTCATTTTTACAGCAATCCGGAAATTGCGGTAAACTTTGTAAAAAAATGTTTGTTGGTAAAATAGGAGCATAATAATGGGAAATATATTCATTTTTACTGATGTATTTATGGCATTTATAATTTTAGTGATCTCGATATTTTTATTAATTAAATACACCATTTATGTAAGAAAACGAAATGCCCAAAGGGAAAAAACAAAATATCTTAATATAAAAAGAAATTCCGATTGGTGTATACGAAAAGAAAAAGAAGGAGTATATTTTTTTATTACGATATCAATTATTATGTGTATTATATTTATATATAACAGATTAACCGGAAATCTACCCAATATCGTATATATTCTAAGATAACAAGTATTTTAATGTTTGGAGTATCAAGAAAAATGAACAGGATCAATAATATAACTGCTCTTGACGCTGAAGCTATGAAAAGGGCTGCTGAAAAATGGAACAGTGTTGCGAAACCTCTTCATAGTCTGGGATTGCTGGAAGACGCTGTTGTGAAAATTGCCGGAATTGCAGGAAGCGAGAATTTTTCCATTCGCAAACGATGTGTTGCGGCGATGTGTGCCGATAACGGAGTCGTTTGCGAGGGTGTTACCCAGACCGACAGCGGTGTTACGGCAATCGTTGCTAAAGCAATGGCGGAGGGAACTTCAAATATAAATTGTCTCGCCGACTGCTACAGCGCTGACGTAATTCCGATAGATGTTGGAATGTGTACCGACGTGACGGCTGATGGACTTATTAACAGAAAAATTGCTTATGGTACGAAAAATATTGCCGAAGGTCCGGCTATGACTGTTTTGCAGGCACAGAATGCGATTTCTGTTGGCATTGATACGGTCGGCGAGTGCAAAAAAAACGGTTACCAGATAATCGTCACTGGTGAAATGGGTATCGGCAACACAACAACTTCGTCGGCGATTGCGGCTGTTCTGCTTGATCTTCCGGTTCATGAAGTGACGGGATGCGGAGCAGGTCTTGATAAAGAGGGGCTGCGCCGTAAAATTTCTGCGATCGAAAGAGCAATTGATGTGAATCATCCCGATAAATCACATCCGATAGAGTTGCTCGCAGCTCTTGGAGGATTTGATATTGCCGCTATGGCAGGTCTTTTTCTCGGAGGAGCGATTTATCGTATTCCAATAATTATAGATGGATTTATTTCTGCTGCTGCTGCTGCAATTGCATATAAAATCGCTCCGAAGTCACGGGATTTCATGCTCTGTTCGCACGTTTCGGGAGAGCCGGCAGCACGGAAAATTCTTGATTTTATTGTACTCGAACCATTGATAACGGCGAAAATGCGTCTTGGCGAGGGAACGGGAGGAATCATGCTTCTTCCACTTTTAGACGGTGCAATGGCGGTTTACAATTCGGCGCACAGATTTGAGGAATTGCCCATGGAAAGGTATGTTGAGCAGTAATGCTGGTTCTTATAACAGGCGGAAGTAAAAACGGCAAATCACGTATTGCCGAAAAAATAATTGAAAATTACGACGTTCCACATTTTTATATTGCGACAATGCAGCCTTTTGGTGAAGAAGCTCATGCTGCTATAGAACGTCATAGGAAAATGCGGAAAAGTAAAAAATTTGAAACTATTGAAAAGTACACGGACATTGATAAAATAGTTCTGCCGGAAAAGTGTGCGATTCTGCTTGAATGTGCGTGTAATTTGTGTGCCAACGAGATGTTTTTGACGAATGAAAAAAATCCTGTCGGTAAGATAGTAAGCGGTGTGGAAAAACTTATGAAACAGGCTGAAATTTTTGTTATCGTTACCAATCAGGTGGGTGAGGACGGAATTGAATATCCTGATTCAACGATGAAGTATATTGAAAATATGGGAAAAATAAATCTTGAATTGTCCGGAATGGCAGATGTTGTTATTGAGGCCGTTTACGGAATTCCCGTGTTTCTGAAAGGAGAAATTTCCGGATGCATATTATAAAATCGCTTTTTTCGGCTTTTTTAATGTACTCACGGATTCCTGTTCCGCAGGTTGAGTGGAAAGAGGAAAACCGGAGATATTCTCTTTGTTTTTTTCCGCTGATCGGAGCTGTAATAGGTGGAATATCCTTGATTTGGTATCTTTTTTGCCGAAGATTTGGAGTTAACGCTTTGCTTTTTTCGGCGGTTCTGACTGCGATTCCGATTATAGTAACGGGAGGTATTCACCTTGATGGATTCTGCGACGTTTGTGACGCCAAAGCCTGTTGCGGTTCACGAGAGAGAATGCTTGAAATTATGAGTGATTCTCATATTGGAGCTTTTGCTGCAATAAATCTTACTATTTATGTTCTGCTTCAAACCGGACTTTTTTCACAGATAAACAGCATTTCTGTTATGAGCATTTGCAGTATAGGCTATATTCAGTCGAGAGCATGGAGCGGTCTTGGAGCGATTACATTTCAAGCAGCAAAAAAAATCGGTACTTTGCAAAGTTTTACAGAGCCGGCACATAAAAATATTACTATATCTGTTGAGATTGCAATATTAGCCCTGACTTCTCTTGCTATGATTCTGGTCGAACCAATATGCGGCATTTCTGCGGTATGTGGAGGAACAGCTGCATTCGTTTATTATCGAATTTTCTCTTACAGGAAATTCGGCGGAACTACGGGAGATATCGCCGGATATTTTCTTCAGATATGCGAGCTTGTGATAATTGCTTTTGCCGTGTTTGCAAATATGATAGTGAGGTGACAAAATGATTTTTATAACGGGGGGGGCATATCAGGGAAAAGCTCGATATGCCGCAGAAAAGTATGATCTTGATATCAGGGATATTGCTGACGGCGAAACAATCGGAATAGGTAATGTTTCCGGTTGCAAATGCGTGAAAAATTTCCACATTCTGATAAAACGGCTTCTTGATTCGGGAGAGAATCCTTTGGAATCGACACAAAAACTTGTCATCGAAAATCCTGATATTATAATAATTATGAACGATATAGGCGGAGGAATCATTCCCCTTGAAAAATCGGAACGAATCTGGCGTGAACAGGTAGGGATGATCGGATGCTTTTTTGCCGGACAAGCAGAATGTGTTGAAAGAATCATCTGCGGAATTGGTATGAGGATAAAATAATATGAGAATTATTTTAATACGTCATGGAAAGACGGTCGGAAACGTTCAGAAGCGGTATATAGGCAAAACTGACGAATCACTCTGCACTGAGGGCATCTCTGAACTTGCGGAAAGGGAGTATCCTGAAACAGAAATAGTTATTTCCAGTCCCCTGAAACGCTGTATAGAAACGGCTGAAATTATTTATCCGGACACAAAAACACTTGTATACGAGAATTTGCGTGAGTGTGATTTCGGTGATTTTGAAGGGAAAAATTACTCCGAGCTTAATGGAAACGAAGCTTACCAGCGTTGGATAGACAGCGGAGGAACTCTTCCTTTCCCGAACGGCGAATCGCACGAAGCTTTTAATAAACGCTGTGCTGACGCTTTTGAAGAGGCTGTTTTCAATAATTGTGCTTCGGAGAGCATTGCATTTGTGATTCATGGGGGAACAATTATGGCGATTCTCGAAAAATTTGCTGTTCCAAAGGGCAGATTTTACGATTTTCAGGTTGAAAACGGATGTGGATTTATTGCGGAACTTGACGGCAAAGCTCTTAAAATTGTCAGGAGGATATGTTAAGTATGCTGGAGTGTGTTTTGCCGGTTATTCCGTTGATTCTGGGATTTATTATTGATTTTTTTCTGGGTGATCCATACAGTCTGCCGCATCCGATTCGACTGATAGGAACAATGATAATGAAGCTTGAAAAAAAACTTAGGAAGCCTGATTCAGACCATGATAGTCTTTGTGGAACAATTCTTGCGGTTATAGTTCTTGCGGCATCAACGATTGCTCCGCTTGGAATACTGTTTATAAGCTATAGTATAAGCAAATGGCTTGGAATAGCCGTTGAGTCGATTTTATGCTACTATTTGATTGCAGCAAAATGTCTTAAAAATGAGAGCATGAAAGTTTTTCATGCTATATCTGCAAAGGATACTGAAAAGGCTCGACATGCAGTCTCAATGATCGTGGGCAGAGATACAGCCTGCCTTGACGAGAGTGGCATTATAAAGGCAGCGGTCGAAACTGTTGCTGAAAATACATCCGATGGGGTTACTGCTCCGATTTTTTACATGACTTTTTTCGGAGCAATTGGCGGTTTTTTCTATAAGTCGGCTAACACAATGGATTCGATGATCGGCTATAAAAATGAAAAATACCTGAATTTCGGACGTTTTGCTGCACGTCTTGATGATATTCTGAATTTTATTCCCTCACGCTTAACAGCTGTATTCATGATTTTGTCGGCTTATATTTTACGATTCAATGGCAGGGGCGCATATAAAATCTGGAGACGTGACCGCTTTAATCATGCAAGTCCTAATTCGGCTCAGACAGAATCAGTCTGCGCCGGAGCGCTGGACGTAATGCTCGCCGGAGATGCCTATTATTTCGGAAAACTTTGCAAAAAAAAGACGATCGGGGACGATATCCGTCCAATTAAAAACGAGGATATATGCCGTGCCAATAGTCTTATGTACTGCACTGCGGTATTGATGCTGATCCTTTCAGCGGTTGTAAGAGCAATAATATTTGGAGTGATTTTATGATAAATTTTTCTCATGGCGGCGATATTTATTCTCGAAAAGTCGATTATGATTTTTCTGCAAATATCAATCCTCTTGGTATGCCGGAGAGCGTTAAGAGAATCCTTGCCCGAAAAATCAATGATTTCGAGCATTATCCCGACCCAAATTGTTTCGCGCTCGTTAAGGAAATAGCTCTGTATGAAGGCGTTGGAGTTAATAGAATCGTTTGTGGAAACGGTGCGGATGATCTGATTTACCGTATCGTTCAGGCTTTGAATCCGAAAAATACGCTTATTGCCATACCGACTTTCTCGGAATACAAAAAAGCTCTTCGGACTGCCGGATGCTCGGTAAATTATCATCAGCTCAAAGAAAATTATGAGTTTGAGGTCAGGGAGGATATCATTGAAAAAATTGACGGAAACGATATGATGTTTCTTTGTAATCCTAATAATCCAACCGGAAAAATGATTGCTTCGGAACTTATGGAGAAGATAATCAAAAAATGTAACGAAACTGGCTGTTTGCTTATTCTTGATGAATGCTTTATGGATTTTGCCGAAGAAAAGGCAAGATTTAATCTTAAACCTAATTGGAAGAACGTTTTGGTGCTTAAAGCTTTCACAAAAATTTATGCTATGGCAGGACTGCGTCTTGGATATGTTATCTGTCCGGATTTAAAAATTGCAGATAAAATTCGCAGCTTCGGTCAATGCTGGAGCGTTTCAGTTCCGGCACAGCTTGCTGGAGAAACTGCAATAAAAGAGCGTGAATATGTTTCAGAAACAGTTCGCCTCATTGCTGAAGAGAGAGCGTTTCTCAGTGAAAAATTACATGATTTTGGATTTAAGGTTTATGAATCTGCGGTGAACTTTATATTGTTCCGATGCAGTTTGCCGCTTGACCGTCTGCTTCTTGAAAAGAAGAGGATAGCAGTCCGCAGATGTGATAATTTTGCAGGACTTGAGGCGGGATTTTTCAGAATTGCCGTTAGAACGCATGAAGAGAATGAGATTCTGATAAATGCAATAGAGGAGGTTCTTGAAAATGGCTAAAGCAATAATGATTCAGGGAACTATGTCCGGCGCAGGAAAGAGTCTTGTTTCAGCGGCTCTATGCCGTATTTTTGCTCAGGAGGGATATAAAACTGCTCCTTTTAAATCGCAGAATATGGCGCTGAATTCGTTCATTACGAGAGACGGACTTGAAATGGGACGAGCGCAGGCAATGCAGGCGGAAGCTGCCGCAATAGAACCGTCGGTACTTATGAATCCGATTCTTTTAAAGCCTACAACGGATATCGGTTCGCAGGTTATTGTCAATGGGGAAGTGGTCGGAAATATGAGCGCATCAGATTATTTTCGCAGAAAAAAAGAGCTTATTCCGGAGATACTGCGAGCATATAACGAGCTTGATAAAATGTACGATGTTATCGTGATCGAGGGGGCAGGAAGTCCTGTTGAACTGAATCTAAAAACTGACGATATCGTTAATATGGGCATGGCAAAGCTGGTGAATGCTCCGGTTATTCTTGTCGGCGATATAGACCGTGGGGGCATTTTTGCTCAGCTTCTGGGAACTCTTTCGCTGCTTGAAAAGGACGAGCTGGATATGGTCAAAGGAGTAATGGTCAACAAGTTCAGAGGGGATAAATCGCTTTTCGAGAGTGGGGTAAAAATTCTTGAAGAGCGTGGAGAGAAGCCGGTTGTCGGAGTTATTCCGTATGTGAACTGCGATATCGACGATGAGGACAGTCTTTCGGATAAGCTTTTGAAAAAAGGCGCCGGATTGATAGATATTGCCGTTATAAGGCTTCCGAGAATATCGAATTTTACCGATTTTGACGTCTTTTCCCAATACAGCGAAGTTTCAGTGCGATACGTTTCCAAGTCCGAAGAACTTGGCGAACCGGATATGATTATAATTCCCGGAACTAAGAGTACTCTTTCCGATATGAAATGGCTCAGAACCAGCGGTCTTGAAGCTGCTGTGAAGAAATGCGCTTCTCACGATATCCCGATTTTTGGAATCTGCGGCGGTTATCAGATGCTTGGCAGAAAAGTTTCCGATCCTGAAAATACAGAAGGCGGCGGAGAAATTTCCGGAATGGGACTTCTTGATACCGAAACTATTTTCAGAAAAAATAAAACAAGAACACGAATCACTGGGGAAATACTTAGTGCAGACGGGTTCTTTTCCTGCATTTGCGGAGCTTCTTTCGAGGGATATGAGATTCATATGGGAGACACTTTGGTCAAAGGAAATCCGCTTGCCTATCTCTCAGACGGACGTAAAGACGGTTCTTATCATAAAAATATTGCCGGAAGCTATGTTCACGGATTCTTTGATAAAAAAGAGATCGCCGGAAATATCGTTAAAGCATTATTCCGTAAAAAAGGACTTGAATACGGCGGAGCGTTCATTGACAGAAAGGCTTACAAGGAGAATCAATACGATATTCTTGCAGATACAGTTCGTGAAAATATTGATACAGAGCTTCTTTTCAGAATTCTCAGGGAGGGCGTTTAAGTGGGACTTACACATATTTACTGCGGAAATGGAAAGGGAAAAACTTCCGCGGCAATGGGACTTGCCCTTCGTGCGGCAGGAGCAGGGATGAGGGTTCATATTGTCCAGCTATTAAAAGGCAGCGAAACATCTGAACTGAATACGCTTGCTTTGATTCCGAACATAACTGTAAGACGCTGCGATAAAGATTATGGATTTACTTTTTCAATGGGCAGCAGTGAAAAGCTGGAGATTACTAACAGTCACGATCGACTGTTGAGCGAAGCGGAAAAGCTGATGAAAAATGGTGAAATTGATGTTCTGATAATTGACGAATTCAATGCAGCTTACAAATATGGACTGATTGATATTGAACTTGCCGACAGGATAGTCCTTGAAAAAAATCCCGAAACAGAGCTTGTTCTGACAGGTAGGGATCCGCAGGAGAAATTTTTGCAGGCGGCAGATTACATAAGTGAAATAAAAGCGGTTAAACATCCATATTCGTGCGGAATAGGAGCAAGAAAGGGGATTGAATACTGATGAACGGAATTGAATTTGTTTTGCCGGAAGATATTGAAAAACGCAGTTTTGAGATAATTGAACAGGAGCTGTCCGGAAGAGAAATTGGCGATAAGATCAAGCCAGTGGTCATGCGTGTAATTCATACAACTGCGGACTTTGAATATTTCGATAACCTTAAATTTTCTGAAAATGTAATTGACAAAATCCTTGAATTGATACATGAAGGCGTTGTTTTCGTAACTGATACAAATATGGCTTTATCGGGAATTAATAAGTCTGCTTTGAGAAAACTTGGATGTGAAGCTTATTGTTTTATGTCAGACAGCGACGTTGCATCGTCGGCAAAATCAGAGCAGACAACCAGAGCTGCGGCTTCGGTCGATAAAGCAGCGGCTATGGGAAGAAAGATAATTTATGTTGTCGGAAATGCTCCGACGGCTTTGGTAAGACTTTTTGAGCATATTCAAAAGGGAGATTTTATTCCTGCGGCAGTTATCGGAGCTCCGGTTGGATTTGTGAATGTGGTTCGTTCAAAAGAGCTTATTATGAATACCGATGTGCCGTATATTGTTGCAGAGGGCAGAAAAGGCGGAAGCGGAGTTGCGGCGGCAATATGCAACGCTCTTCTTTATATGGCAGGCGGCAGAGCCGTTTGATTTGGCAAAATTACCTTAATAAAGCATCAGATGGAGAAAAAACAGTGCAAACCGACAATTTGTGCAGAAGCTTATTGAAAATGGTATCGCTTTATGGTATAATTTGATTAAGGTTTGTATACATACCATAATCAAAAATTTAAACAATTGAATAGGTAAGCGGTGCTCCGGAATGCTAAGGCATTGTCCGGAGGTAAAAGGGAAACAGGTTTGAATCCTGTACGATCTCGTCACTGTGTAGGAGGAGCGTATTGCTATTATGTCACTGATTTTGTCGGGAAGGCAGCAATTGCGTTAAGATACCCAAGTCAGGAAACCTGCCGTTTATCAGTACAGGAACGTGTTTTACGTTCCAGATCACGAGGTATTGGTCGTACATTTTTCAAACGCCGCTTTTGACGGGGTTTGTTTCTTGTACCCTTTTTCAACCGATTAAGGGTATTTTTATTGCCGATCTCAATGCCTCCGAAAAATGTTAGTCGGAGGAAAATTTATGAAAATTAAAAAAGTTACTGCAATGCTTATTGCTATCGCCGCAACTGCTTCAATGATGACGGCTTGCGGAAGCAAGACTTCTGAAAGTACTTCAACCGATAAGTCATCCGAAACTACAACGGTTGATAATTCCGCAGAAGAGGATGACGATGAGAATTACGAAACCGGAGACGCTTCGCTTGATAATGTCCGCAATCAGGATAATATTGGTGAAAACGAGCTTCTTGTTCTCAGCTTTGGTACAAGCTATAACGACAGCCGACGTCTTACTATTGGCGCTATTGAGGACGCTATTGAAAAGGCAGTTCCTGATTTTTCAGTAAGAAGAGGATTTACAGCAAATATCGTCATTGATCACATTCAGAGAAGAGACGGGATTCTTATAGACGACGTTGACGCAGCTTTACAGAGAGCTGTTGACAATGGAGTAAAAAATCTTGTTGTTCAGCCAACTCATCTTATGAATGGTTTTGAGTATGACGAACTGGTTGAAAAGGTTGGAAATTATTCTGACGCTTTCGATAAAGTTGTTTTCGGAGAGCCGCTTCTCACAAGCGATGATGACTTCAAAAGAGTGGAAAAAGCCATAACTGACTGGACTTCCGAATATGATGACGGTGAAACTGCGATTTGTTTTATGGGTCACGGAACAGAAGCCGCTTCAAATCAGGTTTATTCAAAAATGCAGGATATTCTCACAGCCGACGGTTATAAGAATTACTTCATCGGAACCGTTGAAGCGGCTCCAACCTTAGAGGACGTTCTTACCGCTGTGAAAGCAGGAGGTTATAAGAGAGTCGTTCTCGAACCGCTTATGGTGGTTGCAGGAGATCATGCCAATAACGATATGGCTGGAGATGAAGAGGATTCATGGAAGGCTGTTTTTGAAAACGAAGGCTTCGAGGTTGTTTGCCTTCTTCGTGGACTTGGCGAAAACGAGGCAATCAGAGCAATATATACAGATCATGCAAATGACGCTGTAGCAAAGATAAAATAAGTTTTTCAGTGGGGGACGATTTGTCCCCCATGACAAAACTACATATACAATAAAAAAACGGAGAGGTATAAATTTATGAAGAAATTAACATCAGCAGCGCTTATCCTTGCTCTTTTATTAACTGTAGGATGTGGAAAAAGCAGCGAAAGCAGTGAGCAGGCGTCAACAACCGCTCCTGCCGAAAGTACAGCAGCGGTTGCAGGAGAGAACGAAACGGTTCCCGATCAACTTGTGATTCCTGAGGATATGATACCTGTAACAGGTTCTCAGATAAAGGACGGCATTTACGATATTACAGTGGATTCAAGTTCATCAATGTTCAAGATAACTTCATGCAGTCTCACAGTTGAAAATGGCGAAATGACTGCTGTTATGACAATGAGCGGACAGGGATATCTTTACGTTTTTATGGGAAAAGGCGAGGATGCTTCTGACGAAAGCAAATTCATTCCTTTTGTGGAGAACGAAAACGGTGAGCATACATTCACAGTTCCGGTTGAAGCTCTCGATAAGGGAATAGATTGTTCGGCTTTCAGCAAGAAAAAGGAGCAGTGGTATGACAGAACTCTGCTTTTCAACGCTTCTTCACTTCCGACTGACGCGTTCAAGGATGGTGAAATAACAAGTGTTGAAAGTCTTGGACTTGCTGACGGAAAATATATGATAGATGTTGCTCTTGAAGGCGGTTCGGGAAAAGCAACTGTTCAGTCTCCGGCGGAAATGATCGTTGAGAACGGAAGCGCTTCGGCAACAATAATCTGGAATAGTCCCAATTATGATTATATGATCGTTGACGGCAATAAATTCGAGTTCAGCGGCGATGGAGAAAATGCGTCGTTCACTATTCCGGTGATCGGATTTGATTACAAAATGCCTGTTACAGCCGATACGACGGCAATGAGCAAGCCTCATGAGATCGAGTATACGCTCTTCTTCGATTCATCAACTATCAAGAGCAATGAGAACTAAATTTATTTCTGCCGCTTTTTTGGGTGTAATGCTCCTTTCAAGCTGTTCTTTTTGGACGAAAAAAACGGACAGCAGTCAGTTTTTCTCCGCTATGAAGCAGACAGGTAGTATGGAGCTTGAATATGCAACTCAGTTTACGGTAGATTACTATGAAAACGGACTCTCGCTTATCGCAATTGCCGATGGCGAGAGCTATCTTCTTATTCCGGAAGACGGAAGTGTTCCCGAAAATCTCCCCGAGGATATTACAGTTATACATCAGCCGTCTGAAAAGATATATCTTGCTGCTTCATCAGCAATGGATTTGTTTGATTCGCTTGGTTCACTTGAAAATATTTTTGCAACCGCTACTCCGGAAAAGGATTGGGTGATAGACAATGTTCAGTTAGCCATGCAAAACGAAGATATTCTTTACGCCGGGAAATACTCTGCGCCGGATTATGAGTTGATTCTTGACGAAAATTGTGATCTTGCAATTGAATCTACGATGATCTATCATAGTCCTGAAATAAAGGAACAGCTTGAATCTTTTGGAATCCCGGTGCTTATCGAGCGTTCCAGCTATGAAGCGCATCCCCTTGGCAGACTGGAATGGATAAAGCTTTACGGTCTGCTCCTTGGAAAAGAGGAAGAAGCTGAATCTTTTTTCAATGAAAAAACACAGATTCTCGACGATGTTCTTCAGCATGGTGAAACGGGAAAAACGGCGGCATTTTTTTACATTGGCTCAAATGGATATGTCAATATTCGAAAACCGGGCGATTACGTTTCAAAAATGATCGAGCTTGCAGGCGGAGAATACGTTTTTACGACTGAAAATACGGGTAGGGACGAAAATGCTCTTTCGACCATGAATATGCAGTTTGAATCGTTTTACGATATTGCCAAGGACGCAGATTTCCTTATTTATAACGGTACGGTTGACGGAAGTCTTACGCAAATGAGTCAGCTTATTGCCAAAAATCCTCTTATGGCGGATTTTAAGGCGGTTCAGAACGGAAATGTTTGGTGTACAAATAAAAATATGTATCAGCAGATTACGGGAGCGGCAGAAATGATTGCTGATTTTAATAAGATTTTCAGCGGAGAAGCAATTGAGGATGATCTTGCTTTTCTTTACAGATTACCGCAGGAGGCGGATTAAGCTATGAAAAAGGCCGGAAGAAATCCCATTTTCGGATTTGTCTTTCTCGGAGCAGTTTTGATTCTGCTTGCAGTGATGAATCTTTATTTCGGAAGTGTTAAATTTACGTCCGCAGAGATAACAGACGTTATTTTAGGGAAAAGTGAAAATATTTCGGCAGTGAATATAATCAAGGGAATAAGGCTTCCAAGAATGGCAGCTGCTGTTATTCTTGGGGGAGCTTTGTCAGTTTCGGGATTTTTGCTGCAAACCTTTTTTTCCAATCCTATCGCAGGGCCTTTTGTTCTTGGTATTTCATCGGGCGCAAAGCTTGCTGTTGCTCTTATTATGATTTTTTTTCTTGAAAAGGGAATAATTTTAAGTTCATCAGCTATGATCATTGCAGCTTTTGCCGGTTCGATGCTCTCAATGGCGTTCATTCTTCTTGTTTCGGGAAAAGCCGGAAAAAGTTCGCTTCTTATTGTCAGCGGAGTAATGATAGGGTATATTTGTTCGGCGATAACCGATTTTGCAGTGACTTTTGCTGATGATTCAAATATTGTAAATCTTCATAATTGGTCGATGGGAAGCTTTTCTGGAATATCTTCCGGTGACATTAAGGTGATGAGCGTAACGGTTTTTGCTGCTTTTACCATAACGTTTATGATGTCGAAACAAATCGGAGCGTATCAGCTTGGCGAGAGCTACGCTAAAAGCGTCGGGGTGAATATTCGTCTTTTCAGGATTCTGCTGATTCTTCTTTCAAGCATTCTTTCGGCGAGCGTCACAGCTTTTGCAGGTCCGATTTCATTCGTTGGAATCGCTGTTCCCCATCTTGTTAAAGGGCTTTTTAAAACAGCTAAACCAATTATAATAATTCCGGCATCTTTTCTTGCCGGAGGAGCGTTCTGTCTGTTATGCGATCTAATAGCAAGAACGATCTTTGCTCCGACAGAGCTTAGTATAAGTTCAGTTACGGCAGTCTTCGGAGCTCCGATCGTTATATGGATAATGTTGAGCAAAGGAAAAAAGAAAGCTTCAGGAGTGTAAAATATGATTGAAAAACCTGTTTTTTATACGGAAGATCTTGCTGTTGGATATCGTGGAAAAGTTTTGATCGGCGGGATAAATATTTCAGTCAGCCGTGGTAAAATACTCACGCTCATAGGTCCGAACGGAGCAGGTAAGTCTACGATTTTGAAAACTGCTGCAAAACAGCTTGAATCAATTTTAGGAGCTGTTTATATTGACGGAAACGATATAAGTGCAGTTAAGTGGAAAATTCTTGCAAAAAAAATCTCAGTTCTCATGACGGAGCGTATCGACCCTGAACTCATGACCTGTAGAAACATTGTAGAATCCGGACGCTATCCGTATACCGGACAAATGGGAATTTTGTCTGCTGTTGACCATAAAAGAGTTGAAGATGCAATGCGGATAACCTCGGTTACTGAGATAGGTGAAAATTATTTTAACTGCGTCAGCGATGGTCAGCGGCAGAGGGTAATGCTTGCAAGGGCGATTTGTCAGGAGCCGGAACTTCTTATTCTTGACGAGCCGACATCGTTCCTTGATCTTCGTCATAAGCTGGAGCTTCTTAATATCCTGAAAAAACTTGTCAGAGAGAGGAACATTGCTGTTATAATGTCTCTTCACGAGCTCGATATGGCACAGAGGATTTCAGATTTTGTTATATGCATCAAGAATAACAGTGTTGACCGATGTGGCGTTCCGGATGAAATTTTTGAGAGCGATTATATTTCTTCTCTTTATGAGATACCCAGAGGAAGCTATAATGCGTACTGCGGTTCAGCGGAGCTTATGCGATGTGAAGGAATGCCGCAGGTTTTTGTGATTGCAGGCGGAGGCACAGGATGTTCGGTATTCCGAAGGCTTCAGCGGGAGAATATTCCGTTTGCAGCCGGAATAATTTACGAAAACGATATTGACTATCTTGTTGCAAAATCATTGGCATCAGAGATCATAGTTGCTTCGGCATTTGAGCCCATAGATAAGTCTTTGACTGAAAGAGCGATAGCGGTTATGGATTCTTGTAAAAAAGTTATATGCTGCCTGCAAAATTTCGGGACTCTGAATTATGAAAATAAGATTCTTCTTGAATATGCGAAACAACATAATTACTTGTAAAAAAGAACGTTTCAAAACTGAAACGTCCTTAATTATTGTCTTGAAGAATTGCTCTTATGGTTACACGGCTCTGACCGCTGAGGGTGCAGGTGAAGAGAGTCAGATCCCATTTTTCAGACGAACCGAACTCCATTGCTTCAACATCTTTTCCGGAAATACTTTCCGTATGGATGACCTCGTAATTATAAATATTTCCATCGGCAGCTGTGAAAACAATTTCTTCGCCTCCGCTAAGCTCATTTAAACGACCAAAGTGGGAATTGTAATTATGCGCCGCAATGATAATATCTCCTCCGGCAGCAGTTCCCTTATAGCGGCATGGCGAATTTTTAAGGTTATCATAGCTCCAATCCTTCATAACCGGTAGCTCTATTCCCAATTCCGGAATAAAAATAATTCCGATATATGCAGCGTTCTCGATTTCAACAAGAGGTTCTTCGGTTATTGTTTCGGTTGTGACCTGCGTTTCATATTCATGAAAAAGGTCATCAGAAGCGAGAACTGTTGTTGATTCAGGTTCTGTTTGTTTTGGAATTTTTTCTTTCATAATCGAAAGGATTCTTCCGGAATTTTCTTCAGCAATTTTATTTGTTCGATAATTGCAGATAACAAGGGACAACGCTGCAATAAGCAGCATTGTCCCAATAACTATGCAACACATTCCGTGTTTTTTCTTCATTAATCATCTTCCTTTTTGTTTCTTGAGAGCAAACGGCATCCAATTCCTACAAAAATCATTCCGCCGAGAGCAAGTATTGGTACCGGCCACCAGAGCTGTCCGGTTTGAGGAAGCTTAGGTTCATATTTAGTAGTTGTGGTGGTAACAGTGGTTGTGGTTGCCGTAGTAGTTATAGTCGTTTCAGTCTGGTGAGAGTTTATTATTGCAAACTGAGTTTCATTTGAACGATATGATACTGTGTATTTATCGGGAACGTTAGTCTCCTTAACTCTCCAGCGATGTCCCTTTTCGGCAGTCCAATCATATGTCCAGTTGTTTTCGTTGTTTAGTGTAACTGTTTCATTAAGCGTTTCGTCGCAGTAAATTTCTACTGTGATTGAAGCAGTTCTGTCTGTCAGAGCATTCTCATCATTTTCCCATATTTTTTTTACCGTATAATGTTCATATTCTGAACCGAATACGTCAAGATAAAATTTAGGATATGCATCAAGATCAACGTCTTCGTCTCTGACTTCTATCAGAATTGCTGACGGAATATAAATTGTGTTCTCAACTTTCAGTTCTTTACCGCTTACAAGATAAATTCCGGATTTGAGATTTTCAAATTTTATTTTTCCCTCAGCATTAGTTTCACCCTCAGCGATTGGATTGATTTTGTCTGTAACGGCGTAATTTTCCAGAGTTTCTGCCGCTGTTGTAATTGCTTCTGCCGACAGATCATCCAGCTTTACAGGATAATCAGCCAAATCACCTCCGAGTACAAAATCGTTTCCGTCACGGAATCCGGCATAATAAATTTTCCACTGCATTCCGGTAAGCGTTACTTCTTCTGAACGGCATATAAGAGTCAGCGAACCTTCATCTGCGGCTGAAACATTAAAGCTTATCGTACTTATCATGGTAAGTGCGGCACAAAGAATACTAAGTATTATTGCACCCATACGGTGTATTTTTCTTGTTTGCACATCAGTCACCATCCTTTTCATTATTTATTTTAATAGACTTGTAATCCAATTTTTTGCTCTTTCTCTTTTTACTGCCGAAAATCCAGAAGAAAATCAATATGATGACAAATACTGTGAAAATAATTGGAACAACAAGCATCGGATCAACCTGTGTTGCATCTGGATTCACCTTGATCTTAACTTCGGTTTCATCATAAACCGTTTCGATTCTATGTGAACGCAGAAGCAGACGATGTGTGTTTACTCCATAAGGAGTGCAGGTCATTAGCGTTACATAATCTTTATTCGGAATAATTGCAAGTTTATCAACTTCTTCCGGCTTGACGATAAGAATTTCCTCAACCTCGTATGTCAGAACCTCGTCAAGAATAGTTATAGTGAAGGTATCGCCGACAACCATTTTATCGAGGTCGGTAAAAAGCTTGGCAGAGGGGAGACCTCTGTGAGCTGAAATAACAGCGTGAGTATTTTTGCCGCCTACAGGAATAGATGAGCCTTGAAGATGTCCTGCGGCAACGTTGAGAACCTCTTCGCTTGTTCCATGATAGATCGGAAATTCAGCATGGATAACAGGAATCGTTATATATCCCATTATTCCCGTATGGGATATATTAAGTATATCCTCATAGCCGGAAACCTGTTCGTAGTTTATGAAAGGAGCATATATTCCGGCGAGCTGTTTGTTATATTCGTGAGCCTCGGCTAAAAGCTTCTCGGTTTCATCGCTGTCCAAATGTGCAACGGTCTGGTTATAGTTTGAAATTACCTGACTTTGAACTCTTTGATTCCACCAGTTGCTTATGATCGGATACAGCATCACGGAGAGCCCCACGAGTAATATTATGATTAAAATAATCGTTGAAATTTTGCCTGATTTTTTTCTCATGAAGCCCTCCCTGACGCCCGTCGGCAGATTGCTCCGCCGACGGGAATAAGGTTAAAATAATTTGTTTGTATTCTTAGCAAGTTATTGATTATTCTGCGTTTTTGCTCATTCTCTTCTTTGTGATAAGGAAGATTCCTGCTACTGCTACCATGCAGCCACCGCCGAGATAGAACAGTTTTGTACCAATGCCGCCGGTTGAAGGAAGAGTTGAACCGGATTTGTTGATAATGTCGTTCTTTCCATTGGTTTCTGTGAGTGTAAGGTCAGCAGAAGTTTCATTTGCGTTTTCTTTATGAGTTGCTGAGATTGTGATGGTAATCGGATCGCACGTGTTGTAACCGTCAGGTGTTGTTGTTTCTTTCAAAGTATATTTACCTGCATCAAGACCAATGATATTGAATACACCATTAGCAGCAGATTTCATTTCAACGCCTTCCTCGCCTTCACCAATTGGACGATATGCTGACTTATCTTCGTCATAGATCAATTTTATTTCAGTTGTACCTGTAGAATCGTAAAGTTTGAATCCTGCGTCTGCTAATTCATTTCCGTCAGCCACACTGTTTTTATACTTAGTATTTTCAACATCATATGTGAATACCCAAACGTAGTCTTCTGTGGTTTTACCAAGAGTTTCGTTCTCGCCTGTTGCGTTAGGATTGTTGGAGTAAGACAGGTTAACCTTGTTATTATTGGTATTAACAGCTTCGCCGGATTCCGTGCTGATTATAGCGTTTGGATTAAGATGAGCGTTGTAAATAACCTCAATTGTAGCACCGTCAGTAAGGTCGTGGTCATACTTCAATATATCATCAATGGTCAGCGTCCATGCTCCGCCAGCCTGACCTGTAATTGCAGTGGATTTTACATCAGAATTTTCTTTAATATCAGCATCGTTGCCAGCTACCTTTACAGATTCAATTGATTCAAATGTAACTCCATTTGACATTTCATCGTTAAATACAACTTTATATTTCTCATAAGCTGCGAAATCTGCATCAGCCGGAATAGTTGCTGTCAGTTTGAACTGGAATGATTCATTGATAGCATGATCAGCGGATTCGCCCCAGCCATTATTATCTCCTTCTGCTGCACTGTCATCATTGTCATACACCTGCTTATCAACTGAAGGCTTTTCTGCTTTAGCAGTAAGTGTGATTGGATCATCTCCAACAACCTGAAGAATGTAAGCGGATACAGCAGTATCTACAACAGAACTATTTTCTGTAAGCTCATCAATAATTACATAATATCCGTTATCCAATGAGAGGACATTATCTGTTGATGTTACAGCAGTTCCAACTAAATCTTTATTATTTGCTATTACCTTAGCAAGGGCGGCTGCCTGAGAGGTGTTAGAGTTAATCGTACCCATTGCCTTTGCAACTGATGCGGCATCTGTTGTACAATCTGTAAATACACTGCCGATAGTAGTATCAGCCTTTAAAGCTGCAAGTAATTCTGCTGATTTATCCGGATTTGCCCACGTTGGTGATTCAAGGGTTAATGAACCGCTTTCGGAATCTTTAGTAACAGTACCTGTAAAAATCGTATAAGCTTTATAAACGTGTGTTCCTTCACCAACCTGTGTGATTGTAACATCAGCAGCCGAAGCTGTGAAAGAAGTTGCCATAGGGATCGAGAGTGAAGCTGCCATTAAAGTTGCTGCGATCGCTGCTGTAAATTTCTTAAAGTTTTTCATAATTATTCTCCTTAAAAATAAAATTTAAATAAAATAGATTCTGGTGGATGCGAAGGCTGAATCGTTTTTCGTGAGGTGATGCAGCCTTCGCTGACGTTTGATTATTTTGCGACACTTTTTCTGCGTCGTCTGATAAGATAGTAAGCGGCGATTGAGCTTATTATTATGCCCGTTACATAGTAAATTGTTGTTCCCTCTCCGCCTGCAGAGGGCATTTCGCCTTGAGTTTCTTCGCCTTTAGTGTTTTTTACTGAAAGCTGGGTTGATTCACCGTCTATTAGCTGTTTTCCGTTGTCATATTCGCTTGGCAGATACTTTACTCCGCTGCCTTTGATTTCAGTTACCGTTGTTCCGGATGAATCACATTCAGCAATATAGTAGTAATACGGTCTGCCATTTTCATCTGTAAGCGGAAGACCACTAACTTCCAATGACCAATTTTGCTTTCCATAGATAGTATAAACATCAACAAGTTCAGCGTTTTCCGGAATATCAGGTCGTTTTCCTATTGCCTGAACGTTGATAGTAAATTCAGCAGAAGAACCGTCAGAATCAGTTGCCGTAATTGTAACCGAGCCGTAGTTCTTTGATGTTACCTTGCCATTTTCGTCAACCGCTGCAACGTTTTCGTCACTTGATGTCCATTTTACATTTCCAACGTTTCCGCTTGCTGTAAGCTGAATTTCGTCACCAATATTCATAACGTTGTCACCGCTGATAATTAATTGATCAACGACTATTATCTGTCCTGTGCAGTCCGTTTCAACACCGTTGCAAATTATCGTGAATGTTGTTTCTCCAACAGCTTTTGCAGTTACATTACCGTTTCCGTCGATTGATGCAATACTGTCATTTTCATTGCGATAAGTTATCGTTCCTGTATTATCGCTTAACTGAATTTGTGAAGTATCGTTAATACGAAGTCTGATAGGCGAGTTTACTGCTGTGATTGATTTTGTTGTGAGGGTAATTTTACCTTTGATATTGTTTGCCTCTCCAGTGAGTGTTACGTCACCGAAATGACCTCCTGCTGTGTAGGTGTAAGTACCGTCATTATTATTAGTGATTGAACCGTATCCACCCGGAATTGTCCAATTATTGATGTCAGTAACAGTGTTTCCATCTGCGTCTGTTACAGTGAGTATTGCTGTTTCTCCTGGGAGAAGTTCGGATTTGTCGGCTGTTATGGTATATGAATTTTCTGCTTCAAAATAGAAACGAACGTATTTTGGTTTGTTCCAAATAAATGCAAAACTACTGATTTCGTTATAAGGTACACTATTAGCCCCCCATATTCTTGGATATACCATAGTACCATTTTCTTCTCTCGGTTCAAAAATTAATTTACCATCTTCATACTTATAAATAGGATTCAAGTTTCCATCATCATTCCAGTGAAAAACACCGTTATTCATTCTCAAAGCAATTTTATTTGAATCATGTCCTAATTCGATTTTTGTTACTTTTTTGCCTGAAATATAGCTGCTTATATCAGCACAATTTCCATTTTGATCATAAATCAACATTGTATTAAATACATCAGAATTATGTGCATCACTAAACTCTATATAATTATCGCCTTCTGCATAGAGTTTTGTATCGTATCTAAATATCATAGTAGGAAGTTCGCTAATGCTCTGAATTGTTGCTTCTGATATGGTAAGAGACGGATCAGGCTTGCCGTTATAGGCATTTTTAACGCCCGGAATTTCATATGTGTAACCGGTTTTGTAGAAGTGATAAAGTCCGGCAGCTGCTCCGACAAGATTTGCGTTGTAGTCGCTTGCTACTTCGTTTGTTTGGTAATCAGAACGAATATCGGCATACGAACTTCCGACATATTGAGGACCTCCTACCAGACCGCCGATCAAACGGAATACATCCTGGTCATAACCGTCGATAATATTTGTATCGTCTTTTACTTCCATATCGCAGCGCTTTCCTGCACCGGCTCTGAAATGAGGTCTTTTTGTTGAGTTTTCAGAGAAATTAGATACAAGAGCCGTTCCGCAGCAATCTCCAAGAATGTAATTCATCTGTGATCTACACCATGATTTAACGTTATCCGTATTAACTCCGGATTCCGAATGATTAGCTGCTGCAAGAGCGATTGTCTGATAACCGGTATTGTATCTCGACTGTCCCCATGCATTTGTGTCTTTATAACCAGAACCTGTACATTCACTATTCGCAAAGCTTGTTACATCGTTCCAGCTTCCGCCAAGGTATGCGGCATTGGCACATTTTGCACCGAGAGCAACGTTATTCCAGTGATATCCGCCCCAGCCGTTGCCGAGACCGCTTAATTTAGCTGACGCCTTTTGTTTGTAGCTGTTATAATCGGATGAATTTCCTGCTTCGTTGGATGCGACTGCGATCCATACTGCCGCCCAAGCCTGATCGTCCTGTTCGCTGTCGGATGCATAAAATCCGGGATACTGTGAACTCATCTGAGTTTCATCTTTGTTTACTCCCCATTCGTTTAATGGAGTATTGACTCTTTCAGAGAATTCGTAAAGCTCTTTGGCTTTTTCAAGATATGCACTGTATTTTGCCTCGTCTGTAGTGTGGAAATTCAGATAGCTTAAGGCAAGTGAAGCGGCATATTCAGCTGCTATATCAGCTCCGGCATTGCTTCTCCAATACATTTGATCTTCACGGGAATCCTGAAGTTCCGGAATTCCCCAATAAGCGTGGTCGGTATTGCCGTGACCTTTCTGAACGAGAATTTCTGTTGTACCGTTGTTATTACGGATGCATTTGCTGAAAAATTCCGCATAGTAATCGGTAATCATCTTTGTGTGTGCTGTCTGACCAAGCTCATCGTAATCTTCTCTGAATTCATACAAGTTCCATCCAAGATTTGAAGCCGAGAATCCTGCCGGCAGACCAAACATTGCATGGTCGCCCGCATCGTGGAATCCGCCGGGAACTTCATCGTCGGTATGACAATCGCCTCGCCAGTAATAATTGCTGTTTTCATCAACCTGATTGCCGCACATGACTCCGTCATAGAAGAAAAGCGAGTATTGAAGAAGTCTTGCATAATCTTCTTTGACTTCATCCGCAGTTTGTTCCGGCCACAAAGCTCCTGTCGGAGAAGGTTGTAAACCAGGCGTATTTGACGAAGATTGATTTGTAGACCTATAAAGAGCAACCTTTATCGAATCAGGACGCTTTGTCGTAGAATTTTCATCATCCCAAAGTTTTTGAATGATAAGACTGCTTAGTTTAGGTTCGTTTGTAATTGAAAGAGTACTTGAATCAACCGAGCTTTCATTGCTGTCCGTTTTTATCTTCCAGCCGTTCGGAACATTGGGTTCTGTAATGCGGTATGTTTTTCCTGCTGGAAGATTATCAGCCACTGCTTTCCAATCATCAGCAGATGTAAGGGTAATATTACGCACATCCACCCAATTATCATCGTTTTTTATTTGAAGTTTTACTGTGAGACTATTTGGAACCGCAACATTTGAGTTACTCGGATTATACCATATTTTCTCAATATTCAGTGAAATTGTTTTCAGAGTGTTTGCTGCAATAAGAGTGCCGTCCGGATCAACGGAATAGCTGTCATCGTAACCGTCAGGAACTTTTACTTCCTTAATATAGTAGTAATAAGGCTGTTTTACTCCGTCCTTAAGGTATTTCGATTCAAGACCGCTCCATGTTGCTGTCCAGTTGTTTGATTCGCTAAGAACTGCGGTTACATCACTGCCGTCCTTTTTATATGCCATAGCTTCTGTAAGCTGTGTTTTTGCATCGGTAAGTTCGGTTTCAGAGCGATATAACTTAACTGTTATTGAATCTGGTCTTAATGACTCAAAGCCTTCGTCGTTTAACCATTTTTTGGTAACAGTGATGTCCTTTTCGTCTTTTTCTTTTTCGTTTCCGATTTCAAAAGTTGAACCGTCAACGGTGAGCATCGGGTTTTCATCAGACATTGCTGAATTGCCACCCGAAGAATTTGGGGCAAAAATGTATTTTGTACCGTCAGCAGTAACGATCTCAACATAACTTGGATCGATATAAGACCATCCATGGTTATTTTGAATCTCAAACTTTGTAAGAGATACCGGATTATCAAAAGTTTTTTGATAAGAACCATCAGCCTGTCTTATTTCACTGCCATTGACTTTTAAATCATTGCCGTCAACGTTAAGATAAAGAAGAGGTTCCGGATCAGCCTTTACAATGAATGATTTTACATTGTTGATAGATACGCCATCTTTTCCATTCAGCTGTTGATCTTTGTTTTCGCCGACGCATACAAAATACTGACGGCCGCCGTCTACATCTTTAACATCGATGCTTACAGAAGTTGGTCGTCCTGATGTGATCGAGTAATTGCTGTTAACGGTAAAATAAATCTTACCCGGATTCTTATAGGTTTCTCCCTTATCCTTTTCAGGATGATCGGGGATAATATCTTCGGTCAGATAATAAACTCCGGGGAAAAGATAACCGTTTTTAGTATAATTGTTATCAAGATTCTTGAAAACTTCGTTGTCGAAGATATTTCCGTTGCCGTCGAGATCGGAGCAAATAAGCGTACCGTCAGCTGAATAGAGTGAGAACTTTGCGCCTTCAAGCTTTATAGATTTGTCCTTTGAATCCACTTTTCTGAGCGTAAGCTTAACTCCGAGCACTCGGTTGTCAACCATTTCAATGATTCGTTCCTGAGTAAGATCAAGTATCGGATATGGTTCACTGTCTCCGTCTTTCCAGTATTCGATATGCGTAGCGTCTTTTACATTGAAATAAATATCTTCAGCTTTCTCATATGTTGAGGGAGAACTATTTTCCTTAAATGTATAAGTTTCTCCAACTGTCAGCTTTGAAACGTCAATTAAAAATGAATCCGAACCTGTTTCAGGAGCAGAATCCCATTTCCATATGGTTTCATCAGTAATCTGAGTTTCACCATGCCAAAGCTGAATATCGGCTCCTGTTACTGCATTGCCTGCATCGTCAACCTTCTTGAATAATAAGCCGGGTTTGTTAACGAAATCAAGATTTTCTTTCGGAAGCGGCATTATCATAATGCTTTCCGGAGAATAGTAGTAATTTTCTTTGTTATTTTCATCACCAATAGTTATTAATGATGATTTTTGGATATTATCTACTATATTTGTTCCGTTTGCATTAAGCTTATTAACTCGCTTTCCTTGTGTATTTGCCTTAGGGATAGTTATTTTGGCTGTAGTAGTATATTCTTTATCATTAACTATATACTTGGCTGTTATATCGCCGGTTTTGTTTTCATCAGTAGTATTAGTAGTTTCTTTTAATTTTACAATACATTTTGTCTGATCGCTATCGCTTGTTGTGATTTCAGCTATAGTCTCATCACTGATTGACCATACAGCCGGCTTATTAGCAGTCAAAGTCGCTGTGTTCTCGGATATATCACTTACATTGCTTATCTGGAATGGATTAACATACACTGTGAAAGTTCCAACCTTGCCAGTCGTATTTAGACTATCGGTGTCGCTGTCTGTACCTGTTATTGTATACCAGCCGGGTTCTGTTGCATTCAGAGTATATTCAGATCCATTTGTTGTAATTTCGCAACCCTGTTCAGGCTCATAGTACCATAAAATATCGCCTTTTGCGTTTTGGATATTCAATTGTGTTGAATCTCCAACTATCAAATCTTCGTTTTGTGGAGTAACATTAAATGTGTTGGGTGTGTTATAAGTAATTTTTAAATTGCTTACTTCTAACTGATCAGCGTTATTGTAACAATTAATTTGTATCTTTCCAACTTTGACATCTGATAAGTTAATCGTTTGCGAACCTGTGCTTGTAAATGTCTGCGCATGATATCCATCATAATTGCCAGTGTTATTGTCATCAGAATAATATACAAATGTTATTTCCGGATTTCCAACGCTTTCATCAGAAGATTTTAAATTAAAATCAAATTCAATCTTACTTACAGAACCAGTTACGTTATCATGAATACCATATTCTTGACCAAAATTTATATTGTTTAACGAATATTCAGCGATTCTTGTTGAAGTGTTTTGAGTTATTGCTGGTTTTTCTGGTTTATCAGTAGAATCGGATGATATAGTTGGCGACGGTTGACTTATTAAACTTTCTTCCGGATCATTATCAGCTGTTTCAGTAATATTCTTTACTGAATCCACCGTTGTCTTACCAGAAGCAGTAGTTACATCAATGGCGAAAGAATTAATTGTATTGCCGTCATAGCCTTTTACATAAATCCTGCGCTGTTCAATACCCTTATCGCCATAAGCATCTTTTATGGTGAATTCCAGCGTTTCATTCAGTCCGTCTGGTTTTTCAGGACTTTCAGTCATCTGCACCTTGACGTCAATCTTTTGCGGGAATGTTCCGCTGCCGTCTTTAGGAAGCAGGTAATCGCTGTAGATAGTTTCTTCTACCTTTATAGAATATTGCTTATCTTCTTTAAGGTATCCTTCAGGAGCAGATTGTTCTTCTAAAATATAAGTTTTTAAAATGGTATATGTACCATTCTCCATAAGCGACGTGTAATCCGTATCTCCGGAGAAATCCACCGCTGTCGGAATTGAAGCATACTTTGTTTCACTTCCGCTGTTCCATGCACTTACAAGGCTGTCGTCCTGTTCATTGTCAGGAGTATTATTAGTATCAATGAGTGCAAGAGTTGCGCCGGGGAGGAAAACAGAATTTCCTTCGTCGTCTTTTATACTTGAAAATTTATCAACCGGAATAGTATAACCAGAAACAGCTCCAAGAATATCGGCTCCGCCTCGGTAAGGTCTGTAACCGAATTCAAGACCGCCCTTGAAGGATTTTGCAATAAGAGCTCCGGAAAGATGTCCGGGTGATTTCTCTTCCATTGAAGTTACATCAGCGTTTGGAGCAAGAATCGTACCATTGAAGTTTCCGTTAACAGAAACCTTTGTAGCTGCATAGAAGTTGTACAGAATTCTCTGCGAATCCGGATGATTGTTGCTGTGAACGTTTCCTGTATTGGATATTTCAGTACCGTTTATAAAGGTATGAACGTTTGAGTTATTACCGTCACCAGCGATAACAACGTTGCTGTCACCACAGTTTACAACAATGTTTGCACCTTCAGGGATATCATCGAAAAATATATTTCTGTAATCTTTCCACGAACCTCCAAGGTCAAAATAAACTGTTTTAGCTTTGCTGTCAGTTCCGGGACCTGTCAGGTGTATGTCGCCCCATTGACTACCGTCGGCAGCGATACCTTTCTTCTGCGAGAGAATTGAAGAACGTTCTCTGATTTGAGAAAAGGCTTTTGAAATAATATCTTTTGTATCATCGTATTGATACATCTGGGCTAATTCGTTTATATTGTCTAAGTAATTATGCGGACAATTGTCGCCGCATCCACCCGGATAATCATGACTGTGCAAATCGCTGTAAGGCAGATCCTCGCTGGTAGAACCAACATATGTTATATGATGAGAATCATCTATATTGCCTATTATAAATCGTTTGAAAAGTCCTTCTTCAGGAAGATAATAAACGGTATATGAATATTTGTTACCGGCATTGGTCGTATGGTATTTATGTGATGAATCATTAGCGTCATCGTATTTTTCATCATCTGTACCATTTCTGTCATGACCATAGCCAGTAGAAAGCGTATTTATACGTACCATTTTTCCGCCAACGATAACGCTTGCGAAATTAGCTATTTCAGCGTAATTATCTGTTGAAGACAGGTGAGTCATTGTAGCGTAATCGCCGCTTCCTACCTGATAATTCCAATCTTTGGTAAATGTAAGATCTCCGCCGATAGCGACACGACCTTCTGCATCAGCTTCGGTGGCAGTAAAATCGCCCTCGATAAAGGCGCAGAAATCATTTGCGATACCTAAAAAATACTCATCCATTGCTGCATTCATTATCTCGTCAACAGTAATGCATCCGTCAGCCCAGGCAACACCTGTTCCCTCACCGATAAGCAGCGTTTTCAAAGACATTTCGCTTGGGCTATATGTTGTACCATTTACAATATTTCCGTCTGTACCGGCAGCGTTGTTCAGCATTTGTCCGCCGCCTTGTTCTTCATTTGCCAAAAGACTGACCGGCGGACTTTCACCATTAGTATCATTTTTATCCGTCATACTGATAGCCGGCATGATAAGACTCATTGGTACGGCAAATGTAACAATAGTTGAAAGGCTCATGATTACAGCAAGATACTTTTTTCGTTTTTCATGATCTTTCAGGTATTTGCGGATTAGTGATTGAAATCCTTTCAACGAAATCATCCCTCCCTAAATTCAGATTATGGAACTTTCAGACTGTTCCGATACTTTCAAAAGGCCATATACGGAAAATAACCTTTCCGATGACGTATTCATCAGCGATACATCCTACGGTTGAAGAACGGCTGTCGATCGAAACCGAACGATGATCTCCCATAACGAAAATTCTGTTATCAGGAACCTGATACGGCATTTCTATATCGCACGTTCCCAGAGCAAGCTCATTTACATAAGGCTCATCCAGTTTGACATCATTGACATAAACTGTGCCGTCCTCTGTAATATTTATGTAATCGCCGGCAATTCCTATAACTCTTTTCAGAAGAATTTTGTTGTTATAATAAAAAGCCACTATATCTCCCTGTTTGAAGTTGCTTCTTTTAGAACAGATAATGAGTTCGTCATTCTGCATAGTCGGCGTCATGCTTGATCCCGTAACTCTGAGAACGGGAAGAAAAAGCATAGAAACCAGAACTGCTATAGCGGCAACAACGAGAAGGGATGATATAGTGCTTCTCAATATTCTCCTGAAATCTTTTCGGTATTTAATTTGTTTCAGCTCTGCTTCAAGCTGATTTGCGCTGGGCAGATTCTCAAACGAATTACCCGCATCGGTTGTATTCATTTTGAATCGCTTCCCTCCTTTTCGTTGGGACATACAGCATGAAAAATTTTTTTAAGAATCTCCCGGTCAGCAGCGGAGCTATCGAGCTGTTTCTTCAGATCGTTGTTTTCGGTCTGGAGAAGATCTATCTCTTTGCGCATGGTAAAGAGAAGTTCAAGAAGCTCTGTTTTTTTCAGCTTATGCAATTCCTTGTCCGTCATACATTTCGCCTGCCTTTGCTGATGTCGAAAATTTACGATTTGTATATTTTTGACATTTTATTTTCGGAAGTTTCCTTAAATCTTATGAACTTAGTATAGCATCTTCAAATAAAAATGTCAACGATTTTTTATTTTTTTGTAACTTTTCACAAAAAAATAAATTTTTTAAGCCTTTAAATAGAGGAGCGTATTTCTGAAATCTATGCAATATGTATAAAGATAGGTATTAAAGGCATAGTTTTATAAACAAACAAAAAAGGAGAGCAGTGAGTGCTCTCCTTGGTGAATATTTTGGTATGAAAGGCTTAGAATTTGTAATTTTTTTCAGAATTTTAATTCATTTCCGCTTTCTTCGCCTTTAGAGAAAGCAACAATATTAGCAGCGGTGGTTTCTGCAATATTGTTAAGGGCCTCTTCCGTCAGAAATGCCTGATGAGAAGTTACGATAACATTGGGCATGGAAATAAGTCTTGCGAGAACATCATCGTCAATGATATGTCCGGAGAAGTCCTGAAAGAAAACGTCGCCTTCTTCTTCGTAAACATCGAGACAGGCAGCGCCGATCCTGCGTGATTTTATGCCATTGAGCAGAGCTTCGGCGTAGATCAGAGCTCCTCTGGAAGTATTTATTATAACAACTCCCTTTTTCATTTTTTCAACCGTTTTGTCGTTTATCATGTGGAAAGTTTCCTCGGTAAGCGGACAGTGGAAAGAGATTATATCGCTGCGCCTGAAAAGTTCGTCAAGCGGAACGTAGTCAATACCGCAATCGTTGGCGGGGAATTTATCGTATGCGATAATATTCATACCGAATCCACGGCAGATATCGATGAAAACACGACCTATTTTTCCGGTGCCGACTACTCCGACGGTTTTTCCATGAAGATCGAATCCTGTAAGACCGTTTAAAGAGAAATTGAAATCCCGTGTTCTGATATAAGCCTTGTGTACACGCCTTATAGAGGTTAAAAGCAGAGCCATAGCGTGTTCGGCAACAGCATATGGCGAGTATGCCGGAACTCTTACTATAGCTATTTTATCCTTGGCATAATTGATATCCACATTGTTATATCCGGCACATCGAAGAGCTATAAGCTTTACTCCCAGTTCACATAGTCTGTCGATAACTGCTGCATTAACGGTATCGTTAACGAAAACACAGACGGCAATACAATTTTTTGCCAGATCGGCAGTATCTTCGTTGAGTTTGGTTTCATAGAATTTGAACTTGATATCGTTTTTCTTGCCATATTCCTCAAAAGAGGGAATGTCATATGGTTTTGCGTCGAAAAAAGCAACTTTCATTAAATTTTCTCCTTTTCAAGCTCTTTCATCTTATTGAGAATAAGATTTGCCGCATCAAATTTGGTCATTATTTCAAGTTCTTCTTCGTTTTTGGCAGTGATTATAGTGATGATATTGGTGTCTGTTCCGAATCCTGCACCATCTGTTTTTATTGAGTTAGCGCAAATAATATCAGCATTTTTGGAGGAAAGTTTTTTGCGTGAATTTTCGATAACGTTATCTGTTTCCATTGAAAATCCGCAGATAACCTGACCGTTTCTTTTATTTTGTCCGATATATTTAAGAATATCCTCTGTTCTTCTTAGAGGAATGCTCATATCTCCTTCGGATTTTTTTATTTTGCTTTCAGCGGTTGTTACAGGAGTATAATCGGCCACGGCGGCGGCTTTTATTATGAAATTGAAATCCTGAAAACGTTCCTTAACCGCATTGAACATATCCCCAGCCGTTTCCACAGGGATAACATCGACAAACATCGGCGGCTTTACATCGGTATGAGCTGCAACAACTGTTACATCTGCTCCACGGAGCATAGCTGCTTTTGCTATAGCGAATCCCATTTTTCCGGTCGAGTGATTTGTTATGAATCTGACCGGATCGATATTTTCTCTTGTTGCGCCTGCTGTTATGAGGACTTTTTTTTCGGCAAGATCTTTTTCAAATGCAATTTCACGGATAATATATTCGAGCAGCGTTTCTTCATCCGGAAGCTTTCCGTCGCCGATATCACGGTTTGCAAGCATACCTTTAACAGGCTCGATTATATCGTAGCCGAATTTTTTCAGCTTTTCAATATTATCTTGAACAATCGGGTTGTGGAACATATTGTGGTTCATTGCAGGAGCGATTATTTTTTTGCAGGTGCAAGCCATTACAGTTGTTGTGAGCATATCGTCAGCGATACCGTTTGCGATTTTTCCGATAACATTTGCCGAAGCGGGAGCTATCATCACTACATCCGCTTTTTTAGCTATCGAAACGTGTTCAACGCTGTATTCGAAATTACGGTCGAAAGTGTCGATAAGGCACTTGTTCTGCGTGAGGGTTTCAAATGTCAGCGGATGAACGAAATTTGTTGAATTTTCTGTCATTGCGACGTGAACGTCCGCACCGAGCTTTGTGAGCATTCTTGCAAGGTTGCATATTTTATAAACTGCGATAGAACCCGATACTCCGAGCAATACGGTTTTTCCTTTAAGCATATGATTATTCTCCTTTTTTTCATAAATTTGACGTTTTTAATTATAGTATGAAAATATTTTTTTATAATTTTTGTCACCAGAAACTGAATCGCCTCATGAAATCGAGTCTCCTGCATAAGAGAGTATTAGAAACGGATTTTCATGAGCAATACATTCCGGCAGTCGATTCCATAATGTGTACGACGGTTCAGCAAACTCATGTATATCTATAGTATTATATATTGAACTCAGAATATAAATAGTTTGTTTTCTAAAGATTTTCAAGTCAAGCTTAGCGAAGTACGCATGATAGGTAATAAAAATAATGCTTTTCTCAATGTTGCCGCACATAAGTTCAAGTTCAAGAAGATATGGATTATCGGGACTTCTCATGAAAAACTCGTCCAGTTTTTCATTGTAAAGACGTTCAGCCGCAGGATTTAAATCTATAAGCAGACCGTAAATAAATAATTCCCCCATCGGTACCTCCATATTAGTATTTTACTCTATATCGCACTTTTTGTCAATTATTTCTGAAAAGTATGGATTTTTATTCCGAAATATGATATAATAGATTGAAAGTTCAGAAACAGGAGGTTATCTCAATGCTTTTAGCTATTGATATTGGAAATACAAATATAGTTTTCGGCTGTGTAAATGAAAATGACGAGATAGCGCTTTTCGAGAGAATCTCGACCAATCATAACGCTACTTCAGCCGAATATGCTTCGCTTATAAAAAATTTATTCGAGATGAACAACTTCAGCATCAATGCGATAGACGACGCTATAATGTCGTCGGTCGTACCTTCAGTGACGAATACGGTCAAGGAAGCTGTAAGAAAGCTATTTCATACCGATATTATGCAGGCAGGTCCCGGAATTAAAACCGGACTTAACATTCTTATCGACAATCCGGCTCAGCTTGGAAGCGATCAGGTCGTTGACGCAGTAGGAGCTATAGATCAATATCAGCTACCTCTTATTATAATAGACATGGGAACTGCAACGACTGTATCGGTTGTTGACAAAAACAAGGGATACCGTGGCGGACTTATTATGACCGGAATGGCTGTTGCAGCTGACGCTCTTATTTCAAGAACGGCTCAGCTTCCAAAGATAAACTTTGAGGTTCCGAAAACTGTTATCGGAACAAATACTGTCGACTGCATGAAGAGCGGAATCCTTTATTCAAATGCCTGCGCTCTTGACGGAATAATTTCCCGTATTGAAGAGGAGCTTGGCGAAAAATGTACAGCAGTTGCAACAGGCGGTCTTTCCGAACTTGTCGTTCCTCTTTGCAAACGTGATATCATCATCGACGGCAACCTTCTTATAAAAGGACTTGCCGTGCTGTATAAGAAGAATAAGAAGTAAGGAAAATAATTGCACATTGAGAGCATTTACTGTTTAGTTAACATTATAAGAGGATTACGTCCCCTTTATCGGTGTTACCGACATTTCCCCATACCATGGGGAATAACCCACATTGTGGAGAGTCACCCTTTAGAAACCCACAATTAAATTATAAAAAATACCCCTTTTATGGGGTATTTTTTATAATCAAAGTAAAATCCATAAAATGAATAATCACTTTAACAAAGGATAAACGTGAGAGAATACACTTAAAAACACAATATTTTTCTAATTATTTTGCAAACAGATATCCAATAACAGGAGCTATGAAAATTGCAATGTAGATAAGCGTTATCCAAGGCTGATATTCAACATAGAACTGTCTGAACGATAATCTCCACGGATGCTTTATGATAACCCAGCCGAAAAGGTCGAAAACGATACATATTCCTGCCCAGATTGCTCCGGTTATGAGTGCTTCACCAAGAGTCGGTTCAGCAAATCCGTTCATATAAAGCCAACCGAAAAACGGAAAAATAATTATATTATAAAGCGGATGCCATGGTTTTGTTTTTTCATAGCCCTCTCCCATGCTGTTTTCATCCATATGACCGTAATGAAGCACCAGAATGTTGAAAACAGTGTGACCTATCCCAACGGACGTTACCAGTATATATGCCAGCCAGAACCAGAGCATGGACATTCCAAAATGATGCATATAAATCTCCTTATCTGCTGAAATGTTCGGAAAGAAGCCTGTTTTTCAATTCCCAAAGCGGTTGTGAGAGATCGACATAATATTCGTGAGGATTTTCGAATCGCTTTACCTCATCCCAGATAGTTTCAAGCTGCTCACGGCAGTAAGACTTTATAGTTTCAACATCAGGGGAATTGTAAATACATTTTCCCTTTTCAAAAATTTGAACCTGAAGCTGTTTTGCCGTAAAATCTGTGAGTGTAGTTTTCTTGTAGGTTTGTTCCGGATCAAAAATGGTGTACGGTTTTGAATCGTCGATAATTTCGTCGGCAAGAGTTATAACATCGGCGATAGCTTTTCCGGAGTCGTTATCGAAAAGTCTCCATACTTTCTTATAGGATGGATTGGTTATTTTTACGATGTTTTCCGAAATTTTGATTTTGGGGATAAGCTCACCGTTTTCCTCAACAGCCGCAAGTTTGTAAACTCCACCGAAAACAGGCTCGGATTTAGAAGTTACGAGTCGTTCGCCGACGCCGAAACTGTCTATTTTTGCTCCCTGCACGATAAGGTCACGGATGATAAACTCATCAAGCGAGTTTGAAGCAACGATTTTTATGTAATCAAGACCGGATTCATCAAACATTTTTCTTGCTTTTTTGGACAGATAAGCGATATCCCCGCTGTCGATACGAACTCCAAAACCTTTATGCCCCTGTTCTTCAAGCTCCTTAAATACCGTTATTGCGTTGGGAACTCCTGATTTGAGTACGCTGTACGTGTCGATAAGCAGAGTGCAGCTATCAGGATAAACCTTAGCGTAGGCACGGAATGCTTCAAGCTCGGTCGGAAAGAGCTGGATCCAGCTGTGAGCCATAGTTCCGAGAGCGGAAACTCCGAAATCACGATCTGAAATGGCGCAGGCAGTTCCGGCGCAGCCTCCGATATAGGCGGCTCTTGCACCGTAAATTGCTCCGTCGTATCCTTGAGCACGCCGTGAACCGAATTCCATTACAGGTCTGCCTTGAGCGGCTTCGACAATTCTGTTTGCCTTTGTTGCAATAAGCGACTGGTGATTGACGGTGAGTAGAATCATAGTTTCAATAAACTGTGCCTGAATTGCAGGTCCTTTAACCGTTATAAGCGGTTCGTTCGGAAAAATAGGAGTTCCCTCCGGAATCGCCCATACATCGCATTCAAAGTGAAATTTTTTCAGATATTCGAGGAAATCCTCGCAGAACATATTCTTGCTGCGGAGATACTCAATATCCTCAGCGGTAAATTCGAGAGAGTTAAGGTATTCGATGACTTGCTGTACTCCTGCCATTACCGCATATCCGGCATTATCGGGTACCTTTCTGAAAAACATATCGAAATAAGCGGTTTCATTTCCACGTCCGTTTTCAAAAAAACCGTTTGCCATAGTAAGTTCATAAAAATCTACAAGCATGGTCAAATTGCGGTTGTTCATTGGTTTTCACTCCTTTTATTGATTCTTAATAAACAAAGAGCGTACGAATTTCTCCGTACGCTTTTCTGTATACCGATCAGCCAATCTCAACGATTTCGCCGTAAAGCTCTCTCGGAGCGCCGATAGCGTTAGATTCATCAGTATCAATGTGCATTGCACGGGCATAGCTCTCTGAAACACGACAGACTACATCGCCGAGAACTGCACTTCTTTCAGGAGTTGCAACCTTAACCCATACAACGTCCTTATCCTTAACTCCAAGTTCTTCAGCGTCAGCAGGAGTGAGGTGGATATGTCTTTTGGCAACGATAACGCCCTCGGAAATCTCAACTTCTCCGGCAGGACCGATAAGCTTGCAAGCGCCTGAACCGGCAATATCTCCTGATTCCTTGATAGGAGCGGCAATTCCGATAGAACGTGCATCTGTAGCGGAAAGCTCAACTTGTGTATCCGGACGTACAGGTCCGAGGATAGAAACTCCGGCAAGTTCCTTCTTAGGACCTACAACAGTAACTCTTTCTTCGCAGGCAAACTGACCCGGCTGGGAAAGATCCTTTTTCTTTGTAAGCTCATAACCCTTGCCGAAGAGTATCTCAAGATGCTCCTGAGTAACGTGAACGTGACGTGCAGATGTTTCAACGATAAAATTTTTTGACATTTTAAACAGCCTCCATTTTATATTTACGGATCACGAATCGCATTCCGTATAATCCTATTTACTATTTTACACCTTTTTGTGGAAAAGGTCAAGGGAAATTTTGAATATTGGCAGAGTAACGGTATTTAGAACAAGTTCTTATTTTTATTAAAGTTTATAAAGAGTACGCTATACCTTTATACCCCTGCCAAAGTGACGTAAAGTCCCTTTGGAAATCCGGTATTCATACCCTCAGATATCCTATTACTTTTATTTATAAGGTCACTAAAGACCATCACGTCAAGAAATAACTTCTTTACATAAAAAGAAATAACCGCCCTCGTCTCCAAATGAGACGGTTATTTCTTTAAATAAGATCTTATGGGTGAACCGCTTATCGCAGTACTCTTTTTTGCATTATAGCAAATATTGAACCGGATATCAAGCTTTTGATGTGATCATCTTAAAAAGAGATAAACGGTGAACCCGGCATAAACAGCTACCATTGAAATTCCGTTCCAGCGAACGAGTTTTCTTTTTGGAATACAGAATATAAGCACCAGCAAGCTTGAAGCGATAAGCACAGCGGTATCGGTCATATTTGCCAAAGTAAATCCGATAGGCGAAATGGTTGCGGCAATGCCAAGAACGAAGAGAAGGTTGAATATATTAGAACCGATAACATTTCCAAGAGCCATGTCCATTTCATTTTTTCTTGCGGCAACAATAGATGTTACAAGTTCCGGCAGACTTGTTCCAAGAGCCACAATGGTCATGCCGATGAGATTATCAGACATTCCGAAATGACGTGCTATATCAGAGGCGCTTTCAACAACCATTTTGCCGCCAAAAGCAATTGCAGTGATCCCGCCGATAATATAAAGCGTACACTGCCATACCGGAAGATTTTTTATTTCTTCCTCTTCAGCAGAAACAGCAGAATTTCTTGCGGTAATGGCGCTTTTTATCATCATGTAAAGAAAAAGTGCAAACAAAAGAAGCAGAATAATACCGTCGATTCGAGTGATTTCACCGAAAATTGCTCCCATAGTGAGAAGAACGCCGGCAGCGAGAATGGAAAATGGGAAATCTTTTTTCAGCGTATTCTTTCCGATAGGGAGCGGACACAATATAGCGCAGAATCCTGCAACGATCATGAGATTGAAAATGTTTGAGCCGACTGCATTGCTTATCGACAAATCATTTTTTCCGGCAAGCGACGCACTTACGCTTACAGATGTTTCCGGAAGGCTTGTCCCCATAGCAACAATTGTCATACCGATAATAAGAGGCGGTATCCTGAGTTTTTTAGCAACCGCCGAGCTTCCGTCAACGAAAAAGTCCGCTCCTTTGATGAGCAGTATAAATCCAACCACAAGTAAAAGGTACATCATAATTTTTCTCCTAAAATATCAGAGTAATTCAAGCGGCTCAGGTATCTATCCGAACCATTTCAACGATAGATTTATTTCTGTAAATAAGATCGCTGCGAACCGTGAATCCAAGTTTTTCCCAGAAATCGTTACCGCTCTGGTTCTGTTCAAATACAACGAGTGCGACCTTGTTGATGCCGCATTCTTTTAAAGCTTTTATAACCGTTTCGACCAGCGTCCTTGCTACACCTTGATTTCTGAAATCATGGTGAACTGCGGTATGATAAATATATCCTCTTCTACCGTCGTTTCCAGCCATAATAACTCCAATAAGCTTATCGTTTATTTCAGCAACAAAGCACGTTTCAGGATTTCTTTTCAGGAATTTTTCTACTCCGTTTCTGGAATCGTCAATGTCGTTTAGCCCCATACCTTTGCAGGAAAGCCATAGTGAATAGACAGTTTCATAGTCGGATGATTTCATTTTTCTGATAATCAAATAGGTTCACCCCTCGAATTTGTGTTGTATTGAAGGATTAAATACAGCATATAACAGCATATCCTGCCAAATGGGTTCATCGTTCTTGTCTCTGTGCTTGAAAGTATATGCTTTCAGCTCGCCTTCACGCTTCATTCCGAGCGCTTCCAGCAATTTCCATGATCTTTCATTGGTTGAATCGGAATATGCGATTATCTTTCGCACCTTCATATTTTTGAATGCATATTTTATCAGAGCTGCACTGCTTTCTTTGGCGTATCCATATCCCTGATATGCAGCGTTAAAAGTGTAACCCAGTTCGTATGTGCCATAATTTCCCTCATTATTAAAATATAACTTTCCTATAACCTTATTCTCATTCTTTAAAGTAACGGCATAGAAATTGTTGCTGCGAGAGAAATTTTCGGCTTCAGTTTTGCATTGCTCAAGAGTAAAAATATCGTAAGGTTCATAGTAGATTACATTCTTATCTGTTAATATTTCTGCAAGGTCTTTCCAGTCATCAGAATGAAATTTTCTGATTGTAAGTCTGTTTGTTTCAATAAGAAAGTCGATCATAATTATATTCTCCCTATGTTTTGACAAATTAAATTACTACTTATTATACCACAAGCTCTTAATTTTTGCAATACGTTTTGACAAGATGTACTAATTTTTTCGGAAAAATTTAAAATACGGACTCGATTTGTAGAAAAGCAAGCTGAAAAATAAAAAATGCGAAAAAATCTTGAAATAATTTGGAAGATGTGCTATAATTCGTAAGGGCTTTTCTGAGCAGTGTTTCAGAAAAATTTATTTCAACGGTTTACACCCGACGCTGTATAATCAGGTGTATTTACCGCAGTTTTATGGAGGTTGTTTTATGACAGCAGCACAAATCTTTGCCGTTATAATTTTCATAGCTATGTTTGTTATGATAGTTCTTGATAAAATTGAACGGCATTACGTTACTCTCGGAAGCGGAATTCTGACGCTTGTCGTCGTTTTCGGCATCTGTATGCGAAGCGGAAAGGCAATATGGGATACTATCGCTCTCAAGGGCTTTGTTACTAAGGATTTCTGGTATCAGGTCACGGAAAGCGAAAGTAAGGGAATTAACTGGGCGACTATTATTTTTATTGCCGGAATGATGGTCATGGTTGAAGGAATGGCTAAAGCGGGATTTTTCAGATGGCTTTGCATGAAGATAGCTTTTCTTGTTAAATGCAAAACTATACCGATATTCATTACTTTTATGATAATGTCGGCAGTTCTTTCGATGTTTATCGACAGTATCACTGTTATCATGTTCCTTGCAGCGGTTACTATCGAGCTTGCACAGCTCCTTAAATTCAATCCTGTTCCGATGATACTTTCCGAAATATTCTGTGCAAATCTCGGAGGAAGCGCAACAATGTGCGGAGATCCCCCTAATATTATCGTGGGAACTTCGCTGGGATATTCGTTCTTTGATTTTCTTACGAATACAGGCGTTGCCGCAGGTATCTGCCTTGTTTTCACTATCGTTTTCTTCTATTTTGCTTTCAGAAAAGAAATCGTGACGGAAGGCTCGGCAAGTGTTGATATAAGCAAATTCCCTAAGCCTTCAGAGGCTATAACCAATAAAAAGGATTTCATTATCAGCAGCGTTATTTTTGGTATCGCAGTTGTTTTGCTTATAACTCATGCGATGACTCATCTTACTGTTGCTGCTATCGGACTTTTTATTGCTGCAATTACGCTTATAACTTCCGGAAAAAGCGCTCTGGAACTTATAAAAAAGGTAGATTATAAAACTCTTGTTTTCTTCATAGGATTATTTATAGTTGTCGGCGGACTTGAAGAAACCGGAATCCTTGAGCTTATTGCTGAATTTATCGAAAAGATCAGCGGAGGAAACGTTATGCTTATGGTTGCGATTATTCTTTGGGTTTCTGCAATTGCAAGTGCATTTGTTGATAATATTCCGTTTGCAGCAACGATGGTTCCCGTTATCCAGAGTCTTGCCGCAACAGCCGGTGTTAACCTGAATACGCTTGCATGGGCGCTTTCTATCGGAACCGATATCGGCGGAAGTGCAACTCCGATCGGAGCTTCTGCAAACGTAGTTGGAACATCGGTAGCTGCAAAGAACGGCTATCCGATAGGCTGGGGAAAATACTGTAAGAAGCTCGCTCCGGCAACAGTAATAGTTCTTGCGATTTCAACAGTATATATTTTCGTCAGATACTTATAATTCATAAGGATGAGGAGGATTTTATCATGGGACAGATCATTATTTCAGTCGGACGTGAATTCGGAAGCGGAGGACGTGTTATTGCCGAAGCTTTAGCAAAAAGATTTGATATTCCGATTTATGACAGACATCTTATCACAGAAATTTCTGAGAAAACCGGTCTTGCTCCGGAAGAGATCGAAAAGTATAACGAGAATCCGAAGCATCGTCTTTTCTCACGTTCGGTAAGAGGCTACAGCAATTCTATCGAGGACAATATTGCAGAAATGCAGTTTGATTTTATCGAGGAAAAGGCAAAAAGCGGAGAATCTTTTGTTGTTGTCGGACGATGCTCGGAAACAAAGCTGAGAAAATATCCGGCGCTTGTTTCACTGTTTATTCTCGGCGATATGGACGAAAAGATAAAGCGTGTTATGAACGTCTACGAACTTTCCGAGGATAAAGCAAAAGCTTTTATCGATAAAAAAGACAGAAAAAGAAAGCGTTACCATAACTACCATTGCTCAGGTCATTGGGGCGATTCACGTCTTTACGACCTCAGCATAAACAGCAGCCGTCTTGGAATCGACGGTACTGTCGATATGCTCGAAAAATATATCAGAGCGAGAATGGGCGAATAAAGGGGAGACGTTGTCATCTTAAATCCTTTGGAAACACGCTCTAATTACTAAGATTGAGTATATGAACTGCCGTACAATTTGTATGGCAGTTATTTTTTATGAAAATTATGAGAAAATTTAAAATAACAGTGGCTTTTTTTCTTGTTTTGTGTTATAATTAAAGGTACTAAAAATATGGAGAGATAAAAATGTCTGTTTACTTTGATAACGCAGCTACAACTAAACCATGTCCGGAAGCCGTTTCTGCGGCATTGGACGCAATGACGGTCAATTTCGGAAACCCTTCTTCGCTTCATAAAGCCGGACTCAACGCTCAGCTTGTTATGGACAGAGCAAGAAAAATTATCGCAGATTCTATTGGCGCTGACAGCGGAACGATTTATTTCACTTCCGGTGCGACTGAAAGCAATAATCTTGCTTTGCGTGGAGCGTCGCAGACTTATGGAAGAAAAAAACGTAAAATAGTCATTTCAGCCGTCGAACACGCTTCCGTGGAAGAGACTGCCAGCGCTCTTGAAGAAAAAGGCTTTGAGATAGCAAGAGTCGCTCCAAGAGTCGATGGCAGGCTGTATGCCGTCGATTTCGTTAATGCCTGTGATGAAAATACTTGTCTGATAAGCATGATGATGGTCAATAATGAAACCGGATATATCCTTCCGGTAAAGGAGGTTTTTTCGGCTGTGAAAAGGCGTTTTCCTGATATTGTCACGCATTGCGACTGTGTTCAGGGCTACATGAAGCTCCCCGTTAAAGCAGCTTCGCTTAACGCAGATCTCATTTCGCTTAGTGGACATAAGATTCACGGAGTAAAGGGGATAGGTGCGCTTTACATAAAAAAAGGAATAAGAGTTGTCCCAATTGTCACAGGCGGAAAACAGGAAAAAGGAGTTCGTTCCGGAACTGAGAGCGTTCCGCTTATTGCTGCATTCGGAGCTGCTGTTGAAAAGCTTTCTTCAAGTATTTCCGAACGCTGGGACTGCGTTTCCGAGTTGAAAAAGCACCTTCTGGAGAAGCTTTCGGTATTTGATGGAATTGATGTTAATTCGCCGAAGGACGGTTCTCCTTACATTATAAATATATCCGCTTCAGGGAAGCGTTCAGAGATAATGCTTCATTTTCTTGAGAGCAAAGAAATATACGTTTCAAGCGGTTCAGCTTGCTCAAAGGGAGCGCAGAGCGGTGTGCTCGGAAGCTTTGGAGTAAAGGATAGATCCGCTGACAGTGCACTCAGAATAAGTCTTTCTGCTGAAAATACGGTCGAAGAACTTGATTTGTTTGTTGAAGCTCTCATTGAGGGAATGGAAAAGATAAGAAGCTGATGAAAAGAAAGGAAATAAATTTAACATGAAAGAAATCGTACTTGTAAAATACGGAGAAATGGTTCTTAAGGGACTGAATAAAAAATCTTTTGAGGATATGCTTACAAAAAATATCAAGCGCAGAATCAAAAGTCTTGGTAAATTCGTATGCACCAGCGCTCAGTCTACGCTTTATATAACTCCGGCTGACGACGATATAGACCTTTCCGAGGTCGTTGATCGTGTCGGAAAAATCTTTGGTATCGCAGCTCTTTGCCGTGCCTGCGTTTGTGAAAAGGATTTTTCCGATATCTGTGATAAAAGTATTGAATACCTCGGAGATATTCTTAGCTGTGCAAAAACTTTCAAGGTCAATGCCAAGCGTGCGGATAAGGCTTTCCCCATGAAATCGCCGGAGATATGCGTGGAGCTGGGTGGTATTCTTCTTGAAAAATTCCCGAATCTGTCTGTTGACGTTAAAAATCCGGAAGTGACTGTTACGGTAGAGGTGCGTGATACAAACGCTTATGTTCATGCCGAGAATATCAAAGGCGCAGGCGGACTTCCTGTTGGAAGCAGCGGAAAGGCTATGCTTCTTCTTTCGGGCGGAATCGACAGTCCTGTTGCCGGATGGATGATGGCGAAAAGGGGAGTTCACATTGCCGCTATTCACTACGTTAGTCCGCCTTACACATCGGAACGTGCCCAGCTCAAGGTTGAGCAGCTCTGCGAAAAACTTACGGATTACTGCGGCGGAATAGCTTTCTACTGCGTTCCGTTTACTGAACTTCAGGAGGCTATCAAGGATAACTGTCCTGAAGAATATTTCACTATTATCATGAGAAGACTTATGATGGAGATTGCTCAACGTATAGCCGAAAAGGACAATTGTCTTGCTCTGATAACAGGGGAAAGCGTTGGACAGGTCGCAAGCCAGACTATGGCGGCGATTGCCTGCACAGACGCTGTTTGCCGTATTCCTGTATTCCGTCCGCTCGTAGGAATGGATAAAACCGAAATAATCGAAATTGCTCGTAAAATAGATACATTTGAAACTTCAACTCTTCCTTATGAGGATTGCTGTACTGTATTTACTCCCCGTCATCCAAAGGTAAGACCGTTGCTTTCGGATGTTGAAAAGGCTCAGAACAGCTTTGATTTTGAACCTCTTATACAGAAAGCTGTTGAAAACACAGAGATGAAAACCTTTAACACAGGAAAGTGAAATGTTTAAATATTACAAATTGGTTAAAATGTTGTTGTGACTAAATAACAAAAATAATGGAGATGATATTGTGCGCAATAGTCAAAATGACGAATATTTGCCCTTTAATCTTGACAAAACGGTTACAAATGTTGTAGAATTATTAAAACAGAATGGTCTGACTGTCTCTGCGGCTGAAAGCTGTACGGGAGGTTTGATATCTGAGCTGATTACTTCTGTTGCCGGAGCATCATCAGTTTTTGAACTGGGATTGTGCACTTATTCTGAGAAAATAAAGAATGAATTTCTGGGAGTTCCGGAGGATGAAATAAAGAAATACGGCGTAGTCAGCAGCCAGGTTGCTTTGAGCATGGTCAAGGGACTGAAATCCCGTTCGGGAGCTGATATATGCGTTTCAGTCACTGGAATTGCAGGTCCGGACGGCGGAACAAAGGAAACTCCGGTCGGAACCGTGTATATAGGTTTTGATATTATGGGCAGACAGTTTGTAGAATTGCCCGATTTAGTCGGTCTTACTGACAAAAGCCGCAGAAATATCCGCTATGCGGCTGCTGCTTTTGCCTTTGAGACTATTGAAAATGCACTGGTGGAGGCGATTCAGTCAGAATGAGCGATTTATTAAAGGATTCGGCAGCAGAAAAAAGTCCGGAAGCAAAACTGCGTGCCGATAAAATAGGTAAGATAAAAAATTCTGTTCAGAATTCAAGTGAATCTGAATGGGAAACGGCTCTTGCGGAACGAATAGCAAGGAAGGTTCAGCAGGTTAAGGAAAACAAAGGCTTGGATGCAGAAGATATTCTGAACGAACTTGCAGCAAAAAGTCACGAACCGGAGGTTTCGAAAGCGGATATAACTGCTGAAGCTCCGATTGAAGAAAATATTTCGGAAATCGACGCTGCTTCAAATAAGGAGAACGCTGCTGCCGTTCCGATTGTGATAAAGGAAGATATAGGCGCTTTGGAAGAGAACAAAGCGGTGCAGGAGAAAATTTCTGAAAAAAAAGCAGCTCCTGTTGCTGCTGCAAAGGTGAAAACTCCGGATGTGAAAAAGAAGAAAAAGAAAAAAAAGAAGAAGAAAACTTTTAAAGAAAGTTTTCTCGGTCTTTTTCCGCAGAAAGGCGACAGTATCGGCGAACGCATAAGAAAGCTCGTTTTTCTTGGCTCGATAGTTGCAATTATTGTTTGCGGATATATGGTTTCCGATTATTATCTTGATTTGTGGAACAGCAAGAAAATAAATAATCAGGTTATGGATATGTACTGGACGTATGAGGACGAGGATTGGACTCCTCCGACAGCCGATCCTGAAACTGATGAGATCGATGACAGACCTGTTTATCATCTGCTTTCCGGAGCAAGAAAGCTTCTCGATATAAACAGCGAGGTTGTGGGAGTTATTTCAATTCCGGATACGTCAGTAAATAATCCCGTTATGCAGGCAAGCGATAATTTTAAGTATCTTGATGTTAAGATAAACGGTGATGAATCAAGAGCCGGAGAAATTTTCCTCGATTACAGAAATCATTTTGACGATGTTGATTCGGAGGGACATCTTAAATATCCAAATTCCGATAATCTCGTTATTTACGGTCATAATATGGGCGATGAAACAATGTTTGGAACGCTTAAATATTATCAGAGAAATTATGATTATTACGAAAAGCATCCTGTTATCGAGCTTAATTCCAATTACGGACGCTATACCTATAAAATTTTTTCTTTCTTTCTTCTCGATTCAGAGGATGAATCAGATACGAAATTCGATTGCTGGAACAGGCTTAATTTCGAGAATGAAAAGGATTTCTATGATTTCGTCAACGAAGCTAAAAGAAGAACGCTTCGTACAAACGATGTTGATGTGAAATACGGCGATAAGCTTTTAACTCTTTCTACCTGCAATACTCTTCTTGGTGACAGAGGAAGACTTATTATTCTTGCAAGACTTGTTCGTGACGGCGAAGATCCACTGGAGGGAACCCAGAACAGTGAGGCTAATCCTAATATCAAGTGGCCGTCGCTTTATTATAGTTATTCCGATACAAGCTATCGGTATGATCCAGATGCAGAGTTTGTGCCTTACGGACCGAATGAATCAGAAGAAAAAAATCCGGACTGATTTTATATTGATATAGATCTTCAATCCAAGCAATATCAGAGGTGTAATCTTTCAAATGAAAAAACCTGTTAAAATTGTATCTGCCTGCGTTGCCTGTGCGGCTGCTGTCGGACTGGGAGCATATGTTTATTCAATTAATAAAGATCAGAAAATGGTTCCCACTTTCAGCAGCGTTGACGAACCGCAGACAGTTCCTATAACCGAGCCTGTTACAGAGAAAATGAAACTTCCCGATAACTGGGCAGAAAATATCCCGTATGTTCCTTCTGAATCCGGAATGACGCAGCGTGCCAGAATGCTTCTGCGGGAGAATCCGGATGTTATCGGATATCTTAAAATCGACGGAACCAACGTTGATTATCCGGTTCTTCTTGATCCGGGAGAGATCGAAGAGGGCGACCCTTTTTACGGTCCGGAAGAGTATATTGCAAATTCCTACTATCTCTATAAAGATCTGGACAGAAATTACGACATAGAGGGAACGCTTTTCATGGATTACCGTGATGTTTTCGGAAGCGATGAGGATGAGCAATCTGAGAATATAATTATTCACGGTCATGATATGGCAAACAATTCGCAGTTTGGTTCGCTGAGATGGTACAGGCAGGATTACGGTCTTTATGAGAAAAATCCATTTATACGTTTAAGCTCGAATTACAGGGATTACGACTACGTTATCTTCGCTTTTCTCACAGCGAGCGGTAATTACGACGGCAACGATTTCGTTTACTGGAATATGGAAGAGCTTGATACAAAAGAGGATTTTGATTTCTTTGTGGATCGCTGTAAGAGTTGGGCTATGCTCGATACGGGAATCGACGTTGAATACGGCGATAAGCTTTTAACGCTTTCAACTTGCTATCAGAATTATGATAACTCACGTTTTATTATAGTTGCAAGACGTCTCAGAGACGGCGAAACGGTCAGCGATATGAATTCTATAGCTCATACCGAGGAATGGATAAAGGCTCATCAGCCTGAGCCTGAAACAACTACTGCACAATAATCATGGCGGCATTATTTACTTTTCTCTATGTAAGGATGACTTTGTCTGCATAATTTATTGTCGAACGTTTAATTACTCTATTGACATTGTTTCCAAAGGGATAATTACCCCTTGGGCAGGAGGTTTAAGGAGGACAGCGTCCTCCTTGTAATGGGAAAAAGAAAATAATGTAACTATGAATAAATGGAGTTATATTTATGAAAAAGAGAAAAATGACAAAAAGTGCAGCCGCTTTAATGGCTGGAACGCTTGCTTTTACGGGAACAGTTTCCGGATTGGTTTATGCTCAGGAAACTACTGAGACCGGGACTTCTTCCGAATCCGCAGTTACGGATACAATTGCGGAAAATACGTCGGAAACAACTGCAACAACAGAATCTGTTTCCGATTCTTCAAACGAAGACAAAATTATTCCGGAAGAGGTAGAAGAACCGATAAATTGGGTGAAAACAGATATTTCCGAGTACGATTCAAGTATGTCTCTTATCAGCTACGAACTTACAACTCCGGCAATGCTTGAAGTTCCTGAGGCTGCTCCAGCTGAGAAAAAAGAACTTACCGACGGTGATGTAGAAGCTATGATAGCAAGGCGAAAAGCTATCAAAAAAGCTTCGCCATCTCTTACAAGAAAGTCGAGAAACGCAGAGCCGACTGAGGTTGAGCTTTATCTTTCCGGAAAGCCGGTGGGATATGTTCCGCCGAACAGAGATCTGTCTGTAAACGCTCAGCCGGGCGAATTTGCTTTTGTTACATACGGCTGGGGACACGGTGTTGGAATGAGCCAGAACGGCGCAAATATGTACGCTTCATACAGCGGCTGGACTTATCAGGATATACTTTTCCATTATTATCCGGGAACTTACCTAATGAATACAGAAATGACCGATGAAGAAGAGCTTACTGTCGGTCATGTTCCTGCCGGGGAAACTCTGGATGTAATTTCACAGATAGTTTATAACGAGGTTGGAGGTTCAATGGCATATGAAGCTATAAAGGCTCAGGCTGTTGCGGCTTATACCTATATTAAATATAACGGTGACGATGCAAACGATCTAATAATGAAACCGAATCCGCCTCAGATAGTTATTGACGCCTGCACTGAAGTTCTCGGCGAGGCTCTTTTCTATGACGGCGATTATGCTCTTACCATGTTCTCGGCTTCAAGCGGAGGATGTTCGGCAAACTGCTATGAGGTTTTTTATCAGGATATTCCTTATCTTACCAGTGTTCAAAGCGATTATGACGGTGCTTATGATCCGCACTACGGAACAGTTACATATATAAGTGAACCTGATCTGAAAAACCGTATACAATCCCAGTATGGAATCACTCTTTCAGACGATCCGAATAACTGGATTCAGCCGATTTATTCAGAACAGACCGGCTACGCTACCGATGTTCTTATTGACGGACAGATGTATGTGAGAGCGTATGCATTCTCGCTTGCTATGGGACTTAAATCCTGTAAATTCAATCTTACTTATACTCCGCCGGTTTACACGGAAGAACCGACTGAATCTCCTGAAGATTCGGACTTTAAGGAAGACTATGATGAAGCACACAGTACAACTTCTCCTTCTGATACGGCATCAGACTCAGAATAAAATTTGAATACAACTTTTCAGTAAATCCTCGAACAGAACGAAAATGATTCTGTTTGAGGATTTGTTTTACAGACCTATACAGTTGATTGTGCAGAAAAATGCAAAAAAATTCATGATGTTTTGCTAAAAAGGTGAAAAAGGGTAAGATATAATTAATAAATATAACTAAAGTTAAAACGTTTGTTTTTATGTTGAACCTTCTACTTTGTATGTTTTATATATAATCGCTGAATATGCTGCGTATGTAGTGCTTAGTTTTGTGCAATGTTCCATCTTGATTAATCTCTTATAAAGTGTTAAAATAATTATAGGGTGAAAAAAGGTGATTAGTTGTAATTTCTACCGCATTTAAGGTGAAATTACTAAAGCGAGTTAGAAGGAAGGCGAGGTTCATGGCAGATCCGTTATGCGGTACTTATTATCCAAGTATTGACCAGAAAGGTCGTATGAGCTTCCCGAACAAGCTTCGTGATATACTCGGACCGGAGTTCTATTTGTGCGCCGGTCATGACGATCACTATATCGCCGTTTATTCTCCTGAGGAATTTGAAGCGTACCGAAGCAAACTCTTTTCCGTTCCCGGAAAAAAGGGAAGCAACATCAGAAGAATCCTACTTTCCTGCACCGATAAGCAAACACCGGATAAACAGGGAAGGATTTTTATTGCTCAGCAGCTAAGAGATTATGCTGGAATAACTGATGACGTTGTTGTAATAGGTTCTGAAAACAGAGCCGAAATATGGAACAGAGCTGCATGGGAAGAATTCAGCAGCAGCATTACTCTTGATGATATCAATGATGCTCTTGCAGACCTCGTTCTTTAAAAATCAGAAAAACCGCTGAAAGCGGTCTGATTTTTTCGTTTTAAGCTTATTTCAAAGTCCGGTGAGCTTACAGCTTAAAAGCTTGCAGGCCCGGCTGTTTTAAGGAGAGGTTTTTATAATGGAATTTTACCATGTTCCCGTGCTGGCTGCGGAATGTATTGAAGGATTGAATATCTGCCCTGACGGTATCTATGTTGACGGTACTGCCGGCGGCGGCGGTCATTCTTCTCTGATCGCTTCAAAGCTTAATGAAAAAGGAAAGCTCATTTCTCTAGACCGTGATCCGGATGCTGTCGCTGCGGCAACAAAAAGGCTTGCGGTTTTCGGTAATGCTCAGGTCGTTCACAGAAATTATTCTCAGATAAGAGACGTTCTTGATGAACTTGGCATTGAAGCTGTTGACGGGATTCTTATGGATCTCGGCGTTTCGTCGTTTCAACTCGATGAAGGCAGCAGAGGCTTTTCTTACCACGTTGACGCTCCGCTCGATATGCGTATGAGCAAAGAGGGCATAAGCGCAGCCGATGTGGTCAATACTTATTCTGAACAGGAACTTGCAAGAATTATTTTTGAATACGGTGAGGAAAAATTTTCACGGCGTATTGCAGCAAATATCGTTAAAGAACGTGAAAATTTCCGTATCGAAACAACTGTTCAGCTTGCGGATATCATAAGAAACAGCGTTCCTCAGAAGGCAAGACGAGATAAAAACCCTTGCAAAAAAACTTTTCAGGCAATCAGAATTGCTGTAAACGGGGAACTTGATCATCTTTCAAAAGGTCTTGATGAAGCTTTTTACAGTCTGAAAGCCGGCGGACGTCTTGCTGTTATCACATTCCATTCGCTGGAAGACCGGCTTGTTAAACAAAGATTTGCCGGATGGTGCAGAGGATGTATTTGTCCGCCTGATTTTCCCCAGTGTGTTTGCGGTCACAAGCCGCAGGGAATTCTTGTGAACAGAAAGCCTATAGAGGCTAATGATGAGGAACTTGAAAGAAACAACAGAAGCAGAAGCGCAAAGCTAAGGATCATTGAAAGGAGCGGAAATATCAATGGTTAGTAATATCAGATATTATAATGAAGAAAACTTTGATAGTTCAGACTCCGACAGATCATTGAATACAGGCGTTAGTCAGGAACCTGAAATCGAGGAAAAGCCCCGTATCAGGCAGAGACGGACAGAAGCAAGAAGCGGTTCGGTTATAAAAATAATTTTTTTCTCTCTGATTGCGGCAGCGCTGCTCGGCTCGGTAATTTATACTCTTAATAAAAGAGATACCGCTTATAATAAGGTCTCATCACTTAATGATAAGCTTAGTCTTGCCGAAGCGGAGAATGTCAGACTTCAGGCAGAGCTTGAAAGCCAGCTTTCTGCGAAAAACGTCGAAGATTATGCAGAAAATGTTCTTGGAATGCAGAGAATAGATTCTTCTCAGATCAAGTACATTAAGATACAGACCGGTGACGTGGTAAATATTCCTGAACAAGAAGAAGGTCTTATGGCAAAGGTCAAGGGCTTTTTTGACAAGTGTGTGGAATATTTCAGAGGGTAGTACCAATATAAATATATTAAAAGAGACTGCCCGTTTAATTAATGAATACTATCGGCAAATGAAAATGCCGAGGTTATATGTAGAACACGGAGATACAGCGGGTGATCGGAATATCGGAATTGCTTGTTCCCGAGGCTCAAAGCGTTGAGGAGTTTCGGGAGCGGCAGTTTCACGTTGAACAGCGATAAATCCTTCGTCGTATCAAAAGAAACGGACATCCGGAATAAAAATAAGATGTTCAAAGGCGGGGCAGCATGAAAGTTACCCTGCCTTATTCTTATTTATGCGGAACTGTTCAGGGAAAGGAAGACTTATGGTTAATTATAATCCATCTAATTCAATGCGGTTCAGAACTAAATTTGTTATGACGGCGGTGTTTTTTATTTTATTTGCTGCCGTTGCGATAAATTTTTTCAGGATCTCAGTTTTAAATAATGATAAATATCAGGCTATGGCGAACGATCAGCATTTTGGCTCTATAACGATCTCTGCTCACAGAGGCTCGATTTATGATGCAAACGGAGCTGCTCTTGCCAAAAGTGCGTCTGTTTATATGGTTTTTCTTGATCCTACACGCTACAGAGAGGATCTGAAAGAACTTCAGCAGAGAATTGATAAAAGAAATGCCGATAAGGCAAACGGAGACTATAAACCTTCTTATGATGAGGACGGCAACGAACTGAACCCTCTTCCGGAATCATCTTACGATTTTCAGGAGGAAACAGTTGCGTTTCTTTCGGAAAAACTGGGAATAACTCCGGAAGAAGTTCGCTCCGCAATGGAGGAGGATACTCAGTACAGCGTTCTTCAGGATCAGGTTGAAAAGCCTATAGCCAACGAGCTTCTTGCGTTTTTCAACAAATACGGATTTATCTCGCTCAACGTTACGGAGGATACAAAACGCTATTATCCGATGAACGAGCTTGCGGCTTCCGTTATCGGCTTTACTACTGCTGACGGAAACGGAATTTACGGAATTGAATCCTATTATAACGAGTATCTTTCAGGTATCGACGGAAGAACTATCTCCGCAAAGGACTCGAACGGAAACGAGCTTCCTTATCGCTACTCGAAAACATATTCTCCTAAAAACGGCGATGATATTTATCTCACTATTGACATGAATATTCAGAGTTATCTTGAAAAGCATCTTGAGGAAATGGTTACACGATTCGAGGTAAAAAACCGTGCCTGCGCTATACTTATGAATGCAAAAACCGGAGCGATATACGGTATGGCTCAATATCCGAGCTTTGATCTGAATCATCCGTATGCTGTTTCAGAAGCTGCCGAAGCGGAGATAAAGGCGATGGCCAATGAGGATGAAGCCGATAAAAGACTTGCTCAGGAACGTGAAACGCAGTGGAGAAATAAGAGTGTTTCAGAAAGATATGAACCCGGCTCTGTATTCAAAGTTATAACGAGCGCAGAGGCTTTTGAAGAAAATCTCATTGATCTCAATAAAGATTCGTTTTATTGCAGTGGTGCAATGAAAATTGAAGGTCATACTCAGCCGATAAATTGCCATAAAACCGACGGACACAATGCGCAGACTTATCAGGAGGCTCTTACACATTCATGTAACCCTGCTTTTATGGAAATAGGCGCACGTATCGGAGTTACAAAGTTTTTTGATTATTTCGACGCTTTTGGTCTTAGTGAGCAAACCGGAATAGATCTTCCGGCAGAAAGCTGGGGAGTATATCCTCCGACAAAATCCAACGTCGATCTTGCTGTTTGTTCCTTCGGACAGGGTGAAACTATAACTCCTATTGAAATGATAACCTCTTACTGCGCTGTAATAAACGGCGGATATCTGCTCCAGCCATATGTGGTTGACAAGATTCTCGATGAGGACGGCAACGTTGTTTTCAAAAACGAGCGTACTGTCCGCAGACAGGTAGTTTCTGAAGATACTTCCGCTATAATGAGAGACGCTCTTTATCATGTTGTTGCTGATAACAGCAACGGAAACGTTAATATCAAGGGTTATCGCATCGGCGGAAAATCCGGTACGGCTCAGCGTCTTATGGAAACTGTAAATGAAAACACGGACGTAAATCAGCAGGAAAATTTCGACGATCAGGAATATGCCGCATCCTATGTTTGCTTTACACCTGCGGACGATCCGGAAATCGTTTTACTTGTTCTTGCCGATATGCCTCATAAAACAAATAACGAATATTACGGAAGTACGGTTGCTGTTCCTACCGCAAGAGATATTCTCACAGACGTTCTGCCTTATCTGGGACTCAGTCCTGAATACACCGATGAAGAACTTGAAAATCTTGATGTGAAGATTCCGCTGCTTGAGGGCTCTCTTGATAATGCAAAACAGACTCTGGAAGGTCTCGGAATCAGATACGAAATTATCGGAAACGGAATCGAGGTCGTTGCGCAGTCGCCCGTTACCGGAAAATCTGTCTCTAAGGACGGATGTGTGTATCTCTATACTGAAAAGGGACACACTGTTGAATATACTACAGTTCCCGATCTTAAAGGAATGACTCCGTCATGGGCAAACGATCAGATAGCCTACTGTGAACTGAACTGCGTTGCAAGAGGTTCGACGCGTGATAACGCTGTGGTAAGTTCACAGTCGTTTGAACCGGGTGCTTCTGTTCCGAAGGGAACTACCATAGAGCTGGAATTCATGGTTTACGAAAACTCGGACTAAACGGCTTGACGCTGTTTTAAAATATTAATATCAGGAGTTGAGAAAATTGAAATTATACGAACTGCTTGAAGATAATGCCGTTACAAATATCGGCGATACGGAAATAAGTTCCGTTACTGATGATACGAGAAAGGTTGAGAAAGGAAGCTTGTTTGTCTGTGTGAAAGGCGGCAGCTTCGACGGACATGACGCTGCGGCAGAAATGCTTGAAAAAGGTGCGGCAGCCGTAGTTTGCGAGCGTGACCTCGGTCTTGGAGACAGACAGATACTGACCGGTAATTCACGAATACTTTACGGAAAAATATGCGCCGCATGGTTCGGTCATCCGGAAAAAAAGCTGAAGCTTATCGGCGTTACCGGAACTAACGGCAAAACGACTATAACCAACGTTATCAAGCATATCCTTATGGCAAACGGACGTAAAACAGGTCTTGTCGGAACGATTCAGAATGAGATAGGCGAAAAAATAGTCAACACGGAAAATACAACCCCTATGACTTACGATTTTATGAAGCTTCTTGCAGACATGGCGGACGCCGGATGTGAATATGTTGTTATGGAGGTAAGTTCGTTTGGTCTTGTTCAGAACAGAATAGGCTGTTCGCATTTCGATATAGCTGTGTTTACGAATCTTACTCAGGATCATCTTGATTATCATAAGAACATGGAGAACTATTATCAGGCAAAGAAGATGCTTTTCGATATATGCGGTACGGCTGTCTGCAATATTGACGACGATTACGGAAAAAGGCTTTACAGCGAGATAAATTGCGACAAATTCACGTTCAGTGTTAAAGAAAACGCTTCGTTCTATGCCGACGGTATCAAGATAAAGTCAACAGGTTCAAGCTTCTGGTTCTGCGACGGAGGAAAATCTCATTTAGTTAAATCAAGAATCCCCGGACTTTTCAATGTTTCAAATATTATAGCGGCAATGGCAGTCTGTCTTAAAGTCGGACTTGATATCGAGAGCATAATTTCTGCTGTTCAGGAGTATAACGGAGTTAAGGGAAGATGCGAGGTTATCCCGACCGGAAGAGATTTCACGGTTATCTGCGACTACGCTCATACTCCGGACGCCGTTGAAAATATCCTCAGAAGCGTAAGGGAATATACCGGGCATAAACTTATTTGTCTTTTTGGATGCGGAGGAAACCGTGACGCGGCAAAACGTCCGAAAATGGCTGCGGCTGCGGCAAAATATGCGGATAAACTTATAATTACATCCGATAATCCGAGAAATGAGGAGCCGGAAGCTATCATAAAAGATATCCTCGTCGGACTTGAAGGCTGCAAAATTTCTTACAATGTTGTCGTTGACAGAAAAGAAGCTATCTTCCATGCCTTGAAAATTGCTGAAAAAGATGATATAATAGTTCTTGCAGGAAAAGGGCATGAGGATTATCAGGTTCTCGCCGGTATGAAGCATATCCATTTCGATGAAAGGGAAATAGTTGCAGAAGGGTTAAAGCTTCTCTGAACATTATCAAGGGGGACGCTGTCCCCCTTATATCCCCTGCCAAAGGGATAATCATCCCTTTGGAAACCCGATATTAATCATTCCTGATACCTATAATGGTGTCAGAGATGATTAGGGCGAATGCCCAATGAGGAAATAACTCCTTAACAGGGAATAAAAGAGGGATAAAATCTGCTTCGTAATAATATAAACCGCCGACATATTTCAATTAAAATCAATCAGGAGTTGTATATAAATGTCTTATTGGATAATAAATCTGGCAGTCACCATGCTGTCGTTCGTTATAGCAGGAGTTTCAGGAATTTTTCTTATTCCGTTTCTCAGAAGAATAAAATTCGGTCAGCCTATCAAAACCGAGGACGGTCCGCAGTGGCACGCAAAAAAACAGGGAACTCCTACTATGGGTGGATTTATGTTTATAATCCCTGTGATAATCGTACCCATTATCGGCTACTGGATATGCCGTTTAAGAGGAGGTTTCGACCTCACAGAAAAGGAAACGTTCAACGCTTTCTACAGACTTATCAGCGTTATCGTTTTCTCAGCGCTTTTCGGACTGATCGGTTTTATTGACGATCACACAAAGGTTGTAAGAAAACAGAACGACGGTTTAAGCCCTATACAAAAAATAGTGCTTCAGGTGATTTTTTCTGTCGGATTCCTCTTTGCTTTGTATAAGTTCGGCGACGGCTCTACTAAGATAGATCTCGGATTCTGGTCTACTCCTTCACTCGGAATTTTCTACTATATCCTGATGATTCCGGTAATTATTTATCTCACAAACGCTGTTAATCTTACCGACGGTGTGGACGGACTTTGCGGCTCGGTAACATTTGCGGCAATGCTTATTTTCACGGTTTGCTGTGCAATACTTGAAGAACAGGAGCTTTCACTCTTTACCATGGCTCTTGCAGGCGGATGCCTTGGATTTCTTATCTGGAACTTCAATCCGGCGAAATGCTTTATGGGTGACACCGGCTCGATGTTTCTCGGAGCAGCTGTTACAGGAGTAGGACTTGTTCTGCATAAACACCTTCTTCTCTTCTTGGTTGCACTCGTTTACATTATTGAAGCTCTTTCCGTTGTGATTCAGGTCAGCTATTTCAAGTATACCAAGAAGAGAAGTCCTGATCATCAGGGAAAAAGAATTTTCAAAATGACTCCTATTCATCATCATTTCGAGATGAGCGGATTCAGCGAATACAAAATCGTTATCACATTCACTCTTGCAAGCATTATTTTCGGTGTTCTGGGAATAATTACATTATTAAAATAAAACGACAAAGCTGTTTGATATCGAAATTTCAAAAGGGCGGACTCACGATCTTTGGCAGAATGCATGGACAGAGTACCTCAAAAACAGCGAAGCGTTTCGAGCATACGGTTTCTCTTTGATTCTTTGCGGGAAACGAACCGAGAAAACACATCTTAAAAGGAGAGCAAAATGGCGACCAGTAAAAAAAAGAAACAAAGCTCTTTCCAGACTCTCTGGAAAACATTTGTCGGCGATGGCAGAAGCAGTGATTTAAGTCTGTCTTTTTTCGCCTATGTTATGATACTTCTTGTAGTCGGACTTGTAATGATGTCGTCCGCCAGCTATGCATGGGCTTACAGCGAACATGACGGCGACGGTCTTTTCTATGCGAAAAGCCAGTTGAAAAATGCGATACTTGGATTTGTTGCTCTTATCTTCTTTATGAAGATGGATTATCATAATCTGAAGAACATCAAGCTTCCGGTTTTGAAAAAGTTCAACATTGCCGGTCTTCTTTATGTTATTGGTGCGGTTCTTCTCGTTGTTGTACTTATTATAGGAAGCGACGAGGGCGGTACTATGGGCGCTAAAAGATGGCTTGCTGTCGGTCCGATAAGCTTTCAGCCATCAGAGGTTGCTAAGCTTGCGATAATCGTTTTCTTTGCATACAGTATGGAAAAGGACGGCAAAAATATGAATAAGTTCAGCGTCGGAATCGTTAAATATGCCGTTCTTATGGGAATTTATGCCGGACTTCTCTTTATGCAGCCTCATCTTTCGGGTATTATCCTTGTTGCAACTATTGCGGTTGCTATGATTCTCTGCGGAGGAGCTAACAGAAAGCAGTTCCTTGTTCTCGGAATTTCTGTTGTCGCTGTAGCGGTTATTGTAATTCTTGTTCAGGCAAATACTCCCGGAAGCTACGTTGCCGTAAGAATGAAATCCTGGCAGGATCCGTTTGCCGATGTTCTTAACGATACGTGGCAGACTGCAAATTCAATTATTGCTATCGGTTCGGGCGGACTTTTCGGTCTCGGACTGGGAAATTCCCGCCAGAAATATCTCTATCTTCCTGAAACTAAAAATGACTTCGTTTTTCCTATCGTATGCGAAGAACTCGGATTTGTTGGAGCGCTTGCAATAATCATCGTTTTCTTCCTTCTCGTTGTTGAAGGATATTCGATAGCCGTTCGCTGCAAAGACCGTTTCGGAATGCTCATTGCCGTTGGAATTACCACTCAGATAGGCATTCAGACTGTTTTCAACCTTGCCGTTGTAAGCAATCTGATTCCGAATACAGGAATCAGCCTTCCGTTTTTCAGCTACGGCGGAACGGCTTTGATAATGCAGCTTGCGGAAATGGGAATAATGCTTAATATTTCTCAGCAGAAATATTATCCCGATGATAAGCCTGTCGTCAAACGCAGGAGAAAACCGGAGCCGTATCAGGAGCTGAAAAATGCGTAAAGGAGCAATTTTATGAGAGTTTTAATAGCCTGCGGAGGAACGGGAGGACATATCAATCCCGGTCTTGCAATTGCTGATATTATAAAGTCAAAGTATCCGGATTCAGAATTTCTTTTTGCCGGAACACCTAAAGGTATGGAATCAAAGCTTGTTCCGAAAGCCGGATACAGGCTTGAAACGATAAAGGTCGCCGGATTTCAGCGAAAGATCTCGCTTGAGAATATCGGCAGAAATGCAAAAGCCGTTGCATATCTTGCTGCATCAGGAAAAAGAGCCAAAGAGATAATCAAGAACTTCAAGCCTGATATCGCTATCGGAACCGGAGGTTATGCAGCAGGTCCTGTAATAAGAAAAGCCGCTAAAATGGGTATTCCAACTGCTATACACGAGCAGAACGCTTATCCGGGAGTTACAAATAAGCTGCTTTCAAAAGAAGTTGATTTTGTTATGCTGACTGTTATCGAGGCTCTTGATTTTATGGATAAAAGTAAGTTTGAGTACGCTGTTACCGGTCTGCCTGTAAGAAGCAATATCAATACGATGAGCAAAGCCGAGGCAAGAAAAAAACTTGGTATGGATGATAGTTTCACTATCCTCTCGTTCGGAGGAAGTCTCGGCGCAGGATGTATAAACGATACCATGACGGAAACTATCAAATGGCATACGAAAAATAATCTTAAAATAAATCATATCCATGGCTATGGCGGAATGGGAAAAGATTCATTTCCGCAGGCAATGAAGGAAGCGGGAATTCCTCTTAAAAGCGGCAGGCTGAGAATAACTGAATACATAAATGATATGGATGTTTGTCTTGCGGCAGCAGATCTCGTTATATGCCGTTCAGGAGCTTCAACTCTCGCCGAGCTTGAGGCAGCCGGAAAAGCCTCTATTCTTATTCCGTCGCCGATAGTTGCCGGAAATCATCAGTACCACAATGCAATGGTTCTTGGAAAAGCCGGAGCTGCTGTTGTTATTGAGCAGAAAGATGTTACAAATGATAAAATAATCGCTGAGATCGAAAATCTCTATAATTCGCCGGATAAAGTGGAAATCATGTCGGAGTGCGCAGCAAAGCTTCATCTTGCCGATACGAACAGCAGAATTCTTGCGGTTATAGATAAGCTTATTTTCAAGGGGACGCTGTCCTCTTGAACTCCCGCCAAAGGGTGAATTTACCCTTTGGAAACCCGGTATTAATTCATCAATTTTGACAAGAGATAAAGAGAACAGAATCTCTTGAACAAGGCTTATCAAAAGCCAAAAAAACTGCGCTCTGTAACCAATATCTGCCGATCAGCATAATATACAGAAAAATGCTGTGAGGTGGTATAATGCAGAAATTTATTATAAACGGCGGAAAAAGGCTGAGAGGAGAACTTGCTCTGCAAGGAAGCAAAAACAGCGCATTGCCTATTATGGCGGCGTCGCTTCTTTGCAAGGGGGAGTGCATTCTTCATAACTGCCCTAAACTTACAGATGTTTATTCAGCAGCGAGAATTCTTAACTGCGTCGGATGCAGGTGCAATTTTTCAGAAAATACGGCGGTGATAGATTCTTCGGTAATAAGCGAAACGGCGGTTTCGGAAGAACTTATGCGTGAGATGCGGTCGTCCATTATTTTTATGGGAGCTATGCTCGGAAGCGCAGGCGAATGTACCGTTAGTATTCCGGGAGGATGCGAGCTTGGTCCTCGTCCTATCGATATGCACCTTGCCGCAATGCGGAAAATGGGTGTTGATATTAAAGAAGGCAATGGCAGGATAGTATGCAAGGCAGCCTCTGGGAAAGCACATGGGGCAAAAATTTCCCTTTCATTTCCGTCTGTCGGCGCAACAGAAAATATTATTCTCTGCGCTGTTACAGCCGATGGTGAAACTATCATAAATAATGCCGCAAGAGAACCGGAAATTTCCGATTTATGCGGTTTTCTCCGTTCTTGCGGAGCTGAAATTTCCGGTGATGGTGAAAGCAGGATTATCATAAACGGTAAAGAAAAACTTCATGGATGTGAATACTCCATTATGCCTGACAGGATCGTTGCAGCAACTTATCTTTCAATGATCGCTGCATCAGGCGGAGAAATTATACTTAGAAATGCCTGCGTTCCCGAAACAGAGCCGTTTATCTCGGTTCTTGAGCAGACGGGGTGCAGTATTTATGCGGGAGAAAATAAAATTTTTCTTCGAAGCGGAGCAAGACTGAAAGCTATAAGAGACAGAATACGAACTATGCCTCATCCGGGTTTCCCGACTGATGCTCAGTCTGTTCTTATGGCAGCGCTTTTAACGGCGGACGGCACAAGCGTTTTCGAGGAAAATATCTTCGATTGCCGATATCGTCATGTTGACGCTTTTATTAAAATGGGAGCTGATATTCAGGTTCTCGGCAAGGTTGCGGTCATAAAGGGAGTGCCGTCGCTTTACGGAGCTTCTGTTGAAGCTACCGACCTTCGTGGCGGAGCGGCAATGGCTATTGCGGCTCTTGCAGCAGACGGAGAAACTGAAATTTCTAAAATCTCCCACATAGACAGAGGATACGAAAAATTTGAGGACGCTGTCAGAGCGCTCGGCGGAGATATTCGCAGAGTCTGACAACTGATATGGAGAAAATATGAAAGATGTTGAGAAAACTAATGTCGAAAGAAATAACAGCCGAAAACGTATAAGAAGACGGCGCAGATGGAACAATTTGTATGGACTTGCGGTAATTTTGCTCGTTCTTACAGTCGGAATAACGATTTGTTACACATTCCTTTTCAATATAAGCGAGATTCGGGTTTCAGGAGAATCAGATATTTATTCAGCGGAGGAAATAGTTTCTGCTTCCGGAATAAACCAAGGTGATAACCTTCTGAGACTCGATTCCGAAGAATGCGAAAAAATGATTCTGGACAAGCTTTTATATGTAGAAACGGCTGAGATATCAAAAAAATTCCCGTCATCTATCGAGATCAAGGTAACAAGATGTGTTCCGGCGTTTAATATCTATTATGACGGCGGTTCGCTTTTAGTGAGCAAAAAAGGTAAAATTCTTGAGGATAACGGAAATGGAAATATAACCAATGGTTTGCCTGTTATTCAAGGTTTGGAACCGTCCGATATGACCACAGGAAAAAATATACTATCCGGAAATGAACATAAAAATGAAGCTTTTCAAGCGTTTGTAAAAAATCTTGATTCGGCAGGTGAAAATGAGATAACAGCTATTGATTTGACAGATGAATTCAGCATAATCGTTAATTACAAGAACGGTATGGTTTTCAAAATGGGCGGCTGGAACGATATTGAATATAAACTGGATCTTGCGGCAAGCGTTATGGAGGATGAATCTGTTAAGGGCAAAAAAGGTTATCTTACCATGATCGGAACAAATCAGTGCAGTTTCAGAACTTCCGATTCGCCTGCCAGTGTTCCGGGGAATATCGAATCTTCAAAATCGGATAAAACTGATGAAAACAGCAGCGGCGAATCCAATCCGGAACAAGAAGCTATGTTCAGTGAATATAATAACCAGAATAATCCCGATCCTACCGAGCCAACCTCTGAGCTCGACGATTCGGGTTTGGACAATTCCTATTCAGACAATTACAACGATTGGGATAACGGCTATGATACCAATGATTATGGCTACGATAACGGTTATGATTACGGATATGGTGATAATTATGACTGGAATGATTACGGCGGAGATTATTCGTACGACTATAGCTATTAAAAATATAATACGATTTGTATAAAATATCATGAATTGTAATAGCGGTATTGTTCAATGTGCCGAAATTTGAAAAAATAGAATTATAACTTGCAAAAAAGAAGATATTATGATAAAATATAAAGTGTAATTATAGTGTGTAATTAGCTTTAGTTAAAATACAGGATAGTTCAATAGGAGGAGTTAATAATGTCAGATTTCAATTACGAAGAAGCACTCGAGCCGGATGTTAATATTAAGGTCATCGGCGTAGGCGGAGGTGGCGGAAATGCCGTAAACTGCATGGTTGATTCGGGTGTTAGTAATATAGAATATATTGCAGTTAATACAGATGCTAAGGCTCTTAATAAATCAAAAGCAACAACAAGAATTCCGATCGGCGCTAAGCTTACAAAGGGCAGAGGCGCAGGAAATAAGCCGGAGATCGGTCAGAGAAGTGCAGAGGAAAACCGTGATGAGATCGAAACACATCTCAAAGGCGCTGATATGATCTTTATTACTGCCGGTATGGGCGGCGGCACGGGTACGGGAGCTGCTCCTGTTGTAGCTAAGATCGCTAAGGAAATGGATATCCTTACTGTTGCCGTTGTAACAAAGCCGTTCCTTTTTGAAAGAGAACAGAAAATGGCTCAGGCTGAAAAAGGTATTGCTGAGCTTAAAAAATATGTTGACTCGCTTATAGTTATCCCTAACGAAAGACTTCTTGTCGGACTTGACAAGCCTCTTACAATGATGCAGTCTTTCGCACTTTCAGATGATGTCCTCAAAACAGGTGTAAAGAGCATTTCAGATCTTATCGTTGAGGAAGGATACATAAATCTTGATTTTGCTGACGTTTCAACCATTATGAAGGGTGCAGGTTATGCTCATATGGCTATTGGTCATGGTTCAGGCAAGGATAAGGCGAGAGATGCTGCTAATGCCGTTATCTCCAGCCCGTTGCTTGAAACTTCGATTTCCGGTGCAAAAAGACTTCTCATCAATATCGCTATGTCTGAAGATATTCTTTCTTCTGATGTTGATGCGGCTACAAAGATGATCACTGATACTGCTGCTGACGGTGTTGAGTTTATCTTCGGTACTGCATTCAAGGAAGATATGCAGGATGAGATGATGATTACTGTTATCGCTGCCGGTTTTGAAGATGAGTCAGAGTCGTCTACAGCTTCATCTTCCGATGCTTCTTCAGATGAGGATGTAATTCAGATAGACAATCCACTTATCGATGGACTCGGACTTGGTGACAGCACTCCTAAGGCACCTGTTTCAACTCCTGATTATGACCTTGATGACATCTTTAAGATGCTGGGTAACTGATTAAATCTTTTAAGCGGTTTCTCTTCTGAAGAAACCGCTTTTAGTTTTTTATGCATTTGCATGAATCTTGACAATCATCGTAATTGTGATATACAAATAGTAACTTTCATACGAAACTTATGTAAAATGTATACTTAAAGTTGATTTCTGATGAGCGTGTATATTAAAATGCACTAAAAATTATATGAAATTTCTACATATTAATAGTTGAAATTATGTATTGAATATGTTATAATTAATTGTAAGGTATATTTCCTTTAATTATTATTACCTCGGCTTACCGTAGGGGATTGGAGTTTGCAATGGATGAACCAACAATATTAAGAGAAACTAAAATCGGTCAAAAAGGATTTGTCAAAGAAGATGTTATGACATATCTGGATGAGCTTAACTCTAAGATCGTTTCCCTTGAGGGAGAACTGAAATCAGCTAAAGTAACCGGTCCTGCCGATCCTCAGGAGCTGACAAAATACCGCAATCAGGTTGATAGCCTTCAGGAGAAACTCAATGCTTCAAACAATGCTTTGAGAAGCTCTAAAAAGGAAATTGAAGAGCTAAAAAAACAGCATGAAGACGATCAGAAACTTATTTCACAGCTTAAAGCCGGCGGATCAGGCGCTGTTGCAGCTGCTGCACAGTCTAATGCTCAGACAGCCGCTGCCCTTGAAGCTGCGAAAAAGGAAATAGATAAACTTAAAGCTCAGCTTAAAGATGTTGAATCTAAGGCTTCTTCTGCTCCGGCAGTGCAGCCAAATGCACAGCAGAATCCTCAGACAGCCGCTGCCCTTGAAGCTGCAAAGAAAGAAATTGATAAGCTTCGCTCTCAGCTTAAAGCTGCTGAACAGAAGTCTGCTGCTCCTGTGCCTGCTGCAAATACAGTAAACAATGAAGAGTTTGAAAAGACTAAGCAGGAACTTGCAAAAATAAAATCAGAACTTGAAACTAAGTCTAAGGAAATTTCAGAAAAGGATAGCAAGATTGACAGGCTGACTAAGGATAATGCAGCAGCAATCGCACAGAAAGACGCTGAAATCGTTAAACTTAACAGCGAGATAACTACGCTTAAAGAGAGCGCATCTGATCCTACTGCACAGATGGGATTACTCTTTGCTGAAGCTCAGAAAACTGTAAATTCGCTGAAAACTCAGGCTAAAATTGATGCTGACAAAACAACGGCAGAAGCAAAAGAAAAGGCAGAAAAGATTCTTAATGAAGCGAATGAAACTGCTGAAAAAACTATTGCCAATGCAAATACAACAGCTGAAATTTGCATCAAGGAAGCTAATGATCAAGCAAAGGTGACTGTTGAAAACGCTAACAGTCATGCTGATAAGGTTAATCAGATGTCGTCTACAGTGCGCACAATGCTTCTTAATGAGATCGAAAGCGTTAATACTAAATTTAATGACATTACATCCGTTCTTAATCGCCTTACAAGTCAGGCAGGTGATCGTATGAGCGAAGCACAGCTTATAATTGGTGAAGCTCGTAAGGCTGTAAGTAAAAATGAGTCTGAGGACGTTAAGAAAATGGATGCCCCAAAGGCTGGTTTTAAGGCTTCCGAAGCCCCAAAAGCTGTTATGTCAGATCTCGGAACTCCGTCTCAGAAAGCGTCGCTAAAGTCGGCTGATCCATTCGCTGAAATAGGTTCAGCAGAATCTTATCAGAAGAAGACTTCGGGATATAATCATACAGTAAATTCACATAATAAAAATGCTGCTACTTCTCAGCCGGAGCAGTCTAAACAGCCGCAGCCAGCTAAGAAGAACAATTTCAGCTTCGATATGGCAGAGCTTTTGAAGGCTGCTGAAGAGGAAGCTGCAAAGAATCCAGAAGCATAAAATGAATCAGGCAGCGTTGATCTGATATTTTTCGGATCAACAGACTTGCCTATACTCTTTACAAAATGATTATGTTGGCAAAATGCCGTTTGTACAGCACAATTCGGAATGTTGGTGGATATCTTGTTCGATTTGGACTTCAATTTGAATGAATTTTGTAGTAAAACGGATGAAGAATTGGTTAGGCTCGCACGAAATAATAAAAGTGCAGCCGCAGTTCTTTTGTCTCGCTACTCTAGACTTATTTCTATTAAATCGGAAATTTATGCATATTCAAATACCGACAGTGAGGATCTGCGTCAGGAAGGAATATTAGCTCTTCTTAAGGCAATTGCTTCTTTTGAATTTGAAAGAGGATTTAAATTTTCAACATTTGCTGAAGTTTGTATTATAAATCGTATGCGTACTATTTCGGCAGTCGGTTCAAAAAAATCTTTCAAATCGGAAAGCATTGATGATATAATCGAAGCAGATGATCTGTCCGTTGATGAAACTCCGGAAAGCATTTATTTGTATAAAGAGTTTATAACTGAATTGTCAAGCGGAATCAAGTCCGTGTTATTTTCAATTGAATTAAAGGTATTTAATCTTTGTATGCAAGGATTAAGTTACCGATCTATCGCCGAAAAACTTGGTGTTTCAGAAAAAACAGTTGATAATGCAGTTCAGCGTGCCGGGAAAAAATCCGTGCACTAATTTCCAAATTGAACATGACCGTGTAGCTTAAATCAAGAGCGTTGTTTAACAAAGATGTAGGTGTAAGTCCAACCGTGGTCCAAATATTTTAAGCGAGGTATTAAAAATGTACGAAGACAAGACATTAGTTTGCAAAGAGTGTGGAAATGAGTTTATTTTCTCCGCTGGCGAACAGGAATTTTACGCAGAGAAAGGCTTTGTAAACGAGCCGCAGAGATGTAAGGCTTGCCGTGACGCAAGAAAAAATGCTGGCAGAACAGAAAGAGTTATGTATACTGCTACATGTGCTTCATGCGGTTGCGAGGCTAAGGTTCCTTTCGAGCCAAAGGAAGGCAGAGCTGTTTACTGCAGCGAGTGCTTTGCAAAAATGAACGAAGCTTAATTTGTCGATAAATCCATTCAGCACAGCTTTTTTCTGGCTGTGCTTGGATTTTATTCGTATAAAATGTCAAAAATTGAAAGGATGTATTGCTATGCAGATCACAAAAGAAACAATCATCGGAGATATTCTTGACGCTGATTTCAACGTTGCGCCTTTTTTCCTTGAAATGGGTATGCATTGTCTTGGATGCCCTGCTTCAAGAGGTGAATCAATCGAGGATGCCTGCGCCGTTCATGGAACAGATCCGGATGCTCTCGTTGAAAAGCTCAACGCTTATTTTGCTTCTAAGTAATGCGATTTTCAGCGTGCTGTATAAAACGGCACGCTGTTATTTTTTAGTGAATGAGGTGCAGAAATGCTTGATAATAGATTGAAAACCTGTGCAGAATTGGTTTCCGGGAAGGGAATAGCTGTTGACGTTGGTACAGACCATGCGTATCTTGCAGCAGATTTAATTTTAAGTGGAAAGTGCAGCAAAGTTATTGCCTCGGATGTTAGGGAAGGTCCTCTCGAATCCGCAAGAAAAACGGTTGAGAAATACGGGATTTCAGATAAAGTGGACTTGATTTTGTCAAATGGACTGGAGAATGTTCAATATGAAAACGTTTCAGACGTTGTAATCGCCGGAATGGGCGGCGAGACGATTGCTGAAATTATTTCCAATGTCGATTGTGATAAGTATGAAAAAATTCGCTGGATTCTTCAACCAATGACTAAAACCGAGTACCTCCGGAAGAAATTATACGATTTTGAGCTTAAAATTGTTTCCGAAAAAGTCGTTGAGGATGGGGACAAACTTTACGTTGTGATTTGTGCAGAATATAATAAAGATTGGCGATATCTTACGGAGTATGAGTCCGTTGTTGGTTTTTTCGATGAATCTGAACCGCTTTCACAGAAATATCATCAGAAACAGTTAGGAGGTCTTGAAAAAAAGTATATTGCTCTTGAAAAAGCAGGAAAATCAAATGATGCGGTGCACATAAATTCACTGATTCATAAACTTAAAAACAATACTGAGATTGTTAACATTAATGATATTTATTCGTATCTTGATGAATTGTATCCATTTAATTCTCAGGAAAAATGGGATAATTCCGGACTTCTTGTCGAAAATTATTATATGGAATGCAGTAAGATCCTTCTGACCTTGGATATAAGCTATGAATCAATATGTGAAGCGTCATGCAAGGGGGCAGACCTGATTATTTCGCATCATCCCATTATTTTTGATCCAATTAAAAAGTTAACGCCAAGACATCCCGTTTATAGTCTTGCAGAGAAGAATATTGCAGCAATTTGTATGCATACTAATCTTGATATTGCTCAAAATGGTACTAACGGAGTAATCCTGAAAATGCTTTCTGAGAAATTTAATTTTGCAAAAGAACCTGAACCGTTTGAAGAACTTGGCAACGGACTCAATCTTGGTTGGATAATTGAACTTGATGAAAAGGTTTTTTCGGACAATATTGCTATTAAGTTAAAACAAATTTTTGGCTGTGAATATGTACGTGCATCAAGAATTGCAAGAAAGGGAATTTGTCGCATCGCATTTTGTTCCGGTTCCGGAGGTTCAATGCTTGAGCTTGCAAAACAGAAAAACTGCGACGCCCTTATTACCGGTGATGTGAAGCATGATGTCTGGATAGATGCTAATGCCAATGACATTGTTGTGTTCGACTGCGGACATTTTTATACGGAAAATCCTGTTTTGTGGGAACTGCGACGTGTTCTTGAAGAGAAATTCCCACAGCTTGATGTGGAAATTTCTGACCGTTCGGTCGATCCGGTTATTTATTTCTGAGGTGAGAACATGAGTATTTTAACTTGTCCTGTTTGTGGAAAGCGAATGGGACTCACAGAAAAAAGCTATATTTGTGAAAAAAATCACTGCTTTGATATTGCCAAAAGCGGCTACGTGAATCTTTTGTTATCTAAACACGCTGGTAAAACTGTTCACGGAGATAACAAACTTATGCTTCAGGCAAGACGTGATTTTCTGGAGAAAGGGTACTATGCTCCGCTTAAAGATGCTCTTTGTGATGCGGTCCAGAGGAATTTTAATAGCGGAGTGATTCTTGATGCCGGGTGCGGTGAGGGATATTATACTGCTGCGATTTGTGACAGACTTAAAACTGCTGGAATTTCGGCGGAAATATATGGAATTGATGTTTCAAAAATTGCTGTGGAAATGGCTGCAAAACGAAAAAAAGACATAACTTTTGCGGCTGCCAGCGTCTTTCATATTCCGGTTGAGGACAATTCTTGTAATACAATTGTAACTCTTTTCGCACCATATTGCGGTGAGGAATTCAAGCGTATTCTTTCTAAAAACGGAATTATGATCATGGCGATTCCATCTGAGGAACATCTCTGGGAGCTGAAACAAGCTGTTTATGATACTCCGTATAAAAATGAGGTTCGACCATATGAACTTGATGGATTTCGGCTGCTTCAAAAAAAGAGGATACGACGCAAGATATTACTTGATTCCAATGAGGATATACAGTCGCTTTTCTCAATGACTCCATATTATTATCGTACAGGGAAAGAACAGCGTGAACGGCTTGATTTTCTCGAAACGCTCGAAACAACAACGGATTTTGAGCTTCTTACATATATTTATGATTAACTTAATTAGCAAAGGACTGATTTTATGGCTCTTGACGGAGCATTTCTTTATGCAGTGAAAACTGAACTTACTCCGCTTATCGGAGGTCGGGTTGAGAAAATTCATCAGCCTTCCCGTGAAGAAATAATTATTTCTCTGCGTACAAAGCAGGGGGGGAAAAAACTCTATATATCGGCAAATGCAGGAAGCGCCAGAATTCATATCACGGAAAAGAGCGTCGATAATCCGCAAACTCCGCCTATGTTTTGTATGCTCCTCCGCAAGCATCTTGGCAATGGAAAGCTGATAGGAATTCGTCAGGATGGTCTGGAAAGAATTCTTTTTGTCGATTTTGAATGTGTGAACGAGCTTGGCGATGTTGTTACAGTTACTCTCGCCTGCGAAATAATGGGAAGATGCTCCAACCTTATTATAATCAATCACGAAGGCAAGGTCATCGACAGCATAAAGCGTGTTGATGAAGATATGTCACGTGAGCGAATCGTTCTCCCCGGAATGAGGTACACACTTCCGCCAAGAAACAGCCGTCTGAATTTTTTGAAAGCTCAACCAGAGGAGATGGTTTTGGCTCTGGAAAATACTCCTTCGGCAGAACTCTCTAAGGCTCTGATACGAATTTTTGAAGGAATATCGCCGATTCTTGCCCGTGAGTGGACTTTTTTCGCCGGAAGAGGAGTTCATATCGACAGTGATAAGATCAAGTCGAATCAACTTGAAAGACTGCTTTTCGCTATTAAACGAACTCGTGAACAGCTCGAAAAGGGCGAGTGTTTTTTCAGCGTTGTAAAGGACAAGGAGGGACAACTCAAGGACTTTTCTTTTATAAGGCTTACGCAGTTTGGAACTCTGATGTACACTAAAGAATTGTCCAGCGCTTCGGAGCTTCTTGACTATTTTTACTTCGAGCGTGACCGTTCTGCACGTACAAAACAACGTGCCAACGATCTTTTCAAGCTGCTTGTCAACCTTACTGAGAGGACTTCACGCCGAATTGCTGCTCAGCGTGAGGAACTTGCAGAGTGTGCCGACAAGGATCATTATAAGCTTTGCGGCGACTTGATTTCTGCAAATATGTATCGGATTAAAAAAGGCGATTCTTTGCTTATTACTGAGAATTTTTACGATGAATCCTGTCCAGAGATAGAAATTAAACTTGATGTACGGAAAACTCCGTCACAGAATGCTCAGAAATACTACGGAGAGTATAAAAAATCGGTCACAGCAGAAGAAAAACTTGCCATTCAGATAGAGAAAGGCGAAGAAGAACTGCAATATCTTGACAGTGTTTTTGATTCTCTTACAAGAGCTGTTTCCGAAAATGATATAATTCAGCTTCGCCTTGAACTTCGTGAACAAGGGTATATAAAATCAGGCAACAGTAAGGTGAAACCTCCGAAAGCTTTGCCTCCGATTGAATATAAGTCAAGCGACGGATTCACTGTTCTGGTTGGAAGAAACAATCATCAGAATGATCAGCTTTCCCTTAAATTCGCTGAAAAAACAGATATATGGCTGCATACTCAAAGCATTACCGGTTCTCATGTTCTTATCTTGACAGACGGTGAAACACCTCCGGACAGAACGATTGAAGAAGCGGCTGTAATTGCTGCCGTCAACAGCAGAGGACGTAATTCAACGATAGTTCCGGTTGATTATTGTCTTGCAAAATTCGTTAAAAAACCATCCGGAGCAAAACCCGGAAAGGTGATATTCACTAACTATCAGACCGCTTTTGTTAAGCCGGATGCTGAACTCGAACAACAACTGAGGGTATAATTTATGAACGTTAAACTTACAGAAAATTTCTTTCATAGAGACGCTCTTGAGGTTGCTCCTGAGCTTGTTGGCAAAATCATAGTCCGAAAACTTGATGATGGTACGTTAATCCGTGAGCGTATCGCAGAAACCGAAGCTTACCGTGGCGAAGAGGATAAAGGCTGTCATGCTTCTAAAGGCAGAACAAAGCGAACGGAACTGCTTTATGGTAAAAGCGGTGTGATATACGTTTATCTTTGTTATGGAATGCATTGGCTTATGAATGTTATAACCGGCGATATAGATCAGCCTCAGGGAGTTTTGCTGCGTTGCGGCGAGATTCATAACGGTCCGGGGAAACTGACGAAATATCTGAAAATAGATGGAAGCTTCAACGGCGGAACGTTTTGCGGCAGCAATACGGTGTGGATAGAGGATGACGGCTATAAACCGGAGATAATTACAGCTCCGAGAGTCGGAATCGACTACGCCGGAGATTACTGGAAAAATATAGAATGGCGATTTATCGACAACAGGAAGTGATTTTGTGATTATACGCAGTATCGGATTCAATTCGGTTTACGACAGTGGATACAGAATATGCCGAAAACCTGAAAAGGGCGAATTTACGTTGATTCTTCTAAAAAGTCGAGCCAATATTTACTCAAAGGGAGTAAATATGAAAGTTCCGGCTGATACTGCTATTCTGTTTGACGACAGCGAAATTATACAATATTCTGCGGATGATGGATTTTTTATATGCGACTGGATATGTTTCGATGCGGATAGTGATAAAGAGTTTTTTGATTCATTGGAACTGAAAATGAATGCTCCGATACGCTTTCTCGATATCGAATTTATGAGCGGTATCATACGTAATATAGCCTCGGAATATTATTCGCTCACCTCAAGGAGAGTGAAAATACTCGATTCGCTCATGAAAACTCTGCTTATTAAATTCAGTGAAACAGGCAATCGCAAGGATTCAGCTCAGCAGGTCGCAGAGCCGCATTACGGCGCTCTTATCGACCTTAGAGCTAAGATATACCGCAATCCTCAGCTTAAATGGAATGTTGATACGATGGCAGCGGATGTGAATATGTCGAGGTCGTATTTTCAGCATATTTACCGTGAAATGTTCGGAGTTTCGTGTATTTCCGACGTTATAAGCGGAAAAATCGAAAAGGCGAAAGAGATTTTAAGCGAAACTTCTTGTACTGTTTCGCAGGTCGCTTCAATGTGCGGTTATGACAATGAGGAGCATTTTATGCGGCAGTTCAAGAAAATCGTGGGAGTTACTCCCACAAAATACAGGAAGAATGCTTAGGGGGGTGAGAAAATGACCGAATATCTTAAAGAATACATGAAAACAGTTCAGCGGAAGCTTGAAAGCTGCCGTAATTCAGAGGGACTTGAGGAAATATTCTCGGAGCATAAGGACAAAATTGCGTTTATGCAGCATGAAAGAATCGTTCATTTTCTTGTAACTATGATGTTTGCAATAGTACTCGCAGTTTTTATAACGGCGATGCTCCTTACTGAAAATCTGATGATGCTGATTCTTGTTACGATAATTATTGTGCTTCTTGGGTTCTATATAAAGCACTATTATTTTCTTGAAAATACTGTTCAGAAGATGTATAAAGTATATGATGAAATACTCGTGAAACGGAGGAAAACTGATGACGAAAAAAGAAATAGCCAAGCTTGCATGTGAAGAGCTTGAAAAAATTTATCCCGATATCGACTGTACTCTTACATATGAAAAGCCGTATGAACTGATGTTTGCTGCAAGACTCGCCGCACAGTGTACTGATGCGAGAGTAAATGTTGTTACAAAAACTTTGTTTAAAAAATATCCTACTCTTGAAGCTTTTGCGGGCGCCGACCTTGAGGAGCTTGAACAGGATGTCAAACCATGCGGCTTCTATCATACAAAGGCTAAAAGCATTAAGGAAATGGCCGGACAGCTTATCAATAATTTCGGAGGAGAAGTTCCTCAGACTATGGAGGAACTTTTAACGCTTTCCGGAATCGGCAGAAAAACGGCAAATCTTATGCTTGGAGACGTTTTCGGCAAACCTGCGATAGTAACTGATACTCACTGTATAAGAATCACCGGCAGGCTCGGTCTTACTGATAATAAAGAACCGGCAAAGGTAGAAAAAGATCTGATAAAGCTTATTCCGCCTGAAATATCTTCACATTTCTGTCATCAGACGGTTCAGTTCGGACGTGATATCTGTCGTGCAAGAAGTCCGAAGTGCGGCGAATGTTCGCTAAGCTATTTTTGCAGATACTTTAAAAATAATAATTAAATTGAGGTGACGGTATGATAAAAAGGTTAAGAAAAGCTGCTGCATCTGCTCTTGCTTTGACGCTTGCTTTTTCGAGTGTTGTAGGAATGGCGGTTTATGCGGATGTTACGCCTAATCACGTTATAAGCAGAAACTGTCCGGCGTATTCAGAATCAAATCCTGCAACGGCTTCGGCTGGAAATGATGAGCATTATTTTTCGTTCTGGTTTGCGCAGTCGCCGGATTATCTTGCTTACGATCTTTCACAGGTTCCTGAAAATGAACGCAGACAGGTTCTTGCAGTCTGGTATAACACCAGTTCATACGACAGCATAGGAAATTATATTTCACGTAATATGGAGCCTTCCGATTATACTATAGAAGTCAATTCAGCTCCCGGAGGGGATTATCCCGAAAACGGCTGGGAGACAGTCTGTACCGTAGAAGGAAATACGCTTAGTTCAAGACAGCATCTTGTAAATATGGAAGGCTATAACTGGATACGCATTAACATCTCGAAAGCCGACGGTGAAGCAGGAAAACAGGCAAGCATCAATTTTGATATACATAATGTTTCGGATGGAGTTTCCGACAGTTGGATCTTTTTTGGAGATTCCATAACAGCCGGAGGAATGAATAATTGCTACGGAACAGGTTTTGCCACATATGTGAACCGTATTGACGAACGTTATTTTCCCGTTCAGGAAAATGGCGGCATCGGGGGGATAACGTCTACAGACGGACGAAATAACATCGACCGCTGGCTTGAAAGCTATGCCGGAAAATACGTCAGCGTTGCTTACGGCACAAACGATGCATGGGGCAATCAGACAGGCGCAGAACGGTATTACGAGAACACGAAGTACATGATAGACGCAATTCTTGCCCTTGAAAAAGTTCCGGTGCTTCCTAAGATTCCCTATGCGTCTGAAAGCGGAGTAAATACTTACCTGGATGAATATAATAATGAGATAGACAGACTTTATGAGGAATATGGCGATAAACTTGTAAAAGGTCCTGATTTTTATGGAATAATCAAAGAAAATCCCGATTACCTCAGCGGAGACGGAGTTCACCCAAGCTCTGAGGGCTATGAAGAAATGCGCCGTATCTGGGCGGAAACTATGTATGAGAACGTTTACAAAAATGATAATATAGATGAAGAAATTTGTTACGGCGACGCAAACGTTGACGGAGAAGTGGATATGTCTGACGCTGTTCTAATAATGCAGTCTTTGTCAAATCCTGATAAATATGGAATAAACGGAACAGATGAAACTCATATCACGATGCAGGGATTGAAAAACGGTGATGTAAGCGGAAACGGCGACGGAATCACCAATAATGACGCTCTTGCCATTCAGAAATTTAAGCTGAATCTTATAGATAGTCTGCCAGAATAGATACAAGTTGAAGAAAACTATTGACTAATCTTGAATTATAGTTTATTATATAAGAGGTATGATGTATAGGGAGGAATGATTTAAATAAGAAAGCATATAATTAAAATCAGCAAGGCTTTTTCGCTTGTTGATGCGGCATTTAAATGTATACAGAAAATGCCGTAGAAAGCTGGAACGTTCTGAAAAATATAAACGCAAAAGCTCTTGGTTTCGGTGCGCCGAAAGAATAAGGCGGATGTATGACTATTTACGTTATGGAAAATGATGATGTAAGCGGAAACAATAATCCCAGCGGCGACGGTATTTACCGTTCGATCGATAAGGAGAAAAGCTGGCAGAGAATAAATGATGACCAGCATCTTTTCGGAAATCTCATATATTCCATTACAGGCGACAGCGAGATCAACGGAAGAGTTTACTTTGCTACAAACGGCAGGGAATAGTTATGGGAGACATTAAAGATTAATGCATAAACTTAAAAGAATTGTCTGTATTTTAACAGGCGGAATTTTGACCGGAATTGCCGGTATAGCTTCATGTTATTATTCATCAGCAATGGTGAACAGTGAAAAATATCCTGTTTTCGGAGTGGACGTATCAAATTATCAGGGAGACATAGATTGGAATATTCTGGAGGAACAGGGTGTTCGGTTTGCTTTTATCAAGGCAACTGAAGGAAGCGGTCATGTTGACGAATCTGTAAGGCAGAATCTTGAAAGAGCTTCTGAAACCGATATAAAGTTGTCGGCGTATCACTTTTTCAGCTTTGACAGTGCAGGAGAAACTCAGGCAGAGAATTTTATATCTGTTGTTTCGGCGGATGAAATTGATATGCCTCCGGTGGTGGACATAGAATATTATGCCGATAAGCGGAAAAATAAGCCGTCAAAAGAGGAAGCGGAGAATATTCTTCGACCTCTTCTTTCAGGGCTGGAAGAATATTACGGCGTAAAACCGATAATTTATACAACCCTTCCGGTTTACTGCCGGTATGTAAAAGAGAACTTCAGCGATTATCCGCTTTGGATAAGAAGCGTGAATTTCGAGCCTGATCTTATCAATTGGAAATTCTGGCAGTATTGCGACGGCGGTGAACTTGAAGGCTATAACGGCGACGAAAAATGTATAGATTTCAATGTCTATAACGGTACGGAAGAGGAGTTTCTTGCGGAATTTTCATCAGAGCAGGAGGAAAAATAATGCAGCCATTGTTATTAAAACCGCCGATAAAAGATTATATCTGGGGCGGAACAAAATTAAGAGAACAATTCGGCAAGGAGAGCGATCTTGAAAGACTTGCTGAAAGCTGGGAGCTATCCTGTCATAAGGACGGAAGAAGCGTCATAGCCGGCGGAGAATTTGAAGGAATGACTCTTGAGGATTTCCTAAAAAAACATCCCGAAGCGATAAGAAGAAACTGTAAGGAATATACGGATTTCCCGATACTTATAAAGCTTATCGATGCAAGAGAGAATCTCTCGGTGCAGGTTCATCCGGATAACAATTATGCCCGTAAATTCGAGGGAGATAATGGTAAGACGGAGATGTGGTATATCGTTGACTGCGATGAGGACTCAGAGCTTATTTACGGCTTTAAAGAGAATATTTCCAAAGAAGAATTTAAAACAGCGATTGAGGAAAATACTCTACTTGAAAAAGTGAACCGTGTTAAGGTTCATAAGGGAGATGTATTTTTTATTGAACCGGGTACGCTTCACGCTATCGGAAAGGGAATTCTTATTGCCGAAATTCAGCAGAGTTCAAACGTAACATACCGTGTTTACGATTATGGACGTGTTGGAGCTGACGGAAAACCAAGAGATCTTCACATTGAAAAAGCTCTCGATGTGACTAAGCTTGAACCAACCCCCGGAAAATACGGTCAGACAGAAAAAATTGAATTGCCTGACGCAGAATGCTTTGATCTTTGCGGCTGTGAGTATTTTAGGGCGGCAAGGTACGATGTTTTTACTCGTTTTTCTATAGGCAATCCGGATGTGTTCAGTCATATTCTGGTTATTGACGGCGAAGCTGAAATCTCCGGAATATCCGTAAAAAAAGGCTCAAGCGTATTTGTTCCAGCCGGAACTGATGCGATTAATATAAAAGGCAAATGCAGTATAATTTTAACCACAATTTAAGGAGGATTTTTAAAATGAAATACTATGTTGGAATTGATCTTGGAGGTACAAACATTGTAGCCGGAGTTGTTGACGAAGAGTACAACATCATCGCAAAGGCAAGCACAAAAACAAACTGCCCACGTCCTGAAAAGGAAATTGCCGACGATATGGCAAAAATGGCTTTACAGGCAGTAAAGAACGCTAACCTTGATATCGGCGATATCGAGTGGATCGGAATCGGAACTCCGGGAATTGCAAACAGTACTACAGGTATCATTGAAAGAGCAAATAATCTCGGTTTTGAAAACACGCCTATGGTGAAGTATATCAGCGAATCTATCGACAAGCCTGTTTTCATTGAAAACGATGCCAATGCCGCAGCTTACGGCGAGTACGTTGCAGGCGCTGCTAAAGGAGCTAAAAATGCAGTCTGCATTACTCTCGGAACAGGCGTCGGCGGAGGAATCATCGTTGACGGAAAGATTTATGCCGGTTCTAATTTTGCAGGAGCAGAGATTGGTCATACTGTTATCGAGGTGGATGGAGCAAAGTGTTCATGCGGAAGAAAAGGCTGTTTTGAGGCTTATTCCTCTGCAACAGGACTTATCAGAATGTCTAAGGAAGCAATGGCTCAGTTCCCTGACAGCATCATGAACAAAATGGCAGATGAAAAGGGTAAGGTTACGGCAAGAACTTCATTCGACGCTATGAGGGCAGGGGACAAGCCTGCTAAGGATGTTGTAGACAAATACATAAAGTATCTTGCTGCCGGAATTACAAATACTATTAATATTTTCCAGCCTGACGTTCTCTGCATAGGCGGTGGAGTATGCAACGAGGGCGATCCGCTTCTTCTTCCGGTAAAGGCTCTTGTTGAAAAAGAGGACTTCGCAAGTAATTCTGCAAAGCGTACAGAGATCGTTATCGCTAAGCTTGGAAACGATGCAGGAATCATTGGAGCTGCTTTCCTCGGAAGAGCAAATCAGTAAGCGGCTGAACACAATTTTACCTATATTCATCAGCTATATTGCACATTTTATCGTATGATATTTTGTGCATATAGCTGATTTTTTTCTTCCTTTGCAGCAATTTCCACTTTCCATGACACTTTATTTATGAATCGATTCAAAAGGAGGGATTTTTGATGAATGATTTCTCCGCTGATGTAAAACTTGCGCAGGAAGGCGGAAGTGAAGCGTTTTCAAGGCTGTATGCCTTGATTTATAAAGATATGTATCACATTGCTTTGTACAGTTTGAGAAACGCTCATGATGCCAGCGACGCGGTAAGTGAAACAGTGCTGGACGCATTCTGTTCCATAAAAAAGCTGCGTGATCCAAGTTGCTTTAGAAGCTGGATAATGCGTATTCTTTCCGCAAAAATTAAAAAAATGCAGCGTGGGTATTTCAGCGAATCGGACGAACTTAAAGAGGATAGCGGAATCAGCGATTTTGATTTTGATTCCGTTGATTTAAGAGAATCTATGGAAAGGCTTGACAGCACTTCAAGACTTCTTCTTTCGCTTTCGGTGCTTGAAGGCTATTCCAGTGAAGAAATATCGAAAATATGCGATATAAAAGCAAGTACAGTCCGATCGAGATTATCAAGAATAAAAAAGGCATTAAGAATTGAGCTTACTCCGGAAATTTAAGAGAGGGAGAATCTGTATGAATGACAACGATAAAAAATTAAGGGAACTGCTCACATCAGAGCCTGTTCCGAACGAGCTTGAACCGGAAAATATCAAAAAAATGCTGGATGAAAAAGCTCCGGCGAGAAAAAGAAATAAAATAAAACGCAGCATGGCTTTAAGGATTACTGCCGGAGCGGCTGCGTGTGCAGTTGTCGGAACAACGGCTGTGCATTTTGCAGGACAAAGAAATGTTATAAATAAAAATCAATCTGCTGTCGATAATGATCGTCAGAATCTTATTGATCAGATTTTTACGGAATCTATTGCGGGTGGCAAAAAATATGAACTGAAAACTCAAGCCCCTTACATGAGTGGAGCATCCGATTACAGCGAGGTCTATAAGCTTTTCAAAGATTCCACAAAGGAGTATTCGGGCTTGGATCGTGGATTCGGCTATCTGGAAGAATCTGCGGTTACTGTAGACGGCAATGCAGACTTTTATGACAAAGCAGAATCAGCAGATAATAGTATGAAAGCTGAGACACCAACAGAAGCCCAGAATGATGATGCTCCGACTGACGCTCCCGTTCTTTCTGAAAATGAAGATGACGATGATTATTCCGAAACCTATAATCAGGAAGAGGGAGTTCATGAAGCAGATATCGTTAAAACCGACGGGAAGTGTATATATTATATCTATAACAATTACAACTACGGAAATTATAACGATGACGGTATTTATGAAAATTATTCGAGAGAGATTCCGATTATGAATGTCGCCGCAGTTGATAACGGAACATTTACATCTTCGGAAAAAATTGATCTCCGAGTTGACGCAGACAGCTATTTCGGCGGCGGTTTTGACGCATCGTACTGCAATGTTCAGGATATGTATGTATATAACGATATGCTTCTTGTCGTTGGAAGTATATCTGCGGAAAAATGGGTATATTTCGATGAAAACGGCAAAAGAATCAATGACGGAGATATGGACAGCAATTATTTTCAGGACTATCTTAATAAGGAAGCCGTTTTCGTTTCAGTTTACACAACGGGAGAATCTCCGCAGCTTCTCGACACATATTATCAGGAAGGCGGTTACGAAGATGTAAGAATTTCTCCTGATGGATATATGTATCTTATTTCGGATTATTTTACTCAAAGTACCAATGTTGTTGAAAATGAAAACGAGCTTGAAAATTACGTTCCAACTTGTGGAATAAACGATAAGACTTCGTATATTCCGGCCGAGGACATCCTTCTTCCAACAGAATCGGAAAGTAAAAGCGACAGACTAAGTTATACCGTTATCGGAAGTCTTGACCTTAACGTTTCTGGCGAGATAACGGCAGTCGATTCAAAGGCTCTCGCAGGTTATACGGGACAGGTTTACTGCTCTCAGGATAATCTTTACACAAGCACTTATTCTCCGTTTGAAAGAAATGGTGAAGAGGGTCTCAAGACTGATCGGACCAATATAACACGAATCGAGATCAATGCCGGAACGATAACTCCTGCGGCTTCTGGAACTATCGACGGAATGGTTAAGGATCAGTTCTCGATGAGCGAATACGATGGCTATTTCAGAGTTGCTGCAAACAGACAATATTATGATTATGAATTTGCACCATATGAGGATTACGAGATCAAAGAAGATGGCGATGTTATTGATTCTTGGGGGGATGTTCTTTACGGAGAATGGAAAGATGATGAATTCGGCTGGTATTATTTTAATACGTCTAAAATCGACAACTGCGTTTACGTTCTCGATCTTGATATGAATATTGTAGGCGAATCGGAAGCTTTCGGTCAAGGTGAAAGCATAAAATCCGCAAGTTTCAGCGGTGATATCTCGTACGTTGTAACATACGAGCAGACCGATCCTCTTTTTGCAATAGACCTCAGCGATCCGACAGCTCCGGCAATAATGGACGAATTCAAGATCCTGGGTTACAGCACATATATGCAGCAATGGAACGATGGACAGCTCCTCGGATTTGGTATTGCCGCCGATGAAGACGGAATCGAACGTGGAATAAAGCTTACAATGTTCGATAATTCAGATCCGTATAATTTGCAGGCTATAGACACATTCGAGCTTATCATAGAAGAAAATCAATATATCGGTTCAGACGCAGTGTGGGATAGAAAGGCTCTGTTTATTGCTCCGGAGAAGAATCTTATCGGATTCCCATTATACCGCTATGATTATAATGAAGACAGGGATACATCCGGACAATTTGTTTATATGTTTTTCTCGTTTGAGGACGGAAAATTTGTATATCAGGGTGAGTTTGCAAACGATATCGTTGATTATTTTAACACAAACAACTTTCAAAGAGCAGTTTATATTGGCGATTACGTTTATATCATCTCCGGCAGTAATTTTATCGCCGCAGATATAAATACTATGGAAAAAACAGATGAAGTTTTCTTTGATTAAAATGAAGAAAGGAACTGCTTTATGCAGTTCCTTTTTCGGTATAACGAATATGCTTAAGTTTTGTTTATATAATAGATTTGTACGATTTTTTAGTTGATTTGTGATAGAAAAATACGATTGAAAATGATATAATGCATTCAAATATACATTTGCTTCCTTGTCCACAAGTTTATTTGTTCATGATTAATAATACGAAATGCAAGTGCTTTTTATACAATATATCTTGACAAATAAAATGTAATTTAGTATAATATACTTAGGATAAAATTATCATTTATTACTATAAAGCCACGCAGCAAAATGGTTCTGTATTCATAAAGCTGCGTATCTGCACGGCTTTTATAATATAAAAGGAGAGTATGATAATGAATAGAAAACTGAAAAAAACGGTATCACTTGCTGCCGCTGCGGCTATGGCAGCCGTTCAGTGCGGTTCATCCGGACTTTTCGGAGTGCTTGCAGCAGGCGAAACATCATCAGCTTTAACAAGCTTCCCTTATACCATTGAAGGTGAAAATCTTGAGGGAGCAACTTTATGGACTTCAATTTATCAGGACGAAATTCCAAATTACTCAGGCGAGGGATTTGCTTATCTTACTAATGAGGAGCTTTCTTTTACGGTAAATGTTCCTGAAGACGGTATGTATTCCGTTATGGTGAAGGGCGCTCAGATACTTGATGCAGGTGGACGTCAGCAGACAATTAAGATAAATGGAACTAAATACACCAAACAAGTTCCGTATGCAAATAAATGGACTGATTTTGACTTTGGAATGATTCGTCTTAATAAGGGCGAAAATACAATTTCTTTCATTAATGAATACGGATATATGGCAATTGATACAGTAACAGTATCAGAGGCTGTTTTCCCGGATCTATCTGTTGCAGACGATACTCCTGTGGATAAGGATGCAACTCCGGAAACAAAGGCTCTTATGAAATATTTGAAGAGCGTTTACGGAAACGGTATTCTTTCCGGACAGCAGGAGATCTACGGTGGAGGTCATATTGTTGAAACGACTATACGCTATGATGCAGCAGCTGATAAGTGCGTAGACAGTTCAGGTAAGGAATATGCTTTCGATGAAGCTGATAAGGCTGTTGCAGATGACGGATCTACTTTTGTATGGAAATGCTACGACGAAAACGGTCGGGTTTATGGCTATAATCAGCAGAATCGTAATTACACATATAATGATTACGATTATGAGATGAAGTATATTTATGAGACAACCGGAAAATATCCTGCTATCAGAGGATTCGATTTCGGAAGCTATTGCCCTTGCTATGCATGGGATGACGGCGTTGCTAGCAGAATGATCGACTGGGGCAAGAATAAAAACGGTATCGTAACAGCTTCATGGCATATTAATGTTCCGACGCAAATGGCTGATTATACACTTGGAGAGCCTCTTGATTTCAGTAAGACAACATATACTGAAAAAACAGATTTTGTAACAGCTAACTGCATGGTTGAGGGAACGGTTGAGTACGAATACTTCCAGCTTTGTATGGAAAACCTTGCAGCTGAGCTTCTGAAACTTCAGGAAGCAGGCGTTCCGGTTATTTTCCGTCCTCTTCACGAGGCAGAAGGAAACCCGAGCAGAACAAGCGATCCTACAGACGGTTCCGGAGCATGGTTCTGGTGGTCGAAAGAAGGCGCAGAAGTTTACAAACAGCTCTGGGCGCTTCTTCAGGATACTCTTACGGAAAAATACGGACTTCATAACCTCATCTGGGAACAGAATCTTTATGCTTGGTCTGACGCTTCGGCTGAATGGTATTCGGGCGACGACAGAGTTGATATCGTAGGCTATGATAAGTATAATACTCAGTATAACAGACACGACGGAAAAACAAGCGGTCCGAATGAAGATGCAGAAGCAGGACTTTTCTATTCGCTTCATAAATGGGTTGACGGAAAGAAAATGGTTGCAATGCCTGAAAATGATTCTATTCCGAGCCTTAATAATATTCAGGTAGAACACGCAGATTGGTTGTATTTCTGTCCTTGGTATGATACTCCGGAATCTCCTTTTGTATCCGGAGAGAATTATCAGAACGTAGATACGTTTAAAGAGATGTATCAGAGCGAATATTGTATCACTCTTGATGAGCTTCCAGCAGATCTTTATAACAATAATTCCAATTCGAAACCGGATGATAAAGATTACCTCGCAGGCGACGCAAATTGCGATAAAAAAATAGATATGTCGGATGCTGTTCTTATAATGCAGTCTCTTTCAAATCCAGATAAATACGGTCTTGGCGGAACAGAAGAAACTGCTATTACTGAACAGGGAATCAAGAATGCCGATGTTTCCGGAAACGGTGACGGACTTACAAATAACGACGCACTGGCAATTCAGAAATTTAAGCTGGAGATCATAGACAGTCTGCCGGAAGTTTAAATTTATAAAATAAGATAAAATTACTGCCGGATTTATTTCGGCAGTTTTTTGTTTAATTTCAAGATGAATATTGACAAATTATTAATAGTGTTGTATAATAAATTTGATGAAATTGCTCTTTGAAAGGAGAATCTGAAATGGCAAATTTATTACTAAAAAAATCTCTTGCAGCGGCTGCTGCTTCAGTTATGACATTTATACCGCTTAGCAGAACTGTTACTGAAAAATCTGTAAAAGGTGCAGAACCTGATGAATACCATGATGATTGGCTTCATGTTAATGAAAATGCGGAGATCGTCGATATGTATGGAAATCCGGTTTGGCTTACGGGATGCAACTGGTTTGGATATAACGTTACAACGCAGGTTTTTGACGGCGTTTGGTCACGAAATATGCATGAAATGCTGAATGAAATGGCGGATCATGGTTTCAATTTTCTTCGTGTTCCAATGTCGACTCAACTGCTGCTGCAATGGAAAAATAACGAGCCGGATCCCTATATGGTAAAGATAAACGAGTGGAAAAATCCTGAGCTTACCGTTGAGGGCATTGAAGGCGGAACTCCGAAATACAGCTTCGATATATGGAATCAGGCTGTTGAATGGTGCAGGGAGAACGGAATCAAGATCATGATAGATATTCACTGTGCAACAACGGCTTCAAATGGCCACCAGCATCCTTTGTGGTATGATGATAATTATAGTACGGAGGATTGGCTCGAGGCTCTTTCGTGGGTTGCCGATTACTATAAGGACGACGATACTATTCTCGCTATCGACCTGAAAAATGAACCTCACGGAACGGCTGATCAGATCAATATTATGGCAAAATGGGACGATTCAACCGATCCGACTAACTGGAAATATGCAGCCGAAAGAGGAGCTGCTGCCGTTCTTGAAAGCAATCCGAATCTGCTTGTAATGGTAGAAGGAACAGAGGTTTATCCTAAGTTTGAGGACGGAAACGACTGGACTTCGCCAAATATAGACTATTCACGTTATCCCTACAGTTATTATCACCATACCTGGTGGGGAGGAAATTTCAGAGGAGTAAAAGATTATCCGATAGACCTTGGACAATATCAGAGTCAGCTTGTCTACTCTCCGCACGATTACGGTCCGCTGGTTTACGATCAGACATGGTTCTATGACGGATTCGATCAGGATACGCTGATGAAAGATGTCTGGCACGATAATTGGTTCTTTATTGTTGAGGATAAAATAGCTCCTCTTCTTATGGGTGAGTGGGGCGGATTCATGGATGACCAGCATGATGCTGATGCTCGAAACAGACAGTGGCTTACGGCGCTTCGTGACCTTATGATTGAAAATCGTATCCATCATACTTTCTGGTGCTTCAATGAAAATTCCGGCGATACAGGCGGACTTTTATGCAACGATTTTCAGGACTGGGATGAGGTTAAGTATAACTTCGTCAAAGAAGCTCTCTGGCAGGATGAAAACGGAAAATTCATCAGTCTCGATCACAAGATCAAGCTCGGACAGAGCGGCAACGGAATCTCACTTTCCGATTATTATTCAGAAAATCCGATTCCGCCGGATTCAACACAAACCGGAACGGATTCTGAGGATGAGATAGTTTACGGCGACTCGAACTGCGATGGTAAGGTAGATATGTCGGACGCAGTTCTTATAATGCAGTCTCTTTCAAATCCGGATAAATACGGTCTGGGAGGAACATCTGAAACCGCAATTACTGAAAAGGGACTTAAAAATGCCGATGTTTCCGGAAACGGTGACGGACTTACAAATAATGACGCACTGGCTATTCAGAAATTTAAGCTGAATCTTATAAGCGGTTTGCCTGAAATACAAGAATAAGGTAATTCCGGATAAATTATAATTTTTTCCTTTACATATTCCTGCAAATGTGTTATAATTAGAAAAAATATATTTTGGAGGCAATATGATCACAGTAAGCAATGTCAGCGTTCAGTTCGGAGGAACAACGCTTTTCAAAAATGTAAATTTAAAATTCACAAACGGAAATTGTTATGGTGTTATAGGAGCAAACGGAGCAGGTAAGTCTACGTTTTTGCGTGTTTTATGCGGAGAGCTTGAACCGGCTTCCGGCGAAGTTTCAATGCCTAAGGAAGAGCGTCTGAGCGTTCTCAAACAGGATCACTTCGCTTATGACCAGTACACGGTGCTTGATACGGTTATAATGGGAAATGCTCGTCTTTATGAAATCATGCAGGAGAAGGAAACTCTTTACGCAAAAGAGGATTTTTCCGAAGAGGACGGCGTTAAGGCTTCTGAACTTGAGGGCGAATTTGCCGAGCTTAACGGTTGGGAGGCTGAATCCGACGCTTCAAAGCTTATTCAGGGACTCGGTCTTTCCGAAGATTTACTTTATTCGCAGATGTCTTCGCTTTCAGGAAACGAAAAAGTGAAGGTTCTTCTGGCGCAGGCTCTTTTTGGAAATCCGGATATCATTCTTCTCGATGAGCCGACTAACCACCTCGATATTGATGCGGTAAAATGGCTTGAGGAGTTTCTTTCGGAATATTTTGGAACGGTTATCGTCGTTTCTCACGACCGTCATTTTCTTAATAATGTCTGCACCCATATCGTTGATATCGACTACAATAAAATCAAAATGTACGTCGGAAACTATGAATTCTGGTACGAATCAAGTCAGCTCATTCAGCGTATGATAAAGCAGCAGAACAAGAAAAACGAGGAAAAAATCAAGGAACTTAAAGATTTTATCGCAAGATTTTCGGCAAATAAGTCCAAATCCAATCAGGCAACTTCAAGACGTAAGCTTATCGAAAAGCTCACAGTTGAAGAGCTTCCTGCTTCAAGCAGAAGATATCCGTTTATCGGTTTCGATATGGACAGAGAGCTTGGCAAGGATATTCTTCAGGTCGAAGGACTTACTAAAACTGTTGACGGGGTTAAGCTTCTTGATAACGTAAGCTTTACTCTCGGAAGAACCGACAAGGTCGCTTTTATCGGTGAGAGCGAACAGGCAATAACAATGCTTTTCAAAATTCTGAATGAAGAGGAAGAGCCTGATTCCGGAACGTTCAAATGGGGAGTTTCGGTAACATCTTCATATATGCCTGTTGACAACTCCGAGTATTTCAATGGCTGCGAGCTTTCTATCCTCGATTGGATACGTCAGTATTCGGTCAAGAACGAAACTGAAACGTACCTGCGTGGTTTTCTCGGAAGAATGCTTTTCTCAGGCGATGACGTGTATAAGCCTGTAAATGTGCTTTCGGGAGGAGAAAAGGTTCGTTGTATGTTTTCAAGAATGATGCTTTTCGGTTCGAATGTTCTCATGCTCGATAGACCGACCAATCATCTTGATCTTGAAAGTATCACAGCTGTTAACAACAGTCTTGTGAACTTCAAAGGAGTCGTTCTGCTTGCTTCCCACGACCACGAGATACTCCAAACCACGGCAAACCGTATTATTGAATTAACTCCTGACGGATGTATAGACAGACAGGGAACATACGAAGAATTTATCGAGTTTAAGAAAAATAATAATTAAGGAGAAAAAATTATGCAGTGTAAATATTGCGGACAGGAAATGAAAGCCGGCGCACAATTCTGCGCAAACTGCGGAGCAAATAATGCTGATAATACAAGTTTATCATCAGGAACAACTGTTTCGGACAGCTCATTTCCTGTAAACGACTTCAATGGAAAGAAGAAAAGTAAAGAGAAATTGTTTACTACTCTTGCGGTTATCCTTTTGATCGTTATTGTAGCTGTAGTAAGACTGAGCAACCTGGACGCATATCGTGTTAAAGGCGGTCATCCGAATCTTTATCCAAATACAACATGGGAAGACGCCTTGAAAGACGTATGTAAAAAGTCGAAATGGAAGTCTTATAAAGAGGACGGAGAAAGATACGTTAAATATACAGGAGTTGTAAAAAGCGACGGCGATAAGCTTGAGATTATTTTCAAAGTAAAAGGCGATGAATTTTCCGTTGAGTCAATTGAAAAAGACGGAGATGATGTCAGCATAATAAGCGCCGTGAGGGACATTTTCTCAGGAGATTTATAAAATAAAATTCCCCGATTCTCATGAATCGGGGTTTCTTTTATATAAGTAATAATAAAAATTTTTTTCGTAATATGAAAATTCACTTTCCGCAACGCAGCTATAATTGGAGAATGAAGATTTATTTCCGTCAGAACTTCGTACGACAATATAATCCGGGATACCGTTTTCAACGTAATATTGCTGACTTGAAAGCATTGTTTCAAGTCCGGTGTTATTACGGCAGAAATATTTGAATTGAGGAACTATACCCGAAGAAAGATAAAATCCTCCGTCAAGAAAATCGTAGTTGAGAAGAGTGGGATTTTCAGTCTGATTAATGATCTCTGCAAACTGATACTGTGGAAGCTCATTTTTTTTATATTTCATAAGGTAAATATTCGGACAAAGCAGAAAACAGCTTCCAACACAGACTGTAAATGCTGTTCCTGAGCAGATAATAGTCGGCAGTTTTATTTTATTTAGCTTATTTTCGGCAAACGAAATTATAAAAGCCGTTGAAATGGGAACAAATGCAGCTAAAATAAGGGGATAGTAGCGGTAGCTGAGGCGACCTGCAAATACAAACAGAAAAGCGGTCAGCATAGTAATTACAGTATAAGTCAAGTCTGTACGATTCTTTTGAATCGCCGCCGTCAAGTTTCCTATAGAAATTACAGCGAATCCAATCGGCATGAAAGAATAGGTGAAAACGAATCCGTTTTTGAGGTTTTCGAGTAAGGAGGATTTTTCTTCCGTACCGCTGTAAACGAAGAGATTATCATAAAAGTAGACTTCAAAAAGGCTTTGGAGCGAATCGTTTGCCGTAAAGAATATGATTATTGGAATCGAAACTGCTCCTACTCCAAGAATTATCATCGAACACATCCTTACGAGTTTTATTATATTTTTTCTATAGAAAAAAACTGCGGTGAAAAAAAATCCTGCGTAAAATCCAAGCAGAGTGAATTTTGTCCACAAAATTATGCCGGAGAGAATTCCGATAAAAAACGAATCACGGTCGGATAACTCATTTTTTCCGCAAAATGTTTTTAGTCCGATAAAGTATGAACATAGTATCAGCGGCATACAAAATTCTTCGGCGCTGTCACCGTGGCAGAAGGCCTTTGAAGTATAAATAGCAGCGGCTGTCATCGGAATTGTCCAGATATGACGTGATTTACACTGAAACAGCAGTATTTTGTACGAAAGCCAAAGAAACCATGAACAGAAAGCTGCTTCTATAAGAAAAACACCGAAAAAGGAATTGTCTGAAACGGTCGCTGCAAGAGCGTGTAGCAGATAAATCACAGGACCTTTATGCTCGAAAAGATCACGGTAGGGCATCGCTCCGTTAAGCATTGCACGTCCGACAGTCATATAGCAGTTAGCGTCAGTCCAGTCGTTTATCGGGTATAGTGGCGATGATTTAGAGCATATCAGAATTGCGGTAAATGCGGTAATAAGAATAAAAATAAACTCCGTATAACGGATTTTTGTGGATTTATCTTGCATTTTCCTACTCCTTTAAAAAAATCTTTACAATAAAATAAAAATGTGATATAATAAAATTGTTTCTTAATTATATCAAATCAGGAGGAATTTTCAATGAGCAAAATCAGAATTGGAATTGCAGGCTACGGCAATCTTGGAAAAGGCGTTGAGCTTGCAATAAGACAAAATGACGATATGGAGCTTGCAGGTATCTTCACAAGGCGCGATCCTTCAACTGTAAAACCGCTGACAGCAGACGCAAAGGTTTATAAACTTGACGATGCTGAAAAAATGCAGGGTGATGTTGACGTCATGATAATCTGCGGAGGAAGCGCTACTGATCTTCCGGAGCAGACACCAGCGCTTGCAAAATATTTTAACGTTATCGACAGTTTCGATACTCATGCCAGAATACCGGAGCATTTCGCAAATGTTGATAAAGCTGCAAAGGAGAACAGTCATCTTGCGCTTATCTCGCTTGGCTGGGATCCGGGACTTTTCTCGCTCAACAGACTTTATGCTGAGTCGATTCTTCCAAACGGAAAGAGTTATACATTCTGGGGCAAAGGTGTAAGCCAGGGACATTCCGACGCTATAAGACGTGTTGAAGGCGTTAAGAGAGGTATTCAGTATACTGTTCCAATCGAATCGGCTATGGACGCAGTCCGCAGCGGAAGTCAGCCGGAGCTTGCAACTCGTCAGAAGCATTTAAGAGAGTGCTACGTTGTTGCAGAAGAGGGCGCAGATCTTGCCAAGATCGAAGAAACTATCAAGGGCATGAAAAATTACTTTGATGAATATGATACAACAGTTAATTTCATTACTGAAGAGGAATTTGACGCTGTTCACAATAAAATGCCGCACGGCGGATTTGTTATGAGAAGCGGTTTCACAGGAGACGGCGAAAAAACGCATCAGATGATCGAGTATTCGCTTAAACTTGAATCGAATCCGGAATTCACAGCAAGCGTACTTATCTGCTATGCAAGAGCCTTGAGCCGACTCAAAGCAGAGGGGGCAACAGGCTGTAAAACCGCATTTGATATTGCTCCGGCATATCTTTCAAAACTTAGCGGAGAGGAACTCAGAGCTTCCATGCTTTAAAAATCTGAAGCTGACTTACGAAAGTAAGCCGGCTTCTTTTATATATAGGCGTTTTTCTTCAGAAGAGCCGTAACCGTTCTTCCGATAATTGCGAGATAATTTATATCGGAAACCGCCCATTTTTTAAATCTACCTATATAGCAGAAAGAGATCATTCCCTTGATAAGACTGTCCTCTGTCATGAGATACTGAACTGCTCCTCCGATATTCTGCTCGGTCAGTTTAGCAAAAGCGGAGTCATCACGTCCTTCAAGCTCGTTAATATTATCAATAACGAAAATGCCGTCACCGGAAAATCTCTCTGTATAGCGATTTTCAAAAAGGTAAGAAGCATTTTTGGATTGAGCGTTTCCGCAGCTTAAAATAAGGTTCATGTCGTTTCCGGCAAAAACGCATATATCGTCGATAGCGAACTGAGTGCGGATCTGCTCTAAAAGAACAGAAATATCGGGAATCCTTCCAAGAACGAGACTTTCGGCAAGCTGTCCGACAAATCCGAGTTTTTCAGTTGCGTTATCTTTTCCGCCAAGAAAAACGATTTTATTTTCAATATCCTTTTCAACAGGACCATGCTTTTCTATATCGTAGATAACATACCGGTTCTGACCTTTCTGCTGGGCGATATACAAAGCTTTATCCGCTTGCATGAAGAGTTCGTCATAGTCGGAGCTGTCGACAGGATAAGTTGAAGCGCCCATAGAACAGGTAAGACGGAAGTTCTCAAATCTGTCGGCGAAAGCGAACTCGGTGTTGGTTCGTATCGCACGGAGAATACCACGAAGATCCTCTTCATCTCGTGTTTCTTCAAGAACTATGAGAAAACCGCTGCCGCTGATTCTTCCGGCAAGACCTCTTGTATTGATCTCTGTTTTAATGATTCCGGCGATAGTATAAATGACTTCGTCGCCGAAAAGATGACCGTAACTGCTGTTTATTTCAGCGAAATTATCAATATCAACAATGACCAGATTTATGTTATACGAAGGTTTTTCAGCAAGAATTTTCATAGCAAAAGAGGTTATGGCACGTTTATTGAGAAGTCCGGAGAGCGAATCTTTATTGGCTTCAAGGGCAAGATTTATATCTTTGCTTTTCTGACGTGAGCTTACTACGGAAATGATTCCGTTTACCTTTTTATGTTCAGGATCGTCATAACGGGTTATACCTCGGAAAAGACAGAATTCTCTTGTTCTTCCTCCTGTCAGAACAGACGACTCAAATTCGTAATCGAACCGATAAACTCCGTTTTTGATATCACGACACAGGCTGTTGAAAGTTTCGATATAACGTGAGGGGATGAATCCGGAATTGATGGCTTCTTTCCGCCATTTTTCAAGCTCTTCATCGGCGAGGAGGATCTCACGGAAGCAATCGAACATATAAATTCGGATTTTTTTCGTTTCAAAGCTGTATTCAAATGCAAGATCGCTTATAAGACTGAGAATATTGCGGTATTCCGAGATTTTTCGTTCACGTATCAAAGAAAGCTTTTCAAGAGAAAAAACATCGCTGAAAGAGATACTGAAAAGCGGCTCTTGCTCATGAATATGTGAAATTTTTTTTATAGAAGCGAGAACATAGCGTAAATATCCGTTTAATCCTTTCATACGGATAACGGTACGGCGAATTTCTCCGTCATTGACATTTTCAATGCATTCAAGGATATTTGGAAAATCTTCGTCATAGATAGTACGTCGGATAGAATATGTAACATCGTTGCCGAAATAGCTGAAAAAATACTCGTCTGCGCTTTGCGTATGCAAGCTTTTATCAACGACTACTCTTCCTATAAGATATAATTTTTCATTCAGAAATTCAAAAGAATCATTCATTGATCTGCCTCCTTTCTATGAAAACAAGTTCATGATTAATTATAACATGATAACAGAATAAGGTCAAGGATAAAAGAATTGTTGAATTTACTAAAAATTAACATATTTTTTCGCAGCTTCATCACAATTATGTTATATAATTATAAATAATTATATCTATGGTAAGGAGGAGTGTGCCGTTAGATAATATCGGCAGGGGAATATGGATAAACAGGAAATAAAAAGAGGGGTTTTTGTCGCAGCTCTTGCAGTTGCTGTCTGCGTTATAGTTCAGAATTTTTCGTATGTTCAGGGATTGGCGGGAATAGCGCTTAAAGCTCTTGAACCGCTTTTTATTGGATGCATAATGGCTTATATTTTTAATATAATAATGAACTTTTTTGAAAAGCATTATTTTCCGAAAAAAAACAACAAATTTATAAACGGCTCACGAAGACCGCTTTGCCTGCTTTTTTCGTTTGCGATAACTATAGCTATAATCGTTCTTGTGCTCAATATTATAATTCCGGAGATAATTAATGCAATAAAGCTGATGTATTCAGTAATTCCTCCGCTTTTTATAAAATGCAGAGACTGGGCAATGGTCAAACTTGAAGAATATCCTGATATTCAGAAAGAAATTAACAATATTGAACTTGATACGGCTTCTATTGCTGAAAAAGTCACCGATCACGCTTTCGGACTTTTTAACTCGGTAATTTCTCTTATCGGAACTATTACAGCAACTGTGACCAATCTTATTCTTGGAATCATTTTTGCGATATATCTTCTTCTCCGAAAGGATAAGCTTAAAGAAGATCTTAACCGTTTTCAGAACCTTTTTATAAGCGATAAGATAAATAAAAAAATAAATAGATTCTTTTCGGTTGCACACGAAACATTTACAAACTTTTTTATCGGTCAGTTCATAGAGGCGATCATTATCGGAACGCTTACTTTTATCGGAGCTTCTATTCTGCGTCTTCCGTATGCGGCGATGACAGGAACTATCGTTGGCGTAACCGCTCTTATTCCGATAGTCGGCGCTTTCGTCGGAGCTGCTTTGAGCGCGTTCATTATTTTTACGGAAAGTCCGAAACAGGCGCTTATATTTCTTATATTCCTTATCATTTTACAACAATTCGAAACTAATGTAATTTATCCGAAGGTCGTTGGTTCTTCGATAGGACTGCCTGGAATATGGGTTCTCGCTTCGGTAACACTTGGCGGCGGACTTTGCGGAATAATGGGAATGATGCTTGGCGTTCCTCTTGCCGCAACCCTTTATAAACTTTATTTTGAAACTATAGAACAGAAAGAGGGAAGGAGTCTTTCTGATACTGAAAGCAGTAATGAGAAAAAAGCCGTCAAACCTGATACTTCACCGGCAAAGCAGACAAAGATACAGAAAAATAAATAAAATCTCTTATTTGAACAAATTATGCAAACAAATTTCAATGTTTTTATAAACAGTTTTTTCGCAGAAATAATAAACACCTGTATTTTGTATTTCTAAAAATTAACGATTAAGCAATTTGTAATATCTTCAAACTGCTTAACGGCTCTCTGTATGTATGCTTACTAAATTTTTTCATTTAATTTTGAAATTTGAGATTGACAAAGCCGATTCAATGTGTTACAATAACAACGGTAAATTTAATAAAGAAGGAGTCCTGAAAAAAATGACTAAAACTTGGCCACAGGAATGGGAAGGCTTCGCAGAAGGACGCTGGAGCAATACTTCTGTAAATGTCCGAGATTTTATTAAGAAAAATTACACACCTTATGACGGCGATGAGAGCTTCCTCGCTGGTCCTACAGATGCTACTAAAAAGCTCTGGGATCAGGTTATGGATCTTACTCGTCAGGAAAGAGAAGCCGGCGGCGTTCTCGATATGGATACAAAAATCGTTTCCACTATCACATCTCATGGAGCTGGTTATCTTAACAAAGATCTTGAACAGATCGTTGGACTTCAGACAGATAAGCCTTTCAAGCGTTCACTTCAGCCTTTCGGCGGTATCAGAATGGCACAGAATGCCTGCACACAGAACGGTTACGAAGTTGATCCGGAAATCGTAAAGATTTTCACAAAATATAGAAAAACTCACAATCAGGGTGTTTTCGATGCTTATACTCCTGAAATGCGTATGGCTCGTAAGTCTGCTATTATCACGGGTCTTCCTGATGCTTACGGAAGAGGACGTATCATCGGCGACTACAGAAGAGTTGCCCTTTACGGTATTGATATGCTCATTGAGGATAAGAAGCATCAGATCGAAACTTCACTTGTTCGTATGACTTCAAAGAATATCCGTCTCCGTGAAGAACTTGCTGAACAGGTTCGTGCTCTCGAAGAACTCAAGGAACTTGGAAGCATTTACGGCTTCGATATCTCAAAGCCTGCTGCAACTGCCAAGGAAGCTGTACAGTGGCTTTATTTCGGTTACCTTGCTGCCGTTAAGGAGCAGAATGGCGCTGCTATGTCTCTTGGACGTACGTCAACTTTCCTTGATATCTACATTCAGCGTGATATCGACAGAGGAATTCTTACAGAAGAACAGGCTCAGGAACTTATCGACCACTTCATCATGAAGCTTCGTATCGTTAAGTTCGCAAGAACTCCTGAATATAACGAACTTTTCTCCGGCGACCCGACATGGATCACAGAATCTATCGGTGGTGTTGACGTAGACGGTCACCACTTTGTTACAAAGAACAGCTTCCGTTATCTTCATACTCTTGAAAATCTCGGAACTGCTCCAGAGCCGAATATGACAGTTCTCTGGTCACAGAAGCTTCCGAGAAAGTTCAAGGAGTACTGCGCAAAGATGTCCATCAAGACATCATCTATCCAGTATGAGAACGATGACATGATGCGTGTTACTCACGGTGACGACTACGCTATCGCTTGCTGCGTATCTTCAATGAGAGTCGGCAAGGAAATGCAGTTCTTCGGAGCAAGAGCAAACCTTGCTAAGTGTCTCCTTTACGCTATAAACGGAGGCGTTGACGAGAGAATGAAGGTTCAGGTCGGTCCTAAGTACAGACCTGTTGAGGGCGATTACCTCGACTTTGACGATGTTTGGGAGAAGTATGATTCCATGATGGAATGGCTTGCCGGACTTTATGTTAATACACTTAATGTTATTCACTATATGCACGATAAATATTCTTATGAGAAGCTCCAGATGGCTCTTCATGACAGAGATGTAAAGCGTTACTTCGCAACAGGTATCGCAGGACTTTCAGTTGTTGCCGATTCACTTTCTGCTATCAAGTATGCTAAGGTTAAGTGTATCCGTGACGAAAACGGTATCGTAACTGATTATGAGGTTGAGGGTGATTTCCCGAAATACGGTAATAACGACGACCGTGTTGACCAGATCGCTGTTACGGTTGTCCGCAACTTTATGGAGAAAATCAAGAAACACCATACATACCGTGACGGTGTTCCTACAATGTCTATCCTTACTATTACTTCAAATGTTGTTTATGGTAAGAAGACAGGTAATACTCCTGACGGAAGAAGAATGGGAGTTCCGCTTGCTCCCGGAGCAAATCCAATGCACGGAAGAGATACTCATGGCGCAGTTGCTTCACTCGCTTCTGTTGCAAAGCTTCCTTTCAGACACGCACAGGACGGTATTTCAAATACATTCTCAATCGTTCCAAATGCTCTTGGTAAGGATATGGACGTATTTATGGGCGAGATCGACCTTGATCAGCTTAAGGGAGAAAAATAATGCTTGAATCCAATGTTTTCGGAAAGGCTCAGAATCCGGATGAGCTTGTCGATCTGATCGATAGTCTTATGTCGGACGGAACGGGTCATGTTAATATATTTTCCAATGATGACAGCGACAGCTTGAAGGTTGAAACCGTAAATAGTACCGATTGCGGTATTAAAGGGGCTTGCTGTCAGCCAACAGAAGACGCAATTGACGAGGACGAGGATTAATTTTAACAGGAGGATATTGTTATGGATAATCAGAAACAGGTTGACAATCTTATCGAACTTCTTGATGGATACGTTGAAAAAGGCGGTCACCACCTTAATGTAAACGTTTTCACAAGAGAAACACTTCTTGATGCTCAGGCTCACCCGGAGAAATATCCGCAGCTTACTGTAAGAGTATCTGGTTATGCAGTAAACTTTGTAAAGCTTACAAAGGAACAGCAGGATGACGTTATTTCAAGAACTTTCCACGCTGCACTCTAATTAACAAAAAGCCGGACTGATTAAAAAACAGTCTGGCTTTTTATTTAATTCGGAATAATATCTGCTTATCCTGATTATAATGTTATGTAGAAAAATATTTGTCATTTTCTACATATTTTGCGTTAGAAAAGGCTAACTGTGATACGTCTTGTACAAAAATAATAGGATGGGAATGAAAGTGATTGACTTTTTTTATTAATTAGTGTATAATAACATATAGTTAGTGATGCCTAACCCTTATTATACGAATTATTTCCAAGGAGGATAAATTTATGCCATTGACACTTGCAAATGCCGGCGAACAGCACACTATCCTGAAAATCGGCGGAACACCAGAGGTTAAAAAACATCTCGAAAATCTTGGTTTCGTTGCAGGAGGTTCTGTAACTGTCGTTAATACGATCGACGGGAATTTAATCGTTAACGTCAAAGAAACAAGAGTTGCTATAAGCCGTGAAATGGCTATGAAAATTATGGTTTAAGGAGAAGATAAAATGAATCTTAAAGAAGCAAAAATCGGAGATACAGTCAAGGTTAAAAAACTCACCGGCGAGGGCGCTGTAAAACGCCGTATTATGGATATGGGAATTACAAAGGGTGTCGAAGTTACGGTCCGCAAAGTTGCTCCCCTTGGCGATCCTATAGAAGTTACAGTGAGAGGATATGAGCTTTCGCTCCGTAAAGCTGATGCTGAAATGATTGAGGTTGAGAAAGTATAATATTATAAGCGAATTGAGACTGAAAGCGGTTTCAATTTGCTCTGTATTAAGAATATATGCTCACATATTTAATTGAAGGAGAGGTTTAAAATGAGTATAAGAATCGCACTTGCGGGTAATCCGAACTGCGGTAAAACAACGCTTTTTAACGCCTTGACAGGTTCCAATCAGTTCGTTGGAAACTGGCCTGGTGTAACTGTTGAAAAGAAAGAAGGAAAACTTAAAAAACATGAAGGTGTAGTTATTACCGATCTTCCGGGAATTTATTCGCTTTCTCCGTATACGCTTGAAGAGGTTGTTGCAAGAAATTATCTTATCGGTGAGCGTCCGGACGCTATTTTGAATATAATTGACGGAACAAATCTTGAGCGAAACCTCTATCTTACAACACAATTGACCGAAATCGGAATCCCTGTGGTTCTGGCAGTCAATATGATGGACATTGTAAGAAAAAACGGAGATAAAATCAATCTTGATGAGCTTTCAAAAGCAATCGGATGCAAAGCTGTTGAAATATCGGCTCTTAAAGGCGAGGGGATTTCTGAAGCAACTGAAGCAGCGATAAATGCTGCAAAATCCGGAAAGACTATTCCTCAGCATACATTTTCCGGTCCTGTTGAACACGCTCTTGCACATATTGAAGAAGCTGCGTTACATAATATGTCTGAGGAGATGCAGCGCTGGTATGCTATAAAAATTTTCGAGCGTGATGAAAAGGCTCTTGAAAAGCTGAATCTTTCTGAAAATATTATGAAACATATGGAACAGGATATTCAGACCGTCGAAAAGGAAATGGATGATGACGCTGAATCGATCATAACCAACGAACGTTATGAATATATTTCAAAAATCATCGGTAAGTGTCTTAAAAAGAAAAACAAAGGCGGTCTTTCCACATCGGATAAGATCGACAAGATCGTTACAAATCGCTGGCTCGGACTCCCTATTTTTGCTGTAATAATGTTCCTTGTTTACTATATTTCCATGGTAACAGTCGGAACTGCTGCAACAGATTGGGCTAATGACGGACTTTTCGGTGACGGATTCCATCTTTTGGGCATCGGTTCGAGCGAAACTGCTGAAAATGAGGAAAAATACGGCGATACAAATGCGATTATAGAAGGTTTCCTTGCTCAGGCAGAAGCCGACGGCTACAACATTAATGCTGCATCTGCTGCTATTGATACGGAAGCAGACGATTTCAGTGCGGAAATTGCTGAAACAGAACTGAATGCTCTTGCGGCAAAATATACCGACAGCAGTTTCGAGTTCGAGTATGAGCTTGAGGATGAAGAAACGCTTGCAGTTTCAACAGAAACGGCTTCTATCGGCGATTTGAATGACTCAATTGCTCTTTTCAAGGAGTACGATGGTGGAGTTGATCCGGCAAATTACGGAACTTGGGTTCCGGGAATACCGGTTCTTATTGAAAAGCTGCTCGGAGAAAGCTGTCCTGATTGGCTTCATGGTCTTATCATAGACGGCATTGTAGGCGGTGTTGGAGCAGTTCTCGGATTTGTTCCGCAGATGCTTGTTCTCTTTCTGCTTCTTGCTTTTATCGAGGCTTGCGGTTATATGGCAAGAGTTGCTTTCGTTCTCGACCGAATTTTCCGCCGCTTTGGTCTTTCCGGCAAATCGTTTATCCCGATACTTATCGGAACAGGATGCGGAATTCCGGGTATCATGGCTTCCAGAACTATTGAGAATGAACGTGACCGCCGCATGACTATCATGACGACAACTTTCATTCCATGCGGAGCTAAAACGCCTTTCATCGCAATGATTGCCGGAGCAATTTTCGGCGGTTCAGCTTGGGTTGCAGTTTCGGCTTATTTCCTCGGAATGGCAGCTATAATCATTTCAGGCATCATCCTCAAAAAAACAAGAATGTTCTCCGGCGATCCGGCGCCGTTCGTTATGGAGCTTCCGGCTTATCATATGCCAACAGCAGGAAACGTTCTCCGTTCAATGTGGGAGCGTGGCTGGTCGTTTATCAAGAAAGCCGGAACCATTATCCTTCTTTCAACTATCGTAGTATGGTTCTTAACCTTCTTCGGAACAGTTGACGGCTCATTCAGAATGCTTGCAGAAGACGAGCTTGACAACAGCGTTCTTGCAACTATCGGTAAGGGCATTGCATGGATCTTTGCACCTCTGGGCTGGGGCAACTGGCAGGCTGCTGTTGCGTCGGTTACAGGTCTTATTGCAAAGGAAAACATCGTTGGAACATTGGGCGTACTTTTCGGTGCAGGAGAAGCATCGGTTTACACAGCTCTTGCAGAGCAGTTTACAGCTGTTGCAGGATATTCGTTCCTCGCATTCAATCTTCTCTGCGCACCTTGTTTCGCAGCGATCGGAGCTATCAGACGTGAGATGAACAGTCCTAAGTGGACATGGTTTGCAATCGGTTATCAGTGCGGATTCGCTTATATCGTTGCATTCGTTATCAATCAGCTTGGAACATTGTTTTCAGGCGACGTAAAAGGATTGGGAATAGTCGGAGCAGTTCTTTCATTCGCAATTATAGCATTGGCGATTTATCTCATATTTAAGCCTTATAAAGAATCTACAAAATTTACTAAAAAGATCAGGGCTTCAAAGTAAAGGAGCGTTAATATGCATTCTTGGATAATAGCGCTTATTATACTTACAGCAGCTGTTGCACTTATAATTTATAGTCTTATAAGAGATAAAAAGCATGGGAAATCTTCTTGCAGTCACGGATGCAGCAACTGCGCAATGCACGGACAATGTTATAAAGGAAAAAATAAATTTTAAAGATTGTTCATGTTCAAACAGAGGACGAATTATTCGTCCTCTGTTTTTTAGTAGACATTTTGCTTCTGATGTGGTATAATAATTAAGAGGTGTTGTAAAATGAGCGAGATAATAACGGCAGACGATGTTGAAAAAAGTCTGCGGAAAAAATTTAAAAAGAATATATGGTGCAAATTCACAAAGGCGATAAACGAATATCAGCTTGTTCAGCCGGGCGACAAAATTGCTGTTTGTATTTCCGGCGGAAAAGATTCAATGCTTATGGCAAAGCTTTTTCAAGAGCTTAAACGGCACGATAAATTTCCGTTTGAAGTTGTTTTTCTCGTTATGGATCCCGGATATAATCCTGAAAACAGACGTGCGATAGAAGAAAATGCCAAACTCCTTTCTGTTCCGATCACGATTTTTGAATCTGAAATTTTTGATTCTGTTTTTAATATTGAAAAAAATCCGTGCTATATCTGCGCTCGTATGAGGAGAGGATACCTCTACAGCAAGGCGAAAGAGATGGGATGCAACAAAATCGCACTCGGACATCATTTTGATGACGTTATCGAAACTATACTTATGGGGATGCTTTACGGCGGACAGGTTCAGACCATGATGCCAAAGCTCCACAGCACTAATTTTGAGGGAATGGAGCTTATCCGTCCGCTTTATCTTGTACGTGAAAAGGATATCAAGCACTGGCGTGATTATAACAGACTGAAATTTCTTCAGTGTGCCTGTCGTTTTACGGAATCGAGTGCCTCTTCTAATGAGGACGGCAGCAATGTTTCAAAGCGTCAGGAGATAAAACAGCTTATTGCTGAACTGAGCAAAATCAATCCGCAGGTTGAGAAAAATATCTTCCGGAGCGTGGAAAATGTTAATCTCAGCACAATAATTGCCTACAAGGATAAAGACGGTGTACATAATTTTCTTGATACATATTAATAACATTTGAAAAATAATAAAATTTTCCTGATATATTTTTGATTTACGGTGTTATAATACTATCACGGCATCAATAATTCAAATTTAAAGGAGATTTAACTATGAAGGGTGAAATGACACAGAAGGGCAAGGAAGCTCTTGAAAGATTTAAGATGGAGTCTGCAAGCGAGATGGGCGTTAACCTCAAGCAGGGTTATAACGGCGACCTCACTTCAAGAGAAGCAGGATCAATCGGCGGACGTATGGTTCAGAAGATGATTAACAGCTATAAAATGCAGTAACCGCTTTTTATAATAAGAACGGAGAGCAGAAATGCTCTCCGTTTTGCTATTTTTATTTGTTTTTTCTTCTCACCAATACTCCGACTAAGTCCGGACCGATATTGGCTGCAACAACAGCTCCGATAGGGGAGTACATTTCGGCCTTTCTGCCGGTTTTTTTGATAAGTTCCTTTTCAACTTCCTTTGCAAGCGTTGCGTCACGTCCATGAACCATGATGTATGGAGTCTGTGGAGTCATATTTTTTTCAACGCATTCAACAAGCTTTGAAACGATATTTTTTTCACCTCTTATTTTATCAAGAGTTTCAGTTCCGCCGTCTGCAAAAAGAATAATTGGCTTAAGACCGAGAAGTTCTCCGGCGAAAGCCTTTGCTGCGGAAATTCTTCCTGATTTTTTCGCATATTTAAGACTATATGGGACAGCGTAAATTCCGCATACATTGAACCAGTCCTCAAGATATGCGATTATCTCCTCAGCTTCAGCGCCCTTGCGAATTTTTTTAACGGCTTCGATGATCGGATAACCGTAGAAAATGGTGTAGCACTTTGAATCAAGGTTGAAAATTCGTATTTTATCTTTGGCTTCGGGATTATTATCGAAAAAGTCATTTTTGCCGATAATGGAATTATTAAATGTTCCGGAACCGTTTGAATTGATAGAAATGCTGATAATATCGGTGTAACCCTGTTCGTAGATTTCCTTATATGTTTCTTCAAAGGTTACAGGGGATATCTGAGAATGTTTGGGAATCTCGTCGGTCTGAGCCATAAGCTCGTAAACCTCCTGGGTGGATTTATCATAAATTTCTCGGAAGCTCTCGCCTGAAACCGTAAGCGTAAACGGTAGAACTTTAATGCCGAGCTCTTCGATAGTTTCTTTTGGAATATCGCAGCAGCTATCGGTTAAAATCATAATTTTTGCCATTGAAAAAACTCCTTCACCATTCGTATTTAGTCAATTCTCCCTCTCTTGAGAGGTCGGGGTAGTCCCATTGTCTCAGAACCTCGTAAACTGCTATTGCAACAGAATTTGAAAGGTTGAGACTTCTTAGTTCATTTCGCATCGGAATACGGACGCAGCTTTCGGGATTATCGTGAAGAAGCTCTTCAGGAAGACCTTTATCCTCACGTCCGAAAATGAGAAACGAATTATCGGGATAGCAGACATCGCTGTGGACGTATCTGCCCTTAGTTGTGAAATAGAAAAAAATACTATCTTTATTTTTTTCAAAAAAATCGTCAAGACTGTCGTAATATGTAATATCGAGCTTATCCCAGTAATCAAGACCAGCGCGTTTTAGATGCTTATCAGTTATTTCAAATCCGAAAGGACGAACAAGATGAAGCTTAGCGCCCGTAACAGCGCAGGTTCTGGAAATATTTCCCGTATTCTGGGGAATCTGCGGCTCGACAAGAACAATGTTAAGATTATGCATTTAAATCCCTCGTGAATAAAATAGTCAATAAAGCAGAAAATAATATCACGCCCGTAAAGGGCTGAATACCGCACAAAAATAGATTTTGGAGTGTGAATATATGAATGTTAAATCTTTAGCAAAAGGCGCAGCTGCCGGAGCGGCAGTAGGATTCGCCTTCTATGCTTTTAATACGGCAACGCCGATGAAAAAATACAGCATCAAAAAAAATGCCGGAAAAACTCTTAAAGCGGCAGGAAATCTGCTTGACGATATAAAATCAGTTATGATGTAGTTATAGTACAGTAGAACTGCCTGTATTTCGTCTGTATTCGAGATAGCTCTCGAGAATGATGACCGCCGCCACAGCGTCTACAACAGCTTTTCGCTTTTTACCACGTGTGTTGGTAACATTGAGAGTGTTGTGAGCGGAAACGGTAGTGTTGCGTTCATCCCAGAGGACAGTGGAGCATCCGGTGAGCTTTTCAAGCTCTTCAGCGAAAAGGCTGCACTTTTCCGCTCTTTCGCCAACTGTTCCATTCATGTTTTTAGGAAATCCGACAACAATTAGTTCAGCCCGCTGCTCTTTTGCAAGAGCGGCGGTTTTTTCTAAGCATTTATTAAAATCCTTTTCGGCAATGACGCAGACCGGAGAGGCCATAAGTTCGCTTTTTCCGCAAACGGCAATACCCGTTCTTGCGTCGCCGAAGTCAACTGACATAATTATCATATCGTTTTCACCAAGGCTTAACAGTTCCGATAATATCTTTAACGGAGAAAATTCCCTTAGAATCAAGAAATTCATTCATTTCCTCAATGATTTTAACAGGAGCGAACGGATCTGTAAAAATAGCTGCTCCGACCTGAACGGCAGAAGCTCCCGCCATCATAAGTTCGATAGCGTCACGACCGGATGAAACTCCTCCCATACCGATTATCGGGATATTGACGGCGTTAGCGGCCTGCCAAACCATTCTTACTGCGATAGGGAAAATCGCCGGACCGCTCATTCCGCCTACATTATTTCTCAGAACAGGACGTCCTGTATTGATGTCTATTCTCATTCCGAGGAGAGTGTTTATCATGGAAATTGCGTCTGCTCCGGCATCTTCAACAGCTTTTGCGATATCAGTGATGCTTGTAACATTTGGCGAGAGTTTGACAACGAGAGGCTTTGTTGTTGCCTTGCGTACCTGACGTGTTACCTCGGCAGCCATTTCACAGCTTGTACCGAATGCAGCTCCTCCCTGTTTTACGTTGGGACAGGATATATTAAGCTCTATCATATGGGCGTCAGTCGGTTCGAGCTTTTCAGCGACGGCAACGCATTCTTCAACGGTAGAACCTGCTATATTAGCAAGAACTGTAAGTTTTTTCGTAAGAAGATAAGGAAGTTCGCTTTCGATAAAATGGTCGATTCCGGGATTCTGAAGTCCTACAGAATTAAGCATTCCCGATGGAGTTTCAGCTATTCTCGGAGCAAGATTTCCGGTTCGTTTGTGGAGAGTAGTACCTTTGGTAGCGATTCCGCCGAGTTTTTCAAGAGGGAAAAGTTCCTCGTATTCTCTGCCATATCCGAAAACTCCGGAAGCGGGAATTACAGGATTTTTGAAGTCAATCCCACATATATTTACAGATAAATCAGCCATTACCAGATTACCTCCTCAGCTTTGAATACAGGACCGTCTTTGCAGACATGAGCGAAATACTCCTCATCGTTTCTTTGAGTTCGGCAAGCGCAGCCGAGACAAGCTCCGATACCGCAAGCCATTCGTTCCTCCAGCGATATTTCGCAGAGATCGACATTTTTCTCTTTGCATAATGCGGCGATATTTTTGAGCATCGGCATAGGTCCGCAGGCATATACTGCGTCAACTGTGTCGTCATTGAGGATTTTTTCAAGCGGAGCAGTTACAAAGCCGTGAACTCCGAAGCTTCCGTCATCAGTGCATATGATAGTTTCAGCGCCGGTTTTTTTGAAATCTTCATTCAGGATAACAGCTCCTGCGTTTCTGAAACCGGTGATAACCGTTGCTTTTTCGCCGTATATCTGAGCAAGGGGGAGCATGGGAGGAGTTCCGATACCTCCGCCTATGAGAATGACTTTTTTGAAGTTAGTGTCAACTGTAAATCCATGACCAAGCGGTGCAAGCATATCTATCAGTTCGCCCTCGTTGAGACGAGCGATCTCAGCAGTTCCGTCACCTCTTATTTCAAAAACGATTCTGAGCAGCCCTTTTTTCTTATCGATACCGCAGATAGATACAGGTCTGCGGAGGGTAAATCCATTTGCTCTTATATGAACAAACTGTCCGGGCTGTGCAGCATCTGCGACCTCGGGACAGCTTACAACAAAGCTGTAGGTATTATTAGCTATAGCCTTTTTTTGTATTATCGGGTATTTTCCCTGTGTGTATTTCATTTTTGACCTCCTGTCCGAAATTGACATATTTCAATTATAACATATTTATTTGCTTTTAGCAAGCCGAATTTTGTGAAAAACATTGAAACTGCTTAAAAATATTGAAATAAACCTAACTGTGTGATACAATTGATTTATACATACAGCATATTTGTTGTAGGTAAATAAAATAACAGGGGATAACAGTATGAAAAAAAGTAAAATTTTATGTGCATTTTTAGCTGCTTTAATGGCTCTTTCTGCATCAGGATGCGGAGAAAAGGAAAGCTCTGAGGAGAAGATAATAACAACTATGGACGAGCCTGAAGTTTCAATGGTCGACGTGGTTGCAACAACCGCTGCTCCGGAGGATAAAACGGATGAATCGGTGAAAAACGACGGAACTGCCGATATAAACGACTACATTACAGTAGATACTCCCACTCCTGCACTTTGGAAGGCGACCGATCCCGAAAGTGGAAACGAGCTTTATCTTATGGGAACTATTCATGTTGTTAGCGAGGATAAATATTCTCTGCCCGATTATATTATGGATGTTTACGATAACTGCGATGGTGTTGCAGTTGAGGTTGATCCGAATAAGCTCTCTGATATGTCTGTTTTGCAGGAATTTCTGACCTATCTTGTGTACACTGACGGTACTACTATCAAAGACCATATTTCAGCGGAATCCTATGAGATAGGCAAGGAATGTTTTGAAGAGATAGGTATGTATAATGAACTTCTTGACGTTTATACAGCAGGATTCTGGCTTAGTCAGATTGAATCGTCTGCTATGCTCGAACTGAAAAATCTCTCTTCAGAAGGCGTTGACGCAAAGCTTGCGGCAATGGCTGCTGATGATGGTAAAGAGGTTATTGATATAGAGAATCTTGAAATACAGGCGAGCGCTATGAACGCATATTCGGACGCTTATGCTGATTTCTGCTTTAAATCAATAAAGGAAGAACTTGATGATCCGTCTGTAATCGCCGAATCACTGGGAGGTCTTTACGATTTATGGGCTTCCGGAAAAGTTGATGAAATGCTCGAAATTGACGAGGAAGCTGACGAAATTCCCGAAGAACTTCTTGATGACTACAATGAATACATGGATACGATGCTCTTCAACAGAAATGTCGGAATGGCTGAAAGAGCTGCGGAGTTCCTCGAAAACGGCGATAATTACTTCTTTATGGTTGGTTCGCTCCACTTTGCTGGAGACAAGGGCGTTGACGATCTTCTTGCCGATATGGGGTATACAGTTGAAAGGATTCACTGATTGGGATTTTTTGAGAAAATTATAAAAAAAGCTTGACAACATGATGATTGTGTGATATAATATTCAAGTATCGTGCGTGGGTATGGTACGATTATCCTTGCCCTCAGAAGGTTGCAGGGCAGAATCCAGAAGGAGGTGTACATCATGGCAAAGGTATCCGCTAAGTATGAAGTAATGGTTGTTTTCAGCCTTAAGAACGGCGAAGAGCCGATGAAGGCTCTTGTTGAGAGGTTCAAGGAAAGAATCGAAAGACATGCCGAAGCTGTTGAAGTTAACGATGATTGGGGTAAGCGTAAGCTTGCATATCCTATCGAAGACGAAACAGAAGGTTACTATGTAATCTACACATTCGAGTCTAAGCCCGAATATCCGGCTGAACTTTCAAGACGTCTTAACATTACTGACGGCGTTCTTCGTTCACTCGTAACTGTTATCGAGTAATTTCACTTTATTATTTTTGGAGGCGGTCAGGTGAATAAGGTTATTTTAATGGGCAGACTTACTGCCGATCCTGAATTAAGACAAACAACAAGCGGTGTTGCGTCATGTAGATTTAATGTTGCTGTAAACAGAAGATTTACTGACAAAAATACAGGAGAAAGACAGGCTGATTTTATTACTTGCGTTGCATGGAGACAGACAGCCGAATTTGTTTCCCGTTATTTTAAAAAGGGAAGCATGATCATGGTTGAAGGAAATCTCAGAACAGGCAGCTATCAGGATAGAAATCATTCTGATGTTACTCATTATACAACCGAAGTTTTCGTTGATAATGTTGAATTTACCGGTTCTAAAGCAGAATCAGGCAGTGTTTCAGGATATCAGGGCGGTTATTCCGCTTCGCAAAATAATTATCAGGCTCCTCCACAGCAGACGGCTTCACAGCAGCCTGCACAGAATAATGAAAGTATGTCTTATGGCAGTCTGAGCGATTTCGAAGAGATCCTCAGCGACGGAGACGTTCCGTTCTGATCTTAACTGATTTAACGTTACTTTATTATGATAGGAGGAAAAGTCATGGAAAAGGAAAGAAATTCTCGTCCTTCGAAGAAGCCTCGTAAGAAGGTTTGTATGTTCTGTGCTGACAGAATCGAAAAGATCGATTATAAAGATCTCGCTAAGCTCAGAAAGTGCATGACCGAAAGAGCTAAGATTCTTCCGAGACGTGTTACAGGAACTTGCGCTTTCCATCAGAGAGAGCTTACAGTTGCTATCAAGAGAGCAAGACATATCGCTCTTCTCCCTTATGTAAGCGACTAATTATAAAAATAAAAGGGAGGTTTTATCGCCTCCCTTTTTCGATTAAGTAATACTGCATTGACGGTTTTTATTACCGTCATGCAGTTTTTCGGCATCTTCTGATAAATGCCGCTTGGTTTCCGAACGCTCCTACGGCATCATGAGGAGCGGCTGGAAAGGCTTTAATTTACCGGTTTGTGGTATTGTATGCCAGTTCTTCGTCTCTTCTGAAAAGAAGCGAAATACACCATACAGCAGAGATCGCTACAAGAATATAGATAGCTCTGCTGATAATGCTTGCTGCACCGCCGAAAAGCCATGCAACCATATCAAGCTCAAAAATACCGACTAAACCCCAGTTGATTCCTCCGATTATCAGAAGAATGAGAGCTAATTTGTCCCACATATTGAGAACACCTCTTTATTCGGGATTTTTTCAGGTAATACCGCACGGAGTTTGCTCCGGATTCGTATGATCACTTCTGGAGCAAGATTATTGAACATACTTTGTGCGGTATTTCCTTTCAACGCATTGAGCGTCTGTTTGTATTATGGCAGAATAAATTTGATTTATTCAATCAGACAGGAGAAAATTATGGAAAAGAATCTGAAAATTTTTTTGATCGTTTTAGCCGCAGCCATCGTTCTTATGATTTTGTGGGGAGTTATTTCCTACTTTAAAAAAGGCAGACGAAAAGGCAGAGCTGCAGAACGAAAAGTTGCAGGAGTTATAAAAAAACTCGGCAAAAATGATAAAATAAGAGTTATAAATAACGCTTTTCTTCCGCTTTACAGAAAAACAGTCGAGATAGATCATCTTGTTTTTGGACGTTTTGGAGTTCTTGTTGTTGAAACAAAGGGGATTTCCGGTTCGGTTTCGGGAAAGGGAAAAAAACTTACCCATAAAATCGGAGCAAAGGTTCATAAATTTTATAATCCTGAGCTTCAGAATAAAACGCATATTGATAACGTTATACATCATTTGAAAAAAGGCGGATTTGACGATGTTCCGGTTTATGGAGCAGTTGTGTTCACGGATGAAGATCTTGTTCTTGAAACAAAGGTCGGCATGAAAATTAATGAGTTCAAAACGATGTATTCCGGACTTAAAGATGCAGGATGCAATCAGGATGCGCTTTATCACTACTTCCAGAAACTTACTGTTTCTAACCCGATTAAGAAATGTATTCACAATTTCAGTAGAAAAGACTGGGATTAAAACGACAAAAAGACTGCCGCCATAATCGGCAGCAGTCTTTTTAATGTTATGTTTACTTTACGATGAACTTTTCGATATCCTTGAGGAACTTATCGGCATCATCGGTATGTGCATTAAGCTGAATCGGCTTTGAAAGATCAAGGCTGAAAATACCCATGATCGACTTTGCGTCTACCGCATATCTTCCGGAAACGAGGTCAATATCGAAATCATAGTGCATAACGACAGTGACGAAATCCTTTACATCATTGATTGTCTGAAGAAAAACCGTTGTCTTTGTCATACTTATTACCTCCTAAATTACAGGTGAGCGAGTGGTTTTTTCTTGTTTATTTCTTTTTGCGGTTTGGCCTTTCCGCAAGTATTATAATAGCATTAAAAAATCCCTTTGTCAAGCCATTTATAGCAATTTCGGCAATTTAACATAATTAAGCTGTGCTTAGAGGAGTTTTTTTATTCATTGCGATAGTTATTGAGAGTGCATAAAAAACTATCGGTCATTTTGTGCAAAATTAACATGACAATTTTGAGAATACTATATGATAATAAGGTGAAATATGTATAAGATTTTTTTTATAACTTTTGGGTGTAAGGTCAACCAATATGAAACAGAGTGCATGAGGTCGAATTTCTTGGCAAACGGCTTTTCGGAAACCGATTCTACGGAAAAAGCTGATGTTATCGTGGTTAATTCCTGTACAGTTACTGCTTCCGGCGACGGAAAATCGCTGTATAGCGTGAGAAAACTGAGAAAAACTAATCCTGAGTCGGTCATCGTTCTTACCGGATGTCTGCCTCAGGCTTCACCACAGGCTGCCGAAAAAATCATTGAAGCTGATATCGTTACCGGAACGAAGGAACGTAACGGACTTCCGCAGCTTGTCCTCGATTTTCTGAACGAACGAAAACGTATCATAAGTATTGCGCAATATGGTTCGTCCGATGAATTCGAGGAGTCATTTTACGGCGATTTTAAGAGCAGAACGAGAGCTTTTGTGAAAATTCAGGACGGCTGCAATCAATTCTGTTCCTATTGTATTATCCCGTATGCGAGAGGAAGATGCCGTTCCAAGCCGATAAACGTACTCCGAAATGAGATAAAGGTTCTTGCAGAGGCAGGACACAGGGAGATAGTTCTTGTTGGGATAAATCTTGCGTTTTACGGCAAGGAATTCGGGTTAAGACTTGCTGATGCTGTTGAGGAATGCTGTAAAATTTATGGTATAGAGCGTGTACGTCTCGGCTCGCTTGAACCGGAAGTGATAACTAACGAAGATCTTGTCCGTCTTTCAAGACTTCCGCAGTTTTGTCCGCAGTTTCATCTTTCGCTGCAAAGCGGATGTGAACGGACTCTTCAAAGAATGCACAGACATTATACTCCGGATGAATATTTTGATCTTGTAAGCAAAATAAGATATGTATTTCCGGATGCTTCAATAACTACGGACGTAATGGTCGGTTTTCCGGAAGAGAGCGAGGAGGAGTTCTGCGAATCCATGAAGTTTGTGGAAAAAGTCGGATTTGCAAAAATACACGTTTTCCAATATTCGCCGAGAAACGGAACGATCGCCGCAGGAATGAAGCAAATTTCAGCCGTGATCAAGGCTGAAAGAGCCGATCGTATGAAAGCTCTTGGAAAACGACTTCATGAGGAGTATCTGAAAAAGCAGATAGGAAAGACTGTTCCGGTGCTTTTTGAACGTGAAAACAGCGACGAGTTTCATCAGGGATACGCTCCGGATTACACATTAATAAAAATTTCCCGAAAAAATCCTGAAAAAAGTTTGCGTAATCAGATTTTTTATGTTATAATAGAAAAGAGCGGTCAGGATCATTGCTTCGGCAGAATTTCTGACACGTTGGAAGTTTGATATTTTAAGTATGCTATTTATTTTTACTTTAACTCTGCCAAAATTTGGTAATTCTAAGGATGTTCGCCCTAATCGTTTGAAATTTCCTTACGGGAATTTTGGTCGATTAATATCGGGATTCCAAAGGGAGTATTATACCATGGGCAGGGGGTATAAGGTGACAGCGTCCCCTTGATAAATTAACACAAAAATAAATGCCGATGCTTTGAAATAACAGCTTTTAAATGATAATTTCATGGGGACGTCCGCAACCGCTCCATGTAACATAATCAATATCAATTTCTTTTGCGGAGAATGGAGATCTTTATGTCCGTATTCAGAATTTACGTTGAAAAAATGCCTGAGTTTGCTGTTGAAGCGCAGTCTGTACTTAACGATGTTAAAACAGCTCTCAGACTTGAACTGACGAATCTGAGAATTCTTAACAGATACGATGCAGACAAGCTTAGCGAGAATGATTTTAAAGCCGCTGTAAGCACTGTTTTTTCAGAGCCTGCCGTTGACGTTGTTTACGATGAAATCCCTGCTATCGGTGAAAATGACCGAGTTTTTGCCGTTGAATATCTTCCCGGTCAGTTTGATCAGAGAGCCGACAGCTGCGAGCAGTGCATCCAGATACTTCGTCAGGGCGAACGCTGTCGTGTCCGCAATGCCCGTGTTTACATTGTTTCCGGTCATATCACGGACGAGGAGTTCGACAGACTGAAGGCTTATATAATAAATCCGGTCGAGAGCCGTGAAGCTTCTCTTGAAACTGTAAAAACTCTCGATACAAATTATGAAATCCCGACAACTGTTGAAGAACTCGAAGGTTTTACACAGCTTAACGCTTACGGACTTCATGCTTTTGTTGATAAATTCGGTCTGGCTATGGACTATGATGACATCAAGTTCTGTCAGGATTATTTCCGCAATACGGAAAAGCGTAACCCTACCATAACCGAAATAAGAATGATCGACACATACTGGTCGGATCACTGCCGTCATACAACATTCCTTACCAACGTTGAAAATGTTGATATCAAAACTCCTTATATCAAGGAATCCTATGATATGTACCTGAATGTTCGTGAAGAGCTTGGAAGAACTGAAAAGCCCGTTACTCTCATGGATATCGGAACGCTTGCCGCTAAAAAGCTTAAATCGGACGGACTTCTTCCTGACCTTGACGAGAGCGAAGAAATCAACGCTTGTTCAGTCAAGATCAAGGTCGATATCGATGGAGAGCTTGAGGACTGGATACTCATGTTCAAAAACGAAACTCACAATCATCCTACTGAGATCGAGCCTTTCGGCGGAGCTGCAACTTGTCTCGGCGGAGCTATAAGAGATCCGCTTTCGGGACGTTCTTATGTTTATCAGGCAATGCGTGTAACGGGAGCTGCAAATCCGCTTGTTCCCGTTGAGGATACGATTGCGGGCAAGCTTCCGCAGAGAAAAATTACTGTCGGAGCAGCTAACGGTTACAGTTCGTACGGAAACCAGATCGGTCTTGCTACAGGCCACGTTTCAGAGGTTTATCACCCAGGCTATGTCGCAAAAAGAATGGAAATAGGTGCGGTTCTCGGTGCAGCTCCAGCTGAAAATATCAGAAGAGAAAGACCTGTTCCTGGCGATATCGTTATTCTTCTCGGAGGTAAAACAGGTCGTGACGGCTGCGGCGGAGCTACAGGTTCTTCAAAGTCGCATACGCTTGAATCTCTTGAACACTGCGGTGCGGAGGTTCAGAAGGGCAATCCGCCAGAGGAGAGAAAGCTTCAGAGACTTTTCAGAAATCCTGATGTTACAAAGATGATAAAACGCTGCAACGATTTCGGTGCAGGCGGAGTTTCTGTTGCTATCGGCGAGCTTACAGACGGTCTTGTTATCAATCTTAATGCCGTTCCCAAGAAGTATGACGGTCTTGACGGAACAGAAATTGCAATTTCTGAGTCACAGGAGAGAATGGCTGTTGTTATTGCTCCCGAAGATCTTGATAAATTCATGGAAGAGGCTGCAAAGGAAAATCTTGAAGCAACTCTCGTTGCCGATGTTGTTGAAGAACCAAGACTGAAAATGGTTTGGAACGGAAATACTATCGTCGATCTTTCCCGTGAATTCCTTAATTCAAACGGCGCTCCGAAATTTACCGATATTGAAATTGAAGCTCCTGTCGCAGCAGAGGAAGAGGAGATATCCGATACTGCTGAATCTTGGACAGAGCTTATGTCAAACCTAAATGTATGCTCACAGAAAGGTCTTATCGAGAAATTTGACTCAACTATCGGCGCAGGTACTGTTCTTATGCCTTTCGGAGGCGTTTATCAGATGACTCCTTCACAGGCTATGGCAGCTAAAATTCCGGTTCTCACAGGAGAAACAAAAACTTGTTCTCTCATGGGCTGGGGATATAATCCGGATATTTCCGAAAAGAGTCCTTACCACGGAGCAATGCTTGCTGTAGTTGAATCTATTGCTAAGGTCGTTGCCGCAGGCGGTACTTACAAGAAGTGCTGGCTTACATTCCAGGAATATTTTGAAAGAACTCAGAATGACGCAAGACGCTGGGGCAAGCCTATGGCAGCTCTTCTCGGTGCGTTCAAGGCTCAGCTTGAAATGGGCTGCGGTTCTATCGGAGGAAAGGATTCGATGTCGGGAACTTTTGAAAATATCGACGTTCCTCCAACGCTTGTATCTTTCGCAGTTTCAACCGCTATGGCTGACAAGATTGTTTCAACGGAGTTCAAGAGCGCAGGAAACAGCGTTATTATGATAATTCCTGAATACGATGAAAACGGTCTGCCTAAGTTTGACAGCATCAAAAAGTGTTTTGATCAGGTTGAGCAGATAATCAGCGATGGACGTGCAAATGCGATATGGACTATCGGTTACGGCGGAGCTGCTGAAGGTATCGCAAAAATGTGCTTCGGAAATAAAATCGGATTCGAGTTCACGGCTCGTCTTACAGCAAAGCAGCTTTATAAGCCTTGTTACGGCGCATTTATTATTGAACTTAACGGCGAAGCTGCAAACGGCGAGAACGTTATCGGTAAAACTATCAGCGATTACAAGATCTGTTGCATGGACTACACTATCGGTCTTGAAAATCTTCAGAGAGTGTGGGAAGGAAAGCTCGAACCTGTATTCCCATGCAGAATCAAGACAACGGATGTAACTCCCGAAACGTATTCATTCACAGACAGACTTCATCTTACAGCTTCAATAAAAGCTGCTCAGCCGAAGGTTCTTATCCCTGTATTCCCAGGAACGAACTGCGAGTATGATACAGCAAGAGCTTTTGAAAAGGCAGGCGCTAAAACAGAAACTGTAGTTATAAGAAATCTTTCTGCAAACGCTATCGAGGAATCGGTAAATTACTTTGAAAGAGAAATCAGACAGTCGCAGATCATTATGATCCCAGGCGGATTTAGCGGCGGCGATGAGCCGGAGGGAAGCGGTAAGTTTATTACAGCCTTCTTCCGCAATCCGAAGATAAAGGATGCTGTTCACGATCTTCTCAAGAATCGTGACGGACTTATGCTTGGTATCTGTAACGGATTCCAGGCTCTTATCAAGCTCGGTCTTGTACCGTATGGCGAGATCGTTGATATGACCGATGAATCTCCTACGCTTACATTCAACACTATCGCACGTCATCAGTCCATGATGGTAACAACGAGGATCGCTTCCAATAAGAGTCCTTGGCTCTACGGATGCGAGGTCGGAGATATTCATACCATTCCGATTTCTCACGGAGAGGGACGTTTCGTAGCTCCTGCAAGCCTTATTCAGCAGCTCGCAAATAACGGTCAAATTGCAACGCAGTATGTAGACCTTAATGGTAATCCGACAATGGATATCCGCTATAATCCGAATACCTCGATTGAAGCTATTGAGGGTATCACTTCTCCGGATGGACGAGTTTTCGGTAAAATGGGACACAGCGAGCGTAAAGGTAGCTATATCGGCAAAAACGTTGACGGTAACAAAGATCAGAAAATCTTTGAAAGCGGTGTGGCTTACTTTAAGTAAACATTATAAGGGGACTCTGTCCTCTTTAATCCCTTTGGAAACCCGGTATTAATCCTCTTAGATACTCATAAAGGGTGTCTAAGAGGATTAGGGCAGGATGCCCATACGGGAATAACTCCTTTCAACAAGGAATCAAGGGAGAAATATCCTCTTTACAAGCATCATAAAAAGTAAATGCTGTTTCCTGATACTTTAGACTTATTTTTATAGAGATTGCACAATTTGTGCAGTCTCTATAATTTTCTATTGACTAATGTGAATTTTTGGTATATAATATAAGTATGAAAAGCTGTGCTACAGCTATGATAATCTTTTGATTTTAAGGAGTTAATGGCATGAAAAATATCTTATTTGCAGCTTCCGAGTGCGTACCGTTTATAAAAACAGGCGGTCTTGCCGATGTTGTCGGCGCTCTTCCACAGTATCTCAATAAAAATGAATTTGACGTCAGAGTAATTATGCCCTATTATACCTGTATTCCTGAAAAATACAGAAACAATTTCCGCTATGTAACTCATTTCTATATGGATTACGGTATGCGTCCCGATGGACAGCACGTTGGCATCATGGAGTATGAGTACAATGGTATCAAATTCTATTTTGTTGATAACGAGTATTATTTTAAGTGCGATACTCCTTATTCCTCCGATTTAAAGTGGGATATAGAGCGTTTTATTTTCTTCAGCAAGGCGGTTATGGCGGTTATGCCGGTTGTGGGATTCCGTCCTGATATCATTCACTGTCATGATTGGCAGGCTTCTATGATCCCTGTTTTCCTCCACACATCGTTTGCAACAAATCCCTTCTACAGCTCTACAAAAACTATCATGACTATCCATAACCTGAAATTTCAGGGAGTGTGGAATGTTGATATGTTTAAATATAACACTGCTCTGCCGGATTATATGTTTACTCCTGACAAGTTGGAATTCCATAAGGATGCAAATATGCTTAAAGGCGGACTTGTTTATGCCGATTATATTACAACTGTTTCCGAAACATATGCCGAAGAAATAAAGTATCCGTTCTACGGTGAGCAGCTTGATGGACTTCTTCGTGCACGTTCTGCTTCTTTAAGAGGAATTGTAAACGGAATTGACTATAATGTATTCAATCCTGCAAACGATAAGCAGATTTTTGCGGAATTCAACTCCAAAAATTTCAAGGAGAAGAAGGCTGTCAACAAGGAAAAACTCCAGCAGCAGCTTGGTCTGCCTGTTGACAGGAATAAGTATATGATCGCAATTATCTCACGTCTTACCGACCAGAAGGGTCTTGATCTGGTAAATTACGCTATAGAGCAGATATGCGATGAGTTCACACAATTTGTCGTTATAGGCACAGGCGATCCGAGATATGAGAATATGTTTAAGCATTATCAGTGGAAGTATCCTGAAAGAGTTTCTGCAAATATTCTTTATTCTGATGATCTTGCACACAAGCTTTACGCTGCTGCGGATGCAATGCTTATGCCGTCGCTGTTTGAGCCATGCGGTCTGACACAGCTTATTTCGCTCCGTTACGGAACAGTTCCGATAGTTCGTGAAACAGGCGGTCTTAAGGATACGGTTCAGCCTTATAATGAATTTGACGGAACAGGTACGGGATTTTCGTTTGCAAATTATAATGCGGATGAAATGCTCGGCGTTATCAATTATTCAAAACATATTTATTATAATCATCGTGACCAGTGGGATAAAATGGTGCAGCGTGGAATGGAGACTGATTTCTCGTGGAACAGTTCTGCAAGACAGTATGAAGGTATGTACAACTGGATGATAAACTGGTAATAAGTTCCTTGTGAGCGTATGGATAACACAAAAACAGAATCGAGATGACTTCAACAATGAACAGTAAAAAAATAAAAGGCGCAATATTTGATATGGATGGAGTGATTCTCGATACGGAAAAACTCTATCTGCGGTTTTGGATGCAGGCTGCGGCTGATTTTGGATATAATATGACCGAACAGCATGTTTTCGGAATAAGAAGCCTTGCGAGAAAATTTGCGGTTGAAAAACTGAAAGGCATTTTCGGAGAGGAATTTCCGTATTATGATATTCATGCCCGTAGAGTTGAGCTTATGGACGCTTTTATAAAAGAAAATGGATTTGAGACGAAAAAAGGCGTATTTGAACTTCTTGATTTTCTCCGTGAAAACGGTATAAAAATAGCCGTAGCGACTGCCACGGCTCGTGAAAGGACGAATTCTTATTTGAATTCGATTGGAGCGTCTGAATATTTTGATGCGATAGTATGCGGAGATATGGTCGAAAATGGTAAGCCGGCGCCGGATATTTATCTTAAAGCAGCGTCGGAGCTTCAGCTTCTTCCGTCCGAATGCGCCGCTTTTGAGGATTCTCCCAACGGCATTAAATCTGCATACAGCGCTGGTTGTTATACTATTATGATTCCCGATCTTACTCGGCCTACTGATGAAGATGCTCCTCTTCTCAGCGGAGTTTATGAAAGTCTTGATAAGGCTGTTGGATTTTTTAAGGGGAGGTGCTGAGTATGCCAAGCGTTTCAGAAGTTTTCGAGATTCCTAAGTTTTATTATTTCGACAGTGGAAACGATTACTCCGGAAGCAAGAACGATTTCTCATATAAGATCGTAACCGGGGAGAAGCTGAAAGCAATGGTATGGCACGGCAGATTATGCTCAATGAAAGCCAAGATCGAACACGAACAGGAATTTGAACGAAGCGAAGACGGATTTGCTTCAATGATAAAATGGCTTGAGGAAATGTATTCCAAAGGCTGATAACACATAAAAAGAGCTGTTGTACTTTCGTACAGCAGCTCTTATTTTTATTAATTTGCAAGTTTCGTGTACACGAAATAAGTTTTGATTCTTACCATTCGCCGTATTCGGGTGGAATATATGGATCTGTTGGCTGAGTCTCTGTTACCGGAGGATCGGTCGGAGGCGGATTTGTCTGAATTGGTGGTTGTGTAGTAGGCTCAACATATGAAGTGGTCGGCTCTGGTTCAGTAGTTGTAGTTACTGAGTTTGGATCAGTAGTAGGCGGCTGAGTTTGAATCGGTGCGTCCTCAGATACATAGTAAACCGTAAGTTTTTTGCCTTCCTTATTGCTGAAGAAAGTTCCCGGACTTACAACGTTTCCGTCAACCTGAAGTTCAATAATTGAGTTAGGTTCGCCTGAATATGCGGTCGAAGCAATGAACTGATAGTTGAAGTCAGAAATGCCTGCGGCCTCAAGACGATTTTTGTACTGTGAAACATTACATCCGCTAAAATCAGGGATAATAGCTGATTCTTTGCCTTTGCTTACTTTAACCTTGATTACGCTTCCGTTTGCGATCATAGTTCCGGCTTCTGTTTCCTGTTCAAAAATCATATCACTATCGTAATTATCATTATACTCATAGGTTGGATCAAGAATGAAATAATCCTGATATTTTTCCTTTGTATGTTCAAAGAATTTACCTACCAGATTAGGAACTTCGGTGTCTTTATCTTCTGATGCATCATCAGAAGTTGGTTCAGTCGTTCCCGAAACAACATTATCGGTAACGGATGTATTTTTACTTTTTCCGCCTGATGTATTATCATTATTGCCGCCGCCAAGAATATTGAATATAACGACAGCAATTATCAGAAGTATTGCAAAAAGAAGAATACCAATAATTATCGGGATTTTTATCCTGTCAACGGTATTTACTTTTTCATAACGGTAATCGTCATAATTTGTCGGCGGGGGATTGTTATATATTGGATTCGGCATCGGCTGCTGATAGATGTTCGGATTATTCGGAATGTTATAGTTTCCGTAATTGCCGTTTTGAACATTTTCCTGAACCGGATTAGCGGTCGGCGCTGTCGGTGGAGGAGTTACAACAGGAGTAGAAGCAGTATTTCTGATATTTGCAGGCTGTTCAAAAAGTCTTGTAACAAGCTCTGTGATAGTCTGGATACGGTCTCTGCCGCTAAGATTCATACCGTCCATAATAACTCTTGAAATATGCTGCGGAATCTGTGAATTGAGCATAGAAGGCTCGTGCAGATCATCGTGCTTGAGACGATTGAGCGAATCGTCCGGCATACAACCTGTAAGCGCACGGTAAATAAGAGCACATATTCCGTAAACATCCGTCCACGAACCCTGACGGCTGCTGCTGCTGGCAGAATACTGTTCCGGAGCAGCATAACCTTTAAACAGCTCGTATTCAAGACCGGCATCCGCAGTTCTTACTGCTGAAATACAGAAGCTTGAAAGTCTGAGTTCGCCCTTTGATGTGATGTAAACCGTATCAGGACTGATAGCACGATGAATAATACCGGCATTATGAAGTCTGCCGATAGTAGTAAACAGCGGCGGAAAAAGCTTTGAAACTTGTTCCCAGCTAAGTTCGCCGGCATTATCTTTAAGAAAATCGAGCATTTTAACTCCGTCGATATATTCAAAAACGGTATAGGTCGTATTATTTTCCGCAAACATATCAAGAACGGGATTAATATTTGAATCGTTTCTCAGTCTTGCAAGAGATTTATTCAGCTCGGTATACTCAGCCATGAAAGCTTTGTATTTTGCAAGATCGTTGTAATTTACGTTGATAGTTGCTTTGTTTTTTACACGGGAACAGAGATTAATAGGCATATATTCTCTTAAAAGCACTTTACATCCGGTTGAAGTATCATGACCGGCATATGTAGCGCCTTCACCATTGTATTCAAGTAGAATACCGACAAGATATCTGTCGTGGAGTATTGTACCTGGGGTTATATACATGGGATTATGCGGCGTAGTGTTATCGTAACCGCAATTCGGACAGATATGAAGATCAGGATCGAATTTTTCCATGCATCTATAACAGAATATGTGTTCTCCCAAAACAGCTCCTCCTTTTTATTATAATCAACGCTTTTGTTAATAGCGAGGATATTTATTTGATGAATCAATAAAAAGCCATCGTATTAATTGTAACAGCATTTGAGCAAAATGTCAACCGTTTAGGCTCTCTTATTACAGAATCGTCGGAATTTTGTATTTTTTCTGTAATAATTTCAAGCCATTTTCTTGCAGATTGTAACATATTGCTCTGAAAAATCAAAAGACTTGTGTGACATACAACGGTATACCTGCGTCTTTTAAAAGGCTTTAATTGGTGATGACGTATCTTATGTAATGGACTGCTGCGAAGAACAGCGGCAGTCTTTTATGAAGGTTCTCAGCTATAGTTTTTGGCAAGACGAAAATCGACTGATTCCGAAAACGGATCGAAGAAGATTTCTTCATTGTCCTTATTTGCAACGAGGTACGAGTTTTTATAAAAAAGTGGAATAAAGCCGAAACTGCTTATAATATCTTGTTCGGCAGATCGGTAGGTTTCAACAAGCTCTGCAACAGTCCGGCATTTCATTATTTTCTCCGTATATGAAAAATCTTTTCCGAGGCTTTCTTTCAGAAACTCTTTTTTCTCGAACTGTTCGATAATAGACAGACCGCTGTTCATGTCTCCTTTAAGAGGATAAAGCGCAATACTGAAATCTCCTTCGGCGATACGGCGGTTGAACTCTTCGGCAGTGACATCCTCAATGCCGATATAAATTCCGAGAGTTTCCTGCCAGCTTTGAGACAGAATATGAAGATCTCCGGAATTAACAGTTTCTGCGTTGACGAGAATTTTTATTGACTCGACCGAGCCGATATTAAGTTCCTGTTTTGCGGTTTCAAAATATTTTTTTGCCTCTTCGAGGTTATAAGAGCTGAACTGTGAGTCGGAAGCAAGTTCACGGTAGCTTCTTCCGGCAAGACTTACGGCAGGAGGAATTATTCCTGAAGCGATTGAAATATCGCTTCCTATACGGCCTTCTAAATCGTTTCTATCGATTGAAAGAGCGAGCGCTCTGCGGAGATTCTGATTGGCAAAATATCTGTCATCGGGATTGAATATAAGTCCGAGAGTCGTTGCTTTTGAGCTTGTAACCGAGTATTTTTTAGAGCTGTAAGAGCTGTTCATAGTCGTGAAGCAGTCGATTTCTTCATTCTTAAAAAGCTGTTTAATATCGCTGTCTGATTTCTGAATTGTGAAGCTCAGGTAGCCCGGAGAGATCTGATACTGTTCGTTTATATTTTTGTCATTTCTCCTCATATAGAGGATGTTGTGGACTCCGTACGGATCATAGAACCATTGACGGACATAGAAAGCTCCGTTGGACATAACAGAATCTTCATCAAGACCGTATCTGCCTTTGGTTGAATAGAAAAACTCCTTATTGCACGGATATGCTGCCGAAGAAGTAAGCATACCGAGAAATTCAGCCGATGGATAATCGAGAGTTATCTCTAAAGTATATTCATCAAGGGCGGTAACTCCTGCGGATTCCGGCGAAGCTTCTTTTTTAATGATAGAGCCTGCATTTTTTATGCAGGAGAAATCAGAAGCGTATGGCGACTGCATCTGCGGATCGAGTATTCTTTGAAAAGCGAAAACGTAGTCGTCAGCGACAACGGGAAAACATTCGTCATCGTCAATATAATCGTTTTCGTTGCTGTCGAAAAACCAGTAATTATCCTGACGAAGTTTGAATGTATAAACCAGATTGTCGGGAGAAACGGTATAGCTTTCGGCATTGCAGCAGGATATTTTTCCCGATTGATCCATAGAAACAAGACCGCTATAAAGATTTTTTATAACGGTGTTTGAAGAAGGATCATTTGCAAACTGAGGGTCAAGGCTTTGAGGATTGCCGCATAGCGGCACATCATACATATGGTTCAAACCATCGCCTCTGTCGTCTTTTCCGCAGGAAGAAAGCGGAAGGGCGAGCATTGAGGCACATAAAAAAATTGCTGTCTTTTTCACATTTATTCTCCAGTTATATTCTGCGAACCCGTAAAAATGGTTCTAATAAAATGTGTTCCTCGAAAGAAGAACACATTTATATATTAATGTATTAAGTTCATTTCTACCGTAACGATAAATCCATCGACATTGTTACCGGAAACGGTATAGCTTTTGTCTGTAGGAACAGGAACATCGGTATCTCCGCTTGTGTTTGCAGGAACGAAGTAAACGTTGTAAATCTTTTCGTCGGTCTTTATTTCAAGAGGAGCAGTATTATTATATTCCTTGATCTTTGCAATATACTCTTCAAGGCAGAGATTATTTTCTTTTATGTAAGTTGCATGAGGAACTCCAACATAGCGGTAAGTCTGAGTTCTCGCCTGTATTCCTGTTGAATTTTCTTTTCCTTCCGGGAAACGGACAATAAATCCATATTCAGCGGAATGTTCGTCAATAAAGGCATAGACATCAATAGGAGAATAGTATCCGGCGCTTGAACCGTCTTCCGGGAAGATACCCATATCAAAGGAACGTGCGGTATGGTAATCGGAAAAACCTCCCATAAACGGTGAATCTCCGCTGTAGTAGCGGTTGTTTTGTTCCTCAAGAGTACGATAACCTTCAATGATATTGATGTTTTTATTTGAAGTTTCTTTATAGAAAGCCTCCATAAGAGAGTTAAGATGGTCTATAACATTTGAATCAAGCTTTATTATCCAGTCTTTATACTGATAGTGATCGGTATTGATATGATCGTAAAGAGTAAGAGGGTCGATATCCTGTTCCGGGAATTTATATTCGTGATCGGAATTTACGAGGATAAGATCTCCGCGGTTTACGTCTTCAGCGGGATGAACTTCTGAAGAAAATGATGAAACAGTAGTTGATTCGTTTGTAGAGGATGAAAGTATAGAACTTGTCTGATCGCTTGTAGTGAGGTTATCAATAATAGTCGGGTTGTCTGTTGAAGCTTCCGTAGACGTCTGGGAAGATTTACTCTCATCGGACTTTTTTTTGCTTCCTGAAATACTTTTGATACATGATGTAAGAACTACTATAATAACCGCAAGAACAAGAACTGCTGCAACGATTCTGTCGTATCTTACTTTATATTTTTTAGAGGAAACGTTCCTGTGTTTTTCCCTTCGTTTGTTTCCGTTATTCATGATATAAAAATCTCTCCTTTTAAGTGAGCCAAAAATTAACATAAAATTTCGGCAATATTGCCAATTGACATATATTATATCATAAATCAGATCAAATGTAAAGAGCTTATTTGTAATTTTCTGTAAAATTTCAACTTAGAGGATAAAATAATTATATTTGATGTTGTCATGCTTGTAAAAATTCGCATTTTTACTATACAATCCGCTAAACACAGTAAATTACAGAAGAATCATTATTGAATTTGATGATAGACATAACAAAAACGCTTCCGGAATAAAATAATTTAGGAATCACTGGAACTGATTAGTGTATCCGTATTATTTTTCGGAGGTTTTACATATGAATAATCGCAAAAAAATCAGCATTATCGATTTGCTGATATACATTGTTTCAGCCGAGCTTGTAGGAGCAGTTTCTTCGCTTATTACAGGGAGTTTTACAGATTTTTATTCAATATATGAGAAACCGCCTCTTCTTCCTCCGGCTTGGGTTTTCCCCATAGTCTGGGCGATATTGTATGCTGCAATGGGAACAGCGGCATATCTTGTCAGCTCATCGGACAATGAAAGCGGTTATAAGAGAAAATCTCTTGCACTGTACTGGATTCAGCTTGCACTGAATTTTTCATGGAGCATAATATTCTTTCGTTTTGAAGCGTTTTGGCTTGCGGCAGTTGTTATCCTTATCCTGCTTGCGTTGATTATTGTCATGATGAAATACTTTTACAAAGTAAGTCCGATTGCTGGAAAAATAATAATTCCATATGCAATATGGGTAGCATTGGCTTCATATCTTAATATTGCCTCGGCTATAATAAACGGAGTTATATAATCTGAAATGTTAATTGATTAAATCATGTATTGCTGTTTTGCTTATAATTACATAAGACTTTTAATTGGCTTATATATTGTGAGAATTGTATATTTAAACGCATTTTAGGCAGTTTTACAACTCCTTCGGCTAAAATTAATCATAAAACGTTTGTAGCTGCAAGACTGGAAAAGAATTATTTTTAATGATATAATAATATTATTAAAAAATAATGGAGGGTTTTTATGAAAAAAACATCTAAAATTCTGGTCAGATCAATAATTGCCGTTACAGCCGCTGCAAGTATGTTTACTATTACAGGATGCGGTTCAGAAGAATCAAAAGCAAAAATAGGAGATATCGGTTCTTCATCCAATGATTCCGATAAATCAAAAGAAATTGCTTATGCGGGTATAGGACAGTACATAGAGGGAGATAACTGGAAAATCTCTTTGTTGGATGCCAAAACTTACAGCAGTATTTCCGAAAGTGGCGGATTTTATACTGATAAACCGGATGCAGGCAAAGAATTTCTTGTTCTCTTTTTGGAAGCGGAAAATATTTCGGACGAAGACGATTATTTTAATCCGCTTTATTTTAAGGCATATGCCGATGATTCCAGTGTTAAAAATACAGTAATAATGAACGATGTTGACGGATATGACTCTGTTTCCGGAGACGTCGCTTCGGGAAAGAAGATTAAAGGATATGCAGTCTGGGAAGTTAATACAGGCTGGAGTGATTTTGAAGTTTCATATGACGATGACGTCTGGTCTAATAAAACAACCGCTTGCTTTAAGATTTCTTCCGGCGATATAAAATAAGAAGTTCAAAATAAAAAGCTGAACGCAGAAATTAATCTGTGTTCAGTTTTTTTCTGTATTCAGTAGGAGTGCATCCACGGCGCTGTTTGAATTGCCGCATAAAGTAGGAATCGTTCTCATAACCGCATAGATCCGATATTTCATTTATTGTAAGATCGGTAGATTCAAGAAGTTCCGCTGCATAGATAAGACGGCTTTCAATGGAGTCCTGACGGCAGGTTACTCCGAAAGCAGCATAATATAGCCTATGGAGATAAGTCGGGCTGATATTCATATCAGAGCATATCTGTGCTATTGAAAGCGTTTCGGTTGGATTTTCATAAATATGTTCACGAAGTTTTTTCAAGCTTTCAAAATGCGGAACGTTAACGGTTTCTTCTTTATTGGCAATGTGGCAGGCTTCACTCAGAGATATGAAAATAATACGCATGGAAAGCTCGGCAAATTCTCCTGATAGCTGGCTTTTTACAGAAGAATGTATCTTTATAGATTTCAGCGTTGATTTAATGATGAAGTCATTTTCAATTTTTATGGGAACATCGGTTGGAATTTCAAGCGATGTAATATATTGTCTGTCTGCAGCAGCAGTTCGGAAACTTATATGGTCGAATCGGAGATTTTTTACTCCGTTCTTTTTCAGGATAATTTGTCCGCCACTGAATAAAACTGCGCAGTTTGACTGAATGTTCATAGTTTTGCCGTTGATGAGTGCGTATGCCGGATTAGTGAATAAAAAAATTGCAGGGGACATATTTGCCGAGGTTTTTGAAAAATTTTCATTGCGGCAGGCAAGCTGTATTTTGTTTATTTTCATAAAAACTCCTAAAAAGAAAAATTAGCAGGTGAGATTAGAACAAGTTCTTAATTTTTATTATAACACTTTTTTATGTAAATCACAACAATAAATTAAAAAAAGAAAAAATGTTCCACACTCTTTATTTTATCAGAAATATGTGTTATAATAGTAATTGTGATTACGCTTTTAAGGAGATATCATATGTCCAATTTTAAATTATTCTCTGAATATGCCCCGGCAGGCGATCAGCCAAAGGCTATAGATCAGCTCGTTCAGGGACTTGAATCAGGCAAAAAAGAACAGATACTGCTTGGCGTTACCGGTTCGGGTAAAACTTTTACTATGGCTAACGTCATTGCTCGTGTGAACAAACCGACTCTCGTTCTTGCTCATAATAAGATTCTTGCAGCTCAGCTTTGTTCGGAATTCAAGGAATTTTTCCCCGAAAACGCTGTTGAATACTTTGTTTCTTATTACGACTATTATCAGCCGGAAGCCTATGTTCCAAGCACTGACAGCTTTATCGAAAAAGTCTCGTCAATAAACGATGAGATAGATAAGCTGCGTCATTCCGCTACAACAGCTCTTGCCGAAAGGAGAGATGTTGTTATCGTTGCAAGCGTTTCGTGCATTTATTCTCTGGGAAGTCCGGATGAATACCGTTCAATGGTCGTTTCTATACGTCAGGGATCGGAAATGACGAGAGAACAGCTTCTCAGCGAGCTTGTCCGTATTCGTTATGAACGCAATGATATCGCTTTCGAGCGAAATAAATTCCGTGTAAGGGGAGATGTTGTAGAGATCTTTCCGGCAAGCCGAAGTGATACGGCTATTCGTGTGGAATTTTTCGGCGATGAAATAGACCGTATTTCCGAGATAAATGTCGTTACCGGAGAAGTTAAGGCGGTTGTATCTCATGCGGTGGTTTTTCCGGCTTCACATTATGTTTATGATGACGCTATGGTTGACCGGGCTATTTCCGAAATAGACAGCGAGCTTGCGGAAAGAGTTGATTATTTTACTTCTAATAACAAGCTTATTGAGGCTCAGCGAATAGAACAGCGTACTCATTATGATATGGAAATGCTGAAGGAAGTCGGATATTGCAGCGGTATCGAGAATTACTCCCGTGTTCTTGCGGGACGTCCTGCCGGAAGTACTCCGCAGACTCTGCTCGACCACTTCCCCGATGACTTTCTGCTTATCGTGGATGAGAGCCATGTAACTCTTCCTCAGGTAAGAGCCATGTATGCCGGAGACAAAGCGAGAAAAACTACTCTTGTGGAGTATGGTTTCCGACTTCCGAGCGCTATGGACAACCGTCCGCTTAATTTTGACGAGTTCAACAGCCATATAAATCAGGCAATATATGTCAGCGCAACTCCTGGACAGATAGAATGTGAAAAAACCGACATTATAGTTGAGCAGGTAATCCGACCGACTGGACTTGTTGATCCTGAAATCATAGTAAAACCTGTTGACGGACAGATCGACGATCTTCTTTCGGAAATAAATATCCGTATAGAGAGAAATGAGCGTGTTCTTATAACAACTTTAACTAAGAAGATGGCTGAAGATCTTACTCAGTATTATGACAGGCTGGGCATAAAGATACGCTATCTTCACCACGATATAGACACTATCGAGCGAATGGAAATTATCAAAGACCTTAGAAACGGCGAGTTTGATGTTCTTGTTGGAATAAATCTGCTCCGAGAGGGACTTGATATTCCGGAAGTAAGTCTTATCGCTATTCTTGATGCTGATAAAGAGGGATTCCTGCGAAGTGAAACATCTCTTATCCAGACAATAGGAAGAGCTGCGAGAAATGCCGGAGGTCAGGTAATTATGTACGCTGATTCCGTTACCGGATCAATGGAAAGAGCAATTACAGAAACGGAACGCCGCCGCAGCTTACAGCAGGAATATAATAAGGAGCATGGAATAGTTCCAAAGACGATAATTAAGGGAATAAGAGATGTTCTTGAGATAACCTCTAAGAAGAGTATTGAAGAAAAAGAAACAAGAGGAAAGATGAGTGTGGCGGAAAAGAAGAAGCTTATAGAGAAGTATACGGCCGAGATGAAGAGTGCGGCAAAGCTGCTTGAATTTGAACACGCTGCATATCTTAGGGATAAAATAAAAGAATTACAGGAAAAATAAGAAATAAAAGAGTGCAAAGCACAATTAATAATGAGTTTCTAAAAGGTGAAATCACTTTTTGGAATCCCAGTATTATTTTAGGAGTGTTAAAATGAAAAATAAAATCGTCATTAAAGGCGCAAGAGCCAATAATCTCAAAAATATCGATCTTGAACTTCCAAGAGATCAGCTCATCGTTATGACCGGTCTTTCGGGTTCGGGAAAATCTTCACTCGCTTTCGATACTATCTATGCTGACGGTCAGCGCAGATACGTCGAGAGTCTTTCATCTTATGCGAGAATGTTCCTCGGTCAGATGGAAAAACCGGATGTGGACAGCATTGAAGGACTTTCTCCTGCAATTTCTATCGATCAGAAAACTACATCGAAAAATCCTCGTTCAACTGTCGGAACAGTTACCGAAATTTACGATTATCTTCGTCTGCTCTATGCAAGAATAGGTATTCCGCATTGTCCTGTCTGCGGACGTGTTATCTCGAAACAGAGCATCGATCAGATGGTCGATAACGTTATGGCTCTTCCTGAGGGAACGAAGATACTCCTTCTTGCTCCGATTGCAAGAGGACGCAAGGGAATGTTCGCAAAGGAGCTTGACAAGGCGAAAAAGAGTGGTTATGTACGTGTCCGAATAGACGGGATAATGTACGATCTTGCCGAAGAAATAAAGCTTGAAAAAAATAAAAAGCATAATATCGAGATCGTTGTAGATCGTCTTGTTGTCAAAGATAGCGTCAAAACACGTCTTACCGACAGTCTTGAAACTGTATTCAGTCTGACCGACGGTCTTGCCGTTGTGAGCATTGTGGACGGTGAAGAGATAGTTTTCTCACAAAACTACGCTTGTCCGGAGCATAATATCAGCGTTGGCGAGCTTGAGCCAGTTATGTTCTCGTTCAATAATCCTATGGGAGCCTGCCCGAAATGTACCGGACTTGGAGTTTTTACTCATGTCGATCCTGAGCTTGTAGTCCCGAATAAAGAGCTTTCCATTCTCGAAGGCGCTATAAGTGCAAGCGGTTGGAATACTCTTGAGGATACTTCCATTGCAATGATGTATTATAATGCTATCTCAAAGACTTACAATGTTCCTCTTGATGTTCCTGTAAAAAAGCTTACCAAACAGCAGCTGGGTTATTTCCTTTATGGAACAGAAGAGGAGATAGAAATTGATCGTCCTCCCTACATGGGCGGAGGAAAGGACAAAGTTAAGTTTGAGGGCGTTATAAACAATCTTGAACGCCGTTATCGTGATTCGCACAGCTCTTATTCGAAAGCGGATATTGAGGAGTGTATGAGCGAAACTCTTTGTCCGGAATGTAAGGGAAAACGTCTGCGTGACGAATATCTCGCCGTTACTGTCGGCGATAAAAATATTGCTGATCTTACAGGTTTATCAGTTAAGGACGCTCTTGGATTTTTCATGGATATAAAGCTTTCTAAGCAGGAAAGTCTTATCGGCGAGCGTATTGTCAAAGAGATAAAGGAACGTCTTGGATTTTTAAGCAGCGTTGGTCTTGAATATTTAACACTGTCACGTTCCTCGGGAACTCTATCCGGAGGTGAGAGTCAGAGAATACGTCTTGCAACTCAGATAGGCTCTTCGCTTGTGGGAGTGCTTTATATACTCGATGAACCGTCTATCGGACTTCATCAGCGTGACAACGATAAGCTTATTGCAACGCTGAAAAGACTGCGTGATCTCGGAAATACTCTTATCGTTGTAGAGCATGATGACGATACTATGCTTGCCGCCGACTTTATTGTTGATATCGGTCCCGGAGCGGGAGTAAACGGAGGAGAGATAGTTTTTGCCGGAACAGTGGACAAGCTCCTCAAATGTAAAAAGTCTATAACAGGACAGTATCTTTCTGGCAGAAAAAAAATAGAGCTTCCCGAAAAACGTCGTAAGGGCAACGGAAAATTCCTTACGGTTCACGGTGCATCGGAGCATAATCTGAAAAATATTGACGTTAAAATTCCTCTGGGCGAGCTTATCTGCGTTACCGGAGTTTCAGGTTCGGGTAAATCTTCGCTTGTAAACAGCATAATCCATAAGCATCTTGCAGCAAAACTCAATCGTGCAAAGGTCAGATCAGGCGAATTCAAGTCAATGAGCGGACTTGAAAATCTCGATAAAGTCATTTGCATAGACCAGTCTCCGATAGGAAGAACTCCACGTTCAAATCCGGCGACTTATACCGGAGTTTTCACCGATATCCGTGAGCTTTTTGCCAAAACCGCCGACGCTAAGGCAAGGGGATATACAAGCGGACGCTTCTCTTTCAATATCAGAGGAGGACGCTGTGAATCGTGCGAGGGTGACGGAATCATCAAAATCGAGATGCATTTTCTACCCGATGTTTACGTTCCGTGCGAGGTATGCAAGGGACGTAGATATAATCGTGAAACTCTTGAGGTTCATTATAAGGGCAAGTCGATATACGACGTTCTGGAAATGACCGTTGACGAGGGAGTTGTCTTTTTTGAGCATATTCCGAAGATTGCAAGAAAGCTTAAAACATTACAGGAAGTCGGTCTGGGATACATTAAGATCGGTCAGCCGGCGACTACTCTTTCAGGTGGAGAAGCTCAGCGAGTAAAGCTTTCAACCGAGCTTTCCAAGAGAGCCACCGGAAAGACGATATACATTCTCGACGAACCGACTACCGGCCTTCATACGGCTGACGTTCACAAACTGATAGACGTGCTTCAGAGTCTTACCGATCAGGGGAATACGGTTCTTGTTATTGAACATAATCTTAATGTGATAAAGGTTGCCGACCATATTATTGATCTCGGACCTGAAGGAGGCGACGGCGGAGGAACAGTTGTAGCTGCCGGAACTCCGGAAGAAGTTGCAAAGTGTGAAAATTCCTATACGGGAAAATATCTGAAACAATATTTAGAATAAAAAAATAGCGAAGCCGGGAGTTATTCCCAGCTTCGCATTTTTACTTTTGTCTTTTCCTCTGTCTTTTTATATATCTGAAAACTTCGTCTTCTCCGTTTTCTGCCAGAATTCGCAGTAAAAATTCCAGCTTTTGCGCAGTTTTCTTTTCAATGATTCTTCTGTGCTTGGCTCTTAAAAAATAATCGAGAGGCATATTATTTGTATAATTTTCACCGTTATAAATTTTTGAAGCCGCAACCCGGTCGCAGAACATTTCATAAATAAATTCGTCCGGCATACGAACAGGCTCTAATTTTTTTGTCTTGGTATTGTAATCCGTCCAGTATTCAAAATGATGACGGTTTCGTCCTTTATGATGCATCCAGGCCTTTGAATAGCCTCTTTTTTCACGTTCACGCTCGTTCGGACTTCGTGTTCCCTGATAGTATAAAACTCCGGGAATAAACTCTGTCGGTGAAAATTTCGACAGATCATGCGTTAATCCCCGCCAGAAAATCCCCGCCTTGAAGCAATGCTCCATTACTTTGTGACGGTGACGAATGATCGTTTTAAGATGTCCAAAAAAATTATTCATATTTGATTCAGCTCCTTGATCTGAGTGTATGCCATAAGCAGGGGAGCGATTCCCTTTGCGTCATTCTGAGTGATTTTTTCCGAGAGATAATACTCCGCCGAGCCGTCTCTTCCCATGCCTAGACCAGCCGTCAGGCAGATGTTTTCAAGAATTGGCAAGCCGTTTTCATCTTCGCTTATATATTTTTTCATAACTGTCGAAAATGCCTTTATTCCGACAGATTTTATGTTTTCTCCGACAATGTTCAGACGATACGATTTTATCGCAGAATAGGCAAAAAGAAGCGTTCCGCTTGTTTCGGGATAGTTTCCTTTAAGCGCACGCAGAGCCGGAAGCTGGAAGAGCATACCGTCCTCATTTGCATAGACAGAGAGGGACGTAAGAAGTTTTGCGAGCATATCACGAAAAACTTCGCATTCGGAAAGAATTTCACATAGATCGGCAAGAGCTGCGCAGAGCCATCCCATTGAGCGAAGCCAGAAATTTTCGGAAAGTCCGCTTGAACTGTCTGCCCAGACCGATGAACGTGTTTCATCGAAGCCATGGAAATAGAGTCCGATTTTTTTGTCTTTCATCAGTCGTCGGATGTTTTTAAGCTGAGAGATGACATCTGATATAAGCTCTGGTTTGTTCTGTGAAACAGCGTATTCCGCCATAAATGGGAACGTCATATAAGTTCCGTCGAGCCATATCTGGTTCGGATAGACGGCTTTGTGCCAGAAGTTTCCGCATTTAAGCCTCGGCTGATTTTCAAGTTGATGCATGATTTTTTCGGCGCCAAGAAGATATTTTTTACGGTCGGTTTTTTTATAAAGCCAGAGAAGATTTCTTCCTCCGTTTACGTTGTCGAGATTGTAGTCAAGCAAGTTAACTGACGGTATATCACCGCTTTCATCAACATAGCAGTCTGTGAATCCGACAGCGTAGTCAAGAAGCCGCTTATCGCCGAGCAGCTCGTAGAGTCTGATTACTGCGGAGATCATACAACCGTCAATATAGTTCCATTTTGTTTTTTTGCGAAAGATGAAATTTTCTCTGTTCCAGAGTGGAAATGCCGGATCAGAGGGGAGAATCAGCATTTCAATATATTTTTTTACAGTTTCATCCCAAATCTGAGGGTGATTCATCCTGTTAAGCCTCCTGTTGCGATACCGCCGACAAATTTTTTCTGCGCAATGGCAAAAACGGTTATAGAGGGAATAAGTCCTATAACCGACAATGCAATGATTTTCCGCTGCTCATAGCTCTGTCCCGTGCTGTCTACCGATAGTCTCAGTGCGAGCGATAGGGGATATTTTTTTACTGACTGAATCATTATCAGCGGATTTAAAAAGTCGTTCATCGTCCACAAAAATGTGAAAACTGCTATCGAGATTATCGCCGGTTTTATGGACGGAACAAGTATGAATAGCAGAGTTTTCAGCGAGCCGCATCCGTCTATTCTTGCAGCTTCGTCAAACTCTTTCGGAACTGCCTCGAAGAATCGTATCAAAATAAATACAAACATTCCCTCTGCCGCAAATAGTGCAGGAATAGTCAAAGGGATATATGTATCGAGAAGTTTCAGTTTGCTCCACATAAGAAACATTGGCATTATCGTTACTATCGACGGCATGAGCATACTTGTAAGCAGAAGAGCTTTAAACAGCTTTTTAAAGGGAAAATCAAACCTTGAAAAGCCGTATGCAACAAGAACCGACGATATAACTGCAAATACGGTTTTGGGCAGTATTATCATAAAAGTGTTGAGAAAGTAATGTCCCATTGTATATGGAGTAACAGTCTGCCATGCAGCTTTAAAAACGCTGAAATCGAAGCTTTGGGGAATTATTCCGACCGAACTGAAAATCTCCTCGTTGCTTTTGAAAGAAGCTCCGAGAAGCCAGAGCAGTGGGTAAAGCATGACTACTGAGACAGACAAAAGAAGAATATAGGATATAATGTGCTTTTTCAGATATTTTATCATTTCTCGTCCCTCCGTTTCATCCAGCCGGAAACGATATACATAAAAGCTACTGCCGCCGCAATTATCATGAAAAGAAGCCATGAAACAGCGTTTGCGATACCGGTTTCATTATAACGGAACATTTCATCGTAAATCAGCATTCCGAGGGTATAGGTACTTCTAAGCGGACCTCCGGAAGTTATCATGTATGGTGCGTTGAATTCCTGAAAAGCAGCTATAATTTGCAGGATAAGGTTGACGAATATCACTCCCCTAATCTGTGGAAGAGTTATGGAAAAGAATGATCTTACACTGCCGCAGCCGTCAACCTTTGCAGCGTCGTAAAGTTCTTTCGGAATATTTTTCAGCGCTGTGAGGAAAATTATCATAGTTGAGCCGAATTCCCATAAACGCAGCAGAATTATAATGAATATCGCCTTATCCGGACTTCCATACCAGCTTACCGGAGATACTCCCATGAGTTCAAGAAACTGATTTACAAGTCCTTTTGATGTGAAAAGATACTGCCACATGATAACGACAGAGAGATTTGCTCCGAGAATAGAGGGGATATAGAAAGCTGTTCGGAAAAATCCCATCCCCTTTAATTCAAGACTTAAAACGATTGCCGTAAACAGGGAAAAAATCAATTTTGCCGGAACAAGTATAACGGCATATTTCAGCGTTACTTTAACGGAATTTCGAAAAGTTTCCGATTTAATAAGATGTATGTAATTTTCAAAACCCGCAAATTCCGGAGCTGCATTTCCGTTATAATCAGTTAATCCAAGAATGAACGAGCTGACGAACGGATAGAGCGTAAAGATAAGAAATCCGGCTATAAATGGCGATATAAGAAGAAGCCCTGCAAATCGGCTTATACCGACCGGATTGCTGTAGGTTCTCTTTTTCATTTTCTCACTCTTTCAAGATATGCGTTTATTTCCTCATACATTTGCTTTGCGGCAGAAGCTGTGTCGGATGTTCCGTAAGAAACGCTTTCAATGGCTGTGTTGTAAATTTCTTTCATCCTCGAAAGCTCCATATATGGACTTATAGTAACGGTATCAAGCTGTTCGAGAAGCTTGTCGTTTTCCTCGGCAAGACCAGAAAGTCCACCGCTTTTTTCCAAAGCTTTCTCTGCATATGACGAAGCCGGAATACCCCTTGAAGTTCCAAGAATTACGGCGCACTCTTCGCTATTGAGGAGAAAATTCATAAACGCAGCCGCTTCATCGGGATTAGAAGTGTTTTTCGATATAGCGTAAAGCATCGAGGGTTTTAACATCCAGCCTCCGGAAGAGCCGTTTTCATCGGTCAGAAGCGGTCCTGCTTCAAGAACGTTTTCATCAAGAACAGATTCGTATTTTCCGACAGAGCTTCCCCATTCAAGAACTCCGGCAACGTTTCCTCCGATAAATTCAGGCGATTCATAAAGAGCCGCATTGCCGTCCTCGTCAGTTCTTGCACGGATAGTTCTTATAACGTGATTGTCCTCAAGTTTTTTATAGAAATCGAGAGCTTCTTTGATATCCTCCTGAGTGAAACAGAGTTCGCCATTCATTGTTATAAATTCCTTACCCGTTTTTTGCTGAACATAGACGACTGCAAGATACCATGCTGTTCCTCCCGACTGTATATCGAGATCAAGGGGATAGAGATTCTTTTCGCCGAATTTTTCACCGAGGGCGAGCAGTTCATCCCATGTTTCGGGATAGACTGCTCCGACGCTTTTGTAAACATCGGAATTGTAGAACAATCCTCTTCCTGAAAGAGATACTGTAACAGCGTTGAGCTTTCCGTTTCTTACTCCGAAAGAGAGCGTTTCTTCATCAAATCCGGATAGATCGAGAAATACAGGCAGATCCGGATTTTCGTTAAGCAGAGAAAGATCGTAAAAACCGTCTCCTTCCGGAGAGAACGAAACGAGCCAATCGTAATTTATCTGCATGATATCGGGTTCGGTATTTCCGGATATCTGTGAAGCGACTTTTTCGGTCCAGCCGTCCCATCCGCCGTATTCGGGGATTATTTCAATTTCGGGATGAAGCGTGTTCCAAAGTTTTATTGCTTCAAGGGTTGCTTCGTGGCGGTCATCGCCGCCCCACCATGAAAAACGGAGACTGCATTTGTCAAGTTTGCCGTCCGGCATGGTGATTGAATTTTGTTTTTTTCCGCAGGCAGAGAGCGATAAAGCGCACAAGCAGACTGCGGCTTTAAATATTTTTGTTTTCATACTCTTTGTCCCATAATAAATGATATAATGATATGTTTTATTATACTATACTTTTTAATAAAAGTAAACCCTGAAGAAAATTTTTTCAAAAAAACTGTCATACCAAACAGTATGACAGAAAGATAAAATATTATATAATGCGGTTTATTCAACCCCCGAAGAGGGAGTTAAGCAAAATTGTAATTGAGATGTCTTAGCAAATCAGACACCGAAAAGAAGCTTATCATAAGTCGGGAACGGCCAGCTTGTTTCAGCTGTAAGAGTTTCAGCTTTATCGGCTGCGCTGCGGAGATCGTCCATAGCAGGAAGAATGCTGTCACGAACAAACTCGGAGGCAGGAACAGCTTCTTCGATAGTTTTAAGTTCATCAATATTTTTTTCAAGAACCGATGCGCAGGAATCCATTTTGTCAATAAGAGCCGAAAGCTCGGTAACAAGTTTAGTTTCGTAAGCGCATACGGCTTCGGGGGCTACGCTCTTCTTAACTGCGACCGATGAAGCTGTTTCTGCTGTAAATTTAGCTACAGCCGGAATGATCTCTTTTCTTGCCATGTCAACCATTGTGACAGCCTCGATATTAACGGACTTCACGTAGTTTTCAAGCATGATATCACGGCGGGAATAGATTTCAGCTTCTGTAAAGATTCCATGAGATGTAAGCATATCAATGTTCTTTTTATCGCAGATCTTCGGCATAGCGTCGGGAGTAGTTTTCAGGTTGAGAAGACCTCTTGCCTCGGCTTCCTTTATCCATGCGTCATCATAGCCGTTTCCGTTGAAGATGATTCTCTTATGAGCCTTGATATTCTCTTTGATAAGCTCGTGAAGCTCTTCATTGAAGTCGGAAGCGGATTCAAGACGTTCTGCAAACTGCTTTAAAACCTCTGCCACAGCAGCGTTGAGGTGGATATTAGCGCATGAGATGCTGTTTGAAGAACCAAGCATACGGAATTCAAACTTATTGCCTGTGAAAGCGAAAGGAGAAGTTCTGTTGCGGTCAGTAGTATCTTTACTGAACTGAGGAAGAACATCTACGCCGAGCTTCATCTTTTCCTTTTTGCCGCCTGCATAAGGAGTATCGTTCTCGATAGCCTCAAGAACTTCTGTCAGTTCGTTGCCAAGGAAAATTGAAATTACAGCCGGAGGAGCTTCGTTTGCGCCAAGACGGTGATCGTTTCCGGCAGTTGCAACTGAAAGCCTTAGTAAGTCCTGATAATCATCAACAGCCTTGATAACGGCTGTGAGGAAGAGGAGAAACTGTGCATTCTCATAAGGAGTTTTTCCGGGAGAGAGAAGATTTTCTCCTGTATCTGTAGAGATAGACCAGTTGTTGTGCTTACCTGAACCGTTTACTCCGGCGAAAGGCTTTTCGTGAAGCAGACAAACAAGTCCGTGACGAAGAGCGACTTTCTGCATAATTTCCATAGTAAGCTGATTGTGGTCGGCAGCGATGTTTGTTGTGGTGTAAATAGGAGCAAGTTCGTGCTGGGCGGGAGCAACTTCGTTATGTTTTGTCTTGGCAAGAATTCCGAGCTTCCAGAGTTCTTTGTCGAGGTCTGCCATATATTCTGCAACTCTTGGCTTGATAGATCCGAAATAGTGATCTTCCATTTCCTGTCCCTTAGGAGGTTTAGCTCCGAAAAGAGTTCTGCCTGTCATAATGAGGTCTTTACGCTGTTTCCAGAGTTCACGGTCTACAAGGAAGTATTCCTGTTCCGGACCGACTGATGTTTTAACGCAACGGACTTTGTCGTTGCCGAAGAGCTTGAGGATTCTTAATGCCTGACGGTTGATAGCTTCCATGGAACGAAGAAGCGGAACTTTTTTATCGAGAGCCTCACCGCCGTAGGAGCAGAATGCGGTTGGGATATAAAGAGTACCGTCCTTGATGAAAGCGTAAGAAGTAGGATCCCAAGCCGTATATCCTCTTGCTTCAAAAGTTGCTCTAAGACCGCCTGACGGAAATGAAGAAGCGTCCGGTTCGCCTTTTACAAGCTCTTTGCCGGAGAATTCCATGATAACTCTTCCGTCCGGCGAAGGAGAGATAAAGCTGTCGTGTTTTTCGGCAGTGATGCCTGTCATGGGCTGGAACCAGTGAGTGTAGTGAGTAGCTCCCTTAGAGATAGCCCAGTCTTTCATAGCGGAAGCAACTGCGTCTGCGACGGAGCTGTCGAGCGGAGTTCCACGGTCGATAGTTCTTTTAAGGCTTTTGTAGACCTTATCTGAAAGCGAAGCTTTCATTACTCTGTCGTCAAAAACCATACAGCCAAAATATTCAGTAACCTTTTCCATAGTTAAAAACCTCCATGTAATTATTTAGAATTTGTGTTCATAGGGAAGATATGCAAATTTTTGAGCATAATTTTGCTGAAGACAAGGCGAAAAAGTGAAATCATACTATAGTATGGCGAGATTTTTCAACGCAGTCATCAGTACAATTTGCCAAAAAGATGCGTGGCTTATCCTATGAATACAGGTTCTTATTGCTAAGGGATGCTTTTATAAAATCCGCAAATAATTTATGCGGTTTATTGGGACGTGATTTGAATTCCGGATGAAACTGAACTCCGACAAACCAAGGATGCTGCGGAAGTTCGACTATTTCAACAAGTCTTTCATCCGGTGAAACACCTGCAATTTTCATGCCTGAATCAGTTATGGACTTGCGGTAGGCATTGTTGAATTCAAAACGGTGGCGGTGACGTTCGTAGATAAGCTCTTCGCCGTAAATTTCACGGCAGCGGGAATCTTTTGCAAGCTTGCAGGGATAAAGTCCGAGCCGCATCGTTCCGCCTTTCTGCGAGATGTTTTTCTGATCCTCCATAATATCTATGACTGGATCAGAAGTTTCTCCGAATTCGGCTGAGTTTGCATCTTTCAGTCCGAGAACGTTTCTTGCATACTCGATAACAGCCATCTGCATTCCAAGGCATATTCCGAAAAACGGGATATTATTTTCTCTTGCATAACGGACTGATTCTACCATTCCCTCGATTCCTCTGTGACCGAATCCGCCGGGAACGATTATGCCGTCGCAGTCCTTGAAGATATCCTTAGCTGTTTCGGCGGTTATATTTTCCGAATCTATCCATTTGATATCAACGCAGGAATCATTGACGATACCGCCGTGACGAAGCGCCTCTGCAACCGAAAGATAAGCGTCATGCAGTTCAACGTATTTTCCGACAAGTCCGATAGTGACTGTTTTATGAGCGTTTTCGGCTCTTTGAACCATTTCAGTCCACTCCGTGAGATCGGGAACTGTGTTTTCAAGGCCAAGTCTTCGGCAGACCGCTTCGGCAAGACCTTCTTTTTCAAGCCAGAGAGGAACTTCATAAAGCGAAGGAGCTGTGAGATTCTGTATAACGTCTTCTTTTCTGATATTGCAGAAAAGAGCAATTTTATCACGCATATCTTCAGGAACGTTCATTTCGCTTCGCAGAACGATTATATCCGGCTGGATTCCGATAGAGAGAAGTTCTTTTGTAGAATGCTGTGTAGGTTTGGATTTAAGCTCCTCCGAACCTGCAATATAGGGAACGAGCGTTACATGAATATATGCGACATTGTTTCGTCCCTGTTCAGTACCGACCTGCCTTATTGCTTCAAGGAACGGAGTTGATTCTATGTCTCCGACTGTTCCTCCTATTTCAGTTATAACAACGTCTGCGCCTGTATCTTTTGCAAGGCTGTAAACCTTGTCTTTGATTTCGTTGGTTATATGAGGGATCACCTGAACCGTTCCGCCAAGATAATCTCCTCTTCTTTCTTTAGTTATAACATTCCAATAGATTTTACCTGTTGTGATATTTGAGTTGACTGAAAGGTTTTCGTCAACAAAGCGTTCGTAGTGACCGAGATCGAGGTCTGTTTCCGTACCGTCATCGGTTACGAAAACCTCGCCGTGCTGAAACGGCGACATAGTTCCCGGGTCAACGTTGATATATGGATCGAACTTCTGTATTGTGACTTTATAGCCACGCTGTTTGAGAAGTCTTCCGAGTGAAGCGGCTGTTATTCCTTTTCCAAGACCGGAAACAACTCCGCCTGTTACAAATATGTATTTTGGTGACATGAATAGTAACTCCTTGTTTTATCGCAGATTGAATAACCGCAGGTTTTAAGCGTGCTGCGCAGGGCGGCGGAGAGCAGCAGTCCGTTAGTCATTACTTCGCTTGACTCGCTGCTCTTCAGGGAGGCTCTGTCTCCCTCACACACCCTCCGCCAAAGGGAAATACTCCCTTTGGAAACCCGTTATTAGGGTGCTTCGCATTTTTTGTTTTAATCCTGATCCTGAAGGGCGTCGTAGCCTTCTTCGCCTGTACGAATTTTGATAACGTTTTCGATATCGTAGATAAAGAGCTTTCCGTCGCCGATATTTCCGGTGTAAAGAGCTGCTCTTGCTGCGTCGATTACCTTGCGTACAGGAACTGCGCATACTGCAATTTCTGCTTTAACCTTAGGAAGGAGATTTACTTCGATAGGAGCGCCTCTGTAATATCCGGTCTGTCCCTTCTGCATACCGCATCCGAGAACGTTTGTAACAGTGATGCCTGTAACGTCGATGGCTTCCATTGCGGAAATAAAGTCCTGAAGCTTCTGCTGTTTGAATACGGCAACTACTTTAGTCATCTTGTCTGTTCCGTCAACTGAAGGAGTGGAGTAGTTTTCAACTTCAACCGATTTGTCAACCGGGACTTTTACAATGCTCTTAGCGTCGTCCTTAGTGTAGCCTTTCATCATGGAGTCTGTCATGGAAGGAGCGAAATCAGCATACGATGATACAAGTCCGTGTTCCGTAACGTCAAGACCGATGATCTCTTCCTGCTCGGAAGCTCTGAGTCCGATAGTATGCTTGATGACCTGGAATACGATGAACATTGTTACAACAGTCCATCCGCCTACTGCGAGAACACCGAGAAGCTGTTTGCCGAGAAGTTCGAATCCGCCGCCGTAGAATAAGCCTTTTCCTGCGATTCCGCTTGCTCCGCCGTCCTGAGCGATTGCAAATCCGGGAGCTTTATCTGTTGCGAAAAGACCAACTGCAATTGTTCCCCAGAGACCGTTCATCATGTGAACTGCAACTGCTCCGACAGGATCGTCAACATGGAGAACGTAATCGAGGAACCATACGCCGAAGCATACGAGAAGTCCGGAAACGATACCTACTGCAACTGCGCCGAAGCAATCGAGAACATCGCATCCGGCTGTAATTCCTACAAGACCTGCGAGAGAAGCGTTCAGACACATTGAAACATCAGGTTTTCCGTATTTGAGCCATGTGAAAACCATACAGGTAACTGTTGCGATTGCGGGAGCTACTGTTGTTGTAAGGAAGATTGAGCCGAGCATTTCAACAGACTGTGAAGCGGCAGGGTTGAATCCGTACCAGCCGAACCAGAGAATGAATACGCCAAGCGCTCCGATAGTGAGGTTATGTCCGGGAATAGCGTTTACTTTTATTTCGCCGTCTTTGGTCTTGGTGAATTTGCCGATACGAGGTCCGAGAATAGACGCTCCGACGAGTGCGGAAATACCGCCTACCATGTGAATTGCACATGAACCGGAAAGATCGTGGAATCCCATCTGATAAAGCCAGCCGTCAGAATTCCAGATCCAGTGAGCTTCGATAGGATATATCAAAGCACTGATAACGCCTGAATAGATACAGTATGAAATGAACTTTGTTCGCTCCGCCATTGCTCCGGAAACGATAGTTGCCGTTGTTGCACAGAATACGAGATTGAACACGAAATTTGAGAAATCAAAGTTGTCGTAGGATGTGAAGATATCAAATCCGGGTTTTCCGATAATACCCATAGCGTCCTCGCCGAGAAGCAGTCCGAAGCCGATAAGTATGAACATTACTGTACCAATACAGAAGTCCATAAGATTTTTCATAATGATGTTGCCGGCATTTTTTGCTCTTGTGAAGCCTGTTTCGACCATTGCAAATCCTGCCTGCATGAAGAACACGAGCGATACGGCGATCAGAAACCATACCCCGAAAACGATGCCGTTTGTTTGCTCGGTTACTTGTTCAACAATTTTTTCAACTGTTTCTGCCATAATTACTACCTCCAATTATCTGCCTGAATTATATTCCGTAAATTCAGGTTTAATTACAAAAGGGTGTACGATATCCCGAATCATCAGGACATCATACACCCCTTTGTGTATGGAATTAAGCGCTTAAAAATAAATAGAGGGAGCTGTAGACTTTTACATCTTCAGCTCCCTTGCTGTTTACACTCATAGTATATACCCAAATTCAAGTTTTGTCAATAGTTTTTTTGGATTTTGTTTCAAATGATAAAATTTTCCGATATATTGAATGATTTTGTTGCGGTTTGAACAAAACAAAAGCGTCAAACGATTTTATTACAATAAGATGACAATATTTTTGATTTTATTGCTGTAAAGAAAATGATGTGTTATAATATATTTGCAAAATTGATTAAATTTATATGGAGATAAATTAGATGACGGAAATTGTATTGATACTTTTGATTGTGGTGCTTTTGGCGGTATTTATAGTTAAAAAGGGAAGCCTCGGTTCACGGCGAGGAGATAAATGTTATCCGTATCACAGAAAAAAACTGCTTACACAAAATGAATACCGTTTTTATCAAAAATTGAAAGAAATAACACGTCCCCTGGGTCTGCAAATACTTGCCAAAATAAGACTTGCTGACCTCGTTGAAGTGAACAAAGGACTTGACGGCAAGCAATGGGGTTACTATTTCGGCAAAATAAAGGCGAAACACATAGATTTTGCATTGGCTGACAATATGGAGATAATTGCCCTGATAGAACTGGATGACAGTACTCACCAAAGAGCCGACAGACAGGAGCGTGATATATTTGTAAATAATGTTCTTGAGAAAACGGGTTACGACCTTATAAGAACATATGGGGATATGCAACCTGTGAATCAGTTTCTTGAATCGATAGGCTTTAAGGTTCGTACTGGAAAATAGAACTGCAATAGTTTTTAAAGACATAGAAATCCTGTATTAGTTGATTTTATAATACAAATTGCACAAAAATAATATTCCCTCTTGACATTCATCATAAAATATGATAATATAAATCAGAACAAGGACGTTCATGAAAGACTCAGTGTCTTTTATGGGCGTCTTTTTATTTTGAAGCAGATTCAAAGGTGAATTTGCGGAAAGGCTGTGACTTATATGGATAATTTCAGAAAAGAAGCTCCTTATGAGCAACAGGGCTTATACCGCCCTCAGTTCGAGCATGATAACTGCGGAATCGGTGCAGTTGTTAATATTAAAGGAAAGAAATCGAGAGAAGTAGTCGAAAACGCTCTCAGAATAGTTGAAAAGCTGGAGCATCGTGCCGGAAAGGACGCAGAGGGAAGAACCGGCGACGGCGTTGGTATTCTCGTTCAGATGCCTTACAGTTTCTTTAAAAAGGAAACCGCCGCTCTTGGATTCGATATCGGCGAAGAGGGCGATTTTGGTGTTGGAATGTTTTTCTTTCCTAATAATGAACTTAAAAGAAATCAGGCAAAAAAGCTTTTTGAAATAATCCTTGCCAAAAAGGGAATGGAGTTTCTCGGCTGGAGAGAAGTTCCCTCTGTTCCGAATATTCTCGGACAGAAAGCTCTTGACAGTATGCCGTTTATCATGCAGGGATTCGTTAAAAGACCTGCTGACTGCGCAAAGGGAATAGAGTTCGATCGTCGCCTTTTTATCGCAAGACGCATCTTTGAGCATTCAAATGAGAATACTTATGTTGTTTCGCTTTCAAGCAGAACTATAGTGTATAAGGGAATGTTCCTTGTTGACGAGCTTAGAAAATTCTATTGTGATTTACAGCGTGACGATTTTACATCAGCTATAGCAATGGTTCATTCGAGATTTTCAACAAATACTAACCCGAGCTGGCAGAAAGCGCATCCGAACCGTTTCATCGTCCACAACGGCGAGATAAACACTATCACAGGCAACGCTGATAAAATGCTTGCTCGTGAGGAGACGATGTACTGCGAGACTCTTAAAAATGATATGAACAATATTCTTCCGGCTATCAATGCCGAAGGTTCTGATTCGGCAAGACTCGATAACGCTCTCGAATTTATGGTGATGTCGGGAATGCCTCTTCCTCTTGCAGTCATGATAACTATTCCTGAACCATGGAAAAACAGCCGTACTATTTCAAAATCCAAGTACGATTTCTATCAGTATTACGCTACTATGATGGAACCTTGGGACGGTCCGGCTTCTATCCTTTTTTCCGACGGCGATGTTATGGGAGCAGTCCTCGACAGAAACGGTCTCCGTCCCTCAAGATACTGTATCACAAGCGACGGTTTCCTCATTCTTTCCTCCGAAACAGGATGTATCGGCATTCCTCCTGAAAAAATTGTTAAAAAAGACAGACTTCGTCCCGGAAGAATGCTTCTTGCAGATACAAAGAAAGGTATTATCATCGACGATGAAGAGCTGAAAAACACCTACGCTTCACGTCAGCCTTACGGCGAATGGCTTGATGCAAATCTCGTTCGTCTGCACGATCTTCATATTCCTAATAAGAATGTTAAAAGCTATAGCCGTGATGAATTGAGAAAGCTTCAGAAAGCTTTCGGTTACTCCTATGAAGATATAAAGAACAGCATTCTTCCTATGGCTGAAAAAGGTGCAGAACCGATCGCTTCTATGGGCTCGGATATTCCGCTTCCTCCGCTTGATGAGAAAAGGGTTTCGCTTTTCAATTATTTCCGCCAGCTTTTTGCACAGGTAACAAATCCTCCGTTCGACGCTATCCGTGAGGAGATCGTTACAGATACAAGCGTTTATATCGGTGAGGACGGAAACATCCTTGAAGAAAGACCGGATAACTGTCGTGTTTTGAAAATCGAAAATCCTATCCTTACCGGAACTGATATGCTCAAGATTAAGAGCATGAATGTTGAAGGACTTAAAACTGCGGTTATTCCGATAACTTATTATATAGGAACATCTCTTGAAAAGGCTATAGAACGTCTTTTCATTGACGCTGATAAAGCCTACAGAGAGGGAGCGAATATCCTTATTCTCTCCGATAGAGATGTTGATGAATATCATGCTCCGATACCGTCGCTTCTTGCCGTTGCAGCTTTACAGCAGCATCTCGTTTCTACCAAAAAGAGAACTGCGGTCGCTATGATACTTGAAAGCGCAGAACCGAGGGAAGTTCATCATTTTGCAGCGCTTCTCGGCTATGGAGCTTGTGCGGTAAATCCGTATCTTGCTCAGGAAACTATCCGTGATCTTATTGGAACAGGTATGCTCGACAAGGATTTCTATGCGGCTGAGGACGATTACAACAGCGCAATTCTTCATGGTATAATCAAGATCGCTTCCAAAATGGGTATTTCTACTATTCAGTCTTATCAAGGCTCTAAGCTTTTTGAAGCTGTTGGTATTTCGCAGGATGTTATCGATAAATATTTCAGAGGAACGGTAAGCCGTATCGGCGGTATCACTTTAAGCGACATCAGACATCGTACCGAAGAGCTTCATTCTGCAGCGTTTGATCCTCTTGGACTTTCCGTAAACAGAGGGATCGCAAGTTCAGGCAGCCATAAACTCAGAAGCGGTGCAAGCGAGCATCTTTACACTCCGGAAACTATCCATCTCTTACAGGAAGCGACTAAAACCGGAAACTATGATATTTACAAGCAGTATTCCGAATGCCTCAACAGAGAGGATAATGCGCTTACGCTGAGAAGTCTGTTTGACTTTAAATTTGATGAAAATGGCGGAATTCCGATAGATGAAGTAGAAAGCGTTGAAAGCATTTGCCATAGATTCAAAACCGGTGCAATGTCTTACGGTTCTATTTCGCAGGAAGCTCACGAATGCATGGCGGTTGCCATGAACAGAATAGGCGGAAAATCAAACTCCGGCGAGGGCGGTGAAAGTCCGGAAAGGCTTAAATCCGATCGCTGCTCTGCGATCAAGCAGGTTGCGTCAGGACGTTTCGGTGTTACCTCGGAATATCTCGTTTCCGCAAAGGAAATCCAGATAAAAATGGCTCAGGGAGCAAAACCTGGCGAGGGCGGTCACCTTCCTTCCGGAAAGGTTTACCCGTGGATAGCAAAAACACGTCATTCTACTGCCGGCGTCGGACTTATTTCTCCTCCGCCTCATCACGATATTTATTCTATCGAAGATCTTGCACAGCTTATCTATGATCTCAAAAATGCTAACGATAAGGCAAGAATTTCTGTAAAACTGGTTTCAGAAGCAGGCGTTGGAACGGTTGCGGCAGGCGTTGCAAAGGCAGGAGCTCAGGTCGTTCTTATTTCCGGCTACGATGGCGGTACCGGAGCTGCTCCGAGAAGCTCAATCTACAATGCAGGACTTCCGTGGGAGCTTGGTCTTGCGGAAGCTCACCAGACTCTTATCATGAACGGTCTCCGCTCGAAAGTAGTTATCGAAACTGACGGTAAACTTATGACTGGAAGAGACGTTCTTGTTGCTGCCCTGCTCGGTGCAGAGGAATACGGCTTTGCTACAGCTCCGCTTGTAACAATGGGATGCGTGATGATGCGTGTTTGTAATCTTGATACTTGTCCTATGGGTATCGCTACGCAGAATCCGGAGCTTAGAAAGCGTTTTCAGGGCAAGCCTGAGTATATCGTTAATTTCATGCATTTCGTTGCTCAGGAGCTTCGTGAATATATGGCTAAGCTCGGTATCAGAACTGTTGACGAACTTGTCGGAAGAACAGATCTGCTCTTTAAGAAAAATACTCCCGAAGCAGAAAAAATCGACTTTTCCGAGATACTTAAAGCTGCTCCGAATGACGTGAAACATTGCTTCGATCCTGCTGACATTTACGATTTCAAGCTTGATGAAACAGTTGACAAAACCGTTATCATGAAGAAAATGAGTTCAGCTCTCAAAAATAAAACAAAGAAAACTATTGACATAAACGTTGTAAACACCGACCGTTCTCTCGGTACGCTTTTCGGAGCTGAGATCACCAGAAAATACGGCGATAATACTCTTGAGGACGACACATACATTGTTAAATGTACAGGAAGCGGCGGACAGAGCTTCGGTGCATTCATTCCAAAGGGGCTTACTCTTGAACTTTCTGGTGACAGCAACGACTATTTCGGAAAAGGACTTTCCGGAGGCAAGCTGATTCTTTATCCTCCGAAAAATTCAGGATTCAAAGCTGACGAGAATGTCATAGTCGGAAACGTTGCGCTTTATGGAGCGACTTCCGGTAAAGCATTCATCAATGGAATCGCTGGCGAGCGTTTCTGCGTAAGAAATTCGGGAGCGATTGCAGTCTGCGAGGGAACAGGCGATCACGGATGCGAATACATGACCGGAGGAAGAGCCGTTATTCTCGGAAAAACCGGAAAAAATTTCGCAGCAGGAATGTCGGGCGGTATTGCCTATGTTCTTGATGAGGACAGAGATCTTTATATGAAGCTGAATAAATCTCTCGTTTCGCTCGAAGGAGTTACCGAAAAATACGATATTATAGAGCTTAAAAATATCATCGAGGAACACGCCGATGCTACAGGTTCAGAAAAAGCAAAGAAAATTCTTGAAAACTTTGAGGAGTATATCCCATGCTTCAAGAAGGTCATTCCTCACGATTATGCAAAAATAAGAAGCGCAGTTCTTGCTCTGGAAGAAAAGGGAATGACGAGCGAACAAGCCGAAATAGAGGCATTTTTCATCACAAGGAAGGAGGCTTGAACAATGGGTAAGCCAACAGGATTTTTAGATTTTGAAAGAACAGACAGCGCTGCCATTGAGCCGGCCGAGAGAATAAAAAACTACAATGAATTCCATACTCCGCTAAGCGACGAGCAAAGAAAACAGCAGGCGGCAAGATGTATGGACTGTGGAGTTCCTTTCTGTCAGAACGGAAAAGTTCTCTGCGGCATGATATCGGGATGTCCGCTTAATAATCTTATTCCGGAATGGAACGATCTTCTATGCTTCGATCATAAGGAACAGGCTTTAAGACGCTTGCTCATGACAAATAATTTCCCTGAATTTACTTCGAGAGTTTGTCCGGCTTTATGTGAAAAAGCCTGCACCTGCGGATTGAACAGCGATCCTGTTTCCGTTCGTGAAAACGAATTTGCTATCATCGAAAACGGCTTTGAGAACGGACTTATTCAGCCGGAAATTCCAAAGATAAGAAGCGGAAAGAAAATAGCCGTAATTGGCTCCGGTCCGGCAGGACTCGCAGCAGCAGATACCCTTAACAGGAGAGGACACAGCGTTACCGTTTTCGAGCGTTCTGACAGAGCAGGCGGACTTCTTATGTATGGTATCCCGAATATGAAACTTGAAAAGAAAATAGTAAACCGCCGTATTGAGCTTATGAAAGCCGAGGGTGTTGTGTTTGTTACAAATGCCGACGTTGGCAATAATATTTCGGCTGACGAGATAAAAGAGAACTTCGACGCAGTTATCCTCGCCTGCGGTTCATCTTCGCCTCGTGATATCAATGCCGAAGGACGTGACGCAAAGGGAATTTATTTCGCTGTGGATTTTCTTAAAGCAACAACTAAAAGTCTGCTTGATTCCGACTTGCATGACGGAAATTATATATTTGCAAAGGATAAAAACGTCGTTATAATCGGAGGCGGAGATACCGGAAACGACTGCGTTGGAACTTCGATAAGACACGGATGCACTTCGGTAGTTCAGCTTGAAATGATGCCGAAGCTTCCCGATACAAGAGCAGAGGATAATCCATGGCCGCAGTGGCCTAAGGTCAGCAAAACTGATTATGGTCAGGAAGAAGCTATAGCCGTTTTCGGTCATGATCCAAGAGTTTATCAGACGACGGTAAAAGAATTTATCAAGGATGAAAACGGCAGTCTTTGTGCGGTTAAAATAGTTAAAATCGGATTTTCAACTGATCCGGAATCGGGCAGAAGGATCATGCAGGAAATTGCAGGAAGCGAAGAATTTATCCCATGCGAGCTTTGTCTCATTGCCGCAGGTTTTACGGGAGCGCAGAGCTATGTTGCTGATGCTTTCGGAGTTGAATTGAATGAACGTTCCGCAGTGAAAACCGATTCGGGAAAATTTGCTTCGTCTGCTGAAAAAATTTTCACTGCCGGAGATATGCATATAGGTCAGTCGCTTGTAGTAAGAGCTATCAGAGAGGGCAGAGATGCCGCTCGTGAGGTTGATCAATATCTTATGGGATATACAAATTTATAAAGGAGAAAATTGCGGAGATGATTTATTCTGAAAATGAAATTCTTCAGTATATAGACGAAAACGACGTTAAATTCGTTAAATTGACCTTTTGCAATTCAGAGGGCAGACTTAAAAATATTTCTGTTCTGTCTTCTGAAATGGCTTCGGTTTTTGAGCGTGGAATAAGAATAACGGCAAAGAAAATCGAGGGTTTTTCCGCTGCCGGAGGAAGAGATCTGTTCCTTTTTCCGGATTCTAAAACCATGACCGTTCTTCCATGGAGACCTCAGCAGGGCAGAGTTATCAGAATGTTCTGCTATATCAAATATGCCGACGGAACTCATTTCGAGGGCGACAGCAGATACTTCCTTAAAAAAGCAATGAAACAGGCTCTTTCAAAAGGCTATTGCTTCCGCTTCGGAACATCATGCGAGTTTACCCTTTTCAAGAAAGATGAAAGCGGATTTCCAACCAAAACTCCTCATGATTTAGCCGGATACTGTGATATTGCTCCGGATGACAGGGGAGAGAATATCCGCCGTGAAGTTTGCTTAACTCTTGAACAAATGTGTATTCATCCTGTTTCTTCACGTCATGAAAGCGGATTCGGTCAGCATGAGATAGACTTTAACGCATCTTCCGCAGTTAAAGCGGCTGATACATTTTTAAGCTTTAAATCGGCAGTCAAGTCCGTTGCAGAAAGAAGCGGAGTTCACGCAAGCTTTATGCCGAAACCTCTGCGCAACGACAGCGGAAACGGTATGCATATCGGATTTAATATTTTTCCGGAGGCTGACTTCTTTGAGGAGAAAAACAGTGATATGGATGAAGAACTCGGATTTGCCGCAGCCGGAATTATGAAGCGTATTTGTGATTTTACTGTTTTTACCAATTCGACTGTGAACTCGTATCAGAGGCTTGGTGAGTTTGCTGCTCCCAGAGACGTTATATGGTCTGATGAGGAAGGGGCTCAGCTTATCCGAATCAGCAAGGACGGCGGAGATTCACCTGTTGTACTTCGTGCAGCAGATTGTGCCTGCAATCCTTATTATGTTTTTGGACTTATGATATATGCCGCTCTTGAAGGCATTGAGGAAAAGGCTCAGCTTCCGGAAAAGAACTGCGGAAGCAAGAAACTTCCGTCTACTCTTGAAGAAGCCGCAGAGATTGCAATAGATTCGGAATTTTTGAAAAAATATGTTCCGGAAAGTGTTCTGAACGACTTTATTTCTGCAAGAAAAGCCGAGTGGAAAGAATATTCGTCAGCTTACGATAAGGAAGCCTTTGAAGAAAAGAAATATTTTTACAGTCTCTGACGGAGGTTCGTTTTGGAAAATGTTCTTATTGTATCAAGCAGCAAAAATGCTGCGGAAGCGCTTGCCGGATTTATAAGAGAAGCATTTCAATGCAGCGTAAGAGGAGCAGAATCGAGCTATCAGGCTAAGGGAATGTTTGGTGGGGAAAATTCGATTGAACTTGCTTTGATAAACGCTCCGCTTATGGATGAATCCGGACTTGAACTTGCCGAATATATAACTGAAAATACAGCGTCAGGATGCATTCTTATAGTTAAGCCGGAGTTTGCTGAAAAGGCTGTGGAGAGGGCTGAAGAGAACGGTATAATAGTTGTCTCAAGACCGTTCAACAGGAATGTTTTGTATCAACTTATAAAGGCGGTAGATATAACAGTACGGCGTTCGCTCAGGATGTATCAGGAGACTGTTCGTTTAGAGAAGAAAATCGACGAAATCAAGACGATCGACAAGGCTAAATTTCTTCTTATGGAGTTTAAGCAGATGACCGAAGCTCAGTCGCATGAGTATCTGGAGCAATATGCTATGAATAAGCGTAAGAAGAAGTATATAGCTGCGCTTGAAATTATTGATAAAATTAACGAGCAATATTTGTAAAAAGAAAAAGCACGATCAATAGCTTTTTCAGATTAGTTTGGGGGATAGTTATGTTTGATTCCATCCACGAAGAATGCGGCGTTTTCGGAATTTTTGAAAAAAATAATGCCGATGTTGCATCCTCTGTTTACTTCGGATTATATGCGCTTCAGCACAGAGGTCAGGAAAGCTGCGGTATCGCCGTCTGCGATGACGGAGTTTTCAGTCACAAGAGAGATAACGGTCTTGTTTCCGAGGTTTTCACCAAAACAGAACTTGATCGTCTCGGAAAAGGCAACATAGCGGTCGGTCATGTTCGCTATTCTACTACGGGAGGAAAATCCCACAGTAATATCCAGCCACTTGTTATTCGTCATGTCAAGGGCAATCTTGCTCTTGTTCATAACGGAAATCTGGTAAATGCCGCAAAGCTCAGGAGCGATTTCGAGCTTTCCGGAGCTATCTTCCATGGAACTTCAGATACGGAAGCTATAGCCTATTCTATCGTAAAGGAACGTCTTTCATGTCATTCTACCGAAGAAGCCGTTGAACGTGCCATGCCGCATCTTATCGGAGCTTATTCATGTATCCTTATGACGGCGACAAAACTTATTGCTTTCCGTGATCCGAACGGTTTTCGTCCCCTTTGCATTGGCAAAACTGAGGACGGAGCATATGTTGTTGCTTCCGAATTGTGTGCGCTTGAAACGGTCGGAGCAGAGTTTATACGTGACGTTGAAGCCGGTGAGATCGTCATTATAAGCGAAAAAGGTCTGCGTTCTGTTAGAACCAACTGTCGTGGGAAAAATAATATCTGTATTTTCGAGTATATTTATTTTGCACGCCCTGATTCGGTAATAGAGGGTATTTCAGTTCACGGAGCAAGGATAAAAGCCGGCGAGCTTTTAGCGGAACATAGTCCTGTTGATGCGGATATCGTTATAGGAGTTCCCGATTCCGGACTTGACGCAGCTCTCGGTTATTCCCGAAAAAGCGGTATTCCATACGGTATCGGATTTATCAAGAATAAGTACATAGGAAGAAGCTTCATTCAGCCTGAACAGAATCAGCGTGAAAATGCCGTTAAGATAAAGCTGAATGCGGTAAAAGAATCTGTTGCCGGAAAGCGTGTTATCATGATAGACGATTCTATTGTGCGGGGTACTACAAGCGCAAGAATAGTCCGGCTTTTGCGTGAAGCGGGAGCTAAAGAGGTCCATGTAAGAATATCTTCGCCGCCGTTTATACATTCCTGCTATTTCGGAACAGATATAGATTCGGAAGAAAATCTGATAGCAAGCAAATGCAGCTCCACGGACGAAATTGCACGGTATATCGGAGCAGATTCTCTTGCATATCTTCCGGCAGATTCGCTTGGGGAGCTTATCGGAGGAAGAATAGATTTCTGCAAAGGCTGTTTCACCGGGAATTATCCTGTTGATGTTTCAGGCGCAGGTTTAAAGAATAAATTTGATGAAAAAATCCACAAGGCTACGGAGGAATAGATCATGTGTACAATAATGGGTTACTGCGGAAAAAAAGGCGGTATGGAAAAAGTTTCAAGAGGACTTGCGGCAACGGTTTCACGAGGTCCGGATGATTGCAGAATTATGGATTTGTCGGACGGAGTTCTCGGCTTTCAGAGACTTTCTATCATGGGACTTACTCCCGACGGAATGCAGCCCTTTGAGCTGAGTGGAAACTATGTTGTCTGCAACGGAGAAATTTACGGATTTGAAAAAATAAAACAGGAGCTTATCGAAAAGGGGTATACTTTCAAAAGCGGAAGCGACTGTGAAACACTTCTTCCGATGTATAACGAATACGGAACAGATATGTTCGTAAGGCTTGACGCCGAGTTTGCCTGCATTATTTATGACAGAGATTCCCATGAATTTATTGCCGCACGTGATCCGATCGGAATCCGTCCGCTTTATTATGGATATGATGATGACGGAGCGATAGTTTTTGCAAGCGAAGCTAAAAACCTTGTTGAAATATGTAAAAAAATAATGCCGTTTCCTCCCGGATACTATTACAGAAACGGTGAATTTATCTGCTATCGTGATATAACCGAGGTCAGGGAAGTTATCCATGATGACCTTGAAACAGTATGTAAAAATATTCACGATAAACTTGTTGCAGGTGTGGAAAAAAGGCTTGCCGCCGATGCAAAGATTGGATTTCTTCTTTCCGGTGGACTGGATTCTTCATTGGTTTGTGCGATAGCTCAGCAAAAGAGCGACGCTCCGATAAAAACATTTGCAATCGGCATGGATACCGACGCTATCGACCTTAAATATGCAAAGCAGGTCGCCGACTATATCGGAAGCGACCACACAGAAATAATAATCACAAAGGACGATGTCCTTTCGGCTCTGGAAAGTGTTATAAAGCTTCTCGGAACATATGATATAACGACTATCCGTGCAAGCATGGGAATGTATCTTCTCTGTAAGGCTATACACGAGCAGACAGACATCAGAGTTCTTCTTACGGGAGAAATCTCAGACGAGCTTTTCGGCTATAAATACACGGATTTTGCTCCCTCGGCAGAAGAGTTCCAGAAGGAGTCGGTAAAGCGTGTAAAGGAACTTCATATGTATGACGTTCTTCGTGCAGACCGTTGTATTTCGGTAAATTCTCTTGAAGCAAGAGTTCCTTTTGGTGATCTTGATTTTGTTGAATACGTTATGGCGGTTGATCCTGAAATGAAACTGAATAAGTATAACAAGGGAAAATATCTTCTTCGTCACGCTTTCGAGGGAGATTATCTTCCGCACGATATTCTTTACCGTGAAAAGGCTGCTTTCTCGGACGCTGTCGGTCATTCGATGGTTGATTACCTTAAAGAGTATGCCGAAGAAATTTACTCCGATGAAGAACTTGAAACAAAGTCCGCAGCATATTCTCATGCACGTCCGTTTACTAAGGAATCTCTCCTTTACCGTGAGATATTCGAGAAATATTATCCGAAAATGAGCGAAATGGTCGTGGATTTCTGGATGCCGAACAAGGAATGGGATGGGTGCAATGTGAATGATCCGTCTGCAAGAGTTCTTTCTAACTACGGCGATTCCGGATGCTAAGAAAAAAGAGCACTAAGAACGCTTAATAACGGTATTCCAAAGGGTTAATCAATCCTTTGGCATGGGGAGTACGAGGTTGACGGCATCTCCCTAAAAAAGGCAGTGAGTCCAGCGAAGCGGCGATGAACGTACGGTTTGCTCTTATTAAAGACAACATTACATAATGTTGTCTTTTTTATTAATTCAGGAAATTTTTTCGTAATCCTATTGGAAAAAATCAAACTTTGTGGTATAATTATCTCATATCAAATTTATTTACGGAGGTAATTTTCCAAATGAGAATACGTCATAAACCATGGGCAAAGCCGGAGCTTGAGGCTTGTCCGTTCTATATACATGAACCGCAGGAGCATATGGGAAGTTGGAAAAATCTTTTTGACGATCCGGAAAAACCGCTGTATGTCGAGCTTGGATGCGGTAAGGGAGGCTTTATTTCTCAGGCTGCTCCGTCTCATCCTGAGATAAACTTCATTGCAATGGATATCAAAAACGAAATGCTCGTTCTCGCCAAAAGAAAAATTGAAAAGGCTTATGAAGAAAAAAATGCTTCCATTGACAATGTTAAGATCGCCATACAGAATATCGAGCGTATAGACCTTGCCTGGAATGAATCTGATAAAGCGGATCGTATATACATCAATTTCTGCAATCCGTGGCCTAAAAAGAAGCACAAAAAGCGCCGCCTTACACATACGAGACAGCTTTTGAATTATAAAAAATTCCTGAAAGGCGAGCTTTGGTTCAAAACTGATGATGATGAACTTTTTGAGGAATCCTTTGAATATTTTGCCGAGGCTGGTTACAGAATAAAATATAAAACGTTTGACCTTCACGGCGAGAGTCCTTATGAAAATTTCGTTACCGAACATGAAAAGATGTTCTCGGATGAGGGAAAGAAAATCAAATTTCTTATTGCTGAACCGATTCGGGAGGAGTAAGTTGTTATGGAATTTCAGAAAAAATGTGCAAACTTTTCATTTGGCGGAGGTTCAGTTAAAACTGCCGGAACAGGCTCACTGAACAAGGCTGTTGATGCTCCTGCCGTTGAAACCAAAAAGGTCTGCGATAAAAAAGTTATTCTGAAAAGCGCAGCAAATGCTGTATTGCTGTCGGCTGTTGTTATTCTTAAACATAAGAGCAAAAATAGAAAAAAATAAAAAAATTCTTAAAATCACTGGACAAATATGTCTGCTTGTGTTATAATTAAATTGTCCTTTAAGCTGATCCTGTGAGGTCGGCAAGGCGTGTTTGCTTAACTTTTATAACTTTAATCAAGCTATAGCTATAAGTATGCCCGTCTGAAAAGGTCAGATGGGTATTTTTTATGAAAGGAGTTGATGAATTCTGGAAACTAAACGCATTATTATGGACGAACAATCTATGAATCGAGCTGTTGCAAGAATTTCTTATGAAATTATCGAGCGTAATAAGGGAACTGAAAATCTTTGTATTATCGGTATTTTATCAAGAGGCGTTCCTATCGGCAGGAGAATTTCTGATAAGCTTTCAGAGCTTGAACAAACCGGAGTTCCTTTCGGTTCACTCGATATAACACCATATCGGGATGATTCCAGAACCGAAGCCTATGATGAGAAAACTGACATCCCTTTCGATATAAATGATAAAAATGTTGTTCTGGTTGACGATGTTATTTTCACCGGAAGAAGTTCTCGTGCCGCTATCGACGCCCTTATAAAAAGAGGCAGACCACGTTCGATTCAGCTTGCCGTCCTTGTTGACAGAGGTCACCGTGAACTTCCGATACGTCCTGACTATGTGGGGAAAAACCTTCCCACTTCTCACAGCGAAGAGGTTCAGGTCTTGGTTAAGGAGCTGGACGATATCGACAGTGTTATTATAAAATAAGGAGGAAATTATGTCTGATTCTATCCTGATAAAAAACATCAGAGCAGTTGACGCTAAAAACGATAAAATTACCGACGTTTTCCTGAAAGACGGAATTATTGCCGATATAGGAAAAAATCTTCATACCGGCGCAGAACAGGTTATCGACGGAACAGATCTGGTTCTTATGCCGTCGATCTTCGATATGCACGTTCACTTCCGTGATCCGGGACAGACGCATAAGGAGGATATCCTTACCGGTTGTTCTGCGGCTCTTGCCGGAGGAGTTACAGGTGTTCTTGCAATGCCAAATACGAAACCGCCGTGTGATAATCCGGAAACTATTCGCTATATCATTGATAAGGCTAAGGATACCGGAGTTGACGTTTATCCCGTCGGCTGCATAACAGGAGGTATGAGCGGAAACGGTCTGTGCGACTATGAGGCTCTTAAAGAAGCTGGATGTATCTGTATATCCGATGACGGAAGACCGGTTGAGAATGCTGAAATGATGCGGAAAGCTCTTGAGCTTTCAAACGAAAACGGTTTGCTTGTCGCTTCTCACTGCGAGGATTTAAGTATCATAGACGGAGGTATCATGAATAAGGGCGAGATCTCGAAAAAGCTTGGAGTAAAAGGTATGGACAGAGCTTCTGAGGACTATATTACCGCTCGTGAGATAATTCTTGCCTCTTCAGTTAATGCAAGGATACATATTTGCCACGTTTCAACAGAGGGAAGTACGGCTATAATCAGGTTTGCAAAATCAAGAGGAATCAAGGTTACCTGTGAGACTGCTCCGCACTATTTCCAGCTGACAGACGAGCTTCTTTTAAAGCGTGACGCAGACTACAGAATGAATCCTCCACTCAGAACATCCGCTGATGTTAAGGCAATTATCGAGGCTATCAAGGATGGTACTATTGATTGCATCATAACCGATCATGCTCCCCATGCCGCAGAGGAAAAAGCTGATTTTGAGAAAGCTCCAAACGGCGTTGTCGGACTGGAAACTTCGCTTGCCGCTTCACTGACAGCACTCTACCACACAGGCGAGATAAATCTTAAAAAGATCGTGGAGCTGATGTGCGTTAATCCGAGAAAAATACTCGGACTTGAGATTCCTGCCATTCAAATCGGAAAGATCGCCGATCTTCTTATCGCTGATATTAATAGAAAATGGACGGTTGAACCCGAAAAACTGCATTCAAAATCACACAATTCAGTTTTCAAGGGAATGACGCTTATCGGAAAGCCACTTGTTACTATATCAAAAGGTATTATACGCTATGACGAAAGATGAGGTTGAAATTATGTCATTTGACAGACTTATTGAAAAAATTATTGAAATGAAAAATCCGACAGTTGTTGGTCTTGATCCTAAGCTGGAGTATGTTCCGTCCTATATTCAGAGACGTTACCTTGATGACGACGGCTGGACTCTTAAAGCTGCTGCAAAGGCTATTTTTGCCTTTAATCAGGCTATTATCGATGAAATACATGATGTTGTTCCCGCTATCAAGCCGCAGGCAGCATACTATGAAATGTACGGTCATTACGGAATAAAGGCTCTTGAAAAGACTATACGCTATGCTAAGCTTAACGGTATGTTCGTTATCACAGACGGAAAGAGAAACGATATCGGAGCAACAATGGAGGCTTACACAAATGCTCATCTCGGTGCAGTAACTATCGGAGACAGCGAAATAGAGCCTTTCGGCGCAGACGCTCTTACAGTTAACGGTTATCTCGGAACGGACGGAATAGCTCCGCTTCTTAAAGTCTGCAAGGAGCGTGACAAGGGTATTTACGTTCTTGTTAAAACGTCTAATCCTTCAAGCGGAGAACTTCAGGATATGAAATTGGCAGACGGCAGAAGTATTTATGAAACCATGGGCGATATGTGCGAAAAATGGGGAGAAGATTCTATTGGAAAATACGGTTATTCCGCAGTAGGAGCAGTAGTTGGAGCTACATACCCCGAAATGCTCACAGAGCTTAGAAAAAGACTTCCGCACACGATGTTCCTTGTTCCCGGATACGGCGCTCAGGGAGGCGGAGCTGAAGGACTTAAAGGCGGATTTGACGAAAACGGTCTGGGAGCTGTCGTTAATTCCTCAAGAGCAGTTATGTGCGCATATAAGAAAGAGGGATGCGATGAGAGAGATTTTGCAAAAGCTGCGAGACGTGAAGTTATCCGCATGAGAGACGACATCACACAGTATATCAACCTGAAATAAAAGGGTTAATCAACTTTTTTGAAAACCCATTATTAAATTCTTTTTGTATAGTATTGTCACAATGGCGTGACTTTACTTCATATATCAATTATTCGACCTCTGTCAACTTAAAGGAGGAAAATTAAAATGTCATTATTCAATCAAAGTCCAAAAGCTTATCTTATGCTCGCCGACGGTCAGATCTTCGAGGGAAGAAGCTTCGGAGCAAAGGGTACTGTTATCGGTGAGGTTGTATTTACGACCGGTCTTACCGGTTTTCAGGAAACTCTTACCGATCCGAGCTATTACGGTCAGATTGTTACTCAGACCTTTCCGCTTATCGGAAATTACGGCGTTAATCATGAGGATAACGAATCGTCAAGTTCCTATGTAAGCGGTTATATAGTAAGGGAATGGTGCAATGCTCCGTCTAATTTCCGTTGTGAGGGGAATGTGAACGACTTTCTTGAACAGCATAATATCATCGGTATCAACAACATTGACACCCGCTGTCTTACAAGAATTATTCGTGAGACCGGAGTTATGAACGGCGTTATCACTACCGAGGATGTCTATTCCAAAAAAGACGAGCTTCTTGAGCAGATTCGTGCTTTCAGCGTTAAGGATGCTGTTAAAAACGTTACAAATTCCGAAACGATCACTTATACTGCTGAAAATAAAAAATTCAGGGTAGTTCTTTTTGATTTCGGTTATAAGAGAAACATCAGACAGGAACTTATCAAGCGTGGATGCGAGGTTATCGTAGTTCCGGCTGACACAACTGCTGAAACTGTAAAGGAGATCGCTCCGGACGGTATTATGTTCTCAAACGGTCCCGGAGATCCTGCGGAAAATGTTGAAATCATCGAGAATATCAAGGAGATCGAAAAGCTTGGCATACCGATATTCGGAATTTGTCTCGGTCATCAGCTTATGGCTCTTGCGAACGGCGGAAAAACTGAAAAGCTCAAATACGGTCACAGAGGTGCAAATCAGCCGGTTATCGACCTCGAAAGCGGTCTTACCTATGTAACGAGCCAGAACCACGGATATGCTGTTGTCGGAGAGAGTATTTCTCCGGAAATAGGCAAAGTTTCGCACATTAACGCTAATGATAAGACTTGCGAGGGTATCCGCTACACTGCCGTAAACGCATTCACGGTTCAGTTTCATCCGGAAGCCCATGGTGGTCCGCTTGATACTGATTATCTCTTCGACGAATTTGTTAAAAATATGGAAAGGGCAGGTGAGTGATCATGCCGCTGAGAAATGACATTAAAAAGGTGCTTGTTATCGGTTCGGGACCTATCGTTATCGGACAGGCTGCTGAATTTGATTATGCCGGAACACAGGCTTGTCGTGCTTTGAAGCAGGAAGGACTTGAGGTTGTTCTCATTAACTCAAATCCTGCTACTATTATGACAGATAAGGCTATGGCGGATAAGGTTTATATTGAACCTCTTACGCTAGATGTTGTTAAAAGAATTATTGAGATAGAAAAACCGGACAGCGTTTTGTCTACACTCGGCGGACAGACGGGTCTGACACTTTCAATGCAGCTTGCCGCTGAGGGATTTCTTGAATCGCATAATGTCAAGCTTCTCGGAGCAGATCCCGAAACAATCCATAAAGCTGAGGACAGACAGGCCTTCAAGGATACTATGGAAAAAATCGGAGAGCCTTGTATTCCTTCAAAAGTTGTTGAAACAGTTGAGGATGCGGTCGATTTTGCCGGGGTTATAAGCTATCCGGTAATTGTCCGCCCTGCTTTTACTCTTGGGGGAACAGGCGGCGGTATCGCTCAGAATGAAGAGGAACTTCGTGATATCGCAACTAACGGACTCCGTCTTTCGCCGATAACTCAGGTTCTCATTGAGAAGTGCATCAGCGGCTGGAAAGAGATCGAATTCGAGGTTATCCGTGACGCAAAGGGAAATGTTATAACGGTCTGCTCTATGGAAAACTTCGATCCTGTCGGCGTTCATACAGGTGATAGTATAGTTATCGCTCCGGCTGTTACCCTTTCCGACCGTGAGTATCAGATGCTCAGAACTGCTGCTATCAACATCATCAAGGAGCTTAAGGTCGAGGGCGGATGCAACTGTCAGTTCGCTCTTCATCCGACAAGCTTTGAGTATGCCGTTATCGAGGTAAACCCCAGAGTTTCACGTTCTTCGGCTCTCGCTTCAAAGGCAACAGGCTATCCTATAGCCAAAACAGCGGCTAAAATCGCAGTTGGATATACTCTTGATGAAATTATAAATCAGGTTACGGGCAAAACGTATGCCTGCTTCGAGCCTGCTCTTGACTATGTTGTTATCAAGTTCCCGAAATGGGCTTTTGACAAATTCGTTTACGCAAAACGCACCCTTGGCACTCAGATGAAGGCTACCGGAGAGGTTATGGCTATCGGTACAAGCTTTGAACAAGCTATGATGAAGGCGGTACGTTCCATCGAGCTTGGTCTGGACACAATGAACCTTAAAAAGCTCGCTAAACTTTCTGATGAGGAAGTAAGAGAGAAGCTGCACGTTGTTGACGACGAGCGTTCGTTCGTTGTTTTCGAGGCTTTGAAACGTGGAATTACTCCAGAGGAAATCCATGATATTACCATGATTGACAACTGGTTCTTATATAAACTTCTGAATCTGGTTGAGCTTGAAAAATGGCTTGCCGACGGTATTCTCACCGAAGAAAAATATAATATTGCAAAGCAGTACGGATATCTCGACAGTACTATTGAACGTATTTCCGGACAAAAATGTCCAATACACAAGAGCGCTGTTTTCAAAATGGTTGATACATGTGCGGGAGAATTCAAAGCGGAAACTCCTTATTTCTACTCTACTTTTGACGATGAAAACGAAGCGAAACAGTTCATTGAACGTCAGAATACCGGAAAGAAAAAGGTCATCGTTTTTGGTTCAGGACCTATCAGAATCGGACAGGGAATCGAGTTCGACTACTGTTCTGTCCACTGTGTATGGACGCTTAAAGAACTTGGTTACGAGGCCGTTATCTGCAACAACAACCCAGAAACCGTTTCTACCGATTTTGATACCGGTGACAGACTTTATTTCGATCCGCTTACAAAAGAGGACGTTGAAGCAATTATCGAAACCGAACAGCCTTACGGTGTTGTCGTACAGTTTGGCGGTCAGACCGCTATCAAGCTTACGAGACATCTTTCCGATATGGGAGTAAGAATTCTCGGAACTTCTGCCGATATGATCGACGCTGCCGAGGACAGAGAGCGTTTCGATGAGATTCTTGAAAAGTGCGGTATTCCTCGTCCTCAGGGACATACTGTCATGACTACGGAAGAGGCTGTCGCTGCCGCTGAAGATCTGGGATATCCTGTGCTTCTGCGTCCTTCTTACGTTCTCGGCGGTCAGAACATGATTATTGCCCATTCTAAGGCAGACGTTGTTGAATACATGGGAATCATCACAAGCCATATGATCGAAAATCCTGTTCTTATCGATAAATATATGATGGGTACTGAGGTTGAGGTCGATGCTATCTGCGACGGTGAAGACTTCCTTATCCCCGGTATCATGGAGCATATCGAACGTGCCGGAGTTCATTCGGGCGACTCTATTTCGATCTATCCCGCTCAGCATCTTTCAGAGAGAATCAAGAAAATAATTGTCGAATATACAAGAAAACTCGCCAAAGAACTTAACGTTATCGGACTTGTAAATATTCAGTATGTCGTTTACAATCACGAAGTTTACGTTATCGAGGTCAACCCTCGTTCTTCAAGAACGGTTCCATATATCAGCAAAGTTACCGGTATTCCTATGGTCGATATTGCGACTAAGATCATGTTCGGCGCAAAGCTTAAGGATATGGGCTATGAAAGCGGACTTTATCCTGCCGGAGACTATGTTGCAGTCAAAGTTCCTGTGTTCTCGTTTGAAAAATTAACCGATGTTGACACCATGCTCGGCCCTGAAATGAAATCGACCGGAGAATGTCTCGGCATCGGAAGAAATCTTGAGGACGCACTTTTAAAGGGACTTATTGCTGCCGGATTTGACCTGAAACGTGAGGGAGGCGTGCTTATTTCCGTCCGTGATTCTGATAAGCGAGAGGTTCTTCCTATTGCCGATAAATTCGAGCAGATGGGATTTGATATCTACGCAACATCCGGAACTCAGAGCGTTCTTCACAGAAATATGATTGCCGCAAACCTTGTTCGTAAGATATCGGACGGTGAACCGAATGTTGAAACTCTTCTCGACAGCGGAAAGATTCACTATGTTATCTCAACTTCCGCAAAGGGACGTCTGCCGGAGCGTGACAGCGTTAAAATGAGACGTAAGTCAATCGAGCGTTCGATATGCAGTCTTACGGCGATAGATACGGCAAAATCGCTTATCAAGGTTCTCGAATCGGGACGTACAATCAATGATGTAGAGCTTGTGGATATAACGAAAATCTAAGAATTATAGGAGGATCATCTATGAAAAAATTTGCAAAAAGTCTGGCGCTGGTACTTGCCTGCCTGCAACTGACCGTATGCTTCGGCTGCGGAAATTCCGGAAAATCAAATAAAAAGTCATCATCTTCAAAAAGCAGCGGATTTGATACGCCTGAGGAGGCGATAGAAGCTTATCTTCAGGCAGCAGTTGATGAAGATGCTGATGCAATTTATAATATGTTCTATGAAGATGAAATAGATATGTGGTTGAATATGCTCAATGAAAGATATGATGAAAAAATTACAAAATCAGAATTTAAATCTTTTGCTATAGAACAGTTGGAGGAGGCACTTGAAGAGTGCCATGATGAGTTATCCTATTATCCAATTAAAGAATGGAAAATGAATTATGAGGATCGTGAAGATATCACGAACGAGATTGACGATTATGATAACGTAGATTATAATGACATAAATCTGAAAAAAGCATATATTTACGATTCTGTGGGTATGATACATGAAGATCCTGATGATTTTGTTGAGTTTCGTTCAGATGATATATGCTGTTTGCAATTTGGCGATAAGTGGTATATATACATGATGAATGTTATTGATGTATAAAATAGTCCATAAAAATACGGCTGTATAAAAAACAACCGTATTTTTGTTCATATACAACAAAAATGGATTTTATATGTTAAATTTCTCCTGTTTCTATTGACTAAATAAAGAAAAAATTGTATAATATAAAATAAATGAATAAAACTTCAAAAGCTCATGAAAATTGAGAAGCAAATATCTATAGGGGGAGAAAATGGGAATAGTCAATTCAAAATGTTATTACTGCAATAAGCCTGTGCAGGTTGAAGAAGAAAAGGACGCTTGGATCTGTCCGGAGTGCGGCGAACCGTTTATCGTTGAGAAGTCGATAAGACTTTCCAGAAAAAACAGAAGTTCTAAGCGAGTAGTAGTTGCTTCTGTAAAAGCTGTAAAAAAGGACAGTGTTTCGGAAATTTCCGAGGATAAAAATATATCAGCCGAGCAGACTGATGAAATAAAAGAGCTTGAAAAAGCTCCGTGTGAAGCTGTAGAAATTCCTGTTGATGAAACGGCTGCGGAAAAGGAACCGGAAATTCCTGCTGCCGAAAAAACCGCTGAAAAGAAACCGGAAACTCCAGATGCTGAAAAAGTGATTGAGAAAGCTCCTGAGTCGATTCCGGTTAAGATGGAACCGTCGGCTTTTTCTAAAACTTATTCAAGACCAAGTATTGAAATAGAGGACGGAGTTCTTGTTAAATATTCAGGAAGTTCCGAGGAGATCGAACTTCCGTCGAATGTGCGTAAAATAGGTGAAAATGCTTTTGAAAACTGTGATAAGATAAAAAGAGTTATTCTGCCGGACGGTCTTACCGAAATCGGCGGATATGCTTTCAGAAACTGCGCATCTCTTATTTCGATAAAAATTCCCGACAGCCTTGTCAAAATTGGTCCATGGGCATTCAGAGGGTGTGAAAAGCTCGAATCCATGAGACTGCCGAATAATATCAGCATTATTGACGATTGTGTTTTTGCCGAGTGTTCGAGCCTTAAATCCGTTGAAATGTCAAACAGGATTTCCGAGATAAGAGCGTTTGCATTCAACGGATGTAAAAATCTCGAATCTATCTGGCTTCCTAATACGGTCAGGCAGATCGGAAAGTACGCTTTTTCCGGTTGCGAAAAGCTGAAAACCGTTCTTGTTCCGGACGGAGTTTCAACTATTAATGAGAGAACCTTTGCCGGATGTATTAATCTTACTGATATTGAACTTCCGAAAACGCTGAAAACTATCGGTCAGTTTGCTTTCAGAAAATGTATTTCTCTGAAAAAAATTGCGATTCCTTTTGCTGTTGCTTCTGTTGACGGTTTCAGCGGATGCACCTCGCTCAGAGTAATTGAAATTCCATCGAAAGCAACGTATGTCGGTGATTTCAGTGGATGTACCAATCTTGAAATGATAAAAATTCCGTCATCTGTAGTGAAAATCGATACAGTTTTCAGCGATTGCCCGAAGCTTATGAATATTTCATGGCAACATCTGTCGGAAAATATGAGCCGATTCCCTGCATATCACGAAAAAGTTATTGCAGACCGCAGAGCAAGCGGAAAGTGCAGCTTCTGCGGAGGAGATTTCAAACTTCTGACAAAAACCTGTAAGGAATGCGGCAAAAAGAAAGATTATTAAGAGGAAAATATGAGTAAAAAAATAATTACAGCTGTTGCTGCGGTTTTAATGTGTGTTTCTTTTGTTTCATGCAGCAATAGCAAAAAGACTTCTGAGTCAAAGGTTTCAGAAAATTCTGCCACGGACAATCAGGATGCTTTGCCAACTGATGAAGATTCTGTTGAATCCTCGTCTGAAATCGGCGAACGTGAATCCTTTTCGCATGAAAAAGGGGAGACAACTTCTGAAAGTATATACGATAATGCAGAGGCTACAACTGTTTCTTCCGCAACCGAAACAACGGCTCCGGCTGTTACAGAAGCTTCCACCATGAATCAGCCTACAGATAGCAGCGGAGGATATACCTCTGATCTTGATATTGCTCAGGATTTCTATAACGCCTATCTTAGTCACGATCCGGAGAAAGTTTACAGTATGTTTGATCAGGATGAAATGAAAAAATATGCAAAGCTTGTTGAAAGCGAACTGGAAGGAAAGTCGGCAGATGAAGTTTTCAGTAAACAGGCTGTTACAAAAGCTATTGGAGCTTCAATGGATTCTATCGGTGAAATAATGAAAGCGTACAGCGATTCTGAGGGTGATAAATGGTTGGTTACGATAACGTCCGAGGATATGGAAAAAGCCGATGACAAGAGTCTCGAAAGCTTTAACGGTGATTTGAACACTTCTTATTCGGCTGCTGTTATAATTAATTATATTTTTTATAATAATGAATCTAATGGGGAGTCCTTCACTGGTAATTCCAGTGCGTTTCTTGAAAAAAACGGAAAGTGGTATCTTTCCTATTCAAGCCTTATGCAGAGCGAACTGCTAAACTATCTTGAAGTCTGATAAAAAGGGAGCTGTAAAAAGCTCCCTTTTTTGGATTTATTTTGTTGCATCAGTTATAGCTTTGAGAATAGCCTCGTTCCAGCTAAGCGAACTTCTATTGAAAATTCCGAAGCTCTGATCTCCGGTTGAAATTCCGTTATCCCAGATAAAGCATTTGATTCCCTGTGACATTGCCGATTTAATGTAATAATTGTAGTAATCTGTACGAACATTTTCCGGAGCTGCGTTAACGCATCCGAATTCTCCTATGATTACAGGAGTTCCCTTGTCTGCAAACTTTTTCTTGAGTTCAGCAAATTTGGCATCCAGTTCTGACTTTCCTGCCTCATCAAAAACTGTTGATGTGCCGTCAGAGAACTGCCACGGAGCATAATAGTGGATAGAAACAATTATATTTCCGTTATTAGGAACTACAACATCGTTGATCGCAGAAGTTTCTGCGGATGCAGCGTAGGATGTTATGATAAGCGAACGTTCAGCGTTGTTTCCTCCGCTTTTTCTGACGGTATCAACAAAATCCTGTTCATACTTGTTGATAACTGCTCGTTCAGGAGAAGTACCGCCCATCCATTCGTCGGTACTTCCGACAGTTCTCGGCTCATTCATTCCCTCAAAGATAAGTCTGTCGCCGTAATCAGCGAAACGAGCAGCGATTTGTCCCCATATAGCTTTAAGTTTAGCGCTGTCAGCAGAGTATTCAGAATCTGTTGGTTCAAACCAGATGTAGTCATCGTGGTGCATATTTATGATAACGAACAATCCCTCATTATAGGCATAATCAACGATTTCAGCCGCACGTTCGAGCCATTCTGAATCAATGGTATCTCCGTTCATATGCTCTCCCCATGTTATCGGGATTCTTATTGCGTTGAAGCCTGCATTTTTTACCGACTGAATCATCTCTTTAGTCGTTTTAGGATTTCCCCAGCCTGTTTCGGTAGCAATACCTGTTTTTGACGTATTATAGCTATCAAGAGTGTTTCCGAGGTTCCAGCCGACATTAATTTCACTTACTATTTCATTTGCGCTGCGGAAATCGCCTGTGCTTGCAGTTGGAGTGGAAGGTTTGGAGATATCCTTATCGGTCGGCGTTGAAGCGTTTCCTCCTCCGAGGCGGTATTTAACGGCAACTGAATCGAGAGTTACATTCGGCTGTTCGCTCCACCAGTAACCGAGAACGAGTTCGCCGTCATCGGAAACATGATTCTTTGCCTGAGCCGGAACGAACCATGTGAGCGAAAGTGAGGAGCTGTCCGTAAAGACTGAAATATCGCCGGATTGGTAATAGCCGGATGACGAATTGTAGCCGAAAGCTCCTGTAAATTTGCCGAAAGGACCGGATGTGCTGATATTATATGTCACAGCTTCGGGAACTGCTCCTTCCGGAAGAAAATCAGCAGTCGGGATGTTTATAGTATTTGAATTTGTTTCGTAACTACAGCTTTTTCCGACATTTTGTGAGACGGTTCCGTCAACCGGAATTTCTCTTGTTCTTGTGTATGTGCAGATAACGCTATCAACGCGGATGCTTTCAGCGTTTCCCCACCAGTAGCCGAAAAGTACGTCTCCTCCGGCGGAAATATAATTGCTCACATCTGCAGGAACGTCCCATTTTATTTCGCCGTAAGTACCCTGAGTTGCCGCAGAAAAATCTGCCGACTGATACCAGCCCTCGTCCGTTGCAGAGGAGCATTCACTTGTCACAGAAATACCGCAGCCGCCTTTGAATTCTCCTATATCAGAGCCATCGGCGGAGTAGACAACAAACGTGAACGATGAAATGACGTCGCCTTCTTCAATAAAATCTGCAAGAGGGAGCTGAACAGTATTGCTTCCTTCGGTACGCTGGATAGTTTTGTTGACTGTTACCTGAGAGCCGAGTGTGGACGAAAGAGTTTCAACAGGGCTTATATGTTCTGTTACTTCTTCTGTAGTAGGTTCAGCGGTTGTTGTTTTAGCATCAGTCGTGTCAGGATGAGTTGTTGTATTTTCGGTCTGAGTTGTTGGTGCAGGAGCATTTGATGATGAATTTTTTTTGCTGCTGCATCCTACGCATGAAGCGAGCATTGCGAAAGCAGCAGTAAATGCCATTATTTTTTTATTCATTAAATAATTTTCCTTTCTGGCTTATATCATATTTCATTTATACCATTCTAATTATATCACCGCCGTTCTTTTTTTTCAATGACACGATTGAACGAAATATCACACAAAAAACCTTGATAAATTGGAGCGAGTTCACATATACTCATTGTTTTTCGTCAAATTTATGCAATAAATAATTTTTCTCTTGCAATTTCGGAATTTCTGGTATATAATTAAATAGATATATAAGTGAGCAGCAGGAGGTTTATATTTATGAATATGGAATGTAAAATGGGTTTTGATAATGAAAAATATCTTAAAATGCAGTCGGAGCATATTAGACAACGTATTGCTCAGTTCGGCGATAAGCTCTATCTCGAATTCGGCGGAAAGCTTTTCGACGATTATCACGCTTCAAGAGTTCTTCCCGGTTTTAAGCCGGACAGCAAGCTTCAGATGCTTCTTCAGCTCAAGGACGAGGCAGAGATCGTTATCGTCATAAATTCCGGGGCTATTGAAAAAAATAAAGTAAGAGGTGACCTTGGAATAACTTACGATGCCGATGTTATACGTCTTTTCAATGTTTTCACGAAGATCGGTCTTTATGTAAGCAGCGTTGTTCTGACTCAGTATGAAGAACAGCCGCAGACGATCGCTTTTCAGCGCAGGCTTGAAGCTCTTGGAATCAAGGTGTACCACCATTATAATATCAAGGGATATCCATCGAATCTTAAACTTATTATAAGTGATGACGGATACGGAAAAAATGACTATATTGAAACTTCACGCAAACTCGTGGTTATCACTGCTCCCGGACCTGGAAGCGGTAAAATGGCGACTTGTCTTTCTCAGCTCTATCATGAGCATAAAAGAGGCGTAAATGCCGGTTATGCGAAATTTGAAACTTTCCCTATCTGGAATCTTCCTCTTCGCCATCCTGTTAATATCGCTTACGAGGCGGCTACCTCCGATTTGAACGACGTTAATATGATAGATCCTTTCCACCTTGAAGCATACGGAAAAACTACGGTCAACTATAATCGTGATGTTGAGATCTTCCCTGTGCTTAATGCTATGTTTGAGAAGATACTCGGTGAATCGCCTTATAAATCTCCTACGGATATGGGAGTTAATATGGCGGGAAATTGCATCGTGGACGATGAAGCAGTCTGCAAAGCCTCAAAGGATGAGATAATCCGCCGCTATTATGCGGCAATGTGCGATAACAGAAAGGGACTTATTCTAGAAGATGAGGTCATGAAGCTGGAGTTTTTGATGAAACAGGCAGGAGTTACTGTTGATGACAGAAAGGTCGTTGCTGCGGCTCTTGCAAGAGAAGAGGAAACAGGCGCTCCGGCTGCTGCAATGGAGCTTCCGGATGGAACTATCCTCACCGGAAGAACATCTAATCTTCTCGGAGCAGTTTCTGCGCTTCTTTTGAACGCACTTAAATATTTTGGCGGAATTGCAGATGAAGTTCTGCTTATGTCGCCACATGTTATCGAGCCGATTCAGAATCTGAAGGTTCAGCATCTTGGCAACAATAATCCGAGAATACATACCGACGAAACTCTGCTCGCTCTATCAATCTGCGCCAATACGGACGAAAACGCTAAAAAGGCTATGGAGCAGATCTCAAAGCTCAGAGGATGCGAGGTTCATTCAACAGTAATCCTTTCGCCTGTTGACGAGAGAATTTTCAAGAGACTTGGAATCAATCTTACCTGCGAGCCGAAATATCAGATATAATAACGTTCAGTACTGCCAAAAAGTGAAAATAATGTGACAAATTTTACACATTTCCACACAAAACAGGCAGCTGTGTGAAAAAATATTCACGAAATCTTTTCTTAAGTTATACAAATTAAGCCGCTTTATATCACAAAGCGGCTTTATAATATAAACAACATCTGAGAGATACAAAAAACTCAGAAAAACTGATGAAAAGGAACGTGAATATCATGAATGAATACAACACCAACAATAATATTGAAAATAACGGCGAGGAAATGAACAGCGGATACGATCCATATAAGATTGAGATACAGAACTCCGAAGATAATTCACCGAAAAAGAAGCACACAGGACTTAAAATAACTGCTTTTCTTATGGCTATGGCTATAGTTTCCGGTGGCTCGATTGCTGCTTATCGTGGAATAAGCGGAGAGTTTTCAAACGGCAGTTCATCATATTCCGAATCTGATTTAAACGAAACAGATTCTGCTAAAAACAATGAACAGGATAAGAAGTCAGTTTCGGCAGAAAATGTAAGCGTTATAAAGCCGACTGCTGTTGAAGGTCAGGAGCTTACTACTGAGGAAATTGTTGAAAAGGTTCTTCCTGCTGTCGTCGGAATCGAGTCTAAATTTACTATTACGTCTCCAGGCGGAAGCTACTATTATGATTTTGGCTTCGGCAGAAACAATACTCCTTCAACAACCGAAGCAACTGCTACCGGAACAGGCGTTGTAATTACTGAAAACGGCTATATTGTGACAAATGCTCATGTTATTTACGACAGTGAATATAATTCCGGTCTTTCCAAGGATATTACTGTTGTTCTTAACGGCGAAAAACGATATGAGGCGGAAGTTATCGGTTATGACCGTGACTGCGATCTCGCCGTTCTAAAAATTGACGAGACAGGTCTTACGGCCGCTGAATTTGGTGACAGCGACAGTCTTAAACTCGGAGAATCAGTTACAGCTATCGGAAACCCTCTCGGATTCGACCTTATGAATACTGTTACAAGAGGTATCGTTTCAGGCATGAACCGTCAGATAACCATTAACGACAAGGCTATGAACCTCATTCAAACTGACGCTGCCATTAACTCAGGCAACTCAGGTGGTCCCCTTATAAATAAGTACGGACAGGTTATTGGTATAAATTCTTCCAAAATGAGCGCAAGCTACTCTGAAACTTCTATCGAAGGTATCGGCTTTGCTATTCCGTCAAACGAAGTTTCAAAAATCATCGACGACATTATGGAATACGGCTATGTTACGGGCAAACCTCAGCTCGGAATAAGCTGTCAGGACGTAAATGAGACTATTTCGCAGATGTATAATCTTCCCGTAGGAGTTTACATCACGGAGGTTACCGACGGAAGTGCTGCCGATGAAGCCGGTCTGCGTTCCGGAGACGTTATAACTGCTGTTGACGGAACGGAAGTTAAAACCGCCGAGGAGCTTAATATCGAGAAAAATAAACACGAAGCCGGAGATTCTATTGAGATAACTTATGTAAGAAGCGGAAAAACTGAGACAACTGACGTTGTTCTGGATGAATATATAAATGAATAATTCATTTAAAGGAGCTTAAAAAGCTCCTTTTTTCCTTTTCATCAGATCAAGTTGACTAATTGTGTGAAGATAAATATATCAATAGCATAAAATGTCAGTTAATGAGCATTATATGTCATTGAAATATGAATTTTTTTATTGTATAATATAAACAATGAAAGACGTAAAGAAATTGAACGATATACATTATATTTATGGAGGGAAACCTAATGAAAAATATGGCTATGAAAAAAAGAATCGCTTCAATAGCAGCGGCTGCTGTTGTTTCGGTTTCATGCGTTGCTGGTACTCTCGGAAGCGCAAACGTTATCCTTGCCGATAACGGCTCTATTACAGCTTTCGCAGCAGAAAGCAGCGTAAAGTTTATTCAGACTGTCGGCTACGGAGAGGCAATGTACGCCACATGGTCTTCCGTTACAGGAGCTTCCGGCTATAACGTTTATGTTGACGGAGTTCAGATTGATTCAATGCTCATCAGACAGTATTCCGGATACATGAGAGCTGACGCTGTTGGTCTTAAATCAGGAAGCCATACAATGAAGGTAGTTCCTGTAATAAATGGCAAGGAGGATTCTTCTAAGGGTGCTGAAACAAAGGCAACTGCTTACGCTCATGACAGAAGCGGTTTCGGCTGGGTGAACGGTACTTCTTCCGGAGCTTACAACGATGACGGTACTCTTAAGTCAAATGCAGTTGTTATTTATGTTACAGACGCAAATAAGGACAGCGTTAAGGCAAGCATTGATTCAACAGGCAAGGGAGCTGCTGAACTTACAGGTGTTCAGAATATTATCTTAGGTTATAAAAAGGGCAAGGAATCAAGACCGCTTTGCGTAAGATTTATCGGAAACATTACAGATCCTGCCAATATGCCAAGCGGAGATCTTATGGTTGATACGGTCACTGCCGGTCTTACCATTGAGGGCATAGGCAACGACACTGTTTTCAACGGATTCGGTCTTGTTATGAAGAACAGCTCGAACGTTGAAGTGAGAAATATCGGATTCATGAACTGCAACAGCAAAGAGGGCGACGACTGCGGACTCCAGCAGAAGAACGACCATGTCTGGGTTCACAACTGTGATTTCTTCTACGGTGATGCCGGAAGCGATGCAGATCAGGTTAAAGGCGACGGCGCTCTTGATACAAAAACTTCAACTTATGTAACTCATTCCTACAATCATTTCTGGGATAACGGAAAGTGCAATCTTCAGGGAATGAAGAGCGAAAGCACTGAAAACTATATAACATATCATCATAACTGGTATGATCACTCCGATTCACGTCATCCAAGAATCAGAACTTGTTCCGTTCATATCTACAACAACTACTTTGACGGAAACGCTAAATACGGTGTTGGCGTAACAATGGGTGCGTCTGCTTTCGTTGAAAATAACTATTTCAGAAACTGTAAATATCCGATGCTTATTTCCAAGCAGGGTTCGGATGATATCACAGGCGGAACTTTCTCCGGTGAGGACGGCGGTATTATCAAGGCTTGCGGAAACTACATCACAGGCGCAAAGGCTTACACCACATACAAGGATAATTCAACTGATTTCGACGCTTACGAGGTTTCAAACGCTAAGGATACAGTTCCTTCAAGTGTAAAATCCAAGCAGGGCGGAACTTCTTATAATAACTTCGATACATCAAGCGTGATGTATACTTATACTCCCGATAAGGCGGAGGATGTGCCTGCCAACGTTACTGCAAAGGCCGGACGTGTTGATGGCGGCGACCTTAAATGGAAATTCGACAACTCTGTTGACGATGAGAGCTACGCTGTAAACGACGGACTCAAGGCTGCTCTTGTAAATTATAAGCCGACCGTTGTTGCTATCGGAAGCGGATTCAAAGAGGACAGCTCAGTTCCTCCGACTTCTTCTTCAACAACTACAACGACCACAACTACAACAACAAGTAAAACTCCTATCGTTACAACTGTAACAACTCCGAATCAGAATCCTTCTCAGCCGGTTACAGGTCCGGATGTTATCTACGCATCACCCAAGGGCGGCGGAGACGGAAAGTCCATAAATACGCCTACAGATGTTCTCTCAGCTATAAAGAGCGTCAAGGCAGGCGGTACTATCTATCTCCTCGAAGGAACTTACAGCTATACTTCTACTATTCTCATTGAAGAGAGCAATTCGGGTTCTGCCGGAAATTATAAAACGATTTCCGCATATCCCGGAGCAAAAGTTAAGTTCGACTTTACAGGTCAGTCTGTTGCAGGAGCAAACAGAGGCTTCGTACTCGATGGTTCATACTGGCATTTCTATGGTTTTGAGATAGCTAATGCAGGCGACAATGGAATGCTTCTTTCTGGTGACAACAATATTATTGAAATGATGGTATTCAACGGAAATCAGGACACCGGACTCCAGCTTTCACGCTACCAGACAGCTTACAATACCATTGCTCAGTGGCCTTCATACAATCTTATCAAAAACTGTACTTCAAAGAATAACTGCGATGACGCTACAATGGAAAATGCAGACGGATTTGCTGCTAAACTTACCTGCGGCGAGGGAAATGTTTTTGATGGCTGTATGTCATACTGCAACTCTGATGACGGATGGGATCTTTATGCCAAAACAGAAACAGGTCCTATCGGAGTTGTAACCATCAAGAATTCCATTGCATTCAGAAACGGTTTTACAGAGAACGGAAAGGGTTATGGAGACTGCGACGGCAACGGTTTCAAACTTGGCGGAGGCGGTGTCGTAACAAGACACGTAGTTGAAAACTGTCTTGCTTTCGAGAATCTCAACTGCGGTTTTACAGATAATAATAACCCTGAATTCGGCGATATGAAGAATTGTACTGCTTACAATAACGGTGTAGGCGGAAACGGCAAATCCAACTATATGGTTTACAGATGCAGTTCCTCCGCTACATTCGACGGTATGATGTCTTACACAAACGTAAGCAAGGTTTCAAATACAGGCGCTGCTGGAATCAAGCTTTCAAACGACAAATTTGTTGGAAATATGACAAATTCGATTTACTACAACAGCAAGTATTACTTTGCTAAGGATAAAACAGTTATGACCAACGGCGCTAAGCTTGGCGATATCATAACTCCCGTTGCTTCCGATTTCACAACTCTTGAAGTTCCTGCCATGGGAGCAGACTTCCACACAGCATGGAGAAACGCTGACGGCTCGATAAATGCCAAAGGATTTGCTGAAACTTCTTCTAACGGAACTTATAGCAGCATAGGATACCATATGTCCGGCGGAACATCTCAGCAGCCAAGCGGCTCTACGACAACTACAACCACTACAACAAGCACAACGACTTCTTCAACAACAACTACGACTACAGGCAGCGCTCCAAAACCTGTTGTTGGCGGATATGTTCATAACTTTACAGAAAACGGAATTGAGAGCAGCTACTACACTATCACAGGAAATCTTTCGACCGGAAAGGGAACTGTTGAGTACGATGGCAAGAAGCTTACACAGTGCCTGAAACTTGAATCTGCAACAAATATCACATTCAAGGCTGCTAACGCAGGAAAAATCACTCTTGTATTCGCTGAACCGGCTGCTACAATAAAAATTGACGGAACTAAGTATACAGCTTCCGGCGACGGTATAATCACAGTTGATCTTGCAGCAGGCGATCACACTGTTTCAAAGGCGGATACAGCAAACCTCTTCTATATGGTTTACGCAGAACAGTCAACATCAAATCCGAATCCTGATATAGTATGGGGCGATGCAAACTGCGACGGTAAGGTGGATATGTCTGATGCTGTTCTTATCATGCAGTCGCTTTCAAATCCTGATAAGTACGGACTTAACGGTTCAGATCCGACTCACATTACAGATCTTGGAATGCTTAACGCTGACGTTTATGAAAACGGCACAAGCGGTGTGACTAATCAGGATGCGCTTTCTATTCAGAAATGGCGTCTTGAGTTAATACCAGCTCTTCCGGAGTCATGATCCGATTTCGGAAATACTCCCCTAAATATAATGATATGATGAAAGAAGGAGCTTTTTAAGATTCCTTCTTTCATTTTAAAAAAGCTGCTATGAAAAATTTTCCATAGCAGCTTTTTTTAATATCGATAAATTTATTTTATTACTACATCAAGTCCCTGTGCGCTTTCAACGATAAACGACTTATCTGTACCGGAAACAGTAACAGTTACAGTGTTTTCGTTCCGGACTGCCTTTACAGATGCAGCAAGAAGCGCATCCTTGTCATAAATCTCGCATTCAGCCGTTTTTCCATTTTCAATACCGTATACAACCAGCTTCATTCCGTTTGCATAGTCATATTCAGATTTGCCTTTGTAATCGCCGAAAGCAATTATTGAATTCGGTTTTGCATAGAGCGGTAGCCCAAAATAATCATATTTTTTCGTGTACCAGCTTCCGCCGGAAAGTTGTTCGCCGGTCTGGATATCGGTCCAGATTCCGCAGTCAGGAAGGTAGAAATCGCAGATGCCATCCTCGTTGAAAACAGGCGCAACAAGGAGCGAATCGCCGAGCATATACTGCGTATCGACAGTTAAGGCGGCTCTGTCGTATCCAAAATCGACAACCATAGCTCTCATCATCGGAATTCCTGTTTTATGAGTATAAACGGCGTTTGAGAAAAGATACGGCATGAGTCTGCCCTTTAATTTAACGAAATGACGTGAAACATCGCAGCTTTCTTCATCAAAGTTCCACGGAACACGGTAAGAGGAATTTCCATGATAGCGTGAATGTGTTGACATAAGACCAAATGCAGTCCAGCGTTTGTAAAGGTCGGGAGTGCCTGTTGCCTCAAATCCGGAAATATCATGAGAGAAGAATCCGAAACCTGATAAGCAAAGCGAAAGTCCGCCTCTTAAGGTTTCCCACATGGATTCATAATTTGAGAAGCAGTCGCCGCCCCAGTGTACGGGGAACTGCTGTCCGCCGACCGTTGCTGAACGTGCGAAAAGACAAGCGTTGTTCATGCCTTTTACTTCCTGAAGAGCTTCGAAAACGGTCTTATTATAGAGGTATGTATAGTAATTGTGCATTTTGTATGGATCGGAGCTGTCAAAATAGACAACATCAGTAGGAATTCTTTCGCCGAAGTCAGTTTTGATAGCGTCAACTCCAAGTTCGACAAGGTCTTTGATCCTGTCTGCGAACCATTTGCGTGCGTCGGGATTAGTGAAATCAATTATGGCAAGTCCTGGCTGCCAGAGGTCGGTCTGGAAAACGGAACCGTCCTTATTCCTGATGAAATAGCCTTTTTCAGCAAGTTCCCTGAATACGGGAGCACGCTGTCCGACATAGGAATTTATCCAGACGCATATTTTAAGTCCTCTTTCTTTAAGACGTGAAATGATTCCCTTCGGGTCAGGGAACATTCTTTTATCCCATTCGAAGCTGCACCATTCGAATTCTTTCATCCAGAAGCAGTCAAAATGGAATACATCAAGAGGAATATCACGGCGTTCCATTTCGTCGATAAAGGAGTTTACCGTAGCTTCATCGTAGCTTGTGGTGAATGAAGTGGAAAGCCAGAGTCCGAAAGTGTAAGCAGGCGGCAGAGCAGGCTTTCCGGTAAGCGTTGTGTAGTTGGACAGAACATCAGCGACAGTTTCTCCGCCGAATATGAAATATTCCATACGCTGTCCCTGAACTGAGAATGCGACTTTTGAAACTGTTTCGCTTGCAACCTCGAAATTAACGTTTTCAGGATGATTTACAAAAACTCCGTAATTGCGTGAAGAGACGTAGAAAGGAATGGATTTATAGCTTTGTTCAGAGCAAGTTCCGCCGTCGTTGTTCCAGACATCAATAGTCTGACCGTTTTTAACAAAGGTCGAGAATTTTTCACCAAAGCCGTAAATATATTCCCCGATCGAGATATTAAGCATCTCACGGATATACGATGTATCTCCGTTGTCTGATTTGGCGAAGAAGCGTGTACCGGATTGCGCCGCATTCTTCTTATCACTCATCCGGTCCTCTTCCTCAATGAGAGAGGTCGTACGCCATCCCTCTTTGGTGAGAAGCTTGTCGTTATACCAGTATGAAATCTCCCAGCTGCTTCCCTGAGGACCGATTTTAACTTTGGTCTTGCCGGAAATAAGCTCACGACATCCGTTTCCATCCTGTCTGATAATTGGCTTGAACGATGGATCTTCATAAAGAGTGAAAGCCGGAGATTTCTTTAATGCACCGGAAAAATGTTCGATAGTTACCTTAATGCTGTCTTCAAGAGTTGAAGTGAAGCGGATAGTAAGCATAGGACCGCCTAAGGTCATGCCACGGTTGACTATCCACTGATTTGTTGCATATACGGTTATCGAATTTTCATCGGATTCGATCTCGTACATCTGAGTTGCATAGTTTACGCTATATCCCGGCTTATTAAGCCAGAAACCGTCTGATATCTTCATATTTAAAACTCCTTATCTGTTCTGTGAAGAATAAGAGGGTATATACTTCACATTTTAAATAATCCTGAGTATTATACCATGTTATGCACAAAAATTCAATTAGTATTATATAAGAATCAACTGATGTTTTTTTGGCTAAAATGACTAAGAATTAACTTTTAAGTAATGTGAGAGTTTTGAATGAATTTTATCGACAAATAATAAGACATATTAACAGAATTATCAGGAGGTTAAAATGATTACAATTTTATGGTCGATAATTATTCCTGCTTTTATATTTATTATCTCGACTGTAACCGGCAGCGGTCTTATAAAGAAAAATCAGGAAAAATCATTTCAGAAACAGAGTTCAAAGTTCCGGAAAAGGCTGATAAATCGGCTTTTGACAGTAATGTCTGCCGAAATAGCATTATTTATTGTTTTGGGAGTTATTTCCGAATTTTTTATGTTCAGCGGAGGAGATTACATTCCTCCGGTCATAATGTTTATTGTAGGAATACTGCCTTTTTCAGCCGTTATCATCAAGGAGTTCTTCCCTGATCGAAAGCTTTCCGGACTTTTAAAAAAAACAGCAGTTTGGGCAGCTTTAATCATGATCACAGAAGTCGTTGTATTTAACGGAAAAAGCTTTGATAAATACAATGTGGATGAAACTATTTCTTTAGAAAACATGAATTTAAGCGGAGAAGCGGCAGTTTCAGGGGACAATATTATAGTATCCGGTATAGCTGAAATTTTCCTCAACGATGTTCCTGAAAATACAAATAATCTTATTCTCGATATGAAACAGGAAGAGGGGACCGGAACGTTACCGTTTGCAGTATTTCTGGGAATGAAAGACGAAAATATGTCAGTTGATTATGAAACCGTTCAGCAGAAATACACCGCTGCCGATAAACATAAGCTGAATCTTTATTATAATCCATACGGAAAGGTCGATTCGTTAAGATTAAGCTTCGGTGATATTTCAAAACCTGTAACGATAAATTCGATAAGAGCAGTAAGTTCAGTTCCGTTTGATTTTTCGTCCGTCAGATTTCTTGTTCTGCTTGGAATTGTCGCATTGATAATTGCAGTTAAGGATTACCGCCTTTACAGAATTACTTTTCAGAATAAAAAAGTTTCGCATATTCTGATCACAGAAGCAATGGCGCTTTTATGTACATTTTCGGCGTTTCTGTTTATCAGTCCTGATGAAAAGGGTGTGGAGTATAATAAAGAGTCTTTTAATAGCTACGATAGCTTTGCAATGACGTTCGACGCTTTTCAGAAGAAACAGGTTTATCTTGATATAGAAGCCGACCCGGCGCTTGCTGAACTGGATAACGTTTACAACCGTTCCGAGCGTGACGCTTCGGGAATTCAATACAATTGGGATATGGCTTACTATAACGGACGCTATTACTGCTATTTCGGAACAGCTCCGGTTTTAACTTTTTATTATCCGTATTATAAGTTGAAAGGATTGCTTCCGACTATAAATATGGCGGCGGCATTTTTCGGAGTTCTTGCCGTTTATTTCATGTGCAAAACACTTCTTGCAGCAGTTCGGCTTATTGCTCCGAGAGCAAATCTGCTTTTGCTGCTGGCATCAATGCCTGCGTCTCTGTGTTGCTGCGGAATATTTTATTCGATGAATAATTCAAGCACTTACTTTCTGCCTATTTTATCAGGACTCTGTTATCTTTTCCTTAGTTTATGGACTGGACTGAGAGCATACAGTGTTAAAAATAAAAAACTCCGTCTTTCAATGCTTTTTATTAGCGGAGCTTCACTTGCTCTGTGTGTTGCGTCACGTCCGGGAATGGCTCTTGGTTCAGCAGTTCTGATACCGTTTTTCATTGGGATTCTTATGGACAAAACTCAGAAGATATCTTACAGAGCGGCTCAGGCTTGCAGTTTTCTTGCTCCTCTCCTGGCAGGCGGAATTGCTTTGATGTGGTATAATAATGCTCGTTTTGGTTCTCCGTTTGATTTTGGTGCAACATATCAGCTTACTGTAAGCGATATTCATGCAAATAAACTCAGTCTGTCTGAATTTGCTCCGATGCTATATCACTACTTCCTGCAAGTTCCCAGACCGAGAAGCAGTTTCCCGTTTTTTGAACAGCAGATGTGTTACCTTTACAGCTATGGAAAATATGTATATACGGCTGGAATAACGGGAGTTTTTGCATATCCTATGCTCCTTTTCGGAACAGCGATGATGCCTGTATCCTTTGTCAGAAAAGGAAAACGTTTTGCATACCGCACTACAAAAATACAGAGAAATTCGTTTATAACAGTGTGCTTTATAGTCGCATTGATAATAGCGTGGATGGATTTTTGTCTCGGCGGAGCTATCAATCATTATGTTTTTGATATTATGCCGCTTATGATACTTGGTTCGGTAATGTGCATTCTCAGGAGTATCGGAAAACCCGAAAAGAATATGCATAGGTATATTACGGCTCTTATAGTTATGATGTTAACTTTTGTAATGGTATGGCTTCTTGAGATCGAAATAAGAACCGGTAATCTTACCAGACATTGCCCGAATCTTTATGAAGTTGTAGAAGATCTGCTTATTTTCTGGCAGTAAATTAAAATGCTTTTTTTAAATAAGAAATAATCAAAACCGAATAGTAAAAAGCCGATGTTTACAGAAAGCTGTAGGCATCGGCTGTGTTTTTATATCTTATTATAAATTGCGGAACGCCCTCTTTCATTGCTTCGCTGATATTTTGTGAAGATATTTCAAAGGGGGAATATTATCTTTAATGGTTTGACAGGAGCAGTAACGCACATTCAATGGTGAAATGGATTCAGGTTTTAAATCGACTTTTGAGGATGAGAGTGATATCATATCAAATTTGAATTAACAGTGCAGAAAAAGTGACTGGACGTTTCCATAAGACTCTGCTAAAAGCATCATCCCTGATATATCATATTTGAAGGAAAAGAATATGTGTGCTGCCATAACTTACAAAACAAAAGATCACTATTTCGGACGTAATGGATAGGTTACAATAAATGAGACAGAAAAAATAAGCCATGGTATAATAAAATAAAAAGTAAAAAGGCGGTAAAAGCAATGTCAGGAAAGGTAAGGAATTACACAGAAGAATTCAAGAAGCAGATAGTGCTTCTTGT
>JAMPIL010000030.1 GCA_023662725.1 Ruminococcus flavefaciens
TATAATTGCTGTAGAAATTTTTCTGAACCCCTGTACCTCCTGCTCCAGATACGGCCGTATTTCTTGCCGTTCCGGTCAGTGGAGTTATTCTCGCTCCCCCGTTAATTATTTCTATCAGCTCCGGTCCCGCTTCGGCTACTATTCCTTGTCCGCTTCCAAGGAAGCCGCCTTTGGCGAACATGGGAACAAAGGTGTCGTTGTTTCCGTGTAATGACGGAAACGGTGCTCGAGATAATGCAGCATTGAGTGCCATATTTATGGCAGAAGTTATTGCTCCACCAGATTCCCTTAACGTACCAAGAGCATTACCTATTCCAGATACGATAGACGCACCTGTTAAATCGCCTAGCTCTATACTCTCACTTTCTATAAAAACTCTTAAAGCAGTTGTATCAAATCCATCTATTTCAGAAAGTTTATCCACAATTCCAGTTTTTAAAATATCACCGGATGTTATGCCGCCCTTTTTAGCTTCGCTGACAATGCTTTTAACACTTTCCTGAAACGTTTTTTCAGCATCATTACATCCAAGTTCAACAGAGGCATTGTATTCCTTTAATGCTTCATTAATTGCATCTCCCATTAGTTTCAGACGTTCTTCTGTTTCTTTCTGAGAATCAGCCAACCGTGCCTTACTTAAATCCCCTATTTCAGAATAAAGTCTTACAGCTTCATCATAATGTTTGTTTGCAAGTGCTGCTTCTGCTTTTTCATAGGTTTCAGCGTCAAATTGATTCTGAGAAAATGTCTCTTTTATCTCGTTATATGCCTTATAATAATTTACAAGATTTTCAAGATTTGCAGCTATATTTACTGTATCTGCCACTATCGGACTGCCACCGTTTTTTTCCATAGCGCTATAAGCATAATCAACTAGTCCGGAAAGTGTTTTTGAATCTTTCATTATTTCTTCAACGTTTAATTCAGAAAACGGATCGCCACTCATACTTGCAGTTCTGTGTAAAAATGCTATCCATTCTTCTACAGAATCATAATCGAATGATGTACCACTCTGGATCGCTTTTAAGGAGTTTTGGATACCCTCGCTTGCCTCAATGAAATTTTTAGGAGCATCTTTCATTTGAAGAAGGGCTTCGGCATAAACATCTCCGTATGTGTCCGAAAGCTTTTGCGCACGCTGTTTGTTGATTGTTTCTTCTATAGCCTCTTGAAGTTCGCTGTATTTCTGAATCTGTCCATCGATCAGTTCAATTTCAATTCCTGTTGTGTCAGTCAGTTCACCCTTGATATAATTAACACGATCCTCGTAACCTTTTCTTACATTTCCGTTTTTATCAACAAGATTTTGTAACTCTTCCCAAAGATCTTCTGTTCTGTCCATTAAAATTTTGTCTTGTGCAGCTGTTTCATCTGCGGCTTCTTTTAATTTATTCATTTCATCACGGTTATCATAAATCGCTTCTGAAAGATTTCTTGATTCTTCTGTAGCTTTCATGAATATTTCTTCCGCTTTGGCATCAGCCGCTTTTTTTACCGATGCAACAAAAGAAACTGCACCTGTTACAAGAGCAGCAGAAACACCAGCTATTCCGGCAGCGGAAATAGAAGTTGAATCTGATATGTGTTTCAAAGATTCGTTGAACTTTTTTATTGCAGATACTCCTTCATTCGCTTTCTGTGCCACCTTCCATGCCGCAAAAGCAGTTCCGATACCTTTTGCTACGGGAATAAGCTTTTGTCCGCCATCTACTATTTTAGGAAGAGCTTTAACCGTTTTATCAAGCAGACTAATTGCCTTGCCTCCGGCTTTTTCAAGCACTTTTTCTACATTTGGAATCTGTGAAGTAGTATACTGTACTACCTCTCTAAGTGCCGGATTTAATTTTTCAGAAAGAGAAATTTTCATGCCGTCAACAGCGCTTCCCAGAATAGTCATATCTCCCTGCAAATTATTGATCATGGTTGATGACATATCCTCAGCTGCTCCGTTGCAATTTTCAATAGCTCCGGAAAGTTTTGCAATATCTTCAGGGGCGGCATTCATAAGAGCAAGCCAACCGGATATTCCTTCTTCTCCTGCAATTTTTTTCGCAAACGTTGCCGTATCTTCTGCGCCAAGAGTTTTCCATTGTTCTCTTGCTTCTGAAAGAACTATTCCAAAGTTTCTGACTTTTCCCTCAGAATCGTAGAAATCAACACCAAGTTCCTCAGTCAAAACTCCAAGTGCGCCTAACGCTTCTTTTGAAGCTCCGGCATCCGTTGATAATCTTGTAAGAATACTTCTAAGCGTTGTTCCTGCCTGTGACGACTTTATTCCGGAATTCGCTAAAAGTCCGATAGCTTCAGCCGTATCCTCAATACTGATATTCAAAGCTCCTGCAACAGGTGCAACGTATTTAAAAGTTTCGCCCATCATAGAAACGTTTGTATTTGCATTTGACGAAGCAGCTGCAAGTACATCAGCAAAATGAGCAGAATCTCTAGCAGTAAGCCCGAAAGCAGTGAGAGCATCGGTAACTATATCTGATGTCGTTCCTAAGTCCTCACCGGAAGCAGCAGCAAGGCTAAGAATTCCATCGATACCTGAAAGCATATCTTCTGTTTTCCAACCTGCCATTGCCATATAACTAAACGCATCAGCAGTTTCAGCGGATGTAAATTTGGTTGTTGCTCCCATTTCTTTAGCTTTTTCGGTAAGTTCTTCAAGTTCTGCAACAGAAGCACCCGATATAGCCCCAACATTGGACATAGCGGCTTCAAAGGACGCACCCGTTTGGACAACGTCCTCAGTGAAATTCTTAAGTTCTGTACCGGCTTTTTTTCAGACCATCTGCGACAAGATTTCCGAGAGCGACTGTCATTACAGATATGCCGCCTGATGAGGCATTCTCCGCCTGCTCCCCTGCTTCATGAAGTTCATCGCCAAGATTTTCAGCACTATCACTTGTCTTATCAGCCGTACTTTTTAAATCCTTAATCTTATTTTCAGTTTCTTCAAGCTGACCACCAAAACGATTTACTTCGCTTTTGGCATTTTCAACTTCACGTTGGAATGCACGATATTGCTCGCCGGTAATCTTCTTGTTCTGGAACTGCTTATTGACCTGCTCCTGAGCGCTTTCGAGCATATTCAGTTTTTCTTTACTGGTCTCAAAAGCCTTGCTGAGAAGTTGCTGTTTCTGTTCCCAGAGAACAACAGAATCCTTATTATTTTTTAGTGATCTGTTGACTTCCACAAGCTCGCTTCTTGTTGTCTTGGATTTACTTTCTATACCGTTCAAAGCTTTATCGAGACTCGTTGTATCGGCTCCGATTTTTATATTGATTCCTTTTATTTTGCTTCCTGCCATTTCACGGTCGGGTTTTTTCTGCATATACATATACGCATTTTCGAGATATTCCCGACCTTCTTCCGTAATGCTGCGATTCCAAACCACAGCGTCGTGCAGAATACTCCAGTACTCGAAAATATCCATTTCGTATACTTCCCGGATAGAGCAGCCGGCATAATCGGCTGCTATCTTCTTGAATCCGGAAACGCATCTGAAGTACGCCTTACCATCACCGTTTTCGGGGTAGTAAGGCACGTTCAGTTTGGGTCGGAGTCTTTTTCATTTACGATCCAGTCCGGAAAATCTTCTATAAATCCAGAGAAATCATCAACGGTAAATTTATCGATAACATCATCTCTTGTAAATGTTATTCCCTCGTCGTTCCTGCTGACCATTTCAGCGATAGTTCTGTATATATCCTCATCGTTTCCGGCAGAAAGATATTTATCGTAATACTGTCTTACCGTTGGAGGATGAATATGCAGTTTTGTTCCGTTGTCGAGTGTTAATTTAAATTTTCTCATAATAATTATTTCCTTTCAGATTTATATTTCATTCTAAAAATGCAGGCAGGATAATTCTCCGCCTGCATTTTGGTTAAACATTGTCGACTGATTCTTCAATAACTTCCTCTTCGTATTCAAGAAGCGTTCCCTCACTGTCAAGAAGCGGCTCACACTCAAATGTAGACGTAATGGTTGTCTCACTTCCGGGCGAAAATACCGCTTCCCAGCCGCCTGTATTTACTCCGACACCTGTAATTCTGATATCGCCGTCAACTTTATCCTTATGAACGCCTCTGATAAGATAACGTGTGCCGTTCTCGTTCTGGACTCCGCCTATTTTTGTTTTGCGTTTTCCTTCAGATTCGGTTGTACGGGCAGTGGCGATAAGCGTATCGATTGTTTTCGAATTCCATGTGATATTTCCGTAGCTGATAGAAGCATTTTCTTCTGTCAGCTTTCTTTTAATTGCCTTTCCGTCATCCGATTTAGCCGTATACCAGTTTGCAGTGTAATTGATAGTTGCGCCGTTCTTGGTACGACCTATCATGTTGATCTCTTTTTCGAGCTCCTTATCGTCAGGAACAGCGCCTGTCCAAGGAATTACAAAAAAATCCATTGATCCAAGAGGAATTTTGTTAAGTTCTTTTTTCTGTGTATGTCCCATAAATTTAATCCTTTCCGTGCAGTCAACTGCACAAAGCTATATTTTTTGTATGGTTTCAAATGAGTAAGCTGTTATGAACATTTCTTCATCTTTTAGATAAGTGCATAGTTTTTCAAGCTGAACATCTCTGAATGCAGCTTCAAGTTTATGTTCAAGAGCAATATCTCTGACAGCTGTGTATATTTCGATAATTATATCACACTCCCGGTAAAGATTATAATTATCCGCCCCTTTTATTTCAGCCGATTTTTCATACCAAACCTGAAACGGAAGCTTTTGCGGCTTATTGTATTTAAGATATGACGTCGGTATTTCCATCAATTCAAGCCTTTCGCCTATTTCTTTTAGTGTCATTATAAGTCCTCCAGAAGTTTTGTCACTTTTTTATGAACTTGTTCGTTTACAATGCTTATATGAGGTATCGCTTTTGAGCGTGAAGTGCCGTCACGGTTAAGATGACCGTTCTCGAGTAAATGCGTGAGACGGTAATGCTTTCCCTTTACATAAACAATCGCTTTGTATTTTCCACGTTCTTTATCCATCCTGCAAGTCCAATTACGGCGATATGCGCCCTTAGGAATGCTCTTATCGTTTCCATTAGACACAGGAGAAAGCAACTTAATGTCACGAACAGCCTCCATGCCTATATTTTCAATGCCTTCTTCAACCTTTTCCACAATTTCATCGGTATATTTTTTGCAACGCTCGGCAAGAATGCTTACAAGCTCATCGGGAGAAATAATATCGCTCATGTCCTCGCTTCCCCATTAAGTTGTCTTGCACGGATAATAAGCTCACGGTGCTGTTCGTTTGTATCTTCAATGTGAACAATGTTGTAAACGATTCTGTTATAGATAATCCGCAGTTCTGATGTAAGCTTTCCGGCAATTTTCTTTGACCAGCGTATTTTAAACATCATATCGTTCTCGGAATTAGTCTGAGCGGCAGCGTAATACTCACGTCCACTGGTACAGCTTATCTCAGCCCACGGTCTGAAAACGGTCTCCCAGCCTGCAATGATCTGCCCAATTTCGTCCTTTGTTTCATGCAAAAGCTGCACTTCTATTTTTTTGTTGTATGCCATGATGACCACCTCACAGATAATTAACAGCGTACATGCCGAGTATAGTTTTTACTGTAGGCGAGATCTGTTTATGTAGACTGAGAGTATAATCACGCTGTGTGAACATATCATTGACCAGCACCATGCAGGCTATCGCCAGCTCATCATGTTCGTCGCACTGTTCTGCTGTAAGTCCGGTATAGCCGCTGATATATGACTTTGCAGCAGGAATGAGCATATTTGCGATAATATGATCGCTGTCATCATCGGATATACCGCAGTAATCCTTGACGATATCGGCGGTAAGCTCGCTTATTTTCATGTTTTCAGTTCCCTATTATGCCGATTTCTGCACCAGAACCGCCAGTTTCTGTTCGTCAGTTATACGGCTGTCAAATTCAAACCACGAAATAACGCCCAGAACGTGCATATCAGCATATTTTTCACGGAGAATCTGAATGGAGATATTCTCACGGAAATTAACGGAAAGTCCGCTGTAATCGCCATAAAGAACGGTTTTTGCACCTGCCGCTGCCTCAGGCATATTGTCCGAAAGATATACGGGTTTTCCGAGAAGTGTGTAAGGAAATGCCTTTGATGCGTCAGGCTCAATAAGCGGTCTGCCGTTTGTATCTTTCAGGAGCTTGATAAGCGTGAATGTGCTGTTGCTCATTGTCCAGCAGGCATTCTTCTGAAATGCTTGTTTAACAGCGCTCTGGAGCTTTACAAGATCCTCGAGAGATATATCAGCTGCTTTGGCTGTCGTTACGGTGTTAGTGCAATTAAGAGCTCCCTGAGCGCCGTTTGTGCCGTTTCCGTTAAGGAATTCACCCTCCATAAATTCGGCAATTTTTTCAGACATTTTTCTTATCACAAAGTCCACAATGTTTATTTGTGAATTGTTTTCAACACTTCTGCCAACAAGAGTCAGCGCTCCTGCAAGGAATCCGCCAAGGTCTACAGAATCAAACTTTCCGCTGTCGGCAGTTATCGTCTTGAACTCGGTGGAATAGCCCACGGCAATATCGTGAGAACCGTTAGCCTTTGTCCATTTCGGAATTTTCAGCGTGCCCTTAACGTGGTAAACGTCAGCGCCTGTGAGTATCGGACAGAGATCAGAAACTGCGTCAATAATGCGGTTTGCGATAGTTTCTGGAATAACCGCACCGTTGTTATCCATGTCCACATTCTGCTCGCCTGCTCTCATTTCTGTTGTTTTGCCGAGAATGTACTCTTTGAAAGCTCTCTCTTCAATTTCCTTTTTAGATTCAGAGGATTCTGCCATAGGCACATGAAAATCGGCGAAGCCCTTTGCTCTTTCCTCCGCTTTTATTGTTGCATCCACTGACTTGATTTCAGCTTCTATTTTGTCAAAATCAGCCATTTCCTCTTCTGTAAAGGCTCTCTCCTCGTTTTTCGCCTTGTCAAGCATAGCCTGAAGCTGAGCCTTTAAGGCTTCTCTTTTTTCGATAAGCTTTTTCATAATTTTTCAATCCTTCTTTCATATTCAGTGTAATCCGGTTTATTTTCGTATGATATATGCAATTCCGGAGAAATATCAAGACTGCGCTGTTCAATATCGACAGCCTCGTCAGCACGATATTCAACGGAAGTTGCGGCATAGCAAGGAACTTTGTCCTTAATAAGCGAGATATGGTCAAGGAGCAGTCCCTTAACGTGTCTGATTGGCAGTTCGCCGTCCGCTCTTACTTCTATTTTCATTTTTTCACCTCCGTTCATGGGAATTTGGTATAGGAAAAGCACGCTCTTCACCGGTAATAAGATTTTTTGACTTACCTGTATTCGGCGTAAAGACTTCAAGGTTCTGCGGATTGAGCAGAACATCGCCAAGACCAAGTGTTACAAAGTTGAATCCTATGGGATCGTAGTCCTCCGCCTGCCTTATTTCATCCACCTGTAAGAAACGGTTTCGTAAGGCTATTTCATATGCCTGATAGCGTTCAAGAATGCTGCCCCTTGTCAGTTCTCTTGTATCGAATGCCCAGTAATAACCGGCTTTTTTCTCGCTTTCGAGTAACAAACAGCGGTCAAGTTCCGTTTCTATCTGATTGAGAAAGTTTATCACAACAGAAATACATTCACGTTTGTCCGTTTCAGAAGCTCCGCCGTCAATGATAGTATGCGGAAAGCCGAAAAGCTTGCATAACTCCACGCTATTGACCTTTTTATTTTCATTGAGCTGCAATTCCGCCGCTGTTGAAGATATACCCTCAAACTCAATCCCTTCATTAAGAACTATAATTTTCTTGGTCGAGTCGGTATTGCCGTAAACATTTGGATATGACTTTTTGATCTGATCAAGAGACTATTTCGAGAGTTTTGTTTTTGCTTTCAGAAAACCGGGCTTACATCCGCCGTTAGCGCTCATCATTTTTTCAAGAAGCAGAGAATTATATGCCGCTGAAAGAATTTTGCTGTTATCAGCCTGTAACGGAATATTATTGAAACCGTCCTTTGTTCGTCTCAAAATTTTCATGAACTGGAAATCGTAAAATCTTCGCTCATTAACCTGAACCGTAAAAGCCTTGAATATAGGGTCGTTATTCGTCATAATGCTGATATTTCCGCAGTCTACGTAATGCAGACTTTTGACATTGATGCCGTTACTGTTTATAAATATCCACGCCCCACGTCCGAGAAAATAATCTGCCGTGGCGGCTTTCCACATATCTACTGTCGAGAGCGTGTCACCGGTATCCCTGTTAAGCAGATCAATGCGCTCATCATCAGTTATTTCACAGACAACTCCGTCGATTCTGCGATAAAGTTTTATCGGCAGTCCTGAAACTGCTTCACCGATCTTGCTTACACAAGCCGAAACGGTGGGAATTTCCATTGCCTCAGAACGTGACAGCTGTTTGTCTGAATTAAAAAAAGTCAGAATAGCCGAATCTGATGTATCCGCTCTGATCTCCTGTTTTCTTTTTCTGAAAAGTCCTATTTTACTCACCTCATATTTCCTGACATCCAAAATCGTTTTCGACAGCGTCAAGTTCGTTTAACTGAAGCAGATATATTGCGTTGATAAGCGATACTACCATATCTACCTTGCCGCAGGATTTTTTCTTGTTTACATATTTGTTCAGATTGGTGTCCTCAGTACACCGTGCATTCTGGAAATTTATTTCAAGCAGCCTGTTTTCAAAGTACCAGAATTTTTTGCTGAGAATGTACTCCTTAAGCAACTTTGTTGGTCTGTGAAGTACGCTTGAATGCTGTTTTATCTCCACGCATTCAATGGGTTCATTGCCGCTTTCAAGCTTCTGGACAGTTGAAATAGCGTTGTAGCGGTCATATCCGAGCTGTATTATATCAACGCCGTACTCTTTGTGAAGAGACTGAATAAATCTCTCTACAAATCCGTAATCAATTACTTCATCGCCGCAAGCAAAGCATTCTCCTGAATCTGCAAGTCGCCAATAGTTCACTTTTTCACGCTTGGATTTCAGCTCCATATTGTCCTCCGGGAAAAATCCCCAGACTTGTGCATATATCTGTCCCTCACAGAGCGTGACCATCGCAACGGAGGTATTATCGTCTGTCTGTGAGAGATCCAGCACTATATATACTCTTTTTCCTCTCCAGAATTCCTTATCATTGACAATAGAACACTGCTTTACTTTGGTGATCTCCACATAGCTCTCAACGCCCAGACTTCTGTAAAGAATGTTCATATGCTTGCAGAGAAAGTTTTCACGCTTGTTCTCATAAAGCACAGCCTGACGTCTTTTTTTCAGCAAATTATCAAACATATGCTTGTGAGAATATGCCACGGGATTTGACTGGTACAACGGTATGTTATCAGTCTGCCATAAATCTCCGTTTTTGTATTTGTCATCAGGCTCGTATAGTATCTCATCCTCCAGCAAACCGTCAAGAGATTTCTTTGCAACGTCAATTTCGTCAATCATTGCGTTGTTATCGTTGGGATACTGCGTTGAAATAATAATGCCAAGTTTCTCTTTCAGAAAAATCTGCGAAGAACGCATAGCTTCTATCGGATAGTTGTCCATTGCTCCGCTCTCATCGGCGAGAAACATATTGGCAAGCTTTCCGTCCATTCGATCCTGCGAATATGCGAGCGGAGTATATTCCGATTCTGTCAGCTTACATCGTATTTCCTTTCTGAGTATTTTGAAAATCTTATCATCAGCAAGACAAGGACTGCTTTTAATTATCTTTTTTATAGCGAGCTGCAATTCGCTTGACAGCGACAGATCCGGAGCAACCGAAAAGAAACGACTGAACTTTGATTCCGTCAGAAGTCCGATAATAAAAATGACTGCTGAAGTAAAGGTTTTGAAATTCTTTCGTGCGATCTCTAACAGACCTGTTATGTAATACCGTGCGCCGTCCGACCTGTTCTTTGTACAGAAAAGGGCATAGATGAAAAGCATTGCGTAGTCTTCAAGGCACTCATACATTGCAGCATGAACATCCGGATGTATCATCAGCTTCAGTAATTTCGTTATTTTCCGGTACTGCTTTTCGTCAATGTAAGCCTCTCCGTTTTTTCCGTCCGCAATGTCCTTCCAAAGCGCCACCTGCCTTTTCACATACACGCCGACAAAATTATTATCCTGCTCCGCACACCACGAAGCATATTTATATGCTCGACTTTCGCTAATCATCCGACATCAGAGCCTTTATCAGAGGATTCTCCTCTTTTGACTGTGTATTGATATTGGCAAGTTTTGCCCGTGACTGCGGTGAAAGGCTGAGTTCATTACAATATCGGAAAAATGCCTTCGTGTACTTTTCCTTTATTGATACAAGCATAGGATCAAATATATCAGATTCGTTTATTTTCTTTTCAATTGTCTGCATTCTGTCAATGCAGATACTGCACTCCGTAAGCACATATACGTCGAGATTTCCGAGAATTCCGCTGGATTTAAGATTGTTCATTATGTAGCGGAATATCTTTTTTTGTGAAATGGTCAAATATGAGGGCGGCTTTAACTTGTCAGATTCTCCTTTAAGTTTAGCTTCGCTGTCCATTCGTTTTTTCAGTTCACCTGATGTAAAATGTCCTACTGTTGTAGCAGCCGCTTTTGTAGGTCTTGCCACGGTCTCACCTCCTCGAAAATCTCATTTTTGGAATATTTTACACACAGAGAGGGGCGTCGTTGGATTATGACTTTGATTTTTTCAGATTTCATACTCCGGGGGGATGCATTTCAACAATTTTTCCACCGAAATTTCACTGTTTTCTGCCATTTCATGATGAACGGACAATCCCACATTGCACAATCGTCCGACAGTTCCCGGAAGATTATTCAGGCAAGCCCTGCAAAGATATCTGTCACGCTTCATGACCTCTATCCGTTTAATCTTCCAGTCATACGACCAACGGAAACGATCAAGCTTGTTTCCTCGCTCCGGTTTTTTATTGCATATATATTTCTTATCGTGTATTCCTCCACAATATTGACATGCCTTTTTCATATTCTGCCTCTTTAATATTTTTCTTATCTTCAGTGTATCACATTTTTAAGGGGAATAACAGGGTTAAACGGAGAATCAACGGGGCAGTTTTGAAAATTCTTTTAAAGCCTTGCTGTGAAGAACTGTTCTTACGTACTTTTCATCTTTGTAGCCAAGTAGTCGAGCGACTTCCTCCCATGTTGCTCCGCTGAGATATTTTACCGAAAGCAATGATGCGTACACATGGTTCTTCATAGAATTAATCTCTTTTGAAGATTAATGTAACTAATCCTCATACATTCAATATCCTGCTCCAACTTAATAATTTCTTTATTATCTCATCTCTTATTTTGCAAACGTCTCTTCTGCATCACAAGAGCTTTAATTCTGAATTCAATCCCCTGAACCTGTTCAAGATACTCTTTAGCCGTCATAATCATCCTCCGTTTCCCGAATCTCGCACTGAACGCTTCTGTACTTGCAATTGAAACAATTGCCTTTCTTTCTGTTGATACGAATTGAATCATTAATAGCGTTTATGTACTCTTGATTTGTCTTAAAGAACGAGCACACTCGCTTTGAACGGAATCCCGTACAGCGTGTTGATATTAGGATTCTGCACAATCCTTCATCTGTTGCAAATACGCATTTATCACTCATAATAATCCTCCTCAAAAGCCAAATTCTGAAATTCACTGCGTTCAATATTCTGACGGTGACGCTCTCTTTTCTCGGACAACGCATTCATTGACAGACCATATATCTTGTTAAGAACGCCGACAAATTCATCCGTCACCGCATCAAAGGGAGCAATAACAGCCCGGAGCAGAAATCCTTCTTTAACGGCTATATACTCGCTGCCATTTTCCGATTTTCTTACGTCATAAGAAATATCGTCAATGCCGCCAAATGGCTTTATATATCCTGACTGGGCGTAATATATCTTTGCTCCGGATGTAAGAGGAATAAGCTCGTAACCTCTGTAATTCATGACCATGCCGCAGTGAGTCAGCATTATTTCTCCGATAACATTATCCTCCGTTGAAAACGGCATTTTTTCTGATGAAACGTCTATCTGTGCAAACTGCTTCTCTGTAACGTCAAGAAGTGATCGCAGATTTTCCTGTTTCATATGCGGAAGTCCATGCAAAGGAAATGCAGCGGATCCGTCTCCTATCCATTGACCGTCATCGCTTTCGTAAAGAATTATTCTTCTTTTAGCTTTAAGAAGCTGAAGAACTGTTTTTAATTTCATATTTCTTCCCCTTTCGATTTGACAATTGTTGTAGGTGCAAGCTTGAGGTACGATTCTATCAGGTTCTTAGCCTGCTCCCAGCCGTAGCAAACTGCCGTAAAGTGATTCTGACCGCATAAGTCTCTAAGCCAATTCTTCTGATTCTCGGTAGTCTTGTTACTGCCGTATT
>JAMPIL010000031.1 GCA_023662725.1 Ruminococcus flavefaciens
AATACGGCAGTAACAAGACTACCGAGAATCAGAAGAATTGGCTTAGAGACTTATGTGGTCAGAATCACTTTACGGCAGTTTGCTACGGCTGGGAGCAGGCTAAGGAGCTGATAGAATCGTATTTGAAGCTTGGGCCTACAACAATTGTCAAATCGAAAGGGGAAGAAATATGAATAATAAATGCGTATTTGCATCAAATGAAGGATTGTGCAGCATCCTCATATCAACACGCTGTACGGGATTCCGTTCAAAGCGAGTGTGCTCGTTCTTTAAGACAAATCAAGAGTACATAAACGCTATTAATGATTCAATTCGTATCAACAGAAAGAAAGGCAATTGTTTCAATTGCAAGTACAGAAGCGTTCAGTGCGAGATTCGGGAAACGGAGGATGATTATGACGGCTAAAGAGTATCTTGAACAAGTTCAGGGGATTGAATTCAGAATTAAAGCTCTTGCTATGCAGGAACGTCAGTTGCGTAATAAACAAGGTGATGAGAAGTCTTTGCAGGAATTAAAAGATCTGATTCAGGAACTGGAGGAAAAATATATCGGGATTCAAAGAAAAGTTACAGAGGAAATTGATTCTATGAAAAATCACGTTTATGCAACGATTCTTTCGGCGAGGTATCTCAGCAATGCAACATGGCGAGAAATAGCACAGCTTCTCGGCTACAAAGACGAAAAACATATCAGAACAGTCTTACATAGCAAAGCTCTGAAAGATTTTGCAAAACTGCCCCGGTAAACCCCTGTTATTCCTTTTGAAAATGTGATACACTGAGAACAAGGCAAAAAGCAGTACAAAACAATAGGGGTTGTCTGCCTAAATCGGAGGATGTTATGAAAGAATTTGCGGAAGGATTTTACAAATCAATGCGATGGAAGAAATGCCGTAAATCATTTATCAGCATACGCCAAGGAATAGACGGCGGCTTATGTGAGATCTGTCACAGCGATATCGGAAAGATAGTGCATCACAGAATTACACTTACAGCTGACAATATATGTGATCCGGAGGTATCGCTCAATCACAAGAATCTGCAATATGTTTGTCAGACGTGTCATAACAGGATAGATCACCAGACAGGAAGGCAAGATCGAAATGCACGCTGCCGGTTTGCGGCTGACGGGCAGCCGTATATCAAAGGAACAGCCCCCCCGTAAATTTCTATGGCGATATTTCCTGCGACCGTATAAAGGGGGAGTCTTGTGTGATGCACAGGTCATTCGTATGACCCCCCTCTGTTCAAAAAAAGGCGGTGAGATAATGAATAATATTTATAAGAACGAAGAACTGACTAAAGAGAAAGAAGAGGCGATAAAAAAAGAGGAAAAACGATTAAAAAGGATATTCGGAAAGATAGAAAAGAATAAAAAATCGACTATTGAAGGACTGATTCAGAGAGCTGCTTTTATGCGCATTTCCCTTGACGAAATGGAGCAGGACATTAACAAAAACGGTTTCACGGAAAAATTTAGTCAGGGAAATCAGGAACCCTATCTTCGTCAGAGACCCATTTCCGATATTTACAACAAAATGAACGCTTCATATCAGAAAATCATTAAGCAGCTTACCGATTTGCTCCCGAAGGAAGAACTAAGAAAGGATGATGAGGATGAGTTTTCAGCGTTCGTCGTCTCACGCCACGAAATCTAAGCTTGTCTATCCCGATGACTATAATCCTATTCTTGAATACTGGAAGAAGATATGCGGCGGTGAGATCATTGTAAGCAGGTGGGTGAAAAAGACCTTTGAAAAACTTGTGCATGATATTGAGCATCCCGGCGAATTTTTCTATAGTCCAAAACGTGCAAACCATTTCTTTGAATTTTGTGAAAATTATTGCCGGCACAGTAAGGGAAAACTCGGCGGACAGCTTGTAAGGCTGGAACTATGGGAAAAAGCGATACTCGGAGCTGTTTTTGGTTTTGTAGATATTAACGGATTAAGAAAATATCAGCGAGCCGTTGTGATTGTTGCTAAAAAGAACGGAAAATCATTGCTTGCGTCATGCGTAGGTCTTTATATGCAGATCGCAGACGGTGAACCGGGAGCAGAGGTATATGCGGTTGCAACAAAGAAAGATCAGGCAAAAATCATCTGGCTTGAAGCCAGGCGAATGGTAAGAAAATCAAAAACATTGCTGAAAAAAATAAAAACACTCGTTGCCGAAATGGTTTCAGAGTTTAATGACAGTGTATTCAAGCCTCTGTCAAGCGATTCTGATACTCTTGACGGCTTGAATGTTCACTGCGGACTAATGGATGAAATTCACCAATGGAAAAACGGAAAAGCTCTGTATGACATTGTTGCAGATGGCACAACAGCGAGAGAGCAACCTCTAATTTTTGTTACATCTACTGCCGGAAACATACGTGGCGATCTGTATGATGATATTCACGATGAGGCGGAACGAACTATCAACAGTTACTTTGAGGAAAACGGTTTCAGTGATGAGCGTTCAATATTTTTTCTCTACGAACTTGATAACCGAAAAGAGTGGACGGATCCAGATTGCTGGGGAAAGGCTAACCCTGGTCTCGGAACGATAAAGAACCGACGTACTCTTGAAGAAAAAGTTGAAAAGGCAAAGCATAATCCAAAGCTTGTAAAAAATCTTGTGTGCAAAGAATTCAATATTCCGGAAACCAGTGTTGAAGCATGGCTTACGTGGGAACAGCTTAACAATACTGCGACCTATGAAGTTGAAAAGCTGAAACCAAGATATTTTATAGGCGGCGTCGATTTGTCGGGCTCTGTTGATTTGACAGCCGCAAAGGCAATATTCAGGATTCCCGATGATCCGTACATTTACGTTATGTCAATGTACTGGATACCGGAAGAGCTGGTTGAACAGAAAGTGCATCAGGATCAGATTCCGTATGATCTATGGATAGAGCAGGGATATTGCCGGACTTGCCCTGGCAATAAGATTCATGCAAAATATGTCACAGAATGGTTTGAAGAACTACGTGACAAATATGATATATACCCACTGTATATCGGCTATGATGCGTGGTCGGCTTCTTACTGGAAAGAGGAAATGGAGAACAAATTCGGAAATATCCTCATACCTGTAAGACAGGGAAAACGAACCCTTTCAGCCCCAATGAAGCTGTTGGAAAGAGATCTGGAATCAAAGCTGATAAACTACAACAATAATCCTATAGACAAATGGTGTCTTGCCAATACGTCGGTGGATGAAGATAAAAACGGCAATATACAGCCTATGAAAACATCAAGGAGTACAAGAAGGATAGACGGCACAGCAGCTCTTCTGGACGCTTATGTAGTCTACACAGATAAACAGGACGAATACAACAGCCTGATATGAGGGAGGTGATGTTATCAGATTATTTAGCAGAAAAAAAGAAATCTCGTCAGAGTCGGCAAAGACTATTTTCCAAATGGTAACTGAAACAGGAAACGGATTTTTTTGCTGGAACGGCAAGATATTTGAATCTGATCTTGTAAGAGCCTGTATACGTCCGGTGGCAAGATCAGTCGGGAAACTCTGCCCGAAGCATATAAGGGGCGATACCGTCAACCCAGAGCCGTATATGCGGATTCTTCTTGAAGAACCGAATCCGTATATGAGTATGCAGCAGCTTCTTGAAAAGATGTGCTGTCAGCTTGAAATCAACAATAACGCTTATGCGGTTATTGTCAGAGATGAAAATTATTATCCGGTCGGAATATATCCGATTGCTCCGGTCAATGTTGAAGCAGATTATGATGCTTATGGTGAAATGCGGCTGAAATTTCTTATGGGAAACGGAAAAAGCTTTAAATTTTCCTATGGCGATATTATTCACATACGGCAGGATCTGAACGAGAACGATATATTCGGCTCGCCCCTGATGCCTGTGCTTTCTCCGCTTATGGAGATAGTTACAACAACCGATCAGGGCATAGTAAACGCAGTGAAGAATTCTGCTGTGATAAGGTGGCTGCTTAAATTTGCACAAACGCTCAGACCGGAGGATCTTAAAAAACAGGCAAAGGAGTTTGCACAGAATTATCTTGAAAACACAAGAGATAATTTCGGCGTTGCAGCTGTTGATGCAAAAGCTGAAGCGATACAGGTAAAGGCAAATGATTATGTTCCTAATTCTAATCAGATACAGGAAAACAACAAAAGAATTTATGCTCTTTTCGGCATGAATGAGAAAATAACTGTATCAAATTATAACGAAGATGAATGGAATGCGTTTTATGAGTTGAAAATAGAGCCTATCGCCATTGATCTTTCCAACGAATTTACACATAAGCTTTTTACACGAAAAGAAAGAGCTTTTGGCAACAAGATTATTTTTGAATCGGCAAATTTACAATATGCTTCTCTAAGAACAAAACTTGCGCTTCTTTCTATGGTTGACAGAGGAGCTATGACGCCGAATGAATGGCGATCTGTGCTCAATCTTGCTCCTGTTGAAGGAGGAGACAAACCGGTAAGGAGACTTGATACTGCCGTTATAAAGGAAGGTGAAGAAAATGAAGATTAATGTTAAAGGCTGTATAGTTCCGTCAGATGACGGATGGATTTATGACTGGCTTGGTTATGAAAACTGTACTCCGCAGAGTGTAAACAAAGCGCTTGCCGAGGCTTCCGGGGAGGATGTGGATGTTTACATAAATTCTGAGGGAGGTGATATTTTTGCCGGATCAGAGATATACGAAGCACTCCGGACATATCGAGGGAATTGTAATATCCACATAGTCGGACTTGCTGCATCTGCCGCTTCGGTAATTGCGTGTGCCAGGAGTTCAGAGATAGCTCCGACAGGCATGATGATGGTACATAACGTTTCAGGGAATTCCTGCGGCGACTATCATAGCATGGACAAAACCAGCGACATACTCCGGAAAGCAAATCAGACCATTGCAGCGGCATATACGGCTAAAACAGGAATGAGCGAGGCAGAGGCTCTTGAAATGATGGAAAAGGAAACGTGGCTGACGGCTTATGATGCAGTTGAGAAAAAACTTGTTGACCGTATCTCAGAGCCGTCTGTGCAGTTGACTGCACAATCATCAGGGGGACTTCTTCCTCGGGAAGCCATAGAAAAGATTCGAAATCAGCTCAAAAAAACGCACTCGCAAGAGAAAGCGGATAAAAATATATATCAGGCACAGCTTGAAATTTTAAAACTTGGAGGCATAAGAATATGAACAGAGAACAGTATTTTAAGCGCAGGGAAGATCTCCTTGCACAGGCTCAGAGCTGCCTTGACAGCGGCGATATGGAGGGGTATAACAATGCAGTCAAGGATATCAAGACACTTGACGCATCGTTTGAAGATCATGCAAAGGAGCAGGCTAATCTTAATGCGATAGCCGGAAATGCACACGCAGTTCCTGATGCGTTTAAAAACATCGGTAATTCCTGTGACGAATATGCGTCAGCGAATGAGATGTACAATTCAGTTGAGTACAGAACAGCTCTTATGTATAACTTTGTTTCCGGAACACCGATTCCGTCGAAATTCAGAAATACTTCACAGCAGACAAAAACATCAGACGTTGCGGCGGTCGTTCCTACAATATGGGTTCAGAAGATCATACAGAAGCTTGATAATTACGGAGAATTCCTTAAAATGGTTACAAGAACCAACTATAAGGGAGGCGTAAACATTCCGACATCTGACATAGAGTTGATCTCAACGTGGTGCGCAGAGCGTGGAACAACAGACGATCAAAAGGCAACGACGAGTTCGATCTCTTTCTCATATCATAAGCTGAGATGTGTGGTTGCGGTATCATTTGAAGCCGATACCGTAACGCTTGATATTTTTGAATCGGCAGTTATCGAAGCTATTGTAAGAAGTATGAATAAGGCAATTGAAAAGGCTATATTCCTCGGAGAGGGTGCGACAAATCACCAGCCGGAGGGATTTCTTACAGTAACGCCGCCTGCTGGTCAGGCTCTGGAAATTGCCGGCGGAAAGCATTTTACATATGCCGATCTTGTTGCAGCTGAAGCCGCTTTACCGGAGGAATATGAGAGCGGCGCAGTCTGGACAATGCCAAAGAAAACGTTTTTCAATGAAATCATCGGATTGACTGATACTAACGGACAGCCGATCAGCAGAATCGATTCAGGAATAGACGGCAAGCCTGAATATACGATTCTGGGACGTCCTGTAAAGTTCAATAAATATATGCCTGCATTTCCGGCAGCGTCAGCAGAGGACACGATAGTTGCGGCTATTTTCGATTTCTCTAAATATGGCATAAATACTAATTATCAGATCACTCTTAAATCCTACATAGACGAAGATACAGACGACCGTAAAACGAAAGCTCTCATGCTTGTTGACGGAAAAGTATTTGACAAAAATTCACTTGTTACTGTTACCGCCAAGAAGAAAACTGCATAATGGCTGAATTATTGACAGAGGTTAAAACTGCTCTCAGGATTCAGCAGTCCACAACAGTGTTTGATGATGCGGAGATCACTCCGCTCATCAACGCTTGTAAGGTAGACTTGAAAATGGGCGGCGTTAACCGGATAGATGAAGATGATCCGTGTATTCGGCGTGCTATTGTGCTTTATTGCAAAGGTAATTTCGGATATCGTTCAGACATGGAAAAATTTGCACAGGCTTATGAGAAATTCAAACAGGCTCTTGCATTGTCCGGCGACTATAACGAGGTGAAATCGAATGGATGAAATTGTTGTTGTACTTTTAAGAGTTGAATATGAAACAGACAGCCTAAAAAAGCAAAAGAAAAATATTGTTTCACGGCATGAAGTTTTTGGAACAAAAAAATCTGTAGGAGCTAACGAATTCTTTAAATCCGGTCAGCTTGGCATCCGCTCGCAGTATCAAGTTCTTGTGCACACTTACGAATACGATGGTGAAACGCTTGTTGAAATCAATGGAAAAAATCACTCTGTTTATCGTACATACGAACGAACAGACGGATTTACAGAACTTTATCTCGAAGAAAGAAGCGGTTTATAATGCATACAGAGGGCGAAAATGGAAACGTTGTAGTATCCCCAGAGGACATCCCTGAAGCACTGTCAAAGTATTTGATGATATATGCACAAGGCATTGTGGAGGCTGTAGACGAATTGACTGAAGAAACTACAAATCAGCTTAAAAAGCAGATCAAATCGGATTCCCCAAAACGAACCGGAGCTTACCGACGTGGCTGGGTTTCTAAGACGGTTTCAGAGAACAGAGGAAATAAAACAATGCTTATTTATAACAAAAAGAGCGGACTGCCGCATCTTCTTGAAAGCGGTCATAGTTTTAATCATTTCAGGTCGGATATAGAACCGGATGGTCACATCAAGGGTAAGCCGCACATTAGTGACAATACAGAGCGGCTCATGGAAAAATACTTAAAGAAAGTAGAGGAGATAATTCGAAATGGAGGAAAAGCTTAAGGATTATATTGCACGGCTGGATAAATTAGGAATTCCTGTGGCATACGATCATTTTGAGGAAATGACCGATCCGCCTTTTATCTGTTGGGCGACTCTGAAATCACAAACCGGAGGAGCGGACGCATATCACCCGGTCAAACGGTCGGAACTGACAATAATACTGTACAGCAGCGAAAGAGATTTTGACACTGAAGATAACATTCTTCGTATGTTCTCAGAATTTGAAATTAATGTCGAAAGCAGTTTTGTTCTAGCGGATGAGCTGTACGCAACGACTTTTCAGTTTGAAATAATAGAAAGATTATAAAAATAATAGCAGGAGGATAAAAATATGAATTCAAAGGAATTGAAAAATATTCGCATAGGAAGCGCAGATATTTACGTTACAAAATGGACAGGAATTGTGCCGGAAAACAGTGAAATCGAAAAAGACGAGAATATGATCGGACGTACCAAAAACGGTGCAACGTTCAACTATTCAGCAGAATGGGTTACCGCCGAATCTGACGACGGAAAAGCAAGAAGAAGCAAACTGAAATCAGAAACAGCTTCGCTTAACTATGGCAATATTACTCCGAACAGCGAGACAATAGAAGTTCTTGTAGCTACAGCACGCAGAGGCGAGATAGAAAACGGCACAAGAAGAACAAAGCTGGGAGGCATAACAAACGACAAGGGCGAAAAGTATCTTATCCGGGCGGTGCATCGTGATCCCGTCTGCGGCGATCTTCGCATAACCGGAGTGGGTGTAAACAAAGGCGGCTGGGAACAGGGTTTCAACGATTCGGAACAGGTAATTAATTCAACGTTTGAATTTGAGCCTTTGCTCGATGATGAAGGAACACTTGCTTATTACGATGAGGATGCAATGAACCCGGACAGTATGAAAGTCACACTTGCAGCCGGCTCTTCCGCAGGCAAGACAAAAGTTTCATCAGTAAATCCGGTGGCTTTATCCGGAAATAATCTTAAATACAAGATCGGTGATTCTGTTGAGGATGTATATTACGATCAGGTATGCTCTTCCGGCTGGACGGCGCTTACTGTCGGAACTACTGAAATATCGGCAACAGCTGGTAAGATTATAACTGTTGTCGAGGTTGACAGTTCAAATAAAGCTAAACGCTGCGGCACAGCAGTGGTAATCGATAATCTTGGATAATACACAGGGAGGCTTTGGCCTCCCAAACTTTAGGCGGTGATTGTTTTGAGTAAATACCCTATGCCGACAGTCAGGCAGTATTATATTTTAAAAAGTGCATCAGATCCTGAATTGACCATAAGAACAGCAGCTGAAATTATGGGAAGGATGCCTGAAACCATTGATGAATTGAAACATTTCATAGAGGAATATCTTACAGAGATCGAAATGATAATTAATAGCAGCCAGCAGATGCAGATCCCTTATTTTCCTATAGAAGAAAAAGCCGAACCGCATTTCAGGTGCAATACAGAAAAGCTCAAGCTGGTAATTGATTATACGGGGCTTAATATAAATGAGGTGTGGGAGTTGAATTATTTTGAATATCGGGGTTATCTTCACGATGCGTTTGTATGGGATCGTTCCGGCAGCAAATCAGGCAGGGAATATCTGCAAAAGGCTTATGATTATCAGCAGACAGAACCCGATAGAACAGGTTTAAGGGAGGTGCTTATCGGTGGCAAATAAAAGAATTCAAGGCATCACGATAAAAATCGGTGGTGATACTACCGAACTTGGCGATGCACTGAAGGAAACTGAAAAAAAGAGCCAAAGCGTGAGAGCAGAACTTAAGGAGGTAGGCTATTCTCTTCGCAGTAATGGCGAATCTGCTGTGCTCTGGCAGCAGAAGCAGGAACTTTTGACAAAGGCTATTGAAGAATCCCGGGAAAAAGTGAAGATTCTCGAGCAAGCTCAGAATCAGATAAAGGAAAAGTTTCTGAAAGGTGAAATCGACGATGGACAGTACCGTGCTTTCCAACGTGAACTTGAAAATGCCAAAAGTGAAGTAAATCGTTTTGGCGGTCAGCTTGAAGAGACTGAAAATAAGATTAAGGATTTAAAAGATACGACTGATAAGACAAGTGACAGTGCTGAAAATCTCGGCGATGAGCTTCAGGAAGCCGGAAAGCAGGCGGAGAACAGCAAAGGCGGATATTCCGTGCTTAAAGGTACGCTTGCGAATCTGGTGGCGGATGGATTTAAAAATCTGACTGAATCCGCTAAAGAAGCGAGAGAAGAAATAAATCAGGGATATGAAACAATTATCACAAAAACAGGTGCATCCGGAGAATCGCTTGAAGATTTTAAGGGAATAGCAAATAATGTTTTTTCATCTATACCAGTGGATATGGATGACGTTGGAACAGCTGTCGGGGAAATCAATACAAGATTTGATGAAACAGGTGAAACACTTGAAGAACTGACTGAAATATTTCTTAAATACGCACGAATAAACGGTTCTGACGTAAATAGTTCCATTGATAATGTATCTGCTGCAATGAAAGCGTTTAACGTTGATACCTCGGAAGTATTAGACGTTCTTGATGTGTTATCAGCAGTAGGTCAAAAAACCGGAATAAATATAGGAACTCTCGAAGGGAACCTTGTTTCCAATTCTGCAACATTCAAGGAAATGGGACTATCCATTTATGAAGCTGCACAGTTGCTCGGTCAATTTGAAAAGAATGGTGTTGATGCTTCGACGGCGATAACCGGACTTAAAAAGGCTCAGCAAGAAGCTACAGCCGAAGGAAAAACCACGACTGACGCTCTTAACGAAAATATAACGGCAATAAAAAATGCTCAAACCGAAACAGAAGCTCTACAAATAGCTACAGACTTATTTGGCAAGCGTGGCGCATCCGCCATGACGCAGGCTATAAGGGAGGGAAGATTTGAGCTTAGTGAACTTGACGGCAATATGTCTGCATTTTCCGGGACTGTATCTAATACATTTGATACGATACAGAAAGAACCGGATAAACTTAAAGTTACTACAAACAAGCTAAAACTTGAACTTGCTTCGCTCGCAGAGAAGATAATGCCTAAAATTGAAAAAGGCGTGGATCTGTTTAATAAAAATCTCCCTAAAATAGTAGATACTGGAAAAAAGCTTATTCCTGTTGCAACAGGAATAGGAGGAGCTTTTGCAATGTGGAAAGTATCTGCAAATGCAATTTCCGGAGTAGAAAAATTATTTAAGGCAGTGAAATCAGGCGATGGTGTAATGAAATTATTTAACGCTACATTAAGAGCAAATCCCGCCGTTACAGTTGGTGCAGCCATCGTTGGTGTTACTGCTGCGCTTACAGCTTTAGCTATGACTCAGAAGAATGAAGAAACAATAGCTCAGAGAGTTGCAAAAGAATATGAGGAAGCGCATGACAAGGTAATTATGCTTCAAGACAGCGTTAACGGCTTAAAAGATAATTTCAATTCAAGAGCATCCGATATTGATTCAGAAACTGAACGTACTAAAAATCTTTGGAAAGAACTTGACAATCTTGCCGATGCTTCCGGAAAAGTCCAGGATAAGGACAGAATCCGTGCAAATTATATTCTCGGCGAGCTTAACGAAGCGTTGGGGACTGAGTATACAATGACCGGAAATCAGATCGAAAACTATCAGCTAATGAAGCAGGAAATTGATGAGCTGATAGAAAAAAAGAACGCTATGTCATATATTGACTCTTATTCGGAACGATCCGCAGAATATGCAAAGCAGCGTGCTGAAGCGTACGCAGGGTATACGAGCAGTCGTGCTAGCTATGATGAATACAATCGTCAGATGCAGTCGCTGGCGGACGAGTTTACAAGGCTCACGGGCGAAAAAGGCGATTACACGACATTGAACACGCAGATTGACAGCTGGGAACAGAACAACATTCCCATCAGCGAAAAAGGCGGCGATCTGTACAACGCTCTGATGTCCCTACAAAGCGAATATAATATAGCTCTTGCAAACAGAGCGGAAAACGCTCAGCTGATGGGCGAATACAAAAAAGTTTACAATGAAACATCGGAGTATTTTAACAAGCTGGAAGATGCGGAAAGAGCGCTGGCAGAGGGCAGATATAAGGACGTGGAGGAATATCTGTATGCCGTTAAGGATACCAACAGGGAAATATTAAGGGATGAGAACAAAACCAATGAAGAACGGCAGAAAGCGTTTGACAGAAGCCTTGATGAATGTCTTGCGGGGCTTAGCCTTTCGCTTCAGAGCGGTAGAAAAGAAGCTGTTGCGAGTGCGCTTGAAACTATGGGCGAAATCGTCAGAGAGGGTAAGGCTGGTGGCGGCGAACTTTCAGAAGAATTCATGGTAGGGTTCAGGGACTATGCACAAAAAGCTCTTGATGAAGGCTTTGACATTTCCGAGCTTGCAAAGTGGGGCAAAGATAGCGGTATTGATATAGGCGATGTCTTTCAGGATGATTTCAAAGACATTGTTCAGCGTCAGATTGATAAAGGTTTTGATATAAAGGATCTTATCGTCTGGGGCGCAAATTCAGGTCTTACGATCGGCGATAACTACGATAAGGAGTTTGAAAAGCTTGTGCAAAAAGCCCTGGATGAAATGTACCCTGATACAAGTGGGCTGGTTCAGTGGGCAATAGACAACGGCATAGCTTTAGGCGAAATTTTCGGTGAAAACTACAGCCAGCATCTTTCGGAATATATGGAAGAGGTTGAGCTCGCATACCGGAAACGATGGAATGAAGTCGGAGTACAAAGCATAAACAGTGCATCCGACGCAGCGAAGTACTATTCAGGCGATTACGGAATCGGCAGCAAATCAAATCTTCGATTTTTCGCCAAAGGCGGCTTCCTTGGAAGCGGACAAGGAATAGTAGCCGAAGCCGGACCGGAGCTGATAGAAATAATTAACGGAGGAGCAAGGATAACTCCACTGACCGGAACGGCAAGAAATACAGCCGTATCTGGAGCAGGAGGTACAGGGGTTCAGAAAAATTTCTACAGCAATTATA
>JAMPIL010000032.1 GCA_023662725.1 Ruminococcus flavefaciens
AGTTGTTTCTTAACTTTTTGTGAATTTTGGTGCACTTGGGGTGTAAATCTATCATTTATTTTCTTTAGTTCAAAATTTGAGTTCACAGTACTCTTCGCCGCCGTACATTTTAGAGCAGTAGTACAGTACCCTGTCTTTAAAGCCAGACTTTGCGCTTATCTGAATTTAAACATTTATCGGACAGTTGTCCATAAAAAGTTTCAAATCCATACTGCTGAATTTAACCCTTCGCCGTTTCGAGCAACACATCAAAATTGAGAACATCAATCCTCTGAACGAAGTTATATGGGATTTCAAATAGACTCGCAAAAAAGTAGTGGAGCAAGTCATCATTCTTTTTTAAATAAAAATCTTCTTGAATTTATATTCAGTTTTGCTGAAATTACATCTCTGCTCATTGCCATACCTATTTTCTGAAATTATTATACAAAAAATGAAGCAAAATGTCAAGACATTTTGCTTCATTTTTATTTTAAATATCATTCGGTCAAGTCGTAATTTTGTTGTCCTCTCAATGTAAATAAAGTTACATTACTATTACTTATTACAATACAACGCAGGATAACTATATATTATCTAAAAAAGAGCTTTAGATAATAGGAGGGTTAACATGAAAAAGTATAAATATCATATAGCAATTTCTTATGCTACAGAACAAGTTGAGTATGCAAAAAAATTAAAGAATGAATTAAGCGAACTAGGACTATCTGTGTTTTTAGACTTGGATGACCAAGCAAGATTTTGGGGGACATATATACCAGATGAATTAAGAAAAGTTTACATGGAAGAAAGTAAACAAATAGTTATTCTTCTCTCGAAAGAATATTTAAGCAAGGATTATCCAAAGTTTGAAGCGCACATTGCTAGCGAGCGAGCTTTAGGCGGTGAAAGAATTTGTATTATAAAAATGGATGATACATCGATCCCGTGGCTCAATAAAACTATTGGTTACAAAAAAGCATCTGACTACTCGATTGCCGAGCTCGCGTTTATGCTTAAAGAAATTACAAAAAAAAACAAATAAAAAATAACATAATAGTTTATTATAATAGTATACTAAAAAGTCTAAACAAATACTTTCAAGATTTAGAGTGTATTTCACTAAAAAGAACGCACACATACTGTCAATATATACACAAAAACATACACAATAGAATAGATTTTTTCTTTAGGCTTGAATGTGAGAATATTATTTCATCTTATGAAAATATATTAATATGGCTTTATAGTAATGAGCCTATAGAGGTAGAAGGTTCATTTTGTGGAATATTATTGACCGATTCTAAAGAAAATATCTTTAAACTTATTAATTTAGGATTCAGTGAAAGTAGTGAACCAATAATTTTTTATGATAACATTGAACATTTTGTTAATGATTTACAAATAAAAATCAATAAAAGAATTAGGAGTATATTATGAATCCATATTTAAAAAAAGAAATAAATAAAATAAATGATTTTTGCTGTTTAGACGGAAACAATGGGATTTATATACTTGAATCAGAGGAGGGTATGGGGAAACGTACTATAATGGATTATTTTCTTAAAGATAATAATGCAATTAGAGTTCATTTGTTCAAAAACGATCCCTCGCCATTACATGCTCTAGCTGAAATTTTTCAATTAAGTGGGGATAGTTATCAAGAAGTATATAAAGCTATGTATCAATATTATTTACAATTTAATCAGGAATTTGAAAAAGCTTACATTATAATTTATAGAGCTGAATATATTTCGCGGGAAATGTGCGAATTATTAAACACTCTTTTACTTAATGGTGTTCAAATCACCATTTTTTTATTGATGAATGAGCCATCGTTCCAAACTCAGGCGTGTATTGCAAACAATTTAAATAGAAATATCAAAAATGTGCGCTATCAACGATTAGAACGTTGGAGTGGATCGGATTTGATGGCACTATTTAAGGAGAAATATCCAGAATCATGCTTAAGCGATAAAAATATTATGAGAATTTCTAACATGGCATTTGGGAATCCATCTATTTTTATTATGTATATTGACTACTTAAAATCAGTTCTTGGAGATTTTAACGATAATGATTTTGAACAAAATAATTCAGTTTTATTCATGCAGATATCAATGATCGTAAAATGTCGCTATGATCGACTTGATCCCTTATTAAAAGAAATAATAAAAAAATCATCAATAGTTGGTAACGAATTTGATGAGGAAACTCTCTCCCAATCTTTTAAAATACCACAAATAAAGTATTTATTAGAAAAAATTGAAAATATATCCAATCTTATTATAAAAAAAGATAATCCATTATCTGCTTATAGATTTGATAATGAACAGACCCATATTACCATTTCAACTTTTGTAACACCAGAGGAAACAACAAAATGGAATATAGCAATTGCAGACTATTTCGCCAAACTACAAAAAGCAACTCATGATGAAATAAATATCATGCAATTGCAAGAATATTATTATAAGGCCTTCTTCTATTACAAAGCGGCAAACCAATTAGACGATGCTGTAATTTTTGCTTTTAGGCTTTTTCCTATATATATAAATTTAGAACATTTTTGTGCTCTTCTAGACCTAATAAAAGAAATTGAGCAGTTTTTGTACGAATTTGATCCTTTGCAAAAGGAACTAATATGCTTCTACAAAATGAAGTGTTATGATGCCCTGTTTAAGTTTGATAAAGCTTTAGAGTTAAATTATATATTTGAATCTTTAAGTTTTAATACTAGAAGAGATTATTGGTTAAAATATAAAAGAGCATTATATTTATATAATACTGGTAACATGCTCCATGCATATAATCTATTAAAACACTTGCAAAAACCAATAAAAACAACAATAAAAAATAAGATCAAGTATAGAATTAACGGAATTAGTTTGCTTAGTGCAATTTTAGAAACAATGAATGACTCATCTTATGTTATCCAGTATGATAGAGCTTTATCACTTGCAAAAAAGGAACACTTTACAGAAGAATATTATATTTTAATGCGAAAAGCAAATTATGCGCATCGCGGAGAATTGGGAATTCCTCTAATTGATGAAGCCTATAACTATTATAAAAATTCATGTAATTTAACACAGCAAGCAATGGCAGCACATAATATGGGCACGGAATTTTTATATTGCTTAAACTCAGACAAGTCTAACTTCTACTTAAATGAAGCATATGATATATTTATGTCATTAGGCAATCTTGGAATAAAATATACTATGAATTCTCTAGCGATATATGAAATAATTTTTAACCGCAACTATGAAAAAGCAATTGATTTATTGAAAAGCGCGCAAAATTCAACAAATGAAGATTTCGATTTGATGACATATATGAATAATAAAGCTGTATGTTACCGTAAAATGGGTCAAATAGATAAGTGTGGCGAATGCATTTCCTGGATTGAAAAGCAAAACTCAAAATCAAATAACAACTATGATTCTTTTAACTGTGTATTAAATTTGCAAAAAGCATATTTTTGGCAGGAAAAAAACGATATTGAGAAAGCTTATTCATTTTTTTTAGAATATATTCGTAGTGGGCATTCAAAAATATTGCCCATGCGTATTGCAGCAATAATAAATATGGTTAAAATATCCGAACAAATGAGAATAACTTTACCGCCAGATATCGAAAAAATAAAAAAATCTACTAGTACAGTTGGAGAGTATTTTTACGAGCAAAAATTCTTATTTTGTAATTTGCAATTTTGGGAATAATTAACAATAATAATTCATTGTTTGCCCATTGAAGTTTTTTAATTTTATATAATTTTCATCGGAGCAGATATATCCGTTTGGTGCTAAAACGATTTTACCCATACTTCCTGGCATATCAATAACAAATTTTGGCACAGCCATACCTGATAATTTGCCTTGTAAAGCATTTATTATTATTATTCCATTTTGCGGCGATACATAAAACGGTTGACAACCTTTTACTTGATCACATTGATATAAATAATAAGGCTTTACTCTTATAGACAATAATTCTAAAAAAAGTTTCGACAAAATTTCTTCGGTATCATTTATGGATTTAAGGAGTACGGTTTGACTACCTAAAATAATGCCTACATCGGCAAGATTGCGACATGCTATTTTCATTTCTTCTGTTATTTCTTGTGGATGATTACAATGTATATTAATATATAACGGTCCGAAAGCCGCAAGTTTATGTGCAAATTCACTTGAGATTCTCATTGGCAATGTGACTGGTACCCTGGAACCAATACGTACTATTCTTATATGCGAGATAGATTTTATTTCTTGCAATATCCATATTATCTTTTCATCAGATAAAATTAAGGGATCACCTCCAGTTAATAAAACATCTTGAATTTCATTGTGTTTTTGCAAATATTCTAATGCATTTGAAATATCATTTATTATAGCGGCATTTGAATTAATTCTTCTTTGTCTAGTGCAATGCCTACAATAAGTTGCGCAGTAATCTGTTACGATTAGTGCCGCTTTATAAGGATACCTTCTAATTAGATACGGTGCCACTTCAAAATTATCTTCACATAAGTAATCAGTGCGAAAGTCAATATTTATTTGTGGCAAATACTTTCGAGGAACAGTTTGTAGCCTTATTGGATCATTTGGGCTCTTTTTATCAATTAGCGATAAAAAATATGGGGTTATACAGAATGGCAAAGTAAGACCGTCATTAAAGGCTTCTATTTCTTCGTCTTTTAAATCAATATATTTTTTTAATTTTTTAAGGGAATCTATTCTATTTTTAATCTGCCATTCCCAAGATTTAAATTTATCCATTATTAAACCTCCGTAAAGCTGATTTTACAATTATGTCCAAGAGTTCTGGATATGTAATATTATTTTTGTTAGAAAAATAATGAAATACACTTGTCAAACCTAATGAAGGCAACGGGGTACATTCTAAAAAATATGGTTTCCCGTCATTATCAACCCTCCAATCAATCCTTAAAATATCTCTAATTTCAAGCGCTTTAAATATTTTGATGGAGAAGTTTTTAACGATTTCTTTCGTTTTATTATTAAGACCGTGTTCAACTATATTTCTAGAAAAATCCAACTTATTTTGTGTGTCCAACAAAAAATAATCCATGTTATTGTTGTCTATTTCACGTCCGGCTCCTAAATAAAGATAATCATCGCAATCTCCTACTATACCTGTGACAACATCCATACCAGGAATCATTTTTTCTATTAATATAGGTTGATTGTATTTCAGTATATTTTTTTTAATTAAGGGAATGGCTTCTTCTACGGATCTAGCTACACAAATTCCCATGCTAAATCCCTCTCTGTTTGGCTTAATTACTGCAGGGAAAAGGTCGTTTTTTTGAGTCAGTATTTTTTCTATTTGGTTATCGTCAGAGATGTTAACATCCCACAAAAAAGATGGCGGTGTATTAACACCAAGTGTTTCGATAAATAGTTTTGTTTGATATTTATGTAACGTAAATGACATACCGAATGCATCGCTGCCAACATAGCAGATATTGTATGCTTCACATATTGCAGGTATAATTCCTTCGCGATTTCTTGAGCCAAATCCTTCAACCATATTGAAAATTATGTCAAATGTTTTTTTTCTACTTGATAAAAGTATATCAAACAGTTTCTGTGGCGGATTTATCAAGATCGTTTCATATCCTGCATAATTTAATTGCTCGGTTACATGTTCTACTTCTGACAAATAGGAAAAATCACAAAAATCCAAATCGTCCTCATCAATACCATAATCGGTTTTTGTATCATAAACGATTGCAACTTTTATTATATTTTTCATTAGATTTATCTCCACCTTGAATAAGTCATTAATTATTTCTAAAAACATAAGATAATATATAGTTATCCTGTGTTTATTATTTACTATTTTCATTATACACCATAACAGCACATTTGTCAATACCCTTTCCCAAAATTTTTATCATATTCCTTACAATTTTTACCTAATTAGACAAAATCCTCATTTCGGTATATAATTGTATTATCATTTATAAGGAGGAATCATACAATGTTTGATTTAAAAATACAAATTTCCGATTTTCTTTGCTACTGCAAGGACAGAAAAGTCCTCAGCGAGAAAACCATAAAAGCGTACTCCATTGATTTAAAACAATTTGTCCAGTTTTCGCAACAACAGTACAACAAAGACGTTATATGCAACTACATTTCGTTTTTGCACAATACATACAAGCCTAAAACCGCAAAGCGCAAAATCGCAACCCTTAAAGCCTTTACCCACTTTTTAATGATTGAGGACATCATCGAAATCAACCCCTTTGATAAAATTGACGTGTCTTTCAGAGAACCCGCCTTGCTTCCAAAAATAATCCCCCTTGATATAATTAAAAGAATTTTATCTTCCGCATATTCGGCGCTATCCTCCGCGTCTACTCAATACAAGAAAAAGTCAACTGCAAGAGACGTTGCCGTTTTGGAGCTTTTATTTGCCACGGGAGCAAGAGTTTCTGAAATCTGTTCTCTTACTCCAAACGCCGTAAACCTTACCGACCATACCGTAAAATTTTACGGCAAAGGTTCAAAGGAACGTGTCATACAAATAGAAAATTTATCCGTCCGAAATGCCGTTGAAAATTATTTTGCTTTATTTGAAGACGACATAACAGCTTCGGGATATTTTTTCGTAAACAAATTGCACAAACGCCTGACGGAGCAATCCGTAAGAGAAATGATAAATAAATACGCAAAACTTTCCGCGAGCAATATGCACATTACTCCGCATATGTTCCGCCATTCGTTCGCAACATTATTGCTTGAAGAGGACGTTGACATTCGCTATATTCAAAAACTGCTGGGACACAGTTCCATAACCACCACGCAAATTTACACTCACGTTGCAATGACAAAACAAAAAGAAATTCTATCCGCAAAACACCCGCGGAATAAAATTAATTTATAACAAGCTACATATCAATATCAGTCAATAGAAAAGGCGATAAAACACCGTCTTTTCTATTGACGCTCATTTTTTCCGAGCCGTTTCAAACACCACATGTACTTCCTTTTGATTAAATAATCAATAATCTGCCTATGCCGCAGCAAATAAACGCTGTTGCCTGTCGAGCAATTCACGAAAAATGCTATTTCATTTCCGTAGGCTTAAAAACATCGTTTTCTCCCGACGGTATCGCGTTTATAACTATCGCCGGATAGCTCTTCTGTCCGCCTGATTTAAAATTGCAATCATTGAACTGCTTCATATCGGTTATCCAATATTTCTTATTATTTGTCAAAAGATATATCGGGTCGGAATTATCGGCTTTTATGAGTATCGCGTCGTCGGTAATTTCGTCTCCCGTAGGTATGCCATCAACTATTTTGTTCCATATTGTGCCAAGCTTATCGCCATCATGAATACTTTTCCAGTCCTTAAACAAATTGTTGTATGTAGTGGGATTGGGAACGTGTCTTTTCTCGCCTTTCATAACCAAGTAAACAGCGTCGTTGTCCTTTGTTTTAATGCACGAGCCGTTAAACCAGTTCGGGTCAACATCTATTGTTATTGACGAATTGCTTGCTTCCTCAAGACGGGCTTCAAAAGCTTCAAAATTTTCCAAAGTCATAATAACATTCCTTTCCTTTTTATTTTTAGTACAGTACGTTATACAATTCCGCACAGCGTACTTTCAACGGGCATATTTTACCCGCGTAAACGCATAAATCAACTAAAAGTTTGCATTTTACACGTTTCTGTATAATACGACATATCATACAGCTTTTTGTAACACCTATTATTTCAAAATCGGCATAATTAACAAAAAATATTTTTGGCTTTATGCAATATAACCATTATTAAGACCACCAACAAAAATAACTTATTATACTATCTGTCAGTTTTTAACATGAAATAACAAAAATCCCCGTCCGAATTTTCTTTCGGACGGGGATCTGCTGTTAAATTTTTAGATTGCAGGACTATTCAGTTTCCCAAAGCCTTTTTTATATCGCTTTCGGAAAAGCCTGCCGCTCTCATATTTCGAGCAATTCCTGCATTTTTTCGTCTGCACTCATATGAGAAGCTTGGCACTAAGAATGTTGAGAAGCATGTTCATATATTATTAAAAAATACAAAAAGCTTGCAAAAATGGTCAATTTGCTCTGCTCGGTAAAATTTGTTTCACTAACTTAGCCTTACTGCCGTATCGCTAAATTTACCGACCGACCTTCGGGTTATGAGGCGTGAAAAAGGAAAAATAATGCAGACCATTTTGATTTGAAGAGGCTTCAAACGCCGTAAATACGTGCTTTTTGGTATAGTCCAGTTTTAATGGTTTGGTGCTGAATGGGTTCATTTTAATTTAATTTTGCAGGAAATAATCGGCTTGCCCATTAGCCGATTTATATATAGATTAGCGGGATATGTCTACGGCATACCCCGCATTTTAGTTTAGCAAAGTGAAGTGGTATGATTTCATTTCGAGCATACTATTATTATGTATATAGTATATCACAAGGGTTTCATTATGTCAATGGATAGGCATATGCCGTTTAAAATATTATGTACTATTTTATCAAAAAGTCAAATTATGCTCTATTATAGGCATTTTTGTAAATTTATATGGAATTGAGTAGCTTTTGGTGATTTTAACTAATTGTAAAAATATGGAAAATACAAAAATAAAATTGCCTCGCCTAAAAAAATTCAGTGCTACGCACAAAAAAATATCTTGTTTTACATCAAGCTGTTGTATATAATGCTTAAAAATGTCAAAATAAATCAAAAAAAATGGTAAAGGTTGATTTATCAAATTACATCGCTGAAATATTGCCTATTTTTGGTAAATCATTTTTTTGAGAAGAAGATGAAAGTAAAGTAAACGAATCTATCCCCCTGTGAATCGATCTTGCGTGTTCATAATTTGTGCATATTGACCAACGGAAAATGCTTATAAAAAGCCATTTTTGGAGCATATTGACAAATGAAAAAAAGTGTGCTATACTAATTTCAACAACAAAAAACCAAACAATTTAACCCAAAAGATAGGAGTGTGTGTTTATGGACGAACATCTAAACCTCACCGAATCCATTTTAAAAAAGGAAAAGTTCAGACCGCCCATGTATTCGGGGGACAAGGATAAGATAATTGACGAAGTTGCAGGTAAAGAAAAAAGTATCTCCGATTACCCCAAAATTGTTAAAGACCTTCTTAACCACATCCAAAATGTCGATTACAGTTTGAGGGATAATGTGATTTCAGATAACAACAGGGCAATACTGCTGATGCTTATAAACAACGTCGCAGCAGATAATTATATGGTAATGGCAATTTGCTTCAGTAAGTCAAAAAGCTCCTTAGATGTTAATTTTTTTGGCAGTTCTGAGAGTGATAAAGTGCAAAAGTATGTAAGGGGAAAAGTTTTAAGTGAAGGCTGCATGAACCAAATCACCGCCGAGTGTCATCGTAAGACCTGCGAGTATGCTTTAGACGGCTATGAACTGTTCTTCGTTGGAGAAGACGAGAGTGTGCATAAAAAGGTTGCCGACTTAAAAGAGGCTGTTCATTTAGCAGTTGATGTTTTTGACAAGGCGGAGGAGCTTCATATGGAGATAGAAACCTTTGATATTAAGGGCAAAAAACACACGGCGATAAGCAATGACGATTTACGAGAATTATGGGGAAAAAATTATGAAAAAAACTATGATTATCTCGCCATGATGAATATCCCTTTTATCGATGATAGCGAGGGGACAACCCGAAGGGGATACCGCCACAAAATGTTTGAAAACAATGAGAAAACATCGGATAAACGATACTTTGCTATTGAAACCGAGAAACTGGCTAAGCTGAGGGAGCGTGCAGGATTATGCTGAATTACAGAGGGTATTTGCCTGAATGCAAGTTTGAGGAGTTTTGCAAAGTAATGTTCGGCTACTGCGGCGGGAAAAAGCGTCTGTTTAATTACATTGCATTCCTTATATATATGTCCGCCGCAGAAACTTTGATTGAGCCTTGCGCGGGCGCAGCATATGTCAGTCTGAATATTGAGGTAAAGAACAAGGTTCTTAATGATGTCAGCTTTAGCCTTGCCGTTATTTACAAGGCTCTTAGTATTCCCGATATTGCGGACGGTTTGCTATCCCGATTAAAGTCCACCGTGTATTCACCAAAGGTACATAGTGAAGCGAAAGAATACTGGAAATACGTTAATACATATATTGATAAACTTGTTGAGGAGTATAGGAAGACATACAATAATACTGGTGACGACAGAAAAATAAGACAAGCAGTTAAGAATGAGTTCCTGTCATTTCTTAATGGACAGGATTTGTGCGATACAGCCTATTATAGCTGGATTAGGCATTCGTTTTCGTGGTTAGGCAATAAGCTCAGCGACAGCTTTAACAGCAGTGTCGGCAAGCAAGAAAAGTTTATGCATTTTCAAGATGGCATCATCAATTACTATCACCGCCTTGATAACGCACAGGTTTCCTCCGAGAGTGTCCTTGATATACTGGAGCGGCTTGTCAATAACCCGAATAAAATTTCAAATAACACGGTCGTGTTTCTTGACCCGCCATATCTGCCATCTAAAGAGCAGAGCGACAAATTATCCAAATCAAATAAACGTTCAACTGTTCCCAACGTGTATGATTGTGACACTTTTACGGAAGCAGACCATAAGAAAATGCTTGAACTTGCGGACAAGCTGCCACGAGAAAAGTGCAAAGTAATAATAAGCGGTTATAACACCGATTTGTATACACAAACTTTTAATAGATCTGATTTCGGTGAATGGAACTGCTTTTTTGCTAAAGAAGTTATCGTTATGTGCGGGAACGGCGAGAATTTCGAGTTAAGTGAGCGCCCCAAAGCTAATGAGTACTTGTTTACAAACTTTAGCATATAATAACCGACTGCCCCACTTCCCCACTATTTTGCCCGAAGCATCATGCAGCTGAAGCAAGATGAAGCAGCCGCCATATTCGGCGAAGTACGCAGAATAGGGGTTTGAGGGTATGATTAGCACATCTTAGCGGGTTGAAGATTCACACTTCCTCACCGAGAGCATACTGGTCATGATTACAGCGCAGACTAAATTGACACATATTTTGCAAGTATTGTAGGGAGCCATTCGGGATACTGCAGAGCATTATACCTTTTCTGCAAACAGACAAAGAATTTTTGAGGTGTTTCAAGATTTTCGATGTTGCCTTTGATACTCTTATATTATATATAGTATAACAGACATTAAGACAAGGGAAACCGAAGAGGAGAATCAATGGATATTTGGGAGAAAGTACGGAGCTTAGGGGATAGTCTTGATTTTCGTATAGATGAACTAAACCCCAGCATTGATGAAAGTCCGCGAAGATTGACAGCTTGAACATCATCATATCCCCGACTGGAGGAAGTGTCCCCGAAAATAGTACAGCCTACGTTCCAAAGTCGGACGTAAGCTCCATATGTCGACCTTTTGTCGGGACTTGCAGTTTACTTTAGCTTTTTACCGTCCGAAGCGGCGA
>JAMPIL010000033.1 GCA_023662725.1 Ruminococcus flavefaciens
TTATATTATACCACGGCTTAATCTTTTCTGTCTAATTTATTATAGACGATCCAAGAACGGCAGCAAAGAAGATCCGTTTCACCAGCTCGTATACGGCTTGACCGGAAAAGAACACGTCAGCGAGCTTAATCCGTCAGAAGCAAGAACGGTTCAGGCGGAGCTTCAGGAGCGTATGCGGCTGAAAAATCATAATAAGCCTTTGAAAAAGAAAAAATCAGCTAAAGAAGATGTTCCCGGAATGATGACGGCTGCACAGCAAGGATTGGCGTGGAGACTTGTATATCGTCTTGACGAGCTTGAACCGACAGCCGCTTCCGTTCCGGAACGTCTCATCGGAGCGATCGAGAAAATTCTCGGCATCATAGCTTCGAGAACCGATCCGTTCCGCTGGGTTGATTTTGACGATGGTACAAAGCTCATCGAACATCTGAAACGTTACGTCCGAAGCGCAGAACGTCGAGCTGCCAAGAAGGCTGGTGACGGATAGTGGATGATTTCTTAGATGAACTTACGCTTGATGATTTAGACGGTGATCAGTACGATTTAGCTGAGTGCATTGGCTTGGAAATGTATATAAAGCTGGTCAGAACTTTTGCAGGATTGCCTATAACTATTCCGATGCCGAAATCAATAAATAAAAATGCTCGAAACAGAAGAATTATTAAAGAATTCAACGGCTGCAACGCTAAACAATTAGCAAGAAGATATGGTTTATCCAAAAGAAGAATACACGAAATTACGTCTTACAAACTCAAAGAAATAAAGGAATCTCCGATTGATGGTCAGCTCAAAATGTTTTGATATGAATGCGCTTGAAATGAGCGGCATCGCACTTGATAAGAGTTTAATTATAATGGTATAATCAGGTCAGAAACTTGATTATACCATTTTTTATTTTCGGAGGTGAGCGTATGTCACAGGAGCTGATATATTTTGCTATAACAACGATCATAACAATTGCTATCGGAGTGATCAGTTATTTTCTCAAACGCACATTTGACAGGAGTGATGAGCTTGAAGAAACGGTGCAGGAACTTAAGGAGGCGCAGTTCACACTTTCGGACAAATATGCTACAAAAGCCGAAGTCGCTGAGATAAAAGCAGCAATGCAGAAGCTTTCCGACAACATCGACTACATAAAAGAACACACGACCAAAAACGAGGATTTTATCCGTGTGATGACACGGCTTGAAAGTAAAATCGATAATTACTGCAACAGATAGGAGGTTTGGAAAATGGAAATAAAGGAATTTCAGGAGCGAATTCATCAGAAAAAATTTTTTCATAATAATGGAATCGTTCTTAAAGGAATGTATATGCTTCCCGGCAAATATATTCAACTTACTGAACTGAAATATGCTTTTTGCGAAATGACAATGAGCGAACAGGAATTAATAGAAAGCTTAAACTATCTTTCAGAATCAGGGTGCATAAGTATGAGGAATATTCACAGCGAGAAAGATACTACCCTTGCCGACTGTGAATTTAACGAGATTGAAGCAAAGGTTTCCGCTTATGGTATCAAAATCGTTACCTGCGTTCGCACTGACGAATGTATTAAAGTATAGGCGGTGACGGTATGGCGCACAGATCACACTCTAAAATCAGCAAACTTGAACCGGAACTCAGAGAAACCGTTGAGGAAATGATAAAATCGGGAGTCTATTACAAAGATATCGCCGAATATATCAGGTCTCACGGCATCAGCATATCCGCAACCGCTGTTGGAGATTACGCACGAAAACTTATGACAACGCTTGATAATCTCCGCATGACACAGGAAAACTTCAGGATTCTCAGGGAAGAAATGGACAGGTGTCCCGATCTCGATATCACAGACGGAATACTTCAGCTTCTTAGTAATCATCTTCTTGACGCTATCAACAAAATGCCAGAGGAAAAGCTCAAAGACCTCGATTTTGAATCCGTAGCAAAAAACGCTGTCGCTCTCACCAGAGCTGCCGCTTACAAGAGAAATGTAGACATCAAAACCAAGGGAACTCTTGAAAACGGTGCGGATCAGTTCATGTCATACATTTACGAGGTTATGGCGGAAAAAGATCCCGATCTGCTTAAGAAGTTCAAAAAATTTATCAAGAACGAAATGAAAGCCGGGTGAAGAAAATGGAAATGTATGTATTGCAGGTCAAACCGGGATGCGAGGAATCGGCAGCCCGGCTGATCAGCGAAAAAGGATTTACAGCAATGTGTCCGTCGGAGGAAATGCACATCAGACTTCGAGGTCAGTGGCGCAAAAGGCTGAAGCTGGTTTTCACTCAATATATTTTTGTTGAGTGCGAGCTCACGGATGAAACGTACTATCAGATAAAATCTGCTCCGGGAACTGTAAGATTCCTCGGTTTCGGAAGTCCTGAAGCTCTCTCCGACGATGAATATGAGTACATAAAACTGCTGCATAATAAAGGAAAGCCGATAGAAGCTTCAAAGATTTACACCACAACTTCCGGAGAAAAAATGATACTCTCAGGAATCCTCCGGGATTATGCCGATAAGATCGTAAGTCTCGATCTCAGACAAAGAAGAGCTAAAGTTGCGGTAACGCTTCTGGGCAAACCGCACACCATCACTCTTCCGATAATTTCAATTTAAAACAGCTCGTCCACCATCAGAACGGTTGATTCGTCCCGGCTGATGAGCGAGTGCGTATAGCTCTGAAACGGATTTTTTTGAAAATTAAATCCGAATGGCGGAGCATACCTATTTAAATTGTGTTTAACAGCGCACACAAGCGTTTAAATAATTCCGGACGTCAAATTATACCTCAAAACTCAGAACGCTGAAAAAGGGCAATTACGCCCTTATTTTTATACCCGAAAGGAAGTGGAGCAGTGAGCAGCATAAAAAAGAAAAGTCTGAAATCTCTTGCGGACGGACTTTCTAAGTTCGAGGACAGCAGAAACGCTGTGAAAAACTCCGATTTTACCGACCTTAAATCATTCATCAAAGACTATTTAAATACTCCTGAACCGAAGCAGCGCAGAAAGCTTGCTGAGGAATTCAAGAAGCGTCATCTTGAGCTTTATGCTTTCATAAAAGAAAATGCCGACCTTATTTCTGCCGAAACTGAAATAACTAAAACCGTTCAGGCTGCGGTTTCAGGTGACGCTCTGAAAAACGAGCAGCTTACAAATCCGTTTGAAGCTCTCACTGACGATGAACTGAAGAAGCTGATAAACGATGGATAAAAAACTCATAAAACTCGGAGCGCAGATAGAACTTGCAAGACGTGAGTTCTTTTCTTATTGTCAGCTGAAAGCTCCTGATTTTTATAAATCGGACAGAGCATTTCTGGTACAGCTTTGCAGCGAGTTTCAGGATTTTATCAAATCCGACGAAACAGTAATGATCGTGAACCTTCCTCCCCGTCACGGAAAATCCAGAACCGCAAGCTGCTTTGTGGAGTGGGTTCTCGGAAAGAATCACAATGTGAAAATCATGACAGGTTCATACAACGAAACGCTTTCCACCATGTTTTCAAAGACTGTGCGTGATACGATCTCTGAAACCAAAGCGGACAAATACAAAGCTGTGTATTCCGACGTTTTCCCCGGAACTAAGATCAAGCGAGGCGATGGAGCAATGAATCTCTGGAGCTTGGAGGGCGGCTACAACAATTATCTCGCAACCTCCCCTACAGGTACGGCTACCGGTTTCGGCTGTTCTCTAATGATCATTGACGACCTCATAAAAAATGCCGAAGAAGCAAACAACGAGAGCGTGAAGGAAAAGCACTGGGAGTGGTTCACAAATACAATGATGTCACGTCTTGAAGAAGGCGGAAAAATCATAATCATAATGACTCGCTGGGCTTCCGACGATCTTGCCGGACGTGCTCTGGAGCATTATCAGCAACAGGATATCCCGATTCGTCACATAACCATGAAAGCTCTTACGAATGAGAAAAAACAGATCATGCTTTGTCCGGAAATACTGTCATACAGATCGTATAAGGCGAAAGTAAAGGCTATGGGCATCGATGTTGCAAGCGCAAATTATCAGCAAGAGCCTATCGATCTCAAAGGAAAACTTTACGAGAATTTCAAAACTTATTCCGAATTACCGCCAAGCTTCGAGGGAATTTACAGCTATACCGACACTGCCGACGAAGGTTCGGACTTCCTTTGCTGCATAATCTGGGGAGTTTATCAGCGTGAAGCCTACGTTCTGGACGTTTACTACACCAAAGCTTCTATGGAAATTACCGAAAAAGAAACAGCTGAAAGGCACAAAAAATTTACAGTCAACAACGCTCGTATTGAGTCCAATAACGGCGGTTCAGGCTTTGCACGAAACGTGCGGAGAATTTCCGAAGAAATAGGCAATTATGCTACAGTATTTTCGTGGTTTCACCAGTCGAAAAATAAAAAGGCGAGAATTCTTTCCAATTCGACCTGGGTACAGAATCACATCTATTTTCCGATAAACTGGCGTGACAGATTCCCTGAATATTACGCTGCTATGACAAAGTACCAGCGAGAGGGCAAAAACGCTCATGACGACGCTCCTGACGCAACGACGGGAGTTGCCGAAACAATGTACAAACTTGGAGGTTAATATATGAAAATCAGAGAGAAGGTGAAAAAGATGATACAGAACTGGCTTGAAATAGTGCCAGCCGCCGATCAGACGATAGTTCTTCAAGAGAAATTATCACGGGAACTTGAAACGCTGCGTTCGCAGATATGGTACAGAGGCGATGCTTCCGAGCTTCACCAGTTTTTCAGACAGCTTCCGTTCAACAGCGGAGGCTTCTGGTCGTGCGTTCCGAATACAAATAAGGTCAGGAAGATTCACAGCGGAATTCCTGCGGTTATCGTCGATACCCTTGCGTATATCGTCAAATCAGACCTTGACAAAGTTCAAACGGATTCCGAAGAATGGGAAGAAATATCGCAGTCGATCGACTTCCGGAATCTTGTCGGGAAAGCCGTTGCGGACACTCTTGTAGACGGTGACGGAGCGTTTAAAATCTCGGTCGATACAAGTCTTTCGCCCTATCCGATAGTCGAGTTTATCGGCGGAGATACGGTTGATTTTGAGATTTCGAGAGGGATTTTATCAGCGATTGTATTCAAGACGGTTTTCACTGCTAAAAGCCGTAAATTCGTGCTCCACGAACGATATGGCAGAGGTTTTGTCGAAAGCCGACTTTATGACAGCAACGGAAACGAACGCCTTCTCAACACTGTTCCGGAGCTTGCGAATATCCCGAAAATGGTAGAGTTCAATGGAGATCACATCATGGCTGTACCGCTGAAATTCTATGATTCCAAAAAATATCACGGCAGAGGCAAGTCGATATTTGACGGCGGCAAATCGGACTGCTTCGACGCTCTTGACGAGGTTATTTCGCAGTGGATAGACGCTGTTCGTGCCGGAAGAGTTCGCAAATACATTCCGCATAATATGATACCCCGAAGTCCTGATGACGGAAGTCTTAAAAGACTGAACGATTTCGGAACAGAATTTGTAATGTTTCAAGCCGGCTTCGGCGATGAAGGATCATCGCAAATCGAAGTGGTGCAGCCGGAAATCAAGTACGAAGCGTTCGTCAGCACTTATGCAAACGCTCTTCTGATGTGCCTGCAGGGACTTGTTTCGCCTGCGACACTGGGAATCGACGTGGGTAAAATGTCCTCTGCGGACGCTCAGAGGGAGAAGAAGGACGTTACCGGAAACACTCGAAACACTATCACTACGGCTCTTGAAAAGGCTCTGCCGGAGCTTATCGAAGCCGTTCTGAAAACCTACGACAATATGCAGGAAAAAAATCCGGAAAATTACGATATATCCGTGGATTTCGGCGAGTACGGCGCACCTGATTTCGACAGCCGTGTCGAGACTGTCGGCAAGGCTTGTACATATGGAATAATGTCAATTGAAACTCAGGTAGAGGAGCTGTGGGGAAGTTCTAAAGACGACGAATGGAAGGCTGACGAGGTGCAGCGTATCAAATCCGAAAAGGGACTCCTTGAAGTTTCAGAGCCGTCTGTCGGAGGTGAACCGTAATGCTGGGGTTCGGCGATATTGCGAAGATTTTCGAGGAAATTGAACTCCGCTTGATACGTTCTCTTAAACGGAATATCGGTCGGCATAAACAGCAAGAACGGCAGGAAGGTTTTGAGTGGAGTTCATGGCAGGCGGAAAAACTCCGGAACGTCAATAAGTTCCGCCGTGAATGTTCCGCTATTATGAACGAATATACCGATGTTATCGACAGCGAGACACGTCAGCTCATGGAGGAACAGTTCAGGGAGGGCGTGAACGGTGCGGAAGTTCCGGATTCCGACGTACAGCCAAAATTTTTCGGCGTTGACGATAACAAAGTGACAAAGCTTATCGACGACGTTGTCAATCTCGAAAAACACGCAGAAACAGCGGCGCTCAGGACTATGGACGACGTATACCGTCAGACTGTCAACAAAGCTCAGCTTGCTATGAGTACCGGAAGCGTAACTTTACAGCAGGCTATCGATATGGCAGTAAGAGATTTTCTTGATAAGGGAATCAACTGCATTGTTTATCGTAACGGCAGGCGTGTGAATATTGCCGATTACGTTCGTATGGCTCTGAGAACCACTTCAACCAGAGCAAAGCTTCAGGGAGAAGCTGCAAAAATCAAGGCAATGGGCTATGATACGATTCTTGTCAGCAGTTACAGTATGTGCAGCGATACTTGCCTTCCATGGCAGGGACGACCGTACATCGACGATGTGTTCAGTTACTGGGACGGTGATATCGAAGAGCAAGAAAACGGGGAACTGTGGGGAAAATCCAACTACTGCGACAAATGGTTTCCGCTGCTGTCGACGGCTATTCACGGCGGACTTTTTCATCCTAACTGCCGACATACTATCAGTCGTTATAAAGACGGCGACTCGCTCCCGAAAAGTATTGATAACTCCGAAATCGAAAAGCGTTACAAGCTCGAACAGAAGCAGCGTCGGCTTGAAAACGAAGTCCGCAGAGCCAAGCGCAAAGCCGAGGGATTTTCCGATCCTGAAAACGTCAGAAAAGCGAATCGGGAACTTCGTGAAGCGCAGAAAAAGCTACGGGAGTTCATCAATACGGTCAACGAGGAAGAGGGCAAACTCATCCTTAAACGTGATTATGATCGTGAGAAGATTTATTCCGGCGATTCTGTTGACTTTTCCGGCGAAAGTGGTATAATAGAAGAAGCAAGCAAAAAGCCTGTAACGCCTATAACCGATAGTTTTATCGAACGAGTTCCGAAAGTTGAAATTTCCGGCTATACTGATGAGCAGTGCAATTTCATTCAGAAACAGCACAAAGAGCTGCTTGAATATTCAAGGAGAAACAATGACAATAATGAAGTTGCGTTTGTGTTTAACAGTGATCTGACAAATCGCCGAGAATTCACAGGAGCAGACGACCGACTTGATTTCGGAACTTCTCTGTATGGCAAAGACTTGTTTGTTATGCATAATCATCCGAGAAACAGCAGTTATTCAGATACTGATATTGCATTTCTTTTAAGCAGTGACAATATTAAAGCATTATCAATTGTAAAAAATAATGGTTTTGTTGAAGTTCTTACTAAAACAAATAAATTTAACAAAGAAGCATTAATGATTGATTTTAAAAGACAATATAAAAAGATTGTAAAAACGGGTTCAGATGCCGAAATTGATAAGGCAGTAAGAAAATTTATTGTAAATAATAAGGAGGGGTTAGAATGGAAGGAAAACAAATAAACTTTTTGGACGGATCAAAAGAAGATCGGGAAAAAGCAATGAAAGAATTCTTCGGGCTTTCGCCTGAACAATCCTTTCAAGATTTAGAGGTTGACGAAAACGACGAAGATGACGACTAAACTTATATGCAAGGAGGTGAATATTATGGATTCAAATATTCCTAAACCCGATTGGCTTACCGATGAGCTGATAGAGGAATTGAAAGATTCTATTTCCAAATGCGACAATCCTTACAGCGATGAAGAAATGGAAAAAATCGATTTTGACGGATATATAGACTGGAAACGATATAACGCTGCCGCCGCAAAAGATATTCTTTCAAAATACGGTATAATTTAAACGCTCTGTAAAGGGCGTTTTTCTTATATTTAAATTTAAGGAAAGAGATGATATTATGTCAAATAAAGACTTTGACAAAAAAATAGAGCAAATGAATCTCAGAGTTGCTGAAATCCTCTGCTCTATCGGTGTAAGTATGATTACAGCTGTCATAACAGCGATCCTATATACAAGGTAACAAGCATCTCTTCAGAGATGCTTTTATTATACTCAAAACCAAGAAAGAGAGGTCAAAAACTCATGGCAGAAGAAAAGAAAAATCCCGAAGAGGAAGAGCAGAAGAAATCCGAAGTTCCTGAATCTGAAAAGCCAGAGGAGAAAAAAGAAGAGCCGCCGAAGAGCGGCGAAACTGAGGAAAAATCTCCCGACGGCAAACAGACTGACGAAAAGGTTGAGGATGCGGAATCCAAATCGGAGGAGAAGCCTGAACCGGAGGGAAAATCTCTGCAGGACGTTCCGGAGTTGTCGGAAAACGACAAACTCAAAGCTGAAAATCTCCGTCTGAAAACGCAGCTTGAAGCTGTGAAAATCGGATTCAAACCGGACTGTATCGAGGACGCTGTTGTACTTGCCGAGAACCTTGTAAAGCGTGACGGCAGCGACATTGCAGCAGCTTTACAGGCAGTCGCAAAGAAGTACCCCGACTGGAAATCTGACGCAAAATCGGACAAATCCGCAGGCGGATTCAAGGTCGGAGCAGACAGCGGTTCAAAAGAAAAAAATCCCGACAGTGACAGACTTTCACAGGCTTTCGGGATAAAAAAGAAAGGAAAGGTGTAAAATATGCCAAACACGATCAATTATGCTGAAACTTTTTCAAATCAGCTCAGGGAGCTTTACGGTCAGGAATCCGTTTCCGACGCTCTCTATCATTCAAACACCGATATTCAGTTAACGGGCGGCAAAACTATCAAAATACCCACCCTTTCGGTATCGGGCTATAAGGATCACACCAGAGGTTCGCTGGGGTTTGCTCAGGGCAGCTACGAGAACGACTACGAAACAAAGACGCTCGATCACGACCGTTCTATTGAATTTGCGGTCGATCCCATGGACTTCGATGAGAGCAACACTGTGGTTTCTCTTGCAAACATCCAGAATCGATTTGACCGCACTCAGGCTATCCCGGAGCTTGACTGCTATACGTTCTCAAAGCTCTATTCCGAAGCCGAAAGAGTTGGCGCGCAGATCAAAACGACAGCTTTGACAGCCGCAAATATCCTCCTCGATTTTGACGAAAATCTCGAAAAGCTGGAAGATATCGGCGTTCCTCTCGACAGACTTGTGCTTTACTGCACACCGCAGTATAAAAAGCTCCTGAAAAATGCGGAGGGAATCCAGCGTACTCTTGACATCAAGCAGGGCGGCGGCATCGACAGACGCGTCCATTCTCTTGACGATATCGGGAATATTGTGACTGTTCCGTCCGCAAGATTCAAGACGTCTTACGATTTCACGGAGGGCTGCAAGGCTACTGAAAACGCAAAATCTATCGACTATATTTTTGTCGATCCGCAGACTCAGGTTTCCAGAATGAAGTATTCATACATTCATATGTTCAGTCCCGGTACGGACAGCAGAACCGCCGACAATTATCTGTACCAGAACAGACGTTACAACGGTACTTTTGCGATAGATCATCTTTTCAAGGACGGATGTATTATCCACACCGCAGAGTAAGGAGAAACTCACATGAAAGCGATAAAAGCCAACAAACAGTACACCATAAACGAGAGCGAAAAGACTTCGTATCTTGCGCAGGGATTCGATATTTACAGCGATAACAGCGAACTTATCGAGCGTTCAGCATCAAACACAGTAAGCCGCAGAGAATACGACGAGCTGCTTGATAAATACAACAAGCTTGTTTCGGAGAACAAGAAGCTGAAAGACAAGGTGAAGGGTAATGTATCTGAATCCTAACGAATACAGCGGTTCTGTTCCGGCAGAGGAGCTTGAATCATATCTGAAAAATGCCTGCAGAGCCGTGGACAGCCTGACTTTCAACAGGATAGTCAAAGCAGGTTTTGAGAATCTGACGGAGTTCCAGCAGGAACTCATTAAAGAGGCGGTGCAGCTTCATGCAGACTTTGCTTTCGACAATGCGGAGCTGCTGGACAGTCCGCTCAGTTCCTACAGCATATCGGGAGTTTCAATGTCGTTTGACAAGTCAAAAATAGTGACGGTCGGCGGCATAACCACAACCAGCAAGGTCTATAATCTGCTCATGCAGACCGGACTTTGTTATCGGGGGCTGAACGTATGAAGTTTCCGAGTTTAGTTCCCGATAAGGTTTGTAATACTCTCGTGACCGTGTACTGTGAGGATGGTCTGAACCGTGACGGTTCTCCGAAGCGGACGGTCGTATTCGAGGGAAAATGCTTTTACAGTGAAAAAACGAAGCAGAAGATCACTGCTGAAAAACAGCTCATAACGCTTTCGGGCGAGGCTCTTTTCAACGGGGATATCGCTCCCGATACAGACGTCATAACCGGAGAAGTACGGCTTCTTAGCGGCGTCAAACGCAGGATTTTCGCTTCCGAAAAGGCTAAAAATCCCGACGGAACGGTCAACTATACAAGACTGGAGCTGATCTGATGAAAATTGAAATAAAGCTCGATAAACAGGCAATAAGGGACATTGAAAATGCGGCAAAGAAAGCGGCTGTGGAAGCTATTGAGAAAGTTCATGCCGAAATAAATAATACTGTTCCGCTGGATCAGGGTAATTTAATGAACAGTATTTTTGTTTCTGACGAATCTGATGAAAATGGTATTCATGTTAAGCTCGATCATTCCATGATATATGCTCGTTATCTGTATTATGGTGTGAAAATGGTAGATAGTGAAACAGGAAAAGGTCCGGCACTTATTCATGATAGGCACGGCGGAGAAGTCGGATTCAGATTCAGAAAAGGTGCTAAGCTTAAAGTAAAACAGCCGGAAGAAAAGCTTCAATTCAAAAATGACAGGACGGATCATTGGCTTGAACCGTACATCAGCGGCGATAAAAAGGACTTTGTTCAGACGGAATTTACAAAAATATTCAAGGAGAAA
>JAMPIL010000034.1 GCA_023662725.1 Ruminococcus flavefaciens
TTTTTTTGCCATCTCGTCTGCCTTTGCTTCTTGCGCTGTTAAGCTGGAAATTTTCTTCCATTTGCCTGTCATTTTCCATTTGTTGCCGTTCAACAAGTTTTTCTTCAGGCGTAAGAATATCTTTGTTTTTGATAGATTGAAGCAATTTTGATATTTCTTGATTGTTCATACCATCTCATTCCTTTCTTTCATTATTCTCCGAACTGCTCATCTTCTTCCTTTTTTAGCTTGTTTTCATAAGCATTGATCTTTTTTTGAGCAATGCTTAAAATTTCTCGAATTGACGTTTCGGCAATTCCCATATGCTTCATAGCTGATACTATTTTTTTGATTACTTCTTTTCTTCCATCATTTCTTGCATTTCTAAGATCTGCGCATTCTTCTTTTAGTGTATTGATTCGTATTTCCGACATTTCCCGTAAGGTTAGAGGAGCGCAGGATGGAAATTTGCTTTCAATTTCCTCTTTGATTACATCACTTTCAGCAATACCGATAACAGTACGTATTTGCTGATCATCTATCCCTAAAATTTGCATACCTCTTACCATTTTTGCTTTGCCTTTTTCTTCACCTTGCCACTCTGCTTGGAGTAACTCTATTCGCTCGTTATACATTTTTTCCTCCATAATATTCACAAGCTGTTACATTTTGCAATGCAATTAAGTGTCGTTGTTTTTTGAATTAGTCTCTGATTGCTTCAGTTCTTTGGATACTTTGATAACCGAAGTAGGGGATATGTCTAACAGAGCAGCAATCTGACGCACCGTTTTTCCTTCGCTCTGGAGCTTACTGATCGCTGAGCCATACCGCTTGAGATATGTAGCTCCTTTTCCCTTAGTATTGCGGTTAAAGGTGATTTTCTGCACCTCTCTGGCATTAGTTGCCTGTTCTTTCTTTTCAGCTTGGCTATTAGCTTTTTTTGACTTATCGAGCAGCTGCACAATGATGTCGAATTTGTACAGGCGCAAGCTTCCGAAGTGACAGTTAGCACACTTTGTCCGTGCTTGCTCCAACGTTAGATTTCCCGCAGCATATTCAGAGGGGAGCTTACACTTGTAGCAGCGTTCCTCAATTTCTTTGGTTTGTAATTCTGCCATTTATAAATATTCCTTTCTTAATTTTGTTACATTTTACATCGCATAGTGTTTCACGTGGGACACTATGCCTCACGTTTCAAAAAACAAGCTCCATCTGGAACTTATCACTCTTTCACACCACTAACTACATTATACAATGTAAAGTGTAACATTGTCAATAGCTTTTTTGTGTTTTTCTAAAAAAATCTATTGACAAATCTCTAATTTTGTGATATACTATATATTGTACAAAATATTGCACAATATATTGAACAAAAAGGAGAGATAAATATGTTAGCAGTAAACTATTCTACGATTAGAAACAACTTGAAGGACTATTGCGATATGGCTACAAACGATATGGAAACCGTTATAATCACAAGAAAAAACGAAAAGAATGTTGTTTTAATGAGCCTTGACGAGTACAACAGTATTATAAAGACTCTTCGCAATGCAGAATATCGTGCAAAGCTTGATAGAGCGTTCGATCAGCTCGAACAAGGCAAAGGACAACAACACGATCTAATCGAGGATAATGTAAATGAATAAACTATGGAGCAATATTGCTTGGGACGAATATCTTTACTGGCAACAGACGGACAGAAAGATCGTTAAGAAAATCAATGATCTGATCAAGGACATTGAGCGGAACGGTGTGAACAAAGGAATTGGTCACCCCGAACCGCTTAAGTATCGCAAAGGTTGGAGCAGACACATAGACCACGGCAACAGACTTGTGTATAGTATTATTGATGGCAATTTATGGATTGTCTCTTGCAAAGGTCATTACGAAGAATAGAATAATTCGCCAGTGGCAAACAAAGCTTTTATATTTGTACATTGTTATATTTTGCAAAGCAATATGTAACAATGTTTTTATACGTATGCAACAGGAGTATATGTATCTTGCTCAAGCATTTTCTTGAAGTAAGCGTAACGGTTCTTGATGTGTTCGCCGTTCTTCGCCTTTTTAGCTTCCTCGACCTTGAGTGCTGCGTATTTCTCCCGAAGATAGAACGTTCTGCCCCAAAGAATGCTGTTAGTGGTTCTGTCGGGAGGAACGTCAATGCGGCAGAGTATGGAGAAGATTTCTTCCATTTGCTCTTTAGTGAACGCATATTCAAGCGGTTCGGCGAGCTGCGCAAGCTGCTCCGAGCCGTATTTTTCTTCCATAGCGTCAATGTCGGGTTCTTCTCCGTTGGCAGCGGCGAGATCCGCAAGAGTGAGCTGATGAGTATCCTCGTCGGCTTGTGTTTTAAGTGTAAAGCGAATTGCTATTACCTTACGACCGCTCTTTATAGGTTCATAGCTGAATTTGGTGTCTGTTTTATCGTTCAGCTCTTTATAGCAAAGTTTTAAGACACGGTCATTAAATACTTTATATTGATTATAGCTTTCTCCCGTACATCTAAGTGTAGCCTTTAACTTATCAAGAGGTTCAGTCCAAGTCTTGCGAAAACGATTGTTTTCAAAGTATAAAAAAAGGACATAACTATAACGGCTTGTAAGCTCGATGACGTTTTTAAGCATATATGGAAGATACCCCATATTTTCAATGTTAAAGATATATTCCATAGCGGAAGGTGTACAAGCTAAATCTACTTGCCATAATCCGTTATCATCTTGAAACGCTTCGGCTTTTTCAAACAGAGCTATCATTTTAAAGCCGTTCCGCTTAGTTTTGTCTTTAATAGTCACTACTTGAAAGAGATTTTTTAAGCGCTTATTTAAATCTTCTTTTAAGATTCGTGAAACGCCGAGCAGCTGCTCAAGCTCTCCCTTTTCAAAGCGCACATATCTTTCTTCGGGCTTGTGGCTATTTATTCTTGACAAATAAGCATCAAGTATCTTAAACTCTGGCAGCGTCATTTGTGTTTCTGAAAGTGACTGCAGGGGGTTTGATTTTTGTACAAGCATATTTTCGGGGTTTCGCGCTAAGCCCTCATAGTCTGGAAGTGTTAGCAAAGTCTTTTTTCTCGGCATACTGTATCACTCCTTAATCTTAGCGAGAGGGTTAATTCGCGCGTGAGCTAAATCTGTTACGGATAGAGAAATAAATTCTGATGAAAAATAATCCACCGTGCCTAAATCTCCATCGCGCTCAACAACAGGACCGTCATTGCACCCAGAACCGTCTCCCCATTCATAAAGCAACATCATTCCGACTTTGATTTCTTGTCCGTTACGATCAAAATATTTTTTCATAATTATCACCTCAATATCACTATACCATAAGTCAATCTATTTGTCAATATAAAATTGACCTTTCGTGAAAAAGTCATTGACCTTTCGTGAAAAAGTTATTGACCTTTCGTGAAAAAGTTATTGACCTTTCGTGAAAAAGTCATTGACCTTTCGTGAAAAAGTCATTGACCTTTCAAGTCGGGAAACCGCAAAAACAGTAGAACCGTGACGGTCAGTAATCAAGTAGGTAATCAAGAAGATAATCAAGTGTTAATCAAGCAATCAATCAAGGCAACACACAAAAATCTTGTTCCACTCTTTCGGTGTGCTGCTGTTCTGATTGGATGTGAGCCTTTTTACTTTTTCTCTAAGTGCCATAATAATTTTCCCTTTCTTTCCCATCGAGGGGAAACTATTGATTTTCATTAAAAATAGGCTGTAAAAAAACTCTAAAATATCCCGACAAAGCAACGGTAAAATGCGGCTTTGTCGGGATTTACTTTTGCAAATTCAGAGTTTTTTTACAGCCCCTTTTCTTATGTTTTGCTTTTTTCTTTTTTTGCTAAACAGTTTGTTCTAATTTGTTCCTCGATAAAAAGCCTATTGACAAACAATTATTTTATATGTATAATATAATTATGAGCACAATAAAATTTGAGTGGGACGAAAACAACAAGGAGAAACACGGCTTATCTTTTGAGGAAGCAAAGGAGGTTTTTCATGACGATAACGCAATCCTCTTTGACGATCCGGATCATTCTGTTTGTGAGGAACGCTTTCTGATTATCGGAATGACATCGGCAAAAATATGCATTGTAAGCCATTGTTACCGTGATGATAACGTTATACGCATAATCTCGGCAAGAGAAGCGACTAAGAACGAGAAAAAAACTTACTGGAAAGGCTGGTGATAACCAATGAGAGACGAATACGATATAGAGGCTTTAAACCCAAGAAAAAATCCCTATTCAAAGAGAGTAAAAAAGCAGATAACAATCAACATTGATGATGATACTATCAGCTTTTTTAAAAATTTATCAGACAATACAGGATTACCTTACCAAACGTTGATTAACCTGTATTTGTCCGACTGTGCAAAGAATAATCGTCAACTCAACATTTCTTGGAGCTAAAGCGAAAAAAGCCTTTGTTACAATTTGAATATATACTGTAACAAAGAAATGACGTTCAAATGCTTGACAAATAATATTAATTGCTATACAATACAGTATAAAAGGAGTTGATACTATGTCGAATACGACTGAAATCTCCGCAGATCCATTCTATTCCGAGAGCAATATGCGCTATCTGGCAAAAATCATTAACGGTATTGAGGACGAAACAAGACTACTTGTAGAACACGATTTGATAGAGGTTGACGACGATTAAAAGAATGCTCTTCGTTTTGCGCGAAGAGCATTTCCTATCATCTTCAATTTCTGACATTTCAATCTCCATTATCGTTTTCCAACATCTTGATAAAGTAGCCATATCTTTTGGGAATATGATTTTTTTCAGCATATACATTCATCTTAGCATATTGCTGTGAAAGATAGTGAAAACGAGAAAACCAAATTCCTTCTGACATTTCCGGAATAGGTTTAGAAACAATGATCTGAAAAATATTATTCATCTGAGTCTCAGTAAACTCATTATTACAAGCTTCAGCAAGGAAGGCAATATTTTTATTTTCATATTGCCTTGTTTTCTCAAACTCATTAGGCTCAATCTCGGTTCCCAAAGAGAGTGGCTCAGGTTTTGGCTGCATATTTATAAACTCTTCAAGTGTAAGTTGATCGACATAATCTGCGTTTTTACTGATATGGAATACGACAGATAGCCATTTACCACCTTTTCCTACCTTACCGCGCTCATAGGTATAGCATATATCCGTTGACTCCTTTAGTGCCTGTTGGCAGCTATCGAGAACGTATTTTTTGAAATCTGACCAACCTGTACGTCCCGAATACTCGTTTTTACTGATTCCAATCAGCTCCCGAAGTTCTGCAATAGTCAGCTCACGATTCCCCAGACTTTCATACTGTTTCAATATCTCATACATACGCACTTGGTTAGGACTTTTTAAGCGCAGAGCGTTCCATAGCTCATATTTGAAATAACGGTTTTTGAAATCGAACATTAAGGGTAGAGCTTTGTCGTGTGCATCTATTTCTACATACCATTCACCAACTTCATTCTGAAATATGTGACACTCCTTGAATAATTGAAAAGCGCTCATACCTCGACCGTCATCATCGGGAATATGTACTATTTTGCGTGACATCCTCCCCCCGCCTAAAGAGGCGGGGGCTTCCTTTTGCAAAATGCAAACAGTCGGTTCTCGTTCGATAGCACCAGTGTACTAAGCATAAGCGAGCTAACCCCGTGTGTCCCACGGTTTTATATTTTTAGAGTTATGCTAATATTATTCGCATACCCTCATTTCTGATATTTATTGCAGCATTCACATCTCTGTCGTGATGAGCGCCACACTCGGGGCAATCCCACGCTCTTATTGAGAGATTTTTAGTATCGGGATTTTTGTAACCGCAGCAAGAACAGATTTGAGAGCTTGCAAAGAATTTATTTACCTTAATAAGCCTCTTACCGACTTCTTCAAGTTTATATTTCAAGAAAGTTACAAACATTCCCCAACCGTTATCACTTACGGATTTACCGAAGTTCAATGCTTGTGACATTGCTTTCATATCCAAATCTTCTATGCACACACAATCATACAATTTGGTTATCATTGCAGACTGTTTATGCAAAAAGTCTTTGCGCTGATTGGCTACCTTTTCGTGCATTTTAGCAACTTTAATTCGCTGTTTATTGCGATTATTAGAGCCTTTCTGCATTTTTGAAAGCTTACGTTGTTCACGCTTTAGTTTCTTTTCAGCTTGTCTGTAATATCTCGAATATTGCGGTTCGTTGCCGTTACTGTCCTTATATAATTCGTGCATAGAGAAGTCAATTCCTAAAAAATTTTGCAAGACTTGTTCTTGTATTTGGTTTTCATACTCAAACAAAACACTTATATAATATTTTCCGCTTGGATTTTGGCTTACCGTAACGGATTTCAATTTGTAATCAGAGGGGATTTGTCTGTGTTGTTTCATCTTTACTAAACCGATTTTCGGGAGCTTGATATATCCGTTTTCAATCGAAATGTTTTCATTGACACAGTTAGTAGTATAACTTTTCCTATTCTTATGTTTTGACTTGAATTTAGGAAAACCAACTTTAGGGGAACGAAAAAAGTTATTATACGCTGTCTGTAAATTCATTTGGGCGTTTGCCAAAGCAAGACTATCAACTTCTTTAAGCCACTCAAATTCTTTTTTATATTGAGCAGAGGTGTTATTAAGCTTTTGCTTTGTTTCTTCATAATATTTTATTTTATCGGACAGCATACGATTGTAGATAAATCTCACACATCCGAAAGTCTTAGCAAGCATTATCTGTTGTTCTGAATTTGGATATATTCTGAATTTATAGGCTTTGTTCAATGTTTTTCACCTTGACTTTCTATGTATTTTTTTATTACTTCTATTGGTGCTCCACCTGTTGTAAGTAAGCAAAAACTTTGACTCCAAAAATATTCTTTCCATAGATTTTGTCTAATTTGCGGAAATTCCTTTTTTAAAAGTCTACTGCTTGCACTTTTGTATGCATTTATGAACTTACTTATTTCCGTATTAGGATGTGCTTTGAATAGAATATGTATGTGGTCTTTATCGTGATTCCATTCTTGCAAAGTGATGTTGTATTTTGGACATATATACTCAAATATTTCCTTTGCTCTGTTTGATATTTTGTCATCAAAAACTTTTCTTCGATATTTTACTACAAGTACCAAATGATAGTACATCAAGAATACTGAATGTGCGTTACTGTCTAATTTCATTTATTTTCAGCCTTTCTTTTTATTATCGACTGAATACATTATATCATATATTTTGAAACTAGTCAATACTCGGAATGCAATTCATCCCACACTTTAGAAGTTGGGGACTTCTTGCTGATGTAGGTTAAATCAATCAATCAATCAATCAATCCACGACTGCTTATCGACACCTTTCGGTATTTCAAAACGTGCATAAAACTAAAAATCTTGATTGATTGATTGATTTTACATTGCAAAATGTAATGAATGTGAGAGTCTGAATTAAGCTGCAACTAATACTCCTTTTCTTTTTCATTATGATGGCTTCTGAATGACAGCGTGATATAAAATCATAAGATTCTTGGATCATCATTAGACGATCCAAGAATCTTATGAAAGCTATTTTGATAAAGTAGCTTAATAAAGTACAACAATGCATTCGTATTAACACTGTGAAGATAATCGAATAGCGACTGTTTATTTGTTTGTTTCTTCGTTACCCTCCGGTGATTCGGTAATTATGAGATTTCATTTTAGCCTGTTATTCTATATCATCTTGACAAAGCAGTCATATTTGTTAAGAATAAGATTTTTTTCATCATATACATTCATCTTAGCATATTACTGTGAAAAATAGTGAAAAGTTCCTACTTAGGCAAGATGGCAAAATATAGAATAACTCCGCATAACACACTGTATACACAATGGGTACTAAGTGATGTTCGCAACATACTGATACGGAACAACAAAATTGGCAGTTACCGATCAACTTAGATTTATAAATTAGTTTTAGAGCCTGTTTTTATAGGAATTAACGAATGTCTTTCCGACAAATTTCCTACGAGAACAAGCTTTTACAAAAATTTGACTTTTCCGTAATAAAAAGATATAATAAAATTCAAAGCACAAAAAGAGCCAAAAGTTGTTAGTAGTGAATATTTTTTTTCAATTTTCTCTCCTTGTTTTGCGAATATATGAAGTATTGTGCTTACAAATACATAATTTGAAGGTAAAATGGAACAATTTGCAAACAATAGGAGGTACGAAAATGGCAACGGATAAGATAGTTGAAAAGATAAAAGAAACAGACTTAATAAATGATTTTGCGAACAGCATAAAGAAAACTATAAAGTCAAATCAGAAAAAATCCAACTCCTATCCAAAAACACAGACCAAGGAATTCAAAACACAGTACAACAAAGAGATCGAATTGACAAAGCTATCTGATTTTCCGCTAAACAGATTTCCGCTTTATAAAGGCGCACAGCTTAACGATATGGTGGAGAGCATTAAAAATTTCGGTGTGCTTACACCGTTAGTTGTTTGGAAGAAAGGCGAGGAATATATTATCTTAAGCGGACATAACCGTAAACGCGCCGCAGAACTGGCAGGATTGAAAAGTGTTCCCGCCTGTATAAAAGAAAATTTGACGGAAGATGAAGCCAATATCATAGTGGGAGAAACAAATTTCCGTCAAAGAGGCTTCAATGATCTAAAGCATTCCCAAAAAGCATTCTGTTTGAAACAGCATTACACGGCGATGAAAAAGCAGGGAATAAAAAATGACGTTTTGGAAGCCATTGAATCGCAACAGATTATTCAAAAAAATAATGCGGATTTTGCCGATAATGAAGCAGAAAATCAGAATTTGTCTACAATTAAGACAAGGCGAGATACTAAGCGTGAATTAGGAGAAAAATACGCATTAAATCACGCTACTGTTGCTAAATACATACGTATTGCCGACCTATGCACTGAATTGCTTGATTTACTTGACGATGGCTGCATAGCTTTTAACGCTGTTTATCAATTAACGTTTATTGATAACTTAAAAATCCAAAAAATCATTGCCGACGTCATAAAAAGCGGTGTTGTTATCGATATTGCGAAAGCGTGTAAATTGAGAGAATATTTTGAAAAACACAAAAAACTGACCGAGGAAAACATTAAAGAGATCCTTGCTAAAAGCACTAAAAAAAGCGAAGTTATCACCATAAAACCAAAGGAAATAAAGAAATTCTTTACCAACGGAGAAGATAAAATTCAAATTAAGAATATAATCATCAAAGCATTGGAGATGTATTTCTCAAATTCTGACAAATGAAAATCGCGACGTTATTTGACGTTTTTTTCAATTTTTCCGCCCACTCACTGGTGAGTGGCAAGAATAGAGGGGTTCGACTTCGTCACCCCCCTCTACGTTACATCCAAATGCCAAGGGCATTTGAGAGGGGTTCTTATCGGGGTTCTTGAGGTTGGATTTTCCGAAAATCGGGTGCTGTAAAAACGAAGTAAAATCTCCCGCGTCACGCTTTCGCGACGCGGGAGATTTTATATCGATTTTTGAAAAAAGTATGTCATATATTCCGAAATCAAAGACCTATTGACAAAAAATAAAATATGTAGTACAATGTACTATGAAAGGAGCTGATTTTATGTCATTTTCTATTAGATTGACCGAACAAGAAAAAAACCTCGCTGCCAGTTATGCACGTTTGCACTCATTAACGTTAGGAGAGGCATTCAAACAAGCCTTATTTGAAAAAATTGAAGATGAATACGACATTGAAGTTTTTGACGAAGCGTACAAAGAGTATCTGAACAGTGGCAAAAAGAGCAGACCTATTGAAGAACTGTGGCAGGAACTTGATTTATGAATTATGCAGTAAAAACCACACCAAGATTCGATAAAGAATTCAGTAAGCTTGACAAATACACTATGAAAATGATCAAAGCGTGGATACAAAAAAATCTTATTAACAGCGATAATCCTCGTTCCAAAGGAAAAGGTTTGACAGGAAACAGAAGCGGACAATGGCGTTATCGTATTGGGGACTACAGATTGATTTGTAAAATTGACGATAATGAGCTTGTAATACTTGCCTTGTCAATCGGTCATCGCAGAGAAGTCTATAATTGAAGATCCTTTTTAAGGTTTTACAGGAAATCGTCACAGAGCCACTCAGAAGCCTCTTATTTTGATTTTAGGCAGTAGGTAATGGTTTTATATTAGCTGTTACTCAAAATCGCTTAGAGTGCCCTCTGATTCGATGTGAGAGCAAATTGCAAAATAATATCTCTTATAAGATTTCAATTTCACCGAAAATTATATCAAAAACTTTTTGAAGTATATCAACTGGCAAATAAGCCTGAGTAAAAGAGCCTTTGTTACAATTTGCTAATAAACTGTAACAAAGGCTCTTTTACTCAAATTTACACACCGGATAATAAGATAATTTTTTTAATTTGTTCTTCAGTAATACCAAACTGGCGCATAGCTGATATCATCTTTTTTTTGCCATCTCGTCTGCCTTTGCTTCTTGCGCTGTTAAGCTGGAAATTTTC
>JAMPIL010000035.1 GCA_023662725.1 Ruminococcus flavefaciens
GAGTTGGCGGTATCGGGAAAAGCGAATTTGTGAAAAAATTCATTAAAGATAACAAGGCGGAATTTACAAATATTTTGTTTATTACATATGCCGACAGTTTGAAAAATACAATTGCGGGAATTAATTTTAAGGGCGATAAGTCCGATGAAATTTTAGAAAATCTTTATATTCGGCACTTGAATTATTTACGGGTTATGCAGAATGATACCTTAATTGTAATTGATAATTTTGATATTGTTCCCGAGGACGACGAAAATTTTGACGATATTATGGGACTTAACTGCAAAATTATTTTTACAACAAGAAGTCATATTTGCGAGGACTATACTGTATTTGAAATGCCGAATATTGAGCGGCAGTATCTTTTTGAAATAGCCGAAAAGCTGAATGTTACGGATATTGATAAAGATACACTTGACAGGATTTTTGAGGCTTTGCATAACCATACATTAGCTTGTGAACTGATTTTGCGGCTTTTAAAGAAAAGCGCGTTTACCGCTGACGAACTGCTTGACAAAATTTTGAACGAACACGTTGGACTGGACGTTTCCGACAAAATCCGCAAGGATATTTCAGCAACATATTACGAGCATATTCATCAGCTTTTCAGACTTTTTGCTCTTACGGACGAGCAGAAAAATGTTATGCGATTGCTTTCCCTTGCGCCTGTTGAGGGCATTGACGACAAATATTTCAAAAAGCTGACGGGCGTAAAAAATATGAACTCTGTAAACGAACTGGACGAAATTGGGCTTGTGAATTACAGCGAACATATTATTAAGGTTCACCCGCTGATTGGTGAAGCCGCCGCCGCGGATTTTGCTCCCGATACGGATAATTGCCGCGAGTTTACGGATAATTTGATTTTGGAGTGCAGACACCATTTGCCCGACGAGGTGAACGTTATGCGGCAAGCTGTTGTGCTTGAAATTTGCGACCGCATTGTTGAATTTTCGGCGAAAAACGATACGGAATACTATTTCTATTTCCTTATAAATGTGTATCCCTATGCGGAAACTTTTGAGGACGAACATAGAATGGAGCTGTATCTTGCCGAAATGGAAAAATATCAGACCGAAATTAAGGACAGGTTTTCGAGGGCGGTTTACTTTATGTCGCGAGCCTCTTTCGCTATGCTGTTTGAAAAGGACTGCGCCGCCGCTTTGAAGCACACAATTTCCGCGCAGAGAAATATTCCCGAAGTCGTTGGCGGCGGGTTTTATTCTCGGCGGGAGGTTGATATTTGCTTTAACGTCAACAACAACCTTGGGCGGTTTTATCTTGAAAACGGGGATTTGAAAAATTCAAAAAAGTATTTGAAAAAGGCTTTGGATATTTTGAAATCTTGCTACAAGGACGGGTTGCCCGAGGATAGTATGGCTTTTTATATTAATCTTCGAAAGTTGGAGGGGACGGGGGGAATGGGAGAAATTATTGAAATAAGCAATAAGTAAATATATATTATATTTATTTTGGTATATAATGACGAAAAAATTTAAATTTCTATTGACAAATTTTCAAATTTATGATAGAATTATATTATAATATAAAAAAGCTTGATTTGCGTATGGCTGTGTTCCAAAATATGGTTTTTATGATTACCCTCAAATACGGTAGGAAATATTATTTCTCGTTCTTTCAAACAGAGAAATCTCACTACTGTACTTTTAATTTTTGTTAAAATCTATCTAACATTAACCATTTATTGGTTCATAGTTTCGCGAATAAATTTGCTGTTATACAGTAAGTAAGCAATAAAACTAATAACAGTAGTAATTTATTGAATCTTATATTCTAAATGGTGTTAAGGTTGTATAAAAAATTAATATTAATTTTATGAAAATGATTTTGGAAAGTGGTGTAATTTATGAACAGAATAGATATGATTGAACGCATTGGCAAAAAATATCTTACAGCTAATATTGAAAATGATGAATACAGCTATGTTCAAGCAGCGAGAGGAAAAGAAGAACTTGAAAAAGCTGTGGGACATCCATTCAAGCATTTTAAGTTGGATATTCGTTTTGAGGATAAAGGCATTGCTGTTTTAATTGAAACTAAGCAGAACTTTAAAAAGGCTGATGAAAAACAACTTGCCGAGTATGTCGAAGAAGAAAAAGCTTTGCATAGAAGCATGAAAATCATTGCTATTCTTGCTAACACTAATAATGATAAAATTAAAGTATGGCGTTATTCTGTTGATGATGCACATTTCTTGAAAGAGGAAACTGTTCTTGATAATATGGAACATTATGTCAAACTGTTTGATACTGCAAGGCAAAATGACAAAGAGAGTGTTATGAAGAACACATATGATCTTAACGAACTTCTTCATAAAAAAGACATTGATGAGCGACTTCGTAGTCAGTTTGTAGGTACGACACTTCTTTATATTAAGGATATGGTAAAGAAAACTGGTGCTATAAAAATTGATGATGCACTGAAGGATAAACTTGACAATATATGGAAAATGATGTCTGAAGAGGAGATTAGAGCAGGCATTAAAAATACGCTTAATAATCTTTTGGATAATTCTGAGAATAAAGCTAAAAAAATTGAACTTTTACAAAAAAATGTTTTGAAAGATCAGAAAGTAAAAAAATTAAAAATTGAGGATTGGATTAAGATACTTAATACTATTCTTATGGATATTTATAGATTTATTGATGCTGATAGTTCAGAAGGTCAAGATATTCTTAATCTTTTCTTTATTGCATTTAATAAATATACAGGAAAAGCAGATAAAAACCAAGCTTTTACTCCTGATCATATTACTGAGTTTATGTGTCAAATAACTGACGTAAATAGAAACAAGGTCGTTTTGGATGGCACATGTGGAAGTGGTTCGTTTTTGGTACAGGCAATGGTTAAAGAAATTGCTGATTGTCGTAGAGGAAAAACAGAAAAAGAAGCGGAAGAACTGATAAAAAAAGTAAAAGAGGAACATATCTTTGGTATTGAAATTGAAGAAAAGGCATATGGTCTTTCTACGACCAATATGCTTATTCATGGTGATGGTAATTCAAATATCAGATTCGGTAACATATTTGATAATAAAAAATTTATTATGGATGCAGATCCAGATATTATTCTAATGAATCCTCCGTATAATGCTAAGCCTATTGATATTTCAGATGCTTATAAAAAAACGTGGACAAAGAAAGCTAAGGACGGAAAAGAAGATATTACCAAAGGATTTGTATTTGTTCATTTTCTTTCGGATGTTATCAAAGAACTTAACGAAAAGAAAGAGAAGGAAGGAAAACCAACAAAACAAGTAAAGCTTGCCGTACTTCTTCCCGTATCTGCAGCTATTGGCACAAGTGATGTAATTACAGAAGAAAAGACAGCAATGCTTGAAAATAATACCCTTGAAGCTGTATTTACTTTGCCAAATGAGATTTTTTACCCTGGTGCATCTGCGTGTGCTTGTTGTATGCTCTTTACTCTTGGGAAGCCACATGTTAATTCTGATGGTATGGCGGCTAAATCATTTTTTGGCTATTTTAAAAATGATGAATTTAAGAAAAAAAAGAATCTTGGGCGAATCGAGCAGTTTGATAGTGACGGTAATTCTAAGTGGAAAATCATTGAGGAGCAATGGATTTCTCTGTTTAGAAATAAGGAATCTGTTGATGGATTATCTTCAACAGCAGTAGTTACTGGAGAAGATGAATGGTTATGTGAAGCATATATGAAAACGGATTATAGCACATTATCTGAAGCAGATTTTCAGTATACATTAAATAATTATCTTGCATATTTGGTGAAAGAAGGACGAATATATGAAACTTGATATTCAAAATTGGAAATCATTTAAGACAAGTAAGTTATTCCCTATTTTACAAAACGGAAAAGCAAATCAACAAATGCTTGACGATGGCAATGAATGCTTTTACATAGGTGCCAAAAGAGCTGATAATGGTGTTATGCTTCATTGTATGAAAGATAATAATTTATTGCAAAAAGGCAATTGCATAATTTTCATATGTAATGGACAAGGTTCAGTCGGGTATGCTAATTATATGGATGTTGATTTTATTGGTACAACCGATATTGTTGCAGGATACAATGATAATTTAAACCAATATGTTGGAATATTTTTAGCAACGATTTATTCACAGGAACGACCAAAATATTCGTTTGGAAGAAAATGGAAATCTTATTTGAAAGATACAGAAATAATGTTACCAATTGTGTTGAATCCTAATGGATTACCGTATATTGACGAAACAAAAAAATATTCGGAATTAGGTTATGTCCCTAATTGGCAGTTCATGGAGGATTATATAAAATCACTCCATCATAAGCCTGTTACAACTAAAAATACTTGTGGGGAAATTATAAATATTGAAGAATGGCAGGATTTTGTATTTGGGAAATTAATAGATGAACCTTATAAGGCACATGCCTATACAAAAGATGAGCTTGAAGAATCTGATAAAACATATGATTCCTCAATAGGATACATCACAAGAACAGCTGAAAATAACGGCTGTGAGCTAATTGTAAAAGCTGACGGATTAAAGTATATAGAACAAGGCAACGCAATTTCTATAGGTGATACTACTGCAACTTGCTTTTATCAAGCAGAAAGATTTATAACTGGAGATCACATGATGATAATTCGTGCTGAGTGGATTAATAAATATACTGGTTTATTTATTACCACTCTTTTAAACTTTGAACAGTATCGTTATTCGTATGGCAGAGCTTATCTTATGGATAGAGTTAAAGCTACTACTATTAAATTGCCAATTTATCGTAATACTGATGGAACTCCATTTATTGATGAAACAAAAGAGTTTTCAGACGAAGGGTATGTACCCGACTGGCAGTTTATGGAGAATTATATTAAATCTTTGCCTTATGGAGATAGGATATAAACTGAATTTATATTTGTAGGTGATATATATGTTTTTACGTAGTATACATATTTGGAATTACAGACTTCTTCTTGATACTAATATACAGTTAGATGATAATTTGACATTAATTGTCGGTAAAAATAATACAGGTAAGACATCGTTTACTACTATAATGCAACGTATTCTATCAGGGAAAAAGGAACTGGATTTTGCTGATTATCCAATTGCCTGCAGAAAAATATTATATGAGACAATATGGGAAATTGTAAAGGGAAAGATAAATATAGGTGATGCAAGAGTTAAAATTCCTAAGACGAAAATTCAATTTGATATTGATTATTCAAATGAAAGTGAAGATGAATATTTGGGTTCTCTATCTCCATTCATAATTGATTTGGATTTAAATAATAATATTGCTCGTATTCAAGTTGAATATCAGTCATTAATATCTGAGCCTATACTATCAGAAATATCACTTAAAATGGAGCAGTTAAAAACAACTAACGCTACACCTGATCTTGTAAAACATAATGAATTGCTAATTATCTCAAAGTATTTAAGTGCTAATTTTAATAGATTATTTGAAATTTCAGTAAAAGCCATAAATCCCTCAAATCCAGCTGTTTATCAAATGAGAGAAGTCTCACAGTTACGAGATGTTTTTGTATTCAAAAAGATTTCTGCGGAGCGAGGTTTGGATGAGCTTGAAAGTCATGATAAAAAGCCAATTGGACAAGTTATGGAGCGTATTTTTCAAAGTAATATTTTACAATATGAGGATAATATCAATGACAAAATCAATAAGTTGAAAGAATATGTTGAAGAAGAAAGCATCAAAGCACAAGATGCAATTAATAGTTTACTTGAGGAAATTATCAGTAAGATGATAAGATTTGGATACCCAACAGCAGAAGATTTGCAATTAAAAGCAACAACTCAAATCATGCTGAAAGATAATATAATTAATGATACCGATCTTGCTTATTCTTTAAGAGGAAACGATGAAACTCTACCAAGTACACATAATGGTTTAGGGTATAAAAACCTTATAAAGATAGTATTCTTATTACAAGAATTTGCACAGGAAATCAAAAAGAATTCACTTTCTGCAATCCCCTTGCTATTTTTAGAAGAACCTGAAGCTCACATGCATCCGCAATTACAAACTGTCTTCGTGAAATATATTGGTGAAGTTCTTGAAGGATTTTCAGGCAATAAAATCCAGACATTGATTTCTACACATTCATCGTATATTGCTAATACTGTCCCTTTTAAACAAGTTCGATATTTAAAGAGATTAAAAGACCGTGTTATTTTCAAAAATCTTTCGGATTTTTATGAATATTGTCAAACTAATGAGGATCAGAGAAATAATCTCCAATTTTTACACAAATATATGACTATTAGTCGATGTGACTTGTATTTTTGTGACAAGGCAATTTTAGTAGAAGGCGCGGCTGAAAGACTTTTAATTCCAGATATGATTTCTAAGTGCGATAAAGCTGGACTATTTAAAGATAAATCTCCATCTTTAGCATCGCAGTATTGTTCTATAATTGAAATAGGTGGTGCATATGCACATAAATTTTTTGAATTTATAGATTTTCTTGGTATTCCAACATTAATATTAACTGATATTGATTTTGTGAATTCAAAAGGAAATAAGTGCTTAAAAGAAAATGCAAAGCGTACTTCCAATGCAACAATAATGAGATGGTGTAGAGATAAACTCAATATAGCTATATCAACAACAGTAAAAATTAATGATGTTTACAGGTTAATATCAGAAAATTCTCTGACAAATGGTTTGCGTCACATAGAATTTCAAAAAGAAGAAAGTGGTTATCATGCAAGAAGTTTAGAAGAAGCAATTATGAACGCAAACCGAAGTTTATATGGCATTGATGAATCTGAAACAAAATTTTCATTCAATTCAGAAAAAGAAAAGAAAACAGATTTTTCTTTGCAATTATTGGTAGAGAATTCATTCTCCAATTACATTGTTCCGTCATATATTGTTGATGGATTGATTTGGCTTAATAATCAGGATAGGATTTCATATCCCGTTCAGATCACAGTCAAGGAAAAGAAAAAACGCAATTTAACCATTAAAACAATAATTGATTAAGGGTAGAATAATATGACTAAGATTAGTGATAAAATAAAAAAACGGGCTGATGCAATTGATAACCATATTATAGATGTGCTAAAATCTGGGGATAGTTTTATAGTAGAAGCTGGCGCAGGAACAGGAAAAACCTATTCTTTGCTAAAAGTTATTGATTGGCTTGAACAGAACAAATGCAGTGAATACCAAATAAAAAAAAGAAACATTGCTTGCATAACTTTTACAAATGCTGCTGTTAATGTAATACTTGAGAGATTGTCATTAGAAAGTTCTATCATTCCATCAACTATACATTCATTTGCTTGGAATTCAATAAATCAATATCAACAAAACATTATTCAATATGTTGAAGAATTAGGCTTGTTGCCAAAGGATATTACTATTGATCAAATAAATTCTGTTGTATATAGCCTTGGGGCAAAGTATGTTGAAAACGGCGTATTGTATTTACTTCATAATGATGTGATTAAACTATTTTCAAAATTTTTAGATAATAAACAATTTAGAAGACTACTGTCGATAAAATATCCGATCATATTAATAGATGAATACCAAGATTCATTTAAAATTATAACTGATAAATTTATTGAGTATTTTGTTGAAGGTTCGCGTAGCATACAGTTTGGTTTTTTTGGTGATTCTTGGCAAACCATATATTCATCAAATGGTGCTTGTGGTAAAATAAAAAATGATAATCTTGTAGAAATACGAAAGAAACTTAATTTTCGCTCAAATGTTGCCGTAGTTAATATGTTGAATGCTATTAGACCTGATTTTCAGCAAGAAGCTGTAGATCAAAAGAAAGACGGACAAGTTATCGTAATAACAACGCAAGATTATCATGGTGTAAGACAAGGCGGTTATTATAAATCTGAATTACAGCAAGATGATCTTGTTAGTTATATTACTGCAATAAGGAAAGAATTGGAACATTGTTGGAATGGTAAAGTAAAAACATTAATGATTACACATAAAATGCTTGCTACTCAACAAGAATATTCTAATATTCTTAACTTATTGGGAGAGGCGTTGAGAGAAGAATCCGATGACTATGTCCTATTCTTCCAAAGAATGGTTGAGCCACTTTATAAAGCGTTATGTGATAATAATATTAATGATTTATGTGATGTATTAAAAACTCATCGTACTCTCATAGAGAGAAAATCACAAAAAATTGAGTGGCATGAATTATATGAAGCATTGAAAGAAGCAAGAGAAAAAAAAATATTTAATGTATTAGAAGCCTGCATAAATTATTCTCAAATATTACCGATTCCGTCAACAATTATAGAAACCTATAAAATTTTTCTATCAAATCCGGATTATTCATACAATAAAGGTACTTTATCTGATTTATATAATATTAATTATTCCGAAATGATAAATGCCATTGGTTTTATTTCTCCTGAATCAGATTTTTCTACTGAACATGGTGTAAAAGGAGAGGAATATGAAAACGTACTTTTTATAATAGGTAGGGGGTGGAACAATTATAAATTTGATGAGCAAATATACTTAAATCCAAAATCTCTTTCCCAAAAAGAATATGAGTCATATGTTCGAAATAGAAATCTTTTTTATGTTTGCTGTTCAAGGGCTATAAAGAACTTAGCTCTGTTTGTTACTGTACAAGCTAATACAGAGTTTCAAAATTATTTGGAAAAACTTGTTGGAATGGATAACACATACACATATACCCAATTTTTAAATAAAAACGACCTTTGTCCATAAGCACAATTGTGCTAAACAAGCTATATATGGAACCAAAAGAACTATCATTACTTAAATATAATACTAATCCCTCATTGAATTATGTGCAACCTCTCGCCGCAAAACCACATATATCAAAGCTTATTGCGGCGATTTCTTGCTCATAATTCTAATGAGGGATTAGTATAATAAGTAATGATAGTTCTTTGCACTTAATTGTCATATTATTCCGTTTGTAGTTCAGTACACTTCGCACTCTGTAAAAATTTGGTTTTCGTGTGATTTTTCGTGTGATTTTCTTTGAAATTCAAGTGATTTTTTCGCTTTTCGGACTGCAAATTTGCAGTTCCGCCTGCACTCGCATATGAAGCAAACCGCCTAATGAAGCCATTTTAGCGACATTCGACGGTTTGCACATTTGGTTGCGGAGGCAGGATTTGAACCTACGACCTTCGGGTTATGAGCTATACGAGGACTCAAAATTATCGTTTAAAACGTCCCCTCAAACCGTGATATACCGTCATTTACCAAATTTTAGGTTGTTATTTCTCTTCATTTTTTGCTGTTTTTTCACTATTTTGTTGGCGTTTTGTTGGCGTTTTTTTCTTAAAAACTTTCTGACCATAAATGATACTCGTCAGCAAGCTAAGGGTTCGTCCAATTTCCAAAAACAGATTTAGTAAGATGATGATTTGACTTCCAATAATTGCCTAAATGTGCTCGTAAGCTATTTTATTCAGTCTCAGTTTTGAAAACAATGACGTTTCGCCTAATCTTCAAGATTTCAAATATTGCTATTGAAAAAATTTATAGCTTGCAGCATCAAGGCGGCTGAAGTATAATCAAGCCATAATTGCACCGATAGTGTATTTCCCTAACAAAGGGCTTATATGCTGACAGCCGATATTGCAAACAGCTCCTATCCTGAAAAGAATTCAGCGCGAACGCTTTCGTTCTGTATATAAATCCTAACGATATGGCAAAAGCACAACCCTCAGTTTGCCGATTTTCTTTGCAGGATTTTTCCAATTGCCTCAATTGCTCGTTCAAAAGGATATTTGCACCATTTCAACATAAGTACACACAAGAGTAAGCCTATAGCAACACACGCCGAACCTTGTGACAGCCAAAGCCTTTTAAAGTGATATGAAAGCATATCAGTCAGCAGAAGAATAATATAGGAAAAGCGCCACCGTTCAAGCCCTGCAAACCCTTTTGACAGCGTTGTTTGAGGACACCGTGAGCGTTCTCATTTAAGTGTAAAAACTGAGGAATTTTTTGCAACAAAATGAGAAACCGTCTCTAATTTTATTGTAATTTTTAAAATCTGAAAATCATTTTGTAGTAGTTAGTAGCAGACAATCCGCCTATTCAGCACACAATATATCTCAATTTACAACAAATCCCGTACTATTTAACCATAGTACGGGATTTATTCATAATTTAACTTGAAATTTTTTCCTGCTTAGCAATTTCCTTGATTTTCTCGATGCTCATATC
>JAMPIL010000036.1 GCA_023662725.1 Ruminococcus flavefaciens
GATATGAGCATCGAGAAAATCAAGGAAATTGCTAAGCAGGAAAAAATTTCAAGTTGAATTATGAACAAATCCCGTACTATGGTTAAAGAGTACGGGATTTGTTGTGCTAAATGAAAGATTATATGCTCATAATCATTTTATATTGCTATAAGCAGACGCGCGAAAAGCCCTCACCCGAAATTATATCGGGTGAGGGCTTTGAAATGTGTTTATCTGCGGGGGCGGCACTTAACAAGCACCGCTCATATCAAGGCCAAAACGCTCGCAGAAGTATTTTCTGCTTACGCGTCCGTGGGTTGTTTCAAACCCTTTCGCGGCAAGCTCATTGTTGAGTTGCTGTATTTTCTTGTATGCACAAGAGGTTGAGACTTTCAGGATCTCTGCCACCTCCGAAGCAGTAAGTACAGAACATCTATTCAATTCCATATATAAGCCCTCCTTTCTGGTGTGTAGGTATCATCTCCTAATCTTTATTATACTTCTATTATATCATAGGGCTGTTTTTTATCAATAGTTTAATTAATTTGCAAAATAAAAAATTTATATGAATTGTTAATGTATATTTATTTAACAAAAGTCGATCTTGCAGTGATTAGGGTCTGTGTTATAATAAAGTTACTGTTCAATAATTTTTAAGTATAAGTTCTTATAGTCTTATCATCATCTTCTAAATCCGCTGCTCGGAGATTTTTATAGTTCTGAGCTGCAAGTTCTTTTTTATAATTAAAGCTCCGCCCTTTACAATCAATGAGGAGCGGAGTTTTACTATACCCTTATCTCATTAAACGCTATGCAGTGAAAACTCATAGCATCTTTAAGCCAGCCAATATGATACCCTATAACAAGTGCATTTTACATATTAGAATTTTGCAAAGCACGCAGTATGATTGCCACAATATGGTAAATAATACGAAGATTGACTTTTTGACAATTTTATGGTATAATATTTATAAACAAAAAAACTTTTGTTATGTGATAAGATATTCATTTTTAATGAGTATATAGATTTTTCCGATTATTCTGGCGAGGGTTTATTGAAATTTTCTATTCTATGTGCAAAGAATATCAATACACATTGATGCCCGATGCAGATAAAAAATCTTAAAGATAAAATTTTTGATACGGAAAAATAATGGTAAGAATTTTGCTACTGCTCGTGACGTTAGAAATTTGTTTGAAATGGTAATCACTGAACAAGCAAACAAGATTATCTGAGAACAACTCCAATGACATTATGAAAATAGAGGCAGTCGATTTTTGTTAAATATCGTATTAAAGGAGAGTAAAAAATGGCTAATATACCAATTGCCAACAAACATAATGACACGGCAGTACATCAACATTTAGTTCCTCAATGCTATATGAGGGAATGGAGTTATAATTCTAACAAAACTTCTGTATGGGTATACGAGAGAAATTGTAATGTGACTGATGTAAGTGTTGATAAAATTAGTGCAATATGCAGTTCAAAACCAATATCAAATATTAATTATATAGACAATTATTATGACATAAAGGCTGGGTGTTATTCTATGCCTCAAGAAGCTTTAGACGAGATATTTGGTCCGACAATGCACCTTAAAGTCACTTTAAATGGTGAATTATTGGATACTGAAAAGAAACGTAATGACAAATTTTTATTATTTGACGAATGGGTGATTACTGATTGTTATAACAATTTAATAACAGAAGATGAAACAAAGGAATTAAAAAAATATTTTTCGGAGGCGCGTTTTGTTTTTATTGAAAAAGAGTGGTCCAAACAATATGAGAATCATTGGCGAGCTTATATAAAAGATTTTGAAGGTAAGATACGCAAAGCAAAAGCTTGTAATACTTCAGGCAATATCATCACAAATGAAATGCTTTCAGAAGTTGTAAAGTTTCTTATTATTTTTGACATAAGAGGGTTCTCTTCAAATGAGTTTATAATTAATGGAATTGATAGAATTTTGGATCTTTTTTCCACAGAACTCTATAATATGCAATTAGCGGATGATGACAAAATGCATCCAATTGAAAACACAGTAAAAGAAAGTTTTAAGCATCAATTTATTTTAAAGATGTGTTACGACATACTTAAAAATAATACTGGACTTGCCAAATCGCTATGTGATGGTTACATCAAACATTTGACACCACATTTTTGCTTAACTGATATTTCAAATCCATTTGTAACATCAGAGCGACCTGCATTTATAAATACAGATGAGAACGGAGAAAAAGAACACATTTTTGTTGCATTACCAACAATGTTAATTTCACTGAGACGTGCCAAAGAAAGTTTTTTTATTTCTAACTTGAACAAAGAAGAAGTTGATAAATATAATAAAATTATTGCACAAAACAATGAATATGTTATTTCATGTACAAATAACGCAGATGTAAAGAATATTTTTCTTTAATTCATCGTCCTAATCATACCCTCAATAAATGCAATCTCATCCTCATCAAGACCATACTTCGTATAAAGTTGTTTATCAATTTCAGAAATTGATTTTGACCAATCAATATCCGCTGCGCTGGTATAATCCTGAATAGGAACAAAACCAAACACAAGTTTTGAAAGATTAACAGCACTAAGAGACATCATAATCAAGAACCTGACAAAACGAGTTTTTAGATACAACAAAGTATTATCCGCTTCAGTTTTGTTGTTGTAATTACCGATAAGAAAATAAGAGTGAGTGCAGACCTCATTAGGCATAATAACTCGTGTCGATTTTGTAATTACATTGAACATTCCATCTTTATTTGGTTCACCTGCGTGTTCAGCACTCATTTTGCTTATCATAACTTTATATGACGGTAAATATTCTAATCCCTTTTTTATTTCATCTTTCGATATGTAAGTAATATCCTCACTTGAATATAAAGTAATATTTTTATTTGCATCTCTATTAGCTTTTCCTCTATATTTAGTGCTTAATCCAAACGGCATAAGCGGACTAATTATAGTATCAATAGATACAAAGCCATCTTTCATAACCTTATGAAGTATTGAAACAGCACTATTGTATCGTACAAGAATTGGAAATTCATTTAATGGTCTTGATGTGGTGTTTGAATTTCCGTTTATAATATTTGTAATATTACAATCCCCATTGTAACTGCTGTTCCATACAAAATAGCATATTCCTCCGCTAATGCTGATTTGAGGAAAACAATCTTTAGCGTTTGTGTAATCTATTAGTCTTTCAACAGAAGAATCATTTGTCATACTGTCACGAAATTCATTAAGTCCCATACCTCCCGCAAACCAGCGAGAGGGCATAATCATTGAAAGATAAGACGGGTTCAGTTTCTTTCCGCTTTCAACGAATAAATTGTAAACAGGTTTAGCTTGTCTTTTAGAACCGCCTGTTTCTAATTGATACGGCGGGTTGCCAATTACAGCATCGAATGTCATTTTATCATCACTCCTATTCCAATAACTAGATTCAAGTACTTTACTTACAAACTGTTCCTGATTGGTTTTCATCATATTTATCATATCGTCCAAGTAATGCACATTAATGAAAACATCTCTATAACCAACAAGTGTACGTTTTGTGATATGCTTTGCCATAGGCGTATTGCAAAGCACAAAAATATTCTCACAAACAGTTTTCTCCCAAAACTCGTTTTGCTTGTCTAACGTCAATTCGCTCTCTGAATAATCAGCACACCTTGTTCTAAAAATGCTGTATGCAACATAAAGAGGATAAAGACCAGTTTTAGAGTTTATTTCAAGTATTTGTGTATTTATATTACCAAATGTATCTTTTGTGACTTGTCCTCTATCAACAAATTTGGGTTGTTCGAGCATATTTGCATTAACAGGCGGATTTTCTTCATAAAAACTGTATCCGCCAAGACAATCGCTCATATGCATATTAACAACCCTCCAAGGGGTCAGCACTTTTTCTTTATCGGGATTTTTAAAGCAAGCAAAAAGTTGTGCAATTTGCTTAACACGTTCCATTGGTGCAAGTTCGTCAGCACCCTTGACTATGTTTCTGATTTTCCTCCCTGCGGATACAAAAATATCTTGATCGTAATATTTCATAAATACCTTAAATATATCTTTTGTAACACCTTCAGGCATAAATTCATTCCAAGATGCCTCATCAATAATGCTATCATCAAGAAATTTATCGATAGTAAAATCCTCTTCAAAAGCAATATCTGTACCATAAATCAACAGTGGCATACGAATCGATATGCTACGCAAAATAGAAATAGCATTATTGCGCTGTTTTTTCTTCTCTTCAGCTTCATTAATTTTTGCCTGTTCTTCTGGAGTACGTTCTCGTTTAGGTTTATTATTTATCTTTTGAATTTCTTCGTACTCCTCATCAGTAAACCCCTGATTGTTTATGCTGATATCATTGATTTCCTTTTGAGCCTTAGACGAGCCGATTATACCTTTAAGTTTGTCAAACTTTTTTAAATCTACTTCTGAAAGTTTTAAAAGTTCATCGTTATAAAGGTTTGTGTCATCAAAACCGTTATTAACCGCCCTGTCGGCATATGCTCTTTTAAGCTGCTGTAATAAACGATTAATTTCATATTTACGCATACTTGTCCCCTCAATAGAAATGACGGGGCAATAGTTCAAAAATTCTCCCATAATCCGTCTCTCCGATTCTGTTGTTTTGCCTGCTTTTGTTGATAAAGCAACCGATTCAGCAATCATTTTCAAAGTTCTATCAGGTGCAAAATCAAAAACATAACAGTTATCTTTAAATTTCCCGTTTTTGTTGCATGGAGACTGAACACGAAAAATGGTTTGAAGATAACTGGACGCAGATGTTGAGAACGAACCAGCAAGCATAAATACTGCATTCCATTCCTTTACAGTTACACCTGTCGTAAGTTTTCCGCAAGACAAAGTGATTGTGTAGCCGTCATCTCCAGCTTCTTCTAAAGCTTCTGTAACCTTTGTTAATGCATCTCTGGCTTCTTCGTTTTTATCGCCATCACCTGCAACATTAACAATCTTAAATAATCCAAAAATTTCGTGATGATTCATTAAATTTTCGAGTGCCTTTGCTTCTCTAACACCAGGAACTATCCATAGTGAATGCTTAAATAAGTCGCGATATTCTGTTGATGAATACGGATATTGACTATTTTCATCCTCTTTTGTTATAAGGTTGAGAAAACTTAAAACATCATCTTTGTGAACAAATTCGCCAACATTCGCACCAAATGGCATAGATTGGTAATCATAACGTATATCTCCCGCCCAAACGCGAAAAAACTCATGAAAATTAAACGCCTTGTCCTCAAGCTCCACATAACGATTTCCTAGAAGTTTACCCAAATCATAAACATAAATATTCATTTTCGGCAATTCATCGTATGGATTGGAGTCTCCAAAATGCTCTTTGTCCCATTCAGCCTTACAACGTTGCTCCATTATATAATCCCAAGTATAAACGTTTTTATCATAATTTCCCAGAATATTAAAAGGCGTACCTGAAAGAGCAAGAAGCTTTGTATCAGCATTAACGATATTATTGATTACTTCCTCTCCCAAAGAAGTAGTTGTTCCCTCATGAGCTTCATCTACAATGACACAATCCCATGGCGTACTAAACACATTACTGTTCTTTTTGTGTTTTCCCCCGACCTGTTCTGAACCCCTCAAATCTTGAATAGATGCAAAATAAATAAACCTATTACCACTTTCTAACAGTTTCTCAAATGTATAACCATTATTTTTTGAACCGTAAAGAATATCTTTTTCACGATAAAAAATTTTATCAAAATCCTCGTACCACCCTTTATTAACAACAGGACGATGGGTAACGATTATCGTTTTTGCAAATTTCATTTGGCGAACAACTTCAAGGGCACTTAATGTTTTCCCAAATCGCATTTTTGCATTCCAAAGCATTTTGTTGCCTTTTTTGAACTCTTTAACTGTTGCATTTATAGCTTCAAGCTGTTCAGGACGAAGTTCAACAGGTGTAAATACATCACTTTTTTCAGAAGGACTCAAAGAAGGTCTGAAGTGCTTAACAGCATTAATAGCATGAATTGCGGTATTAAGATCAACTCTAAACCACTCTCTTGCATTTGTTCCTTTTATAACAACTTTTTCAATCAAAGAATTAGTCAGCGCAGCTTGAACATCGTGATCACGAAATGCCATAACAGCCCCATTCTTCAAGTTAGTACGAACTGCAATTTCAGTATATAATAACTCATACACAACACCAGCCGTTCTTGTATATGAATCAATACGCTCTTTTGCCGCCTGATTAAGCTTAGCACAGTTTGGCGGCAATTTGTCAACTGGGTCAGATGTTTTAAGCGTAGCATCACCTATTTTAAGAAGTCCTCTATGTGACCGATCATTTATTCTGAAAATGTATATTAGCTTATACGAAAACGAATCTTCAAATCTATTTGCCATCTTATTATTCGCCCTTTCTCAATAAATCTTTATATGTAACATAGCATTTATTTGTCCAATCTCTTATAACACACGGAACAGCGGTGTTTTCTGTGTTAGTATCATTATTTAAATCAAATAATGTAAGCTGTTCACATTCTTCTTGACAAAAATTATCACTGTACGGAGCTGAATATGTTAACCCATCCATTTGCCAAATATTCCACGAAATAATGTGAGCTATTTGTCGATATTCTTTAATATTAGGTACTCGTCCGAACTTATATTCCATATAATCTGCAAAAGTAAATAATAGATTCTCTCTTGCAAGAAGAAGATTATCTCCTTGAAACTCAAAACCATAAATGCTTTGATAAGCCTTTTTGGTCCACATAAACCAATCTGTTTCATTGTCTGTATTCTCATCAACGATTCGCATTTTTCTGTCAAGAAGTCCTATTCTTTTATGTACATCTTCAATAATTTCTCCAGATACCGTGTCATATCGGCTAACAAGATATGGAGCCTCTCCACAAGTTATCTCCATTCTTTTGGCACGAATATAGTCTTGCCAAGTCTTTTTGGGTTTTGCTGGAAAATCAACTTTCGACTTAATCGGCGTCCATTTTTTGTCAATAATTGTATTAAAAACATTTGGTCTGCCAAACCATTGTTCATCAATTAAATTGTTCTGTGCATTACATATCCATGACGGCGTAAACACCTCTGCTTTGTCTCTTATACGAAGATTTTGCGTATCATTCGATTTAGTAACACGCGGTCTTATAATTTTTGTATTGGGTTTTGTTATTTGCTCTACAGTTATTTCACATTCTGGAGAATACGATTCACCATAAGAAGTATAATCAGTTGTTGCCCATACAATATTTCTATGAGTTGAACAATCAAGCAGTAACAAATCCAATAATTTATTATCAATTTCTTTAATTCTATCTTCAAAAATATCTATTTCCACATCTTCAACTCCTTGGCAAATTACACTTTTAGTTAGAATTAATCTTTTAATATATTATACCACATTTTCCTTAATAAGTCAACAAATTCTGTGGATTTGCACAACAGTAAAAATGTTATAAAATGGTATTTTCATTTTTATACCTGTTATTTCAATTAAGTTAAATAAAAATATACAATTATTTCACAAAAATTTTATTTTATAAAATACCTAAAACCATTGATAAAAAACAACACTATGTTATAATATAAGTATAATAAAGACAGGAGATGATACTCCAAATTTTGGAAAGGAGGATTTTTATATGGAACTTAACAACAGTTCAGTATTTACAGCTTCGGAGGTGGCTGCCATTCTGAAAGTATCTACTTCATGTGCGTATAGGAAAATAAAAACGCTTAACGACGAACTTACCGAAAAAGGATTTGAAATAACACACGGACGTATAAGCAAAAAATACTTCTGCGAGCGGTTTTGCCTTGAATTTGGAGGTGCTTATTAATGAGTGTTGCTCATGAATACAAAAAGAACCCCGATGGCACAAGAACTCAGCTCAACACCTGGCAGGTGAATTTTTACTACATAGACAAGGTTGACGGCAAGAAAAAGAAAAAACATAAACGAAATATGCCTACAAAAAAAAGCGGGTGAGCAATTTGAGGCGGAATTCAGAGATAAACACGAACTGAAGCCAGGTGAAACCGCAAAAGGCAGTAATAAGAAGTCACTCACATTTGAAAATCTTGTTACAGAGTATCACGAAGCGCGCGGCGAATTTATCAGAGAGCATACCTGGGCAACGAAAGACAATATAATAAACACTAAAATTCTGCCGTATTTCCGCAAAATGGAACTCAAAGACATAGACGGCAAAATCATTGATAACTGGCTGAAGCAACTGAAAAAAGGACCTGGCGACGGTACAATGTATGCCGATACATATTTGCGTACAATTTATAATAATTTATCTACGCTTTTTAATTTTGCTGTTGAACGCGGTTATATCGAAAAAAATCCAGTACGAGGCCGAGCGCGTTTCAGCAAGAAGAGCATAAACGGAATTGACTTTTGGACTCTTGATGAATACAAAAAATTCCGTGGGGCAATATCGGAAAACCGCCAGTCATATATTGCATTTGAAATTCTTTATTGGTGCGGTATCCGTATCGGCGAGCTGCTTGCGCTTACTCCAGCGGATTTCGATTTTAGATCACCTTCGGATACTCAGAAAAGCAAACTGCGTATAAATAAATCCTATCAGCGTTTGAACGGCAAGGACGTAATAACAAAGCCTAAAACCGAGAAATCCATACGCACCATAACAATGCCTCAGTCATTGGCTGACGAAGTGAAAAAATATATTGACAGTATCTACGATATAAAAAAGGACGAAAGGATATTTAAATTCACAAAGCATAAAGCAAACCACGATATGAAAAAATACAGCCAAATTGCAGGCGTTAAAAGAATAAGAGTTCATGACTTGCGTCATTCGCATGTTTCATATCTGATAGACAGAAAATATACAGCGCTTGCCATTGCCGAAAGAATGGGGCACGAGGCGGTGGAAATAACATATATGTATGCGCACCTTTTTCCCAGTGTTCAGGACAAGATGGCTGATGAAATGGACAAAGATACGCAAGATAATATGAATTGAACATATTTAAAAAATCCTCACCACTGACATAGCGGGTGAGGATTTTCATTTGCGGCAAAATTAACGATTTATTAACACATTCCTTGCAATTTAGTTGTATACTTAAAATTAGGTAAACATATAGCGTTAAGAAATTAAGAAAGCTTTTCTGTTGCCATAAAACCACTACATAAGTATCTGTCCGCGAACCCCATATCAAAGGCTTAAATGGTAATGACTTCCATAACAATCTTGTTGGACTTTATAACCTTGTTGATGGTTCTCGTGGTTCTACTGTGGTTCTATTTCATTGGAGAAATAATATAATAGGGAGAAAAAAGCGACTTCAAATGCAATAAGAGCGACGTATTATAGCCATAAACACATTACCTGCATTGAGTGGGAATAGTGCAAAATTTTGCGCAAACCGCGTAATTAAGCCGTTTGAGAGACTTCAAAACCTCACTTGATGCCAGCTTGATGCTGAAAATGAAAACAAAAAAATTCCCCGCCTTGGCTTAGCGCCTTGGCGGGGTTCGTTGTTAGTGGCTCTTGAAACCGTTAAGGGTGTCGTTTATCTGCTGGATAACTGTCAGTGTCTCCTCGAAGTCTTTGAGGTCGTCGCGCTGTTCAAGCTTTTCAAGAACGGCGGTGAGCTGGTCCTTGAGAGCCTTATAGGTTCGCGGGTTGCCCTGTACTACTATGTCACGCTGCAGCACACGGCTGATTATGTAGTCCTGCTTTGTCAGGCCAGAAATCCTAACAAATGTTTCAAGCTGCTCGTTCTCTTCGGGTGACATTCTGAAAGCAATTGTCTTGCCTCTGAAACGTCCTTTGGGGTCATTATTCTTGTTCATCTGCATCAACTCCTGTTACAATAAATTTAGTCGGTAAAGCCATAGCAAACCGGTTATGT
>JAMPIL010000037.1 GCA_023662725.1 Ruminococcus flavefaciens
CAAGCAATAAGTATTTATTCAATAAACAATCCAAGTTCCTTTCAGGGAATAAAATTGCTAAGTTTCTAAAATTTGCTCGGCCGCTTATCTTGGGTATATTATATATTATAGAACATTTGTTCGTCAAGTATTTGCGCATATATTTTTATTAAAAAGCCGAGCCATTGCTCGGCTTTTTAATTAATTCATGCTATCAAAGAATATTGCATAACGCTGTATTAAAATCGCCAACTGGTCAAATGTTATTAAATCTTTTCCAATTGCAACCTTTAAATACTGTCCATTAAATGCATAAAATACGCTTTCGGGAACGGGCAGAATCTCGGCAAATTCCTCATATGTAAACAGTCCATAAGTTTCGATGTCATGTGCCATAGATTGTGCATTATACGTCATTGCGTCCGGATCAACTTCAAAGATGTTAAATAGTCCGCTTATTCCGCCTGGCATAGATAGCATTCCGTTTACAAAGTAACACAAGTGCCCTTCCGTTACTGGGCTGTACGCTGTTGTATACTCGTCGCGAATATCCACGCTGGTAAGTTGTACACGCGTGTCCCCCTTATTAAACCAATGACCTATGTACTGTGAGGCATTACTATCCAAGTATACGTATTTGTTCAAGTCATAATCCCAAAAACCATGTTCGGAAATAACCTTTACTGTCGTTCCATCAGAGAAATTCAAGTTAATTGCTTTGTACACTTGTGTATTTTCCTTGTCTACAAATAATATTCTTGATGCGCCGTATGTGCCAGTATACATGTTCCAGACCAACAACATCTCATTACCAGTTAGTTCTTCAACAGGTATTTGACGCCCATCCGCGAGAGTTATTAACGTTCCTGTCGCGATACAAGTATTTTCTTTATACACCGCATAAAAATCAATGTTTCTATATTTACTCATCTCTGTGGTTAAATATTCGTACGAGATTCCTGCTGTTTGATTTTTCGTGTATGTTTCAATGTGCGGGGTTTGTTTAGGATATCCTCCGCGAATCAACCAATGTTGAAATGTATATCCTTCAATATCTGGTGCTGTTATAGAGGTAGGATACCCCTGTTGTACAGATTTCTTTTGTGATGACAGAAGAAACGTGTAGTCATCAGAATTATTAGTTAACTTTCCAGATATGAAATGAACACCAAAGGATGTTGTTATTGGACTCCAATGAGCACTCAGTGTAACATTTGCAGCAATATCCCATACATGTGATCTTTCCATAGTTTTTGTATAGTATCTTGTACCTTCATAATAATATCCTCCAAAAGTAAAGTAAGCTCTGCCTGGGCGCGAAGCTGCTGGCATTTCTTCCCCAAATGTAGCAACTACAGTCGTACTACCACCAGAACCGCCCTCTTTATTAAATGTAATTGTATATTTGTTAGCTGTCCAATACGCATATAAAGTAACATTATTATTATCTTGTAGCCAAATATTAGCACTAGACATATTATTATTATAATATTTTATGCCGTTGCCATTTTCTAATGTATAGTATCCCTGAAATGTATAACCTGTTCTACTAGGTTTATTTGTTGTTGGCATAGCCCTATTATAAGTTGCAATAATATATTTATCTCCCCCAGTTCCTCCTTGCTGATCTAAATCTACAAAGTAAGTTTTATTTTTCCATTGGGCATATAAAGTTACTGTTGCATCTGGCATTGCCGTCAAATTTTCCACGCTGGCTTGATCGCTATATACAATATTGCCATTGGGGGTTGTAGACCAACCAGCAAAAAGATAACCCGTTCGAGAAAAAGTACATTTTGACAGGGATTGCGAGTGATTATACCGCAAACTATCCGAATCCATACTGCCTGTTCCACCATTTGCGTCGTAAGCAATATGATAGTTGTTTGCTATCCACGCTGCATATATATCTATGACTGAATCTTTGACGGTAGACCAGTTCACAATTCGTGCAGAATCATAATATACAGGACCACCAGTAGGCGATTTAGTCCATCCAAAAAACGTATACCCTGTATTAGTAAATGTATTAGGTGATAGAGACTTTGGTACATCATATGTATGCTGACTATTTGGCATTTTACCTTGACCATAAGTCGGATTATATCTTATTTCATAAGTAATTGGAACCCATTTTGCATACAAGTCATAAATATCATGTGATTTACTCAATGCTACTATTTGTTTTGTTTTTGCTGCATCAATAAACCAACCACTAAACTCATAGCCTAATTTAATTGGGGCTTCCAATGTATAATAGCTTTTGATTGTATATTCTAATGGATTAGAAGACGCATTTGTTCCACCATCCAAATGATAATTTATTTTGTAAACTATAGGTATGTATTGTGCATATAAAACTGTCGAACCATTGCTTTGTTCATTTGGCGTTAAATCTGGCATGCTTGTCCAGATAAATTTTGTACCATTGGTAGCTGCAGTAAACCAACCGTCAAATGTATATCCAGTTCTTTCTATGTTACTCGGCAAAACTATTGTTTCATCAAAGTTAGCAACAAGTTCGTCAACTGTTATGTCAGAAAGCGTATTGAAATAAATTGTGTGTTGCTCTAATATCCAAACAGGAATAATAGTCACCACTTTACCATTTTCTCCAAGATCGGGAATGCTCGACCAACTTAGTGTTTCATCTTCATATTCAAAATGATCAAATATTTTTCCCTCTTTGAATCCTGCATCTGATTCTTTAAAAATTTTAATTAAATTTATAGCGTTCATTACAGTTCCGTATTCAATATTGCACTTGGTTTCGGACAATCCATTTGCGCCAAGCCAAATTATACTGCCATTATCGTTTATTTGAATTTCATAACTCTTTACCGACCACTGAGCAGTTAGAATAGCATTATATGGCTTATCCCAATTGCGTGTGCCTTCTCCGTCTGGCTTTGCATATTTATGTCCGTTTTCGTCATCCCATTTATCTAAAACGTATCCTCCTCTTGTGGGAACAGTCGGAACTTTAAAAGGTTGATCGTAAACAACATTAAATGTTAATTTATCAATCGTTCCTCCATTTGCATCCAGAGTAACATTATATGTATTAGCTTGCCAAATGGCAATTATTGAAAGGTCTCCATAATTTCCAACTTCAATACCGTTTATCGCCTTTCCATCAAGCTGCCATTCCATAAAAGTGTACCCCACTTTCTGAGGTGCAACAAAATTTATGCAATCTTTAATAGTATACGTACTAGGATTATCATCCGTTTCAATGCCACCATCCAAAACATATGTTATTGTGTAAACATTAATCTTCCACTGAGCGTACAACTTAATATCTTGACCATAATCGTAAATAAATGGCGTAGCAAATATTTTTCCACTTCCATCTTTAGCCGTATTCCATCCTTCAAACGTATATCCTGTAAGAACACCACCAGTTAAAGTTTCGACAACGTCATCAAAATAAACTGTCTGTTTTTCGTCGGTTGTGATTCCTCCGTTCCCATCAAAAATAATATTGTATTTATTTGCTTTCCAATTTGGAACTAAAACTGTACTATAATCAAAATTATATACTGTTTCAACGGTGATTTTTTCCCCAGACGAGGTTGTCCATCCATCAAAAGAATATCCTTCTTTTTCAGGAACTGGTAATTCACCAACAGGTTGTCCAAAAGTAACAACTTGTTTTTCACAGTCAGTCATATCAAAGAGAAGATTATAATTGTTTGCCTCCCATTTTGCATAGACAAAAAGGTCTTCTGTTTCAAGCCATAGGTCTCCCGTTATTATTTTTTCATTTGTTAGTTTTTTATACCAAGCGACAAACGAATGCCCTCTTTTTGTAGGTACTGATAAATCTTGTATGATAGAACCAAAATAATGTACTTCAGAATCTACAATAATATCGTCACTCTGAAAATATAGAGTAAACTGAGGCGAAGTAATTATGTCTGTATAAATTGAAAAACTTCTTTCATAAGATTCTTGTGCAATACATGGTACGTATAAAATAAAGTCATTGTTAGAAAAACTATCTGTATCCAAAAGCGGCGGCGTTAAAGGATAAAAAAATACCTCGGCGAGATTTTCACAACTATCAAACGCTTTTGCACCTATTTCCGGATTGCTAAAGAAAACCACCTCTGTAACATTTGTGTTTCTTTCAAACGCGCACTTTTCAACTACTGATACCGATTCTGGCAGTATGAGTTTTGTGGGAACGTTGGCGGCACTAATGACGATAGTTTTATCATAATTGTAAACCACATTATCTTGAATACAATAATTCGTATTCGCAGTTGACATTGTAATATTGAGATTATTACATCCCACAAATATGGATGTGCCAATATAACTTACACTTTGAGGGATATAAATATATGATAGCGTTCTACAATCCTTAAAGACACCATCTCCTAAACACTGTACTGAGCTTGGCAAATAAATAGCTGAAAGATTAAAACAATTTGCAAATGCATTAGCACCAATTTCAGCAAGTCCGTTGTACATCGTCACATTAATCATATTATTACAATTATAGAAGGCGCGCTCGTCGATTTTTATTACGGAAGTAGGCAAGTCGATTTTTACAATATTATTACAACCCGCAAAGGCATTTTTACCAATCTGTAATACATTGCTTCTAGTCTCAAATATTACTTCAGTCAAGTTGACATTTCCATAGAAAGCATTATCTGCAATTCCAACGACATTAAGATCTCCTATCTGTCGAGGAATAGTTATCTCACTTTCATTGCTATTTATTAGCCCAGTGATTTCTAGAGATGAAACGCCATCATTTTTAATACCCTTGACATAGTAATCACTTTCTATTACCTTATAACATTTTGTACATTTAAGCCAATGTCTCTCTCCAGCAGAAACCATTGGTTGGAAATTATGTATACATGTAGCAGCTTCAACAAATGGAATGCTTCCCGCTAAAGGATCCAACAGTGTAGTTTGTATATCACAGTAAAAACAGACATGCGTATATTTTCCATTTATTTTCGCATACCTTTGAAAATCATGTTGAGTATGTTTATGGTTTGCAACCGCTATCCCTTGAATATCTTGATAATGAATATAAGGCGTGGAGTACTTATAACCCATTAAAACCATGTGTTCTTTCTCTTCGTGATTCATATCCAGATCCTGTAGCCCTAAAAGATGGCCCAATTCATGCTTAATTGTTCTTTCACTTGAAAAATTCTTTATTTCTATTTGATGAAGAAGTGGTACAGGATTAAATCTTCCTGCCACATTTGCCGGTAAATTGGGCTCATATTTTATGGGACACACATTGGTACCAGCTAAATTGGTTGCATCGGTTGTAGTTTCAATCAATTGCACTAATTGTCCCGAGCCATCATGCATTACAACACTATTCCAGTCATTAATAGCTTCTCTTATCCTTGCTAAAAAGATTTCTTGATCAGCTTCCGAAAGAATGCTCATACTATCTGTATCAATGCAATATTGATAAAACGGATTGTACAATGGTAGGAGTTGCCAATTACGACATCCTTTACTAAAATAAGTGTCGGAATAACCCGCTTCACGTCCAAAGCCGCAATGATCAGTTTCACATCCCAGTCCATCAATTTCTTCTATATCATAACAATTAATATTACAACTATTATTGAGTGTATTCCCACAATTATAATAGCTTTCAATATTATAATTACTGTCTTCTGAGGCAAAACACTGTTCCACTTGAAGCAGACAACGTAAACCACCTATCAATAATAAAATAACAAAAACTGTTGCAAGTGCAATTTGTATTCTTCTTTTGATATTACTTTTCATAATTCTCTCCTTGATTCGCTACGATTGGCTCAAATTCAACCGTTATATGCACCTCTGCCTTGCGTGAATTGAGTTTTTTTTGACATATAAATTGTCGTTTTATTACCTTGAATTATTTCCCCATCACAAGTCCATTGTTTAACTTTGTAACCGTCCGATGGGCTCGCAATAAAAACAAACTGCCCAATTGTTTTTCCTCCTTCAATTTGAATGGGAGACCTGTCGCTTTCATATATTGCGTCATCGGCAAACATAGAAATCGTACCGTTGCCACCTTCGACAGAAAAATAATACGTATAAACATAATCCGTGCAAGCGCACAACAGGCAGCTACTAAGTAATATTAAAATAACTAATGCAGCTGACAGAAAACATTTCCTATTGCTTTTCATAAATATCCTCCTTCTTGTAAAATGATTTTTCTTTTCCTTTAATTCAAACTTATGCTAGTTTTTCTTAAATAATTTTTTAACGTAGCATTAATATCACCCACTATTCTTATGTTACATATAATAGAGTGTAAAAAACAGAGAAAATGGACATATTACACCAAAAAAAAGAATACCGATACAAATCGGTATTCTTAGTATGCTTTAAAAATATTGATTCTGTTGTTTGTTTTTAATCCAATTGATTACTACACGATGTGTTACGCAACTTAAACATCTCTATGAGACAAAACTATTTGTTTGTACTCTCCGTTGAATATATTGTCAGTTTTTATAACTAATACAGCACTTGTATTGTCAAACTTAACTTCACCGCGTATAAGCAACATATCTTCTACTGGTGTCGAGCCATCATCCTTAGTTGCATCGATTATCTCGAAACTATATGTTGGGCCCCACAACATTTGAATCTGAAAAGTTTCATCTTTCGTTTTCAATGTCCCTTCCCAATACTTGTCTTCAGTTTTTACAAACTGGATAGAAGGCATTTCTGAATACCATTCCACATTTTCATAGTCCCATGGTTTTGGGTCCGAACATGCACTAAGGACAAACAGCAGTGTCAAAATATTTATAAGAACAATGACTATTACTGCATACTTTAATTTTTTGTTCAACATTTAGCAGCACCACCTTACTTTTTAATTATGTAAGCACAAATGAAATTACCCGTATTACTGGTAATAATATCAAGACTATTATATTCTATTGGGGCAGTATCATAGTGAAAATTATATGTCGAGAGTTTACCATTGTTTAGTTTTTCAAAATAGTAAGTATGCAATCCAGTACCTGCACCTTTATTCCACGTTGACATTATTACGTAACAATTCTTTTCTTTTGCAAGCGCAGTTCTAAAGTTTGAAAGCGACTTATATTTTGTATAACTAATCGAATAATTTTTCAAATACCGATAAATAGTGTCGGGATCTGATCCAAGATGTCCCCAACCGACACTATATTCAAGCGCCCATTTCTCAAAGTTATAAATAGTTTGTGAGAGCATTTCTCCGCGCCCTAACGATATTAATAAATTATATACACTAGCTACTTCACAGCCTACACCATCAAACGTCGTGAAACCGAAAAGATAGTCTCCAGATTTATAATCTTTGCGAGATTTTTCACTTTGTTTGGTTATATAATTACCCTTCTTAACACCGTTTCCTGCCGCCTCACGTTTTTGGTTCGCTTCATAATTCTTTTTTGCCTTAATTTGTTCGGCCGATTCTGCAACTACAACATATACCACTACTATCACAACTACTACAATTAGGGCAATTAGCCAAGGTGCAATACATTTATCAATACCATCCGTAGATACAAAATCGCTGAGTAAGTATGTTTCACCATTAAGCTCTATGTATGCATCTAACCGCCCCATTTCCGTCACAAATGCGTCCGTAACCGTTTCATCTATTTCTATTACTTCATCATTTTCATCTAAAAGCACCGCTTTAAACGTGAATTGCATTTTCTCCATATCAAATGAACAGTCATAAACGATGTTGCTTTGCTCAGTGTCAATGCTTTCTGCCAAGGCAACTTGGTCGAACATAGATAAAACTCGCTCGTCGTACCCCATTACGCCATGAAATGAAACTTGATTGTCATCATAGTCAAGTGTTTTTTCATCAAAATTCTTTAAATAAGTTTCATATTCGGGTGCAATTGACAAGTCTATTGTTCTGGTTACAGCAACAACTTTTGTCGTTCCTTGCTCAGTGTTATTTAAAACAATTGCAGTTGTAAACAACACTATACTGAGTATTACAGCTATAATGCTCATACATACGTTCGTTTTTGTTTGTTTCATATTTTCCTCCTTAATTATTTATATCAATATATTCAAGCAACGCATTAATAGGAATACAATAGGCTATTCCATATATTACATTGCCAGATATATCTTTTGTGCGAAATGTCGTTATTCCGATTAATTCACCATTTTCGTTCAATAGAGCGCCACCACTGTTACCAGCCGCAATAGTCAAATCACACTGTATCACAGACCTTGTCAGTCCATCTAATTCAACATTAATTAGTGGAATGCTGACAATACCCTTAAAAATTCCCATTCCATAATTTGATGCATTTCCAACGGCATAAACAATATCGCCCGCTTTAATCGTGTCCGAATCACTTAAATTAATCGGGTTCAATACAATATCCGAGCAATCCTCTAAAATTAAAACTGCCAAATCTAATTCTAGATCATACTTTTCAAGTCTTACTGACCTATACTCATTCTCAAAAGCAAATCTAATGTAGTATTCGTCAAACTCATTTGTTGTTCCCAAACGTGTAAAAGTAACAACGTGTGCATTTGTCACTATTTTTCCATCGCTGGTTACTATCTCTCCCGTACCGAAACCTTCACCGTAATTCTTGCTACTGGATTTAACTTCAACAACATTTTTTAAACACTGGTTATAAATTTCCGTCGATGATAAAGCGTCTTTAAAAGGAATAAAATAAAGAATTACAGCTGCGGCGGAGATTATTATATTAACTATTATTGCGATTATAAAAACTATATCTAATTTCTTACTCATAATAATTCTTTTCTTCTATTATTAGCAACTTTTTAATCAGTTTTTTGCTTTTCACCTATTAGAGTAAAATAATATAAAAAAATGGACAAAAAAATTTACTTTCTTTGAAAAGTCAATTAATAGTTTAACAATCTATTTAAA
>JAMPIL010000038.1 GCA_023662725.1 Ruminococcus flavefaciens
GGTGTTTATGGTAAAGTCGTACCCCGACGAATTTAAGTCTGCATCTTCTTTAATTTACGACTTTTGGAAAGAGATAGGCGATACGGAAGCAATAGAGCAATACGAAATGCAGCCGTTCGATATTCGTGTGCAAACCTTGGAAAGGACGCTTATAGATAAAGTATTTGCGCTTTGCAATCACGCATTGTCGGGCAAGATTAAAGGCTTATCACGGCATATTTACGATTTGAGCAAGTTATTGACCATGGTTAAATTGACCGACGAATTAAAACAGTTCGTGCGTGAAATACGTTATGCCCGTAAAGAAAATGAAAGGTACTTAATAGAGCAAGGCGACGAGAATATTCCGAGCATATTGCGGGACATTATTGATAAGGAAATTTATAAGCAAGATTACGAAACGGTAACGAAAGGCGTGTTGTATGATAATACGATGTATGACGAAGCAATAAAAGCGTTGTCGGTAATAATCGAAAGCGGCGTGTTCGAGTAAGGAATAGAAATACTATATAAATATCATTTAATCCGTTGGATAACAGAGAGGGTTTGAACTGCAAAAAGCATTTCAAATCCTTTTATTATATTTAAGGTGGGGTGTTATGGGTGGAAAAATTGAAGTGTTAAACTTCTACGAATCAAACAAATTAACTTACAATGAGGAGATGCGATGAAATATTATAGAATAGATCCCGTTGTAAATATAGAACAACTTATTGCCAACGAAGTAAAAAGACTTTCGGATAAATACGGTAAAAGTTATCTTGATTGCGATCAGCTTATTGAGCTTACAGGTTTGGGACAGGATAATGTGCGAGCTTTGATGGGTAGTGCTAATTTCCCAGTTACTTGTGTTGGAAATCGAAAAGTAGTCAGCATTTTGGCTTTTGTTACTTGGCAATTAAGAGGTTTTGACAGGAGTGGAAACTATGCAGCGTAAAAAGAAAACCGCGACAAGGCGCGGCAATCATGAGGGATCAATATATCAACGTAAGGACGGGCTGTGGATATCACAAATATCTATAGGGTTAAAACCCGACGGGAAACCTTTAAGAAAAACTTTTACAGGCAAAACACGTGCAGAAGTTGCAACTAAACTTATTCCGTTTTTGAATATAGGAAATAGTAAAGTTATTAATGCCCGTGAAGATGTTAGAATTGAAAGCCATATGATGTTTTGGTTAATGAATTACAAAATTACTACTGTTTCAGGCAGAACTTTTGAACGCTGCATAAGAAACGCGAAGTTACATATCTTCCCGGTATATGGGAATTTTCGTCCACAGGACCTAAACCTCGATAATTTGCAACCACATTTTAAAATGTTGCTTAACAATTATAAACTTGATACTGTTAAAAAAATAAAATACCTTTTTTCAGATTATTTAGAGTACTGTCTTGATAGAGGGTTGATAGACAGTAATCCAATGAATAGAATAAAGTTCAAATCAATTGAACGAAAAGCAAGAGAGAATACAGAAGAAAAAGAACAGAAGGCTTTGCCTGAAGAATTGAGAGAGCCTTTTTTAGTCGCGTTAAATACAGACCGTTTTTTTAAGGCTTTTTGCCTAACGGCTATGTTTGCTGGGTTACGTCCGGGCGAAGTTATTGGGTTAAGGTGGCGCGATATAGATTTTGAAAAGGGAACATTGTCGTTTGTAAGAGGTATGACTGTGGAACCTGAGTTTGATAGTGAGGGCAAAGTAGTAAGTAGAAAAACAGTTATAGGTAAAACAAAAACAGCGGGTAGTGTAAGAACAAATCCAATTCCCAAGCTACTATCCAAAGCATTGATAGAATGGAAAGTATATAGAACAAAACAACAGACAGAAACGGGATTTCCGCTCGTGGGAAACGATGGTTTTGTTTTTGGAACCAATGAGGGTAAGTTGCGTACATATTCAGGAACTAAGCACATGTTCGATAGATTTTTAAAGCGTAATAAACTTGACGGTAAAGGGATTCATTTCTATGAATTAAGGCATACATTCTCCAATACGTTGTTTGAGCAAAATACAAACCCGCGTGTTGTGCAGGCACTTATGGGACATCGTAAAATTGAAACAACAATGATATATAACACGGTACGTGATAATAAATATCTTGAAGGAGCAATAGGAGTATTTGACAGTCGTTACGAAACGGCGAGGAAAGCAGTGGAAGAACCTGCCGATAAACATAAGTATTATAGACCGCCTAAAAATAAAGCAGTTATGCACTTCAATACACAGCCTATTGAGATTGCTGCACCTAAGTTGCGAGAAAGCCAAGATAATGAATCCATAACGGAAAAATTATCAAAGGTTTTGGAAGAATATGATATAACCGACACAGACGAGTTGTTATCGTCGATGTCAAAAAAAAATGAAGTGGAAATGTGAAGAGAATTTCGTTGGCGGCTCTCTTTACATTAAAGGTTTGACAAGAAATGTAAAATTTTCAAATAAAAATATTGACAATTTTTTAAAACTCATTTATAATATTAACAAAGTCAATTATCTTTGCAGTGTAATTCGTCTGAGCACAATGGTCAAAAGTGAGTAGGTTGAATTACGATGAATATTTGTTTTATAGACACATATTTATAGGTGTCTAGGGTTTATTGTTATTTTATAAGTTAAGACTGTACGAATGAGCTCCGAATTTATGTCGGAGTTTTTCTTTTCTCCAATATTTAAGCGGAGGAAAAAAATAAATGATAGCTACAAAAGAGAGAGAAAATGAAGCTAAATTAGGAATTAGTTTTAAATTGACCCATAATCCAAGCATTAATAAAGATTTTCTTTTTACAACAGAAGTCATAGATAGTGTCAAAAATATCTTAGGTCTTGATTTTTATGGTATTGCAAAATTTGTTGAAAAAGAAATTTTTCGGTTTAATGAAAATAAGTGTACCATATTAGTTACAAGAAGATGCTCACTTTTAGTTGATTGGTTCATAGGCTATCTTTTACATGAAAATTATAATGACGGCTGTAAATTTGAGCTAGGATGTGTAAAAAATGGCACATTCCCTTTTGTATGCGTAAATGGATATAAGAATTTTATAATATCTGATAAAGCGAATATATCTTATTTGTTAATAAAAGAAAAGATTGCAAAGATCTCTATTTTAGATGATATTTGTATCCATGGGGTATCGTTATATAAAATTGCATCAAGAATTGAAGATAATTTAGAGGATTTACATTTAGAAAATATTCTAATTGAAAGAAGTGTATATATGATTAGTAAAGAAACAATAAATGAATATCCTGATAAATGTAGTAAAGTTTCCCTAAAAGCGGGGTGGGTAAGTCTTTCTAGAAGTATATTAGATTTTATTAATTTTCTTAATTTACCTTATGCCTCTTATCTTGAGTCTTTTACTATTCCCGAATTTCAAGAAAGTAATTTTGTAAAGCTCATTGAAGACTTGAAAACAAAATTCATATGTATAGAATTTGACAAAGAAAATAGACGATTGGGGAAATGTTCATATTTTATTATTGAAAAAAATATTTTGTTAAAACAACATGAATTAATAAGGTGCATTAGGATTTATTATAGTGCAGCGATTAACTCTCTTTGTATTATGCCATATGTTGTTTTGGAGAGTATGGAAGATTTGACGAATTCTGATATACGGGAACTGTTTAAATATTATACAGGTACAGAAAAATCAATCAAAATAGATAGGAGTCGCTTGGATTTTTATTACAGTTTACTTTCTTGTATTGCAAGCAAAGTATATTTTGAGCGGATATGCGCTATAAATAATGAATTTAAAAAATTGAAGGATATGAATCCAATCCAAGATAGTATAGGTTGTTTAGAGAAGTATTTTGGTTTTGATATATTAAACCGTTTAGATAAAATATCCTATATACCCGAGCAAGACATAATTGTTGATAAATGTAATCAAAAATTTGATGAGGCAGTTTTTAAAAAATTTTTACAACAAACGTTACCTAAAATTGAAGAGGTCTGCATAAAAAGCTGGTTGAATTTTGAATTATCGGGTAGTGATTTAAATGACCGTAAAGATGATACTGGTTACATTAGTTTAAAAAAATTAATAGAAAATTATATTAAGCAGCAAGGCATAGAGGAAACAGATAAGAATTTTAATGCTTTGAATTATGCTTGTTTATTAAATATACTCGAATTTTGCGATCAAGGTAAACTTAATATTACTTGTATTCCTTCGAGAGGCGAAAGTCTGCTTAAAGCGGGTGAGTTAGGCTGTTTATGCGTTAATAAAATAATATTTAATAGTAATTATAAATCTAAAATACAATTTTTATTAAATTATAGTTATTATAGATATTTATTTATGTAGAATTAAAAATGAGGGGATAGTTGTGCCAACCTTTTCAAACACAATAAAAGCAAGCGATGCTATTATTTGTACAATTATGTCTTTTTTAGATAAAAAGGAAATATATAAGTGTGATTTTGCGTGGCTAATGTATTTTATATCTAAATCAATTGATGACAATTCTATTCAAAATGAAGAAGTGTTTTTAAGTGGTGTACTTAATACCTATAAAGATGGTAACTTTGATGCAAACAAAATAACAAGTATGAGCTTTACAGAGATAAGAAACTTATATTTGTGCAGAATAGCAAACTTTAGCAATTTTTTCAATACCGCCACTTTTAGCGATAAATTTATATTAAGTGGAGATTATTCTATTGGAATTAAATATATTGCGGAAATTATAGAGAAGTTAGAGAAATCACGAGAGTATTCTCGAAACTTTTACAATTGTAATTATTTTGGGAACGAACACCTAGATTATAAGAAAATTATTCCGTTGGGGATGGGTACATCGAATTTGTATGTCTTTGTCATTATCTTAATAGTAGCTTTGCGTAATGATATCCCAGCTAGAGATCGGATGGCGATTTTTATTAGGCTAAATACAATTTTAGACTCTAATTTTACAGATTACATTTTTGAAAAATATAAAATTAAGCAGGAACCTCTATTTTTAAAAGGGAAATTTAACCAAGATAATTTGGAATATAAAATTGAGCAGGAAGCTGATTCGCTAAATATTAATTTTGATATAAATAATATTGTTTTATCAATAGTAAAATTTTTATTTGATAAAAGGTTAAAAAGTAAAATGGAATCGGATCTTTATAAGATTGCATCTGAAATGTATAATTATAGTTTGCATTTTAAATCTATTTTGCAACAATTAAGAAATGAGCATAAAAGCATAAATAAAAGCGATATTTTTTTAACAAATAATGACCTAAAGTATGCGGTTTCTTATTGTTTAATTGGATATGAGGAAACATCTTCAATTACGGATGGGGCAATAGGAAATAAAAATGAAAATTTCTACTATTGGATAAAAAAAATAAGCGAACCTTATATTGTTAATTACTTTTTAAATTGATAGGATTATGGATAAACAAGATAAACAAGAGAAACAAGAGAAACAAGAGAAACAAGAGGAACAAGGAAATGAGAATGCAAATGAAGAAGGTAATCGTAAGTATTTAATAGCAAATATTTGTTTATTTTCCTTTGATTGTATTTTAATTTTAATTTTTGCACTTTTTGTTTTATGCTTTGTATTAACTGCTATTTTTCTTTTAATTGAGTTATTTAAGGGTAATACATCACCTGTATTTAAATATTTTATGAGACATAAGTGTGGATGCGACTCTATAATGAATTGCTATTTACAGGCTTGTGATAAGTCCAGTTCATGTGATTGTTATCGACAATATGTTAATACATTGTTGTCTTTATTGAGCTTATCTCTTGCAGGCATATTGATGCCATTAATATCTGCTCTAGCAACTATCTTTTTCTCATCTAAATCTATTTCAGAAAATTTTGCTAAAGAACTGGCAAAAGCAAAAGATATACAAGGTTATATATTGAGATTGCCTTTAGGCGGATGGGGCTATTTATCAGCTTTGTATCAGAATAAAAATCATGATGAAAATAGATTATTAGGTAACTATAAGTACGCTTTGCATTTATTATTTAATGGTGATGTTTTTCAAGCGTATGAAGCAAAAATAAAAGAGATTAGCTGTGAGAATCTAAATAAGGGTAATAGTCATATTTTATGGAGTGAAAATATTGAATCTTTAAGTTTTAGCTCTGATGTGTCTGGTGTAAAAGAATTTGAACGTGGGGCAAGTGAAGGTACTAATATAACTGTTTTAATAGAAAAACAAAATAATTATGCAATTGATAATTTAATCAACGAAAGCACGTTTGATGTAAAAAAAATTGTATTTACTATCAAATTTGATGAACGAGTAATAGGCTGGGAAATAAGGTGGAAGCAACGCAAATGTGCCTATACTGCATTCCCAATATTCAGAACTATTTATGAACGTATTCTATTGTTAAAAAGAAAATATATTCATTACGATTTTGAATTTAAAATGTCAGGAGTCTGCCTAACTGATGATAGGTACTCTCAATATCAGTTCAATATTATTGATGTATCTATAAATCAAGTGCGAAGAAATTTTGAAACTGTAAAAAATGAAAAATAATTTACGTTTTTTTATTAAATTTTAACGGACGGTTGATAAAACGCAACTGTCTGTTTTTAATTAATAAGCTATCTATTGTTTTACTGTGATTAGAATAAAACTTTACACTCAAGTTTGTTTCAGGGATATTAAAAAACTTTAAACGTGATATTTGCAGACAATTGCAGACAATTGCAGACGAATTAACTTTTAAAAAGTCTGCAAATATTATATTCTTGTGTCATTATAAATGTTGAAGCATAAAAAAACACAACATATTGTGGTTTAGGATAATATTTATAAGGTAGGGTACTTCCCTCATTAAAAACCGACCTCGTCCTTGGTAAGGATGAGGTCGGCGGTTCAAATCCGCTCAGCAGCTCCAAGAAAAAACCGCTGTTTTCAGCGGTTTTTTCTGTTTTAGTCTATTACTTGACAATGAATAAATATAGAGTTACAATAAAGCTGAGGAGGGGTTTATGAAGAAAAATATTTCGGTATTAATAGCAATAATTATTTCATTGGTTATATCGATATCTTGTTTTTGCGTCAGTGCTTGCAGTAAGAAAATAAAATATAAAGTCAGCTATGAAACGGACGGCAACGGAACTATTCAGGGCGAAGCCACGCAAACCCTGGAATCAGGCGAACAAACGTCAACGGTTACGGCAACCCCTAACGAAGGTTACCAATTTTTAAGATGGTCAGACTATGGCACACAAGAAATGCGGTCGGATAGCGTAACCGACAGTGATTTAACGTATACCGCATATTTTGTGAAACGAACATATTCTGTTAGTTATCAGGCGACGCATGGAGGAATTATTGAAGGAGATACCCATCAGATGGTGGAATACGGCGGTGATGCAACGACGGTTACGGCTAAACCTTCCATCGGTTGGGGTTTTTTAAAATGGGAGGACAATGACAGCACAAATCCCGTAAGAACAGATACAGATATTAAAAGCCATATCGGAGCAATTGCGCTATTTGAAAGGCAATCATACGGGGTAAAAACCTTAACATATTTAACAGACGGCAACGGCACAATAGAGGGTGAAGTCAGCCAACGCTTATTAGTAGGAAATAATGCTTCTTCGGTTACAGCGGTACCAAATGAAGGATACGAATTTTTGCAATGGTCTGACGGTATAAAAACGGCAGAGCGGCAGGACTTGGAAATTGTGGATAATATCACAGTAACGGCGCAATTTAAGCGTGTATACGTGAGCTACCAACTGGACTATAAACTTGGTGAAGCCGATACGGATATAACTGAATTTACTTTTTATGATGATAACTTTGAAGAGGTGGAATTTCCTGTACCAACGAGAGAATATTTTACATTTGGCGGTTGGTATATAGGAAATACGCAGGTAACGGATATAAACGGCACAATGGTTATTGGTGAAGAAATTTTGCAAAGCGAAGAGAGGGAAATATATGCAAAGTGGACTGCAAATGAAAACTACACCTATAAAATTCTAATGGTATACGTAACGGAACTTGATGCAACATTACCGTCAGTAAAAGGTAACGGTGATTTTGACGTACATTACAAAATGTCAGATTTTGATATAGAAATCTGTAAGACGATAACTAAGCAGGTAAGTTACTATCTTAATGATATGCTTGATGGATTAGTTACGTTTGAAGTTGACGAATATTTTACAACGGTACCGGTGGGTGATGATGGTGTTAGCAAAGGGAGTGTTGCCAATATTATCTTAGCCAACGAAATACCGGAAATATATAATTCCGGTATTAATAAAAATTATCAAAGTATATTGACTGTATTTTGTATGAATGACTATAATTATGAATTTCGTACTTCAGCAGGAGCGGCACATGAAAAATATGGAACAGTATATTTAGAAACAGTTTATTCTGGTTGTTTAATTAATAAAGAGCCTTTAGAGTATCTTCTCGAATTTACCTTTTGGAGATGGCATGATATCATAGAGCCTTTTTTGCACGAATTGGCACATACAATTGAGATGCATATGTATGATGCGTACGATTACCATGCTATCATTCATTGGGCTCATAATCAGTTAATGTATGACCATATACTTATGAATAAATTGTACTACCTTAATATGATAGAGATTGATGGTAAAAAAGTGGGTATACCAATTGAATTTTGGAAAGGAGAATTGGAACTTGTACCTATAGATTAAAGAAATATTTAATCAAATGAAAAAAGGCAAAATATTTTTGCCTTTTTTTGTGTAACCGAAAACCCCGCGATAGTCGCGGGGTTCAAATTAGGTTTACCG
>JAMPIL010000039.1 GCA_023662725.1 Ruminococcus flavefaciens
CCGCGCAGCGGCGCGCTTGTTTTCAAGACAGGCACACGCCTAACGACCATTCGGGGATTTTAAGGCATAATTTTTATCGTTTCTGCACTGTTATACTTGCAAATAATGTCGAAATATGCTAATATAATTATGATAGACTTTCTCATACGGTAATTAATTCTGTAAAAATATGAGGTTGTTAAAATGCACAAGATAAACGAATTTTCTGTGCCTATGCCATTTGAAGTTGCGCATATTGAGCATTTGGCAACAATTAATGAACAACATAAGAAAAGCAAAATAACCATGCTTTATAATTGCTTGCCGATGAATGCAGAAGACTATTCGGGTTTTGAACAATTGAGAGCAACTGACACACGGATAAAATCACTCAATGATTTAATTCAATTGGTTAATTATGCAAAATCGTTGGGAATGGAGTTCACATACCTTCTCAATTCAGTTAATACGCCAAACCCTAATGAATTTCGAGAAAATCAGGACAAATTTAGGGCATTTTTGGAAAGACTTCTCGAAGGTAATATAACAAAACTGCGAATTTCAAACACAATGATTGCCGACTATGTTATTTGTAATTACCCACAATTCACTATCTATTCATCCACATCTCAAGAGTATTATTCATTAAAACAGTACTCAAACTTTTTCAACTACTTTAGTACAATTAAAGGAGTTGTGCCTAGTTGGGATGTTAATAAAAATTTTGAGTTCCTTACAAATTTTCAAAAGAGATTCCCTGATGTTACGATGGAACTTATGGTAAATGAAGGATGTTTAGGAGGATGCCCATTTAGGCGCGATCATCACGCAGAAGCCATGGCAAGAGCTGATGTTATACAAAAAGATAGATTTTCCTGTTTCTTCCCTGCTTCTTGTGACAACTTATATCGAAGAGACAGGGCATTATATCTATGCTTGAATAACATAATCTATCCGTGGGATATTGATACATATAACAAGTACGGCATTTTTAATTTCAAGTTGGTTGGTCGAAATTCACCAGACTTTCTACACTCTACAAGGTATATAGAAAGGTTTAGCGCATATCTTGATGGGGTAGAGAGCATTGAAAATATATATAATTCCCCCATCATTGATTTTAACCATTATACAATTTTTAATAAAGCCTTGGAAAGCATAAGGGTTAAAGACATAATAGATTTTCTCCCCAAACTCAGCTTCTTTGAAAAAAATGGGGAGAAATGTTCTTATTCGTGTGGTGCCACTTGCAAATATTGTTACGAGTGTGCAGAAAAAATTAATCGGCATTTTATTGACAAAGGAGAAAACTATGCCTAATATCGCTCTTACAACAAAATGTAATTTGAAATGTCCCTATTGCTTTGCGGACGAATACACGGGGAAGAAAACTTGGGAAGAAATAAGCTTTGACAACTTTTTAAAAGCAAAAAAGTTCATTCTTGATTCTGGCTTAAAGGGTTTCGGTATAATAGGTGGCGAACCATCACTACACGGTCAATACAGAAAAATTTTAAGAAATTGCATTAATGATCCCCATATCGAAAGAATTGTCGTATATACAAATGGGTTAAATATTCAAAATTATATTGGTGAATATTCGTCATCAAAAGTACACTTTCTTATTAATTGCAATTCTCCCGCCATCCTAGGTGGAAGATTTGAAAAATTGCAGGAGAATATTAATCTTTTAGCAAATGACTTTTGTGCAAGAAATAGGATTACGCTTGGGCTGAATCTTTATGAAGAAGAACAAGATTACAAATATATCATTGAAATGTGCAAAAGCATTAATGCTCATTCAGTTAGATTATCTGTAACTGTTCCAATGCAACCAGTTGACATGAGGCAATATTTTAATACAATGAAACACGTACTTATGTCGTGCTATAGAGATTTGTGTAAAGAAAACATTCGACCTCATTATGATTGCAATGTACTTCCGAGCTGTTTATATACGGAAAAAGAACTCTTTGAACTCGCCACGCTGCTTAATAATTGTGGAGAGGAAAGAAGTAGGCTTATCGGTGAAAAATGCACTTGTAAACCAGTTATTGACATTTTGCCGGATTTAACAGCGATTAGATGTTTCGGACTTTCAGAGGCGTGTAAGGTTAATATTACATCTTTTCATAATATAACCGATTTGCAAAATTATTTTTTACGGGAGATCGATGGCAGATTGGTGGAAATTGAAAATTATGCAGAATGTGATGACTGTTATAAAAGAAAAACATTACAATGCTATGGTGGATGTTTGGCTTTTAGATATAATAAAATGGAGGAAAAATAAAATGTGTTCGTATTACAATAGCTACTATGGAGAAACTACTCATAGTGATGGCTCCAAATCATATTACAATAGTTATTACGGTGAAACAAGCAACAGCGATGGTTCCAAATCATATTATAATGATTATTATGGTACCACGAACAATGGAGATGGTTCGAGTTCTTATTATAATGGTTATTATGGCGAGACGTACGGAGGCGATGGCTCTAAGTCCTACTATAATGGTTACTACGGTGGTTCATCATCTTATTATAGTGGTAGCGATTATAGCAGTAATGATGACAATAGTGGTGGCGGTTGCTATATTTCAACTGCTTGTATTAAAGCAAAAGGATTCTCGGATGATTGTTTTGAATTGTCCATTTTACGAAAATATCGAGACAAATTGGTTGAAGAGGATACCGAAATTAGGAGAGTAGTAAAGGAATATTATAATGCAGCACCCAAGCTGATTGCAGTAATAAATAGGCAACCCGATAAACAAAGAATATATGAATATATTTATGACAACCTAGTGGTCCTATCAATCAAATATTTGATTGAAGAAGATTATCAGAGAGCGGTCGCTCAATATAGGAAAATATATGAGGAATTAAAAAAGAAATATTGCGCATAAAAAAGCTTTTACATAATATAATTATAGACATATCGTAAGTTGGTGATATGTCTATTTTTTTTGTTTCTCATATTTATTCAGTTTTAGCGCATAAACATAAGTGCCCTTGTTCCTTTTTGTTTTCTATTTTTGGCTTCAAATTTTTACAATGAATAATAGGAATATCATAAAAACAATATAAAGTTATAAATCACGTTAGAAACCACAAATACATTTGCATACATTTTGTTATATTGTTGTTTATTACTCAGATTTTCTGAAATTATATAATAGAGGTTGGCACAACACAGTCGAGGCAATTTGTATGCATCTCGAAAATTTTTGGGCTTGAGGAGAGTATTTATATTTTCGACTTTTTTAACTATATAATCTTTTTTAATCCGTCTATTAGACATTTAATATGATAACTACATATTTTATCTGTACACTCGTTTACAGTATCCTCTAATTTTTGACTTAAATTTTTGATAGCGTTAATTTCTTTTTCAGGAATTTTTTCCCTTGCAGCAGATCGGCTTCCAATTTCTATCTCTATAGCCTCTTTTAATTCAATAAGCATATTTCGCAAATTAACATCTACAAACTCTAAATTGTCAATTGTCCCTTGTTTGACACTATTGGGCAACTTATCATAAATTTCGCCCAGACTTTTTCTCCTATTCATATTAAAATTTTCATTGCTATCTGTTCCTTCACCGCTTCCAATATCATAAATTTTAAGAAATCCCTTGGTAAAATCAGCGATAACGGACGGTGAGCAGCAGAGCAATTGATTTACCATGCCTTCAATGTCAATTTTTGATGCAAATTCCTGTTTGACTTCATTTAGCAAACCGATAGATTCTCTTTCATATAGTTCAATCGTTTTATAAAAAGTTGTGATACCTTCCACATTTTTCGTCAGCTCAATTAATTGGTCACGCAGTTGTTGAGTTAAAAATTGTGACATTTCATCTTTGAACGCCTCATATTCACTCTTTGCACCATCAATCAAGAGGACTTCTTCCTTAGGGTTAATTGCCCAATATTTCTTGTACAGAGCACTTTCCGTTTCTTTAATCATGTTTTTAATAAAATCAATGCATGACGCAATTATTCCATTGTCATCACCTACATTCGTTTTTATTGAAAGTAAATGAGTCACCACTGTTCCGAATGATTCTAGCGAAAATACCCCTTTCTCTATTAATGTCTGAAGATTGCATATTGTATTCAAAAATTCGCTATAGCTAAAATTTTTATATTTCTTAAGTTTTTTCCATGTTTCATCCTTTTGTTTTAGCAAAGAGAAGTTATTGATTGCTTCTTCAAAATCTTTTTTATTGAATTGCTGATTTTGAATATAGTCAAAACAAACTCTTAAAAGTGGATGGTTTTCTGATCCTAACAATTCTGGAGCATCCATATCGTTTTCCCATTTCAAAGTACGGGGATCGTCCCGTTTATATCTAAGCGAAAAGGCAATTATTCCGAATAGACACGCCGCAAAGAACTCTGCACTATAACTGATATTGTGCTTATCTGCATCTTCAAATAAATCTATCGTTTTTTGACAAGCAAAAATCAATGACCTTAAATTATAGCTATCGTTGCAATGCGTGCTCGCATCTTTTTGTATAATAACTTTAATTGTATCCACACTAGAATCGCCGACCACTTCAAGCAATTTAGCGAAATTACTGTTTGCTATTCTACATGTTCCGTCTGTACTTAAATATGCGAAACTCTCCAAAATGTTTTTTATTGGGGCATCAAGAGGACAATCGAAACATAAAGTATCTACAACCGTTTTTTCTTTAATCCTGCAATATTCAATAGCTTTTGTAGTTTTTTCTTTATCGTTTAAGATTTCATTTTCATTAACAACCAATAGTACTTTATATTTTTCCTGTTCACATAAATTATTAACATAGCCTAGAATTTGAACTATATCAATACTAGAGCGCTCTACATCTTCTAATATTATCAATTTGTCCGATAGATCAATCGATTCAAATAAAGACTGCAAATCCTTTTCTTTGGGATCAATATTTATTTTAAAATAGCTTAAAATGCCACGCGAAATGGTTTTTCCTATTAATTTTAAAGATGATAGTGCTTCACTTTTTTTGCCACTGCCAAATCGAACCGCAAGATATATTGATTTACTAATATCTTCCAAAGATTTCAAACCATATAAGGATACCTTAACACATTTATCTTTGAGATGATTTACTAAAAAGTTATCAACATAGTAACTTTTCCCTCGTCCCCAAGAGGAAGTGAGCATTAATGCACCATTTATTTTTTTGTTATTAAAGTATCTCTCTATGTATTGATTGTATTCAGAGATATCCATAGATTTATCCTCGACTTACTCCAATGCAATATTAGTTGTTTGACAAGAACATTTGAATCGTTTGCTTTACCTCATCAAACCCGCCATCATGGTAAGCATCTGTTCCACTTAGCGTATTTTGTATTTTCCAAATGGTTCCTTTGAATTCATTTGACCAAGCACGTGCAGCGTCTATAAACAATTGATCCTCTTGCCGAATGGTCCCGGCTTTTCTTATAATAAATTGTCCGTCGGGATACGGGATATTGCTACATAACTTTTCAAGACCGTAGATGCCCCATTGTAACCCCTGAACGGCGTATAAGGATAAAAGATATCTGTCGAGAATAAATATCAAACACTGTCCGTTATGTTCCCTTGCATACACTGCATCGAGTTCGCGAAGACGGTTGCAACCCTCTCGATAGGCACATACGAGTTCGTTGCAAAGTCTACGATAATGTAAAGCGGGCTCGTGTTCATTCTTTAAATTATCTAACTTTTGTTCCAAGGTCTTGTCTAAAAGCCTTTCTATCCGAACTTCACTTCTACCGGTTCTTTCAAAATAAGATTGAAGGCGACTTATTATTACCGTTTTACCAGAGCCGCTCGCACCATCTAACGCAATTATCCTCATATGCATTTCTCCCCTTGATTCATTTTTCTCCCCAAAATAATTGACCTATAGGGATATTAGAAAAATCGTCTTTAAAGACACGACAATTAAATGGATCTACACCTAGAAAATTACCAGTAAATCTTAATGCGCGCAACCTACATCCATGGCTACATACGGCATTTTGTGAACACGTTTTGCACACTTCAACATCCGATTGAGGACAAATAAACTTTTGAGTTGGCGATAATTCATATTCGGCTATGACTTTTCGTAACGGTTTATTCGTAATATTACCAATCATGAATTCGTTATGTTCTCTAGCTTCAGTGCAAGGATAAACGCTGCCATCGTACTTAATTGCCAATTCATGTGGATAACAAAGACAACGATAGTTGACACCTTTACGTAGCGCATCGTTTTTATATATAATCTGAATTACCTGTTCTAATTTTTTATAATCTGCCGACACGCCTTGTTGATGGTTTGCATTATTTGCAAATGCAACGGGTAGAATTAAGAAACTTGAAAACCAAGGCATCTTTAATATTTCTGTTATATCAATATAATTGATTTCATCTAGCGCGGTTTTTGCCGAAAGAACATAGCCAAGATTATATAGTTCTTTTACGTTTACCATGGTCTGTTCAAATGCCCCGTTCCCACGACGTAAATCATGCTTGCTTTTTAGCCCATCGATAGAAATTTGAAATGAAAGCTTGCTTTTATCAGTTATATTTTTAAAGAAGGGTATGTCAATTTGCAATGCATTTGTTAAAATGCTTACATTGACATTTCGTTCTAAGCAATATCCAATCAGGTCGTAAGCGTGAGGATGAGTAAAAAATTCGCCACCACTAAAAGAAAATAGTTGACATGAGTTTTCTATCCCAAAGTCAACTATTTCTTTTAATTTCTCCCATGAGATTTGCATGGTATTTTTATCCGCACGACGAAAACAGTGCGTACAGTTTGAATTACACGCACTAGTGATTAAGACCTTAATACGCTCAAGCCCACGCTCCATTTCTTTAAAAACAGACCGATTAATTGGTTTTAATTTTTACTGGCGCAGGTGCAGAACAAAGGTACTGCGCATTCACTTTGCTTCCCTGTTGGTTGAGCACAGACAAAAGATTATCAACAAATTTCTTGTCAAGGTTTTTATTAACAGAATTATTTGATTTGTTCATAATGACTCCTTTTATAGGTATTTTATATATTATACTATACTTTTCTGATATTGTCAATGCCTATATATAATATTCTGACAATATTCGCGCAATAGCCTCCATTTTATACTTAAACTTATTACACTGGCGGTTACTTCCTGATGCAAATTTTGCCTGAATGGGGCACCCACCTTGACACATGGGTAAAAATTTACACTCCGCACATTCTTTTTCAACACTAGGATTTATAAAACTATTATAAATATCATTTGTCAATATGCCAGCATCGACGGATCCAGTGGAATTAATTCCATCTAAATCATCTAAGTTGCATCTGTAAATTAAACCGTTAGGGGCTATAACGACACAGTGTTCGCTTTTCGCTAAGCAAAATCCGCTTTTGTATTTAGGTACGAAGCTGTCAATAGAATTATGAATACCAGCTTCGTTTAATATTTTACCTGTATCATAGAAAAGACGGTTATATTCTTCCAATCTGAAAAAATCGCTATGCCTATCGGGACCACGTAAAGGAGATATAAAAAAATAAAAATTTTTATCGTTAACAAATCGTTTTACATCCTGTAAAACTTCTTTCAAATAATGTTCGTTTGTTTTATCAACATTATATCGGCAGTATACTGTAATATTTTTGTCTAAAATTTTGCGAATACAATCCAACGTATGAACATACCCGTTAATAGTGGGATTAGAATATCTTTTTCGTAAGTTATGCTCTTTTTCGTTACCGTCAATTGTAATATTAATTTTTTGAATATGCCAACTTGTGATAGCCTGTTCTAAAATCTTTTCATTGAAGCACGCCATATTTGATGTTAGTACAGACGAATAAGTTATATGTGGAAGTCTACGACGAATTTCTTCACATATATAAGTAATCATATCGGATTTAAGTAGTGGTTCTCCCCCATACCAATCAAATTTTATGCGATTGTAACCTTTTGTCTTTTCCACTAAAAAATCCACTGTACTATTCGCCGTTTGTTGTGACATAGTTTCAATGGAATTATTAACTCCAATACAATATTCACACCTAGCGTTACAGTTTGTTGTCGGCAAAATGACAACTTTTAACGTTTCCGATTTGTTTTTATATATAGCTAGCCTATGCCTGATTATCAAAGAATACTCATCAATCCCATCGTTTATTAAATAAGCATTTTGGTATAATACTTCGTATAGTTCATTATTGCAAATAAAGGATTTTTTGATAATCTGCTCATATTCATTTTCTGTCAAAAGTATAATTGCGTCTGACACAAATGAGAATAGAACAATTTTATCCTGTGATGCTCTTTGAAAAACAGCATATTTAGACAACACCGAATTTTTACGGTTTGTGTGCGAATAATATTCTGGGAAAAACGATTTTATATCGCTGGCTTCTCTAAGTATTATCATTCCGTTTGCCCCCTTCCATTGCAAATAGGGCACACGCAATCGTCATATACACACATTGGGTCTTTGCCGTACAAATCGTAGGTTTTTGAAATAGCGGTAGCCCTACATCCTAAACAAATACTGCCATACTTACAAGAGCTGTCAGGATGTT
>JAMPIL010000003.1 GCA_023662725.1 Ruminococcus flavefaciens
TTTCTCCTTGAATATTTTTGTAAATTCCGTCTGAACAAAGTCCTTTTTATCGCCGTTTATGTACGGTTCAAGCCATAGCCCCCCTGCATTATCGTTATGACCCTGCTGGAACTGATATTCAGGATGATAATTATACGAATATATCATGTATTACTAACTTGATATATTCATTCATAGCCATAAATTTCTTTCCATATTTCTCCATACCGTTGAAAGTTCATACTGCACCACCTCCCATAAGAAGCTGTATGGCAGTATTGAATCCGGTATTGAAGGCGTTTTCCATGTATTCGTAAACAATAGCAATGAATTCCATTTCGCCATCGTTTCTTGTGTCATAATCATCCTTGGAATCGGGAAGATATTGGTCCAGAATTTTGTCGAACTTTATATTCAGTTCATACGGATTGAGCTTTGAATCGGTTGGATTTTCGTCCATGATTGCCTGAAACATTGCGTTTAATAAAAAATTTTTGCTCATAAAAATAAAAACTCCTTTTCAAATTACTTGACAAGAAGTCCCTATCTGTGGTACAATATATTTGATAGAGAAATCTGTCGTTTGTAGAGTGTTCTGGACTTCCGCCAAGTTGTTCACAGAACACTCTTCTTATTTTTTTAATTCTTCATCTATTTTTTCTTCAAGCCAAGCCGACTTTGTTTTTTTCTGAGAATCTAATTTATTTTCCAGTTGCTCAACCTTTTCTTTATCGATTAAAGCACTGAAATTTTTCTTTCCCTTGCGTCTTGACTTCATGTAATCAGCTCTGCTTTTGCCGATTGTTCTCGCCTCCTATCCGTAACACGTTACAGATATTATACCATGTAACGTGTTACTTGTCAAGAGTTTTTCAATTTTTTTCAGAAAAATTTCCTATAAGGTGTTTAAATAGCAAAAAGGAATACTAACAAGAATTTATGCAGTGATCATGACCGTCCTCCGGCTCGTATTTATCCTCTTTCCATGAATAGATATTCATTTCAGCTATATAATTTTTGCAGGTATCAAGCCCTAAAAAATCACCTGCGGCGAGCCATGATGCCTGCAAGTGAATCCTGCCGATTATTTTTGTTTTCTTGAATGCGGAAATAAAGCTGTAAATACAGCCTGTCAGACGCTTATACTTCATGCATTCCGTGATAGTAGCCTGATCTGCACTGTCTACATACACATCTCTTGCAAAGCCCCACAGCTTTCGGTTTGCTTCGAGAAATCTTATAAATTCGGGCGGTATATCAGACGGCGATATCGACGTTTTCAGGTCTGCATTGTTGTAAACTCTTTCGTCAAGAACAACGCACTTTCTGTCCGCCGTAATTCCGATAAAAATAAAAGCTATCGTGTCCGGCGACGACTGCGAATAAGCCGTATCCAGAGCCGCAGAAAATCGCACGAATTTCAATTCTTTTGCCTGTTTAAGAGTAATTATATTCTTATCCTGCAAATCGAATACTAGCCCCGTGGCACGACCTCGGAGACCTAAGATTTTATTCTTATACAGCTTTGTACCTTTGGGCGCAGCGGTCACATTTAATTTTCATCATTATTCCTCCCTGAAAATTATCCGGCATTCTTCGCAAAGATGCTCGCCGTTGATTTTATTGGCAGGTTCCATTCTTTTGCCGCATCTGTCGCAGTAAAAAATTCTGATATTTTTGTTGCCGCAAGCGTCTCCCATACACGGAAGTCCGATATCACGGCATCCGACGCAGTTGTTTTTATACTCTGTCATATTTTTTCTCCTCAAAATTTTTGCAGCTATCGGACATAACGTCTTTCATATACTGCGGATACGATTCATCCGGTTCAAATCTGCAATGTCCCTTATGTGCGCAGTTATCGCACTTCATACCGATCATCCTCCTTATCAGTCAAATTGATTAATAACGACCTTGTATTTGTCAATGTCACTCTGCTGATTATTTTTGCTGCTGCCGGAATGGCTTTTATTGTCATAATTCCCATCCAGAATTTTAGCAAAATTGCTTTCTTTGATTATCCAATCAAATGTTGCCGACCAATCTCTGCCGTTTTTGCCTTTAAGAAAATCACTCTCTTCCGCTTTGTTAAAAACTGTTCTGAATTCTCCAAGACCGTAGGTTCGCAGCCTTGCACGTACTGCCTTCCTCCGAGTTTCCGAAATTGATTTTATTTTCGGATATGATTTGCAGATCTCATGGTACAGTCCCACAACTGTTTCAACATTCGGTTCTGAGTGCGAGGGGATAGACGGCTTGTCCGTCTTTGTCTCCTCCTTCTCTTCATTAACATTATCATTAACATTTACATTAGGTTTTTCATTTTCATGCATTTCTGAAACCACTGGTTTTTGTTTTTGAAAACCACTGGTTTTTTCTTCGTTATTTTTCTTTGGACGACCGCCTTTTTTTCCATCTTCACGCCGCTTAAAATTAGCTTCGAGCGTCGGCTTGATGAGGACGAATATTGCTTTTTCGATTTCTGACAGTTCTGTTTCTTCGCCATACAGTGAATATTTGCATATTGCATTATAAACGTTTAACTGTTGTTCACGGTTAAGCAATGATATGGCATCATAGTAACTTTTATAGAAAATAAAGCTGTTATTCACATCGTCACCTCCCATAAAAGGGCTGAAACGGCTCTGTATTCAATGCAAAACCGTTGTACGCCCTAAAAAATTTCATCTTAATTTCACAATCAGAAAGGAACATCTCCGTCGCTGAGGATCTCTTAAAAATCTGCAAGACTTCCTGTTTTTTGCACACTTTGCTCAATATTTTCTTTATACTCAAACTGCGGAATTTCTCCGTAATATTTATGTATTTCGCATGATACTATCTGCGAATCATCGTGGCATGCAATACCGTTCAGGCTGTCGGCGATTATCTTCAAAACATTGTCGGCGTCCGGCTTTTTGATTGGTCTGAGCTTTGCTCCGAGCATTTCGGCGGTCTTTTTTCTGCTTGCCGATTTCGGATTCAGAATATCATATCGTATTTCTGATTTTTTTCAATTTCCTCAAAAGCCTTTATCTGAGCGTCGATTGCTGCTATCGGAGCAATTATCAATGCTTCAAGCTCCATGCATTCTCTTTCGAGGACTTCATAAAGCGCCAGACACTGTTTTTTTAATAGATATCCTCTGGTCTTCGACAGCCTTTTTAAGCTTATTCAGCTTAGCTCTGTCCGCTTTGGCTGATCTCACGCTTTCTTCGGTCACTACAAGCGATCTGTACTGCTCCATTTTCGGAGCAATTTCCGCTTTTAGCTGTTCCAGATTTTCAATCTCCTGCGGTATTGATATCTCGGTAGATTTTAATATCAGTTCCATTTATACGCTCCTTTTAAATAAATTCGTCAATTGTTCATCTGGTAAGGCTGATTCGAGCTGCTTTTTGAGTTCTTCATAATATTCAATATGCATTTTTAATTCATTAAGCACGTAATCACTGAATTCCCTGAAACTGAAAATATGTTGAATTTTTTTAATTACTCCATAGAGAGCAGGCCTTGTTTTTGTAAGTTCGTCCATTTTTTTAACCTCTTTCTATATTTTTAAATTTCCGGCAGTATCAAAGCTGGCTCTTGGTTTTCCGTAACGCTTTTCCAGAAGCGTTTTTCTTCTTCGATAAGACATTCGATTTCATTTTCAACTTCGCTGCATTCAATAAAATAGTGCCTGACAGCAGCTCTTAAAACTCCGTCACGATAGTATCGTATGTACGCTCTAAGCGCTGCAAAATCCCAGCCTGTTGCCGCAAGCTGATGAAGTATCTAAACGTAATAGCTGTCAGGGATTCTGTCGTCCCAGTCATCCCATTGCAGTTTGTTCTGAATAGTGGTTGTCTTGATTTCAAGGATTCCTTTTCGTTCGTTTTCATCTGTCAGCTCTCCGTCAAGAGTTGAAAAGTTCTCTTAACTGATGCTCGGCACGTTTTCCGAAAATAACCGCAGGCTTGTCCGAAATATCTTCCGGAATCATTTTTCCTGTTTTTTCACGCCAAAGCAAAAGCAGAACAGTACAAGATAAATCAGGCTGTTTTTGAGACGACTGGGGAACATTCCGAACCGAATGTTATGACGTTTGAGACATGGGCATGAAAATGGCTTGACACTTATAAAAAAGGCGTAGTCAATGAGCATACGTATAATTTTACATATAAATCTAATGTGGAAAAGTATTTGATTCCTTAATTCGGGAAGAGGCTCACATAACAAAAATACAGCAGAGCGATATACAGAGGTATTTTAATCAGGTTGAGCATAATAGCAAACCTCTTGCAAAATCTACACTGGATAAGCAAAAGATGATTTTAAAATCAATCTTCGATGCAGGGATAGATAATGATTTATGCTACAAAAATCCTGTGAAAAATATTAAATATCAACGTGTTGCAAAGCAGGAAGAACGTCTTGCATATACTAAGGAAGAAGCTTGATGATGAGGAATAGCCGATTTTTATACTGTTTACTACGATATTTAATACAGTTTGTTTCAGCATATCTCATATTTATTTTTTTAAATTCCCTATATACAGGCAAATTCCGCCTATTATACGTCATTAATAGCTTTTCTATTTTAAGACCGGAACTCGTGTATACGTTAATAGCGTATCGAGGGTTCGAATTCCTCATGTCTCACCATAGATAAAAAGCCTGTATTATGTGGAATTTTCCGAAATACAGTTTTTTTCTTTGCCATTACCACTTTCACGATCACGTCTGTGCTTTTCAGGCTTCATACGGAAATTGATTTTTTTCTCTATACTTTAAAACCATTCTGTGAAAAACGTCTAATCTATTACAATGCCAAGCTATTTGCACCGCAACCAAGCGTTAACAAAACTGATACATTAAGGGCAGCATCGTACACCAAAATTGTGTGATGCTGCCCTTATTTTTAAACTTTGATTTAATTGCGAGGATTTTTATTCTTGCTGTTTTTTCTTTTTTTAAGTTTGCTTCTTAAAACAGTGTAAATTATAATAACTATAATACATACCAGAACGATTCCAAAAGAAATAAACGAATTGTATAAATAAGCTCTTTCATCTTTAATCATTGATGCAATATCAGAAGTTGTAACAGATTGAATAAGATTTATAAGATTTTCACCTGAAATTTCATTTTTCTTTTGAATATGTAAATAAACTTGCCATATTCCCAATCCCATGAATAAAACGGAAAGCATTGTCATAAAGGCAACAAATATTACCCCAAACGGTTTACGTTTAATCCCCTTACGTTCAAGGCGGGAACTTACTGAGCCCGCAATTACACCAAGCGCCACTGCAAATAAAACAGCTCCTGCAATAGTTAAAATAAGTATTTTCAAACCATTATTCCCGATTTCTTTTTTCATTCCGGCGTTAACTGTTTTAGTTATGTGAATATTTCTGACTGTATTGTTTCCGGCTGCGTCAACGGCTTCAAATTTAAAATCATTTTCGCCGTCAAATACTTCTTTTGTTACAGTAAAACTTCCGTCTTCTTCAAGAGTGATATTCTCACCGTTGCACATAAGAGCTGCCGCTTCGGTATTGCCCACGAAAACTACTTTGTTTTCTCTAGTTGTCATATTGCCCGACGCTCCGTAAATATCAATTACAGGAGGTATATTATCAACAGCTATTCTTCCGTTAATAGAATATGTAACATCGTTACTGTCGATTTGCAGCTCAAGTTCATTGACTTCCATTGGTTCAAGGCTTATCTGAATTTTATTGCTTCCGCTGAGCTGTAGTTCTTTTGACTTATTTCCGATAATCAATCTGCCATAGTAAATTTGCTCTCCTGCATCAAAACTTATAACTGCATTAAGTTCATTTGTTATCTCCGGAGTATCTATCGAAGCAGATATAGGCATTTCAGGAATTATGGTTCTGCTCCATGTCAGATATTTGCCTTTTCCTGCCTTCGCATTGATCTGAACTGTAATATTTCCGTCAGCCGGATCAAATAAAATATGATCTGTAAAGGTTTCATCATTGTAATTCTGAAGAGCAAGGTAATCTTCACTCTTCTCCTGTGTTACAATAAGCGCATATTCATCGCAATTAAAATCTTTTCCGGATGCATCAAAACTGACATCAATGAATCTGTCTGTAATATTGCACATTATTTTAAGAGTTCCGGGATCTCCGTCCGTTGTATTGCCGGCAATGATAAATGTTCCGTTTGCCTCGATTGTATCATGAACTTCGGTTCCCGTTTCGTCTTCTGCATACACTTCGGCGATAAGATAATATTCGCCATCCGGAAGAACATCAGGATAAATAGAAAACTCATCATCATTTCCGCTGATTCCTGAGCCGTTTCCGATCTCGATCATATTCGTTATATTACCGTCAGCATCCTTAACAGCTGCGCTTATTATATAATTATAATACCGTCCTTCGTATTCAGCATTCAGTTTTCCTTGTATAAATGGAAGGTCGTATCCTGTTGAAAAAGATGTTTCAAAGCTAATGGAATTTACAGTTATCGGTTTATGCCAGGGAACAACGTCGACGGTTATCTCTTTGTTTTTCCCCTTTTCATATTCAATTTTCCAGTCGCCCTTTTCAGCAGAGGATATGTTGTAGTATGTACTTTTTTCATCATCTGCAACTTGATTAAAATCTTCTTCCTTCTCGTAACGTTTTCCGCTCGGCGATATAAACGCAACTTTAGGTTTTTCAGTATCATAACCTACAATTATCGTAATATCCTTATTTTGGTCAAGAGAAACAAGTTTTGATTCTTCCGCATATGCATTTAAATAAAATCCGCATATTGCAGCAAACAGAAATATCAGAGAAATTACTGCGTAAAATACAGCTCTTCTCATTCGATTTATTATATTCATTTCAAGACTTCCCTCGCTTTTAGAATTTATGAGATGAGAGTACGCTGTCCTTCTCGCCCCATACTACGGAGAAATTAGCGTTCTTTCCACCTGATTTATGTCCGCTTCCAATAATAGCGAATGCCATTTTTCCATTATGCTGTTTGTAGAATCCACCGAAAATATCTCCATGAGCTTTCAGATCGCTTACCAATACCCACCAGGATATTTTCACCTCAAAGTCACCGGCTCCCCAGATACCGATAACCTGATCTGTAAGCGCAAGATTAAGCGTTGCTCCGATATTAAGCTTTAAATTATCAGTGTCTATCTTAGGTCCTACCCCAGCCTCGCCGATAAAACCGTTTGGTTCATCCTGAAGTATAAACAATGGATTGTTGTATTCAAGACCGCATCCCAACTGGAATTTGGTATGTCCCACCTCCATGAGACCGAGGAATTTTGTTTTCGCCTCAGCTCTTATTCTGAATTCTTTAAGACGAAGTCCGAGGGTTACGTCATCAAGAGAAAGAAGACTAACATCGCCTACATACTTCTTTATTCCCGGACAATATGAATCTACTTTCGCCAGAGAAATATTACAGCCGCCAACAAGCTCTGAGTTGAAAATTGAAGTCCAGTCTTTCGAAAAATCAACCTTGCTCAAATCGTTTAAACCAAACTTAAAGTCGCTGAAAGTAACATTTACGCCTTGTATGCTGACATTTATATCCTTATCAGCCAAAAGTATTATTTTATCAAGCTTCCAGTCTTTCATCGCTATTTCAAAACCGACTCCGTCAATAAACATTGCGATATTTGCCGTTGCCTTCAATTCAAATTCGCCGTCCATTGTATTAAGCTTTAGTTCAAATCCTCCAAGATTCGTGTACATATTTCCAAGCTTGAAATTTGAAAATTCTTTTTTATCATTATTTTTAACCTTAACTTCAACATTACAGTCGATCTTGTCCTTGCTGAAAATAAGCTTTGCGCCTCCGTCAACAGAAAATTTAAACGAATCTTTTTTACTCTTGGCAGTTAATATTTTATCCTGAAACGGCGCCTTTGTTGTAAATTCATCAAAGCTGATGACCGCCCTGTTCGGATAAATTGCTAAACCTGCCGTTTCAAGCTCCATAAGATCAGTAACACTCAAAGCATAGACCGGAATATTCTGAACAGGATAATCATCAGAAGAACCTTTAACTGAAACATCGTTATACAGCTTTACCTCTCCGTTGACCGGAAGATGAGACGTATAGCCCTTTTGTGCAAAATAACCCGAAAGTCCGCCAATTTGAGTATCAGTATACTGCATATATGTTTTTCCGTATTTCATGATGATATCGTAATCTTCCGCAAGATCGCCGGAAAGAGTTACTGCATCTGTAAATCCGAGCCATCCGTTTAGCTGAACTACTCCTGACATTTTTACAAAATCATCAGATCCCTCAAGATTTGACGCAGTAAAAACATATTCTCCGAATCTTACAACATTTGTATCACCGCCGGAAACTATAAATCCGCTTGGAAAAACAGCACGTTTTCCATTATAAGTTACATATACATCATAAAGTCCTACCGGAACTTTTCCCGGAACAGTTACCTTTGCGTTATTCGCATCTTTGTATTCAGCCGTACATGAATAAGTTCCTGCTCCATGAAGTTCCACAGAGATTTTGGCATCATTTTCAAATCCGTCTCCGCATAGGGTAAGATACTGAGAATAATCGGTATAATATACCATTTTCTCTTTCAGTCCGTTTATAACAACATTATTTACTGTAATGCTGATATCATCGTTAAGTTTGTCGTCAAGATCGTTTGAGAAAAGCGAATAATACTGCTCTCCATAAATCGTATCGGATTCGTTATACCGCACTTCAAGCCGTCTGTCAACCAGATATGTATCTACGGCGTCATATTTTATACGATAGCGGTTCTTACTTATGTTGTATATATAATTATAGAAAGATTCTATTGATTCAGGGGTATTAACATAAAAATATTCGCCGCTGCCATATACCGCATATTCTTCAAGAAGTCCTGCATCTACAGAAGAGCCAAGTCCGACAGTATAGATAGTTATTCCTCTGCTTACGCAATCTGCTCTAAGCTGTTCCAATTCTTCACCGGAAGGAATACCGTCATTTCCGTCGCTCATTAGTATCATTATATTCAAATCGTTCTCATTGCTTGAAAATAGTGCATTTGCATATTTTACTGCATCATAAATATTAGTTCCGCCGCTTGCACGCAGTGCGTCAGCAGTTGCAATAAGCTCGCTTTCCGACGCTCCGAGAGGGCTTACCATATCGGTATTGACTTCGCTTGAAAACGGAACTATTCCTATTTTTACATTTTTATCCGTTTTCTTTGCAAATGTTTTAACAGCGTCGCTAAGGCAGTCTCTTGCATTACCGCTCATGCTTCCTGAATCATCGCAAACAAGAATAACGTTTATGGTATCATAATCGATCTTTTCAACCTCATAATCGTCTATCTCTACCTCGGCATCAGTTACGCTCATATTAACTTTAAATTCCTCAGATGAAGATGAGTAATTTTCATCTACAGCTACCACTGCCGAAACTGACGGAAAATTCTTTGTATTTACCGATACCACGTTGACCGAGCCTGATATCTGGTTGATAGTATCATTAATATTCTGTGTTAAAGATTTTTCATATGTATCATCTGTTTCGTTATCGGTATCTGAATATTTATCCGAGTTTTCCTCTTCATCTTCTTTGTATGTATCATCCTTTTTGTCATCTCTGCCAAAAACAGATCCGGGATCACCAGATTCAAAATCCTTATCGGAGTTATAACCGGAATTATCGTTCTCATTTTCTTCTTCATAAACTTCAGCAGCGCTGTCGAGGATAGTTGTGTCTATAGACGGAATATCCTTTGGCATACGATTTCTGATCATCAAATCCACGTAATCAGAAAGAAGTTTTCTCTCCTCCGGATCATCAGAATTGAGTATGATCTCATTTATTCGCTCAACTACAGACGAAAACTCTGTATCCGTGGAACTTGAAGCGCATGAAAGGCTCTTTTCAACATATTTTGCAGCGCTTGCATGATCTCCTGATGCGTATTCTATATCAGCAAGCTCCAGACATATTTTGGCTGAACTTTCACCGCCGTTTTCAATCTTCGACCTCATTGCATCAGTAACATAATCATACAGAATATCAATATCACCGTTCAAAACGTTTTTCAACGTTTCAATTTTCTCATCCAACAGCTTTTTATCTTCATCTGTATAAATGTTTTCTTTGCTGCGTTCATCTTCTATATGATTAAGAACTTCTTCTTCATCCAATTTCAGTGATGAACTTGAAGAATTATTCGCTATATTTTCATCATCAAGCTTACCGTTTCTTATAAGCTGAGAAGCCACGATCAATGTATCGCCATCAGGATCTGACATAACTGAGTTTGCTATATTGGTATAATCGTGAAGATACAGTTCCGTCGCCAGTAATGCACGATTCATCGAAGGCAGTTCTGAATAAGGAAAACCAGCCTTGAGCCAATCTCTCATATATTCATATAATGTGATTTCATCAAGTTCTCCTGAATAGAAACCATAACTATCAGTTGATGTTGAAATTTCACGAACCGCATAGTAAGCCTTTGCCGAAATTTCCGCTTTATCATTTCTTTTGCGTTCAGACTCATTTATTTCAAAATGTGTGCCTTCAAGTGAATTTCTTATCAAATCAGCTCTGTCAGAATTTCCGGCAGCATCGTAAACATCAGCCACAAGGCACATATAGTCCGAATCGTATTCTGCATTTTCACCATATTCTTTAAGAAGCTGCTGAGCATCATCGATCTCTCCCTTATCTGTCAGATAACGAATAACGTCAATATATCCTCTTTTATCTTCCTCATCTTCAGATATACTTCTCTTAGAAGCCCCGTCTGATTCTTTTGCGAAATAAAGCCCTGTATTCAGGTCTATCGGCTCTATCCCGGCAGCAGCAAATCCGACCGCTGCGGCAAGAACTACCGCAAAACAAACCGATATCCCACCCCATACTGCTCTTCTTTTTTTCTGAATAGTCGATAAAACAATTGTTAACGCTGTAACAACTGATATACCAATAATGATCTGTATCATTTTACCACCTGCTTTTATAAATATATGAAACAATATTTTCTTCTCATTCGTGCCAGTAATCGTTGAGAAAATCAACTCTGTCAGAAAGCCATTTTTCAAGATATTCAGCGGCTTCTGCGTGAGTTCTGCACTTTTGCGAATTGTAACAGAGTTCGCCTGCAAACGCTTGATTGTTTATTATGTTATTCCATTTCTGATAGTTGCGGTCGAATGCACTGCTGAACTGTTCTGCATCGATCATTATTTGTTCAATTTCCCGCCTGAATATTTCCGAATCGTAAGCGGCTGTCCACTTTTCCGAGATAATATCCCTGAACCAGTCCTCATACATCAACACAGCGAGCCACGGATTAATAGTCTCGTACACATCGTTTACATCAGGAACTATGTTGGCAGCGTAAAATCCCTCTGCATCTGCGCAGCGATCTTTATTGCCCATTGATGAATCAAAGTCCCACGGAGCTTCAAAGGTGAGCCTTTTGCTGCCGTCCGGACCAAAATCTGCATCCATGAAAAAGCTTGACCAATAGATATCGGCATCGCAGGTAAGCTCACTGATTATATACATATCAGCCAGCGACTGTACATCTACAACGTTTTCAACAGCCTCCTGCGGCGTAATATCGTTCGTCAACATAATTGAAGAATAATCTGATGTGAACCGGTAAGCCTCATCATTGTATGCGGCTGCGTACATTATTCTGTATACATTATTAATATAGGACTCAATGAAATCATGCTGCTCCTGAGAATTAATATCGCTCTTGATCGTGATACCAATGTCCTGCTTATAGTCTCCGTCTCCTCCGCCGAGACAGGTAATAGTCCTGCCGCTGCCTTCATTTCCGTCGAACGGAATCAGCGGAGCGTTATCAGAATAATCCACATAAAACTGCTGTAAAGGCTCCTCGTTGCCAAAATAGCCGTCAAACTCCATAAAATATCCGATATCAGTACCCGTATAGTCCTTCCCGTTCTCCGTTATATCGATTCTGTTTTGATTAACCTGCTGTAATTCCGTGAGCAAATAAACTCCCCAATACCTGTGATTTATTTCTACCTCAACAAACTGAGCGTCTGCCGCATACAAACCATCCTCACCAAGAATTTCACGTGCTATCGAAAGAGCTGTCTTATCACGAAGCAGCGAGCCATCCTTGTATCCGGCAAGAAGTACCCAGTTTTTCATCTGAGCGCCATTGTTAAGACCGAGCATATTCTGTTTCTCTGAAAACTTTATCCTCAGCGGCTTTTTATCATATGTAGTAGTCCAATTTCCACGAACTTTTATGTTTGCCTCTACAGTGTCAAGCAAAAGCGTATTGTCAGTATCGGTGAGGGTTACATAGCATTCTTCGTAATACGGAGCCGGAGGCATATGATAACCGGGCGTCCATGATGCGATGGATTCCGCAACATATTGCGATACAGGCTCAGTAACAAAGCTCATAATGTCCCCTGTCTGATTTTTTACCGAAATCGAGAGTACAGGCATACACGTTGGCGCAAGCGAGACAGACTCGGATGTACTGCTGTCTGTAACCGGTTCAGCATCTGTATCGGAACTCTGATTTCTATCCTCATCGTATTCGTCCGGCATTTCTGTTCTGATGTTGAAAGAAGAGTAATTTTCATTATTATTTTGCTCAAGGCGACTGCTCTTTGTTGAACACCCGAACGTCAGGCAGACCGATAATGTAATTATAGCCAACTTTTTTAAATTTTTCATAAATACTCGCTCCAAAAAATCTTTTAAAACGTTTATCACTAATGTCATTTAATCTTACAAAAAAACATTTTTTTAATCATATCAATTATATCATGACATTATCTTAAAGTCAAGTAAATGCTGTTGACAGAAAGAGCTATTCAATGTATAATATTTGTAATAAATTGCGATAGCACCCTCTTCTGTCAGAATGAAGTTTAAACTTATGGATAAACAAATCACGGAAATTATTGAAAAATCTATCAGCGAAGGACAAAATATAGGTTCAAGCTGTATGATCCTTAAAGAAGGAAGAGAATTATACTTCAAAGCCTTTGAATATGCCGATAAGGAAGCCGGAAAGCCTTTAAAACATGACTCTATTTTCCGACTCTTTTCCCTTACAAAACCTGTCACATCTGCCGCTGTAATGCTTCTTATTGACCAAAACATCCTCTCGACCGAAAGTAAACTTTCTGATTTTTTTCCTGACTGCTTTTGAATCCGGCGGCGCAGGTTTGGTATCAACTATCGGGGACTATTCCAAATTTGCTTCAATGCTCGCTAACGGCGGTGTATATGAGGGAAAAAGATATTTAAGTGAAGAAGATTTCCGCTATATGACAACTCCTAAGCTTAGCCCTATACAACATTCTTATTTCTGGGAGAAGCTTTCCGGATACAGCTATGGCGCTCTTATGCGTATTATGGTGAACAAAGAAGCTTCGTCCGTTAAAACCTGTAACGGAGAATTCGGCTGGGACGGCTGGACAGGTACATATTTCTGTGCTGACGCAGAAAATAAAATCGCAGTTCTCTATTTTACTCAAATCTGCGGCGCCGGGACAACGTATCAGGCGTCAGAAATAAGCAGAATAGCTTACGAGAATTTCGCTGAAAAAAATTAACGATTCCTACTCATACGGCATAAAATATTATGAGATCATTCTCAAATTCATTGAAAGGAATGTTTTTATGCCAAAGGTATTTTTAAGTCCTTCTACGCAAGAGTGGAACGAATATGCCACAAGCGGAAATGAAGAACTTTATATGAATCTCCTTGCCGACAGAATGGAGCCATATCTGCGGTCTTCTGGAATAAAATATGTGCGCAACGATCCGGAACGTAATGTAAACGGAGCTATTCAGGATTCAAATGCCGGTTATTACGACGTTCACCTTGCTTTACATTCAAACGCTGCACCGGAAAATCTTTCGGGAAAGCTGAGAGGAATCATTATTTATTTTGCTCCGAACAGCGCCGACAGCGAGAAGCTTGCAAATATTATTGCAAATAATCTTAAAGCAATATACCCTCTGCCGGATAAAGTAAGAGCCGCTCCTACAAGTTCTCTCGGAGAAGTTTTAAGAACCAAAGCGGTTGCCGTTCTCTGTGAAATAGGCTATCATGACAACTATGCCGATGAAGCATGGCTGAAAAATAATCTTGAAATCATTGCAAAGAATATCGTTCGCTCACTCTGCGATTATTTTGGAATACCATTTATTTCTGCCGGAGCTATCCGCTGGGGAACTGTTGTTACTGACGGAAGCAATCTCAATATAAGAAGTTATCCGTCTATGTCCGGAGCAATAATCGGTTCAATACCAAACGGTGCTACTGTTATGGTAAATGGAGAAACAAACGGCTGGTATGTTGTAAGCTACAACGAAATTGTCGGATATTCAAGCAGTGAATTTATTGAATTATAGAAATAAAATCTGCATATAAAATCAGGGCTGTTGTACTTCCCATACAGCAGCCCGTTTGTTTATTCATCCTTTTTATTCTTATTCTTATTCTTGTTTTTATCCATTTTCGGAACAGCATAGATCGGCTTAAGAGGTTTTGCCTTGCTCTTGAACACTATCCATGAATAAACGCATATTACAATATAAATAACGCAGAGAATTATCGAAATTTTAAGCGCATTTTTAAACCACACCGATTTGCCGAATCGTTTTGCCGCTTCAAAATTATATTTTGATCTGGAACGATTCACATCGGAAACTGCAACAAGCTCTACTGTTCCAAGCTGTTCACCGGAATATTCAAGAGTTACCTCGCCGAGCAAATCGCCCTTTTTAACCGGAGCCTGAAGCGTATCTTTATACCATATTATCTTATCTTTTTTAATAAGCGAAGTATCTATCTCATCATACCAGAGAATTGTAAATTCATCTTTTGGACGTGCAAGAACATAATCGTTTCCGTCAGCAAGAGTTACAGAAAGTTCGCCAAGTTCTGCGGTATTTGCCAGTACTGTCTGATATGAAAAATGATTGAATCCCCAGTTTAAAAGAGAAGTTGCATCTTCAATATGATAAAATTTAACCTCTCCATCTGCGTCATTAAATGGAGCTTTCATCAAAACGGCAAGATAATTGTTTCCGTCTTTACTTGCAAGGGTTATGATGTTTCTTCCGGCAGCCGTAAGGTTTGCCGTTTTAATACCCTTTGCTCCCATGTAATAATGAGTACTGTCAGGATCCATCATAACATTGCTGTGTTTCCAGATCCAGTTCTCCATATGCTCATGCCGTTCCGGATTCGGAACAGACGGAGTGTAGGTATATGTTGTTGCGATGTTTTCAAAAAGCGGAACTGTCAGTGCATATTGTGTAAGAACTGCCATATCACGAGCTGTGGTATACTGATTCGTATCATACATACCGGTTGGGTTTGTAAAATTTGTCGAATTCATACCAAGTGCAGCAGCTTTCTCATTCATTTTTAAAACGAATGCGGCAACATTGTCTCCGCCTGCATAATAAGCAAGCGTTTCTGCTGCTTCGACAGAAGATGTAAGCATCATACAGTAAAGCAGATCGGTAACAGTAAGAACATCGCCGTCCAGCAAGTCGCAGTCCGGAAGATCGTCGCTGTAGCTGTTCTCATTAAGAGTCTCATAAATATGCATATATATATCCGGATCAAGCGTTAATTCTTTATTAAGATCATCGCATTCCTCAAGAACAACGACAGCAGTCATAATATTAACAAGCGGACCCGGCATCTGTTTCACATCTGCATTTTTTTCATGGACGACCGTATCGCAGTCAAGATTTATCAGCATCGCTGATTCGCTTTTTATCGGATTTTTAAGCGGAAAGGTGACTGCTTTTGCTTTTGGTATATATACAAACGGCAGCAGAGTTAACGCTGCGGCAATTAAAGAAATTATTCTTTTCATAATATCTCCTCAAATCAAATTTTTAATAAAACAATCTGCATACGTTATATTATAACATATTATTCCCAAATTTAAAAGAGCTTTTCAAAAATTTTTTTCAAAAAAGAGATTTAATTTTAGTATAGACAAAACTTTGAAAATATGATATAATTTCTTAAAGCAACACCGCACAAAGATTGTATATTGTTGCATTAAAAGGAGTGAGAAAAATGAGTAAAAAAACAAGAATGTTCGTTTCGGTAATTGCGTCATTTATTTTGATATTACCGCTTATCAATTGTCTTTGTGCAATTGCTGCCGATGCCGAAAATTCCGATAGCACCGTTTCCAAAACGTTAACCTCGATTATTTTTATATTGATTTTTATTGTTGTTTCAGTTTTTTCCGCACTTCTGACATATAAAATAAAAAGAAATAAATCAGATCGTTCAGAAAATACAGCTCAGAGCAGTGATGATCTGAACAAACATATGAAAAACCAGGAGGATTAAAATGAAAAAAAATGTATTTATAGCCTTTTTAACAGCTTCAGTCTTATTTTCATCATCAATTCCTGCCAATACCTACGCTGATACAGATAACGCCGTTGAAGATTACCATACTGTAACGTTTTTAGATTATGACGGACAGGAACTCTCTTCTCTTAAAGTGAAAACTGGCGAAAATATCGACTATTCTCTGATAGATACCGATTCTGATCCACGTCTTAACAGACACCTTGATATTTACACAGAACAAGCCTTTTCATCATGGAATATGACTCCTGAAACGACCGATAAGGATATAACCATTAAGGCGCTTTCAAAAACAGCAGTTATTTCAAAAGAACAGCTTCCGGATAAAACTTTATATTTCTCAAAAAGCGGGAATATATCTCTTGACGGACTAAAAGTTATAATAACTATGACAACTCAAGTCCCTACAGGAAATGACGGCGGATTTACAGAAGAAACATTTGCTGTCGATATTTCTTCAAGCTGCACAGCCGTACCGGCAACCCTTGATGAGGCTTTTAAAGAAGGCGGCAGTTCGGAAATTGAAATTTTTCCGGTAGGGCAGAATAAAGCTATCGCCTCTTATAACATTGAGTTTTTCGATGGTTTCGGAGACGTTAACAGAGACAATGTTGTAGACGCTGTCGACGCAACCATGGTTCTTCGTGCATACACTCTTATCATTTCTGATTCAGAATATGTGGTTCCGGATGATATAAAACAGTTCGGCGACATAAATTTTGACGGAGTTATCGATGGTATCGATGCAACTCTGCTGCTAAGATACTATACTCTGGTGATCTCAAATTCCGGAATTACTCTCGATGAGTTTCTCGATATGCACGAAATAAAGCCCGTTATACCATAATTTCAGGAAAAAATATCGTTATATGAAAAAAATTGTTTTTTTCTATTGAAATTATGTTGGTTTTAGTGTATAATTATTTTATATTGAAATTACAAAGGAGTGCAATTACCAATGTACAACGATCTTATGGATTCAATCGGTTTTGTTAAGGGATATGATCCCGAAATCGGCGAAGCAATGGACAAAGAACTTGCTCGTCAGCAGAGAAATCTTGAACTTATCGCAAGCGAGAATATCGTTTCGCCTGCTGTTATGGCAGCAATGGGTTCAGTTCTCACCAATAAATATGCAGAGGGATACCCCGGAAAACGTTACTACGGCGGATGCCAGTGCGTTGACGAAGTTGAAGCCATCGCTATTGAAAGAGCTAAAGAACTTTTCGGAGCTAAATTCGCTAATGTTCAGCCGCATTCGGGCGCTCAGGCTAATACTGCCGCTTATTTCGCTGTTCTTCAGCCCGGAGACACTGTTCTCGGAATGAGCCTTGCAGACGGCGGACACCTTACTCACGGTTCACCCGTTAATCTTTCCGGTAAATATTTCAACTTTGTTTCATATGGTCTCGATGATACAACCGAAACGATTAATTATGATACTGTTCAGAAACTTGCAGAAGAACATAAGCCCAAGCTTATCGTTGCCGGAGCAAGCGCTTATCCAAGAGCTATCGACTTCAAAAAGCTTTCAGAAATAGCTAAATCCGTGGGGGCGCTCTTCATGGTCGATATGGCTCATATTGCCGGACTTGTTGCAGCAGGCGTTCATGAATCACCTGTTCCTTATGCCGACATCACAACAACTACAACTCATAAGACTCTTAGAGGTCCAAGAGGCGGTCTTATTCTCACAAACGACGAAGCTCTTGCTAAAAAGATCAATTCTGCTATCTTCCCGGGAACTCAGGGAGGTCCTCTCATGCATACTATCGCTGCTAAGGCTGTATGCTTCGGCGAGGCTCTTAAGCCTGAATTCAAGGAGTATCAGAAGCGTATCGTTGAGAACGCAAAGGCTCTTGCCGACGGTCTTGTAAAGAGAGGATTCAACCTCGTTTCAGGCGGTACGGACAATCACCTTATGCTCGTTGATCTTCGTCCGTTCAACATTACAGGTAAAGAACTTGAGCATCGTCTCGATGAAGTTTATATCACTGTAAACAAGAACGCTATCCACAACGATCCTGAAAAGCCTTTCGTAACAAGCGGTATCAGAATCGGTACTCCTGCCGTTACAACAAGAGGTCTCGGCGTTGAAGAGATGGAAAAAATCGCTGAATACATTTACCTCTGCGCTACTGATTTCGAGAATAAGGCTGACGAGATCCGTGCAGGCGTTAACGCTATCTGCGAAAAGTTCCCGCTTTATAAATAATTTTTGAATATTACGGGACGGACAGGCTCTCCGTCCCGATATTTTTATTATATTTTGATAATATAAATCGGAATTTAGAGGAGATAAGTTATGAGCAAAATGACAACTTTATTGCAGAAAATGAAATCTCTGTGTGATAACAATAATGGTAAGGACACATTTAATTCTCCAGTAACAGATGAAGAAATATCTACTTGGGAGGCGGAACACAATGTAAAGCTCTGTGATGAACTGAAAGATTTTTATCTTTTTAGCAATGGTATGGATTTACGTATCTGTTTCTCAACATTCAGTATCTGTTCGTTTGATAAAATCACTTTCAGAGAAGGCGGCTTATTTGGATATGGAGAATTTGAAGGTTATATGGAAATAGGTGACTTTGTGGGAGATGGTTCAGTAATCTGTATAAATAGAAATTATAATGTTTGCTGTATATTTGAAGGTGATGCTGAGATAACTGAATACTCACTTACAGAATTAATTGAAAGAGAACTTGAACATCTTGAAGAAAAAATCGAATACCGAAAATGAAAAGAACAGAATAACTAAGTTCCTATACTGTAAATTCTGATTTATCGCGGTAAATTCCAGTGAGCGAAAGCAGACTTGCATTCCGCAGAAAGTAACGAGCTTGCGAGTGGGAACGTGATATGCGGTCAAGCTGGCTGCAGCTTGAAATTCTGATTTATATTGCCAATTTAGTAATAGAAGAGGTAAATTATGAGTGATGAATTAGCAAAATTTATCGAAATCTTAATAAAAGTTCAAAACGAACTTTTAGAAAATTTTTCTACCAGAGATGAAGCAATAGAATATTTTGTAAAAGAAACAAATTTATCAGAAAAAGAATGTTCTGATGCTTATGACATTTTAGTTAAAATTGATTTTTCTAAAAATATACAGCAATAAATTAGGAAAGGTGAACTGAAAAGTGTACATAAGAGATAAACTTATCAAATTCCTGAAAATAAAAAATGTTATCTTTATAATTGCCGGAATATTCAATGTCGCAGTATCGGTTTATACGCTGGCTTCACTGTTCTCTACCTATAGAGATATGGAAATCGTTATGGAAGCAAAAGCTGCTCCGGGTTCTATCATGTCTATCAAAATCGGTATTATTCTTCTGATCATAGCAGCTATTTCACGGCATCTGATCGGAGATGCGAATTTCTATTCGAGTTATTTTGAGGGAGATTTGAACGGTTACATAAAATACAGCGATTTAGCCGAAGTAACCGGCAAAAATATGTATATCGTAATGCTCCAGCTTTGTTTTTTCCGTCTTATCTATATGAAGGGTTATACGCTTAAATTTTCAGACAATTCAGAACAGATCATTCTGAATAGTAAAAAATGCCTGTGCGAATGCAAAAACTGCGGCGCTCCGATCGAAAAAAGAATATATTTTACCGGAATCTGCTCCTATTGCGGAAGTTCAGACCTGTTTGCAAGAGTTTTAACTGATAACAAGTTCTACAGTATTCAAAATAATATGCAAGACGGAGTTAAAAAACCGGGATTCTATACGTCAAAAAATCTTACTTTACGAAAAGTATTATTTCCGATATTCCTGATACTTGAATTATCTGTAGTTTGTATTTTAACAATGATGTGTCTGGATTATATTTTTAAATATAACGATAAGGAATACCTGACAGAGGTTCTGTTATCGGGTAAAAGTTATTCTTCTTTCGAGCTTATAAAACGTGAAATAATGGATATTATCATTGGGGACATTATATTCATTATTGCTTTTATCCCTTTAATCTGCAACATCATCAAAAAAATAATATGCCTATATACTGCCGATGATTGTTCGTGTTACTTTTCAAGATGTAAAACTCCGTTTGTTGATATTAAAAATCTTCCGATCAGAAAAAATACATCGTCTGAAAAAAGAAAAGTAAAATCAGTGAACAGTGCGCTTCGTCATCGTTATCTTATGAATTGTACTTTTGAAAAACATGACGGAAATCTGAAATTAGCTCTTGCCAAGAAAGTGGTCAAGGATGAATGTCCGTCTTGCGGAGCGCCTATTGTCGGTGCAGTTGACGAGCATTACAAATGCAGATACTGTGATAATATAATCATGGGTGTGGTCAGCAAAAAATAACTAAAATCAATATTATTGAAAGTAATGGTGAGAAAATATGCATTATATTTATTGTCCAAAGTGCGGTGAAAAACTGATAGGCAAAACAGCAGGTGATGATGGAGTTGTGCCATTTTGTACGCAATGCAATCAATATTGGTTTGACTCATTTGCAAGCTGTAGCATAGTATTGGTAGCAAATCAATATAACGATATTGCACTTTTAAGGCAATTGTATATGTCGGATAAATTCACCTCCTTTGTTTCCGGATATATTGCCCCCGGAGAAAGTGCAGAGGAAGCTGCTGCCAGAGAAGTTAAAGAAGAATTAGGAATTGATATCGAAAAACTTAAATATGCAGGAACTTATTGGTTTGATTCTAAGGATATTCTCATGCATGGATTTATCGGCTTCACCTCAAAATGTGATTTCAAACTTTCAAGCGAAGTTGATTCAGCTGAGTGGATTCCCGCATTAAAATCTCCTGAAACAATGTTTCCTGATAGACCAGGAAATGCAATGTATCCGATTTACAGAAAATATTTGAAAATGATAGGTTTATCCGAGTGATAATTCCAGTGAGCGAAAGCAGACTTGCGTTCCGCATATAGTAACGAGCTTGCGAGTGGAACGTGATATGCGGTCAAGCTGACTGCAGCTTGAAATTTTGATTTATATATCAATGAAATTTATAAATATAATTCATAAAGGAGAATCAATATGCCAGCGCCGTTAGCCGATAGAATACGCCCTAAAACTCTTGCCGATGTTGTCGGACAGGAGCATATTCTTGCCGAAGGAAAACCGCTCCGCAGAATAATCGAAAGCGGACGTATACCAAATATGATTTTCTATGGACCGTCAGGTGTGGGAAAAACCACGGTTGCAAGAATCATTGCCGAAAACTGCGACATGACTCTTCATAAGCTCAACGGAACAAATTCCTCTGTTTCCGATATCAAGGACGTTGTTGCACAAATCGGAACGTTTGCTGCTGAAAACGGGATACTCCTCTATTTGGACGAGATTCAGTATCTTAACAAGAAGCAGCAGCAAAGTCTTCTTGAATACATCGAAAACGGAGATATAACTCTTATCGCCTCAACTACTGAAAATCCATACTTCTCAGTATACAACGCAGTTATCAGCCGCAGTACCGTTTTTGAATTCAAGCCCGTAACCGCTGAACAGCTCGTTCCGGCTATAAAACGTGCTTTCAGAATAATTTCAGCAGAAAACGGAGCTGAAATTATTGCTGACGAAAATGTTATGCTTCAAATTGCCTACAACTGCGGCGGAGATGTCCGCAAGGCTATGAATACAGCTGAACTGGCTACTGTTTGCGGTGAAATTTCGAATGGAAGAGTCACAGTTACTCCTGATTCTCTGAATATACTCGCTCAGAGGAGCAATATGCGTTACGACCGTGACGGCGATCAGCATTACGATATTCTTTCAGCGTTCCATAAATCAGTTCGTGGCTCAGACGAAAATGCTGCTCTTCATTACGCTGCAAGACTGATCGAAGCCGGAGATATCGTTTCACTTTGCAGACGATTGCTCTGTATTGCTTCCGAGGACGTGGGACTTGCTTATCCGCAGGCAGTCGTTATAACCAAAGCTTGTGTCGATTCCGCACTCCAGCTCGGACTTCCCGAAGCAAAACTTCCTATCGCAGAAGCAACTATACTGCTTGCAACTGCTCCTAAGTCAAATAGCGCATGCAACGCTATAAACGCTGCTTTGGATGATCTGAGGAACTGCGATGCTCTCGATTTTCCACGTCATCTTCAAAATAAGCATTTTGACGGAAATGGCGCAAAAATAGTTGGACAGCATTATCTTTATCCGCATGAATATCCGAATCATTATGTCAAGCAGCAATATCTTCCCGATGCTCTCGCAGGACATATTTACTATGAATTCGGCGATAATAAGCAGGAACAGGCTGCTGCTGCATACAGACAAAAAATTTTGAACGACCTTAAATAAATGAAAAACTTGCTGAAAAATCAGCAAGTTTTTATTATTATGCCGGCTGTAATTGATCATTTATCGGCTCTGTCTGAGTGAGATTATTAAGCCACATATACTTTTTATAGTGCTTATAAACTGCCGGAAGTTTTACTATTTCATCTATGTTTATAAGAATATAAACTGCAAGAACCGGCAGCTTAAAAATGAACGCAGAAATAATTCCGATCGGAACAGTAACAAGCCACATTGTTACTCCATCACATTTAAAACCAAATCGTGTATCCCCTCCGGATGGGAAAATTCCTGCTATAACTGTCATATTCATCGCTTTTCCTATAACATAATACGAACTTACAACAAGCATAACACGCAGATAACCCTGTGCTGTATCCGAAAGACTTGAAAATAACGGAACAAAAGGAATAACGCACAAAATTGCTCCACCCGATATCAATCCGCAGATAAGAGAAATTTTGCAAAGCTTTGAACCGCAGTATTTCGCCTTTTCGATCAATCCCTGACCAAGCAGCGAACCGATCATTATTCCGCTTGCCGACGCAACTCCCTGACACATACATATTGAAAGATTTTTTATAATATTTGCAATCGAATTTGCCGCAGCAGCGTCGCTTCCCATGTGTCCCATAATTACAGTGTACATTGTGAAACCGATTCCCCACACAAGGTTATTTCCAAAAATAGGAACGGAAAATTTACGATAATCTTTTTTCAGCAAATTATCGTTGTGTATACAAAGCGATAAACGGATCTTTATACTGTCTTTTTTCAACATAACAATCATTGTCCATACAAGTTCGACAGCTTTTGAAATTACTGTTGCAACGGCTGCACCTGCAATTTCCATGCGTGGAAAAACTCCCACTCCGAAAATCAGAAGCCAGTTAAGAATAATATTCATAACAACCGAAACAGAGCTTATCAGCGAACTTTTTCCGGCGTGTCCGCAGTTTTTCATAATGCACAGATATATCTGAGAAATTCCCAATAAAAAATATGAAAGCGAAACTGCACGAAGATATTCTGCGCCTTTTTCTATAAGGATTGTATCAGAAGCAAAACACTTCATAAGTAAACGAGGACAGAAAAATGATGCGGCTGAAAATATAATTGAAATAGGTATCATTATCTTCATGCCTATACCGATAATTTTTTCTATTGACGCTTTATCGTTTATCCCCCAATACTGCGCTGCGAGTATTGATATTCCTCCTGTCACAGAAAATATAAATAAACTGAATACAAATTGAACCTGTCCGGCAAGAGAAACAGCCGACAGTGAATCCTGATTTAAAAATCCAAGCATAACCGCATCAGAAACGTTTACAAGAGAAAGCATAAGCTGCTGCATTGTTATAGGAATAACAAGCGAAAGAAGTTTTCTTCTGAATTCTGATTTTTCCATAAAATCAACCGCCTTTTAAATAATAACCTTAATTAATGGTTCGTATATTGATAAGTTCATTGTCTCATCAATACTGCAATCATTATATTATTGTTTCATGTTTATTTCTATCATATTTATGCAGTTTTTTATATTTTTTTGGCATGATTTTGTTTCGTGTTCTTTGTGTGAAATAATTCATTTTGTCTTGACTTTAGTAAAAAAATGTGTTAAAATACAATTATATCGATCCCTTGCTCATTTCTAAGAATAATTTGAGGTTTTGGGAGATAAATACAAGAAAAATATAATACAGCAATATTATATAAGGAGGATATTACCATGGGTTTTTTGGATTCAGTTAAAGGCTTTGCAGGAAAAGTTGGCGATACAGTTGAAAAGGGCGCTAAGAGCGTAAGCGAAAGCTCTAAAAAAATGACTGAAAAATCAAGAGTTAAAAAAGAGATCACTCAGCTTGAAAACGAGATAAATAACGCTTACTACGCTATCGGTAAAAAATACTTCGAGCTTAATTCTGCTGATCCGGCGGATGAATATGCTGCTCCTGTAAACGATATAATCCAAAAGAGCGAGAGGGCAGAAAAGTTCAGACTTCTTCTTGCTTCGATGGAAGATAAGCAGCCTTGCTCCAACTGCGGTGCAGAGGTTATGAAAGGTCAGCGTTTCTGTGATAAATGCGGCGCTCAGGTAGAATTTGTCGCTCCGCCCATTATCGAGGGATTCAACGACGCTCCTGTTGTTCCCGAGCCTGTTCCGGTTCAGACTGTTGAAAGCGTTGTAGAACCTGCTCCTTCAGCACCAACAAAAAAAGTATGCTCCAACTGCGGCGCTTCTTTCGATGAGGGACAGAATTTCTGCGATAAGTGCGGTACAAAATTATAATTTCAAGCTGTAGCCAGCTTGACCGCATACACGTTCTCACTCGCAAGCTCGTTACTTTCTACGGAATGAGAGTCTGCTTTCGCTCGATTTATTTTTCAGCGATAAATCAAAATTGTTTGTTTACAAGCTGCTGCATGAAAGTGCGGCAGCTATTTTATTGTGCAAATTGCTTAGAATACTTATTTGTATTTTGTAAGAAATAACGTATAAAATCGCTTTACTTTTACGCTTTTTTGTGTTAAAATTAATAATATACAAAACCAGAATATTATCTGTTTTAAACAGAAAGGAATTATAATAATGCCAATTACTGAATTATTAGAAAGAAATGCGCAAATATACGGAAATGACGTTGCTCTTGTTGAAGTCAATCCTGAAATTACCGAGGTAAGACGTATCACATGGAAGGATTATGAACTCATCGAACCAGATCCGCTCTGCTGCTACAGACGTGAAATCACATGGAAGGTTTTTGATGAAAAAGCAAACAGATTCGCTAATCTGCTTCTTCAAAGAGGGGTGAAAAAAGGCGATAAGGTTGGCATTCTCCTCATGAACTGCCTTGAATGGCTCCCGATTTATTTCGGTATCCTTAAAACAGGCGCACTCGCCGTTCCACTTAATTTCAGATATTCCGCAAGCGAGATCAAATATTGTCTTGATCTTGCCGAGGTTGACGTCCTTCTTTTCGGTCCTGAGTTTATTGGAAGAATTGAGGAGATCGCTGATGAAATAAGCCGAAACAGACTCATTTTCTATGTCGGAGAAGGGTGTCCGTCATTTGCCGAACATTACGACGGTCTTGTTGCAAACTGCGCAAGTTCTGCTCCGGATATTAAAATTACCGATGACGACGACGCCGCTATTTATTTTTCTTCCGGAACAACAGGTTTTCCGAAAGCTATTCTCCATAAACATCGGAGTCTGGTTCATTCCGCTAAGGTTGAGCAGAATCATCACGGTCAGACTAAAGACGATATTTTCCTTTGCATTCCGCCACTCTATCATACAGGAGCTAAAATGCATTGGTTCGGAAGTCTTTATTCCGGAAGCAAAGCTGTTCTGCTTAAAGGCGTTAAGCCAAAATCTATTCTTGAAACTGTTTCAAATGAAAACTGCTCTATAGTCTGGCTTCTTGTTCCGTGGGCGCAGGATATTCTTGACGCAATCGACAGAAATGAAATAAATATTGAAGATTATCAGCTCTCTCAGTGGCGGCTTATGCATATCGGAGCGCAGCCTGTTCCGCCTTCGCTTATTTCCCGCTGGAAGAAAATATTCCCCGATCATCAGTATGATACCAACTACGGTCTTAGTGAATCTATTGGTCCCGGCTGCGTTCATCTTGGAGTTGAGAACATTCACAAGGTCGGTGCAATTGGCAAAGCCGGATTCGGCTGGGAAGTTAAAATTGCTGACGAAAACGGAAACGCTGTTAAGCGTGGAGAAGTCGGCGAGCTTTACGTTAAAGGTCCGGGAGTTATGACCTGCTATTACCGTGACGAAAAGGCTACAAACGAAACTCTTAAAGACGGCTGGCTCCTTACCGGTGATATGGCTCAGGAAGATAAGGACGGATTTATCTACCTTGTTGACCGTAAAAAAGACGTTATTATCAGCGGAGGAGAAAATCTCTATCCCGTTCAGATCGAGGATTTCTTGAGAGCTCATCCGTCGGTAAAGGACGTTGCAGTAATCGGACTTCCTGATAAGCGTCTCGGAGAAATTGCAGCGGCAGTTATTTCGATCAAGGAAGAATGCAAATGCTCTGAGGATGATATAAATACATACTGCCAGAAGCTTCCGAGGTATAAAAGACCTCATAAAATCATTTTTGCCGATGTTCCAAGAAATCCTACCGGAAAAATTGAAAAACCAAAGCTTCGTGAAATTTACTGCGGCGAAAGTCTTGTTGCTAAACAAATAAAAAATTAAACATAAAGCCTGTCCGAAATAATTCACGGACAGGCTTTTTATTAATACTTATTAATTTTTATCAGATCTTTTATAACTTCTCCTGCAATTATCAATCCGGCAACAGACGGTACAAATGCATTTGAAGCCGGTATGCTCCGCCTTTCAGTTTCTCCCTCTTCTGTCATAAGAGCATGAACCGCTTCATCAGAAGGCATTATAGGCTGCTCTTTCGAGTAAACTACTTTAAGCTTTTTTACTCCCCTTTTTTTCAACTGATTCCGCATGACTCTTGCAAGCGGACATACAGACGTTTTGTAAATATCCGAAACTTCAAATGCGGTCGGATCAATTTTATTGCCTGCTCCCATAGAGCTGATTATCGGGACTCCAGCCACTTTCGCCTGCATTATAAGTTCAATTTTTCCTGTAACAGTATCTATAGCGTCAACAACATAGTCATACTGCGTAAAATCAAACTGTTCAGCCGTTTCGGGCATATAGAATGTTTTGTATACGTTCACTCTGCAATCGGGATTTATATCGAAAATGCGCTCCTTTGCGACATCAACTTTATACTTGCCAATAGTGCTTCTTAATGCAATTATCTGACGATTCAAATTTGTAAGAGCAACCTTATCGCTGTCGATAAGATCAAGCTCCCCCACTCCGGAACGAGCAAGCGCTTCAACGGTATACCCACCAACTCCGCCGATTCCGAAAACTGCAACTCTTGATAACGAAAGCTTTTGCATTGCCTCACTGCCGAAAAGCAGCTCTGTTCTTGAAAACTGATTGCTCATATTTTTCAGACCACTTTAGGAATCCGCTTAATTACAGCTTCGTAAATCACAACAGAACTTACAATGCCCATAAGCCCCTGTATAAGATTTCCGCTTACCCCCAAGAGAGCCGTTGCGACTGAACCGTACATAAATGCCTCGAAAATTCCATATCCGGCAACCATTACAAGCTCAGCCGTTACCGCTGCAGCAAATCTTGATAAAACAGAATTAGCTTTTTTTGAAACAGCACGATATACGAAAAATGAAGCAGCAGCCATAAGTCCTTTTATGATAAGCGTAGCGGGAGCATAAATAATATAACCGGATATTACGTCCGCCATTGCTGAGCCTATTCCTGCCGCTGCCGAACCATAAACAGGTCCGAGAAGCCATGCGGAAATGTTAACAATACAGTCGCCGAGATTAACATATCCCTTTGTCGGAGTAGGAACCTGAATAAGCATAGTTGCTACGCAAGCAAAAGCCGCCAGAAGCGCTGCAAGAGTCATCGTTTTTATTTTTTTACTGTTCATTATAAATTACCACCCTTTGAAAGCCTGTATTTATAAGAGAAATTCCATAAATACAGGCTATTTTTAATTATATTAATGCCGCAAAGCCTTTTTCAAGGTCTGCAATAATATCGTCAATGTGTTCTGTACCGATCGAAAGTCTTACTGTATTGGGCCTTATTCCGGCTGAAAGAAGCTCTTCTTCGGTCATCTGTGAATGAGTTGTTGATGCCGGATGTATCACAAGCGATTTTACGTCTGCAACGTTGGCAAGCAGCGAAAATAATTCAAGACTTTCGGTGAATTTCTTTGCTTCTTCTGCGCCGCCTTTTATCTCAAATGTGAAAATAGAAGCCGCTCCATTCGGGAAATACTTATCGTAAAGCTCTTTTTCCTTTCCGGATGCAAGCGATGGATGATTCACTTTTTCAACCTGCGGATGTTTGCTTAGGAAGTCGACAACTTTAAGCGCATTCTCAACATGACGTTCCAAACGAAGTGAAAGAGTTTCAAGTCCCTGTAAAAGAAGGAACGAGTTGAACGGAGAAATTGATGCGCCCTGATCTCTCATAAGAGTTGTTCTGATCTTAAGAATATATGCGAGATTTCCGCAGGCTTCCGTGAAAACAACTCCGTGATATGACGGATTAGGCTTAGAAAGTCCGGGAAATTTATCGTTCTGCGCCCAGTCAAACTTACCGGAATCGACGATAACTCCTCCCATTACGGTTCCGTGGCCTCCGATGAATTTTGTTGCGGAATGAACTACAACATCTGCGCCGTGTTCGATCGGTCTTAAAAGGTACGGAGTTGCAAATGTATTATCGACAATAAGCGGGATTCCATGTCTATGCGCAACAGCAGAAATCGCTTCAATGTCTATAACATCAGAATTCGGATTGCCGAGAGTTTCTGCATACAAAAGCTTTGTGTTCGGCTGAATAGCTTTTTCAAAGTTTTCCGGATCTGACGGATCAACAAAAGTTGTCGTAATTCCCTGCTCTTTCAGCGTATTTGCAAAAAGATTATAAGTGCCTCCATAAAGATTCGTCGACGAAACAACATGGTCGCCTGCAATGGCAATATTTTGAATGGCGTATGTAATTGCTGCCGAGCCGGAAGCAGTTGCTAATGCTCCTGCACCACCCTCTAAAGCAGTTATTCTTTCCTCAAAAACGCTTGAAGTCGGGTTCATAAGTCTTGTATAGATATTTCCCGGAACCGTGAGTCCAAAACGTCCTGCCGCTGTAGCGGAATCTTTAAAAACGTAAGAAGTTGTTGCATAAATAGGCACAGCTCTTGCGTCCGTTGCCGAATCCGGATTTTCCTGTCCTGCGTGAACCTGAAGTGTTTCAAATTTATAATTGCTCATAAATAACATCCTTTCATGTCATATATATTATACTGCACATTTTCTGTCACGTCAATAAGTAAAATAAATATTTCATATTACATTTCAATATATTTTTTATTCATTCCGTAAAATATTATTGTTAAATATAAAATATATATCTTTAACTATTGATTTCTTTCCATTTTTTTGGTATAATTATTGTAGTATAATTTGGGGCGTAGCCAAGCGGTAAGGCAACAGACTTTGACTCTGTCACTGCGTGGGTTCAAATCCCGCCGCCCCAACCAGTCGGGTGCTCCCGGCAGAGTATACTCGGGTTTACTTTAAAGTAAGCCCGATATTTTTTTGCACGGCCACATATTTATTCATCTGTTTTATCGTCAAAGGACAACGTATAATTGTACAGGATGAATCAGGTTTACTATTCAGTAAGCCTGATTTTTTTCCCTCTTGTCATTCATATGCTTTATAATTTTACTCAAACATCGGTGTAGAAAGATAACGTTCACCTGTATCGGGAAAAATCACAACTATAGTTTTCCCCTTGTTTTCAGGACGTTTTGCAAGCTGGATAGCTGCCCACAACGCTGCGCCGGAAGAAATACCGATAAGCACTCCCTCCGTTCTCGCAACTGTTCTGCCTGTTGTGAACGCATCTTCGTTTTCAACAGTGATAATCTCATCATAAATTTCAGTATTAAGTGTTTCAGGAACAAAGCCTGCACCTATTCCCTGAATTTTATGAGAACCTGCAATGCCCTCTGAAAGTACCGGAGAGCTTTTCGGCTCTACTGCAACGATTTTCACATCAGGATTCTGCGATTTAAGATATGCTCCAACACCGCTGATAGTTCCGCCTGTTCCGACTCCGGCAACAAAAATATCTACCTTTCCGTTTGTATCATTCCATATCTCAACACCTGTTGTTTTCTGATGAGCAGCAGGATTAGTCGGATTTGTAAACTGAGAAGGAATAAAACTGTCAGGAATTTCCGCAGCAAGCTCATCAGCTTTTTCTATAGCGCCTTTCATACCTTTTGAACCTTCTGTAAGAACAAGTTCCGCACCATAAGCTTTCATAAGATTTCGGCGTTCAACGCTCATTGTTTCAGGCATCGTAATGATAAGACGATAACCTCTTGCAGCAGCAACAGAAGCAAGACCGATTCCCGTATTTCCGCTTGTTGGTTCAATTATAACGCTTCCGGCTTTGAGAATGCCTTTTGCTTCTGCATCATCAATCATAGCTTTGGCGACTCTGTCTTTAACAGAACCAGCCGGATTAAAGTATTCTAACTTAGCAAGCAAAGTTGCATTAAGATCATTCGCTTTTTCGATATTTTCAAGCTCTAAAAGAGGTGTATTGCCTATCAGATCTGTAACTTTTTTATAAATACTCATTATCAGGACTCCTTTTCCAAATTAAATAATTCCTATATGTTTGGTATGATTTGATTATATCACACTCTTTTATATTTGTCAAGAGCTTTTTGAAAATTTTATAAAAAAACTTATGGCGCTGCCATTTTCCCACTTATACATACAAACCTTAACTTGACAAACCGCAAATTTTATGCTATAATAAGCAGGTAAATAAAATAAAGACGAACGACACACGTTTTACCTTTTGGTATGTAAATCTGATTACGGTACACTAAGTATTCAGATTTCTGTCAAGGGTATAACGTGTTTTTTGTTTGTCAAAAAAGGAGTAATTTTTTATGCCAAGAAATCAATTTCAAAGATGTATCTTCGCACTTCTGACTGTTATCATTACAGTGCATGGATATGTATTCTACAGTCTTTATGTCGTTAACGGAAATACGCTTATGAATGTAACCGGACAGCCGAGCGTCATTTCGGCGATAAATTCACAGGGAGGAGTTATGCTTTGTGGAAAAATGGTTCCGATATGGACGATCGTACTTGTAGAATTTATTCTTGCCTACTTGATTGAAATATTCATTGGAAGTCCGGCATCTTTCAAACTTGCCTGTAAAACATTCGATATGCGTAATACGCATCCGGTTATTTTCGAAACCGCAATTATATGCGCAACAGTAGGAATCATGTGTCCGGTCATGAGCTTTATTGCGACATGGCTTTATTATCCGTATTACATGGGATTTTCTGTTTTCACACTTCTTGCAAACTGGTTAAAGCTTGTATGCTTCAATTTTCCGTTTGCATTTTTCAGTCAATTATTTTTCATTCAACCATTGGTAAGGACAATTTTCAAGTTCTTGTTCAGAAAAGATATTACATCAAGAAAAATCGCTGCCGAAACGGTCAAAGCATAATTCTGCAACCTGTCTTTGCGAAAAAAAACGCAAAGACAGGTTTTTATTTTTCAAATATCACTAAAGCTTGAAAAAATGCAAAAAATATGCTATAATAAAAATACTTACAAACTAAAAAGGATTGTGAAAATATGAATAAAATAACTCCATACGAACGAGACGTATACTATTATGAAACGGATAAAATGGGTATTGTACATCATTCAAACTATATAAGAATTTTCGAGGAAACACGTATAGATTTTCTCAAAAAAGCAGGAATGCCATTTGAGAATATTGAAGCTTCCGGATTAATGATGCCGGTTCTTTCCGTTGAATGCCGTTACAAAGCTCCTCTGCGGTTCGGTGATAGATTCGCTGTTTATCCTAAAATAACCAAATTCAACGGAACAACTCTCGAACTTGATTACCGCATTGTAAAATGTTCTGACGACAGTCTATGTTCGGAAGGTCATTCTTCGCATTGTTTTACAGATTCAGAACTTAAACCCATACGTACCAAAAAAAATTATCCCGAAATTTATAAAGTTTTCCACGACTATGTTGATGTGGAAATAGGCGGTATATTGTGATATGATGAGTTTTGAGACGGAAAGAAAAATTGCGGAGCATTTGTTTTCAAAGCGTGAAGATGATTTTGAACACGCTTCCTTCGACCGTGAAGTTGCATTTTACGAAAGTATCTGCTCAGGAAATATGGAGCTTGTAAAAGTATTTATGAAACCGCTTTTCTGTGAGGGATGCGGAATATTAAGCGAAGATTTCCTGCGTAATCTGAAATATCACATGGTCGTTCTTGCAGCTATGATCGCAAGATACTGCGTCAACGGAGGAATGACGCCTGAAGAAGCATATAGTCTCAGTGATTTTTACATCATGAAAACTGATAAATGCCAGACAGAAAGCGAAATTCGTGCAGTCCACGTTGAAATGATCGAGGGATACACCAATAAAATGCGTCAGATAAAACTCAGCGGAGTTTATTCAAAACAAATTGTTCGTGCGATAGATTATATAATCTGTCATCTGCACAACCGTATTTCTCTTGAAGAAACCGCAAAACGTCTTAAGATAAGCGAATCTTATCTTTCAAGACTCTTTAAAAAAGAAACCGGATTTGCTTTTGGCGAATATGTGAATAAACTCAAAATTGAAGAAGCTTCCTCTCTTCTGCTCTATACTGAATATACTGATACTGAAATCAGCAGTCTGCTTGGATTCAGTTCTCAAAGCTACTTTATTAAAATATTTAAAAAATATATGGGATCAACTCCGAAAAAATATAAAAAACAATATAATCTCTCAATTATACAGACCACCGCATAGAGTGGTCTGTTTCTTTTATAAATGTCATGATTTTACCATTTTTGTCATAAAAATTGTATACTTTTCAGTAATAATTATGTATTATTAGTATTGTAATAAACGGAATTGTATTCGGTTTTAGCACGGATCGTATACAAAATATTATTGAGAGGGTTATAATTATGAAATCAAAAAAGTTCAGAAAACTCGCAGCGGCAATTGCTGCTTGTACTGTAATGGCATCGGCTCTGCCTGCTGTTCCTGCTGTCGTTTCGGCAGCCTCAAACATTATCAGCAATTCAACATTTGATTACGGAACATCCGGCTGGGGAACATATAAAGAAAGCGGCGGAGTATGCTCGTTAGGAACTGAAAACGGACGTCTTGCCCTTACGGTAAGCAATGTAGGAAAAGTCAATTATGCCGTTCAGGTTTATTATGACATCATTCCGCTTTATCAAAACGGCGTATATCGCATCAAATACGACATTTCTTCTACAACAGACAGATATATTGAAGCAATGATCCAGCAGAATGGAGGAACATATCAGTCTTATACATGGAAAGGTCTTGAACTTACTTCCACTCCCCAGACTGTTGACTACGAATTCACCATGAAAGCTGAAACAGACATCATGTCTAAACTCGTTTTCAACTGCGGTATTCAGGAAAAACATGAAGGCGTTCTCTCGGAGCATAAGATCTATATCGACAACGTGTCAATTGAACTTGTTGACGACAGCAAGGTCGATTATTCCGCTACACGACCATACGAAGCTCCTATTATAACCAATCAGGTCGGATATAAGTGTGACAGCAAAAAAACTGCTGTTTTCCGAAATGCAGACAATGAGAGTAAATTCTCGGTCGTAAATGCAGATACAAATCAGGTCGTTTACACAGGTGATCTTTCCAACAGTATCAATAATACATCCGCTGGGGAAACAAATAAAACCGGTGATTTTTCTTCCGTTACACAACCCGGAAAATATTATATAACCTGCGGAAATCTGGATAACTCCTACACATTTGAAATTTCCGACAGCGTTTACTCCAATCTGCTTGATGACAGCGTAAGAATGCTCTATTTACAGCGATGCGGAGAAGCTGTAACGGACAGCGATTTCGGACATCCTGCCTGCCACACAGGTATGGCAACGATTTATGGCACAAACGATAAGATCGACGTTTCCGGCGGCTGGCACGATGCAGGCGATTACGGCAGATATGTTGTTCCTGCTGCTAAAACCATTGCCGATCTGCTTTACGCTTATGAAGCAAATCCCAACCTTTACGGTGATAATATCGGTATTCCCGAAAGCGGAAACGGTACTCCTGATATACTCGATGAAGCACGTTATGAGCTTGAATGGATGATGAAAATGCAGCGTGCCGACGGCGCTGTTTACCATAAGGTTACTTGTGAAAATTTCCCCGGATATGTTTCGCCTGAAAAAGAAACTGCTCCCCTCATTGTTACTCCCATTTCAACAACGGCTACTGCTGATTTCTGCGCTTCAATGGCTCTTGCTTATGAATTCTACAAGGATATAGATGCAGATTTTGCCAATAACTGCCTTGAACGTGCTGAAAGAGCATGGAGCTTCCTTGAAGCAAATCCTGATCTGATATTCAAAAATCCCGAAGACATTACTACCGGAGATTACGGTGATCTTTCCGACAGAGATGAACGCTATTGGGCTGCAGCTCAGCTTTACCGTGCAACCGGAAACAGCAAATACGAAACTGCTTTAAGCGAAATGTACGTTTTAAAGGGACTTGATTGGTCTACCGTAGGCGATTACGGCAACCTTGCTATTCTTACTGCTAAAAATATCAGCAAGGATTCTGCCATTTATACAAATGCCAGAGATGCTATTATCTCTCAGGCAGACAGCTTTGTCAAAGTTTCCTCAAACTCTCCTTACGGAGTTGCGCTAACAAAATTCAACTGGGGAAGCAATATGACAGTTGCCAATGCCGGAATTATACTCGGTGCAGCTTATAAAGCTACCGGTGATTCAAGCTATCTTGACGCCGCAAACGCTCAGCTCAACTATCTTCTTGGAACAAATCCTGTCGGGGAATGCTTCTTTACAGGCTACGGAACTGTTTCCCCTGAAAATCCTCACCACAGACCGTCAATGGCTGCCGGAAAGGCTATGAAAGGAATGCTTGTAGGCGGTGTAAACCAGAATCTTGAAGACAGCGCCGCAAAAGCTTATTGTCAGGATCTTCCAAATGCAAAACGTTATGTCGACAATTCCGAAAGCTATTCTACCAATGAGATCACAATTTACTGGAACTCTCCCCTCACATATCTCGTTTCGCTTACAAGCAATGAGGATATTGTAAATCCGGATTTCATTCTCGGAGATATAAATTCTGACGGTTCTATCGATAGTTTCGACATTATTCTTGCGAGAAAAGGTCTTATCAACGGCGGATTCTCAGATTCAATATCCGCCAAGGCGGCAGACGTTAATCAGGACGGAAAGTATTCCGTTGCCGATATAGTCCTCATTCAGAAGTTTGTTCTTGGAACGGTAACATCTTTTCCCAAAGGTGAACAGCCTGTTGTTCCTCCTGTAAGCGGAGAAATAAAGGATTACGGCACTGCTATGAACCAAAATGCCACTGTTGTCGCTGATTTCAGAAAAGGTGAAACTCCGGTGTTCTTCGCATCGGACGGCTGGACTAACGGAAGCTGTTTCGACTGCGGTTGGTATAAGCAGAACACCTCGTTTGACGGCGGAGTTCTCAATCTCACTATCGACAAAGATCACTCCGGCAAATACAATTACTCCGGAGCAGAATACAGAACGTCAGATACATATCACTACGGATACTACGAAACATCTATGCAGGCTATAAAGAATGACGGTGTAGTTTCTTCGTTCTTCACCTATACAGGCCCTTCGGAAGATAATCCATGGGACGAGATCGATATCGAAATTCTCGGCAAGGATACAACAAAGGTTCAGTTAAATTACTACACAAACGGTGTCGGAAATCACGAATATATGTATGATCTCGGTTTCGACGCATCAGAAGGCTTCCATACATATGGATTCGATTGGCAGCCTGACCACATAACATGGTACGTTGACGGAAAAGAAGTTTATACTGCATACAATAATATTCCCTCAACCGCCGGAAGAATCATGATGAACGTATGGCCCGGTATAGGAGTCGACGACTGGCTCAAGCCTTTCAACGGCAACACTCCCCTTACGGCACGTTATCAGTGGGTAACATATAACAAACAATAATCAGAGGTAAATTTATGAGAATTTTCAATGGCTATGAAAAGGGAATCAATCTTGGAGGCTGGTTCTCGCAATGTGAACATACGAAAAAACATTATGACGATTTCATCTGCGAAAGCGACTTCGCCGAAATCGCTTCGTGGGGTCTCGACCATGTAAGAATTCCGATTGACTACGAGCTTATCGAAAACGAAAACGGCGATATTCTTGAAGATGGAATTGCGTATATTCAAAAGTCCGTTAATTTGTGTGAAAAATACGGTCTGAACATGATTTTAGACCTGCATAAAACCTGCGGATTCTCTTTCGACGAGGGAGAATCTGAAAGCGGATTCTTTGAATCAGAATCATTACAGGAACGCTTCTTCCGTCTTTGGGAAGAACTTGCTAAGCGTTTCGGAAAGTATCATGAACGTGTTTCATTTGAACTTTTAAACGAAGTCACTGACCGTAAATACTGCGATATATGGAATGAAATCGCCAAAAAGTGCGTTCATCGTATAAGAATGATCGCCCCGAAAACATATATCCTTATCGGTGGATATGATAATAACTGCATTAAGGCTCTTAAGGATCTGAAAATGCCTGCCGACGATAAAATCGTTTACAATTTCCACTGCTATGAACCGTTGATATTTACTCATCAGGGAGCATACTGGGTAAAAAACATGCCTGAAAAATTCAGACTTAAATATCCGTCAACAATCCGTGAATATGCTTCTGAACAGAAACGAATCGGTATTGAGACAGTTGACCTTGTTTCTGCTGCGGACGTTGAAACGGTAGGAGAAGAATTTTTCGACTGCTTATTCTCGGAAGCAGTTAAAATTGCCGAAGAGAGAAATGTTCCGCTGTACTGCGGAGAATACGGTGTGATAAATCTCGCCGATGAAGAAAGCGCCATTGCTTGGTACAAAACGATAAATTCCGTATTCCGGAAATATCATATTGCAAGAGCAGCTTGGTGCTATAAAGAAATGGATTTCGGACTGACCGATCACAATATAATCGATAAACTTAAAAAATTCCTATAAATTCCTTATTTAGAACGGTACTATATCTGCACAATAAGCACCGTAACACAGGGACAAATCAGAAAAGAATGAGCTGTATCGTTTTAATAAGATACAGCTCATTCTTTATTATCCGGAATATCAATTGATATTCCCGGTTTTTCCGTCAATATCAACGGTTATGCCATGCTCGGCAATATGCTCATGAAAATCAGCGGAAACTCCTCCCATAAGAGTAATATCTGCTATATCATTTTTAATATAGATCTCAATCCAACTGATTCCGACTGCGCCTCTTATAAACTCCTCAGTAATAGGCTCTCCGTTTTCATCTGTTATCCCCTCATCGTCATACGTTTCCTTAACGTATCCTACGATAAAATCTAAAATTTCATTGATACGACTGTAAATCGTTTCAAGAGCCTTGATAACGATATTATTATCACCGTTATAACCATATGCCATGACTTCTTCAATTTCTTCGTCACCGATAGGAGGAAGGTTAATTTCCGCAAGTTCAAGCTCGGAAGTTTTAGTGTCGTGGTCAAATTTTAGCTCGCCGAACATTTCTGATTTCATCAGGAGAGGCTTTACATATTCCGCACGATATTTTAATCTTTCCTCTTCTTCACGCTTTTTCCGCTTTTTATCAATTGCACCATCTATGATCAATGATAATATTATCGGAATCCACCACATTAATATAATGATAAAAACGGAAAACGCAGGGCCATCGCTCAATTTCATTAGCAGCCAAAACAGATGAAGAAGTCCCCATATTATAAACCATATCCACACAAGAACAGCTTTAAGTTTATCTATTTTCATACGGGTTTTATATTTCATATTTCATCATCTGCTTTCTTATTGACAATTAATATTTCTTTCTTATTATAATACTTATTTTAATAATTGTCAATGTCGTACAGTAAAACGTAGTGGACAAAAGCGGTGTTATTAATAGCTCGAAACTTTAGCATTGTATTTTTAAACAACAACGCTCTTAACAATACTTATCTGATCATCTGTAATATCAACACGAACTCTCTCCCCCTTGCGTATATCGGAACTAACGATCATCTGTGCAAGCTTGTTTTCGATAAGCTCTGTAACACGCCTTTTTATAGGACGAGCGCCGTACTTTTCAGTTTCTTTAACCTTTGCAACTGCTTCAATTACTTTCGGTGAATAGCTAAGTTCTATCCCCAGGCTCATTGCACGTTTTTTCAGATTATCGAGTGCAATTCTGCTGATTTGCAGCAGATCATCCTTTTCAAGAGAACGAAATACAACCATTTCGTCTATCCTGTTTATAAATTCAGGAGTAAAATGCCTTCTGACAACCGACAAAACACGTTCCTCAACGGCTTTGTCACCGCTTTCAGAAAATCCGAGCGATGCTCTGTTTGCGATAGAATCAGCGCCTACATTGGTCGTCATTATAATTATACAGTTTCTGAAGCTGACTCTTCTCATCGAAGAATCAGTTAAAATGCCGTCGTCAAGGATCTGTAGTAGAATGTTCAGAACCTCAATATCGGCTTTCTCTATCTCATCAAAAAGAATAAGCGAATAAGGGTTTCTTCTTACTCTTTCACAAAGATTGCTTCCGCTGTCATCATATCCGGTATATCCGGGAGGAGCTCCGATAAGCTTTGAAACTGAATGCTTCTCCATATATTCCGACATATCAATGCGGATAAGATTACTTTCAGAATTGAAAAGACATTCCGCAAGGGCTTTTGCAAGCTCTGTTTTTCCAACGCCTGTAGGTCCTGCAAACATAAAAGAAGCCGTTGGTCTGCTTGTATCTTTAAGACCGGATTTGGCACGGCATATAGCGTTAACTACCTTGCTTACGGCGTATTGATGACCTATTACACGCTCTGAAAGGCGGCTTTCAAGCAAACTGAGCTGCTTCGCCTCTTCCACAGTGATTTTATTCAGAGGTATACCCGTTCTCAGCGAAATAACTGAAATGATATCATCTTCTGAAACCTCTGCTCTCTCCTTTCCGTTTATAACCTTTCCGATAGAATTCAGCTTTAAATTTGTCCCGGATAATTTGATATAATCGGAATCCTTGGTGCAGACACCGGAATTGTGACGTATTTTCGCACAGGCACAGGCTTCATCAAGAATATCTATCGCTTTATCCGGCAAAAAACGGTCGGAGATATAACGCATGGACATATCTACAGCAAGTTCTGCGATTTCACTGCTTATTTCGACATCGTGAAAAGATTCATAGTTGCTTTTTAATCCCTTGATTATCTGAATACAGCTCTTTTTATCCGGTTCGCTTATCTGAACAGGCTGGAATCTGCGTTCAAGAGCAGCGTCTTTTTCGATCGTTTTTTTATACTCGTCAAACGTAGTTGCTCCGATTATCTGAAGCTCGCCTCTTGCAAGACGTGGTTTCATTATATTTGCAGCGTCTATCGCTCCCTCAGCCGCCCCTGCGCCGACTATTGTGTGTATTTCATCGATAAAGAGTATGATATTTCCTGCATTTACCGCCTCCTCGATGCATGATTTTACACGCTCTTCAAAATCTCCACGATATTTTGCTCCTGATAGAAGCGCTGTAAAATCGAGAGCGAAAATAAATCTGTTTTTGAGCGAATCAGGAACAAGATTACGTACAAAAAGTTCGGCAACACCCTCGACTATTGCTGTTTTGCCAACTCCTGCTTCACCTATAAGACATGGATTATTTTTCGTTCGTCTCGCAAGAACCTGCATAACACGCTCGATTTCACGATTTCTGCCGATAAGCGGATCATTCTTTTTAATTATAGCAATATCGGTTATATTTTTTCCGTATCGAAACAAGTTTGGCAGATGCGAGATCTTGGGTTTTATTGAATCATAAAGCTCGGACTGAAGCGAAGATGAATCGATAATATTCAGTCCGTCGCAAATACCGGCGAGGTTGCCTCCTACTTTTTTTATTATAGTACAGGCGCTGCATGAGGACTCTTTTATCATGGCAGCAAGAATATGCTCCGGAGCAGCTTGTTTTTTTCTTTCACTAAGAGCAATGGAATAAGATATTTCAAGAATTCGACGTGCAGCCGTTGTAAAATAACGCTGATTAAGTATGGAAGGCGATCCCTGTCCCACAAGATTGATTATTTCAAGCCTGAGTTCATCATATGCCGCACCGTTTTCGATAAGAATATCAGCAGCCTTTGAAGAACCCTCGCAAGCCATGGAAAGCAGAATATGTTCGCTTCCTATATAAGTATGACCAAGTTCGGATGCTGCTGTTACGGCTCCGTCAATTATTCTTACCGCCTTTTTGGTAAACTTATCTGTATTTATCATTTTGTTCTCCTCCGTTATTTATGGTGAGTTTATCTTTAAAATGTTCCTTACATATTATGCCACTAAATCCATGCGATAACGGTCGAAAACAATAAGGCGAAAAATTTTTGTAACACTTTTTTTGCTATAGCATACTATGTAATATGAAACGCAGACAAAAGCGTTTCAAATACATCTTTTTAAGGAGTGTTCTTTTATGTGTAATTCAAATTTTGGTGGAAATAGCTGCTGGTGCATCATTCTCGTGGTTCTTCTCTTCATTATCCTCTTCTCCGGCTGCGGCTGTGGATGCGGCAACAACGATAACGACTGTGGCTGCGGCTGCGGCAACAACGGCTGTGGATGCTAATCTGAGCTAAGCCAAAAAAATGGACTCTGTACCTTCGGGTACAGAGTCCTTATTTTATTTAGAAAAAGAAACTACCTTATTTCTTCTGTTTGTAAGAGTAGGTTCACATTCGCTCGTTACAGATTCAGCCGTTACAGTAACCTTGGCGATGCTTCCGTCCGAAGGAACGGAATACATAGTTTTCATCAGAATGTTCTCAAGAATTCCCCTTAAACCTCTTGCGCCCGTTTTCTGAGCAAGAGCCTTGCGAGCGATTTCAATAAGAGCATCGTCCTCGATCTCCAACTCGATATCATCATACTCAAACAGCTTTCTGTACTGTTTAAGCAGAGCGTTTCTCGGCTCGGTAAGAATACTTACAAGCGATGCCTCATCAAGCTCTTCAAGAACGGTTATAACCGGAAGTCTGCCGACAAACTCCGGAACCATACCGAATTTAACAAGATCCTTTGGAATAACCTTTTTAAATATGTTATCCCTTTCCTCCTGCTTCGACTTTATCTCGCCGCCAAATCCGATAGGAGCTTTTCCGATACGTCTCTGAATCTGTCTTTCCAGACCATCAAAAGCTCCGCCGCAAATAAAGAGAATATTTTTAGTGTTTATCTGAATAACTTCCTGATTCGGATGCTTTCTTCCACCCTGCGGAGGTACATTTGAAACAGTTCCCTCAATAATTTTAAGCAGAGCCTGCTGAACTCCCTCTCCGCTTACATCACGTGTAAGGGAAGTATTTTCGGACTTTCTTGCAATTTTGTCGATCTCATCAATATAAATGATTCCACGTTCCGCAGCCTTTATATCGTAATCTGCCGCCTGAATAAGTCTGAGAAGAACGTTTTCAACATCGTCCCCAACATATCCGGCTTCTGTAATAGTGGTAGCGTCAGCAATTGCAAAAGGAACGTTAAGAAGCTTTGCTAAAGTCTGTGCAAGAAATGTTTTACCAACACCTGTCGGTCCGAGAAGAAGCACATTGCTTTTCTGAATCTCAACATCGTCAATATTTTTCTTACCCTGTTCTTTCTCCTGCGCTTCCTGTTCTTCCTGACTGAGAATGCGCTTATAATGATTGTAAACCGCAACAGAAAGAGCAATTTTAGCTTCATCCTGTCCAATAACATATTCATCGAGAAAAGTTTTTATCTCCATCGGTTTAAGAAGCTTCATTGATGAAAGCGGCTGTAATTCCTGACGTTTTCCGGCTTTTTTCTGTGCTTTGGAATAACCGGGTCCGAAAAGCATTTCATAACAGTAGCATACGCATTCATCACATATGTTAGATGTTCCGGCAGAAAACATACTATGAACCTTATTTTCACCCTTGCCGCAAAAGCTGCATGACTTAAATGTTTCAGCCATTTACATAACCTACCTTTTTTCGATAACCTTATCAATAAGACCGTATGCAAGAGCCTCCTGAGCTGTCATATAATTATCACGCTCAGTATCTTCCTGAATCTGTTCAAGCGGCTTTCCCGTATTAGCGGCAAGCATCTCGTTCATTTTCTGACGTGTTCTTACAAGGTGATCGGAATGAATCTTTATATCGGTACACTGACCTGAAAGACCGCCTGAGATCAGCGGCTGATGAATCATAATTTCGCTGTTAGGAAGAGCAATTCTCTTTCCCTTTGTTCCGGCTGCGAGAAGGAATGCTCCCATTGAAGCAGCCATACCGATACAAATAGTTGAAACATCACACTTTATATACTGCATTGTATCATAAATCGCCATACCGGAAGTAATAGATCCACCAGGGCTGTTGATATAAAGCGAAATATCCTTTTCTGTGTCCTGACTTTCAAGATAAAGAAGCTGGGCAACAACAAGGCTTGCCGTTGCATCGTTTACTTGATCTGAAAGCATAATGATTCTGTCGTTAAGAAGACGGGAAAAAATATCATATGATCTTTCTCCTCTGCTTGTCTGCTCGACAACGTAAGGTACAAAACTGCTCATAAATTCATCGCCCTTTCTTAAAATACTTGTCCCACATATATAGCTGTGGGACAAATAACATTACATTATATTATGTTTAATAATGTCGAAAATTAATTATTCAGCGTCTGAAGACTCTTCTGCTGCAACAGAATTGTCAACAACAGCATTTTCCTTAACGAGTTCAACAGCTTTCTGAACCTTGAGATCTGTTGTGTAATCACCAACAGGGATAAATCTCTTAACCATTTCAACATCCATATTGTTTGCAGCAGCGATCTCGGCAAGACCTGCGTTGATCTCTTCCTCAGAAACCTCGATATTTTCGAGTTCTACGATTTTTTCAAGAGCAAGTCTGAGCTTAACTTCGCTTTCAGCTCTTTCTCTGTAAGTATCTCTGAATGAATCAGCATCCATACCCGTATACTGGAAGTAGAGATTCATATCCATACCCTGCTGACGGAGCTGCTGGTCAAAACTGCGCATAAGAGCGTCTATTCTCTGCTCGAACATACAATTCGGGATAGGAGAATCAACCTTTTCGATAAGTGCATTCATGATAGCATTCTCGAAGGATGTCTCTGCCTGATTAACAGCAGATTCTTCAAGCTTTTCTCTGATATCCTTTCTGTATTCCTCAACAGAATCAAATTCAGTAGCGTCCTTAACGAGATCATCGTTGATCTCAGGAAGCTCTTCGTAGCTGATAGCCTTGAGCTTTGTCTTGAAAGTAGCTTCCTTTCCGGCATAATCAGTCATCTGATAATCTTCTGGGAAAGTTACAACAACATCAAATTCATCGCCGATGTTGTGGCCAACGATCTGATCCTCAAATCCAGGGATAAACTGACCGCTGCCGAGACGAAGCGGATGATCCTCGCCCTTTCCGCCTTCAAAAGCTTCATCGCCGAAGAAACCTTCAAAATCAATGATAACTTCGTCGTCGAGCTGAGCAGCTCTGTCGTCAACAGAAACGATACGAGCATTCTTCTTTCTGATCATTTCGATCTGCTTATCAATATCCTCTTCTGTGATTTCCTGAACCTTCTTAGCAGCCTTGATTCCCTTATAATCAGCGATCTCGATCTCAGGCTTTGTGATACAGATAGCTTTGAATTCAACGCCTTCGTTCTTATCGAGAGTTGTAACCTCGACATTAGGTCTGTCAACGAGAATAAGACCTGTTTCTCTTACAGCAGCGTCAATCTCCGGTCCGATAAGAGCATTTACAGCTCCCTCATAGAAAGCGCCCTCGCCAAATTCCTTTTCAGCAAGCTTTCTGGAAACCTTACCCTTTCTGAATCCCTTGATCTGAATATTCTTCTTCTGGCGCTGATATTCCTGTTCAACAGCAGCCTCAAATGTTTCAGCGTCGATTGTGAGAACTAACTCTGTAGTATTTACGTCTGTTTTAGTTGATGATTTTAAACTCATGATTTATATATCCTCCATCAGATTATTTATGTAGCATACTTGGTATATTATACCACATTTCATTTTATTTTTCTACTAAAAATCAATACTTCTGCATTTTCAACAAATCAAATTACCTTTTCCGGAATAAATTGTAAATAATCACCAGCGATAAGATGAAAATTTATATCATCGTAAGTATTTGTGATACACAGTTCATGAGCTGAACGTCCATGAATATGCCCATAATAGCAGTCCTTGATTTTATAGCGATAAAGAACTTCAAGAATATCGTAATTAAAATTGGATGCGAAAATCGGTGGATAATGCATAAAAACTATAGGTTCGAGATTTTCTTTAAGAGCCGACTGAATTGATGTTTCAAGCCGCTGAACCTCTCTTCTGAGAACCTTTTCATCCTGAGTTTCTCCCGGCATATTCACCCATCCACGAGTTCCGCATATTCCGTAATTTTCATAAGCATAATGATTATTATGCAGAATTTTTATCGTATCACAACCCTCAGCCGAAAGGAAATCGTCCATCTTCTTTTTGGTAGTCCACCAGTAATCGTGGTTTCCTTTTATGATGATTTTTTTTCCGACAAGATCGTTTATAAAATGGAAATCCGGAGCAGCCTGCTGCAAGGACATTCCCCAAGAAATATCTCCTGCAAGCACGACTGTATCCTCATCCGTGATTTTTTCATGCCAGTTCTGTTCAATACGTTCCTGATAATCCTGCCAGCCTGCAAAAATGCTCATGGTTTTATCCGGCGCACTGAAACATAGGTGCAAATCGCCAATAACATAAAGGCTCATGGATTAGATTCCCAATGTTTTCAGAACATAGTTCTTCTGGTCTGCCTTATCAATAACATCGTTAAAGCGTTCCGGCTTATTTTTAAGATCAGCAAGTGCCGACGGAACAGGTATCTTTGAAAGCTCGGCAATTCGGTCAACCTTGTCGTATTCGTCGATATCCGAGTTTTTTCCTTCAAGAGCCTCGAGAACAGCTGCACTGAACTTATAAGGACTTGCCGTTGAGGCGATAACAGTTTTTGTTGTATCGCCTGTTGCAGCCTTATAATCGTTGTAAACCTTTAAAGCAACTGCGGTGTGAGTATCACAGGTGTAAGAATACTTCTCATAAACTGCGTGAATAGCTTCCTTGGTCTGCGCATCATCACAGAATCCGGCGCAGAATTCTTCCTGAAGCTTAGCCTTAACATCGTCGCTTACCTCATATTTACCCTCTGAAGAAAGTTTGCCGAACCATTCTCTTATAACAGCGTCATTCTTGTCTGTCATCAGATAGAGCAGTCTTTCAAGATTGCTTGAAATAAGAATATCCATCGAAGGAGAAACTGTTGCATAAAACTGACGATTTCTATCGTAAACTCCGGTGTTTATGAAATCTGTAAGCACATTGTTGACATTTGAAGCGCAAATGAGCTTATTTACCGGAACTCCCATATGCTTTGCGTAGTAAGCCGCAAGAATATTTCCAAAGTTTCCGGTTGGAACGACAATGTTTATCTTCTCTCCGAGAGCGATCTCACCATCTTTAACAAGTTCCGCATATGAAGAAATATAGTAAACGATCTGTGGAACAAGACGTCCCCAGTTTATTGAGTTTGCGCTTGAAAACATAAGTCCGTTTGCGTCAAGCTGAGCCTTTACTTCTTCGTTGGTAAAAATAGCCTTAACACCGTTCTGACAGTCGTCGAAATTACCCTTAATAGCGCATACTCCGACGTTTTCACCCTCCTGAGTTTTCATCTGACGCTTCTGCATCGGACTAACCCCGTCTTCCGGATAGAATACAAGAATCGAAGTTCCATCAACGTCCTTAAATCCCTCAAGAGCAGCCTTTCCTGTATCTCCTGAAGTAGCAACAAGAATCACGATCTTCTTATCGAGATTTATCTTCTTTGCAGATGTAGTAAGGAAATAAGGCAGTATCTGGAGAGCCATATCCTTGAATGCACACGTTGGACCATGCCAGAGTTCGAGCATATAAGTTCCATCGAAAAGATGCGCCAGTTCTGCAATGCTTTCGGTTTCAAAGTTTTTAGTTGAATACGCATTATCCGTACAATAATGTATCTCAGCGTCAGTAAAATCAGTGAGATATTTTGAAAAGACGAATGCGGCTCTGTCAGCGTATTTCATCTCACCGACAGCTTTTATTTCATCAAGCGACAGCTCAGGAATACTTTCCGGAACGAAAAGTCCTCCGTCAACAGAAATTCCCTGAGTAATAGCTTCAGCGCTGCTAACCTTAACATTGCTGTTTCTTGTGCTGTTATAAAACATAATATCACCTTTCAGAAAATAAATTTATAGCCTGTTGTATCAAAGGCATTTATAATGTAATCAATGCTGAGCACCGTATCTTTGCTCATGATGACTTGTGCGACATCAAATCTGGGCTGAAGAATATTCGGGTGCTTACAACAATAATCAGCGGCAGTTTTAATAATAAGCCCTCTTTTTCGCCTGTCCACAGCCTCAAAACCGGAAACCATGCTGTCAGGCTTACGTGTTTTCACTTCTACAAAAGCAATATAATCACCGTTTTCGGCAATTATATCAATTTCACCGCCTTTAATCCGGTAATTCCTTGCAGAAATCGTATATCCACGCTCCGCAAGATATTCACAAACCTTGCTTTCCCCAAGCTTTCCCTTTTCACTCTTGGTTATCATAGAATTTCCTCAAAAAAGTTTTTCTGTGAACATCTGAAATGCCATATTTTTCGAGCATTTCGTAATGAAGCTTAGTACCGTATCCCTTATGCTTTTCAAAAGCATACTGAGGATACTTTTCTGCAATCTGCTTCATATAGCGGTCACGTGAAACTTTCGCAAGAACCGAGGCTGCCGAAATCGACGCCGAAGTTGCATCGCCTTTTATGACGTACCTTGCTTCACAGCTTAAATCAGGAAGCTTATTTCCATCCACAAGAGCAATATCCGGAGCGATTCCTAATCCTTCAACGGCTCTTTTCATGGCAAGCATGGTAGCCTGAAGAATATTCATCGAGTCTATCTCGCCAACTGAAGCCGTTGCCACGCAGTAAGCGTCAGCTTTTTCGACTATAACGTCATACAAAAGTTCACGGCGTTTTTCAGAAATTTTCTTGCTGTCATTCAGATATTCGATCTCAACTCCCTCACTGAAAACAACAGCGGCAGCATAAACATCTCCGGCAAGAGGACCTCTTCCGGCTTCGTCAACTCCGCAAATTATCGGATAATCCTTACGGATTTCGGAATCAAAATCAAAAAGTTCTTTATGAAGAATTATTTTCGGCATAGTCAATCTCTTTTCTGAGGAAGTTCGAGAGTAATTCGTCCGAGCTTTCCGCTGCGGAACTCGTCAAGAACCGTTATCGCAGCCCTTTCGGTATTGATCTCTCCTCCGGAAATCATCATCCCACGCTTTTTTCCGACTTTTTCAAGAAGTTCAAGTCCGGAATTTTCAGCATCAAATTCAATTTTATAACGTTCTTTCAGCGACTGCGGATAATTCTCAGCCATGAACGACAATAATTTCATAGCAAGAGTTTCTATATCAAGTACATCATCGCTGATTGCTCCGGTAAAAGCAAGTCTTACAGCAGCTTCCTGATCCTCAAATTTAGGCCAGAGAACTCCGGGCATATCAAGAAGTTCAGTGTTTCTGTCAAGCTTCACCCATTGCTTTGTCCTTGTAACACCTGGTCTGTCTTCCACCTTGGCACGTTTTGTTCCGGCAAGTTTATTTATCAGCGATGATTTTCCGACGTTCGGTATTCCGACTATCATCAATCTTACAGCCGCTCCGGTCATGCCGTTTTTCTCACGCTTTTCCATAAGCTCTTTCAGAACCTTAGTCTTTACCGTTGTGAGGACATTTTTAAGTCCCTTTCCGGACTTGCAGTCGACGGCAATCGCCTCGCAGCCGTTGTTTCTGAAATAATTTATCCACATCTGCGTTGCTCTGTCATCAGCAAGATCGCTTTTATTCAGAAGAATAAGACGAGGTTTCCCCTTAGTCATTGAATCCATTTCCGGATTACGGCTGCTGAGAGGAGTTCTTGAATCAACGATTTCCACAACAGCGTCCACAAGCTTTAGATTTGCATCGATAAGCCGTCTTGTTTTCGCCATATGACCGGGAAACCACTGGATTTGTTTCATATCAGTATTTTCCACAAATACCTCCTGTCCGCTACTCCAAAAAGCCTATGCAGCTGAATGGAGTCAGACGAAAAATTACTTTTCCTATTATATTGTCAACAGCCACAAGTCCGATTTCGTAAGAGCGGCTGTCGATGGAATTTCTCCTGTTATCCCCCATAACAAAAACATAGCCTTCCGGTACTGTTATGGGGTATTTTCCGGTAAATGCGCCGGAATCGCTATGGGTAAGACCGCTTATATAATCTTCACTGAAAACCTCTCCATCAATATAAACTATACCTTTTTCAAAGTCAAAATCGACAGTTTGTCCTTCAGTCGCAATAATTCTTTTAACCAGATTGCGTCTTAACCCCGGATTTATCAAAAGATTATTTTCATCATCAAAGGTAACTGAATCAGCCGCATAAAAAACAACTATATCGCCTTGTTTCGGATTCATATAAAAATTTGTTATAACTACCTTGTCACCGGATTCAATTGTTTTCGACATTGACTCTCCTGTCACGGATGTGATCCTGAAAGCATAAGTAAAAATCAGACTGACTATAAGCATCGTTATAAAAAGCGTCTCAATAAATCCGAAAACAGCTTCGATCGGCTTTGGCAGACCCCTTTTATCTTTCATCGGAGGATTCATTTACCGTATTTCCAAGTAATCTGAATTCGCTGAAAGGAGCATATCTAATTATTGCCTTACCGTAAATCTGATCCTTTTTGATAAGACCAACCCTGCTGTCACGGCTGTCTGACGAATGTTCACGATTATCTCCCATAACGAAATAATATCCCTCCGGAATTGTTATAGGATAACTTCCGCTAAACGCATCAAGAGTATTCGTCTTTGCGCCTGAAGCAATATATGGTTCATCGAGAATTTTTCCGTCAACGGAAAGCTGTCCATCCTTTATATCGACCGTCTGTCCTTCGCCTGCAATAATTCTCTTGATGATACATTCTTTAAGCTGACTTCCGTCAATGTTCATCTGTACGGCATTTCCGTCGCTGTCAAGGCCGTAAGCATAATCGTTATTTATAATAACAATATCGCCATAATCGAGGCTTGTGTAAACAGTTGACATGAATATTCTGTCTTCATTGACAAGAGTCGGATTCATCGAATCTCCGACAACATTGACCGGATGCAGAAAGAATGTGAAAACAAGCATAATTACAAACATAGTAACAACTGTAGATTCAATGATCTCCAGAATATCGTCAACGATCTTGTGATTATTCTTATTTTCTTCCGGAACGTTTTCGGATTTATTTTCCTGTTCTTCATCCACTTTCCCGATCTCAAGCTCTGTATTTTCGTCCATCGTAAGCCTCCTGTTAAAATTCAGAATTTGTATTCAAAAGAAAAGCAGTTGCAGCGTATCATAAATGAATGCAAATTCTCATAATATATTAAATTGTCTTAATAGCAAAAAAGGGACTTTAAGTCCCTTTGAGGTCACCTCAAGGAAAGAAGACGAGCCAGCCGGCAGAAACCGGCTGAACCCGATCTGCCGCCTTTTAGCGGATCTGTTCCTTAACCTTAGCAGCCTTACCAACTCTGTCTCTGAGGTAATAAAGCTTAGCTCTGCGAACCTTACCGTATCTTACAACCTCTACCTTGTCAACAACAGGAGAGTGAAGCGGGAATACTCTTTCAATACCGCAGCCGTGAGCAACACGTCTTACAGTAAATGTTTCGCTGATTCCGCCGTGCTTCTTAGCAATTACAGTTCCCTCGAAGATCTGGATACGGCTCTTGTCGCCTTCCTTGATCTGAACGTGAACCTTAACGGTATCACCTACGCTGAACTGTGGAACATTTTCCTTCATGCTTGATTCGCTGATTAATTTGAGTGCATCCATTTTAATTTTCCTCCTAAAATTTCCGAACATTCATACCCGTCCCATAAAAACCGTTCAGCATTCGGAAAATACGGGAAAAATACAAAATCACGCTTAAAACAGCGTAAAACCGGATCACCGGGCAATACAGGCAGCGGACTATTCGATTTAATGTCTTTCGGCATTAATTCTCATTCGCAATGACAAAATCATAACGAACGGATTTCAAATGCTTTTATATCATATCATACTTTGAGAAAAAATGCAAGTGTTTTTATGAAAAAATTTCATTATTTTCGCAAAAAATTCCCGTACGGCATATTTTTTCCGCTGTAAACGATACGCAGCCATGCTTTACAAGAGCATCAAAGAAGAGATTAGGGTTGTAATTTGTCTGAGTTCCGGCTGGAAGTCGCATTATCATGTCGACTGATTTTTCCGCAGCTTCACACTTGCATACTTCTGTTTCAGGCTTGATATCGACAGTTTTTATGCCTTTCTTAGTTTTCTTGTCAACAAGTATCTGATCCGATTCAAGAAGTTCATTTATATTCTTCATAAGCTCTGACGTATTTTCTGAAAAAAGTGAAAAACTGTATTCCGCTTTGGCAATGCGAGTTATTTTCATTTTCTGTTCTGCAACCGATACTACACGCATTCCCTCCGGCATAACTTCATTAAGCTTATCACGTATCACATCAAACGGAATATCCTCATTCAGATTAAAATCAAGTATCTCACATCCGCTTTCGTATCCGAGCGAAAGTGCGAGAGCAAACGAATAATAAGGATGGGGATTGAATCCCTCGGTATACCATATGGGAAGACCGGAGCGACGGAAGGTTCTCAGCATACATCTGTTCAGATCAAGATGTGAAATATATTTGGCACGGCCTTTTTTCTCAAAAACGGCTCTTACTCTAATCAAAACATCTTCCTCCAATCTCTTTACTTACTCCGCAGGCGGAACATTTCAGCCTGCAATTCGGCGTTGTTACAGCATTATGAGCCGTTTTGTTTTCCCTGATAAAGAAATCCTTTGAAACATAGTAATCCAGATGATCCCACGGCAAAATTTCATCATATTCAAAGCGTCTGTTTGCATAAAATGACATATCAATTCCGCATTCGCTGAAAGCCTCGGTCCATTTATCAAAGCGGTAATGTTCGTCCCAGCTATCGAACTTACATCCTTTCTTCCAAGCTTCGTAAACGACCTTACAGAGCCTTCTGTCTCCTTTGGCAAGAATAACTTCGAGCATACTCACATTCGGATCGTGATAGCTGACCTTGATTTTCTTTGATTTTACGGAATCCAGAAGAAGCTTCTGTTTATGCTCTATCATTTCACGGGTATCCTGGGGTTCAAACTGAAACGGCGTAAATGGTTTCGGGACGAAAGTCGCAACGCTTATCGAAATCTGAACGCCTTTTCCTTTCGGTCGATTTTCAATGCTGTAGAACAAATCGATTATCCTCTGCGCAAGGTCGGCTATTCCGACAATATCCTCGTCCGTTTCAGTCGGCAGTCCCATCATGAAGTAAAGCTTGACGCTGGAATATCCTCCCTCGAAAGCAATACGACAGGTGTTCATTATCTCCTCTTCGCTGACATTTTTATTTATAACGTCACGAAGCCGCTGTGTTCCGCCCTCGGCAGCAAATGTAAGACCGCTTTTTCTGACTTTTTTGATTTTTTCAAGAAGCGATTCCGAGAAGTTATCTACTCGCAGGGACGGCAAAGAAAGATTTATCCTTTCCGCTGCTGTATAATCAATAAGATGAGAAAGCAGTTCATCAATTTCAGAGTGGTCGCTCGTACTCAGAGAAGCAAGAGATACCTCGTCATATCCGGTATTTTCACAAAGACATTTTGTTTCACGGCAGATCGTATCGCTGTGTTTTTCCCTGAAAGGACGGTAAATAAAGCCTGCCTGACAAAATCTGCATCCTCTTATGCATCCTCTCAGAACCTCAACGGAAGCCCTGTCGTGAACGATTTCAGTAAAAGGAACAACGAAATTTTCAGGATAGTAAACTTTATCAAAATCCTTGATGATACGTTTTTTCACAGTTTCAGGAGCATTTTCAAGAGCTTCAACGCTGTCTATCGTACCGTCCTCTTTATAATTGAATCGATAAAACGACGGCACATAAATTCCCTCAATATGCGCAGCTTTTTTAAGAAATTCTTTTCTTGTTGCTCCCTGTTTTTTCATTTCATTATAAAGATCCATAAGTTCAAGGTTAACTTCTTCGCCCTCTCCAAGAATAAAGAGGTCGAAAAAATCTGCAAGCGGTTCAGGATTGCAGACACACGGACCTCCGGCAACCACGATCTGTGTAAGCTCCTCCCCTCTTTCATCCGCAAATATCGGTATTCCGGCAAGATCAAGCATATTAAGAACATTAGTGTATGAAAGCTCATACTGCATTGTAAATCCGATGAAATCAAAATCCTTTATGGGATCAAGACTTTCAAGGGCGTAAAGCGGAATATCGTTTTCACGCATTATAGCCTCAAAATCCTCTGCCGGAGCAAAGCAGCGTTCACACCAGTAATTACTGCGCTCGTTTATGAGCGAATAGAGAATTTTCATGCCAAGATGCGACATTCCTATATCATATGTATCCGGAAAGCAGAAAGCGAAACGAACGTCGATTCCGGATTTATCTTTTATCACGCTTCCGACTTCTCCGCCAATATAACGTGAAGGTTTCTGAACTTCGAGAAGATGTTTTTCTATTTTATCTTTTAACATATTTCCTCCAAAAGAGATTTATTATCATTCCATACTTTTTTCATCAAAGCGCATGGGAAGAAAATCAGACAGCCTGTATTCGCCGTCAGACAGAATAATTTTCAGATCGTTACCGCAAAATTCGCTCATTACCTGCAAACACGCTCCGCACGGAACGCACGTTTTTCTGAAATTCCCGTCTGAACTTCCTGCAACAGCGATCGCTCTGAACTGAGTATACCCTTCAGAAACAGCTTTGAATACAGCCGTTCTTTCTGCGCAAACAGTAAGCGAATACGAAGCGTTCTCAATATTGCATCCCGTGAAAACTTTTCCGTCCGCCGTCAGAAGAGCTGCTCCGACATGAAATCCGGAATATTTACTGTAAGATTTTTCCGCAGCTTTAACAGCAAGTGAAAAAAGATCGTCGCTATTCATATCGTCACCCATTTTTCCCGATTTTATGCTTTTTTCCGTCCGGAGTCATAACATAAGTATTTTTAAGCTGTGCAGCAAGATTTCCTGTTACCGACTGCCTGTATTCGTTGCGGAGAGCAGTCTGTTCGTCTTTTTCCTCATCGGTAAGACCTTCTGTCCTGGATTTTCTGGCAAGCTCGTTGATTCTATTTATTTTTTCCTGATTCATTTCAATTCACCTTTCTGTTTTTTCTAATTGTACCATAAAATTATATTTTTTTCAAGTATTACTATAGATTTTTATATTTCCTTGTGATATAATTAAGGAAGCACTATATGAAAGGAGAAATTATCTTGAAAACCGCACTTGTTACCGGAGGAAGCCGAGGTATCGGCGAAGCGGTCTGCCGCAGACTTGCTGATGAAGGTTACTCCGTTCTGATCAATTATCTTAATTCAAAAGAAAAAGCCGAGCAGCTGGCCAAAGAAATTCAAGGAACTGCTGTACAATTCGATGTTTCGAACGTAGATTCTATCTCAAAGGCTGTTTCAGAATTGGAAAAGATAGACCTTCTTATTAATAATGCAGGAATTTCAGAAATAGATCTTTTTACACATATTCCACGGGAAAAAGCCAACCGTATCATGAATATAAATCTTATAGGAACTATGAACTGCTCAAGAGCCGTTCTTCCGTCCATGATCAGCAGAAAATCAGGCTGTATCATCAATATATCGTCCATGTGGGGACAATGCGGAGCTTCATGCGAGGTTGATTATTCCGCTTCAAAAGCAGGAATAATCGGATTCACAAAAGCTCTTGCAAAGGAAGTTGCACCGTCTGGAATACGAGTCAACTGTGTTTCCCCCGGATTTATAATGACAGAAATGAACAGCCGCTTTTCTCAGGAAGATCTTGAAGAAATCCGCTCGGAAATTCCTCTCGGAATATTCGGAAAACCGGAACACGTTGCCGATGCCGTCGCTTTTCTCGCATCTGAACATTCCGAATATATCACCGGACAGGTTATTGCCGTAAATGGCGGAATGGTTATTTGAAAGGATGATTTCACTATGATAAACGAAAGATTAAAAAAACAAATCAATTTTATGCTCGAACTTGATAAAATGAAAAATATCTACCGTCAAACCTACGTTATTCATGAAAACAGAAAGGAAAATGATGCCGAACATAGCTGGCATCTTGCAATTCTTGCATTTCTTCTTGCAGAATATGCCTCTGTACCGATAGACGTTACAAAAGTTATGAAAATGGTTCTTGTACATGATGTTGTAGAGATAGATGCCGGAGATACATACTGCTACGATGAGGCTGGAAATAAAACCAAGGCAGAACGTGAAGAAAAATCTGCTCAGAGGATTTTCGGACTGCTCCCTGATGACCAGAAAGAAGAATTCTATTCTCTATGGCGTGAGTTTGAAGATAATCAGACAAACGATTCAAAATTTGCTGCTGTTCTCGATAAAATGCAGCCTGTTATCCTTAATTATACCAAAAACGGTATTTCATGGAAAGAACATGGTGTTTATAAGGAACAGGTCGAGCAACGCTGTCTCTCTTCATCAGAAGCGTCCGATAAACTTGCTGAATTAATACAAAGTATTATAGATGATGCAGCTTTAAAAGGATTTCTTAAAACAAAATAATTGTCAAAATGCACAAATTAAACAGCGTTCCGACGTGCAACATTACCTAAACGCCGAAAAATAGTGACAAATTAATGATTTTTTTTTAGATAGCTTGAACTTTATTTCAAAATATGATATATTAGTCATTGTAAGAGAAAAGATATAAACGCTGTAATTTCAAAATAATATTTTAATAGAGGGATGATAATAAATGGCTGAAAAGTCAATCAAAAAAAATAACGCTGTTTCTACAGCTGAAAAAATGGATGATGTTTCAAGCAACATCAAAAAGTCGGAAAATCCATCAGATACTCCGAAAAAAGTATGTTTTGAAAAATGGAAGAAATTCAATGAGAAACGCCGGGAAAATACTGAAAAATACGGTAAGTTCAACACTTTCCTTATGATAATTTTTCCTGTTTTTATCCTGGTGTTATCCGCAAGTATTGAGGGAAAAGGACTTTCAAAGTTCTTCAGTCTATGGGTTCACAGTCCTGGCGCTATGATATTTACCCTTATTATAACTTATATTGTTTTCGCTCTTATGCTTGCTGTTTTCAAGCATGGCTGGCTGGCTATGCTGGTACACAGTATTCTTTATATTGCCCTGAGTACGACGGAGCTGTTCAAATTCAATACCAACGGAAATCACCTTATTCTTTCCGATATGAAAATTATCAGAAGCGCTAAAAGCCTTGCTTCATTTGCATACATAAAAATCACTCCACTGCTTGTTGTTTCTTATATAATCGCTATTGCTTTTCTTGTTATGGCGTTTTATTTCAATCCTAAAAGCAAAATGAAAGCCGTTCCGAGAATCGTTACGACTGTTTTATGTCTTCTTCTTGTTCCCGGATTTGTAATGCTACCGGGATTTTACAATCCTGTATACTCTTTCTTCCACATAGATACAACAGCCGCTCACAACGATATGCTCCTTAAAGAGAAATTCAACAACAACGGCTTCTTCACTTTCCTTATTCAGACAGCCTCTGAAAGCTATGCGAATCGTATTATCGAGCCGGATGATTATGATGATAATCACGTTGACGATATCCTCGATGTAAATGTTGTCGGAGGCGGAAACTTCAATAATGGAAAAAAACCGAATGTTATTGTGATTATGAGCGAATCGTATGCAGATTTCCGTGTATTCGACCAACTTGATATTGACGACGAGGTTTATAAATATTTTGATAAAGCCTGTGAAGAGGGCAAAAGCGGTACTATTATAACTCCAACATATGCAAGCTGGACTGTTCGTTCAGAATTTGAGCTTATGTTCGGACTTCCTGTAAAAGGAATCAACGATCCGAATATGCCACAGAGAGAACTTGCAGAACGTGAGCTTCCCGCTATGGCTCAGTATTATGATACATGGGGATATGAAACAGCTTATGTTCACCCTTTCCAGTCAACATTCTACGGAAGAAAAAATAAATATCCAAGATTAGGTTTCAATAAGCTTCTCTTCCACGAAAGCCTAAAACCCGAAACGGATGCTATCGAAAATACCGATTTCACAGTTCCGGTTGAACGATACGGTACTTACATTGATGACAAAACTATCTTTAATCAGATACTTCAGCTTATAAATGAAACCGACGATCCCATGTATATCCACACAACAACAATGCAGAACCACCAACCCTATAATCTCGGCGAAGATCCTGATGATGAGTTCGGCAATTATCTCCAGTGGATTCAGCATTCAAACGAAGGTCTTAATGAATTTCTTGAGACGCTTAAAACCATCGACGAACCAACTTTAGTATTCTTCGTAGGAGATCATTTCCCATCGCTCAAGGGCGAAACAAGCGTTTATAATGAACTTGGACTTAACGGTGATAATTGCAGTATTCTTTATGAGCAGAAATATTTCCTCTGGAGCAATTATAATGCTGATTTCTCAAATGTTCCCGATGAAAAGATCTCGTTCTTCTATACGCCTTATGTCATTCTTGATATAATCGACGCTCCTCATGATTCATTCATTGAAAAAATGATGCAATTTATGAAAGAAATTCCTGTTTACTCTACAGCATATAACAGCGAAATCCCTAATAATGAAGAACTTGATGTACTCACATACGACAGAGTAATTGGCGATCTTTATTCCGAATCTCCGATCACGGATAAAGTTAAAGGAGAATAATTATGAAAAATCCCGAAATCGGCATAAAAGGAATTGCTGAACTTACTGTTTCTTCTAATGAACTTGCCGTTAATATAGGAAGCGGAAGTCTGGAGGTATTTGCAACTCCGGTTATGGCTATGCTGATGGAAAAATCCGCCTGTAATTGTCTTGTCGACTATATGGATAATGACGAAACGACAGTCGGAACAGAACTTAATATCCAGCACATTTCTGCTACTCCGGAAAGAATGAGGGTTTATGCCGAAGCAGTTCTCACTGCAATAAACGGACGAGAATTCACCTTTGAAGTCATGGCTTATGATGAAACCGGACTTATCGGCAAAGGAACTCATAAACGTTTTCTCGTTTTCGGAGAAAAATTCACAGCGAAAACTAAATCCAAACTAATCAAAACTAAATAATATCTTATAAAAAGCTCCCGAAAACCGGGGGCTTTTTTAGCTGAAAAAATTAATCAGTATTTTTTCTATATGTTATCATCATTTTATCACAAAAAAGCTTATAATAATAAGTATGAAATAAATTGAAAGGACGATTTCTATGTCTGATAATCTTAATGATTTTAACTCTTCTGATTCTCAATATAATGCAAACCATTATACAGAACCCTCAGATCAGAATGAAAACAGAAATATTCCGCCTGTTTCCGATTCAACCTCATATGCTTACACAGCAAATGATTCAATAAAAACAAAAAGAGCAAAAAAGCATCCTCTTCTCAAAGCAGTCGCTTTTGTGCTTTGTCTCGCTATAGTCGGCGTAGGCTCAGTTCAGGGATATAAAATTTATAAGGATAACAAGGATAAGTCAGAACTTGACGAATTTAATGCTGATAAAGACAGCGATTCCGACTATTCTGATATTCCCATTTCCAACAATGGAACAAATGACGACGATGATTATCCAAGCATAATCCAGCTTGCTGCAAGAACAGACGCTAAAGCTCTTCCTGATATTGTCGACGATATTATGCCGTCGGTCGTTGGAGTTTCTTCCAATTTTGAGTTTACTCAGTCTTACGGATTTTTCGGATGGGATTCCGGTCCTCAGGAAAGACAAATGCTTGGAACAGGAACCGGATTTATTATTTCTGACGACGGATATATTGTCACAAATGCTCATGTAATCTATGATGAGAGCGAATATAATGCCGGTGAAGCGGTAAGCGTTTCGATCATGTTCAGCGATGAAACTCAGCATGACGCAAAAATAATCGCTTATGATACTGAAACCGATATTGCTGTTCTGAAAGTTGATGAAACAGGTCTTAAGCCTGCCGTTCTCGGAAACAGCGATGATCTAAGAGTCGGCGAACTTGTTATAGCAGTCGGCAATCCGCTTGGACTTGATCTTTTCGGTTCTGTAACACATGGTATTGTTTCCGCACTTAACAGAAAAATTGATATAAATGAAAAAAGCATGACTCTTATCCAGACCGACGCTCCTATAAATTCCGGTAATTCCGGCGGACCTCTTCTTAATAGCTGCGGTCAGGTAATAGGAATAAATTCCGCTAAAATTTCATCGAATTATTCAAGCGGAAGCGCAAGCGTTGAAGGACTTGGATTTGCTATCCCGATAACCGAAGCCAAAGCCATTATAGACGATCTCATCAACTATAATTACGTTAAGGGCAGACCGCAAATGGGAATTACTACCAGCGATATTACAGAAGCATATTCAAGATATCTGAATCTTCCTATGGGAGTTTATGTAGTCACTGTTGAACCCGGAAGCGCCGCTGAAGCGGCAGGACTTAGAAAGGGTGATGTTATTATCGATGTTGAGGGCGAACCGGTTACAACGGCTGATGAGCTTAATCAGATAAAAAGCCAGTATAAAGCCGGAGATACAATAACTTTGACGGTCAATCGAAATGATATGGACGTTGAGATCACTTTGACTCTGGAAGAGGCTAATGCTGAAAAAACAAATATATCCGATAAGGATAAAGACAAAGATAATTAAAAAAATCTTCTATTCTCCTTTTAACATATCTGTTTTCTAAACTATAAACAGATATGAAAAGGTCTGCTGTATTTTCCGTACAGCAGACCTTTTTTGCATTATCACATCAATTTTATCGGTATAGTTTTTCTCAGCTCAAATGAATAAAGAAACGCTTCTTTCACTCTTTTTTTAGAAGTAAGCTCAATAGCAGATTTATAAAGTCTTAGCTGAACATTGTATCTTTCTGCAAGCTTTTCCGCAGAAACTCCGTGATCAGATTTGTAATCGACAATAACGATTCCGTCCTCCTCTTCAAACATAAGATCAACGATTCCTTTTATCATTCCGTCCGACTTCTTTAAAAGTTCCATAAGCTCATTTTCAATTTCAAGCTGAGCTACAGCGACCATAAACTTTTTTTCACGCCAGACATTTTTGGCAGATATCATCCTTAAATATAATTCGCTGTCAAAAAATGCAGCAACGTTCTTTATGTTAATAGAATCTGCCTGAGTCTGATTTATATACCCCATTTCCGTCATATGAACAATCTCATATTCAGGATCTTCTTTCGCATTGTCAAAATCGCAGTACTGAAAAAATGTATGTATAGCCGTACCACGCTCTGCTCCGGTAAGACGAGAAGCGGATGTGAGGAATTTCGGACGTTTCAGTCTGAAATCAAATTCCTCTTCCTTTTCAAATTTTTTAGTAATCTGTGTAACACTAAGCTTGGCAGGCAGCTCTGAAAGAGAAGAATCATAATCCGAATGAATCATTTCATTTATATCCCTGCATATTTCCGGATCAGATTCAGCTTCCGCCTCGATCAGTTCACTTTCTTCAACGCAGTTATCTTTGACTTCATTAAATTCAAACTCAAAAATTGGTTCAGAATTCTCTGAAATTGCAGAAACTTCTTCACTGCTGCAAATCTCAAGACGCTCGGCAGCTTCAGCAAATCCGTCAGCTTTTATCAATGAAAGCCATATCCAGTCCGCAAAACATTCGGCTTCTTTAACCGCATCGCTTATATTTCCATGACATAAAATACATTGTTCCAGATTCGCTCTTATTGATTTCCGGTTCTTTTCACCGAATTTAAGATTAATAAAAAGTTTCTGCTTTGCTCTTGTCATAGCAACATACATAAGACGCATTTCTTCGCTTTTAGTATTATTTTTCTCTTCTTCGCTGAGCATAGTCTGCTGAAAGGTTTTATATTTTCTCAAAAGCTTGGGATCGTATAATCTGTAACCGATCCGTCCGTCATCCGAACACATTACGGCTTTTGAATCGTACATAAACTCGTGCGAAGTTTCAGCAATAAATACGAATGGATATTCTAATCCCTTTGAACCATGATGAGTTTGTATTGAAACATAATCGCCCGATGCTGCTGAAGTCTTTCCCTGAGAAAAATCACCGTTTTCCATTACACGATCGATATGCCTTAAAAATCCTCCAAGACCGCCAAGACCTTCGGCAGCAGCTGAATTTTCATAATTCTGAGCATATTGTATAAGCAAACGCAGATTTGCTCTTTTTTTCTCGCCGTCACTGTAAAGCTGCATAACAGAAATAAAGTCGGTTGTATCATAAATTGCACTGATAAGTTCTCCTATGGTCATCGTAACAGAATCAAGGCGAAATGAATCCACAGCGCTGAGAAAATCCTTGCAGCGTTCAATGAAAAACATATCGCAGAGTTCACCGTATTCTCCCTGTGAAATTTCAAGAAGAACGGAATATATCGGTCGGGAATTATCCAGTGATTTTATAAAAGCCATTTCCTGAATGCTGAACATATACATCGGCGAAGTCATTACAGCCATCATAGAAATATCAAGCAGAGGATTGTTTATTATTCTCAGAAGATCTATCAAAAGCGCTATTTCACGTGACTTTAGATATCCCTTTTCTCCGCTTCCCTTCGCAGGAATTCCTCTCTTGTTAAGCTCTTCGGCATAAACGTTTATATAATCGTTTGCTCTTACAAGAACGCAGAAATCAGACGGTCGGCAGGGACGTTTTTTCCCTCCGGCAGTTATGACCGGTACACCGCTTTTTATCATTTCAGCAATTTTTACGGCAGTGCAAACGGCTTCCGGATTTTTTTTCTGAAAAATATTTTGCTGTGAAGTTTTCTTTTCATTTTCGGAAGAATCATCATCAGAAACTTTATCCAAATCAGTATTTATAAAGGAAATATGAGTGCGGCATTCCTTGTTATAGGGCTCATAATCCTTTGCGCCGAAGTAGAGCATTTCATTTTCGTTATAATCAATATCTCCACACTGCTCCGTCATTATCTGACTAAATATAAAATTTACGGAATCTATCACCATTTTCGAGCTTCGGAAATTTCTGTTAAGGAAAATCGCTTTATTCGGACAGGAGCTTTCTTCGCTGTACGGTTCGGAACTTTTAAGAGTTGCTATAAAATTTCTTGGATTGGCAAGCCGGAAACGATAAATCGACTGCTTTACATCTCCTACAAGAAAAGCGTTATCGCCGTACATCGGCTTTCCATTCGAATCATGCTTATAATTTTTTGAAATAAGCTTGAAAATCAGATCCTGTTTATTATTGGAATCCTGATATTCGTCGATCATGATAATATCGTAATATTCAGCAGTTCTTACCGCCGTTTCAGATGGAATTATTCTTCCGTTTTCATCTGTCTCAGCAAGAATCTCCAATGCAAGCCGTTCGCCGTCATCAAAGCTTATTGCGTTTTTCTCACATTTCCTGCTCCAGATAATTTCCTGATATTTTTTCAGAATCTCTATAAGAACGACTGTTACTTCCCTTGATTCTTCAAAATCTCCCTCGACATTTTTAAGTATTGATACCGATTCACAAGCCGTTTTCTTCATTTTGGTTCTTTTCGCTTTATAAACATCTCGAAGTTTAGCATTACATGGAGTTTTTGCCGTTACTCTTGGCAAATCCGAAAAATTAAGAAGCCTTGTATTTTCATCCTCCGACGGAAAACGTCCGCTTTTAATAATTCCGAACAGCTCTGAAATTTTGTCACAATCATCCTCTGCAATTGCAAAAGATTTTTTCGCCTGTGCGTAACCCTCTATATCCGGAAATATATCTTTTATCATACCAAGACATTCATCCGCAAGACAAAACGCTTTTTCAAGCTTTTTCGCAACATACTCCATCAGGAAATCAAAATAAACAGAATCGTTTAATTTTTTATTATATTCGCTTTCAGCCTTTTCAAACCATTTTTCTCTTAGAGCAACTGAAGCAAGAAAATTATCCGCAAGCTGTATAACTTCAATAAGAGATCTCTCATTTTTGATACAGAAGCGATCGTATAAGAAAGATATTTTTTCATAGTCGTTTTCACTGTAATAATCGAAAAGCTCCTCCATAGCCTGAGCTTTCAGTATCTTGGATTCCGATTCATCAAGAATTGAAAATCCGGAGGTTACTCCCTGATCGGTAATATTATCTCTTATCAGTTCAAAGCAAAATGAATTTATAGTTGAGATTTTCGCATTTTGAAGAAGAGTCTGTTGTTTCAAAAGATGTCTGTTAAACGGATCTTCATTTATCATCGCTCTTAAATTCATATCAAGACGCTTTTTCATCTCTGATGCAGCGTCGTTGGTGAACGTAACAACAACCATTCTGTCTGCTCTTATCCCTGAATCCGGATCGGAAATCAATTTCGCAAGACGTTCTGTTAAAACAGATGTTTTTCCGCTTCCGGCAGCGGCAGATACGATAACGGACGAACCTCTTGCATTTATAGCATTTTCCTGCTGCTGTGTCCATGCCATATTTATTCCTCCTCTCCTTCAGAAACATCAATTTTTCGGCTGAGAATTTCTTCCGCTTCAGCAACGCTTTCCGCGTCAGGAGTTTTAAACCTTTCCAGACGGGAATTATCACATATATTCACATATCCGCAGTATTCGCAAGGATTTTCTTTCTTTTTCACAAGGGGTTCCGCCTCGGCATCTCCGCTTAAGAGAGATTCAGCCATTTTTATAAGTTTTGAATATGTGAAATCCCTCAGCTTTTTTATGCTTTCTTTGGATATACAAGTTGAATACCTGTCAAATTCTCCTGATTTAAGCAGTTTTACCGGAATATATTTTCCTCCGATACCGCTTTCCATTGCTTCAAGGACAGTTTTGTCACTTATAACAAGTCCGCTTGTTTTCAGCTCGGAATTAAGAACCGAACTATTCAGGCTATCTATCTTATAGTCGTCAGATTCAACTGTTGAGATCTGAATCGGAGAGTAAAGCACTCCCGCCGGCTCGTAATTTTCATAAACTCCGCCCTTATCTGTTGCCGCAAAAAGATATAGAAGCATCTGTAAATCTATTCCGCTGCCAAGTGTAACGGGAGTAATTTTCTTCTGGCTGCTCTTATAATCGACGATACAAATATAATTTTGTCCATTAACCTCGCATATGTCAACTCTGTCAACAATTCCGCCGAAAGTGAGTTTATATTTTTTTCCAAAATCAAGAACCACTGCATTTTTATCACGCATATCCAGCTCAAAAGAGTGCGGCGTAAACGAGGAATTCATGAGAGATTGCTGAGTATGAAGAAAAACATTAGTCAAACGTTCAGCAGTTTTATTATAAATAAGTTCAAATTTCGGTTTTTTTCCAAAATCCCCTGCCATTTTTTCTTTGCGGTATTTCTCGGCACACGAAGAAATCTCGTTTTGCAGCTCACTATAAGAAAACTCAATAAACTTCTCTTTTGTGCGTGAAGCAAGTATCTCGCTGAAACAAAGATGGGCAAATTCTCCGCTTGCTCTTGCGTCAAGCTCAACTTTTTCACAGGTTTGAAGCTTAAGGCATTTTTCGCAGAAATACTTGAAATGACACAAATTGTACTCATTAAGAGCTGTTGCAGAAAGCTTCAAAGGAGCAAAGTTTTTCAGCTTTTTCATTATATCCTCATCAATTTTGTAATTCTGCTTATATCCATAACGGCTTAAAACCTGAACTATCCTTCTGCTGTATTCCTGGTTTTGCAGAAGAACTTCCTTAATTGAAGCAATTTCGCTGTTATTAAGTCCTCTGTTCTGCATATAATGATAATAAGCCGAATGAATCGTAACAGCGTAATAATGCGGAGGAACATCATCCTGTGTAATCAGCATTTCCTTATCACCGAACATTTTTATGATCTGGTCAACAGCCGGTGCAGGATATTTGGCCTGTCCGGACAGATCTGAAAGAGGATATGTGATATAAAGCTTATCAGATGCTGATGAAAGCGTTTTGTAAACAACCAGCCGTTCAGACGCTATAAGGTCAGCCAGAGGACGTGATATCTCTATTCCGTTTTTGGCAAGAACCATTTTATCTGATTCCGAAAAAAGTCCATGCATACTGATCTGATTCGGAAAATCGCCGTCTGTTGAACCTATTGCGAAAACGACTTTAGGCGAATTAAGTCTTGCAGTTCTTGCAGAAGCGGCTATGACTGAATCAAGAGTCTGCGGCGGAACAGAATAATTTATTTTGCCTATCATTGATTTTATTATTTTCGCAAGCTCACTAAACGATATGATATTTTCTTTCAGAGTACCAGCAACACTGTCGAGAATATCAATAAGACATCCCCACATTCTTTTTACTTCCGATGCTTCAAAATCAAGATTCTCTTTAATAAGCCCCGACATCAATCTTCCGGTATTACGTTCTGCACCGCAGTTTACAAGGTGATCATATAAGATGCGGCAGATTTTTTCAGCAGTTATGTCTTTCTTATTCAGCTTTTTTTTCAAGGCGATTATCGGTTCAATAAACGAGGAACGAATCGTTTCAATTCTTTCAAGATCTTTATCATCCGCTGTAAAAGTCTCTTTCCAGATATCTCCGTCAATGCTCCATTTATAGCAATAATTTTCAAGCAGAGAAACGTCCGTCAGCGAAACATCCAGAAGTCCGCTTTTCATAATTCTGAAAATCTGCTCTGAGCGGAATTTTTTTGCAGATAAAATATTAAGCAGAGACGTGAAAAAGACCATGACTGCTGTATGGGTAACGGCTCTTTCAATGCTGAGAAAATACGGTATCTCATATCGGCTGAAAGCAGCTTTCAGAACGTCGGAATAATTTGCAATATCGTTTGAAACAACCGCAAAATCACGATATTTCAGCGATTTGTCACTGTGAATTAGTCTTTTTATTGAAGCGCAGACGTATTCAGCCTCACTATACATATCTTTAGCTTCAAAAATTCTGATATTTTCAACTTCAGGAGCTTCCTGCGGAGAATATCTGAAATTACGCATAATATGTCCACTGAGATATTCAAGATCAGGATGCTTAAATCTATAGCTTTTGCCGCACTTGGTTATTTTATATTCCTTATTGTATTCACGGCAAATATCGGTAATTTTACGGTATGTACTGTTTACTGTTTCAAAAAGAGTAAATTCTCCTGCCTCCACATCGTCAGTCCGCAAATTTATTGTAATATTTTTAGCTGATGAGATCATTACACGAAGCATTTTTATCTGATCTCCGGTAAAACTTTCAAATTCGTCTATAAACACACTCTTGCCGTCGAAATAGTTGTTTTTATCAGCAATAACAGCAGCCTCTTTTATATTATCGAGAATATTTTTAAAACCATATTTTTTCATAAGCTGCTCATATTCAAGATAAATCATAGAAATGTCCGTTGTTTTATCCATAAGCCGCTTATCCATCATTGCTGCTTTATTCAAAAGCTGCTGAGGTTCTATTCCGGAACGTTTCATATCGTTTATAATATCGAGAACTTCTTCAGCAAATCCGCTCTGTAAGCTTTGACGGCGAAAGAAATTTAGTGATTCAGGCTGATTTCTAACGGAATATATCGCTTGATAAATCATTATCATTCTTGCATATTCGTTGGCATATTCGCCCTTTCTGTCCGGTTCTCCGAAAAGCTGGAAAAGTTCTCGTGAAAGTCCGGTAAAACTCAGCGAGGTCTGCTCGTTGAATTTTTCAGCTCCAAGATAAAAATATAATGTTTTATCAAATTCATACGAAAACTGTTCAGGAACTATTATACACGCTTTATCAGTATTATTCTTTATGCGTTCAAACATAAGAGTAGTTTTTCCGCTTCCTGCCTGACCAATTATAAATTCAACCATAAGTCACATCCATTCAATAAAATACGGCAGCCTCTGAAAAACCTGTTTTTTCTCAAAAGTGGTTTTTAGAGGCTGCCATAAGTATACCGACGAAATCCTTGCCGGTATGTACAAAAATCAAAACCCGTTAAGATGATTTGCAGTCATGATATAAGGATAATAGTCATAACAATTACTCAAATAAACGTATCCTTCTACGCCGCCTGCCGAGCCGGTATTGGTATAATTCCACAAGCCGTAGAATCGTGAGAAATCAGGAGCATTAACACCATAATGAGCTGCTGAAACATCATATTTATCAAAAATAGACGGTTCAATTCTGTTATTCAGAAAATTTACATAACTCATAATTCCAACGTAATATCCTTTGCTTTCCATAAATGAACAAAAAGCCTCTGTTATTGCAGTTATTTCCTCTACGCTCAAGTCGGAAAAAATCGGATCCTCAATGTTGAAATAAACCGGATATTCAAACTGATAGTCCTTTATGGTCTCATAGAATAATTCAGCTTCCTGAAGAGCCTCTTCAACTGTAACAGCATAACTGTACCAATATGCTCCGCAATCTACTCCGGCAGATTTTGCTCCGAGAATATTCTGGTCGAATTTCTCATCCTCCTGAGAAGCTAACTTTCCGTATCCGGCACGTATTATAGCGTAATCAATTCCACTGTCTTTAGCCGCCTGCCAGTCAATATCACCCTGCAATGCACTAACATTCATTCCCTCTGCAATAATTTTATTATCAACGGAAGCGGTTGTGGTAGAAGTTGTTGTCGCTGATGAATTGACCAAAGACGTTGTTGAAGTTGGAGGCGTATATGTTTCGGGAGAAATCAGATAGGGATAATTCAGATATGAGTAATCCATATCTACATTTCCATTTATTCCATTGACAGAACCTGTACTTGAATACTGCCACATTCCAAACTCCCCATTAAAGTCCGGCTGCATTACGTCAAAATGTGCAACCCATACGTCATACTTTTTCAGAACAGTTTCAAAAACATGAGTTGTAAGAAAATTTGCGTAGCTGTATAGCCCAACATAACAGCCTTTCTCTTGAAGAGTTGTGCAGAATGTTTCGATAATAGCAGAAATCTGTGCTGCGGACAGATTTGACTGCGAGGGATCTTCGATATCGAAATAAACCGGATAATTGAAATCATAATTTTTGATGATCTCGTAACAAGCTTCCGCTTCAGCCTGTGCATCCTCTACAGTCAAAGCATAGCTATACCAGTAAGTTCCGCAATTCAGACCAACTCGCTGAGCATTTTGAACATTATAATCAAATGTCGGATCTTTCTGCGAAACAAGCTTGCCGTATCCGGCTCTTATAATAGCAAAATCAACTCCGCTGTCCTTAACAGCCTGCCAGTCGATATTCCCCTGCCACTGAGAAACGTCAATACCCTTAGACATTAAATAAATATCAGGCGGTTCAACCGCAGCGACATGAGCATTATAAATATCAAAAACATTAAACGGAGTTTCTTCATCCTCATCCGTTTTGTTCAAAGAATCATTTTGTTCATCCGAGCTGCCAACATCTTTTAAACTATCTGTTCTTTCAGATGTGTCTTTACTTTTATTGTCATTTGTGGTATTATATAGATAGAGCGAATCATTCGTTTGCGAACTGCTGAAAGAATCTGCATTATATTCCGCAATGGGAAACGCCGGAATAACCGATAATCCAGCAAGAACTATTGAAACAACTGAAGAAAAAATGAGGCTTTCTTTCTTCATGATGTATCTCCTCCTTAAAATATTTTATTTAAAGTGAAATTCAGTTACAAAGTCTTAAAAATGTTACTCTTTTGTAATTATAACACGTTCACGAGTAAATTGCAACTGTTTTAAATAAAAAACAAACTAACAGCTAAATTTTGTAGCATTATATATTTTTTAGAGGGAATTTTTAGTAATCTTTACCACAAATTAGTCAGAATGGATAATAATAATATGAAAAAATTTACTATTAATAACAACGATTGCGATCAAAGAATCGACAAATTCATACTCAAGGCAATGCCGGATATGCCTAAAGGTATGCTGTATAAACTAATAAGAAAAAAAGATATAAAAATCAACGGAAAGCGATGTGAAATATCGACCAGACTCTGTGAGGGAGATATTGTGACCGTATTTGTCAAAGATGAATTATCTGCTTCAAAAAAGCATGACATGAGCTTTCTTAACGCTTCAGGCGAACCGGAAATAGTCTATGAAGACGAAAATATCCTTATCGCTGACAAACCTATCGGTCTTGATTCACATTCCTCCGATTTGTCTGGCGGAGATACTCTTATCAACAGAATAAAACTCTACCTTTACAATAAAAAGGAATATTACCCCGAAAGCGAAAACTCATTTGCTCCGGCGATTTGCAGCCGTCTGGACAGAAATACATCCGGACTCGTTATATCAGCAAAAAATGCAGCATCACTTCGTGAGATCAATTCTGCAATAAAAGACGGAGCTGTACATAAGATATATCGCTGTATATGCACAAATCATCCTCCGAAAGCAGCAGATATAATCATCGCATTCCACAAAAAAGAGGAATCAGGAAACATTGTTAAAATTTCAGATTTTCCTGCTGACGGATATAAGGAAATCAAAACAGGCTATAAAATTATTCGACAGAAAAAAGGTCTTTCCCTCGTAGAGATCAGGCTGTTCACCGGCAGAACTCATCAGATAAGAGCTCATATGTCACATATCGGTTCCCCTTTGCTTGGTGACGGAAAATATGGCGATATTCAGGCTAACAAGCGTTACAATACTTTCTGTCAGCAGCTTTGTGCTTATTCTCTCGAATTCAATTTACCCGAAACCTCTCCGCTCAGTTATCTTAATAAACTGGATATCACTGCCGGAATTCCTGATTTTGAGAAGAAATTTTTCTGAACTGATTTTTAATTAGGCTGACCGATTCTGCGACGTAGATTATTTTCTTTAAGTTCTCTGCCTTCTGCTATGAGATTTTTCATTGTTTCGGCATCACTGTTCATCAAAGCTTCACTGTATTTTTTAAGATTTTCTATAAGCAGATCCAGTTCATATTGAAGATGTTCACGATTCTGCATAAAAAGATCGGTCCACATTCTTTCATTCATGGTTGCGATTCTGGTCATATCCTGAAAGCTTCCGCCGCTGAATCCGCATTCAAGTCCAAGTTCCGGACTTTTTACATATGCACTTGAAACAATGTGCGCAAGCTGAGAAGTATATGCGATCATTTTATCATGGTTTTCGGGAGTTGTTACAACAATTTTTCCGGCTCCGATCTCCTCGGCAAGTTTTTTCAGGAGGATCGTATCGGATTCACTGCTGTCCTCAAAAGGCGCAACAATAAAATTCGCCTTAACGAAAAGATCAGCGGAACTATTATAATATCCTCCGAATTCTTTTCCTGCCATAGGATGAATCCCAACATATCTGAGTTCGTTTTCCTCTGCTATTTTTTTCATTCTTTCAGAAAATTTGCCCTTGATTCCACAAACATCAGTAATAAGCGTATTTGGACTTATTTTTGCTGCATTTTCCCGAAGATATTTTTCTGCCGCTTCCGGAAACAGTGCAATAACGATAAGCTCGGATTTGCTGTAATCTCCGTCAAAAACCTCGTCTATCGCTACATCACGAAGAGCGGCATATTCTATATCAGAATTAATATCGCTTCCGATCACGTTATGATAAGTATATTTTTTCATCGCCTTGCAAAGCGAACCTCCGATAAGTCCAAGTCCGACAACAAGTATATTCATGACAACACCTCATTTAAATATTTATATATAGATTATAACGCTTTAAATGATAAAAGTCAAGTTTTTTCAAAGCTTGACATATTTTATGCTATGTGGTAAAATAATATCAGAATATATTTCCTGCAAGGAGTTTATCAAATGAAAATAATTCTCGCCTCCGCTTCGCCAAGAAGAAGAGAACTTATGAAGCTGATAACAGATGATTTTACGGCTGTTTCCACCGATTCGGATGAAAGTCTTCCTGATAAAATAAAGCCTGCTGAAGCTTCGGAATATCTTGCGTCGCTTAAAGCTGCGTCAGCGATGAAATCTTATCCTGACGACGTTATTATCGGGTGCGATACTACAGTTATCTGCGGCGATAAAATTCTTGGCAAGCCGAAAAATCGTGAAGAGTGTCGGAAAAGTCTTGAACTGCTCTCAGGACGAACACATCAGGTAATTACCGGTTGTACGGTTATATGCAAAAATAAGAGAATTTCTTTTTCCGTCGTTACAGATGTAACTTTCCGCAGTCTTTCAGATGAGGATATTGAGTGGTACATCTCAACAGACGAGCCTTATGATAAAGCCGGAGGTTACGGTATTCAGGGCAAGGGCGCTCTTCTTATTGAAAAAATCAACGGAGACTACTTCAATGTTGTCGGTCTGCCCGTTTCACGGCTTAATATTGAACTTAGAAATTTTACAAATCAAATATAAAGGAGCTTTTTTATGAATTCAACAGCTTTTAAAAGTACGGATATTCTTATCCCCAAGGAATCTGTGGATATGCAGAAATGGTCGGTTATAGCCTGCGATCAGTATACAAGCGAGCCGGAATACTGGGATGCTGTTTATCAGAATGTCGGCAGTTCGCCATCTTCACTAAATCTCATTCTTCCCGAACTTTACCTTGAACAGGACGGTGTTGACGACCGTATTGAAGCCATTCACAGCTCAATGGAAAATTATCTCAATGGAGATATTTTCGATGAATATAAAAATGCCATGATTTACGTTGAAAGAACTCAAAACAACGGTATCCTCCGTCAGGGAATCGTCGGAGCTATTGATCTTGAGAAATATGATTTCTCTAAAGGAAGTTCGTCTGAAGTACGTGCTACGGAAGCAACCGTTGTTGAACGTATTCCTCCAAGAATCAAAGTAAGACAGGGTGCACCTTTGGAACTTCCGCATATCATGATACTCATTGATGACCCGGAATGCACTGTTATTGAGCCTCTTGCAGAAACATCTGGAAACATGAAAAAACTCTACGATTCCGCTCTTATGCAGAACGGCGGAAGCATTAAAGGATATCTTCTCGACAGCTCTTATCAGGAAAAAATCGACTCCGCTTTATCAGCTCTTGCAGAGCCGGAGGCTTTCTGTAAAAAATATAACCTTGATAATTCTCCTGTTCTTCTTTATGCCATGGGAGACGGAAACCACTCGCTTGCTACTGCAAAGGAATTCTATGAACAGCTTAAAGCTGCTGAGCCTGATAAAGATCTTTCCGGTCATCCGGCAAGATACGCCCTTGCGGAAATTGTCAATCTTCACAGCGACGCACTCAAGTTTGAGGCTATACATCGTCTCGTTTACGATGTTGACTGCGATAAGCTTATAAATGAACTTACCGTTGCCCTCGGACTTTCAGAAACCGCTGAATCCGACCAGTACGTTATCTGTTCATACGGTTCCGAGGAGAAAAAACTCTGGATTCATAATAAATCATCAAATCTCTCCGTTGGTTCGCTCCAGAATTTCCTTGATAAATACATCAAGGAAAACGGTGGAAAAATCGATTATATTCACGGTACTGATACTGTCAAGTCGCTTGCAGAAAAACACGGCGGAATCGGATTTATTCTTCCTGATATGGATAAATCGCAGCTCTTCCCTACCGTTATCAAAGACGGCGCACTTCCGAGAAAAACTTTCTCTATGGGTCATGCTGAAGATAAGAGATTCTATATAGAGGCGAGAAAAATTACAGATTAATATAAACAAAATGCGTGCTTACATAAATCCAGTATATGGATTTTATGCAGGCACGCTTTTATTGTTTTACATAAATCTACACTCAAATGAAAAGTTTCCGCACAAAAATGACGATACCGCCGGAGCGATATCGTCATTACAGTGTGATGAACCGAAACTATCTATTGTTTAATTATGATGCGATAGGAAGACTATCAACTAATTCCAGTTTATATTTCTGAATTGCAAGAGCGTCTTCGTTTGTAATTCCATCGCCCTTATTGCAGCAATCAGCATTTATAAGTCCCTGTTCAGTGATATGTGAAGCATCAGAACCGTTTATTCCGTATTTATCCGGATTTGAGAGAGACTGCATGATAAGAACTGCGTCTGACATATCTACCTGTCCGTCACAGTTTGAATCTCCTGCGAGATACTTTGAATCGGATGTGTAAAGAGAGATATTATCAATATACCATGTTCCACTCTTTGAAGGAGTAATAGGCGCTGAACCAAGCTTAACCGATGTTTCCTGAATACCGTTTTTGCCGTAAACTACGTTTTTACCCCACTCTGTAAGAGTATTTCCGGCCTGGTCTGTTGTTAAGTCGAGGAAGTAGTCGCTTGAACCGTTTCCGCACCATGACCATGCGAGCCAGCCTACGCTCTTTTCCTGACAGTAGTCCATAATTGTCTGCCATGCAACATCATACATCTGTCCGCTCATCATATGATTGCATCCGAATTCGCCTATACAGAGACAGATGTTCTGAGCGAGAGCATTGTCGATATGAGACTTGACTGTAGCGTCGTCAGCTCCTGCAACAGCGTACATATGGATCGAGAACATTACGTTTTTATCAGGATCTGCATTAAGGATAGTATTTGCGTTTGTGATCATTGTATTTGCATCCTGTCCCCAGCCGGGAGCGTCGATCATGATAACATTTTTAAGACCTGCATTACGGAGAGTCTTTATTGCGCTCTCATATGTCGGAGCGTATGTAGGAAGATTCCAGTTACCCTGCCACTCGTTAAGAATATTCAGAATACAGCAATCTGTATACTTATTGAGCATATCAACCATTTCCAGCCAGTATGCAAGCGCATTATCAACGTACTTTGTATCGTCTCCGCCTGTTCCGTTATGATATTCAACGATAGCCACCTGTCCGTTTGCTTTACACTCCTGAATGAGCGATTCAACTGTTGCAATATCGTCCTTATAGCCCTGCCAGCCATTTGCTGCATAGGTATCGTCCGAAAGAACGATTCTTGTTGTGTTAGAGCCGTATTCTGCTGACTTTTTAATTGCACCTACAGTGTCGTTTTTAAACCATGTATGAGCAATATTCATACCTCTCATAATGAATTCTGTACCGTCTGCTGTATAAAGTTTTTTACCGTCTACATACATTCCGCTTGAAGCCTTACTGCTCTTTACGTTGTCTGACACAGCAAGAACTGTTTGCGCAGCCATTTTAACTTCCGGCATTTCTGAAGTTGCTGAGATAGCGGAAACTGATGAAAGAACCTCAAAATTGCTGATCTCAAATGTACCGCTTGCAGGTGTGCCGTCTGTATAAAGCTTGAATGCGATTGCTCTTACGTCGTCAAGATTTGAAAGTGAGCCTGTGTATGTCCAGTTGGAGGCAAGAGATTTCCAGTAAGGCTTATTGAGAGAATAATAAACGTCTACACTCTTTCCGGCAGGGATAATCATTTCTCCCTCTTCTGTTCCGGCTGTAAGAGTTCCTCCGTTTTCTGCCCATGTCCAGTCTTTACCGTTCTTTATGATAAGTGTTGCATGAACATCCTTATCTCCCTTATTTGTAAGAGTTGCCTTGATAGCGTTGTATTTTGTGAAATCAACACCCTTACCGCTTCCGGGATTTGTTTCTGTCTGAACGCCTGCGCCGTCATTACTTGTGATTCCGTCATATTCAATAGTAATAACGCCATCTTTAAGAGATGTATTCACTGTTTTCGTGAAAGATGTTTCCGGATATGCCCATGTGAAATAATCCGCTGATTTAGGTCTGTTCATTTCAGCGATCTCATCTTCATAAGCCCCGTCTGCAAGATCGAATCCCATTGATACAATATCTACAGGATTTGTAACTGCACCGCTCGAAGGCTGAAGTCTGAGAGCGATCATCTTTACATCTTTAAGATCTGCGCTTGAAATATCAAAGCTTATCTGAGATGTCATTCCGCCGGGAACGTCAATGTACGGATTCGGCTTATTAGGCTCTACCCAAGTCCAGTCGCTGCCAACCTTGAGCACGAGATTTGCCTGAACTGCCACCGAGTTATTATTTCTTATTACGAAATCCATCGTACTATGCTTACTGAGATCGTAACCGTCACTGTTCATAGTGATCATAGTCGGATAATTTTCTTCTTCAAGATTTACGTTCGCTCTGACTCCGCCGTTGCTGAGTTCTTCAGTAGTAGTGATAAGGCACTTATCATCGGGATCTCCGTTTATACCCCATACCCATTCATAATTCAGGAGTTCTCCTGCTGAAATCGGAACTTCCGTATCCGAAATTATTGGACCCGGCATTGAGATATCTGGATCGGGAACTGAATCCGGAACATTCTGAACCGTTTTCTCCTTATCATAGCCTTTGAGAGTATATGCCAGCTTAGCTGTTTCCTGAATACCATTTGTACCACAGAATACCCAAGCTCCCCAGTCAGTTAAATCCTTGCCAGCCCAGTCGTTTGACATATCAAGAGGAATATCATATCCGCCGTTGCCCTTCCAAGACCATGCCAGCCAGCCGATTTGGCTGTCCTCACAATAATCTACAAGATAACGTTCGTCAACTCCCTTGAAATTCTGCCAGTATCCGAATTCGCCGATTGCAAGACATACTCCCTGATTTTTAATGCCGTCGATAGCTTCTTTTATAGTATCCTCGTTTTCACCTACAACTGAATACATATGATACGAGAAAATAATATTCTTATCCTTATCAGCTTCAAGAACTTCCTTACAAGCGCTTTCCATAGGACCTGTTTCCTGTCCGTAACCGGAAGCGTCAATCATGATTGCAGTTTCCAAGCCAGCGTCACGAAGAGATTTTACCGCTGTTTTATATGTATCAGCCCAAAGGCTTCCCATATTCCATGTACCCTGCCACTCGTTAGCGATATTTACAATAACATAATCTTTATTTGCATTGACAACGTCGATCATTTCTTTCCAGTAGTTTACCGCTTTTACAGTAATATTAGACGGATCATCGTCTCCTGTAAAATCATGTATCTCAAGAATACATACAAGACCTCTCGCCTTGCTCCAGTTAATGATGTTTTTTACCTCTTCCTTAGTTGTCTTAGTGTAGGTTGAACCTTCGCCAAGTACGATTCTTACGGTATTGGCTCCCAAATCAGCAACTGCGTTGATAGAAGTCTGAGTATGTTCGGTATACCAATCGTGGGGAAGATTTACGCCCTTCATAATAAATTCGTTATTTGCTCCATCATAAAGTTTGCCGTTTGCAACGTGCATAGAGCCTTCACGATCAACAATAACAGGTACAGTTGTTGTAGTTGTAACAACCGGAGAAGGAGCAGTTGTTGTGGTTACTACAGAGCCGTCGTTTTCATTTGCATAAATAGAAAGCTCGGATATACCTTTAAGGTTAGGAGATTTTGCAGAAGAAGCAGTCTGGAATTTAGTAAAAGGAATATCGATTTCAGTCCAACCCTTTGTTCCGGAAAGATTCTGTTTGCATTCCCATTTAACTCCGTCGCCGTCCACAAAGCTTATTGTAGTAAGCTCTTTGTTTCCGTTTACATTGATAAGGAAATTTACTCCGGTGTAGCCGCTCCAGTCAGCTTTGCCAATATTTTTTGTAACTCCGGCATAACCTGAATCGCCGAGATCGTAATCATACTGAAGCGCCTTGCTGCCATCGGAAGAATTCGTCAGTGAAAGCTTAACCTCTCCGCCCGAATTATCGGCCTTATAAGCACCGGAAACATCTGAGGCGTTTCCATACGACTCAAAGTCATCGATTACTTTTTTTGCGTCGGCTGCGCCGGCAGGAAAAGCAGCAGCAATTGAACTTGCCGTCAGGATCGCAGAAGTGAACGCTGATAAAAACTTTTTCATTAATATAACCTCCGTTAATTATTTTTATAATTAGGTAATGAAGTCCGTTTGAACAAGAGAAGTTTTCCTAAGCATTCTCTTGTTTGGTTTACTTAATGATACCACAGATTACTTAAAAAGTCAAGAAAAATTTAGCTAATTTTAAATTTTCCACATTTTTTCCAAAAAACAGTTTCAAATTTATACAAATTGAACATAAAGTAACGAGATGTTATATTTATGCTAATCATAAAGATAAACGCTTTTTAAAGCTAAAACCGCCTATGCTCCGGGAGGATGCGCATAGACGGTTTTAGTGGGATTATAATGTATTATATTAAAGAGAGGATCATCAGGAAAGTAATATCGCTTTACCTGATGATTAAATTATACCACATTAAGCTTAAAATGTCAAGCAAATTTACTTAAAAAATCATTTTTCAGCATTATGCACAAAGCAGAAAATAGACTTGACGTCAAACTAACTATATGTTATAATTAATATAAACATATATAAAACTCGTGAAAGGATATACATATGAATTGCGATGAACTCAGGGCTTACGTTAGTCATACATATAATGCCGAGGCAGAATTTCTCTGGTCAAAAACACCTAACAGCATGATTTTCAGACATAGTGACAACCGTAAATGGTTTGCCGCTGTACTGGAAGTAGAAAAAACAAAACTTGGACTATCTGAAAGCGGAATTATATATGTCCTGAATGTGAAATGCGGTCCGATTATGATAGGTTCTTTTATTCGTGACCCCGGCTTCTTTCCTGCATATCACATGAATAAGGAAAACTGGATTTCTATTGCGCTCGACGGCAGCGTAGATGATGAAAAAATCAAATCACTGCTTGATGTAAGCTATGAACTGACATTGAAAAAGCAGAAGAAAAAAAGCGTATAGGAGTTTAAATATGGCTAAAGCAGTCAGAATGGCGGATATTGCCGAAAAACTTAATGTAAGCGTAGTTACAGTTTCAAAGGCTTTAAGCGGAAAAGACGGCGTTGGAAACGAACTTCGTGAAGCAATTATTAAAACGGCCGATGAAATGGGTTATTCAACTAATAAAAAAATCGATTCATCCAATTCGGATTCTCTCCTTATCGGAATCCTGAATGCTCATCGTTATCTCGAAAAAGGTTCTTCCTTTTATTGGAGCTTATACGAAAAGCTTCTTAAGAGCTTTTCTTCTACAGGAGATTTAGGTGTTCTTGAGGTCATAACCGAAGACGCTGAAAAAAATCTTATTGTTCCTAATCTTGTTAAAAGCAACCGTGTGGACGGTATTATCGCTATGGGACCTTTCAATGACGATTACCTTAAAATGCTTTCAGAACTCGAAGTTCCGGTCGTTCTCCTTGATTCTTATAAATCAAGACTCGGATTCGATTCAGTTATTTCTGACGGTTACTATGGTATGTATATTATGACCGATTATCTTATTCAGCAGGGACATCGTGATATCATGTTTGTCGGAACTATCGGCGAGACAAGCAGCATCACCGACAGATTTTTCGGCTATTGCCGTGCACTTATCGACGCAGGTATTCCAATCAGAGACGATATGATAATTCCTGACAGAAACGAAGTTGGTAAAATTGAATTTGCTCTTCCGGACGATATAACCAAACGTGCAACGGCTCTTGTCTGCAACTGCGACAATACTGCTTATGAAGCAATAAATATGCTTTCTGAGCGTAACATCAAAGTTCCGGACGATATTTCAGTTGTCGGCTTTGATAATTATATTCTTTCATGGATTTCACCGATAAAAATTACGACCTATGAAGTTAATCAAGACAGAATGGCTCGTGAAAGCGCCAAGCAGATACGCAATAAAATAAAAAATCCCAATATGCCGCATGATGTCCGCATGGTCAACGGCGATATTATTATCCGTGACAGCGTTAAGAAAATACAGTAACTCATTTTAAAAAATCCGCAGCAGAATTTAAAAATTATTCTGCTGTGGATTTTTTCGCATTATTTTATTCCATGAAATTTGTATCCTGCACTTTCAACAGCTTTTTTGATTTTTTTGCTGTCAATCTGTGAAGAAAGCTTTAATTCAGCTGTTCCCTTTTCGTGTGAAGCTATCACCTCTTCCACTCCTTCAAGTTCTTCAAGCGCATTCTTGATCCTTCCCTCGCAGTGAGCGCACATCATTCCCTTGATCTTAACAGTCTGAACCGAACATTCAGATTCCTCTTCGGCACTTTCCGAAATAACAGGCTTAATTTTCTTGTCTCTGCCTGAATCATGAATCTTAAAGAAATTAAGACGAAGAGCATTCGTCACAACGCAGAAACTCGAAAGACTCATTGCAGCCGCTCCAAACATCGGATTAAGCTGCCAGCCGAATAAATGAATGTATACTCCAGCCGCAAGCGGAATTCCGATAACATTATAAATAAATGCCCAGAAAAGATTTTCACGGATATTTTTCAACGTTTTTCGGCTGAGTCTTATAGCCGCCGGAACATCGCTGAGCGTACTTTTCATAAGAACAACATCGGCAGCATCGACAGCGATATCTGCTCCTGCACCAATGGCAATTCCGGTATCTGCGCCGGTAAGAGCCGGAGCATCGTTTATTCCGTCTCCAACCATTGCTGTTCTTCCCTTTTTCTTCAATTTACGGATTACGCTTTCCTTGCCGTCAGGCAAAACTCCTGCAATAACCTCATCCACTCCCGCTTGTCTGCCGATAGCTTTTGCAGTTCGTTCATTGTCACCTGTGAGCATTACAACACGGATTCCCATATTCTGAAGCTCACGAATCGCTTCAGGACTGTCGCTTCTTATAACATCCGCAACAGCTATAATTCCTGCTGCTTTACCGTTTTCCGCAAAAAACAGCGGCGTTTTCCCCTCTTCCGAAAGCTCTTCCGATTTAAATTTAAGACTGTCGCTTACTTCTGCCTGCGAGCTGATGAAGCTGTAATTTCCTCCGGCAAGTTTTGAATCGCCCATTTTTCCGGTAAGACCGTTTCCCGCAACAGTTCTGAAATCAGAAACTTCCTCCGGCTCGATTTGTTCCTCATCACTTCGTATGAGAATCGCTTTGGCAAGAGGATGCTCACTCTTTCTTTCAAGAGCGTTGGCAAGCTTTAAAAGTGAACGTTCATCGTATCCGTCCGCCGGAATGATATCGGTAACTCTCGGTTCGCCTGATGTTATAGTTCCTGTTTTGTCAAGAGCCACTATCTGAACCTTTCCTGTTTCCTCAAGAGAAACTGCGGTTTTAAAAAGAATACCGTTTTTCGCACCCATTCCGCTTCCAACCATTATTGCGACAGGTGTTGCAAGTCCAAGAGCGCACGGACAGCTTATTACAAGAACTGAAACTGCTCTTGCAAGTGAAAAACCGATACTTTGTCCGACTATCAGCCATACTCCGAGAGTAACAAGCGCAACGGCTATGACTACCGGTACAAATATACCCGAAACCTTATCTGCAAGCTTAGCGATCGGAGCTTTTGTAGCCGAAGCGTCACTAACCATTTTTATTATCTGCGAAAGAGTTGTATCTTCTCCGACTCTTGACGCCTCACAGCGGATATATCCCGACATATTTATGGTTGCCGAAGCTACCGTATCTCCGGCAGTTTTGTCAACAGGAATACTTTCTCCCGTGAGAGCAGACTCGTCTACAGCGCATTCTCCCTCGATAACAACGCCGTCAACAGGAATGCTTCCGCCTGAACGAACCACAAAGATATCTCCCTTTTTCACCTGTTCTATCGGAACGGTGATCTCTGCCCCATCTTTCAACAGAACGGCAGTTTTCGGAGCAAGCTTCATCAATCCTTTAAGGGCATTTGTCGTTTTGCCTTTTGAATAGGCTTCAAGCATTTTTCCGACAGTTATCAAAGTCAGTATCATTGCCGCCGATTCAAAGTAAAACTCATGCATATAATTCATAACAGCTCCGGAATCGCCTTTCATCTGAGCATCGGTCATTGCAAAAAGCGACCACACGCTGTAAACGAACGAAGCCATAGAACCGAGCGCAACAAGAGTATCCATATTCGGCGAGCGTCTTATAAGTCCCTTGAAACCGTTAATGAAGAATTTCTGATTTATTATCATGATTATTGCTGAAAGAATAAGCTGAGTGAGACCTATCATCACATGATTTCCTGCCATAAAACCAGGCAGAGGGAAATCCCACATGGTATGTCCCATTGAAATATACATCAGCAGAATAAGGAAAACAACCGAAGATACCAGTCTTTTTTTCATTGATGATATTTCGGGATCTGTTACAGAATCCTCTGTATCTTCAATAAAATCAGAAGAAGCCGTGCCTCCCTTGACAGAAGCTCCGTAACCCGCATTTTTTACGGCATTGATTATTACAGAATCAGATACATTTCCCTCAACACCCATAGAATTGGTAAGAAGATTTACAGAACATGATTTAACTCCGTCCACAGCGGAAACTGCTTTTTCTACACGGGAACTGCAAGCTGCACAGCTCATTCCTGTTATGTCATATTGCTTCATAAACATCACTCCTAATTTTATGTAAAGTTTTATAAAACAATATAATTATAACACATTGATATTTTTCTGTCAATTTTTTGTTAATCACGGTTAACAAACTGCTCCCAATCGGATTCTTTAAATCCGGTTATAACCTTACCGTCTTTCAGCAGAATAGGTCTTTTAACCAGCATTCCGTCCGTCGAAAGAAGCTTGAGCTGCTCCTCTTCGCCCATTTCTGAAAGCTTGTCTTTAAGATTCATCGAACGGTAGATAAGTCCGCTTGTATTGAAAAATTTCTTCAGCGGAATACCGCTCTTTTCGTACCAGCCTTTAAGCTCTTCATAAGACGGATTGTTCTCTTTAATATCACGCAAGGTGTACTCTATCTCGTTTTTATCAAGCCAAGCCTGCGCCTTTTTACAGGTTGTACATTTTGGATAACAAATAAATTCCATAATAATAATCTCCTTTTATTTAGAATTTGTTTTCATAGGATTTGCATACGGATTTTTCGAGCATAATTTTGTTGTTGACAAGGAAAAATCCGCAGGCATACTGACGTATTACAAAGATTTGTGACGCAGCTTATCAGCAAAATTTGCCGAAAAGACATGTGCATAAACCTATGAGAACAAATTCTTAGTTTTTTCAATCAGATCAGATTCACTCAAAATCTCTATTCCAAGCTCCTGAGCCTTCGTAAGTTTGCTTCCGGCATCCTCTCCGGCAACGACAAAATCGGTCTTTTTTGAAACAGAACCGCTTACCTTTCCGCCAAAGCTTTCAATAAGTTTTTTAGCGTCGTTCCGTTTCATAGTAGGGAGAGTTCCGGTAAGTACGAATGTCATACCGCTGAAACGTTCGTCTATCGAAGTCTTTTTGCTGTAGGTCATATTCACGCCGTATGCCTCAAGACGTTTTATCAGCTCTATTGTATGCGGCTCACGCAGAGCGTTGTAAACGTTTTCAGCCATGATGTCGCCAAAACCGTCAATCGAGGATATTTCGTCCTTTTCAGCAGCAAGAACCGAGTTTACATCACCGAATTTTTCACATAGAAGAGTTGCAGCTCTTTGTCCGATATTTCGTATTCCAAGAGCGTGTATCAGCCTGTCCGCTTCTGAATTTTTAGAGGCTTCAATAGCTTTGAGCAGATTTTCAGCAGATTTTTCTCCGAAACGTTCCAAAGATGTGAGCTGTTCCTTTTTGAGGATATACAAATCTGCCGGAGACTTTACAAGTCCGCTCTCGACAAAAAGCTTCATATTTGCTTCACCGAGACCGTCTATATTCATTGCATTTTTGGACGCAAAATGAATCATATTCTTCAAAAGCTGCGCCGGACACTGAACGTTCGGACATCTCAATGCGCTTTCGCCATCATCCCTTACAGACGTCGTTCCACATACAGGACAAACCTCCGGCAATTTGAATGTCACGCTGTTTTCCTCATGAGAAACGCTCCTCAAAACTTCGGGAATTATCTCCCCTGCTTTTCGTACAACGATAATGTCGCCCACACGGATATCCTTTTCATCAATAAAATCCTGATTATGAAGAACAGCTCTCGATACGCTTGTTCCGGCAAGAAGAATCGGCTCGAAAACAGCAACAGGCGTGATCGCTCCCGTTCTTCCGACGTTGACTTCAATGTCAAGAAGCTTAGTTTCCTTTTCTTCCGGAGGATATTTATATGCGACAGCCCATTTTGGAGTTTTCGCCGTTGCTCCCATAATTTCACGCTGAGCAAGATCGTCAACTTTTATAACAACACCGTCTATATCAAAGTCAAATTCAGCCCGCTCCGTTCCGATACGATCTATCTCAGCCTTTATTTCATCAAATTCACGGCATATTTTATATGAAGGGATCGTCTTAAAGCCTTTTTCTTTAAGATAATCAAGAGATTGGCTGTGCGATTCAAATTCCACTCCACGAACCTGCTGTATATTGAAAATAAACATATCCAGTTTTCTTTTTGCCGTTATTTTGGAATCCTTTTGACGAAGAGAACCTGCCGCCGCATTTCTCGGATTCTTAAACGGATTTTCACCGTTTAGTTCCTGCTGCTCAATAAGTTCGAAAAAACTGCTTTTCGGCATATAAACCTCTCCCCTGACTTCAAGGAATTCAGGAGCATCTTCAATTCTAAGCGGAATACTTCTTATCGTTTTCAGATTGGCGGTAACATCCTCGCCTGTAAAACCGTCTCCACGAGTCGAGCCACGCATAAGTACTCCGTTTTCGTATTCAAGCGATACGGAAAGACCGTCTATTTTAGGTTCAACGGAAAATTCTGCTCCATCCAATTCACTATGGCATCGCTTAACGAATGCCTCGGTCTGTTCAAAGGAAAAAACATCCTGCAAGCTCGCCATCTGAACCAAATGCTGAACCTTTTCAAACGTATTAAGAGCTGTTCCTCCTACACGCTGAGTCGGGGAATCCGGACGTATAAGCTCAGGGAATTCTTCCTCTATCGCTTTAAGCTCCTGCATGAGCATATCAAATTCGTAATCGGAAATTTCCGGATCATCAAGAACATAATACTGATAGCTGTATTTTTCAAGAAGAACTGAAAGTTCTTTTGCTCTTTTTTCTGCGTCAGATATATTCATTTTATTCCTCCAATATTTAAAATGATCTGTCTATAAGTAATATTATACCACATTTTGTATGCATAATGCTATATTTTCATGAAAACTTTTTCATTTTTTTGCTTGCAAAAGTTTCACAAAAATGATATAATAATTATATTCAAATTCACTAATGGGAGATAATAAATGAATAACTATACAAATCAGATAAATTCGATCGTAAACGAGGTCAAAAAAGCGGTAGTCGGAAAAGATTCTATCATTATTAAAGTCCTTCTTGCTATTCTCTGCAAGGGGCATATTCTTATAGAAGATATTCCGGGAGTAGGAAAAACTACTCTTGCGCTCGCTTTTTCAAAGGCTTTGTCTCTTGAACATAACCGAATGCAATTTACTCCGGACGTTCTTCCATCAGACGTTACCGGCTTTAACATATACAATAAATCAACAGGCTGCTTTGAATTCCGCAAAGGAGCTGCTTTCTGCAATCTTTTTCTTGCGGACGAAATAAACCGTACATCAAGCAAAACCCAGTCGGCGCTGCTTGAACTTATGGAAGAAAAAAGAATTACTGTTGACGGTAAAACATATAAACTCCCAGCGCCGTATACGGTTATTGCAACTCAGAATCCTATCGGTTCTGCCGGAACGCACAGTCTGCCCGATTCTCAGCTCGACCGTTTTATGATAAAACTGAGTATGGGATATCCTGATTTTGGAAGCGAAGTAAATATCCTTAAATCAAAATACAATTCAAATCCTCTTGGTCTGGTAAATACCGTTGCAGACGCTTCAATGATTATTCAGCTTCAGGAATATATCTCGAATATTTATGTTGACGACAGGATTTACGAATATATCGTTGCACTTTCATCTGCAACACGAAATCATCCTATGATCAAACTTGGGGTAAGTCCAAGAGGAACTCTCGCTCTTATGCAGATATCAAAGGGCATTGCTGTAGCTATGGGGCGTGATTACGTCATCCCCGATGATATCGCTTTTATCTGCGGCGATGTTTTTGAACACCGTATAATGCTTAATTCCAAAGCCAAACTTTCAGATGTAACTGCATCCAACGTCATTTCCGACATAATCAAATCAGTTCCTGTTCCGGGAATTGCATCATCCGGAAGGTAAAGCTATGATTATAACTAAAATAGTATTCCTTTTGATGATAATAATATGTATAATGTTTTATATCCTATATTTGTGGGATTTTGCACTTGTTCTTCTTGTTGTTATAACCGCTCTTCCTATCGTAATGTTTATTGCGGCATTGATACTTAAACATAATGTCAAAGCGGATATCGTCATTAAGGATCAGACTGTTCCCAAAAAGCATCCCTTTCCGGTTCAGCTTTGCGTGACAAACAAAAGCTTTATCCCGATCGGAAAAGCGGAGGCACGCATTGATTACTACAATATTTTCAGCAATCAGATAACTACATTTTATCTTGATATGCCGATTCAGGCAAGAAACACTCAGAAAATAACGTTTCAGCTAAGTTCAAAATTCTGCGGAATAGTAAATATCAGAACGGAATACATAAATATTTATGACCCAATGAGATTGTTCCGCTTCAAAACAGCTAAAAAAATCAGCGCTAACGTTTCGGTCATGCCGGAAATGCATGAAATCTGCGGAACCGTGAATCTTTCCGACAAAATAAATGAGGAAAGCAATGCCTTTTCCGAATTCCAATCCGGCGACGACCCATCCGAAATTTTTGACCTTCGTGAATACAATGCGGGAGATAAACTTAACCGTATTCATTGGAAGCTCAGTTCGAAACGGGACGATCTTATTGTTAAAGAATACAGCCTTCCCGTAGACGTTCCATCTATGATCTTCATTAATCTCAAATGCTATGATGACTCGGATTACACTCTTCCGGTATTTGATACACTTGTTGAAACTCTTTTTTCCGTTTCTCAATTTTTCATAGAAAATGAAAGAATACACAAAATTGTTTTCTACAGCGAAAAATCTAAGGAATTTACCGAAAGGATCATAGCTTCTCCGGAAGATATCGCTGAAACCGCAAAAGAACTTGTCTGTTCTTTTAACGATGATCTCGTCTGTCCTGAGACTGATGTTTATTTTGCCGATAACAGCGGTTTTTCCCTTTCATCATTTACGTACATTACTTCTTCCGAAAACGATCCTGCATTTTCTTATATTGATGAGAAAATTGATGCCGATATAAAAAATGCTGCTGTTATCGTGAAATCTTCCGCCGATGCTTCAAAAATTTCTGACGGAGGTCTTGGAATAAACATCGTTCCTGTTATAATAGGAAGAATATCTTCATCAATAAAGGATATTGAATTGTAATGAAAAAACATACTATTCAAAATAGCAACGGCATCATAATACATGACAGTATTGTGATGTATGTTAAGAAAAAACGTCCTGATTTACGAAAATTTGAAGCTGTTGTAATCGCAGTGATCGGCTTTGTATCTGTTATAATGTCGTTTCTCGGAATGTTCAGCTTCAATTACAACGTTCCGAAAGTTATTGGATCAGCTGTATTTTTTTCAGTTATTTACATTGTTCTTACACTTTTTAACCGAAAACTTTTGTGGGCTATCGCAGCTTCACTTGTAGCATTCGCAGCTCTTGCATTCAAAATGATTGACAGAATAACTGACGGCTTTAAATTTGTTTATAACGTTATCTACAAAGAATCATTCCACAGCGATATAAATTTTTACAAATATATCAAGCCGTCTGTTGAAGAAGACGCAACAACAACTCTATTTATTTTCGGAATATGGCTTATCGCCTTTATTATTTATTTTTTCACTGTTTATCACCCAAATCTAATTCTACCGTTGTTAGTTACCTTTCCGGTTATCGAAATAGGACTCTATAACGGAATCAAAATCCCGGTTTTCTGGGGAATGCTGACTGTTTCATACTGGCTTGCCATGTTCGCCATAACTTCAATAGATGTAGGAGAATATACCGGTGGTTCAGGCGGTTTTGTAAGAAGAGATAACACTTTCTTCCCTAAACGTCAAATGAAGTTTAAAGTAACCGAAAAGTGCGGATTCTTCATTATATCAGTAATTCTTATAATATCTGTCGTTACTCTTATCATTATGAAGCTTACGGGATATGAAAGAAGTGACGCTATCAATAAAAAAAGAATTGAAATAAGCAACGCTTTTGAAGATTTTTCTGTAAACAATATTGAAGATAGCCTTGAAAAGCTTGCAAACGCATTCGGTCTCTCTTATAAAAGCAATAAAAATAAGCTCGGCTCACATGATCATGTTTCATATAAAAATTCTACCGATCTTATCGTTACGATCGACAAAAAATATGATGGCGCAGTTTATCTTAAAGATGCCGTTAAGAGTATTTATGATGACAACGAATGGCTTGAATTAGACGATAAGGCTTATTCAGGAAGTCTGTTCAGTGATTTTAAGGAATATGGAATTTTTCCACAGGATTTTCCATGCCTGTTTACAAAATTAATAAATCCCGGTACAGCTGAACTTTCTATCGATATAACTTCAAAAGTTAATAAAGACCGCATTTTCTCTCCTTACGGAATAGACAACTACGGCGGACTTTCATACAACCGTGATATGATAGTTTCTTCTATCAATAACTCGGCAAGAAATTTTTCATATCAATTTGTTCCTATCGAACCGAATTATATCGCTTCAAATATGAATCGAAGCATGACAACTCTTCATTCAACATCCGATCTTTTTGACGATGAATGGCGTGAAAAAATTATCTCTTACTGCAATGAAAACGACCTTATGGATGATGGAGATCTATTTAAGATATACACATATATACAACCGTCTGATTCTTTGGAATACGGTCATGGACAGTTTATAATGTCGGCGCTTCTGGAAAATACTTACAGAGATTTCGTCTATGAAAATTATCTTCAATTTCCCGATAATCATAACAAGGATATGGAAGAGGTATATGCCGAATATTCAGATATACTCAATAAAGCGGAATTCGCCGAAACTGCATCGGATAAATTGGCAATTCTTAATGAAATAAGAGAAAAAATGGGGGCGGATACCAGCTACACGCTCTCCCCCGGAAAAACTCCTTCAAATCGTGACTTTGTAAATTACTTCCTTATTGAGAATAAAAAAGGATATTGTATTCACTATGCAACATCAGGAGTTATTCTTGCCCGAATGGCAGGTATCCCGGCAAGATATGCGACCGGATATGTGATAGTTGCTGATGATTTCAATGATTCTTCCCTTAACAGCAACGGTTCTTACACCATTAATGTTACAGACAACAGAAGCCATGCATGGACAGAAGTTTATCTTGACGGCTTCGGCTGGGTTCCGTTTGAATTTACCGCCGGATATTCAAGCAGTTCGATCAACCATGATACACCTGAAGAAACCACTGCTGATACAACATCAACTCCAAATACGAATGCAACAACTTCAGCAGTAACCACTTCAACAGCTCCGGCTTCACAGCTCACTACTACAAATATAATAACATCAACTTCTTCTACTTCTTCCATTATTGTTTCAGAAAGCAAAGAAATTGTTTCCCCTCATGAATCATCGGATTCGGGATTTCATATTCCTTTAGCTGTTAAGATAATTCTTATATCAATATTATCGATCATTCTTATAGCAGGAATCATACTCCTGCGACGTATGATTATCCTTCGTATAAGAATGAATAGATTTACAAAAGGAAAAGCTTCTGAAAGAGTCGGTTATATGTATGCCTATGCGGAAAAACTTCTATTAACGTTCAGACTGAATAATGATGATAATAATTATACAGCATTCGCTGAAACTGTAGAGGATGCGCTCGGCGGAGAATTGTTCGAGGAAAACAGTTTCAAAAACTTTATGAATATCGCTCTCAGAACAAACTTCAGCGGAAATGCTCCGAATAAAGACGAACTGAAATTCTGCGAAGACCTTGTTAATCAAATTTCTGAGGGCATATATGCAAAGTCGAGTCTTATCCGTAAGATATGGCTTAAAATCGGAAATGTTCTTATATAGGAGGTAAAAAATGAAAGTTAGTAAATCCGGATTTATTTCAAAAGGAATATTGTTGGCTGCCGCCGGTATAATCATTGCGTTTATTCCGCAGATAATCAATATGGCATTCTACATTATAGGCGGAATAGTTATCGCCGCCTGTATAATTACGTTTATATCCTCGCTGTTTTCCGGAGAACCGGGAGTAATGCTTCCAAGCAGCATCGGAGGTATTCTCTTGGGAATCGTTATAATTTTTCTTCCGAAAATTATTTCTTTTGGCATAGCAATAATCGGCGGAATCATTTTTTCTATCATGGGAATAACAAAGCTTATCACAGCCTTTAATTACAATAAGCCCAAAAACACAAGAATATTTAATGGAATATGCGGTGTTCTTCTTATGATAACTGCGATAATACTGTTTGTTAATCCATTCGGAGCAGCAAGCGCAGCACGTTTTATTATCGGAATCGTTATAATTCTGTATAGTTTATTTTATTTCTATGCCGCATATGTTGCCTCTGAAAGAGATAAAAACGTATCTCCGGATATTATCGACGTTACAAATTTTACAATTGACGACAAATAAAAAAATCAAGCTGCTGTACTTTTAGTACAGCAGCTCTTTTTATGGTTTATTTCAGAACTTCCTCTCAATCCTCAACAAACGCCATAAAAGCCTTATATGCCATATATGTGTCTATCTTTGAAACAATTTCGTAAGGAGCGTGCATCGAAAGTACAGGAACTCCAAGATCGATTGTGTCAACATTGAGATTAGCTATATATGCAGCAACTGTTCCGCCGCCGCCCTCGTCAACTTTTCCAAGCTCTCCGGTCTGCCAGATAACATTCTTTTCGTCCATAAGGCGTCTGATTCTTCCTGTAAATTCTGCGGAGGCATCTGAAGTTCCAGACTTTCCTCTTGCTCCGGTATATTTTGTCACAACAACTCCCCTGTTGATATATGCGCAGTTATTTCGTTCGTTTACTTCCGGGAAAGTCGGATCAAACGCTGCATTTACGTCGGCAGAAAGGCATTCCGAAGCAGAGAGAACTGTTCTTCCGTCAGAACCGAGAGCTTCTGCAATATCAGCGATAAAATATTCCAGATAAGCTGAGCAAAGACCTGTATTTCCGTCGCTTCCTGTTTCTTCCTTATCTGTAAGGACTGTTACGACCGTATGAACCGGATTTTTGCAGTCAACAGTTGCCCTGAGAGCCGTATATGCGCAAACCTTATCATCGTGACCGTAAGCTCCGATCATGCTTCTGTCAAAGCCGATATCTCTCGCCTTGAGCGCTGGAACTGCTTCAAGCTCTGACGAAATGAAATCAGCCTCTGTGATTCCGTATTTTTCAAAAAGAATGTTCATGATATTAAGCTTAACTGCGCCGCTTTCCTCGTCATCCTTGAAAGGTCGTGACCCGATAAGAATATTAAGCTGTTCACCGGTAATACCCTTAGCAAGAGTTTTCGACATCTGTGTGTTAGCAAGGTGGGGAAGAAGATCCGTTACACAGAAAACCGGATCGCTTTCATCCTCGCCGATAGATACGTTGACTGATGTTCCGTCCGCCTTGCATACAACGCCATGAAGTGCAAGAGGGATCGTAGTCCACTGATACTTCTTGATTCCGCCGTAGTAATGAGTTTTAAAAAGCGCAAGCTCGGTATCCTCATAAAGCGGATTCTGCTTTAAATCAAGTCTTGGCGAATCGATGTGGGCCGCACAAAGTCTTACTCCCTCGTCGATAGGCACTGTACCGATAACTGCCATAAGAACAGCTTTTCCACGGTTATTGCGGTAAATTTTATCACCTGCATTAAGCTTCATTCCCTTTTTGTATTCAACATAGCCATTCTGTTTTAAAAGCTCTATCGAATAAACAACAGCTTCACGTTCAATTTTTGCCTTATCCATAAAATCTTTATAATCCTCGCAGAAGTTGTCGCACTCAGTAAGTTCCTCCTCAGACATATTGTACACTGCATTTTTACGGTTAAAAAGAAGCTTATCCTTTAATTCTTTCACCAACTCGTTATTTCTCTCCATTTAAATATACTCCCTTCTTAAAATAGTGTTATTAACACCTGTGCTGTCAGAATTTTCACGATTTAAATAAAAATCTTTTATCTTATCGGAAACCTCTTTAGAAATCTCATTAACGGTATCTATATGACCGTTATTATGGATTATGTAATCTGAATGCGATGTAAAAAACTCCTCCTCCAGCTGAGAATTCATACGCTTTCTTGCCTGTTCCCGAGTTAAGTCATCACGGGAAATAATACGCTTTTCACGAATGTCTGCATCTGCAAGAACGGAAATAATTATCTCGCAAAAATCATCAGCACGGCTTTCAAAAAGCGTCGGCGCATCAAGAAGAATAAATTTTTCGCCGCATTTTTCATATTCCCTTATTCTTTTCAGAATAGCTCCGGTGATATATGGATATATGATAGAATTAAGAGTTTCAAGCTTTGCTTTATCTGAAAAAACGATTGCTGCAAGAGCCTTTCTGTTAAGCGTTTTATCGGGATTGATTATCTCGTTTCCAAAAAAATCTTCTATTTCCTCAAGACATCTGCTCCCCTTTTCAACAACTTCTCTGGCAACCATATCAGCATTGATAACCGAATATCCGTTGGCAGCAAAAACCTTTGAAACCGTACTCTTTCCGGCGCCGGTCTGTCCTGTTAGTCCCACAACCATAACTCCGCTTAAATTGTTCATATCCTTATCACCTCAAATCCCGCCGCCCTTATAAGACGGTTATATACTGCAAGGCCTACGCCTTCAAGCGAAGGCGCCCGCACATAAACTTTTTTTGCTCCTATATCATCAAGTTCACGCAGCCTCTGAAATATCCAATGAGCCTGCTGAACGCTGTTCTTACCGTATGTAAGAAATTTATACGGGAAATTTTTTTCATCACCGTCAAAAATAAGACAATAAGTATCTTCGGAAATATTTCCGCCGACATAACGTATAAAATCATCAATAGAACTCTCTACCATTATTATATCCGCTTTCGGCGAATAATGCTTATATTTCATTCCCGGAGAAGCTGCTTTCTGTCCGGCTTCCAACTCATGAAGTATCGCATGGTCAATTATAACGTCATTGCAGACTTCAAGCAGCATCTCTCTTGTTATATATCCCGGACGCAGAATTCTTACTGCCTTTTCATTTTCTATAGCGATAACCGTTGACTCAACTCCGAATTCAGACTGTCCTCCGTCTACGACAGCAGCGATTTTTCCGCTCATATCACGCATAACGTGTTCAGCGGAAGTCGGACTCGGATAGCCGGACGTATTTGCCGACGGAGCTGCTATCGGACATCCGGAAAGCTCAATTATACGCTTCATTACAGGATGCGAAGGCACTCTTATTCCAACAGTATCAAGTCCGCCGGACGTTACCATAGGAATTTTTTCGTTTTTCGGAAGAACTATTGTAAGCGGTCCCGGACAAAATCTATCTGCAAGACGATATGCAAGCTCCGGTATATTTTTTGTATACTCTCTTGCGGAAGAAAAATCAGCAAGATGAACTATAAGCGGATTGTCTGCCGGTCTGCCCTTGGCTTTAAATATACGTTTTACGGCTTCTTCATTTGATGCATCCGCTCCGAGACCGTATACGGTTTCAGTAGGAATCCCGACGATCTCTCCTTTTTTAATAAAATCCGCCGCCTTTTCCAGCTGAAACTGACTATCGTTTAACAAAATCGTTTCCATAATTTTTACGCTTCCTGATTTGCAAGCTTTGCTGCCTGATCGGCAGTTGCGAGCGCATCGAATACTTCATCAAGATTTCCGTTAAGAGCGTCCTCAAGACGATAAAGGGTAAGCCCGATTCTATGATCAGTAATACGTCCCTGTGGATAATTGTACGTTCTTATTCTTTCCGAACGATCGCCTGTTCCTACCTGCATTTTTCTTTCCGATGCAATTTTGGCGTCATGCTCTTCCTGCATAGCCTCATAAATTCTTGAGCGCAGGATCTTCATTGCCTTGTCTTTATTTTTGTGCTGGCTTCTTTCATCCTGACATTCAACAACAACATTAGTCGGAAGATATGTGATTCTTACAGCGGACTCTGTTTTATTTATATGCTGACCGCCAGCTCCGCTTGCACGAAAATAGTCTATTTTAAGCTCAGTCGGATTTATTTCAAGTTCAACCTCATCCGCTTCGACAAGAACCGCAACTGTTACAGTCGAAGTATGGATACGTCCCTGTGACTCAGTTTCCGGAACACGCTGAACACGATGAACTCCGCTTTCATATTTAAGACGTGAATACGCTCCGCTGCCTTCGATAGAAAAGCTTATTTCCTTAAATCCGCCAAGTTCAGTTGGGTTTGCATTAAGGATCTCCTGCTTCCAGCCTCTGGCTTCGGCATACATTGAATACATTCTGTAAAGTGAATTTGCGAACAAAGAGGCTTCTTCTCCGCCTGCGCCGCCTCTTATCTCAATAATAACATTTTTTTCATCATTCGGATCTTTCGGCAGAAGAAGAACCTTTAATTCTTGAGTGGTATGTTCCATATCTTCTTTTGCTTCTTCAAATTCCGATTGAACCATCTCACGAAAATCCTTTTCAAGACCTCCGCCGTCAAGAAGTTCTTTAGCTTCTTCAAAAGCTTTACGAGCCTTAATATATTCACGGTATTTTTCAATGACCGGAGTCATATTTTTATATTCCTTCATAAGCTGCGAATATAGATTATTGTCGCTTATAACATCCGGATTCATAAGCTTACGGCTTATTTCTTCATATTTTTCTTCCATTACTGCAAGTTTTTCAAACATTTTAATTCTCCTTTAAAAGTAAGTATCAGCCAAAAACTCCACAGTAAGCTAACCTTCTTCAACCCGTTTTATTTTACGGATACTTTTTTCAATTTTGCTTCTTGGAACCATAAACTCTCTGGAACATTTCATACATCTTAATTTAAAATCCATTCCTGAACGTATCACATACATCTCGTTTGAACCGCACGGGTGATTTTTTTTCATAACAAGAATATCATCCGGTCTAACATCCAAAGTTGTTTCCTCCTTTGCAAAAACTCAAAAAATCGTACACCTTTAATTATACCCTAAAACGTATTTTAAATCAATATTTAGAGAGTATATTTTTTTGATTTTGTGTAAAAATAATAAAAACCGCCACTTAAACATATTGAACTATACTAAAAAAATGAAAGGATGATAAAATGATATCAAGAGTTTCAGCCGAGTTTGAAGCTCCGGAGCTTGCTGAGGCAGCGCTTGGACGAATAAAAGAAAGCGTCGGAAATATTTATAAAACGGGAATAGTCTACAATAAAAAGTCAAACGAGGCATCAAGACTTCGGCATGGAATAACTTACACAGTTCTTCCTACTGCTGTTACAACTTATAATTATATCACGGCAGTAATGGAATCTCCGGCTTCGGAAGACGTTATACCAGAACCGCAGCGCCGCAGAACAACTATGGCTTACGTTATTTGCGAGCATACAAGCAATAATAATGTAAGCGCAATTCTTAACGCTCTCGGAGGTCTTAATGTTCGTTCGGATTCATAAACGTTAATTTTGATACAACGTTCTACTTCCGTTTCTTTACGCATAGAATTAACTATCCATGAACAGAATGACGGAGGTAAAAATATGAACTATAAACCCGAAGGCTCATTATTCAAAACAGATTTGAATTTGAAATTGATCTCATCTATTGAAGGACTTACAGAAGCAATGAACAAAGAAATTATTCTCGAAGCAAGAGTGTCCGTATGTGATAATTCTCATAATCTTATAGTAGATCTTCCCTGTGGAAAGGGTATAATTCCACGGGAAGAGGGCGCAATAGGTATCGCTGAGGGAAAAACCCGTGATATAGCTCTTATATCACGGGTAAACAAACCGGTCTGCTTTATAGTCAAAGAGATACAAGAAAATTCCGGAGACATAACTGCTGTTCTTTCGAGAAAAGAGGTTCAGAAAAAATGTATGGACGAATACATCAGCAAGCTTGCATCCGGAGACATTATTGAAGCAAGAGTTACTCATCTTGAACAATTCGGATGTTTTGTAGATATAGGCTGCGGAATTCCATCTCTTATCCCTATCGACGCTATTTCAGTTTCGAGAATTTCTCATCCCTCAGACCGTTTCTCTACAGGTCAGTACATAAAAGCCGTTGTAAAATCAAACGACGGTTCTCGTATCTGCCTTACTCACAAAGAACTCCTCGGAACTTGGGAAGAGAACGCTTCACTTTTCTCATCGGGAGAAACGGTATCCGGAATAGTCCGTTCCATCGAAGATTACGGCATATTTGTGGAACTTGCGCCTAATCTTGCAGGTCTTGCCGAGCCGAAAGAAAATATTCATGCCGGACAGAGCGTCAGCGTTTACATCAAAGCTCTTATTCCGGAAAAAATGAAAATCAAACTCATCATCGTAGATACATGCGAGGATATTTCTCCCATTAAAGATATGAAATATTTTTTGAGCGAAAGTCATATCGAAACTTGGAATTACGCTTCCGAAGCGTCGGGGAAAACAATAACGTCTGTTTTCTAAAAACAAGAGCTGTTGTACAGTATAACGTACAACAGCTCACTTTTTTATTAGAATGCGATCTGCTCTGCCATATGATGAAGCTTTTCATCATAGCTCTTCTGCATAGAAAGAGCTTCCTGAATATCATAATCAACGATCTCGCTGTTTTTGATACCAACAACACGGTTACCGATACCCTGTTCGAGAAGCTCAACAGCGTAATAACCCATTCTTGTAGCCTCAACTCTGTCTCTTAATGTAGGAGAGCCGCCTCTCTGAACGTGTCCGAGAATAGTTGCTCTTGTTTCAACATGAGTTTTTTCCTGAAGAACCTTAGCGATCTCGTCAGCATGACCAATACCCTCGGCAACGACAACAACAAAGTTCTGCTTGCCCTTAGCTTTCTTTTCGAGCATTGTTTTTGCAATAGCATCAAGATCATAAGGAATTTCTTTTGTGATAATATCTGTTGCACCGCAGGCAATACCTGTATTAACGGCGATGTGACCTGCATTTCTTCCCATAACTTCAACAACAGAACATCTGTCGTGTGACTGAGAAGTATCACGAAGCTTATCAACAAGCTCCATAGCTGTATTCATTGCTGTATCAAAACCGATCGTATAATCAGTACAAGCAATATCGTTATCAATAGTTCCGGGAAGACCGATACAAAGAACGCCCTTTGCGGAGAGATCGGCAGCTCCTCTGAAAGAACCGTCTCCTCCGATTACAACAAGACCTTCGATGCCAAGCTCTTCGCACTTAGCTCTTGCCTTTTCAACGCCCTCTTCCGTTCTGAATTCAGGACATCTTGCTGTGCAGAGAACAGTTCCGCCTCTATGGATAATATCAGAAACGCTTCTTTCATCCATCGGGAAGATATCGCCTGTAATAAGTCCGACATAGCCTCTGCGAATGCCGTAAACTTCCATGCCCTTGCTGATAGCTGTTCTTACAACTGCTCTTACAGCGGCATTCATTCCCGGTGCGTCGCCTCCGCTTGTTAAAACACCGATTTTCTTAATCATACATATTCTCCATTCTGCTTTTGGCATATATTAGAACCTGAAGTTCTCATTTACGGCTAAATACATACCGTAAGATAATTCCATACACTTATATTTTACTACTTTGTGCAGATATTGTCAAGGGGTTTAAAAGATTTTTAAATCAAATTATGAATATTCATCTTATAAGCCCTACTGACGCTGCTCCGAACATATCTGAAAGCTCGTTGAAACTTTCGTGGGATATATCAATACTAAGACGTTTTTTCGGCATAAGGGTCTTTTTAAGATCTGTAAAATAGAAACAAACCGGAACCGAACCATGAAATCGGCTGCAAAGATCTATCAATTCCGAGGTAGCCGCCGCTTTTTCAGAACTTATTTTTATACAAAGCTTCATATTGCCGATAAGACGTTCGAATTCACTTTCTTCCGCAATGGAACTGCAAATTATGGTAATGCTTTCATCCTTAACGGATATTTTTCCGGTTATGAGAAGAATATTATCCTCTGTCAGTCTTGCGGAAGTTACAGAATACAGATCAGGAAAAACAACGGATTCAATCTCTCCTGTTTCATCCGCCAACGATAAAAAGCACATCTTATCGTTTTTCTTTGTTACGTGATTTTTCTTGCTTTGTACACTGCATAGAAGCTTTACCGTATCGCCGTCCTTCAAGCCGGAATTTTCTGAAACTACGCTGCTCACGCTTCTTGTATGCATAAGGGAAGCGATATATGCGTACTCCGAAAGCGGACTTCCGCTTAAATACATTCCTGCCGCTTCCTTTTCCATTGCAAGAAGTTTTTTTGAATTGTAATCAGGCATATATGGGATTTTAATATTCATGTCCTGCGTCTGATCGGATTCAAGAAAATTGAGCTGTCCATCTATAACGTCTCTTGAACCGCTTACGACTTTTTCAAGAATCATTTCATAATGATCGAGCATCTGTCTGCGGTTAAGTCCAAGGCCGTCGAAAGCTCCTGCTTTTATAAGATTTTCCAGAGCCTTTTTATTCAGATCACGTCCCTCAAGTCTTTCACAAAAATCCTGCAAACTCCTGAAGCTTCCATGCATAAGCCTGTCCGCAATTATCCTGTCCGCAAGACCGCTTCCGGCATTTTTGATTGCAAGAAGTCCGAAATACATCTTATTGCCGCTATATGTGAAACCTTTCATGCTCTTATTTATATCCGGACGCATAATTTCTATGCCTCCTGCACGACATGAATTGATATATTCCGCAAGCTTTCCTGCGCTGGACATAACACTCGACATGAGAGCTGCCATATAAATTCCCTTATAGTGATATTTAAGATAAGCAGTCTGATATGCAAGATACGCATAAGCGGCAGCGTGGGATTTATTGAACGCATACGATGCAAAACTCACCATTTCGTCAAAAACGGAATTTGCGATATTTTCAGAAATTCCATTGTCCGCAGCTCCGCTTACAAAGCTTTCACGCTCTTTCAACATAACATCATGTTTTTTCTTAGCCATTGCTCTTCTGACAATATCCGCATGACCATATGAATACCCCGCAAGACTGCGGCAGATCTCCATGACCTGCTCCTGATAAACCATTACGCCATAGGTGTCTTCAAGAATATTTTTCAGCAGCGGATGCTTGTAAACGACCTTTTCAGGATGTTTCTTATTTTCGATATAGATCGGTATCGACTTCATCGGTCCGGGACGGTAAAGCGAAAGTATCACTATTAAATCTTCAAGTCTTTCCGGAGCAAGTTCGATCAGACGCTGAGTCATTCCATCGCTTTCAAACTGGAAAACTCCCGATGTATCGCCTGATGAAAGCATTGCATACACATCCGGATCGTCAACGGGTATTGAATTGATATCAAAATCCGGTTCTGTTCTTTTGATTTCATTTACAGCGTCACGAATTATAGTAAGATTTCTCAAACCGAGAAAGTCCATTTTAAGAAGTCCGAGGGATTCAAGGACAGTCATTGTATACTGAGTAACAACAGTTTCATCATTCACCTGAAGAGGTACAATGTCACTGAGCGGAATGGCTGAAATCACCACTCCTGCCGCATGAGTTGAAGCGTGTCTGGGCATCCCCTCAAGCTGTCTTGCAAGATCGACAAGTCTTTTTACCGATCTGTCTGAACGATAAAGCTGAGTAAGCTCCTCCGACTCTGAAAGAGCCTCGTCCAGCTTAGCTCTCGGATCGATCTGCTTTGCAACTTTATCACAAATCTGATAAGAAAGACCCAAAACTCTTCCTACGTCACGAACCGCAGCCCTTGCTTTCAGGGTATCGAAAGCAATTATTTCAGAAACATATTCTTCCCCGTATTTACGAACAACGTAATCCTTAACACGCTGTCTGCCCTCAATACAGAAATCAATGTCGAAATCCGGCATACTAACACGTTCAGGATTAAGAAAACGCTCAAAAAGAAGATTGAACTTTATAGGATCAATTCCCGTTATCCCGATGCAGTATGCGCAAAGACTTCCCGCACCCGAACCTCTTCCCGGTCCGACAGGAATATTATTTTCTCTCGCATAACGGATAAAATCCCATACGATAAGAAAATAGTCCGTATATCCCATCTGAGTAATTACTGAAAGCTCATACTCCATACGACTGATAACTTCGTGGGACGGCTCTGCTCCGTATTTTTCGTACATACCTCTGCGGCAAAGCTCCTTGAAATACATATTATTATCGGTTATGCCGCTTATAGTAAACTTTGGCAGCTTTATATTGCCGAATTCAAATTCAACATTACATCTTTCCGCTATCAAGGAAGTATTGCTTACGGCTTCTTCGTGTCCTTTGAAAAGAGCTGACATCTCATCTGCTGATTTCAGATAAAATTCATTTGTTTCAAAGCTCATTCCATTCGGCTCTTCAAGAGTTTTTCCGGTTTGGATACAAAGCAGAACATTCTGCATTTCCGAATCGCTTTTGCTTATATAATGACAGTCATTTGAAGCTGCAAGAGGTATTCCAGTTTCAGCAGAAAGACGGTAAAGAAGCGGCAAAACTTTAAGTTCCTGCTGAATTCCATGATTCTGAACCTCGATAAAAAAGTTATCCTTACCAAAAATTTCACGGTATTCAAGAGCGACCGATTTCGCTCCCTCATAATTTCCCATTGAAATAAGACGTGGGATCTCTCCGGCAAGACAAGCCGACATACATATAAGTCCGCCGTGATATTTTTTCAGGAGATCTTTATCGACTCTCGGCTTATTATAGAATCCTTTAACGCTTGCTATCGAAACAAGTTTTACAAGATTGCGATAACCCTCGTTGTTCTCACAGAGAAGAATCAGATGATACGGCGATGAATCAATCTTCGGTTCTTTATCAAGATGAGTTCTCGGAGCAACATAAACTTCGCAGCCGATTATTGGTTTTATACCGGATTTTTTCGCTTCATTCCAGAATTCCACAGCTCCGTACATATTTCCGTGATCTGTTATTGCTGCCGCAGTTTGCCCCAATTCCTTTACACGTTTAAACAGCTCACCTATCCTGCAAGCTCCGTCGAGAAGGCTGTATTCGGTGTGAATATGAAGATTTACAAATTCATCATTTCTCATTGTCAACACCTCCTGCACGAATCTCATCGGCAATTGCAGCAATTTTTTTAAAGCGGTGGTTCACTCCTGAACGGCTCAACGGAACAGAAAGACTCTCGCCGATCTCCTGTAGGCTCATGTCGATATTTTCAAGACGAAGCTCTGCGATCTCACGAAGCTCATCTGACAAGCTTTCAAGTCCGTTTGTTTGTGAAATAAGCTTTATATCGTCGATCTGCTTCATTGCTGCTTTAACCACCTTATCAATGTTTGCGGCATCGCAGTTTGCAATTCTATTCGCCTTATTGCGAACATCCTTATATATTTTCACATTCATAAGCTCCAGCGTACACTGCTGAGCTCCGATAAAAGTAAGCGTATCTTCAATAGATTCGCTTCCCTTGATATAAACGATATACTGCCCCCTTCTTACGACAGTCTTGGCAGTCACTCCGATATCCCTGAGAAGCATCGCAAGCTCATTTGCGAGTTGTTCTTCCGGAACCGTAAATTCAAGGTGATATTCCTTTGAAGGATCATTGACGCTTCCGCAGGCAATAAAAATTCCTGCTGTAAAAACTCCGAGACTATTGGTTGCAATAATCTCGGAATTAATGATTCTTTCGGAAGTTTCAAGCTTATATTTTCTGAAAATATCCCCGATAACCGAAACATTTTCAATATCAAATCTGTAAAGAATCGTACCGTTTCTTCTTAAATTTTCACAACACTCCGGTTCAATATGAAAAACGCTTTTAAAAAGTCCGCTGAAAATTTCCGCAGACGTCTTGCTTTCAGTCTGAAAGCAGATTTTCTCTTCAGAAAGTGTCTTGCTGAAAAGCAAAATTCCATAGAGGCAGGCAAAACGTTTATCTTTATCATTTACGGACGAACGGATTTCATTTTTAACATCATTTGAGAAAGATATATAAATCCACTCCTATCAGAACTTTTTATCCTTTGTAATATCACGATGATATTTCTGAATTCTGTAATCTTTTTCTCCTAAGTGCTTAGCCATAAGCTCGGCAAAGGTAACTGAACGATGCTTTCCGCCTGTACATCCGAAAGCTATAACAAGCTGACTTTTGCCCTCATGAACGTAAAGCGGAATCAGATAATCTATAAGGTCGATAAGCTTATCAAAAAGTTCCTGTGATTGAGAAAATCCCATAACATAGTCCCTTACGCAGCTTTCGCATCCGGTATGGTTACGAAGATTTTCTATGTAATAGGGATTAGGCAGGCATCTTACGTCAAAAACGAGATCGCAGTCGGTTGAAACGCCGTATTTGAATCCGAACGACATGACCTTGATAAGAAGAGAGTCCGAGCTTTTTTCAAGGAATATATCCTTGATCTGCTCTTTTAGCTGAGAAGCCGTAAGAGAAGTAGTTTCTATGTAATAATCCGCAATTTCCCTGAGCTGAGAAAGCTGCTGCCATTCATAGGCGATCGCTTCGTGGATATTACCGCTGAATTTTTCCTGTAAGGGATGTTTGCGGCGTGTTTCCTTATATCTCATCATAAGAACATCATGGCTTGCTTCAATAAAAAGAACCTTTACATCAACATCTTTATCGTCTTTAAGATGCTGCCATGAACGGAAAATCTCGGCAAACATATCGCCTGTTCTGATATCTACGGCTACGGCTACCTTTGTTATCTCGGTTTCCGACTGTCGGCAGAGATCAACGAATTTTGAAATAAGTTTCGGAGGAATATTGTCGATACAATAATATCCAATATCTTCCATAACGTCCATAACGCTTGATTTTCCTGCGCCGGACATACCTGTTACAATTAAAAGCTGCATAAATGTCTCCATTCCCTATGATTTCAAACAAAATCCTAACGTAGTATTATCGGTTCAAGTTCAAGTGTGTAACCTGTTTTTTCTTTTACGATTTCTGTGACTTTTGAACACAGCTCAAGAACATCCGCACAGGTCGCATAGCCCTTGTTTACCACAAATCCGCCGTGTTTTTCACTTACCATAGCTCCGCCGCAGGTCATTCCCTTCAAACCGCACTGATCTATGAGCAAAGAAGCATAGCTCCCCTCCGGCCGTTTGAAAGTGCTTCCTGCACTCGGATATTCAAGCGGCTGTTTAGAGCTTCTTTTAGCCATACATTCGTTCATAGCATTCTTAATCTCCTCGGAATTTCCTTCGTAAAGCTCCATTGTCACAGAAAGTATCACAAATGAAGAATCCGAAAAAATGCTGTGACGATATGAAAGCTGCATATCCTTGTTTGTTATAGTACGGATATTGCAGTCGCTGTCGAGATATTCAGCCGAAACGACAATGTCTTTCATTTCGCTGCCGTATGCTCCGGCATTCATATAAAGCGCTCCGCCGACTGTTCCGGGAATACCGAAAAGGTTCTCCATTCCGCTTAAAGAGGCCTGCTGCGCATGAACGCAGGCTGAAGCAAGAAGCGCTCCTGCTTCACACCGGATAGTATTCCCCTCCTGCTTTATATCGGCAAAATCTCCTCCGAACAACAGGATAACTCCATCGAATCCTTCATCAGCAGCTATAATATTGCTTCCCCTTCCGATGATGCCGTAACGGACATCGTTCTGCTTCATATATTTTATCAGTTCAACCGCGGAATTTGCAGAATTGACGCTTATAAGCGCTCTGCACGGACCGCCAAAACGAAAAGTGATATATTCGCTTAACGAACATTCCGGAGTTATCCGGCATCCAAGCTGTTTGCACAGTTGAGTAAGTTCCTCTGTATTGATCATTATGTCCCTCCAAAAGTTAATAATTAAATATGTAATTCAACTTCCGGATCAAAACGCTTCATAATCACGGACAACTTCTTTTGCGTCAGACTCCATTCCAAGTCTGTTAAGAAGCTCCTGAGCAGCGTTGTAGCCCATTTTTTTCTGTCTGTTATTCATAGCGGCAACTTCAAGGATAACCGCAAGATTTCGTCCCGGCTTTACAGGGATAGTAAGCGATGGAACTTTTACTCCAAGAAGAGATACAAATTCCGTATCAACACCCATTCTGTCGTAGATTTTCTCAGGATTCCACTGTTCAAGTTCTACGACAAGATCGAGTTTTTCGGTCATTTTAACAGCTCCGATACCAAAAAGGCGACGGGCATTTATAATTCCGATACCTCTTAATTCAAGGAAGTGCCGGATATTATCTGGCGAGCTTCCGACAAGACTTATATTCGACACTTTTCGTATCTCAACAGCGTCGTCGGCAACAAGACGATGACCTCTTTTAACAAGTTCGATAGCCGTTTCACTTTTTCCGACTCCTGATTCTCCCGTTATGAAAACTCCCTCGCCGTAGATTTCGATAAGTACGCCATGACGTGTGATTCTCGGAGCCAACGTAAGATTGAGATATGCGATAAGTCCGGACATAAAGTTAGAAGTACTTTCCTTGCTTCTTAAAAGCGGCACTTCATACTCCTTTGCAAGCTCAAGCATTTCAGCAAAATACGGAAGTTCTCTTGTAATTATAAGAGCCGGTATCCTTTGTGAAAAAAGAAGCTGGAGTCTTTCTCTTCTTGTTTTTTCATCAATTGTTGAAAGATAAGCAAATTCCATTTTACCTATGATCTGTATGCGTTCAGGATTAAAATATTCATAAAAACCCATAAGCTGCAAGCCCGGTCTGTTTACATCGTTTTCATCGATCATAACATCGTTTGCATCTTTATGAATATAAATAACCTCAAGTTTAAACTCGTCTATTACTCTCTGAAGAGATACCTTAAAATTTTCAGCCATTTTTTTCTCCGTTCTCCGGCTTCGACCGGAATTTAAAATTAATTATCCTATCACAAATGATTTATAGCCCTTTTCCTCAAGTTCGTCCCTTGCATCAAGAATCTCAGACATATTTGCCGAATCGCCTGAAATCCTCACAGCAACATTGAAATCAGCCAGAGAATCCTCGACCATATCAATAGCCTTGAGCACTTTATCGGAAGCTTTTCCTGTAAACTCGTAAACGGTATCCTTGGAATAAACTCCATTGCTGAGTTCATCAATGTCAATGTTGAGGACTACAGTCTTCACATTCAGCAGCATAGGCTGCAAAATATCGTTATTGCCCTTTATAAGCTCCGCTGCCGAAACCTCAATAAACATTGCCGAACCATTGGAAAGAATCTTATCGTTAAAAAGATTTGCCGCAGAGGTCATTGCTCTCGCTCTTCCACCGGATGCAAGTTCTGGATCGAGCATATCAAGATCAGATTGGCGGAAATTCGGGAAAATAAAGTCCGAACACACAACTTTTTCAAATCCTGAGGAAGAAACTTCACTAACGATATCAGAAATATAATTCAGTGATGTCTGAGAATACGGCGTAGTCCAGGGTTTTCCTCCGGCATTGTAATCATCGTCTATCCACTGCTCATCGGTGTTATAAGTACGATAACCGGCGTTTCTGTCAATAACGGGAAGAAGGTTATCATTGAAAGTGCTTACGATCGCTGCAGGTTTATATCCGGCATTTTGAATTGCTGTTGCTATTTCCTGCAAAGTAAGCATATTCTGAAAAGCCTGCGCACTTGAAGCGTAATAAACAGAACTTGAGTAATAAACTCCGCCGCCGCTCACTTTCAAAGGAACTTCTATATATTCGATATTCTGTCCGGTCGGGAGTCGGTCGAGCGCAAGTTTCAGCGTGTCAGCATTCATAAGATCCGATTCTTTTAATGCCGCCGCCATGTAAGTTTCAGAATTAATATTCTGATGAATATATGGATTTTCCGGATTGGCATTATCAGTAGTCATTCCACTCACAAGAGAATTTTCCTCTGCCGAAGTTGTTGCCTGCACTGAAACAGAGGTATCCTGATCGCCTTTTTTCTTATTGTAATTGATTATCGGTTCAGCGACACTGTATCCGATAAAACCGATTCCGCCTATGAGAAGAATTGAAAGACCAACTGAAAATGCTTTTCCCACAGGACTTTTTCCGTAATAATTTTTTTCTTTGGTCTTATAGATTTTCCTTCCTTTATTTTTTATTTTCATTTTTATCTCCCACTTACAGTTTTACGAATTCTCTATTTCAACGTATAAACTGCCATTGATATAATTCCAAGATATACAAGCATAGCCGGAAATCCTCGGAATGAAGCCGGAACCTTTGCAGAATTAAGCTTTCGGTAAGCTGCCGTAAGAATAAGGGAAGCTAAAATAAAGCCAAATCCTGCTTCAAGACCTGCCGCAGCATAGCTTTTCAGATTCATAAAAGAAGAATCGTCTGCGGCTCTCTGGCTTATTGTAAAAAGGGTTCCCATAACAGCGCAGTTAAAAGCGGATATGTGTATATATTTTCTTGATTTTTCAAATTTTTCTCTACTGATCAAAAAAAGTGCAGAAAGAAAAATCACATATAGTATTCCAATCAAAGTCGTGTAAATAAGCAGTTTGAGGTCGGAATATTTTGCCGGAAGCAGACTATCCGCAAAATATGCTCCCATCGAACCAAAAACTGTAAAAACAGTTATAACAAAAGCTGTTCTTAAAAGATTTCTTCTGCTGTTTGCGGCGATGAACAGCGTACTTGTTCCAAGCGCCTGAGTGAGTATCAGATTTGCCGCAAGCAGCGCAATAAAATCATTTATCAGAAACATCCGCCTCACCTCTTTTATCGTTATAATTATGATACGCAACCGATCTTATTTTTCGGTAAACTCCGCACATTATGCCAAGGAAAATGAATCCGCCGAAAGGCTGTGAAAGTCCGCTTATAGTAGTATCTATATCCACGATTTTACCGTTTATAGTACCAAATGCAAAAAGCTCACGGATAAAGCCTGTTATTAGCATGACAGCATCGAACCCAAGAATGTAGAAAAATAGTGAAGCAATCATTTTTCCACGTTTCATGCGGAATAATTTCGCCTCCGACTGAAAAACGATAAGCGAATTTACAGCGAGCAAAGGATAATATATCCCGATTCTTGTTATTGAATCCGGAAAGAACTCATTTGCAGCCATTCTGACCGGTATATAGACGATAGACGAAATAAGAGCATAAATTATGACTTTTAATGCATAAGGAAGCTTTCTCGGCACAAACGATGAAACCACAACTGACAAGAAAGTTATGGAATTAAAAGCGTATATCAGAGCTTCGGCATTCTTCAATGTGTTTCCGCAAATTATTACCGGTGAAATTACCATTAGAGATGAAAGAACGATATTTTCTCCCAATATTCCGCCAAAAACTGTAGATTTTCGGTTATTCACTCTGAATCAGCCTCCTTCCCGTCGGCATCATCGGATTCCGGCTCAGGACTCAGATCACTTTCATATGCAAGTTCGATTTTCTTTTCGAGGTTCCTGAATCCGAGAGCAACAGGAGTAAACAGAATCGAAATTATAATTATAACGTTTTCCTTTGCCGTAGTGAGAAGCACTATATAAGAGAAAAAAGCTATAAACAATCCATAAAAAAATGCGTAATATTCTCTTTTTGGAGCAATTCTTTTATCGGAAATAATGTAAATCGCCGCAAAAAGCACCATATTAGTCACAAGTGAATATTTAACGCTGTCAGCAGCAGTCAGTGAGGCGGAAACCGGCATGATATAGGCAAGAAATCCCGTACCCAAAATTGTTCCGATAAAAGCTCCTGCTGAAATGTCTCTTCGGAAGATGAGTATAACTGCCGCTACTATCAGGAGAAGTATACTCGCTGAACCGGCAGATCCGCTGAAGTTGCCAAGCAGTATCTCAAAATCGGTATAGTCCATTTTTCCCGTTGTATTATAGACATAAGAAGCTGAACTTACAAGACCGTCCGGCATATCAAACAATCCTGTTCTGACATGAGGTTCCGGATAAAGAAGCAATTTTTTTTCCCATGAAGCAAGCATAAAAACATATGCTGCCACTGCCGGTGAAAAAATCATATTCTTTCTTCCGCCAAAAATATTTTTGGCTGCCGTAACCGCAAATACACAAGCAATCGCCGCTATTTTATAATCCATGACCGCAGGCATCATAAGAGAAATTATCAAAGCATCAGAAGTACACATAAGATCATCCGCAGTAAAACTTTTGTGCATAAGTCTCAAACTTATCATCTCTGTTAAAAGAGAAACTGCCACACATACTCCACCAAGAACGAGTGAACGTATACCATAATAAAAATAAGACATAAGCTCTAAAGCAAGAAGCGTTATAGTTATATCTATCCAGATAAGACGCTCTTTTCTGGCTTTTTTCAGCATGATCCGGCGCTCCTCAGCTTTTCGGCAGCCTCAGACATATATTCAGCTTTAAAAAGATAACTTCCCGAAACAAGCACGTTTGCTCCGGCGTCAATGACGTCTTTTGCCGTTGAATCGTTTATTCCGCCGTCAACCTGCAAATGCGTATCAAGTCCGAGTTCTTCTATTTTTTCGTGTATCTTTTTTACCTTGTCAACAGTTTCGTAAATAAAACTCTGACCTCCGAATCCCGGTTCAACGGTCATAACAAGAACCATATCCAACTCCGGAAGATACGGGAATATCTCCTCGGCTGGAGTTGCTGGCTTTATTGCAAGAGCAGCTTTTGCTCCGGCAGATTTTATTGCCTTTATCGTTTCCGAAACGCTGCTTTCGCTTTCAACATGGAACGAAATATAATCCGCTCCGCAGATTGCAAATCGTTCGGCATATTTAAGCGGATCCGTTATCATGAGATGAACATCGAGTATCAATCCGGTTTTCTTTCTGACCTGTTCCAGAATCGGAAGACCGTACGTTATATTGTTCACGAAAACTCCGTCCATAACATCGAAATGCAGCATTTCTATACCGCTGTTTTCAAGCTTTTTTATTTCCGTTTCAAGATTCAGCATATCCGCACTCAATACAGACGCCGATACCATATTATTCAATTTACCACTTCTTCCTTAGTATTGCAATTCAAATATTTTATACACTTTTTATTATATAATATTTCTTCAATTTCGTCAATATGCTAAAATTGTTTTTTCTTTTATTTTTATCTATAAACAACGAAAAAGCCACCTAATATTCAAGTTCATCAAATGGCTTTTGTCGGAATTAAATTTTATTGATAAATGATTTGCGTTTTTCCTCAAATTTCTCTGGAGTAATAAGTCCCTGATCAAGGAATTTTTTAGGTAAGAAGAGATTTCATTGTATCGTTATCGTATGATATTAAAATTTTCTCATCATTTGTACTCCTGTCAGATTTACACTTGACCGTTCTTTTTAGTATAATAAAACAAAAAGCAGTGATAATTGTGCATAAATTTAATTAAAACAATCTCTCAAATCTAATTAGAATATTGTTCAAGCTCTCTAACATACTATTTTATATCATTTTTTCCGGAGGTATGTATTTATGCTGCTTGAACTGCTCAGAAATTTCTTTTTTTTCGCTCTTCACGTTGAAAATAACACGGTTTTTCCAAAGCCGCTTTCCAAAAAAGAAGAGGAAGAATGCTTTTTAAAAATGTCGGAAGGAGATAAAAATGCTAAAAATATGCTTATCGAACATAACCTCAGACTCGTTGCTCATATCGCTAAAAAATATTCAGCCAGTCTCGCCGATCAGGATGAGCTCATCTCTATAGGCACAATAGGTCTTATTAAAGCCGTTTCAACTTTTGATTACTCTAAAGGAGCTAAGTTTGCTACTTATGCAAGCAGATGTATTGAAAATGCTACCCTATCATAACGGCTCTAAGAAACCAACAAGAAGCAAAACAAGCTCCTCTTGGAAAACACATCAAAAAGTAAATGAAAACTTCTATATTGTATATCGAATTCAATATGATAAAATTATTTATACACCTTTGTATATCCATTCTTTTAAATTTCTCACTTGCCGACATTTAGTAAAATCTCAAAGATTTCTATTTGAAAATCCCAATCCTGAAAAGCTTGCAACTGTATCAGATAAGCTAAAATGGCATAGAGTAAACAATGGGCTTTTACAACGTGATGTGGCTAATGCTATCAACGTTAATAGAACTACCTATGAAAGATATGAAAAAAACATACTGGAGGCTTATCCGCTAAACAAACTTAAAAAAGTTGCTAAACTTTTTGGAATTGATGTAACTGTATTACTTGATGATTATAATTTGTTTCTCTATTATGATCAAGGAGAACAAATAAAAAAACTGCGTAAGTTATTAAAACTCACGCAGCCTGAATTTGCAAAATATATAGGTGTTCCTCTTGGCGCGCTAAAAAAATGGGAGCAGAATAAAACTTTTATGCCCAAAAATATATTCAAAAAATGCAAATATATTTTTCAACAATACTTCTAAATTGTTAAATAATTATATCCGATATATCAGGTGTAATTTTTTTCTATTTTTGCATTCAGATTAAGCTCTTCAAGGGTTTTAAAAAACTCATCTTCAAGAGTAGATTCTTCAATACTTCTTATCATATTGATATAAAGCTTATTTTTATATGATAAAATTCCGCAGTTATTAACACCCTTAAGCTGAACACCAAGAGTAAAATCAAACCTTTCTATATAAGGTTCCATTTCTTTTGGTATTTTGATAACACCTAGATTTGACATTGTAAGACAGGATTTCTTCTCGCCAATGCTGTTATAGATCATTTTCATTCCGAAATTTTTAACAAACAAAGGAAGGCTTTTAAGGAATGCATTTTTTTCGGCTTTTACATTAGCGGTTATACGCATCTGCATTTGTTTTTTTGTAAGGAGAAGTTTCATCTGATGATGGATATTCTGAAGAATTTCATCGAATGTAAAGTCTCCTGTATTTGCCTTTATACCAGGAGTAATATAAAGAACAAAATTTCTCATCGAATTGCTTTCAAAATAATTTCTGAGATTAACCGGTACAAGAATCTTGACAGGTTTCTGCTTTTCAGTTACAGCCGTTTCTCTTTTCTGAATTTTCATGGCGGAATAAATCATTGCAGAAACAAGAAAAGCCGTAAGAGTGACGTTTTCCTTTTTTGCGACTTTAAGTGCCTCTTCTGTGTTTATTACGCATGTCGTGTGATAAAGAAAGCCGTCCGTTCTTGTGCCGTGAACAACATAAGAATTTTTTTCACGTCTTGATTTAGAAACTTTGCCCTCGTTTTTCAGATAGCTGTCTTCAAGTTCGTTTTTATCCGGTGTTTCGTTGATATCATAAACGCCCGATACAGTGGGAATTTCAGCACCGTTTTTTTGTTTAAGGTATTCTGCAAGAAGAGTCTTTAAAAAAATAAGTCCTCCGTTTCCGTCTGTAAGAGAATGAAAAAATTCTACGGCAATTGTCCTTTCGCTGTATAAAACTCGGAAAGCACATTTTTTTACATCTGCCTTTGTCATAACGGAACAGGGGAACGAAGTGTCGGGAACTATCTCTGGCATTTTTTCAATTTCTTCAAGATGATACCAGAAAAAATTTTTTCTCAACCCCATAGCAATAGAGGGAAAACGCTTTATTACAACACCGAGAGAAGACTGCAATACCGCAGGGTCGACCTTTTCTTCAAGCCCCGCCGAAATCCGAAAAACATTGCTCCATTTTTTCGTCCTTACAGCCGGATATATCTTGGCGGCGTTGTCCAGATTAAGACGCAAGCGCTTTTCAGCCATTATCAAGCACCTCCTTTAAAAAAATGTTTATATTTACGTAATCTTCACTGAATTCTTTAAGATTAAAAAGAACATATATATGCCACATTTCAGGTGCTACATGAATCTGAGATTTACAGCCGCATGCAAGCAGTTTTTTGTGAATATCAAGAGCGTCACTGAGCATAATCTCTGCACCGCCCGCAAAAATAATCGAAGGCGGAAGACCATCCAAATCTCCGAATATGGGCGAAACAAACTTGTTTTTTATATCGTTAGTATAACACCCTGCAAAGAAAGCGAGCCGTTCTTTCGTCATGGAGGGATCGTTTTTCCTGTTATATTTATAAGAATCCCCCGATGATGTAAGGTCTGTCCATGGAGAGATGGAAATTATGCCTGTCGGCATGGGCATTGCATTTTCTTTGATTTTCAGTGCAAGCGAATAGACCAGTCCTCCCCCTGCTGATTCTCCGCAAAGAACGATATCATTAGGAGAATATCCCTCAGAAAGAAGATAGCCGTAGACTTCATATGCATCGTCAAGAGCCGCAGGGAATTTGTTTTCAGGTGCCAGCCGATATTCAACACACAGTACCTTTATATGATTGAAAGCGGCCAGAATGGTCGCAAAACCCCTTGCATAACTCATTTTCCCCGATACATATCCACCTCCGTGAAGATAAAGGATAACTCCACTCATATCCGTCCTTTTCGGTATAACAAATTCAGCTGAAAAATCGATGGATTCAACTTGTTTATATATCACGTCTTCTCTGTATTTATGAGACATGAGCATCCCCAGTTTATCTTGCATATTCCGAGAATTTTCTACAGAACACACACTGTTTAATTTTGTTGCCAGTGCAACCTGAGATTTTATCAGTTTTGTAAAAAAATCCATTCTTCCCCCCTTCTACAATAAAATTAATATATTTTATTGTAACATTTTTTTCTACTATTGTCAAGAGTAAATACAAATTTAGAATAAAGTAATTTTAGTACTACAATAGAAATTAAACATAATTAAGAAAAAAAGAGAGATAAACAAAACTCTGATAGAATAAAGTAATCTCACAAAATTCAGCATCAGAAGAAAGAAGGTCTATCTCTCATAAATAGTATAATACAAGATATGAAATTGTATTTTAACATCTGGATTATGTAGTCACTTCTATTTCATATTATCACATATCCTTTTCATAATATTCTTGACTTCTTCTTCGGACAATTGCAACGTTTGAATTTTATTTACTACATATTGGGCATGGAATTTTGCTACACGTCTTTTCAATTCTTGAATATTATTTTCATCTTTTGGATAGTGAACAATTGCCACCAATTTTACCACCTACTATAATAAAATTAGTCGTTAAATCCATGACAAGCCAGCCATGGTTTAC
>JAMPIL010000040.1 GCA_023662725.1 Ruminococcus flavefaciens
TGCTTACGGTAAAATACAAAGTGCGGGAGATGTTCCTGTATTTCTTCCGTGTACTTGCTCATAAACGGGAACTGTTCAAAATCTTTTATATCCATGCTTTCACCTCAGAAATCCAGCAAATCGTCCAGTGATACGCTGAGACTGCTTTTAGGTTTGCTCTGAGTCATGGTTATCGGCGGTTCAATATGACCGTTGTCCCCGCTGAGATCTATCGTCATATTAAAGTGAACAACTGCCGTCGAGAAGTAGAATTTCACTGCTTTGTTGTAGGCTTCCAGATCTGAAATGCTGTCGTCGACTCCTCTGACTACTTCGTCAAGACAACGCTGAAAATCTGCTCCGCTTTGCTCTATTGCCTGCTCAAATTCCGGCTCTTGCTCGCAGAACTGCATCAACGCTTTTGCTGTTTTTGGAGCAACGGCTCGCTGATACCGCCCCACTATTATCGATGTATCAAAATATCCTTTTATATCTTCCATTGACTTTTCCTCCTTGCTTTTCAGGTGGTTATCTATGCTTATCTATGCAGTCATTACATGAAGCAAGCCGCCTCATCTCTTAAATTCGACAACATACGTTGCGGAATCGCTGTCATTCCACCGCTCATACTCAGCAAGCAGATTGAGATATCCCTTTAAAGTTATCAGATCAAATCGTGGAATAACCGAGCCGTCCGACCAGACCGGATTAAATTCTGCTCCGTTGTACCGTCCGCCTATTCCTCTTACGGAAGCGGAATAAAGCTCGTTTGGTTCAAATCCTTTCAGGTATTTATCGCCGTGTCTGACCGATGCCATTTTTAATTTTTTTGTCATAACCCAAACCTCGCATTCACGATTTTTTGCATGACCTCGACGGCAGTTTCCTTAACGTCGATCCTGCTGCCGTCCGTAATAAGCAAAACCGACTTTGCCTTATCGGATTGATTGATTCCGACAACGCCGTCAATGGCATTGATATTCAGGCTAAACTCTATGCCGTCTTTGTCTGTCAATTTTATCATGGGCATTGACTTTTCCTCCTTTTTATGTTAAAATGTAAATATTAAAGTTTTATTTTATTTTCCCGTCTGAGATTTTTTCAGGCGGTTTTTTATATATCAAAAGTAAGCTGATTGCTGTCGAAGCCTGTCCACCAATCGAAAACCTCAATTCCGGATTTCCATGTATAATTTCTTTCCGGATGCTCTTTTAACATTTTATAAAAAGTTCGTATGTACAGATCTTTGTATTTGGGATATAAATCAAACTCCTGAATCATTCTTCTGCTTGTCTGCATCGGACAACCTATACATCCGATCCTCTTTAAACCGCACTGGTACAACGGATTTGCTTCACATCCGTAGTGTCTGAGAAACTCCCAAACGTCAGAATCTGTCCAATCAATTATAGGATTTACCATAACAGATGCAGTTCTGTAACAATGTTCAACAAGACGGCGATTTTCGTCGTTATCCATGTTCATTACGAGACCGCCGGTATTATTGATTTCATATTTGGCTCCAAAAGATTCAGCCGTTCTTTGCACCGTTTTAGGTTTACCCACAATATTAACCAGTCCGCTTCTTTCTGCTCTGCCGCGACTTTCAGCAGCACGAACGCCGATTATTTTCTTTCTGTATTTACCGCCTTGCTCCTTTAGTGCCTCGCAACAGTAACGTCTGTTTCGCTGCGGCGGAATTCCCTTTTTGACGATCAGCGACCACATCGAAATTCTATCGCCGTTCTTGTCATGAGGAATATCAATGTGAACGTCCGGAATTGATCTGATATAATATATAGTTTCCGGAGCGTCAACGCTTGTAAGATTATGATGAATCTCGTGCCGCACTCCTGCAAGCTGCGCCAGAATCCGTATAACGTCGCTGTCTTTTCCACCAGAGTAACACAGCCAATACGGCTCTGCCTCCGGTTCAAACGCTCTCAGACGTTCGATCGCTATTCGTTCTTTTTCAAGGTTCATCGCATATCACCTCTTTTCAAGTTCATTTTTGATTATTAACAGCTTGGCAATTGCCTTTCCCTTACCGACCGCTCCGCCGAAATTGTCGCAGCTTAAGGCTTTGTCGTACCATTTACGGTACTCGTTAAGCAGTTCCTTACGACGCTTCCTGCGCTCGATAAATTCGTCAAGCCGGCTGCATAGTTTATCTAAGCCTACCACTATATTCGGGATCAATATCACACTGGCTGATACTACTGTCAGCCAGATTCCGAGTTCGTACATCTTTGCGCATCCTTTCCAATCATCTGAAATACAAGCATTTCAAAATAAAATCGTTGTTTATCCGATAAGATCACCGCTTTTGTTTTCTCCTTAAAAAGCTCATAAAGTGGACGAATTTCAGGATGGTTCACATTGATTTTATAGCCGTATTTATTTTCCTTTGCGTAAATTGAGTTGTTTTGATTCAGTCTCGCAATTCTTCCGGCTGTATCTATCGGAATTTTCCTGCTCATGATTTCTTTTCCCCTGTCCAGCGGTTGAAGCCGTGAGCTTCAAGTTTGTCTTTTATACCTTGCAGAACCGGGAAGCCGGCTCTTTGCCAGAAGTCGTTAAAACCTTCAATAAAATTTTGAGTGCGAAATATTTCTCCGTTGTCTGTTATAACGCACTCTCCGGTTTCCTCATTGCACGAATATGTAATGTTTTCGATTTTATATTTGATCATCTGTCCTCCCTTTTCTGTGCATTCGACTGCACAAGCTCCTTCCAATCATGCCCGTCGGCGATAACGCCTTGCACAAATCGGATTAATTCCTGCTCCGCTTCTCTTTTGCCAAAAATATTCATTATTCGCTTATCGGAACATATCCCGGACACGATTCAACACAATAGCTTGGCAGATGATGAAATCCTCCTGATAGACGGTAGCCAACATCGGTCTTTTTGGCAGTCCATCCGGCAACAGGTTCGAGACTCTTCATCCATGAACAGTCAAGCTTTGCGCAATTCCAGCAAATGGTGATTGCTTTTGGAGGATGCTTCGGCTTCACTTCATCAGATTGGCAGTTTCCACATTTGTAGTGCTTCATGCTGTTTCCTCCTTTACATACAGCTTGTCATACTTACCGCTTTTGTTATCGCAGATATCCTTGATAAGCTGTTCTTTATTCATTCCAAACAGTAAACAGCATATATCATCATCTGTGAACTCAATTTCGGAGTTAATTATAACTCTGTTTTTTGGTGGCGAATCAGCAGTTAATTTGTTTTCTAACATGCTTATGCTCCTTTCTGGTTCTTCTGATTAACGGCTATATCAATAGCTACGCTAATGCCGTCAATAAGACCATTAACATACTCAAATGCTTTAGGCTTAAGTTTATCTACTTTCCGATACATTGCAAGAAGAGCAGCTGCATCAATATTTTCTTTCTTGTTATTCGTCATATAAATTCTCCTTTCGGGTTAATAGATTCAGTATCTTTATCTCTAATCGCTTCTGTAGCAAACGATTGCCTAACTGATTTTATCAAACATCGTATTTCGTAATCGATTTAGTACACAAAATTTCGTATTGAAGATTAATAGTTCCCTCAACATATCTTCTGAAATATGAAATAAACATTTTACCCTTATCTTCAAAAAGTTTTTTGACTTCTTCATCTTCATCATCCCAATATTGCGGATGAGCCATAAGCTCTGCTGTTATTGACGAGAATACTTTCGCCACCAGCGGAAGTATCTCATCAATAAATATTTTATTAGCTTTTGATGATAGCATTTTCTCGCCTCCTGTTTTATTCAGTAACCCGTTTAAGATTTTTATTGCACTTTCTGCCATAATATGGTATAATTTTAGCAGAAAGGGGGTGATAATATGCAAGTTGATGGAGCAATTATTAAAGAGCAAGGCGTTACTTTTTCAATTATTATTGTTAAACCTCACGTTTTGAATAATAATACTGAAGCAAATGCCTTTAGAAATGCAATGAGCAGTGTATTTCCTTCTCCGATAATTTTAATGGCGCAAGATTCACGTGGTGTGCCTAAATATCACGGACGTCCGGATATTGTTAAATTTCTTGCAAGGGTACATCCTTCAAGAATTCCATGGAAAAGATATACTGTAAATTAACCCCATGGATTAAAGATAGGTTTACCATTTGTATCTTTTTCAATTTCTGATGCTTTAATATTATCGGGGATTATTTCTGTTAATTCATTTGTATCATTTAATTTCTCAGGAAGTAATTTTATTTTGCTTTCTGAGAATTTTTTTGAGCCTTTCATCGTCGATTTTTTATTTTTACTCATTTTCTCACGCTCCTTTCTGACACTTCCTATCTTTATTCAGAAACCCGTTTAAGTTCTCTCCTGTGGTGTTTCTGTGATTACAGTATAACACTATAGGTTTTATTTGTCAATATAAAACGAAACATTTTGTACTATTATACAAATCTTTAGTTTTATTTTTGTGCAGTTTATAACACTTTATATTGTTATTAATCTGTGAAAATAGAAAAAAGCACTTGACAAATAAAACTTTTGGTGTTATAATCATATAAAAAGCGAGGTGATTTCTATGAAAACCAAAAGAGGACAAATTTTAAAGGATTTAAGAAGAGCCAAAGGACTCAATCAATCTTATTTCGCTGAGTTGCTTGGAATCTCCTTAACAGCATACCAAAAATATGAACACGGCACTGCCGAACCTAATTTTGATAATCTTTCAAAACTCGCCGACTTCTACGGTGTAACTACCGACTATCTACTTGGCAGACCAGACGCAAAGCCTCCTGCCGATCCTGTTGAGGAATTTGTTGATAAAGTGCAAATGAAGGAGCAGGAACAGATTATTCTAAAGAAATGGCTTGCACTGAATGAAAAGCAACGGAAAGCGGTTTACGATTTCATGGCCGATATCGTTCATGAATATGAATCGGAATCTGTGCAGTCGAATGCACAAAATCCGACCGACAAAATTGGTGTTACATACTCAAAGATCTACGCAGAAGACGGCGGTATAATCACAAGAGAAACCCCGGCAGATTTACCTAAAATCAGCGATTTTTTCGATGACTAAATAATTACCAATATTTACCTGTAGAAATCCCCCGATATTGCCGTTATACTTATAATTGGAGAATAAATATCGGGAGGATTTCTCATGGTAAATTTACGGCTTTTAGTTCTGAAAATAAAAACAGATAACAAAATATTATTAAGACCTAATTTTGATAAATTAGTTAAATTAGCAAGTTCCTATGGCTGGCGAGTACAATCATACAATAGCGCTAAAGCGTTCATAAAGTATCACAAATTAGAAGAATCAACAGAAAAACATCGTGCCTTTGTTTACGAATACAACGGCGAAATAATTATACTCTACCGAGATAACTTAGAAAGCGAGCTGCTGCTATTTGCAATTGCTCATGAAATCGGACATCTTGTACTGCAACATGATGAAAACAAGCAAGGCGCTGAAATTGAAGCGGATGAGTTTGCAAGACTGCTTATCGGCGATCATACATATTTAAAGAAATCCGTTTCGATTTTAGCTGTTGTTTTAGCTGTTATATTGATTGTCAAGTCTTGTGGTAACCGTAGTATATTTGTTGACAACAATGCAATACTTTTTTCACGAGCAGAACCGTCAACTATCACCGAAACAGTCGTGCCTGCTCCGGAATCATCAACATTTGAACTCATACATACAACAGCAATTGAAACATCTGCTATGAACAAAGAAACCGAAGCGGACAAAACAACATATATCGTAGATCCTGAATATGCTGTATATATTTCCAAGAGCGGGAATAAATATCATCGCATAGACTGTTATCATATCAACGTTGATAACTGCACCATGATGTCCATAGAACAGGCTGTAAGCTTAGGATATGAACCGTGTAAAACGTGCAGACCTGACGTTGAGGTTCTTCAATCTGACGAATCAGACCCTATTGAAGAATTCATAGATGAATCAGAATCTGAACTTTCGACGGAATCAGAAACAGAATATGTTACAAACGCCACAGAAGCTGAAACGACAATCGAAATTCAACCAATTGAAATTAATCATGCTACTCTTGAAGATTTTATGACAATTCCGGGTGTTGACGAGAAAAAGGCAACCGCTATATTGGAATTAAGAGAATCAATACACGGCTTTCAGCATCCGTATGAGATTTTGTATGCTGAGGGAATTTCACAAGAATTTCTTGCGTCTATCATAGACTATCTATACATAGATCGCACAGAATTAACAACGTAAAATTTAAAAGCCTTACCGATGATATTATAACGGTAAGGCTTATGAATAATTGATTGAAATGCTTGTTATGAATTATAAATATAATTCATCAAACTATAATTTATAGCTTTTTGTATATAATATACAATTATTTTGAAAATCGTTGTCTAAATAGCAAATTGAATTTGTCGAGTTTATGTGGTAAAATGTTGTTATAATATTTTATCATGGAGGAACAAAAAGAATGAGCAATATAATTATAGCTTTTATTGTACTATGTGTTTTAATTGCTTTTTTACAAGAATATCCAATATTTCTTATTATAATCGCTATAACAATTATTAGCATATTAATTATAAATATTGTAAGTAATGAGAAGAAAAAGCGTGAAGAAGCTGCGGAAATATGGAGGAAAGAACAAGAACAAAAAGATAAAGAACACGAAAAATATATCAGAGAATTAGAACAACGTAAACTTTTAAAAATGGAGCAGGAACGGCAGAAGCGTTTACAAGAACACAAAAAATCTATAGCAGAGCAACAACGTCAGATGCTTTCAAAAAAGGAATTTACATTTGATGAGGCTATAGATGTTTACTTGAAAACCAATCATAAATCTTGTAAAGCGATATATGATTACAATACTTATTTCAGCGATGCATTTTGTTGTATATTAAAAGGGTTATCACAATGTGAGATTAAATTATCAGATGAAAAAGTTCTGCGTCAAGTTGAAATGTGTAACCCTGTTGAAGATACTAAAAATATTACAAAAGCCACTAAATTTGAAAAGCTCCGTGATTTTATAGCAATTGATACCGAAACAACAGGCTTGAAATGCGGCGGTAATGATATTATAGAAATATGCGCTATAAAATTTTTGAAGTTCAGACCTGTTGAAAAATTCCACACATATCTGAAACCTCGTAAAAATATACCAGCTTCAGCAACAGAAATTAACGGTATAACAGACGATATGGTTTGTGACGCACCAAAATTTTCACAGATAAAATCAAGTCTACAAGAATTTATAGGTGATTTGCCAATTGTCGCACATAATGCTCCATTCGATATGAAATTTTTGCACGTAAGCGGTTTAAATCTTGAAAATCATAGTGATAAAGTCTATGACACATTAAAGCTTTCCAGACTAAAGTTACGAGATTATGATGGTTCAAAATTTGATAGTTATAAATTAAGCGACCTGTGTGACGAATTAAATATAGGCTGTAACAAATTTCATGCAGCAGATTCAGATACTTTGGCTTGCGGACTGCTTTTTATTGAAATATTAAAGTCAATAAAAGAAGTAGACAGCATTGATGAATTTTAATTAATAGGTATTCTAATAGTACCTGAAATAAAAACCCCCACGGTACTCACAATACCGTAGGGGAACAGGACGTGCTATAACACATCGATACAATGTTATTATAGCACGTCCTCTTAAAAATGTCAAATGTTTAGGAGGAATTTTTATGAAAACAGCAGCGGCATATGCACGCTACAGCACAGAACATCAGACTTCGAGCAGCATCGAGTATCAGATGCGCAAAATTGATGAGTACTGTACTTCAAACGGAATAGTCATTGCCAAACGCTACGCTGATGAGGCTTTCAGCGGCACTAATACTGACCGTCCAGCGTTCCGTCAGCTTTGCAAGGACGCTCG
>JAMPIL010000041.1 GCA_023662725.1 Ruminococcus flavefaciens
AGACACAGTAAAATACAATAATCGCACAGGTGAGAGGTAAATCAAATGGCTTAAATACGTTGTTGTCATAAAGATACATTATGCAATGACAGTCAGAACGTTAAAAGCAGGTCTGCCTAAAAAACGGCAGACCTGCTTTGTTATTAAATCTTTTATATCTTGTTACGATATTATGAAATCGCCTACATTAGTGGTATAACCATTGCTTTATTATAATAAGTTCCAAGCAAGACCATACAATTGTATATTTCTTCTTAAAATAAAACAATTATTTTACCATGAAAACATCAACTGGTTAAACATTTTGTTAAAGATTAAAAAAGCATGAAATTAGTCAAGCTAACTCCATGCTTTTTTAGCCTCAGTGCTTATAAATTATTGCAACTTTCCGTTTTCATCAAAAGTATAAGTTTTTCCGGATATTTCAATACTACCAACAGCTCTAGAACCATCGCTCGTAAGATAATAGGTATTTTTACCTTTAATCTTAAGCCAACAGTTCTTTTTCATTTCACCATTTTTGTAATAATAATATTTTCCGGATTTTTTTACCCAACCTGAATACTTTCCTTTGCAGATACCGTCTTTACCGAACTTGTATCTTGTGCCGTTTATGACAGTATTTTTTACGACAGCAGAGCCGTCTTGATGAAAATAATACCTATTACCATCAACAGTTTGCCACCCAACAGCATATTCGCCATTATCATTCATAAGATATATTTTACCTTTGATTTTGGTTAATTTACCATCGGCACTGCCATACGCAACAATCATTTCACCTTGAGAAGTTCTTTCCTTGTACAATGTTTTCACTTTAACAGTTTCTTCTTCGATACTCCTTGTATCGCATTTTAGCCCATATGAAAGGATAACAACTTCTTTAGACGTTACCGCATAAAAAGCATTATCAGAAACATATATTTTAGCTGGTTTGTCATATGATGTCTCCAAATTGCCCAAATTATCTTCCATCTTATCTTTGCCGAGCTGATAGCCATACTTCCCATTGTAATATGTGACAATCATCATTGCTGATATTTTTCCATCACTTACAACAGGATAATAGACCACTTCAAAATCTTCTGAATTTTCCTCAAGATTTTCTGCAATAAATCCATCTGATATTACAGCAGATTTTGCATCAACTGATGAAAGTCCTAAGTAAGTAAGGTCACTTACAGACATTTCAGAAAACATATCCTGAGCATATTCTGTCATATCGTCTGAAACCACTTTAGTGCTTATATAAACCGTATTACTGTGTTCAGCTGCTTTAACATTGACAGTTAATGAAGAAATTGCTGTCATTACAACTAATGCCGCCACAAAAATACACTTTGCCCGCATAAATACCTCCTGTTAATTCTTGGTTAATGTGTTCGTCCAAGTAAACGGTTTGTTGTTTATTGTGTAAGTTGAACCGTAACTTACAATCTGCAGGGAGGACTTGTTAGGATCCATGAAATAAAGTCCATAATAATTAGTATTAGTACTATCTTCTTGGCTATACCGATAACCGCACAGAACCATAGCGTGTCCTATACTGTCGCCGGTGGCTTCCCAACGTGTATAGCAAGGAGCGTTTTTGGTATTAACTTCGTTCTTTACTCCGCTCCAAGTAAGTCTTGAACCTGTTTGTGTCATAGTTACACCAGATACATATTCTTCAATGTACTTCTTAGCAGTACTCATTCCTCCAGTATATCCACCAGTTGCTTGGAGATTTTGTCCAATTACGTTATACCTTATTGATGAGCCGTTTGTATCCGAACAAGCCGTTCCATTCTTGTAATAATCTATGAGAGAACCAGTACATGATGCCCAGCATGTTCCTCTCTTGTTTCCATCTGTATCATAATATGACTGATTATTTACAATAGGAACAATCCTCTTCTTTCCAATATAAGTACGCTCCATCGGTGCTTCCATTACTGTCTCGGAATATACTGTGCTGGAACTTATGGAAATGATATTTTCGGGTGTAGCGTCTTCAGCCACAGCACTGGCCATCTGACTTATCTGCTGCTTCTCCAAGTCTATCTCATAATCCTCGGTATCAGGAAGAGACGAGAGAACTTCAATACTGTCGGCTGTTGCACCATAAAACGCATTTTCAGTCACAACAATCTCAGCCGCGTTGAATTCCGAAGTCCGCAATGTGTTAAGTGATGTTGCAAGGTCATCTTTACCGAACTGATACGAATAACCTACACCATTCTGTGTTACTGTAAACATCGCTATTACCTCATTATTATGCAAAACAGGGTAATAATATACATTAGTGTCATTTATTGTGTCGTTTAATGTGTCGTTTAATGTGTCTGCATAAAAACCAGGAGCCAAACGCATACTGCAAACGTCCTCATAGGAAAAGCCCAAATACATTACCTCATCGGTCGTCAGATTTGAAAACTGATCTTTTGCGTAGTTTGTTGCCGATTCGGGAACGTTATTCGATTTAATGTAAATCGAATCATCTCCGCCGTCGAAGTTAAAAGCAGAAGCGGGTATTGCACCGCACGCAAGAGTTGCAGCTAATGCCGCAGCAAAGATTTTTGTAATTCTCTTAAAATTTTTCATTTAAACATCAACCTTTCATTTTTTGAGAAAATATATTTCCCTGTGTTTTTACGAACCAATTTGCTTTGACACATTTCTCATGTTCTGCAAAATTATCTGCTTAACTTTGCAGAACATGATTATGTGATAGCAAATCCTCAAGATTTTTTGCAGATTTTAGGCTCTTTAGGCTGGTACATACCCCAACCCGAAGCAGCGCCGCAAGAAATCTTAGCCATGCTGCCTGCTATCCTTTTGACAGCAAGAGCGACCTTATTTGTTTTCTTTGTTGCTTTCATGCTTATCCCACCTTTCCTTAATTATTGCAGCCAATATCAACGCAGTCACCAGCGATAATGTATATATCACCAATGCACCGTATCTATTTGAAAACGCTGTTAAAACAGTCCCCATTGCTCCATAGACTGCTCCCAGCAATGCCGCCAAAATTTTATGTATAATTTTTCTATTGTTTGGTATCGGTTTATTAATATGCTCTATCGGACATTTTGCCAGTATAATTGAAACGCATACAAATGTAATCAAAATAGAAATGTATGTGCTTAGATATTGAGCGGTTGTATAATATAACACCAATACTATTGAAAATACAATACAAAACGATAAGTTGCATTTAAAATATGTATCAGCATGAAATCCGCCTGTGAATTGCCTTAACAATATAAAACATATCAAAAAAATTATGCTCTCAATCATACTGTGTGTAACTATTCCAATACCTAAAATTAGAATTATATTAAGTAAAGAAGATATTGTTATTTCAATACCATATTGAAAATAATCCCTGTTATCCTCAGTATCCGAAATCACTTTACTGTTAATAAGATAATTTAAAATTTTTTCGCTGATTTTCCTTATCAATCAATTCACCTTCATATATTTTCTTCATCTGACATTAATTTACCACAATCCATTCCATAAGTCAATGATTTTGGCACGAACGGCACATTTTAGTCACAAGTGGGCAAAAAATAAAGCGGTTGCCAAGGCAGCCGCTTTATTTTTAAAGATAGTTATTCATTTCCTAGATAGTGTAACGTTGCAGCAAAAATAATTTCTCTCCTCATAAAAATCGCACTGTCCATTATATTTTTCCGCAATATCTTGTATTATTTTTGTTCCGAAGCCGTGCAGCTTGCTGTCCGACTTTGTAGTTTTAAGAGCAGGATTTTTATCAAGAACAGATGTGTCAATAGTATTTTTTAAATTAAAAATGTAGTTATATTCATCAAAGCTTATTCTAAGATTTATACATCTATGCTCCGCTCTACTTTTCATACAAGCCGCAACAGCGTTTTCAAGCATGTTGGACAGCAGCCTGCAAAGATCTGAATCTTCTATTCCGTCAATTTTTTTAACCGAAAGGCAAGTACATTCAATTCCTAATGATTTTGCGGCAGATAATTTTGTGTTGATTACTGCGTTGACAATATCGTTGTCTGTATTTATAAATACTTCGGTTTCGGCAAGTGTATCTATGCAATTATTGATAAATTTTAATCCTTTATCCGTTTTATTTTCCGAAAAAAGCGAGTAAATTACCGAATAATTATCTTTAAAATCGTGCCTTAATTTTTGCAGAACATCGTATTCCACAGCGGCATTTTTTATGTACTGTCTGCTATATTCTTGTTTTAATTTCAAAATTTCGTTCTCTCTTACAGCAATATTCTTCTTTCCCAAATCGACAATAAGGTAGTAAACAACTGCATTTACAAGGATAATTCCCATAAAAACAAATACAATATAAATTTTACCGCGCGATGACGCCATTTCAAGCGAAATAAAATTGAGGAAAGCGCATATGATGATACTTATAACAAAAACAAGAGAGATAAGAATCCATTCAATTATTGCTAAATCAACGTTTTTATTACTGCCGCTTTTTATGATTTTCAACGACAAAGTTGTAAAACAAAATATTAAAATTTGTGTTGCTATAATTGAAAGACATCTTTCAATCCCGTTATATGATAAAATTTGTTCCAGCGAAATGTCAAAAAGTATTGCTGAAAAGTTTGCGGTTAACGCTCCCGATAAAAGCATTATTAAAACAGGAAACGATGACGCGAATATCTTTTTCAGCAGCGAACCGTTTAAATTATTTACCGAATAAACAAAAACGACAGCAATATATGCCAACGCGTAAAAATGTTCAAAAGCGGTTAAATAGTTCATAAGCGAAATTGCTGCGGCAAGTGCGATAATATACGCTAATCCCGAACTCTTTAGCAGTTTTCTTTTTTTCTTATCTCCAAGATACGAAAAGGCAAAGTAAATAATCATAAATGCTTGATAAAAATTAACAGCAATTTCAAATGTTTCCCAAAGTATATTTTTCATGATTTACTCCTCAAATAAATAATATATTTTTCCTTTACTTCTTTTTTCATTCTTTTGCTAAGAGGCAAACTCTTATTGATTATTCCCAAAACTATTTCATTGTTATTGTAGTTAAGCTGAGATAAATACCGTAAATTAATAAGGTATTTTTTATGTATTCTTGCAAAATCGTATTTTGAATATTTTTCCTCATATTCTGTAATACTCCCTCTTATTCTTATCGGAAATCCGTCCGACAAAGCGTAAAAAACAACATAGTGACCGTCGCTTTCTATGTAAATGATATTTCTTATTAAGACAGAATGTTTTCTGTAATTATAATCCTCAAGAATTATTTTTTCATTTTGTTTCATATGCTGCATTAGCTTAGAAACAATGTCCGATACACTTTCATCAATGGGAGTGCTGCAATTTTTTCTTATAAAGTTGAAAGGCTGAAAGTTCATACTTTCGTATACAAGTTCAGAATGGCTTGTTACAAAAATAATGTAGCAGTTTGAAAAATTGTCTCTGAGTGATTTTGCAATATCAAAACCCGAAATAACAGGCATATCAATATCAAGGAACACAATGTCAAACGGTTCTTTTTGATGTTCGTTGAGCAATACTATTCCATCAGAAAAGACCATTACATTAAATTCATCTGTGAATTTTGAAAAAGCATTTGTAATTGATTTATTCAACACCTTTAGCTCAGCATTGTTATCATCACACACAGCAATTCTCATTGAAGAAGCTCCTTTCATCTTAGTATAAGTTAAATGCTAAAATGTAAATAGAAAAACAGTGTTTTGATTATACCCCCGTAAAAACCAAATCGTACCCAACCCTAAAGCAATGAACAATCCTCAAAATATCGGAATTGTTAAAGGCTAAAATCCTCTCATTGTCGGTAGAACTGTCAAATAGGTCAGCAACTTTCCTCCGCGCCAACCCACAAGCAATCAAATCATCTTGATAAATCCCATTGCGTTTCAAATTCTCCGCAATAATTCTTGAAATCATAACCTGCAAATATTTGTAGTCCTTGTTGGCGGGTATCCTCGACAAAATGTCAATGACCAATTCCTTGTCCGAAAGGCAAGCCGAGGAATCCGTCTCGGATTTTTTGCAGACGTTGTTGTCCTCCTCGGCAACATTCCGATTGAGCAAATAAACTTTTTTGCACCTCAAATAATTCGCAACCCTCTCCAGTTCGCTCTCGGTAAGCTCCCGACCGCTTAAAATGCTTGCGATATAGTCGGGGTGAATACGCGCGACGGCGTAAATCTGCCGAATACCGTTCGTATCGTCCTTAATCGCCAATTCATTTTGCTGAACTTCCTCAAGCGCTCTCTCCTCGTCTTTGAGGAAGAAATAATCCACAGGCACGCCGAAGTAGTTTGCAATCTTCTCCAAAGTCTCGGCGGTAATGGACGCGCCG
>JAMPIL010000042.1 GCA_023662725.1 Ruminococcus flavefaciens
TTAAAAATGTTGGCTGGAACTTTGAAATTGCTCCGAGCCAAAGCGTTACATACGGATACACTTTAAGCGGTAACGACCTTACTTTGCCCGACAGCTTTGAAATTTATTCCAAAAGGGTTGACAAAACCGAGGGCTATGATGTACAATATAATATAACAAAGTCTTGGGACGTTGGCGTTGAGGGCAATATTGTTATTACCAACACTTCGTCTGCGCCTATTGAAGCTTGGACTTTGTCCTTTGACAGCAATTTTACTATTGACAATCTTTGGAACGGTCGTGTGCTTGAAAATAACGGCACGTCCTATACTGTTGCCGCCGAAATGTGGACTAATCCCGTTCAGCCAAACAATTCTATGACAATAGGTTTTGTCGGTTCAAAGGCGGCTGACGTTGAGGCTTTGCTTAGCAATTTCAGACTTACAGAGGTTGTTATCGGTGAGGGTATGCCTGTTATCCCGATTGACCCGCCTATGGAAGAAATTGAAATTACCGCAAATGCGGTCTATGACGAGGAAAGCGGGAATATATCTGTATTATGGAATTCTGACAAACAGGACGGCACATTTGATATTCTTATGTCCGAGGACGGGGAGAATTTTGTTTCTGTCGGAACTGTTGAGGGTGTTTCCGAATTTGTTTATACTCCCGAAAATGATTTTGAAACATTGTATTTCAAGGTTGTTCAGACCGTTGGTGAGCAAGCGGCGGAGAGTAATGTTGTTGCAGTTGCAAAATCTGCGGAAGATATTGCTATATCCGCAGAAGCGAACTATGATAAAGAAAGCGGAAAAATAACTGTTTCTTGGACTTCAAGTAAAGAAAATGGTACGTTTGAAGTTTTTGTGTCCGAAGACGGAGAAAATTTCACTTCTGTTGATATTGTTGAAGATGTTACTGAGTTTGTTTATTCTCCTAATGGTGAGTTTGAGGTTTTGCACTTTAAGGTTAAACAAACTATTGGAGAATTGTCTGCGGAAAGCAATGTTGTTACGGTTTTGGAAGACGAGGAAGATGATTATATTGATGATGTTATGAGTTGGGACGAAATGGTTGATACTGACGGAGATGGTCTGCCTGATTATATTGAGTATGAATATGGTACTGACATTAACAATACTGATACAGATGGTGACGGGCTTCCTGACGGATATGAGGTATTGGAATGTGGTACTAATCCTGCATTGTTTGATAGTGACGGAAACGGCATAAGCGACGCTGATGAAGATTTGGACGGCGATGGTTTGTCAAATATCGAAGAATACAGACTTGGAACTGTTCCTATTGTTAAAGATAGTGATAGTGACGGTTTAAGTGACGGTGAAGAAGTCAATATTCACAATACTGACCCGTTAGTTTACGATAACGATTCCGATGGCATATGTGACGGAGATGAAATTATTAAGGGTTTAAATCCCAACAATCCCGCAACATTTGGTGTACCCGATTCCGAATATACATTTGAACAGGCGTTAAATGCCGATAATGAAGTATTTAATTTGATAAACTATGATGAAAATCCTTTTGAATTATCATTGAAGCTTAATGCAGCAGGAAATGCAGAAAACAGCATTGTTGTAAGCAAAAGCGGATATTCGATTATTATGGATAATGAAGCAATTTTAGGCTGTGTTCCCGAAATTTATTATAATAAAAATCTGAAGGTTGATAATATTGAAATATCATTTGATATTTCACAAGAATATCTTATTGAACCTTATTCCGCTTCCGATAACGAATTGACAGGACTTCATAAGTACAATATCTTTACATATAATGAAGATTTAAATATGCTTATGCCTGTTGCAACCGAATATGATGAAGCAAATAGCCGCATTTATACCAACGTTGAAAGTATTGGAACATATTTTATTGTTAATATGAATACTTGGATTTCACAGCTTGGTATTAAATCAAATTCTGAATCTGCACTTATGTCAGCATATTCGTTGTCTGAAAATTTAGATGAAGAATCCGAATATATTGATGTGGCTTTCTTGTTATACCATAATCAAGCGTATTCAAATGTTATAAAATCAGAACTAAAAAAGACTGTTGAACAGATGTACTCAAATTACGATAATATAAGAGTATTTTTTGTAGTATATAGCGGCAGTGCGTATACTTGTAGTTTGACAGGAAATAAATATGCCGAATCGGTAGAGGAGGCAAATAATATTATTAACAGAATTTACTATACGCCGGATATAAATAATTTGACAATGGTTAATGGTTTTAAGGGTGTAAATAACCTCGAGTGGAGAGAAAATTCACAGCGTCATTGTTTTGTAATAGACGTATTGGTTGAACCTATGTGTAAATATGATATGCCCGCTTTCACTGCTCTTGCAGAAAATAATATAAGCACGGCAATTTGCTATGGTTCAGCAAACTCAAATGCTACAATTTATAAGGCTATGACTCCAAATACATATGCTAATGTTGTTGTTATTGACCGTTTTCTTATACCCCTTATCAAATTCCCAGAAAAAGATGATACAATGTTTTTATCAACAAATCTCTTGCCTGTGGAACTTAATAAAGAAATAAAGAAAAATTATGTTGACGCAGCCGCTGATTTGTATTATAATGAAGATAAGCGAGAAAGCTATTCTGATTTTTCAGACACCGATAATGACGGTTTGTACGATTTTGAAGAAATAAACTTCAGTACAGACTTGATTTCTTTCAGCGATAATGACAAGGTTAAATTGCCTACTTTTGCAGAATGCTTGGCTTCAACTAATAACGCAAAAATTATGACAGCAATGGATATTTATGCCGATAAATCATTCTATGAGGAGGCAATGGATAAGAACATTCTTCTTGTTAATTCCGACCCTACATCAGAGGACGGAGATGAAGATGGTATTCTTGACTTTGATGAGGTTGCAATTATTAAGGAGGAGCTTAGAAACAGCACTTCTTCAATAGGCACATTTTCAGCAACTACTATTAAAGATACTGACGGTGATGGCATTCCTGATGATGTGGAAAGCGCTGAAACCGTGCTTGATCCTAATAGAATTGATACTGTTGTTAATTTATATGCCGAAACAATAGATAAGGTCGTTATTAATAATTATATAAAAAATTATGATTCATCACTTAATGAAATTGATTATTATAAAACGGGTTCTATTGGTTCGAATACCGACAAATCGTGGATTGAAATGCTTGTGACTAAAAATTCTAAAGGAGAATTTACAAATAATATTATTTTTCATGTAAACGTAAAATATTCTGAATATGAAAATAATAAACTTGTATCTAAACCTTTAACGTTTGAAAAGGTAATGAAAGATAAGAGTGGTGATACAACCGTTTTAAAAAACAAAATCGAAGAAATGATTAATACCCGCTGGGAAACATCTAATGTTGCTGGTGATTATGATTTTTATAAAGGAATGAAAATAAAAACAGAATTAAAATTGCATTTTGATATACAAAATAAAAAATATTTTACTCTTGAAATTCATACTAATGAATGCGGTGTGTCAAATGTAAAAGAAGGTAAAATGGCAACTATATATAACAGTCAATGTAAAGTACGACCAAGTGTTAAAGCAACTGTAACAAAAAAAGACCATTCGGGTAATACATACACTGTTAATACATATGATGGACAAGAGTTAAATTCAGATACGAAGGCAACTGAAGTTGATAACATAATTAAAATTTTTCATTCTGATATAAAAAATGGATCTGGTAAAACTACAAAATATTGGATGGAATCTGACGGTATCAACTTTAAAAAAGACAGTAATGGCAACAAAATTAATAATTATAATTATTGCAAATATAACGATAATCAAAAAACATATGACAAGATGTGCGGAACATTAGCACATGAATTTGGACACGTTTTAGGTCTTGCAGATAATTACGCCGATTCTAATCATAATAAAAAATACCATCAAACTAATAATTGTAAGAGATTGGCAGCTGATGAAAGTAATCCAGATAATGCTACCAAAAACAAGTATGCAGATATGTATAAAGAGTTTGGTACAACAGATATGTTAATGCATAATAACGGTTATGTATCGCTTAATGACATAGAAATGGTAATATATGCATTTAAACAGGGTAAATGGCAATATTACACCCCATATGGTTGTAGAAAAGCTGGACATGATAATATTTCTATAGCCATTAGATCACGTCCATTAAGATACGCAAATAATGACGAAAGTGGTTCAATAACGCATTATTCTTATCCATAATAACATTAATAATTGTAACAGTATCAATGGTAATACATTGGTACTGTTACAAATTTGATACGAGGTGCTAACTATGAAATATTTAGTTTTATTTGTGCTTGTTATATTTTTGTTAACTGCGTGTAATGCAAGCTCAAATCTTAATAATTATAATAACAAAAATGAAAGTTCTGTATCTACTTTAATAAATGAAACAAATAAATTTATTAACTCGGATTCATTTGTCAACACAGTTGAAAACGATAATAACATTACATCAGTTACCGAAACAAGTACGTATGTGCAAACATCAAAATCTATTGAAAACATAGAAACTGTTTCTGAAACGACTATGACATCACAACAATTAACTGAAATAAACAAGTCAAATGCAAATAAAGATGCGCCCGTTCTTAAAGTCTCAAATGTAGATAGTGAAACAAATTTACTTTCGTGGACAGTTGTTGATAATGCAATGTCATATATTCTGTATATTTTGAATGAAGATACAGGTGAATTTGAGAAATACGGAGAAATAAAAGGGAATACTTGTAAGGACAAGAAACTTGAATCAGATAAAAAATATACTTATAGGGTTGCTGCAAGGTTTTCAGATGAAACTTTAGGGGAATTGTCAGAGCCTGTCAGCATTTATACATACAGCAAATCAGGAGGTGCTGTGCAAGGAAATTATATTTATTTTACCATTGATAATGACGATGGGACGTCATCCTTGATGAGATTTGACCGCATTAATGAGAAATCTCAGAAAATCATAACATCTTCTTCTGATTATTATTTTGGATTTGTGCTTGCAAGCGAAAAACATTTATTTTATTCCGTACATTTTGAAAATGATTATGCAATTGCATGTTCCGATTTTAATGGTAAAAATGAAAAAATATTATGTAGATTTGATGATGACCATATACTTGAGAAAAAAGCGGTCATTAACGACATTCTTTTTTACAGCTATCGCAGCACAAGTTCAGAAACAGACGAATACTGCTATAAACTTTGTGCTTTGGATACAGAGGGTAATCCCGTGAAAGAATTTAATAACATATACAATGGCTTTTATAACGGAATTAGCTTTGTATATGATGAAAATGATGTGCTTTATTGTGTATGGCAATGTGAAGAAATTGACAGGGAAGCCACAGAAAATTCAGAGTCCAATGAAATAATAACAAAGCCTATCAGCAATATATGCTTGTTCAATACAGGGACAACAGAACGGATATATATACCATGCACTGATTTTGAAAATAATAGAATTATGGAAATCTGTGGCTATGTTAACGACACAGTTTATGTGCAAATTTATGATGGTAGATTCGGATTTATCTCGGAAGAGGGCAAATTTGTTGAAATTGAACTTCCCACAAATTCAAATAATGTATCAGTTAATCCGAAAAATGGCGATGTTTTTTATGAATATACGGAATATATAGATACTAATACTGCCCAAAAAAAGATTTTTTATTTATCTAACGGAAAGACATATAAAATTGCAGATTTGTACTGTGATTCAAATATAAACCTAAAGCGATATAAATTTTATGGACACTATATTATATATACATCTCAAAGCAAAGAAGATACTCTTTATGATTTATCAACTGGATATAGTATTATATTAAACTAAATGCAAAACAGCCTAAAAATTATCAATGGATTTATAGTTTTTCGCAAGCCTAAAAACGCGATAAAATCACATAAAACAACCTATATAGCAAGGTATACAACTGATTTGAAAAGTTGTATACCTTGTTTTTGTATATTTTGTTTGAGAAAATAACGCAAAATCGGCATTTGTGGAATAGATAGAGTGTAGAAATAGGCACGCCGATTTCAAATTCAATGGTGGAGCTGTACGTTATGAAAAGGTATATGCGCCCCGATTTGCTTAAATCGGCGGGAGTTGAGAATTTCGACGATTGGGCGGGTACGTTCGGAGAGGTGGTTTCACAGCTTGAAATGAAGCCTGCGGGGGACGGCTACCGAATGAAAAACCGTTTTTCAA
>JAMPIL010000043.1 GCA_023662725.1 Ruminococcus flavefaciens
GCAACAATCCCATGGTCGGCGCAACAGTCGCCTGCGCAGTGGCAGTTTCGCTCGCTAAGTAACTACATATAGTGTTTTTTAGCACGTCTCTACACAAGATGTAGTGACGTGTTATTTTAATGTCATAAACCATAGGAATGAAAAGGTAAAAAAGTCCACATTTCGTCAACATTTTTTTCGATTTTAAGTCCTCAATGTTGACGAAAAATCTCACTTTTGGTTCAAAATGTTGACTTTTTTCAAAAATTTTGACCGTTTTTTGCCTAAAAAACCTTAAAAAATAACCCGATGGTTTGACCGTTTTTGATATTGATTTGTTATAATTTGTATCATATTAGTACAAGTAAATCATATTTATAGAAAATTAACACATATAAGACTCTAATTATAAGGTGTCCTTCAGAATATGCATTCAATGCTAGGTTAGTGGCAATACAAGCGGCGATTAATCAAAGCAAAGAAACAAAATGATAATATTGGTGATAGTATAATAATTCATCAGGCTATTGGCAAATCAGTTGTAACGTTATACAATCCCATTACTTAATTTAGGCGCATAATAATAAATTAAGTGCGTGAAGGAGGTGATGCCTTATGGAGACTTTTCTCGAGTCACTTATGAGGCGATTGAAGGTCCGACAAGCGCCGTTGATCATCTCCTTGTTCAAATATTCACGACCGCGTTAAAAGCGGACGTTTTTAATAATACTTTAATTGTTACAACGAGATATTTAAACCGTCGTTAATAATTTTATTGCGGTAATTGTATTTAAGTAAAACTTGTTTCTTCCGCGCAATAGATACTTCGGTATATATTTCAGTAGTGGAAATATTCGCGTGTCCCAATAATTCTTGCACGGAGCGTAAATCTGCTCCGTTTGAAAGTAAGTTGGTTGCAAACGTATGACGTAAGTAATGCGGCGTAGCGGATGAATTTATTTTAGATAAATTGCGATATTTGGTAAATATATTTTCTGCCGAGTAAATTGAAAGCGGCTGCATATCTTTATTTACAAATAGATAATCGCATTTTATATCATTTGCCTTTTTGTAGTTTATCCAAATCTTAATATTTGTTAACGTTTCTTTACTGGATATGTATAATAAACGTTGCTTACGTCCTTTGCCGTGTATCAGAATGGTTTTGTCTTGCAAAGAAACGTCCTCGCGTTTAATTGCTATGGCTTCGCCAATACGTATGCCTGTACTTATAAGCAAATCTATTAGGCATAAGTCTCTTGTTGCTTCGAACGCCGCAAACGACGTTTTGGCATTGTATTTTACAGTATATAGACACTTTAATAGTTTGGAAATTTCAATGGTTGTTAACGTTTTGGGTAATCGCTTTTCTTGTTTGAATGTAAATTTAATATCGTAAAACGGGTTACTTTTAATAATATGCTCGGCATACAGATAATTATAGAACAGTTTTAGTGTAACCAATTTACGCTTTATGGTGGTGTCCTTGCTGCCGTTTGTTTTAAGAAATTCCACAAAAGAGTAAAGCATATTTTTGTTAACTGGTATTTTAGATGTTCCTACAAATTTTATGTATTGAGATAAATCGCTTTCATATGCTTTTATATTAAAGCCGATGTCGTTTTCCTTAATGCTGTTAGGTAATGTAACGGGTATATACACCAACTCGAAACGGATACTTCATTTATATGAATATGCTATAGTATTATTTTGAGCAAAGTATATTAAAATACACAGAAAGCCAGTAATTAAGTAATAAGTATATTTTTATTAAGTATTGTATAAAATCAATATTTAATAGGACAATCAAAATACTGTGTGCTAATATTAACAACCTACGTTCCAACACTGCAATTCGTGTTGTTATATAATATATACAGAGGTTACTATGCTTAGTTCTCAAGAATTATATGATAAAATAGATAATGAAAGAATTAAAAAAGAATTGTCCAAAACTGCGTTAAGCGACAAATCTGGAATATCTCATAATACATTGGTTCAATGGAAGAAGCGTAATACGATGCCAAAATTAGAGGTGTTGGATGCTCTTTGCGAAGCATTAGATGTTCCTTTGGCATACATATTATTTGATGTTGCAGAAAACAGTTTAACAAGTGCCGAAATAGAATTATTAAGTATTTGGAAAAGTTTGAATGAAGAACAGCAGAACGCCTTGAAACATTTGATTAAATCACTACAGAAGAGATAATATTATGGACACAATAGGTGAAAAAATACATAAATTGCGTAAGAGTAGCGGTAAATCTCAAGAGGAATTAGCTCTTGAATTAGGTGTGTCAAGGCAAACAGTATACAAATGGGAGTCGGAATATGTTCAACCTAATGCTGAAAATATCAGTGCTTTATGTGAATTGTTTCAACTCGATAAATCATATTTTTATGATGACAATACTGTTGCTGCAAATGGTGAAAATGTCATCGTCAAACATAAAGATAAAACAAAAAAATGGACTATTTTAACAATTATTTTTACAATAGCACTATGTGTTGCTATTTTTGTGACGGTTTGCTTAAAAGATATCACTAATCCAGTTAATTCTGGCGACGAAGTAGTTAAAGTATATAATGTAGATATAAGTATTTTTTATTTCTCGCTTGTGTTAAGTTGTATTTTAGCCGTTTGCGATATTATTTTTATTGCATATATGCTACAAAGTCTATTTTTGAAAAAATCTAATAAAATGTAAACAAGATGTAAACACATTTATACTTTAATTTTTATTCCAATTTTGGTATGATAATTACATAGGAGGATGTTTTCTATGACAAGATGTTTAAATTTCACTTTAATAGCGATTTTAATGGTGTTAGTTTTTGTGCCGTGCGTTAATGTTGTATTTGCAGAGACAGGAAATTTAACTCTGCAAGAAGAAAATCAAGAGGAAGTTTCCCCGCGTGGGTTGTTTGTTAATTTGTCCCTTTCGTTAAACGGGGGCAACGGACAAGTGTATGCAACGGCAAGAAATGATTTTGAATTGTTTTCCTCGACAGTCCGCGTTATTGTACAGTTGTATTCGTCGGATGTGTATGAGGAAAACTATCAGAATATGACGTTGGTATCGGTCAATTCAATTCAAGATTTAGATAAGGGAAAGACCATCAGCACTTATGCTTCTACTAATGGACAGCAAAAGTATTGGATAGGAAGGATGCGTTATAAAATTGACTCTAAAAATTGGGATGAACGTATTGTTGGGCCTTTGCTATATGATGCAAATGGAAATTATATTGGTCTTACCTGATATTAACAAAGAATTATAATTAATGTATAGTTACTTTTATAGACTGAGTTCAGTTGCGTACTGGGCTCAGTTCTTTTTTATTCAAAGTGTCGAATCTGTCAGCACATTTATTTGTATTTTTGAGCTTTCAACTAATGTAAATCAAATGTAAACTAAATGTAAATCCAATGGTGGTTGAACTATTAAGCAAGAAATGGTATTTTATTAAAAAATATTATAGAAGCATTGTAACTACTGCTGTTGACAATATTAACCAACAGTAATATACTTAAAATGAAAATCATTTATATTTCGTTTTACAATAGGAGGACTAATTATGACAAGGATAAGGTGTGGTAAAAATATCATATTGGGAGTTTATTTGGTTTTAATTGTTTTCTTGATAGTTGCGAACTTATTTATGGCCGTACCTTTTTTTAGTGTATCTGCTGAAGAATTAAAAAAGCAGAACACTTATACTGTGAATACAAATAGCTATGTATTAGAAGATAATACCGGGTATTTACATTGCGGAAATTGGCAACATTGATTGATCAACAAAGATATTTGTGGTTTATAAGTACTAGTCCGTCAAGGGACTTGGAAACAGTTATTGAAACACCCGTTGGAGGAGGTCGTTATGGTTGGTAAGTTGAAACAAGTGAAAGGTGTCACAATAACAGGAATGGAAAATTTAGTTGTTTTCTCTTACATCAACAAAATAGCATTTTTCGATCTTGAAAAAAGAGAAATTGTTGCCGAGTTTAAAATTCGATATAATGATTATTGGCGGCATGTTGAATTTGGAAAATATGTCGGCATAGATGCAGAAATCCCTTGCTTAATAGACTTGGAAAAAATGGAAATTATTAAAAAGTTTAATGGGCAAAGTATAACAAAAAAGTATTTGATAGATCCAAAATACAAGACGAAAGAGTATGATGTGGAATGTATCGGAATAACCATAGTTGATATTATTGCAGATAAGGTACTCTGCCATATAATTTATACTGTGTCATATGAAAAACACTCAGTTTTATGTACGTTTGATCTTTCTACATGTGAACTGTTGCATTGGGAAAACACTCCTACACCAAGTGATTGGTGGAGAACATATCAGTATGAACGTATAGCAACAAAATACTCTTTCTTAGAATACGATGAAGATGTAATAAATAAAGTACTGTCTACTGTAAAAATAAAAAATGATAAGCCTTGTAAAGTCTTATTCTATAACAAAAAATTCAATGTAGTATTTTTTAGAAATGATGACGATTATTACAGTTATTATATTGACGATGACGGAAGTGCAGACAAGATAAATACAACGGATAATGAATCCCTCGCCCAACTTGGTTTCAAAGGACAAAACTATATTAGAAAAAACGGACTGACTGAGGCGGTGTTAAATGAGTTAGCCCCAGAAGTTGTGCTTGACGGAGGATATTTTTGGGCGCTTGACAGTATCAATCGAAAAGAAAAACAATTTAATATGTCTTTTGATGAGATATTAAATAGCGACAAAGTTACTGATGAAGAATTGATTTTGTATACAATAGGTTGGCTTGAAACCGAAATTGGCGAAGGTGGCATTGGGCAGTATTTTACAAACGGTGATGAAAAAGAGTTTGGTTGCTTAATTAAAGCATTGAAAATAATCGGCGCGACGGAAACGATAAAAGTTATAGAAGATGGAATAAAACGCAAACAAAAAAATATGTCCGACGAAGAATATTTGGATCTCGAAGAAGCGTTGGACGAAGATTACGTTGGCTTGGCTATTCAGTATATAAAAAAAGAAAAAGGACTGAATTAATATGAAAAAACTACTTTCGATTCTTTTATTGCTTAGCTTGCTTTGCGCGGTAACGGTCACTTTAATAGCATGTGGCGATAAAACAGAGAAAACGACGTTAGAGAAGTTTGCTCAGGATTGGTATGCATACACAATGACAACAATAACTGACGGTGTTGAGTCGGAACAATACGGTGAGTTTGAAGGCATCCTTTATGAAGGAAGTGTAGTGTACAACGACTTTGTTCGATTCTATTTGTGATGATAAGAGAAAATAACGCAAGCGATTTCATCGACAAGTGGTTTGCTAAGGAAACTATAGTAAATGATTCGAAAGTATTGCAAAAAGTTCAATTAGTCAGTGTTGATATAACAAAAGAAGAAAATAGAGCGTGGTCACCTGTAACGTTTGGACATCTTTGTTACTTTGTTAATGGGATGCTCTCAATGCCAGGGGCAACAGAGGGATTGATTAATATTTTTGAGATTGATGCTGAAACTATGAAATATGACGAAACACAAATGAAACTAGATATTTTGAAGTTTGGACTCTTTACTTATGATGATTTTGCCGATATTATTCCGTATGAGATGTATGAGGCATTTGGTGGGGCATATTTAAAAGTCTCAATTGGCAAAGGACTTACAGACATGGAAAAAATCCTCTCTCTAGCAGAGCATTACTCTCAATATCTTAGACAGTAATAAATGTAAAGTAGTAGGCACTGTTAATATGATTACATTTTGTAAAGAACAAGGTAAAAAGTTGTAAAATATTATAGAGCATTGCGTAGCGTCGCCATAATCTTTGTATAGGAGTAAAGGTCGAGTCATTTAGGCGTGTCTCAATAAGTGTCTAATTAGGGACACCCTATTCTCGACTTTACTAATTGATTAACTATAGTTAAAATGCTTGTTAAGATTATTTTATAATGACGGCCCTAAACGCTTGACGAACAAATGTTCTATAATATATAATATACCCAAGATAAGCGACCGAGCGAATTTTAGAAACTTAGCAACTTTATTCCCTGAAAGGAACTCGGACTGGTTATTGAGTAAATACTTATTGCTTGCAGCCCCAAAGCAATAGAGTATAAGGGCTACAAACGTTTGAATTACTGCGTTACTGGATTTCCCAACCGTAGCAGTGCAGTATTCAAAATCCAAAGCGTTATGTTGCAG
>JAMPIL010000044.1 GCA_023662725.1 Ruminococcus flavefaciens
ACGCCCCCTTGCCTGCCGAGGGCAAGGGCAGCGTTAAAGCTATCCACTATATTCAGTCTTTCGACCCGCAGGACAATGTTTCTCCCGAACTTGCACACCGAATTGCAAAGGCGTTTGCACGAAAAACTTTCGGCGATGATTGTCAGGTGGTTATTGCCACGCATTTGGATAAACAGCACGTCCATAATCATCTGATAATAAATACATATTCTTTGACGGGGCAAAAATTTAATGACAACTGGACTACCCGCCAAAAAGTTCGCGAATATTCCGACAGGGTATGCCTTGCGTTTGGTATTCAGCCGATAATCACGAAAAAAGGGCAGGGGAGAAGTCTTGCTTATAACGAGTGGGAAAACAAAAAGCGCGGCACATCTTGGAAAGAAAAAATACGTTTGGAAATCGACCGTCTGATAGATACGGTTAAAAATTTGGACGAACTTTTATACGAACTTGATATGTTGGGATATACTATTAAAAAGGGGAAGTACATTTCGATAAAAGCACCCGAACAGGAGCGGTTTGTCCGCACAAAAACACTTGGCGAAGATTATACCGAAGAAAGCCTCATATCCCGTATTCGTTGGCGTGATGTGGGAGCAAGCGTTACATTGTCGGGAGAACCTGCGCCTATCCGTGACGATTATATCCGAACGCTGAACGATGTTACCGAACTCGCCAAAACGGGCAGGAAAATTCAGCGCAAGCGTTTCCGTTCCGAGCCGTACTCACCCGAAAATGATTTGGACGTTTACAAAATTTCCGCGCAGCTTTCCGTTATAAATCGGGATAATATTCATTCTATCGGAGAGTTGGAGGGGAAAATCCAGCGGCTTAAATCCGAATATGAAAATGCACGTCGGGAGTTGAACGCATTGATTGTCAAGCAGGAAAAACTGGAGGGACTTACTGAACAGGCGGAAACATATTTCAGCCTTGCGGACAAGTCCGAACTTTCCGATACTGAACAGCTTAGTCTGAAAATTTGCAGGCAGACCTTGCTGAATAACAATATTTCCGACCGTTACGATTTTGAACGTCTAAAAACTATTCGGAGGGAAACGGACAAAAAAATTGCAGTCCTCAAAAATACTTTCGAGAACTGCGAGGGAATGTACGAAGTGTACAGAGATATTGCTGATACTTATTATTCTATTGCTAAGGGGGATTATATTTCTAAACTTGTGGAAGAAGAACGAAAAATAAATAAGCGTAGGGAAACTAAGTTGTTATAGAGTCCCAACCTTTTACTTTGCTCAATATTCCTTTATCCATTTCACATACAGTATCGCAAAGGACATCAATATCCTCTGCCGAGTGAGAGGCAATAAGAATTGTCTTTCCCTGCTCTTTTAAGTTAAGCAAATATTTTCGCATATCGGCAACGCCGTCTTTGTCAAGTCCGTTCATCGGTTCGTCAAGAATAAGCAAATCGGGATTTTCCATAATTGCCTGTGCTAATCCAAGTCTTTGGCGCATACCAAGTGAATATTTTTTAACTGTTCTTTTTAATTTTGGGTTAAGTCCAACCTTTTCCATACTGCTGCATATATCGAGATCGTTAATTTTATGCTGTATATCCGCGAGTAATTTTAAATTTTTGAATCCGCTGTAATACGGAATAAATTCAGGCGTTTCTATAATAACTCCCGTATTTTGGGGGAAATCACATTCAATACCTATTTTTTTGCCTGCAACAACAACTTCTCCCGATGTCGGAGGAATAAATCCGCAGATACATTTCATAAGCATTGTTTTCCCGCTGCCGTTTCTGCCAATTATTCCGTGTATTTTACCGCTTTCAAAATGTATATTGACGTTTTTAAGAATAATATCCTTTTTTATTTGCAAAACAACATTATTTACAGTAATCATTTATCTTGTCAACCTCCTTGATTTAAAAGCGTAAGCATTTTCTTTTGCATAACTCTTTTTCCCGCAGCATAAATAAAAATATTTATTGCAATCATGTATAACAATGATAAAAAAATAGGAAATTGAGTTTTATTATATAATTCATCATAATGCCAGCCTATTGTTGAATGTGAAAGCGGCAACAGCCATTTAAGCTTGCTATCGCCTGCCCACGAAAGCAATCCCAAACCTATTATGAGAAGATTTCCGCATAATCCAATCATTTTGTTAAATCTAAGCGATAACGTCATTTGAAATTGTGCAGTAAATACCAAGTAAAGAATAGTCAATATTATCGCATATAATGTTGCTTTTATTACACTGAAATTATTTATGACAGACAAATCAAGAACAGACAATGGATATTGATTTCTTAATTGAATATATTGAGCATTATTAATGAGCCGTTCTGTATTGCTCCATATATTTGCTGAAAAAGCACTGTCTGCCATAAGTAATATGGAAAAAATAAGAAGTAGAAAAATAAACGAAACAGCCGAAACGACGACAAATATTACTTGACTTTTATACCATTTGGTACGTCCTGTTCTTATCAGTAAAAAAGTTGAATTGCCGCTTATATCTGGGAAGTCTATCATAAGCACAGTAAATGTCATTATAATAATAGGTATACAAAATCCATTAGTCAAGAAGATAATAAACGGTTCTATTACGTTTACAGGTTCGCCTAAATCTACTGAATATTTTTTTATAGGCTCCAGTACATACATATAAAGGCATATAAGGGAAAACGCGGTAATTATTTGTTTGTCGCCTTTAAGCCACTTTATGTATTCGGATTTAACCATATTAAAAAAAGACTTCAATTTGTTACTCTCCTTCTACATATTTTTTCCCCAATAATATATAATGTTATTGTAACGATTACTGCAAAGACGAAATACCACCAATAATTCAATCCCCAGCTTTGAAATGTAAAATCGGTAAAAAACAATATATTTTTGGGACTAATTATGTAATATTTCCCATTAAAATTGCTTTGATATAATGAATTTGAAATTTGGTCGAGAAGATAAAATATTATCATAGGTAATCCTATAGCTTTGTATCTGTTCATACACACAAGAAAAATCAATAAGCAAACGTGAGAGATAGCGAACACAAACGTGAAAATAATTATAGCTCTGCTTAACCAAAATATAAATTCATTCTGCGTGTTGAACAGCCTATTAAAAGCCGAATTAAGTTGTATAGTTTCATCAGCAGGATACTCGCTCAATTTAGGGAAAAAGTTCCGTGTTATCAATGAAAAAACTGAATATCCAACAGTTACCGAACAAGCGCCCAAAAATCCGTTTTTAAAAAATATTCTGTTCCAATATTTCCGAAAACTCATTCTTGCAAGCTGCATTCTGTAAAAACCGTTAAATTCTCCCGCAAACTGCATTAAAAACGGCATTGATGAAAGCAGCGGTACAAAAATTATAAACCATTGATTTACAAAAATACCGTCACATACGAACGGAGCTGAATACATAGGTGTAGCAAGAAGTGATTGCTTATCAGAAAACAGTATATGTTGAATAATCGTTCGTTGCGGAACATCAATACCAATTATATGATATACTGTCATAAAACATAAGATTACAGTAAAAATAATTGTTAATACTGAAAATCCGCATGAATAGAAAATATCTCGTTTACTTTTCATATTTAATTACTCCGCTTTAATATTTCATAACACTTAATTCTCCTGTTACTGCGTCAATAAAATATATTTCGCAGTCACCGATATTCATAAGCGTACTTTTGCTTGTTCTGAAACACCAGTATGGTTTTATTTCAAAGTCACATCTGTCAAGACAGATAGATTCATAATACCACGGATAATCCCATATTTCAAAAAAAGGATATTTTTTGCATACAACAACATAATTTAATTCTGCACTGTTTATGTCAAGGTCAATGTTCGGTGCAAGTGATTCCGAAAGAATATCCGACGCCTTACCTAAAGTAATGAGATCAGATCCATTGTCGGTTTCTTCTTCGATACTGAACGAATAATTCTTTATAAATCTTGTAATTACTTCTTTTTCAATTGACCATGTCATTTGTGTGTTGCCAATTTTAAAAGAATTCCCGCTCTCTATGGCTTCATCGTCTTGTTTATATCCACAGTCAACATCAAAATAATTTCCGTTTTCATCTTTTCGTTCCAATTCAAACAAATACCCATAGGCATTCTCACTAAGTTGGATTACGAAAAGCGTTTTGACACTGTATTCGTACTTTGCTGGGTCTGACGCAGAAAGGTATGTATTCCAAAAATCCTCAACAAACGCAATAGCCTCTGTTACATTCCATTCATTTCCGTCCGTCATTTTATATGATAAATCTTCATTTGGGTAGTTGTATTTCAAATCATATCTTTCAAATACTTTACGCCCCTCATGTAAATAATACTCATTACTCATACCGCCGCCTGTTTCAGAACCCCATACAGCACCTGTTGAATACGCATAGGTGGATAGCGTATAGTCTGCATTTTTAGTAGGCGAAAACTCATCAATATCGTAATCATTTGCATTTGGATTTCTTATACCATTTTCAGTATATGTTGGTTCCAATGTTGCAGGATAGTCAGGATCCATAGGTTCACCTTTGAAAATTTTTGTATAGAAACTTTCATTATTTATATCAAACCTATCTGCATATAAGTATTCAATTACGTTTTTAAAGTTAAAATCAGGATTTCCTCCGATTTTAATATTATATGTCGGCATAATACTGCCGTTGCCAACTCTTGCATTTTTAATTTTAACATTTGGATATGTTTTTTTTAGGTCATTTTCAAGTTGATTTCTAATAATGTCTAAACTTCCTCTTTCAGCAGACTCAATGTTACTTGCATCCTTTTTAAAATTTTCCGTATAATCAGGAACAGAGTTAATAATATTGATTTCCGTATTCTCCGAATTATTAAGCGAGTCAGGAATCTTCTCACAACTGCATAACAATGTACAAACTAACACACATATGGTTATTTTAAATTTTATTTTTTTCATTTTAACTACCTTACCTTTTTATATTTTAAACATTATTCAATACAAATAAAAATTTGTATTGAATAATGTACAGCATTTAACACAGTAAGTTAATTAGCATATCCTTCAATATATTGACCAGAATTTGCAATATATTCTTTTGCATCTACCCTATACGGTACAACTCCATAACAATTGCTATACCAGTTATCCTTGAACAAAACTGTCCCATAGTCACCTTCGTATGAAAGGTTAACACCATCGCCCTGATAAAGGCATAAATTACTTTGTGTTATAGTTCCCCTTGCATAAAAATTATTCGCGGTAGGGTTATAATAATATGTGCAGTGAAAAGTAATACCCGAATTTTTGCCTTGCACCAAACCAAACACGTTGCCACCGTCATATAAACTTTGATTTGTGCTTACAGGTTTAATACTCCAATTTTCTTTTGTATTAACTAATGCACTTACACTTACGCTTACAGTCATAGCAGATACTGCTATAATAGCAATAGTGACAGCTGCTACGAGTTTTTTCATTTTAAACATTGAATTTTCCTCCTAAAAATTTTTTATTTTTTATGACATTATGTCAATATGAGCTTTCGCCCATATTGACTATGTCATAATTGTTATTAGGTATTTAGTTTACCGTGAATATCCCTGAACATACTGTCCAGAACCTCTAACCTCGTACACGGGCGAAATCTTGAATGGTGCAGAACCACCATTACTGTATCTGTACCAGTCGTTCTGAAAAAGAACTGTTCCGTCATCTCCGATATACGAAAGTTTTACGCTGTCATTCTGATATAGGCACAATCTTGAGTTTGTTATTGTGCATTTGGCATAGTATCCATTATTCACAGGATCAGAATAATCTGTACAGCGGAACGTTACACCAGTATCTCTGCCTTGTACCAATCCCGTTACAACACCTGGAAGTGCATCTGAACGAATTACCCAGTTAATCTGGTTACTTTGAGTAGAAGCAATACCGGTATTTTCGTGTTTAGCTGCACTTACATTTACAGCCATAGCTGATACTGCCATAACAGCAGCTGCGGCAATTGCCGCAAGTTTTTTCATTTTGAACATTGAAATTCCTCCTTGGGGAAAATTGCGTAACAATATGTTGTACATCCATAAAGTTACTGGGTTTAAACTGAACATTCAGCACGTTTATATCAATCCCGACTTTTAAGTGACGTCGGAAATTGATAACTT
>JAMPIL010000045.1 GCA_023662725.1 Ruminococcus flavefaciens
AATGTTATATTTTTCAATTTTGCCCTATAAATAACGCTTATCTATAAGTAGATTTTTGTTCTAATAATATTTGGCGATTTTTATTAGAACAACTTACTGTGGTTGCCAAGTGGTTAAAAAATACTAAAAAAGTGGCTGAAATCTATCGATTTCAACCACTTGTGGCGCGCCATAAGGAACTCGAATCCCTAACCTTTGGTTCCGTAGGGTCGCCAAGTCCTTGATTTTATGTGGGTTTTACTACCATTTATTTATGCCTCTTTACACTTAAAAATAGGCAAAAACTTATATCTTAGACGCACATTTTGCTGTTTTTTGCGCATTTTCCCCTTATTTTCATACTGAAAAGCAATAAAGATAAACAAATGGCAATATATGTCAATTTGCACGAATTCGTACATTTTTCTTAGACATTTTCTTAGACACCCGAAAGTAATTTTTATTATTACATATTTTTACTTACATACTAAGCATTAGCGAATATTGTATACGCATACTACTAGAACCACGACACCTTCAATGAAAAATGCAAGTTAACTTACAACAAAGAAAAACATGTTTGGGCTCTTTCTATAGTATTTTCTTAATTACATATTCGTCTTTATTTCTAGCCTTTGCGTATTCTATCAACCTTTGACTCTTTAACACTTTCAGCAAGGCCTCATTGATAGCAGAATGTTCAACTACAGTTTTTTTGCCAGCCAATGCATCTTTCCATGACGCACCCAAAGTGGACAAATATGCCTTATATTGACTTAACTCTTTTTCTGCATCAACCACATCAATACACTGATAAAGCATACGTTTCCGCATGTCTTCTGTTATGTCGCCAATTGCATTCGTAAATTGCCACAATATTTTAGATGGAACGATTTGTTTATCATTAAGAATATAGTCAGCATAGATTTTCTCGAATCCTGCAATATCAATGATTTCAACACACTCAGTTATTAGCTTTGATTTCAATGAAACATTAATATTCGGACAAGCGATTACGCTAGCAATTTTTTCTTGAGCATTACTTTTTGCGGTCAATTTCGTTGTGGTTGTATAATTATAAGGCGACCTTGATACTGTTCGTGCTGGCAATGCGCTCGAAAAGAATTCATTAAACTTGTCCATCACTTCTTTTTCAAACACAGTTAAATACTGTTTGAGTGATTGGGGTAAAATATACAATTTATCAAACACAGTATCTTCGTACTGTACTTTGCCAAATTCGATACAAGTTGCTATGTTTTCATCAGAATATTTTTGTAGATTAAGTCCACTAAGATAAATGGTAATTGGCATTGTTACAATAAAGGATTGCATGTCTTGTGATGTTAATGATACAAGAATATCATTAACAAATCTATCGAGGCTATCATTTTTTAAATTGTAACCCTCTAAGTTTCCACATGGTTTGTTTTTTATCAAGAAATCTTTAATAAATTCAAAACCTTTAGATTCATAAATAGAAAAAATATTTTTCCATGTTGCAGAAATTTTATTATTCTTTATTAATGCCTCCCAGATATCTATCTTGAAATCCATAATATTTTCAAATTGTCCGCAACATTTTTGCACCAAATTCGCTCTATTTTGAATCATGATTTGCGTATCATTATTTATCAAGAATTTCATATTCTCTATCGATTCATCTTGGCAAGTAACTTTATCACTAAGTAAAATGTTTTTAACATACAAATCAAGATTATTACTGATATATGAAATTATGCAGTCTTTATTAGACGACATGATGGTTTCATAATTTTTACTATAAAAATGTCCTTGTGATTCCCTATTGAGATTAAGCACTTTCTCTAAATTTTCAATATTTAGTTCATACCTGTTAGTCTGAATAATATATTGTTGAATTTCTCCTGCAATAAAATAGTCGTCCAACTGTTTAATTAATGGTTGAACTGCTTCAATGAAATGTATTACTTTATTATTATTAGAAACTCTATCAAATATTTTCATATAGTTTTCCGACAAACTAATATAATTGCAAATTGTACTATTGCCATTTTGATCATAAGAATCAGCAAACCGTATGTAGAATGCCATCAATAATTCTTTCTTTTGTTGCCCTAATAAATCTTTATCCAATAGTTCTCTGCAAACAGTTGGACGAGAAGGAATAATTCTACCTAAGAATATTTCCCAATCTGCAGGTGGAGTTGTATTAAGAAATATTTGTATGGAATCTAAAACCCTTTCATCTTCAACATTAGACAGCAATTGGATAAAGTTCTTATATTTTTCATCCTCCTCTTTTTTCGACAACTCTTGTATTTTTTCAATATTCGATAAGAAGGCTTTATTTAGTGCTCCGGCGCACAAAAAATCATCGTCATTTAACCATCTTAAAACATTGTCTATGCTTTCAATTCTTATGTTATAGTCATAAATATGACGTTGAATTGACTGAACCGCCAATTCATCATTAGCCGATAATATCTCCGCTTTAAAATCGGATATATATTCTAAATAATATTCATCGATAAAATCTTGTGCAATCAACAATTTTAGAAAAGCACATTGTTTTAGTATTTGCTCAATTGCTAGATTTTTTGCATAATCTTGTTGATAGTTTTCTACTAACATTTCATCGAAACAAAATTCAACGCCATATTTTGCGACTATATTACGAAAAGTCAAATTTAGAGTATTATTTCTTTGTCTTTCCAAATTAGACAATCTATTTTTCAATGTGTTTAGTGTTTTTTGTTCGCAATCTTTTATTCGGCACTCCCTTTCCCAATAACTATCGCCACTAGGTGTCAATATTTCTTTCTGATATGAGGACATACGTATAGTATAACCTTGTGACTTTGGATGATACAGTTTGCTAAAATCTAAATTTTCAAAGGTCTTTATATCTAGAATGTTAATAGCATCTGCTACGCTCATATTATTCTGAGGCAATTGACATGCTTGCCCCAACAACATAACTTTTAATTCTTCAAATGAATGTAGAAATTCTTTGGCAGAATTATCTATTTTAGTTTTAAGTTCTTGAATGTCCCGATCAACAGCATCAATACATTTTCTTTTCAAGCGAGGCATATCAATTACTTGAGTTACCATACCTGTTCCTTTTTCAAGTAAGGCATAATCGTATGGAAATAAATTTTTGTACAAACACATTGAAAAAAGTTTATCAGTTGATAAACATATCTTCTCGCTACTATTTGCCATGATTTTTCCATACATTATGACATAATCATTCAGGGTGTTATTTAATACACGTTTGTCTACGAAATAGATAGAAAGTTTCTTTAATAGTTTACTAGATAATTTCATTCCAGCATTTTGTGACGTCAATTTTTTTATTTCCGTCTCTAAAATGTTATACGTAGAATTAGGATTGACTACAGGAATAATTGGCAAAATAAAGTCAAAAAATTTTGCTCTTTCCTCATCAGTATTGAATATATCACTCTTGACTGCATACAAGAACGTGACCTTTTGTTTGACGGTTAAACTATTATTTATAATTGTATTTAATTCCCTCAACTTGACAAATATTTCCGTAGAGGGAGTTCTATCTAGATCCTCGAAAATAACTAGATCGACACCCGTACATTCAAAATAGTATAATATTTCATCGATAAACTTATTTATGAGGTTTTGAGGCAAAACGTGTTTATCTTCTTTTGTATAAACATCCATTTCAAAGTTCTTGAATTTTATGCGAGTTAATTTCTTATAATAAATTAACAAAGAAACAATAATACACAACAATATTGCTGTAGTTGCAATTAAAATATATTTAACCCAAAATGGACCAAAAAGACTGGATACCGTACCATTATCTATAGATGCACTGTAGAGAGACAATTCAAAACTCATTAGAAATAGTGATAATATAAATAATGAAACCAACAAGACCATTCCAAAGATTTTGATCCTTGAAGATTTATTTGTGCGTTCTATTTTAGAATTTGGCAATTCATCTCTTTTTCTACTATATAATAATTGTTGAAGTATTGAACGCTCTATCGCAGAATTATCATATTGCTCTGAATTAAAAATTGCCAATGAAATTTTTGAGACATTTTCAAATGTTTTACAATGTCCCATACCATTATTACATTTAACAATTTTGGGCTTTCGATATGTTTCCAAATACGTCTCTATTACACTGCTTTTACCTGCGCCATATTTTGCCACAACCGCAATATTTTTAACTTCGTCCTTATTAATTTGTGTGTCAAGTATTTTTGACTCCTCACGATATTCTTGAAAACTGTGGGGCGCATTGTCCTTTAATAAGTCAATGTACTATAATTCATTGCTATCTTTTTGAGATTTCGTCATTCGTTTTTCTCCTTTTTATTAACATGTAAATTTTACATCAATACATCAAACATGTCAATATATAAGTAACAACGACATAATAATTACATAGTAATATCACAATATAGAGAGTAAAATGAATTTATTTTAGTATTTAGTTTGTAACTTTTCTTTCTTTGTATGAAATATAATCATCAATTTTTTCAAAACCCAATTTTTGCATTTCTTTTAATGCTTGGATAAGCAAACCTGACATATTTTGCTGTGACACCTCTCCTAAATCCATTATTCCCCTCGCGTTATCTCCATAAGTCGATGCTATCGTGCTTGCAGCCCTTACCTTTGCGCTGAAATCCAAGTGTGAATACACGTCGGCGGTTGTACTGAAATTACTATGTCCCAACCACTCTTGAATCTCTTTCATCGACACTCCGCTTGCGAGCATATTACTTGCGCAACTATGTCGTAAATCGTGCAGTCTAATATGTTTCAACCCATTGTCTTTCAACAGTTTTGCAAACATCTTCGTCATATGATCAGGGTAAACGATTTGACCGTTTTCTTCCACGCATATATATTCCAAATATCTTGTGTCGTAAGTATTACCGTAAAACGTTTTGTTCTCCTCAATTTTTTTCTTATGTTTCAACAACAGTTCTTCTATTACCGGAATAAGCGGCAACGTTCTATTACTTGTATTGGTTTTCAATTCATCTGAGAAATACATCTCCTTTTCCAAAACAATAAGTTTATGATTTACCGTAATCAACTTATGCTCAAAATCTACTGCACTCCACCTTAAACCCAAAACTTCGCTTCTGCGGAATCCGTAATAAGCGGCAAGCATAAACGGTACTTCCAACGAATGCCCTTTAATTACCTCAAACAACTTTTTCATTTCGTTTTTGTCATAATAACTCATCGCGACTTTTTCCTTTTTAAGCGGTTTAAGATAGTCAAAAGGATTATCCGGAATTAATTTTTCCAAAAACGCTTTACGCAATGCAGGACGTAATACGTTGTTATAATGTCGCAGCGACGCAACTTTAACGCCGTTTGCAAGTCTATCGTCATAGAACTCTTGAATTTCCTTTTCAGTAATGTCTATTAGGCGCAAATGGCGTTTATCAAAGTAATCTTTGAATAACTTTATATAATGCTGCTTGTAATTGTAAAACACGCTTGGAGACACAACGTCTTTCAACGTGTCAACATACAAATCGCACCATTTAGAAAACGGCATTCCCGCTTTGGTTTTGTCCGCATCGTCTCCTTTACTCCGTCTCTCGAGTTTTTTCAAAGAAAGCATTTGTTGTTCTTCAAACGCTTTCATTTCCTTTTCCAATATCTTCTGCGCTTCCTTTTTGTTTCCACGTTCGGGCAAGCCTGTCGCAATCCATTTTTGTTTACTTTGACCGAATTCGTCATTGTAACAAATTACTCCGTATAACAGCCCACGTTTTACTTGAATACTGCCCTTCATAATTCCTCGCTTATGTATTTAATAACATTTGTTTTGGGGATCTTGTATTCCCGTCCAATTTTTTTAGATTTTATTTCTCCGCTTTTAACCAAGCGGTATGCTAAAACATGTCCTATTTGCAACATTTCCTTAAGTTGCTCAACAGTAACCACATCGGGATAATCTGCAAACAATGTATTTACATTTAATTCCTTCTCCACTTCCATTTCCTTCCTTATAGTATTAAGACGAAACGGGCGG
>JAMPIL010000046.1 GCA_023662725.1 Ruminococcus flavefaciens
GTTGTCGAATTTAAGAGATGAGGCGGCTTGCTTTATGCTATGACTGCATAGATAAATAAAGATTATACCTATTTCACATTAAAAGGAGTGAAGTTTAACAAATGAAAATAAAAAGTTCATTTTTAAGCCGTATTTACTGCAAATTATCAGATATCAGGTTAACGGTAAAAAGAAAATTTGAAATATTAATTTATAAACTAAAATATTCAGATTACATTGATGATCAATATAATTGCGGAGATTTGAAATGGATATGGAGTGATACTCCTGAAAGTGGATTACATGGAATGAGTACAATTGAAATTATTTACGACAGGAAAACAAAAATGTATTCATTAGGCATAGAAACCGCTTTTCTTTTCAATGGGCGTGCGGATGAAGCACGATATCTTCGAGAACAGCTTGAAAAGTTTACCGATTACATGGAACAAAATCATTATTCAACAAATGAAGAATATTCGATTTTCTTTGAACGCCCTTTTATCAGTCTTGAGGCAGAATCCATTGAAGAACTCTACACTCAATTTAGGATTTTTGCAGAGGGATTTTGTGAACTGTACGAAATGAAAGAGGACAATAAATCAAAATGAATGTTTTTGATACTAAAACAAGAATTAAAAGGGAAAAGCCATTATTATCAATGGAACAAATTTGCGAAATGAACGGTATTAAATATGATACTTCTTGCTCATCTGATCATATTGAAATAATAAATGATGATGGTGAAAGTTTAAAGGTAGATTCTTCATTTAATATTTTTGATGATTATATGCCAACAACCAAATAATAAGAAACGATGGAGGTACAGAAAAATGAACCGAGAAATTTTATTCAGAGGACAACACAGACGTAAAGGAGAAAAAGTCAGATTGGACGGCACACCTGTTGAAAGTAAGTGGGTATACGGCGGAGTTTGTCAGTATAACGGTAAGAGCGCTATTATATACCAGACTGAACCTGAAATATCTAAATTTCTTGTTTATGCCGATACTCTTGGACAGTACACCGGCTTGACCGACAAGAACGGCAGGAAGATTTTTGAGGGGGATATTATAAGAGTTGTTCACAACAAGGAAGAACTCAACACATCATATATTTACTTTGAAGATGGTGCATATTGGTGTAAACTTATATCTGGTCATTTTATTGACGGATTTGAAACTCTTTTTGACCAAAAAAGTGAATGTGGCTTGGAAATTATCGGCAACGTCTTTGATAATGCAGAGCTGCTTAAAGGAGAAAATAATGGCTGATAATGAACGCAAAGAACTGTTGCAGAAAGCAAAGCCTATTCTGTTTAATACGGATATGGTAAGGGCTATTTTGGACGGCAGAAAAACGGTTACAAGGCGAATAGTAAAAAACAATCCCGAAGAATGTACAAGCAAAGTTGTGAACGGCGTTTGCAAGATTTGTGATGATAAAGGCGGATTTTATTTGCCTGATGATTACGTTAAGGCACGCTCGCCATATCAAGTCGGCGATATTCTCTATGTGAGGGAAACATGGGGTATATCGAATATGGATTATGATGATAAAACGGTAGGCATAGTATATAGAGCTTCTGAAAACGTAAAAGATAACAGTTATAGAGAAATAAAATTTCCTAATGATAAATTTGAACAATTATACAATTCAATGGCTGAAAATAGTCCTGAATGGCATCCCTCAATCCATATGCCGAAAGAAGCGGCACGAATTTTCCTGAGAGTGACGAATGTTAGGGTGGAGAGGTTGCAGGATATTACACCTGAACAGATTGATGCAGAGGGGTGTAAAGAATACGCATACAATGCAAAAACCGGAGAATTACTGCCTTCAAAACCAACATGGTTTAAGATGATATGGGACAGCACCATAAAGAAATCCGATATCGACAAATACGGTTGGAATGCTAATCCGTTTGTCTTTGTTATTGAATTTGAAATCTGCTGACTTACTTTAAAAATAAGTCTTGTAAAAGGTTTGAAGATTACAGATAGTGGAACGTTTGAAAGGAGCTACTGAAAATGAGCCTTGAAAAATCAATCAGGAACGGCAGAGAACACCGCAAGCCGTACCGAAAAGCAAAGTCAGTTGACAATACTTGCCGAAATCATGGAACTTGCGTGTGGTGCAGAAATAATCGACTGCATTCAGCAAGGAAAAGACTGCTGAAATCTATGCCGGACGGAGGAGAAAACCAATGTGCGAATATCAGCGGATAAAAGAAATCAAAAATGCAAATAAGGTACATAAGCCACAAGTTCCTTATTGTAAAATAACAGGCGAATATTGTACATATTGCGTGTATGGAAATGCAGAAACATACAATAATGCTAAGAAATCGGAGGAAAAATAGAATGAATAAAAAATTTGAATTAACAACCGATACTAAAATGTTTTTAGGAAGAAAACTGTTTCGTATTAAGGCATTGATCAGCTTTGGAAATGTAAAAGCAGGAGATTTGGGCGGTTATATTGAAAAAGAAAGCAATTTATCTCATGAGGGCAACGCTTGGGTTTACGGTGACGCTGAGGTTTACGGCAATGCTTGGGTTTACGGCAATGCTAAGGTTTACGGCGATGCTGAGGTTTACGACAATGCTAAGGTTTACGGCGATGCTGAGGTTTACGACAATGCTAAGGTTTACGGCAATGCTAAGGTTTACGGCAATGCTAAGGTTTACGGCAATGCTAAGGTTTGCGGCAATGCTAAGGTTTACGGCGATGCTGAGGTTTACGACAATGCTAAGGTTTACGGCAATGCTTGGGTTTGCGGCAATGCTTGGGTTTACGGCAATGCTTGGGTTTGCGGCAATGCTTGGGTTTACGGCAATGCTGATTATATGTGTGTTAAAGGCTTAGGATCATACAACCGCAATACCACGTTTTTCAAATGCAAAGATGGTCACATTCATGTTTCGTGTGGATGTTTCAGCGGAACTCTTGAAGAATTTGCAGATAAAGTTAAAGAAACTCATGGAGACAGTAAGTATGCAAAAGAATATCTGGCTGCGGTTGAGGTTGTGAAGATCCATTTTGAGGAGGATAACGAAGATGCGTAAAAACCCGAAACATCCTCCGTGGCATTGCTTTACTGTTGTGAAATGTCCAAAATGTGGAGAATCGTATGAGCCGATTTGCGAACTTAAGCATATTTGCAGGAAACAGAACAGTTATCCGTCACAATCGAATAAAAAACAGAATGGAGAGAACGAAAATGCCTGAAATACAATTAAAGCCTTGCCCGTTTTGTGGAGGTAAAGGCGTTTTAAACAACGAGAAAAACAGAACTATCAGTTTTGTAAAGTGTGAACAGTGTGGGGCTGAAAGCGGACTGGTTCATGTATCAGCTGAATACTGTGCAGATGAACGAGTTATCGAAGCTTGGAACAGGAGGATTGAAAATGACCGATAAAGAAATTATGACAGCATTTGTCAACATTGCAAAAGAACTATACAAACAATCTTATGGCGATAACGTTGGAGAAGAAGTAACGGTTAGCGCTGATATGATTACCGGAAAGAGAATAGTAATCACTATAACACAAGAATTAAAACCAGAGGAGGATTGAAAATGAGACTGATTGATGCGGATGAATATGAACAGCGGTTACTTAAAATGCATAAAAAAATGGCTGAAAAAGAAGGAGCCGTTTACGCAGGAATTTGTTTTGGATTAGAGTATGCCGGCGGATACGTTAGTATAGCTCCCACAATCGATGCCCAGCCTGTGAAGCACGGTAAATGGATTGAATGCGACTATAAGAAACTTGAGCATGGTTTCATAGAAACTTTCCCAAATAAAGGAGTATGTTGTTCCAATTGCCGTACAGCGTTTCGGAAAAGAGACTTGTGGATTAAGAACTACTGCCCCAACTGTGGTGCGAGGATGGATAAAAACAACTGATTAAAGGAGAATTGAAAATGGAATTTAAGAAATATCAGCACGTTGAACGTTACGAAGTTACTGAAACACATGGTATCAATATAGGGAGATGTTATATTTTTCCAAAAATTGACGGAACAAATTCAAGCGTATGGCTTGATGAAAATGGTGAAGTTAAGGCTGGTTCAAGAAAAAGACAACTCACTCCTGAACAGGATAACCGAGGATTTAATGCAATGGCTGTCAATGATGAACGCATTATAAACTATCTGAAACACCATCCAAATCACAGACTGTACGGCGAATGGCTTGTGCCACATTCACTGAAAACTTACAGTGATAATGCATGGAGAAAATTCTACATCTTTGATGTCGCTGTTGACAATCCCGAAAACGCTGACGGTGTAGATTATCTTTCTTACGATGAATACAAACCGCTGCTTGAGGAATATGGTCTTGATTACATACCTTGTTTGAAAGTTATTGTAAACGGAGATTATAACAGTTTTGTGAATGAACTTGATAACAATACGTTCCTAATCAAAGAAGGTATGGGTTCAGGTGAGGGAATAGTTATCAAGAACTATGATTACCGCAATAGGTACGGCAGACAGACTTGGGCTAAAATTATAAGTTCAGAGTTCAAGGAGAAACGCACAAAGACTGCGAGTACTGTTGTAAAAGAATGTTATCCAATTGAAAAACAGATTGCAGATGAATACATTACTTCCGCTTTTGTCGAAAAGGAATATGCAAAACTCATTGAGACAAAAGACGGCTAGAATTCGAAAATGATACCCGAATTTCTTAACAGAGTGTGGTATGAATTTATCAATGAAGAAATATGGAATGCAATTAGAAAATTTAAAAATCCGATAATTGATTTTAAGATGTTGATGTCATTTACATTCAAGAAAATCAAGGAAATAAAGGCAGACATATTTTAATATAAGTTGATCAAAACAAAACGTGGTAAATATGAGATAACTGATTAAATCCAAATGTAACGTTTAGGCGATTACATATATAAAATTTTAAAGAAGGAGGAATTGAAATATACACACCATCGTACATGGATGCATTAATGGAACTAAGCTGTTTCGTTAAGCGTATCACGGATTATGGAACTTATGCAGCGTGGGTTGTATCAAGAAACCGATACGGCAGACACAGCAGAAGAAAAGCAAATTAAAAACAAGAA
>JAMPIL010000047.1 GCA_023662725.1 Ruminococcus flavefaciens
GTTTTTTGTTTTTACATAAAACATAAATTTCTACCTCCGTAAAATTAGTTGTTTGCAGCTTCGTTCTGAGCCGAAAGCTTGTTGATAATTCGTCTGAATATCTGCTTGTCCTGCTCTGGGAGTTCATACCTCAAACGGCGGAAAAGCGTATTTTCATGCACTCCCATTACATCAGCGATAGCATAAACAGGAACTTTCTTGCTTTTCATCTCTGCTCTGATGTCTGAATTTGCTTTTATCATGGTGAATACCTCCTAAAAAATTTTTCGTTGTGGTGGTTGACATTCTGTAAATGTTGCAGTATAATATTATAAGCAACAATCACCACCAATCATATTATAGCATAATCTTTTTATCACGTCAAGCATCTGTTGCGCGATTTATCAAAATGCAACAAAGCACAACAAATATAATAAACTTTAAATGTGGAGGAAACAAAAAGTGAATTATAAAGAGGAATTTTCCAAGCGTTTGATACGGCTTAGAGAACAAAAAGGACTCACTCAGCAACAGCTTGCCGATAAGCTACAGATCACACGTCAAAGCCTGAGCTTATATGAAAAAGCTGAACGAACGATTAATATTGAACTGTTTGCCAAAATTGCTGATTTCTTCAACGTATCTACTGATTATTTAATGGGACGAACAGACGTTACAAGTATGAATGAAGATATTCAGACGGCTTGTAAGGTTACAGGACTAAGTGAGCCTGTAATAGAACATATAAAAGATTTATCAAAGTTCGTCGAGGATGGTTATTTCACTTCTGTTCTTGAACAACTTATTTTAGGATTAAACCATTTAATTTTATACTCGGTAGAAGATTACCACGTTGCAAATTACAGAGCTTCTAAATATAAGAATCTCTTAATAAAAAAATATTGCGAATGTTATAACCTGAATATCTCAGACATCGAAATTGAAGAAAAAGGAATTTACGCTATTAAGAATTTATTACAACAAGCAGAATGTAAAAATGAGCTTGATTTAATGTTTTCCGAAATAAGTGATGATATAGATTACAAAAAATATAAAATCACTAAATACATTCAAGATATTTTTCTTTCAATTGATGATTACAGTTTTTCAGAGAAAATTGCAGAAAAAGCAAATACAATTGATAACAGCCAAAAAACAAAACCTTTAGATATAATGGATATGCTTTTAAAGGAGGAATCCAACAATGCCGAACATAACCCCACGAGTGAATAAAAACGGCGAGACCACAAGCTATACAATAAGGGTATATCACGGTTACGACAGCAAAGGAAAGCGGCTCAAACCGTACACAATGAGCTATAAGCCTGCTCAGGGTATGACCGCTAAGCAGATTGAAAAGGAAGTCCAGCGGCAAGCTATGCTATTTGAGGAGCAATGCAAGCTCGGTTATGCGCCAGATAGTCGGCAGACGTTCTCCCAGTATGCAGAATATGTCCTCAACAGCAAAACGGAATCAGGTACGAAACACAGCACTATAAAACGCTATAGGGAGCTTCTGGAGCGCATCAACAAAGGTATAGGACATATCAAGCTTACCGATCTCAGACCGCAGCATCTCTCTGAGCTTTATTCACAGCTTCGTCAATCAGGACTTAGAAAAGGAACAAGGGCAATTCTGATAATCGATATAAAAGCACAAATAAAAGACGCAGGACTAACGCAGAAAAAGCTCTCGGAGCTTTCAGGAGTATCGCTGACAACTATTAACGCAGCTAAAAGGGGCGAACCTATCTCAGGCGATAAGGCTACAGCTATATGCAACGCTCTGAAAGTCACTGTAAAAACTGTTTTCAATATTGAACAGGACAGCAGACCTCTTTCAGAAAAGACCATACAGGAGCATCACAGGCTTATATCTCTCATACTTTCATACGCTGAAAAGGAAATGCTCGTGCCGTATAATGCGGCTGTAAAGGTTATAAACAAGCCTAAATCCGACCGTAATCATGAAGTCAACTACTTTGAGCCGGAGGAGCTGGAACGCATAAGAGACTGCCTCGATCACGCTCCGCTGAAATGGAAGATCATTACTCACCTGCTGATCGTTACAGGCTGTAGGCGTGGTGAAATAATGGGTTTAAAGTGGAGTACCGTTGACTTCGACAGCAATTCCATACATATCAATAACAATCTGCTGTACTCTAAGGAGTTCGGCATATACGAGGATTCCACAAAGACGGCTGATTCTGACCGAAGCGTTAAGCTTGCTGATGAAACTATGGAACTACTCAGAGAATACCGTGCATACTGGCTTAATCTCAGACGTGAGACCGGCTCGGAGTGGAACAGCTTCATCGAAATCGCAGACGGCAAGGGAATTAAACGCCGCCAGAGAGCTGACTTCCTATTCGTCAAAGACAACGGCAGCGATACAGGCTATCCCATGCACCCGGACAGCATTACCGACTGGCTTGATAAATTTTCAGAACGGAATGATCTGCCGCATATCAATCCTCATGCGTTCCGGCACACACTTACTTCTGTTCTCTGCCTTAACGGTATCGACATGACGACCATAAGCAAGTGGCTTGGTCACAAAAATGTCACTACGACTATGAACATCTACGAGCATATCCTCGACAAAGGCAAGGAGCAGGTCGTTGACTGCGTAGCTGATGTTATACTCAGAAAAAAGAATGATGCTGCATCAGGTTAATAAAAAATAGCGGAGTGGATTTAATAAAATCCTGCTCCGCTTTATGTTTATCTTCTTATAATTTGCCGTATCTTTTCATAACTTTTTATAACGTTGGCGCACAAATCGCTCACAATTCATGGTTTCGGACATAAAAATAAGCGTCTCCGATTTCTCGAAAACACCTATTTTGCGTTGGTTGCGGCGGCTAGATTTGAACCAACGACCTTCGGGTTATGAGAATTGCAATCTATATGTTATCAAGTATCATGAAGTATTAAATAGTCCGAAAAACCGGAAAATTCAAAATACTGCAACAGATTTCAGAAGACATAATTTTGTCTGCGTAGCTGTATGGTAGCTGTACAAAAAATCACATAAAAATTGATGTTTAATATTATCATTGAAACTGCTTATATTATTTTTTCTAATTGCTTCCAAGTGAGGAAAATTTTTATTTATGTCACTTTGCAACGTATGTATTAATCAATTTTACAAAGTGTTCGATCCGAAAACTAGCCACTTACAAATTTTCGCAACGTAAAATTAAAGATTAAATTCCTCTCCAATTGATATACGACTACAAAATTATTAATTTACACTTCTGCCTCCATTACGGAGGCAATTTTTCAATCGTTTTAAGCAATGATTAATACACTTTTCTCTGTCGATAATAAAACATTTTGATATTCACATTATTTTTGGAACAACATGCTTATATTATTTTTCCACTTTTCTAATACTTTGAATGCAACTTTAATGTTTGTCACTATCATAACCAATATATATCTTTCGTCCACTATCATTTGATTAAATATTCATTTCGTTTTTTGGCATCTCTAAATAAAGTAATTCTATTTTTTGTTTGTTGTTTATATTCTATTAGTTCTTGTTTTGTTAAGAAGCATAAGGTTGATGTGTACATCTGTTTTTCATCAGATTCACTTTCTAAAAACAATGTACACTTATCTTCGTTCTTTTCATATTTAGATAATACAGCATTAAATATTCCTACAATACATGGCAATTCAATTTTTTGTCCAGACACTTCAAAAGAGGAAGTACCTTCAAACTCAAAATAAATCGGTTTCCCTAATGTTTCATTTGCTGTGTCATCTTTTGAAAACGCCCATTCACTTGTTATAGAATTGATGATTATATTCTTTCTAATGGGTAATTTATTAATTATATTCTGATATATTTCCTCAATGTTACATACATCTTCAAAGTCAATATCAACAAATGGTGGAGCGAAGGTTACTCCAAGTTTGTTTTCAAGTTCATAGACTTTTGTCCAAAATTCTAAAGCCTCACTATCATATCTACTTGCTTCGCTTGTTTCAAGTTTTGTTTCTATTACCGTTCCTGCAATAATTCCTTTGCCATCAATAAATGCGTTATATATTTCAATTGAATCAATGATTTCTTTTACAGTCACCGCATATTTAGGCATTATATTTATTGTAATTGAAAAACTGTTTGTTTTAGGATTAAAATAATATTTAACAGATAAGCAGTGATCGTTTTGGGATTCAAAAGCCATAATATCTACGCTGTTATTCGCCACTCTGTTAATAGTCAACTCAAATATCGCTTTCTCACATCCAATCGACAATGAAAATGCTGGAGGGAAAGGCGATGGATACATATATGTTGAATCGACCTTGATTTCATATGGTTTAAATGGATTAAAAGCTAAACGATCAATTGATATTTCTTTTCCATTTATATTCAAGCATCTATCATTAACATATTTAACCAGAATAGGTTTCTGAGAATTATATGATAATTTTATTAAATCATCAAAATGATAATCTTCTCCTAATATCTCTAGTTGTTCATTTGTTGGATTAAGTGACATTCCCTTTATTGTTATTGACATCTCATTTGATTCATCATATGAGATAATCAAATTATTTGTTTTGTCATCTACAACATACTTCAATCCATTAGGCAATTTAGAACTTAACTGTTCTGCTAACGCTTTCGGAATCTTAAGTTCTGTTTGCGGTGTCTTACTAAAAATCTTATCGAAATCAACAAACATTAAAAGTCCCCCTTTGTTTTATCCCAGATAATTATTTTAGAGATTAATTCATTTCTTGTATTGACGTTAATTTTTAATTTATCAATTACTTCAACCAATTTTATAAAATCATCAGTATTTTTTATTATGATATATTTCAAATCATCATACTGAAATTTCAAAGAAATATATGGTAAACTAACAAGAGAATTACTAACATCATTCATAATCCCTGCGTTCATGATTATATTATCATAATATACTTGTTCATATTCTGTGCCTGATAAATTAGGAAGTGCGACACGTTCCTAATTGAAAAGATTAGGCACTAAAAAGAGAACGTGA
>JAMPIL010000048.1 GCA_023662725.1 Ruminococcus flavefaciens
ATCTCGACTATTGGGTAGAAAATGATTGTATGATAGATTTAAAGCCTAATACGGTTAGTAATTACAAGAAGAAGATTGAAAATACTTTGAAACCCAATTTAGGACGGTACAAATTAAAATCTATTACGCGAGAAGTATTGCAAGCCTTTTTGACGGATATGTTCAATATGGGATATGCTCATACTACCTTGATAGTTTTAAAAGGGCTGTTAAGCAAGAGTCTAAATTATGCGGAAGACCATCACTTTATAGCGCGCTCACCTGCCGTTAGACTGAAAATTCCTAAGCACTTAAAACCAAAGGTTAAAACGCGTACGTCTCCGCATCATTTGATACCGGCAGACGCTATGGAAAAAATATTTGCGCGCTTTCCGGAACGCACATCACAGTATATACCATTGAGATTGGGGTACGAATGCGGATTGCGTTTGGGCGAAGTGTACGGATTATGTTGGGAAGATATAGACTTTAAAAACAAGGTGTTGTATATTAACAGGCAAGTACAATGGATGGAAGACAGAGAGCGCGGACAATTAGATAAGATTGAGAATAATGGAACGTCCGAGTGCGGAAACGGTTATTGGTATTTTTGTCCGCCGAAATACAATTCGTATAGGACGATTGAATTAAGCAATTCGTTAATTGCGCTGCTTATGCGTGAAAGGGAGAGACAAAAGAGATCTAAAGAGTATTATGCCGAATACTACACAAAGTATTATGCGGACGAAGCGCTGTCATTTAATGGCGTAGAACCGGAAAATCCTGTGAGCGTGAATAGGATTAGTTCTGATGATAAAGGCTTTCCTATACATTTATTATGCAGTCGCGAGGATGGAACGTTTATTACCCCGAGAACAATGCAACATGCGTCCAGAATAATAAAGCGGGATATCTTCTCCAAGTTTGACTTTCACTCTTTGAGAATGACGCATGCAAGTATGTTGGCAGAAATGGATGTTGAACCGAAATATATCCAAACGCGGCTCGGTCACGCCGACATGAAAACAACTTTGAAAGTTTACGTCCAAGTGACGGATTTAATGAGAACGCGCGGACGAGATTGCATAAATGAGTTATATAACTAATAGAAATGGGTGCAAATGTTTTGCATCCATTTTTTAAAAAAATTGTAAATTTGATTAACAAATTTCGCCCCTAAAAGGTATATGTTAATAATGTATTGATTTGATAAACTTATTTAAAAATGGACAATTATTTTTTAAAAAAGTATAGATTTTATTTGTGGATATCATAAAAATATTGTTATGAGATAAGACTTGTCAAATTGTGTCGAATTTGATACTATTTTGCAGAGGAGGAAATTTTATGAAGAATTTTAGACGTAAAAAAAAGCATACAGGGCATAGGATTAAAGGACAAAACGCTCCGTATGAGAATTCTGAAATAAAAAAGTATTTCGACAATTTAAAGGACTATACAGGTGACGAATTGCCTCTAAATGACGTTGAGTCGCTTCGGGGAAACTTTAAATTCTCAGTTCCGCAGTCAGTAAAGGAATCTTTAAAAGTCAACAAAAAACAAAAGAAGGTCATAACGCCCGAAACACAAAGAATAGTAGAAGAACATTTTGGTGGACATGACGACATAAGGAGTCGCTTTATTTCATGCATGTTCGATGAATACAATTCAAATGTCAATAATAGAAATACAGGGGTTGATTATAAACATTGTAGTTTCCAATCTCGCGATTTAAATAAGTCTTTTCAACATGTAAAGAAAAATGCAGAGGTATGTTATAAAACATATCTTCAAAAAATAAAAGAACGTTTATATGAATTGTCAAAAGTCAATAATATATACGAAAGCTATTATAAAAAATACGATTGCATTATGGAGGTTGTATACTTTTTTATAGACATTATAAATGGTCTGTACTCTCCATTGCCGCCCAAAATCACAGTAGAAGTATATGAGGCAGCATATCAGTATGATCATACAATTGAAACAAAATATATAAAAGCAGAAAATGCGCAAGAATACATTCTGGTGCCAAATAAAAAGGGCAAAAATTTGTCACAAGAGTGTGTTGCTGTATTAATAATCAATAATATGCACTAATTTTAGTTTAGTGCATATTTTAATAGGAGGATAATATATGAATTTGAACAAAAAAATACTCGATAGACTATTTATAAACAAAGATGTTACACTTGAAAGAGAGAAATATATAGAGTTATACAATCGTATATGGTTTGCGGAGGAGTCTTTTATTTCTTTTTTGCAAACCAGAAATCCAGATATTAAACTATCGTATGCGAAAGTAATTTTTAGACAGTTATTGATGCTAGAGGACATAATCCTTCCTTTGTCTTTAGTTAAGAGCGTCATAGAAACACAGTATGTATTGGTTAAGGAAACAACAAAGTACGTTCCGCAAGACCATATAGTGCATAGCGTTAATATGTACATTTTGGGCGTATACTTGTTTTTTAACCATGAATTATTTCAAAAAAAACTCTTAAATGAGTATAGTGTAAATTACACAAAATCTGAAAAAATATTTTTATTCTTACGTAAGTGGCGTCTTTTTGCCTTCTATCATGATGTTGGCTACTATATGGAAGCACATGTAAATGGTGATGGAAAATTTAGTGGTAATCGCACAAATTTAAATCATTATAAAAATGTATATGATGATTTAATTAATGAATATTCTTGGAAGCGACTTGCAAAGACGCTAGCGCAGGTTTTTATTATAAAATACACAAAAACACCTTTCGAAGTAGTTATTAACGACGAGGACAAATGGTTTTCATCAAATAATGAAATAGAAACAAAAGAATTGAATTGTATAATAGAAAGATTTAAAAGATATAAGATGTTTCAGTTAAATGATTATGGCTTTGTTAGAATCCTCGCTATTGCAGGCAATCAAGAAATTTTATTTTTAATAAAAGACTCGGAGTCTCGCCTAGTTGGTTTAATTGAAATGGAAAATCAAGAGATAAAATCCAAATTCTGCAAAAAAATAGGAGAGTTTGACTCTATAAAAACATTGTCTCAAATCAAGGACTTGAAAAAGATGAATTATGAAGTTTACTATAGTTTCAATGATAAATCGGCAAAAGATCATATAGGAGTCTTCGGTTGGCTTGTCGACGATGAAGGTGAACTTAATTATGACTTGGAAATTAAAATCCCATTTTTAAATACCATGAATGATATTTATGAGTTGGAAAATGAATTGTATAATTTTATTATCATCGCCAATGAGAAAAATAATACGGTAGAACTAGATGCAGATACAATGAAAACGCTACTTATGGATTTTCTTAATAGAGAAATATATTTTGATTCAACAATTAAGACAAAAGACATTAAATTAAAATATAAAGAAAAAATAAAACAATTACAAGATAGTATGGAAGAAGACGCAGGAAAATTTGCAGACAGTGCAACTGAAATAATTAACAAACAAGGTGTTTTCTATAATATTAATGACTTGGAAAAAGATTTTATAAAAACCACAAAAAAAATTCTAGGTCACAAAAAACACGCTATGTCTTTTATAAAATGTTATAAAGGGAATCAAATAGAGATGTCTCTATTGGCTGAGGAAGATAAACATACAAAAAGATTAGTTGATTATTTGAAGGAAAAAGCAAAACATTTAAATATAGACTTTGAAAAACTACGCACTTATAGACCAGTGTATTCTGCTTGTGACCATGGCTTGGTTGCGGCAGGATTGGTCTCGCAATCTTTTCTTATGATTATGCAAATCTTGGAAAACACCTTAGATGATAATTCGTTTGATACCTGCTGGTCGTTACTCGATAGTGAATTCAATATAAAAAACGAAGAAGTTCAAAAGAATTATATGGATGCAATATTTGCTATTATGTTGCACAATATCTATGCAGGAAAAGAGGAATATCAAATAAGGTATAAACAAAACATAGATAAAGATTCTTTTAGTTACTTTGCTGCATTTTGTGATTGGTTGCAAAAATGGGACCGTCCACAGCAAGTCGATCAAGCTCACGCAAATTTACCGACTTTCTTTATAGCCGAGAATTTTGATTTCGAGATAAGGAATAATAAAATCTTCTTAGCAACGGATGATGAGAATAGAAAGAAATTACAAAAACAATGTGCTGCTGCTCAAAGTTATTTGGAAGGATTTGAGAACATTGTTAAGATGTAGAAGCAAGATAAAAATCGCTCAGAAACACGTTGACTATCCGTCGGTAAAAACGCAATTCCAATGGCTACCATAGGAATGAAAAGGCAAAAAAGTCCACATATTGTCAACATTCAGGCAAAAAAGCATCAAAACGGGTTAAACTAAATTAAAACCAAATGTACAACTTTCTATAACAAAACCGCGAAAAAATGTACCAAATAGTGGGTTTTAGACGGTTTCAAAACGATAAAAATCTCAATTCTCAAAAGGGCAACAATCCTATGGTCGGCGCGACAGTCGCCTGCGCGGTGGCGGTAAGCCTTGCAAAGTAACGTCTTGTTACGTTAAAAAGCGTTAATCAATTGTTTTTAAGCAATCCCCTACGCACGTAGGGGATTTGTTTTTGTCGGTGAATTATACTATCAAGTGCAACAGGTAAATAAAAAAGGAAAGTTTATATAAATCTCTGGTATAATTAGTTTACCGCAACAAGTTTCTTACCAAGGAGCATTTATATGAACTACCATCATCTTACCATAGAAGAGCGCTGTTGTATACGAGAATTTTACA
>JAMPIL010000049.1 GCA_023662725.1 Ruminococcus flavefaciens
ATGAATAATTTTTAGGGGAGCAGATCTTATAAAAAGGTCTGCTCCCCTATTTTTTGATTTGTATTTTCTGTTTCAAAAATTGAAACCATTCAACAAAAATATTGTACTGAATTTTCGAATCCTGTTACGTTATGTATGATTTGGGAAGAATAAACAAAATAAATACTACAAATAATTTTTATACTATTTTAAATCAAATAAAACATCATGCTTTTACAATTATCCATTGATCATTTTTAGTATTATTATATTGATACCAAATAGTTTTAGCCTTATTCTCCATAGAGGCATTTTGTACCACCAAGCAATATGAATAATCGGGCATATGCAATTTATAAGTACCATTATCATTCTGGAATATATCTATACACACACCAGAACTATTTACTATGCCAAAGTAATCTGTAGTATAAGTCCAATTAATATAACCTGGATAATTTGTTGATTTTGTTCTTATTTTATATTTACCATTTGATTGAGGGATAATCTCCCATTTCTGGTTGTTTCCCCCATTAAAGTTATGTTGAATCAATTCTCCTGTGCTTTCATTTAAATCTAAGTATTTACCACTGTTTTTGTTAATAATATAGTATGTATCCTGTTTAAAGCTTGCTTGCTTTCCCTCTTCAAGAACCCATTTCTGATTATTTGCACCAGTATAGTTAAACCATCCTACAACAGCTGTTGTAGTACTTCCATTGTAAGCGTCTAAAGCCTTAAAACCGTTTCCATCTTTTTTCAAAATGCAATAAGTTCCGTCAGAATTCTTTAAAAAATAGATGTTTTCTTTTGAACCAACAACAGCTCTTTTAAAATTCTGTGCATAAGTTGAACCAGTTGTTACATATGTATTAGTGTGAACGGATTTCAACGAATTATTTTGAATGGTAAAACGCTGATTATTTCCTCCCATAAATGCGTGCTGTATTAAATTGGTATATTCATAAGCTTCTACATCAAGATATAGATTACTATTAAAGTTTCTTATGTAATACGTACCATTTTCTGCCGTAACTGCTTTTAATGCTTTGTAAGGATTAATACGTCCTCCGGTACTTACCTTTCCTGAAAGGCTCGGTAATACGTCAACATTATTAAGAATTGCAGCTTTGATTTGATGCCATTCATAATGTGGAGCTACAGATTTAATAAGAGCAGCAGTTCCAAGTACAACTGGAGCAGAACTAGAGGTACCACCGCCTATTGTGTATGTATTATTTAGACCTAACGACTTGTATTGAGAAGGAGCAGCTAATGCTACAGTATTAACGCCATAGTTAGAATATCCTTGTAAATTATCATTGCTGTCTACGGCTGCTACTGCAATTACATTGGAACATACAGTGCTATACGAAGCCGGATACCGAGGAGATGTATCCAAATTATAGCCAACTCCATTATTACCATTTCCGGCTGAAACAGTTACCAAACCATCAAAATTCAAAAAGCTTTGTCTTATTGATTGATCAATAGTATTTCCCCATCCTAAAGAAATATTTAGAAAATGTACATCATTATCGTTCAAAAAATCTATTGCCTGAGCAAACTGTGAAGAACCAGACGCCATTACCGACATTATACTAACTTTCTGAGCTACTCCGGATACGCCTTTGCCATTATTTCCGACAGCGCCAATTATTCCGGCTGTTAAAGTACCATGACCGTTCCCATCGTTAGGATAAACACTGCCCGTAGAACTATTAAAATTATAACCATGAAGCTCGGATGTGGAAGGATTAGGATTTACCCACATATTCGCGGCGATATCTTCATGCGTATATTGTATAGCTTCGTTATTTGCTACTACAACATCTTTTGAACCAACAGTAATATCCCATGCTTCAGGAAGCTGCATATTTCTATATGATTTTAATATGCTTTCACTTTGAATTTCTGGATCATTAGGTACAGTTTCAATTTGCGCTTGCCATTTTAAATCGGGACCAACATAATAAACTTCTTTTCTTTTACTTAGTTTTTCTATGGCTTTTTTAACTTCTTCTCGTCCGCTTTTTTTTAATTCAACATGAATAATATTTCTGAATTGGTCTGAATTGCTTTCATCGGATTTGGATAAATTCTTTTCATTTTTACTCTCGATACATTTAAAAATGTTTTTATTGATTTTGCTATCAGGACTGCTGTATTCTTTTTTCAGAATAACAATGACAGAATCCATATCAAATTCATCATCTGATAATTCGTCAATATTGTACGATTCGATTGGTGATTCAGTGATTTCATTGCTTAAATCATTTGCATAAGCATTTGCCGTAGGATAACATAACAATATACAACCCATTAATAATGCCTGTATCCTCTTAAAAATTTTTTTCATATTTGACCCTCCTTGTTTTTAGTATAATTACAATTATACTATTTTAAAATATATTATAACATCTTTTTATAACAATAATATGATTTGATATGCATATCACCATTATTAAGATGTTATTTATGAAAGAATACGGGTTATCGACTCCAGCCGTCGATATTATTATACACTAATTTATAACTTTTTTCAATAATTTTAGTGAAATTTATAAGTCATTGTCTAAATTTCTACGTATTGCACAATGTATTCAAACCAAATTTGTGTATTAATTCAAAAAGAATACCCTTTCGTAAAAATAATTTTCTATTATATAGTGTTTTCTGTAAATCAATATTCCAAAAGCATTTATATCATTATTTTCCTTTGTGTTTTAACTCGAAATAACAAAGAGAGGCTATCCCAAAATATAAATTCATATAAATAATAACGGTTCAGCAATTACTCATATCAATTCACATTTGCTAATTTATTTGCTAATTTAGCAAAGCTATACCTTTATTTCACATATAGTCGTGCGCCTTCCTTTTGTTCCTTTTTAACAAAAACAGATTGAGATTAAAAGCAATTATAAAGACATATTGCACAAGTATTAATAACTGGAACTCGTGTATACGTTAATAGCGTATCGAGGGTTCGAATCCCTCCCTGTCCGCCATATATAGCCGTTTGTGAACTTTTCACAGACGGTTGTTTTTTGTATAAAAACATTACTACGACACTTGTACCAAATAAATAATACAAAATCATATCCGCTTGTATGCATCATCAAATCAAGCATTATATGTAAAAGGTTACATTTTGATTATCTTGCCGCTGAAAATGGAAAATACCGTCCTGTAGTAGAAGGGCGGTATTTTTATATATAAATAACAATTTAAAAAAACAGTATAGAATATTCCTCATTTCACTCATACATAATATTCATTCGACACCAAACGACAAAAATCAACAAAAACAAGCTATGAAACAGAAGCCTCGGCTGATATAATATAATAAAATATATTATATAAAAAGGTCGAGGTACAATAATGATAAACACGAAAAACAACATAGCATCAACTGCCATCAATCCATTTGTAAAAATCGCATCGCATATGTCAGGACTGGGATATTACGCAGTTTCACAAGGCAATTACGTAAAAATTTCTTACAGTATACGTGAATACGAGAATTATTGTATAATGTTGTGCGACGATAATACTGATATTGATTTCACTTACGCTGCAACGCAAATAATCCTGACCGATTATTCCGATCCGCACAAATACATAATTGAAAAAGACGGGATTTTACATATTTCAAAATATCTCGGCGAAGATTGTATATGCGAGATCCTGAAATATCATCTTAAAAGAGCGGACAAAGATACGCAGATCAGCAAATATGTCACAAAAATCCTGCTGGAATTAGGCGCTCCGGCAAATTTAAAAGGCTACGAATACCTTAAAACAGCTGTAGAATTGTCGGTCAAAAACGTAAATTTATTCAGAAGGGAAATAATGAGCCTTTACGTTGAAGTTGCCGAGCGATGTCAAACCAACGTACACTGCGTAGAACGCTCCATAAGGACGGTTATTGAGTCCATTTTCTACAAAAATCCCAAACGCTTCGAAATCTTCTTCGGATATCCCGTCGGGAAACCAAGAAATTCAGAATTGATCGGTCTTATCGCCGAAAAGGTCAGGATCATGATGGATTACAGTTTTTCTTCGAGCATATTTTAACGATCATATAACATCGAAATGCCCTCCTGCGAAAAACAGGAGGGCAAAATGTTATTTCTCAGTGAGCGACCCCACATAAGTAACGCCGTCGATAATGAGAGTAACGGATTTAGTGCATTTAACCGGAGCAGCCGTCGTTGATCTGTAACCGTCATCATATGTACTGCCCTCAGAGTTGGGGATGCCGGAGATTTCAGAAACGTTGAAACTGTTGCCTTTGCAGAAATTCGGACGAATGCAGTAATGACAGTGCGAACCGGTTGAACGTCCCGTGCTGCCCTCGATACCGATAACGTCGGTACACTTCACGCTCTGACCGGATTTAACCTTTATTTCGCTGAGATGACCGTAATAATAGTATCGTCCGTCAGAACCCTTGATGCAGACGTACTGACCGAATCCCTGTGAATGATCAGCGGAATTCTCCCAGCCTGCATAATGCACCGTTCCACTGACTGTAGCGTGAATTTCCTTGCTGTCGATGCCAACGAGGTCAAGACCGTCATGAACGGAATCGCCTTTATATGCCTGTGTTACTCTAAATTTTCCCATGTATGGACTGTTCATTTTCATTTTATTTCTCCTCCTTAGAATTTTTCTGGTGCTGCGTACCGAAATAGAACGCAATA
>JAMPIL010000004.1 GCA_023662725.1 Ruminococcus flavefaciens
AAACCATGGCTGGCTTGTCATGGATTTAACGACTAATTTTATTATAGTAGGTGATGCTATAATTAAATTATATTAAGATTGCATTGCCAATCAAATGAAAGGAATGGTTTTATTATAAAAAATTATGGCGCTTATTCTTGCACTCACTATGACTATTATCTTTGTTGGATACGAGAAAAATCGGAGAAAGAAACGTCTGAATCTTTAGCATTAGACGTCACACCGGAGGATTTAGAGAATATGTTTCGTAAATCCGATAACTACGGAGCAGAATTTATATACGAACTTGTTGATGCATTAGAACGTGACAGTCATAGAATTACAGAGCTTATTATATATGGTAGCAAGTGAAATCGTATACGACTATAATTCCCTATACTCAAGTATGTTCGTTGACCATGAAGTTTCAGCATACTCTGTAATATTAAGCAGCATCTTTGATATAAGTCAGGAGGAGGGCGAAAGATTGATAAGCGACGGTGACACAACCACCGACGAATTAAAAAGGAAAAAATATTATATTATAACCAAAAAAGTGATGATGATATCGTTACATTTATAACAACATTTGAGGATGAAGGTAAATTATTGGAGCATCTGAAATCCTGATAATGAGTAAAAGTTTTTCTCATAACTTCCAGGCATAAGCGGCTATTGATTTAAAGTATTTGCAATTCCGATAAATTTGTGATATAATATATTCAGAAAAATTTTTTGAATATATGAAAGGAATTGTGACGAATGAAATTTATTGAAAATAAAACTTTTGATGAAGAAAGGGCGCTTTATGGTGAAAAGGATTTAGAAATTTCATACTGCCATTTCGATGGCCCGGCTGACGGTGAAAGCGCATTGAAGGAATCTGAAAATATATCGGCGGACAATTGTTTTTTCAATCTTCGCTATCCTTTCTGGCATGACAAAGGATTGAACATAAGTAATTCTGAAATGACAGAATTATGTCGTGCCGCATTATGGTATTCAGAGGATATAACTATCACAAATACCCGAATGCACGGTATAAAAGCTCTGAGAGAATGTTCGGGAATTAAGATAAGCGACTGTGATATTATTTCGCCTGAATTCAGCTGGTTTTCAAAAAATATTGTTATGGAAAATTCAATCGTACAAAGTGAATATTGCATGATGAGATCGTCCGATATTAATTTTAATAATATCAATTTCAAGGGAAAGTATTCATTTCAATACATAGAAAATGCCGTGTTTACGAACTGTATTTTTGACACAAAAGACGCTTTTTGGCACGGGAAAAACGTTACGGTAAAAGACAGTATAATAAAAGGGGAATATCTTGCATGGTATTCAGATGGACTTACTCTGATAAACTGCAAGATAAGCGGAACTCAACCGTTTTGCTATTGTAGGAATTTAAAACTTATCAACTGCGAAATGATTGACGCTGACTTATGTTTTGAGAAATCCGAAGTGGACGCAGAAATAACGACTGATGTCATCAGCATAAAGAATCCGTTAAGCGGAATGATAACCCTTCCTGCTGTCGGTGAGATCATCATGGACGATGAAAATGCAAATGGAATAGTAAAAATCATGAAAAAAGCAGTTTGCTAATGATATCAAAAAGGACGAACCATAACATATTGGTTCGTCCTTTTTAGGGTGTGGAAATTCTATTTCATTGATCAGATATTTTCATTTTTCAGTGCGTCAATAGGATTATCCTTTTTGATTTTGCTCATAGAATACATCATTGTTGCGAAAACAACGATAAATACACTTGAAACAGCGATGGCAATTGCTTTCCATGGAAGCTGGAAGTTGGTTACGAATCCTTCGGAAACGGAGTGATATATCCAGTAGGTGATAGCAATTGAGACAGGAAGTCCATATAACAGGGACTTTATTCCGTAAAGAACGCACTCAAAATTCATCATGCGGTTGAATCCCTTGCCGGTCATACCGATAGATTTCAGCATAGCGAACTCACGTCTTCTGAGACTGATATTGGTCGAAATGGTATTGAAAACATTTGCGGCGGCAATAAGAGAAATAAGAACGATAAATCCATATGCAAATACCTGAACTATTGTAACGATATTTCTGTCAGCTTCAGCCATTTCAGCGTAATCAGTAATTCCTCCGGCGGGAAGAAGCTTACTGTCAATAAGTCCTGTTAAAGCCGTGTAGCAGTCGGAATGATTTTCGGACTGGATTCTGAAACTGAAATACGATCCGATTTCGGCATTTTCGGGAATAATGGCTTCTCTTAAGCTAAATGGATAGATAAGCGCAATATTACCATAGTTTTCAACAAAGAACGGTGATTCGTGAAGTGTTTTTCCTGATTTGAGATTTGTTGTAATATATGATTCTTCAGATTTTATTTTCAATGAATCTTCAGGATCGTCATTATTTCTGTAAACAATATACTCGTTATTTTCTTCGTCATAGTCATATGTTTCAAAGTAGTAGCCATCGACTTTCTTTACCAGGGTATAGTCCGCTTCAAGTTTATCGGAATTAAGACCATTGAAAACAAGCATTTTTTGTTTTTCGTAATCAAAAGATGAAAGATTGTCGACAGCAACCGCCTGAGGAGATTCAGGGTTCATAAAATCTTCTTTATCGAGATGGTTTTCGTCAAGCAGCTTGATAAATTCGTCATCATTTACAAAACAAAGGTTGATAGGCACACCGTTTTCTTCATAGTCAACGAAGTTATTTTTCATTTCATCTGAAAGATATTCTCCGTCAATAAAAGCCGAATTGTTAATATTATTGGTATAAACCGCATGATCTACAGTTTCTTCATTTCTTATCGTTTTAAGAACTTCGTCCTTATCAAATCCTGATAAATCAGCCCATTCAGGTCTATAGACAAGGTCATATCCGTATGAATTGAAAACGCTGTCTGCCATATCGACAAGATAACCTGTAAATGCAGTTGAGGGAATAAACAGAACAATGCTCATGAAAAGGCTTACTACAGTTGCACGGTATTTCTTTTTGCTTCTCTTATAATATTTATGAGCAAGCAGACCGGGAAGTCCGAAAATTTTGCCGATTATCTTAGGAGTTTTAACTGCTCTTTTTTCAGTTTTGATATCATTGCTCTGCCGGATAGCTTCAACAGCAGAAATTTTTGTTGCTCTTTTTGACGGTATCCATGATGAGATCAGAACTGTCACAAGCGCTACTATGCAGGCTATCACTACAGCTATAAGAGAAACGCAGAGCTTCATTTTAACCGCTCCCGATGCCTGACCTGTAAATGTATCAAATTTATCGCTTATAAGAGTGAGTGTTGTACCGATTCCGGCAATTCCGACAATTATTCCAAGCGGAATTCCTATAAGGCTGACTATGCCTGCTTCAAAAAAGACAGTGCGGCGGAGCTGTTTTTTTGTTGCGCCGATAGACGAAAGAAGTCCGAATTGTTTTGTTCTTTCTGAAACGGATATTGAGAAAGCGTTGTAGATGAGTGAAACAGAGCCGAACATTATTAACAGGATAACAAACGCCGCAAGACTATAGAGAACGTTGGTGAAACCGTCATACCGCACTACGCCCATACAAGCAAGCAGTTCGTTATTGGTATCACAGTCAAGATGATTGTTCTCAATAAATTTGTAAATATCCTTCGGTTTTTTCATACTGAAATAAACGTCATACTGAAAGGATTCCATGTTGTCCATGTCGGGAGCTGTTATAGCGGTAAATCCGGGAGCAAACCAGCCTTCAAATCCCGGACGCTGAAACAATCCGACAACGGTAAATGTTCTTTTCGCATTAATTTCTATCCTTTCAGCGTCGTCAACAGGATTACCGTTGTCATCATAAGCTCGATAAGGATTATTTTGTCCAAGAACATATCCGTCGCTGTCTATACGCTGACCTATTTCAAGCTCAATAGTATCACCGACAGAGTAAACAAGTCCGGCATTGCTTGAAAGATGACTCGGCAAAATAATTTCGTTTCCGTTTTCAGGAAGTCTGCCGGATGTAAGATGAATAGAAACCGTTTCGGCGAAATTTTTATCAGCTCCGAGAATATACATATACGGTTTATCGTCATTTTCACTTTCAATTTTTGCATAGCCTATCTGCTGGGCAAATACGGAATCCGAAATCTCTCCTGAATCGTTAATAAGATTGTAAGAATCAAAATCAGCGCCGAGAACATTTCCCTGCCAGTTTCCGTCCTGATAGATAATATTTCTTTTCATGTAATCAAGAAAGCTTGATATGGACGTTGTTACGGCGCAGATAAGAGCAGTTGAAAGAATTATTCCGATTATCGTAACGATAGTTCGGGTTCTGTTCTTTTTAAGAGATTGCAGAGTGACTCTATGAAAAATATTCATCTGCGGATCACCTCGTCCTTTTTGATTTTACCGTCCTCAACAGTAAGAATACGGTCTGCCTGTAAGGCGATATTTTCGTCATGAGTGATAACAATGAGAGTCTGATTGTATTTTTCATTTGAGTATTTGAGAAGTTCCATGATTTCCTGACTGTTTTTGCTGTCGAGGTTTCCTGTAGGTTCGTCGGCAAGAACTACAGCCGGAGCGTTCATAAGCGCTCTTCCGATAGAAACTCGCTGCTGCTGTCCGCCTGAAAGCTGATTAGGAAGATGATTTTCACGTCCGCTGAGCTTTAGCGTTGTAATAAGTTCTTTCAGTCTTTCTTTATTTACTTTCTGACCGTCCATAAGAACCGGAAGGGTGATGTTTTCCGTAACGTTCAGAACAGGAATAAGATTATAGAACTGATAGATAAGTCCGACCTGTCTGCGACGGAAAATAGCAAGCTGTTCCTCATTCTGAGCGTAAACGTCGCAGCCGTCCATAAAAACCTTTCCGCTTGTAGGCCTGTCTACGCCGCCAAGTATATGAAGCAGGGTAGATTTTCCCGAACCGGAAGGACCGATTATCGCCACAAATTCTCCTTTGTTTACAGAAAATGAAACATGATCGAGCGCATGAACGATATTTTCGCCCTTTCCATAAGTTTTGCATAGATTTTCAACTTTTAAAATTTCCATAGCTGTTCTCCTTTTTTGATTATGTCTGTATTATAACACGCTTAAATGACATTGAAGTGACTTTAAAATTACAAAAATGTCACATAAGAGCGTGCTGATGTCAACACGCTCTTAGAATAAATATCAAATTACTTCTTTATAGAATCTTATGACGAATTTAGCTCCGCCTGAAAGCTGATTTTCCGCTTTGATAGTACCGTTCTGATTGGTGATTATCATTCTTGCAAGGTTAAGTCCGATTCCGAAGCTGTTGTCATCGGAATCCTTACCCTTATAGAAACGCTCAAAAATATGAGGAAGATCATCTGCTGAAATTCCGCTTCCATTATCGCAGACGCATATTTCGGAAAAAAGAGGATTTTCTTCAGCAGTTACAGAAATCATTCCGCCTTCGGGAGTATGCTCGATACAATTTTTAACGATATTACCGATAGCTTCGCAGCTCCACGAAATATCTCCGATAAAATTTCCGGAAGCGTTTATATTCAAGGTTTGTCCACGCAGGTCGATCGAAACAAGCAGGGGAGCGCAGGATTTGCTGATAAGCTCCTCAAGCGTAAATTTTTCCTGATTAAAAGTGATAGTTCCGGCGTCAAGCTTTGAGATTTTCAAAAGCGAAGTTATAAGCCAGTCTATTCTTGAAAGCATCTGACGGAGTTCAAGGCATAGCTGACAACGGCGTTCTTCGTCAAGATTCGGTTTTGAAAGAAGCTGAACCAGAAGATTTATCGAGGTAAGCGGAGTTCTTATTTGGTGGGAGATGTCGGCTATAGAATCGGCAAGATAGATTTTGTCGCTGATAAGCTTCTGTCCCTGTTCACGCAGACAAACGGTCATTTTATATATCTCGCTCTGTAAAAGTGCAAGTTCTCCCTCATCATACGAATTAAGTTCAATATGATTATCGCCGTGAAGAATGCTGTCTATACCGGCAGCAAGATCGTTTATCTTACGATAACGTTTCCATGTTATCAAAACATGAATAAGAATAAAAATAAGACAGAGAACAGCAGTAAACGTTCCGAAACGTAATCCTATGGACAAAGCTTTGCTGACAGCGATGACTGAAATTATAATATATACTGAAATTCCTTTTAAAACCTCTGTATTTCGCAGTAATTTCATTATGCCTCCACCCTGTAGCCTATTCCGCGGACTGTTTTTATGATTGAAGGATTCTGCGGATCTTTTTCTATTTTGTCCCTTAAACGCTTTATATAAACGGTAAGGGTGTTATCGTTTACAAATTCTCCTGCAACGTCCCATATGGATTCAAGAAGCTGATTTCTTGAAAGAACTGCGCCTCGGTTATTAATAAATGTAAGAAGAAGTCTGTATTCAAGCGCCGAAAGGTACAAGTCTTTTCCGTTTCTGAGAGCAGTCCCCTTTATCGTATCAACAGTTACATCGCCGAGCTGGATAACAGCTCCTATGTTTCCTGTCAAGCGGAGAATATTCTTGATTCTTGACACAAGTTCACGGGGACGGAACGGTTTTGGAATATAATCATCCGCACCAAGATCAAATCCGGTAACAGTGCTGTATTCGTCTCCGGAAGCAGTAAGAAAAATTACAGGAATATTATAATTGCTTTTTATTGCCGAACATACTGCAAATCCGTTTCCGTCTGCTAAAGAAACATCAAGCAGAACAAGATCGGGAAGTTCTTCTTCAACAGATGCAAGAGCGGCTTTCTGACCGGAGGCTGTTCTGACATAAAAGCCTTCGGTTGTAAGAAATTCGCTTAAATTTGATACAATACTTCTATCGTCTTCAACTACAAGAATTTTTGTCATAATTATTTTCCTTTCATGAAATGACTTACAAAGAATATTATACCTTTAATTACCATTAATGTCAAACTAAAAAATAAAAATTAAGAACAAATTAAAAAATATGAATAAAATTTTATGTGAGAGTTTTTTTGTTGAACATACGACAAAGCTATAGAAATTTGCTGTGATTTTGCTGAAACATCTATTTTGGCGAATATCATTTCAGAATCACGGCAAAATATGAAGGGTATATCATAATTTTCCATTGATATATCGAAAGGAGAATTGAAAAAATGGGAAAAAACAAATCAAAAAAATATAAACCCGAAATGAGCAGGAATTCTGTGAAAAATTCAGAATCATCTTCTCCGCCTGATGAGTCAGCAGCGGCAGCGGTGCTGTCTAATAAGCTGAACAAGCCTTATTATGCCGGAATTGACATTATAAAAATTCTTGCCGCATTTTTCGTTGTTTCCATTCATTTCTTTTTGTACAGCGGAGTATATTATGTTCCTATCCAAAGCAAAGAATATATAGCTCCCATTGCAATGAGGTGGCTGGTTTACACCTGTGTTCCGCTTTTTATGATCGCAACCGGTTATCTTATGAAAAACAAGAAGTTCAGCGGAAAATATTACCTTGGTCTAATAAAAATAATCGTTATTTATATTGTGGTAAGCATTCCGTGCATGATGAAGGACAAAGAAGTTTTTAATAAAGAATTTACCCCTTGGACTACGCTTAAAGGTTTCCTTGAATTCACTAATGCTCAGTACAGCTGGTATGTTAACTTTTATATTGCCCTCTTCCTGCTGATACCTTTTCTCAACCTTGCTTTTAATGGACTTAAAAATAAAAAACAGCACCTTGCTCTAGTTATTACAATAACTACTTTAACAATAGTTGCAAGAAGCCTTTATATCGGTTTTGACAGAGAAACTCAATCAAGACTTATTCCTGATTACATGAATGCACTCTGGCCTCTGGCATATTATTATGTTGGAGCGTTTATCCGTGAATATCCAATTAAAAAGAAGGTAACGGGAAAACTTATCGCATTCGTTATTCTCGTTGCAGATATGATCTTCCTGACAATGAGTACCTATCATCAGACGATAAACAATACATTTGATGAAAATCCTGATTTCCATTACCGCTTCCTTTCATATCATTTCAATGATTACGGAACTTATCCAATTTTCATCGCTGCCGTATGTATTTTCGTACTTCTCTGTGATATCAAAACGACAAACAAGGTTGTCAAATTTGTACTCCGTCAGCTTGGAAACACAACTCTTGCGCTTTATCTGCTGTCATATGTCTTCGACCGAAAGATTTATCCCGATTTCTCGGTAAAATATCCCGATATCCTTGACAGATGCAAGCATTGCTTCGAGCCAATAGGATATGTTTTTATTCACGCATTATTCTGGGCATTGATAATCCAGAATGTTTATGATATAATTCTTAGCTTAATAAGAATAGCAAGTTCCAAGATAAAGAAAAAGAGAATAGAAACTGCTTCATAACAACAAGCTGCCATACTTTTAAGTACGGCAGCTTGTTTTATTAGAATTTTCTTCTTAGCTGCCAGAAAGCAACTGCGCTTGCAGCAGCAACATTAAGCGAATCAACTCCGTTTGCCATAGGAATTTTAACTGTATAGTCGCAGCTTTCTATAGTTGAGGATTTAAGCCCCTCTCCCTCCGTACCAAGTATAACAGCAATTTTCTCAATTGATTCAAATACGGGATCATCTATATCTACGGTATTGCTGTGCAGAGCCATAGCAACAGTAGTAAAACCTGAATTTTTAAGATGAGAAATATAATCAATATTATCATCAAAATAGGTCCACGGAATTTTAAAAACATTTCCCATGCTCACACGAACAGAGCGGCGGTAAAGAGGATCGCTGCTTGCCGGAGTCATCAGAACAGCGTCAAATCCTAAAGCGGCGGCGGAACGTATAACTGCACCAATGTTAGTTTGATTCATAACATCCTCAAGAACAGCAACTCTTGAAGCATTTTTCAATATTTCTTCAGCATAAGGAAGTTTTTTTCGGCGCATAGCACACAAAACTCCCTGAGTTAACTTAAATCCTGTAAGCTGAGTAAGAATATCACTGTCAGCAGTATAAACAGGGATACTGCCGCATCTTTCAAGAATATCTTTTGCCTGACCGTTTATATATTTTCTTTCTATAAGTATAGAAATCGGTTCGTATTCGGCATCGAGGGCAAGACGGATGACTTTTGGACTTTCAGCAATGAAGATACCGATATCAGGTACAAAAAAGCGTTTGAGCTGAACCTCGGAACTTGAAACAAAGGGGATAAGTTCTTGTAGTGAAAGGTCATTTATTTCAATAATTTCCGGCATAATTTTCTCCTTGTTATTTTATTTTAATACATTATATCATATTTTGGCGAATATTTCAAGAGAGATGTTATTGATTGCGAATAGTGACGAATATGTTATATTAAAGTCACCGCAGTGTAATTTTCTATTGATATAATAAATTTGCAATTTTAATAAAAGGAGCATTAAAAATGAAGAAAATCAATTTTAAAAAGGGATTATCCTATTTTGTTTTAAGCATAGTTACTGCGGTCATAGGAATTCTTTTGATACCGGTCGGGATAATTATTTTTGTTGTCAATCTGATCTGGAAGCTGACAGATAAGACAATAAAACGCTTTGGAAGGGAGTAACGATTTATGAAAAAGAAATCATTTCCTATCGGCAAAGTAATTCTGAGGATATTTGCTGTTATTTTTATTCTAACAGTCCTTTTTATAGGATTTTTCGGAATAAAAGGATATAATATGTATAAAAAAGCAACAGAAAAAAGGACAATTGAAGAGATAGTTGAATCAATCCGCTCTCAGGATAATTTTATTCTTTACGAAGAATTACCGAAAATATACATAGATGCGGTGATATCAGTTGAAGATAAGCGTTTTGAAAAACATTCAGGAATAGATATAAAGGCAATAGGACGAGCTGTTTTAACAGATATAAAAACAATGTCAGCGGCAGAAGGCGGAAGTACTATCACTCAGCAGATAGCCAAGAATCTTATTTTCACTCAGGAAAAGCACATTGAACGTAAATTTGCGGAAATATTCGCCGCATTTGCGCTTGAAAAAGAATATACAAAAAAAGAACTTTTCGAGATATATGTTAATACGATTTATTTCGGAAGCGGATATTACGGTATTTACGAGGCTTCACAGGGATATTTCAACAAAATACCATCGGAACTTTCGGATTATGAAGCGGTTATGCTTGCAGGAATTCCGAATGCGCCATCTGATTATTCTTTGGATAACAACAAAAAACTTGCGGAAAAAAGAATGACATACGTTTTAAAATGTATGGAACGAAACAAAAAGATTACACTGGAAGAAGCTGCTGATATTTTGAATCAAGCGGATTCCGATACTTGACAACTCTGGTTATTTGTGTTAAAATTATATGAGAACAAGTTTTAATGCATCCGAAAGGAAACTTGATATAAGTAAAATGAAAATTGCAGTTGCAGGAATCGGTTATGTCGGATTATCAATAGCAACTTTGCTTGCATAGCATAATCAGGTTGTTGTCGTTGATATGAATGATGAAAATCTTTTAAATGCAGCTCACATTTTCGCAGGACTTCTCCAGCAAGGAGCAGTTAAAGAAAATATTGATACTCTGTTTATGGGATTTGCTGAAGCTGTTAAGCTTTTTGTCAATACCTACTTTGCACTTCGTGTGTCATATTTTAATGAACTTGACACCTACGCTGAATTGAAAGGACTTGATACCCGTCAGATCGTCAACGTAGTCTGCCTTGATCCAAGAATCGGAACGCATTATAACAATCCAGCTTCAGCTACGGCGGATATTGTCTGCCTAAAGATACAAAATAGCTTCTTGCCAATTATGAAGATGTTTCGCAGAATATATGTCTGCAATAGTCGAATCAAACCGCACTCGCAAAGATTTTATAGCCGATCGTGTTCTTGAAATGGCAGGATATTACAGCTACAGCGATAAAAATAACTGGGATGCCGAATCAGAAAAACAGTTACTATCGGCGTGTATCGGCTCACAATGAAATCTAAATCCGATAATTTCCGTCAAAACTCCATTCAAGGTGTTATGAAGAGAATTAAGGCAAAAGGCGATTTGGTGATTATATATGAATCAACTATCGAGGACGGAACAACCTTTTTCGGAAGCAGAGTTGTGAACGATTTTGATAAATTTAAAGAAATAACTCAGGCTATAATTGCAAACAGGTATGATAAATCACTTGATGATGTAAAAGATAAGGTGTATACAAGAGACATCTTTTAAAGAGATTGAGGCTTTGAAAAATAACGGCAAGGAGGAGAAAAATGCCGGATCTTATAAGTCAGGAACAGCATCGTGCAGAAGTTACTGCACTTAATCACGAAATATACAGACTTACAAAACAAATTGAAGAAACAGAACGTAATCGGGCAGAAAAATGTGTTATCGATCCGCATGATCCGTTTAATAATCCAACCGAATACCATTCTTACAATGGAGATTATACAGAGATTCTTCCGCAGATAACTATTCCCGAATATAGTATTGATCTGAATCCGAGCTATGAAGAGCGAAAAAGAATAAAACAATATTATTCTTTCGGAGGCTGGTGTGCGATACTTCAGTTTGTTCTGCCGGTTTTTGCCAGGATAACTGTAATGAATCTGATAATGAGTATTTTTGCATATATATATCCCAATATAGATTCAGTTTCGATCGATACCTATATCAGGGCTTCTTCGATAACGATAAGTTTGAATATGCTTATATATATTCTTTCAAATGTCGGAATAGGCTTCTTGGGCATAAAAATATCGAAAACACATTTTTCAGATCTTGTTAAAACTCATGATTTTTATTTCGGAAATGCAGTTCAATATTGCTTTATCGCATTATTTTTATGGGTATCTTCAACATTTATTGCATTTGGTTTAGATAATGTTTTTGATAAGTTAGGTTATTCCGTTAACGTTTCAGGTACAAATGGATTAGGCGTTACAGCTTTTGGAATGGCAATTTCAATAATTTACCAATGCATAATTGCTCCTGTTACAGAAGAATTTTTCTTTCGTGGAGCTTTATTAAGATTATTTTCAAAATCGAATCAGAGATTTGCGGTATTTATAACTGCCGTTTTTTTTGGCCTGGCTCACAGAAATTTAAATCAGTTTATACTCGCATTTTTTACCGGAATTTTTCTTGCTCACATCACTCTTAAACATTGCTCGATCATTCCTTCGATTATTGTTCATATTTTTGTGAACACATTATCGGTAGGAATAAATCTGCTTAGTCTGACAGTTAATGAACAGACTATTTTATGGCGTTTTATGTATGTTATAGCGGCTATAGGAGCTTTAATGTTGCTCATATTCATTGTTCACGATAGACTCCCTCAGACTACTCCGGCTCAGGTTCAGCGAGGCGGAGTTATCGCAATAGGAACGATTAGCGTTGTTCTTGCCTTTACTGTTGAGATTTTCTATTTAATATATCTTGTATACGCAAACAGCATATAATGAATACTCTGCCACCGGGTAGAGAATCGAAAGCATTCGTTACACATCGTTAGGTCTTTGAAGATGTGTAAACGGATGCTATTTTATTTTGGAGGTATTTATATGTTATCAAAAAAAATCAAATCAATTGCCGGTTATTTTTCAAAAAGTGAGATCATACTGTGGTGTATATCTATTATACTGATAGTCGTGTCATTCGTTATATTTGACCGAGAAAGCTTTCTTACTCTTGCCGCTTCACTAATAGGAGTTACATCATTGATATTCAATGCAAAGGGTAATCCATTCGGACAATTTCTGATGGTCATATTCAGTGTACTATACGGCATTATCTCTTTTAAATGCGCTTATTACGGAGAAATGATAACATACCTGGGCATGACAGCTCCAATGGCCGTTTTCTCACTTATTTCATGGCTCAGAAATCCATATAACGGAAACAAATCAGAAGTTAAGGTCAATAGCATTAAAGTAAAGGAAGGTATTTTTATGCTGCTTCTGACAGCAATTGTCACATTAATATTTTATTATATTCTTGAGCTTTTTCACACATACAATTTGATACCGAGTACGATATCCGTTACAACAAGCTTCATTGCCGTTTATTTAACATTCAGAAGAAGCGCATTTTATGCTATAGGTTATGCCGCAAATGATATCATACTTATTGTTCTGTGGATAACGGCGTCATTTTCTGATATTTCATATTTATCTGTTACAGTTTGCTTTATTATATTTTTAGCAAATGATATTTATGGTTTTATAAGTTGGTCAAAAATGCAGAAAAGACAGAGATCCTAAAGAAAAAGGCTGCCGTACATTAAGTACGGCAGCCTTTTTCTGAATTTGTTCCCCTTACAGAACATTTTTATTTAGAACCTTTCTTGTGCAGAAGAAAAGTTATCAAGCATTTTGAATAATTAACTTACGCAAAAAAACCATATCAAACGAGTCAATACTCTGGTCAGTATACAGATCTGCATTTTTCCAGCTTTTCAGTGTACCGGTTCCAAGCAGGAATTTTTGCAGCGTAACTACATCGGCAATGTTTACTTTTCCGTCAGCATTAACGTCGCCAAGCAGATCGGAAGAGATACCCTCGTATTCGTAAACGACCTGAACGTTTGTATACTTAACAGTAATTATATCTTCAATATCCTGTTCCTGTTTTTCTGATGCATCCCACCACTTTTGGAGTTCGATCTTACCGTCAGCAATAACAGCTGGAACATCCTCATCGTCTTTACTAAATGTTCCGTCAAACTTTATAGTAGCAGTCGCACCGTTTCCAAGTCCGAGGCTATAACCTTTGGATGTCCAGAAATCCGTTCCGTTTTCGTCAACGGCGTTTATTGAAACGGCGCATCCTGCTGTTCCCCAGCTTGAACCTGCACTTGAAATTACATCAGCAGTAAGAATAACTTGTTTAAGATGTTCCGGATCATCAATCGGAATCTCAACGTATCCGTTTGCGTTTATCATTGACATAGGATCTTCAAACGTAACAGTCTTAGTTTCTTTTTTATTCTCGTCATCTGTTTTCAGATTATCAAATTCATCCGCATTTTCTGATACAACGACCATAGCTGCCGAGAATGCCGGAAGTTTGACATTAAGATTATTTTTGTCGATATTTTTTACAACATCAAGAAGCCTTATTTCGTCAGAATCTCCATATATAGCATAAACTGCTGCTGATTTATAATCCTTTTCAGCATTTTTGAATACAACAGAAGCATTCTCGCTTTCAGTCATATTTTTATTAGTGATCATAATCGTAACTTTGGTCTCGTCACCGGCATCAGAAGCCGCATAAGCGCTTGAAAGCGAAACGTCATCAGTTATTGTAGGAATGAGCATATCACCGAAGCTGCCGCCCTTACCGTCATAGTTCGTGTAAAGATTCAGCGCAGAAAGGGTATAGCCGCTGCCGCCCCAGAGTGAAGCGAAATAAACATCGTGATCTGCATAACAGCCTAATGCCTCAGCCTGTGCGATTGCACCTGATGCGTCATCATCACCACCGAAATGATACTCGGTAATACCAAGCTTTGTTCCGGGATAATATTTATCGATCGAGGCCTGAATAGTCGGCAGAATGGGAACATTTTGCTGACACCACTGACCTATCCAGCTGTTTTCCACAAAACCTTTTTCGTAAAGAGTACGAACCGACTGAACTCTGTCTTCTGCACTAACTCTTGCAGACTCGGAATAATAATGGATATCAAGAACATCGAGCAGCCGTGCACCTTCTTTATCCGAAGCCTTTTTCATTGAATCAAGATAATAGTCGATATACCAGTTATAATTGTTTGCGGATTTTATCTCTTCCCACTCATTACTATTGTCATCGTCGGCAAGATGATCGTATGCTGTATATCCGAACAGCGCCGGACCAAAAATCTCGGCATTCGGATCAAGCTTCTTGACGGCGGACGACATAGCAATAGACTTTTCCGCAAGTTCAGCAATAGTGACCTTTTGTGGATGAATGCGTGGATGTGTACTTGCCCAGAGTGCAGGCTCATTATCAAGGCTGTAACCTTGAATACCTGTAGCGGACTGAGAATCGCCGAGTTTCTTTATAATGTAGTTAACATATTCGTCCATATAAACATTGCCGTCAGTAAGATCAGGCTCATCATCGAACGGCGCATTTTTTGTAATAACAGCCTTGTTCCATCTGTCAGAAGGAGCAGCTTCCGATTCGGTAACTATACCGTTCTTATCGGCGGAAACATAACCTGCAAGCTGAAGAGTTGTCAGCTTATAATCAATACCATATTTCTTTGCTTCATCCGAAAGAACCTGAACGCAGTCAGCAGGTCTGTCTGATTTTGAAAGATTATCATCTGAAGTGTGCTTCCAGTCCGCACCTGCATTTGAAGCGTTATTCTCCCAGTTATAGGCGACCATACGGTTTCCGCCCTGACGGACAGCGTTAACGCTGATATTTTTGTAATCGTCCTGATGACCATACTGGTTGATTCCGTAAATATATGGACTTATCTCTTTCCGCTTGCCTGACATATCAACAGTTATATCCATATTGTAGCCGTCGGCTGCGTTTGCCATGTTTTTAATATTGCTGCTCACCGGAGAAATAAATGTATAACTCGTAATAACCAGAGCAGAAATAAATGCTGCTGTTTTTTTCATAAAAACCTCCTTAAAAATTAAAGTTCGTCTTCTTTCCACCAGGAAACCTGTGGAACGATTTCATCCTTCTCGCCATCGTTTCTTCTGAATGCGCCGTACTGCCAGAGTTCAATAATGGGATTCTTAAATTTCAGATAATTAGTAATACTTTTTGCAATTGTAAGAATGAAAACAAGCGGAATACTGCTCGTATGAGAGAAACCGTAAAGAATAGTCGGCACATCAGAAATATCTGCCGATACACGCCATACGATGCCAAAACGGTCCAATCGGTCTATGACATACTGAACACTGCTTTCCGGAATATCCAACTTCTGAGATACCTGAGCAACAGAAAACATTTTATTGCGTACTCCACTCCCAAGATAGGTTATGATTTTTATTGCGTTGTCGTCAGCAAGAGTATTGAAAAGGCGTATCATATTCTTAGTATCTCCGAAATATGAATTCACGCCATTTTCAGGTACATCAAGAAAACAGAAATACCTCAGATCGCTGTTAAGACGTGATAAAGCTATTTCAGAATCTGTTTTAAGAATAGCAAACGTTTCACAGTCGAAATCATCTCTAAGACGTCCGACTGTATTGAAATTCGGGTTGTATGCACAAAGTGCAGAATACATAATACGCATGAAAATTTCAGCACGTTTTTCGGGAACAGCAGTGCGTATTTCATCGTTCACAAGACTTTCAATATCCAGTTCGCTGTCCTTGATCTTAATTCCGAAAAGAGAGTCAAGAGAAGTGTTCAGCGCTTTAGCAAGCTGCGGAAGCAACTCGCCATCCGGATAACTGGAGTTTTCCCACTTGGATACAGCCTGAGGTGAAACGTTCATGCGTGCTGCAAGCTGTTCCTGAGTGAGCCCCAATTCCTTTCTGCGTTTTACCAGATTAATTCTGAAAATATTATTTTTATCCATTATTTTACTCCGAAGTATTTTAAAATAAACCCTCGTCCTTTTCAAAATTATGGCACGCCGCTCTCTGAAAAGGATTTATACGTTCCTCTACTTTTACATTATATCACAACATGAAGTAGAATTCAAGATAAATTATTTCTAACAAAATCAACTAACAGTTTATCTGATAAACTTCAATTTATTCGGATTTTACAGTTATCTATGTAACATAGGTTGAATAATTTTAATGCTTGTGTTAGAATATGATCAAAGGAGATGAATATTATGAACAATTATGTTACAGGTTCAACGATCAAAGCTTTAAGAGAGGCAAAAAAACTGACTCAATCGCAGCTTGCTGATATTATTTCAGTGAGCGATAAAGCTGTTTCACGCTGGGAAACAGGAAAAGGATTTCCGGATACATCTTTGCTTGAACCGCTGTCGAAAGCGCTTGGAATATCGGTTATAGAGCTTATTTCAGGAGAATGTATTACCAACAAAAATATTTCGAGTAATATGCAGCGTTCGAAATTTTATGTCTGTCCCATATGCGGCAATGTAATTCATTCCATGGGAGAAACACTTGTGAGCTGCTGCGGAATAAAGCTGCCTGTGCTGGAGTCAGAAGAAACTGATAATGTTCATTACATGAATATTGAATATATTGAGGATGAATCATATATTACGATCAAACATGAAATGACAAAACAGCATTATATTTCATTTATCGCATATATTACATCCGATAAAATTGAAATAAAAAAGCTTTATCCAGAAGGGAATGCCGAATCAAGATTTTTGATAAGAGGCGATGGTGAGCTTTATTGCTATTGTAATCATCACGGTTTATTCAAACAAAAATTCAAAAGAAAAAGGGGATAGTATTTTGAGGATTTCTCCGTTTATCAAAGTCAAATCATTTTTACTATAATTATTTTTTGATAAAATGAAAAAAATTTCAGATTTCTATGGACAAATGAAAAAAAATGTAGTATAATAAATTTATATATGTAAAACTTGAGATGTGAGTCTGCAAAAATATAGTTTAAAAGGGATTTTGCGGATAAATTTTCTTAATTTAATCGGAGGAATTCAAATGAAAAAAATTAATAGGTTTGCTGCTGCCGCTCTTGCATTTGCTATGGCGACAACTGCTGCCGGATGTTCAGCTCCCGGCGCTATAACAATCGGAAACGGAACAAAATATGCTCTTACAGTTGACGGATACGAAGTACCGGCAGGTATTTTTATTAATAATGAAATAAATGCATACCGTACAGCTATGTATCAAATTGCAATGACCAATAACTCTATTCCAACATTCGAGGAAATGAAAAAGCTTCATATCGGTACAATGGAGGCTGAGGATTGGATTCAGGAAGAGGCTACCGAAACCTGTAAAAGATTTGTCGCTATAGAAAAAGAGTTTGACAAGATCGGCGGACAGCTTACTCAAGAGGAAGAGGTCGAAATCACCAATTATATCAAATCTTTAGATAAAGAATTTACAGAGGAAAACGGTATCGGAGAGGAATCTCTTCTTATTGCACAGAGAAATACTTATAAGCAGAATTATCTTTTCAAGCATTATTATGGAATCGACAGCGAAAGAGGATGCTCAGAAGACGAACTGAAACAGTATTTTTCGGATAATACCGCAAGAATAAAGTATATCGCTATTAAAACGACAGATGCTGATGGTGCTGCTCTTAGTGAAGATGAAAAAAGAGAGCTTGATAATATGATCGATGATTATATAAAAGAGATCAATTCCGAGACTGATAATCAGGCTAAAATGCAAAAAGTTGACGAGGTAAAAGAAGAATATAACGAATATCTTGCCGCTCAGACAACGCCTGCCGCAGAGGACGGTTCTGCAGCAACTACTACGACTACCACGACTACCACAACTTCAGCTTCTTCCGACAGTGATTCAACAACTACCACTACAACAGTTGATCCTTATGCAAATGAAGTTACAGTAACAAAGTATACCACTACTGCTCCATCAGAGGACAGTGCGGTAACTACAACTCAGGCAGAAGAAACTGAAGCTCAGAAAGCTGAAAAAGCTCTTAATGAAAAAATCTTTGGTGATCTTCCAACTTATGAAGCCGTTAAGTATCAGTATGACGACGATACAATATACATCCTTATCAAGGGCGATATCACAGATCGTCTGACTGACGACGATCTATGGAGTGAAGAACAGGTACTCACTGTTCTTACACAACGTTACGGACAGGATTTCATCGACTGGATCAAAAGTATAACTGAAAGTTATACAGTAGAAAAAAATAATTCAGCATACAAGAGATATGCTCCTTTTAAGCTTGATATTGAAGATGTTTCACTGTTTGGTTAAAAAACAAGGACTGCTGCAAAAATTGCGGCAGTCCTTTTAATTTTTATTCAATCCAATCCTGAAAAATCAAAATCAGGAACATATTCTGTTGAAGCAGATGATTTTTCCTGTATAAATCCATTTAATCCAAGCTCGGCAGCATGGTCAACGACACTTCGATACTCCATTTTCGTTACCTTTCTCTTAATTTCAGAGTATTTATCGCTTATAAAATCGAATGGAGTATACTGGTTCATAATGCTTACCAGAACTGAATCAGAGCTGGTGTTTTCTACTATCCAATCCATAATTTTCATTGAATCATGACGTTGATTCGGAAGTATCAGGTGGCGTATAATCGTTCCGCGAATAAGACCGCAGTCAGAATTATATTGAAGTTTGCCAACCTGATCTATCATTTTAAGAATTGCCTTTGATGCAAATTGAAAATAGTCGGGAGCATGAGAGTAACGCTCAGATATTTCGGCTGAATAATATTTAATATCCGGCATATAGACTTCGATATAACCATTCAGCATATCAATTGTTTTCTCAAGCTCATATCCGCTGCTGTTGTAAATAACAGGAATATTCAGCTTATGTTTTACCAAATCAAGTGCGTTGATGATCTGTGGTACAAAATGAGTCGGAGTAACAAGCTCAATATTATCTGCACCTTTATCCTGCAAGGAAAGAAAAATATCCGAAAGCTTTTCTACGCTAATAATTTTTCCGGAGTATTCATTGCTGATAGAATTATTCTGACAGAAACAGCAATGGAGATTACATCCGGAGAAAAAGACAGTTCCGGCGCCGTTTTTATATGAAATGCAAGGTTCTTCCCATAAATGAAGGGAAGCTCTTGCAGCAGAGATTTCTGCTCCCATTCCGCATAATCCGATTGAATTATACCTATCTGCTCCGCACATTCTCGGACAAAGACGGCAATTTGCTAAAAAATCGTCCACTGAAAATCCTCCTATTATCAGATATTTATATTATAGTATTATTTTACCTCACTGTCAAGATGAAAAATTTCTTGACAAAATCTAAAAATGAGATTATAATATAAAGTGTATAATTATATTCATACGAAATAAAATCGGAGGAATTATATATGATAAAAAAAATATTGATAACTGCCTTATGTTCAGTTGCGGCTGTATTCGGTGCAGCGGCATATTCGCTTAACGCAAATGCTACAACTGTTGAGGACGTTATGGCAGAAGCCCGTTATTGGGGATATCCTGAAAGTACGATTCAAGATGCTTATAATTACTACCTTCAAAGTCCTGAATCATATCATGAAGAAGAATTTGATATGGCGATAAAATATCTTAGAGATGCAGGAAAAAATTTAGTAACAACAAATGCGCAGCAGCACGATAAGATTGTTGGGACGACTACGACCACTACAACAACATCTGATGCATCGCAAACAAATAATTCCGGAAGCACTTCCACAAAACCTAATAACGAAAACAATGATACTCCGGCTTCGTCAAACATGATTACTTTGACCATGCCGGACGGAACAAAATTTGACCGCATAAGCAAAGATGACTTCATCAAGCTAAGCTACGATGAAAAAATGGCATATATTAGTTTATTTACTCCCAATCAGCAGCAGGTTATTATTGATAATCTTTCTCCGGAGGAGCGCAGAAGTATTCTTAAACAGCTTCCGGTCGATCAAAAGGTTGACGTTGTAAATGGCCTTTCAGACGCCATGAAAACAATGGGTTTAAATATTTCTATTGAGGAAGTCAGCGATGATTCTCTTGAGCTTTCTATGAGAAATGAAAGCGGAGAACTTGTAAGTGTTTCAAATGCCGTTACTCTTGTTGAAGAAACAGGTTACGACAGAAGAAAAATTTTTGCTGTCGCCGGAGCATTATTCGCAGTTTCTGCTATAGGCTTGTATATTTTAATACACCAAACGTTTAACCGCAAAGAAATCGGGGAGGAAAATGAATAACACTAAAAAAAATACAGGAAACAATATCCTTATATATGCCGTTACACCGTTGATTGTTCTGGCATTTTGTATTGGAATAATTATGATCGCTCTTATAAAGCCGTCTGATAAGTTGAAAGTTTATAAAAATCTTATTTTCATGGATGATTTAAAAATGGATCCGGATGATACCAATATTGGACTTATAATCAAGGATAACGAAATTACAGAAGATTATTCCGGTAAAACCTATGAAACGGGAGAGTTAATCCGTCCTGTGTACGGTGAGATGTATGCTATAATGAAAAGTGATGCTCTCGAACTTGACGTTCCAGTATACTGGGGCAGCGATGTTGAGCTTTTTGAAAGAGGAGCTTGTCAGGCATCCAGTTCTGCCGTTATAGGAGACAATGGAAACACAGTCATCAGCGCTCATGTTGATACTTTCTTTTCAGATCTGGAGAAACTTAGAGAAGGGGACAGTATCACTCTTTTAACCAATTATGGTGAATTCACGTATACTGTTAAAGAACTTATTTCTTTTAAGAGCAGCAATAATAAATACGTTAATCCCTCTCAAAATGAGGACAAGCTCACGCTTTATACCTGTAAAAAAGATATTCTTGGGGCATCTGATGAACGTATCGGAGTTATCTGCGAACTTGCAGAAAGAAAATTTTATAAAGTTTCAGAGGAGGGGAATGTAAATTGAAAAAAGTTGCGACATATCTTCCTTCGTTAATGCTTTCAATTATTCTGGTTTTATGTTTTATAGCAAGTATAACTGTAATAATTGTAGATATAAATATTACGGAAAATAGTGCAGTTGCACTTACTGAAAAGAAAGAACTCGCTTCAAAATCAATGTCTCAGATAGAAAAAGGTTTTAAAGAAAAATCAGGTTCAACCGGAATTCCGGCATCTGTTTATACAGATGCAATAGATGATGAATATATTAAAGAGGTTATTGAAATTTATATCACCCACACTTTTAAATTATTTACTGCACCAGAATTAGGAAGCGGATATGATCCAATAGTTCCTAACAGCAAACTTGAATCTTCCATAGACGCATTTTTTAATGAACAAGCTGAAAAAAATAGCTATGAAAAAGATGAAGTATTTATGAAAAAGCTGGAAGCAACGAAAAATAATGCCTATAAAATAATCGGAAACAACTGCGATGTTTATAAATTATCATCTTTATACAACCATGGCGCTATGCCGAAAATTTCAAAGCTTTATAAAATGCGTCCGCTTCTCACTTTTGCTTCAACCGGAGCTGTTGTTCTTCTGATTCTGTTTTTATTAGCAATAAATCGTAAGGACAAGAAAGTATTTCTGTACTGGACGGGCATTTCCGCTATTATTTCCGGTGTTATCGGAACTGTTCCGAGCGCTTATCTGCTTGCAACAAAATATTTTAATGCATTTTCAATCAAACAACCTCAGGTTTTCGCTGCCTACACCGGAGCGATGTATAAAATCACAGAAGCATTCATGGCGGCAAGCATTGCGTTAATAGTTGTTGGAATTTCATTTATCGTTCTTTACGCAGTATTCTGTAGTAAAAATAAAATTACCGAGCAGAAAATAGAAGTTATTAATAATTCCGAATCTGATAAATAAACGAAAGCTCTTAGTTTTGAAAATGAACTAAGAGCTTTTTGTATCATTTTTTATTTTCATGTCGTTCATTGATTTCTTCTTTTAAATCGAGAAGATATTGTTTCAGTGTTTTTTCATTATCAAATTTGAGCTTTGGGAAGGACTTTTCAATTCGTCTGATATTAAAACTGTGTTTTTCAATTTGATTTTTATATTTTTCACGAAGTTCTTCAGTTTTTTTATGCAGTTCATTACGTCTTTCATCAAGTGCATCTTTACGGATTTTGATTTCCTCGACAGTATCAAATATCTTTTCACCTGTTTTGTCGGAGATCTTACGCATTTCTGCTGAAATCCCTTCCAGAACACGAACCTTCTTTTTGAAATTAATAATTGCTAGAACTGTGAAAATCATATCCGAAACAAAGCATAGCATTATAACAGAAATAACTATAAGTCCCAAAGTATGAGGAATTTTGCTGACGAAAACCGCTATCAGCGGATGAATCAATCTTACAACAATCAGACATGCCACTCCCCATAGCAAAGAAAATTTAAGACAAATGTATCCGTGAAGATTAAACTTTTCCTGAGAATAATCCCACCATTTCATGTTAAAGATCTTTTCCAGAATGAATCCGGTAAAAAATTCAAGAAGCGAAGTGAGAATCATTGAGCCAAGATAAAGAATAATAAGATTATTTTTAATCGGCTCAAGCATTCCTACAACAATAACTACTCCAAACCCATAAATCGGACAATACGGACCATTCAGGAATCCCCTGTTAATAAATTTTCCGTGTTCAACAGCTTGATAAACGACTTCGAGACTCCATCCAAAGAATGCATAAATTATGAAATATGAAATAATATTATAAAAATTCAGGTAATCTATTGGAAACACCCCTTAATATCCAAGCTCTTCGCCAACAATAATTACTTTTATGCGTCCTTTATGACGCTGTTGAGCTGAAATAAGATAATTGCAGCAGATTCTGCCGTCTCCGGAACATCCGTCATATATTTGTCGGTCATTTTTAAGAAGAGAGACGCATTCGCCGTTTTCCTTACAGTAAGTTGGACAATTCAGTCTCACACAGTTAGGAGGAGCGGCTTCGGTTTTTACACGAAGCTCCGCTTCTTTAAGGTCACGGACAATTTTATTATATCCGGCAATAATAATTACCGATTCAGGACCAAAAGCGATTGCAGCAATTCTGTTGCTGTTTCCGTCAACATTGTAAAGAACGCCGTCCTCAGTGATAGCGTTAGTGCTTGATATATAAACATCTGCCGAAAAAGCCTGCCTGTAAATTTTCTTTACCTCCTCGGGCGAATTTGCCTTAGAACGGTCGAGATATGTATATTCAGGAGAGCTGATAAGTTCATTAATACCGCATTCAGCCATTGAAACAGTTCCGCCGTGAGTTATAACGTCGCCTTCTTTTAAAAGCGATTTAACGATTTCCGGGACATCATTTTTGGTTTCGGCGTAATAGAACTCCATATTATTTTTCCTGATTTTCTCGCCGATCTTGTCTATCTTCTTTTTAAGAAGTATTTTTTTATTTTCATTCATGATAAACAGTCCTTTCTAAATAAAAGCGGGACATATACAGTCCCGCAGAATTGATTGAATTTTATTAGTCGTTATCAGGCTCAAGAACAGCATAATTGCCGTCCTCACGCTTATAAACGACATTTGTTTCACCTGTTTCGGCATTAGAGAACATAAAGAATTTATGTCCAAGCATATTCATCTGCAAAATAGCTTCTTCAACGTGCATCGGACGCATTTTGAACTTTTTATGCTTGATTACCTCATAATCAGATACATCAGAAACAGGCTCGGCAAAAGACTCCTTAAAGGCTGTATCTTTGAGTTTTTTCTCAATACGAGTTTTGTTTTTACGAATCTGTCTGATAATCTTATCTATAGCGTCATCAAGAGCGACCATTTTATCTTCAGCGCTGCGTTCAGCACGATAGATCATGCTATTATACTTAACTGTAAGTTCAAGTTCGATCTGATTTTTGAATTCTTTGATAACAATTTTGGCCTCAGCCTCTTCGCCGAAGAATTTTCCAAGTCTTGAGTCAATTCTCGAAACTGCGTGTTCTGAAAAATTTTGTGGAATCTGCATTTTTTTTGCTGTGATAGTTGTTTTCATAGATTGTCCTCCTTAGGCTTTGAAAAACAAAGCATAAACTTCATGTTTATATTATACCATAGATTTCCGATTTATACAAGCCTTTTTGTGAAGTTTGTGGATAATGTATAATCTGACAAACTTTATTTGTTAATTTTAACTAATCACGACTTAAAGCGTCTAACATAACCTGAGCAATGTTTTCAGTTTTAAGCGATGTACTATTTTTATCCTCGATAAGAATACAGAAAGCCACAGGAAAGTCAGGATCGTCTACAAATCCTACAAGAAGGGAATTTTCCGTGTTTCCCTCATTAACCTGAGCAGTACCGCTTTTTACGCCGAGCTTATATCCGGTTATCAGATTTGCATAGTGATTTTCTCCGTTAGTGAGAAGAATTTGTTTAACCGTTTCAGCCGTATCGTCAGAAAAAAGTCTGTCGCTGAACTGCGTTTTAGCGTCATCGTTTATTTTTCCGTAAACATCAGTCGTGTGGTCTATCAGATGAGGAATAGTCATTTCTCCTGACTCGTTGGCAATTGCGCTCTGCCACATCATAAGCTGGATAGGACTGACAAGCGTATCGCCTTGACCAATGCATCCCCACTGAGTTTTGAATTCATAAGGATCATTTAAAGTTGTGGAAGCCTTCTGACAACGTATTCCGTCAATATCGAAATATTCCTCTTCATCGTCATTAACAGCATATCCAAGCTTTTCATAAACTTTTTTTACCTGACTAAGCGGAAGGTCTTCATCCTCGATAAGCTGGGCGAAGAACGGATTACAGCTATTTTCAACTGCTTGCTGAATATTCTGTGTTCCGTGACCGTAAGCGTTATGACAATCAATATTATTTCCGCCTTTATTCATATAGGTTCCGCTACATGAGAAACTTTTTGAGAACAGAGTATCTGCTCCCATTATTTCCAATGCCGCAATGACTGTGGAAACCTTTTGTGTTGAACCCGGAACAGTTCCATAAAGCGTCTTTGATATAAGCGTACCCGACTTAAAATCTGAAATATTTTCATATCCTTTTGTAACATCAAGTGACGGCAGGCTAGTACAAATGAGAATTTCTCCTGTTTTGTAATTATATGCAACAGCGCATCCGTCCTGATTTCCAAACGCATTGTAAACGGCACGGTTGGCCTTATGATTGAGAGTAGTGTAAATTGCTGCCTTGCCGCCTTCTCTTACAAGTCCGGCTGAAAAGCTGTAATTGTTAAGTTTTTCGAGATTCTGAGCTACGAGTGTATTGGTCATTTGTCCCTTATCATCGCCAATAAGATTACCGACATCTATAAAATAATTGTCCTCGTATGCTCCGTTGCCCGAACCGTCAAAAAGCACATCCCCGTTTCTGTCATAAACCATTCCAAGCTCATGGCTGTCGGAATGCATCATGTAAAATGAAGCCTCACGCTGGATTTTTATTACAAGTGCGATCATTCCGACAACGAAAAATACGAGAAACAAACTTATTATTCCCTGACAACGTTTTATGCTTTTCATGCTTTTCGCCTCCTGAGATTAAAACTTGATATTTTTTTATGAGGTTTCGGCGGTTTAAAAACAGGCGACTGGCTTGCCACAAGCATTCCGGTCATGAATCCGCTGGTCATAAGCGAACTTCCTCCTGATGAAATAAATGGAATTGTAACTCCTGTAAATGGAATCATATTGCATGAGCCGAAAATATTAAGAGCCATTTGAACGGTGAATGCTGCGCATACTCCGGCGGTCATGGTGCTATGAAAATACGAACGTGGAGGATTGATAAGCGGAAGCATCACTATAATAAGAATTGCCAGAACCATCATCAGAGCATAAAGCAATCCCCATTCTTCTGAAATAGTTGCAAAAACAATATCGTTTTCGTGAGCAAATACATTATGAAGAAATCCGTATCCCGGACCTTTTCCAAACCAACCGCCGTTAGCTATTCCGATAAGAGCCTGCGACTGCTGATATCCGTTTCCGTTTATATCGTTCCATATGTCAGCGTGAAGACGTTCCTGAACATATGCCGGAGCGAATTTCATACCAATAATAGCCACTACAAGAAGTACGATTCCTGCGCCAATAAGTTTCTTTTTAGAAAATTTCGCTTTAGGATAACAAATTCTCAAAAGGAATCCGCAGGCATAAATGCCAATAAAAGTCGGGAGACTTCCAAGATCACGACACCACCATTGTAAAAGACATATAGCAGCCGTAATTCCCATTAAGGCGAAATTTTCGTAAACCACATGAAAACAGAGAATTTTGTGTTTTTTCTGCTGTTCAGCGATAGATGTTGCACAGGCGAGAACAAACAATGGCTTGATAAATTCAGACGGCTGTAAAGTAATCGGGCCGAGATAAATCCACATACTTCTGCTGTCCGTTAATGTGAATATTACAAGCATAAGTATTCCGATACCGATGTAAAAATATTTTTTCTGCATCTGAAGCCATTTATGATTGCGGCAAAGCAGATATCCGACTCTGCAAGCGATAAGAGCAGTGATACAAGTTATATAATGCTTGACAGAAAGATGTACGCCGCCGAAACAAGATTGAAATATAACGCTCATATTCAAAACGAGAAGAAGAAGAAAATCAATAGTAAAAGTTGACTGTTTGAAAAATGGCATTATGATAAAATAAATAAGATCAAGACCAATAACTGCTCCTGAAAGAACAATTATATCGGCAAGATCAGAATAATTGCCGTTTAAGAAAACGTTCAGAAGCATTCCGGCGTGAGCCAGTAAAACGAAGATAGCAGAAAAGACATAAGAACATTTATTACTTGACATTTGCATCACTCCTTCTTCTGAAAATCAATCGTCTGTTGCCAAGAGTTATAATATCGTTTTCTCTAAGCTGAATCTGCTTAACGAGATTTCCGTTGACAAAAACTCCCGATTTTGAACCAATATCAGTAATGGTCCAGATACCGTTTGAAATTGTCAGCATTGCATGATATCTTGAAACGGAAAGATCAGGCAGCCGTATATCGGCTGAAGCGTGTCTGCCGATAAGTATTTCATCGCAACCAAGAGGATATCTTGTGTTGTAATCTGCAAGTTCCATGAAGCTAGTCATTCTGTTCCATCGTTTTTTTCCTGTACTTCGTTCGTGGTAAGCTGCTAAGATCAAAACAAGAGCGCATATATCCAGTGAAGCGGCAGCAACAGCGCAAAGAATCAGCTTTAACGAATCCATGAAAATACCTCCATATTTAATTATTCTTATTTTACAATATAATTATAGCATATCATTCCAGCAATTGCAACCTTAGTTGATAAGATTTAACCAATTGTTACATAACCGTAATTATTATAAAACAAGGCTGTTACACTTTAATGCAACAGCCTTTTCAAATTATTCAGCATTTTCCGATGCTTCGTCTTTTTTCTCTACCGCATCATCATTAAGAATTGATTCTGAAACAAGACCTTTCATGATCTTTTCAAATTCAGCTCCGTCAATTTTCTCAAATTTAAGGAGGTATTTAGCAACAAAATGAAGCTTATCAATATTATCTTTAAGAATTTCAGCACAATCGCTGTAGGCCTTTTCGATGATAAGTTTAACTTCCTCATCGATCTGAGCTGCAACAGATTCGCTGTAGTTTCTTGTATGACCGTAATCCTTTCCGAGGAAAACTTCGTCATTATCAGAACCGTAAACAACAGTTCCAAGCTTTTTGGAGAAGCCGTATTTTGTTATCATATTGCGAGCCGTTGATGTAGCTCTTTCAATATCGTTTGAAGCGCCTGTACAGATATCATCAAGAACGAGTTCTTCTGCAACACGTCCGCCGAGAAGCATTATAATGTTTTCACGCATCTGATTTCTCGAAACGTGCTGGTCATTTGAATCGGGACGTGTAACAGTCAGTCCGGCAGCCATTCCACGCTGAATAATAGTAACCTGATGCACCTTATCCTGTGTTGGAAGATTATAAGCTGCTATCGCATGACCTGCCTCGTGATATGCAGTAACACGTCTGTCGTGTTCAGAAACGATGCGGGATTTCTTTTCAGGACCTGCAATGACCTTCATAGTTGCTTCTTCAATATCAGCCTCTGTAACAGCCATTCTGTTGCTTCTTGCAGCGAGCAGAGCAGCTTCATTGAGAAGATTTTCAAGGTCAGCACCAGTAAATCCCTGAGTAGTCTGAGCGATTATCTTCAGATCCACATCCGGACCGAGCGGCTTATTTTTCGCATGAACACGAAGAATCTCTTCACGTCCCTTAACGTCAGGATATCCAACAACGATCTGTCTGTCGAATCTACCCGGACGGAGAAGAGCCGGATCAAGGATATCACGTCTGTTTGTAGCGGCAATAACAATAACGCTTTCATTGCCCGTGAAACCGTCCATTTCAACGAGAAGCTGGTTAAGAGTCTGTTCACGTTCATCGTGACCGCCTCCAAGACCTGCACCTCTGTGACGGCCTACAGCGTCGATCTCATCGATAAATATAATTGCCGGAGCGTGTTTTTTAGCCTGTTCAAAAAGATCTCTCACACGTGAAGCTCCTACGCCGACAAACATTTCTACGAAATCAGAACCGGAAATCGGGAAGAACGGACATCCTGCCTCACCCGCAACAGCTCTGGCGAGGAGCGTTTTACCTGTTCCGGGAGGTCCGAGGAGAAGCACGCCCTTAGGAACTTTAGCGCCGATCTCTTTATACTTATTAGGATGTTTCAAGAAATCAACAATTTCCTCAAGCTCTTGTTTTTCCTCGTCAGCGCCGGCAACATCTTTAAACGTAGCTTTCCTTGCACTTGCTTGATTTTTTAGATTAGCCTTGCCGAAAGATGAATATTTTCCGCCGCCGCCGCTCTGCTTCATCATGAAATACAGGATAGCACATCCGAGAATAACCGTTATAATAACAGGAATAAGCGAATATATCCATGATCTGTCAGTTATTTTAATATAATTCTGATTGAGAGTCGTTTCTTCAGATAAATATTTTCGGTTATAGAGTTTTCTGTAATCTTCGGTATCTTCAAGGAAAACGCTTACATTTGGAACATCGTATTTATATTCCTTATCGTCACCTCTGAGCTTATAGGTAAGTTCTCCTGTTCCGAGATCCAGTTCGTAATCGGAAACCTCGAAATTATCGAAATGTACCATTACTTTACTGTAGTTTGTTTTAGCAGAATTCTTTGCAATTTTTGAGCTTACAAAATAAATGCAGCCGATTGCAAGAAGAATTATGATAAGGTAGGTAAAAATGCCCTTATTCTTTTTTGGTGTCAAATCATCCACTCCAATCAATTATAGCTATATTTAAGATTCTTACTGTATCACAGCCGGGTTTTACTCTGTCTGCAATACCAATTGCCTCTGCGAAAATCGTTCCGACTTCGTCCTCAATAAAATGAAGTGATGAACGCTGTTCTTTAGTAACAGTTTCGTTTATCAGTTTTTTTACAGACGAGTTAAATGTTCTGCCGCAAAGCTGAATTTTATCTCCGAACCGACGATTACGCACGATTGCTCTTCCTATTATTTTATCATAATCAAGAGAGTAAAATGTTGATTTTTTGTGAACATCTTCAATTTTCTTTAAATTTTCACATTCATCCAGTGTACAATACATTATTTTATCTGGAAATATTTTATTTTCTCCTAAAACAAGTTCTGCTGAAAGGTTTGCAGCTTCATTTGGCGGAGAAATTTTTCTGATTTCAATGCTATTTCCATCGGATATAAGAAAAATATCCCGAGATAAATTCATTTTTCCGCCGCTGAGCAGAATATCGTCCGCCATTGTCAGCCTTTCCGATGAATAGGGGAGAGAATTATCGCTGAAAAGCCGTGCAAGACATCGCCGGCGAATAACCTGATCGTATTTGCTAAGCCTGGAAAATGAGTTTCCATGTCTGCAATTTTTCATTGCCTTTCTTACCTCATAATCAATAAACTCGTTTTCAGATCGAACAGCTCCGATAGCTCCTATAGATGTTTTTACAACAGAGCCGTTTATCTCCTGAAGCTGGGGAATGATCTTATGACGGATTTTATTTCGTGTATAATTATCAGAAAGATTCGTGCTGTCGGTAACAAAGTTCTGATTTCGAGATGAAAGAAAATCCTCTATTTCGTTGCGGGTTACAGTCAGAAGAGGTCTTATGATATTATCTCTGATCGGCGGGATTCCGGCAAGACCTTTTATTGCCGAACCTCTTGTGAGATTCAGTATAACAGTTTCAAGATTATCGTTTGCGTTATGAGCAGTAGCGATTTTTTTATCAATTGAATTTCTCCAAAAAATCTCATATCGAAGGATTCTTGCTGCTTCCTCATCGGAAAGACCATTCTCTGCGGCATATTTTTTTACGTTGCATCTTTCAGCTTTAAATTGTATATCCAATTTTTTACAGAGTTTACGGCAAAATTCTTCATCGGAATCGCTTTCGCTTCCCCTGAGAGAATGATTAACGTGCAGCGCTTCAACGCTTATATTGAATTTTTCACGCATCTCAGACAAAACGAGCAAAAGACAAACACTGTCTGCTCCTCCGGAAAGACCGCAGACAACACAATCGCCGTTTTCAAGCATTTTGTTTTCACTGATGAATTGATAAATTTTGTTTATCATATGTTTATCCCTCTGGAGGAGAATTATATTCTGGATTTGAAAATCTTGTATACTGACCGTCCCAGATCAGCTCAACAGTACCTGTTTCACCATGACGATTTTTAGCGACTATGCATTCAGAAATATTTTGCCGCTGACTTTCCTTATTGTAATATGCTTCACGGTAAAGAAAAAGAACAATATCGGCATCCTGTTCGATAGAACCTGATTCACGAAGATCTGAAAGCATCGGTCTTTTATCAGTACGGCTTTCGACGGCACGGGAGAGCTGTGAAAGAAGAATCACCGGAACATTAAGCTCCTTTGCCATAACTTTAAGCTGTCTTGTGATCTCGGAAATAACGACAACTCGGTTATCCGAGCGTGAGGTAGATTCCATGAGCTGAAGATAGTCGATAATAACAAGACCGAGATTTTTTGTACGGCGGAGCTTTGCTTTCATCTGCTGAACAGTCATGCTTGCCGTATCGTCAATATAAAGCGGAAGTGTACTTAAATATCCTGCGCTTGTTGCAAGCTTTACCCAATCGTCTCCGGAGATTCTTCCGTTTCTCAGTGAATTTGAATCAACGAGAGCCTCTGTCGAAAGAACTCTTGTTGCCAGCTGTTCCTTAGACATTTCGAGGTTGAATGTTACAACTTCCTTTTCGGAATGTCTTGCAACGTTAGTGGCGATATTCATGGCAAAAGAGGTTTTTCCCATACCGGGACGAGCTGCAATGATTATCAGATCAGACTTATTAAGTCCGGAAGTAATGCTGTCGAGAAGAGTGAATCCGGTTCGTGCGCCGACATACTTTTCTTTATCAGGACCTGAGATTTTGCCCAGTCTGTCGTAAGCCTCAGCGATAGCTTCGGAAATTGGAATAAGTCCACGGACGTCACGTCCCTGACGTATATCGTAAATTTTCTGTTCTGCCGCATCAAGCAGAAGCTGAGAGTCGCTTTCACCGGATTGGATATCTTCAAGGATAGTTCTTGCAGCATATCCGAGACTTCGTATAAAATATTTATCTGCAACGATTTTGCAGTAGCTTTCAATATTTGAAGTTGAGGGGAGCGTTTCTCCTATTTCGGAAAGATAACGACGTCCCTCTGCTGAACTTTCAAAAATATGAAGTTTTTCCGCCTCGTTGAGAACTGTTATAATATCAACGGGAGAACCTGTTGAAAACATTCTTAAAATTATTGAATAAATAGCTTTATGCTGTTCGCTGTAAAAAAACTCCGGCTTTATTTTTTCAACAACAATAGGCAGAATTGAAGAATCGGCAATTACAGCTCCTAAAACGGATTGCTCCGCCTCGATACTGTGCGGCAGTTCTCTGGCGGAGCCATTGAAATTATAATCATCCATAACCAATTACCGGAATCAGCCCACAATAACCTCAACGTCGATAGTTTCAGAAATGCCGTTATAAAGTTTAACAACAGCGGTATAAGAACCAAAATTCTTTATATCGGCACTGAGGACGATCTTCTTTTTATCGACTTTAACTTCAAGCTGTTCGCTTATTGCGTCTGCAACGTTACTTGCAGTAACTGATCCGAAAAGCTTTCCGTTCGAACCTGCTTTAGCTTTGACGTTTACTTTTTGGCCGTTGATCTTGGCAGCAGCTTCTTTAGCAGCCTGAATTTCGAGATCGATCTTATGCTGAGCAGATGACTGCTGTCCCTGAAGCTTGCTCATATTCTGTGCAGTTGCTTCAACAGCGTAACCCTTAGGAAGAAGCATATTTCTTGCATATCCATCAGCAACGTTTTTAACTTCTCCTTTTTTGCCGGAACCTTTTACATCCTGTAAAAAAATAACTTTCATTATAAATCAGCCTTTCTATAATTATGTATTATTTAACGCCAGACGATCGTCAATAGCGTGTATCAGCAGTTTCACCGCTTCCTGAATCGTTTTGTTTTCAAGCTGTACGGCAGCCATAGTCTGATGACCGCCGCCGCCAAGCTGTTCCATTATGACCTGAACATTAACAGCTCCGAGCGATCTTGCGGAAATATTGATTGTATTTCCTGTTTTATACAAGACGAATGAGGCGTCAACGTCAGAGATTCCAAGCAGCTCATCAGCAGCCTGAGGTGCGACAATGCGTATATCGTCCGACTTGAAATCGGCAGCAGCAATTGCGCATTTATGGTGAATTTTAGCCGAAGAGACTATTTGTGTTTTTCTTTTATATGAATCTATCGAGTTTGAGAAAAGAAGCTTTACAGCAACCGTATCTGCGCCAAGTTTTTTAAGGTATGCCGCAGCTTCAAATGTACGGACACCGGTTCGCATAACGAAATTTTTCGTATCGAGCATGATTCCGGCAAGAAGAGCCTCTGCGTAGCAATTAGGAAATCTTTCATCAGTATTGAATCTGAAATACTGAATGATCTCAGTAACCATTTCCGAAGCCGAAGAAGCGTAAGGCTCATGGTGGAAAATGACCGCATTGTCAATGAAATTGACAGTTTTTCTGTGATGATCAATGACTACAACAGATTTTGTCCTTTCATAAAGACGAGGACTTTCAATGAAATCTTTATTGTGAGTGTCAACAATAATAAGCAGGTCGTTTTCTTCAAATATATCCTCTGCTTCTTCCGGTGTGATAAAGAGAGAATTATCGGTCTGTTCTTCAACAATATCAATGAGATGGGATGCAAGGTTTTTAGAACGATCAACAACGATATGAACTTCCTTGCCAAGCAGACGTACTGCTCCTGCCATACCACACGAAGCTCCGACAGAATCAAGATCGCCGAATCGGTGTCCCATAATGAAGATCTTTCCGGAACCGGTTATGAGATCCTGCAAAGCATTTGCGATTACTCTTGTTTTAGCATGAGAACGTTTTTCAATTCCCTTTGAAACTCCGCCGAAAAATCTGTAGCCATTCTCAGTTTTAACAACAGCCTGATCGCCGCCCCTTCCAAGAGCCATATCAATACACTGTTTTGCAATTTTCTCACTTTCTGCGAGCGAATCGGCGCCAAGACCGACTCCGATTGAAAAAGTCAGCGGATATTTTGCAGATATTTTTATATTGCGTGCAAGATCGAGAATCTTGAATTTTTCGTCGATTATCTGCTTCATGTGACGATTTTCAATGACAGCATAGAAAGTATTTGACGAGGTCTTTTTTATAAAACCGTTGGTGTTGTTCATAAAATTCTCGATAAGCTTTTCAGTTTCAACTGACGTCTGAGATTTTTCACTTTCTTTGGCGTTGTTCATTATTTCGTCATAATTGTCAATAGTTATAATAACAACGTTCGGATGAGATTCGTCACAAGTCTTTTTAAGCATGAAATAATTCGTATCGTCATGAAAGTAAAGAACGAGAAAACTCATATCATGCCTGTCAAACTTTTCCACCGCAACCTGATATACGCACCCGTTTATAGGACAGACAGCAGTTCCGTTTTCAGAAAGTGAAGATATATCTATATTGACAAAGCTTTCAAAATTCAAACCGTAAACATCCTGTCCCATGCCGATTTTTTCAGCAAATATCTGGTTATACCAGACAAACTGACGATTTCCGTCTATAACGGCGATAGGCGCAGGGAGAGAATTCATATATTCCGCAGCAGAATTTTCAAGATGAGAATTCATTTTTGAAATGTGTCTTATAGAATTCTTTGAATAAACTAAATAAAACGCTATACAGACAGCAGCAAGGATAAAAGCCGAAATAAAGCATAAAAAACCAAGATTGCTGTTATATTTATGAAGCAAAAACGCTGATGCGGCAACATCTGTGAGAAGCAGAAGCTGTATCACGAGCAATGCGGCCGAGAATTTGTTTTTCACTTTTTTACGCTCCTTTCAGGAACTATCAGGTTTCCATTATAATAGGAAGGATCATAGGACTTCTTTTTGTTTTCTGATATATATAATCGGAAAGAGCGTCACGAAGTTTTCCTTTAAGGGCATTCCATTCTCTTAATTCAGCATAAGAGCATGATGTAAGAACGCTGTTTAAAAGAAGTTTTGCTTCAACCATAAGTTCCTCGGATTCTCTCACATAGACAAATCCTCGTGAAATAATATCAGGTCCGGCAACGATTTCATTGGAAGCACGTTCTATTCCAATAACTATTATAATAAGACCGTCCTGAGCAAGATGTTTTCTGTCACGAAGCACTATCGAACCGACATCGCCGACTCCGAGTCCGTCAACAAGAACTCTTCCTGCCGGAACTTGTGAAACGATACTCATACGGCTTCCGTCTGTTTCAATAACGTTACCGATTTCAGCGATAATAACATTATTGTCCGGAATTCCCATTTGAAGAGCAAGACCGGCGTGTTTTTTCAGATGCTTATATTCGCCGTGAACGGGTATGAAGAACTTTGGCTTAGTCAAAGCGAGCAGAAGCTTCAGCTCTTCCTGACAAGCGTGACCGGAAACGTGAACCTCATACATTGCTTCGTAAACTACCTCGGCACCGGATTTCATAAGTTCGTTGACAACACGTGTAACAAACTTTTCATTTCCTGGAATAGGAGTAGCAGAGATGATAATGAAATCCATTGGAGTGATGTTTACTTTTTTATGGTCGTTCATAGCCATTCTGGTAAGCGCAGACATAGGCTCGCCCTGACTTCCGGTCGTGATAAGAACGATTCTTTCGCTTTCATAGCGGTTCATCATTTCAATGTCAATGATGATTCCTTCCGGCACTTTAAGATAACCGAGTTCGATCGCCGTATTTATGACGTTTATCATGCTTCTTCCGAAAACAGCAACTTTTCTGCCATATCTTTCCGCAGAGTTGATAATCTGCTGAACACGGTGAATATTTGAAGAGAAAGTTGCTATGATGATTCTTTTGCCCTCACCCATTTTGAAGAGTCTGTCGAATGATTCTCCGACAGTTCGCTCTGAATGAGTATACCCAGGACGCTCAGCATTTGTCGAATCCGCCATAAGGGCAAGAACTCCTCTGCTTCCGAGTTCACCGAATCTTGCAAGATCAATAATTTCGCCGTCGATAGGGGAGTAATCCACCTTGAAATCGCCTGTGTGGACAATAATTCCTGCCGGAGTATGAATAGCCATACCAACAGCGTCAGGAATAGAATGGTTTACCTTTATAAATTCGACTGCCATGCATCCCATTTTAACGGTCTTTTTAGGCTGAACAACGTTCAGCGTGACTTTGCCGTAAAGACCGTGTTCACGGAGCTTGCCTTCAATAAGACCTATAGTAAGCCTTGTTCCGTAAACAGGAACATTGATTTTTTTAAGAAGATAAGCAAGACCGCCGATATGGTCTTCATGTCCGTGAGTAATAACGATTCCTCTTATTTTCTCTTTATTACGCTCAACATAGGTAAAATCCGGTATAACTATATCAACTCCGGGCATATCAGCATCAGGAAATGCAAGTCCGCAGTCGAGAATAAAAATATCGTTGGAGCATTCAAAAACGGTCATATTTTTTCCGATCTCGTTCAATCCGCCGAGAGGAATTATCTTTACCGGAGTCCTTTTTATTTCTTTAGGCTGTTTCGGGCGTGATTTTGCTGGGATTAACGAAATCTGTGTTTCGTTTGCATTGACATTATTATTCTGCGGAGCCGATGATTTTGACGGCTTTTTATAATATCTTTTATGTGCAGATGAAGGATTTCCATAATTGTTTCTGCGTGTATACTTCTTATTATTTTCTTTTTCGTTCACTATATAACCTCTCTTTCGTTGTCCGAGGAGCTTCTGAACTGGAACGAACGTGTTCAGGAAAACTCCGATTTATGTATATACGAATGGATTTCCGAATAAATTAAAGTTTTTATTTTGTAAAAATGTGTGATTCATCATTTTTGAACATGAAAAAATTCGAATATGCTTCTAAGAGGAAGAAGGATATCAGTAAATTATGTATAAAACGTTTATATTCGGAGAAAAGAGAAGAAAAACTTCTCTTAAAATATATTTAATGGCAGTTCTGTATGCCAATAAAGTCTTGAAAATACGGATTTATCATTTGAAAGCTGAATATAAAGTGTAGCGGAGCAGTATATTCAGCTTTCATCAAAAAAATATACAATATAATTATACAAAGATTTTAGTGAAATGTCAATAGAAAAACAGATTGTTTTTTAACATTATGCATAATAAATAAAATTTGCATACTATTTTCATTTTTATAAGAACTTGTGTTCATGCAGAAAATACCGTGTTTACTTCACATATCGTCGTATAAGTTTATCCTGCGTAGTTTTTCTGACCATGAATGGCAAAGTTCTGAAGCAGTTTCGGAATTATATGCCTGTGCAACAAGTGTTATCCTGTTTTTTCCGCTTCTTGAGATCAGAATTTTTCCTCCGTTTTCGGAATAAGCTTTTTTTATCGGTATTTTTTCTGCATTATCAAGAGTCACTTCACGTTTGACTGAAGCAAACTGCGGAAGTTTTTTTATTGTATCAATTAATTTTTTTCTGTCTGATGCAAGCTTTACACACATATAAAGGGGATCGTAGAGAAATCGCTGAGCTGCCGCTTTTTCCGGGATCGGATCTTCATAAGAAAATCTAACCAACTTCAATTTATTTTCATCATTGATAAAATCTGCAGCATAATGAAAATCTGACGGAATATAAATCTCTTTTTCCTTTTCTGAAAGAATAACAGCATAGGTCAGAATAAGTTTTTCATGTGAAATGAAGCCGACCTCATTTGAATAAGCGTTTACACGCTGACCATCGTCCGATATCTGAAAGACGATTTTCTCATCATCTCCGGTAAAAAATTCGTTCCAAAGCGAGCGGACAGAACGATTTCCGCAGCTTATTCCAGCCGGAATTGACGCATTTATATTATTAATAGAATCTGCAATATTGTCGATGTAAATGCTCCGAAATGAAGTGACCGCAGTTATTTTTCCGTTTTTTTCAGATATTTCTGCCGGAGAACCATTCATTATGTTTTTTAGCTGACGTCCGTTTATCGGAAAACGATTACCATTGAAAATTGATATTTTTACGCTGTTTCCGCATCCGCTCACATAAATTCCACAATCTGCTGAAAGCAGGGGAAATCCGAATCTGAATGACGGCAGATCAGTATTTTCGCAGACATACACATCACGTCCGCATTCTGAAATTCCACAGCAGACCGCATATAGAATGTGATTATGACCGAAACCGTCGCATCCTATGCTGAAACGTTTGAAGTGAGCCGACAAAATCCGTCCGAATTCAGCCGCAGCAGAAGAGCTTAAGGTAACATTCGGAAGAGATTCGCAAGTTCCGTCTTTAAAACTAAAATATTTGTTTTCTCCTGAATAGCTCATATTTTTCCTCCTTAAAACCTGTAACTAGAGCGTGTTCACATAAAAATAAATATGCGGATTTTCGAGCATAATTTTAGCGAATACAAGGGTGCGGATGTCCGGTGGACATCTCTGCGAAGCAGAAGCACCGACCGAGACGACAGTCGAGACTCGAAAATATGCAGGCAAGCTGTCGCTTAGCAAATATTTTCAACGCAGTAGTCGTCAAAATTTGCCGAAAATACGTGCGTTGTATTTATGTGAACACGCTCTAATACTTTAATATTCTATTAATTGACGTTTTCAGGAGGTTTTATTCCTTTTTAACTTTTTTGATAAGCAAAATAAGTCCCAGGAGATTTGGAAAAGCCATTAAGCCGTTAAAAATATCCGATAGAATCCATATTGTATTCAGCGACAGGATAGCTCCAAGCGATGCTGCGACAGAAAAAATTAACGAAAAATTTTTACCGGATAGCCTTCCGGTAAGAAATCTATATGCCGTTTCTCCGCAGTAATACCATCCTATAACAGTGCAGAAAGCGAATACTGCCATTTCAAATGAAAGAAACAGATCGCTGTAACTGCCGAGTACACGGGAAAAAGCTCCTGCAACAGAGCCGTCCGGTGAAGCGGACAAAATGACAAGAGCCGTCAAGGTACAGCATATCATCGTATCAAAAAATACCTCGAACATACTCCACATTCCCTGAAGCTTGGGAGAATCACTTTCAGCAGCGCTATGAAGAATAGGCGAGCTTCCAAGTCCGGCTTCATTGGAAAAGATTCCTCTTCTGATACCGACTGAAACAGCATATCCGACAGTTCCGCCCGAAACCTGTCTTAATCCAAAAGCCTGAGAGAATATCGAAACGAAAGCAGATGAAAAGCTATTCCTGAATTTAATTAGAAGAATTATACAAACTATCGTATAAAGAACGGAAGCAAGCGGCAAAAGTGTTTGCGCAGCAGAACCGATACGTTTTGCGCCTCCGCTTGTAACTGCGAAAATAATAAGGAAAATTATTACGGCCGCAGCATATTTATTTACATCCGCACATCTGCTTATACTTTCTGTTAAAGAACTTACCTGAACCATTCCGCCCATTCCGAAAGCTGCTCCGAGACACATTACTGCAAAAAATACTGCGAGCAGATGGGAACCTACTCCTTTGCTGAGATACGCCATAGGACCTTTAAAGTCGGAATCACTGTAAATAACAGATAAACTGTTTTCGGCGTAAACAAGAGCCATACCAAGAAGGGCTGAAATCCACATCCAGAAAATAGCTCCGGCTCCTCCCAGCGCTAAAGCAGAAGCAACTCCTGTTATGTTTCCTGTTCCCATAGCTGTTCCGAGCGACATACAAACAGTTTTCCACTGAGAGATTCCTTCTTTATCAGATTTGTTTTCATTTTTGGAATGCTTTATAAGATAGGGGAGGGTTTTAAGCTGAATAAATCCAAGTTTAATGGTATAAACAGCTCCTGTAAAGAGAAGAAGAAAAATCAATCCTCCGCCCCAGACATGTGAACTGAGCTTTTCAAGAAAAATTATCATGAATAAACCTCCGGGAATATTTATTTTCTGCAAAAAGTGGTATACAGTACAAGATATTTGTGGTATAATAGTTTTATACCAATTAAGGAGGCAGAAAGTGAAACGTTTTTATCCTGACAACAATTCTCTTACAGTTTTGAGAATGATTATAACTATATTTATTTTAACCATTATAGCAGCAATGAAATATTACATTCCTTCAGCCAAATTTGTTCTTATCACAGGAATAATACTTGCAGCGATCGGTTTTATTATCATGTTTGTTTACCTGCCGATATATTTTTCCTCGATAAAATATATCGTTACTGATTCTGAAATCACCAAAACCTGCGGAGTGTTTATAAAAACTCATCAGACGGTACGCTTCTCTTCGATTCAGTATACAACTATCATCCGAACTCCGTTTTCAAAATACACAGGAATTAATATCATTATTTTTTTTGTTTTCGGGGGACAGCTCCGTCTTACATTTATCGGTTATAACGATATGCTTGAAATCATTAAACTTACAGGAAGCGTCAGCGGAAAGGAGATATGAAAATGCATCACGAACATCCGCTTAGAATACTTCGGTATTCAGCCAAAAATATATGGCTTTTAATCTTCCCGCTTTTAAGAGGTCTTCGTTTTATAAGATTTAGTAAGGATTGGTTTTATAACTGGGTAAAAGGAGCGTGGTTTGATATTCTGGTGGTCGGAACAATCATTATGTTCGGTCTTGTAAGGTGGTATTGCTCGACAATTGAAATTTCTGATTCAGCTATAATTCACAATGATGGGCTTTTCTTTCGGTTAAGCAAAGCAATTCCGTATTCAAAGGTCAGTTCAGCAACAACCGAACGTCCATTTTATCTGCTTCCGTTTAATGCGGTTAAGCTGAGTTGTGATACTCGTGCGGGAATTTTTAAATCAACTGACATGAAGCTTTTGATAACCGAAAAAACTTGTACAGAAATAATGAAAAAAATGCCTCGTGTCAATGAGGAAAATAAAATAGAAAATATACCTAAACCTACTGCTCTTTCTATAATTTTATTTTCAGTCTTCTTCTCAAGCGGCTTTTCAGGCACGATTTACATTGCGGCTTTTTTCTTTCAGGGAGGAAACATTGCAAGAAACATTATAGGAGCGTCGCTTAGCCGTATTACCGAAGAAACATCTAAATTTACTCACAAATGGGTAAATAAAATTCCGGATGCAGCTATAATTGCCGGAGTTTTCTTTATCTGCGCATGGATTCTTTCTTTTATTGTAAATTTACTTCGTTATTCAAGATTTTCTGTTAGCTGTGATAATAAATGTTTTTACACATCATACGGCGTTCTTACAAAAAAGGAGCATCAGATAACCGCTTCTCATATTAATTATACAGATCTTCGTCAGAATCTTATTATGAAATTTTTTGAAGCTGTTGCCGTTCATATAAGCTGTGCAGGATATGGAGTAAGCAAGAGAAGTTTACCGGTTCTTCTTCCTGTAAGAAAAGAAAAAAATATCGGAAAAGATCTTGAAGCGATAGGAGTTCTCAGCGGAATTAAGAATGATTTCAAACCAAAAATGAATGGATTATGGCAATATATCTGGCAGCCGGTTATTTTGTCGGCTTCTCTTTTTCCGATTCACTTTACTGTTTCATATTTTTTTCCAAGCTTTTCGAAACTTACATTATTTGCTGCAATTATGCTGTCAATTCCGTCAATATGGTTTATAATAGTTAAAATCGCAGCTTTTTTTACAAGCGGAATATCAATATATGATGATAAAATTATGATAAGATGCTGTAAATGGACAGGTTTTCATACGGTTGTGGCTGAAAGAAAAAAGCTCGTTAAAACAGGTTTTGAACAGACTATTTTTCAGAAAATGGGTGGCAGATGCAGCGTTAGCTTTTGGTTTGAAGGAGAAGAACGTATAAAATATAAAGTCAAGGCAATTGATATAAGAAATGCTGTTAGAATTTCTGAACTGCTTGATCATAATATTGGAAAATCTTTATAAATTATAATTTGAAATTTTTTTCATTTTCTTATAAAAAATACTTGACAAACCTATTTTGATGTGATATAATATATATCGTTGATTGATTAACTACGTTGTCTGGGTGTGGCGCAGTTGGTAGCGCGCTACCTTGGGGTGGTAGAGGCCGTGGGTTCAAGTCCCGTCACTCAGACCATAATCGTATCAGCAATGATACAATGTAAGAAATGCACTCACTTGGTGGGTGCATTTTTTTCGTGCTTGGGTGCAAAATCAAACGATTACAATACCCGATGCACCCACTAAACGTTTGACAGCAAAAACTCCCTTAACAGCGTAATTTTCGCTGTTAAGGGAGTTTGTTGTTTATTCAGATTTTGATTTCCGTGCCGTCCTTGAACAGAAACACCATACTGCCGTCGTGAAAAACGGTCAACGTTTCAACAAAAGCCGTCCAGATATTCTCATCAAAAGTTTCAAGAATAGAATCAGATTTTTTCAGCACACGCAGAATTTCCTGCATCTTGGCAATTCTGCCCTTTCGTTCAACCTCAATCTGTTCTTCGGCATCAATTTGTGCGGCGATTTCCTCGAATTCCGCCTGCAGTTCAACATTGTGTTCATCCTGCATTTTCAGCTGATTCAGCACAAACTGGCAATTCCTGATAACTACATCTCTCTGCTCGAAATATCGGGAAAAAGCGTTCAGAAATTTCTGCTGGATTTCATGTTCGTATAAGTGCGGCGTTGTACAAAAGTGCTCACCCTTGAACTTTGAATTGCACTGGTAAATCACACGGCGATATTTTGAGTTGGAATGCCATACTTTCGCACCAAAATAGCTGCCGCAGTCACCGCAAATCATTTTCGATGCAAAAATACTTGTACTGCTGTACTGTTTACCGGCATTTTCACGTTTTAGAAATTCTTCTTGCACAAGATCAAATTCTTCCGGGCTGATGATTGCAGGGTGACTGTTTTCAACGTAATATTGCGTAATTTCTCCCTCATTGATTTTCTGTTTTTTGGTCAGAAAATCAACCGTGAACTTCTTCTGGAGCAGTGCGTCGCCCTTGTATTTTTCGTTGGTGAGAATGCTTTTTATTGTACGGCTCGCCCATTTTTCCTTGCCTGCCGGAGTTGGAACGCCTTGTGCGGTAAGCTCTGCTGCGATTTTATACGGCGTAAGCCCTGCGATGAATTTTCTGTAGATATATCGCACAATTTCGGCTTCCTCCGGCACGATTTCGGGAAGTCCGTCCGCACCTTTTCTGTAGCCTAAAAATGATTTGTACGGCAGGCTGACTTTTCCGTCTGCAAAACGTTTTCGCTGTCCCCAAGTGACGTTCTCGGAAATCGAACGGCTTTCCTCCTGAGCAAGCGAGCTGAGAATACTTATCATCAGTTCGCCTTTGCTGTCAAATGTAAAAATATTTTCCTTTTGGAAATAAACCTCCACATCGTGCTCTTTCAGAAGTCGTATTGTACTAAGCGAATCTACGGTATTTCGGGCAAAACGGCTGACGGATTTTGTAATAATTAAATTGATTTTTCCGTCAAGAGCATCCACAACCATCTGCTGAAATCCCTCACGCTTTTTGGTAGAAGTTCCGCTGATTCCCTCGTCCGTGTAGACTTTTACGAAATCCCAGTCCTCACGCTCCTTGATGAACTTTGTATAATAGTCAACTTGTGCTTTATAAGAGGTTACCTGTTCTTCCAAATCCGTGGAAACACGAGCATATGCAGCAACCTTTCTTTTCTCGATGTGTGCCGTTGGCATATGAGTTTCGGGGTTGAACGTTGATGGAATGACCGTTATTTTTGGCATGATTGCTTCCTCGCTTTCTCACGCATTTCGGCAGTCCAGCTCTCGGAGCGTGACCGCATCTGCCAGTGTTTTGTTTTCTCGTGACCGTCTGCAAAATGAAACTTCACAACGTAATCATCGCAGATGTCTATTTTCTCAATCTGCTCACCGAAAATTTCAGCGTTGAACTCCGTTAGACCAAGAACCTCCGCCGACAGCTTTTCTAAAGTGATTTCAGGAATCTGTCTTGATGGGCAGGCTGATTTCCCCTCACGGTTGAATGTACTGCAAATCCAAACATAACCTGCTGCTGTTTTCTTACGCTGATAGTGCTTGCCGCAACAGCTGCAAACCAGTTTTCCCGTGAATGGATAAACCTGCTTTTTGCCGTTACTGCGGTTGTAATGCTCGGTACGACGATTCATTTCAGCCTGCACGGCAAGGTACTGTTCCATTGGAATAATCGCCTCGTGAGCGTCCTCAACATGATATTTCGGTAATTGCCCCTCGTTTTTCATCGGTTTTTTTGTGATGTGATTTTCAAGAAAAGTCGTCTGCAAAAGCAGATTACCTGTATATGTATAGTTGCAGATAATTTTTGTAACCGAGTTTTTGTGCCATTTACAGCCTTTTCTTGTGATTTTTCCCTGTGCATTAAGTTCATTGGCAATCTTCTGAGTTCCTGCACCGTCCAGATACGAATCGAAGATAAACCGCACAACTTCCGCTTCTTCTGGTTCAACAATCAGCACGCCGTTTTCGTAGCGATAGCCCAAAAGTGTGGCATTCCAAGGCATACCCTCTTTAAAATTTGTCTGAATCCGCCATTTCATATTATCGCTGACCGATTTGCTCTCCTCTTGTGCGAAACTCGCTAAAATACTTAACATAAGTTCTCCGTCACCCGAAATTGAATGCAGATTCTCTTTCTCAAACCACACATCAACTCCCAGATTTTTCAGTTCCCTGACGGTTTCAAGAAGTGTAACAGTATTTCTTGCGAATCTTGAAATTGCTTTTGTGATAATCAGTTCTACCTCGTGATTCCGGCATTTTTCAAGCATTCTCTGAAACTGCGGACGTTCCTCTTTCGTACCTGTCATGGCTTCATCAGCGTACACACCGCAAAATTCCCAGCCTGCATGATTTTTTATCAGATTCTGAAAATAGTCAATCTGAGATGCGAGCGAGTGGAGCATGGCATCTTTTCCGCTTGAAACTCGTGCATAGCCCACTACACGGAGCATTTTCGGCTTCGGCGGACGTTTATTAACAAGATGTACTTTGCGTTCCATAGACTTCACCTTCCTATTTAATAGTACTACTATATTCGCTCTGAATCGGCAAAAAGTCAAGGAATTTCACGGAATATACTGCACAAAGATAAGCCGCATTTTTTGGCTAATATCTGTTCAGAAAGTCTGAATTCTTCGGCGGTCAGAAGTCCTGTTTTCAGGAAATTCCGCATCATAGCAAGCGATAATTTGTATTCTAAAATCTTCTCATTCATGGCAGGCTCTCCCTTTTGCGGCACACTCCCGTGAACAGAAACGGCGTGGCTTTTTGCGGTAACTTAAAACGTCCTTGCCGCAAACTTCACATTGAATAATTACAGAATTGGTGTGCGTCATTTCGTTTTGGTGTACATTCCAGTAGTGCATACGACATTTATCGGAACAGAATTTTTTCCTTTTCTTGTGCGGAGTATGTGTGAGAACAGCGCCGCAGTTCAGGCATACATCCGCTGTCTTTTTCCGCTGAAGATAGGACTTGATTGTATTTTTTGATATTTTTAATATTTCCGAAATTTCAGCAACAGACATTCCTTTGTCATTCATGCTGATAATTACGTTTTTTTCTATATTTGTCATATCAACACCTCCACATTAAAGAAAGCGGAGACTATAAAATGTCTACTGCAAAGTCTAAAATCGTTAATTTGCACAGAAATAACAGCAGAAAATATCTGTTATATACAAAAAAACCGGACACCTCAAAAAGAGATGTCCGGAGAAAGCATTAAATATCAGATTTGTTTACCCAACCAGTTACATAGTAACCAATCGGAGTTTTGCCACAGTTTTTCTTGTCGTTTGTAACTCTCACTTTGCCGTTGACCACCGTTCCGTCATAGATGTAGTAAGTACCAGAACATTTACTGCCGTTTTCAGCGGAAGATGAAGCATAAAGTGCTGCGTTCTTCAGTACAATTTCCGCCCCCTTTGTATAGGATTTCACGGCATTGGTGAATACAGCATTACCGTTCTCATCATAGACCGTATATCCTGATTTGCAGGCATTTTTCGCATTCTCCAAGGAAGAAAACGCTCCGATCTGGGACTTCGCATCACTCCAGCTTTTGCGAACACGGTAAAGCTGTGCAGTAGTAGTACTTGCCGATGTTGATGTGCCGGATTTCATGTAGGACTGCACCTTTTTCTTGAATGCAGACCAGTGTGGAAGAATATACAGCGGACACATTTTATAGCTATTTTTCGCCGTATTCAGGTAATCCACACTGCCGGATTTTCCGTCACGGACATTCAGCCAATGCGTGTGGGTATAGAGATGGTCGATGCTGAGATTATACTTTTTCAACAGAGCCGCCGCCAGTTTTGCAGCGTTATCCTCGGATTTTTTATCAGTAGAATTGTATGCAGAACTCATAATGCACTCGATAGCAATCGTTCTTCTGTTGCCGTTTCCGGATCCGTCAGCAGCGTGCCAGCCTGAAAGAGTAAGCGGAAGATTCTGCCATGCACAGATGTTGTCAACATAATAATGCACACGAACGTCTTTCATGTTGCCATTTACGGTTGCACGAGTGTATTGCTCCGCAGGAGTTGTGCCACTTGCAACGGAAATCCAGTCCGTGTTATGGATGGTGATGCCAATAATTTTGCCCTCCATAGAAGCGGAGGGCATATCGATTCTATTGGGATTGTGTCTTGTTAGCAGATACTCATTGACGGTCACACCGCCAAAATTCGTAGTTTTATCGGGTTTTAAGATTGCCATATTATTCGTCCTCCTTGTTAGTTCCTTTTTCTTCAATTCTGCCGACCTTTGTCTGCAAAACATCGATTGCTTTCTTGATTGCAGGCGGATAAGGGATGCCCATAAGTGACGTATTTTCCACGATTGACAGCAGTTCATTCAGGCAAAAACTGATACAGACTGCGTCACGGATATATGTTGTTCCGAGCAAAATATCCATTCTGACAGCGACGGCAATCAACATCAAGGTGCATACCTTTTTTGCAAGTCCGAACCAGCCAGCTTTTGACGATAAGCCGCCGCTGGCTGTGTGCTTTGACTTCTTCATAGCAGCAGTGACGATTCCGGTGAAAAAGTCAATTGCCATGAAGATCACAAGTGTGACCAGTGCGGAGTCCCAACCGCCAAAAATAGCGGCTATGAAGCCGCCGATCAGTCCTGCGATTGTACAGATTGTTTCTTTCATTTTCATCCCTCCAAAATTTTAATTGATTTAATTTGCGGATGCGAATTATTGGAACGCCCGGCAAAGGCAAAATAATACGTACCTTTGCCGACATTGCAATCGGATAAAGTAGTGACAAAAGTTTCGGAATACAGCCATTGAAACGGAATTTTTACCGCCGTGCCATTCTGAATTTGCGTGTAAACATACACCGAAATTGGCACGTCACTGTGTTCAGGTTTCGGCACAAGATACAGATCGCCGGATTCCGTTGCGCCGGACTTGTAACACATAGAAATCTGCGAATTACCGGATAGATTCAGTTCCTTGGTGCAGACAACATAAACCACGCCGTCCCAGCCAAAATCGTCCATAGAAAAATGCATCTGATAATCATTGTCAGCAGAAAGAAAATGGGGATAATTCGCCGAAAAATCAGCTAGAGAATTGTAGGCATTGTTGTAAATCGTGAACAGCTCAGCGCCATATTTTGAAACTGCATCGCTGCCTGACGAGAACAGCGTAATACCGTTGTTGTGCAGCGATTCCAGAACGGTGATTCTGTTTTCAAGCATTAAAATGGCATCGTTCTGATTCTGCTGGTCGTATTGCGTGGAATCACGGAACTGCTGAAATTCAATATCAATGTCAGAAGTTTTATCCCATTTTGCCATTTTCGCCGCAGTAATACTGTTGAGTAGCGTCAGATTATGATGCCAATGCGCCTGCGAAATGACAGGCTCAACAGATTCCTTGACCGTCCGGATCTCACGATTGACAGAGTCCTCAAATTCCTGCAAGCCGCCAATTGCCGTCACAAATTCCTCTGTGATTTTTTCAAGCGTCCCAAGATTACTATGATCATGCTTTGACACATTCAGCACATCAATTGCCAAGGCAAGCACATAGTTCGCCACGGGGTTGCTGCTCATTTCATCAAGATGCGTGTCAATCGCCGTTATGCTGTCCAAAATATCTTGATTTTCATGATTATGGCCGCTCTCCAAAATCGGAGCAATCTGCGTTTCGATCAGTTTTTCGACATCCGTCGTTTTAGGATAATCCGACATATCAGGCGTTTCGCCGTCCTTGCCATCACGACCATCGACGCCGTTTTTACCGTCTGCTCCGTCTTTTCCGTCAACACCATTGACACCATCTTTTCCCGGCATCCCATCCGCCCCTTTCAGACTTTCCAGCCACTCCGCAAGCGTCCCCACAAAGCCGTTTTCCTGTGCCAATTCATAAGCCGATAGACCGTCCTTACCGTTGACACCTGCCTGAATTTCGGCAATTTTCTGCAACAACTGCGTATACAGATCGGGAGTGGGTGGAATTGGTGTATCATCATCGCCCACAAATCCCGATGGGCGAATATTCAGCGTAATGGGAACAGTTGTCGCTCTCACGGTCGTGTCAGATGCCGCATCATAGCCGAAAACCGACATCTTTACCGCACCTGCATGAAGCTCCGCAGGAAGCTTGCAGGACGTTCCGTCAAAGCCTAAAACGATATTGTAAACCTCATCGCACTGGGAAAACTGCACAACCTTGTGAAACTTTTTCCAATCGCTGTCAAAGGTAAATTTCAGATTGACGAAAGCAATCTGATGATCGGCTATTACTTCACGCTCCAGAACCTCGATTTTCTGCTGTTTTACGAGAAATTTCCACATCAGTCAGCACCTCCGTTCGCCTTATCGTTCAGATATTTTTCCCAGCCGTTCTCATCGTTGGTGTAATTTCCTGCACCGCAATTTGCTGAAAATGAAAGGGCAATGGACGCATCAGCTGCCGTAACAGCACCGTCGCCGTCTGCATCGGGATAATTCACACACCTTGATTCCGTCGCTGCACCGTAGCTGTCAAACCAGTAACGCTTGCCGTCAATGGTGCGGTGCTGATTGACCAGCTTGCCCTCCGAAAGCGAAATGTAGTACATATTTTCGCCATATTCCACCCAGCCCAGCTGAATATTTCCGTTCTGCGGATCGTAGTAATATCGTTTGCCAAATACAGTCCGCCAACCGGTTTTCAGCACGCCATTTGTGGCAAATTGATAGGGAATACCGCCGATTTCCTGTTCACCTGTGAGAGGATTTCCGGCAGAATCGTAATAAAAAAGTTCGCCGTCGGCATTGGATGTAAATCGGATCCTGTCAGCGTTATTGAATAGATATTGCCGCAACTTTTTGACTTCTGCGGTCAGCGTTCCGTCCTTCAAACCGCTGACCTCCTGCTTGATTTGTTCCATTTCATCGAGCATTTCCGAAACCTTACACTTGCCCAGAATGCACCTGACATAGCCGCATCTGCTTGTATTTGCCCGATAATCCGTGATATTTGACTGCTTGATCTCAGTTGCTCCTGCATTCAGGCGAACGGCTGCGAGGGTGAGGTAGGTTCTTGTCTGTGTGTTTGTGAAAGTCGGAATTTGAGGCGTGGTTGCCGCCGTTCCCGCCTTGATTTCAATGTCGCACTTGCGGTAGGTGTCATCTGTATCGCAGTAAATTCCGATGATGAGATACTTGCTCATGGATTCGTCTACATATCGGGATAAATCCAGTGTGTAAGAGGAATCGTTGATAAAATAATGCCCATTGATCCACGCTTTTCCACGCCCGACCGTGACTTTCAGACCTGTTGCAGCCGCTGTCAATTTGAAGCAGTCGCCGTAATTATCCTGAATCCCGTTGCAGATTAGACTGCCGAGATAGTCGCAGAAATTCTCTGCTGTATAGGTTCTGTCGAGCCCTTTCGAGTTGAAAAATCCAAATGAAAATGCCATATTTATACCTCCCTGAATGTTGGTGTCAGGCTTATGCCGTTCTGATCGAAGCTCTCAACCATGCCAATCAACTGTATTTTCGGCTGTATCAAGCCAAATCGCTGATGCTCTACCATCACATAATCGCCGACGAAATAATCCGCATTGTAGCGAAACTGCGTGGATTGTACAGCAATCTGCGATTCCGAAGCTGTCAACGGTAAAATAATATTTTCCTTGCCACGCTCTTTCAGCAGTTCAATATACTCGGATTCAGAAATCGGCTTAGATTCACCATTTTCCTGTTGCTCATCCGCCATGTCTTTAGCGTCTACATAGATCTCATAACGCTCTAAAAAAGACGGCTCATCGCCGTCGCAATATGTGGTGCGTTTTCGTTCTTCACCCTCTCCTTTTCCCAGAACATAGGCGAAATTCTGCTGTGCGGAAATGTCAGAGGAATATGTGAACGACAGCAGATTTGTGTATCTGTCAGAAAAAATGATGTGCGGATTTTCTTCCTGCAAAATGCTTCTGTCTGCACCTTGTGACAACTCAAAAACCATTCTATATTGACTGCTTGACGGAGTAATTTCCTGCAGACGAATATTTGCCGTGCCGCCGACAAGCGTACAAATTTTGTATACCCACTCCATGAGATTTTTGTAGCTGATTTGCATTTGCGTTGTTTTTGCCCAGCATTCACCGAAAACCTCGCCTTTGACAAGTCCCGGTATCTTGCGGACGCTGTTTTCCATCATGGCGTTTGCGGTGACGACAGCTCTGACGATTGCACCATAGCTCATGGATTGTTGAAAAAGGAACGTCGGATAAATGATTCGCCGGGACAGCAGTGACATCAGAAATCTGCCTGTTATCGTCAGATAATCGCCGTTTTCTGCGTCGGTTTCAAGCCTGACAGATTCGATGATGCCATAGTGATTTTTGTCATCATTGCGACTGACAATTTTGCCGATTTTAAACATTTGCAGATTCTGCGGATCGGCTGCAATGTAAATTTCAAACGCTCCGCACTGGTAATATTCTACGTCCCAAAGGAGCGAAGAAAAGCTGTCACAGATTGCTTCAAGCGTTATCGTCAAGTCATTTTCATTTGCTGTCATTTTGTAAATTTCTATCTGCATAATCACACTCCTAAATAAGCGTTGCGGTGAATAAGCCGGACTTTCAGATTGGAAATACCACCCGATGCACGGAGATAAAATTTGTTTTCACCCTCTCGCAAGGTTAGCCAAGTTGAACCCGATACAAGCCGATTGATGATATTTGTTGTCACGCCTTCACGCTCCAGCATAACCGTTTTATTGCCGGTTTTCGTGGTGATCCGGATAATATCTCCCTCCTCAATATCGCCGAGAATCTGCATATATTCGTCGGTTTCAGCGTTGTACAAAGTAGGATTTTTGGCAGGTCCTCCGCTGATTTCAAGCGTGAACCCAGTTTCATCACCATCGTTCTGAATCGTCATCATGTTCTGTGTGTTGTATTTGCCAAGCGGAAATGGCTTGTCGTCATCGGGAAAAATGAAGTGAAAAGCACCGAAAACCTGCGAATATTCGGCAATTTGCGTTTCTGTGGAGTACCAATAAATATCCGGGCAGATAATCGAAATCTGACCGCTTGTGAACTGCTCGAAATTGCTGATTTCGCAGGTTTCCACGTATCCCTCTGTGTACACATCAATGTTGGGTGTGCGGTAGTAAATCTTGATATATCGGGAAGTTTTTACAACTCTGTACAGTTCGTGACGTCGTTTTTCAATACCGATGCCACGCATCTGAAAGGTAATCACAAGGTTACGTTTTTCGATGAATGCGTTGTTCAGATAACTGCCGTTCATGCCTGCGTAAGTCGATGTGCTGATCGTTCCGTTTGGAGGATACAGACCGTCTATTTTGGAGGTCATGTACTGGTTGGCGGTGGTTGTCATATTAAGCTGTTCGCCGTTTTCGTTTTCTAAAATTAAGGTGAATCGCATGGATTTGACCTCCTTTCTGAAGATTGACTTTTTCGAGGATGGGTGTATACTGTAAAAGTGTAAGTTCTCAATAAGTCAAAATTTACATATTATTTTAAGACAAAGGTATTTCACAGTGTTATATTAATTAGCTTGAAAAATAACGGAATCTACCTACTTTTGATACACTTGATTGGTAAAAATAGTAAAAGACATGTTCTCTGAGAAGTCATGTCTTTTACTATTTTTAATGATTCATTTGTCGAATTAAAAGTTGTTTCATAAGGCACAAGTCAAACACATTTAGCATTTCATCTTCACATAAATCTCCTGCTTTCCAGTCAACAAGATGAACATCAGGTACAGCTAACAGCCACTTCTGCATTATGACAACATCCGCAACAGAAAATTTACCGTCTGCATTCACATCTCCCTCTACTCTGGTTGCACTGTAAGTTTCTGTAAATGAAAGAAGATAAGTAAGCGGAGAGTTCCAGTAAATCGTTACTTCATTAGTGGAATAGCTTTCCTGATTATCAACATAACATTTTCCTGTAGGCAAACCCGAACAATATGCCTGTGCAGCACTGTCTTCAAGATACGGATGTACTCCGCCGACAAGCATTCCTTTCATGGACTGTTCTTTTGCTATTGATGGTCTGTGGTGAGGGTGTTCGGGCGAAACAGTTCCATAGCCTGTAAAATAACATATACCAATCGGATTACAGCCCATAAGATAATTAAGGTTAGAGTTTGCAGCTTTAATATATTTACTGTCACCTGTGAGAAGATAAGCATTTCCGAGGATAATTCCCTGATTTGCGGCAGTCATATTACTGCCCCAACCGCCTTTGTAATGCTGAACAACAGACAAACCATAGGGACTTTTTTCTGCATTTCTTACATGAGTATCTGCTCTGCTGATAATTGCATTTTTTGCATTGATATATACAGAAGATGTTTTATCAATATCTTCCATAGTCGCAATTGCAATATTACCGTAATCACCGAAATTCGCAGAATCAAGTCCGTCCTCCACCGTCATATTTTCAAGTTTTGTCAGATAGACAGCTTCACCTGTAGCACGCCACATCTGTGCTACTGCCCAGTATCTTTCATCTTTATCGGAACTGTCGCCGTATGAACCCGTTACAATATCGGAGGGATTTTCAAAAATAAAATTAGGATTATCCTCTAAGAACTGCCATGCTTTTTCAGCAGAGGAAAGACATTTTTCGGCAAATTCTGTATCAATATCCTGATAAATTTCATAAGCAAGTGCCATTGTACCACAGAAATTCGCCGTTGCAGTTGTGGAAACAGGCGTAACAATCAATTCATCTGTTTCCTCCTCCGGCATAACATATCCGGGAAATGCCGCACAGGTGACTTTATGATACACACCGCCTGACGAATCCTGCATTTTCAGCATCCATTCAATTTCATATCTTGCCTCGTCCAGTACGTCGGGAATACCATTTCCGCTTTCAGAAATGCCGATATTGTCACTGAATAATGATGGTGAATTATCATAGGCATAAAGCAAATCAGCAACAGTTTTCGCACCTGTTACAGTATATCTGCCGTAATCTCCTGCATCGTGCCAACCACCACTGACATCGATAGTTTTGCTTGTTCCGTAAATCGTTGCTTTGCTTGTATGACACGCTTTGTGTCCAAAAGTATCATCCTCAACTTCACAACCGCATCTCTGCAAATAAAGCATACGTACAGAATCATCAAGCACTGAATTATAAACAGAGTCTGATATTTCAAAAGTATATGAGTTGTCAAGATTTCCGCAAGCAATATAATATTTGCCTGCTTCCTTAACCTGCGTAAAATCTCCCGTTCTGTTATTTTCACCCGAAAAATCACAGTAATTTTCTTTGGAGAGTTCACCAGTATAAACTACTTCATTTGTATCGGCATTCACAACAGAAAATTCAGTTTCATCACCTGCATTGCTGAATACTGCCGTCTTGACAGAATCAGTATGATAACCTACCTGATTTGTAACAATTGACGGCTCATAACGTTTGAATCCTGAATAATCAACGTTACTGTCATCAACCAGTTCAACAACAACATTATCAAGATAAATTGTATGTGCTGGTATATCGTCACCGTAGTTGCCACAGTTGAATACAAGCCTTGACATAATATCCGTGTCATATTCCATTGTGAACGTATAATCAACAGTCTGCGTTTCAGATGTAAGGGAAAGGTCCTCCCAAGTATAAGCCTGATAATTACCGCCGTTCTGCTGAATACCGCCCTGTACAGTACAATCTTTATCAGAAGATATGTCATAACTGATACGGTAAACGCCGTTTTTATACAGCGGAATAATATCATAAAAAAGCTGTACAGAATAGCTTACTGTGCCTGCCGATGCCACATTAAGTGCAAGTTGTCCGTTTTTCGATGTAACAGAACATTCTCCTCCGCTTTGATAATATGTACCCCAACCGCTTGTATTGTAATCGAAAGTTGAATTGCTGACAAGATTTTCATTCTCCGCTGAAACTGGAACAAAGGTAACCACGCTGCTTATCATAGCAGCTGCACACAGAAGAGAAATACATTTTTTTAGTACTTTATGCTTCATTTCAAATCCTCCTTTAAAAATTGCATCATAAAAGTATATACCGTATCACGCACTGTAACGGGATAATAAGGTATTTCTGTAAGCTGTATGGCTTCAATTTGTTTCTGACTTTGCATTACATAAGAATCAAGTCCATATAAAAACGTAAAAAAAGATACTTGAAATACTCTCTTTTCAGAGGTAGTCATGGAAGGGAAAAATTTATCCAGACATGAAAGAAAAATTTGAATTGCTTTATAAGTAATCTTTTGAACCTCAGAAATACGTTCTGTACGGCTGTTTTCTTCAAGCTCAAGATGATTCCATGAAATCAGTTTCAACATTTTTTTCTTGTTTTCAAGAGTATCCGAAACAGCAGATGCAAATTCAGAAGCCGTCATATTTTCATTATTTTCTATTTTATGGAGTTCTTCCACCCAATCAGTCAGTTCCTTACAAGTAAGACCGAGAAAAATTTCTTCTTTTGTCTTGAAATAATTGTAAATGGAACTGCGTGTCATGCTGATTTCCTGTTCGATGTCACGCATGGAAATATTGCGAAAACTCCTGCTTTGAAACAACTTATCAAAAGCGTTTATGATTTCTTCTTTTCTAAAATCCGTCAATTCAAGTGAACCTCTTGACATTACCATATCGCCTCCATGCTTAATAATTTTTAAATTGACAACTTGTCAGTTTAATTCCTTTTTAATTATACACCTAAACTGACAAGTTGTCAATATATATTTTTAAGACCATCTTTTTGTACAAATTTTGCAAGCAGTTTTTGTGGAAAATCAACACATATAATTTTCAATTACACCTATATACTATAAATTAGCATTTTCGGCAACTCGCACAAATCAGTGGCACATTTTCGTTGTATAACCTATTTTGAGTGGTGTGCAATAAAAAGTATAAAAATTTGAATATAGATCTATTATTTTACAATTTATATTTTACTAATTTTCGATTTTGTAAATCAAAGGGGCGACCAAAAATCGCTCCTTATTACATTTTCAACGCATTCCTTGTCTGCCGATAAATCTCCAGCCGTGACAGTGATTTTGGACTATTATTGGTCTGATTCACCGTCCGGCTGTTGTCATAGTTGTTGATAACCGTTCTGGCAGGATTATTTTTCATAGGCGAAGAAATCCCGTCAAGGCTCAAACCAATATTGGAATCCAGCGACATCTGCATCGCATCAGCAACACCCTCAACCGCCTTGGAAATTAACTTTTTGCTCTTGTTGATTCCCTCCGCAAGACCGCCGATGAAGTCCGGCATCCAGCTTTCAAAATCTGTTAGCGGACCCTTTTCGGGAACGGAAAAATGCAGATATTCCCAGATTATATTTGCCACGTCGCACACGGAATTGTAGAGGTCGGCGATCATATAGCGAATGCCATTGATAAGGTTCTGCATCAGATCATAACCCCACTGCCATGAGGAATTTGCGATATTTTTAATGCAGTCAGCGGCGGAATTCAGTCCGCTTGAAACAGCGTCACGAATGCCGCCGATCCTGTCCCACACGCCATTTTTCACATTATCCCAAATATTGAAAACAGTGTCACGGACATTATTCATTGCTCCACGAACTGCATCGGGCATGGCATTCCAAGCAGAAGAAACAGCGGATTTTATCGAGTTTACGGTATTTTTTACGCTGTCAGAAATACTGCTCCAAGTAGCAGTAATCGTATTTTTCATACTCGTCTGACCGTCAGAAATAAAGTTTTTGATTCCGTTCCACACACTTGAAATAACATTTTTAATGCCGTTTGTCGCTGTGGCGATTGTGTTCTTAATTAAATCCCAGCCCGATTTCACGCCGTTTCCGATGCCTGTAAGAACAGCGTCCATATTTGTTTTGATGTTGTTCCAGACGGTTGTAACTTCTGTCAGCGTGTTCTCCATAAACGTCTGCACAGTAGTTACAATATTGGACATGGCGTTCTTGAATGTGTCCGTCAGAGCCGTTGTGATGTTCGTTCCGAATGTGCTGAGTGCGTTATCCACCATTCCTGCGTTGGCAGTAATTCCGTCCGCAAGTCCTTGCATAAAGTCCGGCATCCAGGATTCAAAATCGGTCAGAGGGCCTTCGTCCGGCACGGAAAAATGCAGGAAACTGCGGATTTTGTCCGCCACACCTGTGACAGCATCAGTTACCTTGCTGATACAGCTTTTAATACCGTCCACAATGCCGTTGATGATATCAGCACCCCAGTTCCACGCCTCACTTGCAAGATTTTTAACAAAGCTTACAGCATTATTAAAGCCGTTCACAATTGTATCTTTGATACCAGTTATTGTATTGGAAATTGCCGATTTTACGCTGTTCCAGATGTTAGACACAGTTGTTTTGATGCTGTTCATTACGTTTGTAATGGTCGTTTTGATAGCGTTCCAGATATTCGATACAGTTGTAGAAATGGCATTTAAAATACTTGAAACTGTACCGCTAATCGTATTCCAGACTGAAGAAATGACAGACCAGATAGAATTTAAAATGCCCGAAATAAAGCCGGATATAGCAGTCCACACGGTTGAAATTACATTATGAACAGTATCCATAGCCGTGGAAATAGCGGTAGAAATTGCATTCCATATCGTTTCAAAGAACGATTTTATGCCTTCAAGAATTGGTGTAATAAATTCAACAATAGCGTTCCATATGGTTTGGATTTTTTCGGAAATCCAGTCCATAACATTGCTGATAATAATGTGAATCGCCTGAAAAATGGTTTCAAAAAGGTATTTAAACGCCTCTAAAAGCGGAGAAATAAACTCATAAATCGTATTCCAGACCGTTGAAATTGTGGTATATATCGCATTCAGCACTGTGGATATTGCCGTAGAAACAGCGTTCCATACAGTTGTAATTACCGTCTGAATAGCTGTGATTTTCTCCGAAATATAGCCATATATCGTATTCCAGATACCTATAAAGAAGTCTTTAATTGCAGTCCAAATGGTGGTGAAAAACGTCTGTATTCCTGTGAAAATATTTGTAACAAAAGCTGTGATGCTGTTCCAGATTCCAACGAAAAAGTCCTTGATTGATGTCCAGACCTCGCTCCATGAAGTACCAAACCAACCGAGAAATACATCTGCGATACCTTCGAGGGTGCTTATAATATTGGAAAAGCAATTCTTGATAAAGTCCCATATTCCGACAAAAATGCCCTTGATACCGTTCCACATCTGCTCCCAGTCGCCTGTGAACAGCCCGATAAAAATATCCAAAATGCCGAGAATCACATCAACGATAACATCGAAAGTTTCCGCAATATATGTGAAAACTCCTTCAAACCAAGGAGCAAGAATATCACACAAGCCCTGCCACACTGATTTTACAACATCGCCGAAATCCTCAAAATTAAATCCGAGAGCATTTAATCTATCGACAATTCCCTGCGTCAGATTTGAAAAAGTAGCTTTGATTTTCTCCCAAATCGCAATGATGCTGTTTCTGAAATCCTCGTTTGTATTCCAAAGATGCACGAAAGCAGCCACAAGAGCCGCAATCGCCGCAACAACAGCAACCACAGGAGCGGAAATTCCACCAATCGCACCGCTTAATGCAGTAAATGCACCCTTTACTGATGAGATGATAGCAGGTCCCTTTGCAATTAACTGCATCAGTCCGCCAATGCCGGACGTGACTTTTCCAATTACAATTAAGACAGGTCCTAATGCTGCCACAACAGCAGCGATTTTGATAATCATATTTTGTGTTTCAGAATCTAAGCCGTTGAACTTGTCAATCCATTCCTGGATTTTCGTAATAATGGGTGTTAAATGCTGTGCCAAAAGCTGTCCTAAAGATGTCATCAGAACATCAATGGACGACTTTAATTTCTCAATAGAACCGCCGAAACCGCTCATCATAGCCTCTGCCATTCTGTCCGTTGTGCCGGAGCAGTCGGACAGTGACGTATTTAATTTTCCCACATCTTCCGGTGCGGTGTTGATCAAAGCTAACCACGGAGCCATTTGATTTTTACCGAAAATAGCGGACGCCGCAGCGATCTGCTCCGATTCAGAAAGCTTGGAAAAAGCCTTGTTTAACTCAGATTGAATGGCAACCGAATCCTTCATGGAACCGTCTGCATTTGTTACAGAAATGCCCAGCTGCTCCATCATCGCCGCACCGTCTTCCGCCGGACTGACAAGTCTTGCAAGACCTGTTTTCAGGGAATTTGCAGCGACGTCCGCCTCAATTCCGTTGTTCGCCATAACGCCCATATATAGGGCTGCGTCGTTGATATTGTAGCCTGCTGATGAGAAAATCGGGGCTGCAACAGACATCGCACTTGAAAGGCTGTCCACGTCCAAAGCGGAGTTATTGCAGGCTGCCGCAAACACATCAGCGTAGTCTGCCGCCTCGTCAAAGGAGCCGTGAAATCCGTTGATTGTGGCAACCAATCCGGCGGAAACGGTGTCCAGATTGCCACCCTCTCCGGCAGTCAGATTCATGGCAGGTGCAAGGGCAGAAGCAGCTTGCTCGGCGGTGAGACCGGCTCTTGCAAAATTTAGTGCGGCATTTGCGGCGTCACTCATACCAAATGTGGAGTTGGCGGCGGCATTTTTCATCGCCGTATCAAGCATTTCCGCCTGTTCTTCGGTGTTTTCCATGGTGGAGTTGACAAGCTGCATGGTCTTATCCACATCGGCAAATTTCTTTGCTGCTGTGCCGCCAAGTGCTGTAATGCCTGCGGTCAAAGGCAATAATTTCTGACCAGTGCCGGAAATTTTATCACCGGCATTTTGCAGTTTCCCACCAACATCTCCGATTTTTTCAAGAGCGGATTTAGAGTTTTCCGCCTCACGCTGCAGGTTCTGAAGTGCCTGTTCTGTTTCTATGATTTCACGTTGGAGAGCGTCATATTGTTCCGGTGAAATGGGGTGACCAAATTCTTCATCGACATCCTGAGCCGCTTTTTTCAGGTTTTCCAAATCCGTTTCTGTATCGGAAATTTCCTTTTGCAGAGCGTCGTATTTTTCCTGAGAAATTTCGCCCTTTGCAAGCTGTTCATCGGCATCCTTGGATTTTTCCTTGAGGTCTTTTAGTTTGGTTTCCGTTTCACTGATTTTTGTTTTCAGTGGGTCGTATTTGGCTTTCCATGCGTCGTATTGATTTGCAGATTTGGCTGCTTCCTCATTTGCTTTTTTGAGCGTTTCCAGCTTGTCGCCAGTTAAGGAAACTGCATCGGCAAGGAGCTTCTGTTTCTGTGAGAGAAGCTCTGTATTGGTCGGGTCGAGTTTTAGAAGTTTTTCTACGTCTTTTAGCTGTGTCTGCGTGTTCTTGATATTTTTATTGACGCCTTCGAGAGCCTTACTTAGCTTAGTTGTGTCGCCGCCGATTTCAACGGTTATCCCTCGAATTCTGTTTGCCGTGATTGGTCACCTCCGTTCAATTGCATAATATGCCTTAAAATCGGTCAAAATCGTCCTGCGCGGCAATTTCCTTCCAGCCGGAATAGTCGTCCCTTTCTCTTTCGCTATACATATCATTCACCAATCCGATAGTAAGAAGCTCCAGCTCGGAAAGAGAAATTCCGAGCTGAACGCATCTCAGGAGAAATAAAGGCGTAGTCATCGGTCTGTCAGTCTTGCGATGTTTTTTTTAGCTTCCACCTGCGTGGCGGTGTTGAGTCCCCACAATTCAATGAGCTGCGGAAGAATCTCATAAATACTGAACGTGTTAAACTGCTCCAAAAAGTCGTCAGGATTATCCGGAACATTCTCCGGATCAGCGTGCTTCGCCATGATGAAAGCGATATTTTCAAAAACCTCCAGACTCTCAATATCAAGCCCGGAGTTCTCTGCATCGCCATCCTTAACATTTTTCTGCAAAGCGGCGAAATCTCGGTAGATATCACGCCCGAATTTCAAGCGATAAAGACGAGGCACAGCGGCACTCGCCTTAAACGGTACTTCGATTCCGTCTACGATAATATTTTTCTTGATAGCCATGCTGTACCTCCGTTATGATGTTGTTTTTGCGGTCGTCTTAGCAGCCGTTGAAAAAGTCGGGATATACACGGATTTGTACCAGTTATCGTAAACCGTCTTATCTGTTTCCTCACAGCTTTTGGACTTCACAAGACCATTTTCAAGGGCAGAAGCGGTCAGCGACAGCGACTCCGTCTTTACTTCCTTAGAGTCCTCTGTGGTAGCGGATTCCGTTGCAGGACGTGCTACGGAGCAACGATACATCACATGACGAATGTGGTTTTTATCGCCACAAAACTCGAAAAACAACGCAAACTCGGCAACTTCCGCGTCATTGCTTTCTACAAGAACGCCCTTGCTGTCCAGTTTCTGTCCCAGAATTTCCGTTGCAAAATCTGTTGTGACAAGTGCAATTTCGAGCTCCCCTTCATATCCGGAATTGTTATTGCACATATAGTACACGATGTTATCGGCGTAAAACGGTTCATTTTCGCCGCTTGCATCGATGCTGAGCGATACCGCACCGGGCAGACGGACGGGCGTAGCATACACCGGCATTCCGTCCTCACCGTAGGACGTGATTTTCGCCCAATGCACCTTATTCAGTCCAAATTTGACTTTATTCTTTTCCATAGCCATAAGTTATACCTCCATTTTATACAACACTTCATACATCTCCTCAGATGCAATCCATGTTTCAGTTTTATTGTAAAAAATATGATGCCGCCGCAGAACAGCTTCTATTTCCGCCTCTGTTTCGGGAGATTTTTCATCGGTATATAGCTCAATATCCAGCTTTTTGAAGCTGTGATACATCCGATTATCCGCTGAAAAAGTATTTTCACCCGGCGACAGAAAAATCAGGAATGGCGGTTTCGGACTTTCGCCCTCACTAAAGTGGTGATATGCGAATGGCAGCCCCATTTCCAGCATCATTTCGTTAATTTCTTCATAACTCATTTTAATTCCTTCTCGATGAGCGATTCCAATAAATCCGCCCCATTTTCTTCGGCAGGAGCGATATGCGGCTTGCCTGTAACACGTCCCCCATTTCTTTTTGCATGACCATGCTCCAACAAATGCGCAATCTGATAGCGGTCTTTGGAATGCACCGTAATTTCAAGGGAATGGCTATTCTCCTTGACTTTTTTCGTCGTCCAGCTTTTCGCATATTTTCCGGTACGTTTCGGAGCATTTGCGGAAATCTCCTTTTTCACAGATGTTGCAGTCTTGCGGACTGCTTTTTTCATGGCAGTATCCGCAAGGTCTGCATATTCCTGTAATCCTTTCATAATTTCGTCAGCCATATCGTCAATAGATGTCATCTGGGGCACCTGCTTTCCTTGCTTTTGCAGTAATTTTCAGATAATCACGATGCTCAAAATTCGGCGATATTCCTACAATATCATAAATCGCACCACGAAAAGAAATGCGGTTTGCCGCCGCCCCAATTCCCATTGTCATGCTGTTTTGCCGAATCATAAACTGCAATGTCTGCACCTCTTTTGTCGTGCCGTTATCGGAATTTTCCACCGAATTTTTTACGGAAACAGAAGCCCAGCAGGAGAATAATTCATCCCACTGAGCCTTGTGATTTCCGATATGATCGACACGTGTCGATTGCTCCAGAATCGTGATACGCTGATTTAATTTTCCGATTTCCACTAAATTACTCCTTCGCGCTGTGCAAATAAAATGGAACGCAGAGTGAGCGTCAGCTTATGAAAATCCGCAGTATTTCGGTTTTCGTAGAGATATGATACCGTGAACAGCATCGCTGTTCTAGTCGTATCTTCATTTCTCTCAAACTTCTCCTCACTCATACGTCCCACGTCCATCACAAGCCGATGCGCTGTGTCGATCAGCGTGAGGATGAGCTTGTCATCCTCACAGTTGTCAACACGGAGATAATTTTTTGCCTCCTGCAATGTTACCACCCTCACCACCGCCTTTCAGAATTTTACTGTGTAGATTTTGCAGAAAGCTTCAAAATCTGCACTGCTTCCGGAAGTACCAGCTTGCCGTCAACACGCTCTTTGGCGACAAATCCGATCATGCCGTTACCTGCAAAAAGTTCGTTGAGCTGCTTGAACGAACGTGAACCTCTATCGCCGATGTTGTAATACTTGAAATCACCAAAAGCAACAGCATTTTCAGGTACATAAGCAGACGTGTAAACCGCATAGCCAAGCACCTTATCAGGCTCACCCATCTGATAGGATGGCTGCCAGAGATACGCACCATTGTTGTCTTTAAGCTTGCGGAGCATTGCAAGAGTCTTATCGTTCATAATGAACGCTGCATTTTTTCTGTACGGACGCTTAAGTGCATAAACGAGATCGATAATATCATCGGTTTTCACAGCAGCTCCGGCAGTTGCGGCAAGCTGTCCGCCTCCTGTGGCATTGAAAATACCTGTAGGCTTACCGGTTCCATTACCGTTCAGGAATGCATCCTCTTCGGCATTTGCAAGTGCATTTCCAAACTGTGTGATGATATAGTTTTCAAGTCCGAAAGCATTATCATAAAGCAGTTCCTCCGTCACCTTGATTGCAACGTGAAGCTTGTGCGCATCCATAAGAATCTGATCGAAAGTTGCATCCCCCCAAGTAAGAGCTTCACCTTCTTCAATCCACGCAGCCGCAGGTTTTGTTGCGGCAATATTGATCCTGTGTTCACCGCTTGTGGTGATCCTCGTACCAAGCCTACGCATGATGTTTTCCTCTTCAAGTACATCAATCAGACGGCGGTCGTATTCAACGGGAACAAGATAACCCCCGTCAGCGTCCACGCCCTCCTGTAAAATGTTGTTGACCTGCTTGAAATTTGTGCGAAGTGCCTGTAACATACCTTTTCTGTATTCATCAGACGCTCTTCCTGTTTTTTCACTGGGTTCACCGGATGCAGGCTTGCCAAGAATCGGCGAACCTACAGGTCTATTCAGTTCTGCATCAAGTGCAGCCTGTCTCTCAAGCCGCTGAATTTCCTTGCCGAGGTCAACAATCTGCTTCTCCATTGCATCATACTTTGCTGAGTCCTCTTCGGATAAAAGTCCGCTGTCGTTACGCTTGGAATCGAGGAAATTTCTCGCCTCGTCCCATGCCTTCGCTCTTTTTTCTCTCAGTTCCTGAATTGTCATAATCAGTTCCTCCAATCAATATTTTAATAATTCCAGCCTTTTGTCAAGCTGGTCAATGGGTGTGCCGGATGTTTTTGCAGAGATCTTCTGTAAAAAGGAATCTCTTGTACGATTTGAAGAATACAGCATAGCGGAAATGTTTTCCTCGGGCTTATCGTCTGCTCCTTCCTCTCCTTTGGATTCTTCCGGCTCATCCTCTTCCGGAATAAACGACTTTTTCTTTTCGTCAAAAAGAATGCCGTCTACGAATCCCAACTGCAATGCTTTTTCAGCATTCAGCCATGTTTCATCGTCCATCAGCTTTGAAATTTTATTGCGTGAAAGCCCTGTTTTTCGGACATAAGCATTGATGATGCCCTCCTTGATTTCGTCAAGAAGTGCTATTGCTTTTTCCATATCGGACTTGTTTCCACTCGCCAAAGTCATGGGATTATGAACCATCAAATATCCGGTCGGACTGATCAGCGTTTCATCACCTGCCATAGCAACAACAGATGCCGCACTTGCAGCGATGCCGTCAATTTTCACTGTAACTTTGCTTTTGTGATTTCTCAGCATCGTGTAAATCTGGCTTGCGGAAACGCAATCTCCGCCGGGACTGTTGATCCAGACGGTCAGATTGCCGCTGACCTTCGCCAGTTCATCACGGAACATAGCAGGCGTTATCTCATCTCCGAACCATGTATAGTCAGAAATAGGACCTTCAAAGTACAATTCCGTTTCACCGGAGTCCTCATTTTTCACCCAGTTCCAAAATTTCTTATTCATCTGTATTTTCCTCACTTTCATTTTGTTTTGGAGAATATGCAGCCCCTGCATCCTGCAAACGGCTCATCGAACCGTTGCAAAGGTAAAGGTCGCCGCCTAAATCGGCAGAAATCCGGTTCATATCCTCCAATTCACGAATATCATTTGCCGACATCCAACCGTTCTGACGTGCGGTTGCATAGCCTTGCATTCGAGAAGCATAATCGCCGCGGAGCAGTCCCTCAACGTTGAATTTAATGAAATACTGCCCTTTTTCTGAATCGGATAAAAGAGACTTCTGCAAAGCCTGTTCCCAGCGGACAAGCCAAGGATCGAGCGTGTATTTCACAAATTCGAGGGACTGCTGTTCTATATTGCTGAATGTAGCGTGTTCCAGATCACCGATCATGTGCAAAGGCATACGATAAAGCCTTGCGATTTCTGAAACCTGAAATTTTCTTGTTTCAAGGAACTGCGCCTCATTATTTGGAATGGCAATAGGTGTGTACTTCATGCCTTCTTCTAAAACTGCTACTTTATGGGCGTTGCTTGAACCATAGGCATGATGCCATGCTTTCCGCACTTTTTCGGGGTCTTTGATAACACCGGGATGCTCCAGTACAGCGGACGGACTTGCACCGTTTGCAAAGAACGTCGATCCGTATTCCTCGCAGGCAAGGGAAATTCCTATCGCATTCTTTGCCATAGCAATTGGCGAATAACCGACCAATCCATCAAATCCAAGACCGCATATATGCAGAACATCTTCCTGACGAAGAACGATGTCGCCCTGTTCTTTCAGATTTGGATTTGCTTCATCGTATCGGCTGTAAATGTAAATCAAGCGGTTACGTTCGTCACGGTCAACCTTGATTTTATCAGGCATAAGCGGATACAGTCCAATAACCTCGCCACGACCATTTCGGATGATTTGAGCGTAAGCGTTGCCGTAAATCAGCAAATGCGACATCAGCGTTTCACGGAAAATAAAGCTTGTCATTTCGGGATTGGGCTGATCGTGCAGCAAAAAATATAGCGGGTGCGTCGGCACTCGCTCTTTTCCGTTATCGGTGTATTTATAGACGTGAAGCGGCAATTGTGCTATCGCTTCACTCAGAACCCTCACGCAGGCATACACAACTGTATGCTGCAATGCCGTTCTGTCGTTGACTCGTTTTCCGCTGCTGCTCCGTCCGAAGAAATAGCTGTAGGACGGAGAATCATAGCTGTTTGTTGGCTTGTCTCGGCTTTTGAATAAACCTTTGAAAATGCTCATAAAATCATCTCCAATCTACAGAATTAACAAATCCCTCTCATCATAAACGGAAACAGAAGAAACACATCCACGCCGAATCGCACGGTCAAGAGCCATAATCAGGGCAACCGCACCGTCAATCTTCTCTGTGGATTTCTCTTTGTCGGGCTTGATATTTCCGGCAGGGTCACGCTTGATAAAAATATTGTCCATATTCCAGCGGAGGACGGGGTGACCGTTGTGAGCAAGTTTCTGTTCAAGCGTCAACTTCATAAGTTCTTTGGTCGGCGGCGACATATCCCGATAACCTTGACCGAACTGCACCAGCGTGAAGCCCAGCCCCTCAAGATTCTGGCTCATCTGAACAGCACCCCAGCGGTCAAAAGCAATCTCTTTGATGTGAAATTTTGTACCCAGTTCATCTATGAAATTCTCGATAAAGCCGTAATGCACAACATTTCCCTCAGTCGTTTTCAGATAACCCTGCCGTTCCCATAAATCATAGGGAACGTGGTCACGGTTGACACGGAGAGGAAGCGTTTCTTCCGGCAGCCAGAAGTACGGCAGAACATAGTAAAAATCGTCCTCATCAGTTGGCGGAAAAACAAGCACAAATGCCGTAATATCAGTTGTACTCGAAAGATCAAGACCGCCATAACAGACACGTCCTGCAAGGAAATCTTCGTCAAAAGCAACCTTGCATTTATCCCACTTTTCCATTGGCATCCAACGAACAGCCTGTTTTACCCATTGATTCAAACGAAGCTGTCTGAATGCGTTCTCCTCGCCGGGAGTTTCCTTTGCGGAGTTGCAGGCAGCCACGACTTTATCCATTCCGATAGTTTTATCAAGGCTTGGATTCGCCTTTTTCCAGACCTCGGGGTCTGTCCAGTCCTCGGATTCATCGGCACCGTAAATGACAGGATAAAAAGTCGGATCATGCTTTCTGCCTTCGAGGATATCCTTTGCCTTGGAATGTACCTCGTAGCAAATTGAATTGGTGTCCGTTCCGGCAGTGGTGATAAGGAAATACAGCGGCTGCATTCTTGCGTCGCCTGAACCCTTTGTCATAACATCAAACAGCTTTCTGTTAGGCTGCGTATGAAGCTCGTCAAAGACCACACCGTGTATGTTAAAGCCGTGTTTGCTGAATGCTTCGGAGGAAAGCACCTGATAAAAGCTGTTTGTCGGAGTGTAAATAATACGTTTCTGCGATGCAAGAATTTTTACTCGCTTGTTTAGTGCAGGACACATCCGCACCATATCAACCGCAACTTCAAAAACAATGCCTGCCTGCTGACGGTCAGCGGCACAGCCATAAACTTCGGCACGCTCTTCGCCGTCACCGCAGGTGAGCAGTAGTGCTACTGCCGCCGCAAGCTCTGATTTACCGTTTTTCTTAGGTATTTCGATGTAAGCCGTGTTAAACTGTCGATATCCATTCGGTTTCAGAATCCCGAACAGGTCACGGATAATCTGCTCCTGCCAGTCGAGCAGTTCAAACTTTTTTCCTGCCCACGTACCTTTTGTGTGGCAGAGGCACTGAATAAAATTGACGGCGTAATCCGCCGCCTTTTTGCTGTATTTGGAATCCTCTGCCATAAAGCGTGTCGGTTTGAATTTTGCCATTGTTTCACCTCCAATCCGCATGAAAAAAGACCTGAAAATCAGGTCTGAAACGGTTATTTTTTGAACGCCCCTTGGGGCGGATTTTTAATTGAGATTGCTCTTCCATTGTAATGTATTTTACCATAAAAAATCAAGTAAATCAAGTCATTTTGAAACAATAAACTGCACAAAGATAAGCCGGAAAATCGGTGTGAATTGTACTGCCGGAGGAAACGAAAACGGCTGTACGAGAGACAGCCCCGAAGGGCTGCCGTGATTTTCGGCGGTCTGGTTACTTGCTGTTTTTGCCCAATTCGTAGGCTCTTTCGAGCATTCTCTGGAGCGCTGTCACGCTGATTTCCTTGAAATCCTCGTCGTCGTTGTCGCGGCTGTCAAGTCCGCCTCTCACCTCGATGCTGTAGCTCTCTTCCATTGCGATTTTCTCCAGCGCCTTCTCGATGTTCTTGTTCATTTTCGTTTCCTCCAAAAATTTTTCCCGTGGGGTTTTTCCCCTTCTGGTAGTTACATATTACCATACTATCCGGCACTTATCAAGCGGCTAAAAGTACAGAATATCGGGAAAAATCAACCCTCACAATTGTGTGATATATGCTTTTTCGTAACAGCCCCACAAACGCTCCGTGTGCCGCCGCTTTGCGTGTGGGGTAACCTTGCGAGAGCGAGAAAAAGGGCGAACGTGCGGAAACGTGGCGGCTGTACGAGCAACAGCACCTCTTGCGAGGGCTGTGCTTTTGGCGGCTGTTCTCAGGCTCTGACAATGTTGAAGTCGGTAATGCTTAAGCCGTTCTTTCTGACGTAGTCGCAAAGCCAATTGTCTGCTTTGGCAGGGCTGTTAAACTCCTTGATTGTTTTCCAGACCAGCTTTCCGGGTTTCTCCGCTGTCAGTGCCTTAACTTTCCATGTGTGTGCCATTTTCGTTTCCTCCAAAAAATTTTTTTCGTGGGGTTTTCCCCTTTCGGTAGTTACATATTACCATACAATCCGGCACTTATCAAGCGGCTAAAAGTACAGAATATCGGGAAAAACCAGCCCTCACAATTGTGTGATATACACCATTGAAGGAAAGCGGGAAAGGGGCATTTTTCAGCCCCTTGTCCTTAGTCGTTCAGGTGATCGAAGCACCACTTTATGGCATCGCCGCCGTCGTCAAAGGGTGTCGGTGCGGTTGTTCTGAGGTTTAGGCGGCATTCTACGTAGGAAAGTCCAGTCTCTTCCTCATCCTCAATGAACTCGTAAACCGCCGCCTCAAAACCTCTGCAGGTCAGTCCGCAGACCAGAACCTTTTCGCCGTATTTCAGCACTGCACCCTGTTCTGCACATCCGTTCATTTCGAGGCGCTCCATTGTTGTAACCTGTTCCCATTTCATAATTGTTTCCTCCGTTTTGGTTTAAATTTCGGTGCGTTCTTCGCTTCCGTTGTGTAGTATATTACCATAGTTTTTTACACTTATCAAGTGGCTAAATCTGACGAAATATCGAGGCAAATCAGCTCTCATAATTGTGCAGTATATGCCTTCAAAAACAAGCCCCACAGCCGCCAACGTGTGCCTCCATTCTGCAAAAAGGGTAACTTTGCGAGGAAAAGCAAAATGGCGGACTTGCGGCAACGTGGCGGCTCTGTGGCGATTATTCAGCGTAATTCCGATGAATAATGCTGATAATTTTTTCCTGTTCCTCGGTGGAAACTCCGATGGCATCCGAGGCTTCTCTGCAACCGCAGTCAGGGCAAATTTGGCTGTTGTCAACTCTTGAAATGGCAGGTCGCTCCGTGTAGGATTGACCGCATTTCGGGCAGATTCTCGGTTCTCTGATCTCATTTTTTATTTTCCACACCTCTTTCGCTGATGTCAAACGCAAGCCGCAAATATTTCAGATCAAAACCGAAATTGCGGTAACCCTGAACACAGGTTCTGATGTAGGAACTGCTCGGAATCCCCAGCGGCCGTTCCTCGTGCATGATGTACACAAAAGCCCTGATTTTTCGGCGGTTTACGGCAACTTCCATTTCCGTTTTGTAGTAAAAATTCGGGCAGCCCTCGTACAAATCCAAGCGACATTCATCGGCTGCCGAAACCTCCCAGACTGCAACGGGAACTTTGGAATTTTCCGCTTTTTCAATGGTGAGGTAAGAGCCTGTTTTCGAACCTTTGAAAAGCAGCTCGTAGCCGTGAATCCATGATGTTCCGACGGGCTTTGCGTCAGGGCAGCGGTACTTCATCTGCTGAACGTTAAGGTTTGAGCCGTAAGCCAGATAATATTTCTTCATTGTAATCGTTCCTTTCTGAAGGAAGCTTCCTTCTACTGCCTTAAGCCACCCGTAGGTGGCGGTTTAGGGCAGCAGGAGGAAACCTCCTGCGTTATGCTCCGTATCTCCAAGCGGCATTGCCGTCAAGGTTGCGTGTTAAAAAATCTCTTGCTGTGGCGAATTCTTCGCCAACCATGCCAAGCCGAATCAGCCAAGTCCGCATTGCGAATTTCGGATTTTCGGTCTGCTGTGGTTTTGGGCTTGCTGTTCTGATTTCTTTTGCCATTTCGGAAAGCGCTAAGCAAAGCTGAATCCAACTCTTGAGCTGTCCTGCGTGAAGTCCGTTTTTCTTGCCGTCGGCGGGCTTGTCGAAGTTGAAGCATCGGAACTCAATCGTGCCTTTTGTGAAAACTGCGTGGTAATTCGTCATATGGTATCGGCTGTCGTTGTAGTGTTGATTTCGCTCATAATTCGCATTATTTGCCGTGTACCAAATGTCCGCAAGCTGTGCCATTGTTATAGGCTTTTTCTTGTTGAGCTGCTCGATGAAAGTGGGATTTACCGTTCGGCAGTAGTGGTTTATCCTGCCCTGATCGATTTTCAAAGCGTCGGCGATCAGTCTTTCATGGCTTGCCATGATGTTCGCAAGGTTTCTGAGGCTCTGCGGTGTGTGCCCATTTGCTCCGATGTGGCAATGGACGCCCGCCCCGATTCCTGCGTGGCTGATTGCTCCTGCCTTTCTGAGTCTGCGAACAAGCTCCTGCAAGGTTTCAATGTCCTCGTAGTGAAGAATCGGTGTAATCAGCTCGCACTTTTCGCTGTCGGGTCCTGCGATTGAAATATCCCTCGAAAATTTCCATTCTCTGTTCTGTGCATCCCAAGCCGACCAAGTGCAGTAGCCGTTTCGGCTTGCTGTATCTTCAAATCTGCCTGTTCCGAAGAAGTCGGCGGCGATCTTTGCCGCCTTTTCTCTGGTGATGCTGTTCATCTCGATTTCCACTCCGATGGTCTGATTTTTAAGGTTCTCAATCTGCTTTGCTGTTTTCTCGTTCATCGTATTTTCCTCCGTAATTTCGGTGTTTTTTGGGACTTTCCGTCCTTTCGTTGTGTTACATATTACCGCATAACGAAGGATAAAGCAATACCATAGTTACACAATCTTTTCGGCTGTATTTCGCCGAAAGTCTGGTGTATTTATACACTTGCAATACTTGCTATTCTATGGTATACTTGGATACAATGGAGAAGGATCTCGATTAAAAATTCGCTCCAATGTCGGTCAGAATTTCCACAACATCAACATTAGGAATTACCGAAAGACTGCTGCCATTCTGCCAATGAATATGAACACTTCCGGCATCATCAACGAACTGAATTTCACCGATTGTTCCGACAGGCGGTGCAAACTTATCTTCCATTAAGATGAGACGCACCATTGTTCCTGCCGGATATTTTTCTCGGAGCACCGCAAGCTCCTTTTCATTCGGAAACCGCATCGTTTACACCTCCATGTCTGAACGCTGAGCTGCCCGAAAGATTGCGAAGCAACACTTTTCTTGTCGCCTTAAATTCAGTACCTACCATGCCCAACCGAATCAAAAAGCAGCGAAATGAATACTTTGGATTATCGCTGGTATCGGGCTTGTAGTTGATTCGTTTTTGATTCCTTGCAAACTCGCAGAGCATAGAAATAAAGGTGCTGTAAGCCTCTGCATCGCCGTCCTGTTCGACCGTGAACCAAGGGAAATCCACGGTTTTTTCCGTCACCTGAAATTCTACGCTGTCGGTTTTGAACGCCGTCTTGAAAAGCTCACCCTTATTTTCAAGAATCCGTCTGACTCTGTTCAGCGTTCGCTCGTCAAGGGAATCCCTCGGCATCTGAACGGTCAACTTTGAATTGTCAGATGCCGCAGAATAGCCCATTTGCTCCAGTTTTGACAGCAGATTCTGGACTTCTTTTTCGTCCGTGTCATCGCTGATAATCAGCGTACCGTCTTTTGTTACGGTGCAGTTGCCGATGATGTAAGAGCAAGTCGGCATATACTGATATTCGGCAGGAATTCCGGTTATTTCGCTGATTGCCTTGACAAGCTTTTTTCGGTCTTCGCCTGTGAGATTGAATTTGATGTTCATATGATTACCTCCCATTTTCGCCGTCGCTGCGGCGTTTTCGTAATCACATATTAACTCTTTTTCTCACAGATAGCAAGTGTGACATATGACGAAATATCGGGCAGAAATCTGTTGTTTTTCTACCTGATAACTTTATGTGAATTCGGTGGATAACTTAGTATCGGTTCGTTCACAATTTGCTCCAATGCTCGCAAAATAGACGATTCCGGCTAAAACAAACCACGCACACGGCATTGCGATACCGTTGCCCCACATCTTGTAGGCGGCGCTATCGGAATACGGATTTTTCAGCCATTTTTCCACCTGCTTGCGACTTTTCGGTTTAGTGGATTTTCCTATAGCCTTGCGGTGCGTTTCAAAAACATCATACCACCAGTCAATTTCTTCATCTGTGGGATTTTCGGTTTCAAGACCATCGCACCACCAAGTTGGCATACCTTGCAGCGACGCACATTCCTGCGGTGTCAGGCGGCGAACGATATATTCGATTTCGGCAGTGCTGTCGTTGACAGTCGGTGGGTCTTTGTAGTCGGACGCAACAAGCGTTCCGGCTTTTTCCTTTTCTGCAATTGTGTGGTGCGAACTTTTGCTCGTGGAATATTTCGGGTGGGAAACTCCGCCTGCACCAGATGCAACAATGGTCGGTGATTTTTCTTCCTCAATCTGAAAGCTGAATTTTGCCTTGTAACCCTGATTCATCGCAGGTCTGCCGATGCCGTAGGAAACAGCGTGATTTTCTGTGCAGTTTAAGGTGTACATTGTATCGGCTTCTTTGTAGCCGTCACCGTGATGTGATGGACGTGACCCGTTGCCCTCAATTACAACCATTCCGCCCTGATTTTTGCATGGCGACTGATTGCTTGTATCAATTGTCCGAGCGGTGTCAGCCTTGTAAAATCCGCTGTTGGGATTGTCGGACATCATGGAATTGCTGTGTTTCGAGCAGATTCCAAATGCCTGTTTTTCCACCACAAACGGCTGATTGTTGCCGCCTGTTCCATATGATGCGGATACAGTCTGAGCAACTTCAATCGGGCCTGTATATCTCGTATCCTGCGAATGATTTTCAAACATCAGCCCTGTGCCTGACGCTCCAGAGCCATTTTCAGCACTTCGGGAAGCTGCTTGCCACGCTCTGAAGCTCTCCGCAGAATACCCTGACACGCCTTCGGACTCAAATAATATTTGCCCGGCACGTTGACCTGTAAAATCGATGACAGCATACAGGCGGAGCCTTCGCTGTGGGACACCCCAGTATTGGGCGTCGAGGCACCTATAGGCGACAGAGAAATGATCTCCCATGATGCATCCTGCCTTCTGCCATTTGTCAGGTCGAGGTACAGTAATTGATTCGTCTGCAATTTTGCAGAACTCTTCAAGGACTTTTCTGAAATCCTCGCCTGAATTGCTTGAAAAAATGCCTCCGACGTTTTCAAATACTCCGAATTTGGGATATTCTCCATTCGTTGCACACCTCATTTCTTTAATGATTCTGATTGCCTGAAAAAACAGTCCCGACCGTGCGGCGTTCAATCCTTCGCGCTTGCCTGCGATACTGACGTCGGTGCAGGGACTGCCGAATGTAATGATGTCCACCAGTTCAATATCCGCACCGTTAATCTGTGAAATATCGCCATAATGCTTTACCTGCGGCAGCCTTTTGGTCGTTACTCTGATACAGAAAGGTTCAATTTCTGAACTCCATTTCGGTTCAATGCCTGCAAGAATTCCGGCAAGTTCAAAACCGCCTGAACCTGAAAACAGACTGCCGAGAGTGAGTTTATTATTCATTTTCGGATTTCAACCTCTCTTTCAGTGCCGTAAAAAACGCCTTGTTTCTGACTGAAATACCTTTTGCAAGGCATTCATTTTCAAAAGCAAAGCGTATTTCGAGTTCTTTTACGGAGTAATCCGCACGGTATTTTTGCCATGTCATTTCATCATATCGGCGAAGTTTTGCCCATAAATCAGGATAAAACTCCCACAGTTTCCGCAGCTCCGACAAGGATTGCAGAGGGCAGAGCCAGCAGCTTACACGCTTGAATCTATCATACAAGCCGTTCCAGTCAAAACCACGCTCTTTGCAGTATTGCAGGCAGTCGGCTTCTGTCATATTCCATTCCACAAGCGGGTGGATGCACTCGGAACGCTGATTGTTTTTTCGTTCCAAGCGATACTGTTCATCAGCCGCAATGCCGACATACTGGCGAATATCATATTTTTCTCGCAGACTGCGGAGAAACTGCTCTCTCGGTTGATCTTTCAAACGATTTGTACACCACCGCATTTTCGGACCCATCCAGCCATAGCCGTTGTAATCCTTACCGAATAAGGCACGAAACTTTTCAGGATTTCCACGCTTTATTTGGGATTCGGAAAAATAATAATCAAAGCTGTGTTCTGCCTTGATTCTTGTTATTGATCTGCCGATGTACTTTTCCAGTTTCTCCAGATGTGCATACATATCGGGGAATTCAAGTCCCGTATCGCAGAACAGAATCATATCAACCGGACGATTTTCTTCAAGCAATCGGAGCAGCATAGCTGTGGAATCCTTTCCTCCGGACAGGGAACATATGAAAAAAGGCGTTCTATTCACGCTGTTCCACCTCTTTCACCAGTTCCGAATATGGTATCTGTTTACCGTCACGAATGACAAATACACCGTCAGAGTTTCCGGTATCTTCAACATATCGGCGAAGAATAACGGACGCATATTTTTCGTCAAGCTCCATTGTATAACAAATGCGGTTCATCTGTTCACAAGCCATAAGAGTCGAGCCGCTGCCACCGAATGTATCAATTACCACAGCATTTTCCTGCGTGGAGTTGCCAATAGGATAGCTGAGAAGGTCAAGCGGCTTTGAAGTAGGATGATTTGCATTTCGTTTCGGTTTGTCGAAATTCCAGATAGTAGTCTGTTTGCGGTCGGAGTACCAAGGGTGTTTACCATTCTGCATAAAGCCATAAAGTACAGGTTCATGCTGCCACTGATAATCGGAGCGTCCAAGAACAAGACTGTCCTTTACCCAGATACAGCAACCGGCAAGATGAAATCCCGCATCTACAAAAGCTCTGCGGAAATTCAGACCCTCAGTATCTGCATGGAAAACATATGCCGCACCACCCTTTTCAAGGTGGTCAGCCATACATTTGAAAGCAGAAAGAAGAAATGTATAAAATTCTTCGTTCTTCATGCTGTCATTCTGAATGGTAAGCCCGCTGGAGCTTTTGAAAGATACACCATACGGCGGATCTGTCAAAATGAGATTAGCCTTTGTATCTCCCATAAGGGCAGATACATCTTCGGCAGATGTTGCATCACCGCACATAAGCTTGTGTCTGCCGACTGTCCAGATATCGCCGCGTTGTACGAATGCAGCTTTTTCAAGAGCTGATGTCAAGTCAAAATCATCGTCTTTTACATCATCAACGTTTGTATCAAAAAGGTCGGCGATTTCTTTTTCATCGAATCCGGTAAGACCGAGGTCAAAGCCGAGGTTCTGAAGTTCTTCCATTTCCACGGCAAGCAGCTCATCGTCCCAGCCTGCGTCCAAAGCGGAGCGATTATCGTTGAGAATATACGCACGTTTCTGAGCTTCTGTCAGGTGATCGACGTATACGCAGGGAATCTCTGTAATCCCTTCCTCTCTTGCCGCAGCCACACGTCCGTGACCTGCAAGAATAGTGAATTTTTTGTCGATGATAACAGGATTGACAAATCCAAATTCACGGAGAGAAGAGCGTAATTTCAGAATCTGTTCCTTGCTGTGCGTACGGGCATTATTTGCATAAGGCACGAGCTTGTCGATATTCACAAGCTGAAATTCTGTGGTTGTTTTCATCATCCAGCCCTCCTGTGAAGAATTCTTTGCAGTCCCTTGCGAGCGTCCATAACTTTTCCGTTCGCCGCTTGTCCCTTGAGTGTGCGGTACTGCTGTTTTGTGAGATGCTGACGGCTGTTCTTCAAGTCACGCCAGAATTGTGTGTCGGTGTTTGATTTCATAAATTTCCTCACTTCCTGCTGCTTAACAGCTGCTCCATTAAATCGTCCTGCGGAGAACCGTCAAATTTGGTGGTGCAGTTCTGCTTCACGATGTCAAAAATCTCATACCAAAGCAGATTCGCCTGTTTCTGAAACGTCTGACTCATCTGCACGAATGGTGAAGCAATGACACCACCCGTAGTCGGATGCTTTCCCAGTAGTCCATAGGAACTGAGTGCCTCTTCACACTGGATAAATCGTGCAAACGCCTGAGAATAGCTTTCCAGCAGACGTTTATTGACCAGCTTTTCGCAGCCACGATTTTTCAGCCATAGCCATGTTTCTTTGTAAATTTCATCCGCACCGAGCGGCTTTCCGTTCTTCTGATGTGCCGACAGATATTCGCTTGGCGACGGCATATCCGCACCAATCAAATCGGCTGCATCATCGAGATTGTCTGCTTCCAGTTCCGGAGTATGAAATTCAATAATATCGGCATCCTTACCGTCAGCAATTTTATCAGCGAGTGCCTTTGGCTTATCTCCTGCACGAACACGTCTGCCGCCACGATTTGTACCGTCTTTCGCCATATTGTTTCACCTGCCTTTAGGTATAAAAATAGCCGAAACTTCGGCAGTTTCGACTTGTAATAATATTTAAGGGGTTAATAGGGCGTTTGAACCCTGATTTTTGTGTGTTTGAGGGCGCACCGGTAGATTTCTTGCATATTTTTAGGGATTTTCTTACCCCCGGCGGTCAGTAGGTGTACTCAGGATTCTTATCCTCGGTCCATGTTTTCTTATCGTGGCAGGGCTTACAGAGTGCCTGAAAATTACTCTCGCTCCACATAAGCTCTGGACGGTTTCTGTGTGGGACTATATGGTCAACCACAGTTGCTTTAACATATCTGCCCTCACGCATACACATCACACACAATGGATGCTTACGGAGATATGCCGCACGGACTTTTCTCCACTTGCTGTTGTAACCTCGGCTTTCTGCCGAAGGTCTGTCAGGGTACAAGGGTTTGTGTTCTTCGCAGTACTTACCCTCGGTCAGATTCGGACAGCCGGGGTGGGTGCAAGGTTTCTTTGTTTTTCTTGGCATAAAATCATCTCCAATACAAAAACCGCAGGCACTATTGCACCTACGGTTTTTATCCATATCTTTCTATTATACAGTTTATCACTTTTTGCTGTGCAAGTCAATACTTTTCGCAAAAGTCTGCACGGATTGCACACTTATTTTTTCATAATCTCCTCCAAAACTGCAACAGCCTTGTCTTTGATGTTATAGATTGTTCTTCGGGAACAGTGAAGTTTCTTGGCGATAGCAGTAGGACGTTCGTGATGAAAGTACATACACTCAATAACGGTACGCTCTTCCAGCGGAAGTTTCTTGACAGCTTCAACAAGCGCAGCTTTTGTATCAGCATATCTGTCAATATCAGCATTGATTTCCAGCTGTAAATCAACGACTTTTGCAACGATAACGCCAATCTTGTCAGGCACATAAGAAGATGATTTCGGCATACCATCACTTACAGGTGCGGAAATTGATGTTGCCATTTCTCGAAGATGACGTTCCTGCTCCAGTTTGGAATCAATGAGAGCATCAAGACAACGGATTTTTTCAAGAGTTTCGATTACTGTCATATGTATCTCCTTTCATCGTTTCGGTGATTTTGCGTTCCTGCAGTTTTGCAAAAGTTGGCTCACCAGTCATAAGTGAGACTGCTTTGCAGGCAAGCAGTGCTATTTCTGTAATGTCATTTGATTTCTGTATCGCCGTACATATCATTTCCGACTGCCTGATATTTTCCTGATAATGGCGATAAACTTCGAGCCTGTTTTTATGCTCCTGCAAATCCTCGTGATAATGACAGAGCAGGACAGATTTCTGTTTTTCGGCATCGGATTTAGCAAGCCCCTCAAACTTAAAAGCGTAGTAGATTTTCCTGAGCTCCGAAAAATACTTATATTCAGCGGGTGGAAAATCAGAAACATCAATTGTACCGTCATAAACCTGACGTTCGAGTTTGCAAAAAGTATCTATGTCCTTGAAATTGATAACGGTTTTCATTTTACCTCCTTGTGGAATTATAAGGAAGTATATAATAATAAATATATATTTTATATTTTCTTTTCTTTTTTAAAAGAGAAGTAAGAAAAGAAAGAATATACTTCCTCATACCTCCAAATTACTTTTATTCACCTACCGAGACTGCTAACGAAATGCCAATGTAACGAACTCCGTTGGAGGTCTTTTTGTTATAATGCTTGCTCATTTCAATGCCAAATTTGCGGCTCGGCATTTTGTACTCGTTATTTTCAGCAGCCCACCTGCAGTAAACCGCATAAAGAGCAGATGCTTTCGCCTCGCCGCCGTCCACGCAGTAGTCGGAGGCAAGAAATGCTGCAATAACATCCATTTCGTTACGGTATTCTTTTACAGCGTCCTGCACGGCTTTCGGTTTATTCAGACCCTCATATTTCCACAGGCGATATCCCTCCATCATCCAGGCGAGAATATCCGGCATCTCTTCGCGGAGCTTGTCGCCGAGATTCTTATCGACTTTTTCTTCGGGAATAATCGTTGTAAAAGGAATAATATGGATTCTGCGCCATATTCCGAGGTCGGTGCCGCGGATCGTAGGCTTATGGTTGGTAGCCATCCACAGCTTGAACTCCGGGCGATATTCAAATTCATCACCGTACAACTTTCGAGCCGTAACCATATCATCGCCGGTAAGCTGTTTGATAAGACCCTCATTAAGGCGCATACCCTCGTTCGGCTCAACCGATGTAACGAGACGAGCGCCTTTGAGACGGGCAATGTCTGTATTTGCAGAGGAACTGTTATTTTTCATCATGATACTCTCCGGCTGAATGTTGGTCGCATATTCTCCAAGTATAAGACGTATAATTTCAAGAAAGGTCGACTTGCCGTTTCTGCCTGTGCCATAGAGAAAGAACACACACTGTTCTGTGGTCAGACCGCACAGGCAGTAGCCAAGTGCTTTCTGAACGTAGCGGATAAGTTCTTTATCACCGTTAAAAATGTCATCAAGAAAGCGAAGCCACAGAACAGGTCTTTTAGGATTAACCGGCATTGAAGTGCCGAGCATACGCGTCATATACATTTCAGGACTATGAGGAGAAACTGCGCACGTATCGAGGTCAAGAACACCGCTTTGTGAATTTACAAGCGTTTTATAGGTATCAAGCTGTGCCGGAGAAATCGGTACAATATGTTCGAGTTCCTTGACCATTGCACGTTTTGCCGCATTTGAACGGGTACGCTTCATATGCTTCTGATAAGCCTGAAGCATAGAACCGCCATCATATTCAGCCCATACCCTCAATTCTGCTTTCATGCGTTCAAGAATCACATCAGCAGCGGCATAGACCGCACCCCTGTCGTCATATACCCACTTGCCGTCCTTGTAGTACATCCAGCGCTTGTCAGTGTAATTATAACGGAATGTATCGCCGCAGTAATCTTTCATGCGTTCAGCATTTCCGGTATCATCAAGGGTGTGCATCGGAAGTTTAGGTTTAGAAACACTGCCATTTCCGACAGTAATTCTGTAATCATCTTCGGGAGCAGGCGTATAGAAATTCTGACATCCTGCTGCAGCTTTTGCAAGGGTAATTGCACCATATGTAGAGCCGTTCTGCCGTCTGTCCCACTTATCACGCATTAAACCTGAACTGCGGTAAATGCCGTCCATAAGAGACGTATCTCCGCCGCACCAGAATGCAAGCATAGAGCAGAATGCCATATCCGCTTCCGACTGGGACGGATAATCCGAAAAATCGCCGGAATACAGCTTTGCAAATTTATCGCCGTTCTGGGAGTTCAATATTTTTTCTATCAGTTCCTGCTCTGTAAATGTAGGAATCGTTTTCATCGGCATTGCCGCAGCAGTGGGAGCGAATTTCTGCACGCCGAGATATTTTGTATGGAGCGTTTTTACACGCTCCGTACCGTCGGCAATCTGCGAAAAACTGCCGATCTGTTTACCCGTCATGATAAAATAGCGACCGCTGTCGTACATCTCAACCTTGCCGCGCCTGCGTCCATTGGGCGGAAGAGTACCGCGGCAGATGAGGTGGATGCCGTTTCCAGACTGTGAAATTTCGGCGTAAGTCTGCATGGTATCAATAAATTCAGCCACGATATTATTTCTGTCACCTTTCAGGTAGTCGTCAACGTCTGAACGGCAGTCATCAAGGTCAATACCAAAATATCCCGAACCGCTGAACATGAAACCGATACCGTCATAGTTAATGGAAGTGCGGACGACGGTGTCATAATCGCTCCACGTCTGCGGATTGTTGGACATTGCCTGACCTCCGGTATACGGATTTATCGGGATTTTCTTGATTCCGCTGTGGGAATTGGCGTCGGGTACTGCTTTCCAGCATACCCAGTTATTAAGTAATTTGAGTTCGTCAGGGATATTATTAAACATAATTTTCTCCTTTCAGACTTCGGATATAAATCTGATCGTCTTGCCTTTATTTCTTGCCCATTTCATTTCCTGAATCATTCCGGCGGTATATGCTTTGCCGAAAATCCATACCTCTGTACATCGTCCCATTATCGCCTTGCTGAAAAGAACCGCTGTTTTACGCTCTTTCGGAGTACGCATATCAACGACTTCCGAAAAAAGCAGATGCGGTGAAATCGGGATTCCGCCGTTATCCTTTGCCCATCGGCAGCAGGCAATCGCATAGCTTGCAGAATTTCTGTCAGTATACGGTGAACAGATATACACCATAGGACGATAGTTTTTTCTGCTCTCCTCACGCTGTATACGGTTGAGGGCTTCATAAGCTGTCGGATCTGCATAACCCTCACTGTTGTGATATTTCATAATTACCTCCATATTGTCCATATATGGAGGACATGAAGTTGCCCTCCATAGGACGTTATATTATTTGTATCTATTTAGAACGGCACATCGCCGTCACCAAGAATTTCCTCAAAATCATCAAGACTGCCAAATCCGGCACTGCCTGCAAACTGCTCCAGCTTTTTCGGTGCGACGGTATCAGCTGAAACTGCCGTTTTTTCCTTGTAAATATGCTTGCATTCGGGAAATTTACTGCCGTTCATATACTTCACACGCTCGTTAGTTCTGCCGTTGTACTCCTCGTGGTCAATCGTTACACGCATAACATGGTTGATAAGGTCAGCACAAAGATCATTAACGGTTTCGTAGGACTTGCCGCTTGGGAGCATTGCCGCCTTTGCAAGCTGCATAATCTGTTTGAAACTGTAGCCCTGCACCTGCATATCAGCCTCGGTCGGTTCACGGCGTTTCCAAAGCGTATGGAAAATGCAGCGGTTCTTGTACTTCTGCTCCACATCATTTCTGATGATGAGTGTCAGATTCAGACCTGTTGCACCGTTTTGCGTAGTACGTTCTTCGATGTCTTTGATGATTACCTCATATTCGCCCTTGGGGATAAGGTCGAAGTCCTGCACATCATCATAATTGGTTGAGAATCCCATAATTAGCCTCCTTGAATAAGTTTTACTGCGTCTTCGGCACTCCTGCAAATACCTGCAATTGCACCGCTTTTTCGCATAGTTTCAATGAATTTTAACTGTTCCGCTGACGGCTTGCCTTTCGGAGTTTTCACCTCGATAAAAACTGCACATCCGTCAGATTTTCGTAATCCGAAAAGGTCGCTGAATCCTTTCGGAACGCCTGTATTAAAATATCTTCCATCAAATGTACAGCCTGCTCCGACATTCATTCGAAAAATGATACAGCTGTCGGCAAGGGCTATACGAATTTCATTTTGTATCTTATGTTCCTCTGTCATTTTATCCACCCTCTTTGCCTTGCCTGAAAGTAGCACCAGCCTTGTTTGTAGCCCATTTTCTTGGCGTAAGCCTGTAAATCATGTATATTTTTGCAGTCATCAGACGAACTGAAATCGAGTGTAAAACCTGTAATTTTCTCCAGTTTGGTATTTTCCTCGGTATCGAGAGTACGCTCCTTTTTCGGAAAAATATATCCGCAGGCAGGGCATAAAGGTCTGCCGAATTTAGGCGGCTCAAAAGTATAAAAGCATTCTGGACATTGTGTAACCTTAACCTCATCGTCAACGTCACGCTTGTTTTCGGACTTTTTCCTGCCGTCAAGCGACCATTCCCTGTCCGCATCAGGCATTCCGAAACGAGCGTAATTACCGACATGGTCTATGATAATTGCACGCTTGCCTTTTTTATAACGCATACACCGCATGGACTGCTGAATATAGAGAGTAAGCGATTTTGTCGGTCGGAGGAGTATTGCACACTCGCAGTCGGGAACGTCAAAACCCTCGCTGATTAAATCAACATTGCAGAGAATTTTTATTTCACCTTTGCGGAAATCGGCTATAATCTGTTCCCTTTCGTCTTTTGGCGTAGCTCCGTCAATATGCTCCGCTGAAATTCCTGCAATTCTGAATTCTTCTGCCATAACCATAGAATGATTTACGGAAACGCAGTAGCAAATTGCCTGTTTGCCGTCCGCAAGCTGTCTGTAATACTTTATTGCATCGCCGAATACGGCGGTTTTCAGCATTGCCTTTTCCACGGATTTCGTTTCGTATTCGCCATGCCGTATTTTGATTCCCGTAAGGTCGGCAATGGAAGGAGCGTAGTAATCGTAAGGTGCGAGGTAGTGACGCTCGATGAGCCATTTCGCCGATACCCCGACTACAAGTGCGTCGTTTACATCGCCAAGTCCTGAACCGTCGAGCCTGACAGGTGTAGCTGTAACGCCGATTCTTTTCGCATTCGGAAAGGCATCGTAAATCTTGCGGTATGTAGACGCTTTGGAATGATGATTTTCATCGGTTATTATCAGATCTGGAGCAGGCAGGCGAGAAATCCGCCTGCTTGCCGTCTGTACCATCATTACATCGCATCTGCTCATATCCACGCCCCACCACTCAAACGTCCTCTTTATCTGCTCTACCAGTTCCTTCCGATGAACGAGAAACAAAACCTGATTATTTTTAGCAGTCGCAGATTTTGCGATATCCGCAACAATTACGGATTTACCTCCGCCGCAGGGAAGTACGATACAAGGGGCTCTTGCACCGTGGCGGTAAGCGTCACGCGCCTTTTCAATCAATTCAATCTGATACGGTCTCAGCATTTGCTTTCTGCTCCTTCAGCTTTTTGATTTCAGCAGTCATACATTTCCAGCAGAGACAGCGACCGTAATTTTTCAGCGTACCATTAGCGATTTCGTCGGCTGTTTTCTTAGAGTTTCCCGTGATGACAAGTCCGCAGTCAGTACAACGTTGAGGTTCAACACCGTCAGCAAGCCAATCACGAAGAGAAATGCCGAGTTCTGGGGTAATAATGCCTGTCCAGCTGTCGAGAAAAGTCGTATCCTTTGATACAATTGCGATATGGTTTCGGGCGATATTCAGCACCAAATCAAATTCGTATTCTGTATTTTCACGCTGAACCGGAGCAAGTCCGAGCTTAACCGGGACAGTCTTGCCACGCTCATTTTGCTCCATTGTGTATGCCATTTTTGTACGCATCGTCACAATCACATGACAGTCAAGCGACAGCAGTGAATTTATCAGCAGATTCTGCTTTTTGCCCGCATCGTTCCACGCTGTAAATGAATTCTTGCCAGCCTGCTGTTCGATACTTTCTTTGAAGTCGAGAACGCCGCCCTCGCCCTCCCACGCATGAGAAAAGCTGTCGATTATCACAACTCCGTCCGTTCCGACAGCCTGCTGTGCTTCCTTTGCGATTGCAATGTAGCGTTCTGCGGTAAATGGCGGAGTGAGTTCCTGATAGAGATATTCACCAACTTCGAGGTCACTGCGGTTTCCATAAAATTGCCCTCTGCCGTGTTCGGTATCAATGAGGGCGATTTTTTCCCAGTTCTGCGTTACTCCGTATGCGAGGTAGAGGGCGGAGAGGGTTTTTCCCGCACCGCTCGGACCTGCAAGGGCAACACGCATTTTCGCCGATTTTCGCTGTACTTTCTGAAATGCCATAAGTCTGCCTCCTTACTTGATTTGAATATTCTGACGTTCAACAAGCCTTGCACCGTCAACCGTCTGACCTGCCTTGATAGCGTTTCTGATTGCCGTCCTGTTGGGAGTGTAGGTAATTTTTTCCCTGCACCACTTCCTGTCAAGGACGTTTTCGTCAATTTCAGTTGATTCCGATTTTCTGAATGATACGCAAACTCTTGCCGTCTCAAATTTCTGATAGCCGACTGCATCAGCAAGCCATTTTTTGAGTGCTTCAGCCTTATTTACAGCCGATTTCATACGCTTGTCAAGCGCATCACGTTCCGCCTTGATTGCCGTCACATCTGAATCAAGATTTTTAATCCAGAGTGCCACTTTTTCAATCTTTGTATCACGCTCCATAAGCAGTTCATTCAGACGTTCAAGGTCAATAATTTCACCCGTTTCCTCGTCCACACAAGCCGTTATAGATGAATCAATTTCATAGAGTGTCATACTGATTCCTCCTTTTCGATGGTCGGAAGATGTCCGTCTTTTTTCATAAGTTCATAGATAAACAGGCGACCTTTCTGCGTCCAGTATGTATGCACCGTTGTGTGCGGCTGACCGTCATTTCCGTTATGAACATAAGTTTTGGTGCTTGTATATCCCAATTGTGCATACTTCTGATACAAAAGCCAGATTTTGCCCTGCTTGTACTGAACTCCCTTGCTGTAAAGCCACTCATTCATTCTGCGTGCCGACCAGCCGTAATCCTTGCTGATATGCGAAATCGGAAGTAAGTCAGAACAGGCAAGAACAACATCGTAATAGCTTGCTTTTGGCTTCAATTCCGCAATCTGCTGTGTCTGAACCGCAACGGTGTCAAGAAGTCTGATATTTTCAGATTTTACGAGCGAAAGCTGACGTTCTGCAAACTGCAGTGCTCTTGCCATAACCGCTTCGGGGCTGTTCCACCTGCGTTCGAGTTCAAGGAAGTACTCACGGCATTTCTTGCCGATTTCCGTTCTCTGAATCATACAGATTTCCTTCGCCATTTCGATTGTCATCTGGTGGTCGGTGTATGTTGTAACGTTGCCCTGAGCTGTTGCTCTTTTTTGAGTAACAGCTACAAAGTCCGAATTTTCGCTGAATCCGTATTCTGTCATTCTCTTGAACCAGTCGTTATAGCGTGTCTGAACATTGAGTACCTCGTGCAGTTCTCTGCCCATAACCGTCGGGCGTTCGTTTTCATAAGAAACGCTGATTAAATCATTCATTTTTCATTACCTCCATTGTTTTTGTGTTGTTTGTGAGTGCCGAAAGCATGGTACACATTGCTGAAAGCTGTATCAGGAGTGAAGCGCCTCTTTTCATAAGCATACCGTACGGCAGCGGAATATCCTGACGTTCGGCGGTAAGTTTCATAAGATGTGCCACGTCAAGGCATTCACGTTCGGAAACAATTACCTGCATAATTTTCACCTCCCGATGTAAAGAAAGTACAAGCATCAAATTGTCTATTCGAGTTTTAAATTTCGTCACTTTGCACAATTTTTCTGATTGATTTCAGTGCATTTGCAATAGTGTTTGTTACCGTTGTTCTCTTAACCTTAAGAATTTCTGCAATTTCCTCGTGTGTATATCCATACACGAAACTATAAATAATCATTGTACGCTGACGTTCCGTAAGACAGCTGCACAATTCAAGAAATGAGTCCTCAATTTCCGGTTGATGATTGTCCGCAATACCCTCGATGCCCTCCTCATCATCTTCAGCAAATTCATAATGATGATAAAGATTCCTGGATTCCTGATTATGTTCCAGACGGCTCTCACCGTACATCATTACAGCTATGTACCATTCAAATTCCAGCATTTCGCTTTCGGAAAATTTTCTGATATTTTTCTTTCGGGTGGAATCATATGTATACCCTTTGCACTTGCGAACCGGAAAAACAGTAGTGCCGGAAACCGAAGTATAGCAGATAAAGCCATTGGAGTAACAAACGGCATTTCCGTCCTCGCTGACTGCTACTGGAATTCCAGTGGTTCTGATTTTCCTGACCGAAGGTGCTCTGCCCACTGTTTTTTCAGGAACAAGTCTGAGCAGTTCTTTTAATGTGATATGCGAATTCATATTGTATCCTTTCCGGGCGAGGATACAACAAAAGAGGTCACACGACTGCGCATCGTATGACCTCGCTGCCTGAAAAAGGGCGCAAAAAGCCAAGGGTACTACAAGTCGTTACATCTGCCTTCCGGCAAATAACTCAATGTTGTATCCTAAGCCCTATTACGTAATTCAGGCGTAAGAATTAAATTTTATTACAGGGATTTATATGAAACTGCTAATCAGTCTCGTAAATGTCCCTCTACTGTTAGTGAAAAAATAAGGAAAAGTTAACTCTTAAAATGAAAATTCCGTCTTTTTGCACAAAAGCACATACTTCAAGCAAGATGAATTTCATCTGACTGACAACATAAGATATGGAGAAGACCACCCTCTCACTAATTAGATATAACGATCTGGTCGTTACGAAAAAGAAATATGTTTCAATTTTGCCTAAAGAAGCAGATTATTTCTCCAAAGCTATTGCTTTTTTGTGAGAAACGTGGTATAATGAGGAATAAGAATTCAAGTTTCAAGATGTTGTATTTCCTTGGTGTTTTTATCATATATTTTCTTCAATTTCTGTCAATAGCAATTTCTTTTCTTCAGTTTCTTTTTTGAGAGGGTGTTTTTATGTCAGAATTTATTAATCTTTTCCTATGTGGTGGAGTATTCTGTTTCCTTTTAGATGAGATGAAACCTATGCGGAATTCAGCAAGAAAACATCTTGCAGGTAGTTGTGATAAGCATTCGGCTATAGATGTTATGCAGGACTTATTATTTGCAATTAAAGGAACTGAATCAATAAGTGCTGCAAAAGATATATCTCTATATAAAGAGTGTAAAAGCAAAGGCTCGGTCAATGTACCTTTTAATGAAGCTCCGTTTTGTGATAGTTTTGATAATGCTGTCCGGAATGACTTTCATAATGTTTTGAAAAGAATCACAGATTTTACTGACAAACGTATTGATTTGGCAAAAAAAGAATGGTTGGTACAAGTTTTCTTGTATATTATCTTTCATGATGATGAAATTCTTGAAACTGATATTTTTTATATTGGAAATGATGGTACTCCTAAAACTAAAGAGGAAATGCGAAAAATATCACATTTTTATTTTCAGCCATTTTTAATAGGCGTTCTGCATTATATATTAAAAAACAGACGCGAAGACAACTGCAACGGTATAGGTACACTTGATTTTCTGGGAGAAAAAACTGGAAATAAGCGACGTTTTAAATCCACACTTAATATTCAACTTGATAAAAAAATAACAGTTTCAATAATAGAATTTCATTTTAATAATAAAAATGGCAACTCTATTATTGAGACTGTTATTGATAAATCAACAAAATCTAACAAATCTTCAAATCATAAACTTCGTAAATTACCTACCATACCGATTCCAGATGAAATCAGTGAATATGAGCATAGGTATATTGAGGCTATGCTACAGGCATTCGCTCAAAAAATTAATGTTCCCGAATTAACTATTGATGAATTAAAAACAAATCCTTTTTATAATAACAAATTTATTAGAGAAAGACGATATTATTTTGAGACAGAAGCACTTCACAGAGGGACAAGAGATATATATGATGATACGGAAGATGAATATTTCAATATTTTTCTTTCAGAAATCTATGATTGGATTATTGATACATATGAGGAAATATATCCTACCGGTTATGAACGTCTGATGTCCGTTCTGGACAAAGCAATGCAGGCTCGTACTGACAAATTCATTGTTTCACATGAGACGGCATGGATAGGCAATGGAGAACGCAGAGGAGCGTGTCATTTCCTCATTAATTTACAAATATTAGATGGATGGGTGAAAAATAGTGCAGAAAATATTTAACAGTATTTTTGAAAATAAACTCCGACTTATTCTTGTTATTTCTGTTTTCAATGATCCACAAAATGCAGATATGCTATATGCAGCTGACTTTTTAGCAGTTTACAGTAAAATTTTTAATTTGTCCGACGATAATTTGAATGGTGAAAATCAATACAAATTCAGTGAGTTTGTTTCAAGACGTTCGCTGGTTTATAAAGTTTTGAGAGAAATGGCATTAGACGGTCTTGTAACTCCGATTCCTACAAAAGCAGGAATTGTTTATCAGATTACTGAAACAGGAAAGAATCTGAGCGAATCACTAAGCAGTGAGTATGCAATACAATATCGTGAAACAGCAAAAAAAGTAGTAAATGCCATTATCGGAAAATCTGAAATTGAAATCATATCTCAAATTAATGCTGTTTCGGCAAAATCTTTAAAGGAGTCGTTGTAATGAAACGGTTTTATATAACATCAATTACCGCAACAGGTAGTGGTGTACATGATTCAACAATTACCTTTGAAAAGGGTGTGAATATAATCTATGGACCTTCAGACACTGGTAAGTCATATATTATGAAATGTATTGATTTTATGTTCTGTTGTGATGGAGCTCCGTTTACAAGAGCGGATACCGGGTATGATGCTATAGCTATATGTTTTGAAAATGATGACGGAGAAAAAATAACTGTTAAAAGAAAAATAGTTGATGGAACTAAGAATGGTGAGCCTATAGATCGTGGAGATAGCAAAGTATATATTGAAACTACTCTTAATAACTATCTGACTAAAGAATATAAAAAAGAAGAATACCAGTCCTTACTTCTTAAGCTGTTTGGAATAGATGAGGAATATAAATTAATTTCAAACAAAGATTTTAAACAAGCTAATTTAAAATTGCGTTCGTTCTTTCATCTTTTCTTTTTAGATGAAGACCATATTTTTCAGGCGAAGGAAGTGTTTTTTAATCCCAATTTCCCAAAAACTATATTCGATTTTATGATTTTGCTGTTTTTATTTTCCGGAAAGGATTACAACGAACTTGTGCCGACTGAAAGTACAGAAGATAAGAATAAAAAGGCATTGCAGAAAAAAGGCGTTATAAAATATCTTCGTGAAAAAGTCAAAAACTTAACAGAACGACATGAAGAAGCCAGAAAAAAATTACTTGAACTTGGTGATGTTAATGTTGAAAGCAAGCTGAATGAAATCATAACAGAAATTTTTGAAATCGACCGGGAAATCTCTGAATTAAAAGAAAAAAGTCATCAATATATGTCAGGTATTCTTTCAGTTAAATCCCGATTACAGGAAGCACGTGTTTTAAGCGGACGATACAAGGCACTTCATACGCAGTATTTATCAGATATAAAACGTCTTAATTTTATTTCTGATGGAGATAAAAAAGCTGTAAACATCCGAAGGCTTACAAAATGTCCATTTTGTGAAAGCAAAATGCACGAACAGCTTGAACATTCTGAATCATTTGCAGAAGCAACTTCCATAGAATTGAAACGTGTGAAATTGCAGTTGCAGGATTTACAAGAAGTTGAAAAAGATGTGGCTGATGAAATTGTACAGCTTGAAGCAGAGTTGGAAATACTTTCTGCACAATATGATGAGATACTGAATCATCTAAAAGAACTTAAGCCAAAAGCAGAAAATCTGAAAATTACAAAAGATAATTATCTTGAAATTATAGCAGTTCAACAGAATGTATATGCGTTTGAAATGTTTTCAAAAGAACTTGATGCCGAAGCTGCTGCCAGTGAATGCGAAAGTGATGATGGAAATCCTGAATTTTCTGTAAAACTTGCCAAACAGTATATGGAAAAAAACACCTGGCAAAAAATGAGTGATACCTTTGCGGATATTGTAAAAGCTTGTGAATATCCAAATTTTACAACTGGAAACATCAGTATCAACTCGATGGATGCGATTATAAATGGAAAGCATAAATCTTCACATGGCAAGGGCTATAGAGCTTTTTTGAATACAATTCTGCTTTTTTCTCTTATGAAATCGCTTGAAGAAAATGGCAGATATGCAATGCACTTTCTTTTTCTTGACTCACCGATATTGTCTTTAAAAGAGAAAAAAATAGAAATATCAGACAGCGAAAAAATCACTGATGGAATGAAAGAGGCTCTTTTTCGCTATCTGATTGAAAACTGCGGTGAAAATCAGATTATTATTATTGAAAATGATATTCCTGAAAATGTTGATTACAGTAAAGCACATTTAATTGAATTTACTAAAGATGAAAAGAAAGGAAGATATGGATTTTTGAAAAACTATAAGGCATAAAAAATTATTTAAGAATCGAGGTAAATATGAGCAATAAACTTGAACTTACATGGCATGGCAAGGATCAGGAAATCCGCATTGAACCACGCCTTTTAATAGAAAAGCCGGAGCTTTCCAACGTGGGAAACGCTCCGGATACGGAAAATATGCTGATACACGGCGACAATCTGCTTGCCCTGAAAGCTTTGGAGAGCAAGTACACAGGACAAGTAAGGTGTATATATATCGATCCGCCATATAATACTGGTTCAGCTTTTGAGCATTATGACGATAATCTGGAGCATAGTCAGTGGCTTAATTTAATGCGTCCCAGACTGGAGATTCTGAAAAATCTGCTTGCTGACGACGGCAGTATCTGGATTAGCATTGACGACGACGAGGGACATTATTTAAAAGTTCTTTGTGATGAGATTTTTGGAAGAAATAATTTCATAAGTACTGTAATTTGGGAGAAAAGATATGCTCCTACGAATGATTCAAAATTTCTTTCTGACAGTCATGACTTTATTTTGGTATATGCCAAAAATAAAAATTCATTGTCAATAAATTTGTTGCCACGTACTGAACAGCAGAACAAATATTATAAATATGATGATAATGACGGAAGAGGAAGATGGCGTTCAGATAATGTGCTTGTAAAATCATTTTCTGAAAGTGGAGTATTTCCAATTGTAAATCCTAATACAGGTGTTGAATATTATCCTCCGCAGGGAAGTTGTTATAGATTCAGCAAAGAAACTGCTGAAAGGTATTTAAAAGAGGATAGGTTTTATTTTGGAAAAGACGGAAAAGGTGCACCACAATTAAAAAGATATTTGTCTGAAGTAAAGCAGGGTGTTACAGCTATGACAATCTGGAAACGTGATGATGTTTCAGATAATCAGGAGGCAAAAAAAGAGGTTAAAGCCTTTAATTCTGAATCAGTTTTTGCTACCCCAAAACCTGAAAGACTGATTGAAAGAGTACTGACACTTGCCACAAACGAGGGTGATTTGGTGCTTGACAGCTTTTTAGGAAGCGGCACAACTGCCGCCGTCGCACACAAAATGGGACGAAAATATATCGGTATCGAAATGGGCGAACACGCCTACACGCACTGTAAAAAAAGACTTGACATGGTTATTTCCGGCGAGGACAAGGGCGGAATCTCAAAATCTGTGAACTGGACGGGCGGCGGCGGATACCGTTTCTATGAGCTTGCTCCGACACTCATCAACAAGGACGATTTTGACGCATTTATAATAAATCCCGCTTATAGCCCTGATATGCTTGCGGCGGCTATGGCTCTCCATGAGGGCTTTACATATCAGCCTGATGCGGAGTGCTTCTGGAAACAATCACACGGCAGCGAAAATTCGTATCTGTTCGTGACAACACGTCATCTGACAGTCGCATTCCTTGATTCAATTGCCGCAAGTATGGAAGATAACGAGTATCTTGTAATTGCCTGCTGTTCTTTTGAGAAAGGTCTGGAAAAGTCAAATCCGCATATTGCAATCAAGAAAATACCGCAAATGCTGCTTGAACGCTGTGAATTCGACAAGTCCGACTACAGCCTGAATATCATTCATCCGCCTGTTTATGAAGATGAGGAGGACTGCGATGCATAACGATTTTCCAATGTACACCCCTGAATATATCAGCGGTGTTATGTCACTCCGTAAGCCACAGAAAAAATCTCTCGAAATCCTCGATAATATCCTTTGTAACGTTGATTTGAAAAAAGGCATGAATCTCGATTCGGCTCTTGAAACCATAAATAAACTTTACCCGATTTGCACAAATTTCGAGCGTGATTTTATGTCACTGACATTCGCTCTTGCTACGGGGGTTGGTAAAACTCGTCTTATGGGTGCGTTTATTACATATCTGTACACCAAACATAATATCAGAAATTTCTTCGTCGTTGCCTATAACACGACTATTTACGATAAGTTACAGCGTGATTTTGGTGACCCAAATAATCCGAAGTATGTATTCAGAGGATTGAGTTGTTTTCCAAATCCACCTGAAATTATTACAGGTGACGATTACAGAGGAAAACCGCTGCCATCACTTCAAAGCAAAGTCCGCATTTTTATATTTAATATCAGCAAGTTTGATAAAGAAAATGCAAATATGAAAAAGGTCAGCGATTACTATGAAACATCGTTTTACGGCGATTTATCGGCACTTTCCGACCTTGTTCTGCTTATGGACGAATCACATCACTACCACGGCGAAAAAGGGGAACAGGTACTGAATGAGTTACACCCGTTGCTCGGTCTGGAACTTACTGCAACACCGCTGACCAATAAAAAATCCAAAGGCAAGCAGGTACCGTTCAAGAATGTTGTATATGAATATCCGCTGTCAAAAGCAATTGCAGACGGCTATACGAGAACGCCTTTTCTTGTTACACGACCCGATGCAAGCTTTTTTAATTTCGGTGATGAACAGATAGACAAACTGATGCTGCAGGACGGCATTTATTGTCATGAGGATATTAAGGTAACGCTGAAAGTATATGCTGAAAATAACGGACTGCCTGTGATTAAGCCTTTTATGCTTATTGTCTGCAAGGATACCACCCATGCACAATGGGTTGAGAACTATGTAAAATCCGATGAATTTCGTGGCGGTGCTTATCGCAGTAAAGTAATTATTGTTCATTCCAAGCAGGGAAAGGCAGAATCGGAAGCAAATACAAAGCTGCTCCTTGAAGTTGAAAGAGCCGATAATCCGATAGAAATCGTTATTCATGTGGATAAGCTAAAAGAGGGCTGGGATGTAAATAATCTGTATACGATCGTTCCGCTGAGAACGGCGGCATCTAAAATTCTCCGTGAGCAAATGGTCGGTCGTGGACTTCGCTTGCCATATGGTGAACGTACAGGTGATGATGCAGTTGACAGGGTTATGCTGACAGCCCATGATAAATTTAATGAAATCATCGAGGAAGCACAAAAGGGCGATTCTATCTTCAAAGCAGGTAATGTTATCAGGATTGAGGATACACAGCCGGAGCAGATATCGGGAGTGCAGTTATCTTTACCAACAGAACCTGACGAAATACTTGCATCTGCATATGAAGCCACGGGTATCGAGCGTACTGATGAGACAGATAAGACGATTCAGGAAATCCATATTGAAATCCGTCACGGTATTGATGACGCTATACAGAAATCGCCCGGTCATATCGTCACAGCATCTGAAAGAAAGCATATAGCACAGGCGGCAGTAAAAAAGGCAGAGGAAAAACGGGATTTCGCCGCTGTTTACAATGAAGAAAGTACACCTGCCATCGTCCGCAATTGGGCGGAGCAGGAAGCCGAAAAAATTCATATTGCTGCAATAGAAAAATTTATTCCGATACCACGAATCCGTGTAACCGATTTGGGTGCGGAGGAGTATGTGTTTATGCCATTTGAACTTGATTTGACCGTTTTTACACATCAACCGCTTTCAGCGGAACTACTCATACAGAATCTTCAGAACCGTGCGGAACAGGAGCGTGTCAAAGCAGGATATATTGATTTTGAGGGCTATAAGCCTAAGAGTGTTATTCTGGCGGAACTTCGTGAAAAGCCTGAAATCGACTACAACAAATGTGGTGAACTTGTCAGGTCGCTGATTACTGCTGTAATCGAACATTATGAAAACAAGCATGGTACAAATGGAATGCAAAGCATTGTGATGATGTACCGAATGGAGATAAGCAATCTTATCTATAAACAGATGATGCAGCATTTTTATTGTGAAAACGGCTTTATTCAGGAAGAAGTGCTTGATGAAAATACTGTTAACCTTAAACCGCACTGCACACACAAAAGCAAGTGTTATTTGTATGATGACGATTATAAAGGTGATATCCGTTCCGTACTGTTTACGGGAATCAAGAAAGGTGTATTCAGTGAAATAAAAGTCGACAGCCACGAGGGTGAACTTACATTTGCAAGACTTGTTGAACGTGATGAGGCTGTAAAAAACTGGCTTCGACCTGCTCCAAAACAGTTTAATATTACTTATAATCACGGTAAAAGTTATGAACCCGATTTTGTCGTTGAAACCGAAGATACAATTTATCTTGTTGAAGTAAAAGCTGAAAATGAAATGAATGACCCTGACGTAATTGCAAAAAAGAAGCGTGGTATCCAATACTGTCAAACAGTTACTCGCTGGAGCGAAGCAAACAGTCGAAAACCGTGGAAGTATTTGTTTATACCGTCAAAACAGATACTGCCGAATACCACTTTTCAGATGATTGTTAAGCGATTTGTTGCAGAGAGTTAAAAAGGAGAGCGTAATGAAAAAGAGTATCACAATGCTATTGATGGATGGTGAACCGTCCGGCAGAATCAAATGCACACTTGGCAATTGGACAGGTGTAGCGTACAAAATTCCACGCATTATGCTGGACAGCTGCAAAGACCGTGAACATCTCAAACAAAGCGGTGTTTACTTCCTGCTCGGAAAATCCGATGATACTGGCAAGGGTATAGCGTATATCGGTCAGGCAGGTGCTCGCAAAAACGGTGAGGGTATTCTTTATCGTTTGCTTGAACACAAGCGTAATCCGGAAAAAGATTTCTGGAATGAGGCGATTGTATTCACCACACTGGACGATTCTCTCGGTCCTACAGAAATCAGCTATCTTGAAAACAGCTTCTGTAAAATGGCTGTCAAAGCCGACAGATATTCGATTAAAAACGGAAACGCGCCAACTCCCGGAAATATCAGCGAGGAAAAAGAGTGTGTGATGCAGGAATTTATCGAAAGGGCAAAAGACATAATCGGAATGCTCGGTCATAATCTCTTTGAGTCCAAAGACCCTCGTGCCGTCAACACTGCTACATCCGTACAAGAAACCATAGCGTCTTCAGTTCTGTATTTAAACCGTACAATAAAAGATGTCGGTGAAATTCAAGCTACAGGATTGCTGACAACAGAGGGTTTTGTTGTGCTGAAGGGAAGCCATATATCACCCGTGGAAGATAATACTATTTCTTGTACGCTTAAAGAAAGACGAAAAAATGCTCAGATTGACAGCAACGGAATTTTACTTGCTGATGAACTGTTTAACAGTCCGTCATATGCTGCAATGTTTGTTATTGGAAAGAGTGCAAATGGCCTGACAAGCTGGAAAACTGATGAGGGCATTTCGTTAAAGCAAATTGAATCAGCTGATGAATAAACTAAAAAACCCGCCAGATAGTAAAATCATCCAGCGGTCTTTTTATAAGCAAACGATTATTCAAAATGGGTGCAAATCCAATTGATTTAACAGCTGATTTTTCTTACGGATTACTATGATACTTGCGTGAATTATTTGCTTGAAATTACAAATTGTAGCAATGTTTATCAGAGAAAATAACATAAAAGTGCCGTCAAAAAATCGCTCCAACAGGTTATCTGTTGGAGCGTTACGTTTTATGTTAAGCCGAGGATTTTTTTCGCCTGTGACTCCTCGATGCCACTGTCAATCATATTTCTGAGGACTTCCTTCAGTGTTTCAGCTCTACCTTTAGCTTCGCCTTCCGCTCTGCCTTTAGCTTCACCTTCCTGAATCGCATCATTCCTCATATCTTCAATCGCTTTACACACATCAATCGACTCCTCTCCATCTTTGATTTCAAGCTGTGAATTTGTAATTGTGTTGATCACCACTGCTGCCTGTCTCGGAACACTGTGGAAAGCTTCGTCATTATGCAGGGCAGCGTTCAGCAGATTTTTATCTTTTGAAAACTTGATGTACTTCAAAACAGTTCTTAAATCAGTACTGAACTTATCCAGTTTCTCCTCCGAGAGCTCCTGCGGTGCAATCAAATTAATCCTGTAATCCGGAGTATATGCAAGAATACGTTCATCCTTAACCAGCATCATATCACGAATCGTTCTCGGTGCGTCCCATTCGCTTGCACCGAAATATACAACAAGCGTGATAACCGGCAGAAGTTTATCCGATTTATAAAATCCTGACAGATATTCTGCATTTGTATCACCTGTATTATTGGCATTTCTATGCGATTTACCTGCATCAGAGACCTGTTTTGTGTACTGAAGTGCATCATACAGCATATTTCTGACCGGCATCGCATAATGAATGTCCGTCTGGTTTTCAATTCCGAGAATCAGGTATGCCGCATTCTCGTCCGCCATAGCCGTTGCCATTTTCAGCACATCACGGAATTTCTGTACTGGCTCAGATTTGTTGTCATCTCCATATGGAAGAACAATTTCCGCTGTATCCAGTTCATGCAGGCTTTCAGGTTTTATGACCTGTTCGCCGCCATATATCAGGTAATTGAAGGCATCTGCAAATACTTCCGTATTCTGCATATACTCCTTCGTTACCGTATCTTTTATACCCACGACGCATCACGTCCTTTCATATTTCTATTATAGCACTTTTTTCTGAAAATTGCAAGGGATTTCAGAACTTTTTCATCAAAATTTCGGTTTCATCAATTTTATGTTGATATCAAGGGTAAGACTGCCTGCTCTCAAACGATTATCAAAAATGGGTGCAAAATCAAACGATTTGCATTGAGAACAAACGATTGCCGAAAATCACTTACTAACGGAGCAAGCTATGGAAATTTTCAATCAGTTCAACTTTGACCGCCTGTAGTACTATAATTTCAAAAACCTCGCTAAACAGCGATATTTTCGTGGTTTTATTGTATCAAAATAGCAAATCTTAGACATAATCGTATCAGCAATGATACAATGTAAGAAATGCACTCACTTGGTGGGTGCATTTCTTTCGTGCTTGGGTGCAAAATCAAACGATTACAGTACCCGATGCACCCACTTTTGTTTGATATCAAAAAAAGCCCTGCGACAGCCATTTTCGGCTATCACAGGGCTGATTTTTTTTTATATTTTCACTTCCGTCCCGTCCTTGAACAGAAACACCATACTGCCATCACGGAAAACGGTCAACGTTTCAACAAGAGCTGTCCAGATATTCTCATCAAATGCTTCAAGAATGGAATCGGATTTTTTAAGTACACGCAGAATTTCCTGCATCTTGGCAATTCTGCCTTTGCGTTCGGCAGCAAGCTGTTCTTCGGCATCAATTTGTGCGACGATTTCCTCGTAACGTGCGTTCAGTTCGCTGTAATTGGAGTCAGTTCCTCCGCTTTCTATATATTCTTTCAGTTGTTTATTGATTTCATCAAACTCCGCTTGTAATTCTGAATTGTGTTCATTCTGCAATTTCAGCTGATTTAACACAAACTGGCAATTTCCGATAACCACATCTTTCTGCCCGAAATATCGGGAAAAAGCATTCAGAAACTTCTGCTGGATTTCGTGTTCGTACAAGTGCAGTGTTGTGCAGAAATGTTCACTTTTGAACTTTGAATTACACTGGTAAATCACACGGCGATATTTCGAGTTGGAGTGCCAGACCTTCGCACCGAAATAACTGCCGCAGTCTCCGCAAATCATTTTCGATGCAAAAATACTCGTACTACTGTACTGTTTACCAACATTTTCACGTTTAAGAAATTCCTCCTGTACCATATCAAATTCCAACGGATCTATAATAGCAGGGTGGCTGTTTTCAACGTAATACTGCGGAATTTCGCCTTCGTTAATTTTCTGCTTTTTTGTCAAAAAATCAACTGTAAACTTCTTCTGAAGCAGTGCGTCGCCCTTGTATTTTTCGTTGGTGAGAATACTTTTTATTGTACGGCTCGCCCATTTTTCCTTGCCTGCCGGAGTTGAAACGCCTTGTGCGGTAAGCTCTGCGGCGATTTTATATGGCGTAAGTCCTGCGATGAATGTATTGTGGATCGTCACGCCAATAATTTTGCCCTCCATCGAAACAGAGGGCATTGCGATACGATTGGGACTGTGTTTTGTGAGCAGATACTCATTGACGGTCACACCGCCGAGAGTCGTTGTTTTATCAGGTTTTAAGATTGCCATAATCAATTCTCCTCCTTGTTGTTTTCGTTGGTTGTTTCCTCATCAATTCTGTCGACTTTTGTCTGCAAAACATCGATTGCTTTCTTGATTGTGGGCGGATACGGGATTCCCATAAGCGACGTATTTTCCACGATTGACAAGCTCATTCAGACAAAAAATGATGCAGACTGCGTCACGAATGTAGGTCGTTCCAAGCATAATATCCATGCGAAAAGCGACTGCGATAAGCATCAGGGTACACACCTTTTTTGCAAGCCCGAACCAGCCTGCCTTTGAGGATAATCCGCCGCTTTTTGTGTGCTTGGACTTTTTTATGGCAGCAGTTATGATTCCTGTGAAAAAGTCAATTGCCATAAAAATCACAAGCGTGACCAATGCGGAGTTCCAGCCGCCAAAAATAGCGGTTATGAAGCCGCCTACCAGTCCTGCGATGGTGCAAAGGGTTTCTTTCATTTTCATCATTCCTTTCGTGATTTGGGTATAAAAAGACCGTCTTTGGCGTTTGCCGCGGACGGTTGCTGACATTTTTTTGATCTGTTGTTTTTTAAAATATCCCGATTTATTGGATACAACAAAAATGCACCCTTAATTCACATCAGAATAAGGGTGCGTATATTAATTTTACAACAATCAAAGCATTTTCTATTTGTTTTTGTTGAAATAAAAACACCTATCAATTATTTATTTGCTTTAAAAGCTCTCTCTTCATAAGGCAAAGATCAAAAACATCAAGCCTTTCATCTTGGCATAAGTCGCCAGCTTTCCAATCTGCAAGATGAACGTCGGGAACAGCCAGCAGCCACCTCTGCATTGCCACTACATCAGCAATATTAAACATACCATCTGCGTTCACATCTCCGATAACGCTTTCCTGCGACTGTGACATAACCGATGCCATAAGAAAGACCATGGCTGCGTTGCCATACAAAGTGTTTTCATTCGTTGTATACTCTCCATCACTGTCAATGTAGCATTTTCCATCAAATTTCGAGAGATGTCGGTTGTCATAAATATTGGTACCCTCGGTAAAATATCCAGCAGGAACATGGTACGGCTCCAACCGTTTGTCACGGGAATAAATGCCGCTGTAGATGTTTTCAACACAATTTTCGCCGTTGCCTGAAACATAACTGAATGAGACAGGGTTTGCACCCAGCAGATAATTTGCCGTTCCGGTAATGCACTGTATCACATCATCAGGTATGGTATCTTCTGTTATGGTGCAGCCAAGTACAAAGGATGTAGCGCTTTGTGCAATTACCTCATTAGAACCCCACCAATATCCCCATGTGGGAACAACTGTACCCCATACATCGGTTTTCATTCTCTCGCTTTTCCAACGATTGAACTGTTCAAAGGTATCATTGATCTCCTTTGCAGGAGCATCGTTTTCATAAAGATAGTGTACAAAACCCAAGAAGGAATCACTGCTGTGTCCATAGCCAAGCGAATTGTTTGGCTGGAAGCAATTCAAAACGGACGTATCCTTTGCATGGGCAATCATATACGTTTCATAAGGCGAAGCATTGCCACCGGATTCTTTGACAGCCCGATAAATCGCACCTGCTGCCCAGAACATATTGCGATCCAGAGTCTCTTGTGTAAATGTATAGGTACGGTTGGCGGCGTCAATGGACATATGCTTTTCATTGCTTGGGTCATTCAGCCAATCCCAGGCTCTTAAAGAAACTTCAAGGCATTCGTCGGCAAAGTCCGCATAAGCAGGCACATTTTTATATACAATATATGCATGAGCAAAGACAGCCGCAGCGCTGGCAGTTGCGTCATGGGAACGCAGCTCGCTTTCCGCACCGCCTGTTGAGGATCGTTTCAGCGTATCCTCAATATATATCGTATCACCAGAATAATTGGCTGCCACATAGAATGGATCGTCTATAATAAATTAGACAGAAAAGATTAAGCCGTGGTATAATAT
>JAMPIL010000050.1 GCA_023662725.1 Ruminococcus flavefaciens
TTGCCGTGGAATACTTTAACGTCTATAACAAGCGATATGTTCAGATTTTAAAAACTCCTCCGCTCCGTTACAAAATGAGACTTGAACTGTTGGGTGAGTATGAAAATATCCTTGGTGAGATCACTAAGGACATTTCTGTTACCGCTCAGGGACAGATCAATATTTCAAGACAATCGGTCACAAGACGATCTTGTTCGCTCACTCTTTTGGGAGTGGAAAATAAGTATCTCCCCTGTCCGGATTCATTAGTCTGGTTCGGGAGAAAATTCAAGCTCCTTATCGGCATAGTCGATAAGAGCAGTAACAATATTTACTGGTGGTCTCAGGGAGTTTATTTTATTCAAAGCGCCGACTCGGACGGAACGATTGTAAATATTGAAGCTGTCGATAAGGGCGGATTGCTGGACGGTTCGCTGTCAGTCAATTTGCTCCAAAGCAGCTATGTTATTGAAACAGGCAGCAGAATATCTGATGTTATCAAGGATACTTTAATGCTTGACTGCGGACGTGGAGCTATTGATCCCGTTCCACCGATAATCGATACCTATTTTAATGATGTGCCGACCGAAAGCGATATCACTGTCAATGCCAACTCTTACATTGGTGATATTTTTAACGCACTGGCAGAAAATTATAAATGCGATGTGTATTACGATATTGACGGTCATATGAGATTTCATAAAACCGTTGACGCCCAATATGCCGACGGTTACAAATATATTTCGCATCAGTGGAACTACAACGACGGTGACGCTTGGTATGGCAATCGAAATTATCAGTATAATTTTGACGGTTACAACAGCGTGACTGTTTACACAAATATCAGCGAGACGGAAAAAGACGGCAGCGAAGATTTAAACGTATCATACACGGCAAGAAACAACAATCCACTGTCGCCTCTGAGAATAAGTCTTGTCGGCGTCCGAAACACGGAAGCAAAGGAAATAAAATACGTCAACGTTTCACGTAACGAAATGGAAAGACGATGCAAAGATCTGGGCGATTATCTGCTCCTGAAAGAATCGTTCCTTGGCATGACATTGAACTTCGATTCGCCGATAATACCGCATATGGACGTCGACAAGCCTATCGGAATTTCAGACAAAAAATTTAAGCTTGACAACAGCGTTTTTATCGTTCAGTCGATAACCATACCGCTTGCTGCCGGAGCTATGAATATTTCAGCAACAAATATCAACTGGCTGCCGAATAATTTTGACATAGAGGGAAGGAGTGAGAATTTTTGAATGATCTGATTCAGATGATCGACAACCGAATAAACAGGCAGTTAAGAAATTCAACCGCTTTAAGCTCTGTCCCATGCCGCATACTTGAAGTATATCCCGACGGCAATGCTAAAGTTCTGGTTATCAATAATAATGCCGAATATGTTGTTCCAAATTATTCCGGTTCTGATTTATTGATTGGCGAAGAAGCTCAGCTATTTTTTCAGGGAGACGTATCGTTGGGCAGATTTATGTATGTGGGAGCTTCTGTGAATAAGCAAAGCGGAGGTACATTCGGCTTAGTTGTCGGAAGTAATATGCCGGGAGAAGTATTTCAACAAGAACGAGTGGTTTCAAGAATCAATTTTCGCTGCAAAGAACGGACTCCATGTTTACTCTTTTTTAATGCGACAGTTTTTGGAAGCACATCCGGCGATCTGAACATAAAAATATATATTGACGATATTATATCTGATTTCAATTCGATCACTACACTGAACTTGAACGAATATCGTACAGTTTCATTTTCCTTGCCTGAGATTTTCAGTTCCGGCGAGCATCATGTAAAAATAACGGCTTGCGGTTTCGGAAGTTTTTTGTCTATGAGCAATTGTATTTCCGGCTACGGTTTGACAGAGAGTGAATACAGTTGCGAGAACGATTATATTTTTAAAATCAACGATGACTCCGTTGAGATAATCTATTACATAGGAAATGAATTATTCCCTGAAATTCCCACTAAAATACAGGGAAAACCCGTTACTAAACTTCTTGCGACAGCATTCAATTACAGCGATGTAACTAATGTGTACATACCGGAAGGAGTCGAAGAAATTGAATAGAATTTAATTGACAAAATTTGACATCCATGCTATAATATATTCGTAGGGTACTGCATAACGGTAGGCGGTTCTAATCTTTCCTCGGAAACGAGGTGAGCTGAAATGACGATAATGGAATTACTAACATTACTTATGCTCGTAGTTGCAATCATAGATATCAGCAATAATAAAAAGAAATAACCGTCCCTGCTTCCAACTGTGACGGTTATTCTTTAACTTTAAACATCGAGGAAGAACCGCTTATCGCAGTACTCTTTCTATATATATTATACCATAATCAACGAAAATGTCAAGCGTTTTGAAGAAATTCAAGACGCTTATTTTTATACGATAAGGAGGGAGATTTAATGCAGGGAAACGGAACTCAGAACGATCCTTACATTCCGGAAAGCTGGGACGAATTTGTGCAAGCCGTAGGAACATATGACGCATATGTAACTATGCCGGAAAGCGGAGGAATTTTTGACATGAAAAAAATCGCTCCTAAAGGCGGAATAACAGTTGATATCAAATGCAAATTAATTGAGGGCAACAACTGGGAAATACGAAACGCTTACAACTGCTTGTTTTCAGTAGACGATATTGCTGCACAAAACGGAGTTTCAATCGTCGGATTGCATTTTTTGAATTTTTACATTGACAAATACGAATCAATTTATGGATATAGCCTGATTTGGGCAAACTCTTTACTTTTACTTGGGTGCAAATTTTCGGGAACAGTGGCGTCAGATGTCGGATATCCGGTACTTCTCTATCTTAGAAGCGGAACGGTGGCAACCTGTTCATTCAACGTTAAACTTTCAGGCAAGGCGATTTTTTCAGACAACTCAACATATGTTATTTACTTTAACTACACTAACGTTATTATAGATAACAGCGATTACGTTGGTTCTATTAGTTGTCCGCTTTACGTTACAAGCGCCGACTCGTTTTTTGAGCATATTGCCAATGCAAACGGAATTAAGATTTATCTTTCGCCGGATAAAAACAGTAAATCCAGCATTGTTCACTCCAACGCCGGAAGCTCCGTCGCAACTTTAACAGAAACATATGTTAAGGTTACTGAAGATCAACTAAAAGATGTTGAATATCTGAGATCTATCAGATTCCCCATTGTGCGAGGTGAACAAGAATGAATATTACGTTATATCCGCAGGATTTCTCACAGGGTGCAATAACTATAAACGGAAACATTGGCAGTCTGAAACAAATTCGTACCACTGAATATATTTTGCTTGATGATACATGGAATTTTCAAGACGTAACTATAACAGTATCGTTTAAACCGGAAATAAACAAAACACCCAAAATTTCATTATTCGGCTATGAATCGTCAGATACTGCACGAAGCCGCTTTAATGAAGCTCAAACTGGGATTCTGCGTACGTCAAAATTCACATCATATCCAAAGGTTCAATACATCCGTATTCACATAGGATTCGATGACAATACCGAAATACTGCCAACTGATATAGAAACGGTAACTATTTCATCAGAATGCACATGGATTATGACTGAAAATGGCATAAGAAACACTCAATTTATTGAGACAGAATTATTAGGCACATTTGCAAACGCCAAAGATCTTCAGGGAGTTTCAATTCCCAAATCAGTCAAAAAAATCGGAAGATACTCGTTTGCAAACACTCAGCTAAAATCGGTGACGATTGCAAAAGATTGTAAATATTACGATACGTCATTTCCCAAAGATTGCAAAATCAATTTTTATCCATAAGAAAGGAGATCAAAATGATAACGTTAAATAATTACGGCAACAATGCTAACAGAATGGACTCGCTGTTCTGGGGACTTTCGACTGATATAAAGCCGATCAACAGCTTTACAGAAGCAGGAAACAGTACAGGTATTCTCATAGAAAACGGTTCTATATTTGTAGAAATAGATACAAAGAAAGTTTTTGTTTACGATCGGGAAAACTCAATTTGGCATGAATTTGCATAAGGAGGTATGAGATATGGCTCTTGATAAATTGGCTTTAATTTTATCTCTCTTACACAATGGTGGTTCTGGTACTTCGACTACTATTGATAGTCAGGTGAATAGCGACTCTGAGAATCCTGTGCAGAATAAATCAATCTATGAATTTGTTAACAGCTCCGTTGCAAGCAATACTGCATATTTTAAAGGAACATTTGATGATTTAACTGAGCTTGAAACCATTGCTGATGCAACCAACAACGATTATGCTTTTGTTATTAGTGTTGATTCTGACGGCAATACCGTTTACAACCGTTACAAGTACAGCAATAACAAGTGGATATTTGAGTATGCCCTGAATAACAGCTCTTTTACAGCTAATCAGTGGAACACTATTAACAGCGGCATAACATTTGATGATATACAAGAATTGAGATCTGGAAAAATAGACAAAATCAACGGCAAAGGTCTTAGCACTGAGGACTACACCACAGCGGATAAACAAAAACTCTCCACTCTCGAAAACTACGACGATACGGAGGTAAAATCCGAAATTGCCCTAAACCGCAGCACATTGGGATATCAGAGGAAGAATCTGCTGAAGAACACGGCAGCATCAAGGACG
>JAMPIL010000051.1 GCA_023662725.1 Ruminococcus flavefaciens
ATTGGAGGTAGTAAAATGAATCAAAAAAATGGAAAAATACCAGTCGTTTTTTCTCGCATTTTAAACATATTATACACAGAAGAATGCACTCATAAAGAAGCAGAACAAGTCCTTGGTGTAGTTCGAAGTCAGGTAAATGAATCAAGAAAATTTGCAGAATATGACACTATTGATAATTATCTTGTTCGTAAAAAACAACGAAATGCAGACGATATACTGGTCAGCGATTTCGGAAAAGTTTTTACTTATGAGGATTTTATATTTGAGGATGAAGATTAATCCTAAAACAACATCTCACCATTTCGCCTTACAATTCCTGCACTCATAGTTCTTGCTAATTTTGCCTGATAACAAGCCGAATAAGCCTATTGATACGGCTCTGTTAGATGTAGAAATTCTTTTTATATTCGTTGAACCACAGGTTGGACATTTGGGAACGTTGGGAGATTGCAAATTCATGGGTGGTGTATTTTTATTTTCTATATGAACTCTTTCTTTAATCTGCTTATCCAATTCCTCATCATATAATGGATTGTTGTAAGCATATTTTTCTTTCATTGGTTTTTCTATTTCTTCGTTCATAAAGGCATCTTTTAGTAACACATCTGTTTCTATCATTGGTATATCACAAAAATGGCAGTTTTGTTTCGTAGACGGTTGTGCACCTCTGTAATTCGAACATTTCGGACATATAAAACAAACAACTTCTGACATATTATTATCCTCCTTGATATTTACATATTCAAAACGTGTGTATTTATTTTATGGTATTTGGTGATTCAGGATTAATAAATTTCGTTAAGGGGTTAAATTCAACTACAAAAGAATCAAAAGTTACAAGACAGTCAGTTGCAAATCTTACTTCTGTTATCAGCGACAATGCTTCTGTTTGGGTAGATAAATTTAATGAAATTCAATCAAGTACAGAATCAACGGCTCAATCCTATGTTGACTTCTTTGATTTTATTAAGAACAACGGTGCAGACGAAAATGTAATTTCAGTTTTCAAACAAATCCAATCGCAAGGCACACAAGCCAGAGCCACAGTAGACGGACTCACGGCATCAGTAACTCAGTCGCTCATCGGTAACGCTCATGGATATGAAGGCGTATCTAAGGCTATTTCTGCATACAATTCTTCCCTTGCCAAGACTGACGGAAGCCAAGCTGCTATAACGAATGCAATTATGCAAAGCAACAGCAGTCTCGGAAAATATATCACAAATCTTAATGGAGCACAGAGCAGTGTTAAAGGATATATTAGTTCTCTTGCACGTATGAAAGCAACTGCAATTGGTGTTAATATTGCGTTTTCTGCTCTTAATGCAGGGCTGATAGCAGTTGCATCATGGGCTATCGGTAAGGGACTTAACGCTCTTGATAATTGGATTCACAAAGAAGAGAAACTTGCTGAAGCTGCAAAAGAGGCAGAAGAAAAAGCCAAAATACTTCGTGAGGAAGGCAGTAAAAATGTAAAAACTTATAACGATGAATCTGATGCGTTAAAGGATATTGAATCTCGCTACATAAATTTAGTCTCCACTACAAATGATATTACCACAATCAAGGGTGATTTGTCAAGCCTACAGGACGAAATAATCGACAAATATGGCAAAGAAGCTGACGGAATTGATATTGTCAACGGTAAGCTTAGCGAAAATCTTGACTTAATGCTTAAACTTCAGGAAGAAAAGAACACGCAGTGGTTGAGAGACAACAAGGATAATATCAGCGCAGCCGAAGATTATTTAACAGGCAGAACTTTAGCATCATTTAAAATAACGCTTGATGGTAATAACGATTTAGAAAAAGAAATAAGTGAGGCAAGAAAATATTATGACTACTTAAAGGACTATATCTCCCAAAATAATTTATCTCAATACATTCGTTCAGTTGATGCTTTGAAAACAGATAATCCAAGAGCAGCATTTGAGCTTAGAGATGACCTTTCTCCGGAAGATTACGAAAAAGCCACTAAAGCTTTCACTGAAGCATATGAAACAATGGTCGACGCATTTGGTGATGAAGCAAATTATTTTGACTTATCCGGAAATCGCTTGACAAATTTATATTCAATAAACAAGGAACTTGAACAATCCGTAGAAATTCTTAAGCAGAAAATTGAAATCGAAAAGGAAAATGCAGACCTTGAAGAAGCTGTTGGTTCTGAGCAATATAATAGGTACAAAGATTTAATCACCCAAGCGCAAAAACTCTCCCAAGAACTAAACGATCCTAATAACACGCCCACAACTACATACGCCAAGCAGCTTGAACTAAATGAAGTAAAAGACGATATTTCGGCTTTAACAGCTGAATTCCCTGTACTTGCCGATTCCGCAGAACGTGCATTCAAGAACATGGGACTGAATATTGACGGAGCGATAGCAAGTACGACCGACCTCAGAACGAAATTTTTTGAAAATCTTGACGAAATGCAAAAAGGCACTCTTGCAAATGTTGATTCAATCGAAAAGGCTATGCAGACCTTGGCTGACGGAGGTGAACTTGATTTCAAGGAAGCATGGGCTATATGGGATCTCGACACGACAGGAATACTCCAACCGTACCTTGATGACAACGACCAACTTAAGATTGATTACAAGGAATTGGCACGTTTGAAAAACTACCTTATCCAGCAGGAACAGGAAAGACTGCGTACTTCAATTGAAACTGCACAACAGGAAAGAAAAAATGCACAAACTGAATTAGCTGCGATAGAAGCCGAAATCAATACACAGGCTAAAGGTAATACCAAACCTAACGAGGATTTTCTCAGACAAGAATCTGAACTCCGCAAGCAGATTCAGGAATGGGGCGAGGATATCCAAAGAAATGAACTGCTTATCGGAAATCTTAATTCAAGACTCGGAGAAACGATAACTTCCGAAGAGAAAATCAAGAAAATTCAGGAGGATATAAACGATCTCCAGTCCAAGGCAGACAATTACGAAAAAGCGTTCACACAAAAAATTGACAACTTGATTGACAGTCTTGAGGATGAAAAGGAAATCCTCAACGACGAACTTGATTCACTCAATGAACAGCTTGACGTGCTTGAAAAGCAAAAGGACGAGCTTGACGAAATTATTGACAACTACAAACAGGTTGCTGACATTGTAAGCGATGCAGTCGATAAGGAAAAGGAACTTCTTGAAGAACAGCGAAAATCTCAGGAGGACGCCTACAATGAACGCATCAACGCACTCAAAGAAGCTCACGAACAGCAGGAAGAGGAAAACGAACTGACCGAAAAACAGATCGCTTTGCAGGAAAAATTACAGGCTCTTGAAAAAGCGAAACAAAACAAGGTCATGACCTATTCTTCGGAGCGTGGCTGGCATTACGACGTTGACAAAGAGGAACTTCTTGCGGCTCAGAAGGAAGCCGATAAAGCTCAGAAAGACCTTGACGATACACTCGCCGAAAGAGCTTATGAAGCCGAAATCAAGGCTTTGGAGGATGAACGTGATTCCGTCCTTGAAAATTACGACTTGCAGATCGAAGCGTATGAAAATTACGTCAAGGAGTGGAAGGAGATTCTTGAGGAGCAGACGAACGCTGAAAATGAACGTCTTGCACAAGAAATTCTCGGCTCTGACTGGCGTGAAAAAATCAAGGATAAAGACACATTAATTCTCAACAATTACAAGTCCGAATTCCGCAATTACAACTCGCAGCTTTCAACTCTTGTAAACGGCGAAATGGCGAATCTGAAAAAGAGCATTGAAGCCAAGGATGCCGAAATCAAGGCAAAACAGGAACTTATCGACCAGTGGAAAAACTACAAATCGGAAGTTCAGAAAGCAGTCAACGACATCAAAAACGCTAACGAGGACTATATGCAGTACCTTGACGGAATCGTGCTTGACGAGAACTCCAGTCTTGAAGAAAGAGAAGCGAATCTTGCCAATTTTACGGCAAATTACAAGTCCTATATGGATGAAATTATTGACAAAAATAACGAACTTGCAGCGGCTACTAATCAGATGAACGAATTGGCAAACGCAATGGAAAATGTCGGCTCAATTGATTTTAATGGCTTTATTTCGGGAGCTAAAGGTCTTGCCGAAAGCATAAAGGACGCTCTTGAATCAGCTATAGACGACCTGATGTCTCCCGGCACAGGACTGCTCGGCGCTATAAGTTTAGGTGGAAACATCCCACGCTTTGCTAATGGCGGAATCAACGACAGTACAGGTCTTGCAATGCTCCACGGTACTAAGTCCAGACCTGAATTAGTCCTCAATAATACCGACGCTGCCAAGCTTTACGACATGATTCACAACTCCTCTTTTGTCGACATGATGATGGAACGCAATTACGGTCATTTGCTCAAAAATAATCCTATCACCAACAATAATTCAACCAATAATACCAGCAATACCGTCCATATCGATCACATGGAAATCAAGACTCCCGATCCCCTCTCTTTCCACGATCAGTTCCAGAAAGAACTTAAACAGCATTACAGATTCGCTCTTAGCGAGAGTAAGGTTACTCCTCCCCTT
>JAMPIL010000052.1 GCA_023662725.1 Ruminococcus flavefaciens
CTCAAGAATCGGAAGTGGCGAAATGTTGTCATCTAATTGCAATTCTACTATAGAAAAGTATATTCTAATTTCTGGCAACAATATACATCCGAAATATTTATTAGTTGGAATGTCCTCTATTAAAGACTCACTAACAGAGTATTCAACATCATAACCGTTCAAACTCGTTTTTTCTATTATTCCTAGATGTCGATCCGGATAAGTATAGTATTTATTAACAATTACATACAGCTCACCATATATCAATTCTTCTTTATGCTCAAATTCAAAAGCATAATACAATTTATCAGATGATACAGAGTCGTCTATTCGAATTATTTTACTTATCGTGTAATCATTTCCAAAAGCAATGTTTGATTTTGTATCATTAACAAACTCATCCATACTGCTATTTATACGAATTTCGTTTTGTTCTAAATATTGTGGCGATGTGGGCTGCGTCAACGTGACGCTAAGTCCTATAACCAAACATATAACTACAACACAAGATACCGCTGTCATCCATTTTATGAGACTGCCTTTCCTTGCCTTGTTTTGCTCTGGTTTGGGTGTACAATATTGAGATGACAACTCGTTATACAGATCTTGCCCATCGGCCAAAATACGTTTATCTATTTTTTGTTGTTCTTCTCTTAATACTTTTTTAATTTTCATATAATTCCTTTTATTTTATTGTAACTGCATACGCATCGTCAATGGATATATTAGTTTCAATATTCACCAAGGCATTTGACATTGAAGATACTCCGCTGGAAACCTGCAAATATTTGTCAACTTTTATTTTACCGTTGCTTTGACTATATGTAATTTCAGAGTACCCAAATACAGCCATTGCATGCGCGCCGTTAGATGAAAGCATCGTGACTATGTCTTCGTTGCTAATGTTTTGGATTGACACAAGATTGTATCCTCTTGTAAAAATGATAAGCGGTATGTTGGAATTTAAATTTAACAACGCCTTGTCATAATCAAATCGTCCCCAACTCATACAACTTGCATAACTTACGTTTAAATTTTTTCTTGCGACATACGTCTTCATCCCCGACTTGAAATCATTAACTGTTGCCCCGTCAGTTGCAGGATTACTCATGCCCATATCATAGGATAATTGCTTTGCTGCATCCGCTACATTCTCATCATCAGAGGAATATAGATACTTTGACGCAACGGATCTTCCTGCTGTAAAATTGAGAATCAAATCGTCGAAGTACCTGTCATAAAAACCAAGTAGGCACGTTGCTGCATTAGGAACACATGTTACACCTGCTATCAAATAGTTTGGCGTTTTAATTGCAAGAACCTTATTGTCAATATTTTTATTTACATATTCGATTGAATATTTTTGTTCAGTTAGAGTCCCTCCTCCCAAATAATTATCAAAATACTTCGTCGTATCGCACCACAACTGCTTTATTAACGGCTCATCATTTCCACAGTGAACTAGAGCATACCCTCCATTAAAAGTACACAACAATTCACCATCTTCCTGTTCTGTCACATCATAATCTTCAATTTCAACATTGTACGCTTGTTTCACTGTTTGATATACTAAATCATATGTCGAATCCGTTTCTGCGAATGCTATGGAACAACTAAGCGCATTCAATAGAATAATTGCAACCAATAATGTAAGTGCCATCTTTCTCATAAACATTCCTCCTATAAGTCCTCACCTATAAGAGTGAAATTTTATGATTTTTGGGACATTTTCCTTTCTAATTGTTTTAGAATTCTTTTATGTTGCTTTGCAACAGCGGCATATGTTCTGTTTTGCATTTGCGCTATTTCTTTTAGCAAGAATCCCACTAGATAATGCAGTTCTATGATTTGCCGTTCCTGAATAGTTAAACCTCGTAGTATGTAATCCACTTCACCACAATCGTACAGTTCAGTAAATGACGTATATGGAGCGTTTTCCTCCAATTCAACATCTTGATTATGCAAGTACTTTATACCCGCATTTTTACATAAAGTATAAAGCCATGTATGTGGGTACTTAACATATGATAAATTTTCGTAAATGAAAAGATTTTTAAATACATCTTGCGCAATGTCATAACAAATACTTTCATTGTGAAATATCGACAATGAAATTTTGAATATTTGGGGATATATTTCCTCATAGAATCTTTTAAAAACTGCCTCATCCCTCAAATTATGTATAGCGTAATTGAATTCTTTGGTAGTCATGGCTTTTGTTTAGATTGTTTTTCTATAGTATAACATCTTTTCTGCTTTCTTTCAAGTTATATTGCTAAAATCAATGCTTATATGCTGGCTATTTGAGTACGCCGATCATTCTTTCCAACACGTCTTTCTTCTCGTCACTAAGTGATTGTATCGCAAGATACAGTTCGTCATTCCTAATTTGGGACTGTTCATTCTTGTCCATTGCGAAGAAATATGATAACGAAACACCCAAGTATGCGCATATCTTTTCAATCGATCTCAAGGACGGCGTTCTATCTTTATCTCGCGTAGCATTGCTCTTCCATTGATAAATTATTGATGGCACGTCGGCGTTTTCCTTTAAACTGTATTTTGTTAAACCTTTCTCTATCATCAACTCGTCTATGCGGGCGAGGATTAATTTTTTATCCATTATGCATACACCTCAATGTTATTTACAACATTGTAAGGTATATTTTTACGTCCTATAAAGTGTTTTATACAACTATTGCGCAATGATTAATCATTGTGCGTCGTATTCTAATTAACACAATAAAAAAATGACCGAAAATAATCCGGTCATCAATTGAGGTAAATAATGTTTTTATATTTCATTGTGTTTCTCTAGGACTAAAATATTTAATATCATCGCGTCGTTCGTATAGGTTTGCTTTTCACGCATTAACATCTGAAAATTCATTCTCTGCAATAGTAATCCAGAACCTAATACTGTAACTTCAACGTCTGATTTTTCTTGTTATTTTTCTACTTTAACTGGTTTGTCTATAACTGCTAAGTTTGGACCGAGCGTATTGTTAATGCGAAAAACATATGTATCGCCATACTTAATTATAGGGCCGTCCTCTTTTTCATATTCTTGCGGTAAGTATATGGGTTCAGTACATTCCCATTGCGTTGCTTGCAGAGCAGTTATATCTAGATCGCCTTTTCCTTTTAAGTACGTTAAAATAATTTGTATTGCATTGTAGCATTTATCGAAATTGTCAAAATTAAGATAAAGCCTTGATACGTCCTTGTATTGACTTTCTACTTTTATCATTGTTTTCTCGTTAAAGCCTATTGCTATCTGATATTCGTTATTACTCAGCAAGTATAGTCCTATTCCCGCTTTTAGCCATACGGCTTGTATGTCTTTATCTACCGTATAGCCCTTTGCTTTATTGACGTCTGCGGATAAAATATGCAAATTATCTAAACGGCAATTGTGCCTCGCGTCATTATTTAAATGGTCTACTATAAAACCTTGCCTTGTTAGAGTATCTAATTTATCCTTGCCTATTTTGTATTGCATTACAAGGCGATGCAAATAATCTGAAAGTGCGGAACAATACAAGTATCCGTTTTTATCATACCAAGAATGGGTCTTGACCATTTCTACGATTTTCGGAATATTATCTATTTGCCCGACGCTATGCCAGCCTTCTTTATAAAAGGTAACAACATCGCCCTGTTCTTCAAATATCATTTGTTTTTTCACAAGATTTCCTCGCTGATTATTTGTACAACGTAACAGGCTAATTGCAGAAAGTCTCTTTGAGTATCATATTTAACATTATAGGATTAACTCTGTCGCATTCGATATCTTCCAGTCCGTATACGCCGCCGCAGTCTTCCGCAGCCATTGTTCCGCCGAAGTCTAACAATTGGGGATATTCCTTGCCTTCTGCATTCGTGTCCTCGACGGTAATTGTCAGTTCCCAGCCGTCGCCAAAGTCATAAAAGTACTTTATTTCGTTTTTGTTTAATAATATGATGTCCAAATTGACGTCGTCTTCGTACTTAAAGTCTTCCTCAATTAAGTCTACGTCGTCCCCTTCGGCGGCAATAAGCAGCAGTCCTGCCGTTCTAAACTCATGCAGATGGTAATCTTCCCAACCGAATAATATTTGAATTACGTCGTGCAATTGAGAAAAAGAAAACCCTTGCGGCAACGCTATTTTGCGCCATATATTAGTATCGTCTAAGGATATTTTCAATATATAATTTTTCATTGGTGTTAAATAATACTGCTTGCCAATACGGGCACTACAATACTGGCAACTTGTATTCCTTGTTCCACAAGCCACTTCATTATTTCTTTTGCTTTTTGCCACCGTTTGCCCTTGCTTTCTTTGCTCTTTGCAATATTTTCTAGTTCTTCAAGTTTTTTTAAAACTTGCGCATACTGTTCATCAGGCAATCCTGCGTCCTCTGCCTGTCTTTGAGCAAGTTCTATCG
>JAMPIL010000053.1 GCA_023662725.1 Ruminococcus flavefaciens
TGCTTACGGTAAAATACAAAGTGCGGGAGATGTTCCTGTATTTCTTCCGTGTACTCGCTCATAAACTGGAACTGCTCAAAATCTTTGATATCCATGTTTCCACCTCAGAAATCCAGCAAATCGTCCAGCGATACGCTGAGACTGCTTTTCGGTTTGCTCTGCGTCATAGTTATCGGCGGTTCAATATGACCGTTGTCCCCGCTGAGATCGATAGTCATATGAAAGTGAACAACTGCCGTTGAAAAATAGAATTTCACCGCTTTGTTGTAGGCTTCCAGATCTGAAATACTATTTCCAGTTCCATTAACTATACTGTCGAGACATTCCTGAAAGCTCTTTTCCGACTGCTCCACAGCCTGCTCAAATTCAGGTTCCTGCTCACAAAAAAGCTTAAGCGCCTTTGCAGTATCGCAAGCAACAGCGTGCTGTTTTGCCCCTATGACAACTGTAGTATCAAAATATTTTTCTTTATCCATTGACTTTTTCTCCTTAATCTGCTATAATAGTAGTGGTAAATTATATTTTGTTTTTCCGCCTGAGGGTTTTCAGGCGGGTTTCTTTTTATCAATCTTTTTAAGTTCGTGACGAATAATAATAAGCTGTGCTATTGCCTTCCCTTTATCAACTGCTCCGCCGAAATTGTCGCAGCTTAAGGCTTTGTCGTACCATTTACGGTACTCGTTAAGCAGTTCCTTACGACGCTTCCTGCGCTCGATAAATTCGTCAAGCCGGCTGCATAGTTTATCTAAGCCTACCACTATATTCGGGATCAATATCACACTGGCTGATACTACTGTCAGCCAGATTCCGAGTTCGTACATCTTTGCACATCCTTTCCAAGAACCGTTATCTCAGAACGTCCGCTTTTATCCTCAAGAGTTGCAGTGTATGTAATATGATCCTCATCGTTATCAAATTCCCGAAAAAGTTCAAATGATATGCGGACAACCCTTGTAAATTTCATTCCTTTGTATTCTACCGGACATCTATCAAGCAGCGCTTCCTTTAATTCTTTAATCGTCATGACTCCTTTTCTCCCGTCCATCGGTTAAATCCGTTAGCTTCAAGTTTGTCTTTGATTTCGTTCAGCACTTTTGCTCCGGCTTCCTGCCAGAACGTATTGAAGCCTTCGATCGGATTATCGGTATGTAATACAATAGCTCCATTCTCTTCTGTTACGACTGTATCTCCGCTTTCCTCATCCGTCAAATATGCTGTGTTTTTGATTTTGTATTTGATCATGCGTCCTCCATTTTCTGTGCATTCGACTGCACAAGCTCCTTCCAGTCATGACCGTCGGCGATAACGCCTTGCGCAAATCGAATTAATTCCTGCTCCACTTCTCTTTTGCGGCGATCGTATTCTTCATCGCTTAAAATAGGTCTGATAACCTTTACATTGGCACGAGTTCCGGATGTGCATACAGTTGTATACTCATATATCTTCTCGCTATCTGTCACGGTTTCTTTAATCGGTCCTTCTATCATGCGTTATCACCTCCTTAAAATGTATGCGGATATGGTTGTACAGCTTTCTGTTAAATACGCTGTTTTTATTTATGTAATCCCGTCCGTTTAAGTTTTCCGCTGACGTTTACTTCCGCTTTCGGTTCTCTCCTGCGGTACGGGATTATGGGATAGAGCTGATTGGCTCAGCTCTTCAGAAGCCTTGCTGTTCATAATAAGTGACATTAAGCTTCGGAGGCTCTTTCCTTTTTGATAACATTAATCTGTTCTTTGAGTTGTTCATAATATTCAATGTACATTTTTAAATTACCAATCTTGATATCATCGAATTCTCTTATAATGAACATTTTTTCGATTTTATCAACTGCCCCATAGAGGGCAAGCTCTGTTTTGGTTAGTTCGTCCATTTTCTTACGCTCCTTTCCAATTTGTTCAGTTTTCGAATTTTGCATTTTTTAATTTTTTCTCTTGCATTTTCAACAAGTTTGTGATATAATGTTTATATCAAAGATACAGTGACATCAAGTATCACTATATCTTTGACTCTCTTGCGATTAGAAGCTTTACTTATTTAGTAAAGCTTCTATTGTTATCTTCACTTTTCTCATGCTCCGTTCCGGTTTTTATTGTACTTTGAAAAGTAGTATAATCTATCAATCGTTGCTTTCATCACATTCCTTATCTTCCTTAATAGGTTTAGTACATAAAATTTCGTACTGAAGATTAATAGTTCCCTCAACATATCTTCTGAAATATGAAATAAACATTTTACCCTTATCTTCAAAAAGTTTTTTGACTTCTTCATCTTCATCATCCCAATATTGCGGATGAGCCATAAGCTCTGCTGTTATTGACGAGAATACTTTCGCCACCAGCGGAAGTATCTCATCAATAAATATTTTATTAGCTTTTGATGATAGCATTTTCTCACGCTCCTTTCTTTTTATTGCCCTTTCCGCCGAAATGTGTTATAATCTTAGAGGAAAGGGGGATATGTATGTGGAATTATTACCACACAATACATATAAGCTTTTAAAGAAAATCAACAATATTCAAAAAGCTGATGTTAACAAGCTTATAGAAAAATATGGTGAAACAACAGAGTATAGGATAGCAGAACTTTATGATTTGGGTTATATCAGATATTCAAGGAACTACCGTGATATACTTTTTATAACTGCAAGAGGCAAGGCTTATCTTGAAGATCATATACAATTTGTTTGTCTTGAAATTAATAAAACCTTGAAAAGCAGTATAATCTATCCTATAATCGTAGCGCTTATTACAAGCGTATTAATAAATACATGGCTAATGTCACTGCTGCACTGATAAGCGCTGACAATATACATGATACTATTTTGTCCTTCATTTTCTCACGCTCCTTTTTGGTCAATAGATTCAGCAACTTTATAAGTTACAATTCCGTCAAAAAAATTTTTCATAAAATTATTAATTTCCAAAAGTGGAATAAGTTTCTCAATTTCGTCTGTTCCAAACCGTTTGTTTTTAATACGACTACAGAATGTTTTTTCGGATATTTCAAGATGCTGTGCAAGCTCTTTCTATGTAAATCCCTTACGAACCATTGCTGCTTTAAATTCTAACACATTTAACACTTGTCTTTCACCTCCGTATCTTTTTAAGTTACAAGCGAGGTGAGAGAAATGACAATCGGCGAACGAATAAAGCAATTAAGAATTGAAAAAGAAATAACGCAAACTGAACTTGCAGACATAATAGGCACAACCAAACAGAATATTTATAAATACGAAAACGGAATAATCACAAATATTCCCTCAGATAAAATAGAAGCTATTTCACGATACTTTCAAATATCTCCGGCTTTCCTTATGGGGTGGAATAATACTGCTACAAGCGAACCAGAACCACTAATCAGAACAAACAACAATAACTTTTCAGCAGATGAAATCCAACACATAAAAAAATACCGTGCACTCGATACATACGGAAAAAAAGTGATTGACTGCGTTCTTGACCTTGAACTTGAACGTTGTAAGAAAATACACGAATTAGCATCCGTGCAGTCGAGTGCACAAAATCAATCTGAACAAATCCAAAAAAACGATACATACGGCTTTTCTGAGCTGGCAATCGCCAGAAGCAGCGAAAGCAATTATAAACCTGCGCCGACAGAAGAACAGTATAACGAGTTCATTGATCTTCCGGATGATATGCTGGGCGAATAACTCCCAATAAATGGGTATTTTTCCATTATCTTTGCAATGACAAAAACACCTCTGACTATTACAATAGTAGTCGGAGGTGTTTTTCTATGAACAACTATGATATTTATAAATACGCCCGTGACATGGCATGGCAATTCCTTATCGATAATCAGGTTTCGGAATTGCCTTTAAATTTATCAGCGATATGCAGAAACAATAGTTATCACCTGCTCCTTGATTCTAAGGGCATATATCTTAAAGAAAATGACAGAGGGGCAACGTTCCTGAAAGACAGTCAATGGCATATCGTATTGAATCCTTCCGACAGCGTTAAGGTTCGCCGCTACACTCTGGCTCATGAGATCGGACACATTTATCTCAAACATTCACTTTATGACGGAAAATTCGGACGTTCATTCGGCATTCAAAGGATTTCGAAAACTCCCAAAGAATATCAGGCGGAACGGTTTGCAATTGACGTTCTTGCTCCTGCCTGCGTTCTATGGGGACTAAATCTGCATACCACAGAAGATATTTCAAAAATATACAATATTTCTATGAAGTCAGCAAAGATTCGTGCTGAACGAATGGAACTTCTGTATCAGCGGAATCTGATTGCGATAGGTAAGGTTTTGAAGTCATCTCTGCCTTTTCCCCCGCTTAG
>JAMPIL010000054.1 GCA_023662725.1 Ruminococcus flavefaciens
ATCATTTCCGCTATTTCTGCGGCTGTCTGAGCAAACTCGACTCCGGCTTTTTCCGAAACGAAATCCAACACGTTTTGCAGGAATATCACTCCCGTTACATTGCTGTCGCAACGTACCTGAAGCCGATTCATATGGTCGCTGCATTTCAGGACTATCCTGTCTCCGGTCTCACGCTTCGGGTCGGTAATGTCCCACACCCCCAGCGGTATCCATTCGATTTCGCTTTCCGAGATGTCAACTCCGAATTCCAGCCGAAGCTCTCCTCCACGAAAACGGTTCGTCAGTACTCCCGGCATTCGCACCGTCACTTCCGCCGTACCTACGTACATCTCCCCGAAGTTGAATACCTCCGGATTCTCTACGCACTGCTTGTCGTATCTTGGTGCGCCGAGGAGTTCATCGTCTTTTAGAGTTTGTTCTGTGCCGTCAATTTGGCTTATTGTCGCTTTGATGTGCTGGATTTTGCCCGATTCTATGGCGGCTTGAAAGGTTTCTGTTACTGGGTACATAACGCACCTCCTATATCTGTATCAGATTAACCGACAGTTCCGCTGTCAGCCCGTTATCGCTAAAACTTCTGTCGCCCGGATACATTTTTACAGTGAAGATTTCGCCTGCGTACCTGAATTTAACGGTCTGCTCAAATCTGCTTAAAAGCGGAACGATCTGAGCGATTTCTTCGGAATATCCTTTAAATTTCAGGTTCAGTTTGAACGTGTCTTTGCGGATAAGATAACGTATCGCTTCCCCGGTTTCCGCACTGCGACCTGAACCGTCCGCCAGCAGATCGGAAGTTATAACGCTGTATCCGTCACGAAGCGGCTGAACTGCCAGCGGTTCGCCGTCGATTGATTCTATTGCAAGCATTATCCGAACCTCCTTGATTTATCGTCTGCACAGATTTTCAGAACGGCTCTTTTGAAATCCGAACCGAAAATCGAACCTATGATTTCAGCCGAAATACCGCCCTTGAGAAGCTGGACGATGACTTTGAGCAGCTCGATTATTTCCGAATTGCCTCCACCGAGCATACCCTGAAGCTTTGAAAGCGGAGCGATAACTTCCGGGTCGACAGCAGCGTTTCTGTTATCTCCGACCATTGCGAGCGTCGGAGCGTCTGCAAGTCCGCCTTTTGCAAGCTTTGGTATCTCCGGAACATCGATTGAGGGCAGCCATGAGAACGGTTCCCAGTCCAGAATCTCAACGTTTCTTATGCCGTCCAGAGCCCAGTTTATGCCATTAAACGGCTGAGCGATGACCCAGTTTATGCCGTCGATAAGGCTGTTTACAACATCCTTGAATACCCCTGAAATACTGTCAACTATGCCGTCAAATATCTTTCCGCCTGCGCTGAAAACATTCTTGACTGCCTGCCACGCTTCGGAAAAAGTGTCCCTGAACCAGCTTGTAACATGGCTGAAACAGGATTTTACGCCCTCCCAGACCTTGTCAAAAAATTCTTTCGGCTTTGAAAATACCGATTTGATGTTGTCCCATGCAGTCTGAAAAATGTCCTTAAACCAAATCCCGACAGCGGAAAAGGCTTTTTTAATATCGCTCCACCTGTCCGAAAACCAGCCGCCAATGTCTTTGAAAACATCCTTGATCTTATCCCATGCTGCCGAGAATTTTTCCTTGAACCAGTCGTCGATTTTTGAGAAAACTTTCTTAATGGTTTCAAGCATTTTTGTGAAAATCTCTTTGATTTTCGCAATTCCGTCAGATATGGCATTGAACAGACCGTCGATGATATATCCGCCCATTACCGCCATTTCCTTTGACGGACTATGGATTCCGAAAGCCTTTTTAAAACCTTCGATAAACGGTTTGAAGATGTTGTCCTTTATCCATTTTCCGATAGAAAGCAAGCCGTCTGCGATTCCTTTGAGCAGTCCGAGAGCGACATTTCCGCCGCATTCGTCGATTTTTCCTGAGAAATATTCGCCTATGGACTTTACCAGATTTTCGAGTGCGCCCCAGATGAGCGAAACGCCTGCGCCGAGAGCCGAACCAAGCAGCGTAAAGAATTTTTGCGCAATTCCTGAAAAGTCGATAGAGCCGACAAATTCTGCGATTTTAGAGCCGATCTGCCGCCAGTTTATAGTCTGGACTGCGTTTATCGCCGCATCGAGAAGTCCCTTGGCTCCTCCGGAGAGAGTTCTTCCGGCTTTTCCGAAGTCGATTCCGTCGAACCAGCCGTTAACTGCCGTCCCGAACGCACTGCCGAATCCCGACCAGTCAAACGTTGTGACAAAAGAATAAGCGGTGTCAATGACCGCCTGTATCCTCGCAGAAAAGGCATTTCCGAGCTGTTTCCAGTCAGTTTTCTTTATCGCCTGATTGAGTCCCTTTGCGATTCCGCTGCCAAGCTTATCCCATTTGACCTTGCTGTAAAAAGTATTTATCGCTCCGGTGATCGTGTTAAGTCCGCCTGCGAGCGTGTCTCCGAGAGTTTCCCAGTTGATATTGTCGAGGAAACCGTTGATTCCGTCGGTTATTTTACCGATTCCGCTGTTGATCGCAGACTGAATTTTATCCCAGTTTATAGAGCCAAGAACGGAATTTACTCTTTCAGCGAGAATAGCTCCGACTCCTGACCAGTCACCTGATCTTATCGAGTCTTTAAGACGCTCCGCCCAGTCTGGAAGTTCCGGTTCTGACATATCAATGTTGCTGTAATCGATGCCCTGACTTTCCGAGCCGGAGGAACTGTCGTCATCATTGCCGGAAAGAATATTCATCTCGTCGATTCCGGCAGTCGAGAGCTTCGCTTTTTTTGAGGCATCGGATACGCTTTTGAGCTTTTTTGCAGCTTCCGCCGCCTGTTTGTACGTAGTCCCGAAAAGCCCCGAAATAAAGCCGGCTATCGATCTCGTAACGCTTGCAAGTCCCGACATCAGAGCGTTGAGCGCAGGCATTACCGCCTGCAATATCGGCGTAAACGCTATAGAAAGATTCGCTTTGACCGCATTGAGCGACCTTGAAAATTCCTCGTCGGCGTTTGCGGCTTCTATAAGTCCGTTTTTTATCGCTCTGAATGCCGCATATATTCCTGCTATGAGGAACACGTTTTTAAAAGTCGCTTTCAGTGCTTTTCCGAGCTTTGAAACGGGTTTTGTTACGTTGGCTGCGGATTTTCCGAGAGCTGTAAAACGGCTGCTCAGCGAGGATATCATCTTGCCGCCAATGTCCTTGATCTTGCCGAAAGCTCCGACGATAAACGACTTGATTTTACTTCCGGTTTTTCCTGCAATACTTGAAATACGGCTGAATACTGAAGCTGTTTTTTCTCCGGCTGAATTTCCTCCGGATTCAAGTTCTGACCATTTTGCATTGAGTCTGTCCAGCTTTTCCCGTGTGGAAATTATTTTCTGCTCTGTCGCCGCAAGCTGAGCGGTGACCTTGCCGGAAGGCTCTGCTGAAGAAAGCTCCTGCCACTTTTTCTGGAGCAGATTCAGCTGAGTATTGGTAAGGTCTATTTCCTGCCTTAATCGCTTGGCAGGATCGCTGCTGACTTCAAATTTGCCGAATTCAGCCAGCTTTTTATTAGCCTTTTCAACGGTTTCCTTGATTGGCTTGTTGATAGCTTCTTCAAATTTATTAACCTGTTTCATGATCTCATCGGTATTATATTTCATATAATTTCCGTCAGATGAAGCCGCTTTTTCGGGGATCGAATTTGCCGCTTCAAGCAAAGCTTTTCGCTGCTCTTCTTCTCTTTTGTAAAGACGTTCAAGAGCGTCCTCGACTCCGTTATCTATCGATTTACCGGCATTTGCAACAGCTTCATTCATGGTTTTAGCCGTAGTTTTTCCGACGTTCTTAACGGAATTTTCAATGGTCTGACCGATAGTCTCTCCGATCTTTTCTGCCGGACTTCGTACGGTCGATTTAATTTTTTCAAGCTGCTCACTGAGCTTATCCTTGATGACAAGATCAAGCGAAATGACTCCTGCTGAAATTCCTGACATTTCTTTCCCTCCTTTCGGATTTAATAAGAAAAGCGTCTTGAATTTCTTCAAAACGCTTTCCGATTTTAAAATAAATTTCCGAACATCTCCTCAAACATTTTCGCAAAAAATTCCGGCTGTTTATTTTCTGAAATTT
>JAMPIL010000055.1 GCA_023662725.1 Ruminococcus flavefaciens
AAATAGAACATAATAAAAATAAATATTTTTTGTGCAAAAAACTTGCACAAAAAATATCAATGTTGTATACTATATATAGAGATTTTTAAGGAGAAAGTTGGTATGATATTAAGTATTCGCGTTGATAATTTTTTGGTATATTCTAATGAAGTGGAACTCTCATTAACGGCAGACATGCGAATAAAAAAGTTTGCAGATAATGTTTATTTCAAAAAAGGTCTAGGTGCGTTGAAGTCAGTTTGTATTTATGGACCAAACAACTCTGGCAAAACTTGTCTGATTCGTGCTATTAATTCAATTAAAAATGTTCTATCTAGTATTGTCGCTGAAGTGCCATACAACCTTTTTCGTAAAGATAAAGTTTGTTCCTTTGGTGTTACTTTTATAAGTGATGAGAGGGTATTTAGTTATGATTTTAAGTATGATTCTACGATAGTAAACGGCTATAAGAAAGGATTTATTTATGAATGTTTTAAAGAATTGATTGTTGACAAATATAAAAATATATCGGAGCAAGAGTTGTTTGTTCGCGATGTTATTAACGGAAAATATTATTTTAAAGGTAACGAGGAGTTGAGTAGAGTTTTAAGCCTTGTATCAAATGATAATATTTTGATTTATACAATCAATTCAATTAAATATCCAGAAATAGAAGAATATAAAAACATTTTGCGCAATTTTGCCAACAATATTGAAATACTCGATATGAATAATATTCCTATGGCAAAAACTATAAACGTTTTAAAAAACAATGAAGATATCAAAGAGAAAACGGTTGAACTAATTAAATTGTCTGATTTAGACATAGAAGATTATTTATATTATAAAGACGGTTTCAAAACTACGGTTAAAGGAATTTCCAATGAACAGGAGATACCAAATCCACGCGAAATGGTTTTAAAAACCAACGTTTCAATTGATGATATGTTTCGTCTCACGTCCATTCATAAAGGAAAACCTGTACAAAGTTTTTCTTTTGATTCAACTGGTACAAAAAAGATTGTGGCGATATCAAGTTACATTGTTGATGCAATTAAAAATGGCAAGACTTTAGTAGTAGATGAACTTGACAGCAGTTTGCATTTTAAATTGACGAGGGCGATAGTTTCTTTGTTTAACAATGAATTAAACGTCAATGCTCAGATAATTTTTACTGCGCACGATGCTACATTATTAGATTGCAAAAAATTGTTTAGAAAGGATCAAATATGGTTCGCTACAAAAGATCTTACGCATGAATATCTTTATTCATTGGCGGATTTTACTGCAAAAGAGGATAAAATCCGTTCCGAAACGGATTTGTTTGATAAATACAACTTGGGAGTTTTTGGCGCGATTCCAGAGCCGGATATGATCAGCATTCTTATTGCAGATAGAAACTGCAAAGGAGACAACTGAAATGCAACGAAAGTTACCAGAGATAAAAAAAGAAAATCGCATATTGATTGTTTGCGAAGGTTATGAGGAATATGACTACTTGCAAAAGTTAAAAACGTGTAATGTTTGGGACAAGAGCATTTCTGTTGAGTTAAAAAATGCTAAATCTATAGATAACATTTCTGCGGTGTATTCTTATAACTATAGTTCGGGTAATTATAGGTTAATCCTTGTGTTTTGTGACACCGAAAAATATCCGTATGAGAGTTTTAATGTGCTAAAAGAAAAAATCAATGCATTGCATGGTCATCAAAATGCTGCGGATCAAGTCGTGTTTTTTGCAAATCCATGTACGTTACAGGTTGTTTTATCACATTTTACTAATGTTCGATTGACTACGAATAGCAAATGTGATAATGCGACTATTGTTGAAAAATTGACTGGCATTAAAGAATATAAGGCGACAGAATCACAGCGCAAAATAATGATGAAAAAAATCACATCGGTAAATTATGAGATTATGAAGCAAAATTTATCGAAATTGAGTTGTACATACACGGATGTTCCTAGCAGTAATGCGTTATTGTTGTTCAACATCTTGGATAGTGGCGATCAAACATTAATCGAACAAATCAATCAAGAGATTGAAAATGATTGAATATTCAGTCTACAAACTTGTTTGCGCCAATTTTACAAGGCGTATACGGGCAAAAGTTATCCAAAGCAATGAAAAGTATGAGTTGAATCACAATTCGTATTACGTTATTTTCATTTTATCAAACATTGCAAAGAGAACGCAAAACCAATAATAAAACACCGTCCGATATTATGTGTCTTATAACATTACATTATTACGCGCTCTGTTTTGTGCAAGTATTGAAAAATTAAATGTAATTATTCTAAAATATTCTTTTAATAGCGACACCCGTCATACATTCAAAATAATGGCGGAAAGCGTTTGATAGCGGAGTGTGTCTTAAATCTTCAAGTTGATTTGCCCGTATTTCTTTTAGGAAGTCAATTCCTACGCTTTCACTAACAACTTTTGTATCTATATCAATATTAAAATAGTCTTCTAATTTTTTTAGGCAACTGATACGGCTATTTATACTTGAATTAGTATAATGACAAACTTCGCCTCTATGTACGTAAACCTTACTTCTCATATAGTTAGTGAATTTGCCTATTTGCATAATTTTTTCCTCCCCGTAAAATTATTTTTTAAATTCTATTATTTTATAACTACTAACAGTATATGTCGTTTCTCCATCGTTGTCTTTAATAACAATTGTTGTATGATTAATGACTTTAACATATACAATTAAATATTCCATCCCTTCATACGAATATGCACTATAGAGAGGTGCGTCTGTAAAAGAATAACCCTGATAATATCTTTTTGTAGATTCCGTCGTTTTGATGAGATATTTTGTTTTTCCTTGTTGTTCTTGTGGTATTTTATACGATGTTTCTAAGTTGTTTTTCCTTCCGCTTTGGTCGGTTATGTGCTCTTCATATGGTACTGACCAATAATCATCAGCGGTAACGGGATATAAATATTGATATACGGCACGTTTTGTTGAATTTTTTGTTTGCGTTACGCCCCCAGAGGTGAATTCCACTTGCACCACAGGAATAAATTTGTCTTCACAGCCCGATAGAAATACGCAAATACAGACCAAACAAAAAATGATTAAAACGATAAAAGTCTTGTTTCTACTTTGCATAACATAATCTCCTTGAAATTATTGATCCTGTTTTCAATTGCATTGCATTTTCAAAAGAAGATGTCCTTACGACCTTTCCACACTTGGGACATCTAATTGTTACCATAGTTACAGTGTACTTCATATGTTTCTCCTAATTTAATGTTTTCGCAATGTTTTATTAAGAATTAACGTTACTATGGCAATGACGCATATTATGCCCCCAGCCCACGCTTCCTTAAGATATCCGGTCGTCGATTCGAATGTTATTCCATCTTTAGAATAATCAAGGAAATATTCCGTTCCGTTAATAGAGCATTTCACCCAAGATACGTTATCATAACGAACGGTTGGCGCATCGGTAACCAAATCGCTTCCGCTAATAGCAATTTCCCCATTTGCAGGTATCACGATATTACTATCTGTCCAAGTTGCAGTATACTTTGTGTTGTTTTTTGTCGGTGCGCTACATAAAACTGTAATAGTAGATATTTTAATTTCTTTTGCCGTTCTATTTTTAATTTTACCTTTAATCGTAAAATTGTATGTTCCCATTGACGATGAACTTGAAATTGTGAAATCCTGCGATATATATAATGGTGCCGAATACCCTTCCCTTGAATAAATAATTCCAGTCAACATTAAAACTATACCTACGCACAATGCAACTATCATAACTGTTCTCAGCGTTTTTTCATTCATTCGTATTTTACCTCATAAAAAAAGTGCGCTCCAATGCGGAACGCACTTCCAAAAGTACACTCCACAAATTGTTGCGACACAATTTTGCCCATATGGTTGAAAGAGAGGTACTAATTGGCATAGTCCTCCATATGAGCATTATTAAATTGTGTCGCATAAATAATATATCATGTATAGGTCAATTTGTCAATATGGACGGTTAACTGAAAAATATTTTTCAAAAAATT
>JAMPIL010000056.1 GCA_023662725.1 Ruminococcus flavefaciens
ACAGGCTCTCAAACGTTCCTAAATCTCTATCCTTGTGCAGATTTAACTGCTTGAAAACCTTAGGCTGCTACCTTACACCGCAGGGTCAAACACACTTTGAATCATAGTTTCTGTGTGTTCTGTACGATATTTCAATCGTACAGGAATGTACTGAAAAACCAGCAATACAATCTTCCCTGATTCTTCGTTCTTTCGGACACGTTGCTTTTACGATGCTGCATAGCTTTTTCTGCGTGTAGCCATAGTTTTCGGAAGACCGCACTATATATTCCATATCCCGAAGGACTTAGGACATCAAGTTACGACTTTATCACGCTTTATACGTTGACGGATACAGCCGTCACGCATAGTGAAGTATCATCTCGCACACCGCCTGTGGCTTTGATTTGCCGTCATTGGCGCTGATTCCGTGTGGCAAGGGTAATTCTCCCTTGATTTGAGATTTAAGTTCTGACAGTTCATTCTCTTTGCCAAGTGATTTCTGTCGGTCGCTTTCGGAAAGTTTATCAGACTTACCTTATGTGACAACGTTTCGCACGGTCTTCATAGCTTTGCTCTATTTTCCAGCCTATTTCTTTACCTTTCCTATGGTTTTTAAGGAGATATACAATGTCTTTCGAGTCTTCTTGTGGCATAAAATGCTCCTTTCCAGTAAGTTCTTTTGGTTTTGTTGGAATCTTTCTTCTTTTACTTCTTCTTCCCAACAGGCGCCATTCATAAATTTTGGGAAAACCATTGTTTTATATCACAAGCCTTCCAATGATAGAAGTAGAAGAACAAGTAAAATATTAAGGAAAATCCCCCCTTTCTATAACAATCCAAAAAAGCATTTTTGTTCTCATGAATATAATGGGAAACTTCGTCTTCCCATCTGAGCTTATTTTACCATATTTTTTTTTAATAAGTTGGTCATTTTGACGCAAAATAAAAAAATACATAGGTTATAGTTTTTTGTAAAAAATGCTAATTTGTAGAAACAAAAAACAGGGGTGCTTGTACAAAAACAACAAAAAATATGCTATGGAAAGCAATCCATAGCATATTTTTTGTTATTTAATTTTTTTCATTCAACTCTTTTCGAAAATACAATGCTATTTAATTTATAAAAACCACTCAAAATTTTTTTAAGATGCTTATCTTTTTTAGGATCTTTATTTTTTATCATCTCCCATATTTCGTTTGTATCATGATAAGATTGCATGTTGTAGTATTGACTGAGAAAATCTTTAATTTCTTTATAATTTACATATTCAGGGGAATACGATGATTTGTCATCCTTTGATTTTTCAGAAGACGGGAGAATATACTCGTAACAACGGCAAAAATCTTCATATGCCATGGCTCGTATGATTCTGTAAGAATCTAACGCGTTTATAAACTGAAAGCAATCATCTTCTGTTAGTAAATCTATTTGACAAAAATCATCAAACATTTCATATTCAATTATTGAAAGCGGCATATAGTATTTCACAATATCTATAGTGTGTATTTGATCATTTGCTTTTAACACGCGTTTTGCATTGGGTGTATATCTTTGCATAAGCATACGAATCATATTTTGGGTAAGTGCATAGATTTCTTCATCTGTTTTTTTTATTTTCTTGAAGACTGCGGAAGATTTACTTAATATTTTAAAAATAAAATCTACTCTTTTGTATGATTCTAAATAATAATATTCCATGGTTTTAAGGAAATAATTTTTTGGCGTTTCATTTTCTTTTGGTAATATTTTCTTGATAAATTCGTTGTAGTAATTAAGATCTTCACAAAGTGGTTTATATAGATAATTACCGTCTTTTTTTATTTGTCGACGATACTGCCTGCTAGTAATCATATTACTATTATATAAATAAGCATCCCATATATATTTTGGCTTTTTATTATCTATATTATCTTTTGCAACGTTGGTAAAATAGTTTTGACAAAAATCAATATCTAAACCTAACAGATTTAATTGCAATAAAGAACTATCTTGATTCATTAAATTATAGAAATTTTCTCTGATTCTCTTCATTTTGTCATATATACTATCTACTGAAATTGGATTACCATCTGCTTTACATGGTAAAATTTCACTCATATGATGTGCATATTCATGGGATGTCATTTTATTTAAGCACTTATATTTATCAAATAATACATCTACTACTAACTGATAGACTAACTCATTTATCATATCATTTCTCAAATATTCAGGACGATATTTAGGAGGCATTTTAGAAAAGTGGAAATATATTATTTTTTCAATTATTTCATAAAATACAGTTCTTAATTCTATTGTCGTTGTTAATCTTTTTTTTGTATATTTTTCTCCAAGTTGAAATTCTCCATCTATGTCTATAACCTTTCGATCCAATTTATCAAATACATAGATTGTTGGAACTGAGATAAAAGAACTATCATCAACATCTAAGTCTTCATCATCTAAGTCTTCATCATCTAAGTCATCAGTATCTATATCATCAGAAGTTATTAATACAACATATTTGTCATCTTCAAAATCATACATTTTTATAATTACTCCTTGTCTATGTAATTAAATTTAATTAACGTGAATTTTGCATTAGTGAAGTTTTACCTTTATTTTACACCAATAACATAAAAAAGTCAACTATTTTTTGAAAAGTAACTGCTTTCATTTACAAAACAGGATCTTTAAAATCTCCATTTTTGCAAAGATCATAATCACGCTGTATTTTAGGTGTCAGTTAATAAAAATTGATTTTCTAATTTTATACATCAAATATTATGTAGTCAAATAAAATTATAAAATATTATAATCAAAATCCAACACCATTTCCGCCTGACACAACGGAAAATTAGAAAACAAATGCACCTTGCAATCATTCCGGAGCAGCCGTGCTCGACCCACGGCTTGCTCCAATTCACTTTCCAGCATCCAAAAATGAACCGCTCTTAAATTCTCATTTTCAAAAGTGTTAAAGTTGAACCTATATCCGTTATGGCTTACGATCTGTGAGGACATTTCCTCGTTTTCATCAAAATCAAGTCCCATTGTAAAGGCGGCAAGCTTGTACAAAAACATAATGTGATACGGAGTGCCGACAACCATAATATCCTTTCCTTCTAAGGTGTTGATGCCCTCGGTATTCCCGAAATGAAGCTGTCCGATATTCTCACACATGAATGTAATAACGTTATCCTCACAAATATCAAAATTCCGAATAAGTTTCGGAATAATTCCGTTATTATTGGCAATACAGGTTCTGCTCATTGATTTTTCAGGATACTGAATCAAATCGCCTTGGTACTTTGCCTGTTTGCACTCATAAAAGCTTACGTTGTCTTTGCCAAAAAAGCTGCTGCATATTTCTTTATCGGCAGTGGCTGACACTATAATATACTTTACATTTTTAAAATTCGTCTGCTTCAAGTAAACGATCGTGTCCTCCTTCAGACCTTTTTCTTTAGATGCTTTGCGCAATAAAAAGCGCTCTGCTGAGCAAAAAGAAGGAATATCAAATCTGCTTGACAGATCGGTAAAGTCATTATTTTGCTCGTATTCATATACAAAGCTTTCAAGCTGTATGCAGGACTGTGTTTTCATTGCTTTGAACAATTGCTTTATCTTTTTGGATAATCGTTCATCTATGTTTTCTTCCATAACCGTTTCCAACTCGGAAACGGTTATTTCTCCCTGATTTGGAATTATACTTTTAAAAATAATATCTTCGTCCACAATAATGGCATCATATTCTTCAAGGCGCTTTTGATCCATATTCAGCAAGTAGCGGTGAGTTGTGATAACGGAGCCTTTAAAAGTTTTTAGTTTTTCGCGACTGTTCAGATAATCTCTCAAAACAGGGATTTCCTCTTTGTCTAATATGCTGCGGATATAATTGTGCACATCTTTATTGTGTCCGTTTTGATATAAACACCTTATCACTCTTTGCACTTTTTTCGGCATTTCCGATTCTATTTCAAATAAAGAAGGAGTTCTCGCAACCTCTAATC
>JAMPIL010000057.1 GCA_023662725.1 Ruminococcus flavefaciens
CGCAAAAATATCTTCATCGGATAGTTTAGGAGAAGTAGCTAAAAATATTTTACCACCTTTACGCGCCATCTCCAATAAACCTTCTCCTATAAAGTTCAACGCAGAAGAACTAAAGAACCCCACACTCCTTTTATAGATTTTTGTACACGCTAAAAGTGGATTCAATATCCCCGAGAAAGAATCCTCACCAACACTTTTATATGAAATTTCTAAAGGTATGTCTTTAAAAGTCATTAAATCTCCTAATTAGTTTTCAAAACTCGTTTTTAGCAACTCTTTTAGTCCGCTTATTATTTCAAGCTCATGGTCTTCTTCAAAATAATCATTTAAAAAACGCATGTATTTTTCTGCTACAATATTTTCATCATATTCCTCTTCTTTGCTATTAATAAGTGCCACATATGAATCCATACATTCGATTCTTTGAATAAGCCAACTAATATGCTTGGGAATTCGCTGTGCTCGTGAATTATACCAATCTCGAACAATTTCGATTTTGGATACAATGTCAAAACGATCAAGTTTTTCATTAAGCAATTTATCAATTATAAGAAAATTAATTGTCCTTTTCTTATAACTTGAATCAGTATCATAAAGTTTTAATTCTCTATTCGTTTGATTTTGCCTCCATAAGACAGAAGTATATCTTTTGTCGGGAACAATAAAATGTTCTAGATTATACCCATTTTCCCTCGTATATATATTACTCAACCAATTCTCATTAGCAATGTAATTATCAATTATGGAATACAAAATGCTTAGATTTTCAAATTTTTCATTAGTTTTTAAAGCATAGTTCTCAATTTTATTAATTCGTAGATTTTTTGCGGCCGATAATATCTCCGATCTGGTAGCAGTTTGTAAAGCATCTCGCACTGTTAAATCAATATCATGTTTTGATTTTTTACCTACAACTGTAATAAAAAAATGAGTATAGATAAAAAGATTACTAACTATTGTCCTGAAGTTTTTATGAGTAATTTCGTTTCTCAATCTTTCATTAGACATTAGCACTACAATTAACTGCATAAAAGGCAACTTTTGATACTGCGCAGATTTAAAACACAGCATTAATTCAGCCATAGTTTTTAAAACCTTATGGTCGTCAGTATTTCTATATTCGTGACTATTACTACACAAATCTACAAATCTATACTCACTCTTTTTTATATTTTCATAAAAATTTAAAATGCAATTCCCATAGTTAATTAATTTGTCTAAACAATTTTTCGTCTCGTCCATTGTTTTGCCATCAAGATAATGTTTACCATTAACCACTAACTTTTCCGGCAAATAAATATTATCATTTTCCAAAAGATACAAATAAAGATAATGGCTTAAGTTATCATAATTGAACTTATTCTTAAACTCCATGCCACATTTTTTTAATTTGATCCACAAAGCTCTTAGTTCATCATAATATTCTTCATCAAAGTTTTCAAAGCAATGCCCCTTAAAAATATCTTCCACTTCAAGCAATTGGGATTTCTCATTTATATCCAAAAATATTTGCTCTGTAGGGCTAGTATTTGAATGCGTATCTTTAATCAAAATTAAAAATTCGCAATCCAACATCTTTTTCCTAAACCTAATAACGCTGGCAGCATCCATTGTCCCTAAGAACTCTTCAATTGCATTATACGCATCAAAAAATGCTGCTTTTTGATAATAGATATCCCTATCATCATCTATTCGCAATGTTAAAGAATTACCACTCTCTTGTATAAAATCCCCAACAGAATCATTTACTAAAATAAATTTTTGGTAAGGTTTAAGAAGTCGCAAAATACTCCTCTGTTCCATAATAGACCCTCTAAAATAATTATATAGAGCAACCAACACCAAAAAGCACGTGGTAGCACGTTGTTGTCCATCCACTATTTCGTAATTATGTTCTTTTTCATCAAATATAACTATCCCTAAAAATTTATCTCGTGACGCTATATCGTGAATTAATGTATTAACTTTTTCTGTTTCCCATTTATACTCTCTTTGATATAAGGGAATGAGCATTTCCCTCTTGCCTGCTTCAAAATTGCATGCGGGAATTTCTGTATCCATTTTAAAGAAATTTATAAGCTTTGTCGTAAATGATTTCATTTGTATTCCTCTTTGACATTTCATGTAAAGCAAATCAATCAATTAAAAAATATTTACCATTTTTTTCCATATAGGTAATTATATCATAAAATTAAAGCTAAATCAACATTATAATTTATTTTACTTTAAATATAATACAACAATAATTACATTTACCTTAATTTCAAAAGCTTTCCACTCTATTCTGCAAATACTCTTCAATCTTTTCAAGTCGGTTTGACGGCAGGCTATATTTTGAATGTTTTATAAATTTAAAGTTTTTCATTTTACGTAATTTTTCTATTTGACGATCTGTCATAAAATTTTTTAACAATTCGTCAAACGTGACATTGCAACAAGCAGGAAATCTTGTCTTGGCGTATTCATTCAGATTCAATAAATCATTTTCAGTTGCGCAATTAAAAAGTGACTGCCCGCTATCGAATATAGGCGCAAACTTGATTGGTTTATTTGTTTTATTATTGACCAGTAAACCGAAATTACCGTAATGCCTGTCAGTGTTACAGATAAGTGCATCAAAGACAATCATATCCGCAAAGTCATCATAGAAGTGACTGCCAAGACTTTTTAGAAAATCTGCTATGGTTAATAAATTACAATTCCTCAAGAATTTATAAATCGGAACAAACGATGTATTTATATCAGTAAATAATTCACAAGTAGAACAAAGCGTATCCTTCCATTGGGAAAGACCGTAAGATACATGTTGTATATCCATTCTATCTGCTATTTGCGCAGCATAGAATTCCGAATAAGGCTCTAATATTCCGCCTTTATACAGATATATCTTTTTATTGAACCGTCGCCACGCTTTACGCAAAGTTTCGTTTATTGTAAACTCGGGCGACGGTATAAAATCCCTATTGGTCCGATTTCCGTAACCAGTAAAAGCAATCTCCGATAAGTTTCTGTCAAACCTATTTTCGTAAAAATTATATTCTTTGAACTTGCCTTGAAACCCATGTTCTACAACCCAATAACAGTCATTCAAGGTCAACCCCTCACTTGCCTTTATAATTCCTAGATAATCATTTTCGGATAAACCGCAACGTGAACAAAACTGCACGGCAAACTCTCTGTTCTTAGGCACTACTCTATGTTTAAGCTATGATAGAATTCCGTCTCCGGAAACGGCCAAACCATACAGTAACAGATATTCACTGTCATTATCAATCGAAAGGATTCTGCACTCCGTTCTCCGAGATATTTGGACACAATCTCAAATTCTATTAATGTTTTATCATACTGTTTTAATTCATAAACCATACTTTAATTATATCATAAAACTATCACCTTGTCATTTAATTCCAAATCCTTCTTCTACTATAGACAACACTAATGTTCCAAATGTGACTGCAGTATTAATGATAGTAGCAGACCAACAACAGTATTACAAATTAAGTATAAAAAACCATAATAAATTGTTCCCGCAACTTTGCATTATGCAAAATTGCGGGAACCGTAGTATCTCACAACTGGCGCAAAAAAACTTTAATTTTTTACTCCTGCTTCAAAAAATTTTTGCGCCATCGGACTGCTCTCATTGGCGCAATTTTTGCCTTAAATTTGCTTTTTGCGCCAACCTCTATAGAGTGCCCTTTTTTAAAGTAAAAAAACAGGGGTAATTTTGCACTAAAATTCACAATCATTTTTACCCCTGTTTTTTGATTTTTTTAATGCAGGTTTTCACATTTTTTAATCCATTACTATTTGCCAAATAAAGCGACTTATT
>JAMPIL010000058.1 GCA_023662725.1 Ruminococcus flavefaciens
ACTTAAACAGCATTACAGATTCGCTCTTAGCGAGAGTAAGGTTACTCCTCCCCTTTGCTGATGGGGAGGGGCATAAACCTTACTATAAAAAGGAGAAATTGATAATGAAGAATAAAGTAACTTTAAATATTGATAAAGATATTGTCAGTTTAGCAGGTTATGATTTTGGAAAAAGCATTTATTGTAGCCAAGTAAAAGAAAACATTAATATAAATGAAAATTTTAGTATTGAAATCCCATCGAATGTTAAATTTGTTGCCTCTTCATTCGTTCAAGGTTTTTTCGGATATTATTAATGAAATAGGATTACTTGCAGCTGAAGAAAGAATCCATATAATATCTGAAAATACAAAATTGAGCAAATTGGTTATGAGTAAGTTGTGATAATATGAAAACTAAAATTAACATTGTAAATACAATCATATTACAAATATGCAAAAGCGACTGAAAACAAATTCAGCCGCTTTTATTATATATTTTTAATCACAAACAGAATCTATCACGCCAGCAATATATTTATTGATATACAAAGAATCTGTGGCATCTGCTTTACCATTACCATCAACATCTGCGGCTCTCTTTTGAGTTTCATTCAACGCAACAGCACCCAGTACAGCTTTATTTAAAAGCTGTACATCATCATTGTTGACAATCCCGTCCAGGTTAACATCGCCCATTAAAACTCGATTTACTTTAACAGTACTTGTTACAAGATTGTTATTACGGTCATTTTTAACCAGAGTCACACTAAAGGACGGCACTGATGATGTCGTTTTTAGAGTAACAAAACCCAGATTTCCGGATTTGCTTGATGGAGACGAATTGCTGTATTCTACATAAGTTCTTTTGGATGTGTCAGTTATTCCGATATTGCTTACTGAAAATGTACCTCCGAGATCGCCGTTACCGCTTCTTACGAATTCAATGTTGTTGGGATTATACGATACATTCGCATTGCATGTTTTAACGTATGTATTTTCAGGTACATCAAAATAGTAGCTATAAGTTTTGTATTTACCGGACGCAGCAGAAGCTGATGGAATAGCGCAGAATGAAACAGCAGAAACTGCGGCTGCCGTCAAGGAAACAAAAGCTTTTTTAATGTTTTTCATCGTCATTTTTCTCCTTTAAGTGAAATTTATTTAGTTATAATAACTATGATTATATTATACATTATCGTTCGTTGAATGTCAATACAATTTCGACAAAATTTCAAATAATTATTTATTTTGTTCTAAATTATTGTATCTAAGAACAGAGGGATGAATTTTGAAATAAGCGACCATTTGTCAAAATAAATTCGCAAAATTCAATTTTCGACCAAAAAAATCAAATGCAACTTGACGTTAATAAAAAAGTATGATAAAATGTAAAGAGCAGGAACACCAAAAACAAAAATTATATTATTATTTTAGGAGGTTTATTATGAAAAACACTTTTAAAAAAATTGTCGCCTCTATCATGGCAGTGACTTCACTTACAATAAGTGCGACAGGCTTACATTCTATGGCGGAAACAAATGAAGTTGAATCAGAAAATTTAGGCTTTGGAGAAGGTTTGATACCCGAAAGCGAAGATGACCTTAATGCATTTGCTGCGCAATTTGAACCGGATAATCAAATAACACCATTTGCTACAACTTCGCTGCCTTCAAGTGTAGACTTAAGTACAAGCCCTTGTTTCCCTCCTATAGGGAATCAAGGCTCAATCGGTTCATGTACCGCATGGGCGTCTACCTATTATCAATATTCATATGAAGTTAACAAACTTAACAATGTAACGTCTACAGCCAATCGTGTTATTTATTCTCCGAAGTGGACGTATAATAACATAAACAGTGGTGTTGACAAGGGTTCTTCATACACTGATGCATATACCCTCCTTAAAAATCAGGGAGCAGTTACATTAAATGAGTTTCCGTACTCTTCTTCCGGATATGACATTCAGGATCTTCCTACATACAATGGAGCTGTAGAAGATATGAGAAATGCTCTGAATACAAGATTATCGTTTTACGGCACATATACTATTTCAGGAAGCGGAACTGTCATTACAAGCAACAAGGATTCAGATCTCAACCAGGTTAAGACAGCCTTAAGCAATGGTAAAGTTCTTACATTCCAGACATACAATGATTTTAACTATAAAAAAGGAACGGGTAACTGGAGTAACACTAAACTCGTTTACAGATGCTACGACGCTCCTAATTCAGGCAGTCATGCAATGACTATTGTTGGTTATGACGATAATGTTACTTGCGATATAAACGGCAACGGTACTATTGAAGCCGGCGAAAGAGGTGCATTTAAGGTAATCAATTCCTGGGGTACAACCAACAGCGGCGCAAATAACGCCGGTGTTCTTTGGGTTATGTATGATGCTCTGAACGGTAAAAGCGCAAATAACCTTGACGAAAGCCAGTTCTCTTATACAAGACAACGTGTTTTTGGTACAGGTACAAATAATATATTCAACTACATTAATGTTGACCATAAAACCGTTATGTTTGTCGCTGAAGTAGGTTTTACAACTGAACGCAGAAATCAAATTAAAATACAATTAGGCAAGACAACTCCTTCAGAATCAGTATACACATGGAATACTGTTTATCATTTCGGATCTAATCGTGATAATGAAGTTTTTTATGATGGAACTATGGTATTTGACTTTGGTGATCTTACTGAATCATTAATTGACTTTTATAAAGATTTTGATTTACGAGTAATGTTAAGCGATACATATAACGATGGATACGAAGCTACATATAAAAGAATTAGAATAACCGATAATTTAGGAAACGAGGTTACTGATTTTGGAACTTATGGATTAAACCCGGATGGTTCTTCTTATGCACCATTATGGTACTCTATGCTAAAAAAGGGTGATATAAACCTTGATAGAAAAGTAACTCAAGAGGATGTTGATGCAATTTTACAGTATTATGCAGACAGTATGGCTTTAAAAAATCCTGTAATATCAAATTTACAATTCTTTTTAGCTGATATGAATAACGATGGTGAAATCAATATTTCTGACGCATCTTTAGCTCTTTCGGCAGTTCAATAATATTATTTACATTAAAACCGCTGCGATTAATTCGTAGCGGCTTTTTATTATCCCCCTGAGAGGTGAAAAAATGCTACAATACCCGACAAATTTTTATCCTGAAAACGTGGCAATAGATACCAATGCAGAAAACAACATCGAATTCACGTTCAACGGAGACTTTTTAACGGCAGTAACATTCAGGACGATCAATTATCTGACCGGTGAATCTGTCGACAGCTATCGTGTTGCTGCAAATCAAGTTCCGGGATGGTATAACGGCGACAGAGTTCTTGTGAGAGGTCTGTCGAACCTGACTAACGGAGACGATTATACTATTGAAATGCTGCTTACTCAAACCGACAATTCCGGAAATCCACTGTACGACATGGCAGTCTTAAGCGGAACAGTTTATTCCGTGCAATCAGACAAAAAGACAAGTATTTTCATCACCGATCACATCCCCAATATTTACGAATGGGACAAAGCTAAAGATATAAAACATCCGACAAAATATGGCGATTTCATAGCTGCCGGAATGATTATCAAAATAGATAACGAGTCCCGTTTCATAGAAAGTTATAATTGTGAAACAGGTGAAATAGTTTTAAATTCGGCATTTTCGTTTGAAATATCGGAGGGCATAAAATATGTGATCAAATCCAATTATCTGATATCGGCGCAATACTTCTTCAGATGCAGAAGTACTCCCATAATAAATCCTTCGCTGACTCTTTACAACAATTTTTA
>JAMPIL010000059.1 GCA_023662725.1 Ruminococcus flavefaciens
CGATGACTGCACATAAAATTGCTGCGGCTGAAACAAGTGCTGCGCTGATTATTTTTTTGCCGCACTTTCTGAGATCACGCCATGTCAGCATACGGACGAAAAAATCCTATGATCGCTTTAAGTATTGCTTTGACCGCTTCTAACAGTTTCCTCATCATATACTGTACCTCCTATCTTGGTTTGATGAAGCTGTAAACTGCTTCTCATAGGTATAATATATGACTGAAAACTTTTAAATAAGCAAGTCTTCGATAATGTATATTTATTTTTTTAAATGTTCGTCTCTTTTTCGGTACAATTCTGCCAATTCATGAATGAGCTCAACCATATCTTTATCTTTTGAAGTGTACTTAATTTTTTTCTTAAAGATTTTTCTCTTAACAAATCGCGATAATGTAGTCTTATTTTTAAAGCACATCGTTCCCAAAAATAAATCCGCGGAAATAGCTATTATAATAAATGTACCATTCTCATGCACCATATTAACCTGTTTCCTTTCATTATTGAATCTTTTTTCTTCAATCGGTATAAATAATTTTCTTTTCAAAACATACCTCACCTCATTATTTCAATAATTTGGTCAAAATATTTATCTATAATTCTAACCATTTTTTCCTCAGACATTACCAAAGATAACTCATCGCTTAGCTTTGGATTCAATTGTGGAAATTTATCCGCCAAAATGGTTAACGCTATTGGTACAGAGCTACATCCTGTGAGTATTTCTATGGTTTTATCCAAGATTTTGTTCGCTGCTATAGGATTAAGCGGTTTATCACAAGAAATAAGGAACTCATTTGCAGCCTCTTCTCCACAATATCGGGATATAATAACTGAGATTTTCTTTAATATGTCTTTTGAACTTTCTACAGATGAAGCAAAGCTTGTTGGTCGTAATAATTCCATTTAGCATACTTCCTTTCTTAAACGGCAACCAAAATTTTGGCTGGTTCTGTTTTTTCATCATCAAAGACATTGTGAACAATTATGTTCCATATTTGCATAAATTCATCAGTGGAACCACCAATATCCATAATGTTTGTCTTGCGCTTATTATAGAGATCAATTTCCGCTTTATAGTTATCACGGTCATCGACAGCAGAAGCAAACCTATCAATACATGACGTGTAAGTATTATTCATGCTTACAAATACTTGATAAAGCTCATTTAAAAGATCTTTCATATACCCGTCAGCAGATAAAATCAATTGACCCTCTAAAATCTCAGCAATATTATTCTCGTATACAACATTTTTGAACTTATCTTTCAGTATTTTTTCACAAGTTGAAAGAAAATTAGATTCGCTTACGCCAACAGTACGTTTATAATCTTTTTCATTCCCATGTCCGAACATATTCGAGAACCAAGTTAATATATTCGAAAAAAACTTCTTTTCAAACAAGGACGATAGATTCTTATAAAGATCAAGATTAAGATTGAATTCTTCCGTAATAATTTCGTCAGGCAATGTCATTTTTGTAGCAAACTCAAAATCTGGAAATTCGGGAAATTCAACGTTTATATTCTCTTTTAACAATCTCTCACAGCACTCATTGTTTTTTTCATAAATCTTTTGCTTGCGATTGTTTGCTATCTTTTTTACTTCATTTGTCAGTTTAGATGAACGATCCAATATGTCATTAGCAGTGTCCACAAATTTAGCTTTTGACAAACTATTAACAAGTTCTTTAAAATCTTCTTTTGTAAAAAGCTTGTCAATCTGGTGTCCATCAATCTCACCAGATTCTTCAATTTTTTTCCAAATTACATTTACCATACCGTTATACATAGCATCAGCAACAGAAACTTTATTTATTGATAACTCCAATGTTTTTCTTTGATCTTCAATCATATTTTCATAGCTGCCGCCGTTTTGTTTAAGAATACTTTCATCATCAAGAACAGCTAAATCATCTTCACAGAAATCGAAACTTAAAAATTCTTTTACCGAATCGGTATAATCGTTAATAATACCCGATATTTCGGCAATTTTTTCGTCATCAGCGTTAATAAGCGTTTCAATGTTTGTTATACAATCAAGTACGCTCTGTATTTTCGCTTTTTGAGATGAAATTGTGAAAGTAATATTATTTAAAATTTCGTCTTTTGCCCTGCTATGAGCAACATAAGACACATAGCTCATAAGCGCGGACATACCGCTGTCCTTTTTGAACACATCATAGGAAACAGTATCAAGATCATGATAATATTGAAGAGATTCCGCATGTTTATGAAGCCAATCGAGGGCGGGAACATTCTTATGCTCATACTTTACTTTTTTCATTTCGTCAACTGAGAGCTTATTCTCTGCATTCAGCTCGTCAATTCCTGCTTTTTCCGCTTCAATTGCGCTGAAATATTCTAAAGAGCTTGTCGGAAAAATAATACAATCCTTGTATGCCCCATCAATATTGCCAAGACGCGTTTTCAAGAAATCTACCGACATTATAAATGATTTTGGACTTTTTGCATCGGTATATCTTAAATCGATCTTATTTAATGCGAAAATAAGAGAGTGAAATTTATTTTGCGAAGTAAATGCAGACTTGACATTGCGCAGATAATCTTCTTCCGAAGTTGTCAAGTATTTTGAATAGTCGATCGCAAATATGGCAACATCGCATTTCTGCATAGCTTTTTCAGCCGCCTCGGAATGAGCGGTACCCGCTGCGTCGGGACCGGCTGTATCGAAAATCGTATAGGACGAAAAGTTATTTTCATCCGTTACATAATCAATATCCATATCGGGCAGAGCATAATTTTTTTCTTTGTCATTCTGAGCTTCCCTAAAATAATCGTCAATAACGTCAAAAATATCCTCACGTTTTTCAAAATCCCGTCTTGATCCGCCTTCAAGCTGTAAATGATACATATGGTCGGCACTTTTCCTATATATGCAGTTATTCGGCGTTGCAAGCTCAGTACTTGTAGGAGCGATTTGTTCTCCAAGAAAACAGTTTACAATAACGCTCTTCCCTGCTTTTTTTGACGCAGCTACAGCAATTTTGAGCTTTACATTAACAGCTTTATCTATTTGCAGCTTAATTGCATTACAAGAATCCAAAGCGTCTTTTAAATCCTTAAGCCTGTCTGTTTTTGTAGGATTGCCTTCATCGTCTTCCGATTCCACCTGATGATAAAGCTCTGTCAAACGAACAATTGCTTTATTGCATCCGATCATAAGTTCATCTATATTTTCCATAAGACGTTTTGTCTTGTCTGCGTCGCGTTCTTCTTTTCTAAGCAAAATATCTACTTTTTCAAGAGGATACTCAATAAAAATCAACTGCTGTACAATAAACGCAAGCTGAACACGATCGTCCGTTTCCACAACTATACGGCATTTGGTATTTCCGTCAAGCACATCTATCAGATTGCTCATTGATGTGATTTCTACACCGCCCTCATTACCCGCTGAATAAGATATTTTTAAGTCTGTTTTCTCATAGCAAACCTTAAACCTATATAAATAAATGTTGTCAAGTCCCCGTCCTTTATTATGGAGAGCTGTAATGTAATCGTAAAGCGTACCGTCTCCCGAATAAACGAAAACAACATTGTTATTTTCATCAATATTTTTCTTAATTAACTCTGTATCGCTTTTTGTATTTCCCCCGGATAATTTAATATAGTTCATAATTTTGATCTCCTGTTACAATAAATTTAGTCGGTAAAGCCATAGCAAACCGGTTATGTCTT
>JAMPIL010000005.1 GCA_023662725.1 Ruminococcus flavefaciens
CTTTTCCTTTTCCTTCTTGTTTGTTCTCTTCCATTTCGTTTCCTTCTGCTTTTTCAGTAAAAAAGTTTTTGAAAAGATTTCGAAAATCGCTTGACAAATTCTTTTAAATGTGATATAATAGTTAAGCAGTAAAGAAATGCACCATTAGCTCAGTCGGTAGAGCAACTGACTCTTAATCAGTGGGTCCTGGGTTCGAGTCCCCGATGGTGCACCAGATGGCCCGTTGGTCAAGCGGTTAAGACACCGGCCTCTCACGCCGGTAACACCAGTTCGATTCTGGTACGGGTCACCATTATAAATAAATCGGTGTTTATGGCAACGAGGTCACACCCGTTCCCTTTCCGAACACGGAAGTTAAGCTCGTTTACGTTGATGATACTTGGCTGGCGACGGCCTGGGAAAGTAGAAAGACGCCGATATTTATATTCCTCCTTAGCTCAGTCGGTAGAGCACTCGGCTGTTAACCGAGTTGTCGCCCGTTCGAGCCGGGCAGGGGGAGCCAAAAGCGATCAGTGAATTTCATTGATCGCTTTTTTATTTATAATTTCGGGATGGTGTGTTAGTATGAATATAAAGAGATTGATAAGCGTAGTCGTAGTTTTCTGCCTTGCTATAGTGGGGTGGGCGATATACAGAAATCATAATACAAAATCAGAAAAAACACACCAAGATGACTATAGAATCATTGAAACGTTACATAGAGAAATGGATAAAATTTCTAAGTCCGCCTCTGTCTATGATTTGGGTGACAACGGTGTATGGCATATTTATGAACTTGGTCTTATGTATGAAAAGGATGAGGATTTCTTCAAACAGCTTAGCCGTGATCTTGGAAGCGATTTCAAATGGAAGCTTTCTAACAGTGACTCTCTTTTCATAGGAATACTCCCACATAGAAATAATTATCGTATATATGCAGGAACACCAGATGATGAGCATATGCTTTATCCGGAGTGGAATTACTCCAAATTAGAAGAAAAATGATGCGTTTTTAATGAGATTTAGAAAACTGATAGTCGAGAAATCACGTATTATCCACATTCTACTAACAGTCGATTGACATTATAAGCTGATATACTGTATAATAAATTCATAATATTATTATAGATTGTGAGGATATAGTTATGAATTTAGAAAAAATGGGAAAATTTATAGCTGAATTAAGAATATTGAAGAAAATGACTCAGAAAGATTTGGCTGAGCATCTTAATATTACAGATAAGGCTGTTTCAAAATGGGAGAGAGGATTAAGCGGTCCTGATATTTCCTTACTTACGCCTTTGGCAGATATTCTTGAGATAACAGTAAGCGAACTGCTTAATGGTGAGAAAAAAATTTCTGTGGACGAAGGAGTCGAAGAAAATTTAAATAATGCAATTACTTATACTGAGAACATTGTAAATCAGAAAAATAATAAATTTCGTAGTATTGGCGCTGGTTTATTCTCTGTGAGTTTATTTGTTGCGTTTATTGTTTGTGTAATATGTGATTATTCAATATCGCAGCAGCTAAGCTGGTCGCTTTATCCAATAAGTTCAATGGTTTTCGCATGGATAGTAATATTTCCATTAATCAGACTTCCAAAGAACGGAGTAATAGTTGCGCTGATTTCTTTGAGTTTATTTATAATTCCTTTTCTTTATGTAAGAGACAGACTTGTTAAAACGGGCAAATATATTCTGCCAATAGGAATAAGGGGATCAATTATTTCAATTTGCTTTTTATGGATTATCTACGGATTATTTAAGTTTTTTAAGAACAGAAAGTTACTTGCTTTAGGGATATCTTTTGTTTTAGGAAGTCTGTTCTGCTTACTTATAAATATAGTCGTTTCAAAAGTTCTCCTTGAACCTATTATTGATATCTGGGATGTTATTTCGTGTGTTTTATTGTTGATTATAGGTATACTCTGTGTTATGAAGGAACGGTTAAAATAAACATATTTATTTAAAAAAAGGGGTATGAAAAATGTTTATAGTTGTCGGATTTGTTGTAATTATTGCCGGAATAATCATATGTTATATCCATAAAAGTCGTATTAGTAATTCTGAAACGTATTATGGAACAATAATAAATCTTCAGGAAAAGTTTATGTACCATTATGGAGTTTTTACTAAGTATTGCCGTCCTGTAGTAAAGTACAGTAACGGTTTCACGGAAATAATTGCTGAACATTATAAAATAAAACTATAAAATTTATAAATCTTCGTCATGGAGAAGGTGCAACGGTTTTGATCAATGTTGATCCTCGTATGCCAAAAAGCTTTTATTTTGCAGATGAAGAACGAAATTTTCCATTTGAAGCCATTATTGCTTTTGCTTTTGGTGTAACATTTATTGTTTTCGGAATTATCATAGAAGCTATTATATTATTATAAAAATAAGCTGTTGCATTTGCAACAGCTTTCATTTTAATTAACCGATTTTAGGAAGTTTATCTGTAGATTTTTTAATTTCTTCATCAGTTGGGATATAGTCACCCATTTTGCCGTCATTGAAAGCGCCATAAGCGTACATATCAAAGTATCCGGTTCCTGTAAGACCGAAGAGAATGGTTTTTTCCTCGCCAGTTTCCTTGCATTTAAGAGCCTCGTCGATAGCGACCTTGATAGCGTGGCTGCTTTCAGGAGCGGGGAGAATACCTTCAACTCGTGCGAACTGTTGAGCTGCTGTAAAAACGGAAGTTTGTTCAACTGCAACCGCTTCCATTAAGCCCTGATCGTAAATTTCTGACAGAATCGAGCTCATTCCGTGGTATCTGAGTCCGCCTGCATGACTTGCTGACGGCATAAATCCGCTTCCGAGAGTGTACATTTTCTGAAGAGGGCAAACCTTACCCGTATCGCAGAAGTCATAAGCGTAAACTCCTCTTGTGAAGCTCGGACAAGAAGCCGGCTCTACAGCGATAAAGTGGTAATCAGCTTCGCCACGAAGCTTTTCTCCCATAAACGGAGAAATAAGTCCTCCGAGGTTGGAACCGCCGCCGGCGCAGCCTATGATGATATCAGGTTTGATTTCGTATTTGTCCATAGCAATTTTCGATTCCATACCGATTATGGACTGATGAAGAAGAACCTGAGCAAGAACGCTTCCGAGAACGTAGCGGTAGCCCTCACGAGAGGTTGCGGCTTCAACGGCTTCTGAAATAGCGCAGCCAAGGCTTCCATTTGTGTCAGGGAATTCAGCGAGGATCTTTCTTCCAACCTCAGTTGTGTTGGAAGGAGACGGAGTTACGCTTGCGCCATAAGTTCTCATAACCTCACGGCGGAAAGGCTTCTGCTCGTAGGAGCATTTAACCATATAAACATTGCAGTCGAGGTCAAAATATGAGCAAGCCATAGAAAGAGCCGTACCCCACTGTCCTGCGCCTGTTTCGGTAGTAACGCCTTTAAGTCCCTGCTGCTTAGCGTAATAAGCCTGAGCGATCGCAGAATTAAGCTTATGGCTTCCGCTTGTATTATTTCCCTCGAACTTGTAATAGATTTTAGCCGGAGTTCCGAGTTTTTTCTCAAGGCAGTAAGCTCTTACGAGGGGTGAGGGACGATACATTTTATAGAAATTCTGAATTTCCTCCGGAATAGCGATATAACGGTCAGTTTCGTTAAGTTCCTGAGCAACAAGCTCATCGCAGAAAACGTGACCAAGCTCTTCGGCTGTTACGGGCTTTCCTGTAGCCGGATTAAGAAGCGGCGCAGGTTTTTTCTGCATATCGGCACGAACATTATACCATTCCTTTGGCATTTCGTTTTCTTCAAGATAAATTTTGTATGGAATTTTTTCGTTTGACATAATAATTACTCCTTTTACTTGCCGGAAAAACGAAAAGCCTCCGTTCCGGCATAATAATGAAATGCCGGGACAGAAGCTGAATAATCATCTTTCTGCGGTGCCACCCTGCTTGACGCACAAATACGTCCACTCTGCACGCTCTTTTTCAAACGCCGGTTTTGATAACGCAGACCTGCTGCGGCTTACCTAATGAATCGGTTAAGATATTTCAGTTCGCCCTCGGAAGTCCATTCACAACTGAACTGTATATCTGCTCGCACCAAACGCAGACTCTCTGGTATACAATTTCAGAAGCTACTTACTCTTCTTCAACGGTTTATATATATAAATATATCATTATTATATTGTTATGTCAAGAGTCCTGTGCGTTTTTTGATGATATGCACAAAGTAAATATTACTGATTTGTGCTATTTTCTGAAAAAAGTTTGCAAAAACCCTTTTATTTTTAATGGAAAAATGTTATAATAGATACAGTTTCTTATTTCCCATCAGGACGGTGTTTATCTCTGGTTGTGGAAATGCTTTCTTCGCTCCTCTTGATAAGGTTAAGAAGCGACGATGAATACTGAGCATAATCCTTTTGAAGAGTAGCCGTTGTTACATAAAGCGTATCGAAATTATCGACGCAGTCGTTTCCGTCAAGGGCAATGCCGCTTGAAGCAGCTTTGATATTAGCTTCGCTCATTGAAACGATAGCGTTTGCACTGTCGTTAGCTATAACTTTAGGTATCTTGAAAAGCTTCTGGTCATTATTCGGATTTGCGTTGTAGATGATTCTGAAAAGCTTATAAACCGAAAGCATAAGATAAGACGCAACTTCTTTAATAAGAGTTATGCTGCCTGCTTTTTGGGCGAGACTGAAAAGCAGACTGATTGAATTATTTATAATTCTTCGGTTGAAATTGATTATCTCCGGTGACGGCATTTTAAGGGTATTATTTCCGTCGTCATCAGGAATATCCTCGATAGAGATTATTTTTCCCTCCGGTTCAGGAGTTCTTCCAAGAAGATAATCGCACGATACATTATAATAATCTGCAATTTTTACAAGGAAATTCAATCCGCATTCACGGATTCCCTTTTCATAATGTGAAAGCAGCGCCTGAGAGATGCCAAGATCGGTTGCAGCCTGCTTCTGGCTAATATGGCGTTCTTTTCTTTGTAATGTAATGATTCTTGCAAAATCGGAATTCATAAAAAGTATCCTCCCAAAAATAAAAAAATATCAGCAGTATTATTATAATACAAAATGTATAATAAGTAAATATGTCTGCGCATTGAAGAATTATTAATTTTTCGACGTTTTTTTGTGAGATTTGTCAATGAATAGAAAATTAACGCATTTTTTTGTGCATATCGTCTTACAGAAATAAGCCGGATTCAGCCAAAGAGTATAGTAAGACTGAATATTAAGGAAACCTCTAAACACTCCTTTGATTAAGAAAAAATCAGATAGGTGCAACAGAGGCAAGGAAAGTGACCTAAATCGGGCTGTTGTCCTTTGAGGGTACTTGACGCAGCATATGCCTTGCATAGCTGATTTTTGTAAAAAGAGGTTTTTAGAGGTTGCCTTAAGATGTTTGCCGTCTAAGAGGTATTAAATATGAAAGGAATGTTAATATGAAAGGTTACCGTATAAGCATTATCCGTCATGGACTGACGGAGGCTAACGAAAAAGGCATTTATATCGGAAAAACCGATCTTCCGCTTTCTCAGAAAGGAGCGGGAGAACTTGCATCCAAAATGGATGAGTTCGATTATCCGTCTGTCCATAGAGTATATTCTTCACCATTGAGAAGATGCACGGAAACGGCGGAGATTCTTTTCCCGTTTACGCAAATGTGTACTGTTGACGATTTAAGAGAGCTTGATCTGGGCGTTTTCGAGAATAAAAGCGTTGACGAACTCGTTGACCGTGATGACTATAAAGCGTGGCTCAGAGGCGGAAAAGACTCACGTCCGCCGGAGGGAGAAAGTCTTGAGGAGCTTTCTGCGAGAACTTTCAAGACTTTGCACGAAATAATTATGGACATGATGAACGACGGTCTGACACATTGCGCTCTTATAACGCACGGAGGAGTAATTTCAAATATGCTCAGCGGTTTCGGGATACCGAAATATGATCCGAAACAGCTTAATGCGGAGTTCGGCGAGGGATTTGATATAATAGTTACAGCTCAAATGTGGCTGAATTCTCAGGCATTTGAGATTCTGGGATATTGTCCGTATGACAAAATTCCCGATCCAACGGACGATTATGCGTATAATGACTATATGTGAATTTGCATATTTTCTATGATTTTACACATAATACCATAAATCCATTCTGGAGGAAAGTATTATGAAAATCAGAGAGCTTACAGCCTTTTCAAAAAAATTACTGAAAAATAAAAAAGCGCCGACCATGATGATCTGTCTGCTTCCGCTTGCCGCAGAACTTTTCTTTCGTTTTGCAGAAGCCGCAGTTTTCAGTCTTTTGCTATATTTCGGAGAAATGCCGCCTATAGCTCTTTTCAGCGGAGAAAGCAAGATACAGCTTGCTGTAACTTTTGTTGCATTCGTTCTGAGAACGACGGTAACTGCTCTTCTTTTATATGGAGCAGCGTATCGACTTATGGAACTGTGCGACGAGAATCGGAAAAGGTCAACTCCGTTTTCAAGAATTCTTATGAGCAGAAGAAATTTCCGTAAAAGCCTTGCGATAATGCTCTGGTCTAAACTTATCGGGTTTCTGGCGCTTATTCCGGCGGCCTTTTTTGGAATAAACGCTTATTCGCTGTTTATCAGAAGCCATAATGTCAGCGGAATCTTTCTGACCTGTCATGCCTGTATGCTCACTGTTATTTCAGCAGTTTTCTGGATATCGGTAAGACTTAGTCTTGCGTCAGGATTTTTTCTTGCGGCACATTTCCCGAAAATGAGTGCGTTTAAAATCATTATATATTCGCTCCGATTCATGCGTGGACGAAAAAAGGAGCTTATGAAGCCGGTACTGTTTTATATTCCGGTTATGATTACCGTTATCGGAATTCCCTATGCCATTACAAGGCTTATGACGGCTTATGCGCTCGGAATTTCTATTTACATTAAAGAGGATGAGTATTTTGAAAGAAATAAAGCTGATCGTGGAATCGGTGAAGTCGATAACTCTTCAGACCTTCCTTATCGACCAAAAAGGCGTTTCAAAGCGTCTGCTTACAAAGCTGAAACGTCGAGAGGGAGGAATAATGCGTAATGGGCAGACTGTCCGCAGTATAGACACGGTTTACAACGGTGATGAGATAATTCTCCGTCTTGCCGACGAGAGCTTTCTTGAACCGAACGGTTTACTGAACGTTCCTGTAGCATTTGAAAATGAAAGCCTGATAATATTTGATAAGACCGGAGGAATGCCCGTTCATCCGTCGATAAAGCATCAGGGCGATACTTTGGGTAATTATTTTGCCTATCTTTATCCGGAGCTGACTTTCCGTCCTGTAAACAGGCTGGATAAAGATACATCCGGACTGTGCGTTGTCGCTAAAGATCCTTTTGCGGCGAAGCTTCTTCAGGGATGCTGCAAAAAGGTATACTATGCGGCAGTACACGGAAATATTGACGAATCCGGAACGATTAATGCTCCGATAGCGAGAGAACGTGAATCGATAATCCTGCGATGCGTTCGTGAGGATGGACAGGAAGCTGTTACGCATTACAAAAGAGTTAAAATGAACCCGCAGTATTCGCTTGCTGAAATAAATCTCGAAACAGGCAGAACTCATCAGATAAGGGTTCACTTCTCGCATATCGGACATCCTCTTGCCGGAGATGATATGTACGGCGGATACAGGACTGATATATCACGTCAGGCGCTTCATTGCGGAGAAATTTCGTTTAAAGATCCTGTTTCGGGAGAGCAGATTACAGTAAGATCGGAAATTCCGGAGGATATAGAAAAAATATTCAAATAAAAGATTCTTATATAAGTACAGGAGGAAAATATTATGGAAAAAATAGCAAGCTTTCAGGTAGACCATACAAAATTCGGAATTGGTATGTATATTTCAAGGATAGACGGCGATATTGTTACATACGATGTACGCATGGTAAAGCCAAACGGCGGAGTTTATATCTCGAATCCGTCGCTTCATACTATCGAGCATCTTTTTGCAACCTTTGCAAGAAATTCACGCTTTGGCAGCAATATCGTCTATGTAGGACCTATGGGATGCAGAACGGGATTTTATCTTCTCACAAGAGGCATCGCTCACGAGGACGCTATTGCTCTCGTAAAAGAAGCTTACGCTTTTATTGCCGGTTACAATGATGAAATCCCCGGATGTACCGAGATAGAGTGCGGAAATTACCTCGAACACGATCTTGAATCGGCTAAAAAAGATGTTCTGCCTCTTTTGAAAAGGCTGGAGAATTATGCTGTTGATATGCTTGATTATTCTTACCATTTTGACAAATAAAAACTCCTTGAATTTGTGCAAGTATACAAAATAGCGGTTTATTCAGAAAAAATGATATTATTTTCGTTGTATTTTGAGCAGATGTTGCTATAATATTACATTGTAACCGCTTTGTAACTGAAAGGAGTTGTTTTCATGGAGCAGAAACGTCCGGAGGATATTGACGTTTCAGAAAATGTGAATATGTCTGAAAAGCTCATCTGCAGTTTTGAGAAAATTTTTGTCCGGCTCGGAGTTAATACGGTTAAAATAATTGCCGTAGTTCTTCTTGCAGTTATTATGGGAGTAAAGTTCATTGCTCTTGAGATAGCAGGACTGTTGACGCTTATTTTAAAGGGAGTCCGTTGGTTTTTCAGAGGTCTTACAGAATCTATCCGTTTTCGTACAAAACGCAATAAAGAGCTTCTTGCGGCTGTCAGGAAGTCTAAAAAGAAGAGCAAAGCTGCTTATTTTAAGTCGATAGTAAGATTTGCCGGTTCGTTTTTGTTTGGTGAGGACGGGATCTGTTATACCGCTTTTAACTATATGCTTCCAATCGTTTCTGCCGCTTTTCTTATCGGAGTTATAAGGTTCGGCTCGGGCATTGAATATGGAATAGCCGTTGAATATAACGGCAAAGAGATCGGAATAATCAGTGCGGAGGCAGATTTTGAGCAGGCTGAACGTGAGGTTCAGCAGAGAATCCTTTATTCCGAAAACGATAAAACAGTAGATCTTTCCGCAAATTTTTCCCTTAAAATAATATCCGACGGAGACCGCATTTTAAGTGCAGATCAGCTTGCGAACGAAATGCTCGAGGCTTCTGATGAAGAGCTTACGGAAGCTTTTGGAATCTATATCGACGGAAAATTCATAGGCGCTGTTAGGGATAAAGACGCCATTCAGGACGCTCTTGACGAAAGACTTGTAAATTATCATGTTGACGGCATAGTGCGTGACGTTTCGTATAAAAATAAGATAGAATATACAAAGGGAATCTATCTTGCCAGCAGTGTTAAAGAACAGCAGGAAACGATAGATATGCTTACCTCTTCAACCGAAAAAAAGGGAGTTTATATTGCTAAATCAGGCGACAGTATAGTAAGCGTCTGCCAGAAATATAATATGAGCATAGAGGATTTCAATAGGCTTAATCCCAATGCTGAAAACGGCATAAACGGCGGAAATATGATAAATGTCATTGAAACTGAGAGCTATCTTCCTATTCAGTACGTAAGAGAATTGGAAACGCTTTCACTTCTTGATTATGAAACAGTTGAAGTTGAAACAAGTTCGCTCAATGTTGGTATGAGGTCTATTCTCGTCAAGGGCGAAAAGGGAGAAAGAGTCAGCAATATAGAGATAACGTATGTTGACGGAATTGAATATGCGAGAAAAACGGTAAGCTCGGAAATAACAAAAGAGCCTGTTGTCGAACAGATCGGAATCGGAACATATTCTGCGCACCCTGATGAAGGCGTAAGAGAGCTTTACGGTTCCGGAGAATTCGGCTGGCCTGTTGACGGCGGATGGATAAGCGATACGTTTATCAGCGACCGAAATCATAAGGGACTCGATATTGCTGCTCCCGGAGGAACAGATATTTACGCTGCCGCAGACGGAGTCGTTATATCTGCCGGATGGAATCCCGGAGGCTACGGTTATTTCGTACAGATAGATCATCTTAATGGTTATCAGACGGTTTACGGTCATATGAGTACAGTTTTTGCAGTGGAGGGTCAGACCGTTACACGAGGTCAGCTTATCGGAGCTGTTGGAACTACGGGAAATTCAAGCGGCGATCACTGCCATTTTGAAGTGCGCTATATGGGAATATGCTACGATCCGGAGCTGTTTATAAATACAATAGATCCTTATATTGAAGATACAAGCGAATAAAAAATGCTGCTGTACTTTTGTACAGCAGCTTTTTTAATTATTTATTTTTATTCTGCATCTTCCAGATCGTCCCACTTTACCCAGCCGTCTTCGGGATCTAAGTCTTCATCATCAAAATCCAGATCGCCGAAATCAAGATTTCCCTTCAGATCTTCCTCGCTGAATTCTGTGAATTTATCTACTTTGATAAAAGTAATGGACATATCTCCGAATCCGAGTGAATCTTCCGCATCTTCTTCCGGACTTGTTGCAATAAGCTTGCCGTCCTTGTAGTCAAGCGTGATTGTTTCATCTTCACCTTCAACAGGAGTTGCCTCAATGGTATCCTCATCGATTTCTTTCCATGTGCCTTCTGTTGTTTCGCCATCTGCTTCCAGCTGAGAAGTCAGTGTCATTTTGCCGCCGTCTTTAATTTCAACCTGTGCCATTGCAGCAACCGGAATTCCCATAAAATCTGTCATAGTTGTTCCGCCGAAAGATATTTCGGAGCATTCCCACTTGCCTATGAACTGGTTTTCCTTTTTCTTGGATTCGCTTTCATCGTCTTTTTTGCCGCAGCCTGCTGCGCATCCGATAAGACAAAGAGCCGCAAGTGATAAACTGATAAGTTTTTTCATAATACTATCTCCCTATAAAATTTCAGAATGCTTTCCGCACTTCTGTATTCAAAATTATATCATACTTATAAAGAAAAGTAAATTGATAAAATGAACAACGTTCATGAGATAATATCATTACAATTCAGTATCATTGCAATTTTTCAGAACTACGCTTCCCGTTTCCGATTTATTGAAAAGATATGATTTTGCAGCAAATCTGCTTTTAGCAGGAGTGTATTTTGAACTGGGTAAAACTTTTATTCTTTTTGGATCAGCAAAAACGATCAGCGCAAAATTTTCTTCATTGGGATATTGTCTGTATGCGCTGAGTATCTTGCACCGTGTATAGATGAATTCTTTTTTTGAGCATTCATTGCCGTTTTTGCATGATTCCTCATAAAATTTACGTTCCTCTTCGGATAACGGAGCAGAAAGAGCAAATTCGATGCGTCTTTTTTCCTGATTTAATTTGGCCTGAATCATTCTATCAATACGTTCCTGTTTCAGCTTTATAAATTCCGGAAAATTCTGGTAGTTCTCTGTGTAAACGGTTTTATGTATGGTGTAAAGAGCCATAGCGTCGTTGAACGCATTATGAAAGCTTCCGTCTGTAGGAACGTAATTAAAAGCAGAAGCGAGTTCCTTTATATTAACCGCTTGAGGAAGTTCCATTTTTTTGGTTATATCATTCTGAATATCAGTTACGGCAGAGCATATCTTACTTATATTGCGGTAAGGTTTTTTAAAGCGTTTATGCTGTTTTATATCAGAGCAAAGACCGGGTTTATCAAAATTCCCCCAAACGAAAAGTTCTGTTATTGAATAACGGTTTATAAGATCGGCTGCTGTTTTAAGAACAGCGTCGCTGTCAGCCGAGGAGTCTATTTCGCTTTGAGTAAGGTGAGTAAGTTCACGGCACTGCTTTGTAAGTTTAGGAAAACGATTTGGTTTTGAGGTCTGATAGAATTTTTCAATTATATCATAGCTGCCGCTGCAAATCACCAATCCAACCGAAAGCATTTCACTGTTTACATGGCTGGATGCATTTCCGCAGGTGAATTCAAAATCGGCAAAGCACATATATTTTTCATTTTCTGTCATATATTTCAAGGCAGATCTGCCTTTCAGCCTCCTTTTAGAACCTATGGATGCAGATTCTTATATTTCATGATATTATTATATCAGAAATTTATAGAAATTGCAATAAATTTGTATTTTCATAGTGACAAAATAAAAAAAATATGATATAATATCCTTGATGAACACTGTTTAGTACGATAAGATCGTCGGCGGGCAGTATAAATGTGAAAGGACAGAGGTGCAGAATAAATGAAAAAAAATGTGCTTATATGCGAGGATTCCATAGCAATCGGAAAAGCTATTTCCGAAAAACTTAAAAGCCGCAAAATTGAATCTTTTGTTATCGAAAATAATATTGCAAAAATAAAAAATCGTTTTAACAGCTTTAAATATGACGCTGTGGTTATTAATCCTATCGGAGAGATGGAGCGTTATTACAGACTTATAAAAAGACTTTCTTCCGATCATCCGGATATGCAGATAATAACAATAATGTATACGGATAATCCGGCAGAACAATCAAAACTTCTTTCTGTCGGTGTGGACAGATGTCTTATAATGCCTATGACGGTATCAAAGATCGTTGATTATATCGCAGTTCAGCTTGTTTGTGCAGATCATAAGGAAATAATGCCCGGAATGGCAGGATTTCTTGTTGAAAGCGGATTTAACGACTGTAAAAAAGCCGGATTCTTTTATCTTTGCATAGCTCTTGAACTGTGTGTTGCCGAACCGGCAAGACTCCATTCTCTTATGTTGGACGTGTACGGCGAGATCGGAAACCGACTTGGCACAAACGCTTCATGCGTTGAGCGAACCATACGTTATCTGGTTGAGCATGCAGGCAGCGGCCTTATAGAACACATTACAAACGGACAGCGTAAAGATGGAATAACCAACGGTGCGCTTATCAGTTTATTATGTGATAATTATCTTAAAAGCAGAGATGTACTTCTGCTTAAAGCACAATAAAAAACGTTTTTTATAAATAAAACAGCAGTCTCTGCGGAAAATACAGAGACTGCTGTTATTTTTTATTCTTCAATTTCAGAATTTTGCTTTCTCTTTTTATATTTCGATTTCTGCCCGAAATTAAGCGAGATAGTGAAAATCTTATCCGACATGAACAATCTTAATGCAAAGAAAATACAGATGAGGAATATAATTATCTGATAAATAAGTCCGATGTAGAAGATGGTGGTGTTGCCGAACATCAGATTCGGAATTGCTGAGAAGGTGTGTGTAAACGGAATAGCATATACAAGGATTCGGATTGCCATTGGAAGCGTATTTACATCAGTGAACACCGAGATCATAAACGGTATCATTGCGCACAGCATTATCGGCATTATCATATTCTGAGTATTCTTGGAATCATTGATAAGCGCTCCGAGAATAAGCGAAACGGAAAGACAGATCATGATAGTGAAGAAGAGCTGTAATCCGACAAGGACGTAATCTCCTGCATTGAGGGAAAGTCCGAGTTGATTGAGAGCTGTGTCAATAGACATATTTTGTCCGATAACCGAATCGGCAGCATCTGAAAGGGTGTTGGTTGCTCCGCCGACAAAAGTGGAGAATCCAACCATGTATACGACCGCATTAATGAGCGCTATAATGGCGGCGGCAAGCATTTTTGAGCCGATAACTGAAAGTCTTGATACAGGAGCTGAAAGCAGTGTTTCAAGGGTTTTATCTATTTTTTCATTTGCGATAGCTCCCATGAGCATCTGCGATGTAAGCATGATAAGAACAAAAACTATGAGCGGAAGAACCATATTCTGCATCATGACTTTATTCATAATGCTGTCTGATGAAACAGGAGCGGAATTATCGTCAACAACGGTATTATTTACTACGGAAACAGGAGATTCCATAAGAGCGTATTGTTTTTCGTTCATACCGGTATCGGAAGCTATAGTATTTGAAATACAGTTTTCAATAAGCTTTATTCCGCTGCTGTTTCCCGAGCTGATATTGGACATAGTAGCTGTGGAAGTCATTCTGGAAATGCTGATTATCTCCGGCTGTTCAGTTTTATTGATAGAATCAGTAAATCCTTTTGGAATGACGATAAGATTTGAGATATCGTTGCTGCTCAGTATATCGGCATAATCGTCGCCTTCGGTTTCAAAAATGTTTACCTTTACATTTGCGTTTGCATCCGGATCATGATTTAAGGCGTTCAGAGATTCAATAATACCGTTTGTGAAATCGGTTTTGTCACGGTCGCTGATATTTATTGTAACGTTAGTGTTTTCATCAACGGCTTCATTGATAGACGTTTTCATTACTGTTCCGAGAACCATGAATATTGCCAGGCTGACAACAAGACCAAGTATCATTTGCAGATTGATAAGCTCGGAAAGCTCTTTTTTCAAAAGGTTAATGAACTTCATTTTCGAGCACCACCCTTTCAAAAACTTCTTCAAGATTAGCTGCATTATAACGCTGCTTAAGCTCGTCAATAGCTCCTGTTACCATAAGATGACCTTTGGCGATTATACCTACACGGTCGGAAACGAACTCTATTTCAAGCATATTATGAGACGAGAGCAGGAACGACATTCCCTCTTCTTTTGCAAGCTTTTTGATCGTCTTTCTTATTTCAATAGCGTTAAGAACATCAAGACCGCTTGTCGGTTCATCAAGAATAGCCAGCTTTGGCTTGGTCATAACAGCTCTTGCAAGAAGAAGCTTACGGATCATTCCACGGCTGTAGCTTCCGATTTTTTCGTTAAGACGATCTCCGAGACCGCATATTTCTTTTGCTCTTTCCACACATTTATTGACTGAATCGATATCGGAGTAAAAAAGTCCTGCCATAAAGCGGAGATATTTTATTCCGGTCATATTTTTATATGCTCCTGCTTCATCCGGAAGATACGTTATACACTCACGAACCTTATCAGGCTCTTTAACAACACTGTGTTCCCCTACGATAGCGTCGCCCGCTGTTGGTATAAGCAGAGTTGAGATCATGCGTATCGTAGTTGTCTTGCCTGCGCCGTTAGGACCGATTAGAGCGAAAATCTCGCCTTTTCCGATATCAAATTGTATGTTATCGGCAGCAAGAACCTTTGTATACTGTTTGGAAAGACCTTTTACTTCAAGAACTTTTTCCATTGAACAGCCTCCTTTTCAATAATTAAGTATAATCATATCACATTACCATAATCTTGTCAATGGAAATGCAGACGATAAAGATTATTCTATATATCATATAATACCACAAATGAGATCAGAAGTCAACGGTTTACCGACAATTATTTTGTACAAAAAATGCTATTATTAATTATGAGTTTTTATAAAGAAAAGAGGGCATTTTTATGAATATTTCAGAAGCGGTTTCAGAAAGGATTCTTGAACTTTGCAAAGAAAATGGGATAACGGTAAATAAGCTTTCAACCATTTCGGGAGTAACGCAGTCTACAGTGAATGATATAGTGAATCGCAGAGCGAAAAATATAGGTATAGTGACTATTAAAAAACTTTGCGACGGTTTGAATATTTCCATAACCGATTTTTTTGATACAAACACTTTCCGCTATCTTGAACAGGAGCTTTATTAGAGAATTTTGATAAAGTAAATATATTACATTTATTAATATCGACATACGGTTATTGACAAAAACAAATAAATTTGATATACTTAGTTAGAAGGATTTATGCAGTTTGGCAAAGCTGTGAAATCAGAACGTGAGGCATAGGCAGCCCGGGTTCGTATTGTGTTCGGTTTATATGTTATTAGTATAATGCAGAAATCCCTCTCAAATTCTGCATTATAATTTTTTATGATATTTCTATGCTCTGCTGCCGGAATATTTTCGGTTTTTTTGTTGTGCCTTAACTCAGAACTTGTTAGTATAGTATACTGTAGTCTATGCGCCGATCATGTGTGAACAAGCTATTATTTCACGCTATTGCGGGAAAGGTGGATATAATAAGTGAACGTTAAAAAAATATGCCGCAGTTTTTCTGCCGGTATCTTGTCCTGCATTGTTACGGTAAGCGGATGCGGGGGGATGTTCTCGGTTTTGGCTGCGGATAATGAAAACGATGAGTATGTTGTTTCGAGTGAAACTCTTGCTTCTATGGAAGAAGATTATTACACTATCGAGCCTATCGACAGTGATATGCTTTCTTTCAGCGATTATTATGATCTTTATTCTTCCGTTAATCGTTCGGATAGGTCGATAGAGGTTAAAGGAATAGATTATACTTCGTTCAGCGGAGATATGTATGTCGGTTCTTACTCTGCGGACGGAGTTGAAAAAGACGACGTTCTTATATGGTCAGGCAGCGACGGTGAGGTTTTTTATAATATTGATGTAGAAGAATCCGGAATTTATTGTCTTAATATTGATTACTGCGCTCTTGTTTCAAACAGTTCGTCCGTTGAATTGTCGATGAAAATAGACGGAAAAGCTCCGTATGATACGGCTTCAAGAATCACTCTTAACAGAGTCTGGGTGAATGAGCAGGAGATTTATAAGGATTCAAGAGGAAATCAGGTTCGTCCATCACAGATACAGAAAGAAATGTGGCAGAATTGTTGGGTAGGAGACGTTGAAGGTCTTTTCAGTCAGCCGCTTTTTTTCTATCTTGAAGAAGGTGAGCATGAGGTTTCGTTTTATTCCGAAAGAGCGCAGATCGCTGTCGATAGCTTTCGGTTTGCTAATCCGGAGGAGCTTTCATCTTATTCAGATTATGTATCTTCGGTAAATGCTTCAGTAACAAAGGAAACAACTCCTTCAAGATTGTTCAGAATAGAAGGCGAAAATGCCGTTTATAAATCGGATTCAACGCTTTATCCTACATATGATAATACGAATTATCTTGTTTCGCCCTCTGATCCGAGAAAGGTTGTGTACAACACTCTCGGAAGCGAGAACTGGAAAAAGGCTTTGCAGTCGGTAACCTGGATAATTCCTAAGGAGAAGATCGGCAACGACGGCTGGTATAAAATTGGAATCAAGTCACGACAAGATCAGATGCGTGGATTTTACTCAAACAGACGTATTTATATTGATGATAAGGTGATCTGCGAGGAAATGGATCAGGTCAAATTCTATTATGATAACGACTGGGACGTCGTAAGCCCTAAGGCTGACGGAGACTATATCTACGTTTATCTTGACGCAAGCGTTGACCATACTATAACTCTTGAAGCTATTCCCGGAGAAATAGGCGATTCTCTCAGAAAGCTCGATAATGTTGTAGCCGATCTTAATACATATTATCGTAAGGTTCTTATGATAACAGGTCCTTCCCCGGATAAATATACCGATTATTACGTTCATGAAAAAATACCGGAGCTTGTCGGTGAATTTTCAAGAATTTCAGGCGAGCTTCAACAGATACAGAACGATATTGAAAAGCTTTCGGGTTCAGCCGGTTCAGAAGCAGCCGCACTTGAAACAATGACGGTAATTCTTGATAAATGTGTGGAGAAGCCGCTTAAGATACCGTCATATCTTTCTCAGATTAAGGATAACATCACATCCGTTTCTTCGTGGATGAGAGATTATCGTGACCAGCCGCTTGAAATCGACTATATTGAATTTGCTTCTGCTTACAAGGACTTTACAAGCTGTAAGAAAAACATCCTTAAATCGGCAAAATTTAGTTTCAGCGCATTTATCGGCTCATTTTTCGAGGATTATACGACTCTTTCCGATGTTACAGGCGAAGATGTTATCAATGTCTGGGTCTCGCTCGGACGTGATCAGGCTCAGGTAGTAAAGGAAATGGCGGAAAACCAGTTTATGCAGGAATATAATATCCCGATCTCTGTCAACCTCGTTATCGGAGGCGTTGTTGAGGCTACTCTTGCCGGAAAAGGTCCTGATGTTGCACTGTTCCTCGGCGGAGAATTTCCGGTAAACCTTGCCGCCCGTGATCTGCTTGTTGATATGTCTCAGTTCAGCGACTATAAGGAGGTCACCGAACGTTTTCAGAAAAACGCCATGACTCCTTATACTTACAACGGCGGAACTTACGGTTTGCCTGTAAGCCAGACTTTCCCGATGATGTTTTACCGCACCGATGTTCTGACCGAATTGAATTATAATGAACCTCCGGAAACGTGGGACGACCTTATAGATATGCTTCCTGCGCTCCAGCGAAATTATATGTCTGTCGGGCTTATTCTTCCGCCGACTAATATCTCGCCTGCAACAGAAGCCGGACATACCTTTGCAATGCTTCTGCTTCAGAAAGGCAGGAACTATTATAACGACGCTCAGACGACCTCGACGTTTGATTCGATCGAAGCAGTTCAGGCTTTCGAGCAGTGGACGGATTTCTATACCGAATACAGCTTCGTTCAGACCTATGACGCATTCAGTCGTTTCAGAACGGGCGAATATCCTATTGTTATCGCAAATTATACTTTTTATAATCAGCTTTCAGTGGCTTCTCCGGAAATCAAGGGACTCTGGGACTTCTGTCAGGTTCCCGGAACTCTTCAGGAGGACGGAACTGTTTCTCATGCTGCAAATTCAACCGGTTCGGGAGCAGTCATCTTCAAAAAGGTGAAAAACAAAGAAAACGCATGGAAATTTGTAAAATGGTTCACGGAAACCGAAACTCAGGTTCAGTATGGTACTCAGATAGAAGGACTTCTCGGCACGATGGGAAGATTCGATACCGCTAACCTTGAGGCTCTTGAGCAGCTTTCATGGTCTAACGATGAACTTGCAAGACTTCGTGACCAGCAGGAGGAGCTTGTGGAGATTCCTGTAATTCCCGCTTCTTATGCAGTCACAAGAAATATTATGAACGCTTTCAGAGAAACTGTAAATGAAAACCAGAATCCAAGAGATACCCTTGTCTGGTATAATCGTGATATAAACGACGAGATCACAAGAAAACGTGAGAATCTCGGATTAAGCGCAGATGAAGAATGAACGGAAGGAGGATAAAGCCTTGGCTCAGACAGATACTGAAAATATCGGCAGAAAAAACAAAAAAGAAGAACGCCGCATGATATGGAGTTCTATGAAGCGCAATAAAGCCTGTTATGCAATGCTTGCGCCGTTTATGATATTCTTTATCGTTTTTACGGTCATTCCCGTTGTTATGTCGCTTCCTATCGGATTCACCGATTTCAATATGGCTCAGCCGCCTAAATATATCGGTCTCTCTAATTATACTACGCTTTTCCTTTCGGATAAGATATTCATTAAATCAATAAGAGTTACTATAGTTTTCGTTTTGTTCACAGGTCCGATAAGCTATATTCTCTGCTTTCTGCTTGCATGGCTTATCAACGAGCTTCATCCGAAACTGAAAACTGTTTTCACTCTTATTTTCTACGCTCCGTCAATGGCTAACATTTATACAGTATGGCAGCTTATTTTCAGCGGAGATATGAACGGATATATCAACTCGTTTCTCATAAATCTCGGACTTATCAACGCTCCGATCCAGTGGCTTACCGACGCTAAATATGTTCTCGGAGCAACTATCGTGGTTCAGCTCTGGATATCTCTCGGAGCAGGCTTCCTTGCTCTTCGTGCGGGATTTCAGAATATCGACCGATCAATGTATGAAGCAGGAGCTATCGAGGGTATCAGAACAAGGTGGCAGGAGCTTATCTATATCGTTATCCCATCTATGGGACCGCAGCTTATGTTCGCTGCCGTTATGCAGATAGTAAGCTCGTTTACCGCCGGAACTGTGGCGCAGAATCTTGTCGGATTCCCCAGCACGGATTACAAGGCGCATACTATCATGACTCACGCTTACGATTACGGATGGGTGCGATACGAAATGGGTTACGCTTCGGCAATATGTATGGTATTGTTCGTGGCGATGTATCTCTGCAACAAACTTATCAGCAAGGCGCTGAGCAAGTATATGGATTAGGGAGGAGGTTTGATGGCTCAGGTCAATACTGCGAAGCTTAAAGCTTCAAATAAACAAGCCGGAAAAAAAGTCGGCGGAACTATCGCTATCTTTGCGTTCCTCACCATACTCGGACTTTTCATGGCGCTTCCTATTTATCTTACTGTTGTAATGTCGATAAAGCCTGTTGAGGAGCTTTTCATTTTTCCTCCGAAGCTTTATGCGATAAGACCTACTCTTGATAATTTCAGCGAGATGTTTGCCGCTCTTAATCAGAACAGAGTTCCGTTTTCAAGATATGTTTTCAACAGCATTTTTGTAACGGTCACCGTTACTATCGCACAGTGTATATTTGCTTCAATGGCGGCTTTCGTTCTTGCAAAATGCCGTTTTCCGGGAAGCAAAATAATCAACAGCATTATCGTTGTCGCTCTTCTTTATCAGAGCAATGTTATCTATATAATGCAATACATGGTTATGGCTAAGCTTAATATGATAGATTCGTATCTGGCGCTTATTCTTCCTTCGATCGCTTCACCTATGGGTCTTTTTCTTATGAGACAATCTATAAGTCAGGTTCCCGACGCTATGATAGAGGCGGCGAAGGTTGACGGAGCAGGATTGTTCCGTATATGCTGGCAGATAGTTATGCCCAATCAGAAACCGGCGCTTATGACTCTTATCATTTTTGCGTTTCAGGCAGCCTGGAATATTCAGGCGGGAACTGTTGTATTCCGTGAGCAGTATAAAACGCTCCCCACCGTTGTTACGCAGGCGGCAGCCTCAGGTCTTGCAAAAGCCGGAGTCGCTATGGCGGCGGCAGTATTCATGCTTGTTCCGCCTATCATCGTATTCATGATAGCTCAGAAGAACGTTATTGAAACAATGGCTCATTCAGGCATAAAAGATTAAGAAGTACGGAAAGGGTGAAATAAGTGAAAAAAGGAAATAAAAAGCTTTTGCCGCTGGTTTTATCGGGTGTGCTTCTTACAGGAGTTTCAGCTTCGCTTACAGCTTTTGCCGATGAACCCTATGATGTCTACAACTACGACCGCTGGGGCGAGGCTATCCCGTCGCAGGCAGGATATATCGCAGACAGAAGCGTTTCCGGCAACGATCTCGGAATAGGTTCGATGAACAGTCCGAGCGATATCTTCCGTGACCATAACGACATTTTTTATATTGTCGATACCGGAAACGACCGGATCATTACCGTTAATTCCGAAATGGACAAGGTGCTTCGGATCTACGATAAGTTCACCATGCCAGACGGCTCGGAAACAACTCTTAAAAATCCTATGGGAATTTTTATTTCGGCTGAAAACGACTATATGTATATCGCCGACAACGAAAATTCAAGAGTGCTTGTGTGCAATTATGACGCAGAGGTTATTCAGGAGATAAAAAAGCCGACCTCTGATGTTTACGATCAGAAAAGAACTTTTCTTCCGCAGCGTGTTGTTGCGGATAAGGCAGGCAACGTTTACGTTGTTCTGAATAATATTACAACCGGAGCCGCCATGTTTTCTCCGGACGGAGAATTCATAGGCTTTTACGGTGCAAACCGTGTTGAAGCTACGGCGGAAATAGTCGGAAACTATGTTAAAAACCTGTTTGCTTCAGAGGAAAAGAAAGCGCATAAGGCAAGAAACGTCCCTACAGGTATCACAAGTTTTGATATTTACGGAGATTTCATTTTTACCTGCACTTCCTCGTCAACGCAGACAACCGATACCGTTAAGAAGCTTAATGCTGCCGGAAATAATAATTTTGCGAATCTTGAACTTTATTTCGGCGATATTACTCCGATGTATGATACATCCCAGAATAAGCTTCTATCTTCGGCTATTGTTGATATTGATATTGCCGATGATAAGAATATAAATTGCCTCGATCGTACGACAGGACGTGTTTTTCAGTATGACGAAGACTGTAATCTTATGTTTATTGTCGGAACAAAGGCGAATCAGCTCGGAGGTTTCGATACTGTTTCGGCTATTGAATCAATGGACGGAAATCTTTATGTTGTTGATTCCGCAAAAGCTACTGTAACGATCTTTACGGAAACGTCGTTTGGCGAGATAGTTCACGAAGCGGCTTCGCTTTATAATGCAGGATATTATGAAGAAGCTCTTGAACCGTGGTATGAGGTTCTTAAAAGAGACGGAAACTACAGAAGAGCGTATATCGGAGTTGCGTCTGCTCTTCTCCGCAAGGGCGATTATAAGGGTGCGATGAAGTATGCAAAGCTTGCTGACGCTCCTGCAATTTATAATAAGGCTTTCGAGGGATACCGCATGGAATTTCTTAAAGCCAATTTCGGAAAAATAGCTGCGGTTCTGGTAATTCTTGCTGCGGTGATTATATTTCTGAACAAAAAGAAGAAGAAAAAACGTCTTGTCGAAGCAGCGGCTCTGGCAGCTAAGCTTGCCGAGGAAGAACGGGAACGCAAGAAAAAGGAGGAGGGATAAGCTTTATGATGGATCTTACTCAGAGAGAATGGGTAAAACACGCAGTTACTCATCCTTTTGAAGGATTCGAGGATATGCGCTGGAAGAAATCCGGTTCGCTTAAAATCGCTTTTCTCATAGTGCTTCTGTTTTTCTTTGCGAGAATTGCTTATTCAAGGCTTTACGGTTTTCAGTTTTATGTTGATTACGACAAAACATTCAATATTATCCCTTATATTATTCAGAGTATAGTTCTGTTTGCGGCTTGGGTAGTCGGAAACTGGGCGGTCTGTACTCTTTTAAACGGAGAGGGAACGGCGAAAAATATCTGTATCTACAGCGCCTATGCTCTTATTCCGTATGTTGCTCAGATTTATATAAACGTTATTCTTTCCCATGTTCTGATAAGGGACGAGTATATATTCATGCAGGCGATCGAAATAATAGGAACGGGATGGACTGTTATTCTGCTGTTTTCAGCGATCAAATCGGTTCATCAGTATTCTTTCGGAAAAACCGTTTTTGCGATAATTTTAACTATTGCGGCAATGCTTATTATGTTGTTTTTGCTTGTTTTGTTCATGTCGCTTATCCAGCAGGTATGGATATTCGTTTCAACGGTTTATACTGAAATTTCTTACAGGCTCAGAGTCTGATGAACGGCGGTGAAATTATGAGTAATAAAATTAAACGATTTTTACTTTGTTTTCTTATCGTTTCGGCTATGAGCATGGGCGGAAATATTTTTGCCGTTGATGAAAATGACGATGAAAGTATTTCTTCCGCTGATGAGGAATACAAAGAAGAAACCGGTGAGAGCGATTTGAAAGCAAGGGCTAAGAGAAGCGAGGCTGTTGAAAAAACTGATTTCGATGCGGAAACGTCAAAAAAATTCTTCATCAATGCCGGAAGCGTTGACGGACTGAACGTCTATATTAAAAGTGAGAATTACGAAGATGAGATCTGGAATTCGCATGGCGGAAAGCCTGACAAAAAAGCTGAACTGACTGAGGCTCAGGAAAAGGAAAAAGAAGCCGTAGAGGATGAGATTTCCGCCGTTAAGAAACTTGGAGACGCTGTTGCTTTTTATTCGGAAACAGGCGAGCCGGCTGCTGAATTCAAACAGCTTTCCGAGAATGACGGAGTACGCTCTTTCATCAGCAATGAAGGCAGATTTATTATCGAGGTTCAGAGCGATACCAATAAGGTAATCAAGGTCAAAAATATAGTGTCAACTCTCGACAGTGAAAACGTTTTTCTTTCGGATGAGGGAAAAACGCTGGAGCTTATGTCCGATGACAATAAAAAGGTTGATACTGTTTTCAGATATGCTTCCACAGCGGACGGCATGAGAACTTATAAATCCGAAAACGACGGTAAATTTGCTTGGGTTTCGGAAACAGCAGACCATTTTTACGGTATTTACAGATACGGTGAGGAGAACGATGATTTCAGGATGATCGTTGACGATGCACACGCTATTTTCGGTCTTGAAAATAAAAAAACAGGCTATATCTGGTGGTCTTCACCGTTTGACGCTACTCAGGATACTTATGCTACACCGCTTCTCGTTGATGGGCTACGCTCGTCAAATATGATGAATTACGGTGTGATTGAAAACCGTAATACCAGCAATACGCTTTATTCAAATACCGGCGACTGCGTTGTTGCAGTAAGCGATATTTCAAACGGAATTAGAGTTGTTTATGATTATAAAAAAGCCGGATTCAAGTTCCCGGTCGATTATACTCTGGAAAGCGATCATCTGAAAGCAAGTTTGAAGGTAGGTGAAATAGAGGAGACGAATTCCGCTAATGCCGCTTTGGAAATGACCGTTCTTGCCAATTTCGGCGCAGCCTCTGATAAAGAGGACGGATATTTTATCATTCCGGATGGAAGCGGAGCGCTGGTTCGATTCAACAATGACAGAGTTATGGGTTCAAATGCCTATATGCAGAAGGTTTACGGTTCGGACATAACGGCGGTTCCCACAACTAAGGGAGCAGTTACAGAACAGATATATCTTCCGGTTTACGGCATTGTAAAGGAAGATAACGCAATGCTTGTTGTCGCTTCAAAGGGCGATTCAAATGCTTCTGTTTCGGTCAAAGTGTCGAAACAATCGAATACAAGCTATAATATGTGCAATTTTACCTTTACCCTCAGAAATACCGATACATATTTCATGTCCGGCGGAAATCAGAAACTTACTATGTTTGAAAGCGGAAAGATAAAGTCTGACGATATCGAGCTTCTTTATTATCCGATCTCAAAAGAGGGCGTGGACTATGTTGATGTTGCTGAATGCTACAGAAATTACCTCGTCAATGAAGCGGGAGTTACAAAGAAATCCGAAGCTGGATATGCTCCGATGTATGTCGATCTTTATGGCGGCGTTCAGAAGAAAAAGCCGATTCTTGGCATTCCTGTAACGCTTAAAACGGCTGTTACGGATTATGAACAGGCGAAAGAGATACTTACGGGACTTAACGGCAGCGGTGTTGATAAGATGGTCGTTTCCTATAATAACTGGACTAACGACGGCATAAAAAATAAAATCGATACCGACGCTAAGCCTTCCGGAACTCTTGGCGGAAAAAAAGATTTTAACAGTCTTGTGGACTATATGAACAGCAATGACATTGAATTCTATCCCGTGTCTGACAACAGGAATTTTTATTCCGGAAACGGCTATTATTCCTTTACAAGCACAGCGGTAAGAGTTTCGGGAAATTATTCAAGAATAGTCAGCTACGACCGTGCGTACGGTATTCCGGACGGATTCAAGAAGAATATGTCGCTTCTTTCGCCAAGTTACTTCGGCGAGATAATGGGGGAGATTTCGGAAAATTATCCAAAGTCCGGTCTTGAGGGAGTATCGGTCGCCGATCTGACAACTGCTCTCTATGGCGATTACGGCAAAAAAGCTATGTCACGCTGCGATACGATGAAGCAGCTCGTTGAAAGCTATAAAAAGCTGGATTCTTCGCTTGAAAACGGTATGCTTGCCGACAGCGCAAACGCTTATGCACTGCCGTATGTAAGCCATATTACGAACGTTCCGCTTTCTTCAAGCCGATTTGATATGTTCGACGAGGATATACCGTTCTATCAGCTTGTAATGCATGGAATTATTCCTTATTCCACAACTGCTGTCAACGGCAGCGCTGATTCGGAAACGCTTCTGCTTATGGCGGCTGCTACCGGAAGCAATCTCGGCTACGATATGCTTTATGAGGAAACGAGTTTGCTTAAAGATACGGAATTTGATATATATTACTATGCAAACTATCAGAACTGGATAGAAACAGCTGCGGCTGAATACAGGCTTATTGAACCTATTCTCAGCAGTGTTAGCGACTCTGTAATCACGGATTACGTCGCTGACAACGACGGTAATAATATTACAACAACTTACTCGAATGGAAACGTTATAAGCGTTGACTTTGAAGAAAAATCAATAGATTTTAACGGCTCACGTTATTATCTTTCAGATCTTGAAGAGGAAGGGGGTATCAGATTCTGATGAATGAACAGAATGCTGTTTCAATGAAAACAGATGTAAAAGAGAAAAAGAAAAAAGTTCGCAGGATGTCTTACGAAAGAAGAAAGGCGCTTTACGGATATGGTTTTATTTCGCTCTGGCTTGTCGGAACGCTGATGTTTTTTCTTATTCCTCTGGGAAAATCGCTATGGTACTCATTTAATGAAGTAACAATCGAAACAGGAGGAATAGTTACTGAATGGAAGGGGCTTGGAATGTATTCATATGCCTTGAATGAAGACCGTGATTTTGCCGATAATCTTGGAGATATGCTTCTTGAAACTCTATGGAAAACGCCTCTTATCCTGATTTTCTCACTGTTTATCGCTGTTATTCTTAATCAGAAATTCAAGGGAAGAACTCTTTCAAGAGCAATTTTCTTCCTTCCTGTAATTATTGTTACAGGACCTGTTTTCAAAATAATCAGCGGTGATATGAATTCGACCGGAAACACCGGCGCAGAACAGTTTTCTACGATGTTTTCAACTGATCTGGTCGGGGAGCTTATGCAGTTTCTGGGAATTTACGGACTAAGCGATAAAATGAATACCATAATTTCAGCCGTCGCCGATAACATTTTCGGAATAGTATGGAGTTCGGGAATACAGATACTCCTGTTTCTTGCTGCTCTTCAGAACATTCCGCCGTCGGCAAAGGAAGCTGCTCAGATGGAGGGCGCAACGGCTTGGGAATATTTCTGGAAGATTACTTTTCCTTATGTAAGTCCGTTTATTCTTGCGAATCTTATTTTTACGGTCATTGATTCGTTTACAAGTCCGATGAATACTGTTATGAAGCGTATTCTTGAGACAAAGAGCGAATGGAAATACGGCGAGGCTTCGGCTATGGCATGGATATATTTCCTTATCGTTCTTGCCGCCATCGGCATAATTTCCGCAATAGTAAATAAATTTATTTACTATGAGGTCGATTAAGGAGGTGGAGCAATATGTCAGATAATACCATCGATCCTGTCGTTAAGTCCGAACACGAGATCGGCAGCGGCATGAGTAAAAAGCAGGCGAAAAAAATTCGTTTGCAGTTTATGTCGAGAGAAGAGATCGGCTATGTAAGAAGAAAAGCTGCACTTGAAAAAGTATGGCCGTTTTTCAGGTTCGTTATTCTTTTCGGATTGGGATTTGTAATTCTCTATCCTCTTATTTATATGGTGAGCTGCGCTTTCAGAGACAGAGCCGATATGAACGATCCGACAGTTATGTGGATTCCGAGGCACTACACTATTGAAATAATGAAGGAAACCATTAAGGCGATGGATTTCGGCAAGACTCTTAAAACAACTTTACTGCTGAATATAGGCTGTTCATTTGTTCAGGTAATTTCGTGCGCAATAACAGGATACGGCTTTGCAAGATTTAATTTTAAGGGTAAGAAATTTCTTTTTCTCATTGTTATAATGATGATACTTGTTCCGCCGCAGGTTATTTCGCTTCCGCTGTTTGCACAATTCAGATTCTTTGGTATCAAGGGACTGTTTTCAGTCAATCTTATAGACAGTATGCTTACGATGTATCTTCCGGCAATTACGGCGAACGGAATACGTTCGGGACTTATGATTCTTATTTTCCGACAGTTCTTCAAGGGACTTCCGAAAGAGCTTGAGGACGCTGCTTATATCGACGGATGCGGTCCTTTTATGACATTTATAAGAGTTATGATACCAAATGCGGTTTCATCTTTCCTTACTGTTTTTCTCTTTTCGGTCGTATGGTACTGGAACGATTATTATGTAAGCACAACTTTCTTCACCAATACAAATACTGTTGCAACTATGCTTTATAATATTGATACAAGACTCAGCGAGGCTCTTTTTAATGATGCGACTGTCAAGATAGATCCACGTGAGCTGATCGTTTGGAAAGAAGCTGGCTGTTTGCTTTCAATAACTCCTATTCTTGTCATTTATGTGTTCCTGCAAAAGCATTTCACGGAGGGAATTGAGCGTTCGGGACTTGTTGGTTAGTTTCTTTTATTAATTCATCAAAAATTTACAACAGCTTTCTGGAAAAATCTCCGGAAAGCTATTGCTTTTTGCGGAAAGACGTGGTATAATGATATTCGTTGAGTACGCAGTGTGCGTACTGACTGCAGAAGATATGCGAGGAAGCAGAAGGTTGCTGCCGGTATGGCAGGTAATTTCTGTGGAGTATGTCCGATTTTAAACCGGGCGATTGGGATAATGAACACAGTTTGTGGTATTTAAAACTTGCGCAGCTTGCGTATGCGTAAGGATAATAATGCCCTAACTATACACGCTTGAAATCCTGATTACTCGGAAAACATACCGTTTTTCGAGTTTTTTTATCAGAAAAAGCGTGAAACACACGGAAGCGTGTGAAATCCCAGATTTGCGTCCCCATAATATTTCCTAAGGAGGCGAAAATAATGGCAGTCAACGAAAAAATCAGATTCAAGATCAAGGGCTACGATCACGCTACTGTTGATATTGCAGCAGCTAAGATCGTTGAAGCAGCTAAGAGAAGCGGCGCAAGAGTTTCAGGACCTATCCCGCTCCCTACAGATAAGGAAGTTGTTACAATTCTTCGTGCTGTTCACAAGTATAAGGACAGCCGTGAGCAGTTTGAAATGAGAACTCACAAGAGACTCGTAGACGTTATCCGTCCTACAGAGAAAACAACAGCTGCTCTTGATAAGCTTGAAATCCCAGCAGGTGTAGACGTTGTTATGGAGGTTAAGTAATTAACCGCAGTTTACGCTGAAATGCCGCAATTGGGATGCGGCAATGGCGGTATTCCGCCGGTCATGTTGATAACTTGATTATCAACCAATAACCTATAGGAGGAAATGCTAAATGCAGAAAGGTATTATCGGTAAGAAGATCGGTATGACACAGATCTTCGACGAGACAGGAAAAGTTGTTCCTGTAACAGTTGTTGAAGCCGGTCCGTGCGTTGTTGTACAGAAGAAAACTGTAGAAAACGACGGTTACGCAGCTCTTCAGCTCGGCTACGGAGACGTTAAGGCTCAGAGAATGAACAAGCCTATGAAGGGTCACTTCGATAAGGCTGACGCAGGTTATAAGGCTACTCTTAAAGAGTTCAGACTTGACGACTGCGATTCACTCAACGTAGGCGACATCGTTAAGGCTGATACATTTGCTGTCGGCGACGCTATCGATGTTGTCGGAACAAGCAAAGGTAAGGGATTCCAGGGCGCAATCAAGCGTCACAATCAGCACAGACTTAAGGAAACTCACGGTACAGGTCCTGTTCACAGACAGGCTGGTTCTATGGGCGCTTGCTCTTCACCTTCAAGAATCTACAAGGGTAAGGGCATGGCAGGTCACATGGGTGCAGAACAGGTTACTGTTCAGAATCTCGAAGTAGTTAAAATAGACGCAGAAAACAATCTCATCGCTATCAAGGGTGCTGTTCCTGGTCCAAAGGGCGGTATCGTTTATATCGTTGACAGCGTTAAGGCTTAAGGAAGGAGGAAACGTAAATGTCTACAATTTCAGTATTCGATATGGCTGGTAATCAGGTTTCCGAAACAGAGCTTTCAGACGCTGTATTCGGAATTACTCCCAACGAGGCTGTAATGCACGCAATGGTAGTTAACTACCTTGCTAATCAGAGACAGGGTACGCAGTCCACTCTTACAAGAACAGAAGTAAGCGGCGGCGGCAGAAAGCCCTGGAGACAGAAGGGTACAGGTCATGCAAGACAGGGTTCAACACGTGCTCCTCAGTGGGTTCACGGCGGAATCGCTCTCGGTCCGAAGCCCAGAGATTACAGATATTCCCTTAATAAGAAAGTAAGAAGACTCGCTATGAAGTCTGCTCTTTCCGCTAAGGTTCTCGATAACAACATGATCGTTCTTAACGAGCTTTCTCTTGAAGGCTACAAGACAAAGACTGTTGTTAATATGCTTAAGGCTCTCGGCGTTGACGGTAAGGCTCTTATCGTAACAGCAGAGGCTGATGCAAAGGTTATCAAGAGCGCAGCTAACATCCCAGGTGTTAAGACTGCCGCTGTAAACACTCTTAATGTTTACGACATCCTCAACTACGATAAGTTCATCGTTGTTAAGAATGCCGTTGGAAAGATCGAGGAGGTGTACGCATAATGAAAGCACCACAGGATATCATTCTGAAGCCCGTTATCACTGAAAAGTCAATGGACGAACTTCAGGCAGGCAAGTACACCTTTAAGGTTGCTACAGACGCCAACAAAGCAGAGATCAAAAAGGCTGTAGAAGTTCTTTTTGGCGTTAAGGTTGCTAAAGTCAACACAATGAACTGCAACGGCAAGGAAAAAAGAGTCGGCAGATTTGTTGGCAAAACATCTGACTGGAAAAAGGCTATCGTTACTCTTACAGAAGATTCTAAGACAATTGAATTCTTCGAGGGTATGGTTTGATCCGCCAATTAAGTAAAAGTCAGAAAGTATGGGAGTAATGCTCCCGCAAAAAACGCATTTTAAGGAGTGAAATAAATGGCTATTAAAAGCTATAAGCCTACGACACCTTCGAGACGTCAGATGACTGTTACTGATTACTCGGTTCTGTCTAAGGTTGAGCCGGAGAAAAGCCTTCTCGAACCAATGAAGAAAAAGTCGGGAAGAAACAGCTACGGCAGAATTACAGTTCGCCACAGAGGCGGCGGTAACAGAAGAAAGTACCGTGTTATCGACTTCAAGCGTGATAAGGACAACATGATCGCAAACGTTCTTACTCTTGAATACGATCCTAACAGAAGCGCGTTCATCGCTCTTATTCAGTATGAGGACGGCGAAAAGAGATATATCCTTGCTCCTAACGGTCTTAAGGTTGGCGACAAGGTTGAATCCGGTCCTGAGGCTGATATCAAGCCCGGCAACGCTCTTAAGCTTGCTGATATTCCGGTTGGTACATTTATCCACGCTATTGAGCTTTATCCCGGCAAGGGCGCTCAGCTCGTAAGAAGCGCAGGAAATCAGGCTCAGCTTATGGGTAAAGAAGGAACTTATGCGCTTATCAGACTTCCTTCCGGCGAAATGAGAAAGGTTCCGATCGGATGCAAGGCTGCAATCGGTCAGGTTTCCAATATCGATCACGAGAACGTTAATTACGGTAAGGCCGGTAGAGTCCGCAATATGGGCTGGAGACCTACTGTAAGAGGTTCTGTAATGAACCCTTGCGATCACCCGCACGGTGGTGGTGAAGGTAAATCACCTGTCGGCCGTCCAGGACCTGTTACCCCTTGGGGCAAGCCTGCACTCGGCTACAAGACTCGTAAAAAGCATCACAGAACAGATAAGTTCATCGTAAAGCGCCGCAACGGCAAGTAATCTGAAAGGAGGAACTGATTAATGAGCAGAAGCATTAAAAAGGGACCTTATGTCCAGGAGGTTCTTCTTAAGAGAGTTGTGGCTATGAACGAAGCAGGCGAAAAGAAGGTTCTTAAAACATGGAGCCGTTCTTCAACAATTTTCCCTGATTTCGTAGGTCATACATTCGCTGTTCATGACGGACGCAAGCACGTTCCGGTTTATGTAACAGAAGATATGGTAGGTCATAAGCTCGGCGAGTTTGCACCTACAAGAACCTATAAGGGCCACGCAGGCTCTAAAACATCCAATAACGGTAAGAGATAAGCGGAAGGAGGAGTTCAGAGATGGAAGCAAGAGCTTATTTAAGAAATGCTCGTATATCACCCAGAAAGGTGCAGATTGTTCTTGACCTTGTCAGAAACAAGCCTGTTGACATCGCTTTGGCTACTTTAGATCTTACTCCGAAGGCTGCAAGTCCTATCGTTGCAAAGCTTATAAAGTCCGCTCAGGCAAATGCTGAAAACAACTTCAGCATGGATAAAGATAACCTTTATGTTGCTGAGTGTTTTGTAACACCCGGTCCTATCATGAAGAGAATCATGCCAAGAGCACAGGGCAGAGCATATAGAATTTTTAAGAGAACATCACACATCACAGTTGTTCTTAAAGAAAAAGAATAATCCCAAGGAGGTTTGAATAATGGGCCAGAAAGTTAATCCGCACGGTCTTCGTGTCGGCGTTATTAAGGATTGGGATTCACGCTGGTATGCCAATAAGGCAGATTTCGGCGACACTCTCGTTGAGGACTACAATGTTCGTAACTTCATTAAGAAGAGCTTGTATGCAGCAGGTGTTCCGAGAATCGAAATCGAGCGTTTCGCCGATAAGGTTAGAATTCACATCCACTGCGCTAAGCCCGGTATCGTAATCGGCAGAGGCGGCGCAGAAATCGAAAAGCTCAGAGCTAAGCTCGAGGCTATGATGAAGAAGCAGGTTTTCATCAATATTATTGAGGTTAAGCAGCCTGATATGGATTCCCAGCTCGTTGCTGAGAAGATCGCTCTTGATCTCGAAAACAGAGTTTCATTCAGACGTGCTATGAAGCAGTCTATCGGCAGAACAATGCGTCTTGGCGCAAAGGGTATCAAGGTTAAGGTTTCAGGCAGACTTGCCGGAGCTGAAATCGCAAGAAGCGAAAGCTACCACGAGGGTACTATCCCGCTTCAGACTATCCGTGCTGATATTGATTACGGCTTCGCAGAGGCTGATACAACTTACGGAAAGCTCGGCGTAAAGGTTTGGATCTATAAGGGCGAAGTTCTTAAGGGCGACGCTGCTAAGGCTGCTGCTCAGAGAGAAAAGATCGAGAGAAAGAACGAACCTAAGAACAACGACAGACGCCGCCGTGACGACAGACGTGACGGAAACAGACGCGGCGGAAGAAATTTCAACCGTGATGCAAAAAGAGAAGGAGGTAACCAGTAATGCTGCTTCCAAAAAGAGTTAAATACCGCAGAGTTCACAGAGGACGCTTAAAGGGTAAGGCATACAGAGGAAATAAGGTAACTTACGGCGATTACGGTCTCCAGGCTCTTGAGCCTTCATGGATCACTTCCAATCAGATCGAGTCTGCCCGTATCGCTATGACTCGTTATATCAAGAGAGGCGGACAGGTTTGGATCAAGATCTTCCCTGATAAGCCTATCACAGAAAAACCGGCAGAAACACGAATGGGTTCCGGTAAGGGTTCGCCTGAATACTGGGTTGCAGTAGTTAAGCCGGGCAGAGTTCTTTTCGAGATCAAGGGTGTTCCGGAGGAAACTGCAAGAGAAGCTATGCGTCTTGCTATGCATAAGCTTCCTATCAAGTGTAAGTTTGTTACTAAAGCAGAGCAGGAGGTTGAGCAGTAATGAAGGCATCAGAAATCAGAGAAATGTCAGTTGATGAGCTCAACGAGAAGCTCAGCAGCCTGAAGGAAGAGCTTTTTGCGCTCCGCTTTCAGCACGCTATAAATCAGCTTGATAACACAGCTCGTTTAAAGGCTGTTAAAAAGGATATTGCACGCATCAAGACAACTCTGCGTGAGGCAGAGCTTGCTGCAGAGCAGTAAGAAAGGGAGGATTTAGCTAATGTCTACTGAGAGAAACCTTAGAAAAACAAGAGTAGGTAAGGTTGTAAGCGATAAGATGGATAAAACCGTCGTAGTTGCTATCGTTGATAACGTTAAACACCCGCTTTATAAGAAAATCATCAAGCGTACCGTTAAGCTTAAGGCTCACGATGAAAACAATGAGTGCAGAATCGGCGATCGCGTTGAGGTTATGGAAACACGTCCGCTTTCAAAGGATAAGAGATGGCGTGTAACAAATATCATTGAAAAAGCTAAGTAATTTTGATATAAGCTTTATGCTTGAAAGGAGGAACTCGCTGTGATACAGATGCAGACTTATCTTAAAGTCGCTGATAACACAGGCGCTAAGGAGCTTATGTGTATCAGAGTTCTGGGAGGTACACGCCGCAGATATGCTAATATCGGCGATGTTGTAGTTGCTTCAGTTAAGAAAGCAACACCCGGAGGCGTTGTAAAGAAGGGCGATGTTGTAAAGGCAGTTATCGTTCGTTCAGCAAAGGGTCTCAGAAGAGAGGACGGAACTTATATCCGCTTCGATGAGAACGCTGCTGTTATTATTAAAGAAGATAAGAACCCAAAGGGTACTCGTATCTTCGGACCGGTTGCTAAGGAGCTCCGTGAAAAGGAGTATACAAAAATTCTCAGCCTCGCACCGGAAGTTCTTTAATGGAGGTGTCATTCGATTATGAGTAAGGTACACGTAAAAACCGGTGACACTGTTATCCTTCTCACCGGAAAGTATGAGGATAAATTCAACAGCAAGGGCGACAGAAAAACAGGTAAGGTTTTAGAGGTTAGCCCTAAAGAGGATAAGGTAATCGTTGAGGGTATCAACATTATCACAAAGCACGTTAAGCCGACAAGAATGGGCGAAAAGGGCGGTATCGTTAAAACCGAAGCCCCTGTTTACGCTTCAAAGGTTCAGCTCGTTTGCCCTAAGTGCGGCAAGGCAACAAGAGTCGGCCACGTTTTTGAAGACGGCAAAAAGCTCCGCCTTTGCAAGAAGTGCGGCAAGTCTTTTGAATAATGTAAAGGAGAAACGACAATGGCAAGATTAAAGGATTATTATGTTAGCGACGTTGCTCCGGCACTGATGAAGAAGTTCGGATACAAGAGCGTTATGCAGATTCCGAAGCTCGATAAGGTCGTTATCAACGTTGGCGCAGGCGAAGCTAAAGACAACGCTAAGGTCATCGACGCAATTATGACAGATCTCGCTGCTATCACAGGTCAGAAGCCTGTAGTATGCCGCGCTAAGAAGTCTGTTGCTAACTTCAAGCTTCGTGAAGGTATGCCGATCGGCGTTAAGGTTACTCTTAGAGCTGAAAAGATGTATGAGTTTGTTGATAAGCTCTTCAATGTTGCGTTCCCTCGTGTTCGTGACTTCAGAGGTATAAGCGCAAATTCTTTCGACGGCAAGGGCAACTATTCAACCGGTATCAAAGAACAGCTTATCTTCCCTGAGATCGAATACGATAAGATCGACAAGGTAAGAGGTATGGATATCAACTTCATCACAACAGCAAATACTGATGAAGAAGCTAAAGAGCTCCTGACACTTCTGGGCGCTCCGTTCATCAAGTAATCAGGGAGGAATAAAAATGGCTAAGAAGGCAATGATCAACAAGCAGCAGAGAACTCCCAAGTATTCCACAAGAGCATATAACAGATGCAAGATTTGTGGCAGACCGCACGCATATCTCAGAAAGTTCGGCATCTGCCGTATCTGCTTCAGAGAGCTTGCTCACGACGGTCAGATTCCGGGTGTTAAAAAGGCAAGCTGGTAAAATACGAAAAGGAGGTCATTCGGCATGCAAATCACTGATACAATAGCAGATCTTTTAACAAGAATTCGTAATGCGAATACTGCAAAGCACGCCACAGTTGACGTTCCCGCTTCAAGAGTTAAGAAGGATATTACACAGATTCTCGTTGACGAGGGTTATGTAAAGGGCTTTCAGCTCATTGAGGACGGCAAGCAGGGTGTTATCAGAATCACGCTTAAATACGGCGACAACAAGTCTCCGGTAATCACAGGTCTTAGAAGAGTTTCTAAGCCCGGTCTGCGTATCTATTCAAGCTGCGCAGATATGCCAAAGGTTAGAAAAGGCCTTGGTATCGCAATCGTTTCAACTTCAAAGGGAATCGTTACAGACAAGAAAGCAAGAGAGCTTAATGTCGGCGGCGAAGTTCTCGCATATATCTGGTAATTAGGAGGAAGCTGATATGTCAAGAATCGGTAAAATGCCCATCAGCATTCCTGCAGGTGTAGAGGTTAAAAACGAAAACAACCTTATCACAGTTAAGGGACCCAAGGGCGAGCTTACAAGACAGTTCAACACAGAGCTCGGCATTGAGGTTGCTGAAGGTGTAATCACAGTTACAAGACCAAGCGACGATAAGAAGCATCGTTCACTTCACGGTCTTACAAGAACACTTATCGCCAACATGGTTGAAGGTGTTACAAACGGATATTCAAAAACTCTCGAGATCGAGGGTGTCGGCTACCGTGCTGCAAAGCAGGGAACAAAGGTTACTCTTAGCCTTGGTTACTCACATCCTGTTGTTATCGAGGAAACAGACGCTATCAAGCTCGATGTTCCTCAGCCAAACAAGATCGTTGTAAGCGGTATCGACAAGCAGGCTGTAGGTCAGTTTGCAGCTGAAGTTCGTGAAAAGCGTCCGCCTGAGCCTTATAAGGGCAAGGGAATCAGATATGCCGGCGAACATATCATCCGCAAGGAAGGTAAGGCCGGTAAGGGCAAGAAGTAATTAGAAGGAGCAAATTGCTATGATTAAGAAATTTGACAGCAATAAGGCAAGATTAAAGAGACACCGCAGAGTTCGTGCTAAGATCTCAGGAACTCCCGAGCGTCCTCGTCTCAATGTGTTCCGTTCAACAAAGCATATCTATGCTCAGATTATAGATGATGTAAACGGTGTTACTCTTGCTTCTGCATCAAGCATGGATAAGGGCTTTGAGGGCAACGGCGGCAACGTTGAAGGCGCTCGCAAGGTCGGCGAAATGATCGCTAAGAATGCAGCAGAAAAGGGTATCAGCGATGTTGTTTTCGACAGAGGCGGCTACCTTTATCACGGACGTGTTAAGGAACTCGCTGAAGGCGCACGTGAAAACGGATTAAAGTTCTAAGAGGGAGGTAAAACAATGGCTAATATTGAAACACAGGCTCCTGAATTCGTTGAAAAGGTTGTTGCAATTAACAGAGTTTCAAAAACTGTTAAGGGCGGCCGTATCATGAAGTTTGCCGCACTCGTTGTTGTCGGCGACGGCAACGGAACAGTAGGCTTTGGCCTTGGTAAATCCGGAGAAGTTCCGGATGCAATCCGCAAGGGTATTGAAGACGCTAAGAAGAACCTTAAGAAGGTTGCTCTCAAGGGAACAACAATTCCTCATGAGATCGTTGGCGAATTCGGCGCAGGCAGAGTTCTTATGAAGCCCGCTGCACCCGGTACCGGTGTTATCGCCGGCGGTCCGGTTCGTGCCGTAATCGAGGTTGCAGGCATCAAGGATATCAGAACAAAGTCACTTCGTTCCAATAACCCCTGCAACGTAGTAAGAGCTACTATCAACGGTCTTACATCTTGCACTTCTGCTAAGGAAGTTGCTGCTAAGAGAGGCAAGACTGTTAAGGAAATTTTAGGTTAAGAGGAGGCAGTAACACCATGGCAAAGAACATCAAGCTCGTTAAGAGCCTTATCGGAAGAAAGAAAGACCAGATTGCTACTGCTCAGTCACTTGGCCTCAAAAAGGTCGGCGACGTAACTACTCAGCCCGATAATGAGCAGACACAGGGCAAAATCAACAAAATCTCACACCTCGTTGAGGTTACAGAAGCGTAAGCAAGGAGGTGCAAATATATGAAAATTCATGAATTAACTCCAGCACCAGATTCAAACAAGGCTGTTAAGCGTATCGGAAGAGGTCATGGTTCCGGAAACGGAAAGACTGCCGGTAAGGGCCATAAGGGTCAGAACGCACGTTCAGGCGGCGGTGTTAGAATCGGTTTTGAAGGCGGACAGATGCCTCTTACAAGAAGAATTCCTAAGAGGGGCTTCAATAACATATTCGCTACAAAGTATGCTATCGTTAACGTATCTGATCTTAACAAGTTTAAGGACGGTACTGTTGTTGATACAGAGCTTCTTATGGCTTCAGGCCTTGTTAAAAAGGTTTATGACGGCGTTAAGATCCTCGGCAACGGAGAGCTTACTTCTAATTTAACTGTAAAGGCTGCTAAATTCTCACAGAGCGCTATCGAAAAAATCGAAAAGGCTGGCGGGAAGGCAGAGGTGATGTAACGTGTTCCAGACCCTGAAAAAGGCTTGGGGAGTTCCGGAGATCCGTAAAAAACTCCTTTACACATTACTCATGATCATCATTTTCAGATTCGGAAGCGCCGTAACTGTTCCGTTCCTTAATTCAGATGTTGTAAAAACCTGGATGGACAGCAACGCAACAGACGGAAACTTCCTTGAATATCTGAACGTAATCACCGGTGGTGCGCTTTCACAATCCACCATATTCTCATTATCAATCACACCGTTCATCAACGCTTCGATCATAATGCAGCTTCTAACATATGCGCTGCCGCCTCTTGAACGTCTCAGGAATGAGGGTGAAGAGGGAAGAAAGAAAATTGAAAAGATAACTTCTATCGTTTCAATCGTTCTTGCGTTCGTTATGTCTTACGCTTATTATATAACGCTGACACGAATGACAGATTCTAACGGCAATGCGGCTGTTAAATATCTTGGAAAAGATTTCGCTCATTATTTCTCCGCAGCAGTAATTATTCTCTGCTTCGTTGCAGGCGCTGCGCTCGTTGTATGGATGGGTAACAGAATAAGCGATAAGGGTATCGGAAACGGTATTTCCATGCTGCTCTTCGCAGGTATCGCTGCAAGATTCCCAACCGACGCCGGTCTTCTCATTGATCTTACAAAGAGAACTCCGGAAAAATACCTCTTCGTATCGATCGGTTATCTTGTTTTCTTAATTGCGGAAATCGCTTTCATCGTTTTCATGAACGAATCAGAAAGAAGAATTCCGATACAGTATGCAAAGCGTGTTGTAGGAAGAAAACAGTACGGCGGACAGAAAACACATATTCCGATAAAGGTTTGCATGAGCGGCGTTATGCCGATCATCTTCGCTATGTCGTTTATGGCTCTTCCGCAGACAATTCAGCTTTTCAAGCCTGATACTAAAAGTTCAGGATTCTATCATGGGTTCTGCCAGTTCTTCAGCAGAACAAACTGGACTTACGCTGTTATGTACTTCTTACTGATTATCGCATTTAACTATTTCTATGTTTCAATCCAGTATAATCCAATTGAAATGGCTAACAATCTTCGTCAGAGCAACGGCGGTATTCCCGGTATAAGACCCGGCAAGCCTACTTCCGACTACATTCAGAAGGTTCTCTCAAAGATCACTTTGGTCGGAGCTTTCTTCCTCGGAGTTATTGCTGTTATCCCGATCTTCATGGGTATGGCAGACGGAAACCTTCAGTCGCTTTCAATGGGCGGTACTACAATTCTTATCTCGGTAAGCGTTGCGCTTGAAACAACAAGAACACTTGAATCACATCTTATGATGCGTCATCATAAGGGCTTCTTAAAGTAAAGGAGGAACGTTTTATGAACCTTATCTTTTTAGGCGCTCCCGGCGCAGGAAAGGGAACACAGGCTGAGGTAGTTTCCGAAGCTTTGAATATCCCACAGATTTCAACAGGCAATATTCTTCGTGAGGCTGCTAAAAACGGCACCGAGTATGGTCTTAAGGCTAAGGCTGCTATGGATTCCGGCGCTCTCGTTTCCGATGAAATCGTAATCGGAATTCTTAAAGAGAGAATCGCTCAGGATGACTGCCAGAACGGCTTTATCCTTGATGGTTTCCCAAGAACAGTTCCACAGGCAGAGGCTCTTGACGCTATGAACATTAAGATCGATAAGGTTATCGAAATTAATGTAGCCGATGAAACTATCAAGCAGAGAGTTTCAGGCAGAAGAGTCTGCCAGGGCTGCGGAGCTTCTTACCATATCGATTATAAGCCTTCCAAGGTTGAAGGCGTTTGCGATAAGTGCGGCGATAAAACTGTTATCCGTAAGGATGACCAGCCGGAGGTTGTTCTCGAAAGACTCGCAACTTATCACGAAAAAACAGCTCCTTTAAAGGATTACTACGAAAAACAGGGCAAGCTTGTTACTGTAGAAGGTCAGGAAGAGGTTGCTGATACATCAAAACTCACTCTTGCAGCAGTAGGAGCAGAGAACTGATGAGTATTACTATCAAATCAAAGTCCGAACTCGCCATAATGCGTGAAGCAGGTAGAATTACCTGCGGCGCAATATGGTATGCGGGCGAAAGATTAAAGCCGGGTATGTCAACGCTCGATGTTGATAAGCTTGTCGGCGAATATTACGCAAGACACGGCTGTAAATCCTGCTTTAAAGGTCTTTATGGATTTCCTGCAAATGCCTGTATTTCAGTTAATGAAGAGGTAATTCACGGAATTCCGAAAGCAAGCCACAGGCTTAAGGAAGGCGATATTGTCAGCATTGATACCGGAGCCGCTTATAAAGGCTTCAACGGCGACAGCTGCTGGACTTTTCCTGTTGGTAAAATTTCTGATGAGGCTAAGGCATTGCTTGAGGTAACTGAGAAAAGCCTTTACGAAGGTATTGCTCAGGCTCAGGTGGGCGCAAGAATCGGAGATATTTCTCATGCTGTTGAAGAGTATTGTGCTTCACGAGGCTACGGAATCGTAAGAAATTACTGCGGCCACGGTATCGGCAGAGAGGTTCACGAATCGCCGGAGATACCGAACTGGGGACGGACAGGTCACGGTTCAAGGCTTGTCTCAGGTATGACGATATGCATCGAGCCTATGATAAACGTAAAGGGCGACGATGTTAAAACTCTCAAAGACGGTTGGACTGTGGTTACCAAAAATGGTTCGCTGTCGGCTCATTTCGAGCATACAATCGCAATAACTCCTGACGGTCCCGTCATTATGACACAGCCCTGACGGAGGGAATATATTGTGAAGCTAAGTAAAGGCTCGGTTGTTATAGCGGATGCCGGAAGAGACTGCGGAGGTTTCTTTGCAGTGATCGAAATATCCGAAAAATATTGCTTGATCGCAGACGGCAAAAGCAGACGGCTTTCAAGTCCGAAGCGAAAAAGCGTTAAACACATCCATATGACAAACAGTATGATAGATTTAAACGATATAACTGATAAAAAACTCAGAAAACTGCTGAACGGAATTAAGGCGGCTGAGTAAAGGGAGGTTATGCAAGGTGTCCAAGGAAGATGTAATCGAGGTTGAGGGCGTTGTAACAGACGCACTGCCTAACGCAATGTTCAAGGTTCAGCTTGAAAACGGTCACGAGGTTTTATCACACGTTTCCGGCAAGCTCAGAATGAATTATATCAGAATCGTGCCAGGTGATAAGGTAAAGCTTGAAATGTCTCCGTACGATCTTTCAAAAGGCAGAATCACATGGCGTGTTAAGTAAAGAATACAGGGTATCTGAACAACAAACAGAGTATCCCATATCCGCTAAAGGAGGTATTTTCAATGAAAGTCAGACCTTCAGTAAAACCTATTTGCGAAAAGTGCAAGGTTATTAAACGTAAAGGCAGAATTATGGTAATCTGCGAAAACCCAAAGCATAAGCAGCGTCAGGGTTAATCCCCGAAACGCATTAATGGAGGTGCAATTTTAATATGGCAAGAATAGCCGGTGTTGACCTTCCAAAGAATAAGAGAATCGAAATCGGTCTCACTTATATCTACGGAATCGGTCGTCAGACTGCAACAACTATCCTCGCTAATACAGGCGTAAATCCGGATACAAGAGTAAAGGATCTCGCTGAAGAGGACGTAGCTAAGCTTCGTGACTATATCGACGCAAATCACACAGTAGAGGGTGACCTCCGCCGTGAAGTTGCTCTTAATATCAAAAGACTTGTTGAAATAGGCTGCTACAGAGGCGTTCGTCACCGTAAGGGTCTTCCTGTAAGAGGACAGAGAACAAAGACAAACGCAAGAACTCGTAAGGGTCCTGTTAAGACTATCGCTAACAAGAAGAAGTAAGGAGGTTATGAGCTTTGGCACAGCAGAAGGGTAAAAAGGTTTCTACAATCAGAAGACGTAGAGAGCGTAAGAACATCGAAAGCGGCGCAGTTCATATTCAGTCCACTTTCAATAACACAATCGTAACTATCACAGATACAGCCGGAAACGCTATTTCATGGGCAAGTGCAGGCGAGCTTGGTTTCAGAGGTTCTAAGAAATCAACTCCGTTCGCAGCTCAGACAGCGGCAGAAACAGCAGCAAAGGCTGCTATGGAACACGGCCTTAAGAATGTTGAAGTTTACGTTAAGGGACCGGGCGCTGGTCGTGAAGCAGCTATCAGAGCGCTTCAGACAGTTGGCCTTGAGGTTAAAATGATCAAGGATGTAACCCCTATCCCGCATAATGGATGCCGTCCGCCTAAGAGACGTCGTGTCTAATCATATAGGAGGTGTTTTAAAATGGCAGTACAGAAAGAACCAATTCTTAAAAAGTGCAGATATCTGGGTATCAGTCCCGCAGTTATGGGCGTTTCCAAGAAGGAATCTATCCGCTTTAAGAATGCAAATAACAGAAAGAAGATCTCTGAATACGGTCTTCAGCTTAAAGAAAAGCAGAAGCTCAAGTTCATCTACGGCGTACTCGAAAAGCAGTTTTACCACTACTTCGAGATCGCTTCCAAGATGGAGGGCAAAGCCGGTGATAACCTGATCACTTGTCTTGAATCAAGACTCGACAGCGTTGTTTACAGAATGGGTCTCGCTCTTACAAGAAGAGAAGCAAGACAGCTTGTTGTTCACAGCCACTATACTGTAAACGGACAGAAGGTTAATATCCCTTCCTACAGAGTTAAGCCGGGCGATGTTATCGCTCTTCGTGAAAAAGACAGAACCTCTGATAAGTTCAAGGCTACTGTTGAAGAAACAAAAGACAGACTCGTTCCTGTTTGGCTCACAACTAATAAGGATGATTTCTCTGCAACAGTAAATCGTCTTCCCTCGGCTGATGATATTGATTACGAGGTTGCAACACACCTTATCGTCGAGCTGTACTCCAAGTAATAATAATTTACTTGATTCATCAGAACTCGAAATAAACAGTTATTGTGAAATAGGAGGGTTTTTATGCTGGAAAAAATTAATAAGCCTGATATTGATATTGTCGAGCTTAAAAGTGACGGCAAATACGGCAAATTCGTTTTAGCACCGCTGGAGCGTGGATACGGTATTACACTTGGAAACAGCCTCAGACGTGTGCTGCTCTCCTCACTTCCGGGTGTGGCTGTAACATCCGTAAAGCTTTCGGGCAAGGACGGTACGGTTCACCATGAGTTGTCAACTATTCCGGGTGTAAAAGAGGATGTAACAGAAATCATTCTCAGCATCAAGGGTCTTACTGCTAAGCTCTACGGAGAAGGCCCGAAAACGGTCTATATAGAGGCAGAGGGAGAATGCGAAATAACCGCCGGAGATATAAAAACCGACTCTGAGGTTAATATTCTTGATCCCGGTATGCATATTGCAACGCTGGGAAAGGACGCTAAGCTTTATATGGAAATTACTATCGACAGAGGAAGAGGCTATGTTTCGGCAGAACGCAATAAGAAACAGATAAGCCTTCCGGTTGATGTAATTGCTGTAGACAGCATCTATACTCCTGTTCTGAAGGTAAACTACACGGTCGAGGATACTCGTCTGGGTCAGGTTACCGACTATGATAAGCTTACAATGGAGGTTTGGACCGACGGTACAATATCTGCAAAAGAAGCATTATCACAGGCAGCCAATCTCCTCAACGAGCATCTGAAGCTGTTCATTGACCTTTCAGAGGAATCTGGACTTGCTGAGGTCCTTGTTGAAAAGGACGAAAAGGGTAAGGAAAAAATCCTTGAGATGACCATTGAGGATCTTGACTTATCGGTGCGTTCATTCAATTGCTTAAAGCGTGCCGGAATTAATACCGTTGATGACTTGATCAACAAGTCTGAGGAAGAAATGATGAAGGTTAGAAACCTTGGAAAGAAATCTTTCGATGAGGTAAAAGAGAAGCTCCAGTCACTTGGCTTCGATCTTAGCTCTGAAGAGGAATAAACCACAAAATGTGCGTTTTGCGCACTGATACGAAAAGGAGTGAAATACAATGCCGGGTACAAGAAAGCTGGGCAGAACAACTGACCATAGAAAGGCTATGCTCAGAGGCATGGTAACTTTCCTTCTTGAAAACGGTCAGATTGAAACAACCGTTACAAGAGCAAAGGAAGTTCGTGCTGTTGCAGAAAAAATGATTACTATCGGTAAAAATGCTGATCTGCACTCCAAGCGTCAGGTATTAGCTTATGTTACAAAGGAATCCGTTGCAAAGAAGCTTTTCGACGAGATCTCTCCTAAGTATGCCGACAGAAACGGCGGTTATACACAGATCGTAAAGATCGGACCACGCCGTGGCGACGCTGCTGAAATGGCTATCATCAAGCTCGTTTGATCGCAGATTCGATATAAAAACAGGACTGCTGCATAATTATGCGGCGGTCTTTTTTGTTTTAATGAATGTAAAATGTGCACATACAGTTATATTAAATTTCAGACCATTCGTCAATTGACTTTGTTAAAAGAAAATGATATAATACAAATATAAAACAAGTCTCAAGCGGTTAAGGTTGGATTTAGATGAAAAATAAATTAATTGCATTAGCGGTTTCTTTATCATTGTTTTCGGCATAATGTAATACGTATATGCCGGCGATACAAGTGGATGCCGCAAGTCGTACTATGAATTTAAAAGTTTATTTCGATGTGACGACAACAACGCAATATGGTGTTCCCGGTGCATTTTATACACGTTTTCCGAGAATTGCATCTAAAGTTCAGGGGTTTTATTTCGGTGCTTTTTCAATTAACCTTAATTTTACCAATCTAAAACAGGCTGATGTTATTTCTACCGAAATGTCTAAATGTTTAACGGAATATGATAATACTAATTTTAACAGATATTGCGGAATAGTAGATGCATTATGCAGTTCAAGCCACCATACAAACGTGTTTAAAGTAAGAGATGATTTTTTCAGCAAAACAGGTTTTAATACATCTAATTGTGTTGCTGTATATTTGTCCTGTGGTATATTTTGTCATGGCAACAATTCAGCTCATGGTAATACATTTACTGCTTATGATTTTCTTGAAGTCAGAGATAGTGATTATGTTAGGTATAATACATCACTTGCTGACACAAAATATATTAATTATACATCGGAAGTATTAGCGCATGAAATAGGACATTTATATGGTGTTCTGGATCATTATAATACGGAATATGTAGTACTTGCAGAGAAACCATTATGGCAAATGCAGATAATTATAATCATTCATAAGGGGGCGTTATCATGAAAAAATATTTATCTTTGTTAATGTGCATATTAGCTCTTGTAAGCTGTGGAAAAAATGTTGCAGATGAAGAAAAGGCAAACGTTGCTGAAACGACAGTGGTAATTTCACCTAAAGAAACAACAAATGTACGTGAGGATGAAGTAATAAGCTGTGATATTATCGATACTACATTTTACAACAGCATTGAAGAGCTTAAAGAAGCGTATTCCGCTGCTCAGGGTTACAGTGCTGATGAGAAAGATGTAGATTTTCCTTACGCTCTTGCTTATGATGAAAATAAATATGAGCCGGATAAAATTTATGCTGAGCCTAATAATTACCACCATTATTCATTTAAAGATAAAGAAACAGGAAAGTATGTTACTATTGGCATAAGCTATGCAACATATCTTACGGGAATTGAACAGTATTTTGAAGAAAATCCCAACGCAGAGCCTTATACAATAGAAACTGAAAAAGAACGCTTCAATGTAGCATTGCTTAAAACCCCTTACATTCCGGAAGAGAATTATGGCGTATTGTATATTCCAAAAGAACATTTTGAAGTTACAATATATGCAGATTATTCCACAAAAGAAGAAATCATCGAATACGTTGATGATTTTGAAATTGAACCAGTATAAATAGTTGATCTGAGCCGCTTTTAAAAAGCGGCTTAAATTTTATATTAAAATTGATTGACAATGTCGTAGTTTTGCGGTATAATTAATATAGATTATAATTAAATTTTGGAATAATAAAGAAAAGGAGCTAAGAAAAATGGCAAATGAAAAAAGTTTAAAGGTTCTTATTGTTGACGATGATAAGAATATCTGCGATCTTCTCAGACTTTATCTCGAAAAAGACGGATATGGCGTTATTCTTTCTCATGACGGAGAAGAAGCCGTTGTTAAATTCAATGCTCTTAAACCAGATATGGTTCTTCTTGATATAATGCTTCCCGGAATGGACGGCTGGCAGGTTTGCCGGGAGATAAGAAAAAAATCCAATGTTCCTATCATTATGATAACGGCAAAGGGGGAAACGATAGATAAGGTCATAGGTCTTGAACTGGGTGCGGACGACTATATCGTTAAACCTTTTGATGCAAAGGAAGTTATTGCCCGTATCAATGCCGTTACAAGACGTGTTGGAACAGGCAGCGCCGAGCCGGAAATAAAAGAGGTTCATTATGATAAGCTTTCTGTCAATATGACCCGCTATGAGCTTAAAGTGAACGGAAAAACTATTGATACTCCGCCGAAAGAGCTTGAGCTGCTTTTCTATCTTGCTTCAAATCCGAACAGAGTTTATACCCGTGATCAGCTTCTTGACGAAGTGTGGGGATTTGAATATTACGGCGATTCAAGAACTATCGACGTACATATCAAACGTCTTCGTGAAAAACTTGAGGGTGTGTCTGAAAAGTGGACGCTCAAAACAGTATGGGGTGTAGGATATAAGTTTGAGGCAGACGAAGAAGAATAAGAAGTCTTAGAGCCTGTTCAGAATCTTTTTTGCACGTCTTTTCGATTAATTGGAGGCTTACTGCGTCAAAATCAGGGACATACATCAGTGTGTCTGTGAATTTTTCTTGTAATCAATAAAATTATGCTCGAAAATCCGCACATAAAAGATATTTAACAGGCTCTTTAAAATAACATGGGGGACTTTTGTCCCCTGTTTTGTTATGGAAAACCGTTTTTGTGTGGGGTGTTTTTATTGAATTATAAGGAAAGCTCTTATTATAAGCTGTTCAGATTTTCATTTATTGTTATAATTTCTGTTCTTTTATTTTTAGGAGTAATTGTTATTTCCGTAAGCGCAAGAGTATTTAAAAATTCAAAGCTTAAAGACCTTGAATCAGACGGAAAACTTTTTATAAGATGTCTTGAAGATGAATACGATGAAAGCGGAGATATTTTAAGTGACTCCATTCAAAAGCTTCACTTCTACTTTTCAAACGAAAACAGATTGAAAATATATTTTTATGATATGAATGGCGAATGTATCTTTTCTGCTTCCGATTATGATGAAGAGTTTTTAAATGAATTAAATCCTTATAATAACGTATTGAAGCCTTCAGATAAGAACGAGTCGCTTTCGGGAAGTGTTAAAAAAGCAGTTGACGGTAAGGAGAAATGTTACCTTGATATGGATTCGAGCTCCCTTTCTAAAAATGAACCCTATCTGATTTATGGAACTAAGGCTGTTCTTAGACATGATAATCATGAATCGGCGGAGAAAATTTATATTCTTTTCTGCGGAAAAACGGACAGCATTAATAAATTTACACAGAAAATGATCATTTTTTATGTGATCTTTGCGTTCCTTGCAATATATTTGTCGTACGTTATGCTTAAAAAGCGTATGAAAAAACTTACTGCATATGAATATGATTTTCTTAGAATAAGTGAAAGATATGCAAAAAATGATTTCACGGAAAAGCTTAGCACTGATATAGACGGCATTCCTAAGGCGATAACTGAATATATAAACGTTCTTGCCGCAAATGTTGAAAACAGTGAAGCCGTTTCAAAAACTTTTATAGCCAATGTTTCGCATGAACTTCGTACTCCGATGACTACAATCGGCGGCTTTGTTTCAGGAATTATTGACGGAACTATTCCGAAATCGAAACAAAGTGAATATCTGATTCTTGTCAATAATGAGATAAAAAGACTGAAAATACTTATCTCTTCCATGCTTAATATGACGAAGTTTGAATCGGGAACTATGACTCCAAATTTCAGCGAAACTAATCTTACCGACCTTGTTATTCAGACGGTTCTTATGTTTGAGAAGAAGATAGAAGCTAAAAAGCTTGAGGTTGAAGGTCTTGACGGCAACAGACTTATTGCCGTTGCTGATGCCGATCTTATTCAGCAGGTTATATATAATCTTGTTGAAAATGCCGTTAAATTTATTGATATAGGTGGAACGCTTTCTTTCCGTATTGAAAAAAATGACGGAATGAATGAAATAGCAGTCAGAAATACAGGAGAAGGTCTTACGGATTCTGAAATCCAGCAGGTTTTTGACAGATTCTATAAAACGGATTCCTCAAGAGGAAAAGATGCAACGGGACTTGGAATTGGTCTTTCTATTTCAAGAAAAATAGCTCATCTTCATAAAGGTCATATTGTCGTTAAAAGCGTTTACGGCGAATATACGGAATTTATTCTTCAGATTCCGGATTTGAAAAAGAGAGAGCATTAAATCTTTATATTTATAATTCAGGAAAGGACTTTTTTATGGACGACAGAGAAAATGACATCATTATGAAAAGCGCAGAACCTGAAAATCCTGATGCAGGGGAAACAGATGCAAGTACTCCGAAGCATGAACAGGAATCTTCTGAGAGCGTTCAGAATCATAATTATAAGGTTGGATACGATGCCTTTATGTATGAGCCTATAGGCTTTGAAGAGCTTGAAAAACAGCAGCAGGAGCTAAGCAGCGACGCTGAAAGTGTTGTTAAGCCAAATACAAAAAGAACTAAAGGAGAAACGACAGCGATAGTTCTGTTTCTGATACTCATCATCGGTTCAGCCGCTCTCGCTGTATTTGGAATAGTAAACGATATTGTGAACAGCAAGCAGGCTATCGAAAAAATTGCAGCAACAAAGAAGGTGTTGTTCTACAAAGAATCAAAGCCGGAGAATGCCAATATAGAAGCGGTTATTCCTGATAAAAACGGCAAATATACAATAGCCGGAGTCGCTAAACTTGTTAAGCCTTCTATCGTTGAGATATACACCTATGATTCAAAATCGGACGCTTCTTTTGGAAATTCTGTCGGAACGGGTTCTGGCATCGTTTTTTCCGATGATGGATATATTATAACAAACGCTCACGTTCTTAAAGAGAACGGTTTCCACATTGTCAACACTTTGGACGGTAAATCGTATGACGCTGAAATAATAGGCAGAGATGTTAAAACTGATATCGCAGTTATAAAGGTTGAAGGAGCAAATCTTATTCCGGCAACTTTTGGTGATTCCGACGACGCAATAGTCGGTGAACAAGTTGTTGCTATAGGAAATCCGGCTAATCTTTCAAGCACTGTTACCGATGGAATTATTTCCGCTATCGACAGAAAGATCAGAAGCGACGGCACCTCCTTTGAAATGAATTGTATTCAGACGAATGCTGATATCAGTCCCGGAAATTCCGGCGGCGCTCTTGTAAATATGTACGGAGAGGTTATCGGAATAACCTCGTCCAAATATGTAAGCAGCAGCTTTGAAGGTCTTGGCTTTGCGATAACAACAAACGAAGCTCTTCCGATCATAGAAGAGCTTATCAGACAGGGATATGTCAGCGGACGCTTTAGAATAGGAATCCAGCTTGTTGATATGTCAACTGCGGCAAATGTTCTTCGTATCGAGGAACTTCTCGGTTTTGAGCTTCCGGATGATTTCTCCGGAATTTATATAGATTCTATAAGCGAGGATGCCGATATTTTCAACACGGAGCTTGAAGAGGGCGATTTTATAACTGAGATCAACAGAAAGCATGTCAGAACTTACAATGAGTTTTATGAAGCTGTAAGCAGTCAATATGGCGTTGGGGATACTGTTCCGGCGAAGTGCGCTCATGTTGAAGAGGACGGAAATATCTCTTATTATGACATTAAGTTCAAGCTTATGGAGGATTATTCGGGAAATTATTAATTCACGTATTCACGTTCTAAGACTTTTCGGTCTTTTTGAATTAACTCCGGTCACACCGCCGATTGCTCCTGAGACTACAAGCAGGAGCAATTTTTTTATTCCCGTAAAGCTTCCGGCAAAGACGATTCCAAATATAAGGAGAGCGAAATAAAGTAAAACTCCGCAGATAATGCCCTCGATAAGACCTTTTTTCCGTCTGTGTTTGCCGCAGAAAAAAGATCCGGAAAAAGCTCCTGCGAAAAGCGGGATCAGTGAAATAAAGCGGATCGCTTTCAAGTCGCTTATAAATAAGAATGCAAATAAAGCCATTAATGCTGTTACGATGAGTGTGGATAATATTCCGACAGCGGCAGAAGCTATAAAGCTTAGCAGACTGTTTGTCCATATGCTCTGACGGTTACTTCGCATAAGAAAACCTCCGCAAAAAGAATTGTTCTTTCAATTCTATGCGGAGGCTATTTTGATTATTCTTCTTCTTTTTTATTCTTCTTAGACTTTTTCTTTTCATCAGCGTCATCGTCAACGAGCTGTGCGGAAGCAAGTCCGGCATTTTCGGATTTCTTGTTTGCAGCAGCGGCTTTCATTTCCTTATAGCGCTCAGCAGCTGTAACGTTTTCTGTAATTGCCCATGTTTTGATTCTGAGCTTATGTCTTTCACCGCCTGTTTCGATAACGACTGTATCGTCGCCTGTACGTACAACGATTCCGACAATTCCTCCGCCTGTGATGACTTCGTCGCCCACCTGAAGACTGCTTTGCATTGCTTTCATTTCCTTGTCTCTCTTTTTCTGCGGTCTGATAGCAATGAAATAGAGGAGAACAAACATGATGATAAGCGGGAAGAATGTCATAAGAAGGCTTCCGCCTCCGCTCGGTTCAGTGTTTGAAGCTTCGGATGCAGCGGTTGCATCTTCGGCAAAAGCGGACATTGCAGTAAAAATCGCCATTGCCGACATTGAAACAGCGGCAGCAGCAGAAGCTATAAATTTTTTCAGTGTCATAATAATCTCCAATCTGCCGCATATTACGGCAATTCAAATAAATACAATAGATATTATATCATAATAAGAATTTAATTGCAAGTCTTTTTTGCCGATTTCACGCAAGATTCACAAAATTTGTATGTTGGGAAAAAATAACCATATTATAACTAAGAAAACCAATAAAATACGCTGATTATTTGTCAACAAAGTGTTGAATGAATTGTGCAAAATACCAAAGTTTGTGAAAGTTTGCAGAATATACTTGATTTATTGAAAAAAGGTGGTAAAATATAATTAGCACTCAAAGAATAAGAGTGCTAAACACCAATTGTTTTGATTATTTTTTAGGAGGTATATATTATGACTATCAAACCTTTACAGGACAGAGTTGTCGTAAAAATGGTTGAGGCAGAGGAAACAACAAAAAGCGGAATTATTCTTTCGGGTTCAGCTAAAGAAAAGCCGGAGGTTGCCGAGGTCGTTGAAGTAGGTCCGGGAACAGCCGATGTTAAAATGGAAGTTAATAAGGGAGATAAGATCCTTATTTCTAAGTATTCCGGAACAAACGTTAAGCTTGAGGGCGAGGAGTATATCATTGTTAAAATGGAAGACATCCTTGCTGTTGTTGACTGATTTCATAAAGATTGATAACTTTATTTCCGTATATTCAGACGGAGAACATAACATATTATAATTAAAGGAGATTGATTTATTATGGCTAAAGATATTAAATACGGCGAGGACGCAAGAAAATCCCTTCAGGCTGGTATTGATAAGCTTGCTGACACTGTAAGAATCACTATGGGACCTAAGGGCAGAAACGTTGTTCTTGATAAGAAGTTCGGCGCTCCGCTCATCACAAACGACGGCGTTACTATCGCAAAGGACATCGAGCTTGAGGACGCTTTCGAGAATATGGGCGCACAGCTTGTTAAGGAAGTTGCTACAAAGACAAACGATGCTGCCGGAGACGGTACAACAACCGCTACTCTTCTTGCTCAGACGATCGTTCGTGAGGGAATGAAGAATATTGCTGCCGGCGCAAACCCAATGGTTCTCAAAAAAGGTATCGCTAAGGCTGTTAACACTGCCGTTGAATCTATTATAGCTAATTCCAAGGCTGTTGAGGGAACAGAGGATATCGCAAGAGTCGGCACAGTTTCTTCTGCTGATGAAAACGTTGGAAAGCTTATTGCAGAGGCTATGGAAAAGGTTACTTCCGATGGCGTTATCACTATTGAAGAGAGCAAAACCGCTGAAACATACAGCGAGGTAGTTGAGGGAATGCAGTTCGACAGAGGCTATATCTCTCCTTATATGGTTACGGATACAGATAAGATGGAAGCTGTTTACGATGACGCTTTCGTTCTTATCACAGACAAGAAGATCTCTTCTATTCAAGAAATCCTCCCGCTTCTCGAGCAGATCGTTAAGATGGGCAGAAAACTTGTTATTGTTGCAGAGGACGTTGAGGGCGAGGCTCTTACAACTATCATCCTTAACAACCTCAGAGGAACATTCAAGGTTGCCGCAGTTAAGGCTCCTGGATTCGGTGATAGAAGAAAGGAAATGCTCAAGGATATCGCTGTCCTCACAGGCGGCGAAGTTATCTCCAGCGAGCTTGGTCTTGAACTTACAGAAACAACTATCGATCAGCTTGGTCAGGCTAAGCAGGTAGTGATTCAGAAGGAAAATACTATCATTGTTGACGGCGCAGGCGACAAGGACGCTATCAAGTCAAGAGTAAACCAGATTCGTACTGCTATTGAGACAACAACATCTGATTTCGACCGTGAAAAGCTTCAGGAAAGACTTGCTAAGCTTGCAGGCGGAGTTGCCGTTATCAAGGTCGGCGCTGCTACTGAAATCGAAATGAAAGAGAAGAAACTCCGTATCGAGGATGCTCTTGCAGCTACAAAGGCTGCCGTTGAAGAGGGTATCGTAGCAGGCGGCGGTACTGCATTCATCAATGCAATTCCTGCTGTAAACAAGCTTGTTCCTACTCTTGACGGCGATGAAAAGACCGGCGCTAAGATCATTCTTAAGGCTCTTGAAGCTCCTGTACGTCAGATTGCTGAGAATGCAGGTCTTGAGGGAAGCGTTATTGTTGACAAGATCATCCGTTCACGTAAGGTTGGCTACGGATTTGACGCTTATAACGAGGTTTACTGCGATATGATCCCTGCCGGAATCGTTGATCCTACTAAGGTTACACGTTCAGCGCTCCAGAATGCAGCTTCTGTTGCTTCAATGGTACTCACAACAGAGAGCCTTGTTGCTGACATCAAGGAAGAAGCACCTGCTGCACCTGCAATGCCTGCTGGTGGAATGTATTAAGCAGCGTGACGATATCATCGTCTCATATTTGTTAACGTAAGGCAAACAGCTAAAACACTTTAAAAAACACGATAAAAAAGGACGAATCTTATAGGTTCGTCCTTTTAATTATTTATAGAATCAATAAACAATATTATGATCAAAAACTAAAATATAATATTCTGTTCCGTTTACGAAAGCGGAAAGATTTTGCGATGCGTCTTCAATAAGAGAATTTTGACCGTTTGCAATAGTGCTGTATTCGTAAGAAGTCAGAAGCAGGAAGTATTCATCCTGTCCCGGCTGATCTTTATACCACTCCGATGAGGACTGATATAAACGCTTTGAAACGCCGTATTCGCTGACATTTACGTCACGAACCTTTACTTCTGAATCTGATATAAGGGTTATTGCGTTAGCGTTCCAGAATGAAGCGTAGCCGTATGAAAGTCCGGCTTCTTCGAGAAGCTCGGTAAGTCCGAAAAGATAGTTTTCTTTCTTGTAATCTTTTTTGGAAAGATTGATAAGTCCCTGAATATTCAAAATTGAAACAAGTATTACGGGAATTGAAATAAGAGCTATTATCCTTCCCGACGAAATTTTGCTTACTGCTATGTAGTGTACAAATATTATTGAGAGCATAAGGGATGTCCCGATTATGGGAGTAAGTCTCCAGTCGGCAGAGGAGAGGAGTCCGCAGATATATCCGACAAGAACTATCGCTGAAGACGCCCAGTGAATCCATATCCAGATGCGAAGCGCCTGAGAACCTTTGGCCTTTTTGATTTTGGAATAATAGCAGGTTGCAATAACCGGCATTACGGCAAGAATGACTGAAGCGGCAATGCGAAGAAGATTTAAAATGCTTTCTTTTTCAAATAGAGGCTGATTGGTCATATCCTCAACTCCGAAAAGTCTCATCCATGCAAGCGGGAGATTTTGAATATGCTCTATCCATGTACTCATACCTGAATAAGCGGAATATGCCTCCTGATAACCCGCAGTCATATCGCCGACCCAGCGTTCGTTAAGTTTTATTCCTAAGAGTATCATAACTCCGAAAATTGCTGCTGAGCCGAATGTTTTAAGGGTTTTCAAACTGAAAATTTTGTTTGAGTCATTCGCAAATGCTTCTGCAAAAATAGCAGCAATGAATGGTATGGCAAAAATTGAAAGAGCGGATATACCGTCGGTTGCAGTGAACATGACGAATACGGCAAGACAGACGAACGTTATGAGGAAATGAAGAAATAATCTTTGAGCTTTTTTGTCTTTTGGATCAAGACTTTGTCTTTTATGTGAAAGATTCAGAAGCCGGAAATAAAGGTATAATCCGATTACAATAAAAAGAAGTCCGAGGGAATAATAAATCGTATGCTGCCAGAAAATTTCACGGAGTTTTGATGAAGAAACCGTGACAGCAAGCATAACTGAACCGGCGAAACAGATGCTTCTTAAATTCCAGTGCATTTCCTTCAGCATAAGACAGAAGAAAACAACAAGAAGAGCAAGATAGCTGAGCATACCAATGATATGAGCTTTAAGCGACAGTCCGAAAATCGAGATAAGCGGCTGCATAATAAGATTTATGCCGAATGGGAGGAAGCAGGCGTAGCTGAAATTCTCATCGTAAATATGACCGCTTTCATGGGAAGCGTTTGCCCACATAATAGTATCGGTGCAGTCAGCATGAAACTCGGATTTGAAACCTACCGTGATGTAATAAACCACACTGGCTATAACACCGAGAAAAATTAAAATTGGCAGGATATATGAAATAACCGTGATTATTTTGTCTTTATTTTTGACAATACATTTGCCAAAACGGAGCAGTGAATTTTCCTTTTTTTCAGTTTTCGCAGCATTTTGAATGTCTTTTTCAACAACGGACTGCTGTTTATTCGTCAGTTCCGTTTCTGAATCTTTAATAATTGATGAATCAGGCATGATATACTCCTTTCTACGATAACACCTCACAGTAAATTGTGAGGTGTTTTTTAGTTTTCAGTTTTCTTTTTTAGAGAAAAGCAGAATCTTTCTTGCAAAGAAGTTCCAGAAGAAAGCGACTGCTGTTGAAACAATTTTTGCTATGATTTGGTAAAGACTCGTAACGTCTTCGAGCCATATTCTGAAAAGCGCCGTTATGCCGATAGTCATAAGAAGTCCTACAAGACCTATTGCTGCAAATCCGAGAAATTCCACAAGCTTTGATTTAACTTTGGAATTTTTGAATATCCAGAATGTACTTAAAATGTAATTGACTGCAAGTCCGGCAACGAATGACAGTGAGTTGGCAAGTTCCGCAAGATTTTCTCCGAAAACAAAGCGGAAAAGTATATAGGAAACTGCCCAGTCAACAACAGTTGCCAGTCCGCCTACGAAGAGATAGCGGAAAAACTGGATGAACGTATTCTCTGTATCGCCTGAAAAAAGTCTGCCGAATTTTTTCTCATGAAGAATGTCTTTTACTTCCTGAAGCTGAGAATTAGCCATTATTTCTTCTCCTCGTGATATTCTTTTTCGGTGTTGACATTCCAGATGTTCGACTTATCTTTCTTGCCGCTCTTGATGTTTTTTACGGCTTCAAAAGAAGTTACCATAGAGTGGTCAATATTGTTGTAGCGATGCTGACCGTTACGTCCGACGCAGTAAAGATTGTCGATAGAGCTGAGGTACTTAACAAGCGTATCGATCTCGTCGTAAGTATCGAAATAAGCAGGATAAGCCTTCTTTACCTTTTCCATGTGAGTGTCGATGACTTCGTTGGCATTATTGATGAGACCGAGCTTTACCATTTCCTTAACGCAGAAATCGGAGAACTGCTTTTCGGTCATATTCCAGAAATTATCGCCCTCGTTTACGAAATATTCAAGACCAACCCAAACGGTATTTTTCAGATCCTTTACCATGTAAGGCGACCAGTTGTTGTAAATCTGGAAACGACCCATTTTAACACGTCTGTCCTGAACGTAAACCCAGCAGTCGGGAACGATATTGCCGACTGTTTTAAAGCTTGTCTTATTCTGAAGATTGAGTTTTGGAACGAGAACTCCGAGCGTCATATAGTCACGGTATGGAAGTCCGGAAGCGATTCTTGCAGGTTCAGCAGGAACATCGTTCATTCCTGCAACAAGGTCCTTTACAGGCATGGAGGAGATGACATAATCGCCGCTGAGCTGGATTTCCTGACCGTCCTTGATATAAGTAACGCCGGTAAGGATATTGCTTTCGTTTTTGTGAAGCTTTTTAACTCCGGCATTCATGATGATCGTTCCGCCGAGTTTTTTTATCTCGTCAGCAGTTACCTCCCAGAGCTGTCCGGGACCGAGCTTCGGGTATTTGAATTCCTCGATAAGAGAAGTGTTTACCTTACGATTCTTTACTTTAAATACCTTGCCGAAGAAATCCTTGATGATGCCTGTAATAGAAAGACCTTTAGTACGCTGCGCTCCCCATGAAGCGTCAATCTCGCTTGGATGTCTGCCCCAGAGGTTTTCTGTGTAGTATTCAAAGAACATTGAATAGAGCTGTTTTCCGAAGCAGTTGATGTAGAAGTTTTCAAGGTTGTTTTCAGGTCTTTTATGAATTACAGCTCCGAGATAGCTAAATCCTACTTTCATAGTTGTAAAGAAGCCGAAATTTTTGATAGTTTCCGGCTTAAGTGAGACCGGATAATCGTAGAATTTATCGTTGAAAAGAATTCGTGATATTCTGTGTCTTGTAAGCATAGCACGGTTCTCCTTTTCAGGATCAGGACCGCCTTTTTCAAGTCGTGTGCTGCGTTTGAGAAGGATATCGTCGTAAGACGGAGACCCCTGCATAGGAAGCATGTCGTTCCACCAGCGGTTTACCTCTGGAATTTTTGAGAAAAAGCGATGACCGCCCATATCCATACGGTTTCCTTTATAATTTACGGTTTTGGAAATACCGCCAATAGCGTCAGTTTCTTCGAGAATAGTAACTTCATATTCTCCTGAATTATCTTTAAGAAGCTCGTAAGCAGCGGTAAGACCGGCAGGTCCTGCGCCAATAATTATAACTTTTTTCATAAAAATCTCCTTTAAATAAAGTAGTAAATAGCGAAGCATATTTGAGATCGCATTTAATATATTATAACATATAATTCTTCAAATAGCAAATAAAATTTGTAACTTATATAAAATTAGTCGGGAAAAAGTACAAAAACTCTCATGTAATTCCTTGAAAACGGAAAAAAATTTCACGTCCCAATCGTTTTGAATGGGACGTGTTTGTGTTTTATAGCTAAAATCTATATACGATATACATTGATTTATTGGAATGGTTTACAGAAAAGTCATATAAAGTTTTTAATTTTGGATAATAAGTTTTCGCATAGCGGCAAGGTCGAAAGAGTCTATCACTCCGTCTTTACAGATATCGCCTGCCTGCCAGTCTGCCAGTTCTGCTTCACCGAGCAGAAAACGCTGAAGTATCACTATATCTGCAATGTTGAATTCACCGTCGGAATTAACATCGCCTTCGATTTTTTTGTATTCTTCCCAGATTGCATTAAGACCATTTTTTCTGTCAAATAAATAGCGTCTCATAATATCGACTGATTCCATGTAATCTTTTCCGCTTGAAGAGCCGAAAACGCAATATTTACTTCCGCCGTATGTGTGCCATCGAGCATTATTCATCTCGGCTGATGGCTTTATTTGTTCCGCCATTTGAGTGATGAGAGCGCCTCCTTCATTGGATACCGAAGTAAGTTTGGTAATATAGGGTTCAAAGCGTTCAAAATATATTTCAGCCGCCCGCTTGGCGAAGTCATCTTTTTTGTAAAGTGTGCCTATCCAGCTTATTCCGGCTATGGACGGCTGTTCTTCAGACTTCCATTCATAGCCGTTTACGGGAAAACAGGTAACAAACAGTGATTTTGTATCAAAAGAATGGCATATATCACCGTCGGAATTTTGTCTTATAGTTGAAAAAGTTCCGTAAGCGAGGTCGAAATCCCATGCAGGACCAAAATGAATTTTTCCGTCGCCTGTTAGGTCCGAATCCTTATAGAAATAGAAGCTTGTCTGAGTTGCGTCAATATTCATAGAAATTTCCTGAACCAGATATGCGGTTATGAGAGAATCGACGTCTATATATTCGCTGTAGTGCTTTCCCTTCGAGTTATACCCTGTTTCGGAATAAATAGCGTCTTCCATTTCCTGAACGAAATTTCTGATATAAAGAACCTGTTCTTTGCTTGCATATTCAGGACCGTCTATTTCAACAGCCTGTCCCCTTGAAGTAATAAATCCGCTTTCCGCTTTGTAGCTGTATCTTGTACATATCTGAAACTGAAGAAGATAACCGCCCGTTATATCATTGGGGTTATTCGGAATATCATAATATTTATAGCTGTTTACCACATACTGATCGGGCGTATTTTCGGGAACTCCGACAACAACCTGAGGATACTCATCAAGATCTTTGTCATTAAGTTTTTCGGTATTCTCTTCAAGATCATTGATATTGACACGTTGTTTCTGAACCTGAACACGTTCGCTGAGCTGATATGTTCCACGGTAAGAACCGTCAGCATAAAGATCGACGAAAACCGAATCCATTACACATTCCATACCGCCGGCACGGCTCATTTCAAGCGTTACTTTGTTGCGTAGCATGGAATGATCGAGATAATTTGATAAAAGAGTCCACTTTTTAGCCTTGCCCATGCCGTAAAGATTTTCTTTTTTAGGGAGCTTTATGTTGTAGGATTTCTTTTTGCTGTAGTCCCATGAGGAATTTCCGTGGGCTTTTATTTTTTCAAGTTCGCCGGAAAACTCAACAGCTCCGTCCGCATCAAGCATCAGAGCCGATCCTGTTTCGTTCAGCCATCTGTTATTATCGAGAGCGTCGAGTCCTCCGGTTGAGGTTGAAAGATAAATGCATCCCAGATTAGATTGCATCACTTTTAATTTTCCGCAGTCGGTATTGCCGACCTTTATATCAAATTCGTCAGCTTCACTCAGAAGAGAGGTTGACGCTCCGGAGATAATTTTGTTTCCATTTAAAGTAAGTTCTCCGTTTTCGGTCTGATATGTTATAACAAGATCGCTTCTGTCGGCAGTTGCAGGAAGAAAAACATAACGGCAGTCGTCCCATTCGCTGTACCACCAATCGGTATAATCAATATCGGTGACGGTCTGAGGAGAAAGGTTGCCTACCTGAAACTTTGTTACCGGAATATCTGAGTAGCGGAGTTCTGTTTCCTCGGATTCAGCGCTAAAGGCGGCTATTGCAAAATCGGGGAGAATATCCATATAGTCGTCTTCACGGCTGAAATCAACTTCATATTCGGGAACAGGTTCATTCACGGCAAATATGTCGGTTTTAAAACACCCGAAAGTAATAAATGATGCGAGAGTTAGTGAAATAAACTTTGTAAATTTTTTTATCATATACTCATCTCCTTTATTTTAGCTTTTACTAATTAGTCGTTCGATCATTGAATATCTCTCATACCTTTATATGGAAAATGTTAAAATAAAAATATATGTTCGATACTATTGACAAAATAAAACTTTTGTTCTATAATAATAAATACAAGGAATTGAACGTTTGTTCTAAGCTATCTTTTCTCCCTAACGAACAGGAGGTTAAAAATGAAACAGATGATACATGGTTATGAAACAAGCTGTGAAATGGTTATGAAACGAATACATCAACTTACAAAACAGCGCAACGAATTGCAGAAAAACGGAAACGATTTTGAAATTGACGAACTTGATCTTGAACGCCGTATAAGAATATTGTACACAGAACATAGTCAGATGAAAGAAATTATAACTCACCTTACGCAATATATGAGGAGGATTGATAAAAGTGTCGAAACGAAATAGTTATTCTGATGAATTTTCCGGCGATACTGATAAGGGTATACGCTCGATACTGGAATATGAAAGCGATGATGAATCCGAAAACAGATTGAGAAGAATACTGTTAAAAGTTATAAATAATGAACTTACTCCAAGACAAAAGGAGATAATTATGTTATACTATTACAAGGGAACAGATACTGTTAAAATAAGCCAGAAGCTTGGAATAACGCCACAGGCAGTTTCGGCGGCTATGGCAAGGGCAAGAATGAGAATTTACAGAATCCTGCAATATTATATATAGTGAGGTAGAAAAATGAAAACACCGATTTATGATTTTCTGAAAAATTATACAGATTCCGAAATACTCCGCTGTCATATGCCGGGACATAAGGGGAAAACGCTTTGCGGCGGTTTTGAGAAAATGTTTGAAAGCGATATAACTGAGATCGCCGGAGCGGACAGCCTTTTTGAGTCCAACGGTATTATAGCTGAAAGCGAAAAAAATATGTCAAGCCTTTATAAAACGGCGGCAACGGTTTATTCTGCCGGAGGTTCAACCCTTTGTATTCAGGCTATGCTTGCGATCATGAAAAATGAGAACAGGAAAGTTTTTGCGGCAAGAAACGTTCATCGAGCTTTTTTGAATGCGGTGGCTTTGCTCGATATTGATGTTGAATGGATAATGCCCGAATATTCAGCGGGAATTTTGTCCGGCGAGCTTCACCCAGAAATCATTGAAGAAAAACTGAAACTTTGCCGTCAACCGTCGTGCGTTTATGTAACGTCCCCTGACTATACGGGGAAAACTGCCGATATCAGGGCGATTTCGGAAGTATGCCGCCGATACGGTTCACGTCTTTTAGTGGATAATGCTCATGGAGCGCATCTTGCTTTTTTTGAAAAAAATGTTCATCCCATAGCTTTAGGAGCAGATATATGCTGTGATTCGGCACATAAAATGCTCCCGGCGCTGACTGGTGCGGCTATGCTTCATACGGGACGTTCTGAATATGCCGCACTTCTTAAACCGTCAATGAGCCTTTTTGCATCTACAAGTCCTTCGTACCTGATAATGCTCTCTCTTGATCTGTGCAATAAATATATATCCGAGAGCATAAGTGACGATATTAAATCGAACTTTGAATATCTCGAAAGGTTGAGGAAAGATTTTTCCGGTGAGCTTATATTTGCCGATACAGAGCCTTTTCACGTTACTATCAAAGCTTCTGAAAGCGGATTTGACGGCAATGAATTTGCAGAAATTCTTCGTAAGAACGGCGTTGAATGTGAATATTCCGACAGATGGACGGTCATTCTTCTTATGTCTCCTATGAGCAGAGAAGATGATTATACAAGGCTTTCGTATGCATTAAAGAGAACGGTTAGTTTGGCTGAACGATGTGAGAGCAGATCGAACTCCGGAAATTTTCTCCAAAATCTACCCGAAAGAGCCATGAGCATACGCAGTGCGGTATTTTCAACTTGTGAGGAGATTCATGTTGAAATGTCCGAGGGAAGAATTTGCGGAGCTGTAAGAGTTCCTTGTCCGCCTGCGATACCGATAGCGGCGAGCGGTGAGATAATTGACAGGGAATGTATAAAAATTTTTCAAAAGTATGGAATTTCAGCTATAAATGTGTTAAAATAGAAAGAGAAGGAAACAAAAAGAAAACGTGAAGCCTGCGGCATGATTTTTACTTTTTGTTAGTATAGGTGACTTATGAAAAAAATCTATGGAAACGATTACCTTCTTTCAACTCTCGAAAGCATGGTAAACTGCGGAAGAACTGCTCATACGGTTCTGTTTTACGGCGAAAAGGGATGCGGCAGAAAACTTATCGCTAAATATTATATAAAGCTTCTCCTTTGTGAGAATAAAACAGACGGAAAGCCTTGCGGAGTATGTCAGGCCTGCCGAAATGTCGATACCGAAGCTCATCCGGATGTCTGGTTTGTGAATAAAAGCGGAAAGCTCGGCGGATTCTCGGTTGAAACGGCAGGTATTGTTGCTAACGACGCTTATATCAAACCGAATAATCAGAGCAATGTTAAAGTTTATGTTTTTGCCGACTGTCAGAATTTCGATGTTCGTCCGCAGAATAAACTGCTCAAGCTTGTGGAAGAACCGCCGGATTATGCTTATTTTATCTTTACAGCTGAATCAAAATCGGTTTTTCTTCCGACCATTATTTCACGCTGCGTCTGCTTTGGCGTCTCCGTAGGAACAGAGGAAGAAGCCTGCCTTGCGCTTTCTGAATGCGGGTACGATAAGGATGATATAGAAAAGGCTGTAAGCTGTTTTCACGGAAATATAGGAATGTGTACCGACTATATCTTCAATGAAGAGCTTAGAAATAAAGTCGATTTGACAAAATCTCTTGCTGATAGTATAATAAGAAGAGATGAATATGCTCTTAACTGCGCTTTTTATTCTGTCGGCAAAGACAGAAACGACGTCAGAACTACGCTTTTGCTGTTGGATACGCTTGTACGTGATGCGGCTGTTCTGATAAAAAACAGTTCGGCGAAAACTATCGGATGTTTCAGAGAAGGCGCTGAAAAGCTTGCAGAGAGCATTACTGTTTATCAGGCTGCAAGAATTCATAAACATATTGAAAGAGCTTGGAAAGCGATCGAATGCAATGTTTCCGCACCGCTTGTTCTTGCCTCGCTTTGCGCTGATATAATATCAGATCTATAATTGATTGTTTTGACACGATTTGAACAGCAGCATACCGGCTGTATGTCATAATCAGGATAGGAGTAAATTTAATGAAAGAAATTGTCGGAGTACGCTTTAAAAAAGTTGGAAAAATATATTATTTCTCTCCCGACGGCATAAAGGCAAATGTCGGGGAGTATGCCATTGTTGAAACCGTTCGCGGAGTGGAATGCGGAGAGATAGTTATTGCAAACCGTGAAATTCCGGAGGAGCTTATTGCTTCTCCGCTTAAACCCATAATCAGACTCGCAACGCCGGCTGATATGAAAATAGTTCAGAAGAATAAGTTGCGTGAGCAGGAGGCATTTGCTGTTTGTGAAGAAAAAATTGCCAGCCGCAAGCTTAAAATGAATCTTGTCGATGTTGAATGCACTTTTGACAATAATAAGCTTCTCTTCTATTTTACCGCTGAAAACCGAATTGATTTCCGTGAGCTTGTTAAGGATCTCGCTGCCATTTTCAGAACCCGTATTGAGCTTCGTCAGATAGGCGTTCGTGATGAAGCAAAAATTCTCGGAGGACTTGGAATTTGCGGAAGAGAATTCTGCTGTAAAGGATATATGGGCGAATTCCAGCCGGTTTCCATAAAAATGGCTAAGGAACAGGGACTTTCTCTGAATCCTACCAAGATTTCAGGAACTTGCGGAAGGCTTATGTGCTGTCTTAAAAACGAACAGAACGTTTATGAGGAACTGCTGAAGGTTACTCCGAAGGTAGGAGCTATTGTAGTAACTCCGGACGGCGACAAGGGTAGAGTAGAAGAAGCTAACCTTATTACGGGAAAACTCAGGATAAAAACGGATAAATCAGAAGTTCCTGTAACTCTTGACAGAAGCGAAGTGAAACTTCTTCGTGATGCGGAGATAAGGGTAAACCGTGAAGAACTGAAAGCGTTGAAAAATCTTGAGGATAAATAATGCAGAAAGTTAATTACGGCAGACTTCTTGACGATAAGCTTGTACAGCTTAAAAAAAACGGTGAGAAACCGTCTCTGCTGCTTCATGCCTGTTGTGCGCCGTGCAGCAGCCATACACTTATGTTTCTTGACGGACATTTTGAGATAACGCTTTATTTCTTCAATCCGAATATTGCTCCGGAAGGGGAGTATGATTTCCGCCTTAGTGAGCTTAAACGGCTTGTTTCGGAGATGAAGCTGAACGTGAATATTATTGAGGAACATTACGATCCTACGCCTTTTTTCGCTCTTGCAAAGGGACGCGAAGAGCTTCCGGAGCGAGGTGAACGATGTAAGCGATGCATTGAATATCGTTTGAGAAAAACCGGAGAAAAAGCGCAGGAGCTTGGCTTCGATTATTTTACCACTACGCTTACAATAAGTCCGCATAAGGATTGTCAGTTTATAAATGAATGCGGAGCGATGATCGCTTCCGGTTTAGAGACGGATTATCTTTTTTCTGATTTTAAGAAGCATGAAGGGTATAAACATTCTATCGAGCTTTCAAAGCAGTATAACTTGTACAGGCAGAATTACTGCGGCTGTATCTATTCCAAAAAAGAAAGAGAAGAGAACTGAAAATGTCTAAGGAACAGAAAACCAACGCTATGCGTTTTCTTGAAAAAAATAAAATATCATATGAATCTCAGTCCTATCAATGTGATGAATTTATTGACGGCATAACTGTTGCTCAAAAACTCGGACAATCTCTTGAAAAAACTTTTAAAACGCTCATCGCTCATGGAAAATCGGGACAGTATTATTGCTTTCTATTGCCGGTAGCGCTTGAACTTGACCTGAAAAAAGCCGCCAGAAGCGTTGGTGAGAAATCTGTTGAACTGCTCCATGTCAAGGACATAACGAAAGTAACAGGCTATGTAAGAGGAGGATGTACTCCTATTGGCATGAAAAAACAGTTCATGACTGTCGTACATAATTCGGCGGAGACGCTTACAGAGTTTTTCATAAGCGGAGGAAGGATAGGACTTCAGATCAAATTGTCTCCGACAGAGCTTGTACGGAGTATTCGTGGAAAATTTGATGATATTGTATCAGGAGTATTCAGCGATTGATTCAAAAATATCTTAAAAGGACGAACTTTTTCAGAGTTCGTCCTTTTGTTTTGTGCCACTGTTTTTCACAATTACTTATGATATATAATAGGTCTTAGCTGAATGCCGTTCATGGCGGCAAGTGCGGCTTCCGGAATCATCTCAAATTCAGCAACAAGTGATGCCGGTTTTTTTATATAGTCATCCTGCAGCATAGGAACAAAGAAATAGTTTTTACGGTTGAAAAGTTCACCGAGATTTTTTGCCGAACCAAGAAGCGAATCATTTGATGCTATTGCTAAAAGTACTGGTTTTCCGCTTCGCAGATGAGATTTAACCGCCATTGTGACAGCGCTATCGGTTATACCATTAGCCAGCTTTGCAGCAGTATTAGATGTGCATGGTGCAACAATCATCAGGTCGGTCATATTGTTGGGGCCTATCGGTTCTGCCATTGAAATATCGGTTATAATCTCTCTGTGACATATATCCTGAAGCTTATGAAGGTTTTCTTCCGGTGTTCCAAAACGTGTTGAAAGAGTTGAAGCGGTTTCAGACATGATAGGAATAAGCTCTGCTCCCATTTCGGCAAGTATAGAAGCTTGTTTCATACTGCGTTCAAAAGTGCAGAAAGAGCCGGTAAGAGCATAGCCGATTTTAAGTCCTTTAAGGGTATCAGCCATTTGAATCGACCTCCGTTTCACTAAGAATTTCGGTTATTGTTTCGGCAATGATTTCTCCTGATGTTATAGGAGCAGTTTTACCCGGAAGTCCAAGCGCCCATATCACTTTCATACCAAGTTCGAGCGCCGCTGCAAAATCAATACCGCCCGGTTTTGAAGCAAGATCAATGAAAAGAGTTTTTTTGTCGAACTTGCAGAGCAGTTCTCTGTTGAATATCATATCAGGAACAGTATTGAAAACTATATCATAATCGCTTTGTATAGATTTTGTGCATATGGACTTAACTCCGTGTATGCGGGCATTTGCGGTACCTTTTGCGTTTCTTACGGCAACAGTTATATCTGCTCCGAAACCTTTGAGTATTTCTATAAGGGAAGTTCCTATTCTGCCCATTCCGGTTATAAGGATCTTAGAGCCGTTAAGCGTTATCGGAAGTTCCTCCAGTGCGATCTGAATTGCGCCCTCTGCTGTCGGAATGGCATTTTTCAGGCTTAAAGCTTCGTTATCCATGTAATCGAAGACCTTGAAACCGCTGAAAATATTGCGGAGGGTATCGTCAGTTTTTCCGGCGAAAATTATTGCGTCCGGTTTAAGAAGTTTTTTTATTGTTTCGGGTTCAAGTTCACTGTCAGAGCATGGTGCGGGGATCATTTTGTTTTCGTTGAGTGGCGGCACAGGCAGAACAAGGCAGTCGAATGTTTCTTCTGATTCGATTTCTTCGTCTGAATTTATATGCTTAACACTGTAAACGGCAGAAAGCTTTTCAGCACAGTATTTATTTCGCATATCACCGCCGGCAATAAGTATTTTTTTCATAGCATTCTCCTTTTCATACGCTTTCTTAATCAGGCTATGATTCATTATATGTTTTTTCACTTAATTGTGTTCGCAGACAGAGGAATGCTTCCTTTGGAATAAAAAATGCTGCACGAAATGTGCAGCAGATATAAGAACCTGTATTCATAGGATAAGCTACGCATTTTTTTGGTAATTTTTGCATATCTTCCCTGTGAACACAGATTCTAACATATTATATTCAATCCTCTTCAAAAAGGCCTTTGTATTCAGCAACTCTTGCTCTGTCGCCATGACAGTCTATCTCGATTATTTCTTTTTTCAAAAGATAATTTATAGCCGCAAAAAGAATCGTGAAGCTTACAGCATTTACAAGAATACTGAAATAAATTCTGATTCCGATAAGGTTTCCGAACATTCCGCCAAGAATGAGACCTATACAAATTATAACGATAACCTCAAACTTAGTTTTATATGGATCGAAACTTATGAAGGAAAGGCATACTGCTGCTGAAATAACAGCGTGAGCAATAGCAAGAGAAAGCGAATATGGATGATAAAAGCTTCTTACAGCGTAGGAATTAAGCTCGAATATCATTAAAACAGCTTCCATGACTATGTATGCGGAAAATCCGATCTTAAGCCATTTTCTCATGCGGACTGTTATACAGATCAGATAATCCGACAGAGCAAGAAGCAGAAATCCGCTTATTTCAAGGGCATACGCAAAAACTTCGAGAAACTTTACAAGCGCCGGCGAAGCCTGAAAATAAATTTTATAGAAAATGAATGTGACCAGTGCAAAAAGAATGAACAAAACATTTCCGATAAATCCGAATAAAAGTCCTTTTGAAAGCTTGGAGTGCATGATTCAGACCTCTGAGGTAAGCGCTTTAAGCGCTCTTTGTCCGATATCTTCTCTGTAATGAGCGTGTTTGAAGCCGACCTTTTCAACTCCTCTGTAAGCGTTTGCAATAGCAGTTAAAAGAGTGTTGCCGGTTGCGGTAACTCCGATAACTCTTCCGCCGGATGTTACAAGTTTACCGTTTTCATCAAGCTTTGTTCCGGCATGATAAATGAAACAGCCATCAGTTTGTCCCATTTCGTCAAGGCCTTCCATATCGTATCCTGTAAAGTATTTCTGAGGATATCCCGGACTTGCCATTATAACGCAGGCACAGCTTCCCTTTTTCCATTTGATATCAACCTTATCAAGTTCATGATTATAGATTGCTTCAAAAATTTCATAAAGGTCTGCTTCAAGCATTGGCAAAACGACCTGAGTTTCAGGATCGCCGAAACGGCAGTTATATTCGATTACCTTTGGTCCCTTCGGAGTAAGCATAAGTCCGAAATAAAGGCATCCTTCAAAAGTTCTTCCCTCGGCGTTCATAGCGTTGAGAGTGGGAATGAATATCTTATCCATACACTCCTTAGCAATGTCATCGGTGTAATAGGGATTCGGAGATATAGTTCCCATGCCTCCGGTGTTAAGTCCCATATCGCCGTTGAGCGCACGTTTATGATCCATAGAGGAGATCATCGGGACGATCGTTTTTCCGTCTGTAAAGGAAAGAACTGAAACCTCCGGGCCTGTCAGATATTCTTCAATAACTATTCTTGCCGAGCTTTTTCCGAATTTCTGATCGTCTATCATTTCGTGTACAGCCTGTATTGCTTCTTCTTCATTCTCGGCAATTATAACTCCCTTACCGAGAGCAAGTCCGTCTGCTTTTATAACGGCAGGGTAGCTGTTCTGCTCTTTAAGATAAGCGATAGCTTTTTCGCTTTCTGTAAAAACTTCATAGAAAGCGGTTGGAATATTATATTTCTTCATAAGCTCTTTCGAGAAAACCTTAGAGCCTTCGATAATTGCAGCATTTGCCTTCGGACCGAAAGTCATGAAACCTTCTGCCTGAAGCGCGTCAACCATGCCAAGAACGAGCGGATCGTCCGGAGCAACTACAACCATATCAGGCTGGAGCTTCTTTGCAAGAGCGATAACTCCGTCGATATCTGTTGCGGAAACGCTGAAGCACTCTGCATATTTAGATATGCCTCCGTTTCCGGGAGCGCAGTAGATCTTATCGACGTGTTTGCTCTCGGCAAGCTTCATAATGATTGCGTGTTCACGGCCGCCGCCGCCGATAACTAAAATATTCTTCATAAAAAATCTCCTAAAAAATAATAATTGCAAAGCACGATTAATAATGGTATTCTTAAAGGGATGTATTCCCCTTAAGCGGAGAGGGAACGAGGGTTACTCCCCACAGTGTGAGGAGATGTCAGCTGGCTGACATAGGGAACGGGTGCCAGTCAGGCGGCAGAGCCTCCCTAACAAAGAAGTTTGTTAAGCGAAGCGATGACGAACGGATGGTTCGGCAAAACTGTCGGCTATACACTCTTAGTATATACTTCCCTACCGAAAAGCCAAAAACTACTGGAATCAGGGTTTTCACAGTCAGAGTTCCGTGAAACATCACGGAAATAATCAAAACGGTAGCCGAAACCATATTCAGCACTATCTTCTCCGCAGCTGCAGCGTATTGATTTTACAGTAATAAGAGGCTTTATATAACCGTCAGAAACAGCAAATCTTAAGAAATAAATTCCGATAAGCAGAACCCACAGTCCAAGAATTACTGCAATAACTTTTAAAGCGGTATGTTTTTTTGACTCTTTTTATCTTTTCATCTTTCATAAATTAATGGTGGAAAAGGCGGATTCCTGTAAACGCCATAGCAATATTATACTTGTTGCAGGTTTTGATAACATTGTCGTCACGGATAGAACCGCCCGGCTCTGCGATATACTCAACTCCCGATTTCTTTGCTCTTTCGATGTTGTCGCCGAACGGGAAGAAAGCGTCTGAACCGAGGCAAACTCCGGTATTTTTAGCGAGCCAAGCCTTTTTTTCTTCAGCAGTAAATACTTCCGGCTTAACCTTGAAGATTCTCTGCCATTCACCCTCACGAAGAACATCCTCATACTCATCGCCCATGTAAACGTCGATAGCGTTGTCACGGTCTGCACGGCGGATACCGTCTACAAACTGGAGTCCCATAACCTGCGGAGACTGTCTGAGCCACCAGTTATCAGCCTTCTGTCCGGCAAGACGTGTGCAGTGAATTCTCGACTGCTGACCTGCACCGATTCCGATAGCCTGACCGTCTTTAACGTAGCATACGGAATTGGACTGTGTATATTTCAGTGTGATAAGAGAAATGAGGAGATCGTCCTTTTTATCCTCCGGAATGTCCTTGTTTTCTGTAACGATATTGGACAGAAGCTCACGGTTGATATCGAGCTCGTTTCTGCCCTGCTCGAAGGAAACTCCGTAAACCTGCTTTGTTTCGATCGGAGCAGGCTTGTAATTTTCGTCTATCTTGAGGATGCAGTATGTACCCTTTCTCTTTGACTTGAGAATTTCAAGCGCTTCTTCATCGTAATCCGGAGCAATAACTCCGTCGGAAACTTCTCTCTGGATCATCTTTGCTGTGCATACGTCAACTTTATCGGAAAGGGCGATGAAGTCGCCGTAGGATGACATTCTGTCTGCGCCTCTTGCTCTTGCGTAAGCGCTTGCAAGGGGAGAAAGCTCGCCGAGATCGTCTACCCAGTAGATTTTTTTGAGGTCGTCGGAAAGAGGTCTGCCGATAGCTGCTCCGGCAGGAGAAACGTGCTTGAAAGAAGTTGCCGCACATACTCCCGTAGCAGCCTTAAGCTCCTTAACGAGCTGCCAGCCGTTGAGAGCGTCAAGAAGATTGATATAGCCGGGACGTCCGCAGAGAACCTCGATCGGAAGTTCGCTTCCGTCTGCCATATAAACTCTGGACGGCTTCTGATTTGGGTTGCATCCGTATTTTAACTGCATTTCGTTTGACATAATAATGTCCTCCTTAATTATAAAATTCATATTCATATTCTATATATGATGTTTCTTCACCGTCGGTAAAGTTTTGCTCCTTTATAAGACGGTTATCGGAATTATAGGTGTATTTAATTTCCTTATCGTTATCAAGGTGGGTTTTTACATTTCCGTTTTCGTCATAAGTGAATTTTTCATTTCGCTTATAACCATCGTTATTTTGAGTAATCCGACCGGTAAACCTACCATTGTCGTCATACTCATAGGTGTAGGTAGTGTGTAAAGATATTTCTTCGTTCGGCTCTTCGTATACGTTTGTTATAGGATTATTGTGCTCATCGTAGGTATAAGACTCTGTATATTTCTGATTGCCGTTAATGAAAGTCGTTTGTTTAATTAACAGACCGTCAGAATATTCATAGTTAATGTGACAAGTTCCGTGCATTTCATTGTATTCTTCTGAAGCTTTTGTTCCGTCGGAGTTATATTCATAGGAGTGCCGGAATATTGAGGGGGTTGTTCCTCCAGGTTCAACTTGATTAACCGAAAGAATCAAATTATCATGATCATCAAAAAAGGTGATTATTTGGTATACGTTAAAATCATAATATTGGTTGTATATGAGAGCAGTTTTTTTATATGCTGCATTTTCAGGAACTTCAATATCAATTTCTTCCGTATAGGATTCAGTCGGAGCAGTTGTTTCTGTCGCAGTATTTTTAGTTGTGGTGACCTCTGTAGGAGCTTCTATCTGGTCGGAAACTGATTCAGTTGCCGAAGTTTTTTCTGTTGACGTTTCAACAGCGTTTTTTGAGTTACAAGCCGTAAGAGTAATTGCGCAGACCGCTGTTAATAGTATGATTTTATGGATGTTTTTCATTTCAACTGCTCCTTTTTAGCCAAGAGTATCCGCTTCTGCCGGAATGATTTTTCCACCCTCTTCAAGTTCAATAACACAGATTTTTCGTGTCTGAGTTTCATTTTCGCCGTTGTTTTTGGTGAATTCAAACTGGATTTTATATTCATATCCATTGTTTGCGTGAACGTCAGTGACGTTGAATTTAGAGCTGAAATATTCCTCCGCTCCGTAAAGCTGAATGTCTGAAAGTTCTCCGAGCGCTCTTATATCTGAAACGGAAATTGAGGTTTCAGCAATCATATCACATCTGTTAGAGTTGAAATATTCTGCTTTGCTGTTTAATTCGCCGTTGGCTTTAAGCTGTTCAACAGCTTGTTCAGGCATTATCAGAGTGTAATATTTTTCCCCTCCGTTTGGACTATAAAGAATATCGGCAAACTCTTTTGCTGTATCATCAGGAGAGATTTTTGATTCTGTTCTCACTCTTGGAGGTTTCTCAGCGAAGCTTAATGAAGAATTCCCACCTTTATCATCCTTTTTGCTGCACGAACAGAATGAGACGGTTAAAGATGTGCAGGCGATAATAATCGCTAAAAACTTTTTCATGAGTTAAAACCTCTCCTTATCAGATATTATTCGCTGTAGTAGTATTCAAGATCTTCGGCGGTTTCTTCAATGACTTTCCAGCCCTCCTTGAGCTTTACAATACATACTTCGCCTTCATCTATTTCAGTTTCACCGCTTTCTAAATCGGTTCCCTCAATTTCGATGTGGTATTTATATCCCTTAGAGGCTGTAACTCCTTCAAGATCTAATTCAATGCTGAAATATTCTTCTACGCAGTCAAGCTGCGATTTGGTAAGCTTGCCTAAATTTTCAACTGCCTTAATTTCGATACTGTATTCCTCAAGAATTTCTTCAACAGCATCGTTGTATTCGTCTATAGCATCGTCCCATTCGTCGCCTTCTTTCAGTAAATCAATGCATTCATCGGGAAGAATGAGCTTATAGTAAGTTTGTGCAGCGTTTTTACCGTAAATAGCTTCGGCGTAAGCATTAGCTGCATAATCATGACCGCTGTTGTCATCGTCACTCTTGTCGTCTGTGGATTGCTCCTGACTGCTGTCTGATGTGTTAGTGCTGTTGCTGTCATCATCGTCAGAAGAATCGGAATCTTTATCCTTTTTGCTGCTTGACTTAGCGTCGTCAGCGTCATCGCTCACTGAGCTTTTGGATTTCTTTTCGCTGCTTTTGCCATCATCGTCACTATATCCGCACGAAACGAACGCTGTAGTCAATGTCATGCAGGCGGCTAAAAGCGCTAATATTTTTTTCATAATAAGCCTCCGTTCAGTCATACATTATATTAAGGGTTTCTGCGCTCATGGGAATGATCTTCCATTCATCGGCGATTTTTAAAACGCAGACAGTTGTCTGCGGAGTTTCTTTACGATTCGTTTCACGCTCAATTTGTTCAACTGTTATTGTGTATTCGTATCCCTGTTCTGCTTCAATGCCTGAGATGCCTCTTTTTTCAAAATAGTTGCCTGCATATTCAAGCTGATCTTCTGTAAGTTCATCGCCTTTTTTTACTTCCTTTACAACAATTTGATAATCTTCAAGAATTGCTGAAAACTGATCGTTGCTATAATTAACCACATTATCCCATTCGTCTCTGTTTTTTAATTCTTCAATTTTTGATTCAGGGAGAATTAATTTCAGATGCGTTTCTGCGTCGCTTTTACCGCATAAGTATTCTGCAAAATCGCTTGCGGCTTTGTCAGAACCGCTCAGGCTTTCTTCTTTACTGTCATTGTTATTCTTATCCCCACAAGAAGCAAGCAATGCCGCCATAGTTATACAGGCTGTCAGAATTGCTAAAAACCTTTTCATGGCAAAAATTCCCCCCTATAAAAATTACTTATTCTTGTTGACGATGCGAGTTTCCTCAGAACCGTCCTCAAGATTTACATAGCGAACGAAAAGCGAAACCTTGTTATCCTCATTGAGGTTATTCCAGAGCATATTTGTAAACTCGTCGATTTCGCCTGAAATTCCGACCAGCTTAGGTTCGCCCTCAAAGCTTGGAAGCGGATTTCCGTCGCCCATGTAGGTGTGGATGAAGTGACCTTCGCCGTTTACCGGATTGTTGTAGGAGAAAGTATATCTCTGACATGAATCAGGGTTGCCGTTTGCGCTTTTGAGGATAGACATTGCGTAGTTGAAACCGCCTTCTTCAAAACGGAGAATGCCTGAAATTCGGGGAGTATAGTTCGGAGCGTCATCCTCAAATTCTCTTGTTCTGAGGGACTGCTCGAAAGTGAACTGTTTATCCATAAGATCGTAGATAGTATCTGTCTGGTCGCCGTTTGTGACGATAAGCTTGTTTCCAAGAACTCTTACAGGAGCGTAGATGATGAGGTGCGGATCAGTGAGTTTGCTAGGATCGAAAGCTTCTGTACGGATGCCATTGCCCTCTTCCACAAAAACACGGTTGCGGCTGTTTTCGCTTCTTCCCATAATGAAGTAAGCTGTAACAGCATATTTTCCGTTTTCAGATTTGCCGATAACGATTCCTCTTCCGGGATATGCGTTTGAATTAAGTTCCTTTGCGATATCAAGTTTGATCATAATTAAATTACTCCTTTTCAGAAAATTAAAAATGTGCAAATGCAGTCCGCAATCACAATAACTGCGGTGACTGCTGCGATAATATTTAGAGTTTTTCGGTTTGGCTTAGAGAGTATCCAGTTGAAAAGCGGCTGAACGAGATACATGAAAATAGTTCCTCCAATACCGAATCTGAGCGAAGTGGATAACGCTATCCTCGCTTGAAAATTATATTTATAGCGTTCATATGTCTGCCATGGCCAAGCTCCGGTTGCCGCCTCGAGTATGTAGCTGGCGATAAGCTCGATGAGAGTTGCCACAGCCATGCATCCCAGAAAAATAAGGACAGGTTTTATGATATTCAGCCATTTAACATCCTTTTTCTTCATGATCCAATTGAAACATCCAAGAAATGATAATGCTCCGACTCCGTAAACGGGACAATATGGTCCGAAAAGAACTCCTCGATTTGTAAAACCCCAGCGATAAATGAACGTTTCAAGAACGACTTCATAACACCAGCCGAGTACGGCATACATCATAAAGCATAAAAACAACTTTTGGATATATTGTTTTTCTTTTATTACAGATATATTCATGGGCTTTAATCCTTAATGTAGGCTTTTCCGTCAACAATGTCGATTTTGTCCTGACAGAAGAGTGACACGGCTTTGGGAAGAAGCTTCCATTCCACATTTTCCATAATGCGTTTTTGGAGAACTTCAGGCGTATCGTTTCTTTCAACAGCCACAGTTCCCTGAAGAATGATAGCTCCTGCATCTGCTTCTTCGTTTACGAAATGGATAGTTGCTCCCGAAACTTTAACGCCGTATTCAAGAGCTTTTTCGTGAACCTTAAGACCGTAATATCCTTCGCCGCAGAAAGACGGTATAAGCGCAGGATGAACGTTTATTATTTTATAGGCGTAGGCTTTTGTAACGCATTCGTCAAGAATGGTCATGAATCCTGCAAGAACTACAAGATCGGATTTTTCCTCGTTAAGAGCGTTCAGAATTGCTTTGCTGTAAGAAAGACTGTCGGAGTATTCTTTTCTTGGAATAACCCTTGTCGGGATATCATTATTTGCGGCCCTTTCAAGAGCGTAGACTCCGGCTTTGGAAGATATAACGCAGGTTATTTTTCCGCCCTTGATAATGCCTGATTTTTCGGCGTCTATAAGGGCCTGCAAGTTTGTTCCGCCGCCTGAGACGAGTACGACTATATTTTTCATGAGTTTTTGCCTCCTGTTATATTATGATTCAGTATTTTAAGGCAGCAACGCAAAAAGATTGTGCGGTGTTTTTTAAAACAGACGAGATTCCTAAGCGAGAGCCTCATTGCCTTACTTAGCAAGCACGATAACTGCCAGAACAGCGGCGATCACACCGCCGAAAACGATAAACCGGAAATAATCTCTTGAAAGCTCGTAGTCACGGTTTGCAAAATAGAAAAACATCGGGTCATCAGGAGTATAGCAGATAAGCTCTTCATCGCCTATTTCGTAGCGTTTCCGGCGGTCTTCAACGGTATATACCGAGGTGACTTCACGTCCGGTTTCGGTGATGTATTTCACAACTGGATAATATCCCTTTTTCTTTGCTCTGGAGGTGTGATACTCTACGATAGTGCCGTAGACAGCAACGCTTCCTGCAATCCTCCTGCGCACTTTTAAGATGTGATAAATAAAGATGACAAGCATGATCGCATAGATGAGGATAAGACCTTTTAGAAGTTCGCCTCTGCGGTAAGAAAAACCTACGATGAACATGGAGATGACAGCCCAGAGGATATCAATTTTTTCAACTTTCATAACAAAAACTTTCTTGATAATGGGATTCCAAAGATGGATTCAACCATTTGGAATCCCAATATTATTATGACTGCGGAGCTTTTTTATGCGAAGATTACTCCTTCTTCTGATTCAACAAGTTCGCCGAGTATATATGCGTCCTCTCCGGCAGCCTTGATTGCTGAAATTGCCTTGTCTGCGTCGTTTTTGTCAACTGCAACTATCATTCCGACACCCATATTGAACGTATTGAACATATCTCTCTCCGGAATATTTCCGCTTCTTGCGATAAGATCGAAAATAGGAAGAACCTGAACGGCATTTCTCTCGATCTTTGCAGAAAGATTCTTTGGGAGAGATCTTGGAATGTTCTCATAGAATCCGCCGCCTGTGATGTGTGAGATCGACTTTACTGCAACGCTGTCGATAAGCTTCATAATTGCCTTAACGTAAATTCTTGTAGGAGTGAGAAGTGTTTCGCCAAGAGTTGCTCCAAGATCATCAAAGTGCATAGCAAGATTGCTTTCGTTTACATCGAAAACCTTTCTTACAAGAGAGAAACCGTTTGAATGAACTCCGCTTGACTTGATTGCGATAAGAACGTCTCCGGCTTTCTGAGTATCGGGACGAAGAAGCTTATCCTTATCAACAACTCCTACTGAGAATCCGGCGAGGTCGTATTCGTCCTCCGGCATAAGACCGGGATGCTCTGCCGTTTCACCGCCTATAAGAGCACATTCCGACTGAACGCATCCTTCGGCTACACCGGAAACGATCTGAGCGATTTTTTCCGGAATATTTCTTCCGCAGGCAATGTAATCGAGGAAAAACTGGGGTTTTGCTCCGCAGCAGATGATGTCGTTAACGCACATTGCAACACAGTCGATACCAACGGTATCATGCTTGTCCATAATGAAAGCGATCTTGATCTTTGTACCAACGCCGTCTGTTCCTGAAACAAGAACCGGCTTGCTGATGCCTGTCATATCAAGTTCGAAAAGACCGCCGAATCCGCCGATTCCGGAAAGAGCGCCTTTAGTCATAGTGCGTGCGATGTGAGTTTTCATAAGCTCAACAGCCTTATAGCCGGCAGTAACGTCAACTCCGGCTTTTTTATAGCTTTCAGAAAAACTATTGTTCATAATTAAAGTCCTCCGTTATTTTAAAATGAAAATGGAGAATTGCATTAAACCTTGCGGCAATACAATAATATAAACCGTAGCTTAATAAATTCTCCATTCTTCTGATGATTATTCGTTTAACTGCATTAAACCTTGCCGTTCCAGCAGTATGTACACAGCTTGCATTCGGGGATTCCGACTGCTTTTTCAGTACCCTCAAGAGTCTGGAATTCAAGCGAAGTAAGCTTCAGGCGGCGGCATATCTCATCTCTGAGTCTGCGGCCTCTTTCCGTGTCGGAGCTGCTGTATTCGGAAATATATTTTATTCCCTCTTCTCCCTCAAATTCGTTGATGATCTGACGTGCGATAAGCTCCAATTCGGATGTGCTTCTTGAGAAATTCAAGTATTTACAGCCGTACATAATAGGCGGACAGGCTGAACGCATATGAATTTCCTTTGCGCCGTGTTCGTAAAGGAACTCAACGGTTTCTCTCATCTGAGTTCCACGAACGATACTGTCATCGACGAAGAGAAGTTTCTTTCCGTTGATAAGTTCGTGAACCGGGATGAGCTTCATTTTGGCTACCTGATTACGGATATTCTGATTTGTCGGCATAAAGCTTCTCGGCCATGTAGGCGTATACTTGATGAAAGGACGTGCAAACGGGATTCCGCTTCTGTTGGCATAGCCGATAGCGTGAGGAGTTCCGGAATCCGGAATGCCGCAGATATAGTCAACATCAGGAAGTCTACCGGCTTTTATATCGTTTTCAGCCATGATTTCACCGTTGCGTGTTCTCATAACTTCAACGTTCACGCCTTCGTAAACGGCATTCGGGTAGCCGTAATATGTCCAGAGGAAAGTGCATATCTTCATTTTGGAAGGATCGCCTGCACTGATAGTTTCACAGCTTTCAGCAGTTATTTCGACTATTTCTCCTGCCTCGAGCTCCTTATATGTTTCATAACCGAGTTTCTGGAATGCGAAGGATTCAGTTGAAAGGCAGTAGCCGTCGCTGCGTTTGCCTATAATAATAGGAAGTCTGCCGAATTGATCTCTTGCGGCAATAATACTTTTTTTAGTAAGGATTATAAGCGACATTGTTCCTTCAATTTTTTCCTGCGCATAGCGGATGCCATCTATGAAGGAATTTTTCTGAGCGATAAGAGCTCCGATAAGGTCGCCGGAGTTGATATTGCCGCTGCTCATAGCCTCGAAATTGAGACATCCGTTTTCAAGAAGCTCTTCGACAAGAGCGTCGGCATTACGGATTATTCCGACCGAGCAAACGGCATAAAGTCCGAGTTTGGAACGGACAAGAATAGGCTGAGGATCAGTATCGCTGATACAGCCGATACAAAGGTTTCCCTTCATTTTCACAACATCGTTTTCAAATTTGGTTCTGAAAGGAGAATTTTCAATGCTGTGGATATTTCTCTGAAAGCCGAGTTTATCGTTATAAGAGGTCATACCGCCTCGTCTTGTTCCGAGATGAGAGTGATAATCAGTTCCGAAGAAAACGTCTGTAACACAGTCGTTTTTGGAAGCTGCTCCAAAGAATCCGCCCATGTTTTATTCTCCCATAAGTCTCTTCATGATTTCCTGATAAGCTTCTTCAACACCGCCCATATCTCTGCGGAAACGGTCTTTATCGAGCTTTTCATGAGTTGTGCTGTCCCAGAAACGGCAGGTATCGGGTGAAATCTCGTCGGCAAGAATGATAGTGCCGTCAGCAGTTCTGCCGAATTCGATTTTGAAGTCGATAAGGTCGATATTAAGCTTCTTGAAGAAGTTTACCATAAATTCGTTTACCTTGAAAGCGTACTTGCTTATAGTGTCGATTTCTTCCTTGGTTGCAAGACCAAGAGCGAGAGCGTAGTAATCGTTTATAAAAGGATCGCCGAGATCGTCGTTTTTGTAGCTGAATTCGAGGATAGGGGTGAGGAGTTTTGTTCCTTCTTCAACTCCCATTCTCTTAGAGAAGCTGCCTGCGGCAACGTTTCTGATGATAACCTCAAGAGGAACGATAGAAACTTTCTTAACGATCGTTTCACGGTCGCTTATCTCTTCAACAAGATGAGTAGGAACGCCTTCCTTTTCGAGCATACCGAACATATAGTTTGTCATTTTGTTGTTGATAACGCCCTTGCCGGAGATAGTTCCTTTCTTTTCGCCGTTGAAAGCAGTAGCGTCGTCCTTGTAGTCAACAATAACGTAATCGGGGTTGTTTGTTGAATAAACCTTCTTAGCTTTGCCCTCGTAGAGCTGTTCCTGTTTAACAATGTTTTCCATTTTTAAAATTCCTCCTTGAGAATTATGTGAATATATGCGAGCCTGTATTACAGGCAGGTTAGCGGTTAATCTTCGTTGATTTCGTTTATATCGTCGATAACAACGTTTCCGTTTTTATCGAGAAGAGGAGTGAGCCCCGGAGCTGAACCGCCGACAGTATTAAGATAATTTACTCCTGTAACGGTATCAACAATGATCTGTAATGCTCCCATTCCTAAATTTTGACTTTCCTTAACGATAAAACGCTTTTTCTTTTTCTCAAACATTTGCGATCTCCTCCTGAAGCTTTGCGTCTTTTTCACGAACGCCGTCAGCCATTTTCTGCTTCTCGCCGGCAAGCTTCTGAGCAAGCTCTTCGTCGGAAATTGCGAGCATCTGAACGGCAAGAACTGCCGCATTTTTTGCTCCGTTTATTCCGACTGTAGCGACCGGAACTCCTGGAGGCATCATGACTGTAGCAAGAAGAGCGTCCATGCCCTCGAGAGCGGCAGACTTCATAGGAATTCCGATAACAGGAAGAGTTGTGTGTCCGGCAACGACTCCTGCAAGGTGAGCCGCCATTCCTGCGGCGCAGATGATAACCCCGAAACCGTTTGCCTTAGCGTTTGAAGCAAATTCAGATGCTTCTGCGGGAGTTCTGTGAGCGCTCATTACACGGCATTCAAATTCAACGCCGTATTTTTTCAGTTCAGTAAGAGCTGATTTAACAACCGGGAAGTCACTGTCGCTTCCCATGATAACTGCAACTTTTTTTGACATATTATTTATCTCCAATCTGTTTAATATTTAATTTTATCAAAATGGTTCAGAATACTGAAAATCTATATCGTTTCCTGATAAATTGCCGTAATTATCCGTTTCTGATTCAGTTTTCGGATAATTTGGCTGGCTCAGAAGAAAGCTTCCCGAAACTGCTGTCAAATCGTTTAAAGAGCTTCCGCTGAATTCAATGATAGCCTTGTAATTATCCTTAAAGGTTTTCGTTTTTCCGTTTTCATCGGTATAAGTTATTATTACTCCTGCCGTTACGGAAACTGCGTAATGCGGAGCAACATCGTCGGATTTGACGGAATAAAGAAAAACATTCGGAATTGATATAAGTCTTTTTGAAACAATACTTTTATCTTCCGGAAAAAGCGTTGTAAAAACGGGTTTGCCGTCGGTTCTTACGTCCGAGATAGACTCGCCGTTTCCTGTAATAGCAAATTCGATGTATTTTTCAGAGGTATGGCAGATCTGTTCGAGCATATCGGGAGTAAACTTTGAAAGAAGCGACTGACTGTAGATGTTAAGGGTGAAATCGCAGTCAAGAGCCGAACCTGAAAGTTCTGCGCCGATAAGAGTAAAACCGGAGCTTCCGATAGAATACTGGTAGGTTCCGTTTTCGTTTTTAAAAGTCGTTTCATCGCTGCTGAAAACTGCGCTGTTCCATGAATGAGAGAATATCGGAGAGAAATTTTCATCATATATCACACATGAATTATCAGCTGCCGGGGTTGCGCAATAATAGACGAATCCGCCATAGCTCCGACGTGAGATATCGCTGTAGATCATAGGAACAACAACGTTTCCTTCGTAATCGATACATCCCGTAAGCAAATTTCCGTCAAGCATTTTCGAGGCAATACAGAGATTCTTGCCGGTGAAGCTGAGACTGAGCCATTCCGGCGCAACGATAATTCTTTCGCTGCTGTCAATAATGCCGTAAAGACCGCTGCTGTCTTGAAAAATTTTATTGCCGAGGATATCGCCGTCAAGCTTTTTCACGATATCCGTCTGAGAGTTTCCGTTTCCGGTGCTGCCGCCGGTTTCCGAATAAAACCTCGTTATGGCGACAACAAGCAGCAGGATAGCTACAAACAGTGCAGAAACCACGAATCTCATACGTTTATTCAAAGCGTCCGCACCTCCCTGAGAGTTTGTCTGGACAGGAAATTTTTATTTGCCGGAAGAAGTATCTTCATTCTTGTTTTCCTGTTTTCCGTCACGGTAGATATCGTCTGTTTCTCTTGCGATATAGATAGGACGCTTCTTTGTTTCAAGATAGGTTTTGGCAAGATACTGTCCGAGAATACCTGTGCAGAAAAGCTGGAGTCCGCTTAAAAGGAAGATAACGCAGATAGTTGTCGGATATCCGGCAACGTCCTCGCCGAATGCTATCGTTTTGATAACCGTGATTATCATAAGAATAAATGCTATGATGCAGCTTATTATTCCGAGAAGAGAGGAAACTGCAAGCGGAGCTGTTGAAAATGCCATGATTCCCTCAAGAGAGTATTTGAAAAGTCCCCAGAACGACCATGAACTTGTTCCGGCTGGTCTTTCAACATTTTCGTATTCAATATATCGTGTTTTGAATCCTACCCAGCTGAAAATTCCCTTTGAAAAACGATTGTATTCGCTCATATCGAGAATGGCGTCAACCATTTGTCTTGACATAAAGCGGAAATCCTGAGCTCCGTCAACGATCTCAGTCTGAGAGATCTTATTCATTATTTTATAGAATTTTCTTGCAAACCACGAGCGTACCTTTGATTCACCCTTTCTGCTTACACGTCTTGTCGTAGCACAGTCGAACTCGCCGTTTCTCACATAGCTGTACATCTGCGGAAGGAATGACGGCGGATGCTGAAGATCTGCGTCCATAACGACGATATAATCTCCCTTGGCATTTTTCAGTCCGGCATACATACCTGATTCCTTGCCGAAATTTCTTGAAAACGAAATATATCTTACTCTTTTATCCTTATCGGCAAGAGAACGGAATATTTCAAGCGTTTTATCCTTTGAACCGTCGTCGATGAAAAGATATTCAAAAGTAAGCTCGGGATAGTCTTTAGACATCTGACCGGTCACTTTTGTTATCTCTTCATAAAACATGGGAAGAACCTCCTGCTCGTTATAGCAGGGAACAACTATTGAAACAAGTTTCACGAAGAAGCCTCCTTTAATTTTATATACTCTATAAATTATCTGATAATATCAATATCAATACACTATTAATAATACTACAAATTCAGATATATTGCAAGAGGTAAATGAACGAATTTATAATTTTTTACGGTTATGTAAAATATTTCCGCCGGAATGTATATCGGAGTATCAATATATTACAAAATAACGGTATTGATTTTGTGTGATTTCACATATCTTTATAAAAAATATAGACAAGTTCTGAAAAATGGTTTATAATAGTAAGCAAAGCTATGCTTGGAAAATCAACCATGAACCGTCGGCATGGAGCCTGCGGATCTACAGGAGAAGAGTATTTATATGAGAGTTATTACAGGTATTGCAAGAGGAAGACGACTTGTCGCTCCGGAGGGCTATGATGTCCGTCCGACTGCCGATAAGGTTAAAGAAGGTATTTTTTCCGCTATTCAGTTTCAGCTCGAGGACGCTTATGTTCTCGATCTTTTCGCAGGAAGCGGTCAGATGGGAATAGAGGCGCTCAGCCGTGGGGCTAAACGTGCGGTTTTTGTGGACAGCTCGCAGCGTTCCATAAGATGCGTAAATGAAAATCTGCGCAATACCGGTTTTGAGAGACAATCGGAAGTTATTTCTCGTGACAGCTATGATTTTATAAAGCTTACACGTCTGGCTTTTGATATAATAATTCTCGATCCTCCTTACAGGCATGATCATATAGCGAATATTCTTCCGATAGCGGCAAGAAAGCTTAAAGAAAACGGTTGTATCATATGCGAATATGAATCCGAAGCCGAAGAACCGGCTGTTCCGGAAGGTCTTGTTCTGAGAAAAACATACCGCTACGGCAAAATCAACGTGACTATTTTTGAAAAGCCGTCAGAGGGGGCTGAAGAGGAATGAGAAGAATAGCGGTTTGTCCCGGAAGCTTCGATCCGGTCACGCTTGGTCATCTTGATATAATCACAAGAGCTTCTAAACTGTTTGATAAGGTGATAGTTCTTATTTCAAAAAATGCCGGAAAGGCTCAGCCAAGCTTTACTCCTACGGAAAGAATGCTTATGATAGAGTCAGTTACACATGATCTTGACAACGTGGTTATTGACATTCTTGACGGACTTCTTGCGGATTATGTAAGAAATGTCGGAGCAATTGCCATTGTGAAGGGACTTCGTGCGGTAAGCGATTTTGAATACGAGTTCCAGATGGCTCTTGCAAACAAAAAGCTTTATGCGGGCGCAGAAACGGTTTTTCTTACAACTACGGCAGAGAATATGTATCTCAGTTCGAGCGTTGTCAAGCAGATCGCTTATTTTGGCGGAGATATAAGCCATTTCGTTCCCGAAACTATTCTTGATGATATAAAACAACGACTTATTAAAGAGAGGTAATTTTTATGAGTATTGATGAGATCCTTGAAGAGATGGACGAGCTTCTTGATAAAGCTTCATCCATGCCCTTTGTTGCGCATAAAAAGGTTATAGACGGCGAGCGTATGAGAGAGCTTATAAACGATGTTCGTCTTCATATGCCGCATGAGCTTAAAGAAGCAAAGAAGATCGAGTTCGACTGTCAGCGTATTCTTAATGAGGCGAAGATCAATGCCGAGAGCATTATCAGAAAAGCCGAAGAAAGAGCCGCTCAGATAGTTTCCCGTGAGGCTATCGTTGCAGAGGCAAGAAGAAAAGCTGTCGATATGATAACAAAGGCTCAGTCAGCCTCTAAAAGCTTACAGCAGAACGCTGCGGTTTCCGTTGCAAAAATGCTCAACGATACAGAGAATTATTATTCAAGAAGCCTTCAGAACATAAAGGCTGTCAAAAGCAAGCTCAGTACTACTCTTGCGGCTGATAACAAGGCTCTTAAAACAAATGGGCAGAATTCAGCGTCTGCTGCTAAAAAGTGATATCAGAAAAATATAACCTGAGAAGATTTGATTCTTCTCAGGTTATTTTAATATTTTTTTAAAAATAAATGGTAATTTATATATTTAAATACTTTAAATATTCATCTCTCAGTTCATAGCAAAATGCTCTCAGATATGTCTGGTCAATCTCATTTTGAAACTCTAATTTCTGTTCGTTCCCATCTTGAAAAATACCGTTGATTGCTATATGACCTCGGCAATTGCTTTTGAAATTAATATACATATGCAGTCCATAAGGTTCTTCAATTCTTGCTTCACCAGAAAGGGTTTCATAAACCATACAAAGATTTTTTGCAAAGATAGCAAAATCTTTGACATCAATATCCATAGTTGCTATTGCCCCGAAATTATTACATTGTACGGAAATATACATAATAGTATTAGTTGAGTATTTTATATCTTCACCAAATATTTTTAGACTTATACGCAGTTCAAATCCATCGGCTGACAATATATGCTCCATAGTTTCATCTCACCAAATTTCGGTTTATCGTTTAGTTAATTATAGCATTAACACTAAAAAAGTTAATGACAAAAAAACAAAGCCGCTTTTGAAATATTGCATCAAAAGCGGTTTTGCAATATTTTTGTTTTACTGCAATGTTCCGTGGGAGAGCGATTTCAGGTATGCGTTGATAAATCCGTCGATATCGCCGTCCATAACAGCCTGAATGTTGCCGTTTTCAAATCCTGTTCTGTGGTCTTTAGCGAGGGTGTACGGCATGAAAACATAAGAACGAATCTGCGAACCCCATGCGATCTCACGCTGAACGCCTTTGATGTCCTCAATTTTTTCAAGATGCTCACGCTCTTTTATCTCAACGAGCTTTGAACGGAGCATTTTCATAGCGTAGTCCTTATTCTGATACTGGCTTCGCTGAGTCTGACAAGATACTACGATTCCGGTCGGTTTATGGATAAGACGTACTGCGGAGCTGGTTTTGTTTACTTTCTGTCCGCCTGCGCCGCTGGAACGGTAAACTTCCATTTCGATATCCTCGGGACGGATATCAACTTCAATAGTGTCGTCGATTTCAGGCATAACTTCAAGCGCAGCGAATGAAGTGTGTCTTCTTCCGGATGCGTCGAACGGAGATATGCGGACAAGGCGATGGACTCCCGATTCCGACTTCATATAGCCGTAAGCATTGTCTCCCTCGATAAGAATCGAAGCGGACTTCATTCCGGCATCATCTCCGTCGAGGTAATCCATGAGAGTTACCTTATAATCGTGACGCTCTGCCCAGTGATTATACATTCTATAGAGCATTTCCGCCCAATCCTGAGCTTCTGTTCCGCCTGCGCCGGCATGGAAAGTCAGGATAGCGTTTGCGCTGTCGTATTCGCCTGTGAGAAGAGTTGAAAGTTTTTCATCTTCAAGCTTGGTTTTGAACGTTTCGGCTTCGGCTTTTATTTCTTCGATAGAACTGTCATCATCCTCTTCGATAGAAAGCTCGATAAGAGTTATTAGGTCTTCGAGACTGTCGTTGAGTTTGTTGTATTTTTCGATTTTTCTTTCAAGAGATTTCTGCTCTTTGAGAACCTTCTGGGAATTTTCGAGGTCGTCCCAGAATCCGTCTTTTGCGGTTTCTTCGCTGAGAACGGATACTCTTTCTTTGGCTGTTTTTATATTCAGAACATCGGCAAGCTCGGTCATTTCTTTGCGGTATCCGACCATTTCGACTCTGAGATCATCAAGAATAATCATAATTTCAAATCCTTTCATAGATACATACATTATATTTTACCACATTTTTTTCCATTCTGCAATGGTTTTGAGAAATTTTTTGGATTTTTGATTCTGAGAAATTTTCCGATCTGAAATTTATCCAAGTTTCATAGATGATTTTTACAAAAAAATTAATAACAATTTGTTATTTTCCCCAAAAAATTAATTTTCGGTATATTTTTTTAGAGAAATTTTTCATAGAGTGTTGATTTTTTTTTCTGCATAATGTATAATATATATGTATTTATCTGCCTTTGACTGTTTGCGGACTGATTTTTTTGTTTATATTGTCAAGATGTCTGCTGTGAAATGGTTTCAGGAGAGTGAGAAATCGGCGAGCCGCTGCCGTAAAGCGGAAGCCGCTGTATCTGTTTGCTGCGGCTGTGGAGATTATTATGGATATTATACTCGTAACATCTTCGTTCAACGATGAGGTTCACGGCACTGACGATGAGAAAAAAACCGGATGCGGCGTTGTTCTTACTAAACCGGAAAACGCATCCCGATTCAGTAAGGGCGGTAAAATGACTGACCTTAAAGAAATCACCTGCGAAAAATGTAAAGAAAAGCTCGCCAAAAAAATTATCAAAGCTGATAAAAAGGAAATGGCAAAGCTTCTTAAAGAAGAGCGTGCAAGAGCTAAGAAGGGTATTGAAGACGAGGGTATTATTCCTTTAGGCAATACTACTGCGAAAATTACTAAAACTGAGGAACAAAAGCGTCAGGAAGAGGAAGAAAGATTAGCTATTGCTAAAAGAGAAGCAGAAGAGGCAGCAAGAGCCGCAGAAGAAGCTGCTGCAAAGGCTGCCGCTGAAGAGGCTGAAAGAAAACGTGCTGCCAAAGAAGCTGAAAGAGCAGAGAGAGAGGCTTTGGAAGCTGCTGAAAAAATGAAGGCGAATGATAAAGTCGCTCTTGATGATGATCTCGCTGAATTTGCTATAGATGTTCCGGAGGAAACTGAAAGCGAAACGGATCTTCAGGATGACTTCCTCGCTCAGTTCGCAATACAGAAGCCGGAAGAGGATGTTGATTCAAGCAAAGAACCGCTGATCCAGGATGATTTTCTTGCTCAGTTTGCAATACCTGTTCCTAAACAGGATGATGAGCTGGAAGAGATCGAAGAATCGGAGGAAATGGATGATATTTCTTTTGAGAATGTTACTGCCCAGCCTGCTGTAGAAGAAATTCATTCGGAAGAGGTTGAAAATAACCCTGAAATTGTTATTGAATCCGAAGATGATATTATGAAGATGTTCTCTATTGATCCTGCCTCGGAGCAGACGGATGTATCAGCTTCTTCTGAACCTGTAAGCAGATATGAAAACGATTTGTCTGTTATTGATATTGTCGAACATGAGTTGTCTGCTGTTGAGCCGGAACCTGAAATTGAGCCGGAAGAACCGGAACAGCTTGATTTATCCGGAATTTCAGAGTGGGACGATGTTGTGAATCGTATTTTCGGTGTTCAGACATCAGAATCGGAAGAGATTTCCGATGAAATGGAAGAGATTTCTTTACCTAAGATTGACGATACTCCTGCTGCGGACTCGGAAGCAGCAGAGCCTGTGATAGAAGAAATTGCAGTTTCCGAACCGGAAGAGATTGCAGAATCTGTGATAGAAGAACTCGCCATTTCCGAACCGGAAGAGGTATCAGAACCTATGATAGAGGAAATCGCCGTTCCAGAACCAGAAGAGATTGCAGAACCTGTGATAGAGGAAATCGCCGTTCCAGAATTGGAAGAGGTATCAGAACCTATGATAGAAGAACTCGCCATTCCCGAACCGGAAGAGGTAGCAGAACCTATGATAGGGGAAATTGCCGTTCCAGAATTGGAAGAGGTATCAGAACCTATGATAGAGGAAATCACAGTTCCCGAACCGGAAGAAGTTGCCGAACCTGTGATAGAGGAAATTGAAGTTCCGAAGCCTGTAGAAAATATTCAGATTCCGCAGACAGCTCCGATAAATACTGTACCAGTTCAGCCTGTGCCTGTAGCTCCGGCTTCTGCACCTGCACCTGTTGTACAGCCTGCTGCTCCTGTTCAGAATTCTGTTCAGCCGCAGATCATAAGTGTTCCTCAGTTCGCCGGATATGATATGAACGGTCAGCCTGTTTATACTTATGTTCAGATGCAGATGACAGGATCAGACGCTAACAGTCAGCCTATTTTTGTACCGATAAACGGTCAGCAGCCGATTATGTCCGCTCCGCAGACCAATCCTGCTGCTCCGGTTCAGCCATCAGTTCCTGTACAGCCTGCTGCTCTGGTTCAGCCTTCACCAGCACCTGTTCCGGTTGCTCCGGCTCCTGTTAAACAGCCTGCTTTCGGAGCTGCAAATGATGGTACATATGTTCAGCCTACGGCTAATATTTCTAAAATTGCCGTTAATCCTCACGCTAAATCGACTTCTCAGGCTTTTGTTAACGCTATTGCAAGTTCGAAGGATTATGCAAATAAAAACCTTATTGAAACACAGGGACTTCGTGCGAACAGTCCTATCCTTACTTCCGTTGAGGACGTTCTTTCACAGATGGGCGATGATTCTTTGGCGAAAAAGAAAGCTGCCGAACAGAAAAATGTTGTTCCTGTAAATGAGTATAAAGGACCGGTAAAATCTGCTCCTAAAACCTCTGCGCCTGTTCAGAAAACAGAACCTGCTAAGGACGATATAAGATTTATGAGCAAGGCTGATCTTAAGGCTAAAAAGAAGCAGGATAAGATCGATGCTAAATTTAAAAAGGATATGGCTAAAAGAGGATTCTAAACAGATAAACTACGAAATGAGGAAATAAAAATGTCATATGATGAGATATACAATGAGCTTAAAAGCAAAATGACCGATGATGCCGAAGCAAATGAAGCGATGCTTAAAAAAGAAACCGAGCGTTTTCTCAGAGAGAAAAATAACGTCGGAGTTGAAGCGGCAGGAGCTTTGATAATGGAGAATATGTCCGATGAGAAGCGTGATGAGATCATGCGTATAACTCATATCGACGGCGTTCGTATGGATAAGATGTATGAAGAGATAAATAAGCTTGTTAACGAGGGAAAATGCGTTGACGCAAAGCCTCTTGCTGAAAAGCTTTATAAGAAAATCACGGTTGAATTCAAGGAAACCGAAAAGATCAAATACGTCTCTTTCAGAAATCCTTTTGAGGATAATCTCTATCAGATGCTTTTTAAGCCGGAAAAGGCTCTTCACCGCACTCCTTTCGATTTTGCCGCTTATATAACAACTTATGCATACATCCTTATTGAAACAGGTTCTCCGCTTGACGCTATACCGGTTCTTAATACGGCTATGGAATATAATCAGGTGGATTGCGGCCCTAAATTCGAGATGGCGGAGGTTTATAAGCTTCTTCATAATAAAAAGAAACTTCTTGAAATCACAAGGGAAACGCTCAAGGTTGCTTCTGCAACGGCTGCGATTGCCAGATGTTATGCTAACGTAGGTTATATCCTTACTGATTTTCACGAGTTCGAGGACGCTGTCGCTTTCTATACGGCAAGTGTTATGATGTTTCCAAATCCGGCGATCCCACATGAAATGCAGCACCTTGCCGACCTTAAAGGTTCGCCTGTTGCTTATACAGGTCTTGAAAAGATATTAGAGGTATTTGAAAAATACGATATTAATTTTGGTCCTGATAAAGACGTTGTTTCTCTTGCAGCAGATCTTGCTTCGTATTATCTTATGAAAAATGATATCAGCAATGCTCTTCGTGCGCTTAAACTTACTTACGGTCTGACCCAGGATGATAAGATCAAGGAAATGATACTTAAGTATGAGCCGGATTCCGCTATTGGACTCTCTTCTCCTGCAAATAAAGAGAAACCGAATATTACAAGAACGGTGAATGACAAACCGGAAGAATAAAAATGAAATTGAGCCTTTTGCATTTTGCAACAGGCTCTTTTTATAGATTGGAAGAAAAATTTACAATTTATTCATTGACAAGAAATGATGTCCGGTGATATAATGTTAAACAGCTAATGATTAAACGTTTAATTGTTAGCTGTTTAATTTTTTGGCGTGTGAACGGAGGTGTGAAATTTGATCGAAAATAAATATATTATCGGACTGTTTGAGAATATACATATTCTAAGACGGCTCGCAATAAGGAGAATAACCGATAAATCACCGCTTCATTTTGGTCAGGTCGCTATAATGAAGACCATTGAATGCAACGAAAACTGCACTCAGACGGATATTGCTGAAATGCTCGGAGTTACTCCGGCTTCTGTTGCAACCTCGACAAAAAGGCTTCAGAAAGCAGGACTTGTTACCAAAACGGTAGATTCCGAAAATCTTCGATGTAAAAGACTTGCTCTTACGGATAAGGGAAGAGAGGCTATAACCCGTCATATAAGTTTTTTTGACGATTACGATAAGCTCGTTTTCGAGGACTTTTCCGAAGAGGAAAAAGAGCAGCTTACAAAATATCTCGGTCGTATAGCCGATAAGATGCGTGAGATTGAGGGAATAGATATCGAATTCTCAAATCCGATAGAAGCTTCATGTTTTCTCAGAAGAAAAATGGGTGAAATGATATCGAATGAGGAAAATAATCAATAATATGAAAGGAGCTTTGCCAGATGTATAAAACAATTTTTTCTAAGGTCGGGGAGTATAAAAAACAAGCTGTTTTAGCCCCGATAACGATTGTTGGCGAAGTAATTATGGAGGTTACGATACCTATGGTTATGTCGAAAATAATCGACAACGGTATCAAAGCCGGAAAAATCAGTTACGTTGCCGGAATGGGATTGCTTATGGTCGCAATGGCTTTGGTTTCGCTGTTTTTCGGAGCGTTAGCAGGTCGGTTCAGCGCTGTTGCGGCAATGGGATTTGCCAAAAATTTGAGGAATTCACTTTTCCATAAGGTTCAGGATTTTTCGTTCTCAAACGTTGATAAATTTTCGACCGCTTCTCTTACAACAAGACTTACAACCGATGTCACAAACGTTCAGAATGCGTTTATGATGTTTATAAGAATGGCGTTCCGTGCGCCGATAATGCTGATAAGCGCTACGGTTATGGCGGTTTGCATTAAGCCGAATCTTGCTGTTGTTTTTCTGTTTGCTATTCCTGTTCTTGGAACGGCGCTGTTCTTTATCGTTACAAAAGCTCATCCGAGATTTGAAAAAATGCTTAAACAATATGACGGAATGAACGCAAGAGTTCAGGAGAATCTTACCGGTATAAGAGTGGTAAAAGCTTTCGTCAGAGAAGAACACGAAAAAAAGCTATTTACGGAAAATACCGATAAGGTAAGACGTGCGCAGGTTTTCGCCGAGAAGCTTGTTATTCTGAATATGCCTATCATGCAGATTGTTGTGTATGCCTGCATAGTGGCAATTCTCTGGTTCGGCGGAAATATGGCTGTTGACGGAAACTTGCAGACAGGTCAGCTTTCAAGCTTTATCATGTATGTCGGACAGATTCTTATGTCGCTTATGATGCTTTCGATGCTCTTTATTATGTTTGTTATTTCAAGAGCTTCAATGCAGCGTATCTACGAGGTTTTATCGGAAGAGCCTTCTATTTCTAATCCCGAAAATGCAGAAGTTTCAGCAAAAGACGGCTCCGTATGTTTTAAAAATGTCAGCTTCAGTTACTACGGAGATAAAAATAATCTTGCCCTTGAAAAAATCAATCTTGATATAAAATCAGGCGAAACGATCGGAATTATCGGCGGAACAGGTTCATCGAAAAGTTCGCTGGTTCAGCTTATTCCACGTCTATATGACGCTACGGAGGGCGATGTTATAGTCGGCGGACATAACGTTAGGGAATATTCTCTTGAAACCCTTAGAAATCAGGTTGCAATGGTTTTGCAGAAGAATGTTCTGTTTTCCGGCACTATCAAGGAAAATCTCCGCTGGGGCGACGAAAATGCGAGCGACGATGAGATCGTTGAAGCCTGCAAGGATGCCTGCGCTCACGATTTTATCATGAATTTCCCGGACGGCTATGATACCGACCTCGGTCAGGGCGGCGTAAACGTTTCCGGCGGACAGAAGCAGAGACTTTGTATCGCAAGAGCGCTTCTTAAAAAGCCGAAAATCATTATTCTTGACGATTCCACAAGCGCCGTTGATACGGCTACCGACAGCAGCATCAGAAAGGCATTCCGTGAGAAGCTTTCGGAAACTACTACATTTATTATCGCTCAGAGAATTTCATCCGTTCAGGATGCCGACAGAATAATCGTTATGGATGACGGAAAAATTTCCGCTATCGGAACTCATAACGAACTTATGAAAACAAATGCTATTTACCGTGAGGTATATGATTCCCAGCAGAAAGGAGCCGATGAATAATGCCGCCAAGAAATGTGCATCCCGGAGCAAAGCCGGAGCAGGCTTTCGGTACTCTTAAACGAATTTTCAGCTATATGTACGGATTCAAGATTCAGCTTATTTTGGTCGTTATCGGAATCGTTTTAAGCGCCGGAGCAGGCATTGCCGGAAATTATCTTCTCAAGCCTCTCATTGATAACATTGAAGAAAGCCTTACTCTTGGAAAATGGGATAAAAATGGATTTATAGGGATTCTTACCGTTATGGGAGCAATTTATCTGCTCGGAGCGTTATCTTCACTCTTTTATCAGAGGATGATGCTTAAAATTTCAACCGAAACTCTTATGCGCATTAGAAACGATCTTTTCAGCAAAATGGAGTCGCTTCCGATAAGATATTTCGATAAACATACTCACGGTGAGCTTATGAGTCTTTATACGAACGATACTGACGCTATCCGTGAAATGCTAAGCAACAGCGTTGCTCAGTTTATAAGCTCGGCGATCACTATTGTCGGAGTTTTCACAGCTATGCTCATTTACAGCTGGCAGCTTACAATTATTGTGGTCGTTATGCTGTTTATTATCGTTAAAGTTATCGGCGCTATCGGTTCAAGAAGCGGAAAGGGTTTTATTGCTCAACAGAAGGCAATAGGAGCTGTAAACGGCTATATTGAGGAAATGATAGACGGTCAGAAGGTCGTTAAGGTTTTTACTCATGAGGATAAGACCTGCGAGGAATTTGAAAAGCTCAACGGTGAACTGTGCGAGGCTGCTACAAGAGCGAACACTTTTGCAAATATTCTTATGCCTATTATGAACAATCTCTCTTATCTGCATTATGCAGTAACCGCTATTGCCGGAGGTATTATGACTGTAAAGGGTATCGGCGGAATGACTATAGGAACTGTAGTATCTTATCTTCAGTTCACAAGACAGTTCTCACAGCCGATCACTCAGGTTTCACAGCAGCTTAATTCAGTTTTAACGGCTCTTGCCGGAGCAGAGCGTATTTTCAAGGTCATTGACGAAGAACCGGAAGAGGATAACGGTTATGTTACTCTTGTTAATGCGAATATTGCTCCCGATGGAACGATAACCGAATCTGCTGAACGCACCGGAAGATGGGCTTGGAAGCATCCTCACAAAGCAGACGGAACTGTTACATACACGGAAGTTAAGGGAAAAGTTGAATTTGATGAGGTGGTTTTCGGGTATGAGCCTAATAAAACCGTTCTCAACGGCATTTCTCTCTATGCTAAATCTGGACAGAAAATCGCTTTCGTTGGTTCAACCGGTGCAGGAAAAACTACTATCACCAACCTTATAAACCGTTTTTATGATGTCCCTGACGGAAAAATACGCTACGACGGTATCAATATAAATAAAATCAAAAAAGACGATCTTCGTCGCTCGCAGTCCATTGTTTTACAGGATACGCATTTGTTTACCGGAACTGTTATGGATAATATCCGATACGGCAAGCTTGATGCAACTGATGAGGAAATATACGCAGCAGCAAAGCTTGCCAATGCTGACAGCTTTATCAGTCATCTTGAAAACGGTTATGATACTATGCTTACGTCCGATGGAGCAAATCTTAGTCAGGGACAACGTCAGCTTCTCGCTATTGCAAGAGCCGCTGTTGCAGATCCGCCCGTACTTATTCTCGATGAGGCGACAAGCTCTATTGATACACGAACAGAATCGCTTATCGAAAAGGGTATGGATAGTCTTATGGAGGGAAGAACGGTATTCGTTATTGCTCACAGGCTTTCGACTGTCCGCAATTCTCACGCTATTATGGTTCTTGAACAGGGTAAAATCATTGAACGTGGCAATCACGATGAACTTATTTCTCAGCATGGAAAATATTATCAGCTCTATACAGGAATGTTTGAGCTTAGTTGATGTGGATTTTGTACAATGTGAAACTTTATTATGCTGAATTTTGTTGAATATGCATATTGAAATTTTTGTGAAAATTGTGTATTATTTATTTATAATATATCTGAAGGCTTGATGAACACCCTCTTTAATTGGTCTGCCTTCAGCAATGATATCTGCGATTTTTACAGAAAGAGGTTATCAATTATGAATAACAAGAAAATTTTAGCTTCAATTATGGCTTCGTTAATGGTTTGCGGAACATTCGCTTCATGCAGCGGCGGAAACAGCTCGGAAACGAAAGATTCTTCGGAGGCTGAAACTACAACAGAAGGTCCTACAGAGGCTGATACTCCCGTTCCGACTGCTGCTGTTGAAGATACAGACGTTGAAGAGTCGATCGTTGCTAAGTCCGGCGAAGCTTATCTTGCTATAAATGAAGAGCAGGGCTGGTGTAAATATTTCGGACTCAACGACGATCCGTCCCAGACTATGCTTTCGTATAATGCAGGAGTTGTTCCGATAACAGGAAACGGACGCTATACAGTAAGCGTTACCGCTGATACAAACGGATTCAGACTTGATACAACTGGCGATGCCGGCGATTACAGCGTTGTTCCTTCCGGACTTATGTTCTCGGCTCTTATGATCAAGGACGGAAAAACTTTATTCCCCAATGCTGTTCTTACTATTGATTCTATCGTTGTTGACGGAAAAGAGATAACTCTTTCCGCTAAGGGATATACATCTTCTGATGACGGAAAAGAACTTCGTTCAAATATTTATAACCAGTGGGCAACAAATCTTCCTGACGATGCGGTTTCAACTGAGGGTGCGCTCGTTGTTGACGGAAATCCTACCGACGCAGCAGCTGATTATTCGTCATGTATTGTAAATCTTGATGATTTTGCCACATGGACAACTGTTGAAGTAAATTTTACAGTATCCGGAATTGAATAAGATTAATTATTAGTTTTAATTGCTCTCTCTGTTTCGGCAGAGGGAGCTGATTTTATATTCTAAAAAATTCTGATTTGTATTTGAAACTGATATATTTTATTTTTTAGATGATTAAATGTGCTTTTTTTCTGTTTTCACCGCAAAATACTTGACATACAAGTAAAATTTTGCTATAATGTTATTTACTATAAAATATTACATAAATAGGCATATGTAATGCGGAAATATTTAACTTTATACTAAAGGAGAGATGTGAAATGAAGAAGAAATTTCTTAAAAGTACTGCCTGCGCTCTTTGTGCAGCTCTTTCGGTAAGTGCATTTCCTGCGGTTCAGTATATGGATACCGCTGCGGTTGATGAAGAATATTTTGTCGTCGGCGATGTTATTAATAACGACGGTGTTACTAATGAGGACGCTCTTGCTATCCAGAAGCATATGCTTGAACTTGAGCGTATAACGGGTGACAAAGCTCTTGCTGCTGCGGATGCAAACTGTGATGGAAAAATAGATATGTCTGATGCCGTTTCTATTATGATATGGAATACAACTGCAAGAAAAAGTCTCTACGTTGGTGAACTCCACAAGCTTTCAACCGGCAAAGATGTTGTGATAGATCCGGCGGAAACCGATCTTATCAATGCTGAATCTCAAAACAGCTACACTGATTTCAGTAGAGCTGAAAGTTCATCTTCATTTGGATTTATCGCTCATCAGGACGGAAATTATAAATTCCGTATTAAGTATAGAAGCAGTTCCGACTGCGAAATGCGTCTTATTCTGAATAACAGTGATGTTTATACAAAGGTGCAGTTTGAAAAAACAGACGATGAAGACGGTGAGGCTATTGCCATTGTAAAAATTGCCGAAGGCGATGTAAATGTGATTCTGGATGCACCCGACGGAGGAGCTGAAATCGCTTCGATCGATATATGCGTCGGTTCAAACAATCCGGACGATGTTTATCCGCTTGATAAGCCTCCTGTTACTGCGCCTGCCGTTACTACGACTACAACTACTACGACCACCACTTCTGAAACGACGACAACAACTACTACAACCACTGCTGCAGTTCCTGTAAAAGAACGTTATTACGCTGTTGAAGCCGATTATTACAAGGGAATAAGGGAAAATACCAATGCTGGATTTGCCGGGGAAGCTTATGTGAATTATGATAATCTTATCGGAAGCTATGTTGAATGGACTGTAGACGCTCCAGCCGACGGCAATTATGAGGTTGATTTCCGATATGCAAACGGTACGGACGCTAACCGTCAGGTTAAGGTTATCACCAACGGCGATAAGGAATATGGCGAATATGTTGATTTTGAGGGAACCGGAAGCTGGACGGAGTGGAGCGATAAAAAAATTGTCGTTTACCTTAAAAAGGGCACAAATACTATTAAAGCTTACGCTGTAACTGCAAACGGCGGTCCGAATATGGACTATATTGAGATAATTTCAACCGATAAATCTGCTCCGCATAATAAGGCAACTTCCGGAAAACGTGTTGAAAATCTCGACAGAGGAGTTTCTTCTGCTCATGCTAAAAACGGTAATCTCGTCAGCTGGAGACTTCTTGCAACAGATAATGAAAATACAACATTTGATCTCTGGAAAAACGGTCAGGAAAAGCTCGCTACCTTTACAGCAGATCAGGCAACGAATTATTTCGATAATGGCGGTCTTGCTACAGACTGGTATACTATTGATGTTTATGTTGACGGCGAATGCACTGAATTTGCTCAGAGTTCGATCAATTATACCAATACTAACAGCGGTCAGAGTGGGGCTTATTTCGATATTCCGACTCAGAAGCCCGCTGATATGACCATGCCGGACGGTACGGTCTGCACATACACTGAAAACGACTGCTCGGTCGGTGACGCTGACGGTGACGGACAGTATGAGATATTCGTTAAATGGGATCCCTCGAATTCGCAGGATAACTCTAAAAACGGATATACAGGAAATGTCTTTATAGACTGCTATAAGCTGGACGGAACTTTTTTATGGCGTATTGATCTCGGAAAAAATATCCGTGCAGGCGCACATTATACGCAGTTTATGGTTTATGATTTCGACGGCGACGGTAAATCGGAGCTGATTTGCAAGACTGCGGACGGAACTAAGGACGGTCAGGGCAATTATGTGGGCGATCCTTCTAAGGATTACCGTTCAGCAGCAGGAAGGATTCTTGAAGGTCCTGAATATCTTACTCTGTTTGACGGCGCAACAGGTAAGGCTCTTGATACTATTGATTATAAGCCGGCAAGAGGCAATTATAACGATTGGGGCGATAATTACGGCAACCGTGTAGACCGTTTTACTGCCTGTGTTGCTTATCTCGACGGTCAGCGTCCGAGCGCTGTTTTCGGAAGAGGATATTATACAAGAGCTGCTGTTACCGCTTATAATGTCGAGAACGGCAAGCTCAAGGAATACTGGGCTTGGGATACAGGATTCAATGTTTCTGCAAAGGGATACGGTGACGGAAATCACCATATTCTCGGCGCTGATGTTGACGGCGACGGCAAGGATGAAATTGTAGTTGGTTCTGCTGTTATAGACGATAACGGAGAACTGCTTTATACATCAAGCCTTGCTCATGGAGACGCTATTCATATCGGCGACTTTGATCCGACAAATCCCGGACTTGAAATATTCCAGTGCCTTGAAGACGAAAAACATCCGAACGGAACTGAAGTTAATTTCGGTGTTATTTTCCGTGACGGAAAAACAGGCAAAACTTTATTCCGTGAAACTGCCGACGGAGATACGGGCAGAGCAATTGCCGATAACCTTATTGCCGGAAATGGCGGTGCGGAAATGATTGGTTCACACAGCGCCGATGTTCATCTTGCAAACGGCAATTACGATGTTGTCTGCCAGTGGTCGGATATTACAAAGTGGGGACAGAATTCAGTTGTTTACTGGACGGACGTTCTTGAAAGAGCTGTTCTTGACAGAACTATGGCAGATCAATACGGCAAGGGCAGAGTCTTTACAGGCGACGGTGTAAGCTATAACAATGCGTCAAAATCAAATGCGTGTCTTACCTGCGATCTTACAGGTGATTGGCGAGAGGAAATGATTTTCCGCAAGAGCGACGGGACAGGTCTCAGAGTATTTACAACAACTTATACAACACAGTATAATTTATACAGTCTTATGCATAATCCGCAGTACAGAATCCAGGTTGCTGCACAGAATAACGGCTATAATCAGCCTCCGCATACTGATTATTATATTGATTCTGAGGAATATGTTAGACCTGAAGAACCAGATGTTTGGTCTGTAGACTGATATGTTGAAATCTCCAATTTTTCATATAATTTCTTCTTCGATTTTTGTTATTTAAATTAAATTTATGGCTTGTTCAATGGTTTTCCGTTGAATAAGCCTGTTTTTTTGCTCTCTTATAGGAGGGCGCTGCGGAGCCTTTCGGAAAAGGAGGAAAAAATGGAGATATTTGCTAAAGGAAAAAATATTCCGACGTATGCTTTCGGTAATCTTTTCGTGCAGGGAGAAAATTTTGCCGACACTATCTGCTTTGTGATCGACCGTTACTATAACGGCAGAGATCTTATGGATTGCAGCTTTATTATTAGAGGAGTTACTGAGGAAAATTGGGAGGTGGATCAGATTCTTTTCGGTGAGGCGGATGATGAGAAAATTCGTCTTGAGTGGAGTGTTTCCAATGAATTTACTCATAATTCGGGTACGCTTTCGCTTGAATTGAGCGCTTCTGTTCAGAATGAATATGGCGCCGAATATACCATAATTAAATTTGATATGCCTCCGGTGAGCGTGAAACCGACGATTAACGGAAAAAATGGTCCGCTTCCTGAAACTACGGAACAGCTCAAAAACGAGATAACCGAAGCTGCTTCAAACGGTCTTGAAAAGATTCAGCAGGAAATAGCGGAATTTGATCTTGCGGCGGTTGAATCAAGGCTTGATAAAATGGAGGAGGATACGGCGGTTTATCTTGCACGTCCGGAGGTAGTTATTCTCACAAAAAATCAGTATGATTCTATCACGCATAAGGAAAGCGTTCTTTATGTAATTGTTGAGGAGGAGTAAAATGACAGGAAACGGAACTAAAGAAAATCCCTATATTATAACAACTGTGGAAGAACTTTACGGCATGGAGGAACTTGGAGGCAGCGATGTTTATTTTG
>JAMPIL010000060.1 GCA_023662725.1 Ruminococcus flavefaciens
TAAGAAAGGAATTTTAAAAATGAATGAAATCAAAATCAACAACACTTCTTTAAAAATAAAGGAGTACAACGGACAGAGAGTTGTAACGTTCAAGGACGTTGACACGGTACATAACAGACCGGAAGGAACAGCAAGTCGTAACTTTAGAACCAACAAAGCACATTTCATTGAGGGCGAGGACTTTTTCAAAATTTGTGCCGACGAAATTCGTCGCACCAAAATCTTCGATATATCGCCAAAAGCACAAAGTGATATTATTCTTCTCACTGAATCGGGTTATCTCATGCTTGTAAAGTCTTTCACAGACGAACTTGCGTGGAATGTGCAGCGTCAGCTTGTAAAGTCGTATTTTAAGGTACAGCGTATACAGAAGATCACTGATAGCTATATGATAGAAAATCCTGCTGAACGTGCAAGGCGATGGGCGGAAGAATATGAAGAAAAGCTTGCGCTTGAACAGAAAATTGAACAGGATAAGCCTTTGGTAGAGTATGCTTCACAGATTCAAACTTCAGAGGACACTATATCAATGGCTGAAATGGCAAAAATAGCTGCAAAAAACGGAATAAAGATTGGACGGACAAGACTTTTTGAATTTCTCCGAAAGAAGAAGGTTCTTGATTATAAAAATGTACCATATCAGCGGTATGTTGAACAGCAGCCTTGGTTGGAAATTAGAGAATCTACATATTACGCATACGGCGAATCAAAATTACAACTTACTACGAGAGTTACGTCAAAAGGTCAGGTGGGAATTGTAAATTTGCTAAAAAGACAGGAAGCGTCTTAAATCAATAGTTATTAATTATTTAACACAAAGTGGATATAAATTGTTTATAATTGTCACAATTTACCACTTGACAAACACGAAAGTTTGTTTTATAATGGTAGTACATTAGTGAGAACAAATTTTCTAAAATAAGGGAGAAGGGATATAATGAAAACAGAATTGATAATCAGAGGAAGTATTTATATGGCTGAACTTCCTTTAAACAAAGGAAGCTCGGTTCAGGGAGGTATTCGTCCGGTTCTTGTAGTGCAGAATGATCGGCGGAAATACATATGCTCCGACGTTACAGGTGATTCCACTCACTTCACGCTGTAAGAATGAACTTCCAGTACATCTTAAAATCACTGGTTATGGATTAAAATGTGAATCAACACTTCTGACTGAACAGATTCAGACTATTGACAGGTCTGCGCTTCGCCATCGAATAGGCATTGTTGATAATACAGTAATGGATCAGGTCAATGTTTGTATTATGATTCAGTTGGGCGTGTTGGTTTAGCGAACTATGGAGGATAAAAATGAAGGTATTAACTTTATTGATGAGCATTATAGAAGATGAGTACAAAGATATATTTGAGATTGATGGAAGTGTATATGCTTCTATTCCTACTGAAACAATTCACTCAATCCTTAAGCCCCTTTTAACGATTAAAGGATTGAATAATATAATATCAGATGATACGACTGATTCTATCATTTTTGAGGGCAATAACATATCTATACTTGTTTGCTCTAAAACAAAGGCTATAACCATAAATATCACTGAAGAAGTCCGGCAGGTCAGTGAATTACCAGAAATACATAGCATTTATATCTTAATGGTTAATGCAATCAAGAGGATGGCAGACAAAGAATAGATTATTAATTTACAAGTTGTTCTCTTGACAAAATGTAATATTTGTGATATAATGTACAGAAATTAAAGTGAGGAGGATTTGCCATGAAAAAACAAAACTTTGTGTTTTCTGAAGATAACTTGTTTGATCTTTTTGATTTATTAATGAAAGAAACAAAGAAAAGCAAAGAACAAAATGGTCAGGCATTTAATGAAAAGATATATAATAATAATTTAATTATTGATATATTGTCATGGTATGGATTTACACCAGAACAGATAGTTGAACTTAAAACATACGATATTATAAGTGAAGGTATTACTGGATATAATAACGTAAAATTCTCTCAAAGAGCATTAGATTGCCTTTTAGAATACAAATCAATTCCAAGAGATGATAATAAATTTTTAGCACTGGCATCATCAGCAGGATATACAATTTCAGTAGATTCTGTACAGAGATTATTCTATTCACAGAAATTCGATCTTCCAGAAGAAAGTGATTGGATACGAAGATCATTGACTCCATCAAAAGTTTATGATTCATATAGATTTTTATGGGTATACAATTATTGCCAACAGAATAATGTTAATTATAAAAGATTCTCAACGGAAGATAAAGTGTTAATACAACAATTATATCCAGATGATAATTTACTTGATTTGAATGGATGGAAAACATTTAGAACACGTTTTTATCGTAGTTACAATATATTTTACGCTGAGTGCAAAGAATATTATGAGAATTATGAACATGATAAAGATATAATAAATTCTGAAATTCAAAATAATGACTCACAAGAATCAATGATAATTAATCCAACAAACGATGAGTCTCAGTCCAATGAGATTAAAATGATTAACAATCTTAAAATTATGTTGTATGATTTAAAAGAACATGAAGAAATAATTGAACAACAGCTTGCTATAATGCGAAAAAAAATAGAGTCAATTGAAGATACACTTGAAATTTTATAATTAAAATATAAAAATATATTAAATTCCACTTGACAAAATATAATTAAATCCGTATAATATTATTCAGAGACATGAATAGGGACATTCTGTCTCTAATAATTATATCCTTTTCACTTAAAAAAATGTAATCACAATTAATATTGGACTATAGCCAAGAGGCAAGGCAGCGGATTTTGACTCCGTGATTCACTGGTTCAAATCCAGTTAGTCCAACCAAAAAAGCGAAAGCTTGAATTGTTATAAATATGGAGGAGAGATTTAAATGAATGAGTTAACGCTAATTGAAAGGGAAGGAGAACGGGTACTTACAACGGCACAGCTTGCGGATGCTTACGGTACAGACAACAAGATTATTTCGTACAACTTCAATCATAACAAGGAGCGCTACACGGAGGGTAAGCATTATTATTGTCTTACAGGTCAGGAAAAGCGTGATTTTTGTAACCGTCTTGAAATTCACGATGGTTCAAAAGCAGCAGTTTTCTATCTTTGGACAGAAAAAGGAGCATTACTTCATGCTAAGAGTCTTAATACCGATAAGGCATGGGAAGTTTATGACTATCTTGTTGAGCATTATTTCAGATCAAAAGAAATAATTGAGAAACAATCAATGAAAGCATTACCAACTACATATAAGGAGGCACTCATACAACTTCTTGAACAAGTTGAAGAGAATGAGCGGTTGGCTGAAGAAAATCAAATCCTGACACCCAAAGCCGAATATCATGATGAAGTATTACATAAGGCTGGATTGATCACGACGACAACTATAGCCAAAGACTTAGGGATGAGCGGACAAAAATTGAATGCCATTCTTTATATCAATAACATAATCTATAAACAGGGTAGGAGTTGGAAACCATTTTCAAAATACGAGTGGTTAATTTTGGATGGCTACGCTGATTATCAAAGTTATACGAATGAAAATGCCGATCCTCAGTTAAAGTGGACAGAAAAAGGTAGAAAATGGATAATTGAACACATTAATAACTGGAAAGCAGCTTGTTGATAAATAAAGAAAACCGCCTGAAAAATCTCAGACGGAAAACACAAAATAAAATTTTTAAACAAGATT
>JAMPIL010000061.1 GCA_023662725.1 Ruminococcus flavefaciens
CCTCCCCGAAAGTGTTTCCCTGCCTTATTCCGCGACCATTTTGCTGTTCCAAATCTGTTGAACATTCTTTAAGGTGCATACCGAAAACAACCGAGAAATTGACTAAAACCTAAAACCGCCGTAACGCACATTTTAGCGTTATGGCGGTTTTTATTTTAGTATGACATAATAATATTGTTGTCTCTTACCTAAAAGCACAAAACATAACATATATACTCATAAATCTAACATTTTTACTGTCAAAATAGGACTACTCTTTTAAGTAGATCAGTCCTATTCTATTATATTAGAGTGCTTTTTTACTCTCTCTATTTGCGAAGAAACGAGTGTTTACGCCATTTAAAAGTTTTTTACTTATTGTGTTTGTTCTAACTTTCCTTAAATTTTCGTAACGATAAAGAACGAGCATTATGGTATATCTCTATTCAAAATCAATCGTCTTTAAAATGTTTGGAAAGTTAATTACGGTTGTATATCTTAACATAAGATTTTTTATGTGTGAAATATAAAGGGCAGCACTAAGCGACTGCCCTTTATTAATTAAAATCTAATTCATACATATTTACATAGTATAGTCTTGGGTTTAGCTCTTCTCCAGTAAAAGCGTCCTTGTAGGACATTGTAAATAATAATCCATCATTTGAATTTCTTGACATATTTGTTATATAATATCTATCATCATCTAATTCAAAACTTGATTTTTTTATTGATCCGTTTGAATAATCAAAAAGGTATAAATCGTTGTCACTAGAAAATGATTGATAAAACAAACTTGAATCATTTCTTGGAGAAACATCAGTAGCCATTTCAAAAGTCGAATTTGTATTTTGAATGGATTTAATACTTCTTTCATTAAATTCACCCAAATATCTTAATGTAGAAAAATTACCATAGTAAAAATAGTTGTCTACAACAGTGAAATCTGATACCCCTTGAGCCAATTGGTTAATATCGTCACTTATTGATGAAATATCTATTGAAGATTGTAAATTCATTTTTGTGTCATAAATATCAATATATAAAGAGATATCATTTAACGTTTCATATTTTATTTTAAGCAATGATATAAAGTCATCAAAGGAAAAAATTTGTCGAATCATTTCTCCTGTATCTGTTTTGGCATCGTATTCAAAATTCATTAAGACTTTACTATCCTTACTTTTTATATTATATTCTTCTAAATAACACCCTCCTGTACTTATTAATTTAATAATATATAATTTATCTTCATTATAAGCCATTGAACTATATGGGAAACCACCATGTTGCGATGTTAATTTAGACATAGCATTAGTGCTTAAGTCAATATCATAAAGATCAAGATAGCGTTTTTCTGGATATAAAATTTCTCCTGTCGATATTAGCATATACAAATGATCATCATGTAAAATATTGCAATATACAGCTTCGTATGCCCAGTTTTCTATCGTTCCAATTTTTATTATTTCATTTGAATTAAGATAATAACGATAATATTCCATTTCTGTAATGTCATTGTCTGAGTTTTGAGGACACTTTGTAAATATTATACTATCATCTAATAATGTCATTTGTCCATAATGCTCAATTTCTCCAATTACTTCATCTTGTACATTATATATATTAACTGTTTGATTTTTATTAGAATATAAATCTTCATTTTTGTTGTTCTTAACGAAAGAACCGTCATAAGTTTGAGAACTACATCCACTAAGAAAAAACAGAGATATAACAATACATATTTTTTTAAGTATAGTCATTCAAATCCCTTCCTACATAACAACAGTTTATGTATACAGATAATAAGGAGAAGCAATATTCCCTCCACCGTATGCACAAACAGGAATTCCTGCCGTGAGCAACACCGAAAGAGACAGTACAATTGCAATTACAGCTTTCTTCATAAGGCTTCACCCCCTTTCTAATAGATATAACCGTTCCAAAGAGGGTAAAATTACACTTTTCGGCAAAATTTTCTTATTTTTCTACTTTTTGCACAGAATTCGCTATACGGATTAGTTGATTTTTACCAAATTCATAGTTACTATCGCACGATACAAGGATAGAAAAAACATAATCGCCGTTATCCCAGATAATTATCTGTCCATTCTGATTATACATATTTACATAAATGCACTCATATCCGTTTATGTAAACATTTTCTATATCATATCCCTCTGTATTTACCGATATGTCATAGTATGCTTTTATGTTTTGGTCAAAGTAAATTTTGCAATGTTCATTTTCATAAGTGTATTCACGGTCAAAAATATCTTCGGAAAAATCAACAAGTTCAAAACCCGACATATCCGCCGTGATTTCATACTTATCTGTAAATTCAAGCGGTGCGCCCTCGTCATCAACAGACTGCACAACGGTATGTGTATCAAAAATATTCATAAAGAAGTTTATAAACGCCTTTCTGACCGCGCTTACGCTCATAGCCAAAGTAAATACAGCCAGCAACGCCGCCGTAACGGCAATAAGCAGCCTTTTAGGAGTGACTTTGATTTTTTTATGGCTTTTGCCCATTAAAATATCCATTTTCCGTTCAAATTCGGGAGAAAACTTGTGCGGCGTGTTGTCAATCATTTTATCGTCTATATAATTTGCTCCGTATTCCTTAATAACCGAGGTTATGTATTGCTCAAATTCAAAGTCAGTCATCTCCGTATTCCTCCATAATCAATTTTTTTAATTTTGCTTTAGCACGAAAAAATCTAATTGAAACGTGTTCGGGATTAATATTCAAAAACCGCGCTATTTCATCGTTGCTGTAATCATAAAACAGTTTCAGCATTAAAATATCTGAGTATTTTTCCTCCATAGTTGAAATTATTTCAAAAACCCGTTCACGTTCAAGACGGTTTTCAATCATTTCAGGCAGGTCAAGGGTATCGGTATCATCTATTTCGTCTATGGGTACGATTTTTTTGTTTTGGTTATAAATATCTATCGCAGTCCCTCTAACTAATATAACCAAATAATTGCGTGTTTCCTTACACATTATTTTGTTAATTTTTTCTAAATTTTTTATTAATTTCAGAAAAGCATTTTGAACAGCGTCCTCGGCAAGATAGCTGTCCTGTAAAATACCATACGCTTGATTATACATTGCATTTTTGTACTCCTTGTAAATCACTTCAAATTTACTTTTTTCTTCTGGGGTATCAAGCATAGCGAGATAAATTCCGAGCATAGCGACCGTCCTTTCAGATAAAATAATTTTCAAGAGAGTATTTGGTAAAATACTGCTTATAGAGCCCTCCATATATAAAACCGCTCAGAACACCCAAAATACGTCAAAAAAATTTAAATTTTCTAAAAATTCAGCAATTTCAACAAATTTGCACGGTACACTAATTTTTTATTTGTACAAATATAAGTATGCAATATTATTTGACAAAATGCAATACCAAATTTTCCGCAAGTCCCCTCAACTCCTCCTCGCTAACCCTCAAAAACTCTGAATACTCATAAATACTCTGTTTCGGACTATCTGCGGATAGTCCGTTTTTCATTGCCAAAGCCTTGTCGCGAATTTTCTTAAACTCGGTATCATATTTTTCACGAGCGGTACTGTTTTTGTCGAATTTTCTCCGCAAATTAGAGCAGTTACTTGTAAATGTGCTGTAAAAATCTTGAATAGGATTAGTCTTATTCTTTTTTCGCACCGAAATTGTGG
>JAMPIL010000062.1 GCA_023662725.1 Ruminococcus flavefaciens
TTCAGCACGTTTATATCAATCCCGACTTTTAAGTGACGTCGGAAATTGATAACTTTTTTCGTACCGTCTGCGCCCATAATACTTTTTAAATCATCATTATTTTACAAAAAACTTTCTGAAATGTCAAGCATTTAGGCAAATTATGTTGAATTTTGGCACGAAATTTAATGATGTAAATTTTTAGGTCAAAGATACTTGTGATTTTGTGCAAATTTACTTTTTGCACTTCTGAGGTTCCTTAGCCTGATGAAGTCCCCAACACGACGCCGCACCGCAAGATACGTCAGCCATTTTGCCCGCAATTTTCTTAATGATGATTGCAGTTTTGGTTTCCTTTTTTGTTGCTTTCATATTTGCACCTCCTTTTTGGCAAAAATGCAGCTAATACTAACAATGTTACCTGCAATAACGTGTATAATATCAGCGCACCATATTTATTTGCAAACACTACAAGAACAACTCCGGTTATACCATAAATTGTTCCAAGCGTTATTGCCATAATTTTGTGTCCCTTTCTTTTTTCTTTCGGTATAGGCTTATTTGGGTTTTCTATGGGACACATAAAAACGATTGTTAAAACACATACATATACAATAAGTATTGAAAAATAGCTTGTTAGTATTTCACCTGTAAACCGATAAAAAAACAACAATATTGCAAACAATACGGCAAAAGTTAAATTGCATTTAAAATAAGTATTTGCGTGATAGCCTCCCGTATACTGCCTTATCGGAATGAATAATAGTAAGAAAAGCACACTTTCAATAAGATTTCCAAATACTAACCCTATAAATAAGATAAGAAGCACATTAATAATTGAAGATACCGTAATCTCTACCCCATATTGATAGTATTCCATATCCTCCTTGGTATTGGATATAACCTCGCACTTTAACATATAGTTCACGATTGCACCGCTCATTTTTTCTATCATTTTAAATAGTACCGCCTTTCTGCCTATAATTTACCACATATCCAATTTTATGTCAATACATATGGCAAATTATGCAGAATTTAGGCATAAAAAATAAAAAGAGCACGAAAACATTCGTGCTCTTTTTATTTTTTTAATATCACGCTGCAACAAAAGAAATCATCATCTTCATAGAAATCGCATTGCCCTCTGTATTTTTCTGCAATATCATTTATTATCTTTGTCCCGTACCCGTGTTCTTTAATACTTTTCTTTTTTGACTTTAGTTTAGGATTCTGCTCAAGAACAGACGAATCAACTGTGTTCTTTAAAATAATACAATATTTATATTCATCAGACGTTATTTTCAGATAAATTTGTTTATCCGGTCGTTTGCTTTCCGAACAAGCTTCTACCGCATTTTCAATCATATTTGAAAGCAATCTGCACAAATCAATATCTGTTATACCTTGAAAATCAGAAACACATAAACATCGTATGTTTATTCCCAAAGATTTTGCAACTGTAAATTTTGAATTTATTACAGCATTAACAACATCATTATTTGTTTTAACGAATATTTCTGATTCAACAAGTTCGCCAAGATAATTTTCAATATGATTTACAGCTTTTTCGGTATTTCCGTCAATCAGCATTGAACGTATTACCGAGCAATTGTCCTTAAAATCGTGCCTTAATTTACGTATAACGTCATACTCTATATTTGAGTTTGTAATGTACTGACTGTTATATTCTTGCTGAACTTTCAAAATTTCATTTTCTCTGACAGCTTCATTCTTTTTCCCTAAATCTATGACAAGATAACAGACCGCAATATTGACAACTATTATTCCGACAAATGTAAATAAAACTAATAGCCGTCCATTGTGAGAAATATTCTCCAAAGATATAAAATTCAAAAAAGCACCCATTATGATACCGACTAATAATACGACCGAAATTAACGCCCATTCGCCTACTGCTAATTCACTTCGCTCATTACTGTTGTTTTTGGTAACTTTCAAAAAAATCAGCACGCAGTAAACAATAACAAGCTGCTCCACAATAATTGCTATACATCTTTCAAAACTGTTAAATGACAAAATCTCCTTTAATGATGTATTGAATATTATCGAAATAAAGTTCCCTGTAAAAGCTGTCGATACAAGAATAATAAGCAACGGAAAAACAGAGGCAAATATTTTTGCTAAAAGCGAACCCTTCAAATTTCTGACAGCATAAATAAAAATAATTAAAATATATACAAGTGCTAAAAAGTGCTCGAAAAAAGTTATTTTATTAAATACAGTAATACAAAGTGAAATTATGATACTGTAAATAAATCCGCTTTTTAAATAGGTTCTGCCGCGTTTATCTCCGAGAAAACGATACGCAAAGAAAATCATAATAAATCCCTGAAAGAAATTAACCGTTATTTCAAATAGCTCCCATAAAAAATTCTTCATAACTTTTTCCTCAAATATAATGTATATTTTTCTCCGACGTTTTCTTTGTAGTTTTTCCCTAACGGCAACGGGTCGCGTTCCTTATGAACGATAACCTCATTATTCTTGAAATCAAGGTCGGATACATATCTTAAATTTACATAATAACGTTTATTGATTCTTACAAAATCATATGAATCAAATCTATCTTCACATTCTTTTAAACTGCCTCTTAATTTTATCGTCTTATCCTTATTTAATATGTGATAAAACAAATAGTGTTTGTCACTTTCTATAAACACTATATCGTGAATATATAATACATTTTTTCGTGATAGGTTATCCTCTAAAATGATTTTTTCATTTTGCTTCATATGTTTCATTAAATTTTTTACAATTTTTGAAACACTAACATCTATCGGTATATTGCAATTTTTTCTTATGAAATGAAACGGTTGGAAGTCCATTCCCTCATAAATAAGTTCAGAATAGTTCGTAACAAATATTAAAAAGCAATTAACGCAGCTTTCTCTTAACAGCTTTGCAACATCAAATCCAGACATTTTAGGCATATCAATATCCAGAAAAATAACATCAAAAGGTTCCTTTTCTTGCTCATTCATTAACAGAATGCCATTTGAAAATGATTTTAAAACAAAATCATCTGTATGTTCTGAAAAGGCAGCGGAAATAATACTTTCAAGTTTGCCTTTCATAGCTGTGTTATCGTCACATATAGCAATTTTAATCATCTCTTTACCTCCTTAAAGTGTACAAAAAATACAATTAACCGTACGATTTATATTATTATAAGCGATTGTTTTACTAAAACAATATAATTTGTGCGATTTAAAGCACTGATGCGTACTTTATGCTATAATATAGTATATAAGCAAATAATTTAATGCAAGGAGCGTATCTATGAAAGCAAATAAAAATCAGGGAAATATAAATCGTAATTCATTTGCATTAACACTCGGAACTATCGTAGCCGATTTACGAAAAGAAAACGGACTAACACAAAAACAATTCTGAGAAATGTTTAATATAAGCGAAAGTGCCGTATCTCATTATGAACAAGGTATAAACTTGATAAATGTTGAATTGCTTTGTGAAATTTCCAAATATTTCAATGTTCCTACCGATTATCTATTAGGAAGATGTTTATGTAAAGTTGAATATACTAAATTGAATTCAATTTTCTACAAAGATGTTACATTGGGGGAATTGATCAATATAATTGATAATTTTTCAAAAGGTGAAAAAAGCTATTTGTATAAAACAATTA
>JAMPIL010000063.1 GCA_023662725.1 Ruminococcus flavefaciens
TTGATAAATTGAAAAGGGGCTATAAAATGGAGGTAAAAGATATGAACGAAAAAGAAATAAAAGTAGTTGAAAAAGCAACAATTTATGATATCCAGAGATTATTTAAACAAAAGGAAAGGCGACAAGAAAATAGTAAATATACAACCGAAGAGATTATACAAATACTTGACGAAATAGTTGAAGCAAAAGAGCAGGAATAAACATTAGCGTAGGCTTGCCACTCCGCTATGAGATTCCCAAAGGACGGCAAAACAAAACCGTCCTTTTCTTATCCAGCTCACTTTCACATCACATAAAAACAAGCTATGAACCTTTTACGATTCATAGCTTACTTATATTTATTAAATATGTATCACTTAAAAGAACTTGTCAACCAACATTTTAATAATCATTTTCTTTAATTCATTAGCGTATTTGGACAAGTCAACTGTGACACTGCCGTTATAGCATTCTATGCGCTTATTATCGGCGTCCGAAAACTTGAAACAGATACTATACTCGATCGGCTTTCCAGCTTCTAACGCAACACTCAAATATGTATAATTAATGTTTACTGGCTTGTCACTCCATGCGGTAGGCAGGTTGTAACCTCTTTCAGCGTTTAATTCTTCGCACTCTTTGATGTATCTTACTTTTTCAATTTCCGCAGCTTTTATAACCTCGGCTTTCAAATTGTCGGACATATCGCAGATATCAATGGATACTTGAATATAATCCTCATCGAATGTGAGATTGCCTAATTCTAATGTTCCGATGTTAGTTGTTTCTGTTTTTGCTTTCCATTTCATCATTGCTTTTCACCTTTGATACATGTTATAATGTATCTACCTTTCATAGTTTTTGTTGGGTGCCGGTTGTGTTCATTGGTAGTGTTGCAACCGGCTTTTTAAGTATGTACTTATTATAATATATAGCGGACATATATACAATATGCAATATAAACAAATATAGCGGACATGTTTTGTGCGTTTTGTATATAGCGGACATATTTCTATATGTGCTATACTAAAATAAAAACAGATAGGAGACACGAGATGCCATATACAGAAGCACAAAAAAAAGCCAGTATTAAATATATGACAGAAAAGACGGATGATATAAGATTACGCGTTCAAAAGGGATTAAAAGAAAAGTACAAGAATGAAGCTGAAAAAAGAGGCATGAGCATGACGCAATTTATCGTTTGCGCCGTTGATGAAAAACTGAAAAGAGAAAAGCCGGATTGATTCCGGCTTGTTCTTATTTATTTTGTATTTAGTACAATAAACAGTGCAAAGCCTCGACGAATTAATAAGGCTTTGCACTTTTTATTTAATGGTTATGCGGTTGTTATTTAGTTATGGTTATTCTTTTATTTTGTCTAACTCAGCCAAATTTACGCTTAAATTTGATAAAATAACCTTTAATTCGATGTATCTTTCATGCATTAAATTATAAGTTTCTGATTCTTTATCTTTCGCAGAAAGCATCCATTTTTGCAATCTTGAAAATTCCTCTACTGATATTTTCATAAGTTCTTCTTTGCTCATTTCATCAACCATCCTTTCACCGCCTTTTTATTTGAAACAGTTTTAAGTTCTGCATTTATTATAGCGGATTGCGCGAGAAGTGTAAAGCCTGTTAAATTGTCGAGATGTTTTGCTGAGGTTAAAAATATATTTTTTAAAAGAACTTGTCAACCAGTACTTTAATAATCATTTTCTTTAGCTCGTTCTGGTATTTTGACAAGTCAACCGCAATACTTGTTCTTTCTTCCAGACAATCATTCTCACTGTCATGAAAAACTATTTCAATGCTGTAACTTGTTTCCTTATCAGCTTCTAAGATAATATCTAAGTATGTATAGTCGATCACTGCAGGGGCGTTGCTCCAACATATCCTGCGCTCTATCAGCTTTTCAAGGTCGGGGTTTTCAGAATATACGTCTTCCCATTCTTTTATTGATTCAATCTTTCTTGCGTCAATAGCTTTTATAACCTCAGATTTCAGATTGTCGGACATATTGCAGATATCAATAGATACTTGGATATAATCCTCGTCGAATGTGAGGTTCCCTAATTCTAATGTCCCAATGTTTGTTGTCTCTGTGCGTGCTTTCCATTTCATCATTGATTTTCACCTTTGCGACTGTTATAATAACAGTGCCCTTTCTTAATATTTATTGGGTGCCGGTTCCGTTGTGATTGCTAGTCTGGGCGGTTCCGGCTTTTGCTTACTATGGTTATATAATACACGATAATAGATGAAAATGCAACATGCAATAGTATACAAAAATAGATGATTATAATATGCTTTTTATTATACAAAATGCTACATGAAAATAGACGTTGACAAACAAAATATAATCTATTATTATATACTATATATAGAAAGGCGGTGATAGTATGAGCGGTACTATAAATAAAATGCCATATGGTACTAATGGGATCATAGTATTTTCCCGATTGTGGGAATTACTAGATAGAAAGGGCTATAATAAACAATGGCTAAAAAATCACGGGATACATTCTAACACAGTGGCAAAGTTGACGAAAAATGAAAATGTTACTTGTGAAGTTATTGCTAACTTATGCAATTTATTAAATTGTCAGCCGTGGGAGATTATGGAATACAAGAAAAATGAAAATACATGAAAATAGATTATTGATATATACATGAAAATAGACTATAATATAATTAGTTCAAGAAATAAAGAACTAATAACCCAGCAGGGAGAAAGGAGAGAAATGGACGGTATGACGAAAGAAGAAATGCAAAGATTTTTAAACCGTGAAGCCGAAAAGGGGAGTACAGAATATGAAGCCTTGAAAGCATTGGCGGATATTTTGGGAATTGAATTTCCGGAATTAAAAAAACAACAAAACTGAATAAGATTGTCAAGGGTATCATTTAAAAGGGACGGAAAACAAAACCGTCCTTTTTTATGCAGATCACTTTCACATCACATAAAAAATAAGCTATGAACCTTTTACGATTCATAGCTTATCATATATTTATTGAATATGTATCATTTAAAAGAACTTATCAACCATAGCCTTAACAATAATCTTTTTTAGCTCATCCTCATACTCTGACAAGTCAACGATTATACTTGCATCTGCCGAAATGTCATTGACCTTATCATTAATAAATACATCTACCGAATAGGTAATGGTTTTATTTTCCAGACTGATGCTCAATGACAGATTAGTGTCAGTCCCGTCAGTGCTCCATGTTAATTTCTTGTTTTTGTGATACTGTTTAATATGTTCTAACTCCAGTGCTTTAGCAATTTCCGCGGCTTCATTGACTTTCTTCTGAATGTCTTCCGATACTGATTCAATGCCGATAATAATATCGAGTGAATCTTCGATAAATTCTACGTCATTCAGATTGATAGTTCCGATGTTAGTTGTAATTGTGTTTCTTTTCATTGCTTTTCACCTTTGATACATGTTATAATGTATCTACCTTTCTTTTTGATGGGTGCGGCTTTGTTTTGATTTCTTAGGTCTGGCAAAGTCGCTTTTGTTTTATTTGTTGGCATTATGATAACACACA
>JAMPIL010000064.1 GCA_023662725.1 Ruminococcus flavefaciens
AAACCGTATTTCTTTATTTTTTATTAGTTTTTAGCTGTTTTTAAGCCGTTTTAAGCAATTTATTGCTTAAAACGGCTTATTTTATTTTTGGACTGATTTTATTAAAAAAGTTAAAATTTTTAATCGAAAAGTTGAAAATTACAATTTTCGAACCGTGTTATTCCAAATTATCCTCTTTCTCTCCATATAATTTTTCATATTTATTGGGAGTTAAATACCCCAAATAAGTATGCGGTCGCTCTTCGTTATAATAACTCATATAGTCGTGAATTGACTTTATAAGTTCTCTCTCCGACTTATAATTATACCGATATAACTCCTCCGCTTTCATTGACTTAAAGAACGATTCGCTCACCGCATTATCGTGGGGTTTTCTGCTTCTTGAAAATGACTGTTTTATTCCTAATTTCTTTAAGTACGAGACGAAAGACTGCGAGATATAGTTACTGCCATTATCCGAATGGAATATAAGTCCTTCTTCGGGCTTACGGCTAAAGTACGCGGACTTGAAAGTTGCCTTTGTCAACTGGGTACTGTTCTTCTTGGAAACGTGGCAACCCACTACCTTCCTCGAATACAAATCGATAATAACGCAAATAAACAACGTTCTCTGATTGTACGTGAAATAGGTTACGTCGCTTACCCATACTTCATTAGGTTTCGAAGCCGTAAAGTTCTGCTTAAGAATGTTTTCTTTACGCTTTTGACTCAATTTATAAAGTGCCTTAGCGTTTGAACGTAAGCTGAACCACCCGTTAGAGTGCATAATGTCGGCAACAAGCCTTTCGGAAACCTTATAACCCCTATCACGTAAAATCGCCGCAACCTTACCCGCACCGAAATTTTGATTACTGTTATTGTAAATTTCCTCTATTATAGGTTTAAGTTCTGCTCTGCGTTTTGCCGATTGCGAATTTTCGCCTTTGCTGCGAAGCAAATAATTGTAATACGTTCCCTTCGGCACTTCAAAAGCCTGACATAACGTATTCACGTTATATTTGCCGGACATAAATTTGATTGCTTCCAAGCGCTGCCGAAGCGAGTCGTTGACCTTGCACGGAGCATTCTGCAATATGTACACAATGAGCTTCTGCCTTTCCAACATACGCCTAAGTTCTTTATGTTCTTTCAAGTTTATCTGTTTGGATTGTATTCCTAAGCGGTAATTTTTAATCCAACCGTAAACCGAGCTCCTTGAAACACCCGCTTCTTTACTCAGGACCTCCACGCTTTCACCGCAAAGATACCTTTCAACCACCTTTTGTTTTTCTTGTTTACCAATTCTTTTGTTCATAAAATTTATCTCCTTTTTATTTTTATTGGCAGATAAATTTTATCATATATCTATGTAAAAACTTTATTTTACTCATCGTCATCATCTGACATATAAGTTTCTAAAATAATTTTTCCGTCCTTTAGATATGTCTTAACTCGAAACCTTTTTTGGACATACTCTAAATGTTTCTTAAATTCTTCAGGATATTCTCTTGAGTAATTATATGTTATTGCCCTAATAACAAGGTAATCGAACCAATTAGAAGTATCTGTACTAATGTTATTGTTTCGCATAATTTCTTGCACAATATAATTATTGTATTTCCAATTATCGCTACCCTCTGGCAAAAACTTTGATGTCAAAATATCGACAAAAAGACTTACTGCATTTTTTTGTTTTTCCGCATCTTTTTCTGCAACAATTAAATCCTTTATACTTCTATAAACATCTTTTGTTAAATAATTGCCAAAATTTAATTGAGCAAGCATCTTAACACACTCTAGATGTTTTAAAACATCTAACCCAAGTACTGTTAAAAACTTATTCATCCCTATTCCTTTCAAACAATGTAAGTTAATCATATTCGAAATAAACGGGTCATCGTTTACCAATATCGCATTATTACACTGTTTTACATAACCAATCAAATCACCCTCTAATTGCAATTTTTCCTTACCGAAAAACGTTGTAAGTTCATTTTTATACGGATAACTATATTGTTCAATTGGAGTTTCTAAAATATCCAATATTCTTTTAAGTCTATTGAAAAAATTTAATTGTCCACGTTTATACTCCTGCGTATTTTCCGATCTGTAAACAGTTTTATCCTTCAAAAAGATGTGTCCTGCATTTGAGCCGTCTTTACAATCATGAATAAATTCATTAACTTCAGCAAGCATTATACGCTTTGTCATTAACGATATTTTACATTTCTTTTGCTTTAACAATTCCGAATCAATATCTAGAATTGCCAATAAATAGATTGCATCAAAGGAAAGTATAAATTCATTGTCCTGATCTACTTCGACATTACTTTCTAAATTACGCAATCTTTTATTGTTTTCATAAAATATAAAGCAATATGTTTCTAAAAACTTTTTGCCAAGTTTTGAAGAAAACATGGATATAGGCATACATCCATTGCTGTTATTATATATTTTTACGATATCTTCTAAATGTGCTTTTCGCTCTTCCAACCATTTTATTAAATTGTTTATGCCCTCCTCAACAGAATTACCTTTTATTGCATATGCTCGTTTTGATTCAATGAGTTTATGCATTGAATAATTAAAAATCACCGCATCCGTCCAATCAAGCGCAACTATTTCATACTCTTTATTTCTAAATTGGATTATATCGCCAACTTTTCTATAAAATATATCTTCAACAGTCTTATCACTTTCACTATAGTGAAAAGAATTAGCTAGTTTGTTTGGTCTAAATCCAACAATTAGACTATCGCTATGTAATGATATCTTAATTATATCTTTATCTTTTTTTAATGTAACTGTAACCCCCGCTTCTGCAATTTTGGGATTAGCGTTATTTTTATTTGTTAAAGATATCGACATAAATGCATTTAGACAATCCAAATCATTAGAGTTCATAAGTAATGATTTCATTAAATATATTTTTGCTTCTTCGAGTTTCTTTGATTCTAAATAAGTTACACCTATCAGATGAAATATCTTTGCATCAATTATCTCTTTTGCCTGTTCAAAGTATTTATCAAAAACTAATTCTTTGGTTTCTAACCTTAATGTCAATAGATTGTACAAGTCTTCCTTATTTACGTGAAAGTCAATCTCATCACTAAGGCATTTCTTCGCAGCGGTCATATCTCCTAAATCATAGTAACATGCAAATAAGCACCTATTTAAACCTATAATTTGGTTATTTTCTTTCTTTATATCTTCATAAATATTTTTTGCCTCTGTTTTAAACTCATTAGTATTAAACAAACAGCTTGCTATATGCATACGAAAATGAATCGGCAATATAATTTTGCTTAATTCAATAAGTTTATAATTACAATTAGATTTATTGTAAACTACAATTAACTTATCCATTAGAATACTAGGCACTAAACAATAATCTTTTAAATTTTCATTAATCCATTTTGCCTCTTGTTGAAAAGTTTTTAAAAATTTCTTATTTTTCGCAGAATAAAAAGCAAGTAGAA
>JAMPIL010000065.1 GCA_023662725.1 Ruminococcus flavefaciens
GAGAAAAAACGACTGGTATTTTTCCATTTTTTTGATTCATTTTACTACCTCCAATAGAAAGGAATAATTATTATGGCTAAACTTAATTATGAATGTATGAGAGACACACTGATATTTCTTGAAAACAATTTAGATTACATAGACGATTCAACCGCTTTTAAAAAATTTAATTGGTTTGAAGTAACCAAGTCTCCAGAGTTATTAACAAAGTATACCGAAAAAGAGATACTGTATGTTCTTGAATTGCTTAGAGACGGCGGTTTTATAGAAGTTCCAACTTTTAGAAGATTACCCGATGGCAATATTTTGCATTTTATAATTACAAATATCACGTGGAATGGGCATGAATTTTTAGCTAATATTAAAAACGACACTGTTTGGAAACGAACTAAAGAAAAATTAAAAGAAATGGGTTCGGTGACAATGGATACATTCTTATTTGTGGCTAAAAATTGTGCTACATCTTATTTTAAAGAAAAGTTAGGATTGAAATAAAATGGACTTAAAACTCATCCCAATATTCCGTTAATGCCTTTCTTAAATTCCTTAATTTTTCATTCTCATCAGCTATTTGCTTGAGAATCTTATCGACTCCCTTTTTTGTAAATTAAAAACATAACGTCAGAATAATCCTCATTGGTAAATTGTAAATTACTCATATTGATCTTCTCAATAAACAAATCAATCATTCATCATTAATTTTCTCAACAAACCTACTATCAACAGGACTTATCTTATGTTCATGACATTTTCAATTCTTTTTCCATGTTAACCTTCTTTCTAACAACAAAACCTTGACTTCAATCTAAAGAAGTCAAGGTTTTAAAATTAAAAGTCTTTAATTTCTTCAGCATAGCTGAAGGTAATTATATCCCTATTCTGCGTATTAAGATAAGCTGTTTCTTTGTGCATATATTCAGCTATTTGTTTGCCGGTAAAGTTTTTGAACTTATCATAAACTCTGCTAAGAATATTAATTTCAGATTTTGATAAATAGGAAGTTGAACTTCCTTCTTTAGAGGGAAGGATAGTATATATGGGATAATTAAAATCGGAGGAATATTTTTCCTGAACATTAATTTCACTAAGTTCCAGTATCGCATTATGTCCAAGAGGAAGAGCGCCCATATCCTTATGTTCATAAACTAATCCGGTTATAGCAACTCCGTTTTCTTTAAATGACAGGGAATCAGTATACCAAAGCAGTTTCATAAGAAGAACTTTATTTAGTACATTTACTCGTTTAGCAAAGTAATTAACAACTTGCACTAATTTATCAATATTAAGAATAGTATAACCATTCTCTATTGATGGTTCAGAAAAAACAGCATAAATATTATTAAGATTGCGCCGGTTAACGATTTCATTATCATGCGACCTAATGACATTAACAATTTTACTTCTTATCAACTCGTAGCGATGATTTTCAAACTGTCCTTTATTTTTTTCAAGGAGTTTAAGCAATTCAAGTGGATTATCAATAACAATACGAAGCATATTATCATGTGCTTCATCTTGTATTGCTTTTGACTCATATCTTGAAATAGTTGCTTCGCCAAAATCCATTATTTTAGAAAGTTCTACCTGAGAAATATCGTACATTTTTCTGAATTTAACGATTTCTTTCGATGTAAGCAAACCTTTTTTTATTCTGTAAGCATTACGAGCATTTAAAAGATTTTTGTTTAATATGTCCGAAGGAACATAATAAGCCTCATCTTCATCACAGTTGCAACAATAATATATAGTTTCCTCATATTCTACCAATTCGCCTTTAATATATGTCGTGGCTTTTTCTTTAATAATGTCAATTGGATGCTCCATACCGCACATCTGGCATTTGATATTTTTTTCCATGACATAACCTCCTTCTGCAAATCATATTATGTATACGGAAACGTGCGTACCTCATGCTCGGCAAAATGAAATGAAATACAGACAACCTTTTCACCATTATTTGTCTCTTTAAGTCTCAATTTTATGTAAACCTGTCTTTTTTGTATTTCCTTTATAAACACGAACAACGGTTTTGTATCTCTGCCTTTGTCATCAAAAATGGTAGTAACATAATGAAGCAATGAAAGTGAACAGATTTCATTTATAACATTTTGATCATCATATTCTAACTCCAACATACATGTTTCGGTAGTATATTTAGGATCTGATTTTTCTATAAATCGTTTTTTTATTAATATAAATTTGGAAGTATTTTGTAATAAAAATCGTACTTTATTAAGAAAGTTTTCTACATCAGCACGAGAAGAACGGATATCTATATAAGACACCTCATTTCTATTTGGTATCAATTGATAGTATTGTCTTTGTCTATATTATATACTATCAATTGATATAATGTCAATAGATTGATAAAATTTTGATATTTTAACAATTTTGAGAATGCCTTCACTCCACCAAAAGCCTAATCTTTTCAGCAATGAGACCGATCAATTCAGAGTTCCGAGGCTTACCGACCGGACAACCGAAGAAATCGTCAAAGCGTTTGGGATTTTTGTAGTAAATGGATTCAATAACCGTCCTTATGGAACGTTCAACACATCGTGCATTAGTGTAACAACACTCAGCAACTTCCGAATACAGGGTCATAATTTCCTTTCTGAACAAGTTCCAATTTTTAGTCGCTAATTCTATTGACATTTTCAGGTAATCATAGCCATTTAAATTAGTTGGAGCGCCTAATTCCAGCAAGATTTTTGCTGTGCATTTTCTGATCCGAGCATCTTTATCTGATCTTTTAAGATGATATTTCAAAAGTTCACAGATACAATCTTCACCGAGATATTTTGAAATGTATAAAATGCCGTCCTTTTCGATTATGTATCTATCGGGATCGGAACGGTCGGTTAAGATTACAGGAGTTGAAGTATAATGCAGATCAATATTTGTACTGCTGTCGTATAAAGTGATGCAATAATTCTCGTATTCACGTATATTGTACGAAATTTTTATATAATTGCCTTGGGAAACAGCATAATATCCTAATTCGGACATATGCGAAGCTATTTTTATGAGTGAATTGATGGTAGTTGTTGCTATGTTAGTTTTCGTGTTAATCATGATTGTACCTCGTTTATTTTAATATAATATTTTTATTATACTAAACAAGAGTACGGATGCAATATGTTATTTGAAGATTTTTGTCGTATAATGTCGAATTGTTATGATTGAAATTTAATATATATATAATGTTAATGCATTAAACACAAAACCTCTCCAACCGTAAGGAAAGAGAGGTTTATTTTTTATTAGATTTAGTTTTACACTTAGACTTTAATTTATGCCATATTTGAGGAATTATTTCTCTCAATCCCACCCCTGAGACGGGGCAAAACACATACGAGGGCAGGGGATAGTCTGTCCTTTGAAACCAACTGCGTATGTTGCAGTATCATATATTTCTATACGA
>JAMPIL010000066.1 GCA_023662725.1 Ruminococcus flavefaciens
GTTTTTATGAAAAAGTTATCGGGATAAATTCATATATATTGGGAATACTAACTTAAATTAAAAAAGGAGGTATACCATGGGACGTAAGAAAATATGGATAGGAGAATTAAGGTACCGTGTTGAAACGGCTATGCGGAACAATTTAAAAATGAGTGATAAGGCAATAAAACACTTGTCTCCCGGTTTTAAACTCATAGAAAAATATTTGATCGAGTTTGAAGACGGCTATTATACCACTGAAGCAGTCAAGAAATTGATTGATGAAAAAATTGAGGCATATCATCAAGGGAATTTTGCTCACTGCAGATTGTCCAAACTAAGAAGAGCTGACATATATTTAAAACAATACTACAATAATAGTAAGATTGAGTATTTTCAGCTTCCGATTCTTGGGCGTGCCAATCTCAACAACTTTTTTGAAGATGTTGTCGCACAATATGTAGAAACAGAACACCGGCGTGGAGTTATTTCTTCTCATGTTATTTACTCCAGAAAAAAGATGATCTCAAAATTTCTGTATTTTCTTCAAAACAAAGGACATCAGACATTTAACTCGGTAGAACCGGACGATATCCGTTCATATTTGTTTGAATTATCTCAAAGGCAGCCTAAAGGCATTGTTTCAACCTTGCCGATCATACGAAAATTCTGTATCATGCTTGATGACAGTGAGATTTACAATCAAGATTGGGCTGTTATCCTCAACGTAAAACCAACACTTCACAAAACGGTAAGAATGCCGTTTTCAAAACAGCAAATTGAAAAACTGCTGCAAACGCCTGATAGAAACACTCCAATGGGAAAACGGGATGCAGCGATGATGCTTCTTGCGGCGAGAACAGGGTTAAGAGGTATTGATATCGTAAACCTGAAATTTTCTGAAATAAATTGGCACAGCAATGAAATAACTATTGTTCAACATAAAACGGGAAAATCGTTGAGTCTTCCATTGTTTGCAGATGTAGGAAATGCCATTTCAGAATATATTCTGAACGGCAGACCGAAATCCGATTCCGAATATATATTCCTATCAACTAAAGCGCCATATGATAAGATGTCTGATCATGCTACTTCTATTGTTCAGCGTAATTTAAAAAAATCAGGATTAACCTACAACGCAAAGCTCAGACTTGGTTTTCACAGTTTCAGAAGAAGTGTTGGTACACAGATGCTTGAATCAAACGTTGCGCTGCCAACTATCAGCCAGGTATTGGGACACAGCAGTATCGATGCAGCTAAACCGTATCTTTGTATTGATTTTGACGGATTGAAAAAATGTGCTCTTGATTTGTCTGTCATTCCTGTTTCAGGAGGCGAGTTTTATTGAGTTATCAATTTTCAAGTAATCTTAAAGTCAATATTATTGCATTTTTAGCTGAAAAACGTGCGTTAGGTTATTCATATCAGTCCGGAGAATCAATTCTTAAACAGTTTGACAGGTTTTGTATAGAGCATTATCCTAACGTCAATACAGTGACTCCTGAATTGGGACTTGCATGGTCGGTGCGAAGAAAAGAAGAAAAAGGAAGCAGCTTTGAAGGAAGAGTCTGTACCGTTAGAGAACTTGCACGATATATGATAAGATGTGGTATAGACGCATTTGTGATTCCCAAAGGAATGGGCTGCGGCGGAAGCAGATTTGTTCTTCATATTTTTACGAATGAAGAACTGATTTGTTTTTTTGAAAAGCTTGATAAAATGAAATTCAACGCTGCCGCACCTATACAGCATATTGTTTATCCGGTTTTATTCCGATTATTGTATTCAACCGGACTAAGACCATCTGAAGCTGTTAAGCTGTCATGTCAGAATGTAGACTTAAAAAACGGAGTGTTATTCATTGAGCAATCTAAGGGGAATAAGGATAGAAATGTTGTTCTTTCAGATGATATGCTTGAGCTTATGCGTAAATATTGGCGCAGAGCTAGCGAGATCGTACCTATAAATTTGTACTTTTTTCCGGATTCTCAAGGCGGTTGTATCAGAACAACAACGTTAAACAAAGTGTTCATAAAATATTGGAAAGAGGCGGATATCGGAAATTCTGAGAAAAAAACACCTCGTGTATATGATTTCCGTCATACGTTTGCAACAAAATCTCTTTGTAATCAGATTGACAAAAGGATAGATATTAACGCATTTCTCCCATATTTGAGCGCATATATGGGGCATACTCATTTATCAGATACAGCTTATTATGTTCATTTGAATTCCGAATTTTTCCCCGTCATCGATCATTACGCTGAACATGATTTTGATGATTTACTGCCGGAGGTGGATTATGAATAATAATGAAAAGTTCTTTTTGTGCATAAAAAACTGGCTGACAGTATTTTTGCCAAAACAACGCTGTCTTAGTGAAAACAGTATCAAGGCATACAAAATGACCTTGAATTTACTGATTGAATTTTTGCGGACTGAAAAAGAACTGTCTGTAAAAAATATCAGTTTTGATATTTTTGATAAAACACTCATAAGCAATTTTATTGAATGGCTTGAGAGCGTAAGAAAATGTAGCATATCAACACAGAACAGCCGTCTGATGGCTTTACGATCATTCTTTCATTATGCGGCCATTTGCGATATTTCATTGACATCTTTAGAACTCGAGATTTTAAAAGTTCCTGTTAAGAAAAGCAAGGGTAAAACGGTTGAATATTTATCCGAAAGAGCTTTGAAGACTCTGCTTGATACACCTGACACAAGGACAAAAATCGGTTTACGAAACCGTTTTTTTATGATATTGATGTATGATACTGCAGCAAGATGTCAGGAACTGCTGGATTTGAAAATCAAGGATATTGTATTAAAAACGGATAAGCCTTATGTGTACCTCACCGGAAAGGGAAACAAACAGAGAAGTGTTCCTCTTTTGCCCAAAACAGTAAGGCATTACGAGAAATATCTCCATGAATTCCATGGTAACTGTCCGTTATCCGAAGATTATGTGTTTTACACTATAACTTATGGAATAAAGCATCAAATGTCTGAAGACAATGCCGAAGCATTCATGAAAAAATATGGTAAACAGGCTCATGAGAGGTGCAATGAGGTTCCTGAAAGAGTTCATCCTCATCAATTGCGTCACACAAGAGCAATACATTTATATCGAAGCGGTATGCCCTTGCCATTTATCTCAGAACTTCTTGGTCATGTAAATATGACAACCACCAATATCTATGCGTATGCAGATACGGAAATGAAACGAAAAGCTTTGGAAAAAGCAGCTTTGTCAACAGCACCTGCTATTTTCAATCAAAAAGCTTCTTGGGAAAACGATGAGGATATGATCTTAAAACTCAGCGGTTTACGCTGACAGATAATTATCCCGATAACTTTTTCATAAAACT
>JAMPIL010000067.1 GCA_023662725.1 Ruminococcus flavefaciens
TAAAAATTGTTGTAAAGAGTCAGCGAAGGATTTATTATGGGAGTACTTCTGCATCGAAAGAAGTACTGCGCCGATATCAGATAATTGGATTTGATCACATATTTTATGCCCTCAGATATGTCAAACGAAAAGGATGAATCTAAAATTATTTCACCTGTTTCACAATTGTAACTTTCTATGAATCTGGACTCGTTATCTATTTTGATGATCATTCCGGCAGCTATGAAATCGCCGTATTTTGTCGGCTTTTTGATACCTTTTGACCTGTCCCATTCGTAAATATTGGGGATGTGATCGGCGATGAAAATACTTGTCTTTTTGTCTGATTGCACGGAATAGACTGTTCCGCTTAAGACTGCCATGTCGTACAGGGGATTTCCGGAATTGTCGGTTTGAGTAAGCAGCATTTCAATAGTATAATCGTCTCCGTTAGTCAGGTTCGACAGACCTCTCACAAGAACTCTGTCGCCGTTATACCATCCCGGAACTTGATTTGCAGCAACACGATAGCTGTCGACAGATTCACCGGTCAGATAATTGATCGTCCTGAATGTTACTGCCGTTAAAAAGTCTCCGTTGAACGTGAATTCGATGTTGTTTTCTGCATTTGTGTCTATCGCCACGTTTTCCGGATAAAAATTTGTCGGGTATTGTAGCATTGTTCCACCTCCTTGGGAATATTGCTCTTTTAATTTTTTACAATAAAATATCAGTAAAGTATTGACATTTTTGATTTTTTGTGTATAATATAATCATAGTTATTATAACTAAATAAATTTCACTTAAAGGAGAAAAATGACGATGAAAAACATTAAAAAAGCTTTTGTTTCCTTGACGGCAGCCGCAGTTTCTGCTGTTTCATTCTGCACTATTCCATCAGCTTCTGCTGAAATTAACGGTAAGTACAATACTTATGGATATTATTTTGAAGTACCGGAAAACACCTATGTTGCAACTTGCAATGCTAATTTATCGTATAATCCCAACAATTTTGAGTTTGTAAAGAGCAGAAAAGGTGATCTCGGCGGCACGTTTTCAGTAAGCAATGTTGGAGTAAACGAGACATTAAAAAGAATTTATGTAGAATATAACAATTCTTCTCCTTCGGCTAAAGAAGGATATCTTGGTTTTGTTGCTCTGAGAACAAATTCATCGTCCGCTCCGAGTTTCAATGTGACTCTGGTCAAAAATGATCGTAATAACACTCTTGTGACAAGCACTGTTAAAGCAACAAGAGTTTTAATGGGTGACGCTAATCAGGATGGGCGTGTTACTATCGCCGATGCCACTGCTATTATGCAAGCTCTTAGCAATCCTAATGATTATAAACTTAGCAAAAAAGGTGCATTTGCCGCTGATGTAAATTTTGACGGTGCAGTAACTAATGCAGACGCTAATCTCATTCAGCAGCTTGATGCTGGAATGATTAATGGATTCTAATTCTTGATTCTGTTTGCGATTAAAAATATATAATAAAAGCGGCTGAATTTATTGTCAGTCGCTTTTTGTAATATGGTTATTTTGCCAATAATAACATATTTTTAAAACATTGCTACATTTCATTATCGTCTAAACGAAGCATTTGAATACTTTGTATAAATGACATAGCAACTGCTAAAATCATATAAATAAATGCTGTTGATAAAGTAAATATGCATATATATTTATAAATAAAACATTTAAAAATTAGCTTTTGCGTTAAAATAATACATATTGATAAAACAATTGTAAAAGCACTTGCGATTAATGAAGAAATTGTAAAGCCATATATCTGGACTAATAGTTCAGAATGTTCAGATTGAGTATATTTATATATCTTCCCATCTCGAATAGAGATCATTATAGTTAATACAAGTGTTACTACTCCTAATACAATAGAAGAGACAGTTAGTATGTGAGGTATACACTCCATACCAGAAGATATAATACCGTTCTTATAAATAACAGTTACAATAATTGAAAATACTACACTTATTAGAAAAACTGCTATAATATAAAAATTGTTTTCTATTTTTTCTTTCAATCATTATCCTCCTATAATTCATCCCAACATTGTTTAAAATTAAGAAGCATTTTATCATGCAATTTACTGTATTCAATTTCCTTCCGTGAATTTATGGTAAATGGGATGTAGCTTTCTTTTAATGGAGATGACCAAATTAATGTTTCACGTATATTGTCTTTATTTTGATATTGCATACTTACAGATATATTATCCTTATCATTTCCAACATTCTCATATGCATTATATAATTGCTGACAAAAATTCTGATCAATTGAATCATATTCAATCCTTCTTTTTTCCCTTGTTTTTTTAGCTGTAATAGTTAAGGTGAATTCATAGCCGTTCATACCTAAAATAGCATTTCCCACATTAAAAATAGGCATATTTTTATTATTGGAAGCCTTTTTAACATTTTCTACAGCAGATAAATCTCCTTTGATTATCATTTTCTCAAGACCTTTATTGTTGTTTACTGCATCCAATCTCCCTTCGTCCATAACTGCTCTTAGTTCAATATATGCTGGGAATTGTTTATATTTTTGTTGTTCGGTCATATTAAGTTGATATTTTTCTATCAAACTTTTAGTTAAAAATTCAGCAATTTGATTTATAGAAACTGAATATTTATTATATTGAATCATAAAACATTTAATATCCTTATGATAAATTATACCTGAAAACTCGCCGATATATTCATCATCATCTAAAGAGATACTTTCTCTTTCTTGATTAAGCCTTTTCTTTGATAAGGCATCATCACGATCATGAACCATTTGAAAAAATACATATTCTTCTTCATTTTTATCATCACTGATAAATGTTGATTTATCAATCTCAACTAATTTCTTTTGGATTTCATGAATGGAAGAAATTTTATTAAATTTTACATCTTGTATTAAATTCCAAATTACTTCAGAACTATTTTTTATATCTTCTTTTAGATTTCGAAGCATTTGTAATCTTACTGTATCATCTTTCTTCTTAGATTTTCTCAACTTGTTAATTTTAGTATTTAAATTATCAATATCGCAATGTACATATGCTTTGAAAAAACCGAATCGTAAGATTTTTGTAACGTTTTTGCTCATAATCTACCTCCAATAATCTTTTTCTACATTTTACCACAAAAATTCACATATTTCAATAATTTATCTTAAATTTATACTATATATCTAATTGCATTGTGTCGAATTTGTGCTATCTGACAAAAAGATTATTTGAGATTAAAGAAAATATCCCCTCCCCATCAGTGAAGGGGAGGAGTAACCTTACTCTCGCTAAGAGCGAATCTGTAATGCTGTTTAAGT
>JAMPIL010000068.1 GCA_023662725.1 Ruminococcus flavefaciens
TAGAACGCTCCATAAGGACGGTTATTGAGTCCATTTTCTACAAAAATCCCAAACGTTTTGAGAATTTCTTCGGCTATCCCGTAGGTAAACCACGTAATTCTGAACTTATTGGTCTTATTGCTGAAAAAGTCAGAATCATGATTGGTTATAGCTCTGCTGCGAATATACTTTAATATTCATATAATAAAATGTCCTCTTGCCAAAACAGGAGGGCAAAAAATTATCTCTTAGTGAGCGACCTCTCATAAGTAACGCCGTCGATGGTGAGTACGATGTACTTGACGAATTCAGAGAACAAACAACAAATCAAATATAAAAACCTGCATTTTTTTAAAAAATATGCAGGTAAGCACTTGGCATTACAAACTTAACGTGCTATAATTAATATAAGGGGATTGTAAGGAAGTGGTGTTAAAATGAAATTTATCAAAGATAGATCTAACGATTATAATGCCAATCTGTTCATTAATGAATTGGTTACTGCTTCAAAAAACCTTGGTATTTTGGAAGCTAAAATAAACAGCTATCAGTTTAATAGCATACTTGTTCCCATGTTTCATAAAAAAGAAGCTATTTCCTCTATGTACATTGAAGGAACTCAAACTACTATATCAGATGTGTTTGAAAACGAAGTAAACCCCAAATCAAATGATGATAAGATAATGATTGAAGTTAATAATCATACTAAAACTTTAATCTATGGTGCTGAATTTTTAAAAAATGAAAATTTTTCTAATTCTTTTATACAAAAAATTCATGAAATAATGATGAAAGGAATTATTTCATCGAGAATAGAAAACTCACTTGGAAAATATAAAAATAAAGATAATTATATCATTAATAGTGCTGGTACTGTAGTATTCACACCTCCGTCACACACTGAAACTACGAAATATATGAACGAGCTTATATTATTTATGAATAATATGAATGATAACCTTAATCCATTGATTAAAGCTGCTATTATTCACGCCCAATTTGAATCAATACATCCCTTTGAGGACGGTAACGGTCGTGTAGGAAGAGTACTTGTAAGTCTTTATTTATACAAGGCAGGGGTAATTAATTTCCCGTTTTTTTATATCAGCGAGGCCATAAGTCAAGATAAAGCTATTTATTATAATAAGCTTACAGGTACACGAAAAAGCAATTATAATGAGTGGATAAAATTCTTTTTAAAAAAAATTATTGTACAAACAGAAAAACATATAAGCTACATTGATTCGTTAAACAATCTTTACGCTAAAACTAAGTGTACGTTAAAAGAAATAATTAACAGTTCTAAATATGATAGTATTATAGAATGTCTTTTTACACATCCGGTTTTAACATCAACTTATCTATCGGATAAGATTAATGTATCACCTGGACAAGCCAAACGTTATTTAAATGTTCTGGAAGAAAAGCAAATTTTGTTTGGAGATGACAGAAAGCGAAATAGGTCTTATTATTTTATTGAATTATTAGAATTAGCCAGAAGAAACTAAATAAAAGATATTAAAAAGGCAAAAAAGCCAAGCAAAAGCTCGGCTTTTAGCACCTAACTGCCAATCAAAAGAATGATATGCCAGCAAGTACTTGATCTAGACAATTAGTATTATATCATATTATTCTCCAAATTGCAAGAGGGTTATAAAATTTTTGTGAAAAGGAGATTGATCATTTATGTGGATTTTCACTACATATATTACTCAAAAAGACGGAACTCGCATATATGCCAAAGATTACGGCAAGCGTGCATTTCGTATCTGGGTAGATAAAAAGAAGAAGAAATAATAATTTCATATTATATGCATATTTGCTGGATTATGCATACTCATTTCTCGCCTTTGAAGTTTTTCAAAGGCGATTTTTGTATTTTACCTCCAATTTCATTGATAATTGAGAGAATTAGGCTATGGATTCCACATTATAAGCTAATTTTTCTATATCCTGATAATTCAATTATCCAATGCATAGGTTTATGAATCACTTTTCCAACAGCATCCCCACATAAGTAACGCCATCGATAGTGAGAGTAACGGATTTAGTCGGCTTTTGAGGTTCATTGTTTTTGCGGAATCCGTTGAGTCCAATCTCTTTGATAATGGAAGGATAATCGAAACAGCACTCGTCGAGATCGACGTAACCGCTGATGCCGAAAATCGAACCGGCGCTGGACTTCTGCCACATACCAAAAGCTCCGGAGTAGGACGTTTTTGCCACACCGTAGTGAGCTACCCAGACCGCATAACGTTTGCGGATATCCTCCGATATGTAGGATTCAAGATGCGACTTCGAGCTGTAAATACCTACGAAATATCCAGCTTTTTCAACAGTTTCAAGGAAAGCCGCTGAGATCTCTGAACAAGCTGCCTTGCCAAGTCTGAACTGCCTGTCCTCCTCGATATCGAAGTAGATCGGATATTCAAACTGTTTTCCTTTCAGGACTTCAAGGCAGACAGCAGCTTCCTTTCGTGCTTCTTCGGGAGTTACGGCATAGCTGTACCAATACGCTCCGCAAGGGATATTTCTCGATTTACAGCCGTTGTAGTTAGCTTCAAACCGCTTGTCCTTCTGTGAAATCTCTCTGCCATAGCCGGCTCGGATGATGCAGAAATCAGTCCGAACGGCGTTCCAGTTGATGTCGCCCTGATGTTCTGAAATATCAATTCCATTTTTAATCATTTTTCTCCTCCTTAGAATTTTTCTGGTGCTGCGTACCGAAATAGAACGCAATAACGGTCGTAAAAACGGTGAGGAATTGGTCGGATGTGACCGTCCCTTTTACCGAAAGACAGGCGAAAACCGCCGTCAGAACGAGCGTTGTAATCGACTTCACGTCGATAAGTTTAGCGAGTTTATTTTTCATGCTGACCGCTCCTTTCGATATCTTCTATTCTATGATTTATGACCTTGATCTGCTCTTCGATAACGGGCATTCTCCGAGCGAAATTGTTATGCTCGGCAACTCGGTTTTCGAGCTGTTGAAGCCTGTAATTCGTCATTTTGGAGCTTACAAGAATGCCTCCCAGCGAACCCGCAAGCGTTCCCAGCAGCGAGATCATGGCAACCAATATTTCTGCGTTCATTTTTTCACCTCCCATAAAAGGGCCGAAACGGCTCTGTATTCAACGCAAAACCGTTGTATCGCTTTAATTTTTTTCATTCCGCACTGCTTTCCGAAACTGCGAATTTTTCCTCCAAAGCGGCAAGACGTTCCTCAACACTCGGCTTGTACGGTTCGTAGGAATCGTCCCGGACGCTTGCAGGTCTTATCATCGGATAAAAGGTCACGTTGTCGACAGTTT
>JAMPIL010000069.1 GCA_023662725.1 Ruminococcus flavefaciens
TTCTTTCAAATATTAAGTAAATGAAAAATGCGGTTAGGGTGAGGTCAAACCTCGCGTAGCTTGCCACGCAAAACACAAAAAAGTGACAAGCAAAATACAAAAAAATCTACAATGAGTAAAGAAAAAGCCTCTTGACTATAAATCAAGAGGCTCAGTTTATATAATAGTAAGAATATCCGAAATCTCACAGCCGAGAGCAGTGCAAATGTCCTCGAGGAGCTTTAGTTTTACGCTCTCAACGTTGTTATTGCACCAGTCGCAGATAGTTGAGGGACGTGCCTTTATCAGGTCGCAAAGCTCTTTCTGAGACAAATTATGTTCCTTTAAAATAGTCTTTAAATGACATTTAATCATTGATTTTCTCCTTGAAAATGTATTGATTTTACAATTAAAATAACGTATATTGTTATTTTCTCTCTAAAAAAAATACATCAATAGTTCGTTATAATCAGTTCCTTGTACTCTCCACGGCTGAGGTTGTTCTGCCTTGAAACTGCTGTAATATTGAAATTTTTATACAGCTCACGGATATATTCGTCATCGTTGTATGACAAGACAAATTTACCCTTGATAGCCTGTAAACAGGAATTTAAACGCTCGTGATCTGAATTTTTAAACTCTGCATCATAGTATTTTTCGGTTTTGTGATAAGGCGGATCGCAGTAGAACAAAGCTCCCGGACGATCGTAAACCTTGATAAGATTCTCGAAATCCTTATGCTCGATAACTACTCCTGCGCCTGTTTTAAGACGTTTTTCAACCTCAGAAAGATAATCCGGAGAGATATTTTTCTTGTTACATCCGTAAGTACGTCCGTCAGCTCCATAGCTGATCTTTATTTGAACATAAAACATCGCTGCTCGCTGAATGTCCGTAAAGCCTCGCATATCGATCTGAGTACGGATATCCTCGAAAATCTCACGAGCATTTATGTAGCCTGATATTTCACGCTGAAGCTCTTCACGGTGAAACCTTATGCATCGGAACAGATTGACCAAATGACCGTTAGCATCGTTGTAAACTTCAAGCGGAGCGTGTTTCTCTTTGGCAAACAGCACCGAACCGCCGCCTCCGAAAACCTCGATATAACGATCTATTTTTTCGGGAAACATGGAAATAATTTTGTTGGCGAGCAGACTTTTGCCGCCGATCCAAGGGATAAATGATTTCATAAATTTGTACTCCTTTGTTTAATAGTATAAAATATTAGCCCTCCTGCGAAAAACAGGAGGGCGAAATGTTATTTTTCCGTGAGCGTTCCTTCGTAAGTAACGCCGTCGATGGTGAGAGTAACGGATTTAGACAGCTTTTGAGGTTCATTGTTTTTGCGGAATCCATTGAGTTCGTTCTCTTTGATAACGGAAGGATAGTCGATATAGGACTCATTGAGATCGACGTAACCGCTGATGCCGAAAACCGAACCTGAACTGGACTTCTGCCATATACCGAAATCGCCGGAGTAGGACGTTTTTGCCACACCGTAGTGAGCTACCCAGACAGCATAACGTTTGCGGAGTTCCTCTGATATGTAGGATTCAAGATGCGACTTCGAGCTGTAAATACCTACGAAATATCCGGCTTTTTCAACGGTTTCAAGGAAAGCCTTTGCGATTTCGGAGCAAACGGACTTGCCCAGCCGGAGCTGCCTGTCCTCCTCGATGTCGAAGTAGATCGGATATTCAAACTGTTTTTCCTTGATAACTTCAAGGCAGACGGCAGCTTCCTTTCGTGCCTCTTCGGGAGTTACGGCATAGCTGTACCAATACGCTCCGCAAGGAATATTCCTTGATTTACAGCCGTTATAGTTAGCTTCAAATTGCTTGTCTTTCTGCGAAATTTCTCTGCCGTAACCGGCTCGGATGATGCAGAAATCAGTCCGAACGGCGTTCCAGTTGATGTCACCCTGATGCTCTGAAACGTCGATTCCACTTTTAGTCATAATTTTTTACCTCCTTGATTTGTAAGTAATTTCCACGTTCGACGGCTGGATTTCAGTGTCAGTCGTGATGACAGTCGTGCCGCTTAAAGTCGGGATTTTTGGCAGCGATACTGATTCTGATGTACCGTCTGAATACTCGATAACATTTTCCGGGTATTTCAGAATATCGCCTGTTTTAAGCGGTTTAGCAAGGTAGATGTTTGTGGTTGCCGGATCATGGCAGGGCTCGAATTCGGTTGCTTCTGATCCTAGTTCGAGTTGGAGACGAATTTTTAAGTTGTTGTAAGTTACGCCCTTTGCTCCGAGAGATAAGAACAATCTGTCGAAAAGATATTCTTCAGTATTAAATGTTAAAGTTCTTCCGAAATAGCATATGAAGTTTTTTGTTTCATGAGTCTCTTCGGTGTATCCACCCAAAGAAAACAATCTGTTTTCAGTAGCTGTTCCGCTAACAACCGCCGATGAGAGGGTATATTCACTATTTTTACGAAGTCTTAATATTGGCGTGTATTGATATTCAGTGTTGCCGCCGAACTTGTAAAGAAGTTCCACCCAAGTGTTACCTGTCGTTGTTCCATTGATAGTCAAGGTTCCGATAGAGTCAATAGTTATGGTTACTCCATTATGAAACTTTGTATTGTCGTAGGAATAAAATTTCAACAAATTCTTCCCTCTGCACTCAACAGGAATTCGATATTCCGCAACATCCTGCGAGCACAAAGCATATCCCTCTGAATCGAGTAATCGGACTCCGTCGGAATCGTATAACTTTGCGAAAACAGGCTCGCCCACGCTTTTTTCCTCGACCGTATTTCCGTAAATTTTATAGTCGATAACAGGCAGTCCTGCGGAATTTTTGAGCGTGCAGGGATAACCGTTTGCGGTTGAAACCTCCGTGCTGCTTCCGGAACTTTTATTGCCGATTTTCCTTGCCTCCAGCAGCGTTTCAAGATCGGACGGAGGAAGTCCTTTCGAGACTTTCAGCAGCTCCCACAGTTCCGTCATTCCCGACCTCCGCTGCCGTACCACTGACCGTCGCTGCCAAGGACGTACATCTCGCCCGTTTCAATGACATAGGCAATACTTCCCATACAAAGCGTATAGCCGTCAAATCCCTCTGTTTCGGGCAAATCCGAGATTGTATCGGCGAAAATCTCTACGCTTATCCGACTTTTTTCTCCGGTTGTTTTGGCAAAAGACTGATAATTAAGTTTTTTAATTGAGAGCATTATTTCTCCTCCTTAGAATTTTTCTGGTGCTGCGTACCGAAATAGAACGCAATA
>JAMPIL010000006.1 GCA_023662725.1 Ruminococcus flavefaciens
CAAAGGCAACAGTTTCAACGTTTCTGAAATCTCCGGCATCCCCAACTCTGAGGGCGGTACATACGATGACGGTTACAGATCAACGACGGCTGCTCCAATTAAAAGCACTAAATCCGTTACTCTTACCATTGACGGCGTTACTTATGTGTGGTCGCTCACTGAGAAATAGACTCGCAAAACAACCGTCAGGACTTTATTTGCTCCGGCGGTTGTTTTGCATTTTTCGTTGAGATAATTAATAGTACTAGTAATCTCAAAAAATTTGTCGAAAAATATTGACAACAATATTTGATTATGATATGATGTATATATTGTAAATTATATACAATATATTATTTAATAAGGAGAATAAAAATGAAAAAACAACTGAAAAAATCAATTGCTATTATGGCTGCCGGTCTGTTCAGCGCTTTACCGGTTCTTAGGCAGACTCCGCACGTAAATGCCGCTTCCGGACAACAAAATACATGGAGATTTGTAGAAAAATACTCTGGAATTGGTCTTGAATGGTACACCAGCGTTGCCATAAATAAAAAAGGTTATACTTTTGGTTCCAGTGAAAAGGGATCGTTGATTATAAACGATTCAAATTTTCAAACCGGATACGATTCCGCATTAACAGCATTGATAAATGGATACTCAGGCTCGCCTAAAATCAATGGTACAGGATACTTATCCAAATCCACATGGTATACTCCTTTGACTACGAAATCGTTCTCTCTGGATTACAGCTATGAGATAAGCAAAGGTTCTATCACGACAATATCCGTTTTAGTCGGCGATATTAATTTCGACGGGCGTGTAGATATGGACGATGCAAATTATATAGCTGAATATCGTTCACAATTATATGGTGGAACAGACTACTTGACTGAGCTTCAGAAATTAGCCGGAGATGTTGATAATGACGGTGAAGTTACTGTGAGAGATGCCGCTGCCATTACGCGATATAGTAATGGTTATATTAATAATTTTTAATTAAATTACTATATACTTTTGATTTGTTTTTATTAGTAAAAATGCCTATCTGCACATTGATCTGCCTTTATCAAATAAGATGAGGCGGATCAATGTGCAGATAGTATGCTCTTATTTGTTAGAGTAGAAGAAGCAACGTTAAAGTGCGTTTTCTGTAATACTGTAATCCATCATGATCCTGACCTTTTTGGCGATAAGACCGATCAATTCTGAATTCTTTGGCTTCCCAACAGGATATCCGAAGAAGATTTCGAAGCGTTTGGAATTTTTGTAATAAATGGTTTCAATGACCGTCCTTATGGAGCGTTCTACGCAGTGTACGTTGGTTTGACATCGCTCGGCAACTTCAACGTAAAGGCTCATTATTTCCCTTCTGAATAAATTTACGTTTTTGACCGACAATTCTACAGCTGTTTTAAGGTATTCGTAGCCTTTTAAATTTGCCGGAGCGCCTAATTCCAGCAGGATTTTTGTGACATATTTGCTGATCTGCGTATCTTTGTCCGCTCTTTTAAGATGATATTTCAGGATCTCGCATATACAATCTTCGCCGAGATATTTTGAAATATGTAAAATCCCGTCTTTTTCAATTATGTATTTGTGCGGATCGGAATAATCGGTCAGGATTATTTGCGTTGCAGCGTAAGTGAAATCAATATCAGTATTATCGTCGCACAACATTATACAATAATTCTCGTATTCACGTATACTGTAAGAAATTTTTACGTAATTGCCTTGTGAAACTGCGTAATATCCCAGTCCTGACATATGCGATGCGATTTTTACAAATGGATTGATGGCAGTTGATGCTATGTTGTTTTTCGTGTTTATCATTATTGTACCTCGTTTGTTTTAATATAATATTTTTATTATACTAAACAAAGGTACGAATGCAATATGTTATTTGAAGATTTTTGTCGTATTATGTCGAACTGTTTATATTCATATTCAAAAGTGTTGTAGATTGTATTATTTTTTGCATAAAAATACCGCCCTTCTACTACAGGACGGTGGTTTTTATTTTTAGCGGCAATATAATTATAATGTTGCCTTTTGCGTACAATGTTTGCTTTGGTGGAGCATAGGGGATTCGAACCCCTGACCCCCACACTGCCAGTGTGAAAAAGTATCTTTTGAGACTTTTTGAAAAGCTTGGTAACCACCTATATAACGTGATTTTATTGTTGAAGTCTCTGCAATTGTATTGTGATTTGTAGTGTCCTCAGTGTCCTGATAGTGCCTTGAAATAATTCGGAGCAGGTTTAAAGCCTGCTCCTTTTCTTTTATATGGCTTGTATATTTTGATTGGCAAGCGATTCTATTTTTACTTCTTTTTTAGTGATAAGCATTTCTTGAAGAACGTTAGCCGCCTTTTCGTCAGCTTCTGCAACACAATGAAGATATAAGTTTGTTGTTTTCAAATCGCCGTGTCCGAGACGTTCTTGCACCTGTTTTATATTCACGCCTCCATATAACAACAGCGTTGCAGATGTATGTCTGAGGGCGTGAAACTTCCTATGATTCAAGCCATTCTTTTCAAGAAATTTGCAAAACTGCTTTGAGGGCGTTTGAGGGTACATTATATCGCCGTTCCATTGCGTGAACATCCACCCCTCATTATTCCATAGTGAACCGAGACGGAGTGCTTCACGCTGTTTCTCTGCTCTCAGGAGCTTTATAAGCTCAACGCAATAGCTGTTTACTGTCACTGTGCGAATGTCATTATCCTTTGGAGCTTTAGTCGCTGTTGGCTGTCCTGCAAGTTTGTACGCCGATCTTTCAATAGTAATTTTATTTGTGCGGTAGTCAACGTCGGAAAACTTCAACGCCACAATTTCGCCGAGACGTGCGCCTGTCATGATTGCGAGCTGAACAATGACTTGAAACTGCAAACTTTCCTGCTCCAGACAACGAAGCATTTCGGCGGCTTCCTGTTTTGTGAATATTTCGATTTTTGGAGCGATTGTTTTCGGGAGTGTGAGCTTCTCCGAGTTAGCAGGATTTAATGAAATAATGTCAAGCTTAACTGCCTGTTTAAGTATAGACTGTAATACGGCAAGTTTTCTCTTTACCGTTGCTGCTGACGGCTTACTTATGTCGTTTTGCAGATACTGCACAAACTGTTGAATATGCGCAGGTTTAAGCTCAGAAAGCTTTATATGACCGAGCAAAGTAATAATGAGGCTGTCAATTAAGTTGCTGTAATATTCAAATGTGCGAGGCGCAAGAACGTCTTTCTTGATTTCAAGATATATTTTGCAGAAATCCGAGAGTTTAATATTTTGGTTTGAACTAATTTTGCCGCTTCTGCAATTTTCCTCAAAAGTCACAGCTTGTCGGTTTAGTTCCTTTTCAATCTGCTTTGGTGTCATACTCTGAGACGGTTTCCATGTCATTTCATAAGGCTTGAGCTTTTTTCCGCTGCTGTCGTAGCCTCTTGATACTCTGATACGGTATGAAATTATCTCACCATTTTTATTTTTTCGTGGGGTTATATTTGCCATTCCGTTCATGCTCCTTTAATTCTTCCCTGAGTTCTTGTACTGTAATGTTCAAATTGTTCAACGCAATACTTCTTTGGGCAGCTGGGCTTAATGATCTGTAGGTGATGCCGGCGATATCCTCAATCTTATATGTAGTCGGTAAAAGGTTTCCCTTACAATAATCATATATGCACTTTAGAATTATAACGCCGTAGGTTTCCCATGTTATATCAGGATTATCAGAACGAACAGAAAGCAAGTCATTAAGGATTTCGATAACTTCTTTGCTGTTTTCATATGTTAAGATTTTTTGCAGCTTAGTCACTTCATCATCTGTTAACGATTCGTTCGGCATCGTATATTTACCATTGTGTATTAACTCAGTAACATTACGCTGCTTATTAAGAATATATTCAATTTTGGAATCTTCCATATCAAGCGGAGTGTTAAGCCTTTGAAGTGTTTTAATGGCATTCTCGCTTAATCCTGTAACATTGCAAGCGTTTATTATATCAGGATCAGTTGAAGGATTCTCAGAAAGTCCGAGAAGATAATCCGTTGAGACTTTGTAGTAATCAGCGATTTTAGCGAGATTCCTAATAGGACATTCTGCAATTCCCTTTACATACTTATGAAAAGTTTGGTAAGGTATATCAATTAACTCAGCCTGTTTCGTTTCGCTAAGAGTAGGGTCCGAATCCTTTTTTTCTTCAATCAATAATTCTAAACGTTCTTTTAGAATTTCTTTTGTATTTTCAATAATCATATAGCCCTCTTTTCTCTTTTTAGATAATATTAAATAAAAAATTTTCCAAAAATATATGTTTAGAAATAATTCGTTTTGTTGTGAATTTTGTGGTATAGTTATCATATAAGAAAACCACAACCACAACGCTTTCTAATAAGATTGTAACACATACATGTTAGAAAGTCAACCCCACCACAAAATATTTTTAGGAGGTATTTGTCATGACAAAAGCTAACGCAGACATAAGATCACTAATGAAAGAAAAGAAAGTCCCAGTCTATGCAGTAGGTGCAGTAATGGGAGTTCATGAAAACACGATTTTTCGCCGTTTGAGATTTGAACTACCAGAGCAGGACAAGCAGATATTTAGACGTATTATCAACGAGCTTTCGGAGCAGAACGAGAGCGCAAAAAAATAATGCCTACCGGCTGCAACCAGTAGACATTAACAAGCAAATACCATTCATTCACCACAAATAAAAATACCTGCCTGCTCCCATTATATCACATTTTGGAAGCAGCGACAAGAGGGAGCGAATAAAAATGAGTAATATTTCTTTTGAATCAAATGTGCCGCTTATGGATGGCATATCAGGAACAGCAAAACGTTTTGGAATAGCTGAGTATCATGTTAGACAACTTGCTTTATCGGGTAAGGTAAAAGCTGTCCGTGCAGGCGGTCGGGGAAAAATCCTCGTCAATCAACAAAGCGTTGCTGATTACTTCAACAATTCTTTTCTGACAGATCAGAACAACGGCAATAGCAGCATAGGCATAAAGCCTATCAGTGTGAAAGGGGTATAATATGAAAATTACTGAATTTATCCCCATAGGACAGAAAAACGCAATAACACAGGACGAGCTTTCAATTAGATGCGGACTACCAAAACGTGAAATCCGAAAACAGGTACATAACGCACGCATTAATGGTGCATCAGGGTATTATATACCTGAATCAGCTGTGGAAGCTGTTCCATATATCCGTATGCAGCAAAACAGAATCAGGAGTGCTAAAGCTGCAGTAAAATCGACTAAAAGATTCATAAAAGGAGAACCTAAAAAGTGAATGAAGATGAATATACACCGCCGTTTCCCTCTGTTTTGATGATCTTTACCGATGATTTGGAATGGTTTGACGAATTGACAGCGGAGCAGGTGGGACAAGTTATGCTTGCGGTAATAAAAACGTACTTGACTGGAGAAAACCAGCGTGAGGCGATCACCGATCCCGAAGTAAAAGCGGCATATCGTGTTATAAGCAAAGGAGTTGAACGCAACAAGGAAAAATATTATGAAAAATGCCGTAAGAACAGGGAAAACAGGAAAGCGAGGGAGAAAAACAAAGACAGCAATTAAAAAATTACGGTCGTTTACACTCGTTGACGGTCGTAACCAAACATAAACCCAAACCTAATCATAAAATAAAACAAAAAATAAGCGTAGGGTGAGGGAGAACGAGGGAGAGGGTGTTTATTACGCCGTATTGCATACCACAATGCAATTTAACGGCTGCCTGATATGATACTGTAAATTCAAATAGCCCTTAAAACGCATTTGAGAGCTTGATAAGCATATATATGTTCCACAAGTCAAGAAAGGAGATGGAATAATGAGCAATGAAGAAAATTTGATTCCTCTGTCAGAACGAACAAAGGACGAACAAAGAGAAATTGCCAAAAAGGGAGGCAGAGCAAGCGGAAAAGCAAGGAGAAAAAAACGAACAGCTCAGGAAGCGGCACAATTAATTTGGGGTTTACCTGTAAACAAAGATCAGGACAAAATCCTCGAGGAATACGGCATAGAAAAATGCGACCGCAATTATTTAATGCTTATAATGGTGAAAGCCGTGCAAATGGCTTCTAACGGCGATCTGAAAGCGATAGAATTTATTCGCGACACGTTAGGCGAAAATCCTAAATATAAACTTTACGAAAAAAAGATAGAGCTTCTTATAGCTGACAAAGAAGCCGTTTCTTCTCTTGCGGACGATTGGGTGAACTCAATACCCGATACACCAAAAGAAGATGCTATAGAGTAATACAACAACCTGTAATAATACAAATAAAAGCGGAGGCAAAAACGTCTCCGCCTTATTTGTTATTCGGCATTATTCTTGATATTGTCATATTTGTCGAACGTCTCTATAAGCATTTCCGAAAGTGTAATGATCTCATTTGAGGATTCTTCGTAGCTGCTTTCAATGAGAACATCAAGAGCCTTTGCAAGCGATCTCATACGCAAGTAGCAGTTTTCAAGCTCGATACTGTTCATTACGTTTTTTCTCCTTTCAATTTGATAAGAATATTATAGCATAAAAAAATAAGTTTGTGTGGATTCTTACCAAAGAGAAAGTGAAAATCTACCTTTTCAATAGCAGCATGTGAAATAGGTGTGAATCTGAGTAGTATAATTGCATAAAATAATAAGATTCTTATTACCGAACAGTAAGCGACTTGTGACTTTTAAATGAAAATCCGCAGACTTTCCATAGGACAGATAAAATCAGTCATAAAAAGCTACTTGTATTTGATTCAATATTGAGGTAATCTAATGAAATATATTGTAACTTTTTGCATTGATAGAGCCCTCATAGTGTCCTAAAAGGAATTAGTTAATAAAATAAGCGTTTCCCAAAAATCAAGAAAACGCCTATTTACCGTCATATTCAATTGGTGGAGCATAGGGGATTCGAACCCCTGACCCCCACACTGCCAGTGTGATGCGCTCCCAACTGCGCTAATGCCCCAAAATATGGCGGAGATGGTGGGATTCGAACCCACGGAGCGTGTTACCGCTCAAACGATTTCGAGTCGTTCTCGTTATGACCACTTCGATACATCTCCAAAATTTACTTTATTATTATATCATACTTTTTTATAAAAATCAATAGTATTTTAAAAAATAAATTTTATAACCAAATGACGTGCAATATGTATATTTATTTAAATTCATTTTAAAGCTTATACTGCATAAAATTATTATTTTTAGTAAATCCGAAAGCGCTGTATAAATACACTCCCATATTGGAAGCAGTTATCTGAATAGTACTGCATCCCCGATTTCTTGCTTCATTTACAATTCTTGAAAGTAATTCTTTAGCAATGCCGTTTCTTCTATATGATTTAAGTGTATACATACTTGATAAAATACCTATTTTGCCGCTTGGACATCCGAAATAAGGCGGCTTTTCCACAATTGATATTCCGCTTGTTCCAACAATTTCTTCATTATTTAAAGCAATCCATGAAATAAACGTGTCATCCGCCATATGACGTGTGTAGTAATCTCTCAATGCAGGTTCAAGATCGGATTCTTCTTTGCTGCCTTCTTCACGCAGTTGATCAATCCGCATTTTTATAAATATGTTAAGCTCGCTGATAGTTAATTTTCGATAAGAAATTTCCATAAAATTACTCCTTAAATTACAATTATACCTTTACATTATAACAAATTTCTTAGAAATTTTCAAGTTTAGTAAACGAATTAAAGAAAATTTACCGCAAAAAGATTGATTTGAAAATAAAAATGCTGTATAATAAAATCAGAATTAATTTAAGAGGGAAGATAGTCCGATGATCCAATTCAAAAATATTGATGAATATGCAAATAAAATAAAAAGAATTATTATCACAAAGGAAGAAATTGAAACTGCAATAAAAAAAGCCGCCATAGCAATTGATTCAATTTACGACGGAAATCCGATTCTCCTTGTCAGCATTCTTAAAGGAGCTTTTATCTTTATGGCAGATTTATGCCGTGAGGTGACTGTACCGTGTGAAATTGCATTTATGTGCGCTAAAAGTTATTATAACGAAACCGTCTCTTCCGGAAAAGTCGAAATAACAATGGATATCGACAAAGATATCAGTCGTTATCATGTTGTCATTGTTGAAGATATCATTGATACAGGAAGAACCCTGAACGACGTGGTAAACCTTCTGAAACAGCGTAACCCTCTCTCATTGAACGTAATAACGCTACTTGATAAGCCTTCAAGAAGAATCACTGATTTTCAGCCGGATTTATCCTTATTTACAATTCCAGACTGTTTTGTGGTCGGCTATGGACTCGATTGCGGTGAATATTACCGAAATCTTCCGTATATAGCCATTTATGGTGATGATGATGAATAAAGAATTGATACACTATATGCTCTGTGGACATGGACGCTGTTTTTCACTTATGGAAGACAACAAAGAGGAGTTTAAAGAAATTCTGAAATATGGCTGTCTTAACAATTTGGCATTCGATTTGCAGTGTGAGGGTTCAAGAGGACTGTTTTTGTACAATCTTGCTATTTTATATGAGGACTATGAATATTTTCTTGAACCTGCAATAGAAAAATTTCTTTCTCCGTATAGAAACGAAGATGATGAAATTTTCAACCAGTTGTGTGACTTCATCGAACTTTTTGCAAGCGATTATGAAGATAAAAATGCCGAACCTATCCTCGAAATAAAATACAGCGAGCTGTATGATCTTATAATGACTTTGAAATGGAGTGCGAAGGCAAATAGGATTCTGAAAAACTATGAATATATTGCTATTGTAATAATACAGGACGGCGATTTTGAACGTGCTGTTAAAATAATTCAGGATATGGGAGCATTTTTCATCCGCCGCAGACGTGCTGATAATAATTCGCTAAGATGGAATTTTGAATGGTTCTGGCACTGTCTTAAAGAAAAATACGGTGAAGATTTTGTTTTGGAAAGCCTTAAAATCAGAAGCAAAAATTCAAAAATGATCCGTAAATTCGTAGAAATCCTGTCACATAACGAAAAGATAAGCGGATATATTTCTAAGTCTCTCTCGGCAGACGAATTTATTGATCTTGCGAGAAATGGAAGTATCGTCCGGAGAAACGTGAGATCCATGAGCCGTTCGGACGATAAAGATAAAATCAGGCTTGCAAAAACTGCCGTTTCTGAAAGTAATCTGACGATCAAAGCAAATCTGCTGAGCGCGTTCACAATATCAAGAAATAAATTCCCCCTTGAACCTGAATTGCTTATCGATTATGCACGGTCACAAAACGCAAAATTACGGGAAACTGCTCTCGATGCACTGACATTTTTAAATGCTGACTGTATTCATGAATTTTCACTTGAATTATTGAATTTGCAATACTCTCCTGACGCTTTTGAACTGCTCATCAATAATTACCAAAACAGTGATAAAAAGCTTTTGACTGAACTTCTTGGTAAAATTGAAATAGACAGAAACAGTGAAACTCATTGGCATAGGAGAGTTCTAAGTATAGTCCGCAGAGGAACTATCGAAAAAATGCCGGACGAAGCAATAATGTTCGTGTATGAAAGCTCTATGTGTTCCTGCTGCCGTGAATCAGCGGTCAGCGAGCTTATAAGGCGGAATCTTCTCACAAAAGAACTGTGCGAAGAATGTCTCTGGGACTGCAACAGCGATATCCGTGAAATTGCACGGAATCACGCTGAACAGGAATACCCGGACATACTGGAATAAAAAAAATAGCATAAATTTACATTTTATGCGGAATTTGGAGTAGAAAAATGATTGACATTACAACATGGATAGAAAGATTTTCAAGGGCTTTAGAGGATACGTTTCCTGACCGAGTATGTTTCATAGGATTGCAAGGAAGTTATGGTCGAGATGAAGCAACGGATACCAGTGACATAGATATTGTCGTTATTCTTGATAAACTTTCTGTTCAAGATATTCAGCGCTATAGTTCTTTGCTCGATACGCTGCCAAACAGAGAATTGACTTGCGGTTTTTTATCAGACAGGAACGATTTAATGAATTGGGAGGTATCGGACCTTTTTCAATTTTATCATGACACAAAGCCTATTAAAGGAAATCTTGATGATCTCTTACCGGAAATTGATGAAAATGCAGTAAAAAGAGCTATAAAAAGCGGTGTATGCAATATTTATCACGCTTGTGTACATAACATGATATATGAAAAAGATGAAAATATTCTAAAAGGATTGTATAAATCAGCATCATTTGTTGTGCAGGCAATCTGGTATAGACAATCCGGAGAATATATCAAACGCCAACAGGACTTGCTTTACAGAGTGAATGATGAAGAAAAGAAGATAGTTTCTTCCTTTCTGGACATTAAAAAAGGGGAAAAGGTTGATTTTGAATTGTTATCAAATATACTTTTTCAATGGTCAAAATATTGGTTAAACAGATTAATCTAATATGAGTAAATTTTGATTTACACTATATATTTTACAATTCAAACAACAAATAAAAATCCGTACAGAAAATACAATTCTCTGTACGGATTTTTAAATTTAATGCAATTAATCGTAATTCCCCGGATATTTAGGCTTGCGCCGATACTTTTTTCCATTGGTATCAGCGATTCTGGTTGCCGGATTAATACCGTTCCAAGTTCCTCTTTTTTCAGAATTGATTTTACGCTGTTCCTTTTTGCTCAACTTTTCATACGAAACAAATTTTTTCATTATTCAACACCTGCCTTGAAGTTGTAAATCGGCTTGATAATATCGTTTATCTCAACGGTATCGCCGATATTATCGACAATATCTTCGATTGATTTGTAAGCCATAGGACATTCGTCAAGCGTTTGATGATTGACTGAAGTGGTGTAAATTCCTTTCATCTGCTTCTTGAATTCAGAAACTGTAAACGATTCCTTTGCTTGCGAACGTGACATCAATCTTCCTGCGCCGTGAGGAGCTGAACAGTTCCAGTCGGAATTGCCCTTGCCTGTGCAGATAAGGCTTCCGTCACGCATATTCACCGGAATCAGCAGTTTTTCGCCTGATTCAGCAGAAACTGCTCCCTTACGCAGAATCATTTTATCGGTATCTATATAGTTATGGATAGTCGAAAAACGTTCTGTAACGTGAAATCCCATACCTTTGATAATTTCGTCCATCATTGCCTGCCTGTTCAAGGAAGCGAATTGCTGGACTATTTTCATATCGTGGATATACTGTTCGAAAAGCTCGCCCTCACAATAGGCAAGATGTTTCGGAATATTGGTATGTTTTGTTGAAGTAAGCTTTTTTATTTCGTTTTGAATCTGCTTTTCTTTGCCCTTGGCTTTAAGCTTTTCAATCAGCTCGTGCACTTCCTTTTCAGAAGAATTATTGAGACGGCGGTATGCCTCGTTCTGATAATATTTTGCCGTTTCCACTCCAAGATGACGTGAACCGGAGTGAATTACGATATAGATACTTCCGTCGCTGCCTTTGTCAGCCTCGATAAAATGATTTCCTCCGCCGAGAGTACCAATACTCATTTCGGCTCTGAGCTGATCGATGTGCTTATAGCAGTAAAGCTTGGCGAGGTCAATTTTTTCGATATATCGGTGAGCTTTCCGGCGAACCTCAAATCCCGACGGAATTTTCTCGTAAATAAGTTTATCCAGTTTCTGAACCTCGATATGCTTTTCTTTCAGCCTGATCGTTTCCATTCCGCAGCCGATATCTACCCCGACCAGATTTGGAATGATCTTATCGGAAACAGTCATTGTTGTACCGATAGTACATCCAGCTCCGGCATGAACGTCCGGCATAATGCGAATGGATGAATTTTCACTGATAGGCTGATTGCAAAGTTCGATGATCTGAGCAATTGCTCCCTCATCAATAATTTCTGTAAAAACCTTTGCATAATTATATTTTCCATTTAAAATAATCATAAAAATCCTTTCAATATATAATGTTTCTCAATCAATAATATTATTTATCCATATATTGCTGCGAACCATAAAAAATCCGATTATCACCTTAACTATTTCAGAAAAAGTTACAACTGCAAACAGCAGATTAATCTCCATTGATGTAAAATGCGCAAGGATATAAGTGAGAGGAATCATAAGAAGCCAAGTGAATCCGAAATCAAACAGAAAAGTTATTCCTGTTTTTCCTCCGCTTCTGAGGGTGAAATAGCAGGCGTTCGTATAAGCCATAAGAGGCATGGCTGCTGCCTGAATAATTATCATATTTGAAGCAAGCGATTGAACAGCAGTTTCGGTGTTGTATATTCTTGGAAAAACTGCTGTCAGCGGAAGCATACAAAGTGCAGTTACAACTGTTGCGGCAACGCTGAAAAACAACAATTTATTGTCGGTATCACGAGCGTCCTTCAATTTATTTGCGCCAAGCTTTGCTCCTACGATAATACCTATGCAAGCTCCGAGCTGAATATATACAGCGCCGAAAAGATTTGTCATCGTACTGGAGATATTTCTTGCGGCAACAACATCAAGTCCTCTGATCGAATAGCACTGAGCTATAACCGACATTCCGGCAGCCCATAAGAATTCATTTACAAGAAGAGGCGTTCCCTTTTTGATCATATTCTTTATAAGTTCTGACGGAATATGCAAACTTCTATAAACTCCGGTTATAAATTTATTTTTGTTCGGGTGCGTATGAGTCCACACAGCTACAACAAGAGCTTCAATGCATTTTGATATAACCGTTGCAACAGCCGCTCCGGCGACTCCCATTTCAGGCAGACCGAATTTACCGAAAATAAGACCGTAGTCGAGCATAAGATTTATTCCGACTGCCGATAATGCGCCTATCATAGGTATCTTTGTTTCTCCGCATTCACGAATAACGCTTGAATAGGCCTGACCTATTCCGAATGGGATAAGACTGAACAGCATTATCCTCATATACTGTTTTCCGTATTTCAAGGTTTCTGCAATTTTCTCAGGGGTATCATCTTTGCTGAGAAAAAGTGAGATAAGCTGAGCATCAAACAACGAAAAAAGCATAGCGACGATAGCTATTATAACTGCACAGACCATTAATCTGAATCGGAATGTATATTTTTGTCCTTCAGAATCGCCCTTTCCGAAAAACTGCGCTCCGAATATGCTTGGACCGGCAACTGCTCCAAAAATAGTTATATTGAACACAAACATGAACTGGTTTACGATAGAAACTCCGCTCATCTGTTCAGTGCCGATTTGTCCTACCATAATGTTGTCAATAAGGCTGACGAAATTTGTAATAAGATTCTGCAATATCATCGGAATGACCATAAAAAGGACATTTTTATAAAATAATCGATCTCCTATAAATTTGTTTTTAAACTCATTGAACATTTTGAGCTCCTTTCATTGTTAAGACAAAACAAAAAAACGCCTCTGTAAAAACAGAAGCGCATAAAGTCATAATATACGGTTATTTCAGGTATATTGATATATTTCAGGCGAACTCTCTGCTCTGTCTGCTTTTATATTAAATTTTATTTTGAAATGTATTTTATTAAAACGCATGAGACTCACCTTCCTTTCATTAAAATTATGTGTTGTATTATACAACAGTTTTTTTGATTTGTCAATAGCTAATTGGAATAATTTTAGCAATAGAAGAAATAAGTCTGTTAGCAAAGGTTAACACATGAAAAGATTTATAATTGGTAAATATGCTTGATATTAAACAGTTAAACCGGGCTTAATTGTTGTAAGTGAACAGAATTTTTCTGCTGCAATTTTAAATTTCAAAGTAAGATTGACAAAATCTAATTCCACCGGTATAATTAAATACAAGTTAGAGATAACTAACACTTTGCTTAAAGGAGTAATTATGAGCGTTGTAATTGTAGGCGGAAATGATTGTATGATAAGAAAATATAAAGAAATATGCGAGCAGTATAAATGCAGTTCTAAGATTTTCACACATATGAAAACAGGAATGAAAAAGCAGATCGGAAATCCTGATCTTCTTGTTCTGTTTACCGGAACAATGTCGCATAAAATGGCAAGATGTGCAATAAGCGAAACAAAAGGGCTTAAAACAACGGTAGAGCGTTCACATTCCGGTTCTGTTTCAGCACTTAAAAATATTCTTGAAATTCATGCGGTCAAATAACTCGAAACGAGAGTTGTTTCACAAAAGTGATGCAGCTCCGTTTTTGTATTTTGACAAGTATTTGCGGCAAGCTTTAATTGGGGGAGCAATAGTATGTGAAAATTTACTGAAAACTCTTGAAAAAACCTCTGCAAGTTGATATAATAATCTATATGATATCTTATCAGAAACGAGGTAAAATAAATGAAAAAAATATTGGACTGGAATAAATATCTTGAAACTGCCGCAAAAGCCGTTGCAGAGGGAATAGTTATGCTCAAAAATGACAATAATGCTCTGCCGCTTAATCTGGAAGAAGAAATTTCTGTTTTCGGAAGAATTCAGCTTAATTATTATAAAAGCGGAACGGGTTCCGGAGGCATGGTAAACGTTTCAAAGGTAACAGGAATAATCGATGGTCTTATTGAAGCCAGAGTTAAAATAAACGAGGAGCTTCTTGAAACATACCGCAAGTGGAGTGAAAATAATCCGTTTGACCTTGGAGAAGGCTGGGGCAGTGAACCGTGGTCGCAAAAGGAAATGCCTCTTGATTCTGAAACTGTAAAAAAAGCAGCAGAAAAAAGTTCTACCGCTATCGTTATAATCGGACGAACAGCCGGAGAAGAAATGGACGCAAAGCTTGAAGGGGGATCGTATCTTCTTACCGCAGACGAGCTTGATATGCTTGAAAAGGTTAGAAAAGAATTCAAAAAAATGGTAGTTCTTCTCAATGTAGGAGGACTTGTCGATATGTCTTTTGTAGATAAATACGCTCCTGATTCGGTTCTTTACGTATGGCAGGGGGGGATGACGGGAGGAACTGGAACGGCTGCTGTTCTTACCGGAAAAACAAGTCCTTCCGGCAAACTTCCCGATACGATCGCATATAACGTTTCAGATTATCCGTCCGATCTATATTTCGGCGATAAAGAGAGGAATTTCTACAAAGAAGATATTTTTGTCGGATACCGCTGGTTTGAAACATTTGCAAAAGATAAGGTACGCTATCCGTTCGGATATGGTTTATCGTATACAACTTTTGATATAAAACCGACCAATACAACCGGAAACGGTATTGAAGTCACACTTAACGTTAACGTCACAAACACCGGAAAATACAGCGGCAAAGAAGTTGTGCAGGTTTATTGCGAAGCTCCGCAGGGAAAACTCGGAAAAGCTGCAAGAATCCTCTGCGGATTTGAGAAAACCAAAGAGCTGGCTCCGAATGAATCACAGGAACTTGAAATAAAAATCCAGCTCTCTGACCTCATGTCGTACGACGATTCCGGAGTTTCCGGAAATATCTCATGCTGGGTAATGGAGGCAGGGGATTATACATTCTATGTTGGAAATGATGTAAGAAATGCCGTTCCTGCGCTGACCGTAACTCAGCCGAATACTGCTGTCTGGGAAAAATGTGTGCAGGCTTTAGCTCCGGTTCTGCCGTTTGAAAGAATAAGAGCGATTGGTTCGGGCGACGATCTTACATACAAAACAGAGCCTGTTCCGCTTAACAAAGCTGATGAATCCCAGAGAAGAATCTACAGACTTCCGAAAGAGATACCATATACCGGCGACAAGGGAATAAAGCTTATAGATGTTAAAAATAAAAAGAACAACATGAATGAATTTATCGCACAGCTTTCTGATTACGCTCTTGAATGTATAATTCGTGGCGAAGGAATGGGAAGTCCGAGAGTAACTGCCGGAACAGCTTCGGCTTTCGGCGGAGTTACTGATGAGCTCTCTGCATTCGGAATTCCGGCGGGATGCTGTTCAGACGGTCCTTCCGGAATGAGACTTGATTGCGGCACAAAGGCATTCAGCCTGCCAAACGGAACTATGATAGCTTCAACTTTCAATAAAGAGCTTATTACAGAACTTTTTGAATTTATGGGAACAGAAATGACCGCCAATAATGTAGATTGTCTGCTCGGACCGGGAATGAATATCCACCGTCATCCGCTTAATGGACGAAACTTTGAATACTTCTCGGAAGATCCGTTCCTTACAGGTTCAATGGCTGCCGCTGAACTTATCGGACTTCACAATGCTGGAGTAACCGGAACGATAAAACACTTCTGCGGAAATAATCAGGAGACCAACCGTCATTTTCTTGATTCGGTAATATCCGAAAGAGCGCTTCGTGAGATTTATCTGAAAGGCTTTGAAATTGCTGTAAAAAGGGGAAAAGCCGATTCTATAATGACAACATACGGATCTGTCAACGGTATCTGGACAGCCGGAAGCTTTGATCTCAATACAACGATTCTTCGTGAAGAATGGGGATTCAAGGGCTTTACAATGACCGACTGGTGGGCAAATATCAACGAGAGAGGCGGCGAACCGACAAGAAATAATTTTGCCGCTATGGCAAGAGCCCAGAACGACGTTTATATGGTCTGCGCCGACAGTTCCGATAATGAAGATACTACTGCTGAATCTCTTGAAAACGGAACTCTTACAAGAGCTGAACTCCAGAGAAACGCTAAAAATATACTGACTTTCCTGTTGAAGACGAACGCTCTTAAACGTCTTGCCGGAGAAGCTGATACAGTTGAAATAATCGGTCGTGACGATTCTGAAAACGAAGAATCATCCCCGGTGATCTGGTATGATATTGATGAAAAGCTTAAAATTGATCTTGGGGGAGTAAAGAGCCAAAAGGACAGCAACTACAGTTTTGCGCTCAAAGTTTCACAAACAGGATGGTATAATGTTACCATAACTGCTTCGTCAGAAGCCGGCGAGCTTGCACAGATTCCGGTTACGCTTTTCCTTACAGGTTCAGCAAGCGGTACTTTCACATGGAACGGCACAGACGGAAAGCCGGTTTCAATGACCAAAGAAGCTCCGATGTTCTCACATTTTACCGCTGTAAGACTGTATTTCGCACAAAATGGTCTTGATCTTCACAGCATAACGTTTGAGCTTTCACGTCCGTCAGGAAATATAGTATCATCGGAAGAGGAATAATATATGAACATACAAATTTTCGGTGCAAAAAAATGCTTCGACACTAAAAAAGCAGAACGTTTCTTTAAAGAGCGTGGCATTAAATATCAGCTTATAGACATGAAGGAAAAGGGAATGAGCAAGGGAGAATTCAACAGCGTTGCAGGCGCTGTCGGAGGTGCTGAAAAACTTATCAATGAAAATGCCAAAGACAAGGATATGCTCGCTTTACTGAAATATCTTTCGGATGATGACCGCAATGAGAAGATTCTTGAAAATCCTCAGATAATAAAAACCCCTATAGTCAGGAACGGAAAAAAGGCAACAATAGGGTATTGTCCGGAGATCTGGAAAGAATGGGAATGAATTTGCGAATTTTATAAAAAATTTCAAAATAGTAGTGCAAATTATAAAAAAATATGTTATAATAAAAATGTCAGTTTCTTTCTGAAAAAATATAGTTAATTTATAGGGATTATCCCGAAAGGAGTATTAATTATGGGAATTATTCGTGCCGCTCTTGTCGGAGCAGGTTCAACTATGGCAGATCAGTGGATGGAATTTTACTCATACGATTCCATTCCGGCAAACGTTCTTGTTTTAAGAGCAAAAAGACAAGTCGGAAAGCATTCCTCAAATAAAAAGGGAAGCGATAAGATCATTTCTGACGGAAGTAAAATTGTAGTTAATGAAGGTCAGGCAATGATAATGGTTGATCAGGGAATGGTTGTCGAAATTGCAACAACTCCCGGTATTTATACATATAATTCTGCTGATTCACCAAGTATTTTTTCAAGCTCGCTCGGAGAGGGACTGAAAAATACATTCAAGGAAATGTGGGAACGTATAAAGTTCGGCGGAGACGCTGCAAAAGATCAGAGAATTTATTATTTTAATACTAAAGAGCTTCTTGATAATAAATTCGGAACTCAGAATCCTGTTCCGTTCAGAGTAACGTATGCCGATCTCGGAAGAAGCTTTACTGTTGGAGTTCGCTGCAACGGTACTTATTCCTATCAGATAACAGATCCGGTTCTTTTCTATTCAAACGTATGCGGAAACGTAGCCGGAACTTACACAAGAGATAATCTCGATGCACAGTTAAAATCTGAATTTCTCGACTCTCTCCAACCGGCTTTTGCAAGTATTTCCGCAACCGGAATCAGATATGACGAACTTCCGGGCAAGCAGAGAGAAGTTAGAGACGCTATGAAGCGTGAACTTACTGCTGACTGGATCGATCGCAGAGGTATCACTCTTGGAGGAGTTTCAATTAATTCTGCAACTATTTCTGCTGAAGATACAAAAAGGATCCAGCAGTTTGAAGACAGAGCATGGAATGCAAATCCTTCTAACGCTGCTGCAACGCTCGTTGAAGCTCAGGCTCAGGCAATGCAGAATGCTGCAAGCAATCCTAACGGAGCAGCTATGGGATTCTACGGAATGGGTATGTCACAGCAGGCAGGCGGATTGAACGCTCAGAATTTATTCGCTATGGGAGCAGCTCAGCAGGCTCAGAATCAACAGACTGCATCGACGGAAAACAACTCATGGAAATGCGATTGCGGAACATCCAATACAGGTAAATTCTGTGCTAACTGCGGTAAACCAAAACCGGCGCCGGTTAATGCTTGGAAATGCGAATGCGGAAGTGAGAACACAGGCAAATTCTGTGCAGAATGCGGAAAGCCAAAACCGGCAAACTCCGGATTGGACGGATGGACTTGTTCCTGTGGAGCTGTAAACAAAGGAAAGTTCTGCGCTGAATGCGGCAGCCAAAAACCGGCAGGCGCACCTCTTTATAAATGTGATAAATGCGGCTGGGAACCGGAAGATCCGTTTAATCCTCCTAAATTCTGCGCTGAGTGCGGAGATCCGTTTAACGACGCTGATATTGTTAAGTAATCTTCATAAGAGTTAGTGAGTTGATTTTATGTCAGAATTAATGGAATATCAGTGTCCATGCTGTTCAGCAAAACTTGAATTCAATACAGGAACGCAGAACATGAGATGTCCTTATTGTGATTCTGAATTTGATATCAATGCGGTTGTACAGCATGATAGTGAAATTGCTTCAGAAAATGAAGAAATGAAATGGGACACCAACGCAGGAGATCAGTGGAACGAGTCGGAACTCTCCGGAATGAGCGTATACTCCTGCAAATCATGCGGAGCCGAAATAATGACCGATTCCACAACTGCGGCATCAAAATGTCCTTACTGCGACAGTCCGATAGTTATGGCAGGAAGTTTTGCAGGCGATCTTAAACCAGATTACGTCATTCCGTTCAAGCTTGATAAAGAAGCTGCAAAAGCTGCGCTGAATCGTTATTTGGATGGAAAAATACTTCTGCCGAAGGTGTTCCGTGAGGAAAATCACATTGATGAGATCAAAGGCGTTTACGTTCCGGTATGGCTCTTCAATGCCGAAGCAGACGCCAGAATGTCATTTAAAGCTGAAAAAAGAAGAACTTGGAACGATAATTCATATAATTATATCGAAACCAGTACATATTCGGCTTATCGTTCGGGTAAAGTTGCTTTTGAACTGGTTCCAGTCGACGGTTCTGAAAAAATGGACGATGATCTTATGGAATCTATAGAACCTTATAATTTTAAGGAAGCAGTGGATTTTAATACTGCTTATCTTTCAGGTTATCTTGCTGACCGCTATGATGTTTCAGCCGAGCAAAGTATAGGAAAAGCTAACGATAGAATACGAAAGAGTGCGGAGGACGTATTTAAAGAGACTGTTACCGGATATAGTTCTGTTCTGATAGAAAAGAGCAATATTAAGTTAAATAACGGTAAGGCAAAGTATGCCCTTTATCCCGTATGGCTTCTTAACACAACATGGAACGGAGAAAAATACACATTTGCAATGAACGGTCAGACCGGAAAATTTGTAGGGAATCTTCCTGTTGATAAAGCAAAAGCTGCAAAATGGTTTGGTGCGATAACGGTTATCGGAACCGCTGTAGTGTACGCATTATCGTATTTTCTCGGACTTTAATAAATTAAAGGTGGGTTCGGTTCTGATATGAATATTCTTATTTCTTTAGTAATTGCTATTATAATTGCTGCGATTGTCGTTAGATGTATGATCTCTCAGTTGAAAACAGTAAGGCACAAAGCTGGGGCTTCTGATTATAAGAAGCAGGATAGCTTCAGGTTAGACGAAAGAAGAGATACTTTTCTCTATAAACGGGTAACTAAAACTCCGATAAACGACAATAAAAAATGAAAAAACTGCTGCACGTTTAAGTGCAGCAGTTAATTTTTTCTTATTTACTGTAAACAATTTTTATAATTTCTTTTCTGAGAAGAACCATATCAAAAACGTCAACAGCTCCGTCTTTGTTCATATCACCGATCTCGAACTGTTTGCGTGTGAATTTCTCAGTTCCAAGCAGATACTTCTGAAGAAGAACTATATCGGCAATGTTAATTTTTCCATCAAGTGAAAGATCTCCGGACGGATTAACAGGAGTAGGTTCAGTAGTAGTAGTTGTCGTAACAGTAGTAGTTGTTGAAGTTGTCGTGGTGGTAGTATTGGTTGTTGTATAAGTTTCTGCGATCCAGTTCTGGCATGATACACCGTTAAGCTCCCACTGCCTTACATTTGCTCCGGCAGACGAACTTGCATCCGCAACTTCAATTCCCTTTGTATAACGTCCGGTCGATTTATCATAAGAAGTTCTTGTGACAATGCAGTATGAACCGTCAGGATTCTTGACAAATCTCATCATCTGAGTATTTGAAGATGAATTTCTTGCCGAGATTTCAGCGTTTCCGTTATTGATATTCACATATCTGCTGCCTGCAAGATCAGAAACGATATAATAAAGATCACCGGTAGCTGATTTAAGAGTCCATGAATTCCAATCGCCTGAATTATTTTCTCCTGAACCGTTTGCACCCCATTGCTGAACGTTTGCGCCGTCCTCATCTTTACCTTCTGCGACTTCCATGTAGAGACCGGATGCAGCATTTTTGAACATATAATGAACTGTTGTATCCATTTTCTCGCCTGAAAATTCAACTTCTTCAAATGTCCAGTTCTGGCAGGATGAACCTGTTTTTTCCCACAGTTGACAGTTTGCGCCGGAAGCAGTTGAAGCGCTTTCAATTTCAACAAATACATTTCCTCCGCCGACTTTGGGAATGATTTTGAAAGTTCCGTCAGAATTTGCAGCAATCATAAATTTCTGATTATCATTTCCTTTGTAGCTATAAAGAGCAATATTTGTACCATTTGTACTTTTACTGCCGCTAACGTCCATAACATAGGTTTTGTCTCCGGTCATTGACTGAATATAGTAATAACCGTCGCCAGCCGGAACAAATCTCCATGTATTCTGGATTCCTGCTTCAGATGCACCCCATTGCTGGATATTTGTTCCGTCTGCGCCTTTACCTCCGTCAACATCAAGATAAAGACCGCTGTTGGCATTTTTTATCATGAAATAGGTGTCAATAGCAATCTCGGCTGCCGTAACACCCCAGCTTTCTTCGGGAGCTTTCATAAATGTTGCTGACGGAACTCCTGCATTTTTGTACGAGCTATATTTTTCCGTGTTATTAGAGGATTGTGCACCGCTGTATGTTGTGCAGTGACTTTTCGCTTCCGATGCGGAAAGTGCAGTATAATTGTAGTTTTTGTTCGGACGCCATGAACAGTTTTGCGCATTTCCCTCAATGGTTGTCCTGTTGCATTTTGAAAATTGCGAGCCTGATTCTGCATACGAACCGGGATAAGTTACTGTATTCCAGTCGCAGATGACGTTGCCGCCATTTGCATAATAACAGTTTTCAGCAAAAATCTTCGAAGCAGTATGAACAGTATATGCCATGCTGAATGTATCTACATAATTGTTAAGCGAATGGAAATAACCATATCGCATAAGACCTGGTCCTCTTGTCAGCGTTTTCTGAAAACGGTTGCTTACCAGAGACATTCGTGGGAAATTGTTGTAGGTTTTATAGGAGTTATCATCATCTGCCGGATAGCCAAGTATAAGTCCATATTCATGTAAACCAAACGAAGAGTCTGATACAGTACAGTAATCTGCATCATAGCAGCATGCCAGGAATTTATCCCAATCCTCAAGTCCTGTTGAAGCAGTGTTATAATCGGAATGACCTGTGAAAGTACAATGATCTACCCAAAGATTCTTACCTGATCCGAAATAAACAACGATAGAGTCGTTTCCGTTTGATTCAGAATCGTGTTGAAGCTCAAAGTTTTTAATTATCAAATTGTTGCCAACACCGTTTTGGGTAGACGTACAGAACTGTACATTATAAAGCGTATGAGCGGAGTAACTTCCGATTATAGTTTTATTGTTGTGGACGTATATTCTTCCATCCGGACAGTAATAGCGTCCTGATGAATCTTTTTTCAAACTTGTACCCTTGATATCGGCAGTAACAACGATCGTATACGGAGTATCGGAGGTTGCATATTTTTTCAGTTCGTCAAACGTTGAAACTTCAACTGTTTCTCCCAATACACCACCTATATCAGATGCCTTTATGTTTCCGGTATTGTCATCGAAGCAATATCCTGCAAACCCCTGCAAACCGGCACAGTTGAGAAGCCATTTCTGACTGTTGGAACCATTATAATTCGATATGGAGATTACGGAGTTACCGGCTGTAAGAGCCAGCGAGGAATTGGAATAGTTCACGATTTTATAGTGCAGATCATTGCCGTGCTTATCCTGAGAAACCGGAATAATATACCAATACTGAGACTTATCGTTTTCGTTGCCATAGATAACAGTTTCCGTACCGTTTGAAACAGAATAAGCATACGGCGTAAGAAGCCGTCCCGAAGCAGCATTGACTATTTTATAGTAATTTCCATTTGAGTTTGCACCGCAGTAATCAATGCGCCACTGCTCATTGAGCGTGCCGTTTTCAGACGCAAGAGAAGCAGAAGTTTTATCTGCTGTTGATGAAACGGTAAGATTTTTTGAATCATCGTAGAGAGCGATATTCATAAGCTGCGGAGCGTAATCCTTTGAAAGAGCAGCATTTGTTTCGATAGGATTTCCGATACTGCTGAAATCAGCCGTAATTAAAACTGTTACCATAATTGCAAAAGCAGTTAATACTGACAACAACCTTTTGGTGAATCTTTTTGTCAAAATAATCATTCCTTTCTTATAAGACTTGTTCTCATAGAATATTGCAAAAATCTTTAATCAGATTAATACGGTACAAATCCTATGAGAACAAATTTTAAAATTAATAATATTATACAATCTTTAATTAGTTTCGTCAATTAAAGATTATCTCCGGTTTTGAGATTTTTTGTCATTATCATAATATAAACAAGTAAAATAATCTTCTTATCATGCATTTAAAAATATGATTTTCCACAGTTTATTTGGATAAGTTATTTAAGATAACCTTTCTGAGTAAAGCATTATCAAAAGCGTCGACATTATTGTCGGAATCCATATCTGCTTTTACGAACTGACTATAGGAAAAAGTTTCATCTTTGAGTAGATATTTCTGTAAAAGAACGAGATCTGCAATATTAGTTTTTCCGTCATTGTTTATATCGCCTTTTTCCATGCCGATAACTTCGAGCAGATCGCAGACATCAACTGATTTTACAATACCGGATGAACTTGTAATGTCAACAGAATACATTCCCACGCTGTTTTCGTCCGCATCAATAATGTATTCTGAAGAAGCAGCATTTTCGATCGCCTTTCCGTTAAGATACCACTGATACGATACATTTTCCAACGGCGTTTCTACATTTATTGAGTATTTATCGCCCTTAGCAAGTCTGATATCTGTTTTGGACGTATAAACCCTGAAATCGGACGGAGCGATACATTCTTCTGATCTTACATCTCCGAGATTTTTCCATTCATTTGCGCTGTCCTGTAAGAATACTCTTACAGCTTTAAGCTTCGTACCGGGATAAATATCCATTGTAGAACCGAACGGTATCTTGAATTCGACCGTATCTCCGTTCCATTTACACATACATCCGTCATAAGAACCATTATTGAAATAAACGTAACCGTTAGACATATAATACATCCAGTAGGCCCTGTCTGTTTCGGCATTTTCAATTCTCAGATTGTAAACCGGAGAAGATGCCTGTGCCGGAATAATTCCCTTAATATAAAAGAAACTGTCATCTGCTGTCATATAAACCTTGTTTCCGTCATTTTCGGCAATGAGCATATCCTCTGTCCACTCCTGAGGGAAAGAATCCGTACCGTCCACAATAGTTTGTCCGCCTACAGTATACATTTTATTGGAAGAGCCGATTCCGCTTCTTAAATAATTATCTGTACCGTGATTTTTGGTTTCGGAAACGGTGAATGTTCCGAGGTAATTTGCTCCGATAGCGGCATTCCAGACATTTTCGTTTGCAAATCTTACGGAACGAAGATTCATCTGGTCGATAGAATTATTTCCTTCAGAAAGCTTAAGATATGCGTTCCATTCGCCAATCGGGAAGCTGTCCGGCAGCTTGACAGAAATATTCTCATCTGCCACAGTACATGAACGCCAGCTGTTTGAATTGATATCCACTTCAGTTTTCATGTATATTCCGTCACGTTCAAGAACAAGTTCAGCTTTCTGTTTTGGAATAGGATTAGCGAATCCAGTATTTTCTACCTTAAAATGAACATCAAGATTTCCACCCTGAGCGACTGTATCAGAAAGCTCGGATTTTCTGTAAACAAAACGATAGCCTATATGGTCACGGATAAACTGAAAAACTGTTTGACCATAATAAGCAGAATGATCGAATGTAGACTCAAGGTTATCAGAATCATAGAAAGGCTGATATTTCACCTCAGTTATATCATTTGATGCGTCGAAAGTATAGTCTTTATAAAGCTGATAAATATTTGCATTGATATAGCTCAAGTGAGTATTATACATTTCAGTTATTGCGTTTTCAGGAAGATATGTATCATATTTTTTAGCCCAGTCGAGATTACCTGAAAATTCTCCGCCGAAATAGGAAGTTACCGTCTGATTTCCGAGCCATGTCGTTTCGATCTCACGGTTTGCATAAGTTCCGAGATCCGAATCGCTTCCCATATATCCGTCGTCATAAAGACCTACACGGGCAGCGTCAGAATTCGGTTCGAATTGATAATCGGCAAGCTTATTACGTTCGATTCCAACCCATTTTGCGAAAATATCCGGAGTTCTGACTGTAACAGGAATCGGTGCGGGAACGCATTTCAGCAGAGCGTCAAGAACCTGAGCTTTATAGTCTACAGACGTATATTTTCCGCCGTGCTGTTCACCCCATTTACCTACAAATCCGCTTTCAACAAAGGCGATGATATCCTTATATTCTTCAAGAATACCGCTTTCCTTTACCTGATCTATGTGCTTAAGTACCCAATCAAAAGTTGATGGTTCAGGATTATCATTTCCGTTTGCGTCATATCTGAAACGCAAAGCAATCATGCATCCGTTTTTACGGCAGTTATCAAAGGTCGTTCTCCATGCGGTAAAAAACTCTTCATCCAGATCATAATCGGTATCAGAGCCGTTTGAGCCGCTCGAAAAAGCTCCTATATCAATAAAAAACAGCGTAATATTACCGGTTGGATTATACGTTGGAGTATTGCCCGGTTTACATACCGCCCATATAGTCTGAGTATATCCTGCTCCGGGATTATTGATTGTTTCAACAGTTTCCTGATACGAAATACCGCTGTCCTTCATTGTAGGCTGTTCAGCATTAACGTAAGGTACAGTTATACCGGAAATAGCTGAGCATGAAATCACAACAGACAAAACTGTTGGTAAAATGTGAAATTTCAAAAAATCACTCCTTAATAAAAATATACATAATCGCAGGCGAATTGAGAAAATATCAAAACCTACTCTTGTAACAATTATATCACAAATTCTTACTAATTTCAAGACTTTTTAGTAATATTTACTTGAAAATAAGATTTCTCCATTCTTTCACCCTGTTTTTCATTTCATCTATACCAAGAATGCCGTAAGCAAATCCCTTTTTAACAAGTTCAATGGGAAGAAATTCATCATATTTTTCAAAAAGCGGAACTTCTCCGGCATAAACAAGATCTAATGGATCAAATTCAATTTCCGCTTCTTCAGCAAGAATGCGGAAAAAATCTTCTGGTGAAGTCTTCATTGTAAATTGGATGTAATAAGGTCTCGAAGAATCCATTCCTTTAAGACCAAGACGACCGGCGCATTTAATTTTCAGAAAACGTTCCATTGCAAAAAATGCGTAAGTTCCAAGCCACGGAAAAAGACACCACATATTTCCGCCCATACATATAAGCGGGTTTTCGGTTATATGCGAATTCCTTGCAGTATTTCGAGCCTGTTCCAGCCTCGAAACAGCATTTTTCATAAGATATGGATATCTTTTATCTTCGATAAGAACCTCTCTCATCCTAAGAAGAATTTTTGTATTGATGTCGCCGGGACAATCACCAAAATAAGCCGGAACTTTTCCCTTGATCTGTTCGCAGTAAACGAGTCGTCTCTTGTGATCTACTTCTTCAACTATCCACACATGACCTGCTATTGCGATTTTTTCCCCAACGGGCGGCGGCATAACGATCGTTCCGAGTTCCTGCGAACCCCATCTTACGGTATATTCTTCATTCTCCTGAAAAACTGCATAAAACTTGAAAGAATTAACTATTCTTTCTCCGACAATACCGATAATAAGTCCGCCCTCGTCAGTACGCTGAATATGCTCGATTTCAAGAAGATGACGAAGAAGAATGCGGTAATCATCCTGAGTTATGCGGTGGAGGTATTTAAGCGAAAGGACTCTTGAAGCCAGCGAAGCAGGGGATAGCTCTCCGCATGAAGCAAGAGTACTCATAGTCTGATGGTAAAGCAGACTAAACGGCAGTCTATCAAGTTTCGGCGGCTCGACCCAGCGTTCCTCAAGATAAACCTGAACAAGAGCGATTCCCTGTAAAAGCTTCCACGGAATCGTTTCCGGAAGCATACTCCTCGGTTCGGGAAGTTCCTCACGCATAACAAACCACATTTCCGGGGGAAGATCACGTCTTCCGGTTCTTCCCATTCTTTGAAGAAAGGACGAAACAGTAAACGGAGCGTCTATCTAGAAAGCACGTTCAAGTCTGCCGATATCAATTCCAAGTTCCAGAGTAGCAGTCGTAACCGTTGTGAGAAAAACGTCTTCGTCTTTCATCGCAGCTTCTGCGGTTTCACGGTAAGCTGCCGAGAGATTTCCATGATGAATAAGAAATCTGTCTGGCTCACGATTAGCCTCACAATAAGATCGGAGAGTTGTTGTAACAGCTTCGCATTCTTCTCTGGAATTAACGAAAACAAGACATTTTTTTCCTTTTGTATGCTCAAAAATATAACCCATGCCTGCATCTGCGTGTTCTGGCGCTTCATCAGTCTTAATATCGAGAACAGGAAGCGCATCAGCACTCCCTTTTTCTTCTGGAGCATTCTGCTGACTGATATAGAAATGTTCCATAGAGAGCCGCCATTTGATACCTTTGCTTTCGATTCTTGGAATGACTGTTCCTCTGCTTGTTCCTGAAGCAAGGAATTCTCCGGTCAATTCAAGATCGCCTATAGTAGCGGATAGACCGATCCTTCTCGGATTAACTCCCGCAAGCTTTGAAAGACGTTCGATAAGACATAAAGTCTGACCGCCACGATCGCCACGCATAAGAGAGTGAACCTCGTCAATGACGATAAAACGCAGGTCCCCGAAAAGTTTGGAAATTGCGGCGTGTTTTCTTATGAGAAGAGCTTCAAGGGATTCAGGAGTTATCTGTAAAATGCCCGAAGGATTCTTCATAAGCTTATTTTTGTGCGACTGCGCAACATCGCCATGCCAATGCCAAACTGGAATATCAGCTCCTTCACAAAGTTCATTGAGGCGCATGAACTGATCGTTTATAAGAGCTTTAAGCGGACCGATATAAATTGCTCCGATGCTTTTGGGCATATCCTCGGAAAAGAGAGTGAGAATCGGAAAAAACGCTGCTTCCGTCTTTCCTGAAGCAGTTGAAGCGGACAAAAGTACGTTTTCATCGGTGTTGAAAATCGCATCTCCTGCGGCTGCTTGAATCGCTCTTAGCGATTCCCAGTTATTACGGTAGATAAAATCCTGCACAAACGGTGCATAACGTTCAAAAATATTCATATCTTATATCTCAAACTCTGCAAATTCGGAATCGGAAGCTTCATGTTCAGTTTCCGGCTTTGAATAAACCATATTTTCGGATGCAATAAAATCGCTTATCACGATCTGAGGGTTCTGATAAACAATATCAAGAAGCTCGATAAAATCACGGATGACCTCACGTGGGGTTATGTGAGTATCCGAGCCTATTCTTGAATATTCAACCTGAATAAAATCAATAAGATCGTTCTGAGTTATCTTCTGTTCATAGCCGAAAAGACCGGAATGAATCTCTGAAAGCTTTTCAGTAAGTACCAGCATTTCCTCATAATTAAGAGGATTAAGATGAATTACCGGGGCAAGCATATCCTTAATGCCTTCACGTCCGAAACGGCCTTCTGCAAGGCGTGAACGAAGAGCCTCATAGCTGTAAACACCTCTCCTTGTATCCTCGATACACTGCGGAGTTCCGCCCATAATTATTCCAAGATATTTCGCCTTGCCCTGGAGAGTATCGTTGTACATAGTCAGAATTTTCTCATAATTATATTGTCTTGTAATGCTGTTGGGTATTTTGTAAATATTAACAAGTTCGTCAATAAGAATGAGCATACCGCTGTAACCAGCTTTTTTGAGGAACATGGCGAAGAGCTTTATATACTCATACCAATCGTCATCGGATATAATAATATTGACTCCAAGTTCGGATTTAGCTTCGGTTTTATTAACGTATTCTCCTCGGAACCATTTCACTACTTTTGCCTTATTTTCATCGTTGCCATCAATGTAGGAGCGATAATAGATCGTGAGAAGCTTAGAGAAATCAAATCCATGAACCATTTCACTAAGAGAACCTACGACCTCGAATATTTTTTTCTCAACGGCTTTAGAAAATTCCGGAGAATCAGGGGAGAGCCCGGTTTCCGAAGCAGCGTCGGTCTGGATGCTGCTTATCCATCTATCGAGGATAAGAGTGAGCGCTCCGCCGTCGGGACGTGTTTTAGTTGACATATTTCTGATAAGTTCTTTATAAGTGGCAAGTCCCTGTCCCTTAGTTCCCTGTAGTCTGCGTTCGGGCGAGAGATCGGCATCGACCACAACGAAATTTTTGTCCATAACATGACTTCTTATTGTCTGAAGAAGAAAGCTTTTTCCGCTTCCGTATTTACCGACAATAAAACGGAAAGAAGCTCCTCCGTCCTCAATAATATCGATGTCATGTAACAAAGCGTCAATTTCAGTTTCACGTCCGACCGTAATGTAGGGGAGTCCTATCCTCGGAACAACTCCTCCTTTGAGCGAATTTATAACAACCGAAGCTATTCGTTTGGGTATCTTTACAGAATTTGTACTATTCATGGTTTTATCATTCCTTTCAGTTCATCAATATAATCCCCAATAAGCTCGGGAACGTCACCCGAAAAATCTATAACGGTATCGTCGAAGAGATCGAAAAGCTTTTCATTCACAGCATCAGCCAGAATCGATGGCATTGATTTTACTGATTCTGCGATTTTTCTCCAATCTCCGCCGTAAAGGAGCGTTTTAAGGAACGCATATTCCGATATATTAAGTGGAGTATCATCCATAGCGAAGTTTTCTGAAGGATTTATCTCAGTGATTTCTTCTGATTCATCATATACTTCCTCAACTATCAGCTTATCACGAGTGATTTCAGAAGCTTTGCGTATATCTTCAAGCTTTGAAATATCAATTTCAATTTTTTTAGTTTTTGTTTCAGATTTTTGAATAATAATCTTATCCGCTTCCCGCTGTATGATCGAAACTGCGACTTTTGAAACGTCTTCACACTCCAATTTTTCACTATAACCGAAACGCTCACGAAGAATGATGTCAACTGATTTCAAAAAATCTCCAATATGTTTGTTTTTTTCTTTATATGGATAACTTTCACAGCTCCACGCTCCGTTCAGACAGCTTATACTGCGTATCTCATTTATTTTGTAACAAAAATTTCTAAAAGGAGTTCTGTCGTAAAAAACTGCCGATTCAAATATATGGTACTTTGAATTTTTCAGATTTCCGAAATAATTTGCAAAAAGACTTTTTTTTCTGTTTTCACGAAAATATTCCGAGAGCCTTTTAAAGGAATTCACGGCTGTTTTTCTGAATTTATCAGCATGATTGGCAAAACATGATGACTCATAAATATTATAATCAGACAGATTGCAAAGTGCGTTAAAAATATCATCATCCCCGAATTTGTCCCAGTTTTTTAAAGCAATAAGCATTTCATCACGCAGTATGATCTCATTATCATGTAAAACGTCTGTATCAAGCTGATAATAAACCGCATAATCAATAAGCCATGATTCTATGATATGGCTGATCTCAGGGGAAAATTGTTTATACCGCATTCCGAAATCTTTTAGTTTATTAAATCCGTCAATCAAAGATTGCGTTCCGATCTCATTTATAAGTTCGTACGAATATATATAAGCATAGGGAGAACTTGTCTTGATAATTATTCCATTCCGAACTTTTGTGCGCCATGAAAAATAACCTCTAAGCTGCTGTGCAGTAAGATCACGATACGTTGTATAGAAACCGGAGAAATCAGCGTCATAATTATAATCGTCCTCGTAATCCTCCATAAATTTGCCCTGAGTATAAAAAAGCCACGCACTTGTTTTCCAATAAGCGTCCGGCGAAAAGGCGATTTTTTTCATTTGCTCTATTTTCTCCGGAGTTTTTGGCTTACAAAGCCGGGCGGCTGTTTTCAGAATTGGCTCGTCTTTATAAACTCTGTTTTGAAAAGATTTACTATTTAACAGTTTTTCGTCCTTCATAACAACAGAAATAATTTTTTCCGGATCAGACATTTTCAAAAACCGCCTCTCTGCTCATAATATTTTAATTATAACATATGTTCTGTTTAAAGTCAATCAGTTAATTTAAGAAAATGCTTTTGTTATAAAATGGTGAAACTTTTAAAATTGATAAAATCATACTTGATTTTTTGTGAATAATGTTGTATAATATAAAATATTGTTTTTAATTAAATTTCAAGGAGAACTGAATATGGATAAAATTAATATAGGCTTTATAGGTGCAGGCAATATGGGAACTGCGATCATGAAAGGCATTGCAGGAAGTTCTGTTGCGGAAAAAACTGCCCTTTATGCATATGATCCTGATAAAACAAAGATTGAGATGCTCTTAGAATCAGGAGTTGCGTTCTGTGAAAGCGAAACCGATCTTGTAAAAAAATGCAAGTTTGTTTTTCTTGCCGTTAAACCCCAGATAATTGAAACTGTCCTTGAAGCGGCTGCCCCTGCCGCTTCCGATGAGAATGTTTTTATCTCGATCGCTGCCGGAATAACAGACGAGTTTATTGCAAAGAAAACTCTTCCGAATGCAAAAGTTATACTCGTTATGCCAAATACTCCGCTTCTTGTCGGAGAAGGAGCTTCTGCGCTTTCACGCAATGAAAATGTTTCTGATGAGGAATTCGAATTCATACTTAATATTTTTAAAATATGCGGAAAAGCTGCTGTTATCTCAAAAGATAAAATGAAAGAGATAATCGCAATAAACGGAAGCAGTCCAGCATTTATCTATCTTTTTGCAAAGGGATTTATTGATTATGCAACATCAGTGGGAATTGAGCAGGATGCCGCATCCGAATTGTTTTCGCAAAGTCTTATCGGCTCGGCAAAAATGATAACCGATTCCGGATATTCTATCGACGAACTTATTAAAATGGTGTCTTCTCCGGGAGGAACAACTCTCGCCGGACTTGATCGCCTTTATGAAGGAAATCTTACTGATGTTGTGAAAAAATGCTGTGAAAGCTGTACTAAAAGAGCATACGAACTTTCAAAATAATAAACGGTTCTATTAGTACAAGCTTCTGCATATCCTTGAAAAAGAAAGGATGATGCAGAATGAAGCACATAAGTTATATTGGAAATCGCAGCAGAAAAACGTCTATAATACTGCTGAGCATACTTGTAATTATAGGAATCATAACCGGTTCTATTTATCAGACGGTAAAAATGCCAGAGCCTTCTTATTGGCTTCACCAATATTTTGCCCCGGTATTCAAAGGAATAAATTTGTTTGAATATATGCGCGGCGGAATTTTTATTTCAATAGCATTCACAGCTGTAGTTTTCTTGCTGGGTTTTTTTGCTTTCGGACAACCTTTCGGTATTGCGCTTCTTGTTTACAGAGGATTCGGAATAGGCGCTTCAGCCGCTTTGATGTATACTCTTTACGGTGGAAAAGCTTTTGTATTGATTCTTATAACCGTTCTTCCGAAAGCAGCAGCTCTTACGTTTATTGCGGTTCTTGCAGTAAGAGAACTTATAAGAGCTTCAGTCTTTTCGCTTTCCTGCTGGATCTCAGAAAACGGAAATGATAGTAAACGTATGAGTATACAGCTTTACTGTCTGAAATTTATTGTGCTTGCTGTAATGGTAATTATCGTCGCTGCCGTAGATGCAGGGATCAATTTTGCGTTTGCAGGATAAAATTTTTAAAATTGGAGGAATTCAAAAATTGGCTTTATTTGATTATGAAAGCGCCGGTCCAGGAATATCAAAACACGCTCCGAAGAAAACAGGAATACGTCTGTTTTTTGATATTTTTTTCAGGAAATTTTGGCAGCTTATGGAAGTAAATCTTATATACTTTTTGTTCTTTATTCCGCTTATGCTGATTTTAGGAGTTATAAGCGTCTTCAGCGATTACAAATTAATACTTATTCTATCAGGATTGCTTCTTTTACTGTTCGCTGTTACCATAGGACCTGCTACGGCAGGCATGACAAAAATAATGCGATGTTATATAACCGGAAAGCATACATTTGTAATAAGAGATTTTTTTCGTTCATTCAAGAATAATTTTAAAAAAGCAGCTTTAGTAGGGTTTCTTGACTGTCTGGTCATCGCTTCGGTAATTGCGTCTATAAAGGTTTATCCTTGGATGGCCGAACTTTACAATGCCAAAATCATGTATCTTCCTATGACTATTGCGCTGAGCGTTGCGCTTGTTATCCTAATGATGAATTATTATATTTTTCTGATGCTTACAGCAACCAATCTTTCACTAAAAAATCTTATAAAAAATTCTTTTGCTCTCGCTTTTGTAGCAATGAAAAGTAATGTCATCATTTTATTAGTAACGATAGCGGTTATAGCAGGAATGCTTCTTATATTCAATTACGCTTTTCCGGTATTTATGCTTCTTCTTCCGTTTTTTCCGGCAGCGTTCCTTTGCTTTGTGACCTGTTTCAACAGTTATCCTGTAATTCAAAAATATGTAATAAACCCATATTATACAAGTATCGGAGAGATAAACCCCGAACTTGACGAAGCATCCGACAAAGATGATGAAGAGGTTATTTTTGAAGATATGGGCGGTAAAGAAAAGCCAATTGAAAAGCGTAAAAAAACAAAAGGAAAAAGAATTTCATAATTTATTTTGGCTGCCACAGAGAAGAAATAACTCTGTGGCAGCCTTTTTTGTAATAACTTAAAGAAACAATTATTTTATGAAAAAAATTTTAGAAAAGTGTTGACAATAGGAATTTTTTGTATTATAATATAAATAGAGATATAATAAAATTGTAGAACAATAAAAAAGGAAAACTAAACAAAACAAAAACAAAAACTAAAGTATTTATTGTTGGATAGACGTATTTGTTTTCTTTTAGTTATGATAAAATAACATAAAAATTCAGTTTATTTGTTATTCCGAGCGGTTACGGTTTGATAATGTATCTTTCAGAAAAATATGCATACGCTTTGCAGAATCTCTGAATCATAGATGGAAACTGGAAATTTTGTGATTAGAATATTAAGCTACAAGAAAAGATAAAACGTTTTTTATTATATTTTGTAATAATGTGATAAAAATATTCAAATTCATTACTTGTGAATGCTGTTGCATACGGTGGTTTACAGTGTTTGATTATTGGTTTGTTCTTTTTAAGATACGTCCCCGTACTGAAGGAGTCTTTATAAGGAATCCTCTAAGATAAACTCTGTTTTTATCGGATGCATTACGGTTTGTTTGAAGTGTATTGTTTTTCAGACAACAGGCTGAACGTAAAAAGTATAAAAATACTTATTTTGTAACACTGGTTGGATCTCGTTGCAAGAGAGGAACTATGTTCGTTCAAAAGAAACAGTATTTAAAGCAGTTAAATGCTTTGAAGTGCTTGTATGTTTATATGATTTTCTGTTAAGCTATGTTTGATAAGTGTACATCGCAAGTAAGTTTTCTGAACATATTGTCATGAATTTAATATAATATGAATTCAACATCGTGCTAAAGTAAAAAACAAATTATATGTGAGAACAACAAACAAATTTTCTTTCGCTGAATGCGTAAGGCTTTATTTTGCTGCGTGAAAAAATAAATACATATTTTCATAGGCACAAATAAACACAGTAACAAAGATATACAAACCGGATAACCGGAAAAGTGCAGAACAAAACTATCGGAGGATACTAATAATGGCAAGACTTAAATGGGGTCGAGTCTTTGCTGCGATGTTGGTACTTTCGGGAACCATATTTGCTGTTGACGGACTCCGAAGAGATCTTTTTAAATCAAATACAAACAGTATTACTGTTGTAGGCGATTTTGTAAACGGAAATTCTGTTGAAAAAGATAATAGCAAGCAAATTGACGGGCAAATCCATCTTGGAAATGAGTCACAGTCAACTACCGTTTTTGAGGGCGTTCAGAACTTGGGATTTTCAGAGCTTTCAGTTACTCCCTCGCTTTTATCATCCGGTAAGCTTGTTATAATTAACGACGAATATCCTGCAGGTGAATCAACTCCTTCCGGAATGGTTAATCTGCTTAAATATAAAAATGATTATTATAATGTTTTAAATGAATCTGTAAAGCTGAATGAAGAAGCAGCTGAGGCCCTTAATCATATGATGGCTGATTATCATGAAGCAACAGGACTTACAGATTTTATCGTTTATGGAACAAATGATACTTTTACAGGAGATGGCTCTTGCTGCCCTGAATATTTCCCCGAATCGATAACGGGAAATACTATCGACCTTGCTTTAAACGCTTACGGAGGCATTATTGCTTTTGATGGGTTTGATGAAGAAGGGTGGATTGTAAAAAATTGCGAAAAATATGGATACATAGTAAGATACCCTGAAGGAAAAGAGAACCAAACTGGTCATAAATTCTGCCCATGGCATCTTCGCTATGTTGGCGATGTTCATGCTGCAATTATGAGTGAAAAGGATTATTCTCTTGAAGAATATATCAACTTCCTTAAAAATTATAGTTATGACAATGTTTATTCATATATTTGCAATGGTATTGAGTATGAGATATACACTTCATCTGCTATTGGCGACGTAGCATCTGCTCGTGTGCCTATTTCCGGAAATTATTCCGTTTCCGGAGATAACATCGGAACATACATCATTACAACTGTTAAAAACTGAACGAGTGTTAAATTGATTTCAGGCAGTCTGCGGACTGCCTTTTTTGTAATATCGTAAGACTATTGTTCATATATTAGGTTGTGAGGTGATCTGTATGATAAAAAAACTAATAATTGTTTTATGTCCTTTTTTGATTCTATTTTCCCTTATTTCGGCTGGAAAAAAGAATGAAGATGATACGGTGGCCTCATCTTATATACTCATTGAATCCAACACGAAAACTGTTCTTGAGGAATACAACTCATGTAAAAGATTAAACGCCGGATATTTAAATAAGTTAATGTCTTTGCTGATTATCGCTGAAGATATTTCATCTGGTGAATATACACTTGACACTGAACTGACCGCTTCACAGTCGGTAAGTGGGATTAAGGGTTCATTGGTATGGCTTGAACCTGGGGACAAAATGAATGTTGAAGAACTTTTGAAAAGTGTTATAATTGGAAATGCCAACGATGCGCTAATCGTTCTCTCAGAACGTTCTGCCGGTTCAGCCGATGAGTTCGTTATGCATATGAACAGCCGTGCATTTGATCTTGGACTTCGTGATACAGCTTTTTTTTCGCCGTATGGTTACTATGATGAACGTGAATATACAACAGCATATGATATAGCGATAATTTGCTCTGAATTATCAAAATACGATTTTTTGCAGCCTTATTTCAAAACCTGGAGAGATTTTGTTCGTAACGGAACGGTTGAACTGGTAAATGAAAATACGCTTGCAAGAACTTATCAGCATCACGCCGGATTTAAAGCTGCTCATTCTGAAGAGTCAGGCTATTGCATTGCTGAATGCGGAAAAAATGAAGACGGAACAGCTTTTATTTCAGTTGTCCTTGGCGCCGAAAATGATGATGATTCTTTTAAAAAAGCAAAACAACTGATAAATAGCGGTTTTAGTAATTATAAGGTGACTGATTCCTATTTTCCTGATGAAATGATTAAGCCAATAAGAGTAAAAAATGGCGAAGAATCCGCTGTTGAACTTATTCTTGCCAAACAGGGAAATATTGTTGTTCCCAGGGGAACAAACTCACTTAGGATAATCTGCGTTTTCCCTGAATATCTTAATGCTCCGATAAAAAAAGAACAAAAAATCGGAACTGCAGTTTTTTATAATGGAAAAAAGATTGTTTTTGAAACTGATGTTATTGCAAAAAACGATGTAAAAAAAATTTCCTTTGGGTTTGTATTAGAAAAAATATTAGTAAATATGACAAAATAAAACTGTTGAAAATATATCGAATGTACAAATGTTTGAATAATCTTGCAAAGGGACTTGAAAAATTTCTTAAAATATAGTATCATAAAGATGGTAATTTATATTTGCACAGAGCAATCTGTACATATTGGAGGTAATTTTAAATGTCTTTAAAACTTAACACCAAATATCTGAAGGATTATATTAATTCTGATGAAATGACAGGTATCAAGGCGCAGATTGAAGCTGCGGCTGAATCCCTTCATAATAAAAGCGGTCTTGGAAATGATTTCCTTGGATGGGTTGAACTCCCAACAAGTTACGATAAGGAAGAATTCGCAAGAATCAAAGCTGCCGCTGAAAAGATCAAGTCAAATTCCGATATTCTTATCGTAATCGGTATTGGCGGTTCATATCTCGGCGCAAGAGCTGCTATTGAGCTTCTTAAATCGCCTCTTTACAACAATATCAAGAAGGATACTCCTGATATTTACTATGTTGGAAACAGCATTAATCCAAGTTATCTTAATGAGATAATCGCTCTTTGCGAGGGAAAAGATTTTTCCGTAAACGTTATTTCAAAGTCCGGTACAACAACAGAACCCGCTCTTGCTTTCCGTATTTTCAAGAAAATGGTTGAAGATAAATATGGTAAGGACGGTGCTAAAGAGAGAATCTTTGCTACAACTGATAAGGCAAGAGGGACTCTTAAAAATCTTTCTGATGCTGAAGGTTATGAAACATTCGTTATTCCGGATGACGTTGGCGGACGTTTTTCTGTTCTTACAGCTGTTGGTCTGCTTCCAATCGCTGTTGCCGGATGCGACATTGATGCTCTTATGAAAGGTGCTGCAAAAGCACAGGCTGATTTCTGTGCTGATTTTGACAACAATGACTGTTATCAGTATGCAGCTCTTAGAAATATCCTTTACAGAAAGGGTAAGTCTGTTGAAATGCTTGTTTCCTACGATCCGAGTTTCGTTATGATGTCTGAATGGTATAAGCAGCTCTTCGGCGAAAGCGAGGGCAAGGATAACAAGGGAATATTCCCATCAGCTGCTGTTTTTTCAACTGATCTTCACTCCATGGGTCAGTATATTCAAGATGGTGCAAGAATTCTTTTTGAAACAGTTGTTGATATAAAGAACCCTAAAACGGATCTCTTCCTTGAGCCGGATGCTGAAAACCTTGACGGTCTTAATTTCCTTACAAACCAAAATATGTCTGTTGTAAATAGAAAGGCTTTTGAGGGTACTGTTCTTGCTCATACTGAAGGTGGAGTTCCGAATATTATTCTTGAACTTGAAGATATCACAGAAGAGAGCGTTGGATACATGATTTATTTCTTTGAAAAAGCTTGTGCAATTTCAGGTTATGTTCTAGGAGTTAATCCTTTCAATCAGCCTGGCGTTGAGAGTTATAAATCAAATATGTTCGCTCTTCTTGGAAAACCAGGTTACGAGGGCGCAAAAGCTGCTCTTGAAGCAAAGCTCGGTTAATCCGGCTTAGCAATATATCTTAGCAATTAATATTTCACACTGCTGCACAGCAATGGAAGGAGTAAATTATGATTAAACTTATTACAGGAAAAAAGGGTACAGGAAAAACTAAAATTCTTATCGAACAGATCAATGACGCTGTTAAATCTACAAACGGCAATCTTGTTTGTATCGAAAAAGGCGATAATATCAGACGTTCTATCAGCTTCAGAGTAAGATGGTGCGATACTGAAAGCTTTGCTATCGAGGGTTATGACGCTTTCTATGGTTTCGTTGCAGGTATGCTCGCAGGAAACTTTGATATACAGGATGTTTTTGTTGACGGAATCCTTAAAATCGGCGGACGCGATTATGACGCATTCGGTACTCTTCTTGAAAAACTGGACAAGCTTACAGGAAATGATGCAACTGTTGTATTTACAGTTTCTGCTGATGCAGAAGAACTTCCTGAGAGCGTTAAGCAGTTTATCAGATAATTTATAAGAAAAAAATTGCTTTTTTACAATGAACTATTGACATATTGTGTCAATTAGTGTATAATAAAATTTGTAATGCTCTAAGGATTTAAAATATGAAGATTTATTTAAAACAGCTTTTCAATATTGTCGGAGAATCAAAAAATATTGAATATAGCATTGCGGCAGATGAATTATCTGATATAAAAGGATATGATTTCAGCTCGCCTGTTGAGATAAATGGAAGGATCTTTAATAAAGCCGGTATAGTTTATCTTGAATATTCCATTGATTTTTCCCTTTTTATCACTTGTGACAGATGTCTTAAAGAGTTAGTAAGGGCTTATCACTTTGATTGCGACCATATTGTCGTTCCTTCGATCAGCGGCGATAATGATGAATATATCGTTGCCGACAGTGAGAGCATTGAACTGAATGAAATTGCCGTTACGGATTTACTTCTTCAGCTTCCAACTAAAAATCTTTGCAAGAATGATTGTAAAGGTCTTTGTATGGTTTGCGGATGCGATTTGAATGAGTCCGAATGCAATTGTCTAAATTAAACTGAGCAGTGATGCTCTGTAAGGAGGTGCCATAATGGCTGTACCAAAGAGAAAAACTTCCAAGGCAAGACGTGATAAAAGACGTTCTGCTGTATGGAAGCTGGATGTGCCGGCAATGTCTAAGTGCGATAACTGCGGTGCGTACAAGGCTCCGCATAAGGTTTGCAAAAACTGCGGTTTCTATAAGGGCGTTGAGGTTCTTAAGTTGGACGCTGAATAATCAGCTTAACATGACTAATGAGAAGGAGAGGAGGAGTATTCCTTCTCTCCTTTTTCTAAGGCTGGAGCGATTTATATGATTAAAATAAATAATGTTATTACTGATTCTCCGGCGGATAAATGCGGCATTATCAAGGGAGATTTTCTCATTAAAATCAATCGGCATGAAATCAAGGATGTTCTTGACTATATGTTTTATGCCGCCGAAATCAATCCCACTATTGAAATATTGCGTGATTCGCAAACTTTAAGCTTTGTTGCAAAAAAAGATGAATACGACGATCTCGGCATTGAAGCTGAAACTTTTCTTATGGACAGCAAGCAATCTTGCAGAAATAAATGTGTTTTTTGCTTCATAGATCAGATGCCGCCGAATATGCGTAAAACTCTGTATTTCAAAGATGACGATGCACGCTTATCCTTTCTTCAGGGAAATTATGTTACTCTCACTAATCTTGAACAAGTGGATATTGATCGTATTATCCAGATGAAACTTAATATCAACGTTTCGGTTCATACAACAAATCCAGAGCTGCGTGTCAAGATGATGAACAACCGCTTTGCTGGCGAAAAACTGAAATATATTCGTCAGCTTGCAGAAAATGGAATCAAGCTCAATTGTCAGATCGTCTGCTGTCCCGGACTTAATGACGGCGATGAACTCAGACGCTCACTTCATGATCTTAGCGAGCTTATGCCAAATATAAGCAGTATGGCAGTTGTACCGGTTGGACTGACAAAGTTTCGTGAGAATCTTTTTCCGCTTAAAACTTTCAATAAAGAAACTGCCGGAGAAACTATCGACATCATTGAAGAATTTCAGTGTATTCTCCTTGAAAAATTCGGAACAAGAACCGTTTTTCCCTCGGATGAATTTTATCTTATAGCTGAAAGGGATATACCGCAAGCTGAGTTTTACGAGGATTATCCGCAGTATGAAAATGGTGTTGGAATGCTTCGTTCGCTTATGGATGAATTTGAAAATGCTCTTGAAAATGCAGAGTGGGAAGGTGAAAAACGTCATGTTTCTATCGCTACAGGATATTCTCCATACCCGATAATAAGACAGCTGGCAGAAGCTGCAATGGAGAAATTTCCACTGCTTAAATGCGACGTTTATCCAATTCGCAATAATTTTTTTGGTGATTCTATAACAGTTACCGGACTTATCACCGCAAAAGATCTTATCGCTCAGCTTAAAGAAAAAAATCTTGGGGAGGTTCTTCTTATTTCCTCGGCAATGCTTATGATCAATTCTGATGTTTTTCTTGACGATTTGACAATTGCTGATGTTGAAGAAGCATTAAATATACGGATTAAATCAGTAAACAATGACGGTTACGACCTTTTGGATGCCATCATGGGTATTGAATGGTAATAATACTCTATATGCAAATACATTGAACAAAGAAAGGGGATGTTGTAATATGTCTATACCAATTATTGCGGTCGTTGGAAGACCAAATGTAGGAAAATCGACTCTTTTCAATAAGCTTATCGGTCAACGACTTTCTATTGTTGAAGATACGCCCGGCGTTACCCGTGATCGTATCTACTCCAAATGCGAATGGAGAGGAAAGGAGTTTATGGTTGTTGACACAGGAGGTATCGAACCCGACAGCAACGACGTTATCCTTGCACAAATGCGCCGTCAATCCGAACTTGCAATCGAAAAAGCAGATGTTATCGTTTTCGTTACAGATATAAGATGCGGAGTTACTGCCGATGATTACGCTGTTGCGCAGATGCTTCTCAAAAGCGGCAAGCCTGTGGTTCTCGCTGTTAATAAATGTGATACGCTTGGCGAACCTCCTATGGAACTTTATGAATTCTATAATCTTGGTCTCGGAGATCCATATCCAATTTCATCGGTTCATGGTCATGGAACAGGCGATATGCTTGATACTATTTACGATTTTCTTCCCGATATTCAGGCAGAAGAATATGATGAGGAATATATCAAGGTCGCTGTTATCGGAAAACCGAATGCCGGAAAATCTTCGCTTATAAACAAAATTGCCGGTGAGGATCGTGTTATTGTATCCAATATTGCAGGAACAACTCGTGATTCAACAGATACAGTTATTGAAAATGAATATGGGAAATTTGTATTTATTGATACTGCCGGAATCAGAAAAAAGTCTAAGGTTACTGAGAAGATCGAGCACTACAGTGTCCTCAGAGCTTATATGGCAGTCGATCGTGCAGATGTCTGCGTTATTATGCTTGATGCGTCGGAAGGATTTACCGAACAAGATTCAAAGGTCGCCGGATATGCGCATGAACAGGGAAAAGCCTGTGTCGTTGCAGTTAATAAATGGGATCTTATCGAAAAGAACGACAAAACCATGCAAGAATTCAGGACTAAGCTTGAAAATGATTTCAGTTTTATGTCTTATGTTCCGTTTGTATTTATTTCGGCAAAAACAGGACAGAGAATCAACAAGCTTTACGAGCTTATAAAGTTCACATATGGTCAGAACAGCATGAGAATTTCAACAGGAATGCTTAACGATGTTCTTGCATATGCTACAACAAGAGTTCAGCCGCCTTCTGATAAAGGCAGACGATTGAAAATATACTATATCACTCAGCCTTCAACAAAGCCGCCCACGTTCGTTATATTTGTAAACAGGGCAGACCTGTTCCATTTTTCTTACAGAAGATACATTGAAAATCAAATTCGCTCTACATTCGGACTTGAAGGAACTCCTGTTAGGTTTATCGTAAGAGAGCGGGGAGGGAATGACAAATAATGAAAATTTTACTTGCACTTATTTTTGCCGCAGCTTCAGGCTATTTCCTTGGAAGTCTGAATTTCTCTATAATTGTCGTTAAAATTATGAAAGGCAAAGATATCCGTGATATGGGAAGTCATAATGCCGGTCTCACAAATACCCTGCGCTGTGCCGGAAAAGAATGCGCTTTAATTACTCTTGCCGGAGATTTACTTAAAGGAGTTGCCGCTGTTGCTCTTTCAAGAGGATTTTGCAGTCTTTTAAACGCCGGATTAAATCCGGGAAACGATACTCATTATATTGGCTATATTGCCGGACTTTTCGCTATAATTGGTCATATTTTCCCGATTTATTACAATTTTAAGGGCGGAAAAGGAGTTCTTGTGGGAGTTTCATCCTTTCTGATCGTTGATTTCAAGGTGTTTATTGCACTTCTTGCCATTTTTGCCGTAATGCTTGCAATAACAAAATATGTTTCGCTTTCTTCAATCATTTCAACAGCATACTGTCCGCTTGCAACTCTTCTGATGTCGTGGATAGTAAACGGAAACGGATTTGGCAGAAGCTTTTTGTATATGATCCTTTCATTACCGATGTCGGCTCTTGTCATCTGGATGCATCGCTCAAATATTGAACGTTTGAAACAGGGAACGGAAAACAAGTTCTCGCTTGATTCTTTCAGCAGTTCAAAAAAGTAAAAGGAGAGGCTTATTATGGCAAATATCGTTATACTTGGTTCCGGAGGGTTCGGTCTTAGCATTGCCGTTATGGCAGAACACTGCGGAAAGCATAATATAACCGTTTGGTCGAAGTTTCAATCAGAAATCGATCTTATAAGAGCTCATGGCGAACATATTCAGAAACTTCCCGGAGTTCCGATCTCAGAGAAAATTATCATGACCAATGATATTTCCTGTGTTAAAGATTGTGATATGCTTATTTTTGGAATTCCATCATCATTCGTCAGAAGCGTTGCTAAAGAGGCTGCTCCGTATGTAAGCAACAATACAGTTATCGTAAACACCGGAAAAGGTCTTGAAGAGGGAAGTCTTAAAACTCTAAGCGAGGTTATAACAGAAGAAATCAATACCGATAGACTTGTTGTTATGTCCGGACCGTCTCACGCTGAAGAGGTTGCAAGATGCATCCCAACTACCATTGTTGCTGCTTCTTATAATCACAAGGCGGCAGAATATGTTCAGAAAGAACTTGGCAACAGTTATTTCAGAATCTATCTCAATGACGATGTAAAGGGATGCGAAATAGGAGGAGCGCTTAAAAATATCATCGCATTATGTGTTGGTATATGCGACGGTCTGGGATATGGTGACAACACAAAAGCAGCGCTCATGACCAGAGGAATACACGAAATCGCAAGGCTTGGAAAAGCGGCAGGAGCAGATACGCTCACTTTCAGCGGTCTGACCGGTCTTGGTGATCTTATCGTTACCTGTACTAGTATGCACAGCCGTAACAGACGTGCCGGAATTCTTATCGGACAGGGAATATCACCGGAAGAAGCCGTAGAAAGAGTCGGAACTGTTGAGGGATATTTTTGCTGCAAAGCAGCATATGATTTATCAAGACGGCTTGGCGTTGAAATGCCGATAACCGAGCAGCTTAATAACGTTTTGTTCAATGGCGGCGACGTGCGGCTTGCTCTCGGCGTTCTTATGAACCGTCCGCAGATATACGAAGAAATATGAGGTGTCTATATTATGGTTGAAATTCGTGAATACAGGGGACATATCAGAAATTGGCGGAATCTTTGCAGCGAGTTGAATGTTGATCCGGCGCTTCCACGCACTGAAAGAGAACTTGCTCTTATTACTTCTGCCTACGAAAAATGGAAACACGATATCGCTGATCACCTTTATGGAATGTTTGCCTTTGCCATCTGGGATGAACAGAACAGCGAGCTTTTTTGTGTTCGTGATCATTTCGGAACAAAGTCGTTCTACTACTATCAGACATCAGACGGCAGACTTCTTTGCAGTACTATGATACGTAATATCATGAAAGACGAAGGCTTTGTTAAAGAGATCAACACAGATATGCTCCAGATATATATGTCGCTTACCTACGTTGCCGGTGAGGATACATTCTTTAAGGGTGTAAAAAAACTCATGCCAGGACATTGGCTTTCATTTAAGAACGGTTCATTAGAACTTCATCGCTATTGGACTCCTCAGTTCGAGCCGGATGATTCAAAAAATGTAGACGATTGGGCTGACGAGATACATTCTACTGTTCAGAAGATGATAGAAGAGGTCAAGGAAAACGGTGAAATAGCTGAATCGTTCCTTTCCGGCGGAGTTGATTCCTCTTATGTTCTTGCCATGTCTGACGCTGAGGTAACTGATTCCTGCGGATACGATGACGAACGCTTTGATGAATCCGTTCTTGCGGCAGAAACAGCAAGAATTCTCGGAAGAAAAAACAACCGTTGTCTTATAACTCCTGAGCAGTATTTTGATATCGTTCCTTACGTTATGTATAACATGGAACAGCCTCTTGGCGATGCTTCGGCTATTGTTTTTGCCATTGCCTGCAATGAAACTGCCAAGCATACAAAACTCTGCTATTCAGGCGAGGGTGCGGACGAATTCTTTGGTGGATATAATATGTACCGCAATGCGGAACGCTACGGCGATAATCTAAAAAACTTCTATGTCGGCAACACCAACATCATGAAAGAGGACGAAAAACAACGTATTCTTAAAAATTATAACCCTGATGTTCTCCCGATAAATCTTGTTAAACATATTTACGAAGAAACTGAAGGGCTTGATCCGCTTTCAAAAATGTCAGATGTCGATATCCAAATTTGGCTTGAAGGCGATATTTATCTTAATGTTGATAAAATGAGTACTGCTGCCGGTCTTGAGATTCGTATGCCCATTACAGACAGAAGGATTTTTGATATTGCTTCAAGAATGCCTTCAAAATTCAAAGTTAATGACGAGCAAAACAAAGTCGCATTCAGAACGGCAGCGTCCAAAGTTCTTCCGGATGAAATTGCATTCAGAAAAAAACTGGGATTTATCGTTCCCATAAGAATATGGCTTGCGGATGAGCGTTATAATGCAGACGTACGAACCAAATTCAAAAGCGATATGGCTGGAAAGTTTTTTGATCTTGATGAGATCAATGCGATTTATGACGAATATATTGGTGGAAATTCCGATAATTGGCGTAAAATATGGACAATTTACACTTTCCTTGTATGGTATGAGGAGTACTTTGTGAAAAGATAAAACAAATTCAGACTGCTGTTTCGTTATAAAACGAACAGCAGTCGTTTGCGTTGAATATAATTATATTACGCTAAAACTTGGAGGAAATAAAAATATGGAATCAATTAAAGTTGAAGGATTGACGAAAAAGTACAAAGATATTACTGCTGTTGACAGCCTTGATCTTAATATATTGCATGGTGAATTATTTTCTTTGCTTGGTGTAAACGGAGCCGGCAAAACAACTACAATAAAAATGCTCTCATGCCTGACAAAACCCACCGACGGAGATGCCAAACTGCTTGAAAACAGCATTATAACAAATGAATCCAATGTTAAAAAAGTCATTGGAGTTTCTCCTCAGGAAACCGCAGTTGCACCAAATCTTACCGTGAAAGAAAATCTTGAGCTGATGTGCGGTATTCACGGTTTATCAAAGGAAAAAAGAAAAGCTAAAACGGACGAGCTTTCCGAACAGTTTGATTTAAAACAAATCCTTAAAAGAAAAGCAGGAAAACTCTCCGGAGGCTGGCAGAGGCGGCTAAGTATCGCTATGGCTCTTATAAGTGAACCGAAAATACTGTTTCTTGATGAACCGACTCTTGGTCTGGATGTTCTCGCAAGAAGAGAGCTCTGGGATATTATAAACTCCCTTAAAGGAAAAGTGACCATAATCCTTACAACTCATTATATGGAAGAAGCAGAAGCGCTTTCAGACCGTATTGGCATTATGAAAAACGGAAAACTTCTTGCACTCGGAACCGCTGACGAACTGAAAAGAAAAGTCAATGCAGATAAATTCGAAGATGCTTTTGTTGCCATTGTAAGGGAGGATTCTAAATGAGATTATTGAGTTTTTCGAGAAGAACTGCAAAGGAAATACTGCGTGATCCATTGAATTTAGCCTTTGGTCTGGGATTTCCGCTGATTCTTATACTATTGCTTTCTGCAATACAAGCCAATATTCCGGCCAGCCTTTTTGAAATAGAAAATCTTGCTCCGGGCATCACAGTTTTCGGTCTGTCGTTTATGACTCTTTTTTCTGCAACTCTGATTGCAAAAGACAGAGAAAGCTCATTATTGCAGAGACTTTATACAACTCCGCTTATTGCATCGGACTTCATTTTCGGATACGCTTTACCGATTTTGCCGATTGCAATAGCACAGAGTATTATTTGTTATATTGCAGCTATTCTGCTCGGATTGCCGATAACAATAAATATAATATATGCTTTGATTTTTATTATTCCCGTTTCTTTATTTTTCATTGCAATCGGATTACTCTGTGGAAGCGTTTTCAGTTCAAAACAGGTTGGAGGAATCTGCGGAGCGCTTCTAACAAATTTAACTGCATGGCTTTCCGGAATATGGTTTGATCTTGAACTTGTAGGCGGAGCTTTCAAGAAAATTGCTAATTTTCTTCCGTTTGTCCATGCTGTAGAGCTGGAAAAAGCTGTGCTGAACGGTAATTATTCGGATATTTGTCCTCACCTGTACTGGATTCTTGGCTATATGGCAGTGGCAGTTTTGTTTGCAATTATGTTCTTTTTGCGGCAAATGAAAAAACAGTAATTTGATACAACAAAACACAAAATATCAGGACTGCAAATCAATTCCGTGATATAATGAAATCACACTGAAAGGAGGAATAAAAATGAACTGGGCAACAAATATTCAGAATGCTATTGATTATATCGAAGATAATCTTGACGCAGAGCTTGACTATAATAAAATTGCGGAGCAGGCAGCGTGTTCAACCTATTATTTTCAAAAAATATTTGGAATAATGTGCGGTATCACAGTAGGTGAATATATTCGCAGCAGACGGCTCACACTTGCCGGCAGTGAGCTTGCTTCAACGAATATCAAAATCATTGATCTTGCTCTGAAATACGGTTATGAGTCTCCTGAAAGCTTCACAAGAGCATTTACACGTTTTCATAGCATAACACCGTCCGAAGCCAAACGCAAAGGAGGAAAGCTCAGGTCATTTTCCCGATTCAAAGTGCAGATCATATTGAAAGGCGGTAATTCTATGAATTACAAAATTATCACGAAAGATTCATTTACAGTAATTGAAAAAGTTGAGAAGCATACGATAGTTAATGACGAAAATAAGAACACGATCCCTGATTTCTGGGATAGAGCTCATAAGGACGGGACTATTGAAACTTTACTAAAACTTACTTCCGACCGCAGTTCTATTTTTGGAATTTGTTACGGAAAAGGTCAGACTGACTGCGAACATTTTGACTACTCTATAGCTGCTCAGTGTGAACCTGATACTATTGCCCCCGATGGATACCGTATCAGCGTTATTCCGGCAAGAACGTGGGTTGTATCAGAATGTGTTGGAGCTATGCCGGATGCAATACAATCTTTATGGCACGAACTCTGCTCGGAATTTTTCCCAACTTCAAACTGTACGCCAACCTACGAAATGGACATTGAGGCATATCCGGCAGGCAATATGACTGATGACAATTATAAAAGTCAGATATGGGTTCCTATTGAAAAAAGTAATATTTAATTATTGAAAAATCATTTATTTTCTATCCGGATATTTTGAATAATAGATTTATACACTAAATAATAAAAGCGGCTAAGTTTTATCTTAACCGCTTTTATATAATATTTTGCTCAGAAGTTGCATTTTAAATAGTTCATGTATTCTTCAATTACGGATATATTTCCTTATACTCTTCTAAAGTGATATTTTTATTAAATATGTCCAATGCAGCTTCTTCGCCTACATAACGATAATGCCACGGTTCGTAATCAATTCCTGTTATATATTCTTTATCTTGTGGATAACGAAGAATAAATCCATATTTATAGGCATTTTCCGCAAGCCAGTTATAAACCTCATAATCAGAAGAGTAAGAAGGATCTGCATTTATATCGAGAGCCAATCCAAGCTCGTGTTCACTGTTTCCGGGTTTAGCCACCCAATTCTGAGCAAGATTTTCAGCTTCGTTTTGCGAATATCCTTCCGCAATATAGCTGTCTATTCTATTCTGCATCATCTGCTGCTGTTCTTCATGCGTTCTGTAACCTTCACCAACAATAGGGTATATTCCTTCGATTCTTGCGTCATCAAACATCTGCTGAAGATCGGAATATATTCTTGAATCAACATATATTCCATTTGAAAGCTGAGTTAATTCCACTTGATAATCTTTTGGAATTGGATGATCATTGTTTACAAGTATCAACCGCCAATCATCACGCTCCTTTATAAGTGAATTTAGCGGCATTTCGTTTATTTTATCAATTATATCCTGTACTTCTTCATGATTTTGATTCGTTTCCGAAATAACAGAATATTTACCGATACGTCGTACGTCATCCGAAGTATGACGCTTATTTTTTAAAAATACTGCTGTTACTATGAATAGAATTATTAATATCGCTGAAATTATAACTGCTTTTCCTTTTCTTGTCATAAAGCATTATCTCCTTTAATTATGCTACACCGTCAATTAATCCTTGAATTTTACCTTCTATGTGTCCATAAAATTTAACGCAAAAGATATAACAGATGTGCGGTAAGATTTGTAAATAATCTGTTAACAAACAAGAGAGAAAAATTTAATTGCCAAAGCAATAAAATATCTCCTGTCATGTATCTATTTTAACATAACAGGAGATATTTTGCTTTAGTTTTTTCTGTCGGGAAATATAAAGTTTTGTTACAAAAATCATACGATTTTCTTACGATTCAAAGGAAGCTTTACAGCAAACCTGATAATTTCATCACTGCTCTCGGCACTGATCGTACCGCCATGCGCTTCAGCAAGCTGTTTTGAGATAGCGAGTCCAAGACCTGAACCGCCGGTTGAACTGCTTCTTGAGGAATCCAAACGGAAAAACTGTTCAAAAATACGCTCCAGTTTTTCCTTAGGAATAGTTTTACCGCTGTTTATGAAAATGAGTGTAACGTTAGCATCGTCGGATTCCAATGTAATTTGAATTTCTGTATTCGGATAGCTGTAACTTATTGCGTTTCTAATAAGATTATCGATTATTCGTTCCATTTTGTCAACATCACAGCAAATCTGAACATCCGGTTCAATTTTCGTGGAGAAGCTCAGCTCTTTATCTTTCAGTAAAGGACGAAATTCATAGACTATCTGTTCGAGCATCAATGACAAATTCACACTTTCCTTTTGAAGTTCTATTTTTGAGATATTAAATCGTGTGATCTCGAATAATTCATTGATCAATTCTTCAAGACGTTCAGCTTTTTTTAAAGAAATTTCCGTATAGCGACTGCGAAGTTCTTCCGAAATGTCAGGTTCATCACGAAGGAGCGTCATATAACCGATAACACTTGTCAGCGGAGTTTTCAGATCATGGGCAAGATAAGTGACAAGATCGTTTTTTCGTTCTGTTTCAGTCCGAAGTTTCTGTTCCTTATTCTGTATCTCATATCTGATTTTCGATATCTGAGCAAATATTTCCGTATATTCCTGAGGAGTTTCAACGGGCAGGGGAGTATTTTCTAAAATAAAGCGATTCATGTATTCTGCAATCGTATGAGAATTTTCACGTTTATGCTTCCGTTTTTTATAATTTGAAATTATCATTCCAAACAACGAGATCAGAACAACGATAATAATGAAAAAATACAGAAAATAAGTTTTTATAAGATCCCAGTCATAAGATTGAGTGATAATGGTTTCATATTCTAAATACGAATAAGTTTCATACGCAAATGTTTTATAAAACCAATCGGCAATAAACCCCATTGATAATGTATCAATAATACTGTAAATCAAGCAGCATATAAGAACACATATTATCGGGACGGCAATGAATCGTATATACTTCCATATTTTATGAATCAATTTTATATCCAACTCCCCATACAGTTTTGATAAATTTTGGATTTCTCGGAGGTTCGCCAAGCTTTTCACGCAGTCTTGCAATATGAGCCATAACAGTATTATTGCTGTTGAGATACTTTTCCCCCCATACTGCCTCGAATAATTCCTCTGACGTTACCACCTTTCCGTGTTTTTCACAGAGGTACCAAAGTATATCAAACTCGATCGGAGTAAGAGATAGTTCTTTGCCGTAAAGCTCGCATTTGTGCGTTTCATGGCAAATATACAATCCGCCTGAATCATAATACTCCACAGAATTTAAAACGTCCGCCATATTATAGCAAGTGTACCTTCTTAGCTGAGTTTTCACTCTTGCGACAACCTCAAGAGGATTAAATGGTTTTGTGATATAATCATCTGCACCTATGGTAAGACCTGTTATTTTATCCAGATCATTAATTTTTGCTGTTAGCATAATAATCGGGAACATATATTTTTCACGTATTTTTTTACACAGATCAAATCCGTCCATATCCGGAAGCATAACATCAAGCAGGGCAAGCTGAATAGTTTCCTTTTCGATCATATCAAGAGCCTGCTGCGCCGAATATGCTTTACAGATCGTATAGCTGTCATTTTTCAGATACAGCTCTACCAGATCGGCAATTTCTTTTTCATCATCAACGATCAAAATACTTTCTTTCATGTAAACCACCCAGATTTTATTTTTTGCCTCTTCCCAGACTTATGTTGGAGAAGAGGCACATATAATCATTATTTTTCAACCTGTTTTCTAATAACAGTTCCTTCAGGGAAGACGAGATTTGATGCAAATGAAAATTTCATCATAGCATGATTTGCAGTTTCGATTTCATTTCCGTCCTCGTTAAAAATCTTATTCAGAATAAGTGTTACAGGTTTTTGTGATGGAGCAAGAAGTTCAACAGTATCTCCGGCAAAAAATCTGTTGCGCTGAGTGCAGTAAACAGTACCGTTTTCGCATTTTTCAACAACAGCAACTACATCGTATTCCCTGATATATCCGCTGTTTTCGTAATACTGAGACTGTTCAGGAGTTCCGAAAAAGAAGCCGTTGCAGTATTTTCTGTGACTGACTTTATATACCTCGTCTCTTATCCAATCCGGAAGAACGAAATTATCAGGATTTTTATAATACTCGTCTACAGCCATACGGTAAGCATTTGTGACAACAGTAACATAGTATGCCGACTTAGCACGTCCCTCGATTTTAAGGCTTGTTACTCCGGCAGCAGCAAGTTTGTCAATATGTTCTATCATGCACATATCCTTGGCATTGAGTATATAAGTTCCTTTTTCATCCTCAAATACAGGGAAGAATTCTCCAGGGCGCTTTTCCTCTACAAGATGATATCCCCATCTGCATGGCTGAGCACATTCTCCACGATTTGCATCACGATTTACAAGATACTGCGAAAGCAGACATCGTCCCGAGAAAGAAACGCACATTGCTCCGTGAACGAATGCTTCAATATCCAGGTCGGGACTTGTTTTTGCTCTTATTTCGGCAATTTCATCAAGAGAAAGCTCTCTTGCGAGAACTATTCTCTTTGCACCCAGATCATAAAGTTCACGGGCAGTAACATAATTAACAATTCCTGTCTGAGTTGAAATATGGATCTCCATATCCGGAGCATATCGTTTTATGAGCATAAGCAGACCGATATCAGCAACAATAAGAGCGTCCACATTTGCTTCTACAGCTTCTTTGACAAACTGCTCAAAATAGGGAATCTCGTTATTTCTCGGCAAAGTATTGCAGGTAAGATAAACTTTTATGCCCTTTGCATGAGCAGCATTGACAGCCGAGATAAGTTGCTCAAAATCAAAATTAAGAGGTGAGGAGCGCATACCAAATTGCTTTCTTCCGAGATAAACTGCGTCTGCTCCGTAATTGATTGCGGCATTGAAACGTTCTTCATCTCCAGCCGGAGCCAGAACCTCGAGTTTATTAATATTCATAGCCGTTTCCCTCCTGTTCAGCAGCTTCAGAGGAAGCCAGATACGCATCTATTTCCTCTTCAATACAAGCTTGATTTGCTTCATGTTCTTCAAGAGTTTCAGCAAACTTGGTTTGTCCTGTGTAGATATTGGCAATGAAATAATAATAAGTGGTCGGGAAGTTTTCCAAAACTGCGTCGATAGCTTCAAGTCCGGGATTACAGATAGCTCCGGGAGGAAGTCCGGTTCCTTCATAAGTATCGTAAGCGTCTATTATAGTTTTGTCATAAACGTCCATATTCGGCTTGATAACGTTATTTGCATAATTTGAAGTTGGGTCGGACTGTAAGCGTGGAAATTTATCCTTATTATTGAGTCTGTTCCAGAAAACGGAAGCTACAGTTATCATGGTATCGGTTGTAGCGGCTTCCTTCTGAACGATGGAAGCAAAAGTTATAAGTTCATCAAGAGAAAGATTGAGCGACTCCATTTTAGCGTAACGTTCTTCTGTCATTTTCTGCTCAAAGTTAAGATATATCTTCTGGCAGACTTTCTCAGGATCCATATCTTCATAGAAGAAATAGGTATCAGGGAAAACATATCCCTCCATACGCATAAATTTCAGGCTTGAATTAACGGGGAGTCTTTCTTCAAAAGCGAATCCGTATCCTCCGGCATTAAAATTGAAAATGAAATCATCTTTAGAGCATACGCCTTTTTCTTCAAGAATTGCACCGGCATCAAGGAGAGTGATACCTTCGGGGAAAGTTACCTCAACAATTTCTTTATTCTCTATTTCATCTGTTGTCAGATTTTGGATAATGGTCTCGTAAGCCATATTCGGGCGGATAAAATGTTCGCCCGCAATATAGGAAGAATCCGCCTTTCTCAAGCGTGAGAATATAACGAAAAATTTTGGTGATTTGATAATGCCTTCGTCTTTAAGCATCTGAGCGATATCTTCTGTGGTAGAACCGTCTTCAATGATGATAAGTTTTGTTGTGTCGCCTTTTCCGATACCGAGCATATCTTTTCCGAAGCCTATTATGACCATTGAAAGAATAATTGAAACAGCAAAAATAAGCGTTGTTAAAATCAAAACTCCAGGCAGACGATTTCCTTTTTTCTTTCGCTTTTTCTTCTTTTTGGGTGCATTGACTCTTTCAGCAGGTCTTATATTTGGTTGTTCATTATAAAATTCAGGTTCAGGATTGTGGAAATAGTCATTAATATTATCCATTTTATCATTTTGCGAAAAAATTTCATCGGGGGAGGAATCATTTTCCGGAAAAATCTGCGGCTGAGCTTCATGTTCCGGTATAATTTCATTTGGAATATCATTTTCAGAAGCCAATTCATCGGCAAGAATCGCCTCCGAATTTGTAGTTTTCTCGTCAGGAACAGGACGATTTTTTTTATCATCATCAAGTTCTTTTAGAATATCATTTATAAGATCATCGTTATTCTGCATTACAGAACACCGTCCTTTCTTCTGTTATAATTAAATCGACTTTAAGATCATGCTGTGAAAGCGGGAGTTTTTGAGTAATAAGTTTTTCGTACGAAAGTGCAATTTTACATATATCCGGATTTTTTTCAAAAAATCGGTCATAAAATCCGCCGCCGTAACCAAGCCGTCCGCCATTTTCCGTGAATGCAAGTCCCGGAACGATACAGACTGTATCAGGAGTTATTTCGGGTTCGGGAAGAGAAAGATCGGGTTCAAAGATACCAAACGTTCCCGTATGAAGTTCATTGATATTTTTCACGATATGGAATGTCATAATGCCGTTCTCACGACATTTCGGAAATGCGATCCTGATCTTTTTTTCAAGAAGCAGTTCGGTGAGTTTCCATGTATCGATCTCCGAACGGAACGAAGCGTAAAGGAGTATACAGTCTGCTTTTATAACTCTGCTGTCTTCTGCAACTCTGTTTGCTATAAGAGAATCTTTAGCGTACTTATCGATAATATTGTCTCTGATTCGTGAAAAATCAGCTCTTAAGATTTTTTTTTCGTTCATGTCAGTCACACATGATAGCTGCACGCTGTCTGTTGCTTTCAGCTTTTGAAACTACCTTTTCAACCAGTTTAAGACCAAATTCAATGGCCGTTCCGGCGCCTCTTGAGGTGATGAAAATTCCGTCCTCGGCAACGGCAGAATCACCTATAACAGCGCATTCAAGCTGAGTTTCAAATCCTTCATAGCAAACGGCATTTTTACCTTTAAGCAGTCCTTTATGACCGAGTATTGAAGGAGCAGCACAAATTGCTCCGATAAATTTATTGTTTTCAACGCAGAAATCAATCGCTTTCTGAACATAATCCGAGTTTTCGAGATTAAGCGTTCCGGGCATACCTCCCGGAAGAACGATCATTTCCAGCTCGTCGTTCAGAGCAGCTTCCTGAGCAATAGTATCTGTAACAACGGTGATTCCATGAGAACTGGTTATAATATTATCGCCGATGCCGACTGTAACAACTTTTTTTCCGCTTCTTCTGAGCAGATCGATCGGTGCTATAGCCTCTGTTTCCTCAAATCCATTTGCAAGAAAAATGTAAATCATAATAAAAATCCTTTCATTATTTAAAAGTAACAATATGTTTTTTCAGAAGAAAAGCCGGCTGATAAGACAACTTGGCTTTACGCAGACCATCTATGCCGAGGTCTTCTTCACGATTTAAAAATTTAAATTCCGAAGCTTCTGTTTCTGCAAAGCGCTGATTTATTCCTGCATAGATTCCGTTAAAGTTTGTATCGGCTTTTTCGATATGAACACAGAAAGTATCAGAGCAAAGTTTTTCTCCTATTGTGACAGCGGCAGTTTGTCCGTTGATACGGATGATACCGCCTTTAAGATCAAGTTCATTAAAATAAGTAAAGTAGGTATTTATTGCGTACTGTTCGGCAACAAACGAATGATCGTTATAACCCTCCTTGCTGTTATAAGTCATAGTGCAGAAACTGATGCAGTCATCGAAATCCTTTTCAGAAACAGGGGAATAGATATAATCGTATTCGCTGAATCTTGCGAGATGATTTCTTTTGGCGTGATATTTTTTCCCTTTGAGCTGGATCAAATCTGATGAATTATAGATATAATCCGAACTGTCACGATCGAATTCACAGGTGAAACTATCAGGGAAAAGTTCATCAAGAAGTGCGAGCGACTTTTCTGTAACTCCGTTCAGGATAAGAGGTTTTCCAATCGAATCCGTGAAACGTCTAAGTTCGCCGAAAACATCCCGATAATCACCTTTGCCGGCAGGAAAAATGAAATGCGGAATATCATCACCAGAGCCGAAAGCTCCGCAGATATAAAAATCTTTATAAAATGAGATTTTTGAATCGGAAAGACGTTTCCAAGCCATATTATTGGCAAAACTGTATTCACATCCCATAAAATCCGATTGTGCAAGAGCAGAATTTATCCGTTTCTTATCAGTAATTTCAATATCCCTGAATTCGAGCATAGTTTCCTCCTGATCAATATTTATTTTTCATAGAAGAAAAATAATCGACAATCTCATGCATTTTTCCACAAGACATCTTTCCCTCGGGACATTTTCCTGTAGCTACGCATGAAGGTCCGGCATGAGAAAAAATATTTGGAGCAACTTCCAGACATAAACGGAGCATTTCAACCGCAACTCCTCTTATTTCCCACTGTGCTCTGTTGCAGCAGCGGTGACGAAAGAAATTGAACAGTGAACGCACATTCATTGTAACAACAATTTTGGTTTCACAGGCATTCGGAAGAAGAAAACGTGCATCCTCGTTTGCAAGTTTGCGTGCTTTGGAAGAAGCGCTTTTTTCGTCAAGACCCTGAGCAATAAAATCTGATTTATGTTTTTCAGTGAGCATATCTGCGATTTTGGCATAGCTTTCCGTTATTGTACGAATCACGTTGTCGTATTCCTGCTTTGCTTCAGGAAGTTCTTCAACAGACGGCGGAGTAACGAATTCAAAACCGTTTTCATTCACATACCGCTGGCTTTTCTGAGAATACGAAGCGATTCTGTGACGGACAAGCTGATGCGAGCAGGCACGGGAGATGCCTTCGATTCCAAAAGTGAAACTAACGTGTTCCATAACGCTTTCATGACCGATAGAAACGAGCATATTGATAAAATCTTTTATTTTTTCATCAGAAAGTCCCTCACGAAGCGAGCTGATATCGCTGCTTGAATAGCATAGTTTTGCAGCAGTTGCCGCAAGTTTTTCCGGTTCCGGCGTATGTTCAAGAAGAGTAACTTTTATCATAAAAATACCTCCAGTAAATTAAAAATAATCATTTTTATTTTACCATTTATCAGCCGTTAAGTCAAGGATTAGATAACATTATAGGAAAAATAATTTGAAAACTTGATTTTCACTTGTAATTATCTACAAGCTATGATATAATTGATAATAACAATATACAGGAGATACGAGGTGAAAAAATGGCTTCCAGCAAAGATTATCTTGAATTTGTTTTAGAACAGCTTTCCGATTTGGACGGTGTTTCGCACAGAGCCATGATGGGTGAGTATATAATCTATTATCGAGGTAAAGTAGCCGGCGGAATATATGATAACAGATTCCTTGTTAAACCGGTAGAAGCGGCTAAAAATATTATGCCTGATGCTCCGCATGAATTGCCATACAAAGGAGCAAAGGAAATGCTTCTGGTCGAAGATCTTGATAACAGAGAATTTCTGGCAGAATTGCTTGAATCAATGTATGACGAACTTCCTGAACCTAAGAAAAAGAAACCTAAAAAATAATCGGTTAAAAGGGGAATACTATGAATAAGAAAATTTTTTCAGCAATTTTTGCAGGAATCATGACGTTTTCTGCAATACCAACAGCAGTTTCAGCCGAATCGCTGTCAGAAATAAAAGGCGATGTTAATTCAGACGGAGAATTTAATGTTTCAGACCTTGTTTTAATGCAAAGATGGCTTCTGAACGACAGCATAAAGCTTGAAAATTGGAGAATGGGTGATTTTTGTGAAGACGGAGTTCTTGATTCATTTGATTTTTGTCTCATGCGAAATGAACTGATCAGTAAAAATTCTGAAATTCAGGGAAGAAAAATCGAAGTTTCCAACATTGAGGAGCTTTTTGCCGCAGCGAGAAATGCTCAGCCGGGAGACACTATTTTAGTTGCACCAGGAACGTATGATTACACCACATATCAGGGAGCGCAGAAAATTGACACATCTGCCGAGGGAACAAATGAAGCTCCGATAACTCTTACGGCAGCTGATCCGGAAAATCCTCCAGTCATCACAGGTACAACTGCGGAAAACGGCTATGTACTGCAAATAACCGGCGATTATTGGATAGTTGAGAATCTTATCATAACAACTTCGCAAAAGGGAATAGTGCTTGATAATTCCAATCATACCATTATCCGAAATTGCGATATTGGAAATACTGGCTCGGAGGCAGTCGCACTTCGTGACGGAAGTTCCTATTGTCTTGTTCAGAACTGCCATATTCATGACAGCGGTCTTATTACCCCCGGTTACGGCGAGGGAGTTTATATCGGAAGCTCGTATACGGTTAGCGGATTTGATTATAAATGCGACAATAATACAGTTGACGGATGCACGTTTAAAAATATTGCTGCCGAACATGTTGATGTAAAAGAATTTACGACAGGAACAGAAATTTTTAACTGTACTTTTTACGGCGACGGTATGAGCGGACAAAACTTCGCCGGAAGCTTTATCGACATTGCTGGAAATGAATGCTACGTTCATGATAATATTGGTTACAGAAATAATAATTCCCAAATAGTCGCAGCATTCGAGATACACGATCAGGCAGACGGTTGGGGCTATCATAACAGGTTTGAAAATAATACCCTTTATATGGACAGAGAATACGGTGAAATTGATACAAGCCGCAGAATGTATGTTGTTGACGGCTGGTTCAGCGACTTTACAGTTAAAAATAATCTTGTGGATTACGGAAGCGGTCTTGAAAAAGCTCTGCCCGAGCATTATAATTCCGACTATGCAACATTTGAGGACTAATGTAAACTCATGAAATATCGCCGTTTTATCCGACCGATAATATTTTTTATAAAAAATCAGGAAAAAAATTCCGTAAACACTTGAAAAATTCTTAAAAATGGTGTAAAATAGTATTGAAGGTTGTTATTATATTAACAACGCTTAATAAAGTATCTTAATAACGAAAGGATGTCATACCAATGGCAGGATTAAACAAAGTTACTGTAGAAGACATTAATGTAAAGGGCAGAAAGGTTCTTGTAAGAGTTGATTTCAACGTTCCGCTCAAGGACGGTGTTATCACAAACGACAACCGTATCCAGGCTGCTCTTCCTACTATCAATAAGCTCGTTGAGGGCGGAGCAAAGATTGTTCTTTGTTCACATCTCGGTAAACCGAAGAATGGTCCAGAGGATAAGTTCTCACTCGCTCCTGCTGCTGCAAGACTTGCAGAGCTTGTAAACACAAAGGTTGTATTCGCTAAGGACGATATTGTTGTAGGCGAAAATGCTAAGAAGGCTGTTGATGAAATGACAGACGGTGAGATCGTTGTTCTTGAAAATACAAGATTCCGTGGTGCTGAGGAAACAAAGAACGGCGAAGAATTCTCTAAAGAACTTGCAGATCTTGTTGACGGCGAAGTATTCGTTATGGACGCTTTTGGTTCGGCTCACCGTGCTCATGCTTCAACCGCAGGTGTTACAAAGTTTGTTAAGGAAACGGCAGTAGGCTATCTTATGCAGAAAGAGATCCAGTATCTCGGAAATGCAGTTGAAGTTCCTGAAAGACCGTTTGTTGCTATCCTCGGCGGAGCAAAGGTCGCAGACAAACTCAACGTTATCTCAAATCTTCTCGAAAAGTGTGATACTCTCATCATCGGCGGTGGTATGGCTTATACATTCATCAAAGCTAAGGGCGGTTCTATCGGAACATCTCTCGTAGACGATGAAAAGATTGATTACTGTAAGGAAATGCTCGAAAAGGCTGAATCTCTCGGCAAGAAGATTCTTCTTCCTGTTGATACAACTGTTGCGGCAGAATTCCCGAATCCAATCGACGCTGAAATTGCAGTTGAAAACGTAGATTCCGATAAGATTCCTGCTGATAAGATGGGACTCGATATCGGTGTTAAGACTCAGGAACTCTTTGCTGAGGCTGTTAAGTCTGCAAAGACAGTTGTTTGGAACGGACCTATGGGCGTTTTCGAGAATCCTGTTCTTGCTAAGGGTACAATTGCAGTTGCAAAGGCTCTTGCTGAAACAGACGCTACAACTATTATCGGTGGCGGCGACTCAGCAGCAGCAGTTATGCAGCTCGGCTTTGCTGACAAGATGAGCCATATCTCCACAGGCGGCGGTGCTTCTCTCGAATACCTCGAGGGCAAGGTTCTTCCGGGTGTTGCAGCAATCGCAGAAAAGTAATTCTATAAATCAATAGGGCGGGTAGAGATATTCGCCCTTATTGCAGTAATGAGGTGTCGATACGCATATGCTTCAAGATTTAAATATGACTTTATTGAGCATTGATACATCTCTTGTATGGATTTCATGGATTGTATTCATCGTATCAATAATAACTGCAATGGTGTACATTTACAAGCTGATCGAATCTAAAAAATTTAAAAAAGGCAAAGAGATTATATCCGGACTTGATTAAGCCAATAGAAAAGGATATTAAGAAATACACCATTCTGCTTATTTCGGTTCTGGTATTAGGATTTGCTCAATTTATAGCCGTTTTGTGTCTATATGGAAAGGCTTTTCATGATCAGGAACACCAACATCAGTGCAATTCTGAATCGATGCAGCCGCTTACCTTTATTATGCATAATATTGATGATTGATTTGGACGCTTGGGGAATTATTGAACCAGAAGAATAAATTTAAAAATGCGGAATGGAACTGATGGCAACGCATTGAGGCGGTGGGTTTATGATCGGATATATCTTAGAAAAATTTGTGAACTCCTTAGATGGATTAGTGATGTCTCTCTTTATGTTCTTCGTTGTTTTGCCGATTGTTTTTTAATATTTTTTGTAAGCGTCGTTTATGCGGCACAGGCGTTCGGTTATTATCTCATAATAAGGAATGAGACATACCTCAGGAGAGGTTGGAGTTTTACATATGCGGATATTATCACAGAGGACGGTGTGACTTCAAAGCTTTGTTGGTTTACCGAGCAGAGATCATCCACACACAGTTTTCATGATTTTTCATATGATGATACTTTGCCGATCCTTTACAAAACAAAGAGACCGAAAAAGTTTATCCGTTGTGACGAGAAATATTGGCATGATAAGATGTGCGCAAGATGCGTCATAGCGATGTTATTTGGAATTATGATCCTTTTACTGATTATTTTCGGATTTTAATAAGGAGATTATTATGAAAATCATAAATAAAATAAAAGAGGATTATTCAGCCGAAGTTTTGCTTTTAGCAATTTTAAGCTTTTTAGCGGGATTAACAGTTGGATTTTTGATTTCACCTGTTAAAAGGGGAATAATTATCGGAAGCTATAACGGTTGCAATAATCGAATTACAGATTCAAATAAGGTAAACAAAAAAACGGAAAATTCTTCGAATGGATCTTAAAAACTATGGGAATAATGGAAACCGTATTTCTGATTTTGGGGTTATTAGCTTTCCTTTTATTTACGTTGTTTTGCATGACGAGTGTAAAAAATGTAGTCAGAGAATCACGTGCGAGGAATCAGGCTAAAAAGAAATTTGTTTTTATATCAGAATGTATACCATATTCTTTATTGGGAATTTTTGCGGGAATATGCACATTGGCAACAGGTTATCTTTTATTGATATTCGTGTTCAGAGATTCATTATTAATGGGTATACAGAACTGTAATTTTAAATTAATTAAAAGGAGTTAATTATAATGAACAAGTCAACAAGAAAGGCTATTATTGCCGGAAACTGGAAAATGAATAAGACAAGACCAGAGGCTAAGGAGCTTCTCGAAGCTATCAAGCCACTCGTAGAAAACGCAGAGGGAAACGTTGAGGTTATCGCCTGCGTTCCTTTTACAAACCTTGAAACTGCTATCAACACAACAGCAGGTTCTAACGTAAAAATCGGCGCTGAAAATGTTCACTTTGAGAAGAGCGGCGCTTTCACAGGCGAAATTTCAGCTGATATGCTCACAGAACTCGGAGTTGAGTACGTTGTAATCGGTCACAGCGAGAGAAGACAGTATTTTGGTGAAACAGACGAAACCGTAAACAAGAGAACTCTTGCTGCACTTAATGCAGGTCTCAAGCCTATCATTTGCGTTGGCGAACTCAAGTGGGAGCGTGAATGCAATATCACAGAGGAAGTTATCGCTCGTCAGATCAAGCTCGATCTCTGGTCTGTAACTGCCGAGCAGGTTAAGAACGTTGTTATCGCTTACGAACCTGTATGGGCAATCGGAACAGGTCTTACAGCTACTCCGGATCAGGCAGAAGAAGTTTGCGGATTCATCCGTGCTCAGCTTGCAAAGCTTTACGATCAGGCAACTGCTGATGCTGTTACAATCCAGTACGGCGGTTCAATGAATGCTGCAAACTGTGCAGAGCTTCTTGCTAAGCCCAATATTGACGGCGGACTCATCGGCGGAGCTTCACTCAAGGCTGCTGATTTCAATACTATTGTTCAGGCTGCTGTTGAAGGCTGAGCTTAATAGATTTTGAATTAATTTGATTATAGGAGAATAATTATGTCAAAAAAACCCGTAGCACTTATAATTATGGACGGTTTCGGATATAATCCTGAAGATTACGGAAATGCTATAACGGCTGCAAAAAAGCCCAATCTTGATAAATATATGCAGGGACCTCATACTCTCATCGGAGCAAGCGGTCTTGATGTTGGTCTGCCTGACGGACAAATGGGAAACTCTGAGGTTGGTCATACCAATATCGGCGCAGGAAGAATCGTTTATCAGATGCTCGTTAAGATTTCAAAGGATATCAAGGACGGAACTTTCTTCGATAATAAGGCTCTTCAGGCTGCAATGAACAACTGTAAGGAAAAAAATTCCGCACTTCATCTTATGGGACTTCTCTCTCCCGGTGGCGTTCACAGTCACATGGAACACCTTTTCGGTCTTGTCAAAATGGCAAAGAAAAACGATCTTGATAAGGTCTATATCCATGCATTTCTTGATGGACGTGACGTTCCTCCGTCTTCTGCCGCAGAATATATGGAGCAGACTGTTGAAGAACTCAATAAAATTGGTATTGGCAAGATCGCAACCATTTCCGGACGTTTCTACGCTATGGACAGAGACAATGCCTGGGACAGAGTTGAAAAGGCTTATTCTGCAATCGTATACGGAGAGGGAGTTGATGAATCCGAGCCTGTTCAGGCTATCAAAAATTCCTACGCTAACGAAGTAACAGACGAATTCATGCTTCCTACTGTAATTGAGGGCGGAGCTTCTGTCAAAGAGGGCGACAGTGTGATTTTCTTCAACTTCCGTCCTGATCGTGCAAGACAGATCACAAGAGCCTTTGTTGACCCTGATTTCAGCGGTTTTGAGAGGAAAAACGGATTCTTTGAAACGAATTTTGTCTGCATGGCACAGTACGATGCTTCAATGCCAAATATAAGTGTTGCATATCCTCCGGAACAACTTACAATGACTCTGGGTGAATATCTCAGCAAGTCCGGAAAAACTCAGCTTCGTATCGCAGAAACTCAGAAGTATGCTCACGTTACATTCTTCTTCAACGGCGGCGAAGAAAAGCAGTTTGAGGGAGAAGACAGAATCCTTATCAAGTCGCCTGACGTTGCAACGTTCGATATGAAGCCTGAAATGAGCGCTTACGAAGTATGCGATGCTGTTGTAGACGCTATCAATGCCGATAAATACGATGTTATTATACTTAATTACGCAAACTGCGATATGGTTGGACATACCGGCATTTTCGATGCAGCTGTTGCAGCTGTAGAAGCCGTTGACGAATGCGTTGGAAGAATGGTTGAAGCTATTCTTGCAAAGGGCGGAGCAGCTCTTATTACAGCAGATCACGGTAACGCTGATAAAATGTATGAACCGGATGGAAGTCCGTTTACTGCTCATACAACAAATCCTGTACCGCTTATTGCTGTAGGAATTGACGGAGAGCTTCGTGAGGGAGGAGTTCTTGCAGATCTCGCACCAACAATGCTTGAAATTCTCGAAATGCCTCAGCCTAAAGAAATGACGGGTAAATCGCTTATAGTTAAGTAAAAAATTAAAAGGCTGATTGAAATACATCAGCCTTTTTCGTATTAATAAGGAACGATTTTTATGAAAATACTGATACTTGGCGGAACAAGATTATATAGCAGTCAAATATCCAGCGGTGACGCTGCACCATATAATGGCTATCTTTCATTCGCAATATTGAATACATCAAAAGCAAAGAAAAACGATTTTATTTTTACTTAAGTCCACAATCGTATTCACGAAACGATAGATAATTATATCAGGTTACTGTTATAAAAATTTGTGAATGCTTCTTTAAAATGGGGGAGGAAAATTAAAATGATCAATCCAATGACGCTTTTGAATCTGAAAAAGCATCTGGTAAATTTCAGAGATAATCATCCGAAAGCAATTCAGTTCGTTAATGCTGTTTCAGGAAAAATAGACGAGGGGAGTATAATTGAACTTTCAGTACAGCTCTCGAACGGAACAAAAACCAAAACCAATATACGGGTAAATTCTCAGGATATCGCATTCATAAACGAACTGCGGAAAGAACTTCTCAGCAAGTGATTTCCTGCATTTATAAGGAGAGTGAAAAATGTCCAGTATAATCTTTTTTGATATAGACGGAACTCTTACAACTGAAGATGAACGCTCATTTATACCTGAAAGCGCTATTTCCGCAATTGCAGAAACACGCAAAAGAGGTAATCTTACATTTATCAACACCGGCAGAACTCGTTTCAATATAAGCAACAATATCCGAGAAATCGGGTTTGACGGATATATATGCGGCTGTGGAACATATATTGAGTATAATGAAGAAGTAATATTCGAAAGTACGCTTGAACAGTCATTCTGCCGTAATATTTCAGAAATACTGAGGAAATGTCGAATTACACCTGTTTATGAGCATAGAAATGGATATTTCTTCGATGATAACGCTATAATGACAGACGGTCTCAGATATTTCATGGATGTTTTTGTAGATTCCGGAATTGATGTAAGCGGACGAGTAGAGGATGAAAATTTCTGCTTTGATAAGTTTGTAGCATGGATTAATGATGAAACAGACTTTGATATGTTCTGCCGAGAAATAAGTCCTTATTTCTCAATAATTGACAGGGGAAACGGATTTTATGAAAATGTTCCGCTTGGTTATTCTAAGGCCACAGCAATTGATATTATTTTGAAAAGGCTGAATATTTCAATAGAAAATGCATACGCAATCGGTGACAGTATGAATGATCTTCCGATGCTCAAAGCTGTTCCTAACAGTATTGCAATGGGAAATGCCGAAAAAATTTATCCCTATGTTTCCTACATAACAACTTCTATTGAGGAAAATGGTATAGCTAACGCTTTGAAACATTTTTCTTTGATATAGGAAGTTCGCAGCATCTTATAAATTTTGCCTGAAATGACAAATATTATTATTTTGTTTTTATGAAATTTGTACCTGAAAACAATTGAAAAAAAAGTTGGTTTATGGTATAATAAAATTATTATCGTCGATTTAATATCCAGGAAGAAAATTTCTGGATCAAAACGGCAAAATAACGAGAGGAAAATGGCTGAAATATTTCAGCCAAAGGTGATTTATGAATATAGCAGTTGCACAATCCGGCGGACCTACCTGCGCAATAAACGCTTCACTTGCCGGTGTTTTCAGCGCAGGAAAAAAATCAGGAAAATTTGAAAAAATTTACGGCGCATTCAATGGTATTGAAGGTATTCTGGAAAACAGATTGGTCGATCTTTCAGAAGTTATTACTGACGACGAAAAATATCAGCTTCTTCTAAGAACTCCGTCCGCAGTTCTTGGTTCATGCAGAAGAAAGCTTCCGGATTATCATGAAAGCTCTGAAATTTACAAAAAAATAACAGATGTTCTTCGTAATAACAATATCGGTGTTTTTTTCTATATCGGCGGAAATGACTCGATGGATACTGTTGCAAAGTATTCTTCTTACCTTGAAGAAAACTCAATAGCTGATATTAAAGTTATAGGTATTCCGAAAACTATTGATAACGATTTATGCGAAACAGATCATTCCCCGGGATTTGGTTCAGCTGCAAAGTATGTCTGTTCAACAGTTCAGGAAATTACCCGTGACAGTAATGTTTACTGTATTCCGTCTGTTACCATTATCGAGGCTATGGGACGTCATGCCGGATGGCTTGCAGCTTCTTCCTGCTGTATCAGGGCAAACGGCGAAAATGCTCCGCACCTTATTTATCTTCCGGAAATGACATTCAGCATTGAAAAATTTCTTTCTGATGTAAAAGCTGAAATGAAAAAACATAAGGCGGTTATCGTAGTTGTTTCTGAGGGAGTTAAAACTGCTGAAGGAAAATTTGCTGCCGAAGAATTTCAATCCGGACAAAAAGACGTTTTCGGTCATTCATATCTTGCAGGAATAGGAAAATTCCTGGAAAAGCTTGTTGCTGCTGAAATAGGATGTAAAGTACGTTCTATTGAACTTAACGTAATGCAGAGATGCAGCTCGCATATTGCATCGAGAGAAGATATTGAGTCTTCTGCGGCAATAGGTTCTGCGGCAGTTAAGGCAGCCATAAGTGGAAAGAGCGGATGCATGATGACCTTTGTAAGGGAATCGGATAAGCCTTATCGTTTCAGAATTGAAACTGCTAACGCTTCAAAAGCAGCAAATTCTGAAAAACTTTTCCCTCGTGAGTGGATAAATGAAGAGGGGAATAACGTTCTTCCGGCTGCGCTTGATTATTTCATGCCGCTTATTCAGGGAGAAATTCTTCCGGTTATGAAAAACGGAATGCCTTTACATATGATAATAGAATAAGAACAGATTTAAAAAATGACTGCTACACTTGGTGTAACAGTCATTTTAGTTTTATGCAGGAAGCGAGTCAATAAGTTCGAGACGTAATTTCTGAATAGCAAGAGCATCCTCATTGGTTACGCCGTCTCCTGGCTTGCAGCAATCGGCATTTAACATTCCCTGATCTGTAATATGGCTTGAATCAGAGCCATTGATACCATACTTGTCGGGATTTGAAAGCGACTGCATTATGAGAACTGCATCAGACATATCGACTTTTTTATCGCAGTTTGAATCGCCATAGAGAATTTTTTCTGTTGGCACAGGAGATGGTTCAGTTCCGTCAGGTTCAACACCCCAGACAAGTTTGTCGTCTGCATAAAGAGTGATTTTTTTGGTAATTGCAGCAGCATCATTATTATCTTCAAAGCTGATAAGATCGTCGTAGCTGTAATCATTGGATGAATCCCAAACAGTATCGTAAGTTTCCGGATTCATTTTATTAAGCAGTCCGAACTGATATACACGGCTTCCATAAAAATTACAGTTCTGCCATGAAATCTCAACGTAATAAGTGCCGTTTTCATCATATTTTATAGGTTCAGATATAAGCGCCTGATTCTTTCCGTCCGTGAAGCTTTTTTCCTGATCGTAGTCGATTCTTGTTTCAATAAAGCTGATATCCTCGCCCTTTGCGATCTGTTCGTCAATATTAAAGTAATATCTTGCTTTGAGATTACTTTCAAATTTAGGAGGATTGACCGTTCGGTTGTGAACAACAATTTTTATCTGAAGTCCGGCATCAGTTTCCTGAGCCTTTCCTGCCGATATGAAGAGACCTGTCGGAAGCGGATTGCCGTCTGCATCTACCTGATCGTAGCCAACTGCATTTTCAGACATATCAAAATCCGGAATGATGTAATTCTTATCTTCAAGTTCCTTGCCCCTTGCTCCGTAGAAATGATAAAGACCGGCAAGATCGCCGCAGAATCCGGCATTATAATCGTCCGTAACTTCGTTATAAATATAGTCTTTCGTTTAATCAATGTGGAAATCTTTAAGATCAGGACCTCCTACCAATGCTCCCCAGAGAGTATGAACCTGTGTTACAGGATCTTCCATGCTTTGTGTTGCAGAACAGTGAGAAGATCTGTGATGAGCCTGTGAAGCGAAATTATTCTCATACCCTACTTCGTAAGCGTATCCCATAGGATTATCACCGAGAATATATTCCATCTGATCTTTTGCCCATTCAGCAAAGATCATGTCGCCAGTTTCTTTTGTATAAACCATTGCCTGGAGCCCGGCAGCAGTATTATAGCGTGCGCTTCCATATCCTGCAACAACAGCATATCCTTCCGGCGATTTAGCAATAAAGTTTGAACCCTGTTCCGGAAGATCAGGAATGTCCTTAGGATCGATAGTCTGATTCCAGATAAGGTCATCCATTCCGAAATATTTATGAGTTGTAGTAGGAACATAGTAATTTGCGGTTTCAGCCGTTTCAGCATCTACACCCGACCAGAATTCGAGATTCCAGCGGAAAATATACCAATCACGGGCAGTATTTGTAACAGGAGCAAGTTTGGCAAAAACTCCGCCCCATACAGTATCCCAGCAGTGAACCCAGATATTCTGCCAGCAGTTTCCGGTATCTGTCATAATTCTTTTCAGATAGCCAACATAGGGATGCGCACCCTTATCGTTCGTAGTTGTTTCATCAACAGCGATAATATCATTTATATAATCGTAATTTTCAGTGCAGTAATAAAGCCATACAGCCGCCCATGCAAGCTCATCATAGTCGTAGCTGGAGGTATAAAAACCGCCATCGTAGCCAAGGCTTGTTGCTGTAGGAGTTGTTCCCGGTTCCCATTCTTCCTTATGAGTTGCTACTGCAAAATCGTAAAGAGCAATGGCATAATCGAGATTTTTCTGAGCATATTCAGGATCTGTGTCTTTGAAATTGAGGTAGTTTACTGCAAGTGAAGCAGCAGCTCCGGCACACTGATCGGAGGCAGGCATTTCGGTTGTGGCAAAATAAGCCGGACGATTTACTCCGCATGAAGATGAAGCGACAAAAGTTCCGTCAACCTGAAGTTCAGGCGGACACCAGTAGTTATGGTCGTTATTTCCTTCGCCGACCTGATAACAGTAAGCAACAACATTTCCGTCGTCATCGAGAAAAGTTGCTTTCATGAAATAATCGTTTATCCAACGAAGTTCGTCCTCGATGTGATTCTGTAGTCCCGTTTCTTCATAAGCGTCACGAAATTCATAATATCCCCAGCCGATAGTTGAAGCAGAATAGCTTCCCGGCAAACCGAATTTTACGTGATCTCCGGCATCGTGCCATCCGCCTGTAAGATCAAGAATTCCGTTTCCATCCCGATCGAGATATTTTCGGTTTTCGTCTATAAATTCCTGCGACATATTAACTCCGACATAAAGTCCCTCGGCAGCGCTTGCTCCGCCGTCACCCTCGCCGTTATACTCGCCTGTACCGCTTCCGTCACCATTATCTTCATCAGTCTTTCCACTTCCGATAGTCGGCATAGGAGTCATTGGCTGAAGAGGAATCTCCGCATCTTTAACATGACAATTACCTCGCCATGAATAATAACCATCATCAGCAACTTCATCGCCGCACTTATTTGCATCATAAAAACAAAGGGCAAGCTGAAGAGCTTCTGCGAAGTTATCATAGTTGTTAGGCTTAGCAGGATTAATAACTGCTGCGTTTGAAACAGCCGGAATAGCGCAATACATTACCATAGCGGCTGCTGAAATTCCGGCAGCTGTTTTTTTAAGAAATCCTGTATTCTTCAATTAAAACATTCCTTTCTCGGACAAATAGAATTAATCAGAGCCTTTTTCTGAAAGACGCTTGAAAACAAGTTCATATCCGTCGTTTCCGTCTTTAAGCGAACGATTTACTCTACTTATCGTAGCCGTACTTGCTCCTGTTTCAGTCACTATGCTGTTATAGACTCTATGTTCATCAAGAAGCTTAGCAACCTGAAGTCTCTGGGCAAATGATTTTAATTCGATACTTGTACAGAGGTCATCAAAAAATTTATAGCAGTCATCAAGTGTTTCGAGTGTAAGAATAGCTTTAAAAAGAGTATCCATGCTTTCAGATTTAATCTTGTCAATCATATTAAAACTCCAATCTGCCGTAAGGCGTAATGATTCAAAATAATTTCACACTTTACATTTTAACACATTATTACATAAAAGTAAAGAGATTTTAATGGAGAAAATGAAAAAATGAAAAGTGTGAACACAATTTGAATATCTTCGCCTTTGAGTATATCATAACATAATATTAACAAAAAGTAAAGAATAATTTGAACAATTCTGAAAAAATATCCAATTTAACAAAATGTGAACATTATTTATGTGTATTTTAAATAAATTAAAATCAAGTAAAAGTCATCGTAATTACAGCAGACAACATTTTTTCTCTTATTTCGGAAATGTTTATCTTCTTAAAACAATATTTTATTGTAAAACATTACCCAAAATCCGGCGAAGGGATTGAAAACGGAAATCAGTAAAATCTGAAAGAACATTCAATCAGTAACAAGCAGAAAAAAATTGTAAAATACCATTTTCCAAAAGAGTAAAATTGCTGTCAAAGCGGATATGGGGAGGTTCGTTCCTGCTTGCATTTGAAAATATATCACTGCCTTGTGTAAAATAACGTCGTCTCATAAGACATAGATCAAAAACATTCCAGGTTCCATTATCGTCTAAGTCATAATCATTTCCATGAGAATTGGTTGTACGGGCAAGCAGAAAATACTGCAAGTTTGCAAGCTGACGATGCTCCGGAATATTATTGTACGGCATCTGTTCTTCCCAAAAACGAACGGCATCATAAATCCAGCTTTCTGCATTTGTGCCTGTTCCAATTCCGAAACCGTGGGGTAATCCCTTATAGGCGTGAAATTCAGTAGGAATACCATAACTCTCCAGAATTTCGCAACGATTCTGCATAGTGCGATAGTTTGCAATACCGTCGCTTGTACCAACGCAGGCATATGTCATAGCGTCTGTTTGATATGAAGTACTATATCCTGTATACTGCATAATGACTGCACTTACCCGCTGAATATTACGGTGTTGCGTTAAAGCATAAAGATTGTCTGCATTGGACCGACATAAGCAAATCCACCGCCTGCATTCATGATACTGAATTTAGATCCTGGTTCACCTTTAAAGAAGAACAATCCCGTATCACGCTTGGACGGATCGGCATTCATTTCTGCCTTGCTAAAAATTGGATAGAAAATTTGTTGTCCGCTTTCAGTGCTTTCTGCAAGCGTGTTGATTATCTCAACTGTTTTTTCGGGCTGAATATAAGTTATACCATGTATATACACGGCTTGTACTGATTTCCGCAAGCGTCATATCGTCTGTGATAATGCGGTCAACAGGGAATAAAAGCTTCCCGAAGTTTTCAAAAGCAGGATTTGCGATAACCTTTCCGACTGTTGTATTTGTATCCACTCTTTGTTCTTCTGTGACAGAAGCCGCTGCGATTGAAGCCCTTTCAGAATTACTTGTACTTATTGGCGTTTCAGCAAAATCACCACAGGCAGATGTAGTCATAGTTAAACCTGCAAACAATAGAATGGGAAATTTCTTCACTGAGCTCCCTCCTAAATTGTATTTAACGAATAAAATTCGTATGCTGGAAAGGTTCTTTTTCCGGAAGTCCATAAGTTTCTTTGCCAAGTGCAATACTTTTCATCAGGAATGTCATATTGTTTGCCAGCGTTCTCATGCCCTGCAAGCCCTCCATATCCTGTTCAGCTTCACCTGCTTCTCGGCCATGTATGCTGTTCCAGTACTGACCGGAAGCAACAGGCATTCCTGAAATTGTAAAAAACTTGTTCAACTCGTCAAATGTTGAAGATAATCCGCCACGCCTTGCAGCAGCAACGGCTGCGCAAACTTTCATAGTTTTTGTCAAAATGTGTACTGTAAAATAATCTTGTCAAAAAAGCAATCAGCGTAGCATTTGCGGAAGCATAGTAAACAGGACTTCCGACAACAAGTCCGTCACATTCCTCAAATTTTTTAGCTGTTTCATTTACAATATCATCAAACACACATTTTCCTGTCTGCGTACATGAAGCACAGGCAATGCAGCCACGGATATTTTTATTGCCAACATGGAGAATTTCAGTTTCGATTCCTGAATCGGTGAAGACCTTTTCCATTTCGTGCAGGGCAATGTATGTGTTTCCATGTACACGAGGACTTCCGTTTATCATTAATACTTTCATTTTATTTCACCGACTTTCCCATTTCATATGCTTGAGTCATAGCAGGAGTTCCGATGACTTTACCCTTTTCGTAAACTCCGCTGCCATAAATGACTCCCATTTCCTTAGCTCCCTCAACACAGTCAGCGTAACCTCTAAAGCATGCAATGGTCGTTTCAGCCGATGCATTTTCTTCATCAGCCATAGTGGCGATGTAATAGAATTCCTTGTCATGAACTTCCAGCCAGCGAGCAACAGTACGATCGATAAGAGCTTTCAGTTGAGCATCGATTGAATAAAAGTAAACGGGACTTGCAAGAACAATAACATCAGCGTCGATCATCTTCTGAAGCACATCTGCCATATCATCTTTGATAGCACAAATGCCGTTGCTCTGTCTGCAGTAGTAACAGGCACGGCAGAAACCGATTTTCTTTTCAGCAACACGAATTTTTTCAACTTCATTTCCACTCTCAATTGCTCCACGCATGAATTCATCACAAAGCAGATCGGAATTGCCTCCTTTTCGAGGACTTCCTGATAAAATCAAAATCTTTTTACTCATAATATTTCTCCTTTCAAGATAAAAAGCGTGTTCACATAAATAAGCCATGTTCAGAAAGTATGCGAACACGCTCAGAGAGGTACAATGATAGTATATCATATTTTATATAAAAAAGGAAGTTCAAATTGGTTACTGACTGTAAACCTTCAGTTTATTACTGATTAACTAATCGAAACTTCACAAATTTATAAAATTAGTATATAATAAAATCATAAATTCAATCAGGAGGCTATCAATTATGGAATATGTACAGCTGAACAACGGACTGAAAATACCGATACTCGGATACGGCGTTTATCAGGTGACAAAAGAAGAATGCGAAAGATGCGTTCTTGACGCATTGAAAATAGGTTATCGTCTGATCGATACAGCACAAAGCTACTTCAATGAGGAAGAAGTCGGCAATGCAATTATGAAGTCAGGAATTCCGAGAGAGGAAATTTTCTTGACAACCAAAGTCTGGGTGGAGCATTATGGCTATGAGGAAACCAAAAAGTCCGTCTATGAATCCATGCGGAAATTACAGACGGAATATATTGACCTTATGCTGCTTCATCAGCCTTTCAGTGACTACTACGGCACATACCGTGCATTGGAGGAACTTTATAACGAGAGCGTTTTAAAAGCGATCGGCGTATCCAATTTCTATCCAGACAGGCTTGTCGATATTGCGAATTTCGCCAATATCGTGCCTATGGTGAATCAGGTGGAAACACACGTACTCAACCAGCAGACCGAAGCAAAAAAGTGGATGGATAAATATGAAGTACAAATCGAAGCATGGGCGCCATTCGGCGAGGGCAGGGGAGGCTTGTTTGAAAATCCTGTTCTTACGGCAATCGGCGAAAAATATGGCAAAACATCTGCACAGGTAATGCTTCGCTGGAATATACAGCGTGGTGTAGTCGTTTTACCGAAGTCCACGCATATTGAGCGTATGGAGCAGAATTTCAACGTATTTGATTTTGCATTGACCGAGGAAGATATGGCAGCAATCGCTGCACTGGATACGCAGACAAGCTCTTTCTTCTCTCATTATGATCCTAACATGGTCGAGTGGTTTGCCAAAATGGTGGAAGAACGTAAGCATCAGCATGACAGTTCTAAGGAAAAGAAAAATTGGTAAGCAACAGAAAACGTTCTAAATTTTTTATAGTGTAGTCGGAGATAAATCCACGTTTGCATACGGTGATTGTAAAAATCGGCTGAAACCTTTCAGTTAATACTTGAAAAAATTGCATATTTATGATATAATGGCACTGTCGATAACTTGAAAGGCGGTGCCATTATGTATAATCCCCAATTGGTAACATTTTTAAAAGTAGCTGACTGCGGAAGCTTTAACAAGGCGTCAGAGGAGTTGTATATATCACCGCCTGCGGTGATAAAACAGGTGAATCTACTGGAGTCATCCTTGAACTTGCAATTGTTTATTCGTACTCACAGAGGATTGATTTTGACAGAGGCAGGAAAATCATTGTATCATGATGCAAAATATATCATTCAGTATTGCCACGAATCCGTGAATCGAGCAAGAAATGCTATGCAAAAAGAGGAGTCGGTGATCAGGATCGGAACTTCACCAATGACTCCAGGTCAGTTTTTAATGGATATGTGGTCAAATATTCATGAGATTTGTCCTGATATTAAATTTAAACTTATTCCATTTGAAAATACCCCGGAAAATTCAATAGAGATTCTTAAAAATCTTGGAAAGAACATTGATATTGTAGCAGGTCTTTTTGATGAGGATTTTTTGAAATCCAGAAAATGTGCTGGATTGCTGCTTTCGTATGAACCTATACGATGTGCGGTATCTATTTATAATGAGCTTTCAAACAAATCCAGACTGTTAGTAAATGATCTTTATGATCACAATTTCATGTTAATTAAAAGAGGCTGGAACAAATGTCTTGATATGATGCGTGATGATTTGCTGCAAAATCATTCTCAGATAAACATTGTGGATTTTGATATGTTTACACTAAATGCTTTCAATCAGTGTGAGAACAGTGACAATATGATGATCTGTATCGATAACTGGGCAAATGTACATCCTTTACTAAAGGTTTTGCCTGTAGATTGGGATTATTGTGTCCCATTCGGACTTCTGCATTCACCGAAACCTTCATCTACGGTAAAGAGATTTTTGGAAGCTGTCAGACAGGTGGCTGCTTTACCTGAGTGTAAATCTGTTACTTAACCGGCAATACATCTAATTATAAGAAGAAAGATGCAGATCGTTTTGTTGAATAAGCAGAAAATCTGCCAACTGACTTGACTTAGAGTTTACTCTAAATGATATGATGTAATGAGTAAAATAAATCTTTGAAAAGGAGTATTTTTATGAAAGATGTTATGTTATTGGTTGGAGCGGGTCAGATCGGTATGGCAATTGCCAGACGTGTTGGTTATGGTAAAACAATAATCGTTGGTGATAAGAGCATTGAAAATGCCAAAACAATTTCAGAGATAATGAATAATGCCGGTTTTGATACCTTTCCGATACAAATGGATTTATCATCCCGTCAATCAATTCTGGATATGATTACTGAGGGTAAAAAACATGGTTCGATAACTATGCTTGTCAATGCGGCAGGCGTTTCGCCAAGTCAGGCATCTGTTGAAACAATTCTTAAAGTGGATCTTTACGGAACAGCTGTTTTGTTAGATGAAGTTGGTAAGGTGATAGAATCCGGTGGAACGGGTGTAGTAATATCAAGTCAATCAGGATTTCGTATGCCGGCTTTGACAGTTGAAGAAGATGAACTTTTGGCTCTCACTCCTGCTGAGGAGTTGCTTGATCTGGAAATTTTAAATCCCGAAAACATTAAGGATACGCTTCATGCCTATCAATTGGCAAAGAGATGTAATGAAAAACGTGTTATGGCACAGTCAGTAGAATGGGGAAAACATGGAGCTCGTCTGAATGCCATCGCACCAGGAATTATTGTCACTCCGCTTGCAATTGATGAATTAAATGGGATTCGAGGCGACTTTTATAAAAATATGTTTGCAAAATGTCCGGCAGGACGCCCTGGAACGGCCGATGAGGTTGCAAATGTTGCAGAGTTACTTATGAGCGATAAAGGTGCTTTTATTACCGGTTCAACATTTTTGATTGACGGAGGTGCAACAGCTTCTTATTTTTACGGTGAATTGAAGCCGGAAAAATAGCAGTAAATATAATTGATAATCTATTTGCTAAGTGTAAATCTAAAGGTTAATACTGATTAACAAATCGAGACTTCCCAAGAGGTCTCGATTTTGTTATAATGAAAATGTAAGGGGGCAAAATTATGGAAAAACGTAATTTAGGAAAAGACTTTACAGTTTCTGCTGTAGGAATGGGATGTATGGGTTTGTCCCATGCTTATGGCGCGCCGACAGAAAAGAACGAGGCAATTCGCCTGCTGCACCGGGCGGTTGACTTGGGATATACCTTTTTCGATACAGCCGAGGTATACGGCACGTCAGATGACTCACATATCAATGAGGAGGCCGTCGGGGAAGCGCTTCGTTCATATAAGGACAAAGTTGTTATTGCAACAAAATTTGGAATCCGTTTTAATAAGGAGTGCGGTACATATCCGTATCCTTTGATAGCAGATGCACGTCCTGAATCAATAAGAAAATCAGTAGAAGGCTCTTTGAAGCGGCTTGGAATTGAATGTATCGACTTGTATTATCAGCATCGCATTGACCCGAATATTCCACCCGAGGATGTCGCAGGAGTGATGTCAGAACTGATAAAAGAGGGCAAAATTAAAAGATGGGGCATTTCTGAAACAGGTGAAGAATATCTCAGACGAGCGCACTATGTATGTCCTGTTACGGCGGTAGAAAATCGCTATTCCATGATGTGCCGGGACTATGAATCACTGTTTCCGACTCTCGAAGAACTTGGAATTTCTTTCATTGCATTTTCACCCATGGCAAACGGATTCCTGACTGCAAAATATGATGAGACTTCCAGATTTGAAAAGGGTACGGATTATCGAAATTCTATGCCGCAGTTTCAGTCCGACGCAATAAAGAAAAATCAGGAATTGCTTGATCTGCTCAGAAAGACAGCAGCAGAAAAAAATGCAACTCCGGCACAAATCTCTCTTGCATGGATGATTTGCAAAAAGCCATATATTATTCCGATTCCTGGCACTCGCAAGTTGGAACGTTTATATGAAAATGCAGGTGCATCCGATATACGACTATCAGAACAAGAAGTTCTTGCGCTTGACGCTGCTCTGGATAAAGTGCCTATGTCGGATGTGTTTGGAGGAAGTAAAACGAGGGGAGTATCGTGAGAAAAAAGAAAATAGTTTCATTAGCAGTATTTATAGCTGCTGCCTCTGCAAGCTATTCTAATATTAATGGTTTATGCTTTCAGAAAACGTGAAATCAGTTCATATATGCTGAATAAGATAGAGTATGTATTCTTTGATATGGAAGAACCGCTAGTTGCCTTTATTGTGGATTATCTGACTGTTATGGGAATGTTTGCAATAATCGGATACTATATGATGGTTGTTTTAAAAATAATAAGTAAAAAAAGGAGGTCTGTTTCAGTATGAAAGTAAAAAGATTATTGGCAGGTATCGTTACAGCAGCTTTAGGTCTGTCTATGACGGGCTTTATTTCTACCAGTGCAGACACTAAATCGGGAAAAAGCAACTATACAATAGAAGACACCAGAAATTTGCAGGATTTCCTGCTTAAGAAAGAAGCAGGAAATTTAAGCAATGAAAATTATGATTTAAACGGTGATGGAGTGTGGAGTGCGTTTGATCTTGCTTTGATGAGGAAAGAATATGTACAGAATCAAAGCGGTGAAAAAACGCTTGTTGTATACTATTCTTTAGTCTTGCCGGACGATACGGACGCATCAGCCAGTGCAAGCCGTGTAATTGTAGATGGAGATCCTTACGGTACAACAGAGTATATGGCGAAAGTTATTCAAGAAGAAACCGGCGCAGACTTATTTGAGATTCAGACAGTGCAAGAATATCCCACAGAGTATCGTGATGTTACAAATCAGGCATCACAGGAAAAGGAATCGGGTTTCCGTCCAGAACTTGCATCTCATATTGACAACATTGACCAATATGATACAATATTTGCAGGTTATCCCAACTGGTGGGGGGATATGCCGATGGCGCTGTATTCTTTCTTTGATGAGTATGATCTGTCAGGAAAGACTATAATCCCATTCAATAGTCACGGCGGAAGCGGATTTTCTCAGACTGTACAGTCAATTGCACAACTTGAACCAAATGCGGAAGTAAGTACAGAGGGGCTGAGTCTTTCAAGAGGAAGCGTTTCCACATCAAGAGATACGATAGCAGAGTGGATCGCAAATTTGGGTTATCACAAAGAACCGGAGAAAACAGCCAAAAATCTTGTTGCTTATTACTCGGCAAGCGGTACGACAGAAAGAATTGCCAATTTCATTGCAGAAGAAATTAACGCAGATGTGTTTGTGATCACACCTGTAAATGAATACACGGACGCAGATCTGAACTGGACTGATTCCAACAGCCGTGTAGTAAAGGAACATAATGATCCTGATAACAGACACGTAGAATTAGTACAAATGATTCCGGATAATTTTGAGTCATATGACAATGTATTTATTGGTTATCCGATATGGTGGCAGGAAGCTGCATGGGTAATTGATAATTTTGTCACAGAAAATGACTTCACTGGCAAGAATGTGATTCCGTTCTGTACGTCTATGGGTTCTCCTTTAGGAGAAAGCGGAACGAAGCTTGCGGCAATGGCCGGCACGGGAAACTGGCTTGAGGGAATACGGTTTACAAGCCATTCTTCCAAAGAAGATGTAAAGGAATGGGCAAGGGGGCTTGATCTGACAAAACAGACAATTGCCAATAAAACATTGATTGCTTACTTGTCTTATCCTCTGTCGGACGGTACGGACGCTAATACAAGTGCAAGCCGTGTAATAGTGGATGACGAACTTTACGGCTCTGTAGAGTATATGGCGAAAATCATTCAGAAAAATACGGGAGCAGATATGTTTGAGATTCAGCCTGCTGTAAGCTATGGAGAAGATTTCAATGCAGTTGCGGACCGAGCTTTAGATGAACAGGAAAATGGCGTTTTGCCTGAACTTCTGAATCACATTGAAAATCTCGACCAGTATGATACGGTTTTCGTTGGCTATCCGATTTGGCTTGCGTACCACAATTTGATACAATGCACCCAAGCATGAGTTTGGGTGCAAATTTTAACGATAGGAATTTGCCCTATGCCATTGAGAACCAAGCCAGGTTCATTTTAATAAGAATAATGTAAAAAGCACATTACCTTTGCAGGTTAATGTGCTTTTTACATTGTTCCCATCAATTCAAGGAGAAGACGTTTTTGCTTATCCGTCAGTGTACTCCATCTTGAAAAAAGTTTTTGTTGTTCCTCGGTCAGTGGCGATTCTTCATCTTCGGAAAAGAACTGCGCCAAAGTGATGCCGAACGCCCGACATACTGCCTCTAATGTTGGCAGTGTAGGTGCGTTATTCCGATTGAACATATTTGTGACCGTGGAATGGGAAAGACCGGATTCCTTTGCCAGACGATAATCCGTCCAGCCACGTTCTTCCATCAATTGCTTTATGTGTTTCTGTGCATCCATACCATCACCTACCTATCTGTATCTATTCTAATCCCCCAAAGGGTGGTATAATAGTCACGATTGGTAGATATGACATTTCCCAAAACGGACATATACAGTGATAGTATGGTAAATGAAGGGGAAGGCTATTCAGCAGGAGGTAGCAACTATGGAAGAACATTTATTTGAGCGGTTAGCGCATGAAAGAAATATTACTGTAGAAGAGATGCGGGCAATTATTTCGGCTCGTATTGAGGAGGGATGGAACAATCCGGATTTGGAGAAAAGGGCGCAGTGGAGGAAGATTCCATGTGTCGGAGAAATGCCAACACCCGACGAATGGCTGAAATATGCAGTTGAAATTTTAGAAACAGAAGGGCATGGTAATTTGCTTCGTTGGTATCCAAATTTATAATGAAAGTTTAGTTTGGAATGCTGTAATGTTAACAACTAGATCAATAAACACAACTTATTCACAAAATTTTCTCAAAAAATATATTGACACCGTGTCAGAAAGGAATTATAATACAATTACTGACATGGTGTCAGAATAAAAGAAAAGGAGCATACAGATATGAAAAAGAACATTGGCTCTCAATTAGCCTTATATCCTACTCCCGTAACCGTGATTGGAGCAATGGATGGAGAAAAGCCAACATGGACGCTGGTTGCCCACATTGGTATTATCGGGCATGACCATGTGCTTATAAGCCTTGCAGCTCCGCACTTTATCAACCACTGCATTAAGGAAAATCAGAAGCTGTCCATCAATATTGTGAATGAAGACTTTTTGCCGGAGGCAGATTACAGCGGAGCAGTCAGCGGCGCAAAAGCTGATAAGTCAGGACTGTTTCAATATGAGCTTGGGGAATTGGGAACTCCGATCATTGAAAAATCGCCGCTGACAATGGAATGCAATGTTGTGGATGTATATAATACGCCGAATTTTGAAAGTTTTATCTGTACGATTGATAATACTTATGTGGAGGAAGCGTATCTGAATGAGGACGGAAAGATCAACTACCGGACATTAAAGCCTGTGCTGTTTGAATTTCCGACCTATGAGTATCTGAAAACGGGAGAAGTGATCGCACCATGCTTATCCTATGCAAAAGAGAGAAAAGAGGGAGAAAAATAAAATGCCGAAAGGATCACCGGAGCTGACACAGGCCAGAAAAGATGAGATCATTGCCGCCTGCGAGCAGTTATATCGGACAATGAGTTTTAAGGAGATTACCTTAAAGGAGATCGGGAAGGTAACTTCTTTTACGAGGACTTCCATCTACAATTATTTCCATACGAAAGAGGAGATTTTTCTTGCCCTGCTCAAGAAAGAGTATGAGCTGTGGATTGAGGAACTGCAGATGATCATGGAGAGCAATGAAAAACTGAGCCGGACTGCTTTCGCGGAAAAGATTGCCATGAGCCTGGAGCATCGTCAGCAGCTTCTTAAGGTCATGTCCATGAACATGTATGACATGGAAGAAAACAGCAGGATGGAAAGGCTTGTGGAATTTAAGCAGGTTTATGGGAAATCGTTAAAGACGTTTGCGGAGCTTGTCTCCAAGTTTTTTCCGGTCCTGAACGCGGAAGGACGCCAGACCTTTGTTTATCAGTTTTTCCCATTTATTTATGGGATCTATCCCTATACATCTGTAACAGAGAAGCAGAAGGAAGCAATGAAGGAAGCGGGTGTAGGCTTTGCCTATATGTCGGTCTACGAGATCACACTGAAATGTTTACTGAGGCTTTTGCCTGACGAATAAAAATAATATTTTGAGGAGGAATCTATTCTATGAATTTACCTAAGATTGCAATGGGCGCATGGGCATGGGGCGATACAGACGGTTATTTTGGAAATACGATGGAAGGGGACGAGTTCCGCCCGATTTTTGATGCGGCAATGAAAACAGGCATGAACCTTTGGGATACTGCGACGGCATACAGCAATGGGGAATCGGAGAAGATACTCGGAGGCTTTGTAAACGATGCAGGACGGGAAAATGTGATCGTGTCTACGAAGTTTACACCCCAGATGGCAGCTATGTATGATGACAGCGTGGTAAAAATGTGCGAGGCTAGTCTGGAACGCATGGGCATGGAATACTTTGACATTTACTGGATTCATAATCCGGTTGGCGCACCGGAGTACACAAAACAGCTTATCCCCCTGCTTAAAGATGGCAGGGTAAGGAGCGTCGGCGTATCGAACCACAACCTTGCACAGATGCCATATTGAAAGAGGCAGGCTACCGTGTTTCTGCTGTCCAGAACCATTACAGCCTGATGAACCGTTCTTCTGAGGAATCAGGGATCATTGACTACTGTAAGCAGAACGGCATTGTATTTTATGGATATATGACGTTGGAACAGGGGGCGCTTTCCGGCAGATATGATACGCAACATCCCTTCCCGGAAGGCAGTGCAAGGGCGAAGGTTTTCAATCCGATGCTGCCACAGATTGAAGTCATTACAGAGGAACTGAAAAGGGTTGCCGATTCCCACGGCGTTTCAGCAGCGCAGATTGCGACTGCCTATGCGGTAAATAAAGGGGTACTTCCGATTCTGGGTGTGACGAAGGTATATCAGGTGGAAGAAGCTGCCAAAATGGCGGACATTGTTCTCACGGCGGAAGAAATTGCAGCGCTGGAAGCGGCTGCGGATAAGTCCGGCGCAGATTCCATACAGTTTTGGGAAAGCCGGATGGATTAAAAATTCAGTTTGGAGGAATGGACAGGATGAAGATTATAATGCTGGAAGGCAGCCCCAATAGGAATGGTTCTTCTGCCATGCTTGCAGGAGAATTTGCAAGAGGGGCAAAAGAGGCAGGGCATGAGACGGTGGTAATCTCGGCTGCACACAGTAGGATCAGTCCCTGCACCGGATGCATTTCATGCGGTTATGACGGTCCCTGCGTACAGAAGGATGACATGGAGTATGTACGGGATGAAATCCTTGGAGCAGATATGCTGGTATTTGTCACGCCGCTTTATTATTATGGGATGTCTGCTCAGCTAAAGATTCTGGTTGACAGATTTTGTGCCATGAATGGAAGCATTCAGAGGAAGAAAATGCGGTCAGCCCTGATTTCAGCGGCATGGAACAGTGACGGCTGGATATTTGATGCACTGGAGGCCCATTACCATACACTGGTAAAATACCTGAATTTTACCGATCAGGGCATGGTTCTGGGAAGGGGCTGCGGGACGCCCTCTATGACAGGGAACAGCCGGTACATGATGGAAGCGTATATGCTTGGAAAGTCACTGGCATAAAAGAAGCAAGGAGGCAGGCAGATTGAAAAGGAAATGGATTGGCTGTCTGGCAGCAGCAATGTTCTTTGTCCTTAGTGCCTGTGGAACTGGCGGCGCGCCAGAGCAGGTATCTACGGCGGATGAAGGCAGGCAGGAAATAACGGCGGAGCTGACAGACAGTACGGAAAATGAGGATTCAGAGGACGCCCCCATAACGGAAAGGGAAAATACCGGAAAAATTTTAGTCGCATATTTTACAAGGCTTCCAAATACGGAATCAGGAGATGATCTGGATGTGGTGGTGCAGGGCGGCGGCCCTTACGGGGCAATCGAGGATAATTTTGAAAATGCGGATATGGACGCTATTTCTTCAGCCAGCATCACTGTGACAGATGCAGGCGTAAAGGGAAATATGGAGACTGTAGCCGGATGGATTGCAGAGTATACAGGAGCCGATCTTTTTTCCATCGAGACGGTTGAAAAGTATCCGGTAGATTATGATACGCTGATTGAACAGGGTGGGGAAGAACATAGGGGACAATACCGCCCGGAACTGGCAACGCACATAGAAAATATAGATCAGTATTCGGTAATCTATCTCGGTTATCCGAACTGGTATCAGGATATGCCCATGGCACTGTACAGCTTTTTGGAAGAATATGACTTTCAGGGAAAGACAATTATACCTTTTGCCACCAGTGCCGGGAGCGGGCTGGCAAATACCATTTCTTCCATAGCTGATATGGAGCCGGAAGCGGTAGTGGTCAAAGAAGGGCTTTCCCTTGGAATGAGGGATGTCAAAGACAGTCAGGCACGGGTTTTGGAATGGGTAGACAGCCTTGGGATTGAGCCATGATATATGTAAGAAGGAGATGATAAGAGCATGAGAAAGAAAAAATGTATGGCAATATTTTTGGCAGGTATATGCATTGTTACGACAATGTTATCAGGATGTGGAAATGCAGATACAAATGAACCGTCAGATGTACTCGCAGATGTGGCTGGAAATTCCACTGAGGAAACTGTGAGTGCAGAAGACAGTGATGCAGACGAACCGGGAACAGATGCTGAGGCGGCAGAAAGCGGGAGCGATGGAATGACAGCGGGAACCTATCCGGATGGCAGTTCACCGGAATTTGGCGATACCAGACTGAGGCTCACCATAGGAGAGCAGGAAGTGATCATCCGTTTATATGAGAATACGGCGGTGGATGCATTTTTAGAAAGGCTGCCGTTGGAGGATTTGAACTTTTTTGACCTGTCGGGAATTGAAAAACCGGTAGAACGGCCGGAAGAACCTTTTTCTCTTGGTGAGGAAACGCCGGGATATGATCCGGTGACGGGAGATATGGTGATTTACAGGCCGTGGGGGAATTTTACAATCTTTTATGGAGATTTCAGGCACTCTGATGAACTTGTGCCATTGGGACAGGTAGAAAGCGGTCTGGAGATATTAGCCGGTCAGACAGAAGACTTTCAGGGTATGCTGGAAATCATGGAATAAGCAGTTGGGAGCAGGAAATATAGATTTGATTGCCTGATAAAGCAGGCAGACAGGAGCAGAGATGAAGTATACAAATTTAGGAAGATCAGATTTGAAAGTATCCCGCATCTGTATGGGATGTATGGGGTTTGGTAATGCGGCCACCGGTCAGCATAGCTGGACAGTGGATGAAAGTCAGACGAGGGAGATCATCCGGCATGGTCTGGAGCTTGGCATCAATTTTTATGATACGGCCATTGCCTATCAGAATGGGACCAGTGAGCAGTTTGTGGGAAAGGCGCTCCGGGATTTTGCAAAGCGTGATGAATATGTGATCGCTACAAAATTTACCCCGCGCACGCAGGATGAGATTGATTCCGGTGTCAGCGGACAGCAGCACATTGAAGATTACATCAATAAGAGCCTTGAAAACCTCGGCATGGATTTTGTTGACTTATACATTTACCATATGTGGGATTACCATACCCCGATGGAGGAGATCATGGAAGGGCTCCATAATGTCGTAAAGGCGGGAAAGGCCCGGTATATCGGCATATCCAACTGTTTTGCATGGCAGCTTGCCAAAGCGAACTATTATGCAAGGTCACAGGGTTTCCCGGAATTTGTGTCCATTCAAGGGCATTATAACCTGATCGCCCGTGAGGAGGAACGGGAAATGGCGCCTTTCTGCTATTCAGAAAATATTGCCATGACGCCATACAGCGCACTGGCAAGCGGCAGGCTGTCCCGCCATCCGGGAGAAACTTCAAAGCGTCTGGAGCAGGATGCTTATGCACGGTTCAAATATGACGCAACAGCGGAGGCAGATAGAAAAGTCATTGAGCGCGTGGAAGAAATTGCAGAAAAACGTGGCGTTTCCATGACGGAGGTTTCCCTTGCATGGCTCCTTGGGAAAGTAATCGCTCCTGTGGTGGGGGCAACGAAGTTTTCCCATGTGGATGGAGCGGTGAAGGCAGTGGATCTGGAATTGACAGAAGATGAGATCAGTTATCTGGAAGAACTGTATGTTCCCCATGCCCTTACAGGCGTTATGGCACAGAACGGCAAGCAAAAAGCAGGAAATGTTGTGTAATCATATCAATTCAGGAGGATAAGAAAATGGAGAAAATTGTTCAGACAGCTGGTAGAAAAGACCTTGGCGAATTTGCACCGGATTTTGCACATTATAATGATGATATTTTATTCGGGGAAAACTGGAACAATCAGGATATTGACCTGAAAACCCGCTGTATCATAACGATGGTTGCGCTTATGTCTTCCGGTATTACGGATTCCTCGCTGGTCTATCATCTGGAAAATGCAAAAGCGCACGGCGTGACGAGGGCGGAGGCTGCGGCGATTATTACCCATGCCGCTTTCTATGTGGGGTGGCCCAAGGGCTGGGCAGTATTCCGGCTGGCAAAGGATGTGTGGAAAGAGGAAACGGTGGGAGAGATATGATGAAAAAATGGATTTCTATTTTCCTCTCGCTGCTTTTGCTGTTTTCCATAGCTGGCTGTGGACAAAGCGCGGACAGGACAGAGAATCCCGTTTCTTTAGGGCAGACGGAGCAGATCGAAGATGATACAGTAGAGCAGGCGGAGCAGACCGCAGATGATACAGAAGGAAGCGAAGAAATGCCGTCTGAGGTGGAAAATACCAATATTGGCGAGGAGGATGGATCTCCTGTCGTGTATATGACCACGGATATAAGCCCAGAGGGGCTGATGGCAGTCTATGAGGCATTAGGAGCCGAACCGGATGGGAAAATTGCGGTGAAACTTTCCACGGGAGAAAATGGGAGCAATTATCTGCGTCCGGAACTGATTGGGGATTTGGTGCAAAAGCTGGATGCCACCATTGTGGAATGCAATACGGCCTACGGCGGCCAGCGCGCGAATACGGCGATGCACTACCAATTAGCAGAAGACCATGGATATACGGCAATCGCAGATGTGGACATCCAGGATTCCAATGGTTCCATGACGCTGGAAGTCTCCGGGGGCGATAATCTGACAGAGAACTATGTGGGGGAGCATTTTGTCGATTATGATTATTATGTGGTTCTCTCACATTTCAAGGGCCATGCCATGGCTGGCTATGGCGGTGCGATCAAGAATATCTCCATAGGCATTGCATCATCAGAAGGAAAAAGCCATATCCATACAGGTGGAAAGGGCGGCAGTATGTGGAGTGCGGATCAGGATTCTTTTTTGGAATCCATGGCGGAAGCCGGAAAATCGGTGACAGACTATCTGGACGGAAATATTCTGTATATAAATGTCATGAACCGGCTTTCTGTAGACTGTGACTGTGACGGAAGCCCTGCAGAGCCGGATATGCATGACATAGGGATTCTGGCTTCTTTTGACCCGGTGGCAGTGGATCAGGCTTGTATTGATCTTGTATATAACGCTGAGGAAGGAGCTTCTTTGGTAAATCGGATCGAATCGAGAAACGGGCTTCATACGCTAGAGCAGGCGGAAAAAATCGGGCTTGGCAGCAGGGCGTATCAATTGGTTTCTATTGATGAATAGAGGAAAGGCGGCAGGATATGTTGGAGATGCTGCATCGGGAATTTGTTTATATCTGGTACTATTTCAGTATCCAGTTTGAACAGATTTTCAGATACTGGATATTTGGAATGATGATCGGGTCCGTCATATCCGTTTTTGCGAAGGATAAAATACATAAACTGTTTGACGGTATGCGGGATAAAAAGCTGGGTCTGTTCGGCATTATTCCTGCCTGTATATTGGGAATCCTTTCTCCTTTATGTATGTATGGGACGATTCCCATTGCCGCTTCTTTTTCAGAAAAAGGGATGCGGGATGACTGGCTGGCTGCGTTTATGATGGCTTCTATTCTCTTGAATCCGCAGCTTATGATCTACAGCGCGGCGCTTGGAGGGACGGCGCTTATCATACGTCTGGTATCCTGCTTTCTGTGCGGTGTGGCAGCGGGGTTTTTGGTGTTCTTCTGTTTCAGAGGAAAGCCGTTCTTCAATTTCTCCGGATTTGCCGCGCCCCATAGCCGGGATACTGACCCGAACCCAGCGATGCGTCTGTTAAAGAATTTCGGACGGAATGTGAAGGCAACCGGGCCAATGTTCCTGCTGGGAGTGCTGTTGTCAGCATTATTCCAGCGGATACTTTTGCGGAATTTTTCGGAAAAAACAATGAAGGCTTTGGCGTGCTAATGGCGGCAACGATAGGTGTTCCGCTTTATGCCTGCGGAGGGGGAACGATTCCTCTTCTTGGGCAGTGGCTTTCGGATGGGATGAGTATGGGAAGCGTAGCGGCATTTATGATTACCGGCCCAGCAACAAAGATCACAAATCTTGGTGCGGTGAAGATTGTCCTTGGCATGAAGCATTTTATCTTTTATATCGTTTTTGTCATGCTTTTTTCCCTGCTTGCCGGGATACTGGTAAATTTAATCCTATAAAAAATATAATTTCAGGAGGTTTTGTATCATGAAAAAATCAAACAAAATAATTGGACTTGTATGTATGGCGGCAATGCTGGTCTGTCTTACGGCCTGTGGTTCTTCCAGTGGGGATCAGGTAACAGATGGAACGGCTGATGTACCGGAAACTACCGTTTTACAGCAGGAGGAAACGGATGAAAGTCTGGGTACCGGGGAAACGGAGCAGATCGGGGAGCAGGATGCTGATGTGGCAGAACCGATGGATACAGAGAATGAGACGGAAGAAGAAAACAGCAGGGTGCTGGTGGCTTATTTCTCCGCAACAGGGACAACAAAGACATTGGCTGAGTATGCTGCAGATGCCATGGGAGCAGATCTGTATGAGATCGTGCCGGAAGAGCCGTATACAGAGGATGATCTGAATTATAATGACCGTAATACAAGGGCAACGGTAGAGCAGGATGACAAAAATGTCCGGCCTGCGATTTCGGGCAGTGTGGAAAATATGGATCAGTATGAGATCGTATTCCTTGCTTTCCCGATTTGGTGGGGAGAGGAACCCCGTATTATGGATACCTTTGTGGAAGCCTACGATTTCTCCGGAAAAACAGTGATCCCCTTTTGTACATCCGGCGGCAGCGGAATCGGCTCCAGTGGGAAAAATATGCAGAGCTTAAGTACGGGTGACGCTACATGGCTGGACGGTGAGCGTTTAAGCAGTTCATCTTCCCGTGAGGACATGGTGGACTGGATCAATGGGCTTGGATTGGATGTGGAGGCAAAGTGAAGCAGAAACAAATCATAAAGAGAATCGTTGATGTGGCAATGCTTTTTATGCTGCCTGTCCTCCTGTCAGAGATACTGACAGGACAACAGACGCATGAATGGCTTGGGGTTTGTATGGTGCTGCTGTTTCTTATGCACCATATCCTCAACCTTGGCTGGATGCGGAATCTGTTTAAGGGAACGTATTCCCCGCTGCGGTGTGCGGGGACAGCCCTTAATCTCTTATTGCTTTTTGATTTTGTGGCCCTGGCATTCAGCGGCATCCGGATGAGCGGATATGTTTTTGTGTGGCTGCCCTTTTCGGGAGGGATGAGGATTGCCCGCACGTTACATCTGTTCGCTTCCTATTGGGGACTTATATTGATGTCCCTGCATACCGGGATGCATTGGAAACTGATTCTGGGTATGTGTAAAAAGAAACTGCCAGTGATAAAATCAGGGGATATTTTTCTCTGGCTGCTGCGCGGAGCTGCTTTTGGCATCGTTCTTTTTGGTATGTATGGATTTGTGCAGCAGAAAATGACGGACTATCTTTTTATGCGGACACATTTTGTCTTTTTTGATGAAACGAAATCTATGTTTGTGTTTTATTTGGAAGTGGCTGCCATGATCGGTATGTTTATCATGGCAGGACATTATTTCGGTGCAGTCTTACAAAAATGGAGGTGTGGTGAAATGGGAAAAAGGATTGCAAAGGTTCTGGCATTTTGTATTCCGGTTGTTTTGATCGCCGTTGTGATTTTTTCCCTGAATCATGGCGGAAGCAAGCCGGGAAATGCATGGGGTGACGGCTCTCTTTCACAGGAAGAAAATGCGGAAAGCCGGAATCCTTCACAGGAAGAAACGGTACAGTCACAGCCGGAAAGCCCTGCGCTGCGGACAGATATAGAGGACGGGTTTATCCTGATTTCGGGTGGTACATTTGAAATGGGAAGTCCAGACGATGAAGCATGGCGGAGTGATGATGAAACGCTGCATACCGTAACGGTAAGCGATTTTTATATCAGTCCATATGAGCTGACACAAAAAGAATATCAGGACATTTGTGGAGAAAATCCAAGCAATTTTATGGGCGATGACCTTCCGGTAGAAAATATCTCATGGCTGGATGCAGTAGCTTACTGTAATGCAAGAAGTGAGAGGGATGGGCTGACCCCGGTATATGTAATAGAGGGGGAAAACGTGTCATGGGACCGCAGTGCGGACGGATACCGTCTGCCTACGGAGGCGGAATGGGAGTATGCCTGCCGTGCGGGGACAGCGACTCCGTTTAATACAGAAACTTCCATTGGAGCGGATGAGGCAAACTATTATGGCCATTATCCCTATATGATCGAAGATAATTATTTTTCTCAAGGAAATCTGGATACAAAGCCTGGTGAATACCGGCAGACAACGGTGGAAGTGGATAGTTTTTCCCCGAATGGATACGGGCTTTATAATATGCATGGGAATGTCAGCGAATGGGTATGGGACACCTATGGCAGTTATGGTGCAGATGGAGAAACAGACCCCACCGGGGCGGAAAGCGGAAACCGGAAGGTATACCGGGGCGGAGGCTGGAACGATTTTGCAAAAAATATGCGTTCTGCTTATCGGGCCACTTTAGAGGCGGATGCAGCCAGCTTCAATTTAGGGCTGCGTCTGGTGCGTGGGGCCGTTGCCGGGGAACATGGGACGGTACAGTCCGGTCAGGCAGATAAGAGAACCGAAGGCGGCGGCAAGGTTTTGATCGCATACTTTTCATGGGGAGGCAATACAAGGGGCGTCGCAGAGGAGATACAGGCACAGACAGGAGCGGATCTGTTTGAGATTACCTGTGTGGAACCGTACTCGAATGATTACAACACAGTGCTTGAGGAAGCGCAGCGTGATCAGAATGCACAGGCCCGCCCGGAGCTTGCCGATTATGTGGAGAATATGGACGAGTATGACATTGTGATGATCGGTTTTCCAAACTGGTGGGCCTCGATCCCTATGCCGATCGCATCCTTTTTGGAAAAATATGATTTTTCCGGGAAATTGATCTTGCCTTTTTGCAGTCACGGTGGCGGACGTTTTGGACAGAGCCTTACGGCCATAGCGAAGCTGGCACCGGATGCTGAACTGGGCGAGGGGTTATCCGTACATTATTCCGGTGGAAGTGAACTGCCGGGGGATGTGGAAGAATGGTTGAAAGAAAATAACATTATTCAATAAAACATTTTATGAACAAGGCAAGCCTATCTTGCCCCGAAGGTCAATCTGCTTTGTGTGGATTGGCCTTTCTGCTTTGTATTGTCGAAATTTGTTAGATAACAAGATAAATTTTTTTGAGAAATTTTCAAAACCCTTTCCGGTTTGCTACTGTGAAATGTGTTCTGGTATTACGAGGAGGTGAAAAACCAGCCGCGCTCAATCTGACAGAAGGGAGGTAGTGCTATGCCATCTCCTTCCAACGAAGACCGCATCTGTGCCATGTTTGATTCATTCAGTAAGACGGTATCGCGGAACTTCATCAGAAATTTAGATCGGGCCGAGGGCAACCGGGGCAAGCATTTTGCAGAGGAACCGGCAGACTATATTCTTGAATTGTTAGGCCATGAGGACAAGTATCCTTCCGAATCTTTCGTGCTTTATGCGGGCGGACATTCCTGTGTGGTGGAGAGCGAAACTTTATATAAAGCACTTCTATCCTTGCCGGAGAAGCAGCGGGACGTCCTCCTTTTGGACTTCTGGCGCGACCTTACCGACGGGGAAATTGCGGAAGAATTGGAGGTAACTACCCGCACGGTCTACAATTTAAGACAGCGTGCATACAAAGCAATACGAAAATTTTATGAGCGGGAACGCTTATACCCATGGACTAAACTATGACCTAATTAAGCAAGCGGTTCACGGCGACGAGGCAGCCCTTACGGAAATTTTGCGGATATACGAGCCTTTCCATAATTCCCTTTGCACCCGCGAGGTGCTGGGGAGCGACGGCAGAATCCATAGGGAGATTGACGAGGACAAAAAGCAGCAGGTACAGATGCACCTTGTTGAAGTGATCCAGAAAAAATGGAGGGAACTGATATGAACCAATTACTGCCAGACTTGTTTTCCTTCGCCTATGTTCCAAGCTGGTACTGCCAGCTTGACGAACTGGCGGAGCTGGCCCGCCCGGAGCCGTGGCGTTTCCGGGAACCTATATACTCAACCAAAAACACAGATACTCCGATATTAGAGCGGTATATCCACGCAATCTTCAAAAAGCAAGCGATTGACTATAACGAGGAAAAAAGCCCGGAGAACGCAGCGCGGTATTTCCATGTGGAGAATGAATACGCCTGCTTCCATACCGGCCTGTATACAAAACGGTACAAGGCGATTTATGCCTGCTTTGACCGGAACAAGCGGCAGGCCAGTATGCTGGACTGGTATTTCCGGGGCTTTGCGGACGAGCTTTCCCCATGGCTGAAATATGTAAGCCCGCTTCCGCAAAAGCCCAGCTACTATATGACGCAGTATGGCGTCAACTACAACCCGGAGTGGCCGATACGGGTAAACATAGACCACATTTTGGGCGACGAGGAGAATGTATCCCGTCTGCCTGCAGGAGTCCGCGACGCGCAGAATCTGCCCCTGCTACTTGAAACGGCAGTAGAACTGGCGCGGCGGAAAGCGGTCATTGAGCCGAGCATTGTGGTGCCGCGGGGCTACCAGGGGAGGGTGCAGTATCTTCTGCCGATCTGTCTGACCGATATGGAGAACCCCGACCTTGCTATGACCCTCACCATCATGGACGGGTATTATCTGGGTAACACCTGCCTGACCTTGGAGATGGCATACCTGAACGCCCGTCTGCTGGCGAGGCCGGTGGCTCCGTGGCTGGCGGAGCTTGTCATGTAGGAAAAAATCATAGCAGGTCATATACTCTCTTTCGCCGGGCAGCGGCGGCGACAGGAAGGAGCGTATATGGGATGCGCAGGAAGAAGGAGGAACAGCGACATGAGATAAAGACAGGGATGCGTCCTGTCCACTGCCCGAAATGCGGGAAGCGGGTTATGGACGCAGGGATAGATACAAAGATGCAGTTCATTGCCCCGGAGAAGGGCCGGTATCCTGATTTTATGATAAAGTGCAGGCACTGTGGCGCGGATATTGGGGTAATTAAAACTGAATAGAGGAAACATATGCCGAATGCCCCGGACAGACAGCCGGGGCTTACCGGATAGCTGCGGCAATACGGCAGTCCACATAAGGAGTGTATATGGGGACGGGGAACGGACAGCGAAGCCGGGAAAACAGTACGACGTTTGTTTGAGCATGATGCACGGTGGGGAGATTTCATTCCTAAAAAGTGGTCGAACCACCACGATACCATCTGAAACAGGATGGAGACGACATTGAGCCTGACAGGCGGCACTTTTTGTGCTGCTTGCCAGGCTCTTTTTTGTTTGCTGCGGCCAGGGTGCCGCCTGCCGGGCTCCGAAAGGAGAACGGCAAAATGAAGATCAATTACACATTTGCAAATGGGGAAAGTTCGGAGGTCGAGGTGAACGAGGAAATCGGCACATTTATCCTTGATTCCAGACGCGAAGAGGAGAACCTTGGCAGGAAGGAGCGGTACCATTGCTACTCCATGGATGCGGCTGATTATGAGGGGATGGATTATGCGGATACAGAAACGCCGGAAACCGCACTGGAACAGGAAACGGAAGCACAGCGGATGGCGGAAGTCATGGCTGCGATGCCGGATGTCCAGAGGCGGCGCCTCCTGCTGTATGCAGAAGGGAAAACGCTGCGGGAGATCGCCCGGATGGAAGGGGTGGACCATAAGGCTGTGAAAAAGTCTGTTGAGGCGGCAAAAAAATTTTTCAGAAAAAATTTCTGATACGGGTCCCCAAAACAGCCTCCAAATCTCCGTATAGTGAAGGACATAAAAACGCAGTCCTTCAGAAAGAGGTGGATGCATGAAACACACATTGAGGATCAGTGTTTCCAAAAAGCCGGTGAATGGCGGCATTGTTGCCTGCCGCAGTGTCTCCGTGAGGGAGCGTTTCCTGCGCTTTCTCCTTGGGGATAAGCAGCGGCTGACCATCATCGTGCCAGGCGATTCCGTCCGGGAACTGGCAATCAGTGAAGTCATGGAAGGAGGAAACGTACATGGGAAAAGTGAAGTTACTGCTTGATGTCATCGGCGACCTGCGTTCCCTTGCGGACAGCCTGCAGGCAGTTGCAGATGCGGTGGCAGACAATGGGGCGGCGGAGTCAGAGCTGACGGCTACAAGGGAGCCGGAGAAAGCAGGCAAACCTGGCAAGGGAGCAAAAAAGGATACGGCGGAGAAAGAGGAAAAGTCTGCGGCAAAACAGGAGCCGGAGGAGAAGCCGCTGACGCTGGAGGAAGTCCGCGCGGTGCTGGCGGAGAAATCCCGTGCCGGACACACGGCGGAGGTGAAGGAGCTGCTTAATAAGCATGGCGCGGATAAGCTGTCGGAGATCGACCCGGCGGAATATGCGGAGCTGCTTGCGGAAGCGGAGGTGCTGTGAAAAATGACAGAAAAACAGTCATTTGGAAGACACGCTTTACTGTCCGCGTCCTCCAGCCACCGCTGGCTTGCCTGCCCGCCGTCAGCAAGGCTCTGTGAAAATTATGAGGATAAGGGCAGCGAATACGCGCAGCAGGGCACCGATGCCCACAGCTTGTGTGAACACAAATTAAAGCAGGCGTTAGGCATGGGAACGGAAGACCCAACAGAGGGGCTTGCCTTCTACGATGAGGAGATGGAGGAATGCGCCTGTGGGTATGCGGAGTATGTCCTTTCTTTGGTGGAAGAGGCAAAGCAGGAATGCAAAGACCCGGTGGTGCTGATCGAGCAGCGGCTTGATTTCTCCCGGTTCGTGGAGGAGGGCTTCGGCACAGGGGACTGCGTCATTATCGCTGACGGAACCCTGTATATTATCGACTACAAGCATGGGAAGGGCGTGGAGGTTTCCGCAGAAGGGAACCCTCAGATGATGCTGTATGCCCTGGGTGCGCTGGAGCTGTTTGACGGCATTTATGACATTGATACTGTCCGCATGGCGATCTACCAGCCGCGCCGGGAGAATGTCAGTGTTTATGTCATGGCAAAAGATGACCTGCTCCAGTGGGCAGAAGGCGAGCTCCGGGAAAAGGCAAAGATGGCCTATGCCGGGGAGGGTGAGTTCTGCGCCGGGGAACACTGCAAATTCTGCAAGGCGAAGGCGGTCTGCAGGAAACGGGCGGAATATAACCTGGAGCTTGCCAAATATGACTTTGAGATGCCCGCCACGCTGGAGGATAAAGAGATTGCGGCGATCCTTGTGAAAGCCGATGAGCTGGCGGCTTGGGCGGCAGATGTGAAAGAGTTCGCATTACAGCAGGCATTAAGCGGAGTGAAGTATGCAGGCTTTAAAATCGTGGAAGGCCGTTCCAACCGGAAGTATGTGGATGAGGATGCCGTGGCAGATCATGTGAAGAAGGCAGGCTTCGACCCATATGAGCCGAAGCTCTTAGGCATCACGGCCATGGAGAAGCTGTTAGGCAAAAAGAAGTTTGCAGAGGTTTTGAAGGGACTCGTGGAGAAACCGCAGGGTAAGCCGGCGCTTGTGCCTGAGAGTGACAAGAGACCGCCGATGAACACGGCGCAGGAAGATTTCAAGGAAAATTAGGAGGAAAATTTTATGGCAAACAATGTAAATAATCCGACAAAGGTGATCACCGGACCGAATACGAGGTGGAGCTACTGCAATGCGTGGGAGCCGAAGGCAATCAATGGGGGAGAGCCGAAATATTCTGTTTCGCTCATTATCCCCAAGTCCGACAAAAAGACCATTGCTAAGATTGAGGCAGCTATCGAGGCGGCCTACCGTGAGGGAGAGGCAAAGCTGAAGGGGAACGGCAGGAGCGTCCCTGCGCTTTCCGTTCTGAAGACCCCGCTGCGTGACGGGGACACGGAGCGCCCGGATGATGAGGTGTATGCAGATTCTTATTTCGTCAATGCCAACAGCACCACGGCTCCCGGCATCGTGGATGCGGACCGCCAGCCGATCCTCGACCATTCCGAGGTGTACAGCGGCGTGTACGGCAGGGCGAGCATCAATTTCTATGCGTTCAACAGTAACGGGAATAAGGGGATTGCCTGCGACCTGAACAATTTACAGAAAATCCGTGACGGGGAGCCGCTCGGCGGGAAGTCCCGTGCGGAGGATGATTTTGCGGATGAGGACGAGGAGGATTTCCTGTCATAACCAGATAGAGAAAAGCACAGCCGCCGGGTGGCGGGGAACGGGCATCTGCCTTTTCCCTGCCGCCCTTAAGGCGGGTGAAAGGAGCTGGTTGGATTGAAGTCGGTTGAAATTGATTTAGAGACATTTTCCGATGTGGATATATCCAAGTGCGGCGTTTATAAATATGCTTCCTCACCGGATTTTGAAATCCTGCTGTTCGGCTACAGCGTGGACGGAGGGGAAGTGAAAGTGGTTGATGTTGCCTGCGGGGAGGAAATCCCTGCGGATATCCTGGCGGCGCTCTCGGATGATTCCGTCACCAAATGGGCATTCAACGCCATGTTCGAGAGGGTGTGCCTGTCAAATTACCTTGGGGAATGGCTGAAGCCGGAATCGTGGAAATGCTCCATGGTCTGGTCTGCTACGCTTGGCCTTCCGCTGTCCTTGGAAAATGTGGGCGCGGTGCTTGGGCTGGAAAAACAGAAGCTGTCAGAAGGGAAGGACCTGATCCGTTATTTCTGCGTCCCATGCAAGCCGACAAAGGCAAACGGCGGACGGACACGGAACCTGCCGGAGCATGACAGGGAGAAGTGGGAGCGGTTCAAGGCATACAACCTCCGTGATGTGGAGGCGGAGATGCAGATACAGCAGAGGCTTGCAAAGTTCCCTGTCCTGGATTCTGTGTGGACGGAAGGAAGTTTATCGTGGCGGACTTTTCCGCTATTGAAGCGAGGGTAATCGCATGGATCGCGGGGGAGCGGTGGCGTCTGAAGGTGTTCGAGGGCGGTGGAGACATTTACTGTGCCTCGGCAAGCCAGATGTTCCATGTGCCGGTGGAAAAGCATGGCGTGAACGGGCATCTGCGGCAGAAAGGGAAAATAGCGGAGCTTGCACTCGGCTACGGCGGATCAGTCGGCGCTTTGAAATCCATGGGCGCACTGGAGATGGGGCTTGCGGAGGAAGAACTGCAGCCACTTGTGTCGGCATGGAGGGATTCCAATCCAAGCATTACGGAGTTTTGGTGGGCGGTTGACTGCGCCGTGAAGGAGTGCATCAAAAAGAGAGCCACAACGGAAACACACGGCATCCGTTTTGAGTATCAGAGCGGGATGCTGTTCATCACGCTTTTCTCTGGGAGGCGGCTTGCCTATGTGAAGCCGCGGATCGGGGAGAACCAGTTTGGCGGGGAGTCCGTCACTTATATGGGCGTGGGAGGCACGAAGAAATGGGAGCGGCTGGAGAGCTACGGCCCCAAGTTCGTGGAGAACATCGTCCAGGCAACCGCCCGTGATATTTTGTGCTATGCCATGCAGACGCTGAAAAACTGTGCAATCGTGGCACACGTCCACGATGAAATCATTATTGAGGCGGACAGGAGGATGTCCCTTCCTGCCGTATGCGAACAGATGGGCAGGACGCCGCCCTGGGCAGAGGGGCTGCTGCTCCGTGCGGATGGCTATGAATGTGAATTTTATCAAAAGGATTAGAGGAGGTGCAGCTTATGGGCATCAGTAAATATAACAGAGAGGGATATCCTGACCCGACAACGTATGGAGCCCTTTCAAACATCGAGAAGGAGGAAAAGGCGGCGAAGAAGGCATACCTGCCGCTGGTCTATATATGCTCCCCGTTTGCCGGGGATGTGGAGAACAATGTAAACATGGCGAGGGTGTATAGCCGTTTTGCGGTGAGGAATGCCTGTATCCCCATTGCCCCGCACCTGCTCTTTCCGCAGTTTATGGACGATTCCATTCCTGCGGAACGGGCAATTGGTATATCCATGGGGATGGTGCTTTTGGGGAAATGTGAGCAGCTATGGGTGTTTGGAAGCAGGGTTTCCCAGGGAATGGCAGCGGAGATTGAAAAGGCGGAAAAGAAAAAGATGCCGGTATGGTATTTTACGGAAGAACTGGAGGAGGTCAGCGGCTTATGAAAATGACATTTTATACGGCGAACTGCAGGGGGAACGCAAAGAACAGCCTGTACCCCAACAAACGGGTGGTGGATAACGAGGACGACTGCCTGGAGGTCATGGCTTTCGACCATGTGTGCGCAGAATTCAAAAACTGCCGCAGGAGCAATGACAATTTTCTCTCCTGCGATGTGGACGTGATGGACTGTGACAACGGCCATTCCGACAATCCGGAGGACTGGATTCATCCGGAGCATCTGGAAGAAAAAATTGGGAAAGATGTGGCATTTGCCGTGGTGACGAGCCGCAACCACATGAAGCCGAAGGACGGGAAATCGGCAAGGCCGAGGTTCCA
>JAMPIL010000070.1 GCA_023662725.1 Ruminococcus flavefaciens
TTGTTTTTAAAAGGAAAAATATGGGAAAAATTGTTGGTTTCAGTTATTCCCGCACTTATACAGCTTCCGTTAAGTATGATTTCAATAAATATATTTGGCAGCTTAGCAGGGAATAACAGAGCCGAGGCCTTGCCCGGAGGATCAATGAGATTTTATGTTTTGGTTTTCGCACAATTTGTATTCTGTATTGTATGTGAAATTATTATCAAAGTAAAGAAAAAACAAGCATATTCACTTAACAAGTTTCAGCAAGTCATTCAACTATCCTGTTTCTTTATTTCATTCATTATAGCAGCCTTGCTTTGGAACTTCACAAAAGAGCGATCCGAATCCTCTCTTATAGTTGCTGTAGTTTTTCTCTTAATTATGTTCTTAAATGTTTTGCTTTATATTTTAATGAGCAAAATGCAAAAGGATAATGTTACAAAGGAGGAATACAATCTGTTAAAAGCAAGTCTTTCCGCACAGGAAAAACTTGCGGTAGAGGTAAGGGAACGCTATACCGAAATGAAAACCCTGCGTCATGATATGAAGCATTATTTTACAGCAGCAGCTGAACTTATATCCGATGGGAAACCAAATGAAGCCAAAAAATATATAGAAAGTGTGATCAATGAAAAAATCAATTCCACAACAGCGGTAATCAATATGGGAAGCGCAGTTATAGACGCAGCAATAAACAATAAAATTGCTGTTTGTTCAAAGAAAGGCATTGAAATCAAATGTATGATCGACACACAGTTTTCTGGCATAAACGATATGGATATTAGTATATTATTTTCAAATCTACTGGACAATGCCATAAACGGCTGCGACATATCCGAACCTAAAATCGAACTTGTTATAAAAAGCAAAAAATCCTTTACTTACATTAATGTAAAGAACAAAATTGGTTCATCGGTGCTGGACTGTAATCCATATCTTTTGACAAAAAAGGAGAATAAAAACGAACATGGATTTGGAATCAAATCAATAAAAAATATTGCAAAAAAATATGACGGCAGCGCAGATTTCAGCGAACAAAACGGCTATTTTATCGCTGAGGTGTGGTTGAAAAATACGGAAAATTTGTAAAATTATGCCATTTATGATGTGAGCGTGCTGTTCGTGATAAAAGTATTGCAATTTACAATTTGATTGGCTATAATGATGACAAGAAAGAGGTGATTGAAATTATCACTAAGTTTTGTCACATTATAGTTAATTTTTTTATCCGCAAAAATATTTTTCCCGAAGAGCAGAGGGAGATTTATCAATACGGCTTTGAGCTGTGGGTATCCTCTGCTATCGGAATATTGGTAGTGCTTGCGATAGGTATTATCAGCGGAAGATTTTGGGAAAGCATTATATTTTATATAGTATTTTGTTTTACACGATTGTTCAGCGGAGGATTTCACGCACCGACATATTTGCTTTGCAAATTAACCTTTGCGTCTGTTTTAATTTTGGCTCTTGCTTTGGATTGGCTGCTTTGCGACATCGTAGATTATTACTGGTATGTATTATATCTTTACAGCTCTATAATCATTTGTCGATGTGCTCCCGTCGAAAATTCCAACAAGAAGCTTACCGAACATGAAAAGTTACGAAGCAAAGTTATATGTATTGTTGAAATGATGATATGTCCGTTTGTTATGCTTATGTTAAATAACCTTAACAGCGAACTTTATCATATTGTAGCATTGACTTTGTTTTCTGTGGCAAATTTAATGCTGCTGGGAATATTCTACGAAAGGAGGAAAAAGTAATGAAAGAGTCCTTAAAGACGGCTGTTCTTAAAGCAACGGCAAAAGCAGTTCTCGAAACGGCAAAGAAGGCTTGCGGAGCAGCTTCTCCATGGGAGTGTTATCAGCCGAAAGAACTGGAAGCACTGAAAAAGCTGAAAAAGTAAATATGATAACAACAAAAAATTATGTTTACAGATGTATGTTTTACAACAGCAGGGATGGAAGTTCTGTAACAGAAATCTTCCGCCCTGCCAATTGTAAATCAGATTGAACATCATATCGGTTAATGTATTGATGGGGAGTTTAGATTATGTATGATTTAAGTATATTGAATAACAAAGTCAATTATGAATACTTTTTGCAATATTATCAAAATTATAATTCGAATGATTTTTCTTTTGATATAAAATACAGTTATTACAATGCTTTAAATGACAAGGATCTTAAACTAATATCTGACAAATACAACCCATTCAAAATAGTAAACGGATTAGATGATTTTTATTCTGCGTTAAAACTGATGGAGTGGACATTTAACCACTTGTTACATTCAAAAGAAGAAAATTATACAGGCAAACAATTTGCTATAGACATTATAGAGTTTGCCAATTCCTGTAATGCTACGGTAAATTGCTTGTGCCATGCCACTGTACTGACAGAAATGCTGTTGTGTTTGGGATACAAAGTAAAAAAAGTATATACATTATCATGTGATGTATTGCCAAGTGAAAATCATGTTGTAGTAGACGTATTTATAAAAAGTTTAAGTAAATGGGTGATGTTGGATCCTACATTGTGCTGTTATATAACCAATGAGAAAAATATACCGCTTTCCGTAAGCGAAATTCGAAATGCTCTGATGAAAAAGGAAAAATTCAGTATCTGTTATTACAATAGATTTAAAAATAAATTCAACGGTAATGTTCGGACTGAATTTAAGGAAGAAGATTATATTGCATATCTGTATAAAAATTTCTTTAGGTTTTTAGTTTGTTCATCGCAGCATAGCTGCTATGTAGAAAACAATGATGATTAGCAAGATTAGGGAACTCCGCTGATTTAGGCGTAGTATCAAACGTACATACCCCCATCTTTCTTTGGCGGTCGTTCGGATTGACCGAACGGTTTTGACAATAAATAAAATATATCGTTAAAACGGGAATTAATATAATATAAGCAATCGTTGGTGTAAAGTGGTTGGTTGCATAGATTGATTTATTCCTGAATCCGCAAAGTTCAAATTCTATATGTTTAGACAAAAGCTTTTGTTATA
>JAMPIL010000007.1 GCA_023662725.1 Ruminococcus flavefaciens
TTATATTATACCACGGCTTAATCTTTTCTGTCTAATTTATTATAGACGATCCATGATGATGATCCCGGTTATGATGATTGTCATATCATTGAGGTGCTGAGTGAATCAACGCCGAAAGAAATGCTTGCATATTACAGAAAAATCGGTGTATCATATATTTTTGCAGGAAAAGATGACATTGATATAAATTTGGCGCTAAATAAGCTTTACAGCATTTTTGGAATCAAAAAGCTTCTGCTTGAGGGCGGCAGCATTATCAATGGGGCTTTTCTTCGTGCAGGAGCAGTTGACAATATCAGTCAGGTCATTGCTCCGATTGTTGCAGATAAAGATGATAAGCCGCTGTTTTTCGATTCGAGTTTGACGGATTTCAGAATGCTTGAATGTAAGGATATGAAAGACGGTTCTGTCTGGATTTGGTATGCGAAATAGATAGAAAAGAGTGTTATGCACAATTCAGCCCCCGATTGGATTTGATTCTGATCGGGGGCTTTTTAATAGATACTACGATAATATTGACCATCTGACTGTGGATTACCCTGGTTGACTGCGAATGTTGTGAAGTATGATGAGATTATAGGCATTCTATTTAAAAAAACAATTATGATAAATAATAAACTGAGCATTCTTTCCTATAGCATATAATTTTTCTAATAATGAAAAAGAATTCAAATAATTGCTTATACATGGAGTTGTTTCTGTACATTTGGTAGTTGTAGTAGTTTGTTCGGTAGATAGCGGTTGAGTGGATGTTGTGACTTTTGTTGTCGTATTTATGTCCGTTGTAGTTAGTACCGTTGTGGCCGGTTTATTAGTTGTTACTGCTATAGGTTTAGCAGAAGTTGTTGAAATTTGATCCGTAGTTATTGTTTTAGCAGTCGCAGTTACCTGTGTTGTGGTGGTGACTAAAGGGGGGACAATATTTTCGTTTTCGCCTGGCAAGTATGCGTCATTAGACAAATTATTGGAAGCGGCAAAAAACTGTGACCAATAGTATACTCCATCCCGATATACCACGCCCACTCCGATGTATTCCATTTTCTCATTGAGAATATTTGCACGATGTCCGGATGAATTCATCCACGCATTCATGACGCTCTCCGGATTTTTCTGACCATAAGCAATGTTCTCAGCCGCAGCTCTGTACTGGATTTCAAGTTCTGACATTGCGGTGAAGCAGCTTGTACCATTCGGACGTGTGTGTGAAAAATTCTCCTTCAATTCACTGGCTCTGATGTTTGCAGCTTCGCTGAGTTTCGGAGAAACCTTGACTGGCTGCAATCCATATGCATTACGTTCTTTGTTTACCAGCACAGCTACTTGTTCAGCATATTCTGCAAGTTGGCTATTGTCATAAGAAGCTGACATAACTTCCTGCGACAAATTTCTAAAATCAATTGCATGAGCGCTAAATGCAGTTCCTGATACAAGAATGCAAGCCATGATTGCTGAAATGATTTTTTTCATTTTAAAACCTCCATAATATTTCTTAGAGATAATATCTCTATTATCCAAGATAACATTTTTGAACTATTATGTCAATGTAAAAATATTTCCAATAGAAAACCTTGGATCGTTTTTATGAAATTCATTATTCTGAGCTTTATTTTCGATTTAAGGATTATTTAATATTTTCATGTTATAATTAAATACAGAAAGCGAGGGAGTTATATGTACTTAAGAATACTCAAAAAGGACTTAAAACGTAAAAAGACAATGAACTGCATTCTTCTGCTGTTCGTTATACTATCGTCAATGTTCGCTTCAAGCAGCGTTAATAATATTGTCACAGTAGTTAATGGACTTGATTATTATTTCGAAAAAGCAGGAATAAGCGATTACGCTTTTATTGAAAAAGAAGATGATTCCGGTACTTCAATTGCGGAAATCCTTGAAAAAGAAAGCTCGGTGAAAGAATATAAAAAAGAAGAAGTAATTTTCTCTGTTGCAGAAAATTTCATCAGGAACGGAAAGAAACTTTCTGATTTTTCGAATATAGCTATAATTACGCCTATAGACGAAGCAAAACTGAATTATTTTGGCAGCGATAATGATATCATAAAAGAAGTTGCCCCCGGAAAAGTTTATCTCTCCACCTTTTTAGCAAAAGATTCAGGGCTTGAAATCGGAGATACTTTTCAATTAGTATTTGGTAAAAATGAACTTACTCTTGAATTTGCCGGCATTGTAAAAGACGCATTCTTAGGCTCGGAAATGATGGCAAATCCGAGAATTATTCTGAGCCGCAGCGATTATAAAAAAATACGATCTGATAGTTATGCATTAAATGGCAATATCGGTGCAATTTACTATGTCTATACTGATGATATCAAAGCCCTTGAGTCGGCAGCAGCTGATTGTACAAATATTATGTTCGATGGTTCTGTTTCTACTATTAAAACAACCTATCTTATGAATATACTTGTTGCAGGAATGCTTCTTGTGGTGAGTATATGTCTGATTATTGTATCGTTTGTGATTTTAAAATTTACCATAGGTTTTACAATCTCTGAGGAATTCAGAGAAATAGGGGTTATGAAAGCCGTCGGTATCAGAAATCGCTCTGTTCGTGGAATTTATCTGGTGAAATATTTTGGAATAGCAGTTATTGGATCTATTATCGGATATGCGCTGAGCATTCCGTTTGGAAATATGATGCTTGCAAGTGTTAGCGAAAACATGGTTCTCGGCAATGAAAATTCAGTTTTGATCGGTATTCTTTGCAGTATTGCGGTTGTTGGGATCATTCTGCTTTTCTGTTGGAGCTGTACAGGAAAAATTAAGAAAATGTCTCCGATCGACGCAGTAAGAAGCGGTCAGACAGGCGAACGTTTCCGCAAAAAAGGTTTTATACATCTTGCGAAAAGCAGGCTGGGAACAACCGGATTTCTTTCATTGAACGATGTCCTGAGCAGTCCTAAGCAATATGGTATCATAACGATTGTTTTTGCGATCTGCATAATGCTTGTAATGATTCTTGCAAACGTAGCAAATACGCTTAACAGCGAAAAGCTTCTTTTCCTTTTAGGCACAACGGAAAGCGATGTTTATATAAGCGATTCGACACGCATTACAGAGGTTATGCGCGGCAGTAAAACTCTTGAAGAAGCTAATTATGAGATAGAAAATATTCTTTCCGATAACGGTATGCCGGGAAGGGTTCGCATAGAATTGATGATTCATATCCCGGTATCTTTTAACGATACAAAGACAACGGTTATGTTTCAGCAATGCAGAGATACAAAAGCGAGCGACTATACTTACAGTAAGGGAACGGCTCCACAGTATGAAAATGAAATTGCATTAACAGAACCCGTTGCCGAAAAACTCGGCGCAGGCATCGGCGATACCGTAAAGCTTACTATAGACGGAAAAGAAAGCGAATACATTATAACTGCGTTATTCCAGAGTTTCTGTCAGCTTGGTGAAGCGGGACGGCTTCATGAAAACGTTTACATTCCTGACAGCAAAATTACAGGTTCAATGGCTTTTCAGATAGATTTTGATGATGAGCCTGATAAAAAAGAAATCGACAGCCGAATCGAGAAACTCAAAAGTATTTTTGTCAATAATCAGATTTTCAACAGCAAAGCTTACGTAAATGATACCACCAGAGCCTCTGACACTATAAAGCAGGTGAAAAATCTTATTCTGTTAATTTCAATAATTATTATCATTATGATAAGCGTACTGATGGAACGTTCATTTATTTCGAAAGAAAAGTCGGAAATCGCTCTTATGAAAGCCATAGGCTTCAGAAACAGTTCAATTATTGCGCATCATACAGCGAGATTTTTTATAGTAAGCATTGCAGCTTCGATAATTTCTATTATACTTTGCATACCGCTGACCAAACTGATAGCAGATCCGATTTTCAGCATAATGGGCGCAGTAAGCGGAATCAGCTATGAAATTAATAAAATCGAAATTTTTGCGGTTTATCCTCTTGTGATTCTGGCGGCAACGCTTACAGGAGCTTTTCTGACTGCACTTTATACAAAAACAATCAAAGCTTCGGATACTTCCGATATTGAATAAAAAGGAGAACTGCTATGAATACAATACTTGAAGTAAAAGACTTATGCAAAACCTATATAGTCAACAAAAGACAGAATAACGTACTTCGCAATATAAGTTTCACCGTGAACGAAGGAGAAATGATAGCGGTAATGGGACCATCGGGTTCGGGAAAATCCACTCTGCTCTATACTGTTTCCGGTATGGACAAAATGACGGCAGGCGACGTACTCTTCTGCGGCAGAAATATGTCGAAGCTGAGCGAAAACGAACTTGCTGAAATGCGTCTTGACGATATGGGATTCATCTTTCAGCAGATGTATATGATGAAAAATTTGTCCGTACTCGATAATATCATACTGCCTGCGGTAAAGTCGGATAAGATACAGGAATCGAGAAAGTCAACCGTTCATCGCGGTCAGGATTTGATGAGGAAGCTTGGCATAATTGAAATTATGAATAATGACATAAACGAAGTTTCAGGCGGACAGCTTCAAAGAGCCTGTATATGCCGAAGTATGATCAATAATCCTCGGATGATGTTTGCCGACGAGCCTACAGGCGCTCTGAACCGTACTTCCTCGGAGGAGGTAATGAACGAGCTGACAAAACTCAATAATGACGGAACAACTATTATGCTTGTAACTCATGATGCAAAGGTTGCGGCAAAATGTACAAGAGTTCTTTTTTTAGTTGACGGAAACATAAAAGGCGAGTATAATATTAACAGAGAGCGAACGCTTCGAGACCGTGAGCGTGATCTGAATAACTGGCTGTTAGAAATGGGTTGGTAAAATGGTTGATATACTTATCGTTGAGGATAATAATGAGCTTTGCGGACTGCTTTGCGATTTTCTTCGTTTGGAAAATTACACTGTCAGCGTTGCCGAAACAGGAGAAAAAGCCTTGTCACTGTATGAGAAATACGGTGCAAGGCTTGTCTTGCTTGACATAAATCTTCCGAAGCTTGATGGATTTGCCGTATGCAGAAAAATCAGAAAAAACGATAATACGCCTATTATTATGCTTACTGCAAGAACCGACAAAGAAGATAAGCTGAACGGAATCATCTCAGGTGCGGACGATTATATCGAGAAACCATACGATATTGATATTCTGCTTGCAAAAATAAAAGGCATATTCAAGCGCAGACTTTCGCTTGATGTTATTTCAGACGGCGATATTACGCTGAACATTGCGGATGAAACAGTAACGAAGCACGGACGTTCTGTTCCTGTTACTTCAAAGGAATTTGAACTTTTACGTCTGCTTATCGAAAACAAAGGACAAACATTGAGCAAAGATTTCATATTCGGCAGAGTGTGGGGAGCTGAAAGCGAATCCGAACTTCAGACTCTTACAGTACACATAAAATGGCTCCGGCAGAAAATTGAGGACGATCCGAAAAATCCTGTAAAGCTCCTTACCGTATGGGGCAAAGGCTATCGTTGGGAGAGCTGAAATGAAAGTTTTTGACAGATTTATTGTTGCTGTGATGTTTATAATATTTTTAGCAGTGGTCGCCATAAATTTAATCGTTTTCGGCATGGGGGCAAATGATAACAAACTTTACAAAGTAGAGATAAATCGCATTGAACAAGAACTTTCTAACGGCAATGAAGTGAGTTCGGAAAACTATGATACGATTCTCGGCATTTATAAATATAACAAAACAGATGATTTTTACACTTCGCAAAATGAATATGTTATCCGAGAAATAAACGGAGGATTGTATCGTATAGAGTACGACGACAGGTTCAGCAGTGATAGTTTCAAGTTTCCGATAGCTGTTAATATTGCATTGGGCATTATATTATTGATTACGCTTATCGTACTTTTGTATATCAGGTATAATATTGTGAAACCTTTTACAGAAATCAGTGATTTGCCGTATCAGCTTTCTAAGGGAAAACTTTCTGTTCCACTCAAGGAAACCAAAAAACGCTATTTCGGAAAGTTTATATGGGGACTCGATATGCTTCGTGATGAACTTGAGAAATCTAAAATGCGTGAGCTGGAAAGAGCTAAAAAGGAAAAGACTTTTCTTATGTCCCTTTCGCACGATATAAAAACACCGCTTTCGGCTATAAAACTCTATTCTAAAGCGATTTCAAAAGGATTATACTCCGAAAGACAAAAACAGACGGAAGCGGTTGAAAAAATTGACCTTAAAGCTGATGAGATAGAAGTATTTTTAAATGAGATAATTAAAAATCTGAGCAGCAACTGCATGACGTTTGAAGTGAATCTGACAGAATTTTATCTGTCACAAGTTATTGACAAAGTTGCAGCTTACTATGCAGACAAGCTAAATTCTCTCGGAATTGAATTTCAAGTCAGCGGATATGTAAATTGTCTGATTTCAGGCGATCCGGATAAAATTGAAGAAGTTTTACAGAACATCATTGAAAATGCGGTAAAATATGGTGACGGACATTGCATATCTATTAATTTTTCCGATGAGGAGGATTGCCGTCTTATTACTATATCAAACGGCGGATGCACTCTCCCTGATATTGAACTCACACATATTTTTGATAGTTTCTGGAGAGGATCAAATACAGGAAGCCAGCAGGGATGCGGATTGGGACTTTATATCTGCCGACAGCTTATGAATGCTATGGGTGGAGATATTTTTGCGGAAATATCAAATGATAACATGAATGTTACCATAGTATGCCGAAAGGACGTATAAGTTATCCTGCAAAGGCAGATCAATATGTAAAAAAAATTTATTGTTTTAGTTGCTTTTTTATTAGATTTTTAGTATAGTGTTTTTATATAATATGGAATTCAGAACAAATAATAATGTTGCTTTAATCTGATTTTTAAGGAGTGGTATTTATAATTTACACGATTAAGAACTTATCTTCACAAGATATATTATACGTTTTTAGTATGATGACTGATAAATAGAATTTGCCCTCCTGTTTTTGCAGGAGGGCATCGCATTACAAATATAATTTCTGGATCAGCAATTGCTTCATAAGGCATAAATCGAAGGAATCAATACAGTGATCTTCATATAGATCTCCGGCTTTCCAATTTTTAAGCGTATCTGTATTCAGCAGATATTTTTGCATCGTCACAACATCGGCAATATTGAAATCTCCATCGTCATTAACGTCGCCGAATATGGTTGGGTCAATATTTTTCTTTATAAGCAAATCAATGTTTGTCACGATCAGAGTACCGCCATATGGAATTATACTGATCCTGTTAAGATCTGTGTAATCTACATTATTTTTCTCCAAAGCTGCCTTAATATCCGATGAAAGAAAACACGCTTTTTTTCCATTGTAATAACTTGGCTGCACAGAATAAAACAAAGGTTCACCAGTCCATTTTTGCAGAGCGATAACCGGCTGATAAACACCGTTATACGCAACTTCAACAGCATAATTATCCTCAAGAGATTTAAGTTCAGCGCCATCGAATACCGCAGTTTTACTCCACTCTTTTGAACTTGTATCACCGCTTACTTTTCCGATAAAGATATTTTTGAATAAAGTATAATTGCTGCACGGATATTTAGTTACTTCGCTGTAAAGCTGAGTTTTTTCCGGTGTTTCACGCTGACGTTCAAAAAGTTCTGTCAGAGTAACAAATTCATACCCATCCGCCAGAAGTGCAGGTATGATGATTTTTAAAGCTTCGACCGTCTGGGAATTTCCTCTGGAATCATGAAGCAGTATTATTAATCCGTCTTTTGCAGATGCGATCACAGCGTCGGCACGTTCCTGAGCTGTTACACTATCCATAAAGTCGTTGCAGCCAACACCGCATATAAAAGGTTTGTCTATCACATCATACATAGTCTGACTTGTATCAATATACGGAGGACGGAAAAACTTGGTGTATTCACCTGTAATTTCAAATACATAATTATCTACATACTCGATTTCAGCGGTCATCTCTTCTTCTGTCATTTTGGACATATTAGAATGCGTTTTGGAATGATTATCAATTTCGCACCCCATATCATATGCACGTTTTACAACGTCAGCGCTTTCATCATTGATATTATCACCAATCAGAAAAAATGAAGCGGCGGCATCATATTCTTCCAGAATATCCAGAATTTCATTGGTTGTAGTAGTATTCGGACCGTCATCAAAAGTCAGTGCAATTAGTTTGCTTTCGGGAGTATTCGTGTCAGCAGAACCGGTTAAAGGTACTGAAAGCATAAAAGTGCTGAAAGACAAAGCTGCAAAAACGGTAAATTTTATTATATTTTTTAGTTTCATATTTTATTTTTCCTTTATATGTTAAAAGTTATTGTGTTTAAAAACTGTACTCATTACTTATGTCTGAAGATTTTAAAATAATTATATCATAATTTGTGGAAAAATACAATAGAATTTTTAAGTTTTTTCATAAAATTTACAGTGATTCATGTATATAAATGATTTTTAACATATCATGTTGACATTCTTTTTTTTGTATGATATAATAAACTTGACAGTTCGTTTGCACCATCCTGTCGTAAAACAAAACCAGGGCAGTTGAAATAATCTTATATCAAAATAATGAGAATTCAGCGGCTTTCTTTACATAAGGAGAGCCGCTTTTCCGGAGGTTTTTATGTATTATCTGAAAACGTCTGCGTCTTTTGACAGCGCACATTTTCTAAGCGGATACAACGGAAAATGTGCTAATCTTCATGGTCATCACTGGAAAATAGAAGCAACTTTTACAAAGGATTCATTACAGCCGCAGGGAGAATACAGGGGAATGCTTATTGATTTCACTGATGTCAAAAAAGCAGTACGCCGTATCGCAGATTCTCTCGATCATGCAACTATTTATGAAGACGGTACTTTGAAAGCGGCTACAATTGCTGCCTTTCAGGAAGAGGGATTCCGCTTGATAGCTATGCCTTTCCGACCTACCGCTGAATGTTTTGCAAAATATATTTACGAATTACTGAATAAAGAAGGTTTTCCTGTGCATCGTATTGCCATATACGAAACACCTGAAAACTGTGCAGTTTATGAGGGATAATTTTATGGAACAGAAAAAAACATATCGTGTAGCGGAATGGTTTGTAAGCATTAACGGAGAGGGTACAAGAGCAGGCGAGTTATCTGTATTCATCAGGCTATGCGGATGTAATCTCCGATGCAGCTACTGTGATACTTTCTGGGCAAATGAGATAGATGCTAATTATACAGAAATGACAGCGGAAGAGATTCGAAGCCTGATTTCAGAAACAGGAATCCGAAACGTAACACTCACAGGAGGTGAACCGTTGATACATCCGTATGCAGAGGAACTTTTGGAGTGTCTTCTGCAAGATGATAAATTCAGTGTTGAGATAGAAACGAATGGCAGCGTTCCTATTGCAGATTTTATGAGCATACGAGATCGTGTAATTTTTACATTGGACTACAAGCTTCCGGGAAGCGGTATGGAGGACAATATGCGGCTTGATGACAATATAAAATTTCTAAAAAAACAGGATTGCATAAAATTTGTAGCAGGCTCAGAGAAAGATCTGAAACGTGCCGAAGAATTGATCAGGAAATATAATTTGTGCAGTATATGTCATGTGTATTTCAGTCCGGTATACGGACAGATCGATCCCGAGGATATAGTGGAATTCATGAAAAGGAAAAAATTGAATGGTGTACGGTTACAGTTACAGCTTCATAAATATATCTGGAAGCCGGATAAACGGGGAGTATAAAGGAGCGTATAAAAATGGCAGTCGATCAGAAAAAAATTGCATATCATATCCGTGGTATTCTTGAGGCATTAGGAGAAGATCCTGACCGTGAAGGTCTGCTGGAAACACCGGATCGTGTTGCAAGAATGTATGCAGAGGTATTCGAGGGTATTTCGTACAGCAATCATGATATAGCGCAGATGTTCGGAAAAACCTTTGAAGAAAGCTCTGCAAAGGGAAAAAGTTCTGCGGTAACAGTACGTGATATCAGTGTGTACAGCTATTGCGAACATCATATAGCTCTTATGTATGATATGCACGTAAATGTTTCTTATCTTCCGAAAGGCAGAGTTATTGGTCTGAGCAAAATCGCGCGTATATGCGATATGGCAGCAAAACGTCTGCAATTGCAGGAGCGTCTGGGACAGGACATTGCTGATATTATGAAAGAGGCAACTGGTTCGGAAGATGTAGGCGTTGTTATAACTGCTTCACATAGCTGTATGACAGCCCGTGGTATACGCAATCTTCCGGCTAAGACTACTACTGCTACATTCTGCGGAGAATATGAGAATGATTCATTTTTGCAAAGTCTGGTTATGGATTCGACAAAGGGAGCGTGTTTGTAATGAAAGCAATGGTATTATTCAGCGGTGGAGTTGACAGCACTACCTGTCTTGCACAGGCTATAAAAAAGCATGGCGCATCCGAAGTGATCGCACTATCGGTTTACTATGGTCAGCGGCATCAGAAAGAAATAGAATGCGCAGAGAAAATCGTTAAGTATTACGGAGTAAAATGGCAGAAGCTTGACCTTTCAAGCATCTTTACAGATTCAAACTGCTCCTTACTGCAAGGCTCTACAGAAGAAATTCCAAAGGAGAGCTATGCAAATCAGCTTAGTAAAACAGACGGTTCGCCGGTTTCAACATATGTTCCGTTTCGGAACGGTCTGTTTCTGGCTTCTGCGGCAAGTATTGCTATTACACATGGATGCAGTGTAATTTATTACGGTCCCCATGCAGATGATGCTGCCGGAAATGCATATCCCGATTGCAGTACTGTATTCAATCGAGCAATGGCGGAGGCGATTTATGAAGGAAGCGGACATGAAGTATGTATAGAAGCGCCCTTTATCAATTGCACCAAAAAGGATATTGTAAAAACAGGTTTGGAACTCGGCGTTCCATATGAGATGACATGGAGCTGCTATGAAGGCGGAGAGCATCACTGCGGAGTATGCGGTACGTGCCGTGACCGTGCGGAAGCGTTTCGTGCAAACGGAGTAATCGATCCGATAGAAAGGGAGTAAAGAAATGACCGGAAGAAAAAAAGAAGAAACTGCCGGAATCACGTTGCTTGGAAACCAGCAGACAAAATATGCTGACAATTATGCGCCGGAAGTTCTTGAAACTTTTGATAATAAACATATCGGACGTGATTATTTTGTAAAGTTCAATTGTCCGGAATTCACCAGTCTCTGTCCTATTACAGGTCAGCCGGATTTTGCTGCAATTTATATTTCATATGTACCCAACGTAAAAATGGTTGAAAGCAAATCACTGAAGCTGTATCTGTTCAGTTTTCGCAATCACGGTGACTTTCATGAGGACTGCGTAAATATCATCATGAACGATCTTATAAAGCTGATGGATCCTTACTATATCGAGGTTTGGGGAAAGTTTACTCCAAGAGGCGGAATTTCAATTGATCCATACTGCAACTACGGCAAACCTGAAACAAAATGGGAACAGGTAGCGTGGGAACGGATGACGCATCATGATCTGTATCCGGAGAAAATAGACAACCGATAATAAAATGAGGGATAATTTGAATCTTGAAATAACTAACAGAATAATTGCTTGCGATAAATATCTTCATGAACTTAAATTGCTTGAGGAACTCGAACATGATCGCATCTTTTGCGGACATGATATTGAACATTTTCTGAATGTTGCACGGATAACTATGATAATGTGCTGTGAAAATAGTATCTGTATCAATCCTGATATTGTATATTCAGCAGCCTTGCTTCATGATATAGGAAGAACGGATGAGTATATCAGCGGTGTGCCCCATGATGAAGCCGGAATCCGTAAAGCGGAAGTTATACTAAACGAAGTAGGATGCAATGAAGAAATGAAAGAAAAAATACTTAGTCTTATCGGAAGTCATCGAAATAAAAGCGGAAATGACTGCTCTCCGGAAGAGATATTCTACAGAGCAGATAAAAAATCACGGCTGTGCTTCTGCTGTCCTGCACAGGAAGATTGTAACTGGTCTGAGGAAAAAAGAAATATGAAAATTGAGGTGTGAATAATGCTTATCGGAAACAAAGAATTCGATACTGACCATAACTGTTATATAATGGGAATACTTAATTTTACTCCTGATTCTTTTTCAGACGGAGGAGTTTTTAATAATTTGGATGCAGCTCTTAAACACGTTGAGCAAATGATCGCTGACGGCATGGATATAGTAGACATCGGCGGAGAATCTACACGTCCCGGATACACAAAAATTTCAGATGATGAAGAAATAAACAGAGTTGTGCCGGTAATTGAAGCAGTCAAAAACCGTTTTGATATTCCTGTGTCGCTTGATACTTATAAGTACGCAGTAGCGAAAGCTGGAATAAAGGCAGGAGCCGATCTCATTAATGATATATGGGGACTGAAATACGATAATGGTGAAATGGCGGAGCTTATCGCAGAAAGCGGCTTGCCATGCTGTCTTATGCATAACAGAAAAAATACTGACTATGTAAATTTTCTTGATGATATGATTTCGGATTTAAAAATCACTCTTGATATCGCCCGGAAAGCAGGTATTGACAGGGATAAAATCATTCTTGATCCCGGAGTAGGATTTGCAAAAAATTATGAAAATAATCTGGAAGCAATAGATCGTCTTGATTTCCTTCGTAGTAACCTCGGTTATCCTGTATTGCTGGGGGCTTCAAGAAAATCTGTGATTGGTCTGACTCTTGATCTGCCTGCTGCTGACAGACTTGAAGGTACGCTTGCGGTGACTGTGGTCGGAGCAATGAGAGGGGCTTCATTCATCAGAGTTCATGATGTTAAAGAGAATATACGTGCGGTCAGAATGACTCAGGCAATAATGAGAGGATATTCAAATGGATAAAATATGTATTGAAGAGCTGAAAATATTTGCTCATCACGGCGTTTTTGAACATGAAAATGTAAATGGACAAAATTTCTATGTTAATGCAGTCCTCTATGTTGATACTGAGAGTGCAGGAATATCCGATGAGCTTGAAAGATCTGTGGATTACGGCAGCGTATGTAAACTTATCGAAAATGTAATGACTGAAAACACGTGCCAGCTCATTGAAGCCGCTGCTCAAGCGGTTGCATCCGCTATACTGCGCACCTATGAATTGGTTGACAGTGTGGATATTGAGATAAGGAAACCGGAAGCTCCTATAGATATGGAATTTGGCTCTGTATCAGTTAAGATACATCGAAGCTGGCACACGGTTGTAATTGCTCTTGGCTCAAATATAGGGGATAGCAGAGCATATATTAAAGGAGCTGTAAGTAAACTGATTAACAACGAGTACATCAAAAATGTTAAGCAATCTGAACTTATTGTGACGAAGCCTTACGGTTACACTGATCAGGAAGATTTTCTCAATGGAGCAGTAATTTGTCGTACTATATATTCTCCGCATGGATTGCTTCGCCTTATGCAGTCTATTGAAAATGAAGCCGGACGTGTTCGTGAAATCCACTGGGGACCACGAACGCTGGATCTGGATCTTATTTTATATGATAACGATATAATTAACGCTCCCGACCTCATAGTTCCTCATCCCGATATGCATAACCGTACTTTTGTACTTGAACCTGCCGCCGAGCTTGCTCCGGGATACAGACATCCTATTCTTGGACAGACTCTTGCGCAGCTTCTTGAAAAACTGAAAAATAATGGTTAGTATCATTGCAGCCGTTGCAAAAAACGGAGTTATCGGTTCTTGCGGACGTATACCATGGAATATTCCGGAGGATATGGAGTATTTCCGCAAAGTAACTATGGGTGGCATAGTCATAATGGGACGGAAGACTCATGAGGAAATAGGCAGACCGTTGCCTGAAAGATTCAATATTATTGTGTCGCAAAGCAAAAACTTCTCAGGTGATAATTTGCGAACAGTACGCAGTCTTGAAGAGGCTATTTCTCTTGGAGAGCAGTATGCGAGTGAAAAAGAAATACCGCCAAGGATATTTCTTTGCGGAGGACAGAGAATATATTCTCAGGGAATGAAATATTCCCAAAGACTTTATCTTACCGAGATAGACGCAGATTATAACGGAGACGCATTCTTTCCGGAATTAGATCGTGAACGTTTCAGACTTGAATCCAAAATTATCGGAAAAACTCCCGGAGTGAAATTCTGCGTTTATGAAACCGTTTCAGAAAAATAAAATTTTGTAATAATTATCGTAACATATTGAAAAAATAAGAAATTTGTGGTATAATATACTTGTATCTTATCCGTATGGGCGGAAAGGTAACATTATTTTAAGGAGAATCATATATGAACACGATTTCTACATTGCTTAAACAGAAGCAAACCGGAGATAAGATCACAATGATTACCGCTTATGATTATACCACTGCGAAAATAATGGATCAGTGCGGAGTAAATTCGATTCTGGTCGGCGATTCACTGGGAATGGTAATGATGGGGTATGAAAACACGCTTCCTGTAACTATGGATGATATGATTCATCATACAGCCGCCGTTTCAAGAGGTGCGGAAAATGCTTTTGTTGTAGCGGATATGCCATTTCTCTCTTATCAGGTAAGCGTTCAGGATGCGGTAGCAAATGCCGGACGACTTATTAAAGAAGGCGGAGCAAATGCAGTGAAGCTTGAAGGCGGAGCTGATGTCTGCGATAGAATAAGCGCTATTGTCAAAGCCTCTATTCCCGTTGTTGCTCATCTTGGATTGACACCGCAGTCGGTCAACGCTTTCGGCGGATTCAAAGTTCAGGGCAAAAGTCTTGATAATGCAAGAAAACTGATAGACGACGCATTAAAAATTCAGGATGCCGGAGCCTGCGCAGTCGTGCTTGAGGGAATCCCTGCCAAGCTTGCGGAAATAATAACGAAAAACCTTACTATTCCTACTATAGGAATCGGAGCGGGTAATGGATGTGACGGACAGGTTCTGGTATATCAGGATATGCTCGGACTGACAACAGGTCATACTCCCAAATTCGTAAAGCGCTTTGCAGATGTCGGAACGCTTATGCGGCAGGGTATCGCTGACTATATAAATGAAACAAAATCCGGTGCTTTTCCGTCGGATGAACACACTTACAGCATAGATGAAGATGTAATATCTGAACTTATCAAGGAGGCAGATCAAAAGTGAAGATCGTTAAGACTATTGAAGAAGTACGCAGTCAGGTAAAAGAATGGAGAGCTCAGGGACTGACGGTAGGTCTTGTTCCTACAATGGGCTATCTTCATGAGGGACACGCAAGCCTTATTGAAGCGTCTCACCGGGATAACGACAGAACTATTGTATCTGATTTTGTAAATCCTATGCAGTTCGGACCTACAGAGGATCTTGAAAGCTATCCTCGTGATATTGAACTTGATTCGGCGGTAGTTGAGGCTCATGGCGGAGATCTTATTTTCAATCCCGAACCGGAGGAGATGTATCACGAAGGTTTTTCATCATTTGTTGATATGACAGTTCTTACACAGGAACTTTGCGGACTTAGCCGTCCCGTACATTTCAGGGGAGTATGCACCGTAGTGTCAAAGCTTTTCAATATTGTAAAACCCGATCGTGCGTACTTTGGCAAAAAAGATGCTCAGCAGCTTGCAGTTATCCGTCATATGGCCGATGATCTCAATATGGATATAGAAATAATCGGATGCCCTATCGTCCGTGAAGCTGACGGACTTGCAAAAAGTTCACGAAACACATATCTCAGCGAAGGTGAAAGAAAAGCAGCTTTGGTTCTTTCCGAATCAATATTTCTCGGTATGAATATGGTCAAAAACGGTGAAAAGAGCTGCTCTGCAATCATTGAAGCAATGAAACAGCATATCAGTTCCGAACCGCTTGCCAGTATAGATTATGTAAAAATTGTGGATTGTGCAACAATGCAGCAGATATCAGAGCTTGACCGTCCCGCACTCTGCGCAATTGCCGTTTGTATCGGCAAAACACGTCTTATCGACAATTTCTTTACAGAAGACGTATAAGGAGGACGGTATAATGCAGATATCAATGCTTAAAAGTAAGATTCACCGTGCCGTTATAACTCAGGCTGAACTGAATTACGTGGGCAGCGTGACCATTGATGAAGATCTGATGGAAGCAGCCGGACTCTATGAGTACGAACACGTTCACATTGTTAATGTAAACAGCGGAAGCCGTATTGAAACATATGTTATTGCCGGCGATAGGGGAAGCGGAGTGATTTGTCTCAATGGTGCAGCAGCCCGATCGGGACAGAAAGGCGATACAGTAATTATAATGTCTTATGCCAGTATGTCACCTGAGGAATCTTCTGCTCATCGTCCAAAAGTAGTTTTTGTCGGAGATAAAAACGAAATAATTAAGGTTGCAGACTACGAAAAACATGGTAAACTTATATAAACTAAAGACGCTTCGTACGTGAAGCGTCTTTTTACTATTCAGAAAAATCAGATGACAATATTTGTCTCATATATTCATAGTTCGTATCAGGATGTTTTTTCTGTGCAAGCTCTATCAGCTTGAGAGACAAACTTTTATACATTGTCCTGTCTTGTTCATCGTTTATGCATTCAAGATGTCTGATAACGGTTGAGGTATCGCATCTTTCTACCGGACCTGTAAGCGCTGCAACAGGACCAGCTTCAAAAATATTCCTGATATTGTTCATTACCAGAGGTTTTAGAGCGGACAATGCATCTTCTTCAGTAAATCCGCATTTTTTCATAAGAGAAATGCTCTCGTAAACCAATGCGCATACAAGATTGCTCGAAACAGCGCAAGCGGCATGATATTCTCTTTTAGTCTCACCGGAAATAATTCTGATGCGATTGCCAATTTTATTGAAAAAGTTTATCCACTCGTCAAGATACTCTGTATCGCCTTCAATGCAGAAAAAAGCGTCATTTAGTTTGGTATAGGAATTGTATTTATCGCTTATAGGGAAAAGGGGATGAATAGAATAACCAAATGCTCCGTATTCTGATATGTCGGGAAAAGCTTCTGATGCGGTTATTGAACCGCTGCAATGGCATATTTGTTTTCCTGATATACCCAAGCGTTTTATTTTATCGTAAATCTTTTTAATTTCGCTGTCGGGAACTGTTAGAAATATAATGCTGCTGTCACTTATCAATTTGGCTGTATTATTATATTGTTCCGAACTTGTAAATTCTGCTGCATCTTTTGCCGATTCAGATTTTTGACTGTAATATCCTGTAACATTAATACCATTTTCTGAAAAGTATTTTCCCAATGAAAAACCGACTTTTCCTGCTCCAATAAATCCTATATTCATTAAATCCTCCAATCAAAATCAAATTTCAAATGACAGCTAATACTTACTCTTCGTTAAATTTTATTTTGTATACAAATTTTACCGGTATATCTGTGCCGTCAACAAATCTCAGTTTTTCTTCTTCTTCATCAAAAAACCTAAAATTCCCTTTATAAGTTACATACGTTCCGCCTGATTTTCGACTGTCAGGTTTAAAATAAATAACTGTAACCGGTGGACGTTCATATTGCATTTTTATTAACTGCTGAAACGACTTATTCAGTTCATCCAGTCTATCATCTGACATAACCTCAAATTTATCGGTATAACGTGCCGTTTCATCTATTTCATCATCAAAACCGGTAAGAGCTGCAAAAGGAGAAAATTGCACCGCACGCTCTATCATTGACATAGGTTTATGATTTTTCAATTGATATCTTGGATGATCCATGATATCTGTATAGTCATAATTGTTCATCAAAAAACTCCATACATTTGTTCTGTCCTCACCATTTCTGGCAAAAAAATTCAATTTCCTCGCCCAGCGGACCTTTGCAAAATGTGATTCTTGCCTTTAATGAGGGATCTCCGCCGATCTGTACGTCTTTGGGTTCAACAAAAACCTCGTATCCGGCCGACTTTACTTTCTCCGCATAAGCGTCCGCATCGTCTACAGCAAAGGCAAAATGACGTATAGTGCCTTTTTCCAGATCTTCTTTACCGTCTCTGAAAATTTCGACCATGCCTGCTCCTGTATCAAATAATATACATTTATCGCACTCCTTGAAAACTGAAAGCTTCAGTATTTCAGCATAGAAATATCTAACCTCCTGATATTCTGTATCGTTTTTGCATTTCATTGAAATATGATGTATTCCCTTAATCATAATATCCTCCTTACGCTTTATGTCCTCCAACTTGTCTGTTACGTTCAATAGCTGTAGCCCCATCCTGAAAATTCAGACCTTTTAAGATAGCGTTCTTGCCGTATTTATCCTTGATAGACAACATTGCTTTTTGCAGACTATGCTCACGTTCAAGTGCAGCTTTTTCCTGTTCACGCTGACGCTCCAACTCGTCTACATCGTCAAACAGACTATACTGAACGATTTCTTCTTTTGCTTCATTTTCTTGAACAACATGATTTGCCACCACATACATTCTGCGGACTAATAAATTCGGATCTGTTATTTTGTTATATAGTCTCAGAACTGCGTCCATAATCAATTTTGTCGATGAAGTCTGTCTGCCGATATTGATAGAACCATGTGCTTGTTTGGGAATGGTCTTTCCATATCTGTCCGTTTCAAGTTTACCTTTATAGCCTTTGGGTATGCCCGTATGATCATATCCTATAGTCAATACTATCTGGTCGGTAACAAGTCTTTTACGTACCAGATCAAGCACAAGAAGTTCCGTCATTTCACGGACTATCAATTGTCCTTTTTGAAAGTCATATGGACATGATAATACCTGTCCCTGATTGATACTATGGTTTTCCGGTTTATAAGATTTTATAGCGGAAACAGGTGTTGGCTCATACCCCCATGCGTGATCGATAAGCAATTCCGCATTCACTCCGAATATCTTAAACAGCTTATCCTCACCGTATTCTGAAAATCTTGCAACGTCTCCCATTGTAAACAAACCTTCCGCTTCAAGCTTTTTTGAAATACCTTGTCCGATCCTCCAGAAATCCGTGAGCGGACGATGACTCCATAGTTTTTTACGATAAGACATTTCATCCAGTTCTGCAATACGAACTCCGTCCTGATCTGCCGGCATTTTCTTTGCCACAATATCCATTGCGATTTTTGCAAGATAGAGATTCGTACCGATTCCGGCAGTTGCTGTGATTCCGGTTTCACGCAGAACCTCACGAATCAGCTTCATAGCAAGCTCATGGGCAGTGCATTTATAGGTTTTCAGATAAGCGGTAACATCAATAAATACCTCGTCAATCGAGTAAACGTGAATATCCTCCGGAGCAATATATCTGAGATACATTTCATATATCTTCGTGCTTACCTCCATATAGTGAGTCATTCGAGGAGGTGCAACAATTAAATCCAATTTAAGCGACGGATTTTTATCAAGTTCAGAAGCCAGACACGAACTGCTTGTAAATTCATGATACATATTGTTTTTCCGGCGTTTCTGATTTGCATTTTTCACCTTTTGTATGACTTCGAATAATCTCGCTCTTCCTGGAATACCATATTTTTTCAGTGACGGTGTAACAGCAAGACATATCGTCTTTTCAGTACGGTTTTCATCAGCAACTACAAGATTTGTATCCATAGGATCAAGTCCACGGTCTACACATTCAACCGAAGCGTAAAAACTTTTTAAGTCAATACAGATACACTGCATATTCCGAACACCTCCGATTGTTTCAAGAGCTTCTTAATGTTTGTGCTCTAATTATATAAATATTATATCATAGCCGTCAGGATGTGTCAATCGCTGATTTATAAGAACCTGTATTCATTTCAGAAGAAAACGCAGAATAACTATTGACATCGGATTGTTAATAATATATAATAAAAATATACATAATTATTTCATTTTTTGAAAGGAGTTTAAAAATGAAAAGTAAAATTTTAAAAAAGACAGCAGCTCTTGCCCTCTCAGGAGCAATGCTGTTTTCAGGAGCGTATGCCGGCACTCCCTCTGATATGACAATAGATGCTGCTTCTGACAAAGCTCGTGTATCAATTCATGATCCGTCGATTTTCAAAGCGGAGGACGGAACGTATTATGCATGGGGTTCACACATTGAAGCTGCCAAGTCTAAAGATCGACAGCTATTTCGGAACTAAAATTTCAGGCGGATATTATATGTCTGGGGAAGGACCTTTTATTGAGTATAATCCGGATAACGGATACTACTATCTCTGGGTAACATATGGCGAACTTCTTTCCGACGCGGCTATAATATGCGTGTTTTTCGTTCCGAAAGCACGACAGGTCCTTTTTATGATGCGGCAGGAAAAACGGCAGTTTTAAGTCCGAATACAAATCTTGATTCTGTCGGATTAAAAGTAATGGGAAACTATAAATTCAGCAGTTTGGATAAAGCGTATATGGCTTGCGGACATAATTCGGTACTTCGTGACGACGATGGAAGATGGTATCTTTTTTATCACGCACGTTTTGATGACGGGTTTGAATTCCATGAGGTCCGTACTCATTCAATGTATTTTAATGATGAGGGATGGCCTGTTATCGCTCCATATGAATACAGCGGCGATGTTATGGCTGAATTTGGATATGAACCGTCAGATATAGTGGGAGATTATGAATTTATCAACCACGGCAATTCAACTTATGCTAATATTATTAATTACAGCAAAATTTCACTCACCGAGGACGGAAATATCAGCGGAGCAGTTGCCGGAACATGATCGCAGGCTGATGACAGTTCAGCCGAAGTGATAACTATCGGAAATCAGAAATATAGCGGATATTTCCTTGCAGTGCAGGATGAAAACGGCAAAAAGATAATGTCGTTTACAGCCGTGTGAAACAATAATCAGACAATATGGGGAGCACAGACTAAGTCTTTTTCGGACAAGAAAAGGGCAGGACTTATCGACTATACAAATAATGATGCAGAACTTGTTATAGCTCCTGATATAGTAGGGGAAAGCAGCAAAACAGTGCAGTTCAAGCTTGTTAAAAGCGGAAGTTATTATGGTATTGTTTCTAAGTGTTCAGCCGGAAAGAGTGGATTGGATGTGTTCGAATTGTCAACTGAAAACGGCGGAAATATAAATCGCTTCTCTTATAATAATTATGATTGCCAGATTTGGAAAATAGAACCTGTACATCCGGCAGTACCCAGCGGAACTTACACTATAAAAAATCTGAATAGCGGACTTTTTCTTTCTGAAAATGACGCCAACGCAGTTCAAAGCAATTCTGCAAAGTAGACTTTAACAAAGCGGAGAACTTATTGATTGGTTTGCCGGAGATATTTGCAAAGACGGAAAAATTGACGCTTTTGATATGGTAATGATGAGAAAACTTATTATATCTGAAATAGTTTAAAGTAGTAAACTAAAGAAGAATTTAAATTATATAAATCTGTTCTTATTCTCATGAGAACAGATTTTTGTATTTAGAAAACCCAAAGCTATGCCGGGGGATGTTTATTTGCAGAACAGCTTCCGGCAATATAGCCGAGAGTAAGGTATAACCTCAAAAGCTGTTCTGATAATTCTAAGTGCTATTGGGAAAAGTGAGTTTTGTTATATATTATCATCATTCATCTTCATTTGTCTGAGGAAGAAATATCTTTGGACAAGTCCATTCTGCCTCATCTTCCGATCTTATGATAAGCTTGCAATGACGACCGGTTACATCTGCTATTCTCTATGTGAACAAATAGTTCTGTTTGTTATCACCATACAGCATAGAGCCGTCATTATAATTTGTCGGACCCATAAATGTGTGTGCATGATTGAGAGAATTCCCTTGCTTTTCGTTGTGTATTCCCATTAATGCTTGATGATTTTCTGTGAACGGAGCGAAGATTTGTTGTGTAAACTCCATAGCTTTCTCAGTAGTTAGAGCAGTTTCGGGGGTGTATGATGTCATATAATGGAACAGCGGAGTTTTGTATTGATTATTGAAAAACTCTGCTGTTTTTTTGAACTGCATAGCAGCGATTTTGGGATCATAAGAATTTATTCCGAATCCTTTAGCTACAGATTATCGTCAACAGCAAGGACTCTCGTTTCACGCTTTATCAAGATAACACAAGCGCTGAACCGAATTAGAAATCCTGATGCCAATGCCCCGAAGCGAACATTATTGCAAATCAATCCACCCAAAACAAAGCACTCCGTCCGTACAATTCCTTTCCTCCAAAAAATCGCTGAAATGCTGAAAGATTACAAATCTGAGCAGATATATATTCTCTTGAAAAGCGATCTTTGAGACACTGAGCTTGTATTCACTGCACCCAGCGGTAAAGCTTATGATCCAAGGGACTTTCAACGAGATTGCCACAATCTTCTTAAACGTCATGGAATTCATGATATCGGCGTTCACGGTTTGCGTCACTGCTTCGCCACACGTTCACTGCAAAACGGTATATCGATCAAAACTCTTTCTGCTATACTCGGACATAATAGCTGTGCATTGCCATATTGACAGAGAGATCACAGCTACAGAAATAAGTTGTCTGAACGATATGGTTGACTGAACAATTATATCATTATAATAGTATAATGCGAAGCTCCTACTATATCCGCCTCATTGGGGCGGCAAGCCATAATATATAAAAGCTCCTGTGAGTCGGTTCTTACGTTAGGAAAAACAATATTGAAACCATTAAGGATCCCTGAAACTGTTGTCAATGACATCGAACGAGAGGCATACGAAAAGAATACCACCTTTTCCGATGTTGCAAACTACAGGCTTCAACATTATAACGCTCCGCTTACCCCAGCACTTCTCGCCAAAATGCAGGATATTTCTAATCTTGCAACAGAAGCTACTAATTCAGTCTTCACCCACAAAAGCAAAAATAGTACAAATGGAGGTAGCTTTATTATGGAAATCTTTAAAGTAATTTTACACACGCACGGCGGTTATCCCTACATAGACAGTGGAGCTAACTACCATATTGGCGACAGACAAGTTGTATTATCCCTCCAACGAAATAGAGCAGTACAAAGGTTATCTTATTTCTGATATTGATCCTATCCGTGGAACAGTTACTTTTACTAACGGAGAGATGATTCATACAAGAGAGGTCGCGGACGATATTTCAGAAAAGGATATGCGTCGTATACAAATAAGAGAGACTATTCTTTCCCACTTTGAGAAGCAAAGTTTTTCAATAGGGGAATAAAAACGTTATCTCTGTTCTTTATTGACGAAGTAGCTAAGTATCGGCAATGCAATGAAAACAGCATTGACGAAATTGAGCAGAACAGATGATATGAGTTGAATAATACGGCTATGAAGCCTGAATTGAAATTTTTATACTTCATAATTTTATGTGAATCAGTATCTCTTTTTCAAAGAGCCATGTGCATTTCATGACACAAATATGCATTTCATGCCACACCTATTGACAATGAAAAAATAAATATATAAAATTAATTATAGATCATTATTCTGGTTTTTATATCAAAAATACAAGATTTTGACTGTTTACTAAAAGTTTCTGCATACATTGGAATTTTGTGTTATAACGAAAGATGACAGAAGCAGCGTGACATTTCATAAACGGTATGTTTTTCATGTGTAAAGTACTAATTTTTTCGGTGGGATATAATATTTTTTATATGTTATATTTTATTTCGGCTTTTTATGCTATAATGTTACATAAAGATATTGACGAAATATCTGCAAATATTGCATGAAAATCGGAGATGATTTATTTGGACAAGTTGTCAATTGAGGATGATTGTATATTATCTTAAAGAGAAACTATTGCAAAAAGTAAAAAATTAGACGATTGATATATAAAATTAGGAAGAGTCTTATTGTTACAAAGTTTATTAAGTCTGATTTTCCAGTTCCAGCGGCAAAAACAACTTATTCATTAATACAGAATATTTTCTTCATGTGCCATGCATTTCGAGAGTAACAATCTCGCTGTTAAAGCAGTTTAGTACATGAAGAATATAGAGATTACAGTCAGAGTTTTTATGTTTCTTCTTTGATTATTTTACTGTACCTTATTTTCCTAATCTTTTATGGTTGACTATTATTTTTACCGGATTGTTTGGCGCCTATTAACAGCTCTTTGCAGTATAAAACTTCAGAGACTTTAAGATACACTAAGTATAAACATACTGTTTGTAATTGATATGTATCGTATAATTCATCATAATAATCATTTTACACAAATAATTATATTATACTATTAGTAATCAAGTTATTATAATTATTTAATAAATAAATCTATATAATTATGTGGGAGAAAGAATATGAAAAAACAAGAAGTAAAAGAATGTTTTAATCAAATTGTTCGCAACAGTTCAAGTACGAGCGCTATCAAGGAGTCAATTGATCCGGATTCCAATTTTATTGAAGATTTAGGATTTGATTCACTTGCAACCATAAAACTTATTTCTGATATTGAGGAAAAGTTTGATATTGAGTTTGATGTAAATGAGTTGGTATATGATGTTATTGGTTGTTACGGAACTCTTCTTGATAATGTGATGAGAAAAATTGAAAAGAAGGGCAGTGGCAATGTATAAGGATTTATTGAGTATTATAAACTATGCTTACAATAATTCGGCGTTTTACAAGAAGCTGTATGATAACTCGGATATAAAGCCGGAGGATATCAAATCTGAGGAAGATATCGCTAAGTTGCCGATAGTGACAAAGAGTATGATCCAAAGCGATCAGGAGAATGTGATCTCAGAGGAGTTCACGATATACCCGAAGTCGTCACTACTGGATGTTAAGCGTACATCAGGTTCTACTGGAAAGTATCTTAAGATATACTGGTATGATAAGGACGAAGTCAGATCTATGGTGCCTTTGTGGCTTGTTCGTAACAGAAAGTATAAAGTATCTCCGGATATGAATTTCAGCTCTTTTTATTCAACAATTTATAAAGCTAATAATATTGTTGATATGCAGGAAATAACCAAAGAAAATAACTATCTTGGTTTTTCTAAACTTGATCTTACTTACGAAAAGATGGTTGAGTATTACAAGATGCTTATTGATTTTAAGCCTGTATGGATGATGCTTCAGCCGAGTATTGCGTATATGATGGCGGAAATCGTTAAGAGAGAAAAGCTTCCGACACTTTCAAGTCTTAAATATCTTGAGCTTAGCGGTGAATTTCTTTTTGATGAATACAGAAAAGAAATTGACGAAGTATTTGGCATCAAGTCTGTGAATATGTACGGCTGTAATGAGACTAATTGTGCTGCTATTGAACTTGATGATGGAAAACTGCATGTGCTTAAAGAAAATGTGTATGTAGAGGTTATTAAAAATGGAAAACCAGTATTTGATGAAGAGGGCGATATATATATTACGTCTCTTAATAATCACGCCATGCCTTTCATCAGGTATGAAACAGGTGACAGAGGTGTTCTTTCCGATAATAACGGTGATCTTATTCTTGACGTTAAGACAGGTCGCATAAGCGAGTATATTCTGCTTGAAAATGGCGAAAGGCTTAACAGCTATACTATTTCTGGAGCTATGGAATACACCAATGAGAATATGCAAAATGTTATCAAGCAGTATCAGGCTATTCAGACGGGAATAAATGAATTTAAAATGGCTATGGTCATAGATCCTAAGTTCAGTGGCTGGAAAGAGGCAGTAGAAGAATGCTTCCTTGAAAACATCAAGAAAAATCAGCTTATAAACACCAATTGGAAATTTGAATGGACAGACTTGATTTGTCCTGAAGCTGAAACAGGTAAATATAGATTTTTCAAAAATGAGATAGTGACAAATAATGAAAAAGCGGATTGAAGATTTAAAAAGTTTTTTCAATATAATTGGCTTTAGTATGAAAATCAGCTTTAAAACTTCTAAGCTATATTTCATCTTAAATATTATAATATGCTGCTGTATTGCAGCTACTCCGTTTGCGTCAATTTACCTGGCCAGCAAGACCATAGGCTTTGTTACAGAGGGCCTTATGGGTGGTAAAACTAAGGATGAGATGATAAAAGGCTATGCTTTGCTTATCATTTTAACTCTGCTTTTGAATGTGGCAGAAAACGTATTACAATCTATCTCAATATATATTAGAAAGATGTACACCGAACTTATTAATTCAAAATTAAAAGTTGACATAATGAAAAAAGCTGCTTTTCTGGAAATGAAACATTTCGACTCTCCGGATTTTTTTGATACGCTCAATGATGTCAATTACAATAGCTTTATGATTTCGGATATGGTTTTTGTTATTTTTGAGTTTTTTAGGTCGTTCGTACAGATGATAGTGGCATTTGTGAATATAGCACTGTGGAAGTGGTTTGCACCGTTAATTGTTCTTATTACGTCTGTACCAACGATGCTTGTTAAGCGAAAACAACTAGATTCTGAATATGTTTTTCAGAAGAGTAATATGAAATATGACCGTCAGATGTTTTATGTCACGAACATAGCTGTTGATAGAGAGTATTCCTCAGATGTTAAAATGTACGGTTTGTTTCCTGAACTTAAACACAAATATTCTGTCATCTGGAAAGAAATGTTTAACAAAAGGAGAAAGCTGATCAGAAAATACACAATACTTGCAATGCTGTTTGACTGTTTGCCGCATATTGTAATGACTATTTTTTTGATAATACTTGGTATCAGCGTACTAAACGGCAATATGACTGTACAGAATTACAGCTATATAAATGGTCTTTTATCTCAGCTTAGTCCTTTAATACTTAATGTTATTATTTGTTATGGCGTTATTTTCGACAGTAAGATACGTCTAAAAAACTATATGAGTTTTATGAATATGTCTACTGAAGATGATGATGTGGTCTGTGAAGAATTTAATTGCAATGATTTTGAAATTGAATTCAGAAATGTTTATTTCAGATATAATGATAAAAGTGATTATGTATTAAAAGGGATCAGCTTTAAAATAAGAAGCGATAAAACCTATGCGTTGGTTGGTATGAACGGATGCGGAAAAACTTCGATAATCAAGTTAATACTCAGGTTTTATGAACCGACGGACGGTGAGATACTTATTAACGGAAAAAATGTAAAATGTTATTCAGTAGATAGTATAAGAAAGCTGTTCAGTCCTATGTTTCAGAAATACAATAATTATGCATTTACCGTTAAGGAAGATATTTATCTCTCGGATATTGATAATAAAGCCGATGATAAGAGAACTATTTCGTCAGCGTTGCAGAGCGGTGCAGACGAATTTGTCAAGGATTTTGATGAAAAATATGATACATACCTCACAAGGCAGTTTGAGGATGGCGTTGATCTTTCAGGCGGACAGTGGCAGAAGATAGCGCTTTCAAGGACTATTTTCAGAGATTCTGTTATGTATATACTTGATGAACCTTCATCTGCGCTTGATGCTGAGTCTGAAGATGAACTCTTCATGAGTTTCGATAAGTTATTTGAAAATTCCGGAGCTATCCTGGTTTCTCACAGGTTATCTAACGTAAAAAAATGTGACAGTATAATTGTTATTGATGACGGCAAAGTGTTAGAAGAGGGAACACATGAGTATCTGATGGAGCATCCAAATAAATATGCACATATGTTTCAGATTCAGGCGAATAAGTATCAGTAACAGAGGGTGAAAAAGTGAGTAGTTTGAAAGCGGCTATTATCGATGACGGAGCTGCAGATATACTGTTTGAAAAAGTAAAAAATATTACTGTAAGCGAAGATTTACAGCTGAATGAAGATGCAAGTTTTACAAACGAACTTAGTCATTCGTCCATTTGTATGAGTATCATAAAGAAGTATTCAGATATAAGTGATGTTGAATGGCTGAATATAGATATTATGAATTCGCATCATAGAAGCGGTGTCAACAGCTTTATAAAAGCGCTTGAATATTGCCGCAGAAATAATATTAAGCTGATACATCTTAGTATAGGAAGCCGAAACTTTAATGATTTTGAAAAGATAAGAGCTGAAATAGAACTACTGCTTCAAAAAAACACAGTGATAATTGCAGCTCTGTCAAATGAAAATGTATTTACTGTTCCAGCTTGCATTGACGGAGTTATCGGAGTGAAGTTTTCAATTGATCTAAAGGATAATGAGTTGTATTATCTTGATAATGCTCCTGAAAAGATAAACTTTCTTGCGTCGTCAAGGCATATTCTAAGACTTGAAGGAAAGCTTGACATCTCTTCAATATCGAATAGTTATGCAACGCCTGTTGTTACAGCTGCGGCAATAAATGTGTTAAAAACAGAACCATTTTTGAATGCTGATGGTGTAATTGAGAGAATAAAAAACAAATCAAAGAAAGATTTCTTAGTTTTTGAAAAAACAGAACCATTCATTGATGGAAATGCAGATATGCTTACTATTCCGGTAGTTCTTGTTAAACTCAATAACAGTTCGCTTCAAAGCAAGCTTGTAAAAGAGCTTAAAGAATTGTTCATACAAAATGGATATAATGCATTTTGCGCTTATAGTACTACCGATGGTGAGAACTTGCTGCCTGAGAAAAGACTGCTGAATTATCTTCTGTATATTCAGAAATTTTACAATAGTGATATTATTATCCTTGGATATTCAGATGAAAAGCTGTTTTCAGATTTTCAAAGCTATGATGTTATAGTTTCTGATGATAATGATCAAAAAGATACTTCCGTTGCCTTAGTGCATTATTCAAAAATTAGTGATCGTAATAATGTATTTAATAAGATATTGCAAATATTTTATGAAGGAGAATATCAATGAATAATACCCCGTATATAAAACTTTTGAAAACACCGTTGGGTAAGTATTTCTACGATGTTAACAAAAACGATATTGTAAATATCAGTGATGAGCTGTATGTATACTTAGGAGCGAAAGATATGAATGCTGATCTTTCACAGTCCGCTGCTGAGGAGATGGAATTTCTTAAGAGTAACGGTTATCTTTCAACTCATAGAGTTAAGTTTATAAAGCATTATCTGACTGACAAAATTGAAGATTACCTCGACAGAAAGTGTTCCAAACTCACTCTTCAGCTTACACAGAACTGTAATTTCAGATGCTCATATTGTCCATATACAACTGCTGAGTTTTATACAAATCGTTCACACAATTCAAAAAGAATGAGTGAGGAAGTTGCAATTAAAGCGATAGATTTTCTTGCAGATCATTCACGAAGTAAACAGTATGTTTCAATAGCTTTCTATGGCGGCGAGCCTTTGCTTGAATTTCCGCTTCTCAAGAAGCTGGTTGCTTATGCAGAAGAGGTATTCATAGGCAAGAGAATTGATTTTACGACAACGATTAATGGTTCATTACTTACTGAGGAGAGCATTTCTTTTTTTGAGAAACATAATTTTGATCTTATGATAAGTATTGACGGCACCAAGAAGGTTCATGACAGAAACAGAAAGTTTGCGGCAACCGGTAAGGGAACTTTTGATACTATAGTTAATAATCTGGAGGGTGTATACAACTCTCACAGAGAATATTTTAATAATAAAGTAACTATCAATTCGGTTATGGATCCACGTCTTCCTGCAAAAGAATACTACGAACTTGAGAATAAAAATGAGATGTTTCAAGAAGTCAATATTATGCGTACAGTTGTAGATGACTTTAATAATGTTAACAGACATGCATTTGATGATAATTTCGTCATAGACACTTCAATACTTACATTTAAGGCGTTGATGTCATTAATAAACAGATATCCCAAGGATAAGGTCAGCAGTAATCTTGTAGTCGCTGAGCTTACTGAAAAGCAGAAATCCGAAAAGTTTATAAGACCTGGTAACCAGCTTGGTGATACAGATGCTCCTTCTGGCCCATGTATTCCGGGAAGCAAACTGTTAGTTGACGTAAATGGTACAATACATATTTGTGAAAAGGTCAGCGAAACTTCTAAGGCATTTGTCCTTGGAAATGTTTATGATGGATTTGATTACGATAATATTAGGAAGTTGCTGAATATAGGAGCGCTTACTGCTGAAAAATGTCAGAATTGTTTTGCATTCAATTTATGCTCTATTTGTCAAAGAAAATGTAATGTAGGTGACGAACTTTCAGGTGCTGTTAAAAGTGAATCCTGCGAGTGGTCAAAGAATATTGCATTGGATATGATCTATAATAAAATATTCTATAGCGAACTGAGCAGTATTCTTAATAGCGAGGTGGGAATAAAGTGAGAATAGCAATTTATCCTTTTAATGCGGAATGTATGGCTTTTTCAGAATTCAAGGACTTACTTGACTCTGAATATTGCTTCAGTGAGGCAGCTTCGCCGAGAAGCTGGGGATTTGCGGGAATGGATATTGAAACGGTGGACGGTCCTGAAAAGATCAAGAAGTCGCCTAAAGAATTTACAAAGGCAAACGATATGCTTGTTATTCCTGATTTCACAATTGAACCGTCTGCTGCCAAGTCTCTGATAAATGAGATAGTTAATTATATACCGTCGGTTAAGAATGTATTCTGCTGTGCTTGTTTTGAAGATATACAGCTTAATGAAATTAAAGAAGCGTGTGCAAGATCTAATACAGAGTTTATTAATGTTTTAGATTTTGGTGCAGCTGAAAAAGAATTCGCGTATTACGAAACACCTGAAAAAAGATATGCATTCACAGATAATAAGAGTGTCTTTAAAGTCTACAAAGAGGTCACAAACTGTGATATTCCTATTTGCGCAGTATCAGGAGAATGGGAAACAACAGGAAAGTTCAATATTGAACTAAAGCTCCTACGCAATCTTAGAGATCAGGGATACAATGTATCAATGGTTGGTTCTAATTTTTTTTCATCATTCTTTGGTGTAAATCGTTTTCCTGATTTTATGTTTAGTGGTGCAATTAGCGAAACAGAAAAACCTCATGTTTTCAACAGATATTTGAATCGGATTGTAGTGAATGAAGATCCTGATATTCTGATCGTTGGTGTTCCCGGTGCTATGGAGCGCTATAACGACTATGAGACAAACAGATTTGGTATTCTTCCATTCATAACTTTTCAGGCTATCAGACCGGATTATTTAATCTTAACTACTGTATACAGAGAAAAAAGCAAATCATTACTTGAAGAACTCATAAATAAGTGCAAGTACAGATACGGCGTTAAACCCGATACGATACATTTATCAAATGCGTTGCTAGAACCAAGTGAACTCTACACAGAAGGCATGGAAATTGATTATGAAAATATGGATAGAGTTAATTCTGTTATAACAAATGAGTATGCTGATACTGACGGATTTGTGGTAAATCTCTTGGCTGACGGCTGTGATAAGATTGTAACTGAGAGATTAATAAGAAAACTCGGCGGTATCAGTGTTGGAGCAAATGAATAAGGGGACTGTAAAAATGAATGATATCAGAGAAAAAGTGAAAAACATACTCATATCTGAGTTTGATGTAAAAAATGACAGAATAAAAGATGGTGAAGACATATCATTTTTTCTGGCAAATATAGCTTTTGATCCAAAAAGTTTTATTTATTTTGTTCTTTATATTGAAAAAGCCTTTGGCATAAGATTTTCGGAGAATGATTTTGACAACGAGAATTTTTATAATCTCGGTGGATTTTGTGATATTTTATCAGATTATTGCAAAATCAAGGAGAATGCTTGCTAAGGCAAGCACGCAAAATAGAGAATACTTATCTTTTGAAGTTTTCATTTTTATACTATGGTTTCACTTTCGTGAGTCGGGCGAGATTGAAATATATTAAAATTGTAACATAAGGAGTAATAATCATGAAAAAATTAAGAAAAGTAAATATTTCAAATAATACTATTGAGATGTATGGTTGCTATAAGGATAAATTCTGTCAGTGTATGGGCACATACGCTTATTCATCACAATATTCTGGAAGCTCTATATATCATATGGTTACTCAGACAACAACAACACCAGTTAATCCTGGTGGACACAAGTAATTAAGCATAAAATAAAACAATAAACTTGATCCGACTTAAGAGTTTAACAGAAAAAATGAGGGCAAACCTGAAAATTTGCTCTCAGTTTTTTCTGATAATTGGATAATGATTTATTTTAATTGATTTTGACAAATATTAGGAGATCTTAAAATGAAAAGTAAGGGAAAAATGCTCACTGTTGGAGTAATACTGGATAAAAGAGGCGACCCGCCTTATGTCAGCGTGAACAAACTATGGCGTGAGACCATTGATATAATATCTCAAAAGTATTATACAGTTGTTTTTGAAGTGAATTCCTACTTCGTAGAGAATAATGATGAATATAAAGAATTTGCCGATAAGATCGATGTGTTGTTTCTTTTATCTCCGTATTATACAGTTGACAGAACTTACAAAGAATTTCCCATTGTGTTTTATGGGCTTGGTTCTATGCAAAAAGGTGGAGCATGGCTTGCGGATAATCATTATACTTTCAGATGCTATGACAAGGTTATCCTCAATTGTACAAGCTGTGTGAATATTTTTGATAAGCTCGTAAAGGAGCAGTCATTAAGCAGAGTTATGATCCCTTTTGGTGTAGATACAGATATATTCAGATATGCGGCAAATAAAACTCTGCTCAGAAAAAAATACAATATACCTGAAGATGCATTTATTGCAGTATATTCAGGAAGAATAAATCATCAGAAAAACCCGTTTGTACTTCTAAGCGCTATCCGGGATCTGAGAAAAAAGTATAACAATCTGGTATTTATGTTTCTTGGTTCATTTGATGACTTTTATATACCGGAATTCAATGAAAACAAAGCTATTGATATTAAAGAAGCATTTATTTCTGAAGTGGAAAACTTTGGAATTGAATCAGGTATCATTCTATTTGATACTCAGGATGATACAAGTAAATATGCTGAATTATTGGGTCTCGCTGATATAGGGATCAATGCTACAACTCTTATAAGTGAAAATTTTGGATATACACCTGTTGAAATGCAGGCTTGCGGTCTAGCTGTTGTTGGTACATCATGGGGCGGTCTTAAAGACACTATAATAGATGAAGTAACAGGTTTTAAAATAGAGACAGTTCACAGTAAATTTGGTGCAAGGATCAATATGGAACAGTTGAAAGAAAAAATCGAATTCTTGATAACACATGATGACATAAGAAAACAAATGTCACAGAGTGCAAGACTTAATGCAGAAAATAACTATTCCTTGAAATTGTTTGCAAGGAATATTAATGATATCATAAATGAAACTTACTATGATTATATTGAGTGTGATCGTAATGACAGTGATTATGCCGTTGATGATAGAATATTTGATATGTCAGAAAAGATACATAACAAATATAGAAGTCAGGAGCGCCATGTAAGTTGGGAACATCTTCATCCTGATCTTGATTACGAATTATATGAAATGGTAGCTTCTGAATGTGCTGATAAAAAGGCTGAAGATACAGTATGGTTCGGTGATAGTATAATATCGAAGGGGTTTGACTGGGAATACAGTAATGGAACTCTGGTTTCACATGATCCAAGGTGGAATAATAATTTTGAACTTTCGAGTTGTAAGATAAACAGTGAAGAAATGCGTGTTATGGAAAATATTATTTCCGGCGAAACAGTATTGTCACTTGAAAACAGAATGAATATAACTCATAATGAGCTTATAGAATTACTGTACCGCCTTACTGATAAAGGCTTTATTATTCCATGGAACAAAACCAATACAGTTCAAACGTCTGTGGCTGCTGTTGTTATTCCACATTACAGTACCGGAACGGAAATAGAACTGTGTTGGCTTAAGAATGCTTTAAAAAGCGTTGAAGTGCAGACTGACAAAGAATGGAAGATTATCATTGTTGATGATGCTTCTCCCGAAAGCCATGTGAAAGAATATTTGAGAACAATATCAGAAGAAAGTCATAACAGGATAGAAACAGTTTTCCTGAGAAAAAACAAGGGGCCTGGAAATGCAAGAAATGTAGGTGTATTGAGAGCTTCTATGCTTGGATGTCCATTTATTCTTTACCTTGACTCAGATGATATAGCATCGCCAGAAAGAATTGAAAGGACAAGAAATGCTTTTATGACGCATCCGTCTGTTGGAGTTGTTTACAGTTCTTTTGATGTTATAGACGAAAACGGAAAGAATGTTGAGAATATAAATATTCTGCCGTCCATTCGCGAAATACAGGAACAATTAAGATCAGATCCGCCGCAAGGAAAAGGCGTTTGGCGTAAAATGGGCATTGAAACAGGATACATAAACCTAACTTCTTCAACTTCCGTAAGGACTTGTGTAGCGCTTAAATATCCTTTCCCTCAGGAAAGAGTTTCAGAGGATTATTATACATGGCTTGTTTATTCGGCAAGTGGATGGGAATATATGTATCTTGATTCACTCTGTACAAAATACAGGATTCCACAAAATAAAGATGGCTCAAGAACTCGCAGCCTTGTGGGCGGTAATCATATGTTTAATTTGAAAAAGAGCCTGATTGATGTAAAGGGATTTCAAAAGGCTCTTGAACTTGCCTGCAATAACGGTGAGATCAACAATGATGATAAAAACATGCTGATGATAGCTTTCCTTAAGAAAAAGGCAGAGTCAATGAAAAAAGACGGCGAAGATGAGATAGCAAGAAACTATATCCAAAAGGCTGATAGGATCAAACAGAGTATAACCAGTCTCTCCTCAGCTTACAATCATTAAGCGGAATATTGGCAAAAGTACAAAAAATAATAAAAACATTGCATTCAGAGAATGTCATGTATTGGTCATTAAGGAGAGGCTGAACAGAGCAGAATAGGAGAATATATATGGCTTTTTTACTTACAAATTCAGTTGCAGTTGCCGGTCACGAAAAAACTATAAAACTATTGAATGAAGGTAGATCTTCTTTAGATGCGGTAGAAAGCGGAATACGACTTGTAGAATCTGATCCGGAAGTCAGGTGGGTTGGTTTCGGAGGTCTTCCCAATATGCTGGGGAAAGTACAGCTTGATGCAGGAATAATCGATGGTTCAAATTTCCATGCTGGTGCTGTCGGTGCTATTTCCGGATACGCTCATCCTATTTCTGTTGCGAGAAAACTGATGGATGAGCTTCCTCATGTTCTTCTCGTTGGAGAAGGTGCAGAGAGATTTGCTCATGACATAAATGCTGAAAGATCTGATAATCTTACAGATATTTCTGTTGCTGAATGGAAAGCATGGCTTGATGAGCATCTTAATGAAAGTGAAAAGAAGAATTGGCCGAATATATCTCTGATAAGGCCTTCGCAGCTTACTGCCACAAATAAAACTGCCAAGGGAACGACTGTTTTTCTTGCGATAGATAATAATGGAAATATTAGCGCAGGTTCAAGCACGAGCGGATGGAGTTTTAAATATCCCGGCAGGCTCGGAGATTCTCCTGCTATTGGCTCAGGCATTTATGCTGATAACAGATATGGAGCAGCAGCTTGCACAGGAATGGGAGAGCTTACTATACGTTCAAATACTGCACATTCCGTTATTCTGTATCTTAAAATGAAAATGAGTTTGAAAGAAGCCTGTCTTGAAGCGCTTAATGATCTCAGAAATATTCATACTGATTTCAGAGGCGGAGTTACCATCTATGCTATGGATAAAAATGGTGAACACTGTGCCGTTTCTGCAAGAGCTGAACAGGATGGTCTCCCTGAATGTGATCCGTATTTTTGGTATTGGAACGGTGTTGAGCCATCTGTTCAGAAGATCAATGCAGATATGTATGAATGGTAAACAGCTTTTGTGAGGTTTGATATGTTTAAGGATTGGTTGAATGCGAATTATTTTAGGAATAGCTCCGGCGGAATAGACACTACAGTAGACTCACTCTCTGATTGTCTGTCACAAACGTCTTATGTTATCGGTAAATTGAAATTCGGAATTCCTGATTTTTACAGAGCTTACCTGAACGAGAGTACATTGAAGCTGGAAATTAAGAATGATGAAATATTATACTTCGGTACGATTGATAATGTATGGATAAAAGGTATGATAGGCATACTTCAGTATAATGAGGGAATTACTCCTTCTGACAGGATCTCAGGAGTTTTGAAGGACGGTGAACCTGCGATAATTCATCCGATAGTTGAAAGACTTTCGTTTCAGGAGTTTTATGATCCGGATTATAATGACAGCAAGCCTAAGTCGGATCACTATTTTTCGGTTATAGGTGAAGATAAGAATAACTTGTTTTTTGTCGATAATCCTGCCGTTATCAATATGAATAAGTTTACTCCGTATAAAGCGAACAGCGAAGTTGGCATTATCAGCAAAAAAGAATTTGATGAGGCTTTGACAGATTTTTGTGAGGTCGGTGCATTTGTATTTGACCTTGACAGAATGAAAGAGGTATCAAAACAATGCGAAGAAGTTTTTAGGCTTTCTTATAATAATTACGATAAAAAATCATTATTCAATGATGATGTATATACATTTTATGGTGCAGAGGCAATAGAAAAACTATCGGAACTGTTTGAAAAAGGTGATATGTATTTTTCACAGGAAGCTCCGTCGCATGACAGAGATATCATGAAGTATTTTATTTGGAGGATCTGGCACATAAAAGGAAGAAGAAAACTTCAGGTGCAGTATCTTAGAGAGGCTTACGGAAATGACAACAGAGCGGCTTCTGATCTTGTTGATGCACTTATGGATTCAGTTAAATTCTGGGATCTTTTAAACAACAACCTGTACAAGGATTTTCTGAAAGGCAAAGAACGTATAGACTCGAAATATGTTCAGATAACGGACGAAATATTAACTGCTGAGAACAAAATGAATCAGGCATACCGCAGCTTTATAGAAACCATCTGAGCGATAATAACGTAATCTATAAAATGTTAATGATCAGAATATAAGATAAAAAGAATAGAGTGATATAATATGAATAATGTTCTTGATATGATCGAAAAATCCGCAGCTCTTTATGCTGACCGAATAGCATTTTCTGATCATAAAAAAGAGATCACATACAAAGAGCTTATTGCAAAGGCTAAATCTGTTGGACAGTATATTCTTGATATTAATCCTCAGCACAAACCTGTTATCATAATTACACAGCAAGATATAGAGTCAGTTATAATGATTCTTGGTGTTCTTTACAGCGGAAATGTTTATATTCCTATGGACAGCAGCTATTCTGATGAAAAAATACTATCCGTTCTTGATAAAGTTTACAGTAACATAGTTTTGTGCCGAAAAAGTGATGTGCGTGTTTTCAAAACTAAGGCTGATATACATTTCTGCACTTATGAAGAAGCAAAGGACTGTAAGGCGGATAGTGATATGATCCGAAAGATAAGAGAAAGCATTGCTGATACAGATCTGCTGTGCTGTTTTCTTACGTCGGGTACAACAGGAGAACCCAAATGCGTAATGAAATCTCATCACAATATTGTTAGTATGGTGAGGGCGTTTACAGAACAGTTTGATTTTTCCAGCAATGATGTTTTTGGCTGTCAGACTGCTTTTGATTTTGATGTTTCAAATAAATCGGTCTTTATTTCACTATATCTTGGCGCTCAAGTATATATAATCCCGAAAGAATTGTTTATTTTTCCGGGTAAACTTGTTACGGATTTCAACAGGAGAAAAGTATCCGTTCTGATTTGGTCCGTATCGGCGCTGACGCTGCTTGCAAGAGTAAGAATAATGAAAAACGCAAAGTTCCTTTATGTGAATAAGATCATGTTTTCAGGCGAGTCAATAGCTTATGATACGATCAGGTACTGGAAAGAAAATCTTGAAGAGACTTTATTTGTAAACCTTTATGGACCGACAGAAATGACCGGTAATGCTCTCTATTATGAAGTCAAGTCGATAGATGAAAACAAGATCATACCGCTCGGAAGTCCTATGCCAGATACAAAAGTATATTTGCTTGACGAAAACAGAAGGCTTATTACTCAGAATAACGTAAAAGGTGAAATATATATAGGCGGTAACTGCCTTGCAATGGGCTATTATAACGATAATGAAAAAACAAAAAAGGCATTTATTAAAAATCCTTTTAGTAAAAGCTATTCTGATATCATATATAGAACCGGTGATATTGGATATAAAAACGATGATGGTGATTATGTATTTTCTGACCGGAGAGATTTACAGGTGAAACGAAACGGATATAGAATAGAACTGTCGGAAATAGAGGCAATAGTTATGAGGTCCGGTCTTATTTCTGTATGCTGTTGTGTATTCAGAAGATCAAAAAACGAAATATGCCTTTATTATCAGTCTGAAAGTGAATGTTACAATCAGCTTTATAGTCTGATGAAGAGAGAACTTTCTTGGTATATGATTCCTAACAAAATTGAAAGAATAGATCATATACCGTTAAATTCACATGATAAACCTGATAGGGAAAAACTTATAGAAATGTAAGAGGGGTTAGATATATAATAAACCAAAGCATTTGAAGAATTTATACCTGATGTTATGAACGGTAGTATGAAATCTTTCAAGCAGGAAAAATATCAAGTATTAAATTTCACTATAAAAAAGATAAGTCAAATAATGGCATTCTTGACCTTAGTTGGGACCTTTCAAAAATAAGTGCGTTTTTGAGAGCCTATGATTACTTTGTACTCTCTCCATTCGGGAAACCTATGGTAAAGTACGATAGTGAAATGTATATTTGGAAAAAGTATAAAATAATGACATATAACTCAACTTCAAAGAGCATCTGTATTGATGAACGCAACCTTAAAGTAAAGGGAAATGGTTTAAAAATAATTCTGATTGGAATTGAGAAGTATATTACTGATAGTGAGTCTTTGTATGACAGCTGTTCATTTGTAAGCTTTAAAAGAACTTCTGTATCAAATTTAAAAGAAAAATGTACAGACGTAATTTGTCACACATCGGCAACACAGACGGCGACTTGCTCCTTGCCTTTATCAAAGATATGCTCGTAGATGTTCATGGTAGTCCCCTCGCCAAATGGTAACACACTGTCGTATAAGTAATAAATAACGTAAAATTGCCTTAAAACAGGCTTCTTCTGTCAGGCAGAGGTTCATCGAGCAGCTTGTAGTTGATGTAGATTTCCCTGGGTTTGCCCTCGACATAGGCATCAAGGGTGATGTACTCTATAAGCTCCAGACACATCTCACGAGTAAGCTCCTGAACATCGGTGTACTTCTTCAAACGAGCGATAAAAAGCTCTACATCTTCCTCCTCCTGCTTGATTGCAGAGAGCTTCGCTTCAAGTTCTAATACTTCTACGGACAGATCTTTCTGCTCGGCTTCATATTTCGCCATGAGCTTCATTGATACATCCTCAGATACCTTTCCGAGAACCTTGTCCTCATAGATTGAGTGGATCAGCGTATCAAGCTCCTGCAAGCGGAATTTGCCCTCTGTCAGCTTCTTGGTAACGGCATACTGCTGCTCGTTGTGCTTTATTTTGTGTGCAAGGAATTTCGCTCTTGCAGCGTTCTCGTTCTCTACAACAAGGCTTGCCATACTGCGGATATCTTCAAGAACAACCGCATCAATATCGCCCATTTTGATGTAGTGGCTCGGACAGTATCGCTTACCGAACTTTATTGCCACAATCCTGACAGTAAATCAGACCGCTTAAATTTGCCACATATTCGCTGCTGTTGCGCTTGCTCTGTGATACGAACTGCTCCATTTCTCTCACTCTGTCACACAGCTCCTGAGAAATAATAGGCTCATGCATATTCTTCACAACGCTCATATCTTCTTCATCACGTTTTATCGTCTTGTGGTTTTTGTAAGAAACCGTAGTCGTGCGGAGCTGAACGAGATGTCCGAGGTAGATGTAATTGTGAAGAATCCGTCTTACCGATTCGGGATTCCACAAATGTCTTGTACGGCGCACAAGTCGCACGATACTTTCCTGCCTTAGCATTAGCTTCGATAACAGCCTTGATCTTTTTTGATGTTGAAGCGGCGTGCCATTCGTTGAACAAATTCACAATTGACATCATGTCAAGCGCCGAGGAATCTTTGCTTGCGGTATCCACGTTATCGTTCAGTGCGATGAAACGAATATTGTAACTCGGAAAAAAATATAATATACATATCTGCCGACCTCGATGTAATTACGACCAAAGCGGCTGAGGTCTTTGCAGATTATCAGATTTATCTTTCCTGACTGAGCATCGGACAGTAATCTCTGTACCGCAGGTCTGTCAAAGTCCGTACCACTCCAGCCATCGTCCACATAGGTATCAACTAGATTCCAGCCCTGCTCTTTTACATATTTGGTGAGAATAAGTTTTTGATTTTCTATTGGCAGGGATTCGCCGGCACTCATATCCTCTTATGAGAGACGAACGTAAATTCCTGCATTATAAATGGTCTGCTTTGCCATAATAGCTCCTTTCAAATCAAAGCAGTACCATACCGGCATTTTTAGTATAACGCAAAATGTCGGTATAGTCAATGCCTTGCCGACAAATTACGCCAGTAATGTTTCTTTCAAGGCTCGCTCAAATGCGAGTCTGCCGATCACTTCGTCAATATTTTTATCTCCGTCGAAGCGGCTGTGAACGACATATGTCTTTCCAACAATCACATACTCTGAAACCCTCTCGGGGTAGTTTTTGAACTTTGTATTGAGTTCAACCTCTTTCCTGCCTTCTCTTTCTCTACGGCAGTAGTCTTGTTGTCCAGTTTATATTATTCCTTTCCGCAGCTCGATCCATTTCAACTTACTGCTACTTATAAATGTCACTCCCCATGATTATGGGAAAAATCCTCACGGATAAATAGTCCCTTTAATCTTCGTCACTAGCTAATCTGTCATAGAACGAAATATCATCGTCCTCATTTTTGTTATCAGACGAATGATCACTGTCAGCATTTTCACCACCGACTAATTCAAGCAGCTCGGCATCGGACAAACAGCACGATCTCAGCTTCTGCAAAAGCTGATGTTCAGCAGAATTGATCACGTCAAACTCTCTCGGCTTACAATTGTTCTCCTCATCCATAGCAAGACGAGAAGCTTCTTTCATCTTGTCCTCCGCCGTTTTCTTTTTAGCAGTATCGCTTGCAATGCGAGCTTCCAAACTCTTGATTTTCTCGATGAGCTGTTCTCTCTTTTCTGTGTAAATGCCCATTCAAAAATTACTGTGTATTGTCAACCCAAAATAGGACGGAAATTATTTAGCCGAGTGAGAAGATTTAAACGGAAGCGGAGAAAGATAACCAAGAGAGCCGTGAATGCGAGAATTATTGAACCAATTAACGGAATCAGCGAGTTCTGACTGTAGCTGATCAAGAGAATCAAAAGTTTTATTCATAACAAATTCCGTTTTAAAAATCTTGTATGTAACCTCGGCAACAGCGTTATCTTAGGGCAACCCTTATGACTAAGAGAACGGGTAATTTTAAAAGCATGAATAAGCTCATCAATTATCTTATTTTTAAATTCATTTCCTCTGTCGGTATGAAAAATCTTCACCTTAGAAAGATTAACGCTGCTGCTTAGAAAAGCGTCATACACAAGTTGAGCGTCTCTGTGAGTGCCTGCTGAATATCCTATTATCTCACGATAAAACAAGTCGATCAGAATGCAGATATAGCACCACTTATCACGGACTCTCAAGTATGTAAGATCGCTTATTACTACTTCCAGCTGCTCTCTGTCGTTGAATTTTCTATCGACTTTATTCTCGATTTTTTCTTCATTGTACGACGTTTTATGAACCTTGAACTGCTTGATCGTATAATTTGATACCAGCCTATATTTGCCAATAATACGTCGAATTCTACGTTTCGAGGCGATGATATTTCTCTTCGCAAGTTCAATTTTTATCTTCCTTGAACCGTAATTATTTCGTCTTTTTCTTGTAATAGACAAGACTCCTCGGAATACCGAGTTTTCTGCACATTGCGATGATACTGTACTTATGTCGGTTCGCAAGGATTATGATTTTGTCAATAATCCTTGACACAAATTTAAGGAAATCACGCAGCAAGAGAAGAGTTAATCTCAACATGATAAAAAAGATATCTTTTAAAAGCAGGAGGAAGTCCACCGTTGGCAGAACAGATGCGACGATTATTCCAGTAGCTTATAAAATAACGCCAGACTTTTGTTTTCAGTTCCTCGACTGTATAATTTTCAGATTTATCATTTCTGGAATAAAACAATTCCACTTTCATTCTTGCCCACATGCTTTCACAACGTGCGTTGTCATGACATCTTCCGCCTGCGCTGTTCATGCTCTGTTGCAAACCACTTTTGGCAATTTTTCTTCTGTAATCATCGCTGGTATATTGTCCGCCTCTGTCAGAGTGGATGATCACTCCTTTGAGTTTCGAATGCGCTTTTACAGCATTGTCAATTGTTTTTACGCAAAGACCTGCTTTCATATTTGTATCCATTGCAAGACCGGCAGCCAGCAGATCGTAACAGTCAAAAATTGCCGATACATAGATCTTTCCATCGCTTGCTTTCAGTTCAGTAATATATGGGTGAGTATAATGTTGCAGATTCAGAAATACATGACCACATGGACGCAAATGAAAAATATCCTATGGTTATGCTGCTACAATTTGCTAACAGATTATCTATTATATAGTCCAATCACTTTTAACCTTATATATAGATAAGATGCTATTATGGCATACAACTTAATGAAAATTTGATAGAGGTATATTAAAATGGATGTAACAACTACAAATCTTGCTGATTTTGGTGCAAGAGAACGTCATGAACTTATTGAGATTCTTCAGGCATGGGAAAGCAGCGGACTTCCGGATGACTTTTATGATGATGAAGTTGTTCTCATGTTCAATCGTGACAGCGGATACGTGTTCCTTACCAATTCTGAATATCAGGTGTGTATGGTAGCAGATGGAAATTGGAATCTTGGTACACCACTCCTTATACTGGCTATGAAGGATTTCTTGATGATCTTGTTCAGGCATATATGGATGATATCTATGATTGGGATGAAGAGGATATAGAATATCTACGTGATCTCGGCGCTGATGTATAAGGAGATTGATGATTATGAAGAAATTTATTACAAAGAAAAACATCAGAACCGTATCTGCTAAGACCTCTGCAAGAGGAAGAAAGATTATGGCTTCTACAGATATGTCAGCAGATGAAATGTGGGATATTCTCTATGCTATTACAGACTACCGTGATTTTGATCAGTTTGAGGAGGAATAAAATTATGAAAATATACATAAGAAGTTCTTCTTTCGTAATGGCTTCTAAATGGAAAGCTCCAAACGGTAAGCAGACAAAGAGATTTCCCGGTAAGTACCTGTTTACTCGTAAGGAACTTAAAGAACTTATTGAGTATGGTATTGCAGAGAATATGGCAGGTACATTTGATCCTGCATCCATGAATTATGAGGTTATCGGTATTTGTTGGAATGAAACTAACGGTTACAGAACAGGCATACTCATTGAAGATTTGGATACCGGCGAACTGTATGTAGGAAATACGGCAGATGCGAATCTGGCTAAGTATTAAGTTTAGGCGGTGATCAAATGAAACTTATGAGAAATGGAAAGCCCGCCATGGCAGCAACACGCATTGTTGCTGCTGACGAGGAACTTGATACAAATGATTATGACATCGAAGAAACAATAGATGATCTTGCAGATGATGTTGAGGACATCCAGGATACGATTGATGATGTACAAAGCTTGTGGAATCTGATCAGGAAGTGGAAAAGATTTCCGGTACCTGTCCTCTTTGTGATAAAGAAACAGACCAATATCTGAAATGGATTATCAAAGATATTTGAATCCGGAGGTAGTAAATGAAGTATGAAGTTTTAATTGCTGTACTTCCGGTTATATCTGCTGTTCTTGTTGCCGTGCTGAATAATTGGGAAAAACTGAATACCGGAAAATGATATATCAAAGATGTTTTAAAACTGGTACAGGAAATGGAGAGATCTTCTCAGGAAACCAAGGAAGAAGTTAAGATGCTGACTGAACAGATGCACAGACTTCAATCGACACAGCGTACCGGATTACAGACACAGATTCTTGAAAAAAGCAGGCGAATTCAATTGGCAATAAATAAAGGTGATGTTGATTATGAAGAAGAACTCAAACAACTCATTATCTTGTATCGTGAATATTATGTATGTGGATTCAACCGCCAAGGAAAGCTTTACTTCAATGATACAATAGCAAAAGCTTCTGAGGATAATAACACTTTGGTGCGAGGTCTTATGAACACATATTTCTCTGAATATGAACCGTAAAAATGGAGGTAGGTAATATGACAGCTACAATAGTGAATGGAGTAATTTGCCTTGTATTTTCAATCATAGCGGCATTTGTAAGTCCTATACTTGTACCTGCACTTTCTGCTTGGCTAAAATCTAAGACAGAAAATGAGAAATTACAGGTAGTAATATCAGATATTATAACAACTGTACAGACATCTGTGAACAAATATGAGCAGACTGTTGTTGCGAGACTGAAAGCAACAGGTGAGTGGAATGCAAAATCTCAACGTGATGTACTTGAATGTGCAATAGATGAAGTAGTTGCGAATTTAATTGATACTACTAAGGAATCCTTTATCAATAATGGTATTGATGTTTCTGATGTTGTGGAACGATATGTTGAATCATATATTCAGTCAAAGAAATCAGTTTAATTTAAGTGGTGAAATCGTTATAATCTATGTCAGTGAAAGGCGGTAAATAATATGAAACTTTATATTAGACCTGTCAAGGCTGCACAAGTGGCAAACAAAACAATTTCTAGATGCGGTGAATATGAATTGGCAAAGACAGCAAAGGGGAGCTCTATGTTTACTATCCTGGCGGCTTTGTGAAGTTTACAGGTAGCGGACACCCTAATATTCCAGAGGACGTGTGAGAGAAATTTGCTCCATATACAATGCTTGGAAGAAGGTTGCTTGAAAATGGCGAAAATCCGTATGATGAAATCTATGACTAAGTACTGATACAAGTGTTTTAATAAGAATCGTTAATAGTCTATGTAGTAGTAATACTGCATAGACTATTTTTCATTTTCGGAGGATAAAGTAATGCTGAATACAGCGCAAAAACAAGCAGTCAATTGTGATGCTAAGAAGATATTATGCCTTGCTGGAGCAGGCACGGGAAAGACACATTCCGTGATTTCCAGAATTTCAAGATTGATTAATGATGGTGCAGATGTTTCAAGTATTCTTATACTGACATTTACAAACGCCGCTGCTTGTGAGATGCGAGAGAGATATCGCAGGATACATAAAAATCAAACTTCCCCAATGTTCTGTACATTCCATAGCTATTGCTATTCTCTCATATCAAGGAATAGCGCTGTAGCGAGAAGTCTCGGCTATTATAAAGGAACTCCAAATATTGCAAATGATGTGACTATCCGAAAGATTCATACAAGGTGCAGCCAACAATGCGGTACAAAAATATCTGATGATAAACTTAATGGCAAAACTCCTTTAAAGTCAAATGAAAGATTCCAGTATGACGTATTCTGGAAACAGTATGACAAACTGCTTCATGAAGAAAACTACATAACTTTTGACATTATGTGTTACGGAGTCAGCAAACTATTTGCAGATAACGATCCAATTGTGGATTCAGAAAAACTAAAGTTTAAATATGTATTTGTCGATGAATTTCAGGATACGGATCCAAAGCAATGGGATTTTGTTTCTTCTTTTACAGATTCAAACTTATTTGTATGCGGCGACGCTAAACAGGCAATTTATGGCTTTCGGGGCGCAAATAGTTCTATTATAAAATCTCTTGCTGAAAATCCTGATTGGGTAACCATCAAGCTTTCAGAAAATTATCGTTCAACAATGGAAATATGCGATTATTCCAATAAGATACATAAAAGCTGGAAAGGAAGCACCTACAATCTTGATATTGTGAGCAGTAAACATGGAATCCAAGTCGTAGAACAAGCTGAACTGAATCTCGAATCCAATAAAGATATAATGAATATTGTCAGTGATTCTGCTGACGGAAAATCTGTAGCTATTCTTTGCAGAAGCAGCAGAAGTAAAGAAAAAACTTGAACAACTCAATATCCCATTCAATAGTAAGAAAACCAATACAGATGTCAGTGGCATTCTGAAAAGTGCCGTTGACAGCAGTTTCTGTGTTGATTGGCTTTCAAATAAACTTCGAGCAAATGATTACAATGAATACATAAAATATTGTGCTATAGACAGCAGATACAGCACAGAACCCGGATTTATTAAATTGTATCAACATTTGCTTGAACGATACATAAAAATCATTATGCAGGTGCGTGAGATACTTTGTAATGAACAATTTGCTTATGGTAAAATTACAGCTATCAGTGAACTTCTGAACATTCCGCATGGTATCATAAAGCTTGCATCAGATGATAACGATGGTGTTATTGAATATCTCATAGAGCTTGCCGATTCTCTTTCAGAAGAAACTGGAATCTATGCAATCTTCAAGCACTCTGACGGTCGAGCAATGAGCGTTGAGCTGACAGTTGATGATGACAGCAAGCCAATCACAATCACAAGGACATGGGAGAAGAAAGGCAAGGACATTGTTGCAAACAGCAGTATATCCCCTGCTGTATATGATACCAAGGGGATTGTCGGAAGTTTGGAACTCCCTGTGTTCAACTTCAATGAATTTGTCGGTATGACCGCCAATAAGCTTAAGGAATGGTTTATGAATTTTCTGCCGGCTGTTGATGCAGAAATTGATTGGGATTATGAACTCAGCAACTTAATGACCTCACTGCTCAGATGACAGAGCTTGACCGTGAGATTCGTGATATGAATAACACAATCAACTCTGAGCGTGTTCAAATGGCAGAGGTTGAAAAGGCATACTCTCAGTATGATTTTGTTAGCTGCCAAATAAGTATTGATGTTAAAGGTAGCACGGTTGAGGAATTGACATTAACAATCAAGGAACTTGAAACCGAAATCAACAATCGCCGAGATATTATCATCAAGCTGAAAGCAAACAAGAAGTACGAGGAACTGACTGATAAGCTTACCAATGAGAAATACACTATTGAGCAGGATATTGAGATCCTCAAGGTATGGTGCAAACTCACAGATGTAAATGGTTTACAATCCAAACTTATGAAAGCACCTTTTGATAACCTTGCTAATAAGATGTCCGAGTACATCTGCAAATTCTTTGAGGGTACCGGAAAATTCAAGTCTGCTGCATTCATGCTCACAGAGAAAGCAAACAGCTTCAGTTTTGGTGTAACAGATTCTACCGGTACATATATCGAGTTTGACCTCCTTTCAAGCGGTGAGAAATGTTTGTACACACTTGCTATGCTGCTCTGTATCGTTGAGGTGTCAGACTCACCACTGAAACTTGTGATGATATATGACCTTCTGGCCCACCTTGACACAGCAATAATTAAGGATTGCTTTTCAACCTTATATTCTATTAGTACCGTTCACGTACTACTTGCCGGAGTGCAGGACTGCCTGCATTCTAATGCAGATGAATTTGTTGTTGAAGTAGTATCAGATTGATCATCAACTGTTAATTGGAGGAATCAATAATGCAAAGACCAGATGGTTTTCTTGATGAAGGTAAGGATTATACTGTGACTGTAACAAAAATACTTTCTAAAGGTATAACTGTTAGAATTAAAGATACAGAATATACAGACTTTATTCACATCTCAAAAATATCAACAGAATTTGTATCAAATATCAATGAATATGTAAAGTTGAGAGACATACTGTCTGCACATGCAATTAAAAGAGGTGACAAAATCAGTGAACCTGAACTGTCCTTACAACATTTACATCTCAAATCGTTATATCATGCAGAGAGAAGTACGTATGATACTGAAGTTGTTACCAAAGTTTCTTCTGAAAGAAATCCGGAAGATATGATAGCTGCTGCAAATTTATCACTCAAAGATAAGATGCAGACAATCCATTCCAGAACAGAAAGAAAGCGTAAAAATCCAAAACGCAAATCAAAATTTTAATATTCAGGAGGATTACATGATCAAAGAAAAAATTATTTTTGAGTCTACTCTTACCGGCAAAATCTATGATTCATTAACAGACGCTCTTGAAGCTGAAAAGTCGGAACAAACTGATTCAAGTATGCCGATCAACAAGTTCCGTGAGGTAGCACGTGAGTTCAGAGAAAAACTCAATAACATTAATTTGCGTTATACTGAGCTTAAACATGAAACAATTGAATTACACCGAAAGTATGATCCGATTCTGAATTCTATGGCAAAAGCTCTAAATTCTATGAGTGTGGATGTTTCAAAGATTGACAATACAGACAGTGAAAAGTATGATACAGTAATTCATGAATCTCATCCGAAAGCAAGAATAGTCAAAGTTCATACAAGCTCATTCAGAAAATCTGATTTTTCACAGCAGCTTTGAAAAATCAAAAACTTGAACAGAGCAAATCTTTAATATAAGTGGTCGGGAAATTATCCCCGACAGGGAATCTGCAATGAGCAGAGTACTGTCCGTCTGGTGGGTTGGCGGCAGACAAGTTGAAATGTGAGTGCAAATCTCACTTTCAGTGCCAATAGTTTCAATTTTATACTCCTTCATTTTTGCAGGCGTATGATAAAATCACTGCCTGCAATATGGGCTATTAGCTCAGTCGGTCAGAGCTTCCGCCTCATAAGCAGATGATCCTTGGTTCAAGTCCAAGATAGCCCACCAGCCCTTGAAAAAGGGCATGTCCTCTTTCTTTTGTTCTACACATTTTATAATTTCCTTTTGTCCTGAATATTGGATAATAACTCAGGACACATTTATGCATCATTCGTCTAATGGTTAAGACATCAGATCCCCATTCTGAAAATGAGAGTTTGATTCTCTTATGATGCTCCACTGTTCCAATGCCTAACAACGTACTCGCTGTTAGGCAGAGATGTCCTAATACGTCGAAGGGACTTTTGACGACGTTAAATATGAAAATAGGTCTTCGTGGGAAGCTACAAAAGTTGGACATAGCAGGGGATGTAGCAAATGTTGAATTGGTTATTCAATACAATTATTAAGAATATGAGGTAATGACTTATATTCTTGATCAATATACAAGGATGCTGGAACGGTAGGCAAACAGTCATATTAAAGCTCGCATCTGCGGGCTTTTTTTGATGTTTCAGAGCAGAAATTTCTTGTATAATGTGCATTTCATGCCAAAATTCTGCATTTCATGCCACAAATATTGACAACCGAAACGTAAATTGTTACAATTAATTATAAACAAACACTCATAATTTTGTGTTAAATGTGCAAGTGTTTTAAAAAGTGCTTGGATTTTATAATTTTTTTGGGGGAGTTGATTAAAATGGTGCTTTGAAATCAAATGCAGAGGAAGTGCTTTAATTATATTAAATTTAAGAAGGAGTGTTTATATGAAAAGAATAGTAAGTATTTTAGTGTTAATGACAATAGCAGTATCATGTATACGATTTAGTCCATGTAACTTGAAAACTGTAGCAGCAAATGACAATAATTCTCCATGGCTTGTTTCTTCTCAAAATGATGAAAATATTTTGTTTTATCCTGATTCTAATACTAAAGCGCCAAAGTCTTATGAAGAAAATGGTGTTTCATATTCATTGGCAATCAGAAATCTATCCGGCAGTCGTACTGCGTATTATGAGAAAACATTTTATGTGCAGAAAAACACAGATTATGTTATAAATGCTTTTGTAAAAAGTACTTTTACAAAAACAGCGTCTAAAACTGGTTTTAATACTAAACAGGTTATGCCAACGAAAATCGTTGTAATCGATGGAAGCAAAACTATTGAAAGTTATACTTCAATTGGTCAGGATAATGAATGGCAAGAGACAAGTGTCGGATTTAAAACCGATACAAATACAATTATAAAGATCAGATTATATGTTGATTTTAATCAGCCAGGCACAGTCTGGTTTGATAACATACGATTGGACAAGCCTGAAAAAACAAAAGTATTAATGTTAGCATATGACGAAATTGATGCCGTGTATGATAATGTCAGCTACTATTCTGAAAGAAAATCTGAAGTTACAAATGAGGTTGTTATTGAAACAATGAAAATGTTTGATGATGAAATGAAAGAATTGTCTAATTCTAAAATCATTACAGATACAACAGTAATATTTCCGGGTACATTGTCAAACTTGCATTTTGCAGGCGACCGTATGTATGCAAACTACAGCGACATCAAAGAAGTAGTGGAAAGTCAGCCACAAAATTATGATTTTGTATTTGTTTTAATGCCGGCAAATGCTGAAAAATATATAAACGGCAAAACCCCATATATGGGTGTTTGTTATTCAGCAGAAGGTGTTGCGAATATAGATCAGGGGTTGGCAGCCGGAAGTCTCCCAACTGAATATAACGCTCCTGTGGATGGAATATGTCATGAGTTTATACACTATATAGAATATTTAAGCAAATCAAAATTAAATTCTGAAGCTCCGTTTTTGGATCATTATGAAACGGGGTTTGATTATGATTCGGACGGAGATAAAAGAATAAAAATAAACGGAATATGGTATAATTCTTATTATGATTATTATACGTCGAATATAAATACAAGTAATAATAAAAATTATGTTGAAAAAGTTGATATTCAGACTCCGCCGATTTACCAGCATTTAAATGTAAAATATCAATGGTATTATGATGTTTTAAATGGTCAGGTTCAGCATTACGATTCAGGATTCTGGGGACATAGGAGTATAAGCATTCTAAAAGACGGAACTGTTTCAGAATATCATATGAATACAGAAATGATACCAAGCGGCATTTATAACCTTAAAAATAATTACTATACTTCTAATCCCTATTTAAAAGAAGATAATACGGTTTTAAGCCATGTATCAGAAAAGGGCAGCATTAATGAATATTGGAACATAAACTGTGTTGACGGTTATTATGAATTAACTCCGCTGAATAACCCCTCATTAAGACTTACCGTTGATAATTTAAGTTTATCTTCACAGCCTGACAAAGGCACAATAAAGTTGGTTGCGGCAAATAACAGCAATCACCAGAAATGGCTTATAAAAAAGGTTAGCACAAATCAATATAAAATAGTACCCAAACTGGACAGTGCCAGATGTTTTGAATATGCATACGGTGGAGTTGTCAATGAAGCTCAGATGTGGATTTATGTAGGCGGAAATAATCAAAAATGGTCTTTTGAGAATGTCGATACTTTTACAAATGGTACATATAACATAAGAAATAATTATTATAATCAATATATTAAGTTTAATGGTGATTCTTCATTATCTCTTTCAGTCAGCAACAGTACATTGGCAGATAATTGGGTATTTGAGAAAGTGGGAGATTATTTTAAAATAAGACCTGCATTAAGTTACAATACCCCCCTTAGTGTGAAAGAAATTAGTCTTTCTGAAAATTCAGCTAAAGGACAAATAGAATTTAAAGAAAATACTTATGATTATTCTCAGTTATGGATCGTAGTAAAACTCAATGATAGTTCATATCGAATAACTTCTGCTATGAATCCAAATAAATGCTTTGAATATGCTTATGGCGGAGTTATCAATGAAGCTCAAATGTGGAATTTTGTGGGTGGAACAAATCAGAAGTGGACCTTGGAAAAAGATAATATTACCATAAGTAAAACTATGAAAAATCCTTATTATAATAATTATTTATCAGGCAATTTATCAATGTCAGGCAGCAGTTATAACTGGACTATAAAACCATATGAAAATTATTATATTATTTATAATTCAAACGGAAGATTAACATTAAGCGGTGTTTCAAACGGGAGCAAAGTTTATTTAAGCAATAATTCTGAAATAACTGATGATCAAAAATGGACGATTAATATATTGGATAATGGTAATTATGTAATTTCTTCTATGTTAAATAATCAAAAATGTTTAGAGTATAGTTATGGAGGTATTACTAATCAACTTCAAGTGTGGGAATATGGAAATGGTAATAATCAACAGTGGATACTAAATTAATAATTTCATTAATAGTACTGTTTGTTCAAGACAAAGAATTTTTCCAAGAGTTAAAATTTGAATGTTTAATTTAGGTCGATAGATATTCGAAAATAAAAATTAAGGAGGAAAATATGAAGATCAAAAAAATTGTTTCTGTTTTTACAATGTTTATGGTTCTCTTAACGATAGTCACATCGTTAAGACCAAATAACGGCAGTGCAGCTGCTATTGACTCTTTAAGTAATAATGTTGCAAATAATCAAATGCTTATCAATGAAGCAAAAGAACAAGTTGTAAATCAAGATCATACGTCGTTAGTAATGCCAGGAAAGTTTAATATTCTGTATCTTGTGTTTAGAAATGTTAATGTTAAAAACAACGATAATACTACTACGGCATGGAAAATGAATTCTACTACTGATAAAGCATATATGGATACATGTATTGCAAGTTTTAAAGAAAACGTTGAAAGGCTTTCAAAATATAATGTAAAATTAAATATAACCACCATTTATATTGATGAATTAATAAATCTGAATGCAAATGTATCCATGGATCCTGTAACTGATTACATTAAAGCCAATTATATAGATCAGATGGAATCTATAGATTCTGTTATTGCTTGCTATAAAGGTGAAAATAGTGGCGGTTATACAACAAGCGGAATATTTCCTTCATATGGATATTCATGTTACAGAACTGCACTAAATTCATGGGATGCTTCTTTTGCACCTGAAGGTCCAGATATTTCAATATATGATATAGGTGTGCCGATTCATGAATGGCTGCACCAGCTTGAGGGATACCGTTCATATCTTGGAATTGATTTTCCAAAGACCCATGGACACTTAAGTACACTTTATGGCGGAAGTGAACAGTATACCGGATATCAGGATTATGGTGCTAATGGAAGTAGCCGATGCACAGCTTACTATTTGGATTTCTTAGGAGGAACTGTTTTATACAATAATGATAGCCTTATTGGTATGTATCCAAAAATGTGGAATGTTACACCAACGTCCATGGAGGTCGGCAGATACTATATCAAAAATGTTGCTACTGGTAATTATCTTGATTATGATTCATCAGTGCCTATTACTCAGGAGACTGTTGCAATACAAACCTCTTTTGTCACAGGTAAAAAATCACAGCAATGGATACTTACAACTTCATCAAATAACGGATATGTCAAAATTCAGCCGGTTTCCAATAAGTCAAGATATGTAACTGAATGGGGCAATAACGTAAAAATGTGGGGATATTATAATAATGACGTTCATGACTGGAAATTTACTATGAATTCTGACGGAACGTATAAAATTAGTCCGAAGAGTAATTCTAATTTGGCATTGTGTCTGAACAATAGTACAGCAACTGCAACGCTTGCAGCTACATCGACAAACTCAAATCAAAAATGGGAGCTTGTTGAAATTCCCAAAATTGAAAGCGGCGTTTCTTATACTATAAAAAATGCAGCTACAGGAAAATATTTTGACTATACTCCTTCAGAACAAGCGGTACCGTTAAAACAGCGAGATACCTTTAACACAAAATCTGCGCAGCAATGGAAGATTAATTATACAGGAAATGGTTTATATAAAATCAATCCTGCAACAGATTCTCAAAAGTATATAAGTGCAATAAATAATGATGTAGAAATGTGGGGATGGTACGCCACAGAATATCATGACTGGGAAATTTCTTTAAATAGCGATGGTACTTTTAAAATCAGTCCTTACAAAAGATCATCATTAGCAATGACTGTAACCAGTTCTACAGAAAATGTAACGCTAGCAACATATTCATCTTCGGACAGCAAACAAAAATGGATATTAGAAGAGGTTCCTAAAGTAAGAAGCAGTACTTATCGTTTTAAGAATTTAACAAGTGGCAAATATCTTGATTATGATTCTACGATTCCAATTTCGCAGGAAACATCTGTGGTACAAAATACGCTTTCCTCTTCAAAAACATCTCAGCAATGGAATGTTACTGAATTGGAAAATGGTTTTTACAGAATTAAACCAGTATCTGATTCGGCACGTTATCTAAGCGCATGGTATAATCCTGTAATGTGGGGATATTATTCTTATTCTCCTGAACAGCATGACTGGCTGTTCATTCCGAATTATGACGGAACATATAGCCTTTCGCCTGCAATGTATTCGTCCAAAGTTATAAGCATAGCTAATACTACTGGCTCAACTGCAACTTTGGAAACATATTCAGCTTCGAATAAAAATCAAAAATGGATATTGGAGGAAGTTAGTCCCACTATTAAAGAAGGCGTTTATTATTTTAAAAATTTATCATCCAATAAGTATCTGAAAAATTATAATAATACATTAAATCAATCCTACCTTGAGTTAACCCAAAAAGAGTATAATTATAAGCTAGCCGAAAATCAGCAGTGGAGAATTAGTTCGATTGGAAATGGAAATTTTAAAATTTGCCCTGTAAATGATTCGACAAAGTTTTGGATTGTAAGTGGCAACAGTATTATAATAGGAAGTTCATCAAATTCGTGGAAATTTGTTTTAAACAATGATGGAACATTTAAAATTCAAAATTCGAGCAAATATCTTGAGAGTACTCTTTCAGGTGCGTTATCTTTAAAGGCGTATTCAGATTCGGATAATCAGAAATGGACGCTTGTTTATCTTCATGAATAAAGCTATTGATTAGATATTATATAAGAAAGTTAATTGAACTGAAAAGTAAACGTTTAACCAAATAATTACTAATAATTGAGTAAAAATACACATCTACTAAAATTTTTAAAGATGATAAACTTAACACCATCTGAACTTCAAAGTTTAGATGGTGTTATTTATTTGTCAGCATTTGTTTTTACTACTCGTTAATTTATAATCATATAACAAGAGTATACAGCCTGATATTACTACATACTTTCAGTTTTTATTATTCAAACCAGTCGATACATAAAAGTGTATCGGCTGATTTTTGCTATATAGAAATCGTTATTATTTATATATAGTGATTTGAAAAGGAGCATGATGGTTGTGGATACAAAATAACAGATATTGAAAAGATATTTTTCAAAAGAGTTTATCTCTAAAATGCAAAATGCTATGGTTATGTCACATTATAAGTACGACTGGTGTTCTCAAACATATCCTGAATTAGCACAGGCCTATAAAAGCATTGAGGAACGTTTGGATCTGTATAAGAAAACACATAATACAGAATATCTTATAGATATTGCTAATTTTGCAATGATTGAATTCAAACATCCCTCATTTAAAGATGCTAAGTATATAGCTAATGACAGTAATGCATCACCTGGCTTAAAATATGGGATTTCATATAAGGAAATGATGGAGAAATTTAAAAATGGAAATCATTTTTAATAATGAGAAGGGTAAAATAATTCACGGTGATAATATTGCAGTACTTGGTGAATTAAATGAAGCATCTGTAGACAGTTGTATATCTGATTTTCCGTATGCAATTGAATTTATGGGAAAGAATTGGGATTCAGCCAAATGCTGGAATCAGAGCAAGGGTATACACGGTCAGTTTCCCGGAACCGGATATTCAGGTAAGAAGAGACCAGCATTTTATGCTAATTCACATGAGGATAAACTTATATTCTATGATTGGTACCTTAAGCGTGCAGAATTGTTGTTTAAGGTTCTAAAGCCTGGTGGATATGCGGCAATATTTGGTCATCCTAAGCCCAATCACAGACTGAAATGTGCTTTTGAGGATGCAGGATTTAAGATTGTTGAGGAGATAGATTGGATTTATTCTACAGGTATGCCTAAGAATCAGGACATTGGAAAACTGTTTGAGCAATCAGGAAACACCACAATGACTGAACAATATGCAGGATATAAAACAGCAGGATTGAAGTCTGCACATGAATCAATCACGATCTTTCAGAACCCTCTTGAAGGTACATATATTCAGAATATAGAAAAATATGGATGCGGAGCAATGAATATTGACACTTGCCGAGTACCGTTTAAAAATGAGCAGGATATTCAAACAGCAAAAGCCAAAACCCATTTTACAGAAGCATCTGATCACAGTCGTGGGTTCGGCAATGGTACCGATATTTACGGAGATGCTAATACTCCATTGGAGCAGTCACACGGAGCTTATCAGGATAAGACTAATGCGGATTATATGAATGATTCGCTTGGTGGATATGGTGATATAGGTTGTGTAAGCAGATACTTCCCAATCATAAAATATTGTCCTAAAGTTGCACCTCATGAACGTCAACTTCCAAATAGAGAAAGAAATCCTCATGTTACAGTAAAACCTGTAGAATTAATTAAGTGGCTAATCAAGCTGCTAACACCGATTGACGGAACAACTATTGATGTAATAGCAGGGAGTTGTACTCATGCAGTTGCTTGTGAAGAGCTGAACAGAGAGTGCAGATATAATCTGAGATGTGTAGACATTGAATTGATGAATACAGAATCAGATCCGTACTGCGATATTGGCAAACAACGTGTAGAAGCTGTAAACTGCGGTAAACCGAAGAAGTTGTTTTAAAGGAGCATAAAATTATGTGCGTTAAATCCTGTGATTGTAATAATTGTCTTAAAACAAAGACCTGCACTGACTGTGAATATAGTCAGTATGTAGAAAAATTCATTAATATCAAGTGTAATAGTAATGGTGTACAGGGGTGCCCTTTTAAATTAACACTCAAAAATCAGTTATCAAGGAGCTGACTGATGAAAGTAGCAATAATTGATGCAGATCTTATCTGCAGAAAGAATCATAGATTTCCAAATCTTGCTTGTATGAAGATATCATCATATTGGAAACAGCAAGGTGCAGATGTAGAATTGAAACTTGATTACCAAAATCTCAACACATATGACCTTGTTAGTATTTCAAAGGTATTTTTAGATACCGTTATACCTGGTGAACCACCCTTCAGATTTATGAAAAATGAAAAGCAGATACATGAGTTCTATAAAAACAATCGGATTTTGAATCTACCCAATGTCCAATACGGCGGTACTGGATTCTACTACGATAAAGCACCAAAACTTCCAGATGAGATTGAACATATAATGCCTGATTATCATTTATATGATTCTTGGGTGCATCAACAACTTGATTCTGGTATTAATCGAAACGCACTCACCTATTACCTTGATTGGTCAATCGGCTTTACAACAAGGGGATGTATCAGAAAATGTCAGTTCTGTGTGAACCGCAATTACAGCAAATGTTCTGCTCATAGCCGCCTTAAAGAGTTTGTGGATCAGGATAGGCCTTATATTTGCCTTTTAGATGATAATGTATTTTCCTGCTCGGAATGGAAAGCTATATTTGATTCCCTCAATCAAAGTGGAAAACGGTATCAGTTTAAGCAGGGTCTTGATGAACGTCTGCTCACTGATGAAAAGTGTGACTACCTGTTCAGCAAATCAAACTGGATCGGTGATAGAATCTTCGCCTTTGACAACATTGAAGATAAGGACGTTATCATAGACAAGCTACAAATGATACGCAGACATACTGATGCAATCGTTAAGTTCTATGTATTCTGCGGATTTAATCACGATAATCCCGGAAAGTATGATATAGATTTCTATCACAAAGACATTCATGACCTTATGGAAAGAATCAGAATCCTCATGACATATAACTGTCTGCCATATATTATGCGGTATAAGGATTATCAGAAAAGTCCATACAAAGGATTTTATAACGCTACAAGTTGGTGGTGCAATCAGCCTGCATTCTTTAAGAAAACAAGCTTTCGTGAGTTCTGTGAAAGCAATCAAAAGAGAGTTAAGGGAGAGTGTGTAGCGGTGCAGTATCTCAATAAGGTAGAAAGTGACTTTCCAGACATTGCAGAACAGTACTTCGATTTGAAATGGAGTGATGTATAATGAAACATTATATAAGTGATTTACATCAGATGCAATCATTACTCCTCAGTGCCAAAATAAGCATGACACAGAGACGTATTATAGATTGGTATAATCATTTTTGTGGGGACGTATATTTGAGTTTTAGTGGCGGCAAGGACAGCACTGTACTCAATCACATTATTCAGAGTATGGGGTATGATATTCCGGCAATGTTTATTGATACTGGCTTAGAATATCCGGAAATAAGGGAGTTTGTCAAGCAATGCAAGGAAAATGGTGAGAACATCGAAATCATCAGACCTACTTTGACTTTCCGTCAGGTTATTGAGAAATATGGATACCCTGTGATTTCAAAAGAGGTCAGCCGTAGGTTGCAGTATGCTAAGAAAGCTATTGCAGAGGGCAGAGAATCTACTCACGGTGACTGTCAGAAACTGTGTGGTCTTGCAGTAGATAAAAACGGAAATAGAAGTCAATTCAACTGTGAAAAAATGGAAATTTCTGCTTGATGCACCATTCAAGTGTTCATCAGAATGTTGTACAGTGATGAAAAAGCACCCTGCAAAGAAATATGAAAGAGAAACCGAAAGAAATCCGATTTTAGCTACGATGGCTGATGAATCAAGACTAAGGTTAGAAAATTGGATAAAATATGGTTGTAATGCCTTTGAAGGAGGTCGGCCGATCTCTCAGCCTATGTCATTTTGGACTGAACAAGATGTGTTGCAGTATTTGGTTGAATATAATGTTCCATATGCTTCTGTCTACGGTAAAATCTATCAGGAGCGGAACGGTACATATAAGATGACAGGTTGTAATCGGACAGGCTGTGTGTTCTGTATGTTTGGCTGCCATCTTGAAAATGACGAGAGCCGTTTTCAGAAACTCAGTAGAACTCATCCTAAGCTGTACAATTATTGTATGAATGGTGGTGAGGAGGTTGAAGGTGTATGGCATCCAGATAATAACGGTCTTGGACTCGCAAAGGTTCTTGATTACATAGGGGTTGACTATACACCACATAAGCAGTGGAAATCTAAAAAGCTGTTTAATATTGAACCAAAATCTGATTGACAAAATAGGTGGAAGTGCGATATAATTTATATATGTAAGAGGTAATCGGTATATAAATAGCAATAGAAAGGATTAAATTATGGTATATATAACAGGAGATATCCACGGCAGTATGTATCCGATCTATGAGCTGTGCAATGCACTAAGTCCAACATTTGAAGATGTGGTTGTGATTCTCGGAGATGTAGCTGCAAATTATGATTTGAACAGTAGAGATCGACAGTTCAAGCGACAGATGTCAAGATTTCAGCCGACTTTCTTCTGCATTCACGGAAATCATGAGTGCCGACCACAGAACATTGCATCATATAAAGAAAAGCAGTGGAATGGCGGAACTGTAATGTACGAAGAAGAATTTCCGAATATTTTGTTTCCGGTAGATGGTGAGATATTCATGCTTGCAGAAATGAAGTGTTTGGTCATCGGCGGTGCATACAGCGTTGACAAGTACTTTAGATTACAAAGAGGTTTAAATTGGTGGGCAGATGAACAGCCCTCAGAGGAGATAAAAATACGTATAGAAGATCAAATATATAATAATCATATCGATGTTGTATTTTCTCATACTTGTCCATATAAGCACACTCCAATAGAATGCTTTCTGCCTGGAATTGATCAAAGTACGGTTGACAATAGTACGGAACATTGGCTTGACACAATTGAGGAATCTATTGATTACAAGGCTTGGTATTGCGGTCATTGGCACATCAACAAAAGAATTGATAGAATGCATTTCTTATATCATAATGTAGAAAATATGGTTACTTTGTAAATGGAGGTATATATGTCAGTATCTGAATCAAAGAAACGAGCAAATAAAAAGTATGACAGCAAGGCATATGATCAGATGATGGTTCGTGTTAGAAAGGGGGGATAAGGCAATTATTGCTGCTCATGCTGATAAGTATGGTGAAAGTATAAATGCCTTTTTGAAGCGAGCTCTTTATAATCAAATGGAGCTTGAAGCACTGGAATTTCACAACGGATTGAACAAAAATCTGCTCGTATGGGGATGTACATGGATATGAGATATTTCATCAATAGTTTATAGCATAAATTCTATACTTAGTGAGGTGATTAATGAAAATCCATATTTGTAAAAATATTTTAACGCACGAATTTTTAAGTATACTTCAAAAACTATTGACTTTTACCTGATTTTTGTGGTATACTAAAACAGAGGTGATAGCATGGTTGAGCGTAAGTATTATATGGATAAAATCAAGAAATTACAAAATCATCAGATCATCAAAGTGGTGACAGGCGTCAGGAGATGCGGCAAGTCCACATTGCTGAAACAGTTTCAGGAGTATCTTTTGAAATCCGGTGTGAATTCCGAACAGATTATTGCAATTAACTTTGAAGATGTTGCGAACGAACATCTTCTCGATTATCATGCTTTACATGACTATGTAATTGAACATTTGCAGGCTGGTAAGATGACCTATATCTTCCTTGATGAAATACAGGCTGTTCCAGATTTCCAGAAGGCTGTGGATTCATTGTTTATCCGTGAGCAAACGGACATCTATATAACTGGTTCCAATGCGCATATGCTGTCCGGTGAACTTGCAACGCTGCTTTCCGGCAGATGTATTGAAATTCCGATGCTGCCATTATCATTTGCAGAATATCTTGAATTATCCAGCCTTGATAAACGCACGGCGTGGCAAAACTATTTTCAATACGGCGGTTTCCCCTATGCTGTTCAGATAACGGATGCTGAAATCAGAGCTGATTATCTTCTTGGCATTTATCACACGGTATTGCTTAAGGATGTAGCAGAAAGAAAGCGTATCAATGACATAAGGTTGCTGGAAAGTGTTGTAAAATTTCTGTTTGACAACATCGGTAATATTGTTTCTTCCAAGAAGATTGCAGACAGCCTGACTTCATTTGGCAGAAAAACAACCCCTATAACGGCAGAAAACTATGTCACTGCACTGACAGATGCTTTTATTCTGTACAAGGCAGAACGGTATGATGTGCAGGGTAAACAACATTTAAAATCACTTGAAAAATATTACGCTGTGGATATGGGGCTTCGTTGTTTGCTGCTTGGCAACCGCAGACAGGACATCGGTCATATCCTTGAAAACATCGTCTATCTGGAACTGATACGCCGTGGCTATAAGGTGAGCATCGGCAAGGTTGGTGACTTAGAAATTGATTTTGTTGCAGAGCACAACGGCGAAAAGATATATTATCAAGTATCTGCAACCGTAATCAATGAGGAAACCTTTGAACGAGAAATCACACCGCTGAAACGTGTGCATGATAACTACCCCAAATACATCATCACAATGGACGAACTTCCCATGGATGAAGAAGGTATCAAGATTATCAATGTAATTGATTTCTTATTGCAATAATCTGGTATATCTGATTTTAGACAATTGAATAATTTTTATAAGCCGTACCGATGCCCAGTCATTGGTACGGCTTTCTTATTACCCAAATCGTTGTTATAGTATATGAGTAGGTTTATGCAAATACAGCAGAACCTTAATTATTTTCAGTGGGTGATAAACTTTTGAATTACATACCATTTCCAAATAAGAAGTATAAGACAATTCTTGCTGATCCGCCATGGAAAGAAAGTGGTGGAGGAAAAATCAAACGTGGAGCTGATAGGCATTATCCGCTTATGGCAACAAAAGAAATATATGAACTTCCAGTGCAACAGATAGCAGATGAAAACTGCCATCTTTACCTATGGACAACCAATAATTTTCTTCAAGACGCTTTCAAAGTAATGGAATCCTGGGGGTTTGAGTATATCACCTGTATCAAGTGGATGAAAGACAGCCAAGGGTTAGGTCAGTATTATAGAGGACTGACAGAGCACTGTTTGTTCGGCAGAAAAGGTATGGTGCCATATAAGACAATTGATGAGAAAAGACAGCAGGGGGTAACCGGATTTTATGCACCAAAGGAAGAACACAGCAAAAAGCCTGACACTATGCGTCAGATGATTGAAAAGGTATCATATATGCCTGCTATTGAACTATTCGCACGTCAAAAACATCCGGGTTGGGACTGCTGGGGTAATGAGGTGTGTATATGCGATGATTCATCTGCTCCGTTAAGAACTTCTGTCAAAAGCAAAAGCCTATTCACCATAAAGGATTGATGCTTATGAAGTCAATAAAGCTATTTGAAACCAATTCAAAGTCTACTATGAAATCAGACAGAACAATCATAAGTCCGATTCCATATATGGGAAATAAAAAGAGGTTGATTAACAAGGGTCTGATTAGTATGTTTCCAAAGAGAATACATACTTTTGTAGATCTTTTCTCCGGAAGTGGTATCGTTTCAATGAATACAAGAGCAGACAAAATCATTATGAATGACATAGACACTCATCTGATTGAGCTATATGAACTGTTCAAATCGCATACTGCTGAGTGTATCATACAGCATATTGAAAGCCGCATTCAGGAGTTTGGTCTTCCAAAAGAAACAACAAGACGCTGTGTATTCAAGGATGCTGAAAAGATAAATCAGTATAAAGCGGCATACATCAAGCTCAGAAACAAGTATAATCAGGAAAAATCTACATTGGATCTTTGCACTTTGATGTATTTCTCCTTTTCTCAGCAATTCAGATTCAATGCTAACGGAGATTTTAATATGCCTTGCGGTAACGATTATTTCTCTGACTATCAAAAAGCAGGTATCTTAAGCGGATGTGATTTCTTTCATAACAACAGTTAACTATCACTAATCTTGATTTTAAGCTATTTGATCTAAACACTCTCACTACATATGATTTTGTCTACAATCTTATTTACAGACAGCTCTTGAAAATTCGATTTATCACGAGCAGTTTGTTGAGGGGGAATTTGATGAAGATTTCGATTTTGACGATGATATTCAGTTGGAGTTATAGGAGGGATAAGATATGAAATATAAAAGATTTTTTGTAAAAATTACTCCCAATACTGATCTGTCGAGAGAAGATAAGAACGGCGAAATTGTTGTCAGCGATGGGTTCACTATTGAAGTTTTTTCGGATGAATCTGAAAAGCTTGAAGTTGATGTTTTTTCGGCGGCAGTTGATTTTGAGCTACTGAAAAACAGTCTTGAAGAAGCGGTTCAGTTCGCTAAGGATTATATCGACAGTGAGGAAAAAGAATACTGCAGAATGATTGATGAGTATGGTCGTGAATTCGAAAAGGATTAATGAGCAGATGTGCAGTTCGGATAGAAATGTTCGGACTGCATAACATTTTTGAACTGGTAAAAGCTCATTTCATGTTAAAATAAAATAAAAATGTGCATTTCATGCCACAGGTATTGACATTTAAAATTTATAAGGTTAAAATGAATTATAGACAATTATTTGGTTTTTCATCAAAATTTGCTGAAGAATGACTGAAAGTTAAAGATGTATTCAACAAAATAAATTTGAAGTTGTTTTTTGTCATATTTTGACAGAAAATAAGTGCTCAAATTAGTATGTTGTTGCAGAATGTACAAGCGCCATTTGTGTTTTTTTGCAATCATACAAATATTTTGAAGTTTGCTCGAATTTTGTAACTTTTTGGCGGCGAAAATGATTATATATATTAGAGACGTTCAAAATCTTGATTTTGGACAAGCGGTCTCAACAGAAGATAATTGTATATTATCAAATATCAATATATTATTGGTAATAATAAGTTTTTATATATTTAGTGGAGCAAAAGGAATGAGTGTAATTATGGTATATTATAATCGTCTGTTAGGGAATTATAACACAAATTTTTTTAGTATTCATTTATTTGATGATGATATTTCTACATACTTTCATGAATATGTACATCATATTCAAAATATTACAACATCATATGGTTTAACATACTATGCTTCGAGATTAGTGTACTTTATGCATGAATTCGTAAAAAATCCAAATTCGGGCTTGTATGATTCTATTAATAATTTATGGGAAAAGGATAAAAAAATAATATTAAAAACCATAGAACAAGTAGGAAAGGTAATGAATATAGAGTATAGTGGTGAAAAGGTGGAAGATATTGTTTTCAAATTTAATAAAAATATTTTGTCTGGATATGAAATTAAAATAATAGAATCAGTAGAGATAAAATTGAAAATTCAAAATGAGACTGTTTCTGTCCCATTTACAGTGAGAATGATAAAAGAAAATATGGCACGATTGATTTAGGATAGATGCTTTCCTAAAAGTTATATGACTAAAAATATAACTTACTATTTAGTAGAAGAAATTATAGAATGGTATGCGCCAAATTTTCCGATAAATGCACAAACAGTTGTCGCACTTTGTGATCTTTCATTAATAGCTGACAATCCTATACATGGATTTTTTGCTTTTCTTGAGTATTTTAGAAAATTTGACAGTAATAAAGTAAATGCAAGGTTTATGTATGAATGCCTTGAAAATAATAATATATACACTATGGGAGGAGCTTTTCATGTTTCAGAAATATTAGATCGCCAACTTAACATATGTTATAACGCAATTGATTCTTTTTACATAAGTTTTGATTCTAAGGCTAAAATTGGTGAATGGATAAAGAAACTTTGTAATACTGGTATAGAATATAGAAAAAAGAAATTTTCTTGTCTATGTGATGTTATGGACGATAGTATTTCAGTTAATGATGCACAAGATGTATTTTTGGGTATTATTAAGGAGATAGGATTAGCAATAGAATTAAATTCAGGAAATAATTTTAAAATTCCCAAATCCCTTCGAGCAGAAGATTTTTTCCAATTAATAGCGCTTGAGGAATATACAACTGAAAAAATTGACGAAGCAAATGGAAAGTTTCATCCGTGTAATTTGAAGAGATTTTGTGAAACCTTTGTCAGAAATGATACTATTTCAGTTGGATATGGTACGCGTTCACTTAGATGTGTACAGCCGAAAAACTTAAAGAAAATTGATTTAGTTACTCGTTCAGTTGTAAATGACACATGTAATAGACCGTTACAGAGGGATAGATATAACAATTTATTTCCATTCACATATGTCTGTAGAAATATTGATGCTATTAATAAATGTTAGGAGAAATAAAAAATGAATTTAATCTTTTCAGGAAATAGAAGGGATTTAGAAAATAAGATTTCTGAATTTGTTGAAAAAAGCGACATTAATAAGTTTATTAATGGACTTACGATGCTATCTTCATGTTTTGATGTTGATAATGAACACATAATTATCACAACTAGTATCCCAGAATCAAATCCTGATGTAATGGAATTATTAATTCCAGAAATGAATTATAATATCAGAATAACAGCATTTACAATTATTATTTTAGCAATGATATTAGATGTTAATCTCACTAAGGGAGTAGTGGCATATGGACTTAATGCTATTGGATTTAATAGTAATGCTTTAGTTAGGATTGAAGAAAAAAATGGTGAGAAGTGTGTGCTTTTAGAAATATTGAGAATAAAATCACATACAATAACTGAATCTGTTTTACCACCTCCTAATAAAGAATGTTTTAATAATAATCTTTGTTGTAAATATAGAAGTGAGGGACAATGTGAAATTAAAAAAGAAGATGTACATAATATTATTTTAGATTTATGTAAGAAAAATGTTATAAAAGAATATGAGAATGGGGAATATAAATATAATGTTTAAAATGTGCGATTTATTAAACTGCATTGCTCATTTGCTTGAATGAAATCCAAAATTTTGGCAATAACTCCATTTGAATCACCAAGTCCAAGTCGTAAAGTAGACACTTTTCCCATTCATCTATTTTATAGTAGCAAGACATATTGGTGATACTAAATAGCTGTACACCGAAAAAAGCCCGAATAATCGGGCTTTTTTGCTACTCTGAAGCCGAAAATTTTTAGTGTAAAACCATGGCTGTTTTTTGCCCGTTTTTACGAGGGTACAGGATTTGAACCCTCACAGATAAAAAATATGGGAAAAACAGAAGCAGGTCAGAGGGAAAAAATCAAAAAATACCTGCCTTTATACAATAGAATAATAGCAAATTTTGAAAGACCGTTTTGTCAGTTATCACGAATTTTAAGTGATTACGAACAGGACGGTCTTTTTTTATTTTCCGAAGAAGGTATTGATATGATGTATAGCAAGGAAAAAGTTAACATATTAAAACAAAGATATCCTGAAGGCACAAGAATCTGCCTTGACCGTATGGGCGACGACCCTCGCCCGATTCCGCCGGGAACGAACGGGACTGTTCGGTTTGTTGACGACTGCGGAACGATTCACTGCTCGTTTGACAATGGCAGAATGTTTGGGGTAATTCCCGAGGAGGACAGCTTTCATATTATTCAGCAGGAAGAGGTTCAGGAAGAAGAAAACGAGATGAATATGACGATGTAAGTGGCTGATTTCTGCGGAAATTCAGCCTTTTTTACTGTACGAAAGGACAGACGACAGATGATAAGATATTTTGAAGCGTTCGCAGGAATCAGCGCATTCCGCTCGGCATTTGAAAAAGTGGGAGGCTTTGAGTGCATCGGGTGGTGCGAAATCGACAAATTTGCCCAGAAGGCTTACCGAGCCTTGTACGATACGGGAGGTGAAAAGTTTTATGAGGACATCACGAAAATCGATTACGGAAGTATGCCGGATTTTGATATGCTCGTTGGCGGACCGTGCTGCCAGTCGTTCAGTGTTGCGGGGCGCAGACTCGCTTTTGAGGATGACCGAGGAAACCTGTTTTTCGACTATATCAGAATCCTTGAAAACAAGCGACCCCGCTACTTTATTGCTGAAAACGTACCCAATCTGCTGGGAATATCGCAGGGGGAGTGCTGGAAAATCATCCTTGAAAAGATTTCAGAACTGGGGTACAGTATGTGCTGGCGTGTGCTTAACTCTGCCGGCTTCGGAGTACCGCAGTCCCGACGTAGGCTGTTTCTTGTCGGATATCTTGGAGAGAGATGTCCCGCCGAAATACTTTCTTTCGGACGAGGCAATGCGGAAAATGGCGGAAAAAGAAAACCTGAACAGTTAATCGGCGGAAGTCAGGGTTCGAGGGTGTATTCCACGAGCGGTATAGCGGTCACGCAGTGCAGTGGAAGTGGTGGACGAGGCGGAAAAACAGGGCTTTACCTGATTGACTACAACGAAAATCCCAAAATCACCGACACTGCAAGGTGTATTACGGCACGTCAGAACAGCGGAATGTCACATCACAAGGGCGAACATTCCGCTGTTTTTTTGCGAATATACGGCGGATTCAGAGATTCCGAGAGCAATTCTGAATCCATTCAAAGAAACCACCCGACAGAACGGCAGACGAGTAAAAAATCCCGATGAACCGATGTTCACGATAACCGTCACGGACAGGCACGGAATTGTTCACAGAGGGCGAATCCGCCGTCTTATGCCCGTTGAGTGCTGGCGTTTGCAGGGCTTTGAGAAGTCCCAGTTTGAAAAAGTTGCAGCCACGGGAATGTCCGACGCACAGCTCTACAAACAGGCGGGAAATTCAATCACGGTGGCAGTTGTGGAGGCTATCGCAAAAAATTTACTGAAATTCGATAAGGAGATTGTTAATTATGAAAATTAAAATTTTTGAAAACAAGGAGTTTGGTTCTATGAGAACCTTGGAGGAAGGCAATAAGGTTTTCTTTTGTGGCAAAGACGCAGCAACAGCTTTGGGATACAGAGATACTGTGAATGCGTTGAAAACACACTGCAAGGAAGATGGGGTGGTAATTCACCACCTCATCGATTCTATGGGCAGAAAACAGGCTGCAAAGTTTATTTCAGAGGGAAATCTGTACAGATTAATCTCACACTCAAGATTACCATCGGCAGAAAAATTTGAAAGCTGGATTTTTGACAATGTCCTCCCGACAATCCGTAAAACAGGCGGTTACGTCGCCGACGAGGATATGTTCATCGAAAATTACCTCCCGTTTCTCGACGAACCGTACCGAAATCTTTTCCGCCTGCAGATGATGGCGATAAATCAGCTCAACGAGCGTATCCGCCACGACCAGCCTCTTGTGGAGTTCGCAAATCAGGTGTCAAATACCGAAAATCTCATCGATATGAACGCTATGGCGAAACTTGCGGTGCAGAAAAATATCCCAATCGGCAGAAACAGGCTGTTCCGCTGGCTTCGTGAAAATGGTATTCTGATGTCGGACAATCTGCCGTATCAGAAATTCATCGACCGTGGCTATTTTGCGGTGAAAGAGTCGGTTTTTGAAACAGATTCCTTTTCCAAAATCTATCAGCAGACGTTCGTCACGGGAAAAGGTCAGCGATTTATTGTCGGGCTGCTGAAAAAATATTACAATGAGTAAAATTTTGTTGCAGAAATGGAGATGATGCAATGAGTATAACTTCGATTAACACGGAACAGCTTCGCCGAATGGACGGCAGTGAAGGTCTCGTAATTCAGGGCTGCGGCGGAGATTTGCAGGAGTGGCTGGACGGCATAAATGATATGCTGACAGAAAGCGGAATATTACAGAATGGAAAACGGTTTGAAACGGCGTACACCTTTAAAAATGAGGGGCTGACCTGCCTGCTGTTTCCGTTTGATGACGTTCAGCCTGATGTCGGTAAACTTGCGGTGTGGCGGCTTGAAACAAGGGAAACTTTCGGCAGCACGTGGCTGACCGACTATGTTGAGAATAATCTCGGAGGCTTTGTTCCGGAACAAGCCGAAGATGAAAATTTGGGAATGGAGATGAGCTGATGCCAAATCATATTACGAATATTGTCTATTTTTCGGGCGATGAGAGGCGTATACAGTCAATGCTGAACGAAATTCAGAACGATGAATACGGCGTGGGTTCGGTCGATTTCAACAAAATAATCCCTATGCCCGAAGAAAATTATGGATTTACTGCCAAAAGGACGAAAAATGTGGTCTGCTACGAAAATAACCAGCGAGATTGGGCAGTTGCGAACTGGGGTACGAAGTGGAATTCCTACGGATATACCTCGGATATGGAATTTAAGGACGGAAAACTGGCGTTTCTTACAGCGTGGACAGCTCCGCACCCGATACTGCAAAGGCTATCGGAAATATACCCTGAAATCGAAATCACCCACGAATGGGCAGACGAGGATATTGGAATGAACTGCGGAAAACACGTCTATTTTGACGGCGAAATAGTCGGGGAATACTTCCCCGCAAGCAGCAGGGAGCGGATTGAATTCGCCGCCCGTGTGATGGACAGCGACCCTGCGGATTGGGGGTTGTTTCTGAATGCGAGCGGCACGGATTATGTGAATTTTTCCGACGAGGAATTTGAAATCGTCGAAATAGAGGGAAAAACGGCGCTGTTTACAAACAAAAGAATGACCGACGCTGACATCCCGAAAGGTCTGCACTGCTATCATCTCAAGCATAGCGATGATGGTAATTTCTGTACGCTCGAAAAAAGCGCTGCCGTGAATCACGCAGGCTCGGTAATCGTAAAAGAGCCGATAGAACTCGGCGAAAATGGCTGTATATCGCTGAATAGTGGAAATGCTCCGAATTTCACAGGCGAAACAACGCTTATGGAAAATTTTTTTACAAATGAGGAGGAACAGTCCGAATTTATGGGAATGGAGGTGACTTGAAATGCAGGAAAACAAACGTCCGAAATGCCCGATAATTGGGGCTGATGGCAACATTTTCAACATCATGGGAATAGCTTCAAAAACGCTGAAACACAGTGATATGGCGGAAAAATCCAAGGAAATGTGCAGCCGTGTGACTTCGTCGGGCAGTTACGATGAGGCTCTCGGAATCATTATGGAGTACGTCGAGCCTTGCTCGGAGGCGGAAATGGATGATGAATCCGAGGATTTTGGAATGGAGATGCCGTGGTGACGCATTTGTTAAATGAAACACTTTTTTGTCGTCGGCGGAAAGGAGAAAAATGAACAGTTTTATGTCTTGGGTAGGCGGCAAGAAGTCCCTGAGGGATGCGGTTCTTGCACGTCTGCCGCCCTATTATGAGCGATATATCGAGGTTTTTGGCGGTGCGGGGTGGGTGCTATTCCACAAGCCGCCCGGCGACTTTGAGGTATTCAATGATTTCAACAGCAATCTCACGAACCTGTACCGCTGTGTGCGTGACAAGCCCGGAAAACTGAAGAAAAAGCTGCGGTATGTGCTTAATTCCCGTGAGGATTTCGACTGGATTTCGGGACTGCACAAACGCCGTCTTTTCCCGAAATTTCGGGATATTGACCGTGCCGCGAAGTTCTATCAGCTGATACGGTACAGCTACGCAAGCGGACTTGACAGCTTTGCCAGTCAGCCGCACTCGATGTGGAGCGATTTTCCGCAGATTGATATGGCAGCAAAACGTTTACAGAGAGTAATAATTGAGAATAAGGATTTTGAAAAGCTCATCAGGCAGTACGACCGTCCGGTGAGCTTTTTTTACTGCGACCCGCCGTATTTTGCGACTGAAAATTATTACAAGGACGTTGGATTTACGAAAAAAGACCACATAAGACTTCGTGACGCACTGCTGAAATGTTCGGGAAAATTTTTGGTATCTTACAACGATTGCCCTGAAATTCGGGAAATATGGGACAATCCCAATATCTACATCGAGGAAATCAGCAGGTTGAATAATCTTGCACAGCGGTACGAGGGCGGATGTCAGTATGCCGAACTTTTCATATCAAATTACGACACTTCGGAGCGTTCGAATATGAACAGACAGCTTTCGTTTTTAGATGATAATATACAGGAGGTATAATATGAAGAAGAATACAGTTTACACAAGGGGCTTTGTCAACGACGACGGGTGCATTGAAGTGCCGGGCATTTTCCTTGAGGACGGTGCGGAGGTGGAGCTTGCTATCGAGGTGCAGTCAGGCAGATTTGAAGTCGCCGTGATGCCGTCGGAGAAGCCGAAAATGCCGAAAGACTGCGGAATTTCAGACGAAGAAATCATGAACTGCTGTAATCAGCACGAGGACTGCGGAGACTGCCCGCTGAACGATTACTGCGAGGACGAATTTGCGAATTAATGGAGGTGAAAGGCGTGAAAATTCTTGTGGTTGAACCCGAAAAAAAGCCGTATGCAAGGGAAATTTCGGACGAAGTGCCGGAAATGTCAATGTGAAATAATTTCAGAAGGAGAAAATTATGTTAAAAAATAAAATTATGAAGAAAATCGGCGCAGGGTTTATGGCTGGACTCTGTGCTTTTTCAATGCTCGGAACAACCGTAAACGGCGGTATATCGGCAAAAGCAGAGAACGTCTCTGTTGCGGAAAACGAGGTTTTTCCGTCTGCCGATGAGGTCATCGCAACGGCGGCGACGCTGCTCGGAGCGCCCTACGGCTTTGGTTTTAAGGGATATACGGGCGTTTACTATCAGGGCGGCTACAGTCCGCTGACCGAGGAGTATATCAGGCAGCAGGGACTTGACTGTTCCGGTCTGATTTACTACACGATGACGCAGCTTGGCTACAAAACAGGCGGTTTTTCGTGGAATAATCCCGTTCCCGTGGATACGATGCACTGGCTGTCCGTGAACGATAACTGTACGATTTCATACGGCGGTGTGACCTCGAAAATCGACGTTGAAAAGGCTGATGTCAAGACCGCAGACCATCCGTATTGGGAATGTCCCGACGGTTCGACAATCACGCCCGGCTCAGTGGTTATCGCCGATAATCTCAGCGGCGAGGACCACTCGTGGATATATATGGGCGAGTTTGAAAATCGTGACGAAGTTGTCAATTATCTGCGAAATATCGGCGTAAACGAGTCATATATCAACTCGTCAACCGTTGGCAGCGGAAACGGTGACGGCGGCACTCACTGGCGAATCGAGTCCAACGGCTCGCAGGGCGTTGTAATCAATAATAATACAGACGGTAAAAAAGCGACCGCAATGAATATGTCGGCGTTCAGAATCACCAAAACAGAGGCGGAATTTACGATTACAAAGGTCTTGAATGCCGATAATTCGGTGAAGATCAGCGGTACAAGTCCGATTGACGGCACTCAGGCAATATACGGAGTGTATACTGATTCCGACTGCACTCAGAAAGTCGGCGAAATCAAAATCGGCGACGACGGAACGGGTTCGATTACGCTGCCCGATAAGCAGTATTACGTCAGGGAAATTTCAGCTCCGACGGGTTATGATTTGTCGGCAGATGTTGTGGCTCTGAAAGCTGATTCCAACGTCAACGTCGGCGAAAATATTACAAGCGGTATAATTAAAATCAACAAGACTGCCGAGGACGGCGTGGTTTCAGACCGTGAATTTGTGGTTTCGTGGACGGAAAACGGCGTGGAATACAGCAAAAATGCGGTTACGAATGCCGACGGAATCGCCGAAATTGACGGTCTTCACGTATACGATTTCGGCAGTAAAAGTGCAATTTCGTACAATATTTCGGAGATAAATCCCGATACGAGATACGAAACTCCGAAGGCTCAGGACGTGACTCTGACGGGCGGAAATGCCGATTTGACGGTCGCTGTGGACTTTGAAAACGTGCTGAAAAAGGGCAGTATCCGCATAAACAAGCAGTCCGAGGACGGTCAGAACGGCGACAGAACTTTCACAATTTCGGGCGGCGGTCAGACTTACACGCTCGTTACAGGTGCGGACGGAACGGCGATTCTTGCCGATATTCCTGTGTTTGACGGCAGCAACGAGCCGATTGTGTATACCGTCAGCGAGAACGATGTGCCTGTCAGATACGTCGTTCCGGCAGACCAGTCGGCAACGCTCGAAGCGAATGCTGTGGTTGATGTGACTTTTGAAAACAAGCTGAAAAAGTTCACAGCCGAGGTTGTCAAGAGGGACTCCGAAAACGGCGGTTCACAGGGAAATGCGACGCTTGCTGGTGCAGTTTACGGACTGTATAATAACGGCGAACGTGTGGCAACTTACACGACTGACGAAAACGGTAGCTTCATAACCGACGAGTTTGTGTGCGGAAATTACACGCTTCAGGAGCTGTCGCCGTCCGAGGGTTATCTGCTCAATGACGAAATTTATACTCTCGGTACAGAGCCTGAAAATTATGTGATTGAGATGAATCCTGTTTCGCTCGATGTCACAGAGGACGTGAAAAAAGGCTGTATTTCGATAATAAAGCACTCTGACGACGATGAAAATGTCATTGAAAATCTCGAAACGGGCGCTGAATTTGAGATTTTCCTCAAGTCCGCCGGCAGTTACGAAAATGCCAAGAATTACGAAAAAGACTATCTCATAACCGACGAAAACGGCTTTGCGGAGTCAAAATTTATGCCCTACGGCGTGTATATTGTCCGTCAGACAAAGACAGTAAATGATGCGGAATTCGTTCCAGATTTCGATGTTTTCATTTCAGAAAACGAAAAAACTTACGAATATATCCTCAACGACGCTCCGTTCAAATCGTATATCCACATCACGAAAATCGACGCAGAATCGGGAAAAACTATCGCTTATGAGGGTGCGGGATTTCAGATTTTTGACTCCGAAAACAACCTCGTGAATATGGGCGTGGACACGTTCTACACCAACTCCGAGGGCTTCCTGATTACTCCCGAAATGCTTCCTTACGGCGACTACATGCTCGTTGAAGTACAGGCTCCTTTTGGCTATATTCTGGACAAAACTCCCGTTCCGTTCAGCGTGACGGCGGCGAATTCGGAGGAGGAAAATGCCGTGAATATCGTCAGAGTGACCAAGTCGGACACCGCTCAGAAAGGCAGAATTTCCGTGCAGAAAACGGGTGAAATTTTTAGTTCCGTGAGCAAAAATGGCGAAAAATATACTCCGATTTTTGAGGAAAAATGGCTTGAAAACGCCGTATTTCAGGTGATTGCAACCGATGACATCATTACGGCGGACGGCACTGTCAGAGCAAATTCGGGCGACGTTGTGGCGGAGCTTGTGACCGATGAAAACGGCTGGGCGGAAACCGATTTGCTCTACCTCGGAAAGTACGAAATTACAGAGGTTTCCGCACCTTACGGATACGTCAGAAACCCCGAAATACAGGCAATTGAGCTGACTTACGCAGGTCAGGAGGTCACGGTGAGAGACACAATGAATACGTCGTTTGTCAACGATTATCAGGGCATCGAAATCAGCCTTGAAAAGTTTATGGAAAGCGATGAAAAGTACGGAATATCGGCGGAAAACAGCTATATGAACGTTCGTTTCGGACTGTTCGCCGCTGAGAAAATTACTGCTGCCGACGGAACAACAATTCCAGAAAACGGACTGATTGCGGAGGTTTCACTCGGCGAGGATATGAAAGCCGTATTTGCCGAAAAACTGCCGTTTTCACGCTATTACGTTCAGGAAATCGCCACCGATGAACACTACGTTCTGAACGGCGAAAAGTACCTTGTGAATTTTGAATATATGGGTCAGGAAATGACTACAGTGTACGTGAATTGCGGACAGTTTACAAATCTCCTCAAGCGAGGAACGGTCAAGGGAATCAAGGTGAACGAGTCTGAAGAACCGCTTGAAAATGCACTTTTCGGACTGTTTAATACTGACTGTACAGAATTCACGGCGGACAATGCGATTGTGACCGCAAAGTCCGATAAACAGGGAAAATTTGAGTTTGAGGAAGTAGTTTACGGAGAGTATATTGTCCGTGAAATCGAGGCTCCCGACGGATATATTCTGAGCGACAAAAAATATCCCGTTACAATTTCTGAAAACGGCGAAATCGTCGAAATTACGGCAAAAAACAAGCCTGTGACCGTCGAAATCAGCAAGCGTGACGTTCACGGAAACGAGCTTGAAGGTGCTGAAATGGAGCTTGTCAACAGTGACGAAGAAGTTGTTGAAAAATGGACTTCAGACGGTAAAAACCACGTAGTATCGGGACTTTCCGCAGGCGAGTACGTGCTGAAGGAAGTTGCTGCTCCGGACGGTTATGTGATTGCGACTGACATCAGATTCACTGTTTATACAGACGGTACAATAAAGGTTGAAAACGTCGATTCTACGGCAATTTCGGCGGACGGTAATCCGATGATTGTGATGATTGACGAGGCGGAAAAGGTTCCCGAAAAAACTCCTGAAATCCCAAAAATTCCCGAAACACCGAGTGTTCCGACAGGCGATGCAGGCAGAAATCCGCTGGCTTATGTTATGATTGCGGCAGGATTAATCGGACTTATCTGTACTTTTATCACAAAAAGAAAGGAGAGAAATTAGTGAAGATTAACAAAAAAATTATTGCGGCGGTTCTTGCAGCCGCCCTCCTCTCCGGAGGAGCTGTGATGCTCACAAAGGACGATATTTCGCAGAAAATCAAGGAAAAAGAGCTGATTCCGTACACGCCTGCACCGATTATACTTGCCGAACTTGATGACGCTGTTCCGGAAGTTCCGACGAAAGATATTCCTGCTGAAACGGAGTATGTCAAGCCTGAAAATATTCAGGATTTTCCCGATATTACGCCGGAAACTCCTATTTCGGCAGCACCGTCTGAAAATGTTCAGAACGAACTCAGGGAAAGTGTCAAAAATATACAGGCTGTATATACTGATGTGGTCGGATGGCTGTATATCCCCGATACTTCGGTAAATTATCCGGTTATGCAGGGCGAGGACAACGACTTTTACCTGCACCACTCCTGCGACGGAAGCCGGCTGCTGTCAGGGTCGGTTTTCCTCGATTTCCGCTGTGAGAGCCGTTTTATGAACAATCTGAACGTTCTGTACGGTCACAATATGAACAACGGTTCGATGTTTGCGGACGTGTGCAAATTCAAGGAATATGGCTATTTTCAGGCACATAAGTACGGCTGGCTGGCTACTGCGGACGATGTTTACAGGATTGACTTTTTTTCTGCGGCGGTGACTGACTGCGATGATGAAATTTACAGCGGATTTGAAAATACCGCCGACCGAATCAGCCATATTTACGATATATCGCAGATTTACGAGCCTACGGAAATCAGTGAGCAGGACCGTCTGGTGCTGCTCTCGACCTGTTCGTATGAGTTCGAAAATGCGAGAACGGTGCTGACGGGAAAGCTCGTGAGAATGGAGGATGGTATATGAAAAATCTCGGAAAAAAGGCGATTTCAACGCTTTTCGGAGCGCTTTCGGTCGCCAATATGATGACCATAACCGCCTTTGCGGAGGGCGACGTTGCCGGAGCGGTCGAAAATACGTGGAATTCCGCAAAAAGTCAAATTAAAAGTATTACCAATAACGTCATATTCCCCATAATCGACGTAGTTCTGGTAATTCTGCTGTTCGTCAAGATAGGGACAATATACTTGGAGTATAAAAAACACGGTCAGCTTGAATGGACTCCGGCGGCGATTCTGTTCGGAGGACTTCTCTTCTCGCTGACCGCTCCGCTGTACATCTGGAGCGTGGTGAATATCTGACTGACGAATTTTTTGTTGAATCGAGGTGAAAAAAAGTGCCGTATATTCCATTTACAGAAGAACAGAAAATGACCGCAAACGGCGTAGAACTGGCAGATTTTCTGCGTATGCGTGGCGAAAGACTTGAACGTGCGGGGCGTGAGTATAAGCTGATTTACAGCGACAGTTCGGGCAGTCACGACAGCATCACAATATCGGGTTCAAGGTGGTTTGACCACAAAAATCAGGTCGGCGACGGTGCGATAAAATTTATGCAGTATTTTTACAATATGGACTTCCCGACGGCTGTTCAGGCACTGCTGGGATATTCGGTTGAACCGCTGGAGCGAAGTCCTCCGAAAGCGGCTGTACAGGCGGAAAAACCGAGGATTTTCAGACTTCCCGAAGCCAACGATAATATACGCAGAGTATATGCTTATTTGATTAAACAGCGGTTTATAAATCCCGAAATTATCGGATATTTTGCGAAAAACCGCACTCTTTACGAGGACAAGGAGCATCATAATGCTGTGTTCGTTGGACTTGACGAAAACGGAGTTCCAAGACAGGCACACAAGCGTTCAACGTCAACTTTCGGGAAATCTTTTCGGCAGACCGTCGAGGGTTCGGACACAAAATACAGCTTTGCCCACTTTGGAAATTCAGATAAACTGTTCATATTTGAAGCTCCGATAGATATGCTGAGCTATCTTACTCTGAATCCCGAAAACTGGCAGAAACACAGCTATATCGCCATGAACGGCGTGTATGAAAGTGCTGTTCTGACGGCTTTGAAGGGTCACCCAAATCTGTCCGAAATCCTGATTTGCACCGACAACGACGAAGGCGGAATCGACGCTGCGGACAGGCTGAAAGATATACTGTCCGACAGCGGATATGCCGATATCAAGCGGATTCTGCCGCATAACAAAGATTTTAATGAGGATTTGAAACAGCTTAACGGTGCTGAATTTTTGCCTGCTGTGCCTCACCGACGGCTTGAAAAATATCGTGAAACCGCAGTCGGTCTTCAGTACCTCAGATGCCGTCCGGAACGCCTGATATCGCAGATTTCCTCCGCTTTCAGAAACGGACAATACCAATATCTTGCCGAGTATGCACTTGCAGGCTCGGCATTTTTTATCGGTGCAAAAAATGAAAATGCGATGTTCGAAAAGCTGAAATCCAAGCTTGTAAACGAGTACCGTGCGTACAGCGATAAGGGCAGAATATCGGCGAAAATTGATAACCTGAAGTCTGCGTATTCGGCTGTATATCGGGATTTTCAGCAGCCTGCACGCACCCGTGAGCAGTCGGTTCAGACGGCAAAAAATCTGTTTATTCTGGCGGACTGTGCCGTGAAAATCTGCACTGAAGAAAAGCTGTGTGAGGTGCAGGAAAATGATGAAACGGAGTCCGAGACTTCTGAGATGTCATCGGGGGTGCGTCATGAAGTCATCGGATATTAATATATCAACTTAAATTTACAGTATATAGCAGAAAGAAGAATATATGAGGTGATGTTTATTGGATGAAAAACAGACAGCAATTATAGTTATACTGATTGTATTTTTTATTATTTTTCTTGTGATTGTAAACCTGCTTGACAACAGGAGTATTAATGGCATAAAGGCGAAAACTGTGGGCGACGGGCAGCACGGTACAGCTCGCTGGGCAACGAAACCGGAGATAAAAAATACTTTTGTTTCCGTGCCGTTTGAGCCTGAAAAATGGCGTAACAGCGAGGACTTGCCGACGGTTCAGGGTACTGTGGTGGGGTGCAGAGGACGGCGGAAAACGGTCGCACTGGTGGACACGGGCGACGTTCACACGCTGATGATTGGCGCTGCGGGTGTGGGAAAGACGGCGTTTTTTCTGTACCCGAATATTGAGTTTGCCTGTGCTTCGGGAATGTCGTTTCTGCAAACAGATACGAAGGGCGACGTTGCCCGAAATTACGGAAATATAGCCAAAAACTGCTACGGTTACAATGTTTCGGTGCTTGATTTGCGTAACCCGACAAGAAGCGACGAAAACAACATTATACATTCTGTAAATAAATATATGGACGAATATCTTGCCGATAAAAGCAATCTGTCCGCAAAGGCAAAAGCCGAGAAATACGCCAAAATCACGGCAAAAACGATTATAAATATCGGCGGCGGCGACGGAAATTACGGGCAGAATGCGTTCTTTTACGACGCTGCGGAGGGACTTCTTGCTTCTGTGATTCTGCTTCTGGCGGAGTTCGGCGACAAAAATGAAAGGCACATTGTGTCGGTTTTCAAGCTGATTCAGGACTTGATTTCCAAGCCCGACGGCAAGGGGCAGAAGATGTACTTCACGACGCTCATGGAAAAACTGCCGTCGGAACACAAGGCAAAGTGGCTTGCAGGAGCGGCTCTGAACTCCGCTGACCAGGCGATGATGTCGGTAATGTCAACGGCTTTGTCGAGGCTGAACAGCTTTCTGGACTCCGAAATGGAGCAGATTCTGTGTTTCGGCACGGCTATAGACGCTGAACGGTTTTGTGCCGAAAAATCGGCGATTTTCATTATTTTACCCGAAGAAGATAACAGCAAATATTTTATGGTCAGCCTGCTGATTCAGCAGTTATACCGTGAAATTCTGGTCATCGCCGACGAGAATGGCGGTACGCTGAAAAACAGGGTCATGTTCTACTGTGATGAGTTCGGAACTTTCCCGAAAATTGACGGTGCGGAAGCGATGTTTTCCGCAGGACGTAGCCGAAAACTCAGCATTGTGGCAATAATTCAGTCGTTCGCACAGCTTGAACAGAACTACGGAAAACAGGGCATGGAAATCATCACAGACAACACGCAGTTGACGATATTCGGTGGTTTTGCGCCTAATTCGCAGTCTGCGGAGGTGTTGTCCAAAGCTCTCGGCGAGCAGACTGTGCAGTCGGGGTCGGTGTCGCTCGGCAAGGAAAAATCGCAGTCACTGCAAATGATTGGCAGACCGCTTATGACTGTTGACGAGCTGAAATCAATGCCGAAAGGTCAGTTTATTGTTATGAAAACAGGCTCTCACCCGATGATTTCAAAGCTGAAACTGTACTTCAAATGGGGCATAAAATTCGGTGAGCCGTTTCAAATCGAGGACAGGGGTGCAAGGGCGGTCAGCTATATGGAGCGTGACGAGCTTATCCGTGAAGTGGATCTGAAATATCCGCAGAAAAATCCTCTGCCGGAAGAAGAATATGACGAAAAATCGCCGAAATTAAGGCGGTTGCTGAAAACAGGAGGGATGTAAAAATTGATTGTTTCCGAACGAATTTACGACGAAAATCTGCCTCACAGAGCCGTCAGCGTGTACTGCTACCTATGCGGACGTGCGGATAAAAAAGGCGAATGTTTTCCGTCGGTCAGGACTGTTGCGGAGGACTTGCATATCAGTAAAAGGACGGTATTTCGGGCAATTTCCGACCTTGAACGTGCGGGACTCCTTACAAGAACGGCTCGCAGGCGTGTTCACGGCGGACGGAGTTCTTCGCTGTACAAAATTAAAATTTGAGGAGGAGGTGTGCCATGTTTGACTGGATTGGCGACGCTATGGAATGGATTGGCGACGGAATTTCGTCGATGTGGGACAAAACGGTGGGCTCGGCAGTCGACACCGTCACGGACAAGATATGGGATGTCATGTTCGAGTGGGTGTTCAACCTGATTTACGGCGGTATTTCGGACTTATTCGAGTTTATCAACGCAACGACAAGCGATATTTTTGCACTTTCGTGGGTGCAGACGTTCATCACGCTGTTTCACCATCTGGCTTGGATGCTGTTTGTCTGCGGATTTATTGTGGCGGTGTTCGATACGGCAATCGCCTGTGAATCGGGGCAAAATAACATAAAAACGACCTGTCTGAACGTTCTGAAGGGCTTTTTTGCGGTGAATCTGGTGACGATAGTTCCGCAGAGGCTGTACAGCTTCTGCACGTCGCTTCAGGGGACGTTTACCCGCGATTTACTGGGAAATTTCATTGGTTCAACGACTGATACGGTCGCAGGTTCAGCACTGAGCGTGATAGTCGCACTGGCGGAAGATATATCGCTGTTCAGCCTGTTTTTTATCGTACTTTTTGGCTATTGTACGATAAAAGTCGTATTTGCGAACATCAAAAGGGGCGGAATTTTGCTGTGTCAGATAGCGGTGGGAAGCCTGTATATGTTCGGAGTTCCGAGGGGCTATACTGACGGATTTTTTGGCTGGTGCAGGCAGGTAATTGCAACGTGCCTGACCGCTTTTTTGCAGACCACAATCCTGTATCTCGGACTTCTGACCTACACTCAGCACGCCTTGCTGGCGGTCGGAATATGCTTGTCGGCGAACGAAGTACCGAGAATAGCACAAATGTTCGGGCTTGATACAAGTACAAAAATCAATATGATGAGCGTGAGCCACACTGTTTCTATGGGTTCAAAGGCTGTGAAAATGATGACGAAAAAGTGAGGTGACCGAGAGTGAAAACCTATATTTATCCCGAAAATCTGCGGGCTACGGTCAAGCTGTGGTTCTGGAATGCGAGGGACTTTCTGATAATCTGCGGCGGAATAATTCTGTCGGTGGCGCTGCTTGCGAAGCTGTGGACGGTAATTCCGCTGGCAGTCACGGTCTGCTACGCATTTCTGAGTCTGCGGGCGGACGACAGCTCGATTATGGACTATATCGCCAACGCTGTGAAGTTTTTCGTGACCTCACAGCAGATTTTTTTGTGGGAGGAAGGCTATGAAAAGTAGGAAAAACAGCGTTCAGAGGCTCATCGGATTTGAATGTTTTACGAAGTATGGTGTGCGGACGGACAGGTGTGAATTTGCGTTTTTCGGCGTAGAACCGACAAATATCTCGGTGCTTTCGGCGGCGAATATCGAGACAAAAATTCATCATCTCACAATGCTGCTGAGTATGATTCCCGACCTTGAGCTGATCGCTCTGGACAGCGCCGAGTGTTTTGACGCCAACAAATCGTATATTCGTAAAAGACTTAACAAAGAAAATAACGAATCCGTCCGCCGATTATTGCAGGCGGATTTTGATTTTTTGGACGAAATACAGACGGAAATGTCGTCGGCAAGGCAGTTTGTGTTCTGCGTGAGATTCCGCAGGGAGAACGATGAGCAGATTTTCAAGTCCGTGAACCGAATTGAAAAATTCATCGCCGAGTACGGATTTATTGTTAAAAGAATGACAAAATCCGACATCAAGCGTATGCTCGCTCTGTACTTCGGGACGAGTATTTCAGGCGACGAAATCCCCGATATTGAGGGCGAAAACGAGTTTGTTTCGGAGGTTGAATCAGATGAAAATGAATAAACAAAAGAGAAAAAAGCTGTCCGCGGAACAGCTGGAAATCGGCGAAATCAAGGGATTTTTTGACCGTATCGTGCCGGGAATCATCAGATTTTACACTGACCACTACGTCTGCGGAAATTTTTACAAGTCGGTCTGGGCGGTTACGGAGTACCCTCCGACCACCGAAGAAACTGCTATTTTAGCGCATCTTGCGGACAAAAACGGCGTAACACTGCGGATTTACAACCGTCTTGTGACCTCTCAGGAACAGCGGAAAATCGTACAGCAGGCAATGCGGAAGAACCATATGATGACCACCGCCAACGACGTGAACGAGAGCATCAGGGCGCAGGACAACATCAATGACGTTGTGGAACTGTTGTCGGAACTCCGCAGAAACAAGGAAAATCTGCTCCACACTGCTGTTTTTATCGAACTGAAGGCGATTTCCGAGGACAAGCTCCGTGAAATTCAGGCGGACGTAACTATGGAGCTGACTCGCTCAAAAATCAGCATTGACAGGCTGATTTTACGCCAAAAAGAGGGCTTTTTGTCCGTGCTTCCGACGGGAAATAATATGTTCGGAAATCAGTTTGAGCGGGTGCTTCCCGCATCGAGTGCGGCGAACCTGTATCCGCTGAATTACAGCGGAAAAACCGATGAAAACGGCTTCTATATCGGTCGTGACAAGTATGGCTCAAACGTTCTTGTGGACTTCGACAAGCGTACCGAGGACAAGACAAATTCAAATATTTTAATTCTCGGAAACAGCGGTCAGGGCAAGTCGTACCTGATGAAACTGCTGCTTTGCAATCAGCGTGAGGCGGGCAAAAGTGTGCTTGTTTTGGACCCCGAACACGAGTACGAAGAGCTGTGCGAAAATCTCGGCGGCACCTATATCGACATGATGTCGGGCGAATTTATGATAAATCCGCTTGAACCAAAAGAGTGGTCTGACGGCGAAAAATCCACGGATGACAGTCCCGAAACGTTCAGAAAAGTGACCCGTTTAAGTCAGCATATCAGCTATTTAAAGGACTTTTTCAGGGCTTACAAGGACTTCACGGACGGCGAAATTGACACCATCGAAATCATGCTGATGAAGCTGTACGCACGTTTCGGAATCGATGATTTCACGGATTTCAGTACGCTGAAACCTGCCGATTATCCGACCATCGAGGACTTGTACAGTCTCGTGGAAAAGGAGTTCATGGCGTTTGACAGTGCGAAAAAGCACCTGTATACCGAGGAAATCTTGCAGAATATCTGTCTCGGACTGCACTCGATGTGCAAAGGTGCGGAGTCGAAATATTTCAACGGACACACCAATATCCGTGACGGTGAATTCATTTGTTTCGGCGTGAAAGGTCTTATGGACACCAACAAAAGGCTCAAGGATACGCTGCTTTTCAACATTTTATCGTATATGTCAAATCAGCTTCTAGGGCGTGGAAACACGGTTGCAGCCATAGATGAACTGTATTTATTTTTAACAAATATGACCGCAATCGAATATATCCGCAACGGAATGAAGCGTGTGCGAAAAAAAGAATCGTCGTTTGTTCTGGCAAGTCAGAACATCGAGGACTTCCTTTTGTCCGAAATAAAGGAGTTTACCAAGCCTTTGTTCTCAATTCCGAGCCACCATTTTCTGTTCAATCCCGGCAATATTTCGCCTGTGGATTTTATGGACACGCTTCAGGTTGAGCATTCGGAATACTGCCTGATTCAGTACCCGGAACGTGGAATCTGCCTGTACCGCTGCGGAAATGAACGCTATCTGTTGCAGGTCATTGCTCCGTCTTACAAGGAAAAACTGTTCGGAAAGGCAGGCGGAAGATAAAAAACACTTGATTTTCGATCAAGAAAATGGTATAATAATTTAAAATATATGGAGTAAGCGGGTGAAAGTTTGAAATACATTCTTATGCACAAAAACATTTCCGTGGCAGAAATTGAGATAGATGATGCGGTGGGAGTTATCACGGAAATCAGCGATATAATGCGAAAAGAACATCTTCCGATTGGTGTTCTTCATTCGCTCAGGCACAAGGAAATCGTTGACCGTGCGGCATTGAATCACTGGTGGAGAGGACGTTCGATTCCTGCAAGCCGTATGGGAATTGCCGATGTGCTTGATTCTCTCGGACTGTATGAAACGGGTGAACTTCTGACAAAATGCTTCGGACTGAGTCTGTCGGACCACTACTGGATAAAGCCTGTTGAAAGTGCGCTGACATGGGAAAAAGTGAACTTTTTTGACAATGATTTTTCGGACGATATCGGCGATGTGCTTCTGGGAACGAGTCGAAAAACTTCTGATTTTGATTTCCTTTCTCCCGATAATACATCAGACGGAAATCTGAAAAAGCGTTGGAAGATAATAAACGGAAAGCGGTGTCTGCTGAAATCGGGTTCAGAACCGTTCAGACAGCAGCCTTTTAATGAGGTCATAGCTTCAAAAATAATGGAAAGACTTGGAATAAATCATGTTCCTTATGATATTTTTTGGAATGAAAACGAGCCTTTCAGCGTGTGCGAGGATTTTGTGATGAGAGATACGGAGCTTATCAGTGCATACCGGATACTTCAGATTCGTCCGAAGGAAAATCACGAAAACGAGTACCTTCATTATGTGAATATCTGCCGAGAAATCGGGATAAATGACATTGTTCAGGCTCTTGACGCAATGATAATTACCGATTATCTGATAGCAAACGAGGACAGGCATTTCAATAATTTTGGGCTGCTCAGGAACGCTGATACGCTCGAATGGATAGGTGCGGCGCCGGTTTTTGACAGCGGAACTTCCCTGTGGTACAACGTTACGGAAAAAAATATTCCGTATACAGATGTGAAGTGCAAGCCGTTCAAAAAAACTCACGGCGAGCAGTTAAGGCTTGTTTCGGATTTTAAAAGGTTCGATTTTTCAAGACTTGACGGCATTGAAGATGAGATAAAAGAGATAATGACAGCCGAAAATTCGGGGAATTTCATTGAAGAAAGCAGGGCTGAAGTAATAGCGGATTTTGTCAGAAAGCGAATCGACCACATTCAGAATATTGCTCTTGCGGAGGATATTTCAGAGGAATATGAAATGAAAATTGAATGAAATAATCTTGAGAGTCGCAGTAAAATGCGGCTCTTTTTTTATGGAAGAAAGGTGATGAAATGGCAGAAGCGATAGCCGCTGCCGCAAAGGTACTGCTGAAAAAACTTGCGGTTGATACCGCACTTGACAAGGAAAAGCGGAATAAATTTCTGCTTATAATCGGCAGCATAGCTGTGGGATTACTTTTTCTGCTGTTTGCACCGATAGCTGTTCTTTCGAGTATGGGAGAGATTGAAAGTCCCGATATATCGGTGAATTTTGATGAAAATGATTTCTTTGAAAATCTGGACAGTCAGCAGCAGGAAAAACTTTTGAAGATGGAATCAGACGGTCAGAAAATCGCCGATTCAATGTCTGCAATCAGACTTCAGGAGCAGACTATCAAGGCACAGCTGATATATTTTTCGTACTTTGAAAGCGGTCAGATTGTTGATTTTTCGGGCTATGCGGAGATATTCAGGAATCAAAATGATGAAGCTCTGATTTCAGATATCAACAATTTTTACGGACTTGAAATCAGCTATGATGACTTTATGCGGAGCTATGTAATGGTGATGAACGCTACAATAAATGAATATATGTTCACGGATTCAGGCATGAAAAATTGTTCTGATTTGGCGGCTTGGGCAAGGAATGCTTACGTTTTAGGCTGGGGATTTCAGGAGAATTGTTACGGTGAAATGGACAAAAATCTGCGGTATCGTTGTGCGGATAATGTCGGTCTAGTTATGGGCTATCTGAGGTATAATCCGTCCGAAAAAGCCTTTAATACGGACATCGACACGCTGATTTATAGCGAAATCGGCGGACTTGATACAATGCCTGATATCGCAGGAATCGGACTTTTCGACGGAAATAATTTCGGAATTTATGTCGGCGACGGCGAAGCAGTTTTTGCATCTTACGATGCTGGAAAGGTCGTAAAATCGCCTGTTTCAGAAGGAAACTGGATTAGCTGGTGTACCTTTGAGGGCGTGGAATATCCGCAGGAAGTTGCTGATAAAATCAACGAAATTCAGAATCCGACGGAAGAAAATACAGAAGAAAAAGAGGAGTGATTTTTTATGAAAATTAATCTGAAAAACGGCGAATCTACGTCGTTTACAAAGGATTTTCCTATGAATATTCTTGAAATTCAAGACACGCTTGACAGGCTTGGGCAGGACAGTTCCGCTGTGAATTTCAGGATTTCCGAGTACGAAAATATGTATTTGCCGAAGAGTATTTGCAGGGATTTTTCGGCGGATATTTACAGGCTGAATCTTTTCGTAAACCGCTATGAAGGGCTTGGTTACGCTGAAAAGGCGGTTTTTAAAAGTCTTGTGGAACGAAATCCTGCCTGTGAAATTGATGATATGATTCTTATGACTTACGGTTTGGAATCCGTTCCCGTGTGGCAGTGCGACGACATTGACGAACTCGGTGAAACCGTCATAACCGGCAGAATGATTGACGAAATCAGTGATTTTGACGATGAAAAGCTCGAAATATTGAGCAGAACTATGGTCGGGGCTGTCTATCAGGAAAGAAACGGCGGTGCGATTATTGACGGCTATTATTGTGAACTTTCGGCTTATGAAAAGCCCGAAATAAATATTGAATTCGGCAGACCTGAAAACTGTTTTTTCCGTCTGCTGATTGCTACGGTAAAGAAGAACGGTGTGCCGGATTATAGCTCTGCACAGTGGATTTCACTGCCTCTTGATGAGGAAAATCAGAACATTAATTTAAAAAAAATGACCTGTGTGAAAAGCGAATCTTCGCTTCCGAATCTGTTAGAAAATCAGTTTCAGACAAAAAATATTGGTGAGCTGAATGAACTTGCAAAGTCACTTTCGGAGCTTTCTTACGATGATTTTGTGAAGCTGAAAGCGGTTATGGAACGGGAAAATATTCATGACATTGCCGAAACCCTTGACTTTATCGGCAGGCTTTCAGAATATCAGTTTGACAGGAATATTGCGGATTCAGGTGAGTTCGGAAAGGCGTATCTGCTGAAAAATCTGCCTGCGGATTTTGATTCCGCAATACTTGAAAATACGGATTTATGCGATTTCGGTGAAAAGATTCTGGCACAGAAAAACGGCGTAATTACTTCTTACGGAGCGGTTTCGGGCAGAGGTCAGGAGCTTTATTCCACGCTGACTGTTCAGCCGGAACAGGAGTTTGATGAAGATGAAAATTGTGGAATGGGGATGAGTTTATGAAGAAAAATGTCAGCATTGCAGTAAGCGGTGAAAAGCTGTCGGCGCTGGAAATGTACCTTGTGCAGAAGAATACGACGCTTGCTGCAGAACTCGAAAAATTCACGGAACAGCTCTATATGAAGCACGTTCCGCAGAATGTCAGGGATTACATCGACCTGATGTCGTCGCAGAAATCCGACAGAAAGGAAAACCGCCGCACGAAGTCTGAAATTTCAGTTTCTGAGTCAGACGTATAACCCCGTCATTCGCCCCACGATGCCACGTGTGGCGTTTTAGCGAGCGAGGTCGGGAAAGTATACCTCCTGAGAGTATCGGGCGGAATTTGAGCCGTTTTCGGACGGGTCTGAAAGTAATGATTCTGCCCGATTCTGAGGGGAAATCGTAATTTTTTTGGTTTGCAAGTTAAAGTATTGGGGTTGTAACCCCGATACAGTTACAGCGGACGGCAAAGCCGACCGCAATTTTACGCTATTTGTGCGGTTTTCAGAAAAGGGGTTGTAAAATCGGACTTTTGAAAATTTCGGAGTTGTAATCGCAGAAAACAACGTAAATACGGCATTTCTTAAGGAGTTGAAGTAAAAAAATATGAGTTTTCAGAACAAGATGAAATTTCCGCTGTGGGCATATCCCGAAACGCTTAAAGATGTGGAAGTTCATTACAAAAATGACAACTGCAAATCGCAGAGCGAGTTTATTGAAAAAGCAATAAAATTTTATGTCGGTTATCTCGATGAAGAAAAAAGTGTAAACTATATTTCGCCGATGATAACTGAAACGGTCAAAGCAGAAATTAAAGGCACAGAACAGCGGATTGCCAGGCTGATTTTTAAAGTTGCGGTCGAACTCGGAAAGTTGTCGCATATGACTGCGGCGATGAATGATATTGACGATGAAACGCTGAAAAATCTTCATTCGATGTGTGTTAATGAGGTCCGAAAAATTAATGGAATTATTGATTATGAGGATGCTGTGGAGTATCAGAAAGAGTGAGTAAATGCCGAAAATTATTATTACGAGCCGCTATTTAAAATGCAGTTCAAAAAAGAATCTGAAAAATTATGTGAAGTATATTGCTACCCGTGAAGGTGCTGTTCCGACAGTCAGTGAACGTGAAAATTACGTTGGTTATCTTGCGAATCGTCCGGGAGCTGTAAAATTTAATTCACACGGTCTTTTCAACGAAAAAGATACTCCGATAAATCTTGAAAAAACTGCAAAAGAAATAGCTGACCATAATGGAAATGTATGGACGCACGTTGTTTCGCTCCGCAGGGACGATGCGCAGAAAATGGGCTATGATAATCTGAAAGCCTGGCGTGAGCTGGTTATTCGTCAGATTCCGAATATCGCAAAAAATCAGAAAATAGATTTGAAAAATCTGCGGTGGTATGCGGCTTTTCACGACAAAAAAACAAATCCTCACGTTCACATTATTGTGTACTCAAAAAATGAGCGTGAAGGATTTCTGACCAATAATGGTATTGAAAAAATCCGCAGTGGTTTTGCAAATGATATTTATCAGGATGAACTTCATCATCTCTATGAGCAGCAGACTGACTTGCGTAATCTCTTGAAAAAAGAATCGGCGCAGTTGATGGAACAGCTTGCAAAAAATATTTCTGAAAATAAAAATTCTGATGTGGAACTTATGAATCTTGTTGCAAAACTGCACACTCAGCTTGCAGAATCAAAAGGTAAAAAAGTGTATGGATATTTGAAATCAGATGTGAAGAAAACTATTGATGAAATCTTTTCAAAACTTGCGGATAATGAATCAATAAAAAAGATGTACGAACTCTGGTGCGAAATGGAGCAGCAGAAGCACGATGTTTATTCGTCCGCAAGAATTGATTTTCCGTCGCTTGTTGAAAATAAGGAGTTCAAGTCAGTCAAGAATATGATAATTCAGACTGTGCTGAAAATGGAATTTCCAATGGCTGATATTGAAATTGAAGTACCTGTACCTGATGCGGATATTCCTCAGATTATTGAGGAAAACTTGTCTGACAAGTACTGTTTGAAGCGGAGCGATGATTATAAAAAGGCTTGTAAAATTATCAAAGAAAAAAGTTCCGGAATATCTGATTTTCAAACAGCAGAACGGATTTTGTTGTCAGAATCGGATAACGGAAATGTGCTTGCAATGTTTGAACTCGGAAAGCTGTATTCTATGGAAAAATCGGGGTTAAACGATAGTGAAAAATCATTTGAATACTATCAAAAATCCTTGCAGGGATTCTTGCAAATTGAACCAAAAGCTAAAAAAATAAAACCATACTTGCAGTATCAGATTGGTATGATGTACTTCAAGGGTCTTGGTACTCAAATTGATAATCAGAAAGCTGCTGAATACTTTGAAAAGTCCGCAGAACTGGGAAATCAGTATGCAAAACGGCTGCTGGCGTTGGAATATATCAGCGGTAAAAATTTTGAACAGAATATCGATAAAGGCATTTCCCTGCTGACCGAATGTGCGGACAGCGGAGATGTCTTTTCCTGTTACCAGTTGGGAAAGTTTTATTTTTTCGGTGCTGACGGTTTGAAAAAAGACAAGGAAAAATCTATGAAATATCTGAATTTGTCCGCAGAACAAGGCAATGAGTATACTCGAAATCTTCTGGATAATCAGGAAAAGTTTGAGAATGAAGTGCTTGCAGATACTGTTTTTAACTTGTTCGTAAATCTTAGCCGCTGTATCGAAGATGATTACAACCGAAGTCAGAAAAATATGCAGTCTATGGTGGACAGCAGGCTCAGGAGAATGATTCAGAAGAAAAAAGAAGAACTTGGTATCAAAGAGGAAAACAGTCATCAGCAGGTATAAAATAAAAGGCAGATTCGTGGATATGGAATCTGCCTTTTTCGTCAATTCCGCACAT
>JAMPIL010000008.1 GCA_023662725.1 Ruminococcus flavefaciens
AATTCGGACTGCATGAGGAAGCGATGCCTGTAGGTATTAACACTGTTTCATGCGGAGGAATAAGCTTGTATGGCTCTTCAAAATCTGCATACACATCAAAACCGGCATTCTCCGACTCTTTTGAAGGTATCGTTGCAGTCTCTCGGATTTTTGCGAAAAATATTTTATTTTTATTTGTATCCATTCAATTTTCTCCTTTTATTTAATAAAACAATTTTCTCAAAGCATGATTTCAGGACTTTCCCATAATACGATATGACCTACTGCAATTGATTCTTGAACCATTATGATATTTTGATTAGAAGAGCCTTTAAATATTAAATCCTCATCTTTTTGAGATTCAATGTATCTTCCATCAACCAGAACATCAATGTATTGCAAAGCTTTGATAACGTTCAAATCTGAAATCAGTTCATTCCACTGATATCCCGTATACAGCCAAATGTTTACTGACGGTCTTATTTGCTTTAATTTTTTTAATAGTTCTATCGTTTCAGAAAGCTGATAAGTCAGTGGATCTCCGCCTGAAATAGTAATATCATTATTATCAGAATAAACATCATCTATAATTTCGCCAATTGCCATTTGTTTGCCATGTGCAGGATCGTGCGTACTGAGGTTGTGGCAGCCTTTACAAGACCACCAGCAACCGCTTACAAATATTACGTTACGAAGTCCCTGTCCATCTACGATTGAATCATGTTGGATTCCAGAAATATACATTTTAGTCATGGCATACCCTATCATTCAACTCAGCTTTTTTAGCGTCGTTCCACGAATCTATTGTACCTACGAGATAGCCTGTAATCCTCTGAATAGTGTCTATTCTAGATGATCCGCACCTCGGACAAGTTACTAATGCTTTCTGTGCATTTTCATATCCGCAGTCAAGACATCTGTTTCTGAGGTGATTTACAGAACCATATCCTGCATTATTCTGTCTGATAATTTTTGTGAACTGTAGCACTGCCTCGTTGTTGTGAGTTGCATCTCCGTCGAATTCAACGTACAGGATATGTCCCCCAAGCGTAAGAGTATGATAAGGAGCTTCAATTTCAGCTTTGTGCTTTATCGAACAATGATACCACACTGGAATGTGATTGCTGTTTGTGTAGTAATCCTTATCCGTGATATTAGGAATTATGCCGAATGTCTTTCTGTCCTTTTTTGTAAATTTACCAGATAATCCCTCAGCCGGTGTTGCCAAAACAGAATAATTTAAATTAAGCTTATCAGCCCAGCTATCAACTCTCTGTTTTAAATGAGAAATAATTTCAAGACCAAGCTTCTGAGATTCATGTGATTCGCCGTGATGCTTTCCTGTAAGAGCAATAAGACATTCGGCAAGACCGATAAATCCTACTCCCAAAGTTCCCTGCAAAAGAACATTTTCAACAGTATCATTTTTTATCAGCTTTTCAGAACCATTCCACAGTCCTGACATCAACATAGGAAATTGTGACTTTAAAGCCGTTTTCTGGAATTCATAACGCTCTTTAAGTCTTAACTGCGAAGAACCAAAACAACCAAAAATAAAAGCTTTCAGGCAACAAAATATTGTACAAAGAAAACAATTCATGAGATAAAAAACATGGATTGTTTCTTTATGTAAGGACTTTCAGAAATGGAAGTCCTTTTTGTATGCCCGAAAAGACGAGGAGGAAACCTTTATGAAAAAAAGCGTTGTGAACGTAATCAATCTGATTGGGACGGATAAGGTGTACATTCCGAAAGCGGTAATGAAGCGTGACCACATCTCCGAAGATACAAAATTGATGTTCGGAGTAATATTCAGCGAATGCCTGAGAAACATAACCGACTTAGAAGAATCATCACATCATGCCGCTGAAACAGTAAGAAACTTTGCGAAAATAATTGAAATTGATATGATTGCAAACGAGTGTTTCTGTTCATATGAAGAAGCGAAAAAAATAAAATCGGAACTCATTTCACTCACAGCAACACTGAACATCGAAGAATGTTTTTGCGAGTGTGAAGTGAATGTTGTAAACACTGCAAATCCCGTTTGCAGAGCCTGTGAAAACGGTAAACTGATATATTTGCTTACAAATTTTTTCAAGCTTTCAATAAACGATGTACTTGAACATTACACACTGACCGAAGAAGAAAAAGAAATGCTTTCAGCCTTTTCAGAAAGTGTAAATCAGGAGCTGCTTTCAAAAGTTATTGATATTATGAAAAACAAACGGAGGAAGAACTAAAATGATTAAAGCAAAAGCCGGAGCCGGAACAGGTCTTATCGCGCCTGTTGACAAATCACTTTCCCTTGAAGCAAGAGGGGTGCTTGCGGTCATGCTGAATGACCCATGTTGCGACTATCAGCCGATAGAAAACTTATACAATATGTTCTGTAACGATAGCCGTTCTGCAATTAAAAACGCATTATCCGAGCTGCGTGAAAACGGATATGTAATAGAACTGCCGTCAAATGTATTTGCGGTAAATAAAACAAAAATTCACGATATGCTAATAATCGGGAGGTAAAAATGCCTGTATATAAAAGGAAAATAGAAAAAGATTTTACAGTTGTGCATAATGCGTTTGTACGAGATAAAGCACTTGGCATTAACGCACGCGGTATTTTAATTACCATGCTGTCAATGCCTGAATACGGCTCAAACGGCGAACCGTGGAATTTTACTATTCGCGGATTGGCTGATATACTTCCGGACGGAAAAGCAAAAATCCAATCGGCATTGAACGAGCTTGAAAAACACGGCTATCTTATGCGTAAGAAAATCGTATGTAAGGGACGATTCGTAGATGTCGAATATACTTTCTCCGATGAACCTATGCCGGAAGCAATTGCCGCATACGAAGAAAAACAAAAAAATAAAAAAGAAAAATCAGTCAATTCGGGAGCATCCGTACTGTATCCCGATTTTCAGGATACGGAAAAACTGGACACGAAAAAACTGGATACGAAAAAGCAGGATGATAATAAAATACTATCAGATAAAATACTTTCTGATAAAATACTATCTAATCAATCAGTCAGTCAATCTGTCTCGGAAAAAGCTCCAACGAAAAAAGCTGAGACTGACGGACAGACAGACGGAAAGAAGAAGTCAATGCCATTTTCAGAGGTTCTGGAAGAAATCGGATTTGATACATACGGCATGGATTTTGAACCGACAAGCGAAAAAGAAATGCAAGAGTTTGACGAGGAGGACAGAAAAGCAAGCGGTTGCACAATTCCCTATTCGCTTAAAGCAGATAAAAAGGCAATGAAAGAAGCCTTAAAATTTCTCTTTGCTTACAGCTATTACGCTCCGACCATGCCCGACAAAGACAAACGGCTGCTTGATACGGTAATATCGGTTATAACGGAAATGACGGAAAAGGATATTCAGGAATATCAAGAACAGAGAGTGCGCTACAGTGACGTTATAGACCGTCTTAACGACGTTATACACGGTCCGGACGGCTCGCTTTACGACTGGTATATCAGCTTTGAACAGCAGTGGAACAAAATCCTTGCCGAAAACGACATCAAGCACCAAAAAGCATATATGAAAAGCTGCATATGGAATTGGCTGAACGATTATGCCTTTGAGGACGATAACAGTTTGCGTGAACTGGAATATAAATTCAGACAAGGAGTGATTTAATGTCAGACCACGAAAATCGAAGAACTCTCGGAGTAATCGTTGAATGTGCGAAGCTAACACCCGAAATTTTCGCAAAAGCCGTTGAGGATATGCTGAAAAACATCACCGACAAAAAGCCGCAGGGAAAAACAAGCCTTAACAAGCTTATGAAAACAGGCAAGGTTGACAGCATAGAAGTCAGCGACAGCAATATCGGCAGTTTTACGCAAATTGCCAAAAAGTACGACCTTACATACGCTCTGAAACGAGTTCAGGACGAGAACGGCGGAAAGCAGTATCTTGTCTGTTTCAACGGCAAGGATTTAGACACTATGCAGAAAGCGTTTAAGGAATATTCCTACAAGCAGACACACAAGAAAGAAACTCTTTTCAGCAGAAAGAAAATTGCGGAAATTCAAGTGTCTGTGCCTGAACACGAGAACGAACGCAACAGAAGCAAGCAGAAGGAACACAAAAAAGAGCGTTCCGACAGAAATATCAGTCTGTGAGGTGAGCTTTAATGACTGAAAAGAAAAAATTCAGCTTCGCACAAGAACAGGAGAGAGCAAAAGAAGATTTTAATCCGTATTTTAATCTTTACATTGGCAAAGAGCCGAATTTAAAGCGTGTGGTCGGTTCGGGTAGCGGTAAAACAAGATTTTTTATAAAACCGAACCTTATGCCGAAGAAATGAGGTGAGCTACAATGTCCGATAATAAAAAATCATTTCTTTTTCCTCCCGACAGTATTCCTGCGAAAATGCTTGTGGACTTAAAAAAGATTTTCAAGAAAAAAGCAAAGTTTGATAAAAAGACGGTTATGGGACTTTTGCCTCTGCTGATTATCGCTTGGTTGGGAAATAAAATTTACTGCGCTTACAGATTTAACGGCTTGACAATGGAAATGTTCACTGCGGTAAACGATATGTTTTCAAATCCAATGCCAAGCTTCAAGGCTGCCGATATTTTGGCAGGATTTATTACAGCGGCAGCTTTCAAGCTGTTTCTGTACATCAAGAAGAAAAACAAGAAAAATTACCGCGACAAGGAAGAATACGGCTCTGCACGCTGGGGAACGGCAAAGGATATTGAACCGTATGTTGATACGGAAAATCCCAAAAACAATATAATCCTCACTCAGACCGAGTGTTTGACTATGAACGGCAGAGTGCCTAATCCGAAATACGCACGAAATAAAAATATACTTGTTGTGGGCGGTTCAGGTTCAGGCAAAACAAGATTTTTCGTAAAGCCTAATATCATGCAAATGCACAGCAGCTACGTTGTCACCGACCCGAAAGGCACGATAGTTTTAGAGTGCGGAAAAATGCTGCAAACGGCAGGATACCGCATAAAAGTCATAAACACTATAAACATGGACAAGTCCATGCACTACAATCCTTTCGCCTATCTGCACAGCGAGGAAGATATTCTGAACCTTGCAAATACGATAATCACCAACACAAAAGGCGAGGGAGACAAAAGCGGAGAAGATTTTTGGGTAAAAGCTGAAAGACTGCTTTATGTTGCGTTTATCGCTTTGATATATTATGAATTTCCTGCCGAAGAAAAACATTTCGGTACGCTCTTATGGCTTATCAACCAGTGCGAAACACGGGAGGACGATGAAACGTTCAAGAACCGTGTTGACATTGCTTTTGAAAAGCTTGAAAAGAAAAAGGGCGAAGACCATTTTGCGGTAAGACAGTACAAAAAATATAAACTGGCGGCAGGAAAGACCGCAAAATCTATCCTTATTTCGTGCGGCGCGAGACTTGCGCCGTTTGACATAGAAAAAGTCAGAAAAATGATGGCTTATGACGAAATGGAACTTGACACGCTCGGAGACCCCGACCAAAAAACGGCTCTGTTCGTAATAGTTTCGGACACGTCAACAACTTTCAATTTTATTATTGCGATGTTGTACACGCAGCTTTTCAATCTGCTCTGTACCGTCGCTGATGATAAATACGGCGGCAGACTGCCTACTCACGTTCGCTGTCTGCTTGATGAGTTTGCGAACATCGGGCAAATCCCGAATTTCGATAAGCTCATAGCCACTATCAGAAGCCGTGAAATATCGGCTTCTATTATTTTGCAGTCCAAATCGCAGTTAAAAGCGATTTACAAAGATAACGCCGATACCATTATCGGCAACTGTGATACCGAACTGTTTCTCGGCGGAAAGGAAAAGTCAACACTCAAGGAGTTGTCCGAAATTTTAGGTAAACAGACTATCGACCTTTTCACCACATCGGAAACAAGAGGACAGTCGCAGTCATCAGGGACTAATTACAACAGAACAGGGAGGGAGCTGATGTCACAGGACGAAATCGCGGTAATGGACGGCGGCAAATGTATCATGCAAATCAGAGGAACGAGAGCGTTTTTCTCGGACAAGTTTGATATTACAAAGCACGACCGTTACAAGGAATTATCTGATTTCGACCCTAAAAACACATTTGACATAACGGGATATGTCAAATCAAGAGCAAAAATCAAGAAAAACGACGAAATAGAAATCATGTCCCGAATGGTTTTCTAACCGTCAAAGCATTTATTTTATGGAGGTAAAACCAATGGATTTTTTTGCAGACGCAATAGGCGCATTACAGACAGTTATGATACTTATCGGCGCAGGACTTGGCGCATGGGGAATTTTCGGCTTGCTTGAAGCGTACAGTTCCGATAATGCAGCAGCCAAAGCTTCGGGTATAAAGCAAATCATGGGCGGAGGAGGAATCATACTTCTTGCCACAATACTTATCCCGAAGCTGAAAGACCTCATGTCAACATCATGAGTGTATTCCAGAAAGCGTGTCACGGTGACACACTGAAATAATATAAAAATGCCGTCACGATTTTATTCGTGGCGGCACAATATTCGGGAGGTGATTTATTTGGGAAAAGTAAGCGATGCGATTGATGGTATTAAGGACGGTATTGTAGATGCAATAGAAGAATTTATACAGAAAACATTAGGCGGCATGATTGAAAGTATTCTTACAACATCAGCAGACTGCCTTGAAACTGCAATTGGAGACGCAAGCAGTAAAGTTTCTGTAACTCCAAGCGGTTGGCTCAGCGGAAAAATGCCTGACGGTCAGTCGCCATACGAAGTTCTTCAGCAAATTTCCAATGCAGCAATTATGCCGATAGCTATAGGTATAATGGCGATTATTATCTGCTATGACCTGATTTCAGCTTGTACCGACAAAAACAGTTTCAAGGAATTTGACACATCAATATTTTTTCGATTTATTGTCAAAGCGTGGGTAGCAATTTATTTTATGAATAACTGTTTCACTATTTTTTCGGGAATATTCGATATAGGGGCGTCGATAGTCAGCAAAACCACAGCGATAATTACTTCATCAAACGTTTCTGTGACAAGCCAGTTAGCACAAGTTTTCTCCGGAAAATGGTACACCAATTTCTCTGTTGGACAGCTTTCCACTTCGCTTTTGCTATCGCTGTTGACCTATATAGCCTCATTAGCTATATTTGTTATTATCATGGTCGTCACGGCTGGGCGAATGATAGAAATAATGATTTATTTCTGCTCCGCCCCTATTCCATTTGCAACAATGACGAACAAAGAATGGAGTCATATCGGGTTTTCGTTCCTTAAAACACTGTTCGCCTTTGCGCTTCAATCATTCATCATAATTGTTATTCTTGTACTGTTTGAAGTCATTTTCAATGCAGAGGTCATAACGGCAATCAGCGATATGGATTCTCTTCCATTAGCACTGCTTAAGTGGTTGGGTTATGCTACTGTCTGCTGCTTTATGCTTTTAAAATCCGGAAGTATAGCAAAATCAATTTGCGGAACGCATTAAGGAGGTCGAAAAATGGCTTTATACATGAAAATACCAAAAGATTTGAACAATATCAAAGACACGGTAATGTTCAAAATGACAAAACGCCAGCTCATTTTCAACGCTATAGGCTTAGCATTGGGTTTTACAGCATTTTGGCTGACATACAAGCCGCTTGGAACAAGCACGGCAGGAATTTTGCTGTTTTGTCTCGGCTGTCCGTTCTTTATCATGGGAATGTACGAAAGAAACGGATTTACGCTTGAAAAAATATTGCTGAACTTTATACGGTACAAGCTCTGTCCGCAGATACGACCGTATAAGACGGAAAACATTTACCGTAAAATTGCGGAAGAAATTGAATACAAGAAAGAGGTGGAAATGCTTGAAACAGTCAGAAAAAAAGTCAAACTCAAAAACTAAGACCGTGCCGCTTTCAAAACAGGAATATGAAGCTGTCAAGCAAAGTGTTTCGGCAAAAGAAAAACAGCGGAACGCCGTTAAATTGCCGCAAACCGCACAGCAGTCCATACCCTTTGACTATATGACCAAAGACGGTATTGCGGTATCAAGCGAACATGAAAAATTTTCGCTTATTGCATTTCTGTTCGGAAAAAAGAAGCCGACGGAAATAAGGTACAGCAAGACGGTACAGTTTTACGACGTTGATTACGAAATAGCGGAAATTTCAAAACAGCAGAATATTTTCGCTAAATACTGCGGTCTGCTGAACTGCTTTGACAGCAGTGTGAAATTTCAGATTTCCGTTGTGAATGTCACAAACGACGATGATTTTGAGGACATAATAGAGCTGCCGGAACGTAACGACGATTTCAACGATATTCGCAAGGAATACTGCGATATGCTCCGTGAAAAGCTTGCAAAGGGCAATAACGGCTTTATCCGTGTGAATTATATAACCTTTTCCGTAACGGAAAAAAATATAAACAAGGCACGTCAGCAGCTCACGGGAATTGAAAAAGACGTTATCCGTGCATTAAGGTCATTCGGCGTGGCGGCTGTTCCGCTGAACGGAGAGGAAAGGCTGTTTGCACTGTACAAAATGCTTCACCAATACTCAAACGACACGTTTCTGTGCGATTTTGACAGTATGTCCGAAGCCGGATATATGCCAAATGACTACATTGCGCCGTCCTCGCTTAATTTCTCCAAAAAAGACGAGTTCAAGTGCGGAAATTTCTGCGGCTCTACATTTTCAATCAATTTGCTTGCTTCGGAAGTATCGGACAGATTTCTTTCAGACCTTATGGACACGGAAAATCCCATAGCTTTCAATATGCACTTTACGGCGGTGGATAACCTTGAAGCTAAAAAATTCGTCAAACTGAAATTATCCAACGTTGAAAAAATGAAAGTTGACGAACAGAAAAAAGCGGCACAGCAAGGCTACGATATGGACATTCTTCCTCCCGACATGAAAACATACATCAATGAACTTAACGTTCTGCTTGACGATTTGGAAAACAAAAATGAGAGAATGTTCCTTGTGACTATCCTTGTAACCAATTTTGCCAAAAGCGGAAAAATGCTGAACGTGTGCAACGACAGACTTAATCGTATCGTTTTACAGGCAAATTCACAGCTTATTCCTCTTGACTATCGGCAGGATTTGGGACTTGCTTCAATTCTTCCCCTTGCGGAAAACAGGATTGAAATAGAACGTCGCCTGACTACAAGCTCGGCTGCTATTTTCCTGCCATTCTCCACAAAAGAAATTTTTATGGGCGGTGAAGCCGTGTATTACGGTCTTAATCAGATTTCCGACAATATGATTATGGCTGACAGAAAACAGCTTGACAACCCTAACGGTATAGTATTGGGTGTTCCGGGCGGCGGTAAGTCGTTTCAGGTCAAATGTGAAATAGCTCCGGTTTTTCTGTTCACAAACGACGATATTATGATTTGCGACCCCGAAGATGAGTATCATCCGCTTGTCAAGGAATTTCATGGACAGGTCATTGAGATTTCAACCGACAGCTCAGACTATATAAATCCCATGGATATTGACCGAAACAGCGGCGAGGAAGATATTATCGGCGTAAAATCGGAGTTTATTATCTCTCTTTGCGAACTTGTTGCAGGAGGAAAATACGGACTTGACCCGCAGGAAATTTCAATTATCGACCGTTGTGTACGAAATCTGTACATAAACTTTTTTTCGGAAATGGAAAATGCGACCGAGGAAGAATTCAAGGCAAATATGCCGATTTTAGGCGATTTGCAAAAGGCTCTTATTGAGACCGGAGAAGATTACGCAAGGCGTGTTGCAAATTCCCTTGAAATTTACGTTACTGGTTCTCTGAATATTTTCAATCACCGCACAAACGTTGATTTGAAGAACCGTATCGTCTGCTACAACATCAAAAAGCTGAAAAATACACTCAGAAAGCTCGGTATGCTGATAGTGCAAGACCAAGTATGGAACAAGGTTTCAATGAACCGCGGCAAAAAATCAACATGGTACTACATGGACGAATTTCACTTGCTGCTCAAGGAGGAACAGACCGCAAAATATTCCGTTGAGATGTGGAAACGTTTCAGAAAATGGGGCGGTATTCCTACCGGACTTACGCAGAATGTAAATGATTTTCTTTCATCGAAAGAAGTCGAATCCATTTTTGACAATTCCTCGTTTGTCATAATGCTGAAACAGGCGGTCGGAGACGTTGACGTGCTTGCACAAAAACTGAAAATTTCTCCCTCGCAGCAGAAATATATTGAAAGCACTGTGCCGAGGGGCAGCGGACTTATTTACTATGGCGGAAGTATTCTTCCATTCAACAACCGTTTCCCGACTGATACAAAGCTTTACGGACTTATGACAACAAAGCCGCAGGAAAGCATGATTTGAGGTGAGTTATGTGAGCAACCGTGACGAACAGTTATTAGCGTTGGAAGCTGCTGTGAAAAGTGCGGAAAGCAAGCTTAAATCAGCAGAAATGACGGTAAAGGACGTTGATGGGAAAATAAAGTCAGCTGACGAGGCTTTTGAACAAAAGCTTGCCGAAAAAGCGGCAGGATACAAGGAGCAGACGGGAGCTGATTTCAGCCGTACAGTTGATGAAAACGGCAGAGTTACCTACTCTTTCAGCCGTGAAAAAACGGAAAAAGAGCGGAACAAGAGCCGCAATCTGACGATAAAACGGTCTTTTGACAGCGAAACGGGAAAAGTCAAACATAAAATAGAGCTTACCGACAACGGCAGTCAGACTGTCGCTGTAAATTCGGCAAAAGACCTGAAAAAGCCTAAGAACAGAAAAAGATATATTGCATATAACCTGTTCGGCTATCGGAAACTGGAGTTAAGCACAGAGGTCAACAATCCGTTTCTGAATACTGTCGGAAAGCCGATAATTGTTCCGATTCAGACCGCAGCTCGGCTTGCGGAAAAATTCAAAGATACCGCCGCAAAAGTTGCTGACAGCTCTGTTGGAAGAGGTGTTTCTGACGCTGCTAAAATTGTTTCCGCTCCAATCGTTATTCCTGCAAAAATAGTCAAGGATATTGCGGATAAAGGCGGAGTGATACACGCTGTTACCGATTTGGGCAGCAAAATCAAAATTGAGGGATATAACGTTCCAAAGCCATTGAAAACAGGACTTCATGCCGCTTCATCGGCAGCAAAGGGAGCTGAAACGCTTACGGTAGGCACGGCTAAAGGCTTGAAAAAATTCTCTGTCGAAATCGCTAAAGAGCAGTTATATCAGAAAATTCACGAGGGCATATCGGAAAACGAGGGTACTCAGGCGGCTTATGTTATCGGTATCAGAGCCGTTGACGTTTACAAGGTTCTCAACGAACACGCAAAATTCCGAAAAGCCGTAAGGAGAGACAAGGCAGGAAACGACGTTAAGGACGTGAATGTTTCGCGCTATCTTGCGGAAAAGGAAGAAGCCAAATTTGCTAAGGTTCAAGACAGACTTGAAGCGGAAAGAGCAGCCGCCGATTATTCGGCGGACAATGCAAGAAAAGAATACGAAGCGGCAAAGAAAAGAGAAGAAATTGCCAATTCGATTTCTAAAAAAGGTGCTGAAAAAAAGGACACAGAAAAAAATCCCAGCAAAATTGATAAAGAAATTGAAAAAACAAAACAAAAACTAAGGTCTGCTCAGAAGCATAAATACAAGCTAAGCATGAAGCCTGTTTTTGACGAAAAAAAGGGCAAAATTGTTACTAAACCGACAGTCAAGAGAGTGGAAATTACCGGAGAAAAGCCAATGACGGCTTTGCAGACAGGTAAGAAACTCGGAGGACTTGCAGTTCGTGACACTGCTATGAGTATGCGCCGAAAGGCAATGAGAGACGGCGGCGATAATGCAGGAGTTGAAGCCGCTAATTTTGCAATTACAGCTTCTCAGCAGACAAGGAGAGCCGCTAAAACATTAAATGAAAAAGTACGGCAGTTTTCGGAACGACACTATGAGCAGAAGCTTCAAAAACTGAACAATGCGAAAAAGCTTGAAGAACAGACCGTTCCAAAGAGTAAAGCATATGAAAAAAAATCACCGGATAAAAAAAGAAAAAAGAAATCCGGAAATCAGAAGCATATGCAGAAAAAGAAAATTCAGAGGAAAGTCTATAATCGCAAAAAGAAGGAAAGAGAAGTTTTCAAGAGCATTGTGAACGATGTTAAGGGTTTCGTTTTCAAGCAGTTAAAAGGTGCGGGAATTGTGATTGCCGGAATTATGGCTGTCGTTCTTCTGCCTATGCTGTTTCTTACAATGTGCGGCGGTGGCGGCGGTCTCGCTTCATCAGGTGTATTTAAGAGTCCGCTTGACTTATATGACATTGGTTCTATAGACCTTTATTACACAGAGCTTGCAAAGGATATGATTGACACTCACCAAAATATTGAAAGTTACTATGTCGATTATGACAAATATGTTTGTCTTACGGAAATAAGTGAAATCAGTCATTCTCCCGCAAAACTTTTACCGTGCGTTACGGCTGATATGGAGTACCCTATTGTCGACGAAATGACGAAAGACTGGTTATTAGACAGTGCTAAATCGGAAGTTGAAGAAATTTTCAACGCACAGTATGAATTTTACACAAATGAAATTCATGAGGTGAGAAAAAATGTTACGACCGTTACATACTCGAACGAGGACAGTTATTATTCCGCTTTCGGCACTTCCGAATATAACCTTGAAAGACCGGAGGGAGCGAATATTCCAAATCCGCTGAAATCCGAATATTATACGGGATATGCCAATACCTACACTCATGTGGAAGTGCCGATAATAAACGGATATATTGAAAATACGCTTGATTGTATAGGCGTTTACACGGACGAAAACGGTCAGACCACGGAATATGAGGATATGCAGACAATGACGTTCTATAACTTTTGGCAGATAACTCTTGTGTTTGATTATATGGACGACGGCGAATATCAGGAATACTGGAAATACACAGAACAGCGGCAGGAGTATTTTGAGTACGACTACTATATCCTTGAATATGCTATCAGGGAAAACAACATTGAAGTGCCTGACAGCTACTGGTCTGATACCGATGAAAACTGGCAGGACAATAATTTTAACAGGCTGATTTACAATATAGTTTCGGATATGGACGGAGAAGAACAGGCATTTTTCTACGGATACCTTGCGTTCAATATGGGGCGGCAGATTTTCAAAAGTCCGTTTTTGGATGCTCAGATAGCAAAATATCCGGGATACAACACTGATATTTACGGAGATATGTCGCTTGAAAATAGCATTATTTTCTACTCCTCGGCAGGGCAGGAAATAGTATGTGGCACTGACGGCGAAATCACTGTAACAGATAACGGTTTTTCTGTATATAACAAAAAATACGGAACTCTGTACTATGAGGGAGCGACTGCTCCAACTGCGCAAACAGGTACTAAAGGCGCAGTAGTATCAACTGCAACAGGCGATACGCTAAAAGTTACCTATATTGACAACGACGGCAATTATGTTAATCCATTATTTGCTTTTCAAAACTAAATTGAAAGGAGCACATTATGAAAAAAATATCAACCGCAAAGAAAAAGACAGCCAAGCTGAATGCCGAAATACAGCAGCTTGAAGCTCACATAGCCGATAGCAACAAAAAGCTGTCTGCTTTAAAAGAAGCTAAAGCAGAAGCGGAAAACACTGAAATCATTTCTATCGTGAGAGGTGCGGATTTATCCGTTGACGATATAGCGGAACTGATTTCAGATTTTACATCGGTAAAAAAATCGCCGCCAAAGCCTGAAAAGCAAACAGCGGCGGACACGGATTTGAAAGGAGAAGAAATTGCTATATGACTAAAAGAATTTTTGCTTTTCTCACAGCTTTATCGCTTGTGACAGGCATTTCAGGAGCTGCCGTTTCAGCGGCAGGAAAAGATGAAACTGCAACAACAGAAACAACTGCCGCTCCGACAGATGAAATAATTGAGGATATTACCGGAGAAGAAATTGTTTCTTTAGAAGAATTTCTCGAAAGGAACGAGGAGCTGCAAGCTCAGATTGATGAAATAAGACAGCTTTTTGAGGATAACGGTTATAACATTGACGGTCTTAACGGCAATGTTGAAAATCTGAACGGAGAAATTGACGGTTTGCAGATGTCGCTCAACGATTTATACAGTCTTATCAATGCGCTTCAAACGCAGCAAAAGAACAGCAGTGCATCTTCTGTTTCGGGCGGAGGCTCAGCAGCTGCACAGCAAACAACTCCAAAGCAGCAGCCGACAGTTGTTACGACTACTACAACAGCTATTGAACCGAATACAGAACCTAACGGCTATCTTGTTGAAAAGGTTGAAAAATATCCGGAGGAACGTGACTTTATTACCGTAACCACAAGGGACGGTCACGTTTTCTATATCGTCATAGACTATGAGGGAGAAAATCAGAATGTTTATTTTCTCAATACGGTTGATACGGTCGATTTAAAATATCTCCTTGAGGGAAACAGCACGGTAACTACGACCTTTAATGTTGAAACTGAAAATAAAACTACAGAGACAAAGGCAGCCGAAACTACGGAAGAAACAAAAAAAGCGAAAACAGAAAAAAAGAAAAACAGCAACACTGTTTTATACATAGTCGGTGTAATAGCGATTGTGGCATTTGCGTTCATTGCCAAGAAAAAATTGTCGGGCGGTAAAAAGAAATTCGACGATGACGAGGATAATGACGGCGGCGATGATTACACAGAGGAAGAACCCGAAATTTATGTAAATGAGGACAGTCGGGAGGACGATTACGATGAATAAAAAAACGTTTGCTCTTATTGCGTTAGGTTCTTTTGCAGGAGCGGTTTTATATCGCGTTAAAAAGAAACGTCACCAAATATACGAATATGCCGAAGCAATAACGGAAATTCTTAACTACCCTGAAATAACAGATTTTAAGCTTTACTCGGATTATTTGCTTGAATATTACGGAATTATCGCAAAAAATATTTTCGGCAAGGTAGTTGAATATTCATCTTCCGATTTTAACACATCAATAACAAGCGACGATATTCAGGAATACGGAAAAAGCGGCTACGGTTACGACATGGACGATTTGGAAATGTTCTTTTCCTCCAACCGTGAATTGTGAGTATATAGTGTGTCACGGTGACACACTGAAAAATCCGTCCCGTTTTTGGTCGGGACGGATAAAATCAATGGGTAATGTATATTATATCCTATTTATTAGGGTTTGTTAATAGAAAAATTTAAATTTTGAAAGGTGAAGTTAGCTATGAAAACATTATCATTGTATTCTGAATTATTATCACTTTCATCTCCGGCGGCGATAAAATCCAAACTTAGAAACATTAAATATCATAGGTTGGAAAGAAACGAAAAGTCAATTGGTATTTTCATAGGTGCTCACGGTCGTGGATGTGGTATCCACCCGTGGGACAATTTGAAAAAATGTCCGAGGTGCGGAGGTTATCCGTGGTTCGTAGGAAAAGACGGAAAAGACTTTCACAGCGGTTCTCCGTATAAAATAATTTGCATGAATGAAAAATGTAATTATCAAAGCGTGAAGTCTGACGATGTTGAGGTATGCATAAACGATTGGAACGAGAAAGAACCTGATTAGCCATGAGTGTTGTGATAGTTGAAAAAAATATTACATCAGCAACTGCTGACTTAATTGTAAATGCTGCCAATGGTTGGGGTTATATGGGCGGTGAAAAAGCTCGTCAAGGACTTCTGAACGGCGTTGCAGAAAGTCTCAACCGTGCTACGAATGGCGAAATGGAGAAATATTGTCTGAAAAATTCAAGAAAATTTGAACACCTTTCCTCGGTGATATTTGGTACAAAGGCAGGAAAAATATATACCTCTCCTGCCTTTGGACTGAATTGCAAAAAGGTTATTCATGCCGTAACAATGAACGCTCCTGCAAGCAAAAGCAATATAAGAACCATTACAATTCTTGTGAATTCAATATTTAGGTACTGCAAAGAAAACGGATATAGCACAATTGCAATGCCGCTGCTCGGAACAGGAACGGGCAGCTTAGACAAAGAGGAAGTATATAACGTTATTTCAAAAACTGCAATGCTTTTTCCCGAATTATCAATAGATATTTACGTAAACTGAAAATAAATTTTAGGAGGCAGAAAAATATATGAAACTCATAATCGCAGAAAAGAAAAGCGTAGGCGAAACAATCGCTAAAGTGCTTGGAGCAAAGAGCAAAAATAACGGATACATAGAGGGAAACGGCTACATCATTTCTTGGTGTCAGGGACATCTTGTCGGACTTTCTCTCCCCGATAGCTACGGCGAACAGTATGAGAATTACTGGACGTTTGACAATCTTCCCATTATTCCGCAGGAATGGAAGTTTGAAGCTGACGGCAACAAGGTAAAGCAGCTTAAAGTTTTAAAAGACCTTATGTATAACAGTTCCGTTGACGAGATAATTTGTGCAACTGATGCAGGACGTGAGGGCGAGTGTATTTTCAGGTATGTGTATAATTTTGTAGGCTGCCGAAAGCCTGTCAAGCGTTTATGGATTTCATCTATGGAAGATACGGCTATTCGTGAGGGTATGCAAAATTTGCAGTTCAGCAGCAATTACGACAATCTTTTTGCCGCCGGACTTTGCAGAGCCAAAGCCGACTGGCTTATCGGTATGAACGGTTCTCGCCTGTTCTCCAACCGTTACAGTGCAGCTCTGAACGTGGGACGTGTCCAAACTCCTGTGCTTGCAATGGTGGTAAAACGTGATTACGATATTGTACATTTTATCAAGCAGAAATTCTATAATGTCGCTCTGAACTGCGGCGATTTTGACGTAATTTCCGAAAGAATTGAAGATGAAAGCAAGGCTCTTGAAATCGCTCAGAAGTGTGGCGGCAAAACGGTGGAGGTCACTGACGTTGAAAAGGAAGTGAAAACTGAAAATCCCCCGAAGCTGTACGACCTGACCACACTGCAGAGAGAAGCCAACAGACAGTACGGCTACACGGCAAAGCAGACACTGGAATACACACAGTCCCTTTATGAAGCTAAACTTGTCACGTATCCGCGTACAGACAGCCAATATATTACGGACGATATGGAGCAAACTGTTTATGATTTGGTTGATACAGTCAAGCAAGTTTTTCCTGAATTCTCAACAGGAGTATCCTTTGACGAGGAAACACATACAGGTGTTAAACGTTGTATAAACAATGCAAAGGTATCAGACCACACGGCGATTATTCCCACTGCTGAAATTGCAAACGCAGACATTGAGGGGCTGCCAACCGGAGAAAAAAATATTCTTTTCCTCATAGCCGCAAAACTTATTACTGCAACGTCTGAACCGCATAAATATGAAGCGGTGAAAGTCACGGTCAATTCAGAGGGATATGACTTTTTTTCTCACGGCAAGACCGTTATTTCAGGCGGTTTCAAGGATATTGAGAACCTTATAAAATCCCGACTCAAAGGTGAAAATGAAGCACCCGAAAAAACAACTGCTTTGCCTGAACTTTTTGAGGGACAGAAGTTTGAACACGCTTCATCAACGGTTACAAGCGGTTATACTTCTCCCCCGAAAGCCTACACGGAAGATACCTTGCTCAAAGCTATGGCAACGGCAGGAAATACCGATTATGACGAAAATTCCGAAGTGGAGAAAAAAGGCTTGGGTACTCCTGCAACGAGAGCGGATATTATTGAAAACCTTGTAAAACGTGGATATATCGAGCGTGACAAGAAAAAAGTAACGGCTTCTGAAAAGGGCGCGCATTTGATTGAAGTCGTTCCCGAAGAAGTAAAATCCGCCAAACTTACCGCCGATTGGGAAACGAATTTGCAGCATATTGAAAAGGGACAGGCTTCTGCCGACAGCTTTATGACTGAAATTGAGGATTTCACAAAAGAGCTTGTAAAAAAATATGCCGAAAAAGAGGATGGTCACGGTTTCGCAAAAGAAAAAGAAATACTCGGCAAGTGTCCTCGCTGCGGCAAGAATATTTATGAGGGTAAACAGAATTATTACTGCGAAAGCGGCAAAGACGGCTGCGGATTTACAGTATGGAAAAATCAGAAATACCCTAATACAACAATATCTCCGGAGCAAATAAAAGAGCTTTTAACGGCAGGAAAAACAAGACTTAAAGCCGTATCGAAAGAGGGCAAGGAATACACGGCGGATTTTACGCTTGAAGATACCGGAAAATATATCAATCTTGTTTTTTCATATTCCGAAAATGAAGCTTTAGGCAAATGTCCGAAATGCGGCGGAGACGTTCTGAAAGGTCAGTACGGCTTTTACTGCAAGGGCAAGTGCGGCATGAATATAGGCAAGGTTTACGGCAAGAGCCTGACGGAAACACAAGTGAAAAAATTGCTTAGCGGCAAGGAAATTTCTTATACCGCCAATGACAAAAAGACCGTTGTGCTGCCGGAAGTGGCTGAAAATAACTATCAGGGAAAAATTTACTATCAATGGAAAACAAAGAAATCGGAGTAGTGCTATGAAAAAAAGAATTGCAAAAAAGCAGCTTAAACGCTCGTTAAACATACCTGTTCTTGCGTTCAGAACAGGCGGATTGCCGAATAGTTACACCTGTCCTCGCTGCGGAAACCGTAATATACAAGAGCCGTGCTGCTTTAAATGCGGTCAGAGGATTTATTTTGAGGAAAGAGTGTGAAGTGTGTCACGGTGACACACCGGAAAGGAAAAATCTGTTATGAAAGTGAAAAATATAGTATGTGCTATAGCGTGTTTCGCTGCGGTCACATCATTCACAGGGTGCATTCCTATGGACAATTCGGTTCATATGAGCAATGAAAAAAACAGCGAAAATATTGTATTAACATACGAAGCAATGATGTATGACAATACCGGAAACAACTATGTAACATTCAAGGGGAACAGCTTTAATATTACTCCTAACAAAACCAAGCAATGGGGATACAACTCAAACGGTTCATGGAGCAGTTGGTACGAGACAAGCTCCGTTGTTTCGATTGAGATTGACGGTCACTATATTCAATCATGCGGCAGTACAATTATTTTTAAAGATTCACGTCTTGAAATAACGCCATTGGAAACCGAAATCGGAGTTTTGGACAGTTCCAATCAATCAGGATATTCGGTAGATATTCCTGCTGACAATTTTAAAAATTACTTTGCTCTTACCAATTGGTGGTATGATTTGCACGAAAACGGACAAGGCGGAGCAAAAGCGGTTCTTATTCAATCTCAGGACGGATATAACATTGGTGTTATTGAGGGAAATGAAGTTACATGGGAAGTTGCAGAAAAGCTGCCCAAAACAACGTTGATTAAAATTGACGGTATGCCGTTGTATATACATCGCTGCAATTTTTCTATTATTGATACTGCTCTGTTTGACAGTGTTACATAACATAATTGCAAAACAGTGTGTCACGGTGACACACTATCTCATTAATAAAGGATGGTTATTTATATTTTTTATTATGACAATCAAAGAAATAAAGGAAGATATTAAAAATGTAAATCAAACGGAAGATTGCGACCAAAATTAATTGTGTCACGGTGACACACGACATAATAAACGCACCAATTAACACACGAATATAATCCCTTTGGGGTTATAAAATATAAAAATAAAAGGAGCAAAAAATCTATGAAACACACAAAAAAGACACTCGCACTCACATTGGCGGCAGTAATGGGACTGTCAGCTGCACCAACGTTAAGCTGCTCGGCAATTGAACGAACGGAGTTTGAAAAAACGTATTTCAGCTCTACATACGAAGAACCGTTTACCCTTGATTTTATCGTTATCATGTGGTCTGAAAACGAAAACGGAGAGCTTACCATAACAGGCTGTTCCCCTATGTGGTCAAGCAGAGTAAGCGACTATCCGACAGCTAATGTTCTCGGTGGATTTGTTTTTAACGGTACGCTGAAATTGCCGTCGCATATTAACGGCAAGCCTGTCACGGAAATAAGCGGAGTTAATATTGCAAAGTCGGTAGGCGCAAACACAGTTATAATCAACGAAAATATTACGGAAATTTCCGATAATGCTTTCGGGAAAGGCATAACGGTTATGACTACCGACAAGGAACTCAGGCAATCGCCTATTTATTATTGATTTTTCTCACAGCAATTTAATATTACGGTCAAGGGAGTATGCGTTTTGTATACTCCCTTTTCTGTTTCGGGAGGTGGAAAATGTATCAGATATTATTTGCCCTTATCGTTTGCGAATTTTCGGCTGACGTTCTTAAAGGTATGTGCAGTAAGCAAAAAAATATTCTTGAAGAAAAAGCAGCGTATCTTTCTCCAAAAGAAAAAAGAAAATGTGAACAGAAAATCTGTATTTCAGTTTTTTTTGAAAAATTTCTGAAATACGGCGGCATAGTCTATGCTTTGCTTGCAGTTATTTTGAAATTCCTACAGCTTATTATTGCTTAGAAAAACAAGGAGAAGAAATGAATGTATTAAGTTTGTTTGACGGTATTTCCTGCGGAATGGTGGCACTGGAACGTGCAGAAATACCCGTTGAAAAATATTCCGCATATGAGATTGATAAATACGCTTTGACAGTCTCAAAGAAAAACTATCCCGAAATAGAACAGTATGGAGACGTATTCGAGGGCAATTTCAAAAAACATAAAGGCTGCGATTTGCTTATCGGAGGCTCACCATGCACTTTTTGGAGCGTTGCTAAAAAAGACAGGGAAACAACTCCCGACGGTGAGGGTTTCAGAATGTTTATGCAGTACATACGAGCATTAGAGGAAAGCAGTCCGAAATATTTTTTATATGAGAATAATTTCAGTATTCACAAGGATATAAAGACGGAAATATCTAAATTCTTAGGTGTTGAGCCGATTATGATTAACTCCGCTTTGGTGTCCGCACAGCATAGGAAAAGATGTTACTGGACTAATATTCCTAACATAATGCAGCCGGAGGACAAAGGCATTTTGCTGAAAGATATTATCATCAGCGGCATTCCTTGGCAGAACAAGTCTTATGCTTATACAACAAGATGTCAGGCTGCAACGTTTAAAGATACGCTTGAACGTCACAGGCATACAATGATAGCCAAGCCTGTCATACTTAACGACATAAACGGAAAGGCAAGGACTATAAAAGCACAGTATAAAAATACGGGTATTCCGAACGCTGCCCGTGCAGACGGTTTTGGGGCAACTATGGTTGCAGAGCCTGTCACAAAGCCTATCCATATCGGCAAGTATGGCAGCGGAGGTCAGGGACAGCGTATCTACTCGGTGCATGGTAAATCCGTCACGCTTTCTGCAAACGGAGGCGGAAAGGGAGCAAAAACAGGTCTGTATAAAATTGATTTGCCTGACGGCGATTACATAATCCGCAAGCTGTACCCCATTGAAGCGGAACGTCTGCAAACACTCCCCGATAATTATACTGAGGGAGTTTCCGACACTCAGAGATACAAGGGTATCGGCAATGGTTGGACTGTTGACGTTATCGCTCACATTCTCGGATTTATGCCGAAATAAAAAGAAAGGACTGAACAAATGGAACATATTTTGTCTCTCAGCTACGGCAAGGACAGTCTTGCCTGTTTGGGGGCAATTGAAAAATTGGGGTGGCAGCTCGACAGGATAATTCACGCTGAGATATGGGCAACAAAAACCATTCCTGCCGACTTGCCCCCAATGGTTGAATTTAAAGAAAAAGCTGACAGAATCATAAAAGAACGTTATAGCTTGACTGTTGAACACATTACTGCCGATGATACATACGAAGATATATTTTTCCGCACTTATGCTAATGGCAAAAATAAGGGTATTATATACGGTTTCCCTTGTATAAAAGGCAACTGGTGCAACAGTAAACTAAAAGTAAAAGCAATCAATAAATGTAAAACTGACGGTATTCAATATATCGGGATAGCTTATGACGAACCAAAAAGATTTAAGGTTTTGGACAGCTTTAAAATATCTCCCCTTGTATCTGCAAAATGGACTGAGAAAATGTGTTATGACTGGTGTATGGAAAATGATTTGCTTTCTCCAATATATAACACGTCAGCTCGCGGCGGCTGTTGGTTCTGCCATAATCAGAGCGTAGATCAGCTTCGCATACTTCGTAAAAGTTATCCCGATTACTGGAAGCTGCTCCTCCAATGGGACAGCGTTTCCCCTATTTCCTTTAAGCCTGAACATACCGTACTTGACTATGAAAAGCGTTTTCAGCTTGAAGATATGGGACTGATATATCCAAACGACAGGCGTTTCCGGTGGGAATGGGTAAAATCATATTTTGAAAATCATACATAAGGTGTGTCACGGTGACACACTTTGAAAGGAGAAGATAATGCCAAAATATACTGACGAACAGGTGGAACGTGCAAAAAATACCGACGTCCGCACGTTTCTTGAACAGACAGAGGGTTATACTTTTCAGAAAAGCGGAAAGTATCTTAAATGCCAAAATCCCGAAAGGACCGGACAGCCGTCCTCGCTTACTGTGGATACCAACATGAACCGCATATTTTACAACTCTGAAACAGGCAACCGTCCGCTTTCCGCTTTGGACTGGTGCAAGGAAATAAAAAAGCTTGATTTTCAATCTTCCATGCAGCTTATTCTCGGTGAAAATCCACAGGGCGAAAGAGCCGAAAAGCCAAAGTATCAGCAGCACAGGTCAGAGCCTGTCAACAATGAACCGAAAAGCCTTGAATTGTCCGAAAAATCGGATACGTCAAAAAATGTGTATGCCTATCTCACCAAAACAAGAGGTATTCCCGAAAACATCGTCAAGGACTGTCTTAATAAAAATCTCATATATCAGGACGTGAGAAAAAATGCCGTATTTGTAGGATATGACAATGATAACAATGCCAAATATGCCGCACGGCGCGGAACGTTCACGCCAGATGGTAAAGAGCCTTTTAAGCGTGACTGCACAGGCAGCGACAAGAATTTTGCTTTCAGGTTAGAGGGCAAAAATACCGACACAATTTACGTTGCAGAAGCCGCTATCGACGCACTAAGTCTTGCCGCACTGGAGGACAAATTTCACGGCAGCGGAGCGTATAAGGAAAAAACGTACATATCAACAGGCGGCGCAGGAATTGACAGCGCAGTAGAGCAGTTCTGCAAGACACACGACGTTAAAACAATCAACATCTGCTTTGACAATGACGAAGCCGGAAAGAACGGAATGGAAAAAATAATGCAGCAATTCCGTGAGCAAGGCTATGAGGTAAACGATATGAGGGCAAGTCAGGCGCACGACTATAACGATGAGCTGCTTGCTTTCAATCAAAATCCGCAGTTTTATCCTGAACCGCCGTTGACGGTAAGAACGGCTGCCGAAAACGTCCGCACGGAGAAAACAGAGAATATTCAGCCGCCCGAAGCTACGGAAAACTATCCCGAACCGCCGATAAATGAAGCGGATATTCCTCCCGAAGATTATTATGCGTACTATGGCGAACCGGACATACCGCCGGAGGATTATTACAACAGTTATGAGCAGTACGAAGAAGAAATACCGCCTATGCCCGAACCGATACAAGAAGAAAGGATTGATACCATGCCTGAAATTAGCGTAACGGAAAATACACAGCCGGAGGAAAAAAAGACAAAAGAGGTTGAACAGCCTGTTATGGAGGAAATTAAGACTGTTCCCGAACAGCCGCAGACAAGGATTGTTGAAATGGCTGAAAGCGTTAATAAGCCGAAAAAAGAGGAAGTTATTCTCCCGAAAAGAGAAGCAGTACCGCCAATACAGACAACTGAAAGCACAGAAAAAAAGCAGGAAATAAATTCTGTGTCCTCACAGCCGGAACGCAAGGTGGAATTTACCGAAAAACAGCTTGAAAACCTTGATACAGAGGGCAAAATGAATTTTTTGCTTGCTTCAATGAAAGACCGACAGGAAAATAAACGTGCAGAGCTGCTTGACAAAATCGATAGGATAGACAGCAAAATTGCCGACCGACAGGGACGCATAGACAAGCTGAATAATAAAATTGCGGATATTGAGACTTCCTTGAAAACGTCTGCTGCATTTAAACGTGCTTTTGGCAATACGCCCATCGGCAAGCTGATTGACAACAGCATTGAGAAAAAACAAGCCAAAATTCAAAAAATCCGTGAAACGAAAATCCCTAAACATAAAGAAAAACTGGACAGGCAGACCGATAAAAAAGCTAAATCCGTTAAACGTCTCGGCAAGGTAAATAGGAAAATTAACAAAATTGACAAAGTACAGGGATTTTTCACAGCTATAGGCAGCGATAATAGAGAGGAAAGGCATAAAGGATTTGTGAATGGTCTTGAAAGCCTTTCCAATATTCGCCGTGAAAGTCTTGAAAACAAGCTGCATAAGACTGAAACTAAAATTGATATGCTTTCGGCTAAATACAGTTCTCCCGATATTTCTCATACGGAGCGTTATGAGATAGGTAAAAATATTCGCTCTCTCAGAGCTAAATCCACCGTTTTATCCGACAAAATAGAGAACATGAACAAGCTGCACAGCGATTTGGACGATATAAAGAACGGTAAATTTACCGAAGCTGAAATTGAGACGGTTGTCAATAAGACTGCCGATAAAATTTCAGAACGTTTTGAAAAATCCGATAATCAGGAAAAGGGCATTATCAACACGGTAATTGCCAATTCCGTTGAATCCGGAAGTGAAGCAATAAACGAAGTTACGGCGGAAAAGGCTATTGAACAGGCTGAAAAAAGTAAACCGTCTATTGAACGTGAACGTACTCCCGAAGAAAGAGAGCCTGACGTGAACAAGACAAAGGAGCTTGATATTTTGACAATGGCAGCGGTCATAACGGGTGTTAATATTTCTGAACTCAACAGACTTCCTGCTGAAATAAAGGCTGACATTGTCGCTGAATTTCAGGAGAATAACGGCAATATTTCTTCTGAACAGCTTGCGGAAAGAATATGCGAAATTGCCGATATTGAGCCGCCCGAAGCGGTCAAACCGTCAGAACCTGAAATAAAGCCGCAAAAAAACAAAGAAAAGGAAAATCCTTTGCGTGAAATTGAGGAAATGACAGAATTGAATTATAACCACATTGACGGGATAATCAATAATCTTCCGCCGGAAAAGCCAAAAGAAATTGAACCGGAAAAGGACGAACCTCTTTTTTCACGTTCAAAAATTATGGGAGATGATTTTAAGCCGACTTCCGAAAAATCGCAGGAGGATAAGGAAAAAAGCAAAAATAAAAACAGTCACATAGAACTGTAACAAAACTTGTGCAAAGTGCCGAAATATAAAGTCAAGATAGAAATATCTTGACTTTAGCACTTTAATGTGATATAATATAATGGAGGAATGGAAATGCAAAACAACAAGGTAAGTGAGGCACAAGCAATTTATATCAATGAAATACGGCGTGTTCAGGAGACTGCCGAAAAGTGGAAAGATTTTCTTGATTTTGCGGCACAGGCACAGATAAGTGAAAATCAAAGTGAATTTGAATTCTCCTCAAAGCTTATTATCCATGCCGAAAATCCCAACGCAGCAGACTGTCGGACGTTCGGAGAGTGGAAAACAGCAGACGGAAATCATATCAAACAGGGGCAGCACGGCATAGCCGTATTGTCCCGAAACAGCAAAGGAAATCAGTCTGTAACATATCTTTTTGACACAAGTCAGACTGCGCTTGCCAAAGAGCCTGAACGTCCCGAAATACCCGAAGAAATCAAAAATAATCTTAAATCCGCTTTAAGCGATGTGATTGAAATACATTCCGGTAACGCTTCATTTTCAGACGAACAGAAACGCATTTTTGCGGCAACCGCCGAATACAGGCTGTGCAAACAGTACAGTCTTGAAACTGACGAAAATTCGGAAAGATTTTCGGGAATTGAAAAGCTGTCGGTAAAGGAAATTGCCAATATCGGAGTTTCTCTTAACAGGTGCAGTCAGTCGTTTTCCGACATTGTGAATAATGAGAGGAGTAATTTTTATGAGGCACAACGAAGCAATGATGGTCAATCAAGAGATGATAGGACGGAACTTTATAGACGAGAACAACGAGGAATGGATTTGGGTGGAGGGAGAAGCGGAAACTCCAATGCATATGAAGAAATACGACTTCAACGAGGAAACGAACAGGTGGGGCAAGCTGAACGAGGAACAGGGAGTATACGAGCCGATGTTTTGGGTACATCAGCCGAAGCCGACAGCGGCAATGGGCAAGTACGGCAGCATGAGACTGAAATTCATATGGCAGACCCCTCACCTGATAGAAGCTATAATGCTGAACGAGGAACTGGACGTAGAGGAGCAGAACCTGAACAGGCACTGCGAGGAGATGAACGAGAAAGTTCTGAACCTGATAGAGGAAATCGTGGAGAAGAAAAAGCAGTCGGAGGAATACAAGGCGATAGAGGAATCGGGGAAATTCCTGCCGAAAGTGCAGATACTGGAGAGGTACAAAGCGGAAGCGGAGGAAGAAATACTTCCGGTGACGGTGTACGCGATATAACGGAGAAAACGGCAGAACCTGAAAAGGTTTCTGCCGTTTCTGATTTGTCCGTTCAGGAAGAAACTCCGGAGGTAAATATTCAGCCTGAAATCAGCATTGAAGCAAAACAGGGTGAAATTACTTCCGATATACTCAGGGGAAGTGGTATTCAGGGCGGTAAGCAAAGAATAGAAGCGTTCTATAACGAACAGCAGCCGAATAGAAAAGATTTTGCCGATTTTCTTAAAAATGAATACGGTATAGGCGGTCATTCAGGCAACGAACCGCTTAAAAGCCAATTTCACGACAGCAAAGGACTTTCCTATAAATTTGCAGACGGCACGGACATTCGTCTGAGTTGGTCAGAAGCCGCAAAAAGAATATCGAATTTAATTGACAGAAATGAGTATCTTAACGCCGATGAGATTACTCCGAATGACCTAAACGAGCGGAAAGAGAACAGGTCAGACCCTTTTGAAAACTCCAAACGTTCCAAAAACGGAGATGTTATCTTAGGCAACACAACTTTCAGATATATCCCCGAAAAAACCTATACCAAAATTGATAAAGACATAGCTGCCGAGGTATCGGAGCAGCTTGAAAAACAAGGCATAAAATTTTCGGGAGTTATAAAGGGAGATACAGCAACAATTACCGTCAGCAAGCCGCAGAAAGAAACGCTTGATAAGATTATTGCGGATATTTCTTCTCCCGACCTTGATGTACAGCTTTCTCAAAGTGAATTTATAGAAATCGCTTCAAATTTGCTATCGGCTGATACAACAGTTTCCAATGCGCATAAGTATTCCGACAAGCAGAATTACCGCACAGAAATTGATAACGGAATAGACCGTATTTTTACCGAAGCATTGACAGGAAACAGGGATATTGGTTATTCCGTTCCTGAAATGTCACAGCTTTGGAACGAATTTCAAAATGACAGTAATGTCCGTGAATATATTAGGAATATCGTTTCAGAAAATGTTGATATTTCTCTCACCGCCAATGAACAGCTTGAGATTTTTTCTAATGCTGAAAAAAACGATAAAGCAATATCCTTTTCAAGCTTGGATTTTGAAAAGAAAATTCCAAATGAAATGAGATGGAAAGAAAATTCTATTGTTGAGGATAACACAGCTTTATATTGGGTAACGCAAGAAATTTTTACCGAAGCTGACCTTGACAAATTTCAAGCGGCACTAAAAGATACCGATATTAAAAAAGCCTATGTTATTCCCCGTGATTTAAGCGGATACAGCTTTGAGGACGATATGGCAAATAATACTCCATTTGCCGTTGTTACAAAAGACAGTATTTCCTGCAAGGACTATATTAACACAATAAAGTCCGTATATAATTATGATGTTTCAAAGCAACAGGAAGAAGAAAATATCGTCCAAAGTTCAGAGCAACGCATATATGACCGCACAGAAGCCGCAATCACAAGGGATATGTACCAAACCGAAAATCCCGATGTGCTTGTTATAAAGGGCAGAGGCAGCCTTGCAAAGATTGATATTTCCGTCAGTGATGAACTGTGGGAAAGACTTGCCGAAAAGGGACTTGTAAGGAACGAGGACAGCGTTGACAGGGTAATTTTTAATACCGATAACGGGAACTGGAACAAGCTTGTAATTCCCGATAAATGGGGAAATTTGACCAACAATATCAGTATCGAGGACGTTTTTACCCGTGAGGAATTGCAGACCGCTAAATCCGTTGCGGATTTTGTTATCGGAAACGATGATGTTCAGCAAGTGCTTGACAATTTCAAAGAAGATATAACGTCTGTTGAAAATAACGTTAATGATGTCAAGGAAAGTGAGAGAATTTGTACGCCAATTCTTGAAACAGCGGACGAAAATGGCAGACCAACAAGCTATTCCACTAAATATAACGATAAATTTTATTGGATAAGCGAAAACGCTGACGGTAAGTACGATATTGAAACGGATTTCGGCAATGGTATCGTAAACGTAGGTGAGGAATATTCTGATTTTCCTGCAAGGTATCTTGCGGAAGAAGCCTTTGAGGACTATATTGCCGACGTTCTTTCAGCCGAACATGAAGCGGAAATAACCGAACCGCAGAATGAACCATTCTTGGAGGAAATAAGCGGCAATAACGGCACTGTCAAATATAAGGTCACGGAGAACGCTGACGAGCAGTACAAATACAATGTACAGATATTTACTCAGGGCGAAAACGGCGAATTTTATTACAGCGGCAGCGGTCGCTTCTGCGAAACACTCGATGAAGCTCATGCATTTATTGAAAATGATATTGCAGAGCGTACCGCCGAAAAGGATAGACAACATTCCGTTAAGGACGAAATTCCCGGAAACGATAAACATAACATTTCACAAGGACAGATGTCATTGTTCGATGATATTCCGGATACAGAGGAATTTTCCAATGAAAAAAACTATCAGGTTGTCACCTATTCTAATGATTCGGGTGCAGATGATAAAAAGGATTTTCCTACACTGGACGAAGCCGTTGAAAAAGGCAGAAGTTATTTGTATGACAGGGAATACGAGGGTTATTATTCGGGCATTGCAATTCTTAACACAAAAGAACACAAGGTTGAATATTATGAGGGCGATTTCCCGTTAGAGGGTATTTTCAGCGAACAGGTATATCAAAACAGCGGTGAATGGCAACGTGTTGAAGCAACACCAAACGTATTTGACACGAATGCTCCGGGAGCTATGAAAACGGAACAGGCAAGACTTATGAATGAAAAAAGTGCCAATAAGTTAATTAAAAGCGGCGAAGTGGACATTCCTCTGCCACAGGATTTAGCTGCTCCGATACAGTTTGAACAGTCTCCTTTAAATGCAGAGCGTGTCACGGTGACACACTCCGAAGCTTCGGCAGCTCCTGCCGAAGAAGTGGTTAAAACTCTCGACCTTGAAAATGACAAGCCGGAAGAAAAGAAGTCCGATAACCTTTTCCGCATAACAGACGGGCATTTGGGCGAGGGCAGCAAAAAAGAAAAATTCAAGAACAATATTGAAGCTATAAAAACGCTGCAAATACTTGAAGCAGAAGAACGTGCTGCCACTCCCGATGAACAGGAAACATTATCAAAATATATCGGCTGGGGCGGTTTGCAGGAAGCCTTTGACGATTCAATCTCCGCTTGGAACGCCGAATATCACGAACTCAAAAATTTTATTTCCGAAGAAGAATACGAAGCCGCACGGTCTACCGTAAACGACGCATTTTACACCTCCCCTGTCATAACTCAGGCAATTTATGAGGGACTTGCTAATATCGGCTTTAACGGCGGCGAAGTACTTGAGCCGTCAATGGGCATTGGAAACTTTTTCGGAACTATGCCCGATAAAATGCGTGAAAACAGTAATCTGTCGGGAATTGAAATTGACAGCATTTCAGGACGTATCGCACAAAAACTCTATCCCGAAGCCAACATTGCCATAAACGGTTTTGAAAATGTAAAGCCGCCGAAAGCTACTTTTGATTTGGCAGTCGGCAACGTTCCTTTCGGAAATCACGGTGTAAACGACAAAACAAAAGTATATAAAGGACTTCTTATACACGACTATTTCTTTGCAAAATCACTTGACAGCGTTCGTCCGGGCGGTGTGGTATCTTTTGTAACTTCAACAGGCACGCTCGATAAAGAAGATACGAAAGTCCGTCAAATGCTTGCACAAAAGGCGGAGCTTATGGGCGCGGTCAGACTGCCAAACAACGCTTTTCAGAAAAACGCAGGAACGCAAACGGCAACCGATATTATATTTTTGAAAAAGCGTGAAAAACCGCTTAATATCGGCGATATGCCTATGGACAAATCCTGTGATTGGGTGCATACAAAGGAAAACTCCGACGGTCTTAAGATAAACAGCTATTTTGCCGACAATCCCGAAATGGTTTTAGGCGAACTTTCCGACAAGGGACGTTTCGGCAGTATAATCTGCACTCCGATTCAGGGCGCAGACCTTAAAGAGCAGCTCCATGAAGCTATGAAAAATATCAAGGGAGAGTACTCTCCTCTTGAATTTCAGGCTGAACTTGACGAACGTGCGGAAAATAGCTACTTAACCGCAACTCCCGATATTGAAAATCTGACCTATACGGTTGTGGACGATAAACTGTATTTCCGTGTTGACGATAATCTTATTCCGCTGAAAGAAAGCGAACAGCACGGAGTTACCGCCGAAAGGCGCAAAGCAATGAGCGGTCTTGGCGAAACTACCCGTGAACTTCTTCAGGCACAGGTCGAGGACAGACCCGACAAGGAAATAAAGCTGCTGCAAGCGGAGCTTAACGTTAAGTATGACAAATTCGTTCAGAAATTCGGACGGATAAATCCTATTGAAACGCCTAACCCACGAAATGCAAGCGGCGTTACAAGAAAAGCACCAAACAGCAACGTTTTCAAAAACGACGTAAGACTTCCCCTTTTGCAGTCCCTTGAAAAAATGAAAGAGGGACAGTTTGTCGGTAAAACGGCTATTTTTACCGAAAGAACTATACGTCCCCGTAAAGTCGCAGAACACGTTGATACCGCACATGAAGCATTGATTTTGTCAATGTCCGAAAAGGGAAAAATTGATTTTGATTATATGCAGGACTTGACAGGCTTTGAGAAAGAAAAAATAATTTCCGATTTGCACGGTGACATCTACCCTGTTCCCGAACTTTCCACGGAAGATAACACTGTGTATCAAACAAGCGATGAATATTTATCGGGCAATATTTACAAGAAAATAGCTATGGCAGAAGCAAAAATATCCGAAAATCCTGCCTACGCTGAAAACGTTGCGGCTCTGACAGAAGTAATACCGAAACCGCTGAAAGCTACGGAAATAGATATGCAGCTCGGTATGACTTGGATCGATACAAAAATTATCAATCAGTTTATGTATGAGACTTTTGAAACTCCGCAGAGATTTAAGGAATATGACGGAGACGTGCCGCAGAAAAATCCCTCCGCTATAACGGTTGAATATTCGGGCGCAGGAAAAGGCTCTTGGAAAGTTGAAAACGCACGTCTTGACAATTCCGTGAAGTCTACAAAAAATTTCGGTACAAAGGACTATAACGCTTATGAGCTGCTTGAAAAAATTCTGAACGCTAAATCTGTTGCGGTAACGCAAGTCGTGAGAGATGACGAGGGCAGACAAAAGACTGTAATTCTTGAAAAGCAGACAAAGACGGCGGAAGATAAGGTAAAACAAATAAATGCCGCTTTCAAAAAATGGGTTTTTGCAGACCCCGAAAGACGCAACGAACTTGTCAAAACATATAACGAAAAATTTAACGGTATACGTCCCCGTGAATACGACGGCAGCAATCTTAATTTCTTCGGTTCAAATCCCGAAATTACATTAAAGCCACATCAGAAAAACGCTGTCGCACACGCACTTTTTGGCGGCAATACGCTGTTTGCACATCAGGTTGGTGCCGGAAAAACGTTCGAGATGATAGCAACTGCTATGGAGGGAAAACGGCTCGGATTGCATAATAAGAGTATGTTTGTCGTTCCAAATCATCTGACGGAACAGATAGGCTCTGACTTTATGAAGCTGTACCCTAACGCAAATATTCTTGTCGCAAAGCCTGACGATTTTTCGCCGCAGAAGCGCAGACAGATGTGTGCGAGAATTGCAACAGGAAATTTTGACGCGGTAATTATCGGGCATTCGCAACTTATAAAAATACCCCTTTCCGCGAAGCGTGAAGAAGCCTTTATAAAAAATCAAATCGACGATATAGTGTCTGCTCTTGAAGCTGCCAAAGAAACAGACAACAAAAGCTACACGGTAAAGCAGCTTGAAGCCACAAGAAAAAATCTACGTGAACGTCTTGAAAAGCTTACTAACGGCACGGTCAAGGACAATGCGGTCACATTTGAGGAGCTTGGCGTTGACAAGCTGTTTGTGGACGAAGCTCACGAGTTTAAAAACCTATATGTTTCAACAAAAATGGAGAATGTTTCGGGACTTTCAACTAATGCTGACGTTCAGAAAACGCAGGATTTGTACATGAAATGTCAGTACCTTGACGAAAAAACGGACAGTAAAGGTATCGTTTTCAGCACGGGAACTCCTGTGACCAATGCTCTTTCGGAAATGTATACCACAATGAAATATTTGCAGTCCGACTTGCTGAGAGAAACAGGTCTTGACAGCTTTGACGCGTGGGCAGGAAATTTCACAAGAAAATCTACCGAAGCTGAAATCTCGCCCAGCGGCAGCGACTGGAGAATGAAAACACGTCTTAAATTTACCAATGTTCCCGAACTTGTCACTATGTTTAAAGAATGTGCCGACGTAAAAATGGCTGACCAACTCAATCTTGACGTGCCTGAATGTGAAAAGCACATTGTTTCGGTAGAGCCGACAGAAGCGCAGAAAGCGGTTGTACACTCCCTTGCAATAAGAGCAGAAGCAATCAGCAAGGGAGAGGTTTCAAGAACAGAGGATAATATGCTTGTTGTAACGGGTGACGGAAGAAAGCTCGGTCTTGACCAACGGCTTTATGACCTGAAACTGCCAGATGAACCGCAGACAAAGCTGAACGCTTGTATTCAGAACGTTTTTGATATTTGGGAAAAAACGTCCGACAAAAAATCAACGCAGCTTGTTTTCTGTGATTTGGGCGTACCGCAGTCCAAAGAGGATTTAAAGAAAAATGGTGAAAGGTTTGACGTTTATGCCGATATTCGTTCAAAGCTGATAGAAAAAGGCGTTCCCGAAAAGGAAATAGCCTTTATCCATGAAGCCAACAGCGAGACGGAAAAGGCGAAATTATTTGCCAAAGTCCGCAGCGGAGACGTTCGTGTGCTTATCGGTTCAACGCAAAAAATGGGCGCAGGAACTAACGTGCAGGACAAGCTTGTTGCACTTCACGACCTCGATTGTCCGTGGAGACCTGCCGACCTTACACAGCGTTTGGGACGTATGGTCCGGCAAGGCAACGAGAACAAGAAAGTAGATAATTTCAGATATGTTACTAAAGGCACGTTCGACGCGTATCTGTACCAAATGGTGGAGAAAAAGCAGGAGAGCATTTCGCAGATTTTCACTTCAAAGGCTATTGCACGAACCTGTGACGATATTGACGATATGGCTGTGGACTTAATGCAAGTCAAAATGGCTGCTGTCGGCGATGACCGTATCAGGCGGCAAATGGAACTCAAAGAGGATATTCGCAGTCTGAATATGCTGAAAAATACATACCTTGAAAACAAATATGAAATCGAGGACAATATAAAAAGGCTGCCGGAAAAAATATCACGAACCGAAAAAATAATCGAGGGAATTGCCGCCGACACAAAAACGGTAAATGGGTATGTTCCTAAAAAAGACATTGACGGTCAGGAAATTTTTGAAATGCAAGTCGGAAATACCTTATACGTTGAAAAAAAAGAAGCGGCGGAAGCTCTCAAAACCGCTATGACAACTGCTGTTGTGGGAAATCCTAAAGCGCAGACGGATATAGCCGAATACAAAGGCTTCAAAATTGCAGTTTCCTATGACAGCTTCACAAAATCATACACGGGACACCTAAAAGGCGAAAACAGCTATCAATTTGAATTTGGCAGCAGCGAAAGCGGAAATATGACGAGAATAGATAACGCTATTGCCGCAGTTCCGCTGCGTATTGACGGAGCTTGCAACGAGCTTGACCGCTTGAAAACAGAGCTTGCCGACAGTATAAAGGAAGTTGATAAACCATTTGAGCATGAAGCGGAGCTTGAGGAAAAGAAGCAGGAGCTTGAACGTTTGACAGATGAGATAAATGCCGATAAGGTCAAGGGTGAGATTGCTCCGGAGCAGCCGGAAAGTACGGAAAAATCTTCTGAAAAAGCTGAAAATCAGGCAGAAAAAGCCGGAAATCTCAACATAAAATGGCGGCAGAACGATAAGGAGCTTCGCATAACCTATGACAGTACCGCCGAAAACAAAATTACTGCGTATTCTGACGGAAAAGAAATAGGACACTGCACTCCCGATGAGCTGACGGTCACAAAAATAAGCGAGAGCGAACAGAAGAATTATCCCGACGGAATAAACAAATGCGTTAAGCCGCTTAATCTTGCGTTCAGCAATAAAATCTCCATGCACATAAGAGAGTTTGCTGTAAGGGTCAGAGCTGCCGAAAAGTCCGCTGAAAAGGACGATAAGGCTCTTTTCTCCCGTGACAGAATTATGAGTGATGAATTTAAGCCGACTTCGGAAAAAACTTCCGATACTCCTAAACAGCAGGAGCATTGATACAGTCCCCCGAATGCACATTTACGGTGCGTTCGGGGGATATTTTTTTGTTGAAAAAATAAAGCAATTATGATATACTTATTACAGTATTAATAGTTTAATGATATAACATTATTACAATGTGAAATAACACCTGTTTAACGTTGAAAAAGCGACACGATTTTGTGCAGCTATACAAAAATATTATTATTTCAAAAAAATTCGAAAGAAAACAACACTTACAAGGCATTTATATATGGAAAATTGAAAGTGAAGCGAATTTAAGGAGCAAATATATATGTTTGATGAAATCGTAAACAGATATTACAGCGTAATTCTGAATTACTGTAAATATAAGCTGAACGGCAATAAATCTGCCGCTGAGGACGTTACGCAGGAAGTGTTTTTAACGCTTTATCAAAAAATAAACCGTTTGAAGCTAAGCGAAAATATAAAATTTTGGCTTTACCGCACGGCTGATAATAAAGTCAAGTCGTACATAAGAAAAAATCCCTCTTTTCTGCCAATTGAAGATTGCTTGGAAATTACGCAGAAAGACGATTATCCCTCGCTTTCGGAAAGCGATTTTGATTGTTTGAGCGGCGAGGAAAAAGATTTACTTATAGATTATTACAGCGATGGCAGCAGAGAAAATATTGCCAAAGCACATAATCTGAACATGAATGCACTCTATATCCGCATTCATAAAATTAAGAAAAAACTTGCTGATAAATCGAGCAAAAACAACAAAATAAAAATATGATTTTTGTACATATATACAAAATTAAATTTTGCCGAAAGAAAACAGGGGTTTTCAGGCATTTATTAAGCAGAGGAGTGAAATTGTATGAAAGAACTGGCAGATAAACTAAACGCCGATAAACATTTTAAATCGGAAGCCTGCCAATTTATGAAGCGGCAGCTTGACGAAGAAACTGCAAAGCCTTTACGCAAGCGTGACTTTGATAAAATTGAACAGCTTACCAATGCAATAAGTGAACTGCTTGACGATACGGATTATTCTGAGGGAATTTCAAAATTATATTTCCGTATTGAACAGGAAAAAATCAAAAACAAAAAGCCTGTCAGGAAATTAAAGAAATTCCTTCCTGCCGTTTGCTGTGCCGCTGTAATACTGGCGGCGAACTGCATATCAGTAGCAGCGTGGAATACAAATATTGTTTCGGCGGTTATAAAATTTACAAAAGGCGGCTTTTCTGTTGATTTTAATAATAGCGAAAGCACTGTTGAGCTGCCGACATCAGAGAACGACCCTTACGGAATTATTGCGGAATGTGCAAAATACGATATTTATCCCGAAACGCCGTTTTATTTGCCTGACGGGTTTGAACTGGAGCATATAAGTTCAAATATAAATGAGAACGTTTCAAGCATAGTTCGTTTTGTTTTCAAAAACGGCAATCAAAGTATAAGCTTTGATTTTGAACTCTTTCAAAATGATGTAGGACAGATAGGTATCCCAAGTGACCATTACAATATTTCCGAAACAGAGGTGAACGGCTGTCCTGCTATAGTTTCAAAAGAGGACAACCAGTACACAATTACATATCAAAAAGATAAAACTGTATTTTTTATGTTTACGCAAGACGTTTCTTATGATGAATGTGAAAAAATAGTTGAATCAATAAAATGACAGGAGAAAATTTATGAAAAAGACATTTTTGGCTTTAGGTGTTGCAGGAGTTCTTACATACAGTATTCCGGCAATGCCTGTAAAAGCGGCAAACAACTGTGAGACAAGCACATACAGCAGTGAAATACAGCCGTATACGGCAGGACTTATAAGCAGATATAAATTGTCTGTAACAACATCAAACGGTAACTTGTATTTAAACGGATATACTCTTTCAAATAGTAAAATGAAATCTATCGGTTTCAAAAATATAGTTATACAGCGCAGTTCTGACGGAGTTAATTGGGTAAAAGAAAAAAGTCTTAGCGACATACTTAAATCCGATTATGAATATTACCTTGACAACTACTCCGTTACTGTTAATGGCGGTTATTATTACCGTGTAACTTGTACCCACTACGCCAAGGAAAGCGGACTGTTAGGCAGCTCTCAGAGCGTGGACAACACTTCCAACAGCGTTTGGATAAGTTAAAGTGTGTCACGGTGACACACTATGAAAGGCGGTGGTTATATTGATTGTATAAATTAATTCTGGACTTTTTTCACACAACCAAAACATTCGGAGAAATCCAAACGGATTAAGAGACATATTTTTTAACTTACATTTCGGACGTACTACAAAAATACATCAGGATTGACAGAACGGTTTTCTCCTCACACTTGAAAGTGAGGAATTACTATGAAAATGACAAAAAGAATTGCTGCTATGGTGGCTTGTGCGGTTATGGCTGCAACATCTATGGTTGGCATTGGTGCTTCGGCGGCTGATGAGCAAATTAAACCATATGAAGAAGTAATTGCGGAGGAATTTGATGTTGTAAGTGCAAATGACACAACAATCAAACTTCTTCCTGTACCATTTTGCCCACAGGAAACATACTATTATTGTGCTCCTGCAACATTTCAGCAGGTTTACGCATATTATAAGGGAATTGAAAATGCTGTCAGTCAGAGAAGCATAGCATTGATGTGGGGAATGAAAGATGGTGATGACAGTGGGCTTGATGATTTTAACAAAATCACTGATTGGCTTAACAAATTCTTTTATCAACAGTTGAATTATGAATGGAAATTTAAAAATGGTGCATATACGTCTTCAGCTACTATGCGTAGTTTCATTACATCTTCTATCAATTCAGATGTTCCAGTAATAATTCACATTAGTAAACCAAGTTCAACAGACTGGAAATACTCTGTATCTGATGGACATTATCTTAACGCTACTGGATATACAACTGATTATATTCAGTTGACTGACCCTTACCTTGAAGGGCATGGAATATCATCAGGAAAATACCTTGTAACTCCAAGTCTATTGTACAAGTATTGTGACCGAATGGCTGTTAATACTAAATAGTAAAGGCTGATATATTTATGAAAATAAACATTGCCCATTTAATAAAATGCTGCTTTGTGCTAAGTACAGTGTTGTTATGTTCATGCTCAAATAACAAAACAATCAGCACTAATTCTGATATTTCAGTTACTTCTGCGGATTTTCAAATTCAAAGCACAAGTCAATCAAACATTGAAGATATAACTGAAACTTCTGATATTTCTGATGTTGAGGTTATGCACATTAATGAACAGGTAAAATATATTTCAGATTATACAGAACTTAATGCAGACAAATGGGATTGTGCTAAATTACGTCTTGAATGTTTTTCGGGCAATGATTTATTTCTAACATATTCAAATAATGATATGTTAGAGATATATAAAATCAACACGGAAAATAATGACAATAAATTAATTGGAACGTGTAATTGGTCTGTAATGTATGGCTTTCTAAGTACAGTAATTGGGAATCGTTATTTTGTTATTATGCCATCAAAAGCCGTTCTTAACGGACTGAAATCTACTTTATATGTATATGATATACATAGTGATGAATTTTATAGTGCCGATACCTTTTTGGCATACAATATGGTACAGTATATAACTAATATAAGCGACAATAAAATTGCGTATTATTACTATGAAAATAAATCCAAAGACTGGGTTATAAAGGAATATGATTTTATTACAAAAATCAGTAAAGAGTTGTATCATAACAACAGTGATGAAGATAAGCGATTTTCTCCTGTAGGATTAACATACAATGGTGAAAATCTTGTCTTAGCTGTTCAATACTATAACAATGAACTTGTAACTGAAACAAAATTTATTGAAATTGATATGCAAGGTAACAAAGTACAAGAAAATAGACTAAATGATTTCCCTATTGCAATTGGATATGAATTAAACTTTGACGGTAAATATTACAATGTGTGCGGCAATAAGTATCGTGCAACAATTGAACTTTCATCTATGGTTATTGATTTGCAGGCTAATAGTTTTGACACTATTTTACCTTTATCTGCCGATTTAACCGTTCCAACAAATCTTAATAACAATAGACAATTATGCATCAACATAATTCAGTGTAATAAAAATGACTTTGCATTAATTGATACCAACAGAAATAATTTGACTTATTTTAATATTGAAGTTCCTGATTATAACGATATACATTCAAGCGTAAGTAATGAGAACAATGACCTTGCTGTTATAAAATGTGATGAAAATTACAATAATTTCAAGTTGATTATTGTTAAAAACAGTGCAATTTGTGATAGTTCTTTTGAGGACAATTGATTTCGACTAATACACTGTGAAAGAGGTAGTTATCTTGATTGTATTAACTGATTTTCGACTTCTATCATACATAAATAAAACTTTGGAGAACTCCAAACGGATTAAGAGACATATTTTTTAACTTACTTTTCGGACGTACCACAAAAATACATCAGAATTGACAGAACGGTTTTCTCCTCACCTATGAAAGTGAGGAATTACTATGAAAATGACAAAAAGAATTGCTGCTATGGTAATGTGCAGCGTTATGGCTGTTTCTTCTATGGTTGGTATGGGGGCATCGGCAGCAGCAGATGACTATGGAAACACTATATCAACTGCGTATACTCTTACAACAAGCGGTTGTTATGGAACAATTAATTATGCCGGAGATGCTGATATGTTTTCCTTTACCCCATCAATTTCCGGAATTTATTATTTTTATACAACGGGAAGTACCGATACAACAGGAACATTGTACAATTCAAACGGTTCTATAATAAAATCATCTTCTTGGGGATTTGCAAAAGACAAAAATATGATGGTTGCAGCAGAGCTTAAGGCAGGAACTAAATATTATATTGCAGTTACTGGTTCATACTCTTCGACTACTGGTGGATATGAAATCAACGTTGGCAGAGATAGTTTATCTGTACGTGTTAATAGACTTGCACAGGCAGATTCACGTTAGAACAATGTACATCTTGGAAATATTAGTAGCAATCCAACAATAGGAAGTAAAGGATGTGCCTTAACTACTTTTACAATGGTTTTAAATTTTTGGAATAGCAGTTCCAAAACACCTCAAGATGTTAACGATACTATGGGAGCGGCGGCTTATGATTTTCAGTGGTCAACTGCCAAATCAAAATATGGACTACAGCTGGCACAAGAAGGCTCATCCACTGCACATACCACTACGAGTAAGGGAACTTCGTTTGCAATTGAACAATTAAAATTAGGCAGACCCGTTATTATTGGAATGACAAGTCCCACTACTACTCATTTTGTTGTTGCAACTGCTTATTATAATAATGAAATATACATAAAGGATCCTGCTGGTAGAAATTATACTAAACTATCACAGTACACAAATACCTCATACTCTATATATGAGGTATTTGCTTATTATAAATAATCAATTTAAAGGTGATGTAATTTGAAAAAAATGATTTATATTATAATTTTGGCATTAACGAATTTAATGTGTATTACAGCTTGTAGTTCCATTACTGAAAGTATCAACACACAAGCCGCAGAAAGTAGTTCAATAGAGACAGAATATAACATAGAATTAAATTCAGAAAATGTATCTACAACCATTGAAATTGACAGTAAGATTAAATCAGAGCTAATTAATATTATCGAATGTTACTATCACCTTAAAGATTTAATTGGCGGACGATATTGTTATATCACAGGACATTATGAAACAAGAAATTTAAACAATGAATATTCATCAAATGAATTCAAATATGATATGGAGATTAAATATTGCAAATTTGACACACTTGACGATTTTTATTCAATATATGAAGAGCTGTTTTTCAGAAATAATAAAGCAATTGTTTTTTCTTCTTCAAATATTACAAGAAATGATTATGAAGAAATGGCGTTATCCTATATGACAATGGAATTTTATAATAAAAATTTTTATGGAATTTTTGATGATATTATTGACGATGATAATTATATTAGTCCGTCAAAATATTGGTATTGTAATGGAAATTTATTAATAAATCTAAGCTCAGACTATATATATGGCGGCATAAATGACTATAATTATTTTACTATAGATAAAATTACAAACAATAGTGTTGTAATTACAACAGTAAGGAAATACTCTGAGCTTGATAGTCATGTACAGTTTTCATTTGTATTGGAAAATAATTTGTGGAAATTATCAGATATTTATTATTTAGATTAGCTAAATAATAACATTATTAATAGCCGTGACAGAACAGTTGGGTCTGTCACGGCTATTTTTTATTATTTGTCCATTCCTCTATAACTCCAAATTATTATTTTTAGTCCTGCCAATATCCTTGTCCTTACTGCTCGTAGGAGCATACTTGTCAGAACTGATTTCGGCGATTGAGAATAAAGGCTCTTTTTCTTGTTCATATTTCTTTTCAGAAATAGGTGGAACGGTTGGTTTAACTGTTCTGCGTTCAGGCTTGACAGGTTTCTTTTTCACCTGTTCCGCAGCTCGCTTTTCCTTGCCGAACATTGAAACAGCTTTTTTCAGTTTGTCCTTAATATCAGAGAAAAAATTATATATACTGCTTTCGGCAGTGTGTGTACCCTTTTCAATTTTAGACTTAGCCTTAGTCAGAGCTTGCGGTGTTTCAAGCGTGACAAGTTTGACCGACATCGTTCCATTCTCGTTTTGAGTTTCTTTTGTAAGCGTGATTTTTGATGATACTTTAGTATTGGGCATTTTTTCACGCTTCTCAATTTCCGCATTGACTGCTTTTATTTCATTCAGAATAATATCTTTAACATCACTGTTGTGTGGGTCTTGTGCCTGAGCCGTAAGCCTTTCAGCAACATTTTTAAGCATATCGGAATTGTAAATAGTTCTGTTGCTGAATACCGACAGCTTCTTTTCGTAGGCTTTTTTAGCGGATTCCGAATGTGTTTCCGCATACTTTGTCCTCTTGCTTCTAAGCTGTTTTAAATCGGCTTTAATGGTCGAATACTCGGAATTATTCAGTACTTTTTCATGCAGCCGCTGACGTTCTTCTGTCGGAATTTCTATAATGCACCTGTCAACATTGTTTACCTTGTCGTGTTCAACGAGTGAAACTATCTTAATCTCCTGAACGCTTCTGCGACCGTCGTTGTTGTATGTCCTGTCAGAGGGGAACTGTGACATTCCGTGAGCAATATTAGGATTATTTTTATCGAGCTTGAAAAAAGCATATATTCTTTCATCGGGAGTTTTCTTGTTTTCCGGTTCAAATACAAGCATAAAGTCAGCAGCGATTTCAGAGCTGTAAGGGCGGTGGGTTCTATGACAGTCCGAATTCCACGAATACGCTTTTACATTACTGCTGTTCAGAACATCACGAAAATTCGTAAGAGTATCTATTCTATCATCGAGGGTATAAGCCACGCCATTTTTTTGAGGGTCGTTAAATACATCTCCCCAAAAGCTGCTTTCCGAAATATCCTGATATGTAATATCACTGTCAAGTATTTTATTAAGTAATTCTGAACTGCTTATTTCCGATTGATTTATAATATCGCTTAACTTCTCCAATCCGGATAAGTGCATAAAGTGACTTCTGTTTAAAGTAAAGGAGGCTTCGCTTATTGTTCCGGAATTATACAGTTCGATTTTGTATTCATATTCACTGTTTTGAAGATATGCAGCAGCACAATCATGTAATTTATCATTTTCCATATTTCACCTAAAAAAATAACTCTGCAAAGCAGAGTTAAATTTTGCACTGTTTTTTTCAGCATTTCTGCCTAAGACAGGTATGGATTATGCCTACCACGCCAAAGCTCCATGTAAACCCCCTGACACTGCGTACACTTCATAGCTTAGCAATCCCGATTACTTACGGGCAATGCTTGATTTTCATCATTTATATTATATGCTATTTTTCCGGATTTGTCAAGTGTTTTTTGAAAAAATATCAGCAAAATATTTGGAAATATTAATAATAAAAAGCGGCTCTGAAAACAGAGCCGCTTATTGCATATTTTCTTTCAGCATTTCTGCCTACGTCAAGTCTGGTTTCTATGCAACCACTAAAGCTCCATGCACACCTCTTGACTCCTGCGTGACACTTCATGGCTTAGCAATCCCGATTACTCACGGGCAATGCTTGATTTTCATCACTTATATTATATGCTATTTTTTCGGATTTGTCAATAAGATTATGAAGCCATTGCCAAAATAAAGGCTATTAAAATAGACATTACCAAAAAAGCATTACTTGTAAAGCTTAATATTCGGTGTAGTGAATCCAAACTTCTTAATTTGCCCTTTACTTTACGCATATCATTGAACGACGTTTCTTCTTCGGAATTGTTGAAATCATATACTTCTTTGTCAGCTTTTCTGTCAATAAGACGGCAAATCACTCTTAAACCCGCATATATTAAAATAACTTTAAACAATATAAACACATCCTGTCACTATATTTTGTCTTTATTATTATACCATAATATGTATAATCCGTCAAGTTTTTTCTACGAAATATTTATAATAACAGTTTGTTAATATTTTCCCGATTTAAAAATATCATCGTGGCACACCGATAAATATACATTTTGTTATATCATATCATCCGTTTCCTCGCGCAGTTTCAGTAGCCGTTTTCTGAGGATTTCATTTTCTGTTTTCAGAAGTTCAAGCTGCTCATCGCGGAGCTTGTCTTTCTGCTTTTTTCTCTGTCTCAAATTGTACATTCTCAGAGCCGTTTTCTGTCGGTCTGACTGCTCACGGCAAGCGGAACAATATTTAACTCTTATGTGGCGAAAATAATCGCAGTCCTCAGAATTTATATTGCTAATCAGCTTTCCGCACATTTGACAAAATTTATAATCATTCACTTTCAAACGCTCCCCTCTCGTTAATTTCTTCAATTTTTGTATCGTTACCGTAATTGTTTTCGTAACACCGTTCCGATAAATTTTTGATTTCGGACAATAGAGAAGAACGAAGTCTTTTTCGTTCACTGTACGCAATTTTCAAAAGCTCATTTGAATTGTTATTCTTTCCGTCAATCCACAAATCATATCTTTGCTTCTCACCAAAACTGTTCAGCCACTCGCATGATATTACTTTCTCATGCTCATCCGGAGAGCATACGGAAATATCGGTAATCATTTTCTCAACAGTTTGAAGCTGCTCACGAAGATTATTCAGCCGTTCAATCTGTTCTGAAATACACTCAAATTCTAATCTTCCGTTATCGCTTGTGCTATTGAACTTGCAACAAAATTTATACAAAACGTAAATCAAAAAAGCAAGCCATGTTATACTAATAATTCTTTCCATTTCATAAACCTTTCTATTGACGAAAGGAAAGTGTTGTGTTATAATAACACTGTCGGACACCTTTCGTCCGTCGGACAGGGCAGAACCGGAAGTGTGGAGCTTGGCGGTCTGTCCTGTTTTTTATTTTAGAAGTGTGTCACCGTGACACATTTTTCGTTATATGTAAAATCTATCCGTGTCGCAGAATAAAACCACCTTGGCAAGTCCCCATAACCATACGGCGGCAGCAAATACAATACTGTACAATTTTGCGGCTATTGCAGGCATAAAATTGATTGCAAGAACGAGAAGCATTACAAGTATTATGCAGAGGAACCAAGTCCAACCCATTTCCTTGAATGCACTCCAACCGTCTTTAAGATTAAAAATTATTCCGCATATCAGTCCCAGTATGCTAAGTCCGAGTATAAAATTGCCGGCAATTGTTATCAAATACGCTGCGATATTCAAAAATAATATAAAAGTATTCTGAAAAATCAGCAGTGCCAGTGACAACAAACCCAATAACGCAAAAAAAGCGAACCGTACCGGAAAAGAAATTATTTTTAGTACAAGCATTATTGTCTCCTTTTTATTTGTTCTGTTCTTTTATTTCGCTGTTAAAAAAGTCAATCAGAATTTCCTGAGATATGCTCGCGGCGTCGGCAAGCAGCATTATCTCTTGTATCGAATCGGCAATCTTGCTTAAATACAGTTCCTGAGCGTTTTCCTTGCAGTTTTCGGTAAGTATGTAGCCGTTGGATTTAGTGCGGCTCACAATATCATTCTCCACAAGAATTTTAAAAATAATTCCCATTTGCTTTGGGGCAAGATTGTAATCTCTCGTAAAAATATATTCTCCGGATTTCTTTTTTCCCGACGTTATCGAGTAGATTATCTCGTTTAAAGTCATTTCTTGTTTTGTCATATTCATTGCTATTTACTCCTTTTCATGTAATTGCTTTTCGACTGATTGGCAACTTTTTTCATTATAATATTTTATATCATTTTGACTTAAAAGTCCATATATTGTAAGACCAATACCTGAAATAATTAAATATAGCCACAACTCACAATCTAAAGCCATTGTGAGTACAACACTGTATATAAATGCATATATTTTTGTTGTTATTCTGAATTTCTCACATCTGAGTACGCAAATAAAGAATATAAATGCTAAAAATCCAAATATTATTTTCATTGCGGTTTATTCTGCTCCTTTCTCCAATGCTTTTCAGCTTCTTTGCCGACGATATTTGTCAAATTATTGCCGAGATATTTATCACAATCACGACAATAACATTTTCCTGAATAGCTATGCCCCAATCCATCATACATATCATAGTTAGCGGCTTCTTCACCATTAAACAGACTGTTAAACTCAATCTTGCCTTTAACAGTCTGTTTTTCGTAATACATTTCACAACCGCAAAACGGGCAGCACGTTAATTCTTCAAATTTCAAGGTTCAATCCTCCATAGAGTGTGTCACCGTGACACACTTCATTTAATCGGTGTGATTTCATAAATCTTACCGTCAATTTCGGTTGTGACACCTACTGTAGTTTCCTCATGCGTGTTTACCGGTGGCTGCGGAATGTTTTCTTTAGGCGTTACAGTATAAACACCATTTTTGAAATCAAAAATTTCATATTTTTCATAAAACTCATTTATATCCACGTTTTTGTCAAGAACAACTTCATATTTTCCAGTTGGCTTTTGAAATTTTTGGGGTATTATAGATGTCACATCTATTATTTCTATGACAACAGAATATGTAAAAACAAGAGCAAGACCTAATATACATCCAATAATCTCATAAACACATGAGTATTTTATCTTAGACAAAAACATTCCTCCAAAAAGGAATAGACAGCCTAATACCATTATAATGAGAAAAATAACTAATAATAAAGCAAACCCTATTCCACTTAATTCAGTACACTCTTTGATGAGAGATACTCCGTCCATAAATTCCATTGTTCATTTTCCTTTCCAATGTATTTGTTCCGTCAATCATTATTTACTGTAAAAGACATTTCTATTGCTATTTTTGCTTTGTCACAATAATCGCTTGATGTGAAGTTTTGCCACATAACAAAACAATACCCTACAACGTAAATAATCGCAAGAAATATAACTACTGCTGTTATATCAATTGAATTGATAAATATGCCTAATATAGCAAGCGCAAGTATAAAAATAAGTATTGGAATAAACCACCGCAAAGATTCTTTCATTTTAGCTTTTTTGGTTGCTTTACTGTCAATAGAAATAAAACTGTCAAATATATCAAGGTCATAGCTGTCTTGCTCTCCTACGATAAAGCAGTCTAATGTAGTTTCCTCAGACTTATTTTCTCCGTCTGTGAGAATACAAAAAAATTTATAAGAATTTTCGGAAAGATTATCAATCTGCATTTCCTGTCCGTAATATTCGTCTAAACAATGTATTTCCGCAATGATCAGAATGTCTCCTTTTTCATAAATTTTATTTCCAATTCTTAATTCTTCAAGAATGGTTACCTTTGCGCCTACTTTATATGGCGTTCCTGCGATTTTTGTTATGTTTTCAACTATTTCTTTCATGATTATCCTCCTGTTCAAAGTCGTTGTATTTGTTGAAATAATAATGATATTCATAAAAGCCTTGTTCAAACCCTACATCGTAACTTATATAAGCAATTATTACTACTATAACAATCATTATGGCAATAAAAATAAAGATTTTTAACATTGCTTTTCCTTTCCGAGTGTGTCACCGTGACACACTCTCAAAATATTCCGTCAACAGCTTTTCCGCAAGCTCGTCAAGCTCTTGTTCGCTCTTGTCAATTGCAAACCTTAAAAAAATATTGTTATAAACATTGCTCCTGTATTTCTTCAAAGGTTTCGGCGCAAGCAGCTTTGTAAACTCATGGAACGGAACGTCCTCGCTGCCGTAATTCTCTACGATTTGAGCAAATTCCTTTGCAATTTCGGGAGTGATTTTCTTGCTGTCGGGACGTGAAAGAAAATTCAAAACGGCTTTTTGATTTTCCTCAGAAAATGCCGCTATGATTTCAGCGGCGGCAAGCTGAATTTTTCCCTCGTCTGCATATTTCTGTAAATGAACATTCAGACTTGCAACGCTTATGTAACGGTACATGGTCTTTTTTGATACTCCAAACTTAGCGGCAATTTCTGCGGCTGTCATATCGGTATCGTCACGCTTCTCCATATATGCGGAGAATATTTTTCCGTACTCGCTGGGCAAGGCTCTGTCCCTCTGAATGTTGCTCTCGGCAACAAATTTAAAGGCTTCATCGTCCGTGATTTTCCTGACCACGCAAGGCACAGACAGCAGATTAAGCTGCCGCGCCGCTTCGTAGCGGTGATGTCCTGCAATTATCTGATAATTGCCGCCGTCCGTCCTGCGTACTATCAAAGGCGTTACAATGCCTATATCCTCGGCACTTGCCATAATCTGAGCTATCTTGTCACTGTTTAGATTAAAAGGCTGTGAGCCGCCTTTCTCGTCCTCATAGTGGTGCAGCAGATTAAGCTCGATACTTTCAACCTTTTCAAAGGAACTGCCCCATACATTCGCGTAAGCCTGTCCCAGTCCCGACATTGTGTCCGTAGCTTCTTCCGCTTCCAAATTATCAGGCTCGGAGAAGCTTGAAATATTTATTTTTCCCATATTCCTGTCCTTTCTGTAAATATTATGCCGTCTGCAATAATTATCCCATGTTTCACTGCGAAATTTGCCACTGTAAATAAACCTTTGTGCAAATTCCAACTGGATTTTATTAGGAATAATACCTTTGCTTTCGTTCCGTTCCGCTTGGGCATAAAGCGTTATGCCCTTGAATTTCTTTAACCGTTCGGCTCTTTCGGCTGCATTATCAACGTCCTTTGTAACCAACAGATAAATAAACAGCCTATAAGGTTTAACATCGTATTTCATAAGAAGCTCCGCTGCGTTTTCAATAGCCTTGATTTGCGCCAAAGTATCGCAGCTGAACCGAATGTATTTTATCCATTCCAGCCGTGAGAGTATCTGAGCTATTCTGTCGGTCACAAGACGCGCGTCCATACCCTGATTAAGGTCAATGGCATAACCGCTGTCAATAAGACTCTCAAGCTGTCCTATACCGTATTCGCTTGCAAGAATGTTGTTGTCCATAAGTACAAGCTTGCTGCTGTCCGGTCTTACAAGCTGCTCCCATGTTCTGTACGGCTTTATACCGCCCTCTTTTTCGGGTACAACACACCAACGGCAATGATTGGGACAGCCCCTTGTGATGTAGCCCATAGCATAGTCGCATTCGGGATAAATGCCGTAGTCGGGGAACATTTCCTCAATCTCGGCAGAAAGAACGGAATGTATATCATATCCCGTTCCACCCTTGATAGTATCAAGCGGCAGCAGAGGATTTTCGGGCGTGAAGTCAAAAATCTTGCTTGAATAAACCCTGTCGTATTTTTTCTCAGGCTGCCACCATTCAACGGTATCTCCGACCGACTTGTGATAAGCCGATATTTTCATCAGCGCATAATTCGGGAACGTCTTTCTTTTCAGATATTCCCTTTCGCTGTCGTGCAAAGCGATATTCATTACTCATCTGTAGTAATCAGTTTTTTGTATTTGCGATATAGGATTTCTAACTGAATTTCAATCTGTTTTTTTGCTACGTATGAGCCGTATTCTTTCTCAAATTGCAAAAACATATTTCCAAAATCTGTTTCGGGAACATTGTAAAGTCTTTCCGACATATTGATACAATTAACTGTTGCTCCTCTTACACTGCTTTCTAAGCATTCATAAATGACAAATCCGATTACAAAGCCAATCATAAAAAATACGTTTTCAAATGCAAAAGCGAATACAACAAACGCTATTGCAGCTAAACCTGAAATTAAATAAGCGGATTTAATCCGTTCTTTTTTTGAAAAAGAGTTTAGCACTTCTTCATAATCCATATCTAATATTTTCCTTTCTGTGTCACCGTGACACACTAAATTTAATCCTGTTCTTCTGTAATAATCTCAAAATAATCATTGTTTGTCCTTTTGCTATTCATCAAAGTTATTTCATTAGTGTATTGCTCGTCGGTCATAAAGCCTCTTTTTATAACTTTACCATTTTTCTTAATTATCACATACACATTGTTGGCATTTTTCTTTTTGAAATAGATTGCATATAACTTTAAAATCAAAAACAGTGTAAGCAGTAAGCAAAAGGCGAAAAAAACGATTAAACGCATTTGTAATAATATATCTAACATATCGTTATTCCTCCAATATCTCAATTACCGTGTTATTCTTTATAAAATGCGACTTCATACTTCTGAAAGAAGTCCAGTACGGCAAATAATAATCGTACTGCATTCGCTTCTGAACTTCTTCCCTGACAGCTTTTCTCTCACGGCTAAGTTTCTTTTTTTCTTTCGCCGTAAGAATTGATTTCGTATGCTTATGATAAAATTTTTGCCTTATTTCGCAGTCTTGAGTAAGCCAATCCATTTTGATTTTGCCGTCGATATAAACCGAAAGAACATATTTCAAATTCTTTTCCGGTTCTACATTTACCGTGACATCATAACCGTCAATTTTCAGCTTGATATATCCGTATGGGTCGGCTAATTTTTGTTCAACATACTGCCAATCTTCTTTTGTCATATTAATTCACCTCTCGAACCGAAATGATTTCAACATATTCATCAATAATACTCAGTGCTTCATTGTAGCTGTCTGATGACGTGATACGGCTGCACATTTCCTTTGCCTTTTCTGCCATATTGTTCCTTTTCAGTGTTTTTGAAGCTATTCCCATAAGATTAAATATATTTCCGTTCTGACATATAAGCGGACATTTTGGTTTCTTTGTCATGTTAATTCACCCCATTGAATTTCAGTACAAATACCAGTATAAACGCTATCGGAATTAAAAAGAACAGCGGTTCAAATCCCAGACCGTCACGAATATCAAAATCATTTCGTCCCATGCGTATACCGAGAAGTATTATGTTCACACCGAGCCAAATAGAACAAACTCCAACTGCAATAAGCAAAATCCAATGTGCTAATACATTTGAAAATATATTTACAATAAGTGTTACCACAATCAGAGCAATAGTAATAATTCTGAAAATCAAATGATGTAATGATGTTTCCCTCATAATTTTATACCTCCGCCCTGTTTATAATTTCTTCCGCAACATTCATAAAAGCCTTACCGATAGCAGTTTTATCGGAAATACTCTTGTCCGACATTACAGCCTGTTCAGCCTGTGCAGGACAGTAGGGAACAGTCGTGTTAAACACCAAATCCCCGTAACGCTTTTTAACTTCGCTGACAATTTCCTGTGCAACAGAAGTCCGCTGCTGTTTGTTCAGAAGTATGCCGAGGACTTTAAGCTGACGGTTTGTGCTGTTGTTTATGGACTTCACCTTGTCAATCATTTTGTAAAGTCCCATATAAGAATACAGACCGCTTTCAACCGGAATAATCACACTGTCAGAAGCGTTCAGAGCATTGGCGGCAAGCAAGTCAAGGAGCGTTCGGCAGTCGAAAATTATGTAGTCGTAAGCCTTGAAAATATCCCTGTCTAATGAACGTTTTATAACATATCCGCTGTCGCTGTCATTGGCAATAAAAGCTGTAATTCCCGTCAGCATTTGTGAAGCAGGAACATAGTCAACTCCGCTTTCAGAATGCCGTATTGCTTCGGAACAGTCCATATCAATCCCTGCAATAGTGTTGTAAATAAGCTCCGCAGACATCGGCTTTCCGTCATAAGAATAGCCGAGTGCCTTGCTTGCGTTCCCCTGTTGGTCAAGGTCGATTACAAGAACATTTTTACCCGAATTTGCAAGTCCTTTTGCTGTGTGTACGGCGGTCGTGGTTTTGCCCACACCGCCCTTTTCTGAAATAACTGAAATAATCATTTTGTACCCCCGTTTTCTAATCAATCACTCTTAATTGTAGTCCTCTGCTTTCGTTTATGTTTTCTATGAAGCTTTGGTTTGTCAAAGTAACACATAATAAGTCCCGAAAAAGCAGATATAATGCCCAAACAACAAAATATACATTCGTCTAAATACCTTTTAACACCATTAGACAACATTGTTAAGGCAAACCATATCAGAAATATCAGAAATATGATAGCAATAGAAATACACGTTATTTTTGAAAATAAATCTATTTTTACAAATTTGTTTTTTCAAAATAGCTTATATTAACACATTCTTCAATATCATTAGAATCATTAGACCTCACTATGTAGTCAAACATTCTCTCGTCAGCATAGAAGTTATCTGCTTTGCTTGAAAGTACTTTTGGTAAAACCATACCGTATTCCAGTTTTACATCTTCTATAACAAACTCTGTACCTGCTTCATATCTTCCGTAATCAAGATAAATTGATTTTATAATATTAACTGTCTGCCCTTTTTGATACGGGCTGTATTTTTTGCAGAATTCCTCTTCTGTTAAATAAGTGTTAAGCATTATCTTCTCCTCCATTTTCTAATCAATCACTCTTAATAGTAGTTCTCTGCTCCCGTTTACGTTTTTTATGAATTTCCGGACATCGAGTATACCAACCAAGTGTGATAAATGCAATTATAAAACTGCATATCATGAGCCAACATGAATAGTCCTCATAACCCGTCAGTGCAATTGCGCCAATTAAATATACAGAAGCGACAACCGTTCCAATCGCTGCCTTTATAAATTCAATTTTACACAATTTCACTTTTTCAATAAAATCAATGTCAATATAAAACGTTGGCGTATTTTCTTCAATGCTTCTAAGCTGTACCTCATACTTAAACATTCTTCCATCGGCATAAAAATCATCAACTTCACTTGAAAGCATCTCCGGTAACTTAATGTAATCTTTCAATGTTACATTTTTTATAACGACTTCTGTGCCAATCTCATATATTCCATAATCACATTTAGCTGGTTCTATAAGATTAACTGTCTGCCCTTTTTGATATGGACTGTACTTTTGGCAAAATTCATCTTCTGTTAAATAATTGTTAAGCATTATCTTCTCCTACGTTTTCTGAATTATTTTGAGTTGTTGGTTCAACAACGTAAAGACTTCCGTCAGGATTTAGCCGTGGTGTAATACCGCCATGACCTGCATTAAAATTTTTTTCACGGTACACAACATACTGAACTCCTGTTTCTTCATCTGTCCATATGTATATATAATCATTAAGCATTTCGCCGACTGTCGGTTTCGGCTCACTGATTTCTTCTATACCTTTACGTATTCCATCACAACTCACAGCACCAATAAAACAAAGCAATGCCGTTGAAATTGCAATGAGTTTTTTTGCTACCATATCAATCCCTCTACATCCATTTCTGTCCTCTCTTTATTGCAGCAATTTCTTTATTACCTCTTCATTCTTTCTGATAGCAGACTGATTACATAAAGCAATTTCAAATGCTACTCCCATAATTCCTATAATGCTCCAACAAAGAGCAAAGAAAACATTACCTATAATTCCATTGAAAGTACTTTCGGACGGTAAGAAAAAATCACACCATTCACCGGTAAGCCACCCGAAGATTGATACAGCTATCAATCCTATAATCCAAAGCAGCAAAATCAGAATTAAGCCTACATTAATATGCCGCTTTTCAAGATATGCCTTATATTCATTGGTTCTGTCGATGTCAATCGTGAAGTATTCGCTGATAAATTTCTGTATTCTTTGCGGATATTTCGGAACATCATTTGAAAGGATACATTCCCCGTCTTTTTCAATCACATCACTCAGATACACATAATCATAATCATCTGATAATATGACTTTGTAGTAATCACAAAATCCGCCTTTTTCTTGACATAGCATAACCCTTGTTCCTTTTGAAATAATGCCACCCCTCGTTTGCAAATCCTTTTTCAATATAAGTATAGTATCATCATCAGGCATATTCTCTGCAATCATTTCTTCATTTGATTTGAACATTTTCTGCTCCCCCTATTTTACCGTATACGCACCCGAAGTCCCTCTAACGGAATACCATTTCCATCGGAACTTATCGACTTTGAACCAACAATATAATAATCATCTCCGTTATGTTCAACGCTGCTGACGACCCAACGGTAATAACCATTCCAATCATCATAAGCATAGTATTCAATGCAGTTTCCGCAAGTGTATTCATGTGCGCTGCACTCATATCTTCCATTGCTGTTTTTGTGCAGAACATACTCGCCCCTTATCGGCTTTTGAAGATAGCTTATTGTGCCGCTTGCTTCGGAAATATTCAGCATAACTTTCCGAAGCTCCTCGACCAATAAAAGCTGTTCGGGACTGTTACTGTCCGCTTCAATTTCTGATAAATCATCATACTTTTCAATCTCAGTTTTCTTGATAATACGTGTAAATTCTGAATTAAGCTCCGACAAAGATTTCATCAATTCGTTAATGTTCATATCCCTGTGATTCCTTTCAATAAATTATTCAGCGGTTAACCCCTAATAATACTATACCATGAGGTGGCACAATTGTCAATATATGGAAATATATTTTTTATATTTAACTTAATAAATATTCATCATTCCAACTCGCCGTTTGCCTTTTTCCGTTGCTGCTCAGAGCGTTCCACATCAAGATACGCTTCAATTTTTTCATGAAGATTTTCAAGAGTTTTCAGTGATTTTTTCAGCGATTGATATTCATCAAGAAGCATTTCACGCTTGCCCTCGGTCTCGCTAATCTGCATTTCCAGTACAGAACGATTCGGCAGGGAAGTACCCGTGTATCTTTCTTTCAGCCATTCCTTTGAGGACTGAAAAATTGAAAGGTCGCGGCTATGTTCACGCTTGAATTTTTCTCTGTCGGAGCATTTCAAATATTCATCGTGAACGGCTTTTGTGTTCCAATAAGTTTGAAGCATTTTCAGCAGTTCTCTTTGCTCTCGTATTTCTTTTTCATAATCGTTCAGACCTTGTACGACATCAAATCTTCTGTCATACTGTTCCGATATTTTTTCTTCAAGCTGCGGAACAGAACCTATACCGTAATCGGAGAGAACGTTTAAAATCTTTGAAGCCTCCTGCATATTTTTAAGAGCCGCCCACCTGTTCAGACCGACAGCATTTTCATCATTTGAATGATAAAATCCGTTATCCTTTACAAGCTTGTCCGTCCGCTTTCTGAGCTGTCTTGCGATACGTTTTTCAATCTGTTCAGGCTCATAATACCAACCTAACCTTTTTCGGCTGCACCTTGTAAAACGCTCCTGTTCCTCTGCTCTGAACGACAAAGAATTCCCCCTGATTTTATATTCATATTTCTTTTCGGTCTGCATTTTTTTCAAGAAATCATCATAGCTTTCAGCGGACAAAATACAATCGTCAATTGCTCTTTTCAGCTTGCCTTTGTAACTGTTGTCGCGCTGCTCCTGCAGCCATTCATAATAGCATTTTCCGTAACCTTTTTCGGGCATTGAAATAACCGATAATTTATTTTCGAGACAAATATCATCGCTTATTTTTCTGAGCTGTTTCCATGCAGGATTATTCTTTCTGTCATGCTCCGTTCCGAATGCCAAACCATTTTCAAAATTAACTCCGCAAATAATTATGTGATTGTGCAGATGTCCGCGGTCAAGGTGCGTGGAGATAACATATTCATACTTGCCTTTCAGAAATTCATCGGCAGTCTGAATACCGATTTTGTGTGCCTGTTCAGGAGTTACTTCGTCAGGCTTAAAGGATTGGATACAGTGAAAAGCAAGATTTTCCCCTTTGAATTTATGACGTTCTCTTGTCTTTGCAAACTCCAAATACGCCGTTTGTTCACTGCAAGCGAATGTAGAAACAAGCAGATTATCATCTGTTTTTTCGGGATTTACAATGTAGGATATAGCTTTGTCAAGCGTGGTTTTTATCGGATGTATTTTCGTGTATGCCAACTTATTTTTCCTCCGTTTCTTTCATAAAAAGCTTCATAATTTCAACCTGTTTTTTCTGTAAAAAATCAACCTGATTTTTTAAATCCTGCAAGTCCTCACCGTAAAAATTTCCCGTTGAATTTACACGCTTTGCAATTTGATTTATGCTCTTTGCGGCATTGCTCATAAGATAATTATTCTTTCTGATTTCGCTTTCAAATTCGGAATAATCATACCTGACACACTGTCCGTCAATAGCCATTTTTCTTAGATATGCTTCACGTTTTTTTATGTGGAGCATTTTCATTTTTGCCTGAATGAATTTCAATTCATCATCATCAACACGAAAGAACAGTCTGTTTTTTCTTACTCTTTGTTTTTCTTTAATCTCATTTTTGTTATCCATTTTCATTATCCTTTCCGCTGTTTAGAGGGTTTGGGAGATTTCCCAAAATGATTTTCGGACTTGCCGAAAATTTGCAAGTGGACACCCACTTGCGTTGCTTGCTATATTAGAATTGCCCTCTACACTGATAATTACTACACCTTACCACTAACCATTATTATATCAGAGGTTAAAATAATCGTCGTTGACGGGCAAAAAAGCAGCAAAAAATTGTTCCTCTAATATTATAGTGAAAAAATACGACGTTTGTAAATAGGAAACATCTTGTTAAAATAAAAAAATATTTCCTTGCGTATTTACAAAATAAGTTAAATAAGATATAATAAATTTATGCAGAACTTAAACCGATTTGCGTTTGTGGCTTTTTGCCACAAATAAATATTCGGAGGTTTTGCTATGAGCAAAAAAAAACGTTCCGTCTTGAAAACGGAACATTGGTAACGGGAAACAGCGATATTTACAAAGCTTATGCAAGTAAGCGCAATAAAGAGCGTTACCTGAAACGCAAGCGTGACGAATTTGTAACAATGTCACTTGATGACGAAAATGCAGCTTTTTCCTTTAAAGCTGATACGGACGTTGAGAACGAAGTCGAAAAGCGTATCCGTATTGAATCGGTTCGAGAAGCAGTTCGGGAGCTGCCCGAAGCTGAACGGCGGCTAATTCACGAATACTTCTTTGAAAATGTTTCGTTAAGAGTGCTTGCAAAAAGATACGGTGTGTCCCACACTTATATCAGCGGCAGAATAAGTGAAATTCTGATTAAACTCAGAGAGTGCATAACCGACAAAAACAATTAATTTAATTTGTTTAAAACGCTGATTTTTTGAAAAAATGCCCTTTTTTCGTTTACAGTATGCGAAAAATTTCACTATAAATTATAGAGGGGTATATTTGCAAAAAATATCTTTCTAAAAATACACGCCGCAACGAACCTTGAAAATTGAATAGACTGTATCGGAACACAAAAAGTCTGAACCTTTTTTGCCACGACTGCCTGAGAATTTTTTCTTTCTTACAGCCATGAACTGCCGTGTCGGCAGCGAAACTAAGGCACGAGCGATAACGCATAACAGCTAATCAAAATAACTGTAAGCAAATGCAATACATATTGGACAGGCTTATAATGATACTTCCGTGTTGAACGCTTCACCGCATTGCACGGCTTACCCACAGGAATGGGACGGGAAAGAAGTGTATCCGATAACTTCTTCTTCATGTGCGACGGTATTGCTTGCCGTCCGTTCGATACGGTCATTAAACTTTTTATCGGAGGTGTTTTTTTGAAAACAAACAGCAATAAATGTGCCAATGTCCAAAAAATTCACAGGGAAGAAATTCATCAATACAGTATTGGCGGTACAAAATATTATGTGCGTGTCATTAACAAAAACGAGAATTTCTGTCTTGTTACGGAAAAATTAAAAAGCGTTGTCATTAACCATACTGACACAAAAATTTAACAACTTAGTGCTGCTCTCAAATTGCAGAATATGGTATAATTTTATTGTACAATATTTGTTGTTTGAGGGCATATCTTATGGAGGAATTAATATGTTTGATAACAACGAAAAAATTACTGCTCTCTATTGCAGATTATCCCGTGACGATGAGCTTGACGGCGAGAGTAACAGCATTGTCACGCAGAAAAAAATCTTACAGAAATATGCCGACGAAAACGTTTTTTCTAACTGTAGGTTTTATGTCGATGACGGTGTAAGCGGAACGACGTTTAAAAGACCTGATTTTCAGAGAATGATTTCAGATTGTGAGAACCAAAAAATAAGCACTGTCCTTGTTAAAGATATGTCGCGTTTCGGAAGAAATTATCTTGAAGTCGGTTACTATACCGAGATTTTTTTCCCCGAAAAAAACATCAGATTCATAGCTGTAAACGACGGCGTTGATACAAGCAAAGAGACGGACGATTTCGTCCCTTTCCGAAACATTATTAACGAGTGGTATGCCAAAGACATAAGCAAAAAAGTAAAATCCTCGCTTAAAAGCAAAGGTATGTCAGGCAAGCACATCAGCCGCTGCATTTACGGATATAAGGCAGGAAAAAATAATCAGGACTGGGTGATTGATGAGCCTGCCGCTGAAATTGTAAGACTGATTTATAAACTGTTCATCGGCGGCAAAGGTTTTGTTTCGATTGCAAGATATTTACAGGAACAGAAAATTCTTACACCTGTTGAATATGCCAAAGTGAACGGACGGTATCAAACAATGGAAACTCTCGGAAAATATTTATGGTGTTCCGCAACGGTTTCTAAAATCTTATCTCATCAGGAATATGTCGGTGACACTGTAAATTTCAGGACTTGCAAGCCGTCTTACAAATCAAAACGTCAGATAATCAATGACGAAAGCAAGCTTGTGATTTTCCCGAATACCCATGAACCGATAATCGACCGTGAGCAGTTTGAACTTGTTCAGAAGTTGAGAGCAACACGAAAGAAAGAAGTTGCAAAAGCAACTCCCGACCCTTTGCGCGGACTGATAATTTGCGCCGACTGCGGCTCAAGACTTTATCTGCAAAAGTGTGTTTCTCCAAAACGTTATCCAAATCTTGACTGCTATTATTGCGGTTCTTACAAACGTTCAAAAGAGCTTTGCACAACTCATCATGTTTTACTTACGGATATAAACGCACTTCTTCTAAAAGAGCTTCGCTATGTGACAGAAGCGGCAAATAAAAATCTTGATAAATTTGCAAAAATGCTTTTAAAGAAAGCTGAAAAAAGAGCTGATGTAAACATGAATTCTCTAAGCCGTGAAAAGCAATCCTGTGAAAAACGAATAGCGGAAATTGACAGAATGATAAAGAAGCTTTTTGAGCAGTCGGTCAACGGCGTACTTACACAGGAACGCTTTGTTTCTCTCACGGCTGATTATGAAACGGAACAGGCGGAACTGAAAAAGAAACTTTTGGACATAAACGAAAAAATTGACAGCCTTGATACAACTAACAAAGACATTGACAGATTTATTGCTGTTGCAAAAAAGTATGCAGACTTTGAAACCTTAACTTCCGAAATCATTGTTGAATTTGTGGACAAGATATGTGTTCATCAGGCACAAATTGATGAGGACGGTAACAAAAGTCAGCAGTTGGATATTTATTTCAACTACATTGGTGCTTTTGAGCATGACAGCTAATTGTAATTTTTGTTTTCTTCGCAGTCAATACTTATACCTCCTTGAGTTGCTTTACAGTTATGTCAATATACTTATCAAACTCAGAATAGAATTTTTTAATACGTACGTTGAAATCCTCAATATCTTTGCATTCAAGAGCGATTTTTACGAGATTAATTGTCGTAAATGAGCAGTTACCACGACCAATGGACGTTTTTTCTCCGTGCCGATTTTCAAACACTCTCGTTCTGCAATTGTGAGAATAGATTCCGCTTACCTCAAAATGATCACTGATTGTTTCAACATCATAGCTATATGCAGTTCTTTCTATAGTTTCAGTAGAAACGACTTCGCTTTTGAAAAATAAATCATTAACTTCTCTTTTTACAACATTATTTATTTTCTTTTCAGATATAATATATGTTAGAAGATCTTCTGTCGGAACAAATTCAACTCTGTAACGAATTGCAACAGGATTGTTTTGAGAATAATTATTGTGATAAATTTTAGATGGCATTCCTAACGCTTGTGCTAAAGCCATTTGTTGTAAGGCAAGTTCCTTATTTACCGAACCAATTTGCACTACTGAACCACCGTGAGTCGTCGGATTAATATAACCATCCGCATCAATCATTCCTGCTAAAAAAGCAAGTTTAGCAGTATAATTCCATGCAAAAACTTCATTGGGAATGTGTCTACGATTTTTTGTCAGTCCTTCAAATTTTGTTGAAAGATAGTCTATAATATGTGTTACATCACCACTACAACGCAAATCTTTATAATTACCCTTTTTATCTCGATGTCTTTCGATAACTTTAACATCATTATCAAAACATTTTTTCATTCGCATAATATATGCTTCCTGAATGTCATCCTCTCCTTCAAGGGCAATTGAAGATGTGACGTGTGAATCGTAACAGCCATCGCAAAGAATAAACCCTAACAGCCACGCTTTTTCATCACTGAACACGGAATTTTCTTCATAATATTGCTGAGGATTAACATTAACAATATCACCAATATTAAGATTTTCAGCATATACTCGGCCTCTATCTGTGTGGAACGGATGATCAGTCGTACAAAGAAGTGAGCGTCCATGAGATAACTTTACATTTACCCACTTGTCACTTGTGTTTCTTATTACTCGTTTTACAGTCACAAATCCCTTTTTAGTATCATATATTTCTACATTTTCAACATCAAGATACAGGTTTTGGATATCGCCTTTATTCTGTTTCTTTGTTTCAAAATAATCAGAAAGTCTGTTCCACATCCTTCTGAAAGATTCAACAAATAATCTACCATTATATTTATAGGTTACAACCTCATTACCGTCTACGCATCCCATCGTAGCCACTTCATATTCATACCTTTTAGGATCGTTGGCATCCCACTTGTCATGTTTGTTGAACGACGCATCAAGATTAAGAAAATTAGGAAAAAATCTTTTAGCCGTTACCTTACAGGCAAGTTTAAGAAGATCATAATTTCTGTCTCCTTCTACTGCACTTACTCCTTCTTTTAGCTTCCAGATCTGAATTGGAAAAATCGGAGTTTCACCATTTCCTACTCCATGATATGTAGATAGAAGCAGTTCTCTGATAATACAGCGTCCTTCGGCAGAAGTGTCCGTTCCATAGTTAATCGAGGAGAACACAACCTGATTACCGCCTCTGGAGTGGATAGTATTCATATTATGAATGAATGCTTCCATTGCCTGATGAACACGTTTTTGTGTCTCAATAATTGCCTTTTTTACCGGCTTGGGGTAACTTACTGTTATATTATCATCGCAAATATAATCCTTAATTTCATAATCGTAATAAGAAGAATAATCAGCATTATCATATTCCTCAAGTTTTTTGATTTCCTCAATATATGTACGTCTTACATAAGGTGCTAAATAAAAATCAAATGCCGGTATTGCTTGTCCGCCGTGCATTTCATTCTGTACGGTTTCCATACTGATGCATCCTATAATGGAAGCTGTTTCGATTCTTTTAGCCGGTCTGCTTGCTCCGTGTCCTGCACGAAAACCATTTTCAAGAATACGATCAAGGGGATGCTGCAAACAAGTAAGGGATTTTGTAGGATAATAATCTTTGTCATGTACATGAATGTAATTATTGTCGATAGCATCTCTTGCTTCTGGACTTATAAGGCAATCATCCGTATAAGCTTTTGTTGTTTCACTTGCAAATTTCATCATCATCCCAGCAGGAGTTTCGGCATTCATATTTGCATTCTCTTTTGTGATCTCATTAGATTCGGCATTGACGATTCCATTAAATACTCGGTATGTTTTAGAATTTCTTAATTTGTTTCGTTCTGCTCTGTAAAGAATATACGCTCTTGCAACAGCTTTGTCACACTCCATAAGCTGTTCTTCAACCATATCCTGTATAACCTCTACATGAATTTCTTCAACTACTTTTTTCTGTAAATTATGAGTGATATTTGCTGCAATGTCATATCCTAAATGTAAAGGAATTCCGTTTTGATTATCCTTGTTAAGATAAACCGATTTTACAGCATTATTAACTGCTGATATTATTGAAAACTCATCATATCTTCGTATTTCACCATCTCTTTTTTTAACTTTTATCGCCATAATCATATACTCCTTATATTTGCACTACCGTTATTCTCCAACTCCATAAGTTTTGAAATATACCACTCGCATTTTGCCATATCTTTTTCAGAGCTCTCGCCGTTCTTATTCCCGGCTCTGTAACGATATTTAAAAGCGTTGCATCGACAGAAATCCTTAACCGCTTCTACTCCGAAAAGTGCGATCATTTCGTCGATACACTCGTATTTACCTGTGTTGTAATGTGACGGATGATCTATCATTTCTGTATTCTTATTCATTGGTTACACCTCCTCGCCTGTTATTAGTTCTGAATATGGCAGTCTCTCAATCCAGTTACAAAAATCGTGCCACTCATCAAGTTTATGGTTCTTACGACTATGATACATATTTCTTAGTACTTGATAATTCAACTGCACTGTTGAACGCTGATTGTAGCTTGAAGGAAGAAGCTGTATTATCTGCCACCAAATACGCTTATCATTTGGTTTGATTTCTTTTTTATCTTCAAGATCAAAATAAAATATTCTTTCGTCAGCACTCATACCATACATTGGATCGTCAAATTTTCGTCCATGTACATAACAAGTTCTATACATATTAAGCGTATTTATAGTATCAGCTAACATACTGACTCCAAGTTTTGTAAGATGCTCATGCGAAAAATCATCAATAGTAAATTCTTTTTCATGAATTTTATGCATGGTGGAACACGAATTTCTGACAGTTCCAACCTTGTATGTATCAAACTCTTTCCACCAGTACATTGGAGCAACAATATCGCAAGTCACTGTAATCATTCGCATGAATTTGCTATGATCTGTTCCGGCAGAAACGAGTTTCTTCATCAGTTTTAAATCGTTTTCACCAATGTCAAGGCGTTCAGCAAAAATTTTGTAATAAAAGCTACTGTCCGACTTATCCCAACTATTCATTGGATTTCGCATTCCACGAATAGCAGCTTCCCAGCCATAAACCTCTACATTTTCAATTTTTATCATCACTTCACCTCAAATTCAGAAAATAAGCATTCAGCCATTTCAGCGTCATCGCTATGCACAATTACATTGACTGGTTTACTCAGATTGAGACTAAATAATCCCATAATGCTTTTGCCGTCAACTTTGTAACGTTCTGATGTAACATCCACATTGTGCATAAATCCCTGAGCAAGGCTGCAAAACTTCTTTACCTTTGGGATTGTATTAATTAAAATCTTCATTTACACTCTTTCCTTTCTTGTTACTTTTAATTTATGGCATGATTCTGTTTTCTTACCAAAAGCATTTTCAAACTCCTCGCACGTCATCTGTCTTGTATGTACGGGTTGATTTTGATTTATCATATTATAATATTTTATGCTTCTCTCAACCTCTCTCGCATATTCTTTTCTGCTTCGAGAATCAAGAATTTTCTCAGCTGGTGTCATTGTACATTTCTATCCTTTCTTTTTAACTAAAGTAATTTTTTTCGTGAACGAACAGGCGTGAAAAATGCTTTTTCTATCGTCCAATTCAAATGATTAATACGGTTTTGAAGTGCTGGGTAATTAATATTTAATATCTGCGACCATTCCATTAATGTATGTGTTTCGCCACTCCATGTAATATTGTGATTCTTTCTTGTATTATTCGCTTGCTGGTGTGAAGTCGCCCATCTGCAATTTTTAGGTGTATAATTTCCGTTTACGTCTATCCTGTCAATGGATAATTCTTTGGAATATCCATTTTCGTACGCCCAGTTTTGAAAATTAACAAAATTCTCATTCCATTCGCTGCATATCGTAATACCTCTTCCACCATAATGCTTATAACTTGGGTCATGTGGATTGTTGCACCTCAACTTCATTCCACGCCATATGTTGTACAGCCTTGTATTTTTACCTCCGTGTATGGTTTTTGTTTTCTTATTGAACATTGCCGTATTTTCTTTTCGATAACACCCACAAGATTTAGTTGAACCTTTTCTAAGATTACCAGCTAAAACATCTTTCGAGTTGCCGCAATCACAATCGCAATGCAAATAAGTGGTACAACCATGTTTAACAGGATATCTCACTTTCAACCTACCGAATCTCTGTCCAATCAGGTTTTCACCTTTTATTTCCATGTTTAATATGCTCCTATGTAATTACAATTAATGTCATAAAACCAATTCTTCATATCTGGATGACAACCATCAAAATAAAACAATCGTGAATCTATCGTTCCGTAAACAAGAACATATACAGCAGCGTTATAATCATCTTCTGTATAATATCCTAAACTATTTGCTGTAGTAAATTGATTGGGAGCGAATATCACCTCGTTAACAGTTTCGCCGAAATAATTGCATCTGTTTATCACGCAAGATGCAACAGCTATTTTCCCGTCCCATGTTGCGGAAGATTCATGATTTATAAGTTGCGCAAGAAGAACCGCATCAGATTCATTATAATAAAATTGATCTTCGTTAACAGACTCGACATATGGTTCGCAATTAATAGTTTCCAACTCATTGTCGTATTCATAGTTGACTTTCGCATCAGTCTCTGTAATGCTCGCCGTATCTGCTGTAGTTGTCGTTGATATATTCGTCTCTATTGTCAATGTACCTGTAGTTGTCGTTTGGGTTCTCGTAGAAACCACTGTTGTTGAAGTTGTGACCGCTTGTATCATAGGACATGCCGTTGTAACCTCCTGAGTAATATTAGGCGGTGCGTTACTTTCTGTGTCCACTCTCTGCACGTCCTTATGTACGCACCCTGACGCTCCTATCAAAATGAGGGCGGATGTAATTGCAATTATGCTTGTCCTCTTGTGAGGACATCGATTCTTGTTTAAATTCTTCATTGGATTTCACCTTTTCCTTTCTTGGTGTTGTTTTTTATTAAACAGCCTATGTAAGCCATATCTTATTCAGACATTATATAATTTTTAAGCATAATATCTCGAGCCTTTTTATAAAAATCTGTATTTACTTCAAAACCGTAACTACTTCTGCCTAATTCGGCTGCTGCTCTTAATGTTGTACCACTTCCGCAAACAGGATCAATAACAATATCACCCTCATCTGTAAATATTTCTATTAATCTTTTAATTACTGAAACAGGTTTCTGAGTTGGATGAATTTTAGGATAGTCCTTGTTATTGTCACGTCTCCACTCAAACCAATTGAAAATCATATGTCCTTTGCCGTCTGAATCTTTGTTATTAAATTTTGGCAGTTTGTCACGATAAAGAACTACTGCATATTCCGTTGCGCCTACTATTTTCATATTCGCTTTTAATACCTGCGCTGAATAATTCTTACAAAATACCAAAGGATAGCTATTTTTAAATCCATGTTTTTTGCCGTATTCAATGACAGTTTGTATCTGTTCAAATGCGCAGAACACAATCATTGCAGGAGCTTTGTTACGCTCTTTCGGTTCTTTGATAAGAAGTTTATTACAGAAGTGAAAATATTCCGCTATATTAAACTGTCCGTCCCCATTGAAAAAAGCGCTCGCTGCCTTTTTGCTTTCACCGTTTTTGTTATTTCCTCCAACATACCATTCGGGATTTGAAGCGTATGCGTTTACTCCCAGATTATAGGGTATATCGGCTATTACGAGCTGCGCCTTTCTAATGTTATATCTTTTGTAATTCTGGAAATTATCGTGTATAATTTCTGTTTTTATCTTTTTTGTATCTGACATTTTATTTCCTCCTATAAAATCCAATCATTGTTTCTCCTTTTTATTTATACCGTATAAAATCATTCCCATAAGCATCGTTCAGCATATCGAATACTCTTCCCATGCCTAAACCCTCCTTTGACGGAGTCCATATTCTCTTAGGATTCCAATTAACCCATCCAATTTCATCAGGTTCAGTGCTTGCTTTTGGATCATAAAAAGGATTGTCATTCCATTCTCCACCATTAATGCAAAAATTGTACTGTTTTGGATGAGTTTTAGCTAAACGCTGAAATCTTGTTTCTCCTTTTTCAAGGTGAACTCCATACGCACAGAATACACATCCTGTACGGTTACAACCAGTAGTACAAAGTTTTCTTTCGGTTGAAACAGATTTGTCAAATGTAAGTTGATTTATTTCATCTTCATACTTGATGTCTCCATAAACACTTGCTATAGATAGGTTATATCTTTTTATGTATTCAAGCACATCTTGTTCTGTCCAGAATGACATCGGCTGAGAAGATTTCTTCTTTGAATCAAAAGCGTTACAGCCATGTCTTAACCATGCTTGTTTTCTCATACGGCTTTCTTCTGCCATAGTCGCTATATATGGGTATAGTTTATTTTGGTTCTGGTACTTTGTTAATGGAGATTTCTTCATCACATTACAACAGTAATGACTGACTAAAAACGGCATATCTCTTGCTATAGGCAACCATTTTTCTTTGTTAAATGCAGATTTCTTTTTACCATCACTGCTACCCATAATTCCCATCAACATTTTTCTCCGACAGTTCTCTTGTCCGATTTTGTCTTGTATAAAAACGAGTCCCAATAATTCTTTCTGCTTCCTTGCGGTCGTTCTCCAAGAAGTTTTTCGCTGTTTTTAATCCGCCGAGCGTAGTAAATAGCTTCTGATACTTCCTTTGATATAATTGGATAACCATAAGTTTTAACAACATTAAAAAATGTCATCTGCGGATAAACTGTTTCTACATTTTCAAAACTTGTAGCAAATTTTCTTACCTCCGGATATTCTAACCCTGTGTTACTAAACACGGCAGGAATATCAGGGAATATTTTTCGAGCTATGTCAAGCAGCACAGTCGAATCTTTACCGCCGCTAAAAGAAATATAAACATTGCCGTTGAAATGATAGTACCACTCAATAATCTTGCTCTGAGTTATCATTATTTTTCTATCAAGACTCATAGCTTGCAATTCTTTTAGTCGCAAATTATCATGTATAACTCCGTCTGACGAGTATTCGTATTCTGTCATATTTTCTCCTTTTCTGATTTTGTATTAACTGTTCAGCATGTACTGCACAACCTAATTCATGCAGCATATATTTTTCATTCATTCTTGAAACTAATCGGAACTCCGAATTCTCTTTCAGCTATTTCAGCAATTGCCCTCTGTTTCTGGATCTCTTCATAAGCTCTCTTACGAGCTAATACAGCCTTACGCGTCTCCCATTTTTCTTTCTTAACCTTTTTCTTTTCAGCAATTCTGAGTTCTTCCGCTTTGCACTTTTCAATTTCAGACTGCATTTTAGCGTTTTTTGCAGGAAGCTTATTGATCCAATAATCAGCGAGTTTGTTCATGGTATTATCGTTGCCCATTGCTTTCTTTGCTAATGCAATTGCAAAACCGATATAAGCGTTAAACTCGGATTCAGGACATTCTACCGTTGTGACCGTTCCGTCAGTCCATTCGAGCATTGTCCTCTTTCCCTTAATATGCTGTCTATATGTTTTATCAAAAATTGTGCAATCCTCTACTCTGTAATCAGAAATCATGATTTCTTCCTCTTTGTTTTTAACGTTATTTTTTTTGTTGCTTTGTTCATACTTAGGGTTTGATATTTTTTGCAGACCTTTTGCTGGAATACAAATATACATATCTTTTACATCCAGTTTTACTTCACATAGAAGATGATGATCAAACGTTTGCAAGAGCGATTTGATACTCCCTTGTAAATCTTGTAAATCTGATGTGGATGTGTTTGATAACTCGGGGATTGTATCAGTAATCCTCACTCTGTCTCCTATCTCTATCTGCGCCGGTGCAAGAACCGATTCGTCCCATACAAGAAGTCCATTGTCAATATCAAGTTTGTACATCGATTTTCCCAGAAACGCATTAACATCTGTTTGGGTAATAGTAGCTTCTTTTCCCTCATACCTTTTCATAATTGAAGCTGTTTCATGTGTTAATGGAATTATCGTTTCAACATTCTGTTTAATTAGAACTATATCCCCTATTTCGTATTTACTCATTTTTGATTTCCTCCTTTTGATTACATTTAAGAAAGTGCTAAGAGTATAAAATATACCAAGTCATTTAAACTACATTTTAAAAGGTCTAAAATGTAAAAAAATAACCAGATGTACTCATTACTCTTCTCTTGCCATTGTTATTATACACTATTGATTATATTTTGTCAAGTGTAAAACACATATATTTATATTTTAACTTTGAATTTTGCAACCGTTGTTGATATCTGAAAACCACGTCTGCCGTGCAACAACCTTATTAGTACTGATACACTTCTTAAAAGCATAAGGTTCTGCCAGTAATAAGCATCGCTCCTTGGCTCTTGTAAGAGCGGTATAAAGCAAGCAATTATCAAGCAATGCAAAATGTGTATTGTCAACAATAAGGATAACCGACTTATAGCCTGAACCTTGCAAAGAATGTATTGTCATGGCATAAGCCAGATCAATTTGCTCCGCTTCGTTCTGTGTGTAATCTATCTGTTTAGCTACGCCATTCAAGGTATATTCAACTGTAAACATATTGACCTTTTGTCTGCCTTTAATTTCCTGACGTATATCAACAATATATCCAACTTCACCATTGAATACGTCCTTTTCATAATTGTTGACCTTTTGAATAACCTTTGCTCCCAGCTTATACTTCCTATTACCGTACTTGACAAATCGTTCCTCGTTAGGAAGAAGCAATTCTTGTATGGTTTCATTGATTCGTGACGTACTGTTAACGCAATCCTTTTTTCGTGGAACTCCGATAATTGTTTGATCGATACCGGACTGCTTAATAACATTCATGTACGATTTAACAGCAATGTTATTGAGCATATCACGATCATCACGAAACATATACGTCATATCTTTCAGTTCGCCGGTAACAGTTTTTAATTCAGGTGATTTTATAGGACTGCTGCCTTCCCGTATCATGTTAGCATCAGATAAAATTCCCGACTTTTCAGCTTGTCTCAGAACTTTTGTTAAAGTAAAATTGCCAAAGCCACCACTGATGTCAAGAATGTCATTAAATGTGTTGCCATATCCAATCGGAGGAAGCTGGCGATTGTCACCGCATATGATAAGTTTACTTTTATTTCTTACCGCACGAAGCAGATGAAAAAATATATCCGAACTTATCATTGAAGCTTCGTCAACAAAAATGACGTCATAATCAAGAGGCTTCTCTTCATTGAATCTGAACTTGCCAAGTCCCTGACATCCCAGAAGTCTATGAATTGTAGACGCTTCAAATCCGGTCGCTTCGGTTATTCTCTGAGCTGCTTTTGCGGACAATGCACAGCAAGCGATTGAATATTTATTTTTGTACACATTCAGTATCGCTCTGGAAACCGATGTTTTACCGGTTCCCGCTTTTCCTGAGAGAACTATCAGATTATATTTTGTTCCCTCAACAACAATATTCCTCTGTTCTTCGGTAAGTGTAAATCCTTGCGTTTCTTCCGCTTCGGATATGCCCTTAATTATGTCGTTTTCGTCAACCTTGATTTCACACTCTCTGCTAATTGCAGTTAGTTTGTCAAATATGTATTTTTCGGTATTATAGTAATGTTTTAATCCAACTTTTCTACCGCTTACAGCCAGAAAACTTTTATCATCATTTTTTGCAGATTCGATCAATTCTTCATATTTATCAATGCACTCGTGAACATTGTCCCTAACCGCAGTTTCAAGAACTCCTTTGTCCACCCATGTATGTCCTGCTGACTCGCCTGTTTCCTTGAGATAATAAGTCAGAAACGATTTAAGTCTTTTTTCGGAATCTCTTAAATCAGGATTGATTTTTAACGCAAGATCGTCAACTTTCTTAAAACCGAGTCCGTGTATTCTTGTCAAAATATAAGGATTTTGAAGAAGCTGCTCTTTAAGCAAAACAGGATTCGGTTCGTCATCCGACAGTTTCTTTATCGTATTGTACGTTATGCCAAGCGGCTGCAACATTATGAGAATATCAGAAATAACATAATTATTTATGATCTTCTCTTTGATCTTATTATACGTGAACTGTCCGATTCCTTTAACGAGAGAGAAATCAACATTATCCGTATCGTTCATAATATCTTCAACAACATTTGGATAAGCAGAGATCAGCTCGTCAGCTTGTTTCTCGGTCAGAATCGTTTGCAAAAAGACTTTCTGCTGTTCCAATGATTTAGGAGCAGCAGCCATAATACTTACAGGCTCATACTGCCAGCTGTTGTATTTCTTATTGAATTTTAACCTTGCGATGATTACATATTCGTCACCCATGTACAATCTCTGCATACGTCCTGACAGCACACCGTTATAGATCTGAGTCTTATCTTGCGAGAACGTAAAGTTAATATCTGCCTTGTTTAACTCAGGCAGTTCTGTTGACGTGGTAAATTTGTAGACGCCAAACGAGTTTTCTTCGTTGTAATACATTTCAAAATCAGGCACAGCAGTAAACTCATATATCTGATCTTTATTTTTCAATGCTCCAACCTCCTTTTTGCGTAGTCCAGCCATTCGTTATACGGACGGATTTTATCACAGATAACCTGCGTTTCATTTTCTTTGATACATTTCATTGCTATTTGAGAACCCTTTTTTATTAAATCCTCATATTTCTTTAATTGTGCATTCCAGACAATAGCTTCTACCAGTCCGAACGACGAGTATATATTCACAAAAGCAAATTGCTGTCCGTTTTTTGATTTCTTTTTTTGTACCTTGGCAATAATACCAACTATGGTACAATCTTCATTTTCATGCACATCCTCAAAAGCTCTTAGATAAAAATAAGCCTGTTTAAACGGATTATCTGCCAAGAAAATCTGTAATGCTTCAAACTCCCAAAACTGCTCGTTCTGTAAATATTTTTCAGTGCAATCAGAAATGTACTGCTGGTATTTTTCATTTTGTTTGGCGTAATATTCTGCTTTCATTCGCTGTTCACGTCTTTTGTTATATTCTGCCAAAACAGCTTTTTTATCTATTGATCTTCCAATCTTATACTTTTCAACGTCAATTCCCCACATTTCAAGCATCTCACGTTTTGTTTTATATGAAGATACCGGTTTATATTCAAAGGGCGAATTATCAAACTGTGATTTAAGATATGTAATTAAACATTTCTTTTTATCCGTTGTTGGGATAGCTCCGGACTTTATCAGCGAAACGATCTGAGATTTAGTAATACTAACACGATCAGATAAATCATCAAATCCCCTGAAACTGCCATTAATATTACGTTCACTTATAATGGTATCTGCCAGCTTATCGCCTATTCCGCTGATCGCAGAAAGTCCGAACAAAACTTTGCCATTATAAACAGAGAAATTTTTAATGGATCTATTAATATTTGGCTGTATAACATATACGTTAAATTCCTGAGCGTCGAGAATATACTTATTTATCATACCATTTTTATCAATATTGAGATTTAAGAGCGCTTTAAAGAAATACAACGGATAATTCTGTTTCAGAAACGCTGTCTGAAAACAAAGCACGGCATAACTGTAACTATGCGACTTATTAAACAGATAACCGCCTTTAGTAGACAGTTCGTTACTGATAGCCGAAGCAATTTCTTCGCTGTAGCCATTATCAATGATCTCCTGATACAACTTGGCTGATTCCTGTTTAACAAGCTCCACATTTTTCTTTCCGATAGCCTTGCGGAACAAGTCAGCTCCACCGTAAGTTCTGCCGCCGAATTTACGAACAATATCAAGAAGCTGCTCCTGATATATCATGCATCCATAGGTGCTTTCAAGAATCGGCTTCATATCGGGATGAATGTATTTAACTTTTGACGGATCATGTTTGCATTCAATAAATTCCTCCAATGCTCCCATAGAATCAGGTCGGTATAATGCAAGTACGGCAGACAGATCCTCTAAGTTTGACGCTTGTAATCTGATAAGCAAATCTTTCATTCCTGCGCTCTCAACCTGAAATACGCCGTCGGTTTTTGCTTTTGAAAGTAGTAAATACGGAGTGGCATTGCTTTCAAACTCAGGGTTATTTATGTCAATATCATAATCGCTGAGTCCCAGATCTTTTTGAGTTTCCGCAAGCAAATTAAGCGTTTGCACTCCAAGAATATCAAATTTAATAATACCTATTTCTTCAACGATTCGTTTGTCAACCTGAATGACCTGTTCTCCGTTTTTACCAAGTTTCATAGCCATATAGTCATTTATGTCAGTATCAACAATACCAACTCCCCCGGCATGAACTGATACAGTTTTAACCCTTCCACTTAAATGCACGGCAATATCAAAGAGCTGTTTATACTCCGGATGATCGTACACAAGCGCAGCATTATGCTCAAGACATTCCTGAAACGTTGCATATGTAAAACGCTTGCTTAATTTGTCCATCTCTTTATAAGGAAAACCCAATATCTTGCCTACATCTTTTATTGCTACAATTGGCGTGATATATGAAAAATTAATTATCTGACATACTCTCTCAGATCCGTATTTGGTTACCAGATAGTCAATTACTTTACCTCGATCCGACACATCAATATCAAGATCAGGCATACTGATTCTTTCAGGATTGAGAAAACGCTCAAAAATAAGACCGTATTTTATTGGATTCAAGTCGGTAATACCCATTAGAAAACAAACAATACTTCCTGCACCACTTCCTCTGCCAGCGCCTATTTTCACTCCGTTTTCTTTCGCCCAATTAATGAAGTCCCATACGATAAGAAAATAACCGTCAAATCCCATCGTGTGTATAATGTCCTTTTCATAATCAAGTCGTGCACGATATATCTTTTGTTCTTCCTGCGATAAGCGGTCAATATTTCTTTTTATCCAGCCTTGTTCAGTCAGATGCGTAAGATAAGAATAATTATCAGTAAATCCATTCGGCAGAGGAAATGTGGGTAACTGAGGCGACTGAAACGGCATTGAAACATCTTCGATCATATCGGCAATTGAATTTGTGTTAGCCAAGCCAAGCTCGACATTATCATATCCTATCTGACCGTCCATGATCTCGTGTATTTCTTCTACAGTCTGCAAATAGCAGCCTTCATAAGCCTCAGACAAGGTATCTTTATCCCTTGCAATTCTGACCAACTGCTCCTGATAATATAAATCCTCGCTTGCAGCTGCGTGACTGTCTGTTGTAATGATGAACGGAGTGTTTGTTTCCTGCGATAATTTCAGAATTTTTTGATTGTAAATCCTCTGTTCATCACTTCTATGAGACTGCATTTCAAGGTAGAAATTAGGGAGTATTTTCTTGTACTCATTAATATATTCAATACATTTCTGATAATCAGGTTCTCTTGCTATTTTTGAAGCCAAACAAGCGGAAGATACTATAAGATCGTCTCCGCATCCTCTTAAATCATTAAGCTCAATTCGAGGTTTGTAATAAAATCCGTGCAAATTTGAAAGCGTTACAAGATGATTTAAAGCTTTTCTGCCATTCTCATTCTTAGCCAGCACAAGTAAATGAAAATATTTCGATGTTTTATCGCCTACCGAACGATCAAAACATTCGTACATTTCAACTCCGTAAATCATTTTAACGTTTGGATAATTCTTTTTGATCTTATCAAAGTAACACCAACTATATTCATTTCCATGTTCTGTAATGGCAAATGCTTTCAGTCCTATTTCACTGACTTTTTTTAAATATTCTTCAGGAGTTGAATATCCATCCAGCAATGAATACATAGAATGATTATGCAAGGAACTGTATGTATTTATCATGTGCTTACCTCATATTCATCAACAATTATCTGCGCAGTTTTGATTCCTTTATAGTAGTTATAGCTTAACTTGCCAATGACATTAATATAACTTAAAATATCTGCAAACCCGGATTTATCTTCTTTGCCAAAATTTAAAATGTAATCATCATCGCTGCACTTAAATTTTACAAGTTTGACGCTTTCGTCGCAAATCATTATGCACCAAGAATCCTCGCTCTTGCCTTGTATTGTAATGTTATCTGCTGTTACAGGTATATTTTTTATAACCACATTGCATTCGTCAATAGAGTTGCCATAATATGACTTTAAAGAAGCGATATCATTAAAGATGCCTATATGGAAATTTTCGTAGTCAATAACAAAATCCGCATAGCTGACAGCTTCGCCTATCAGATCGTGTTTGATTATGTAATCGTCTAAGAGCGATATGGATTTTTTGACGTTGCTTCCGAGAATTTCAACTCCGAAAGCTGACTGATGTCCTTGCGCCATATTAAAAATACCGATTTCATTTACTATATTCTTGAAATTAAGAATCAGACTTTTATTCGGAACCCTCGCAGAACCTCCGAAAATGCCTTCTTTATCCTCACGCTTCCTGAGCAGCATACAAGGTTTGCCATATTTTTCAGCAACTTTAATTGCAGCCACACCGGTCAATGCTGAATCAAGAAGATTAGTAACGTTGCTTATGATAACATTGTTCCGGTTCTGATTTTGTTTTTCGATATGTTCGCAAACTAAGGGAAGCTGTTTATCCACCATTCTCCTCTGTTTGCTTTTTGCATTTTTACAGAATCGTACAGCTCTGTCATAAATGGATTCTTGTGTGGGTTCTGCCTCGCCACGTTTTTTGTATATAAATGTTTTGGATTCATTTTCAATAAACGCTCTGAATACGACATCCTTTTCTTCCTGCGTGCCTACACGAATCAGGGCATTTATCAAGGGAGTTATGTAAAACTGTACGGAAATTATGTCAAGTCCATCTGGAATAGAATACGACTGAGCTTCGATCAGCTTTTCAAAGAATTTGTTTCTAATATTATGCAATCCTTTTTCGATAAGACGTTTTGTCTCAGGTTCTCTTATATCCATACAATCGGAAATATTGCCCAATGCAACCAGATCAAGGTAGTCGTCCGCTTCTTCGTTCCAGCCTGTTTCGTCAAGAGCTTGTAAGAATTTATATACGATTCCCACGCCGCTAAGATTTTTATTAGGGTAGCTGCAAATCTGATTATTGATAATATAGGCGTATGGATTATCTTTTTCCTTTTCATGGTGATCGAGAATAAGGATTTTTACTCCCTTTTTGTGAAGCGATTTACATTGCTCCGTATCATTCGTTCTTGCATCAGGAATGATCAGCCATTGAATGTCATCCGGAATATGTATATCTTCCGTTAATCCGTGCTGTTTACCCGTGTGCAGAGAATAAGTAGGCGTGATTCCCATGTTTTTAAGATACTTATACATGACAGCTGCCGAAGTAAATCCGTCTACATCCGAATCAACGATGATATGTATTTTGGATTTGTTTGTTGTCCATTCCTCATATACCTTATTTGCAATATGCTCAATATCGCCCATTTCAGAATAATTATGAATGCATCTGTCGTCAAGATTTATATAATTCTGAATATCCTTGACTCCACGATTTTGCAACAAAGTTTGTACCGGATGTTTATAGTCTCCATTTCCGATTAATTTGTAATTCATTATTCCACCCACCTTATTTTATATTTATTATGCTCATTAAGCTTTTTAAATTTCTGAGGATCGTCTGTCGGACTTTCCTTGTCTCCAAGAATATTGCCACTGTCGATCAAAGCGTAAATTTCTATATTTTCAATAAATCTGTCCGCCAGTTCTTCAATTTCAGACTGGTCAACGTCTTTGTCAAAACAGAAAATCAATGGAACGCAAAGACGTGAAAGCTTGTCTATCTGAGCCTGACTAACTTTTTTGCCTCCTGTGGCAACAGCGTTATAAAATCCCATGTCGTAAAGCTGCATCACACCCTTTTCACTTTCACAAATATAAACGCATTTTTCACGCTGAATATATGTATATGTAAGATGCAATCCGTAAAGTATCTGACTGCGGCAGCATTTTTCAATGTAAAGATATTTCAAGTCATCAGGTTCGAGCTCCCTTTTCAGAAGTCTGCCTTTAATTCCAACAAGGTTTCCAAGCTCGTCCCGTATAGGAATAGTAATTCGGTTTGTATAGTCATCGTAACCTACCTCAAACTTACGCTGTGTAGAATAAGAAATATTGTCATCAGCAAATAGGTCGTTGACATACGGATAATAGTAAGAAAGAACAGTTTCAGAAATAGGCTTTAAGGCTATATCTTCATCTTCTGTTTCATCACCGTTGTTCATCTCCATAAGCATTTTGGTGATCAGCAAACTCTCCGGCAAATCCTCGTTCCAGTCCTTGTAGTAGTCCAGATCAATCCAATCGCATATTTTCTTAACAGTTTCAAAGAAATTCAGATTTAAATAAAAACCGGCTAAATCAAATATATCATGCAATTTATTTTCGGAGTTTAAAGAACGTGTGTAATTGATAACAGTCAAATTTGAGTTAAGATAAACGGTAACGGAATTTATGTTGTCGCCGTCAGGGTTTCCGCAAGTAATATATCCGCCCTTATCTTTTATATGATGACAGCCTAATTTTTCAAGAATAAAAGGAATGTAATTGTTGTCTGAAATATATTCTTTCATTAAATGTATGTCCATTTGTCTCTCCTACTTCCTGATTACTTCTCCTTTTTCATACCATGTATTAAGATTCAGATCGACTTCAAATAATATTCTGCGTTTATCACCGTCACGGTTTTTGTCGACATTCATTATGTAATAACGCTTATCCGAAATAAGATCATGCGGTCTTGCTTCTCCCCAGTTGTCGTCATATGATAAATATTGATACTTGGATTTTTCACTTGGAGATATTTCTTTCGCCAGAATAAGATTATCCAGAACGTGTTTGAGCTGTTTGGCATTGGCAATTTGTCCGCTTGTGATCTCATCCGGTTTGATATAAATTGTCTCGTCGGTAAGCTGTATGCTTGCGTATATGAAGCAATCCAATTCTCGTGTAAGTTCTGTAAGCCGTGTAGTTGTAGCTTTAAGAGCCGCCCAGTCACCCATAGCAGACGTATCCTGTTTTAATGTATCGTAAAAGAAAAGCTTAACTCCATTTGTGAGATTCATTTTGCGTATCTCAAATTCAAGCGACTTGTCATCATAAGCTGTAGAAACATCCTTCGCAAATATAAGTCCTTGTGTTTCGTCCTCTATCCACTGAGCAATTTTAATAATATTCTGATATTCTTCCGAAAGGCTCGCTACTCTCGCATTGTATTCGTCAAATGATTCAGTAAAATCTCCCCATTCATTTCTGTAACGATTAATAAATTCGCCGCCTGAATCCCTGTATAATCCTAATGCTATTTCCTTCTCTTTTTTGGTCAGATCAATGCCGTGGAACTTCTTGAATTCGTCATTATTGATCACCGTAGTAAGCAGACATAATCGCATTTTTTCTATGGTCATTTCGTTGAGCAGAACACAGACTTTTTCTTTTAAGACAAGCGCAAGATAAGCTATCATCTTAAACATAAAACGGCTTTTACCGGCATTTGAGAGCATTCCTACACACATTATAGTTTTATTTTTTACACCACGAAACATATCGTTTAACATGGGATACGGCATTCTTAATCCCATATCTGGCGTTTCAAGACAGCTGTTGACCGTATCTGTCATCTTCGTATTAAGAATTTCACTCACTTCATTAGTGAGGATAACAGTATGAATACGGTCAGTCTTGCCACGAACAAGCCGGTAAATATCAAGTGCGGAAAATGTTTCAAATTTCTGATGAGACATTATTTTTTCAACGTTAAATCCATTGCGCTGATACTCACGAAGCAAAGAATATTTTTTCAGTATCTCATAATAATTCTTAAAATTATCTGCGACTGCAAGCTTAGACCATTCCTCGATAGTTTTATATCCTTTGTATTTTTTGTATTGAGCCAGTCTGTCCTTGTCCTCAGACATATATGTATTAACTGTATTTTTATTAAAAGTCTGCGTTCTGGTAGTAAACATGATCTCAGCGTTATCGTAGTAAAATTTTACGGCTTCATCGGAGAAATCGTACTTACTTTTTATCAAAGGAGCATACTCTACAAATAATTCAGGAGATTTATAGACAGCTCCAACAAAAAGCATTTCATTTGTTATATTTTGTACTAAATCCAACTGATCATCTCCTAAATTTCATCTATTATCGAGCTTATATCCGAATCATGCTTAATTACCGCAGATTCAGGAATATTCTGATTCGTAATTTTAATAGTCTGCGAAGTCATAGACCGTTTTAACTCTTGTTTTTCTGCTGCCTTTCTCGCTTTCCATTCGCAATAAGAATCATATTTTGAAAGCAGAATTGCCAGATCGTAATTAATGCGACCTATGCCTTCTATTTTTTTGCCTTTTTGTCTGTTTTGCTCTGCGACTTTATTAAGATAGTTCATTTTTTGCTGCCACATATCAAACAAATCTTCAACAGGAACGGGCTTGTTCAAATTTTTATATGTACCTTTATACACCTTGTCTAAGTTGATAAAAAAGTGTTTTGGCAAAAAAGAAACGTCATATTCTCTATACAGAAAATCAGAAAGCTGAAGCCTGATATCACGCTCTTTAGCCTTGGTTGTCTTAGCCATAAATATCAACTCCTTATATGCAGCATATCGGGCGAGGTTTGACCTCACCCTAACCGCATTTTTCATTTACTTAATATTTGAAAGAA
>JAMPIL010000009.1 GCA_023662725.1 Ruminococcus flavefaciens
GTTTTTTGTTTTTACATAAAACATAAATTTCTACCTCCGTAAAATTAGTTGTTTGTGGCTTCGTTCTGAGCTGAAAGCTCGTTGATAATTCTTCTGAATGTCTGCTTGTCCTGCTCTGGGAGTTCGCTTCTGAGCCTGCGTGTCATTGTCGGCTCTGAAACACCCATGACTTTGGCAATCTGCCAGAAGAAAATGCCTTTTTCCTTTGCATAAGCTCTTAAATCTTTGTTGTACATGATATTACCTCCAATTTCTTTAGATTTGGTATTGACTTTCAATCATCATTATGTTATTATGATAATGACGATTGTTTATATTTTTATTATATCACAACATTTGTTAGTTGTCAACACTTTTGTGAATTCAAATAAACAAATTCACAAAAGTGAGATCGCAAGCATCAAAGGAGAGAATATATGGAAATTAAAAATACTTTTTCAAAAAAGCTTATTGAATTAAGAAAGAGCAATAATTTAACCAAAAAAGAACTTGCTGAACGTTTGGAAATATCTGCCGCAAGTTTGGGTTATTATGAAAGTGGAGAAAGATTGCCTGACATATCAACTGCATGTAAAATTGCTGATTTTTTTAATATCACTTGTGATGAACTAATAAGGGGAATTAAAGCGGAAAATGTCAACATTAATAAAAAGCTCGGTTTAAGCGATCAAGCTGTTTCAATGTTAAGTGACAGAGGAATTTTAACATATCCAAGTATCGAAAAACACGATGCGGACTTATACGCTGAAACTTTAAATGAAATTTTATCTAATTCGGAATTTTATAATTTGGTATATAATTGCACAAAGCTTAAAGAACTTAGCAACATATTAGATTCAAATGGATATTTTTTAATTAGTGATATATGCAAAGCAGATATAAATAAATGCGATTATAAACTTATTGACGAACTCTTTGTAAGTAATTCTCAAAATACTAAATATAGCCAATACTATAATGAATGTGATATTTGCAGGTATCTTAACATTAAAGCTGCTGAAAATTTATCAGATATTTTTGATTACAGAAAACGTGCACCCGATTTTATTATAAACTATATAAAGGAGCGTAAAGAAAATGCCGAACATAACCCCACGAAAGAATAAAAACGGCGAGATAATCAGCTACAGAATCAGAGTATTCAAAGGATATGACGGGGCAGGCAAGCAGTTAAAGCCTTATGAAATGACTTGGAAACCTGAACCGGGAATGACCGAAAAGCGGATTGAAAAGGAAGTCCAAAGGATTGCTACGCTCTTTGAGGAGCAGTGCCGCAGCGGCCAGATCGGAACGAACAAAAATATGAAACTCGCTGAGTTCTGCCCGATGTACCTTGATATAAAAAAAGACGTTCTTGCGCCTCGTATACGGCACGATTATAGCCGGACTATTGATAAGCTGATAATTCCGCTCTTAGGTCATATAAAGCTTTCGGAGCTTAAACCTGCTCATGTTCAACAATTTATACAATATCTACAAGGCGATGTAAGGCAAAAGAAAGACGGTACAATTGATGAAAACAATCCTAAGTTGTCACAGGCTACTATACGGCGTAAGCTCACGGTCTTACAATCTATACTCAAACAGGCGGTAAAACTGGATATAATACCGACCAATCCGGCAAATGCTGAAAAGCTCACACTACAAAAGGTCGTTGCTCCTAAGATAGAAATATTCAGCAAGCAAGAGGCAGCTCAAATGCTTGAATGTCTGGAGCAGGAGGATCTACAGTTTCAGGTGCTTGTGCAGCTTGCTATAATGACTGGTTGTCGCTGCGGCGAGCTTGTGGGACTGAAATTCTCTGATTTTGACTACATCAAGAACAAAGTCACAATAGAACGATCTGCATATAAACTTCCCGGAGAATCTATTAAAACAAAAGCACCGAAAGATTATGAAATAAGGACTATTTCAATAAATCATCATTGTATAGAACTTATTCAGCTCCTCAAAGCTGAAAAAACAAAGCAAGCTATGGAACTGGGTACATCTTGGAGCAACGGCAATTGGCTCTTTACACAGTGGAACGGCGAAATTATGAATCCTCAAACTCCTACAAAACAATTCAGCAAATTTCTTGCAAAAAACGGTCTAAAACACCGCAAATTTCATAGCCTTAGACATACATCGGCAACTCTGCTTCTTTATGGCGGTGTAAATCTGAAACAAGTGCAAGAACGTCTGGGGCATGGTGATATATCGACAACAAATAAATATCTGCATTGTATCGCCGAAGCCGATGAAGAAGCAGCCAATGTATTACAGAATATGCTTATTACCAGAATCAATAAAAGCGATAAATACACTCAGAATCCTGAGCATAAAACAGGCTGAAACAAAAAAAAGACTCCCCGTTATCGGAAAGTCTATCATATTAAAAATATTCAGTTTGTTGTCCTAATGTTGTCCTCAAAGAAGTCAAAGCAAATAAACAGGCGTTCTCCAACAACAGGAAAACGCCTATTTACCGTCTATTCGACTGGAGCTGATGATCGGACTTGAACCGACGACCTACGCCTTACCAAGGCGTTGCGCTACCGACTGTGCCACATCAGCAATCAACATATAAAATTATACATCATATTCTGAGAATTGTCAATAGGCCTGATATTATTTTTTTATATTAACTATTAAATTTCTCTTGACATTTATTTTAATATGTGGTATCATAAAAAAAACGTTGAACGAATCAAAACTGAGGTTACCTGTTTCAGAGAGTTTTCCGGTCGGTGCGAGGAAAAAACAGGCTCTCAGATATCTACATTCCGGAGTTTCTGCGCTGAAATCCAGTAGGAGCAGACGGGTTTGCCCGTTACAGCTTTCAAGGTCGGAGAGGAAATTTCTATCCGATAAAACGAGGTGGTACCACGAGTAATTTCGTCCTCGTACAGTCTTTTCGACTGTACGAGGATTTTTTTGAGGAGCGGAATTTATGAATATTAACGAGCAGTTTAATCTCATTGCAAGAGAATACGATTCAAAACGCCAAAGCTTTATACCATGTTTTGAAGATTTTTATGTCAGTACAACTGCTTTTCTTGCAGGCTTTTACAATAATCCACATCGAATTCTCGATCTGGGTGCGGGTACAGGATTGCTCTCAATGTATTGGTACAGAATTTTTCCAAACGCCGAATTCGTTCTGGACGATATTGCTTCGGAAATGCTGACAATAGCCAAACAGCGTTTTAATGATCTTTCAAATATTAAATATATAACCGACGATTACTGCAAGAATTTTCCAAACGGTGAATTTGATCTTATCATTTCCGCCTTATCAATTCATCATCTGAACGATGAAGATAAATCGCAATTGTTTAAACGTATTTATAACAAACTTCCTGATGGCGGTATGTTTGTAAATTATGATCAATTTTGTTTTGATAATAAAAATTTCAGCGAATATGCTGATTCCCTTTGGATAGATACTCTTGGCAAATCAGCGCTTTCAAAACATGACATCGAACTTTGGAAAGAAAGAAGAAAACTTGATAAGGAATGTTCGGTAACAAAAGAAATAAATCTGCTTAAAGAAAGCGGTTTTGATTCCCCTGAATGCGTTTATTCTTTTCAGAAGTTCTCAGTTATTGCCGCAATTAAGTAATGCAGATTTACGGAGATAACGAAATGTTGACGATTCCATGTAAAACTATCCTGCAAAAAAATAAAACCTCTGAATGGTTCGGAAACGACTACAATATGAATCTCTACCGTGGATGCTGTCACGGATGTATTTACTGCGACAGTCGTTCGGAATGCTATCACGTCGATAATTTCGATACGGTAAAAGCAAAGGAAAACACCATTGTTATTCTTCGTGACGAGCTTCGGCGCAAGATTCACAAGGGAATTATCGGAACAGGAGCTATGAGCGACCCTTATAATCCTTTCGAGCAGACCGAGCTTCTTACACGTCACGCTCTCGAGCTTATCAGCGCATACGAATTTGGAATTACCGTTATAACCAAAAGTCCACTTATAACCCGTGATATCGACGTTTACCGTGAAATAGCCGAGCATTCCCCCGTTCTTTGCAAAATGACTGTGACATCCGCCGATGATACGCTTTGCAGGCTTATTGAACCGAATGTAGCGCCTTCATCAGAAAGATTCAACGCTCTTGCAAAAATGTCCGAAAGCGGACTGTTTACCGGTATCACGCTTATGCCCGTTCTCCCCTTTCTCGAGGACAGCGAGGATAATATCATCAAAATCGTAAGAACTGCTCATCAATGCGGCGTGCGGTGCATTTATCCTTTTTTCGGCGTAACTCTCAGGACGAATCAGCGTGAGCATTTCTTAAATGAGCTTGATAAAAGATTTCCGGATTCAAGACTTCGGGAACGCTATATCAGCCGTTTCGGAAACAGATACGAGTGCGTAAGTCCGAACGCAAAAAGACTCTGGAGCGTTTTCACCTCGGAATGCGACCGCTTTGGAATACTATACAATATGAAGAGTATCATTTCCGCTTACCAGAGAGGTTACGGAGATATGCAGCTTTCGTTCTTTTAGTATCAACATCAATGAAAGGTTGTGATACCCATGAGATCGCCCGACGATTTCATTGCTTATGGCAGCATAAGCCCAAAACATTAACTATTATATTTAAGAATAAGGAGAAAATACTATGACAACTTTTGAAGAACTCAAACGTAGAGGTCTGCTCGCTCAGCTTACAGACGAAAAGGAAATCGAGGAACTCGTTAACGCAGGAAAAGCTACATTCTACATCGGTTTCGACCCAACTGCCGACAGCCTTCATGTCGGACACTTTATGGCGCTCTGTCTTATGAAGAGACTCCAGATGGCAGGCAACAAGCCGATCGTCCTCATCGGCGGAGGTACGGCTATGATAGGCGACCCTTCCGGAAAAACCGATATGCGTAAAATGATGACTCCCGAAACCATTCAGCATAACGTTGACTGCTTCAAGAAGCAGATGAGCCGTTTTATCGACTTTTCCGAGGATAAGGCTATCGTCGTAAATAATGCCGACTGGCTTATGAACCTTAATTATGTCGAACTGCTCCGTGACGTAGGCGCTCATTTCAGCGTAAACCGTATGCTCTCTCACGAGTGCTACAAGCAGAGAATGGAAAGAGGTCTTACTTTCCTCGAATTCAACTACATGATAATGCAGAGCTACGACTTTATGGAGCTTTTCCAGAAATACGGCTGTAATATGCAGTTCGGCGGCGACGATCAGTGGGCAAATATGCTCGGCGGAACAGAACTTATCCGCCGTAAGCTCGGTAAAGACGCTTACGCTATGACTATTACTCTTCTGCTCAATTCTGAGGGTAAGAAAATGGGTAAAACCGAAAAGGGCGCAGTCTGGCTCGATCCGGAAAAAACCTCCCCTTACGAGTTCTTCCAGTATTGGAGAAACGTTGCCGACGCTGACGTTATCAAGTGTCTGAAAATGCTCACATTCGTTCCGGTCGAAGAAATCGAGGAAATGGAAAAAACTATGGAGGGGGCGCAGTTCAACAAGGCAAAAGAGCTTCTCGCATATGAGCTTACCAAGCTGGTTCACGGCGAAGAGGAAGCCGAAAAGGCAAGAGAAGCTTCAAAAGCTCTCTTTGGAGGAAACGGTTCTAACGAGAATATGCCAGTTGCCGAAATTGATTCTGCCGACCTTACAGACGGTTCTATCGGACTTCTCAATCTGCTTGTAAAATCAGGACTTGCTCCGTCTGTTTCCGAAGCACGCAGACTTGTTCAGCAAGGCGGAATCATGGTTAACGACGAAAAAATGACGGACGCAAAAGCACAAATAAAACTCGACGGAGAAGTTATAGTCCGCAAAGGTAAGAAGTCGTTCAAGAAGATAATAGTAAAATAATATCGGGATTCCAAAGGGTATGTACTCCCCTTTGGCAGAGTTCAGAGACAGCATGAAGAAAGCAAATAGCATTAAAATCATCCCGATACTAAAAATTATAGTAGAACCTATTTTCACGCTGTCCCAAAACTACAAGTTTCACTTCCGCTGTTCTTGTGAGCGCAGAGCGAACACGCCGCTGTAAACCAACACTAATAACATCCCATATCACAAAAGCTGTTGCACTTCGGTACAACAGCCTTTTTTCTTTATTTACTCTTCCTTAATCCGGATTTTATGCCCTCAACTATGATCTCTCTCGCTTTTAACGCTTCCTCTTTCGTAAGAGGAGGCGTATCTCCGAGCGGATACTCTATCCCCATATTTTCATATTTCGGCTTCGCCATGTCGTGGTACGGAAGAACGTCCAGCGCTTTCATATTACCGAGCGTCGAAATAAATTCTCCAAGACGGAAAAGCTCGTCTCTGTCGTCAGTAATTCCCGGAACTACGACGTGCCGTACCCAAAGAGGTATTTTCCTATCACGAAGATGCTCTGCAAATGCAAGAATATTGCTGTTTCCTGCACCGGTAAGGGCATGATGCTGTTCGTTGTCTATATGCTTTATATCAAGCATAACAAGGTCGGTGAAGTCAAGCGCCTTGTCTATTTTCTGCTGAGTTGCAGCGTTAAACGTTCCTGCTGACGTATCAAGACAGGTATGAACTCCCTTTTCTTTTGCAAGACGGAAAAGTTCGGCAAGAAATTCCGGCTGAGCAAGCGGTTCGCCTCCTGTTGCCGTTATTCCGCCTGATTTCAAAAACTCTTTGTATGAATCGTATTCTTTAAGAAGCTCTTCGGCTGTAACCTCTTTTCCACCCGAAAAATCCCATGTATCAGGATTATGACAGTATTTACAGCGAAGCGGACACCCCTGAAAAAACACTACAAATCTAACTCCGGGTCCATCAACTGTTCCGAAACTTTCTGTTGAATGAATTCTTCCTTTTATCATTTTATACTACCCTCTCTGTCAAGACGTTCTGCAATTTTCAAAGCGTCGTCAAGTTCGTCGTTTTCAGTTAAAACAAAGTCACGTTTGGCTGAATTATCGGCTTTTTTCAGCTTGATGAGCATAGCAAAACACTCTTTTCCGATTTCGGAAATAAGACGCTTTATCTGACATTCATTTTCGATCTTGTCGCTGTGATGCGAAATAAGAACCTTTGTAAGATTAATATCATCCTTATCATATCCCAACCGAGCCATGATTTTTTCAGCCATCTCTGCGCTTACCGCAGCGTGTCCTTTAAAATGTCCAACACCGTTTTCATCCATGGTAAACATCTCAGGTTTGCCGATATCGTGGAAAAGCATTGCACGTCTGAGCAAAACCGATTCTTCCGGAGCTGATTCAACTGCGTGTGCGATATGCTCATAAACATTATATTTATGGTATTTTGAATGCTGTTCAAAATCGAAACAGCGTCTTATTTCCGGAACTATCTCTGCTACTCTTTCCCTGTTTTTAAGCAGAGTTTCCGCCGTATTTTCAACGCAGAGAAGCTTATCAAGCTCTTCACGAATCATTCTGCTGTTTTCATTGATGCTCATATACTCTCACCTGCTTTACAATTTCAAACTGCATTTTATTATATCACACTTCCGGTACATTAGTCAATAATAAAAGGAGCCTATACAGCTCCTTTTATGTAAGAATTTAAAAAATGCAATTAACCAAAATATCTCTTGAGAAGACCTTCAAATGCCTTGCCGTGTCTTGCTTCATCCTTTGCCATTTCATGAACGGTATCGTGAATAGCGTCAAGATTAAGCTCTTTAGCTCTTTTAGCAAGAGCAAGCTTGCCCTCTGTTGCGCCGTGTTCAGCGGCAACTCTCTTTTCAAGATTTTCCTTTGTTGAAGATGAAACTACTTCTCCGAGAAGCTCTGCAAACTTTGCAGCGTGCTCAGCCTCTTCATAAGCAGCCTTTTCCCAATAAAGTCCGATTTCAGGATAGCCTTCTCTGTGAGCTACTCTTGCCATTGCAAGATACATACCAACCTCTGTGCATTCACCGCTGAAATTAGCACGAAGACCGTCAATGATTTCCTGATCTGTAACAGCCTTAGCTGAACCAAGTTCGTGCTCGCAAGCAAAAACAAGTTTCTCGCTTGATTCCTTAACGATGAATTTTGAACCTTCTACTCCGCACTGAGGACATTTTTCAGGAGCCTCGTCGCCTTCGTGAACATATCCGCAAACTGGACATACATATTTTTTCATAAGTAAAAAACCTCCATAGTAATAATATATGAAATCCTTTAAAAGAATTTCTGATAATGCCGTAAACGGCAATTATACGCCATGTTTAACCCTGTCATGCTCCTCTGCACGCTTTCCGTTATTAAAGCGGTCAAGAGTTCCTACCAGATAGCCGGTAATTCTTCTGATACGCTCAAAAGGAACATCAGCGAAATCAAATTGAAGATCAACAAATTCGCCGTCTGTTTTTACCGTCATTTCTGAAATTATTCTATCGCTGTATTTCTTTTTGCCGTAATCTATATATGCGTCAATTTCTTCCTGCGAAACAGCTTCGCCTATTACATTAACCTTCATAACAACTCTCCCTTTCGACGTTAAAAAACAAATTCTAAATTAAAAAGACCAAGACAGCTTGACTTTTTCTTTTTTTTATTGTATCATAAAAGCATTAAAAAGTCTGTTGCAATTGCAACAATGGAGGTGTTTTATGTTACCTGAAAATAACATTTTATTCAAAGGGATAAATAATGAGGACTGTCGGCGCATGTTAAGCTGTTTCAATATTGATATTCATAAATATAAGTCAGGCAGCGTTATTGAACTTTCTGACAATAATGATAAAATAGGAATTATTCTCAATGGACAGGCTATCATGGTACGTTACGATATCAACGGCATAAGAACAATCATCGAAACCCTTGGCGAAAACAGCATTTTCGGAAGCCTTTTTACATTCACTTTTTCTCAGCGCAACAGTATAGAGATCATCAGTGAAACCGACTGCGAGGTAATGTTTTTTCGTCAATCGGATATAACCAAACGCTGTGAAAACGCCTGCCGCTGTCATTCTATGCTGGTTGAAAATCTTCTTGAGATCATGTCCGAAAGAACGGTTATGCTGAATGAACGCATCGAGGTTTTAAGCCAACGAACCATCAGCGATAAGCTTATCAGCTATCTTCAGATCATAGAAGATAAAACTCCGCAGGGAAAATCTCCACAAATCCCTTTTTCAACAACAGTTCTTTCAGATTATCTCTGCGTAAACAGAAGCGCTCTTCAGCGTGAAATAGCCAAAATGAAAAAATCAGGCATACTATCTATTTCAAAAAGAAAATTCAGGCTTGCTCTTAATCAGGAATAAATAAAATTCTGCAATATTTTTTCCGATTTATGTTGCAAAAAATTTCTATATGTAGTATAATAGATTAGATAAATAAAAAGTATATAATGCGGAATTAAGAACCGGAGGTATTCTTTAATATGTGCGGAATCGTTGGTTTCACAAATAATATTGACAATTCTAATAAGGTCATTGATGATATGATGGATAGAATCAGACATCGTGGTCCGGACGCAGAAGGAAAATATGTCGACAGTGCAGTCGCCCTCGGTCACAGACGGCTCAGTATCATCGATGTAAGTTCGCAGGGCGATCAGCCTATTTTTAACGAGGACGGTTCGCTTGTTATCGTGTTCAACGGCGAAATATATAACTATCAGGAAATACGAAAAAAACTCGTCGACACAGGACATAAGTTTTCAACCAATACCGATACTGAGGTTCTTATCCACGGATATGAACAGTATGGGGAAAAACTTCTTAATATGCTGCGTGGTATGTTTTCATTCGTGATATGGGATAAGAATAAAAAGGAACTCTTCGGCGCAAGAGATTTCTTTGGTATAAAGCCGATGTATTACGCTTTGATGAATAAAACTTTTATGTTTGGTTCAGAAATAAAAAGTTTCCTCGCTCATCCCGAGTTTAAAAAGGAACTGAACACCGCTGCTTTGGAAAATTATTTAACGTTTCAGTATTCCCCTTCCAACGAGACTTTTTTCAAAAACGTATACAAGCTTCCTCCGGCTCATTATTTCAGATACAGTGCCGGTAAACTGGAAATAAAACGCTACTGGGACGTGAATTTCAACGCCGAAAAGAACGTTTCTCTTGATGAATGGGTAAACAGAATTTCCGATACGTTCCGCAATTCCGTTGAAGCTCATAAAATTGCAGATGTTGAAGTCGGCTCGTTCCTTTCAAGCGGCGTTGATTCAAGTTACGTTGCCGCAGTTGCCGATGTTGACAAAACATTCACGGTTGGTTTCGGCAAGGACGAAAAATATAACGAGATAGGCTGGGCAAAAAGATTTTCAAACGCTATCGGAAAAGAAAATACAAGCAAGGTCATCTCTCCGGAAGATTACTGGGGCAGCATTCCTATGATACAATATCACATGGACGAACCTCTTGCCGATCCGTCTGCTGTTGCACTTTATTTTGTGTGCAATATCGCCTCCGAAAAGCTTAAAGTCGTTCTTTCCGGCGAAGGAGCGGACGAAATTTTCGGCGGATATAACGTTTACAGTGATCCAGACGGTACTTTGTACGATAAGCTTCCGAAGCCGTTAAAACGTGGAATAGGCAATATAGCTTCCAAGCTTCCCGCAAAGCGAGGCGTGAATTTCTTCGTCCGCAAGGGAAAAGACGTTGAGGAACGCTTTATCGGAAACGCTTATATGTTTACTCCACAGCAGCGTAAATCCATACTCAGAATCAAGACAGACGCTCCTGAACCAACGGCTCTTACCAAGCCTTTTTATAATAATGTCAAGGGCATGGACGATGTTACAAAAATGCAGTATCTCGACCTTCATATGTGGATGGCGGGAGATATTCTCCTTAAAGCCGATAAAATGAGTATGGCTAATTCACTTGAACTCCGTGTGCCATTCCTCGATAAAGAGATAATGGCTCTGGCTGAGAAGATCCCGACCGAATACAGAGTTACTCATAAAAATAAAACGGACGAAACTAAATATATAACCAAATATGCGATGCGCCTTGCCGCTAAAAAAGATACTCCCGAACAAACCGCTAAAACAGCTGCAAAAAAGAAGCTCGGCTTCCCTGTTCCGATAAGAGTATGGCTTAAAGAAGAAAAATATTATAATATAGTCCGAAACGCTTTTGAAAGCGAAAGCTCGAAGAAATTCTTCAATACTGCTCCGCTTATACGGCTTCTCGACGATCATCGTGACGGAAAAGCCGATAACAGCAGAAAAATCTGGACTATATATATTTTCCTTGTGTGGTATAAGGTCTATTTTGAAAATAACGGCAGTTATTAATAGATCAATTTTACTTCCCGCTTTATTCAGGGGACGCTGTCCCCCTGAAACCCCTGCCAAAGGGTGAATCCACCCTTTGGAAACCCGGTATTAATCTATACAAATCCTCTGAAAGGAGAGATTTGTATAGATTAGGGCGATTGCCCATAAGATGATACAGCACGGCGAGTATCAAGGGGAAAACGTTCTCTGGATAGCGCAAAAAGTAAAAATGATTTATTGAGAATAAATGGAGGTATAAATTATTATGCAGTCACAGTATCAGCATCTTATTGATTTAAGCGATTACCCGGTATCTTGGTGGACTAAGATAGTCGAGCTGGGTGAAAAGATCAAAAATGATCCTTCAAAATTCGCACACGCCTGCGACGGAAAGGTTATGGCGACTCTTTTCTACGAGCCTTCTACACGAACCCAGATGTCGTTCCAAACGGCTATGATAAGACTTGGAGGTCAGATAATCGGTTTCGATAATCCGGCAAATTCGTCCGTTTCAAAGGGTGAGACTATTAAGGATACGACCAAAATCGTAAGCAGCTATGCGGATGTGCTTGTTATACGTCATCCGGTTGCCGGAGCGGCTAAAGCTGCTTCACTTACTGCGGATTGTTCTGTCATTAACGCCGGCGACGGAGGTCATCTCCACCCCACTCAGACTCTTACAGATCTCCTTACTCTGAAAATTGAGAAGAAAACGCTCTCCAACCTTACAATCGGTATGTGCGGCGATCTTATAAACGGAAGAACTGTTCATTCACTCTGCAAGGCGCTTAGTATGTTCAAAAATAACAAATTCGTATTTATTTCCACTCCGGAATTAAGAATGCCGGCTTACATAAAGGATATTATAAAGGCGAACGGAAGCACTTTTGAAGAAGTTGATACTCTTGAAGAGGCTATTTCCCAGCTTGATGTACTTTATATGACCCGTATTCAGCAGGAACGTTTTTCCAGTCGTGAAGAATATCTTGCTCAGAAGAATACTTACGTTCTCGACAGACAAAAAATGCAGCTCGCAAAAAGAGATATGATCGTTATGCATCCTCTTCCAAGAGTTGACGAGATAACAGTTGATGTTGACGACGATTCCAGAGCAATGTATTTCACTCAGGCAAAATACGGCGTGTTCGCAAGAATGGCTCTTATTCTCACTATTCTTTCCGAGCAGAAAGCGTCTGAAACATTGAAGGGAAAAGTTTATGCCGGAGTTCGCTGCGATAACCCGAGATGTATCACGAATCATGAAGAATATCTCCCCAAAAGTTTCCGTGCAAGCGGAGATGAAACGCTTCTTGAATGCGAATACTGTGATGAAAGAAAGCTTATATAAATATTAAATCAGAATCGGTTTATGAAAAATTTCATAAACCGAATTTTTTTTTGCAAAAGTACTTGACAAATCTGTTATAACTGTGTATACTGTATATATACAGTATACAAGAGGAGGGAAAAAGTGAATATTTTTCTTGATAACAAAAGCGGATCGCCGATTTATGATCAGATATACACCCAGATAAAAAATCTGATCATAAGCGGAGAACTGAATGAAAACGAACCCCTGCCGTCTATCCGTAATCTTGCAAAAGACCTTCGGATAAGCGTTGTTACCACCAAACGTGCTTATGACGAGCTTGAACGGGAAGGATTTATTTACACTCTTCCTGCGAAAGGATGCTTCGTTGCTCCGAAAAATACGGAGCTGCTTCGTGAGGAAAATCTGAAAAAAATCGAAGAATATCTTTTGCAGATTCAGAAACTGGCTAAATCCTGCAATCTCAGCAAAAGCGATATCATCGAAATGCTTGAAATTCTTGATGAATAGGAGATCAAATTATGAATGCAATTGAAATTAAAAATCTGACAAAAAAATTTAAGGGATTTGCTCTTGATAACATCTCGATAAGTCTTCCTACCGGCTGTATCATGGGACTTATCGGCGAAAACGGCGCTGGAAAAAGTACCGTTATAAAGTCGATTCTCGGTATCATTCATCCCGATGACGGAGATATTAAAATTTTCGGAAAAGAACCGACTGCCGAAATGAAAAACGATATCGGAGTTGTTCTGGATGAAATCGGAATTCCGATGCAGTTCAATATAAAAAATGTTGATTCAATAATGAAAAATGTCTTTACCAACTGGAACAGCGATATATTTTATAATTATATCAAAAAATTTAACCTTCCTGATAAAAAGACTTTTAAAACCTTTTCCAAAGGAATGAAAATGAAACTGGGAATCGCTGTTGCTCTTTCTCATGATGCAAAATTGCTTATACTCGATGAACCGACAAGCGGTCTTGATCCGCTGGTTAGAGATGAGATAATAGACATTTTCAACGATTTTACCCGTGATGAAACTCACTCTATACTTATTTCTTCACATATCGTAAGCGACCTTGAAAAAATCTGCGATTACATTACTTTTATCCACAAAGGAAAAATCACTCTTTGTGAAGAAAAGGACATTCTTCTTGAAAAATATGGCTTCATAAACACAAGCGAAGAGGTTCTTGCCGAACTTGACAAGTCTGCTATCAAGGGTAAAAAGCTGCACAAATTCGGTACAGAAGCCGTTATTGTACGGGATAAAGTTCCGTCAAGTTTTGATGTGAAACCTGTAACAATCGAAGAATTATTTGTTTATATGTCAAAGGAGGAGAAGTAAAATGAAAGGACTTCTTATTAAAGAATTTATCATGTTCAGGAAAAATTGTATCGCTCCCATAATATTTCTTATTTTTATTATGTTCGCCGAAATAATGGGACAATATCAAATGATTGTGTTTGCTCCGATTTTTATATCAATAATTCCGTCAAGCTATATGACTTTTGATGAAACAAGCAGATGGGATATTTATTCCTTGATAATTCCAGCAAAAAGAAGCAATATTGTTTCATCGAAATATATTTTTACATTGATATTGATTTCAATTTCGATTATTCTTGCTGCTCTTTCAGGATTTATAGGCTTAAATATCGACAAAGAAAACGAATTTGTATGGTCATCGTTTTTATCGCTTATCGAAGCATTAATCATCGTAGGATTGATTTTTCCTATGATAATGCTTCCGTTGAACTTTAAACTCGGAACTGCAAAAGCCAGAATTGCAACAATGATTTTTGCCGGATTCATCGGTGGTTCTACTGCCATATTCGCAAACAGTGAGGAGTTAAATTTAGCATTGATTTTTTCGGATATGAGTTGTTGGACAAAAATAATCATTGCTGCTGCCGTAGCGATGTTATTCCTGATATCGTGGGAATTATCCATATTATTTTACAATAAAAGAGAATTCTGATAATAAAAGGAGCTGTAATAAAACAGCTCCTTTAAGTTTAATTAAATTGTAGCGTAAAGATTGGTTTCCCAAGCCGGAATATAAAGCTGATGTCTGATGTAAAGCTTATAATTCGGATTCAGCGATTTTATCAGCAGCGGAATCTCAAAAATGTCTTCGTTGCGGTGATAAAGAGCGACCATTAGCTTAGGAGAATAATGCGAGATAGTCTGAGACGCACCCCATATAGCTTCACGTTCAAAGCCTTCAACGTCCATTTTAATTATGGTAGCGTACTTCTTTTCGAGAATGCTGTCTACCGAACGAGCCGCAACAAAATTATCGGAAGACGCATTTATAGCCGACTGCCTTCCGGCTTTTGCGGAAAACGGAAGTGATGTATCGGTACACCAAGCTGCTGCATTATAGGCATAAACGTGCTTCATGCCGTCAACAAATTTCGCAAGCTTCTTAAAGTTCTTTTTATCGGGTTCAAGAGCATAAATGGAATGATACGTACCATGAGTAAACTCAAGAAGTTCCCTTATGGTATCGCCGTTATACGCTCCGAGATCGACGTAAACCTCGCTGTAGGTCGGCTTGATGATCTTATGGTATATATCAGACTTAGGAGTTGTTACGGCGGAAAGATATTCGATCTTGCCGCTTATTTTGAAATTAATTATATTGGCATAAACTTTTCGTGAATAATCGTCGGCAAGACTGTCGTAAACAAGCTGTATCTTTTCGGCATTCTGAACACAGTATTCATATGTGAAAAGACCTCCGCCCGCAACAGGCACATCAGGAACATAAAGCGAATGCTTTGCAGCAATAGCATGGATTTTGTCAACTATCTCCTGATATCCGGCAGCAAAAGCAAGAACAACAACGAAATCGTCTATCATTTCCTCTATTTCAGAGAGCTTGTGTACACGAAATCCCTCAAAAGAATGTCCACGAACGAAGTCGTCGCTTGCAAAAATTCCCGAAACTGCTATATCACGTTCCCTGAAAACAGACATTATTTTAAGCGCACCATCGCCCATTCCATATATAAAAATCGGTCTTTTTTCGGCTTTAAGCCTATCCCAGCAGGATTGTTTTTCTGTTATAAACGAGAGCATTTAATTTATCACCCCGAATTTAAAATTGATCGTCATAATCGCTATAGTCATCACATTCATCGCAGTGATCGTGATTCAAGCCCATCATATCTCTTCCACGAATTCCATATTTATCACGCATAATAGTGAGATATTTGTCGATAAGCTCGGATACCATACGAACATTTTTTATACAGTGAACCTCTTTTGACGGCGTATCGGTATCTTTGCTGTAGATTATGATAGTTCCGCAGCCGAAAAGTCTTTGAAAAAACGGAAATTTAACCTTTTTATCGGTAATTTTATAAAGATCTATTTCATCCTCGTCAATACTGAGAAAACCGGTACGTGTTATAAACTTGGTTTCCGTGAGATAATATCTTGTAAAGGAGATAGGAAGTCCGAATAATGTACGTTTTTTGTCAGTCCAGACATACTTGAAGGCATTTTTTTTCATAGTTGAATCCTCCTGTCATAATAAAAATAGTTTACACATATTATTCTACCACAAAAAACGTCATTAGTCAACCAATTTCTACAATATCATTGTCGTATTCGTATGTCTGTCCAATCGAAGATACCATTAAATGTACATCCCTCGTCCACATACAAACCAACAGCAACAACAGTTCCGTCTGACTTCAAGCCTACTGCACGCTCTTTTCCTGCTGAAACTGCAATGATATCTATCCAACCTGGGACATCACCACATTCATAGCTATCATAACCAACAGCAATAACCGTCCCGTCTGACCTCAAACCTACTGTATGATTTCCCCCTGCTGAAATAGCAACTATATCTTTCCAATCTGAAACTTCACATTTTCCATTAACATTGTAACCGACAGTAACAACAGTTCCATCTGATTTCAAACCTACTGTATGATGTTCGCCTGCTGAAATAGCAATTATATCTGTCCAATCTGAGACATCACACTGCCCATATTCATTATCGCCAACAGCAACAACCGTTCCGTCTAACTTCAAGCCTACTGTATGATATCCCCCTGCTGAAATAACAGCTATATTTTTCCAATCTGAAACTTCACATTGTTCTCTAACATTATTACCAACTGAAACAACAGTACCATCTGATTTCAAACCTACTGTATGAAGAAACCCTGCTGAAACAGCAATTATATCTTTCCAATCTGAAACTTCACATTGCCCATTATAATTACCTCCAGTAGCAACTACTGTTCCATCAGCTTTCATGCCGACTATATGATCTCCCATTGCCGAAACAGCAATTATATCTTTCCAGTCTGATAAGTCATCGTATTGTCCGTCAACATTAATACCAACAGAAACAACCGTTCCATCAGCTTTCACTCCAACTATCTGCCACTCTCCCACAGCAATAGAATCACCAGTCCATGCGATATTTTTAGAAACATTATCCTTTTCATTTTCATCATCATTATCTATTACTGACTCATTGGAAATATCATAACTTTCTTTATGCTTATCATAGTTTTCAATTTGCGAAGATTCAAAAGATGACTTTGTGGATGATTCCGACGAACGCTCATCGTCATTCTTGTCACCGCAGGCCGTCAGACTGAATGCACACATAATACTCATTAAAAATGCTATAGTCTTTTTCATAAAATAACTCTCCTTAAATTATATTTACATAATTATATCATATTTCAACAAGAAAATCAATGATTTGAGTACAAAACGTTATTCTTTTTTCTATGATAAAATTATGTAAACACAAAAAAGCTCCCCATAACGGAGAGCTTTAATCGTTGTCTTGTGACTATAAAATAGATGAACGATAAAAGTGTCTATTTTCAACTAAAAAACAAGACACGTAATGGCTACTCCGACAAAAAGATAACGCTATTGAGGCACTAGGATTCAGATGATGTTAGGTTTATCAACTTTGCAATTCCTGGTGTTTTTAACAACTCGAAAAATTCATTAATATCTTTATGAGATTGCTTAGGGTATTTAACTGTAGAGCGACAATTACAAAATGTGAACATAATTTCTAACTTGGCACGAGAAAGTGCTACAAAAAAAGCACACCTATCTTCTTCAGGTTGTTTTTTGAAATTCCAAAAGGCAGAATCCTCAAGTCCGACAAAATATACAGCTTGATATTCTAAACCCTTACTTTTATGAATTGTCATAATCGGTACTGAATTCAATCCCTCAAAATTTTCTAAAGCAAGCAACCAATTAAACTGTACGTTTTCAAGTTCATCCCACATAAATGATTGAAACTTACTTAATAATTCAGTCAAATAGGTACCTTGATTATACTTTGGAATCATAGCCTTTAAGTGACATAATCCCCAAAACCTTATAGCATGCTGCAGTAATTCATGAAAGTCTTTTTTGGATGACACGTTCTTAATTAAAATATTGAGAGAATTTATTTCCTCAATAATTTTGTCCTGCATTTTATAATATGAATCTACTTCTTGCGAAGATCCCATGCCCCAAAGTTCTCCAGATATTGTTAATATAAACTCCCAATCCTGAGGTCTCTTCCTATCAACAGATAATCTTAGCAATGCCATAAGCATTTCAATTATCGGCTCTTTTATCAAATCCTGATAATCATTTTCTATACGAGCGCGAATTTGATATTTTTCAAGTTCTAAAATTATTTGTGAAGTGTATTTTTGCGGTAACTGTTTGCACAAAATACACAATTCATTTGGTGATATGCCCATTGAAATTTTTTGAAATATATCTGCAGCAACTTTTTGAGCCTCTTTCATCTCATTTTCGGCTATAACTAAAGAGATTGCTCCATCTTCAGGATTCCACTTATTAGAAAAGATTACTTTGCTATCGGATTCGTTTAATGATAAATACATCATTTTTTGTAATTCAATAAGTCGCGGAGCAGATCTGTGATTCATTATTAATCTTTGAGAAGATGCATTAAAATCTTTTTGAAAGTTCTCAAATACGGTTTTTAATGCTCCAGCCCACAGCATTATACGTTGTTTATTATCTCCAACCGCTGTCATTATGGAAGATGAATTTAGAAAGCATTGTTTTACTAGTTTATACTGCAAACTTGTCGTGTCCTGAAACTCATCTAAAAACACATGTCCATATGTTAGTTGAAGTCCTTTTTTTATTTTGGGATTTGTTCTGATTATATATTCAGAAAGAATACATATCATTTTGAATGATAAAGAGGAATTATACTTATCAAAACCTTTTAATAAAAATTTCCACACCTTTTCACCTAAATCATTTTTTGAGAAAGGTAATGTAACTGAGGCAAGCACCTGATTATAATAAGTATTTAATCTGCTAGGTGACAAATTATACGGATTGGTAAAACCAGCCTTTTTAAATGCAGCATCAATAACTTCTTTATCTTCTATCAGATAAGAAGCACTTGGTCTGATGAGCTCTGGTAATGCAAAACGAAAATGATCTAAAATATCTTTAGAAAATGCATCATATGTTAATGACACAAATCTGTTTCTTACTTCATTTCCGCACCTTTTCATTACTCGTTTCTTTAAATTGTCAGCGGCATCGTTCTTAAAACTTATTGCCAATATTTTTTGTGGATTACGACATTTATTGGTCTGAAAAAGATAACTTGCTTTTTGTGCTAACAATTCTGTTTTACCAGCACCAGGACCAGCAACAACAAGTGTGCTTGAATCTTTTCGAACTGTTGCTTCAGCATTAGTTTCCAACACAATTCCATCACAAGGCATCCACTTACCGGGCGAAATAATTTTCATTGCGTATCTCCTCGTAATGCTTTTTCTGCTACTGTAATCATTTTGTCAAAAACAATAGGCATAGACTTTAATATTATTTCATCATCCATTTTGGAAAGTGCTTCAATATGTGTAGATGGTTTTCCTCTGTTTAAGAAAAAATATGTATACCAAATCATTAATTTTTTTTGTGCATCAGTATATGTTTTTCCATCACCACCACAATTCTTTAAAGTATGCCGAACATCGTCCTGAATACGTTTTATGTATTCAGGATAAATCTCCCCTGATTTTTCAATATCTATTATGTATTTCTGATGTTTTTCCTCGTATTCGTCAACCATAAGTCGAGGTCCTTCTTTTTCATTAAGTAATCCTTTATAAATTTTTTCATAATGCTCTAACATCAAAAAATCAATATCCAGTGGTGCAGAAAAGAAAACATTATACCGTTCCAGATAATTAATCCAATCCTGCAAGATTTTTGAGTCATTAACATCCCATTCAATCATTTCTTTAAATGCTTTATCAGACAGAACACCATTAGTTGTTTTTAATAACTGATTTTTATCATATCCATTTTGAATAAGCTGATCCAAAACATATTTTATGCGTCCCCAACCTCCACCTTCTCTTTCCTTGTCTAAATCCAATAATGTAATATGTGGAATCTTAAGATCATTAAGAAGTCTCCATAAATGATTGATATGCCTTCCACCCAAAGGAACAATGGATATACCACTTATATCAATATTTTCATTTTTAGCATTCCAGAACTTAGGCAAAATAATTTCTTCACTATCGCCTTCTCCTAAGATTACAAGTTTAGCAAAATATAGTTCGGGATATGCTTTAACAGCTTCTTTAATAAATTTATATTGATCGGTCAACTTCTCCTTGTCAGGTAAAGTTATAGAACGAACTTTTGTTGTGCAATCACTAACGTCAAGACGGAAATATCTCAAATTTTCTGGATCAACTCTTTTTATAATTGATGTAGAATGAGATGTCAATACAGTTTGTGAATTACTTTTGAAAGCTATATTTTCTAAATTAGAAACTAGCTTTCCAATCAAATGAGGTGCAATATGATTTTCTGGCTCTTCTAAGGCGATTATAGTTAAAACAGGCGGTTTATGATTAAAAGAAGTGTGTTCAGGGTCAACTTCAAGTTCTTTTTGAATTTTTGCCTCAACGTCAAGAATACTGTCAACCAAAGAAATATAGAAAAGAGATCGTAATCCATCACTCATATCATCAATAATACATTCTTTTCCCGTTACTGTTGGAAGAAAAACTACTTCTGATTTTTTTATAGAGGAATCTATATCTGTACTATTAAAACGTAATTGAGCATTTGAATATCTGGTGTCAGAATCGTAAGCTACCCATTGTGTATGAATAGATTCTCCAAGTATTGATACACCCTTCTCATCTAAAAACTGAGCATTTAACTCCTGAATTTTTTCTTTAACATTTTCTTTGGTAGTATCACTCCAATTTATGCTATTCATTATTTTGTGCATCATCGTACCAGATGCATTTCTAAGTTGCTTGGAAGGATCACGAACGGCTGGTACATAAATAACTCGAATGCGATCCAAATCTCGTCGATTTGCAAGTCTTTTATATTCGTCTTTAATATCTTCGCTTTCAGGGCATGTTATATAGTATGTATTGCTTTCAATGGCACCATCTACATTACTGCTTTTCTCCCATGTTGCTTCTAAACGGATACGAAGATATGGCGTTCCTTTAGGATTATCTACAACTAAGCTTTGAAAGAATGGCGGAATAGTATACTTTCCGTTTTCATCGTCTTCCAATTCTTTGAAAGTAAACACGGCTTCAATATATAGATCTTGAAATTCTATTTCTTCGGGTTCTTTATTTTGGGGAAGGTAAAAATCGCTACGCTTTAAAATGCGATCACTACTATTACTAGAAAATAAACAACATAATGCTAACAATGCTGTGCTTTTACCTGTACTATTGTTACCAATGAAAGCTGTAATATCCTCTATATCAATTACTTGCTCATCGCATCCGAAACAACGATAATTATAGAGCTTAAGTTTTGTAAGTTTCAAAGAAATAACCTCCTGTTATTAATAAATGAAGCTTGATAACCCTATCATAATTTATATAATTATTATAAACATTTTTATAAGCAACCTCTTTATCCTCGATATGTTAGATTAGAATACTTAACGAAAGGGCGCTCATCTGTAGACCGATCTATTTCAATATCAGGGTATTTATACCAACAATGATCGTCAGGGAAAAATGGTTCATTCCAGAATAGCATTTTTTCATTTACATAATGACGAATGGCATTTGTTATCTTATCAATATTTATGCCCAAATAAATTGCAGCTGTTTTTACTATAGGATCAATTAAGTATTCACATAACTTATGATCAAACATCAAGCTATGTCTCTTTAAGTAATACTTATCAGACTTACATATACATTTATATGGATACGATACAAACGGAGGTAATCCTAATTTAGATCTTATACTTACATCTTTATCAACTGATTCAAAATCTCGTAAAACAACTTTTTTTACATTAAATTGTGCATCAAATGCGTAAAGTATATTTTGAGAGTGCATTTCTGGAATCAGACCTTCATTAAATACACAGCTAAAAAAAATGTCAATTAGTGGATAGCAAATCTCTTCAAGCAAAAAATCAATCGGATTCCTTTTTATTCTTAACAATTGAATCAGTATACATTCGTCATTCGGATTTTTAATATCTGATGAAAAAAGAGAGAATGCTGGAACAAGATAATATGAATAAATATCTATGCCAATCTCCCTAACAACAAACCCTATCTCTGTGTCTCCTTTTTTTAAGATTTTACCGCCTGTTTCTGGCATAAATCCAAATATATCTGGAACTCTACCACTATTTTTTAAATGGTTTAAAGATTCTGTCACTTCAAGTGCAGAAATTAAATGAGAATAATTCAAATCTCTTTTAAGGCGTCCTAATTTATCTGGATAACACAATTTTAAATAATAATTTGTTCCTTTTATACGAACAGTTCGCATGCTTGAAGTAGGAATAACTATTTCTCCATCAATAACATTACCTAAAGAACAAACTTCCTTTTCATGGTAAAGAGTCCAGTCTGGATGCATATAAATAAAATCAATTTTTTCACTGTCATTGTGACAAAAATGTGGTACTGAGCCATATGTTTTAATAAAACTCTCTGAAACAGAAAACAGCTTTTTAACTCGAAAAGATTCACTATAAAATGGATTAGTTTCAATTGATGAAGTGTGGATTGTAGTAAAACCACTTTTCGAACCTTGATTAACCAATCGTTCCATATAGTTCAAAGATTCATTATTTGGCATGAGAATTTCTGATAATTTCATTTTTCCCTCTCTTAATTATAAATAATAATTTAGAATTTCATATAAAGGATTCATATCACTTTGATGTGATAGAATAGAAATAGCCATATTGCTATCTGGAGAAATAATAATTAACTGACCATCTGTGCCATCGCAAAAATAATGAGTTTTTGGATAGTCCTTTGTTCCATTACCACAAATCCACAATCCATATCCATATGACATCTTATTAATACAACGTCCTTGTTTATTTACATAATCCGGAAGATTAGCTGTAAAGAAATGAGGTGTATGCATTAAATCTACCCACTCTTTGCTAATAATTTGTTTTTTATTAAAACAACCATCGTTTAAAAGCAACAGAGCTATTTCATGTAGATCCTTATTGGTCATTCTTAATCCGGATGCTCCAAGACAAATTCCTTGCCAAGAACTTTCCCAATTCCCTGTTGTAATTTCCATTGCGTTAAACAGTTCCTTTTGCACCCAATCACCAAAATATTCTCCTGTGAGTTGTTGTATAATTGCACACAGAAGATATGTTGCCGCATTGTTATATACAAAGTGTGTACCTGGAGCATAATCAATATTAAAGTTTAAAACATAGTAAAGTAAATCTGTATCAATTGAAAGCTTATGGATATCCTTACTAAACATAAGCCCTTTACTTTGACCAATTGTTAAATTAAGAAGGTGTTTTACTTTCATCTTACTAAGATAATCAAGATTAGACACATTAGTAATCTTAGTTTCATCAAAAAAAGGAAGAATGTTTGTTTCAAGAGTGAAAAGTTTTTTTTCGATAGCCTTATATGCTCCTAAACAACTGATAGTTTTGCTTATTGAACGAATATTATTTTCTTTATTATCTGTGAAATAATGCTCATAACGTTTTCCATCTTTGGTGATAATAATGCTGTCAACATTAAGATCTTGTTCTTGAACAGCATCTACAAAATACTTTAACATAATAAACTCCTTTTAACTATAAAACAATATAGAGAATTACTTTTTTTTCTCACGTTTACTAGTGATTAATTTAGGTATAAATTCAATTACACCTGTAATCAAAATTCCTACAGCAATTGGAATCCACATAAACGATTCAAGAATCATATCTTTAAACAAATCCGGATTCTTCAAATATAAGAATAAATAATAAGATAGCACAAGTAAAATTGAAACGCTTGCAATTACGGTAGCAATACGTAATTTTGACTGACTATTATCAAATTGAGTTTTTATATTTTTTAGTTCCAAAAGTTGTTGAATACTTTCTCCGTTTTTCTTTGTAAGGAAATCAATTGTTTTCAGTGCAAGTAATAATGAATTATAAGAATCAACTAATTTTGCTTCCTTGCTTACTTGATTTAGAAAATCTTTTGATTCATATGTAGTTGTTCTATCTGCAGCTATAATTGCTGTAATTGCATTTGCAGTAGTAACAATATTATCCTCCCAATTATTTACTTGATATGCATTTCTTAAAGCAGTAATGCCTCTGTCAATCGCTTCTTGTACTATTTCTTCATCTTTCTCAAATTCATGCTTAGCTTGATATTTCAAGAGAAACACTAGCAATCTCGCTGTTTTTCCACAGTTGTTATCCCAACGACCATTTTGCATTTGTGTTTCTAAAATCTTTAAAATACACTCATGTATGTGATTTCGAATATCTTTACGTTCTGCAAAAGCATCCAAATAAACCAAACACACTTCAATATCTAGGCACAAATCTATCTCCAATTTGTCTTGTACTGTTCCTGAGGTAGCAATATTCTGTAAATCAGTCTTAAAATCAGAAATAGCTTTACTTAAATCATCGAATCTACCACAATTATAAAATGATCGAATAATAAACTTTTTATTATACCCAGATGTATCATTATATTTTTTTATTAACCAGTTCTTGGTTTCTATGTAGTAATCTTCAATCTTAGTGATTTCATTTCGATATGTTTCATTACTAAGCACTAGTGCTTCAAGTTCAAGTAAACCACAAGTAGGAGCTAATACACCATCATAACTTCCTTTTTGATAATGAGTTTGGATTTGTAAAAAAACGCTTTTTAGGAAGCAAGATATTGACACACCCATATTATGTAACGCAAAAATAACATCATAAGTTTTCCAAAAACTATTATCCCATAATCCTCCATTATATTTGCACCTAAGCCATGTCTCGACCTCTCTTTTTTGAGTATCAATATAACTATAATAAGAAAAGTTTACTAGAACAAGCTCTTTGTTAATATATTTATAGTAAAACAACTTAACATATCCATCTTGAGGTTTAACATAACTTTCCCAAAAATTAGCCACTTCGTCTTCTGTGAAATCTGGTGAGAAAACATATAGTGTATGATATTTTCTTAATAGGTTAGTATCGTTTACAACATCTCTCAAAGATTTATATGAAATATAAGAGATCTTCGAAAGCTTTGCTTCAGAAATAATAAACTCAAACTCTAAAGATGGAGAATTTTCCTTGTTGACAAAAGCAACATTAGGAATACCCACAATTAAATAGTATAATATATTTTCTATAAGTTCATAATGACCAGCCCAATCAAGTGCCATTGTTGAAATTACAATTTTTTCATTACGTTGTGGGCAAGCAACCATTAATGTATTCCTATAAGGGTCTCTTAAATCAGCTAAGACAGAGAAATACGATGAATCATTAAGCGGTATAATATAGTCACGATAATAGTGCCTTTGAAAATCATTTTTCTTACAATGATCATCAATAATCTCGTCAGTTATATTTTGTGGATAAGTGGTTAATATTTTTTGAATGTTATTTTGATTATCATAAAAAATACTGATTGATCCATCTGCAGAACTTTCTTCTTTAGGTCGTGAAACAACCATATATTCATATACTTCGGGTAAAAAATATGTTTCACGTGCTTTATATCTATTATTATTTGGAGTTTTTACTTCTTTAAACTTCTTTTGGGAGCAAATCAACAAGCCTTTTCCAAGGGAAATATATTCTGCTAAAACAGCTTTATTCGCTTCATTGCATAAAATGCTATATACATCGCCATCACTAGTAGCATTTGTGCCAATAATTAAGCAATCATAATCAAGTAAATAATTTTCACCTTCTACAAAAAGTTCTCTAATATTAACGCTAGAAAAGCGGTTAAATACATGTTCTTGAAGATCAAAATTCTGTCGTTTATACTTAGGTATTGAATCAACATAACCAGAATGTTGCATTTCAACTTCATTTTGAATTACTGCAATTCTATACATAATTTACTCATCCTCCTTAAGAAAAAGTAAATAATTTCATCTTATATTTTACAATTTAGTATAATATACAATTATCATCTATCGACTTAAATCAACAATATAATTATACACAAATTTACAACATTTTTCAATAGAATTAGCAGATTTCATACAAGTTTGTCTAAATTTCTATATATTGTACAATGTACTAAAGTTGAATTTGTACGTTTTGACAATTCAATACATTTTTGCGACATATTTCGACACAGGGCATATGGAAAGCGATTTAAAATAGCAAACTGCTTTCCATACACCTAATATTAGCGACTATTCTCCATCAATCATTCTGCAGTATTCCTTTTCCTCACTGTCAATATAATCCTTAGCAAACTGAATAGCTTCATCAAGACTGTTTTTCAGAAGTTCAAAACCAACTGCTGCCGAAAACACATCAATCTCAAGCTTTTCAGATTCATCCGAAAAAACTTCTATTGTAAAACCATCGCAATTAACTATTTCGCCGTTTTTATCCTCCCGATGTAAATTATTATCGGGAGTAATTTTTACAAAAAATCCTTTATATTTCATTTCTTTTCCCCTTAAAATTTCATTTGAAGATCATCGTCAAAACCGAAATCCTCATCAAATTCTTCCTAAATGAGCTGCTTATGATAAATTGAATTTTCCAGAGCCGTCTGCAGATAAGACTCATCCAGACCGTTTTCTCTGTATCCCTGCAAAATCGTATTGTAATACATCTGACTCGGAGGAGAAAGCTCCCCATAATTCATCAGATATGCCATTCCCTCAACTTCTTTTCCCTCCAACTCAAAAGACATCTTTTCCTGCCTGTAAAGTCTCGGATATCATTGCGATAGGTAAGGTTTTGAAGTAATCGCCGCCTTTTCCCCCGCTTAGCACCGTGCATGCGACTTTCACCGCACACGGCGCCCCATCGGTATTACAAATTCGTTAGATTAGTATTAATTTCAAAGTTCTAAAAACATTAGATTGCAGGATTTCCTGCTGACATTCGGAATATATTTATTTTTTTCAAGCTGAGATTTGTTAGGTTTAACTTTGTCAAGATATGCCTGAATGGTTTCAGATTTAACAGCGTGGATCAGCATATGAACTTCTTTATGCACGATAACAAGATTATTGTATTCGTCCGTACCGCCCTGACTTGTCGGCTTTTTATGATGACAATGGATTTCATCAATCCAAAGTATTCTGCCTGTAACGTCACATTTTCCATATTGAGCGGCGTATAGCGAAACTCTGTTATCCAAATATTCAATGCTTCTGTTGGGAATTACCTCTTTCGCAAGCATATGAAGTACCGTCATAACGCTTTCATCAAATTTAAGACTTTTATGAATTGCTTCTCTGCCTTCTGCTGTATATTTACATATCTTTCGCTTTTTGTACATCGGATTTCATGTTTGAATATATCCTATTGGACAAATCGGTTCTTGGTGCACATATCGTACCATTCGGCTTTTTCCATAGTTTTTCAGAATGACGTTTCTTTGAATAAATCCGTTCTTCTTCAGCTGTCCTCTGAGTTGATGATACATGACCGTATAAACTGAAAACTGTATTTTCATACAGTCAAGGCTGATATTTGTTGCATATCTGTAGTAATTGTGTATACCCATGACCATTGAATTATACTGCTTTATCTGCAATATTTCATCATTTTTAGTTTTGCCATGAGCTATTTCTCTTATCTGATTTTTCAGGTTTTCAGTTACTCGCTTGACAGCTTTATCTGTCATATGCGACCTGACTACGTACTTTTTCCCTTTGTGAACCGCTTTCAACTTGAATCCTAAAAATTCAGAGTAACGCTTTTTGAGATTAACAACCTTTGATTTTTCTTCGCTGATTTCCAGCTTTAATCTGTCTTTCAGCCACTTTTTAACAGCAATAAAAATTTTATTTGCGTCACTTCGCTTACGACAGAAAATTTTAAAATCGTCTGCATATCTTACAATGTACATTTCTTTTAGTTCACTTCTTCTGAGAACTTTAAAGACTACGCTTTTGCTCGGAGAGCCATTACTGTTTATACCAATGTAGTAATTTCTATGCGTCGGCATTGTTTCCCACTGGCTGCTTATCCACCAATCCAGTTCGTTCAGAACGATATTGGCTAACAGCGGTGATAAAATACCGCCTTGCGGTGTGCCTTTCGTTGGAAATATTTTATTGCCGTCTGGCAGTATTATTGGTGCTTTCAACATTTCCTTAATTATGCAGATTAGTTATTTATCCCGTATTCCCATTGCCCACATTTGACGTATCAGCTTTGAATGATTCACATTGTCGAAAAAGCCCTTGATGTCAACGTCCACGACAAAATAAAGATACTGCCTGTGAATCATTTTATAACATTGCGCCAATGCGTTTTCTGATGACCTGCTTGGTCTTAAACCGTTGCTTCGCTCATGAAACTTTGCTTCACAAATCGGTTCTAAAACCTGTAAAATACATTGCTGTACAAGTCGGTCAATTATTGTCGGTATTCCCGGTGGTCTGGTCTTACCATTAGGCTTGGGGATTTCTACTCGCCTAACGGGTTTAGGCTTGTAAAATTTTAGTTTCCTCTGAATTATTTCAGCTAACTTTTCAGCGGACAATTTCTCAATATCTTTGATATTAAGTTTATCCGCACCGCTTGTATAACTGCCTGAATTTCGCTTGATATTCCTGTATGCAAGCCGTATATTTTCCTCACTCGAAATTATCTCCATGAGCTTTGTGAAAACTTCACCTTGTTTACTTTGGGCATACAAATTATCAAAGCATTCCTGTAAATCATAATATTCCAGATGTCTTAGTTTTTTCTGCTTTGTCATAGGCAACTCCACCTTTCAGTTTCGTTTTTCTCGGATAAAATCCTAATCATACTCGAAGCTATGAATTTCAATACCTATAACTAATTTTGTAATATCGACTTGTGGCTGTCCCTCCGTTTTCCATTACAGAAAACATCAACGGTAATGCCACGACTTAGCCCACAATCAAAACAGCTTATTATTCTTCGTCTGTACCGCAATAATGCGTACTGTTGGCTGCCACGTTCCGATAATCCTATCTTTGCATATGTACTTAGGTGTCTGCTGTAAGCCTGACAGCTTGGCAGTGACTGTAACACTGCAAGGTATTTCATAACGAAGATTCTTACTTTACCTCACTGTCCCTGCTCTTTGGCAGTCTGCACATTTCTATGCAGTTCGAGGTTATAGACCCGTACTTTCGCAGATTCGTCAGATATTTCTATCATTCTCACCATATACATTTTATAGACCCCCGACCTATAGGATACACCATTCACCTCTGAATAGCTTTCGTTTTGATTGCTCAACTACAGTATCTCTCAGCCGACTTCACCGAGCTTCTGACAAAATCAGTTTCCCAATAATGCCAGTCGGAGTATCAGGGGAGGCATTTCAAGGCGTTACCCTATCATTCCACCTCTCGGATTATCAGTTCTCCTAACTTGAGAACTTTACGTTCTTTTATTAGTGCCTAATCTTTTCAATTAGGAACGTGTCGCACCCTCGTAGCGGTTTAAAGTTGGCAGATCTCTATCATCAAGTTCCCAAATCAGAGCAGGAACACTTGTGTCCTTATTCGGAACGATTGTCGCAACGCCTCTGAACTCCAATTCATAATCCTTGATTTCTGCCGTACCCACAACTCTTGAATGCGGACATCTGAATGCCATTTGCTCAAGATTGATGTTGCTTCCGTAAGCAATATATAACTGTTTATTTTTCATTTTCTACTTCCGATTACATTGACATTTCCATGCCAAATCGCTGAGTTTTTATTCCATCAAAGTTTTTTGACATTTTATTTCACCTCGTTCCCAACAAAAACAGCTTGCAGATCTCTCCGCAAGCCGTAAATTTTAATCGTTATTCAATTTCCGTTCTGACCTCGTATCCGCCTTTGAAAATCACCAGTATTTCGGTCTTACTTATCACTTTTACGCATTCAATCAGCTTTCTTATCAGTACATTATCAAAGGTTTCCAGTTCGAATTTCTCATGCTCTATCATATCCATGATCTTATCAAGCTTGGCTTGGGTTTCAGCGGAAGTCTGATTCTGTGATTTCAGCAATGTAAGCCGTTCGCTAAGACCTTGTTCCTCTGCATAAAGCTTCGCAAATTCACTGTCAAGCTTGTCCTCGTCGCAGCTGCCAGAGGCTATCAATCCGACTAAATCGTTCCTTGCCTGATCTATTTCTTTCAATCTTTTTTCTGCTGTGAGAATTTCTTCCTGTCCCTGACATTCAAGCACCGAACCGATATTCGCTTTCAAAATCCTCGCAATATCATTTCGGCAGGAATAGTAATTATTGATCGCCCTAATTATTGCCTTGTGGAGCTGTTCTTCCTTTATCGTTGGCGAATCGGAACAGTACTTTTTGCCGTGTTCCAAACGGCTTATACACCGCCATACAATTTGCTTTTTTCCTCTTGCCGCCCAAGTGGTTCTGCGATAGGGAGTGCCGCATTTTCCACAGATAAGTAATTCGGTAAGCGCATATTTGCTTGAATATTTGCCTTGTTCAGTAGTAGTTTTATCGCTAATTTTACGCTTTGAGCTTCTCCTTGTAAGCTCCTGCTGTACTCGGTTATATGTGTCACGGTCAACTATGGGGTCATGATGATCAGAAACCAGATACATTGGGCGTTCTCCGTGATTTTTCACCACTTTATGAGTAATACAATCGAGAGTAAATGATTTTTGGAGCAGAGCGTCTCCAACGTATTTTTCATTCTTCAAAATACTGCGTATATGAGACACATTCCAGATTTTCTTACCTGTTGAAGTTAGAAAGTCCTTGCTTTCAAGGACTTTTTTAATATTACTCAAACTGTATCCGTCAAGGAACAACGTGTAGATCAGTTTTACGATTTCCGCTTCTTCGGGTACGACCTCCGGTTTGTCGTCCGCTCCCTTTTTATAGCCAAGCAGATATTTGTACTGGAATGATACTTTACCCTCACGGTAAGCTTTTTCTTTTCCCCATGAAACGTTTTTACTGATTGATTCGGATTCTGCCTGTGCGAATGAACCATATAATGCAATCATAAATTCGCTTGTCATAGTCATCGTGTTTATATTCTCTTTCTCGAAAATCACTCCGATTCCGAGATCTTTGAGCTGTCTGACGTATTCAAGGCAATCGACGGTGTTTCGTGCAAATCTTGATATCGACTTGGTAATTACAAGGTCAATTTTCTTGTTTCTGCACATACGGATCATGCGATTAAATTCGGTACGCTTTTTTGTCTGAGTGCCGCTGATACCCTCGTCAGCGAAAATTCCGGCGAGAGTCCATTCCTTTTTGCGATTTATCAAGTCTGTGTAATATGCGATCTGCACTTGGTAGCTGTTCTGCTGTTCCTCCTGTTCGGTGGATACTCGGCAGTATGCGGCTACTCTCAATTGGTGGTATTTACTACGGTTTTCCGCAGTCTGTGCTTTCGCAGGAATTATCGTTACATTTGGAGCTGTTGACACAATTCTCATTCCTTTCTGATATATTTTTGATGTGTATGCCGTTGATAAATTCAACTTCAACGGTACAAAAATGACTTATCCAAATTCGTGAAACACACGCTTTGAACAAGCCACTATACATCGTATTTAATTGTTTGTGATTTTCAAGCAAAGCCTTTATTTCCACTGTTTTCTGTGGATTTTCGTTATATGTACAGCAGTCGTACTTCATCTCGGCAAGCCTGAAAAACTCGGCTTTTACTCTGTCAAAATCCATTTGGATAGAGTCGGTCATCTGATTTATCTCATTCTGCTAACGAATAATATCCGCAGTTGGAGAATATATGCTTACCTCACCGTCAGACTCCAATAGGCTGAGATTTGCGATAGCTGTGTTCAGAACGGTCAGCACTGCTCCAATTATCATCTGGTCGGTCAGTCGATATTCAAATTTATAGCAATCGGCATTTCTGCAATCCCAATGCTCGTATCTCGAATTACCGCCTATTCTTGTAAGTCGGTGACCGCATTCGGCGCAGTATGTAACCTTTCTGATTTCCTGTAAATCATCGCATACCAGATTAAGCGTGGTAGCTTTTCTTACTCGCTTTTCATTTGCCTGATTAAAAATATCCTCATCAATTATCTGCGGATATTTGTCAGTTCCGAGATATTTCTCATTTTCGATTATCCTCTTGACCATATTTTTATTCCAATGATCAGAATCCTCGGTATATCGGATTTTCTCGGATTCCATAAGCTTTGCGATTTGAAGTAAGCTGCTGCCATTCAGATATTCTCTGAAAATCGTTGATACTGCGTAAACTTCTTTCGGGTTGGTAGTTATTTCTCCGTTTTTCATGCAGTAGCAAAAAGGTATAACTCTGTTTCTTGCCATTGACCTCACTCCCTTCAACCAACAAGGATACCACAAAAATCTGCGGAAATCCAGTATCAAAGGCAATAAAAATACGCTCTGTGTTTTGGTCACAAAGCGCAATTTTTATTTGTTTAGTTAAAAAATCTCATATAATCACTTCTGCCATAAAAAATTCGAAGTAGATTTATATTCTTCTTTTCATCATCAACTTCATATATCAGAATGTAGTTTTTAACAATAATTTTTCGGTAACCAAGTGATTTCAGGGGCTCGTTACATTCGGGATACATATACGGCATATTTTTAAGATTCATAATGGAATCATCAATTTCCTTCATTAGCTCCTTTGCAGCTTTATCTGCACATAAAACATGGGATATATATTCAAAAGTGCTATCAAGATCCCTGACAAATTCCGGAGCAAATACAAGCTTATACATATCCGTATTTTTCCCTCATTTTTTTCAGCACATCTTCTCCGTCCAAGCCTTCTCCGTTGTCTATTTGCCTTTGAGCTACAAGCAGCTTGCGGAAAACCTCTGCTGCTGCCAATTCCCTTTCATAGGTCTCATTACTCATTAATACCATATCACCGTAGCCATTTTTAGTAATAAAGATCGGCTCTCCGGAACTATGGCAAAGCTCAGAAATTTCTATCGTATTCCTTAAATCCGTAATTGGTCTTATCTGTGGCATAACAACACCTCCAACTTTTTTATGACATTATTATATCATAATTATGTCTACTTGTCAATGCTTTTAGATAGACTCTTTAAATTTCAATCCGCCGATCAAATGAAATTCCAGTTCATTTTGATTTATTACCACGATCTTCTCAACTATACTCTCAAATGCCGATTCTTCAAACTCGGTTATCGGATTATCTCGCTTTTCAAAAAAGTTGATCAGGATTTCAATCTGATCAAGCGTTTCGTCCTCATCGTCGGAGCGTGTGAGCTTTTTCAGCTCGGTTTGCAGTTTATTGATTTTAGCTGTAAGCTCTGTGGTTTGCTCCATAAACTTAGCCTCGTCCAGAAATCCTTTTGTTTTCAGCCTTGCAAGGACGTGTGTCTGTTCCCGAAGCTTGGCGATTTCTTTGTGTATATCCATTACCTGAGTTTTACCGCTGAATTTTTTCAACTTTAAATCCTGTAGCGCTGTTTGGAGAGGTACAAGAATTTGCTTGTAATTGAATAACAGTTTGTTGCAAAGCATTGTGAAAGCTCTGTAAATATTATTTTCAGCAATTTGTTTGTTTGGACAATTTTCAGCTCGCTTATCGTGTTTTGTACAGGTCCAATATATTATTTCTCGACATATTTTCCTTCTATAATGCAAATGGCAATTCCCACATTCTATTTTTCTGGTCAGAGGATATGTTGCAGTTTGCTTTTTGGAAGTTCTGCGTTCTTCTAACAATTTCTGAACTGCACAAAACTTCTCTTTTGTGAGAATAGGCTCATGTGTATTCTCAATGTAATATTTATCCGCTTGTCCGTGATTTTCTCTGTTTTTCATACCTACTATATCAGGTGTGTAATACTTTTGGAGCATAGTATCGCCTATATACTTTTCATTTGTAAGAAGATAACGCATACTTGATTGAGACCACTTTCGCAAATGAGAATATTTTTTCCTAAAATGTTCGGCTGCACTTTGTACACCGCCTCCGGACAATATGTAATCAAAAATCTCGTTCACAATTTTAGCTTCATCCTGATGAATATATAACATATTATTGATAAGCCGATAACCAAACGGAGCACATTGAGTGATATAATTTCCCGAAAGCATACGTTTTTGATAACTCCACTTCATATTTTTAGATATTGATACCGATTCCTCCTGCGCCAGACCGCCCATAATGGTTATCATCATTTCATCGGTCATATTGGCGGTATCAATGTTCTCTTTCTCAAAAAATATTGTTATGCCGAGGCTTTTAAGTTCTCTGACGTTTTTCAGACAATCCCTTGTGTTTCGGGCAAATCGGCTGATTGATTTCGTATAAATTCTGTCGATCTTACCCTTGCGGCAATCCTTCATCATCCTCTGAAACTCGTCGCGCTTGTCCTCACGAGTTCCTGTGATACCTTCGTCGGCGTATATGTCGATCAGTTCCTCTGTTTCCGAACCCTCAAAAACCTGACTGTAGTATCTTGTCTGCGCCATAAAGGAATTAAGCTGATCTTCACTGTCTGAGCTTACTCGGCAATATGCGGCACAACGTATCTTGACTGCTTTTTCTTCTGTTATTGTCGGCTGTATAACCGTTACTATCGGCATTTTTCTCACGCTCCTTTCAACCAACAAGGATACCACAAATCTTTTCAGAATGGTATCACCAAACCTGACTAAATTATTTGTCTGAACCTGTGCATTTTTCATGTTTGTCTGCTTGTCCTGCCGCCGTGCAGAGACACATTGTGATCACTCCTGCTGTACCACCTACAAGCAATCCAATAACGAATCCTAACATTTCTGAACCCCCTTACGCTGTGTCTCTTGAAGACGGGAACTGACTGTATATATCTTCAGTATTTCTGCTGTTGAAATTCTGTTTTTCGGCTTCTTCAAGAATTTCATCAAGCTTGTCCGCAAATACTCTTGCCATAAAATCGCTGTATTCTGCCTGTCCGAATTTAGTCATCAAAATCCACTCCAATACTTATTTTTTAAAATCCCATTGATCTCTTTCATCAATTCTCTGTTTAGAGAACCTACATATTTACGCAGTCTGCTGCGGTCAATAGTGCGAATCTGCTCTGCAAGGACTGTTGAATTTTTAGGCGGTTCAGAACATCTTATCCGAATATGCACAGGCAAATTCTTTTTTCTTACAGACGAAATAGGGACAACGATTACTGTCGGGCTATGCCTGTTTCCCACATTATTCTGTACGACCAGAACAGGACGAATGCCGCCTTGCTCCGAGCCGACAACGGGATTCAAATCAGCGTAAAATATATCTCCACGTTTAATCAGCATTTTCATTCACCTTTTTCTTTGGGACTTCAAAGCATTTTTTGTATCTTACACAGCTGTGAAACGGACAGAAAAGTACGTCTGTATTCCTGTCATACCACACACAGCCGCAGCATGAGTGCTTGTCAGATAATCTGACTGTTGGAGTAGAAATATCAACTCCAAATTTATCGTATTTGTATTGAAAATATGTTTTTTCTGACGTATCATTATCGTTCATATATCAGCCTCCCACTTTAAATTTTATATGTAACAGGCGGTCTGCATTTTACGCAAACCGCCGTAATAATTCGTTTTGCCTTTGCATGATATTTATCCCCGATACCCGTCACGCACGGAACTCTGCAAGCTGCGGTCAGCGTAACCGCATCATGGGACTCTCACCCGCTATATTAGCCCTCACTGGGAAGTATCATTATCCTCACACGTTTCATTGCCGACTTTGGCTGCTGTCCAAAGGTCTGTGACTTGTCTTTATCGCTCGCTTTTTCAAGGTCATGGCGGACATCACATTTGGCTGTCGAGATTTCATACCGACCGTGTGATTAACGTACTTGCAGAGTTGCTATTCTGTTGTCAAGATTCTATCGGGAAAATTCTCCGAATTATTTTCATCGATTTTTCCCTTCACTACTTACTGGCAACGAAATTGCAAAACTACAGGGATTTATTTTTCGTTTTCAAATAATTTCAGCACTTTCACCAAAATTCTATTGCATTTTTCATTCATTGTTTGTTGTGATATGCCATATTCTCTGGCAAGTTTACTCTGACTTTTCCTTTTCCAAAATATTTGATAGATGATTTTCTGTTCATAAGGCTTGAGTTTTTTCATGACCTTTTTGAGCTTTACCAAGTCATGCTCCAAGCCTAACTGCTCTAAGATGCGCTCCTCAAGCGAAACAACCGTACTGTCCTTGAGAATCTTCTGCTCGTAATTACCGCCGTATGTATACTGCTCCAACGAAACAGGGACAACTTTCTTCCAGTTCCTATCCTTTTGCGTATATTCTCCGTGATCCTTCTTGGAAAAGTGATCCGTATACTGGCTTTCCTCGCATTCCAGAACGCTGTCGCCGAATCTGATAAACCAACGGTTTTCTTCTTCCTTCGCTTTGAGGTACTCAGCTTCAGTAAATTCGGAATACTTCTCATTTCCGCCGTTTCTGTTGTATTCAAAATATTTTGTTTTCATCGTAATTCCTCCGTTTTGATTTTCTTGTTCTGAATCAAAACGAAGGCTTACGGATATTTTGCAATTTGGCATTGCCATGTCTTAAAAATAGGCATAAAAACACTCTGTTTCGCACTTAAAGCGAAACAGAGTCCAAAAACGGCATAACAGTCAAGCTCAGATTGCTTAACTGTTATGCCGTTACTGTACATAATTCTATTTCCGTTATAATTTTACACTATATTTCCGTTTATTCCAATATAAATATCAACTATATAACATGTTTTGTCTATGATTACATAATAAAAATCTGTTACAGCTTCCATTTGATTTTCTGCCATATACTTTATAAATTCGGATTTTACCTCAAAAATATTTTTATGATTTAGAACACATTTGGTTTTCAATGCGTTTTCAATTCTGAGTTTCGGTTTAAATACAAAGTGTTCATTACTTTCAAATTCTGAAAAAACAGGCATAAGCGCTTCAATATCGAGTATTTTTCCTTTATAGGAGCTCACAGCTTCTTTAATAGTAAATATCATATTTCCTGTGATCTCCATTCCCAATATTTTGGCGCTTTTCTCCATATGTTCGAACAAACCGAACAGCCTGTTTTCGTTTACTCTGGTTCTATAGGATAATAGATTATTACAGCACAAAAATTGATTTTGAATTATCTGCATACAAGAATCTCCTTACCAACCAAAAAATATATGCCAAATATACCAGCCCATAATAGCGCCCCCTTTTTGTTTTATATATAAAGAATAGTCAATTTTAACAAATAAATCCATATAAAAATGACGAAAGCACCAAAAATCGGCATGAACGAACTATTTAGTAGAAATGTTTTATAAAATATGATATAATTTAGGGAAAGGAGGGACAGTTATATGTTAATTGGAATATGTGACGATGAACAAGTTTTTCACGATGAGCTTTGCAATATGCTTCAAAACTATTACATTGAAAACCATTTATCGCTAAATATTAATCATTTTTACTGCGGCAATCAATTGCTGAACAGTGATTTAAACTTTGATATTATTTTCATGGATTTCCAGATGGATGACATTGACGGACTTGAAACCTCGCGCATTTTAAGGAAAAGCAATAAAGATGTAAAAATTATTTTTATTACAAGCTTCCCTGAAATTGTCATGGAAAGTTTTGAAGTGGATACATTTCGTTTCCTTGTAAAACCTGTCAAACGTGAAAAGCTTTTTAAGGCATTGGACGAGTACAGAAAAACTCTTGATCCTACAAAATATTTCATTGTCAATACAAACGATGGAACGTGGAAAATTAAACATTCAGATATAATCTATCTTGAAGCCAAAACAAAACATACCATAATCAGAACGGCGAATAAAGTTTATGAATTCAACAAAAATCTCAGCGAAGCTAAAAAAATGTTGCCTTCAGATATTTTTGTACAATGTCACCGCGCTTACATAGCCAACGTTCAATACGTCAGCAGCTATACTTCCGGTATTATTATTTTTGACAACGGAGAAAAAGCACAGCTTGGGAAGAAGTACAGAACAAATTTTAAAAATTCTTTTATGGACTACATAATTACTAATAATAAATCACGAAGGGAATGATCAGATTGACCTTTCTGATGCCTGTTTTATTTTCAGCGTCAACGCTTTTTCTGATATTAAATATAAAAAATATAGTTTCGATTTTTTCCGGAGAAATAATAAAAAGCACAGGATTATTTACATCTCTGTGCTGCGTGTTTGTGATTGTTTCATGGCTTTTTTCATATTATTACATCTCCGAAAAAGATGAATTATATACATTGTTTCTTATGCTCTATTATTTACAGCTTCTATTAACCGCAATAATACTTAACCGCAGGAAACTTTTAAATTTTATTTACTGCTTTATATTGTTGGAAAGTACGGAATCATTTATAAAATCTTTTTCACTGAATATCACAGCCTGTTTTACATACAATATCAAGCGACAAATCTGGTCTATAACGGTCTCTCTGATTTTTCAGATACTTCTGTATATGGTATTACATATTCTATCTGCAAAGTATGCTGAACGTTTTTATAGGCTTTTGCACAGTATGTCCAAATCAACTTATTTACTTATCATATCATCTGTAATATCACTTGAATTATATACCTCGCTTCTCTTTTTAAATGACAATATCAGTAATAAAAAGCTTCATATTCTTCAAATAACCGCATCAATGTTTATGGTGTCGATGATCATTACAGTTTTATTTTTTATCATTAAGGATATTTCAAGGAAACACCTTCAGAATACAGCTGCACTTCTTGAACAACAAGTAAAAATTCAGCTTGAGCACTATGAAACCCTGACTCAGCTCAATAAAGATTTTCATAGCTTCAGGCATGATTACCGCAATCATATATATTGTATACGTTCACTTTTTGAAACTGAAAATTACTCCGAAGCCGAGGCTTACATAGATAAGCTTACATATGATTTTGACCCTGAATTAATATTTATTGACTCCGGCAATAAGATTGCAGACGCTATCCTGACAAGTAAAATTTGTTCAGCGCAAAACAGCAAAATAGACTTTCAGTTTGAGGGAACATTTTTCAGCGATATTTCTCCCGTTGAGATTTGTACAATTCTGTCAAATGGGATAGATAATGCAATTGAAGCCTGTCTGAAAGTTGATGGTATAAGGTGGATAAACATAACTGCCGCTAAAGAAAAGAATTTTCAGTATATTGAAATATCAAATTCCAAAAATCCTGACCTCACATTTTCTTATTCTCAGAATTTCACTAGTAAAACAGATAAAATTAATCACGGATACGGATTGTATAATATACGCAAAGCCACTGCACGATATGATGGAAAGGTTGAAATTGAAGATAAGAATGATACTTTTATTCTTACTGTTATCATTAATATAAATGCTGATATATAAACCTTAATTAAAATATGAAAAGAGCGAGTCAATAGTAACTCGCTCTTTTTCATTTAATACTTTTTGTATATTTCCTTAACAAAGTAATCATTCATCGAATCATATATTTTTTGGGGCGGCTCAGCCGATGACAGCCCTCTTATGGTTTGGTAAATTTCGCCCTTTGTGTTTTGCCAGATGAGAATGTCTCCTATACCCAAATTATGTATCAGGTAAAAATCATTTGGAATTGTATAGCCATATTCTTTTGCTATTTTGCGTTCATTAATAGTACTATCTACAACAGTATAAAAAATTTTCCCCAGTATTTTGAAATAAATATTCCAGTAAACTCCACGCCATTGGAAGTAAACGATCCTATCTCCTGTAAGTATTTAACATATTCAGCGGAAAATTTGAGATCAAGCTTTTTCTGGGATTCAACAATTACTTCCATACTTACTGTATCTTCTTCAAAAAATCCTGGCATTTCTTTCATAAGTGTAATAAAATCATTCATAAATATTTTCCCTTTCGTTTATAAAGGCTGAGATAAATTTTGTAAAGCATTATTTTAAATATTACAAACTAAAAAAGATATGTTTATTGAAGCATCTTCAGAAATTCAGAAAATGAATTTGCAACTTTGTGTGTATGAGGATCAAAATCACCAGAGTTCTCATGCTCCCAAATACATATTGATGGATTACATAAGCTTTCTCTAAAATCAATACATATATAATCCCCAGCAAATAATTCCACAATAGGTAACACTTCAACCCCTATTAAATCTTCATTAGAAGTTAGTCTTTCTCCTATCTGTGATTCCACTACACTGATATCATACCATCCATAAGAAGAATTTGAAGGTTCTTTTAATATGCATAAAAATCTATTAATAGCATATTGGTGGCTATTATATATAAAAGATTTCTCTTCAGGTATTACACCATTATATTCTTCAATAAATTCTTTATAATCATTTGGTAATGTTAATCTCCATTTTCTCTCACATTCCTTTATTAATATTTCATCTGGTAGTGGTTTAATAATTGTATTTGTTTGTATCCTCATTTTCAGTCCTCCTATTAACGTGGTGCGTCAGCCCACATTCCAGGTGATCTTCCACCGTTATGTGTAGTAATATTATGAATTCCTGTAGGTACTAATTGCATTTTCCCTGGAACTTCACTGTGATGCCAAGTGTAACCAGGAACTTGACCACCTATTTGTGAATTAAGCCATTCAAATTGTATTGCATCAGACATTTTCCACATTTCTTCAGGCAATTGTACAGTTTCTTTAACAACACCTGCTGATTCAAAATCAGCAAAGCCATATCTCATGCCTTCAACTTTAGTCACTTTTACATTTGGAATTAAGCCATTGTCTATTGCTCTTTGTTTTATTTGACTCTTTTGCTTTTTGGTAAGTAATTCTTGACCTGGTATAGAATCATACCATGACCACGGTTTATTTGAATTAACGCACTCAGAATACATACGTGCATAATCATCAAGTACACTGTCAAATGAAGCCTTACCAGCAATGAAATCATCAATAATACTGCCCTCATGGCATATATTATGAACAAGAACATTAAACTGACAAACAAAATAGGTATGATTATCTTCGACAGAGAAATTGTAAACCTTTATAGGTTCTTCAAGTATTTCATGCTGAACCTGTTCTACAACAACATATTCGCCGTTTACTGTATAAAGAACATCTCCGGCTCTTAACTCGCAAGCTTCAGTCCAGCCTTTTGCAGGAACATAGAACGGGTGAGTAGGCGTTGCATTGATTGCAGAATTTCCCACAGTTATATGTACAAGCTCATCAGATTCCTTTTCATAAACCTGAAGCACGCTCTTTAATGATATTTCCTGTGTTTTTTCATCAAACGAATATACCTATATGATGAAAATTATTTTAATTCTATTTCTAATGCACCTTGTACTTTAATATTAGTATTAATTTCTATTACTAAATCATATTCAAATTCAATTATAATATTATCACCCAAACCATCAATTTTGCACACTACAATATCAGTACCATTACTTTCAACTACCTTTCCTATTGCTATAACAGTGGATGATTTATTAATTGGTTGAAAAAAACCTTGTTCATCTTTGTTCTTATCTTCATAAGAATCAACTAGTGATATTTTTATTTGACCACTTAATATATCACCCTTTTTTCGTTTTGACAGATAGTTATCACTATCAAGGTATTCATCATATTCTACAAAATGAACCCAAATCTTTCTTTTTGAATTACTGAGTTCTATTTTAGCCCAACGTTCATATCCATCTCCATATATTTCTTCTATCTTATAATCCATATTAAAATCTCCTACGACATTTTCTGAAATGATTTTGGATCACTCGGCATCATCGATTGAATTTTTCCATCTACAACGATAACTACTACACCTTTTTTAGGCTTTTTTGCACCATCTATATAATATATTACTTTTCCTTGTAAATTCCTTGATTGTCCATTTTTTATAACTCTTTCAGCTTGTTGAGTAAAATTTTCAAATCCTTCTACTGAATTTTCAAATTTTGAAACATCAACACCTAATCTTTCAGCTAAAGAAGGTATTCTTTCTGGGTACTTTTCCCAATAATCTGCAAAATGCTTTACACCTTGATTGGTACCATCTTCTAATACTCCCCATAAACTTGCAGATGGTGATTTTAACATCTCATCCTTTAATAAATTTATAGACCATAAATTTTGTTCTTTAGTCCATTCATCTACACCTATTTTACCACTTTCATCAAATTTGTCAACCAGTTCACCGGCAATTCTTTCACTGTCAGGGTTATCTATAAGCGCATCTGCAATTTCGCGTCTTGTATTATCGGGGACGTTATCAACTACGTCTGCTACTCTTTGATTTTTTATCAGAATATCGGCAGCGTCGTCGACATCATCACCGGCATCGACCAGAAAATAGAATCCTTTATATGCATATTCGCCAAAACCGTCTCCTGCAAATGCAACTCTTTCCATTGCATTGCTAAGTTTAATATTATCGGAAAGCTGGTCTACAATATTCTGAAGATTATTCAGACCATTTCGTACTACTGTAGAAGCATGTTTAGCCGAAGCAGCCATGTCGTTCAATATCTTGCAAACGCTTCCCTTGGCTTTTGTTCCGAGATTAGATATCTGCTTCAGCAATGTTGCCGCAGCTCCTGCGTCTTTTACTGAAATAGCCAGATTGGATATCAGTTCAGGGAATTCCTTTATGGTGTTTATCACCTTGTTATAATCTATCTTGCTTAAGCTCTTCAAATCTGCAATGGTCTCTAGTATCTGGAGAGTATGATGACCAAACTGTTTTGCCTTTGCATAAGCTTCACCTTCTGTATATGTTGAATAAATTCTCTCAATTTCATATTCAAACGCAGTCATCAGAGCTTCACGGTCTTCTTCATTAAATAATGATTTTACTAAATTCGTAAGATCCTTTATTGATTGAACAGGATGTGAAAGGAACTCTGCTGTGCTTTTGGCTGTATCGACAACTTCTTCTCCCATTCCCCATATCCAGTAACCCAGAGTAACTTTGCTTGCATCCCATAAATAAGCATCAAGATAATTCAGTAAATATAAGCCGTCACTGTCTAATTTATAATATACGCTATGTGCCCAATCAATAAACGCTCCCATACTGTCAACATGTTCAAGATTGGAATTATGATACATGAGCATTGGCCAAATATTGTTGAAGAAAAAATCTTCCGGCGAACCGGGACCTTTAAACTTATCATAATTATTAAGGGTTATTTCTTTTCCGTTATATTCAAGAGGAATATCCCATACTTTATTAGCACTTAAGGCAACTGTATTTCCTTTTGCTAATTTACCGTTGTTATTTAAAGAGTATCCAGCATAATAAATCGATCTGGGACTGATGACATACAATCCATCTTTGTTTTGATAAATATCCCAGCACTGTTCGGCATTGCCAAAATTATCAGCTAATTTGATTTCAGCGCTTCCGCTATCTCCGATTGCAGTTAACAGCAATTCATTATAAACATCATCTATGAAAATATGATATCCATTTGTTAACGAGAAAGTGTATCTTTGATACTGGGAATCAACAAATTGATATGCACTGAATCCATAATAAGTTGACGCCTCGCCAAATGTTAAATACTCGTTTTCCTCTGCATCAGATATATACAGAGTATGTCCAGGTAAATCAACATTATTTTTATAGAATGGATTGGGATCGTTGAAATCGCTTATATCGTCATCATCCAAATCTGCACTCATTATAGGCGTCTTAATAGGAAGAACCTGAACTGAAAGATCATCTGAATATCTGGTCAACGGGTTATATGGAGCGTATTTGTTGAAGTAAGAACTTGCTGCTCTTAACACTATTTTATCATCAACGATCTTAATATCTCCCTGGTCAAAGCGACGGTCACTCAGATCGGCTTCAAGAAAATCATATAATCCGTCATCATCTGAGTCAGCCAGATAAACATAATCTACAATATTATTAACGTCAGCTTCAACAGCATCATATGCTTCCTTGTAAATTGGCGCTATCGGTTCATCAAGTTCAACTATTTCAAGATTATTGGGCAGCATATATGTTTTTTGAGCCCTTATTTCATCAGCTGAAGGAACATAAATGTAATCTTCGCCAAATATAAATTTAATTGCATCATTACAGAATTTATAGTTATTTATATGTATGCCATTTGTATTTTTTTGAGCGTCAATCATAAATCCAACTTCCGGAAGTGTAATAGGCGCTACATTGCTTATTCTGACATTGGATTTTATGCATCTCTCAACAAGTTTATCTCCTTTGGGGTGACGATAAAACAGGTTGTTTTCATCAAAAATTGAAAAAGCATACGTTGGATATGAACTTGATTCAGCAATTTCAGCTACGAATGATAAAGGACCTGTTACATCAAGTTCTCCGTCAGCAATTGTTCTTGGAAAAGACAATAAAACATCGCTTATGTTGTCAGAATATATGTAAGGTTGTTCTTTATTTAAAACAGCATAACCGTCTCCTAACAATCCGTATATAACTATATAGAAATTTAATTCAGCAGTATTTCCATTGGCTATGCGCATAGTATCGATTGCCTGAGTATTAATAGTCTCCAAATCCTTATCGGAAATAGCTTTTCTGCCGTCTACCATTAATATGATATTGACTCCATCATATACATCTTCATTAATTACATTTGCATCAGATTGAGATTTAGCCGATAAAAGTCTGACAGTTGAATTTGCAAATAATGAGAGCATAGGTGCGATCTGATTGTTTTCGTTTGTGTTATTTAAGGATACTTCGCTTTTGTCTTCATATTTTGCTTCAATTTCTTCAATCTGATAATTCCAGTTTTCAACGAGCTGATTTGCATCAATAACTGCATATGATCCCAGCATATCAGTTTTTGCAGATATTATATTATTTTCCTCGTCATACTCTGTTTCAACAGGAAGGAGTGAATTCTGATCCTCGAAATATTTAAAAATAACATATCTCTTCAATCCATCGTCATCAAATTCTACATAACTATCGTCAATTTCAAACTTAACTTCAAACGAATCAATTTTAAGATTATCAGGATAATTAAACTCCGGAATTACTCCAAGCATGGCATCGTTATATATTGCATATGTATAATTTGACTCATAAACCTCAAGACTGTTCAGAATATTGCCAGAGGCTGACATCTCAACTGATACTTTTGTGGGAGAAAGTGCAGAATTTATGTGATATAAAATTTCACTTTCTTCGGGTATATTTTCACTAAATATCCTTTCAACATCTTTTATGCCGTCAGTAAATTCAGAATTTGGATCCAGACCAAGCAAAATTTCATCGTAATCAGAAATTCCATCACCGTCTGTATCCGGATTTAAAGGGTCAGTATGATAAATTTTTACTTCTTCACCATCATTTAGTCCATCTCCATCCGTATCCTCAGAATTCGGATCGGTACCTAATGATATTTCTTCTATAGAAGTAAGCAGATCAAGATCCTTGTCAATGTCGCCGTCAGATACGCCTGAAGTAACTGAATCATATACTGTAGGATCGGTATACGTTAAATTAACCTCATCATAATCCGAAATACCGTCATTATCGGTGTCTGCACTGTTAGTATCAAGTCCAAGTATTTCTTCAAGGAAATCAGGTATTCCGTCATCATCTGTATCCGGTTCGTCCACTGAATAATATCCATTTTTACACTGTAGAATAAAAACTGGACTTTCAATACAGATGTTGTTTGTGAGTGTTTGAGTGACTTTATAATATCTTGTTTCAAATTCATCAGTTATTTCATACGCAAACTCTGAAGCATCTGTTACCGACCCGATTTCAGTAAAATTAATCTCATCATCAGATTCTAAAATTCTGAATATACCTTCTTTTTCAGAAGCATACCAAAAGAAATTAATTACGCCTGTCTGTTCTACAGATGCTGATGCTGAAATTACGGGAGTATCATCATCGCTCGTGACAATATCAGGGATTTCTGAAAAAACTGATTCATCAAATATAATTTCCGAAAATACAATATTGGAAAGCTCAGCTATATCTGCGTCCCCTGCAGCATTTAATCCCAAAACAACGGAAGAATTTGCTTCAATGTCTGTTTGAGGATAATCTCCTGTTATTTTAAAATAACCGTCACAATTTTCAATAAGATCAGCACCCCATACGTTATTAACACTGAAATTTTTATTAGTTCCTAATTCCCATGAATAAATCTTTTCATCAGAATTATTAGTTATTTCTACGCTTGCGTTGAATCCGTTATCCCATTGTGGATCAACGTTAAAGTTTATCTCATAGCCGTCAGTTTTATCTGCTCTTTTTGAAGAGTAAATAAAATTTGGAATACTATTGTCACAGTCCTTCAAAGTATAACCGAATTCGACCTGACCTCCAGCTGGAATATCTTTGTTGTGCTTTGCGTTTTTTATTAGATATTTATTGCCGTCCTGTTTATAGATTTCGGCATTCCAGATACCTTCTATTTCACCTGTGACAGCATATGCCAGCGACCAATTTTGAATTATTTCATCAGAATCATTTCTTAACGTAATTTTTACATTACGATAATTCATCCATGAGTCAGATGCATTATAAGTTACAGATAATCCTTCAATTTCAGGAACCTCTTGAGTAACACATATTTGTCCGTAAAACTCAAACGCCTGGGCTATGCTGACTGTAATAAAATTGAATATAAATATCAACGCTGCAAAAGCTGAAAATATTTTTTTCTTCATTTTCTTATCATCTCCAATTATTCATTACTGCTCTGTTATTTCCACTTATACTTAAATCTTCCTATTATGCATTCTCCTGATTCTAATGTAAATCCAGAAGTAATCACAGAGTTCTTATCTGAATCAACTTCTACGCCCAACGCAGGCAAAATAATATCAGAATTTCCACTCTTATCAATGTAAATCCGAGTTCCGTCGGGCAGAATCAATATTTTGTTTTCTGCTGTATCTTCAGAATATTTACCATCAGACTTTGCTCGCTCAAATACATCGTTTATACTGATTTGATATATTGGTTTATCAGAAGTGTTTATTAACTTAAATTCCCAGATATAAGTTTTTTCGTCAATAGTTACAGTATTAATATTTTCAAGCTTTAATGCGTTTCCGCTGTCTACAACCAGTTCCGTTTCGGGCGAAAAGGTTCCTGTAATTTCAGCGCCGAAAGGTTCTAATATTCCTATAAAATCGGCTGTAGGTTTATAACTGCCCACACGGTCTCCGCGAAGAGTCCATGAAACAGTTTTTGTTTCTCCGCCATTAATGCTTCCCATATCCTGAATAGCATTATTATTCATCAGCGTAAGTCCCGAAGGTACCTTCAAAGTTGCTAAAGAGTTTTCTATACTGAATTCAGGATCAGCATTATTTGTTATTGAAAGGCTTACTTCATAAAATTCTTTTAACCAGGAAAAATCAGTACTTACCTTGAAAAAAGCTATAACAGGAGGCGTTTTAGGAAGTTTTTTTCCGCTTACTGTTACCAAAGAAGAACCGTATCCTCCAGTATATCCATGTGAAGATCCATATCCTCCTGTATTGCCTTGATTATTTCCAAAAGATGGTGTGAAAGAATCTGACGAATATCCCAAATTTTTAATTACAATTTCTGTATTGCCGTCATATACATGTACTGATCCGTCATCCATCTGTTTTATGTCATCAAATTTTTCTATACTGGTCGTACCTTGCGTAAAATCGTCATACTTTTGAGATACAACACGAACTCCGCCTGAAAAAGGAATGATCGTACCGCTTCCCGTTGCAGCAAATGTAATTGTTTTTGTTTCACCTGATTCTACCTTTACGTCAACATCGTAGCTGAAAACATTTTGATTTTCCGGCTTGGTAATATCAATTCCAAGCTCCTTTATTTCATCAATTTCAAGCTCTCGTACTTTCATTTTTCCTGTAATAATTTCATCTTGTTTTAATTCAATCAAACCTTCATAGTTATCAGTAATTGAAATTGTTTCATGAACAGGCAAATATCCTGATTTATAAAAATATAAATCCATATTTTCTTTAGCGGTGATTATGGTAACCCGTCCGCTTGAGTCTGTATTATATATTTCGTTTTCTGATACATACACTGTTGCTTCAGAAATGCTATTTTTAGTATCTTTATCCCTGATTTTAAAAACTGTTTCAGTATAGTTTGAGGGGTAAACATGTACGTTTATTGAAGCGGAATTACTGTTGTCCGCATCATCATATACAGTTAGAGTAAGTGCGAAGTCCCCCTCAGATGTATAAGCATGGGTACTGTTAGGAGTCGTTGAGGTCTTGGAACTTCCGTCGCCAAAATCCCATTCATATCTGGCTATTTTATGGTTATCCCAGGATTTTGAAGCGTCAAATGTAATGGACTTCGAACAGATAGCTGCACGGCTATAACCTACATCTGCAATCGGATTTATATCATCATCAAATGTTGGTATGGCAGAAACAATACTGCTTGAAATATCATGACCATAAATATCAACAGCTTCTATTTTATAAAAATACTCCTGTCCCGGATTAAGGTCGTTATCCTGATAACTTTTGTTAGTTTTGGATATACGGGCAATAACTGAAAAGTTTTCTGACTTACGATTCTTGCGATAAATCCTGAAGCCTGCGATTGTCTCGTTTTCTTCTGCGCTCCATTTAAGAACATTTCTATATCCTTCTCCTGTTGCTGTTAGAATTGGAGCTGTTAAAGTCGAGTTGGAATATTTAAATTCATATATATCATTACAGTAATTGCCACTGGAATCAGTCAATTTAATTGATAAAGCATAGTTTCCGTCAATTAGATCCTTAGTATTTATAGCAAAATTTACTACCTTGTGGTTCGAGCCGATCTGTTCTGAGTGTATAACGCCATAATCCGCATCTATATCCGTATTTTTCAATGCCACTTCAATATTTCCGAGTTTGAAATTATCATAACACGAAATAGACACGTTTTGATTTACACATATCTTTGGATTATCTGTAAATTGCGGACTAATACTTAAAATCTGAGGTTTTACTGTATCATCGGGAAGAATCATAGTTACCGGATCAGATAATTCGCTCTCATTTCCCGCAGTATCAACTATACTTACGGCATACTTATACTCAATTCCAAGCTCTATGGTTGTGTCCGTGTAATCAATGTATCCGTACTTTTCCCTTATTTTTATAAAATCTCCGCCATTTTCAGAACGATATATATTAAAATATGCAAATCTTGTACCTTCTTCTGGCTGAGCAAAAATTAATCCTGCACTATTATCGTTAACATTAAGCGTAATTTTTCCGGGTTTTGACGGCGGATTATTTAAGATGTACACTACTGAAATTGGGGATTTATCTATGTCACTCTCATTGCCGTAAAAATCCTTAGCTTTGGCTCTGAAATAAACCACCCCGTCCGGTAAATCCGTAACATCAAAGTTATACAGGAAATTTTCAGAACGTGCTCCATTTTCTTTTGTCAGTGTAACAACACTATTCCATTTTTTATTATCAAATGAGTATTCTATAGTCAATTCGGTTACTGAGAAATTATCTGAGGCTGTAACCGTTAACGGAATATACTTAGAAAAATACTTCTGTGTTGGCAAAATTGAGACTACATTAGGTGCTATTGTATCTGCGTTGACCGTTATAGAACACAAAGCGCTTGCTTCTGATGTATTTCCTGCTCTGTCAGTCGCAGTTAAATAATATGTGTATTCTCCTAAATAGGCAACAGAATTATCTGTATACGACGATTCGTTATTTCTGCTGTTTATCTTAATGCTGCGGCTTTTTTCCTCGCCGTTTTCTAACCAGTTTACTGTAACAGTATAATAGCTGATACCAATATTATCATTCGAACTCCATGATAAATATACGGATTTTTCGCTTGATGAGATTTCATTTATCATCGGTTTTTCAGGAGCTTTATTGTCAAAAGTCACAGTACTGCTTGCTGATGAAATATTATCATTGTCATCAAATGCTTTGACAAAATATGTATAATCTCCTTCAATCAGACCTGTATCTTTAAAGCTTGTATCGTTTACAGTCGAGAGATATTGATTATCCCTATAAATATAGTATCCTTTTACTTTAATATCGTCTTTAGATGCATTCCAGACAATAGTAACGCTGTCTTTTGTTTTATCGCTGATACGAATACCTGATGGAACGGTTGGTGCAGTAGAATCTTCAGGAGTTTCTACAACAATTGTTTTGCTTTTATCGGAAAAGTTATTGGATTTGTCATACGCCTTAACGTAATATTGATATTTTGTTCCCGGTTCAAGAGTTGTATCAACAAATTTTGTTATTGTTGATTTGCCAATACATTTGCCATCACGATAAATTTCATACCCTGAAACAGCATTATTATCAGTAGATGCATCCCATGTAATTTCAACTGTTTTCATAGTAACCTTATCAAATTGCAGTGACATTGGAACTGTTGGAGATAAATTGTCATAATTAACGCTTCCGCTGAAATTTGAAGCATTACCAGCTTCATCAATTGCTCTGATTTTTAACTTGTGATCTCCTGAAATAATATTTGATATCGTATAACCTGTATCTGCAGTAATCCCCAATAAAGAATTATCAAGGTATATTTCATATTTTACCGAACCGGTTTCATCATTTACAGACGTCCATTTTAAGGTTACAGAACTTGAAGTATACGATTCTATTCGTAAATTTTGAGGAGTTTTAGGAGAAGTTGTATCCTTATCAGTATTAAATGTCTGATGCTTACTTTCGCCTGACTTATTGCCCATACAATCAATTGCTATAACATAATATGTGTATTTTGTATTTGGCTTTAGGTTATAATCTGTAAACGAAGTAATAGCAGTAGACGCAATTAATTCATTATTCCGGTAAATATTATAAGCACAAATATCGTTGTTTTTATTCGGAGATTCCCAGATAAGTTCAATAAAATTTGTACCAATATTTTTGTAAGTTAAATTTTCCGGTGCATCAGGAGTACTGGGTTCACCAATTGTTATCGTACTATTTACATTTTGATTTTCATATACTACATTATCGTTGTACTGATGTATATTTAAAATGTATGAATATGTACTATCAAAAGAAATTGTTTGCTTATCATCTCCACAAAGTACAAATGTATTTCCTTCTTTTGCTTGAAAATGATCGCTTCCCGCACTATATTTCTGAGTAAAATCACCTTTTAAATAAATTTTACCATCATTCAAAGTTGTTATTTTAGTTGAATTATATTTAAAGTTTCCATCCACAATTAATGTTCCGCCATTTAATTCCAGTGTTCCGCTTCCGTCTATTATTAAATCTCCTGTTATATGGAGTTCATTGCCATTTAAGTCAAGCAAACCTCCGGTCAAATTAAGATTTCCTACTATTTCAGTATCCTCTGTTAAAGTATTTCCTTCATAAAAATATGCATTTCCATTCCATGATCCGTTTAAAATCGCAGAGTTTGAAAATGTTATTGTTGTTCCTGATATTTCTTTATAATTTGTAGCCTTTCCAACAACTTTTGTTTCATTCTTAAAATATACACCCTCACTTGATATATTTGTAATTTCAAGGCTTCCAAAATATGAATATGTACTATCAAAAGAAATTGTTTGCTTATCATCTCCACAAAGTACAAATGTATTTCCTTCTTTTGCTTGAAAATGATCGCTTCCCGCACTATATTTCTGAGTAAAATCACCTTTTAAATAAATTTTACCATCATTCAAAGTTGTTATTTTAGTTGAATTATATTTAAAGTTTCCATCCACAATTAATGTTCCGCCATTTAATTCCAGTGTTCCGCTTCCGTTAATCGTTACATCTCCGGTTATATGCATTTCATTGCCATTTAAGTCAAGCAAGCCTCCAATCAAATTAAGATTTCCTACTATTTCAGTATCCTCTGTTAAAGTGCACCCATTCGTAAATATTGTGTCTCCATTCCATGGACTTGAAATAGTCATTCCTTCTTTAAATGCAAACGTTATTGTTGTTCCTGAAAGAATAGTTTGTTTATTCTTTGCATTTCCTATAACTTTAGTATTAGTTTTAAAATATACACCCTCGCTTGATGTATTTGTAATTTCAAGGCTTCCAAAATATGAATATGTACTATCAAAAGAAATTGTTTGCTTATCATCTCCACAAAGTACAAATGTATTTCCTTCTTTTGCTTGAAAATGATCGCTTCCTGAGTTCCAATCATTTGTAAAGTTTCCTTTTAAATATACTTTACCATCATTTAAAATTGTTGTTTCATACGAAGAATAAGTCATATTTCCGTCTACAATCAGTGTTCCTCCACTTAAATCCAATGTTCCGCTTCCGCTTATTGTTATATCTCCTGTTATATGCATTTCATTGCCATTTAAGTCAAGCAAACCTCCGGTCAAGTTAAGATTTCCTTCTATTTCTGTATCTTTTGTTAAAGTACATCCATTAGTAAAAAAAGCGTCTCCATTCCATGGACTGGCAAGAGCCATCCCATCATTAAATTCAAATGTTATTGTTGTTCCTGAAAGAATAGTTTGTTTATTTTTGGCGTTTCCAATAACTTTTGTATTAGTTTTAAAATATACACCCTCGCTTGATGTGTTCGCTATTTCGAGACTGCCGAAATATGAACTGGTACTATAAAAATAAACAGTCTGTTCTTTATCACCGCAAAAAATAAAAGTATTTCCATCATTAGCTTTAAAATGATCGCTTCCTGAGTTCCAATCATTTGTAAAGTTTCCTTTTAAATATACTTTACCATCATTTAAGGTCGTTGTGTTGTATGAAGCATAAGTAAAGTTTCCATCTACAATTAATGTTCCGTTCCCTAATTCAAAAATCCCATTTCCACTTATTGTCAAGTCTCCAGCTACATGAAGCTTATTGCCATCTAAATCGAGCAATCCTCCAGTCAGGTTAAGATTTCCTAGGATTTCAGTATCTTCTGTTAAAGTGCATCCATTAGTAAAAATTGCATCTCCATTCCATGGACTGACAAGCGCCATATCATCATTAAATGCAAATGTTATTGTTGTTCCTGATAATATCGTTTGTTTATTCCTTGCATTTCCAATAACTTTTGTATTAGTTTTAAAATATACACCCTCACTTGATGTGTTCGTTATTTCAAGACTTCCAAAATATGAACCGGTACTGTAAAAATAAACTGTCTGCTTATTGTCTCCGCAAAGAATAAAAGTATTTCCATCATCAGCTTTAAAATGATCGCTTCCTGAATTCCAATCATTTGTAAAGTTTCCTTTTAAATATACTTTACCGTCATTCAAAATTGTTGTGTTATATGAAGCATAAGTAAAATTTCCATCTACAATTAATGTCCCACCGTTTAATTCCAGCGTTCCGCTTCCGTTAATTGTTACGTCTCCGGTTACATGAAGTGTAAACCCGTTTAGATTGAGATTATTAGCACTGATATTCAGGGATTCAATATCATAAATATTTTCTTTTAATTCCGTGTCAGCTGTAATATTCAGAATTCTGTTTTCACTTTCGTTAAAATAATTTTCTGTTAAGCCTTGTGCTGCGGAAGCAATTATTCCCACAGAAATAAAGATATTGAAAATAAATATGCTGGCAATTAACAACGATATTATTTTCTTAACCTTAAAAACTATCTTTTTCTTATTCGCTGAAGTTAACGCACCATTATTATCCATTTATACACCCTCCGTTATTTTTATAAAATTGTAAGATACAACTTACATTATTGTATTTTTGGCACTTTTTTTCAATCCACATCGGACAAACGCACCAAAAATCGGCACGAAATGACTATTTGTGTAAAATATTATTTCATATCAGTTTACTTAAAGCCTATTTTATTGCTTTAAAAAGGGTGATTTTATGGTGCGAAAGGTTTATGTTGAGGTTACGGCTAAATTTGATACGGAAGGAAATATCACTCCGCTTTCTGTAACTTGGGAGGACGGAACAATTTACGAGATCGACAAGGTAGTTGACAAAAGAAGAGCCGCAAGCTTAAAAGCAGGCGGCATCGGTATGCGGTATACTTGCAGGATACTTAATCAGGAGTCCTACTTGTTTTATGAAGAACCCAGATGGTTCGTGGAGGCGAAGCGGTAATGTGTACGATCAGTATGATTGCTCATAATTCTGTGACTGCTCGTCCTTAATACCAAGCGACTGTTTCTTCTGACTTATCATTCTCCGCAGTCTGCTGTCAACTGTCCGTCTGACCGACTTATATTTCTGCGTATAATCATCTTTAATACACTTGCTGAGATTTGCGAACAGACTAAGCACCGTATTTTTCAGCGTTTGACTTTCAAAATTATCTATATCATCAAGTATGTTCTGTGCATATTCACTTCCGTCGTTTGCGGACTTTGTAAGCCACTCCACAGCCTTTTTCTTATCTTTTTCAAGTTCCTCTGCTCCGAAAAGATAAAGCCTACCAAGCCGATAGCTTGACCAATTGTTTCTGTCAGCGGACTTTTCAAAGTAATCGACAGCCTTTTGAATATCATACTTTTCTTCCTGCAAATAAAGTTTGCCAAGAGCATATTGCGTGAATTCGTTATTCTCAGCTGACAGCAAGTATTTCTCAGCTTTCTCTAAGTCCTGCAAAACAATTTCACCCTTGAAATATATCTTGCCGAGCTTGTAACAGGCAAAAGTATCTCCGCTGTCAACGCACTCAGTCAGCATAGAAAGCCCTTTTTCAATGTCCTGATCCAAGTGTTCGCCTGAAATATATTCAAGTGCAAGAAATCGCTTTGCATTGGTGTTTTCAAGCTTAATAGCTTTTTCCAGCAGTTTTACCGCTTCCTTCTTATCTTTTGGAATATGCTCGCCAAGCAATAGAGCCTTGCCGTACTCATATAGACCATTCTTGTTATTCATCTCAGCGGAACGTTTAAAGTAATCAATTGCCGTATCCATATCGCTGTCGGTTCCAAGTCCATTTTTAAACATAGCGCCCAGTTTGTAATATAGGTTATCGTCCGCCTGATCCTTGCTTTCGAGTTCAAGAAAACCTGATAATGCGACCTTGAAATATCTCTGTGCGGTTTCTTCAATTTGACTTACATATTCGCCGTTATCGTACATCTGCGCAACGGCATAGGAAGCATAAGGCTGCCCCTGCGAAGAAGATTTCTGATTCCACAAAAATGCCTGCGACAAGTCTTTTTCCACACCGTTGCCGTAATAGTATAGATTAGCAAGGCTGTACTGTGCAAATTTGTTGCCCTCCTGAGCTGATTTCAAGAACCAAGTAAAAGCCTGTTTATAATCTTGTTCCGTTCCTACCCCATAGCAATGCATTTTACCAATGCGATACCAAACGTAAGAGCGCATATCCACGGGTTTCATAACCTGTCCCTTGTATTTAGGCTCGTATGGAAACATATAGTCAGCATCCGGTTCGATCTCCATAAAGCCCTGCAATGCCTCTTTGTAGAATGCAAATGATTTTTCTTCGTCTTTTGCGCCAAGCTTTTCAGTAGAATACAGCTTTCCTAGATCGTGAATGGCAAGAACGTTGCCTGACTCTGATTCGGTAAGCAAAAGCTGTTCTGCTTTTTGAAAATCTTCAAGCTTTGATTGCTTGTTGTAAATCAGTTTGCAGGCTTCTTTGTATGTTTTACTCCATTTGAGGTAGTATTTGCTTTTGGGTGCATTATCAACATCAACTGTTATCGCATTACTCCAAGTGAAATCCTTGGCTGTCAGATCATCGTTATCTGAAAATGTCACGTTACCATTTTCGGATTGCTCAGATTCATCGAACTGCGGAGAAATATCAACATAAAAGTCATCATTCTCAAATTGTTCTGTTGGTTCGGGTTCGTCCATTTCTGCATCAACGACAGGATCGCGCATATCAAGTACAGTTCTGATTATCATATTCCGCACAGGTTTAAAAACTTTGTTGTCAACCAATGGCGGCAGTTCTTTTTCCTTTTGCGTATAGGTCTTGTATTTTAAAAGCTCCAAGCTGCACCATTTTTCATAAAGCTGACGGATATTATCGTCTTTTGCAAGTTCCGAAAAAATGCTGTTGACTGTTTCTTTGACCTCCGGCAAAAGATATCCATAGACTTTTTTGCCTTTGACACTTTGTAACTGAAAATATAGTTTGCGGATAAGATTTTCAAGCTGCGGATTTTCAAAATCGCCTTGCTGAACTTTTTTGACAATGCTTTGAAACTCTGTTTTTGATACAGCTTTCAATTCGTCACGGCTTAACGTCTGTTCCTGATATATGGACTGCAGATCATCATGAAATATATCGTTTGCAAATACGGAACGAATTTTATCTATGCCCTCCCGTGTCAAAAATCCCTGCTTCGGATTTGCCCCATACACAAGCAAATGAATATGCGGATGATGAGTCGTGTCATGGAATGCGGCATACCATTTCAGATTGCATAGCGGAATACGCTGCGCTTTTGCAATATCGGAAATATGTCTTTTCACAAGGTCACGCCACACTTCCGAATTATCATAACCTAGACGGACAGCGTCCTCACGACGAAGCGAAACAACGTGTGACCATACGTTGCCCTTGTGATTTGCTATTTCGTTAGCTACTCTGTCAAGAATGATCAGTTCATCTTTTTCATTGAAAAGACCATGAGATCCTCTTTTCTGAACTCCCGGACGCATAGCCATGTAGCCGACAAAATTCTGACGGTTGCCAATGACATCAGCATTGCGCTCAATGATTGTTGAAATCAATTCACATGCATTTTCTACCGTAGGATCAGCGATGTAGTCCTCATATTCCAAATATTTTTTAGATTCGGGAAAATCCGAAAGCAAATCACGAAGAAGTTCTTGCTGATTTTTGGTAGCGTTATCATTTTTGGCAATAGCGTTTTGGTCACGAACTTCAACTGTTTCACGGATTGCGATGTACTTTGTGTAATTTCTGCGCTTGTTTTTACTTTTCTGTGTACCGCTTTTCAGATAGCGGCTTGTGACGATTATTTGAGATAAAGCTATAGTATCTCCTCCTAACCAATATTCAGTTTGTTTCTTGGATGTTTTGTTTTAAGTATCTCTTTTTGTTTTGCAGACGTAACATGCGTATAAATCTGAGTTGTAGTTATTGAACTATGTCCCAACATTCGCTGTATGTAACGGATATCAACGTCTTCTTCAAGAAGAAAAGTAGCAAAAGAATGTCGGAACATATGAGGCGTTATGTGCATTTCTACTCCGCATAATTGACAGTATGAATTGATCATGTTGCGTACAGACTGTTCGGTCATTCTTCTGCCTAGCTTGTTTACGAAAAAATATCCCGAGTCCGAAATTTCTTTTTCAAATAATGAATGATATTTTTTAAGAATACTGAGTACCGAAAAGTTTTCAATAGGTATAATACGTTCTTTGGAACCTTTACCGTAAAATTTAACCGAATTTCCTAACAGATCAACATTATCTGAACGCAAAGTACAAATTTCTGCTACTCTCGCTCCTGTGGCGAAAAGCAATTCGAGAATTGCTGTATTGCGAACTGCACAGCGAATCTGATAATCGCTTTTAGCAAACACAATTTGCTGATATGAAAAAGATATCAGTTTGGCTATGACTCCAAGGGGAATGGTTTTCGGCAGCAGCAAAGGTTCTTTTATCGTTGTTTCCAATTTATCGAACGGATTAAAGTCGATAAGATCCTGCAAAAGCAGAAAGTGAATAAACGCTTTTAGCGTTGCAAGCTTACGCTTGGCTGTTTTGGGCTTGTACTTTTTGTTGAGATATTCTATGTAGTCCCACAAAGCCTGCTTTGAAAGCTCGTTCGAAAAATCTCCGTACTGCGACAAGTCGATTTTATACGCTCGTATCGTTTTCTCACTGAGCTTTTTGTGGTAACGGCAATAATTCAGAAATTCATCAATGTGCAATTTATATTCAAACATAATGGAAAACTCCTTTAATTTTTAGTATTGGTAAATTTGACATTTTAGTCAAATTGAACAAATGAAACAGAAATTTATTCTTAGCATTTGATTCAGTTTACATCTATTATACCAGAGTTTTCGGAGTTCGACAAATTCCGACAATTTGTGGAAATTCACGAATTTTGTCAGATTAAATTGACATTTTGCGGATTCGGTGTTATATTTAAAGTAAAAAAGTTTAATAAGTGATAACTATTAATTATAACCTTTTATATAGTATTGAATATAGCTTGTTTTGATTTATAAGAAAGGATTAAAGAATCATGGAGAATATTTTAATCAGTATTATAACACCTTTACATAGCTTTGATAGTTATTTCTATAAATGTCTGGACTGTTTATTGGGTCAGACACTATCAAATATGGAAATAATAATTGTAGATGATTATTCAAATGATAATATACCATGTTTAATTAAACAGTACCTTCAGGATCCTCGATGTAAATATATTCGATTGGCTGAGCAATTAGGCCCTGGTGGTGCAAGAAATAAAGGAATGGAAATTGCAAAAGGAGAGTATATTGGATTTTGTGATAGCGATGATTGGGTTGATTTAGATTATTATAAAAAAGCAACAGATTTGTTGGCTTCTACGCAAGCAGATATTGCAATGTGCGGACAAATACGCGAATATGATACCAGATTAAATGAACCAATATACAAATGCAAATATGACAAATTTATGGAAATGAATGGCGAAATGGCATTTCAAATTATGTCATATAATTATCAACTTGATATTAAAGTAATACCACCTTGCACAAATAAAGTCTATAGAAAAACTTTTCTTGAAAACTTAGGAGTTCGGTTCCAAGAAAAAGTATTCTTTCAAGATTCGATTTTTTCTGTTGAAACGATTCTTAAGGCTAAAAAGATAATATGTGTTCCAGGAGTATTATATCATCATTATAAACGACGCAACTCAATCATTCAATCGTTTAGTGATAAACATATCATCGATTTCGAGAATTTTTGCGTTAGTATAAGAGAATTTCTTCTTAGAGAAAATCTTTATGAAAAATACAAGCGTAATTATTATAATATGATGACACACTTTTATGGAATCATCATACGAGAAATCTTTGAATTTATAATTGATGATGAATTGCGCAAAAAATATATGATTAAGACTTTCTCATCGTTAAATTCTGTAATTAATTATAATGAGTACATTGAAAATATAAGTGCAGAACAGCTACGTTTACACTTATTTCCCCAGATGAATGACACAACATTGTATTAAACTACCAGCAACTTCGAATCTCCAAATAATAGATACCCTTTTCGAGTGATCCACCCAAATAATACTTTAATATAGGATTATTAATCAAACTATCTTCATCATTAGAATTATCCTCATATTCATGTTGTAAGACATAAATGTTATGTTGAATTAGGTCATTGTAAGATGGGATGTTTTCAAATATTAGAGAAGCGTTCTTAAGTTCTTCAATAGCTCTTTCGTAGTTTCCTGTTACAACATTTCGTGCAGCACTTGCAAGATGGAAAAAACCTTGTAATCTGGGGCGACGTTTTCTTATTACATAAAAGTCTGATAATAGAAAACTATCTCCTCTTTTAACATCTCTTCGATAATAAAAATACATTGCCATACCTAATAATGTTTTTCTATAATCATTATAATATTGACTATGTAGCTTTTCCATATATAACAGTGTGTTATCTTCCTCTGATAAATCGTTATCAATTATCATTTTCATATATGATAAATAAAAGTGTGCCCATATAAGATATTTATTGCTATATTTGTCTAATCTTTCTTGGTTTGGTTCATAATAATCAAGGCACGATTCAATAATATCTATTGTTTTCTTTGGTTCACGTTGCATTAAGGTGAGACTATATCTGATACAATATGAGTAATATCTACTCTGTAGTCGATTATCAACCAAATCTTTGCATACTTGCTCAAAAAACAAATTGCTATCATTCTCTTGAAGTTCGGATTTAATCATACTGATAATTATATTTGCGTTATGATATCGTACACATTTATGGAGTTCCTCCCTAATTGTTTTACGTGATATTAAATCCGATGTGCTTTGAATTAGTTCTTTCGCATAGTTATTTGCGCCTTTATAGTCAAGTGATTCAAATGTACTATTTGTTAGCTCCCATAATGCTGCATTTAAAACTTTTCGTATTTGTGGAGAGGGATACTTTAATGCAGAACTTTCTTCATAAATACGCTTGAACATATATTTCCCTGAATAGTCCATACTACAATGTGTACAGGACAGTGCGTATTCATAAAACAAAGTGTAATATTCAGTTTCATTTATTGTATTTTTAAAAGTAGATGATGTTGTATCACGATACACTGGTTCAAGCGAATAATATACAAAAACATATTTGCCTAATTTAAAAGCTTGATGTATTTTATCTATTGCTTTATTTAAAGCACTTAGATTGGTACATTCAAGAAGTTCTATAAATGAAATATTAAGAAAATCGCTATATGGATAATTCCTCCTATAATAGTTTGTGTAAATATCATGATATGGTATTAATCTTCCAGTGTATGGATCGTGCTTTACTAAATGATAACTTAGTAGCTTTTGTCCTTCTCTCTCGTTTGGGACTTCTATGCCCGATGAATTCCAGTAAACCATATTACATAATTTTTCGGCAGCTTCATCTTCACGTATTGCATCCATGAAAAGACGACCAATATACATATTCATTATTTTTTCCTGAAAAAACAGATGATACAGTGTTGCAAAAGAATTAAAATCATTAATCGCTTCACCATGATCTAAAACATACTCGGTGAAAAAAAGTAATTCTAAAATGTTTGAAAAAAAGAACTGTGACTGCAGTAATTCCAGTACCTCTTGTTCTATTTGTTCTTTTGGAAGCAATGATAAACAATCAGATACACTGATACAAAGTTCATACTGAAACACTGGCATTTTTTTTGTTAATTCTGAAAAGCATGAATTTTGTTTAATATGCTGACCAGACAGAATAATTATAAATGGTGCATTTATGTTTAAAAGGTCGTCCACAATTCTATATATAGTATTGATAACTAGTTCATTTGTCTTATGTATATTATCAAAAATAATTAAACGAGGGTTTACATAAAGCTTTGGTGGAAATAATTGAATCCCCTCATTAATATATTTTGAAAACATTCGACCAAGAGACTCAGCTGAATGGCTGCAGGAGATAATATCATAATATAGCTGAGAAATAAATTGCACATCTTTTAATTTATCGAGGTATTCCTTATTTACACTATTGGCTGGCAGAAACGGGAAATGGATATAGTTAATGCAATACACCAAGCTATTTAGATTATTTATTTGATTCTCTGACATTTCAAATCTAAAAGTCAATATATTAGAATAACTAATATCGTTAATAAATTGATCTAAAAGATAACTTTTTCCGACTCCAGAAAGACCTTGAATGGAAAACAACATTGTTTTATTGTTCTGTAGAAATTTTGAAAAGCCACGACGAATATTTTGTAATAATTTCTCTTGGGAAGGAATACAATATTTTTTATTCTTATTTATGGAAATTGTAACATTTCTTTTAGGAACTAAACTTAAAGATCCAAGTTTGAATGCAGGAATGGGAAGCTGCAAATGTTCATCTTTTCTTTTTGAACTCTTATATCCAAATTTTTCAGAGAGCGAAAACTTAAATTCGACACTGTTTACGCCTATGTTTAAATTCCATCTCTTAGGTTGTAGTTTTATAATACCCTGAAGACGACTTTCAGATTGAATAGAACCCTTATCCTAAATTCGGGATAAGGGTTCTTATCCCGAAAAATAAATTATCCCGATAACAAGAAAAAGCCAC